>NZ_CP139195.1:0-2400000 GCF_034057115.1 Pseudomonas sp. AN-1 | reverse complement strand
CAACGTGCTCGGCTCGCTGCTCAACTGGCTGCTGGGGCTGTACCTCGAGCGCTTCCGCCACAAGCGCTGGTTCCCGGTGCGCGAGCAGCATCTGCAGCGCGCGCAGGGCTGGTACCAGCGCCACGGGCGCTGGTCGCTGCTGCTCAGCTGGCTGCCGGTGGTCGGCGATCCGCTGACCGTGGTCGCCGGGGTGATGCGCGAGTCGTTCTGGATCGTGCTGCTCTGCGTCACCCTGGCCAAGGGCGCGCGCTACGCAGTGCTGACCGCGGCCACCCTGGGCCTGGCCTGAGGAGCGGTCCGGCAGGCTCCGGCCGGGTAGGCAATACTCTGTGCTGTTCTCAACCACGCCGCATGCAGCGGGAGGATGTCATGGAACAGCCGGTCCACGCCTTTCACCACCTGTTCGAGCAGCTCGGCCTGCCCAACGACAACGACTCGATCCGCCGCTTCATCGAGCGCCACGCGCCGCTACCGCCCGAGGTGCAACTGGCCGACGCCAGTTTCTGGACGCCCGCCCAGGCGGCCTTCCTGCGCGAGGAGATCCTCGAGGACGCCGACTGGGCCGAGGTGGTCGACAACCTCAACGCCGCCCTGCGCGCCCGATAGCGCGTGTGAACGAAAACGCCGCGCCCTCCTGAAGAAGGGCGCGGCGCTGATGGTGCAGGGCGATCAGCCCTGGCGGATCAGGTGGTCGAAGGCGCTCAGCGAGGCCTTGGCGCCCTCGCCGACGGCGATGACGATCTGCTTGTACGGCACGGTGGTCACGTCACCGGCGGCGAACACGCCGGGGATGTTGGTCTGGCCCTTGGCGTCGACCATGATCTCGCCGAAGCGGGTCAGCTCCACGGTGCCCTTCAGCCAGTCGCTGTTGGGCAGCAGGCCGATCTGCACGAAGATGCCCTCCAGTTCGACCTCGTGCACCTGGTCATTGTGGCGGTCCTTGTAGATCAGGCCGTTGACCTTCTGGCCGTCGCCGGTCACCTCGGTGGTCTGCGCCATGGTGATCACGGTCACGTTGGGCAGGCTGTGCAGCTTCTTCTGCAGCACCGCATCGGCGCGCAGCTGCTCGCCGAACTCCAGCAGGGTCACGTGGGCGACGATGCCGGCCAGGTCGATGGCCGCCTCGACGCCGGAGTTGCCGCCGCCGATCACCGCCACGCGCTTGCCCTTGAACAGCGGGCCGTCGCAGTGCGGGCAGTAGGCCACGCCGCGGCCGCGGTATTCCTGCTCGCCCGGCACGTTCATCTCGCGCCAGCGCGCGCCGGTGGCGAGGATCACCGTCTTCGCTTTCAGCTCGCCGCCGTTGTCGAACTGCACGGTGTGCAGGCCATCGCCGGTCTCGGCCGGGATCAGCTTGCTGGCGCGCTGCAGGTTGATGATGTCGACCTCGTACTGGCGCACGTGCTCTTCCAGCGCGCGGGCCAGTTTCGGGCCTTCGGTCTCCGGCACCGAGATGAAGTTCTCGATGGCCATGGTGTCCATCACCTGGCCGCCGAAGCGCTCGGCGGCGACGCCGGTGCGGATGCCCTTGCGCGCGGCGTAGATGGCCGCCGCGGCGCCGGCCGGGCCGCCGCCGACCACCAGCACGTCGAAGGCGGTCTTCGCGTTGAGCTTGTCGGCCTCGCGGGCGCCGCTGTTGGTATCCAGCTTGGCGAGGATCTCCTCGACGCCCATGCGGCCGTTGCCGAACGGCTCGCCGTTGAGGTAGATGCTCGGCACCGCCATGATCTGGCGCCGCTCCACCTCGTCCTGGAACAGCGCGCCGTCGATGGCCACGTGCTTGATGTTGGGGTTGAGCACCGCCATCAGGTTGAGCGCCTGCACCACGTCCGGGCAGTTGTGGCAGGACAGCGAGAAGTAGGTCTCGAAGCGGAACTCGCCCTCGATGCCCTTGATCTGCGCGATCACCTCGTCGGAGACCTTCGGCGGGTAACCGCCCACCTGCAGCAGGGCCAGCACCAGCGAGGTGAACTCGTGGCCCATGGGCAGGCCGGCGAAGCGCGGGCCGATCTCCACGCCGTCGCGGCGGAAGCCGAACGAGGGCTTGCGGGCGTCCTGGCCTGCGGTATCCAGGGCGATCTTGTCGCTCAGGGCGTCGATGTCCTCGAGCAGGGCGAGCATTTCCCGGGATTTTTCGCCGTCGTCCAGGGACGCGACTATCTCGTACGGTTCGGTGACCCTCTCGAGGTAGGCCTGCAACTGGGTTTTCAGATTGGCATCCAACATGGCGACGGTATCCCTTTTGCGAAATTCGGATATGAAAATGCCCGGGCGGAACCCACCCGGGCATTCGGGAGTCGCGGGAGCCGGGTGACAGCTCCCGCGAGGCGACGACCTGGAAAGGCTGCTTAGATCTTGCCGACCAGGTCCAGCGACGGGGTCAGGGTCTCGGCGCCTTCCTTCCACTTGGCCGGGCAGACCTGGCCCGGGTGGGCGGCGGTGTACTGGGCGGCCTTCAGCTTGCGCAGGGTCTCGCTGACGTCACGGGCGATCTCGTTGGAGTGGATCTCCAGGGTCTTGATCACGCCTTCCGGGTTGATGATGAAGGTGCCGCGCAGGGCCAGGCCTTCTTCCGGAATGTGCACGCCGAAGGCGTTGGTCAGCACGTGGGTCGGGTCGCCGATCAGCGGGAACTTGGCCTTGCCGACGGCCGGGGAAGTTTCGTGCCAGACCTTGTGGGAGAAGTGGGTGTCGGTGGTGACGATGTACACCTCGGCGCCGGCCTTCTGGAATTCGGCGTAGTTTTCGGCGGCGTCTTCGATCTCGGTCGGGCAGTTGAAGGTGAAGGCTGCCGGCATGAAGATCAGCACCGACCACTTGCCTTTCAGGTCGGCTTCGGTGACCTCGATGAACTTGCCGTTGTGGAAAGCGTTGACCTTGAACGGCTGGACCTGGGTGTTGATGAGGGACATTCGCTGAACTCCTTCAGGGTTGAAAACTGGTTGACGGGGAGTATCCTACCCCGGGCGGGGGCTTAGGCGTAATTGATTGAGGGAATCGCCCCAATCGCTTCGCTCTATGGCTCCCCGGGGCCGTCCGTCCGGCTGGCCGGACGCTGGCCAGCGGCTACTCTACATCAGACTTGGCCGCAGGGAAGCTTTGCCGTACACTTCATCCGACCTTGCAAGCAGAAGTACCCAGGGGCCGATCAGGATTCGACGCCGGTAACAAAACTTGAGGGGCATGCCGAGCTGGTAACAGAACTCGTAAATTCGCTGTTACAAACTCATAGTTGCCAACGACGACAACTACGCTCTAGCCGCCTAAGGGCCGCTAGCTGACCCTAGGGGATGCCTGTAAACCCGAAGATTTGGTCAGTCATATAGAACAGGATCGCCGCCAAGTTCGCTGCAGGCGTAACGGCTAAAACTCATGCAGCTCGCTCCAAGCACCCTGCCACTCGGGTCGCGAGGAGTTAACTCAGTAGAGATGGCTAAGCATGTAGAACCAATAGCGGAGAGCTGGCGGACGGGGGTTCAAATCCCCCCGGCTCCACCAATTCAAGCCTGGAACCCGTCTAGAACGCGGGTTTCAGGCCAGATTTGATGGCATTGGATTTCTCACAGTCCGACTGTGAATCCAAAAAGGTATGCCATCATGCCCAAAGCGACACCTCGCAAGACCGGTCAGCTGCACCTGATCTTCAGTGCCAAGACCGGCTTCCAGTACTACTACACCCTTCCCACGCACTTCGCCGCCTACCCTCAGCTGCCCAGACAGGTCCGCTGGTCGCTAGGCCATGACGAAGCCCTGGCCCGTGAGCTGGCGCAGTACCTCAACGAGCGCTTCAGCTTCCTGCGCAGCGCGTTCACTGAGCGCGCTCTTGAGCACAGTGTTGCGCAGGTTCTGAATTTTCTGACGATCTATCAGGCTGAAGTCGGCGAGGCCGTCCAGCGGGCCGGGAAATCCTGGCAAGGCCTGCCCACGCCGGCCGAACTGGCCCGGCGGGATCTGACCGCCGGCTACGAGCGGCTGCTCAGGGAAGGGCGCCAGCGCCCGTTGCTCTACACCACCGAGCCCGGCGGCGAGATCATCTTCGCGCTCACGCCGAGCGTCCAGCTGGCTCGCGCCTTGGGCATGAACTTCACGCGTTTCGACTGGCCGCTCGGCACCAGAGCGCAGGCTGAGCTTGCCAGGGTAAGGCTTCTGGGGCGCGCGTCCCCGGCTTGGCGCAGGTATCCAGGTAGTCGTCCACCGCTTCAACGGATGCTGCTCGCCGCTCCGTCACCGAGCTGTCATGGAAGCCGACCACATCGCGGATGCCGGCGATATGGCCCACGAGAAGGCTGTCCTCTTCGCTGTACTCTAGCTAGCCGAGCAGCGTAGCCCTTGTATTCATGGTTGTACTCCTGCTTGTTCCAAGACGGCCCCGGATTGTGGGGGGCGCGTACGGGATGCTTCAAGCGCAAGTCGGGTTCATGCTATCAGTGTGGGGGAGCAGAAAGCTGCCGTTCGAGATCACTCAGTCTGGTTGATCCGCCATGTGCTTCCGATAGCAGTGCGGCCCAGTCCCCCGGTGGGTGGCCATTTTCCAGCATCTTGCGGAATACACGGTACGCATCGTCCCCGCTCTCGTACGCCCGCTTGGTATCTTCGTCATTGACCCACGCATAGACGATGATTTTGCTTTGGGCGTGGTAGCGGAAAAACAGGCGGTACTGTTGGAAAAACTTGGCGCGGAACCAGTGCTTGTGCTCCTCGCCCAAGGTTCCACCCTGGCGATACTCTGCACGACCCGGATCCTGAGGGATGACCTCGAATGCCAGTTTCAGAATGGCAGCAAGGCGCTTGCTGGCATTCTTCCGCAGGTAACCTTCCGGATCCTTCCGGCGCAGGGCTTCCACCTGTTGGGTCAGCCGCTCGACTTGCTCAAGAAACAGAGGGTGGGCAAATACAGTCCAGCCGTTGATGACTAGCGGTGTGTGTGTCGGCTGGATCATTCGTCGTCAGCCGAGAGTGGCGCGTCCAGATCAATCTCGACATGTCCGACCACGGACTGGATACGCTTTACCAGGCTGGCATCTACAGCTTTCAGGTGTTCAGGATGGCGAGCGATGTCGTTCGCCAGGAAGTTGAGGAACTGGCCGAGCACGGGATCATTGACCTCGGGCGCCTTGGCGCGAGTCAGGACTACCTCGCCATCCTGGCGGATTGTGTAGTGGATCTTGTCCCGCTTGCCCAGCTTGAGAGCGCGACGAACGGTCTCGGGCACAGTGGTCTGATACCGGTCAGTAAGCGTGGACTCGACTTCAAGCGTGGCAGTCATGTTGATCTCCAATGTGGGAGGGTGCACTGACATGGTAATGCGCATGCATTGTCTGCTCAATGTGCGCTTGGCCTTGGGCGATGAATGGACACGTGGGAGCGTTTTTGGGTTCAAATCTGTGGATTCCACGCTGACTCGGACACCCATTCCACGGCAATCCGGACCCTTCCCGGCTCCACCAGCGCAGACACAAAGCCCCGGATTCCGGGGCTTTGTGCTTTCTGGGCCTGCCGTTTCCAAGGCGGGCTAAGGGGCGCGCCGCGGTCCGTGGTCCGTGGTCATGGGGCGCCGTTGATGCGCGCTTCAGGCGGATCGCCCGGCCGCCGCCCTCGGGCTGCCGCTATCCAGCGGAGCCGTCGGCCCGCTTGGGCAAGCCTGTCTCCGGGACCAAGCCAGGCCATGCCGGGTCTAGCGGGCCTCGCCCACCAGCCGCGCCAGCTCCACGGTGCGGTTGGCATAGCCCCACTCGTTGTCGTACCAGGCGTACAGCTTCACCTGGGTGCCGTTGACCACCAGGGTCGACAGCGCATCGACGATCGACGAGCGCGGGTCGCTGCGGTAGTCGATGGACACCAGCGGGCGCTCCTCGTAGCCGAGGATGCCCCTGAGCTCGCCTTCGGCGGCAGCCTTGAGCAACTGGTTCACTTCCTCTGCCGTGGTGGCGCGCTTGACCTCGAACACGCAGTCGGTCAGCGAGGCGTTGGCCAGCGGCACGCGCACCGCGTGGCCGTTCAGCTTGCCGCGCAGCTCGGGGAAGATCTCGGCGATGGCGGTGGCCGAGCCGGTGGTGGTCGGGATCATGCTCATGCCGCAGGCGCGGGCGCGGCGCAGGTCCTTGTGCGGCTGGTCGATGACGACCTGATCGTTGGTCAGCGCATGGATGGTGGTGATCGAGCCATGGCGGATGCCGAGCGCCTCGTGGATCACCTTGACCAGCGGCGCCAGGCAGTTGGTGGTGCAGGAGGCGGCGGTGACGATGCGATGCCGCTGCGGGTCGAAGCGCTGGTGGTTGACCCCCAGCACCACGTTGAGCACCTCCGGCTCCTTGACCGGCGCACTGACCACCACGCGCCTGACGCCCTGGTCGAGGTAGGCCTGCAGCAGGGCCGCCCTGGTCATCTTGCCGCTGGCCTCGATCACCAGGTCGCAGCCCGACCAGTCGGTATCGGCGATGGTCTTGTTGTGGGTGACCCGGATGCGCCGGTCTCCGATGACGAGGCTGTCGCCGTCGCTGCCTGCGTCGAACCGCCAGCGGCCGTGCACCGAGTCGAAGTTGAGCAGATGGGCGTGGGTGGCCGCGTCGGCGGCCGGGTCGTTGATCTGCACGAATTCCAGCTCTGGCCAGCCCCAGGCGGCGCGCAGGGCCAGACGTCCGATACGGCCGAAGCCGTTGATGCCTACCTTGATGGTCATGGTCTTGTTCTCTTTATTATTGTCGTGGTGGGCGTTCGGCGGCGAGCGGCGAACGCGCCTGACGCCCGCCCAGCGCCGCCGGGCACGGGTGACCTGACCCGGCCGGAGGCATTGGCGTCGCGCCTCATCTTGAGCATATCGCGCGCCGGCGCGGATGGGAGCAGGAGGCGGGCATATTCGCGGCCCTCGGTGCTGGGGCCGGGGCGGTGCCGGAAGGGCGCTCGGAGCCTGCGCGGCGAGCGGTCGGTGCGGCTCCGGGGAATGGTCGGCAGTCGTGGGGCGGGCGGCGCGCAGTGGCCGCCCGGCAGGCGGGGCTCAGCCGAAGATCTTGTTGAGCATGCGGCCGACGAAGCTGCCCTCGAGATCACGCTTGACGTAGTTGACGTAGTGCTTGTCGTCGCGCTTGATGTGGTTGGTCAGCCACAGGCCGATGTCGCTGCGCACCTCGCGGGCCAGGCGGATCGGGTCCTCGCCGTTGCCGAAGCGGTCGCGGTAGGAGTGGGCGCGCTCCTTGAACCGCTCGTGCACCTCATGGTGGGCCTCGAGCATCGGATAGCCGGCCTTCTCCATCAGGGTTTCCTCGAAGGTGTTGTGCGAGATCGCGTAGTCGATCAGCGACTTGATGACGTGCTCGATCTGCTCGACGGACTTGCTGGAGATGGCCTCGTCGATTTCCTTCAGGTATTCGAAGATGCGCTTGTGCTGCTCGTCGATGATGTCGATGCCGGTTTCGAACTCGGCAGTCCAGTTGATCGCAATGGCCATGGCTCTTCCTCGTTGAGTGCTTGCTGGGGCTTGGGGAGGGTCCCGTCTTCCACGTAGCAAGTCTAATGCCACACTGTTTCCGTGGTTTTACCGCGCCGTGACGGCCGTGATCGTGTTGAGGGCGGCTTGCTGGTGTGCGCGGGCCGGTGCGTGAATGCGCACTGTTGGTGCGCTGTTGGTGCGCGCGCGGTAGGGCAGGATCGGCCGGCTGGGTGAATACTTGCCTTGCCGGCTTCCTTCTCGCCCTCTCCTTTCCGGAGGCATGCCATGTCCGCTCCCGCCTTTCCGCTGTTCGCCCGCGCGGTGCGCCTGCTGCTGGTGCTGCTGTTGATGCCGGGGCTGCTGTCCTGCGCCACGTTCGGCGGTCGCGACCCGCTGAGCTTCCAGGTGGTCGGCATCGAGCCGCTGCGCGGGGAGGGGCTGGAGGTGCGCCTGGCGGTGAAGCTGCGGGTGCAGAACCCGAATGCCGGGGGGATCGACTACAGCGGTGTTGCTCTGGAGCTGAAGGTCAACGGCAGGCTGCTGGCGCGCGGGGTGAGCGCTCAGCACGGCCGCTTGCCGGGGTTCGGCGAGAGCGTGATCGAGGTGCCGGTGAGTATCTCGGCCTTTGCTGCCCTGCGTCAGGCGCTGGGGATGGTCGACAGTGCCCGGCTGGACAATGTGCCCTATGTGCTGCGTGGCAAGCTCGGCGGCGGCTGGTTCGGCAGCCGGCGCTTCAGCGATGCGGGAGTGGTCGACCTGTCCAGGCTGGCCTCCGGGCGTGAGTGAGAGGTCAGCCGGCCAGGTCCCACAGCTTGTCGTCCTGCAGGACGCGGGTCGGCACGTAGCGCGGCCGGCCGCCGACCTCCTCCAGCTCGGTGAGGCCGGCCAGCTGGTTGACGATGCGATAGCGCTTGCCGGCGGTCTTGTCCCGGAGTGGATACAGCTCGGCAATCTGTTTGGCCAGTTCGGTGAGGGTGGACATAGCTCTGCTCCGTGAATCCATGGCAGCTATTTACCGGGTGCGGGTTACAGTTGCGCGAAGGCGGGAGCAAGAAGCATGCCGCGCCCCGACGGTTTGCAAACATTCTTGAACGTATGTAAAACGGACGGTCTTGCAGCTGCCCTCCGCCGGCACGCCGCGTCCTGTCCGGAGTTCCGATGTCCCTGCGTATCCTGCTGATTCTCGGCGCGCTGACGGCCTTCGCGCCGCTGGCGATCGACTTCTACCTGCCCGCTTTCCCGGCCCTGGCCGACAGCTTCGCCACCGACGTCGAGCACGTGCAGTACAGCCTGGCGGCGTATTTCGTCGGCCTGGCCATCGGCCAGCTGCTCTACGGGCCGCTGGCCGACCGCTTCGGGCGCCGCGTGCCGCTGCTGTTCGGCGTCGCGCTGTTCGGCGTGGCGACCTTTGCCTGCATGCTGGCGCCGAGCCTCGAGTGGCTGGTCGCCGCGCGCTTCATTCAGGCGTTGGGCGGCTGCGCCGGGATGGTGGTGTCGCGTGCGGTGGTGCGCGACCTGTGCGATCCGGTCGCCTCGGCGCGGGTGTTCTCGCGGCTGATGCTGGTGATGGGGCTGGCGCCGATCCTCGCGCCGGCCGCCGGCGGGCTGCTGCTGGAGCTGGCCGGCTGGCGGGCGATCTTCGCCGCCCTTGGCCTGTTCGCCGCGCTGTGCCTGCTGCTGGTGCTGCGCTGGCTGCCGGAGACGCGCTCGCCGGAGCTGCCGCCGGCGCCGCTGGGCGGGGCGCTGCGCCAGTACCGGCTGCTGCTGGCCGATCGGGCCTTCCTGGGGCATGCGCTGACCGGCGGTCTGGCCATCGCGGCGATGTTCGCCTATATCGCCGGCTCGCCCTTCGTGTTCATCGAGCTCTATCAGGTGCCGACCCAGCAGTACGGCTGGCTGTTCGGCAGCAACGCCGCCGGCTTCATCCTGCTCGCCCAGTTCAACACGCGGCTGCTGGCCCGGCGCGGTCCGGCGTTCTGGGTGCCGCGCGGGGTGGCCTTCTATCTGGGCTGTGCGCTGGCGCTGCTGGGCGTGGCCTGGCTGCAGCCGGCCACCCTGTGGCCGCTGCTGGTGCCGCTGTTCGGTTGCATCGCGACCCTGGGGGTGGTGATGCCCAATACTTCGGCCTGCGCCATGGCTGGGCAGGGCGCCCATGCCGGCAGCGCCTCGGCGCTGCTCGGCAGCCTGCAGTTCTCCATCGCCGCGCTGGCGGCCTCGCTGGTCGGCGTGCTGCACGACGGCACGGCGCGGCCGATGGCGCTGGTGATGCTGTGCTGTGCCGGCGGGGCCATGCTGGTGGCCTGGCGCACCGCGCAGCACCGGCCGGATCGGTGCGCGGCTATCGCGGCGGAGAAGCTGTAGCGGGCCGGGCGTTCGCCTCGCGCGAGCGCCCGTCACCTTTCTGCGGGCAACAAAAAACCGGCCGAAGCCGGTTTCTTGTCGGAACAGAAGCTTACGCCTGGGCGAGGGCCTTGATATGGCCGTTCAGGCGGCTCTTGTGACGAGCAGCTTTGTTCTTGTGGATGATGCCCTTGTCGGCCATACGGTCGATCACCGGCACAGCCAGGGTGTAGGCGGTCTGAGCCTTGGCCAGGTCTTTGGCGTCGATAGCCTTGACTACGTTCTTGATGTAGGTACGCACCATCGAGCGCAGGCTGGCGTTGTGGCTGCGGCGCTTCTCAGCCTGTTTGGCACGTTTTTTGGCGGAGGGGGAGTTGGCCACCGTCGAGCTCCTCGAAAACTGGGGATACCAAGTAAATAAGGCCGCGAATCATGCCGGCGCCGAAAGGCGTTGTCAAGGGGCAATGGCGGCTGTCGGGTGCTGGTCGGGCGGGCGGGCGCTGGCTTACACTCGCCGACCTTTGCAGGGGCGGGGATTAAAGCATGTCCGGCGAGTCGGCCAAAAGCAGTTTGTTGCGATCCAGTGCGGTGGTCAGCGTGATGACCCTGCTGTCGAGGGTGCTGGGCATGGTGCGCGACATGGTGGTGGCGGCCTACTTCGGCTCCAGTCCGGCGGCGGATGCCTTCTTCATCGCCTTCAAGATTCCCAACTTCATGCGCCGGCTGTTCGCCGAGGGCGCCTTCGCCCAGGCCTTCGTCCCGGTGCTCTCCGAGTACCGCGCGCAGCGCAGCCTGGCCGAGGTCAAGCAACTGGTCGACCGGGTCGCCGGCACCCTCGGTCTGACGCTCACCGCGCTCACCGCCCTCGGCGTGGTCGCCTCGCCCTACCTGATCATGCTGTTCGCCCCGGGCTTTCGCGGCGAGCCGGAAAAGCTGGCGCTGGCCGGCGACCTGCTGCGCATCACCTTTCCCTACCTGCTGCTGATCTCGCTGACCGCCTTCTGCGGCGGCATCCTCAACAGCTACGGGCGTTTCGCCGTGCCGGCCTTCACCCCCGTGCTGCTCAACATCTGCATGATCGGCGCGACCCTGTTCTTCACTCCCTACTTCGACCAGCCGGTGATGGCGCTGGCCTGGGGCGTGTTCGTCGCGGGCCTGGCCCAGCTGCTGTTCCAGCTGCCGTTCCTCGCGCGCATCCGGCTGCTGCCGATCCCGCGGCCTGATCGCAAGGACGAGGGCGTCAAGCGGATCATGACGCTGATGGTGCCGGCGCTGTTCGGCGTGTCGGTCAGCCAGATCAACCTGCTGCTGGACACCGTGCTGGCGTCCTTCCTGCAGACCGGCAGCGTGTCCTGGCTGTACTACGCCGACCGCCTGTCGGAGCTGCCGCTGGGCGCCTTCGGCATCGCCATCGGCACGGTGATCCTGCCCAGCCTGTCGCGCCAGCATGCCGGCGGCGACCCCAAGGCCTTCTCGGCGACCATCGACTGGGCGCTGCGCATGGTGCTGCTGGTCGGCGTGCCGGCGGCGCTGGCCCTGGCGATCCTCTCCGAACCGCTGATCGCCAGCCTGTTCCACTACGGCAAGATGACCGAGCGCGACGTGGTGCAGGCGGCCAACGCCCTGGAGGCCTATTCGCTGGGCGTGCTCACCTTCATGCTGATCAAGGTGCTGGCGCCGGGCTTCTTCGCCCGCCAGGACCTGAGGACCCCGGTGCGCATCGCCGTGCAGTGCATGGTGGCGAACATGGCGTTCAACCTGGTGCTGATCTGGCCGCTGCAGCACGTCGGCCTGGCGCTGTCCACCTCGCTGTCGTCGATGCTCAATACCGGCCTGCTGCTCTGGGGGCTGCGCAAGGCCGGCGTCTACCAGCCAGCGCCGGGCTGGGGGCTGTTCGCCCTGCGCCTGCTGGCCGGCTGCGCGGCCATGGTGGCGCTGGTCTGGTGGCTGAACGCGCCCTCCGCGGCATGGTTCGCCTGGGGCTGGCAGCGCCGAGCGCTGGAGCTGAGCCTGCTGGTCGGCGGCGGCATCGCCGTCTACGTTGCCGCGATGGTCCTGTTCGGCCTGCGCCTGCGCCATCTGCGCCATTGAGCAGGTGGTCACGGGGCCTACGCCTGATGCCCGATGCATGGGTATAATCGGCCAATTTGCACACAAGACGCGTCTATGCAACTGGTCCGAGGTCTCCATAATCTGCGCTCCTGCCAGCGGGGCTGCGTTGCCACCATCGGCAACTTCGACGGCGTGCATCGCGGCCACCAGGGCGTGCTGGCGCGTCTGCGCGAGCGCGCGGCGCAGGCCGGCCTGCCCAGCTGCGTGGTGATCTTCGAGCCGCAGCCGCGCGAATTCTTCGCTCCGGACAAGGCCCCGCCGCGCATCAGCAGCCTGCGCGAGAAGCTCGAGCTGCTGCGCGCCTGCGGAGTCGACCGGGTGCTGTGCCTGACCTTCAACCGCCGCCTGCGCGAGCTGTCCGCCAACGCCTTCGTCCACCAGATCCTGGTCGAGGGCCTGGGGGTCAGGCACCTCGAGGTCGGCGACGACTTCCGCTTCGGCTGCGACCGCGCCGGCGACTTCGCCCTGTTGCAGGAGGCCGGGGCGCGCGAGGGCTTCACCGTCGAGTCGGCGGACACCATCGAGCTGGACGGCGAGCGCATCAGCAGCACGCGGGTGCGCGAGGAACTGGCCGCCGGCGACTTCGCCGAGGTCGAGCGCCTGCTCGGTCGTCCCTACGCCATCAGCGGCCGGGTGCTGCACGGCCAGAAGCTCGGCCGCCAGCTGGGCACGCCGACCGCCAACCTGCAGCTCAATCGCCTGCGCCCGGCGCTGAGCGGCGTCTATCTGGTGAGCGTCGCGCTGGACGGCCGGCGCTGGCCGGGAGTGGCCAACATCGGTACCCGGCCCAGCGTCGCCGGCGACGGCCGTGCCCATCTGGAAGTTCATCTGCTGGATTTCAGCGGCGATCTCTATGGCCGCCGCCTGGTGGTGCAGTTCCACCGCAAGCTGCGCGACGAACAGCGTTTCGCCTCCCTGGAGGCACTGAAGTCGGCGATCGACGCGGACATCGCCGCCGCCCGTGCCCACTGGCAGGGTCAACCGTTAGAGAACCTGAAATGACCGACTACAAAGCGACCCTGAACCTGCCGGAAACGGCATTCCCGATGAAGGCCGGGCTGCCGCAGCGCGAGCCGGAAACCCTCAAGTACTGGGACGAGATCGACCTGTACGGCAAGCTGCGCGCGCTCGGCGCCAGCCGACCGAAGTTCGTGCTGCACGACGGCCCGCCCTACGCCAACGGCAACATCCACATCGGCCACGCGGTCAACAAGGTTCTCAAGGACATCATCGTCCGCTCCAAGACCCTCGCCGGCTTCGACGCACCCTACGTGCCGGGCTGGGACTGCCACGGCCTGCCGATCGAGCACAAGGTCGAGGTGACCCACGGCAAGAACCTGCCGGCGGACAAGACCCGCGAACTGTGCCGCAGCTACGCCAGCGAGCAGATCGACGGCCAGAAGGCCGACTTCGTCCGCCTCGGCGTGCTCGGCGACTTCGCCAACCCGTACAAGACCATGAACTTCGCCAACGAGGCCGGCGAGATCCGCGCCCTGGCCGAGATGGTCAAGGGCGGCTTCGTGTTCAAGGGCCTCAAGCCGGTCAACTGGTGCTTCGACTGCGGCTCGGCGCTGGCCGAGGCCGAGGTCGAGTACCAGGACAAGAAGTCCGACGCCATCGACGTGGCCTTCGCCGTCGAGGACGCCGCCCAGCTGGCCGCGGCCTTCGGCCTGCCCGCCCTGGAGAAGACCGCCTGCGCGGTGATCTGGACCACCACGCCGTGGACCATCCCGGCCAACCAGGCGCTCAACCTGCACCCCGAGTTCGAGTACGCGCTGGTTGACGTCGGCGACCGGCTGCTGCTGCTGGCCGCCGAGCTGGTCGAGTCCTGCCTCAAGCGCTACGGCCTGGAGGGCGAGGCGATCGCCAGCGCCCCGGGCGCGGCGCTGGAGAACATCCGCTTTCGCCATCCGCTCTACGAGCGCTTCTCGCCGGTGTATCTCGCCGAGTACGTCGAGCTGGGCGCCGGTACCGGCATCGTCCACTCGGCGCCGGCCTACGGCGAGGACGACTTCCGCACCTGCAAGCACTACGGGATGAGCAACGACGACATCCTCAACCCGGTGCAGAGCAACGGCGTGTATGTCGCCGACCTGCCGTTCTTCGGCGGCCAGTTCATCTGGAAGGCCAACCCGCAGATCGTCGCCAAGCTCGAGGAAGTCGGCGCGCTGCTCAAGCACGAGAGCATCAGCCACAGTTACATGCACTGCTGGCGCCACAAGACCCCGCTGATCTACCGCGCCACCGCGCAGTGGTTCGTCGGCATGGATCGCGAGCCGGCGCAGGGCGCCACCCTGCGCGAGCGCGCGCTCAACGCCATCGAGCAGACCGAGTTCTACCCGGGCTGGGGCAAGCCGCGCCTGCACGCGATGATCGCCAACCGCCCCGACTGGTGCATCTCGCGCCAGCGCAACTGGGGCGTGCCGATCCCGTTCTTCCTGCACAAGGCGACCGGCGAGCTGCACCCGCGCACCGTCGAGCTGATGGAGCAGGTCGCCCAGCGCGTCGAGCAGGAAGGCATCGAGGCCTGGTTCAAGCTGGACGCCGCCGAGCTGCTCGGCAGCGAGGCCGCCGACTACGACAAGATCAGCGACACCCTCGACGTCTGGTTCGACTCCGGCACCACCCACTGGCACGTGATGCGCGGCTCGCACCCGATGGGCCACGACCAGGGCCCGCGCGCCGACCTCTACCTGGAAGGCTCCGACCAGCACCGCGGCTGGTTCCACAGCTCGCTGCTGACCGGCGCCGCCATCGACGGCCACGCGCCGTACCGCGGCCTGCTGACCCACGGCTTCGTGGTCGACGAGAACGGCCGCAAGATGTCCAAGTCGCTGGGCAACGTCATCGCCCCGCAGGAAGTCACCGACAGCATGGGCGCCGACATCCTGCGCCTGTGGGTCTCGGCCACCGACTACTCCGGTGAGATGGCGGTGTCCAAGCAGATACTGCAGCGCAGCGCCGACGCCTACCGGCGCATCCGCAACACCATGCGCTTCCTGCTCTCCAACCTCAGCGGCTTCAACCCGGCCACCGACCTGCTCGAGCCGCAGCAGATGCTGGCCCTCGACCGCTGGGCGGTGGACGCCGCCGCGCGCCTGCAGGCCGAGCTGAGCGAGGCCTACGAGCAGTACCGCTTCTGGAACGTCTACCAGAAGGTGCACAACTTCTGCGTGCAGGAGCTGGGCGGCTTCTACCTCGACATCATCAAGGACCGCCAGTACACCACCGCGGCCGACAGCCAGGCGCGGCGCTCCTGCCAGACTGCGCTGTTCCACATCGCCGAGGCGCTGGTGCGCTGGATCGCACCGATCCTCGCCTTCACCGCCGAGGAGATCTGGCAGTACCTGCCGGGCCAGCGCAATGAGTCGGTGTTCCTCAACACCTGGTACGACGGCCTGTTCGAGCTGGACGCCGACGCCGCGCTGGGGCGCGAGTTCTGGACCGAGGTGATGGCGGTCAAGGCTGCGGTGAACAAGGAGCTGGAGAACCAGCGCAACGCCAAGACCATCGGCGGCAACCTGCAGGCCGAGGTCACCCTGTACGCCGAGGAGGCGCTGGCCGCCAAGCTGGCCAAGCTGGGCGACGAGCTGCGCTTCGTGCTGATCACCTCGTACGCCAGCCTGGCGCCGCTGGCCGAAGCTCCGGCCGAGGCGGTCGACAGCGAGGTCGCTGGTCTGAAGCTGCAGGTGCTCAAGTCGGGGCATGCCAAGTGCTCCCGCTGCTGGCACTTCCGCGCGGACGTCGGCCAGCATGCCGAGCATCCGGAGCTGTGCGGCCGCTGCGTGGACAACGTCAGCGGCAGCGGCGAGGTGCGCCTGCATGCCTGAGACCGCCGGGCGCTTCGGCGCCCTGCCGTGGCTGTGGCTGAGCGCGATCGTCTTCGTGCTCGACCAGGTCACCAAGCTGTACTTCGAGGGCAGCCTGCAGATGTACCAGCAGATCGTGGTCATTCCCGACTACTTCAGCTGGACCCTGGCCTACAATACCGGCGCCGCCTTCAGCTTCCTCGCCGACCACGGCGGCTGGCAGCGCTGGCTGTTCGCCGTCATCGCCATCGGCGTCAGCGCCGTGCTGGTGGTCTGGCTCAGGCGCCTGCCGCGCCGCGGCCAGGGCTGGCTGGCGCTGGGCCTGGCGCTGGTGCTGGGCGGTGCGCTGGGCAACCTGTTCGATCGCGTGGCCTACGGCCACGTGATCGACTTCATCCTGGTCCACTGGCAGAACCGCTGGTATTTCCCGGCCTTCAACATCGCCGACTGCGCCATCAGCGTCGGCGCCGTGCTGCTGGCCCTGGACATGTTCAAATCCGAGAAAAGCGGAGACCGCAATGACTGAACAGCGCATCGGCCCCGAGCGCCAGGTAACCCTGCACTTCGCCATCAAGCTCGAGTCGGGCGACGTGGTCGACAGCACCTTCGACAAGAGCCCGGCCGTGTTCAAGGTCGGCGACGGCAACCTGCTGCCCGGCTTCGAGCAGGCCCTCTACGGCCTCAAGGCCGGCGACAAGCGTTCGATCGCCATCGAGCCGGAGCACGGCTTCGGTCAGCCCAACCCGCAGAACGTGCAGGTCATGCCGCGCGGCAACTTCGAGGGCATGGAGCTGTCCGAAGGGCTGCTGATCATCTTCAACGATGCCGCCAACGCCGAGCTGCCGGGCGTGGTCAGGCAGTTCGACGATGCCCAGGTGACCATCGACTTCAACCACCCGCTGGCCGGCAAGCGCCTGACCTTCGACGTGGAAATCGTCGACGTGCAGCCGGCCTGAGCCTGTAGTAGGGCGGGTTAGGCCGCAGGCCGTAACCCGCCAACCACGCCGTAGGCCTGGCGTGCGCCCCCCTTGAATTTCCGCGTGCCGAGACCAGCCATGCAAATCACCCTCGCCAACCCCCGCGGCTTCTGCGCCGGTGTCGACCGCGCCATCGAGATCGTCAACCGCGCCCTCGACGTGTTCGGCCCGCCGATCTACGTGCGCCACGAAGTGGTACACAACAAGTTCGTCGTCGAGGGCCTGCGCGCGCGCGGCGCCGTCTTTGTCGAGGAGCTCGACCAGGTGCCCGACGATGTCATCGTCATCTTCAGTGCCCACGGCGTGTCCCAGGCGGTGCGCGACGAGGCGGCCCGCCGCGGCCTACGCGTGTTCGACGCCACCTGCCCGCTGGTCACCAAGGTGCACCTGGAAGTCGCCCGCTACAGCCGCGACGGCCAGGAGTGCATCCTCATCGGCCACGCCGGCCACCCCGAGGTGGAGGGCACCATGGGCCAGTACGACAACCGCAACGGCGGCGCCATCTACCTGGTCGAGGACGAGGACGACGTCGCCCGTCTCGAGGTGGGCAACCCCGCGGCGCTGGCCTACGTCACCCAGACCACCCTGTCGATGGACGACACCTCGAAGGTCATCGACGCCCTGCGCGAGCGCTTCCCGGCCATCCAGGGGCCGCGCAAGAGTGACATCTGCTACGCCACCCAGAACCGCCAGGATGCGGTCAAGCAGCTCGCCGAGGACTGCGACCTGCTGCTGGTGGTCGGCAGCCCCAACAGCTCCAACTCCAACCGCCTGCGCGAACTGGCCGAACGCATGGGCACCCCGGCCTACCTGATCGACGGCGCCGACGACCTCCGGCGCGAATGGTTCGACGGCAAGCTGAAGATCGGCATCACCGCCGGCGCCTCGGCGCCGGAGGTGCTGGTCCAGGGCGTCATCGCCCGCCTGCGCGAATGGGGTGCCGACGAGGTGTGCGAGCTGGACGGCGAGCCGGAGAACGTGACCTTCGCCATGCCGAAGGAGTTGCGGGTGAAGGAGTTGTAACCGATCAGCTCAATGCAGAACGGGGCGCCATGCGCCCCGTTTTTCTTTCAGAGGCCGTTGCAGCTCCCCCAGGCATTGGCCAGCGCCCCGCTGCCACCGCGCGCCCCGCTGGAGTCCAGGGTCAGGGTGCCCTTGCCGGCCAGCCGACCCGTACCCGTGGCGGTCAGGGTATAGCTCGTCGCGGTAACCGCACTGACGGCGACGGTGGCGTGTTTGCTGGCCCCATCCACCGGGGCAGCCGAGTAGATGCCCAAGGGAGCCGCGTTGCCATCAGCATCGGTGTAACGGTTGTTCTGCGCTCGATAGCGCTCCAGCACGTTCGCCGCCCCGGCGAGTACGGACTTGGTGTTCTCGCAGGAGGCGCGGAGCAGATAGCCCTGGTAGCTGGGTAGGGCAATGGCGGCAAGAATGCCGATGATCGCCACGACTATCATCAGCTCAATCAGTGTGAAGCCTTGCTGTGCTTTCATTCTGTAATGCTCTCGACGGTAAAGGGCCGGGGCACCCTGAGGTGCCCCGGATCCATGTTTAGTCGCTGGTCTCGTCTATCCAGTAGGTCTTGCCGAGCGGCGGCGTGGTGACAGCTGTGGGGGCCACCGAGGGGTCGGGCAGGATAAAGCAGTTGTCGCCCTGGCAGAACAGCTGCGGGTCGCTGGAGATGCCGCCGCTGTTGCTGTCCTGATAGCGATCCTCGTAGCTGCCGTTGCCATCCAGCGGCACGGACGTCGGGGTGGCATTGGCCAGGCGTACCGAGTAGGCGCGGTTCTTGCCGATCGAGGCGCTGCAGACCCCTCTGCCGGCGGTCGGCTCGTAGGTGTTGAAGTACACCGAGCCCCCGGCGGTCAGGGCGCGGGAGAGTACCTTTTCGCCATCGCCCTTCAGGGTGATATACCAGCCGCCATGGGTCTCGGCGAAGGCCGCCTGGGCGGTCGCCTGCTGCCCTGCGTTGCCAGCCTGGACCAGGTTTTGCGTCGCATCGTACATGTCGCCTTCGGTCAGGGTGCCTTCGTTGCCGTTCTTGAACAGGATGTCGGTACGGAAGGAGTAGAAGCGATCGTCGATGAACTTGTTGAGCGGGTGGCCACGGTAGCCGCTGCCGATGTTGACGGTCAGGGTCGGCGTGCTGCCGACCTTCAGCAAGGATACATCCGGCTCGTGATAGAAGCGCCGGGCAGAGGCCGGGGTATCGCCTCCGACGCTGGCGAACACGCCATTGCCGCTGCTACCCCCGGCGGTGACAAGGTTCGCACCACTGCTGCCGTGGTTGATGAAAAAGCGCCAGATCTGGCCGCCCATGTCGCCGACGAATATCTGATCGGCCAGCTTCTCCGTGTCATGGACCAGCACCCCGCCGGACTCGAGGCGACCGCTATCCTCATCCACCTGGGTGGTAGCCTGTGCCTGTATGTCGATCACGCGCACCTTGCTGGGGATGCTGTATTGCATCTTGGCCAGTTGCAGGTCGTGACTGTCGTCGCTGCCGGCGGACCAGATCTTTGCGCCTGTCTTGGCGTCGACGATGTAGATGGCATTGCCCATGCCATCGGCAGTCCGGGTGCTGTCCGAACTGTTGAGATCGTCCTGGCTGGCATCGTAGCCGCCGCCGAAGATCAGTACGTCGCGGACTGTGCTGCCCACCTGGATCCGGGCCTTGACCGGTGCCGACCAGGTCTGTCCCAGATGCTCGAAGCCACTGGTGCTGCCGCCGATGATCTGCCACAGCAGCTTGGGGCTGTCTCGGTCGGTGATGTCCAGTGCGTAGATGTTGCGTCCGCCGCGGCCCATGGTGGCGTAGGCATAGACGAACTCGCCGGAGTTCTTTCCGGAGATCGTGGCACCGGTTTCCGGGTTCTTGCCGCCATAGATGACGCCATTGTTGTTGGCATCGTTGACCCACAGGGCAACGGTATTGTCCATCCCGTAGCGACGAGGTTTCTGTGAGGAAGACTTGGCGTTGTCCTGCAGGTACTTGATGTTCGGCAGCAGGGCCTCGGGCATGAAGGCGAAGTGCTCCTTGCCGGTATCGGTATCGAACAGGTGGATGAAGCCTTCGTTGGTACCCATGATGGCCGCCTGGTCCTCGTCGACACATTCGTCGCCCGAGTAGGACTCGCACTTGTAAGTCACCAGGCGCGGGCTGGAGTGGATGGGGTCGCCCAGTCCCTTGCGCGGGTTGCCCTCGCTGTCGAGGCCGCGAATGTAGTCGAGGAGTTCTTCTTTGTCCTCTTCGCTGACCCCCAGAAGTTCAGGGGTCAGCCGGGAGTTGCTGGTGCTGATCGGGTAGTTGCTCAGGGCGACGGGCGAAACCGGCGAGTCGCCGTGGTAGGTGTACAGCTTGCGGTTGTCCGGAGTCGGCAGTTTGTGGGCGGCTCCGCCGAGCGTGACGTCGCTGCCATCGCGCTCGCTGGTCCAGAAGCTGCGGGCATTATCGCGGAAGAAGCCGGTATTCGGATCGATGGCCGAGACCCCATCGGCATCGACGATGGTGGCCACTCCGTCCTCGATCTTCATGCGGTAGCGCTTCAGATTGCCTGCCCAGCGGTCCCGATCGGAGGGGCGGAACAGGGCAAAGTACAGCTGGTCCTTGTTGTCCTGACGGTTGAAGCTGTTGATGGGAGCGCTGGCGTTGACGAAGGTGGTGTTGGTGGCGAGCACCTCCTGGATGATGCGGTTGAAGGCGGCGCTTAGCTCGCCGGCGCTTTCGGCAGTGTAGGCGGCCCCCCCCCCGTTGGTGGCAAGATCGCTAAGGAACTTCTTGACCTGGGCGCTGGTCTTGGTGCCGCTTGCATCGAGGGCGAAGCCCACGGTGTGGGTGGTGATGAGGTTGTCGCCTTCGATGGTGGCGGATTGGTCGTTATCCGCCAGCCATTTCGTCAGGCTGCGGGCGCACTGTTCATCGCTGTCAGTGGCGTCGCCGTTACAGTCGCTGCCTATCAGCTTGGCAACGTCGCTTCTGGGATCATCATAGGGGCTGTAGGCCTGGCCATCGGTCAGCAGCACCAGGTGGTTCGCCTGGCAGGCGCTGTCGATCGGGCTGGTGCGCCCGGCAACGTCGCCACGGTAGTATCGGGCTGCGTCATACAGGGTCCGCACGATAGGGGTATTGTTATTGGCCGTCATGCTCTGCACCAGGGAGTTCAGGTGCTGGCGGACGGTCACCGAAGATCCGCCGTCGCGCAACTTGAGGCGCAGCTTGATCGATTGGGCCGGGTTGGCTTCGTAGGAGGCGACCTTGAGATCGCTGTCGGCGCTCTGGACGAGGAACAGGTTGAGGGGGTTGCCACGGTACCAGCTGCTTTTGGCGAAGATGTTGGTCAGTACCGTGCTGCTGACATCGCATATGACTGGTACGCCTGCACGCCAGCTGCTGCTGATCGAACAGTAGGTTGTGGAGGTCAGGTCCCGGTTGCTGCTCAGGTTGGAGGAGTTGGCGCTGAAGGCGCTGCCGTTGGCACTGTCCTGGAATCTGAGCCCTATGCTCTGGGTAGGATTGGCCACGGTGTTGGCTGGGGTGATGATCACCTTGGCTTCGACGACTTCTGCATCCCGGCTGACCGGCAGGTCCTCGAAGCGGGCACCGATTCGGTTACGGCTCAATGGCAGTTGCAGATCGCCGAGCGTCACCTGGCCGGAGGAGTTCTGGTAGGCGTCGTTCTTCTGGTCGGTGATGCGGACCTCGACGATATCCTGCATGCACCCCTCGCTGCCGCCGGTATAGCTGACGTTCAGGATCGGCTGCAGGCCCCCGGCGCCATCGAAACTGTGGGCGCTGCGCAGGCCGCTACCGGAGGTGGGGGTGATATGGAAGGCCATCGTATTGTTGCCGCACCAGGTGGAGAGGTTCACCACCTCCTGCACCAACTGGGTGACGTCCGGCCCCTGCACCGGCACGGGTGGGTTTTCTGTTATCCATGGCTCGGCTGCCCAGGTGGTCACGGCGGTAGTCTTGCTGCGTCCTGCGAGGTTGCTGCCGGCGACGAACTGGCTGGCATCTCCGGTCCTTTCGGCGCGCACCTCGAAGGTGACCGGCTCGCTGTTGCTGGCAGCCGGTACGAAGCTGATATGGGCCGAGCTGATGGTGGCGCCTTGGGGGATGCTGACCTCCTGGAAGCGCAGGGCGGCCATGCGCTGCTCGGTCTCAGTGCCATTGCCCGGCGCGCTGTATTCGATGACCAGGGTGGGCGCCTCGCCGCTCGGGCAGTCGTTGGCGCAGAAGGTGTATTGCTGGCTTTTGTTGTTGGCCGAGTTGCCGGAGAAGCGTACGAACAGCCCCTGGACCGGGTCTGCCGCCGGGGTGGCTGCTAGCAGAGCCTTGACCTGGTCGAGCAGGTCGATGGCGACGCGTGCCCCGTCGCTCCAGCCGTTGACCTGGACGACCGCGGTGTCCTGGTAGGTCCGCCCGCCAAACGTGCTGTTGTCGTTGAGGCGCCCAGGGGTCTTGCTGTTTTCCACCATCACGTCGAGCTTCAGGCTTTTTCGGTTGCCGCTTGGCGTGTTGGTAGGGGTGATGTCGATGTAGGCGCTGGTGACGATCGCATTGGCAGGCAGATTCAGGCCCTCGAAGCGGAACAGGGCCTGGGAGGAGGTGTCGCGCTGCAGGTTGATTTCGCTCAGTTCGTCGTTGTCGCAGTAGTCGTCGTTGCTGCGCAAGGGCGGGTCCATTCGGCAGGCATACTCGGTGGTGACCTGGTTTTTCCCCTTACCAGTCGTATGCAGGTGGCGAAAGAAGCTGTTGGCAGAGGTCAGCGCGCTGCTGATCCTGCCCGGTATATTTCCGGTCATGGCGGTGCTGCCCATCAGCAGCGTCGGGTCATCGATCACGGCATCGCCGGCCGGGCTGATGCGCTGCGAGGCGTCGTCGGAGGACTGCAGGATGCCGGCGTTGCCGCCACTCAGTTCTGCACTGCCACCCAGGGTGTCATCAATGTTGCGTACGGGGAACATGTAGCGAGAGCTGCCGTACTCGGTGCGGGCGTTCAGCACCATGACGCCGATGTTGATGTCGCTGGTATTGTTGAGAATGTCGGCGAAGGATTCCTTCAATACCATTAGCCGGGACTTCTGGCCGGAGCTGGCGGGGTCGTTACGGTCCAGACGCCAGGCCATCGAGCCGGAGTTGTCCAGAATGAATAGCACGTTGGGGCGGGTGTTGTTGTCGATGGTCGGGCCGCCGAAGAAGATCTCCGTGTCGTCGGCTTGGCTGAGGCCAGCCTGCAGGATCAGGCTGGAAAGCAGGGCGGAAGCCAGGAATGGTTTGAGGGCGTGGCAGAGGTTCATGACATTCATTCCTTGTCCTGTCAGTAGCGGACCAGATGACCCTGAAGATGTTCGGCCTGTGCCAACTGGCTGTCGTCAGGGCAGTTGGCGTTCTCGGTGGCATCAGCGCAGGCCTTGCCGGTGCTCTGGATGTTGAAGCAGGCGTACTGGAAGCTGGTGTTGTCCTCCGAGGCGTCCAGCGAATAGGCGGGGATCACGTCCCAGCAGGTGCCAGGGGTTGCTGCGCTGGCCTGGTACGGTACGGTCTTTGCTGTAGCCTGCAGGTTGCCAGTGACCGTCAGGGCTTCGATTGCAGGGTCTTCCGCAAAGTCGGCCAGCCATTCGCGGATGCCACTCTCGGCAGCCTGGAAGGCGACGTTCTGTTGCTTGCTGTTGGCGGCGATGCGCACCTGCAGGGAGGACGTGTTGGCAGCGGTGATGGCGATGATGGTGAGCACCAGCAGCAATACCAGGCTGACCAGCAGGACCATGCCTCCTTGTCGGTTATGTGTGTTCATCAGATCCGGTTCCTCAGTTCGTAGGTGCCGCTGAAGGTGCGTGTTACTCCGGTGCGTGCGTCGTTGAGGGTGAGCTGGATGCGTACGGCCTGGGCGCTGGCCAGTTGCGTGGCGCTGACATTGGCGCTTTCGACCCAGCGGGTGGCGTTGCCCTCGGGAATGCCGAAGAAGATGCTGTCGAGCACTGCATTGTCGAGAATCGGGTCGGCAGAGCCGCCGTTCAGCGTCATGCACAGGGACGTGCCGTTGGTGCACTGGGCATAGGTGACTGCCCGCAGGTGCAGGGCGGCGCCGTCGCAGGCGTTGCTGGCGCTGAAATCGGTTCCTGTGTCCTCCCTCGTCGCGTAGCGGAAGGTCACGCTCTTGGTAGCCGCAGCCAGGGCGTCGTCGGGAAAGGTGACGCTGCCGACTGTGGTCTTGTTGGCAATCGAGCTGCAGCCTTGGTAACCGGCACGCCGCGCATCGGTACCTATTATCTCGAGGATGGCGTGGCCGCCCTCCTGGACACGGGCTAGGGCGTTGACCGTGCGATCGGACTCGGTGCTGTTGCCGAACAGCTGCAGTACGCCGAGCAGCAGGAGGGAGCTGATCAGGATTGCCACCATCAGCTCGACAAGAGAAAGGCCGTGTTGCCGCTTCATAGGTTGACTCTCAGCTCGAAGGTAGCAGGGACGCGTGTCCTGGGGGTGTCGGGGTCGTTGTCGACATCCTCGCTGGCGTTCTCCTCCCAGGCGATGGTGATGGTGTACTCGTTGTTATTGGCTCGGTCGACGCTGGCTGTGGCACCCGGGATTCCAGCCTCCAGCGCGGCCCGCCAGTCGTGGAGGTCCTGTTGCGCCTGGGCGCTCGGCGAGCAGCCGCTACTGCTGCATCCCGGACTCGTGGTGGCGCTGGCGCTTGCTGTTAGCGTGTAGTTGTTGGAGCTGATGGCCTGGTTGCGATTTGCGCGCATGCGCTCGACCAAGTCCTGGGCCAGCAGGCTGGCTTGGCTGCGCAGGTAGGCGCTCTGGCTCGATTGCAGGCTGGTCATCATCAGGCTGGCCATGCCCAGCAGGCCGACTGCCAGCACGAGCAGGGCAATGAGTACCTCGATCAAGGTGAAGCCGCGCTCCTTCTTCATGGACAGGCGCTCCCGCTGCAGGCCTGACCGATGGCATTCACCTTTACCGCGTGACTCTTGGAGCGTTCGGTTTCGCCGATGGTCAGCACCAGAGACGAGGGGCTGAGGGTGCCGTTGGCGCGGAAGGCTGCGCTGCCGTGCGAACTCGTGATGGTCAGCCCGCTCGCTGCCGCAGGGATGACACGTATCACTTCGGCCCCGTTCAGCAGCAGCATGCCGTCAGTCCAGTTGGTGCCGTTCGCACAGGCACTGTTGCTCTCATTTGCTGCGCAGACCGTGATGTTGGTGCGCAGCGTGATCGCCTCGCTACGGGCGAGGCGCAGGGCGCCAAGGAGATGGTTGGCTGTGCTGTTCAGGCGGCTGTCCAGCGTGAGGTTGCGGAAGCTGGGGACGCCGATGCCGGCGATGATGGCGATGATGGCGATGACCACCATCAGTTCGATCAGCGAAAAGCCGTTATGTGAGTGCATCTGCTCTTGCTCGTGGTTTTCCGGGGTGTGATGGCTTTTTCTGCAGGTAAAGCATCCTGAATGGGGCGATCGAAGGCCAGTTGCCCGGGATGGGCGCAACAAACGGGCGACGAACGGTATGGGCTATCCGCAGGAGGCACCGGCGGCAGCTGGCTGGCTGCGTATGCGGCCGGAAAGGCTGATGACCAGTTGGTGTTGGGGTTGGTTGTTCATGCACAGTGTCAGAGTCCCATTGGCTGCACGAGTGGTTCCATTGGCCTCGAAGTGCAGGTGCGCCTGTTGCCCGAAGCGGGACCAGCGCCATGTGACATCGTCGGGTAGCCTGATCTGGCGGATCAGGCGTTCGCCTGTCTCGAATCGCCCATTCCGGTTGCTGTCCTCGAACACCAGCAGGTTGCGGCTCCAGGTTCGGGAGCCATCGCAGGCGGAGCTGCCGGAGCAGATGCCGATGGTCGTTCGTTCCAGCACGGCTGAGGCGCGGGCATGGTTTAGCTCTCCCAGGAGCTGGTTGACGGCTTGGGTCTGGCGGTTTTTGCGCAGCATCTCGCTAAAGGAGGGAGCTGCAATGCCCAGCAGGATGCCTGCGATGAGCAGGCATGCCATGAGTTCGAGCAATGTTTGTCCACGCATCGCTTTCATGGATTCGACGTCCGTGTCGGAACCTGGATGAGGCTGCAACGGATTCTAGGGGGATTCCGCGCGGCGGATTGTGATCGCCAGCCGGTTGTGAAGCCTGTACCGGTGGTGGATCGGATTTTTGCTGGCATGGCTGTGCCCGGCTGCGAAGCGTAGACTCTGCAAGCAGATCGGTAGCGTGCTGGACCAGCCTTTTCCCGAGTACCCTCACAATCTGTCTGCCTGGAATCTTCATGCACAACATCCTCATCATCGGCGCCGGGGCCATCGGCCTGCAGTCGGCGCGTCTGCTGGCCCAGGCCGGCTGTACCGTCACCCTGCTCGATCAGTCCGCCGTGGGCGGCGAGGCTTCCTGGGCCGGTGGCGGCATCGTCTCGCCGCTCTATCCGTGGCGTTACAGCCCGGCGGTGACGGCGCTGGCGCACTGGTCGCAGGACTTCTATCCGCGCCTGGCCGACAGGCTGATCGAGGAGGGCGGGGTCGATCCCGAGGTGCACGTCACCGGGCTATACTGGCTGGATCTGGAGGACGAGGCCGAGGCGCTGGCCTGGGCCGCGCGCGAGGGGCGGCCGCTGCGCTCGGTGCCGATGGCCGAGGTCGAGGCGGCGGTGCCGGTGCTGCGCCACGGCTACCGGCACGCGATCCACATGGCCGGGGTGGCCAACGTGCGCAATCCGCGCCTGCTCAGGTCGCTGCGTGCGGCGCTGGCGCAGCTGCCCAACGTCGAGATCCGCGAGCACTGTGCCGTCGAGGGCTTCCTGCGCGAGGATGGTCGGGTGGTCGGTGTGCAGACCAGGCAGGGCGAGCTGCTTGCCGATGCCGTGGTGGTCGCCGCTGGCGCCTGGAGCGGCGAGCTGCTCAAGAGTCTCGGCCTCGCGCTGCCGGTGGAGCCGGTCAAGGGGCAGATGATCCTGTTCAAGTGCGCGGCGGATTTCCTGCCGAGCATGGTGATGGCCAATGGGCGCTACGCGATCCCGCGCCGCGACGGCCATATCCTGGTCGGCAGTACCCTGGAGTACGAGGGCTTCGACAAGACGCCGACCGCCGAGGCGCTGGGCAGCCTGCGCGCCTCGGCCATCGAGCTGCTGCCGGCGCTGGCCGACGCCGAGGTGGTCAGGCACTGGGCTGGCCTGCGTCCGGGCTCGCCGGACGGTATCCCGTTCATCGGTCCGGTGCCGGAGCACGACGGGCTGTGGCTGAACTGCGGGCACTTCCGCAACGGTCTGGTGCTGGCGCCGGCCTCCTGTCAGCTGCTGAGCAACCTGCTGCTGGGCCAGGCGCCGATTGTCGACCCGGCGCCCTACGCGCCCGCCTTGCGCCTGCGCCGGGCTCAGTGATAGCCTTCGCGCCACGTTTTTCGCCGGTGTAGCTCAGTCGGTAGAGCGGCTCATTCGTAATGAGAAGGTCGAGGGTTCGATTCCTTTCACCGGCACCACTGCTTCAGACCAGACAGCCCGTTGCGCTTCGATGCGCAACGGGCTGTTTTGCTTTGCGCGGTCGCAAAGCGCTTACAGGCTCAGACGCATCGACAGGTCGATGGCCTTGACGTCCTTGGTCAGGGTGCCGATGGAGATGTAGTCGACGCCGGTTTCCGCGTAGCTGCGCAGGTTGTCGCGATTGATGCCGCCGGAAGCCTCCAGCTTGGCGCGGCCGGCGGTGAGGGCGACGGCGGTGCGCATGTCGTCGTGGTCGAGTTCGTCGAGCATGATGATGTCGGCACCGGCTTCCAGGGCCTCGCGCAGTTCGTCGAGGTTCTCCACCTCCACCTCCACCGGGCGGCCCGGGGCGATCCGATGGGCGGCGGCGACGGCCTGGGCGATGCCGCCGCAGGCGGCGATGTGGTTCTCCTTGATCAGGAAGGCGTCGTACAGGCCGATGCGGTGGTTGTGGCAGCCGCCGCAGGTGACCGCGTACTTCTGTGCCAGGCGCAGGCCGGGCAGGGTCTTGCGGGTGTCGAGCAGCTTGACCGCGGTGCCTTCGACCAGGTCGGCGTACTCGCGGCAGCGCGAGGCCACGCCGGAGAGCAGCTGCAGGAAGTTCAGTGCGCTGCGCTCGCCGCTGAGCAGGGCGCGCGCCGGGCCTTCGAGGGTGAACAGGGTCTGGTCCTGCATGGCCCGCTCGCCGTCGGCGATGTTCCACTGCACCTGCACCCGCGGGTCGAGCTGGCGGAACACCTCGTCGACCCAGGCGGTGCCGCAGATGGTGGCCGCCTCGCGGGTGATGATGCGCGCCCGCGCCTGGCGTTCGGCGGGGATCAGCTGGGCGGTGATGTCGCCGCTGCCGACGTCCTCGGCAAGCGCGGCGCGCACGTTGGCGGTGATTTCGGCGCCGAGATCGGCAAGGCGAAGGTTGGGCATGACGGGCTCCCTGTGCATTTTCGGCGGATTATAGGCTTTTCGCCGCAGGCCGGCTTTTTCGCGAAAGGCAAAGACGGTCATGGTGCTTGTGTGATCTGCCGCAGGATCCTGCAATCGGCCTGCTCTGCTGGCACCTTGCCCTCCCTATAATCGGGCCATCGCCTGTCGCAACGCGGGACGTTGTGCAGGCCCAAGCTACGAATAGTCGCGTCGGCCCTGCCCGGGTCGCCGGCCCGAGGGAAGTACCATGTCCATTGGAGCGAAAGTCGTCCCGCTGCAAGTCGGGGCCGCCATGCGCTCGCCGACAGCGGAGCGTTCTATGCCTGCCGGTCTACAGCCGCTGCGCGAGCAGGCGCGGCAGTTTCTCAAGCAGGGCTTGCAGCGCGTACTCGATGCGGCGGACGACAGCCTGTTCGAGATGTGCGGGCGGGTCGCCAGCAACGCCGATCAGCAGGAGCTGTTCGATGCCATGCGCACGCTGCGGCTCAAGCGCGAAAGCATGGAAAAGTCCGTGCTGGACGGGCTGGACAAGGCATTTCGCGAGGTCGGCGCCCAGCACCACCAAGCCGTCATGGACGTCCTGCCGGCCGGCCTGCTGTCGCTGGTGAGTCATGACGAACTCGAGGAGTCGGTCGCCATCAAGACGATGGTGATGCGCTCGCTGAGCGAGCATGGTGCCGAGTTCAATCCGTTGCAGCAGCGCCTGCAGGCCCTGGTCGGCGTACCGGTCACCGAGGACAACAATCCGCTGTCGGCCCGCACCCTGTGCACCCTGATGCTCGACGCCCTGCGCCCGCTGGAACTGAAGATCCAGGTGCGCCTGCTGTTGCTCAAGCTGTTCGAGAAGCACCTGCTCAAGTCCGTCGGCGAGCTGTATGCCGCCGTCAACGATCAACTGATCGCCGCCGGAGTCCTGCCCGACCTGCAGCTGCACACCCCGCGTCCGTCGCGTGCAGCCGCTGGCGAGCGGGCGGCGGTGGCCGAGGGCCGGGAGGCCGGGGCGCAGGTGGCGCTCGGCGAGCTGCGCGAACTGCTGGGCCAGGTGCGGGGCGCGGCGTCGACCGCGCCGGCCGATGCGGTGCCGATCACCCAGGGCGACCTGACCCGCCTGCTGTCGGTCCTCCAGCGCCAGCCGTCGGGGGGCGCTGCGAACCTGCGCCAGCAGCTGGATGGCCTGCTTGCGCGCGCCAGCGCCAACAGCCCGCGTCCGCGGGTGATCGGCAAGCTGGACGAGGACGTGATCACCCTGGTCTCCATGCTGTTCGAGCAGGTGCTCGGCGATGCGGAGTTGCCCGAGCCGCTGCGTGGCCCCATCGGCGACATGCAGGTTCCGCTGCTCAAGGCGGCGATCCTCGACCAGGGCGTGTTTGCCGAGCAGAGCCATCCGGCGCGCCAGCTGCTCAACGAGGTGACCGTCGCCGCGCGCGACAGCGAGGATCTGGCCGATATCCACCGCGACCGCCTGCGCAGCAAGATCGAGCAGGTGTCGCAACGGCTGCGCGAGGACTTCACCGATGATCCGGGGGTATTCGCCAGGCTGCTCGAGGATTTCAGCCGCTTCAGCGCCAGCGAGCGCAAGCGTGCGGTCCTGCTCGAACAGCGCCTGCTGGAGGCGGAGGAGGCGCGGGCGCTGCGGGAAAATGCCCGTCAGCAGGTCGACCGGCTGCTCAGCGAGCGTCTGCACGGGCTGACCCTGCCGGCCGCCATCGTCCAGGGACTGGAGCGTGGCTGGGGCGGCTTGCTGCAGCTGATCCTGCTGCGCGAGGGCGATGCTTCTGCAGAGTGGAGCGGGGCGTTGGCCACGCTCGACGAGCTGCTGGCCCGGGTGGCGCCGCTGCGCAGCCGCGAGGATGCCCGCCTGCTGCAGGAGCCGCGGCGCAGCGAGTTGCTCGCCGAGCTGAAGCGCGGTCTGGAGCGGGTGGCCTACGAGCCCTTCGAGCAGCAGCGCTTCTTCCAGGAGCTGACCCAGTGGCAGCGCAAGCTGCTCGCCGATTTCCGCGATGGCCTGGTCGAGCCCGTGGCGCCGCCGGCAGTGCTGGATTCGCCCGAGCCGTTGCGGGAGCCTTCGGTCGAGTCGGTCGAGTCGGTCGAGTCGGTCGAGTCGGTCGAGTCGGTCGAGCCGGCTGCCGAACTTGTGCCGGGTGGCGAGCCGCTCGTGCCGGGTGTGGCGGTCGAACTCGCGGCCGAGGAGCCGGTTGCGTCGGCGACCATGCCCGAGATTCCGCTGCTGGACGCCGGTGAGGCGCTGCGGGAAACGGTTGTGGTTGCCCTGCGTCAGGGCGCGCACGATGACGCGCAGTTCGACTGCTGGGAGCGTGCGGTAGCCGAGGTGGTCGAGAGGCTGCCGGAGCCTGTCTGCGAGGAAGCGGTTGCATCGGTCACGGAGCTTCCGGGCCAGGCGCTCGACGTGGTTGAAGTCGATCCGCCCGTTCAGACAGAGGCGTCGGCGCAGGCGGAAGCTCCGGCGGCGGTCGAGGCCGTGGTGATCGATGAGGCGCACTGGGCGCTGGTCGATGGCCTGGGAGCCGGCAGCTGGGTCGAGTTCTGCGCCGACGATGGCAGCCGGCAGCGCTGCAAGCTGGCGGCCTTCATCCGCGTCAGCGGGGAGTACATCTTCGTCAATCGCGGCGGCGCCAAGGTCGCCACCTACGATCGTGCCGGCCTGGCCCGGGTCTTTGCCTGCGGCGCGGCGCGGCTGATGGACAACGCCCAGCCCTTCGATCGCGCGCTGCAGGCGATCATCGGCAACCTGCGCGAGATGCGCGAAGCCTGACGGCGCACCGGCTTGGCGGGGGCGGCGGGCTGCTCTAGAGTGGCTGCAACCAAGGAGCCGCCCATGCAGATCGACCCCCGGACCGGCTGGTGCGCCAGCGCCCAGCACTGTCCCTCGCCCAACTTCAACATGCGACCGAGCGGCGAGGTGTCGCTGCTGGTCATCCACAACATCAGCCTGCCGCCGGGGCAGTTCGGCACCGGCCAGGTGCATGCGCTGTTCCGCAACGAGCTGGATCCGCAGGCCCATCCCTATTTCGCCGGCATCGCCCACCTGCAGGTGTCGGCGCACTTCCTCATCGAGCGCGACGGCAGCCTGATCCAGTTCGTCTCCTGCAACGAGCGCGCCTGGCATGCCGGGGTGTCCTGCTTCGCCGGCCGCGAGCAGTGCAACGACTTCTCCCTCGGCATCGAGCTGGAGGGCACCGACGAACTGCCCTACAGCGACGCCCAGTACGCCACCCTGCGTGACTTGACCCGCGAGCTGATGCGCGTCTATCCGGACATCACCCGCGAGCGCATCTGCGGCCACAGCGACATCGCGCCGGGACGCAAGAGCGACCCCGGCCCGGCCTTCGACTGGCCGCGCTACCTGGATTCCCTGGCCACGGAGCGGCAGGCATGAGCTTTCTGGTGTTGCTGCTGGTCGTGCTGCTGGAGCGGATCGGCCACTGGCGCGAGCGGGTGCAGCAGGATGGGCCTTTGCGCGCCGCCCTGGCGCGCGTCGAGGCCGAGCCCCGGCTGGCCGGGCGTCCGCTGCGCCAGCTGGCGCTGCTGTTCGGCATGCCGTTGCTGCTGCTCGGCCTGCTGCTGTGGATGCTGGCGCCGCTGGCCTACGGCATCCTGCTGCTGCCGGTGCATGTGCTGGTGCTGTTGTGGAGTCTCGGTCGTGGCGATCCGCAGCTCAGCCTGGCACCGTTTCGCGACAGCTGGCAGCGCGGCGATGTCGAGGCGGCCTATCTGGATGCCCGTCGCGACCTCGGCGTGCAGGCCGAGGATGCGCCGAAGCTGCTGGCCGAGGCGCAGGGTTTCCTGCTCTGGCAGGCGTATCAGGGGTTCTTCGCGGTGGTGTTCTGGTATGCCGTGCTCGGTCCGCTGGCGGCGCTGGCCTATCGCCTGCTGGCGCTGCTGGTCGAGCATGCCGGCGACGCCGGGCTGCGCCGCTGGGCGGCGCGCCTGCGCCATGGCCTGGACTGGCTGCCGGCTCGCCTGCTGGTGCTGAGTCTGGCGCTGGCCGGCAACTTCGTCGCGGCCAACCGGGTGTTCTGGGCGTACCTGTTCGACCTGCGCGCGAGCGCCACGCAGCTGGTGGCCGAGGCCGGACGGGCCGCGGCCGATGCCCTGCCGGGGCGGGGCGGCGTGGAAACTCTCGACGAGCTGTGGCAGCTGCTGCGCCGAACCGGCCTGCTCTGGTACAGCGCCCTGGCGCTGGCAATCCTGCTGCCCTGAGGGCTCAGCACCAGCCGAACAGCTCGTACGCGTTGCGGCTGCTGGCGGCGGCCAGCTCCTCCGCGGCGATGCCGCGCAGCCCGGCCAGCGCGGCGCAGATCTCGGGCAGGTATTCCGGGCTGTTGCGTCGACCGGCGTGCATGCTCGGCGCCATGTCCGGTGCGTCGGTCTCCAGCACTATGGCCTCCAGTGGCAGCTGCGCCACCACCTTGCGCAGGCGGTTGGCCTGCGGCCAGGTGGCGGCGCCGCCGAGGCCCAGCCGGAAGCCGAGCTTCAGGTACTCCCTGGCCTCCTCGGCGCTGCCGGCGAAGGCGTGCACGATGCCGCCGCACGGGAGACGGTAGCGTTTGAGGGTGGCGATGGTGGCGGCGTGGGCGCGGCGCACGTGCAGCAGCGCCGGCAGCGCGAACTCCGCCGCCAGCGCGAGCTGGGCCTCGAACAGCGCCTGCTGGCCTTCGCGGTCGAGTCCCTCGATGTACCAGTCGAGGCCGAACTCGCCGAGAGCGCACAGCTTTTCGTGGCCGGCGAGCCGCTCCAGCCAACTGCGCAGCTCGGTCAGATGCTCCGGACGGTGCCGGTCGAGATAGATCGGATGCAGGCCGAAGGCGGCATGCAGGCCGTCCTCGCGCTCGACCAGATCCCACAGGCGCTGCCAGTTGGCCTGGTAGACGCCGAGCACCACCAGCTTCTCCACGCCCAGCGCGCGGCAGCGCTCCAGCACGGCGTCGCGGTCGGCGTCGAAGTCGGGGAAGTCGAGGTGGGTGTGGGTGTCGACCAGCTGCATGGGGGCCTCCAGGCATCTGTCGCAAGTGTAGCGGGCGCCTTGAGGGCGCCCGCCCGGGGCTCAGTGATGCTCGCGGGTGGCGCGGAACTTCACGTCCGGCCAGCGCTCTTCCATCAGGCTGAGGTTGACGCGGGTCGGCGCCAGGTAGGTGAGGTGGCCGCCGCCGTCGATGGCGAGGTTCTCGTAGGCCTTGTCCTTGAACTCCTTGAGCTTCTTCTCGTCGCTGCACTCGATCCAGCGCGCCGACCAGACGTTGATCGCCTCGTAGGCGCACTCGACCTTGTATTCCTCCTTCAGGCGGCTGGCCACCACGTCGAACTGCAGCACGCCGACCGCGCCGAGGATGATGTCGTTGTTGCGCTCGGGGAAGAACACCTGGGTGGCGCCTTCCTCGGCCAGCTCCTGCAGGCCCTGGCGCAGTTGCTTGGACTTCAGCGGGTCCTTGAGGCGCACGCGGCGGAACAGCTCCGGGGCGAAGTGCGGAATGCCGGTGAAGCCGAGCATCTCGCCTTCGCTGAAGGTGTCGCCGATCTGGATGGTGCCGTGGTTGTGCAGGCCGATGATGTCGCCGGCATAGGCTTCCTCGAGCATCTCGCGCTCGCTGGAGAAGAAGGTCAGCGCGTCGGCGATCTTCAGGTCCTTCTTGATCCGCACGTGGCGCATCTTCATGCCCTTCTCGTACTTGCCCGAGCAGATGCGCATGAAGGCGATGCGGTCGCGGTGCTTGGGATCCATGTTCGCCTGGATCTTGAACACGAAGCCGGAGAACTTCTCCTCGGTCGGCTCCACCACGCGCTCGTGGGCGGCGCGCGACAGCGGCTGCGGCGCCCAGTCGACCACCGCGTCGAGCACCTGGTCGACGCCGAAGTTGCCCAGCGCGGTGCCGAAGAACACCGGGGTCATCTGGCCGCGCAGGAAGGCGTCCTGGTCGAATTCGTGGCAGGCGCCCTGCACCAGCTCCAGCTGCTCGACGAAGTCGTCGTACTGGTCGCCCAGATGCGCGCGCGCCTCGGCCGAGTCGAGGCCGTCGATGACGATCTGCTCGATGCGCTCGTGGCCGTGGCCCGGCTGGTAGACGATGACCTTGTCTGCGCTGAGGTGGTAGACGCCCTTGAAGTCCTTGTAGCAGCCGATCGGCCAGGTGATCGGCGCCGCCTTGATCTTCAGCACCGCCTCGATCTCGTCGAGCAGCTCGATCGGGTCGCGGATGTCGCGGTCGAGCTTGTTGATGAAGCTGACGATCGGGGTGTCGCGCAGCCGGCAGACTTCCATCAGGGCGATGGTGCGCGGCTCGACGCCCTTGCCGCCGTCGAGGACCATCAGCGCGCTGTCCACAGCGGTCAGGGTGCGGTAGGTGTCTTCCGAGAAGTCCTCGTGGCCGGGGGTGTCGAGCAGGTTGATCATGTGCTCGCGGTAGGGGAACTGCATCACCGAGGTGGTGATCGAGATGCCGCGCTGCTTCTCCATCTCCATCCAGTCGGAGGTGGCGTGGCGGTCGGACTTGCGCGATTTCACCGTGCCGGCGACGGCGATCGCCTTGCCCATCAGCAGCAGCTTCTCGGTGATGGTGGTCTTGCCCGCATCGGGGTGGGAAATGATGGCGAAGGTGCGGCGCTTCGCGACTTCGGCGGCCTGAGTGGTCATCGGAAAGGGAACCCGTCGACGGATAGTCGGTCTGTCAGAAAAGGCGGCGATTATAGCGGATGAGCCCCCCCGCTGACCGGTGAGTGATGAATGGGGGCGGTTTGGGGAAATTTCTGGTTGATCTTGACCCCCCATGGTCCTAAAGTTCGCGCCCGAACGTCCATGCTGGAAACGATCCATCCGGCTCAAGTACTGACGACGAGACAGCAAGGTCAACCCGCCATCGAGCACGACGCGCGGTTGACCTTTTTGCTTTCGGCGACATGCCTTGGGAAGTAGGCGAACCAAAGTGGGGAAACTGATCAGGCGTTCGCGGCCCTAGCTGGGCCACTCCACCACATTCATTTGTCGTTTGTTTTGCCATTTTGGAGCCCATGCATGTCCATCAAGGTTGAAGACTATTTCGATCGCGACACCTTCAAGAAGATGAAGGCGCTCGCTGACCAGAAGGAAACTCCCTTCGTGGTGATCGATCTGCCCACCATCTCCCGTGCCTACGATCAGTTGGGCAGCTGCTTCCCGTTCGCCAAGACCTACTACGCGGTCAAGGCCAACCCTGCGGTGGAGATCATCGACCTGCTGAAGGAAAAGGGCTCCAACTTCGACATCGCCTCGATCTACGAGCTGGACAAGGTCCTGGCCCAGGGCGTCGGCCCAGAGCGCATCAGCTACGGCAACACCATCAAGAAGGCGCGCGACGTGCGCTACTTCTACGAGAAGGGCGTGCGCCTGTTCGCCACCGACTCGGAAGCCGACCTGCGCAACATCGCCAAGGCCGCGCCGGGCGCCAAGGTCTACGTGCGCATCCTCACCGAAGGCTCCACCACCGCCGACTGGCCGCTGTCGCGCAAGTTCGGCTGCCAGAGCGACATGGCCATGGACCTGCTGATCCTCGCCCGTGACCTCGGCCTGGTGCCCTACGGCGTGTCCTTCCACGTCGGCAGCCAGCAGCGCGACATCTCCGTGTGGGACGCCGCCATCGCCAAGGTCAAGGTGATCTTCGAGCGCCTCAAGGAAGAGGACGGCATCGAGCTGAAGATGATCAACATGGGCGGCGGCTTCCCGGCCAACTACATCGCCAAGACCAACAGCCTGGAAACCTACGCGGAAGAGATCATCCGCTTCCTCAAGGAAGACTTCGGCGACGACCTGCCGGAAATCATCCTCGAGCCGGGCCGCTCGCTGATCGCCAACGCCGGCATCCTGGTCAGCGAAGTGGTGCTGGTGGCGCGCAAGTCGCGCACCGCCGTGGAGCGCTGGGTGTTCACCGACGTGGGCAAGTTCTCCGGCCTGATCGAAACCATGGACGAGTCCATCAAGTTCCCGATCTGGACCGAGAAGAAGGGCGAGATGGAAGAGGTGGTGATCGCCGGCCCGACCTGCGACAGCGCCGACATCATGTACGAGCACTACAAGTACGGCCTGCCGCTGAACCTGGCCAGCGGTGACCGCCTGTACTGGCTGTCCACCGGTGCCTACACCACCAGCTACAGCGCGGTGGAGTTCAACGGCTTCCCGCCGCTGAAGGCCTTCTACCTGGCGTGAGCCGGGTGATGTAGCCCGCATGGAAAACGCCGCGACCTGTCGCGGCGTTTTCGTTTGTGGCGCACCTGCCGGCACCCCGGCATTGCCATGGCTTGTGCTGGATCAAGGAAGCGGCCGATGGGCCTGTCGCGGGGGCTGGCGCCAACTTAGAATCATTCTCGAATGTGCGGGTGCAGCTTCGTTGTCCCGCGTCCCGCCCTGCGTTCGAGGAACCCGCCGATGCACCAGCCCCTGCCCAAGTTGCCGCAGATTCCTGCCGAGATCGCCGCGCTGGCCGACTACGAGCCCTTCGCCCGCGCCCGCATGAGCGAGCAGGCCTGGGCCTACATGGCCGGCGGCGCGGCGGACGAACTCACCCTGCGCGACAACTGCGCGGCTTTCCAGCGCCTGCGCCTGCGCAACCGGGTGCTGGCCGATCTGCGCGGCGGCGACACCCGGGTCACGCTGTTCGGCCAGACCTTCGATCACCCGATCTTCCTCGCGCCGGTCGCCTACCACAGGCTCGCCCATCCCGAGGGCGAGTTGGCCACCGTGCTGGGGGCCTCGGCGCTGCGTGCCGGCATGGTGGTCAGTACCCAGGCCAGCGTCGCGCTGGAGGAAATAGCCCGCCAGGCGCAGACGCCGCTGTGGTTCCAGCTGTACATCCAGCCCGACCGCGGCTTCACCCGCGAACTGGTACAGCGCGCCGAGGCGGCCGGCTACCAGGCACTGGTGCTCACCGTGGACGCCCCGGTCGGCGGCATGCGCAACCGCGAGCAACGCGCCGGCTTCGTGCTGCCGCCGGGTGTCGAGGCGGTCAACCTGCGCGGCATGCGCCCGCTGCAGGCCAGCGCCGATCCCGCCGCCGGCAGCCTGCTGCTCGGCAGCCCGCTGCTGGCGGCGGCGCCGACCTGGGTGGACCTGGACTGGCTGCGCGGCCTGACCCGCCTGCCGATCCTGCTCAAGGGAGTGATGAGCGGCGCGGACGCCGGCCGGGCGCTGGCCGCCGGCGTCGACGGGCTGATCGTCTCCAACCACGGCGGGCGCACCCTGGATGGCCTGCCGGCGACCATCGATGTGCTCGCCGAGGTGGCCGCCGCGGTAGAGGGGCGCCTGCCGCTGCTGCTCGATGGCGGTATCCGTCGTGGCAGCGACGTGCTCAAGGCGCTGGCGCTGGGCGCGCGGGCGGTGCTGATCGGCCGTCCCTACATCTTCGGCCTGGCCACTGCCGGTGCGGTCGGCGTGGCCCATGTGCTGCAGCTGCTGCGCGCCGAACTGGAGGTCGCCATGGCACTGACCGGCTGCAGCGACCTGGCCGGCATCGGTCCCGAGGTGCTGTGGTACCCGCGTTGACGGCGGCGAGACGGCCTGGGATTGAGGCGGCGGGCAGGGGAGTTCCGCCGTTTTTGTAAAGTTAATGTAAAGATGACGCTGGCGGTCTTTACTGATAATTCTTCTCAAATAGAATCGCATCCCATTAAATCCAGGGAGTGATTCTCATGCGTGCCTTCGTCAAAGCCTCATCCCGTCAACCCCAGCGCCTGCTGGCCTCGGCCGTCGGCCTGGCCGTGGCCTCCCTGGCCGTTCCGGCCCTGGCTGCGGAGCAGGGCGCCCTGCAGCTCGACAACGTCACCGTGCAGGGTGAGCAGGAGGCCAGCAGCTCCAAGACCGAGTCGGTCTCCTCGCCGAAATACACCGCGCCGCTGCTGGACACTCCGCAGACCATCAGCGTGGTGCCGCAGAAGGTGATCGAGGAGCAGCAGGCGCTGAGCCTGCGCCAGGTGCTGGCCAACGTCTCCGGCATCACCTTCAGCGCCGGCGAAGGCGGCGGCGGTTCCGGCGACAGCATCAACATCCGTGGCTTCGGCGCCAACGCCAACATGCAGATCGACGGCCTGCGCGACAGCGCGCAGACCAACCGCACCGACACCTTCAACATCGAGGCGGTCGAGGTCATCAAGGGCCCCAACTCGGTGTTCGGCGGCAGCGGCACCACCGGCGGCAGCATCAACCAGGTCACCAAGCAGCCGGTCGGCCGCGACTTCACCCGCCTCGGCGGCAGCCTGGGCACCGACAACTACCACCGCCTGACCCTGGACACCAACCAGACCCTCGACGGGGTCGGCACCGACAGCGCCTTCCGTCTCAACCTGATGGCCCACGAGAACGACGTGCCGGGCCGCGACGAGGTCGACCGCGAGCGCTGGGGCATCGCCCCGTCCCTGGCCCTGGGCCTGAGCGAGGACACCCGCCTGACCCTGAGCTACTTCCACCAGACCGACGACATCCTGCCCGACTACGGCGTGCCGGCCCTCGACGGCAAGAAGCTCGCCGGCGTCGACCGCGAGGCCTACTTCGGCTTCAGCAACATCGACAAGGACGAGATCGAGACCGACTCCTTCACCGTCAAGCTGGAGCATGCCTTCAGCGACAGCCTCAGCCTGCAGAACCTGACCCGCTACAGCCGCATCGACCGCGACGTGGTGATTTCCGCCTCCCACGTCAACACCACCGGCGTGCCGGCGGGCAGCTACGTGCCGGCCGGTCCGCAGGGCTACGGCCGCGACGTCAGCAGCGACCTGTGGATCAACCAGACCAACCTGCGCGCCGACTTCGACACCTTCGGCCTCGTTCACAGCCTGGCGACCGGCGTCGAGGTGTCCCGCGAGACCTACGATCGCACCACCTACAGCTATGGGCTGGATTTCACCGGTCGCAGCTTCGACCTGGCCAACCCGCCGGGCCACTACACCGGCCCGATCAACAAGGCGGACTCGGCGGATACCTCGACCGAGCTGACCAATCAGGCGGTCTACGTCTTCGACACCATCGCCCTCGCCCCCCAGTGGGATCTGAACCTGGGACTGCGCTACGACTGGGTCGACGGCGAGTACAAGAACGTCGCGCTGCCGGCCGGCACCCTCACCAGGCTGGACACCAGCGACGAGATGCTCAGCGGCCGTGCCGGCCTGGTCTACAAGCCGGCCGACAACGGGCGCATCTACGTCGCCTATGGCACCTCGTTCAACCCCTCGGCAGAGTTCCTCGCCTCCAGCGGCACTGGCGTGAGCGCTGCGACCACCGACCTCGAGCCGGAGGAGAACGAGACCTGGGAGCTGGGCACCAAGTGGGAGCTGTTCGACCGTCGCCTGGAGCTGGACGCCGCGGTGTTCCGCGTCGAGAAGACCAATGCCCGCGAAACCATGGCTGACGGCAGCACCCAGCTGGCCGGCGAGCAGCGCGTGCAGGGTGTCGAGCTGGGCGTGACCGGCCACATCACCGAGCAGTGGGACGTCTTCGCCAACTACACCTTCCTTGACAGCGAGACCCTCAAGGCGGCCGACACCGCCGCCGGTCGCGCCCGGGAAGGCCAGGCGCTGGCCAACACCCCGCCGCGCTCGTTCAACCTGTGGACCTCTTACGAGCTGCCGGCCGGCTGGACCCTGGGCTACGGCGCCCGCTACGTCAGCGAGCGCAATGTCGCGACCAGCGGCACCGCCAAGCTGGACGACTACTGGCTGCACAACGCCATGGTCGGCTACCAGGTCAACAGGAGCCTCGACCTGCAGCTGAACCTCAACAACCTGTTCGACGAGGACTACGTGGCCCAGGTGCGGCAGACCCCGGGTACCGCTGCCCGTTCGGCCGCCATCGAGTACGGCGACGGCCGCTCGGCGATCCTCTCGGCCAACTATTCCTTCTGACCGTAACCGTCCAGGCAAGCCCCGCTCCGCGGGGCTTCGCCGCTTCAGGAGAGCGATGCCATGATGCTGCACATTCCCGGGGTGCTCAGCCCCGAACAGGTTCTCGACTGCCGGCGCCTGCTGCAGCAGGCGCCGTGGGTGGATGGCAAGACCACCGCCGGATTCCAGTCGGCGATGGCCAAGAACAACCTGCAGCTGCCGGAGGACTGCGCCGAGGCGCGGCAGATCGGCGCGCTGATCCTGCAGGCGCTGGAGCGCAACCCGCTGTTCATCGCTGCGGCGTTGCCGGACAAGGTGTATCCGCCGCTGTTCAACTGCTACCAGGGCGGTCAGGACTTCGGCCTGCATGTGGACAACGCGGTGCGCCTGGACCGCTCGACTGGCGGGCGGGTGCGCACCGACCTGTCGGCCACCCTGTTCTTCACCGGCCCCGACGAGTACGACGGCGGCGAGCTGGTGGTGGAGGACACCTACGGCGCGCACAGCGTCAGGCTGCCGGCCGGCGATCTGCTCCTCTATCCCTCCACCAGCCTGCACCGGGTCACCCCGGTCACCCGCGGCGCGCGGGTCTGCTCGTTCTTCTGGATCCAGAGCATGGTGCGCGACGACGGCCAGCGCAGCCTGCTGTTCGACCTGGACACCGGCATCCAGCGCATCAACCAGGAGCTGGGGGCCGATCACGCGGCCAGCGTGCAGCTCACCGGCGTGTACCACAACCTGCTGCGCCGCTGGGCGCTGTGACGGCCGGTGCCGCGGGCGGGTAAAGGTTGGGTAAAGCCGATTTGTTGCAAATTATTCTCGAATAAAATCGTTTCGCACCGCTGCATCCGCCGGCGGTGCGCTGCGGCTTCCTGCCGCCTCCGAGTTCAACTTCGCCGCAGCCGCGGCATAGCGATCAGGTGATCCCAGGTGGTCAAGAAAATCCTCTTCCAGCTGCACTGGCTGCTGGGCATCAGCGCTGGCCTGGTGCTGGCGTTGATGGGCGTGACCGGCGCCAGCCTGTCCTACCAGGACGAGCTGCTGCGCCTCCTCAATCCCGGCGTGATGAGCGTCGAGCCGGCCGTCGGCGCACGGCCGCTGAGTCCGGACGAGCTGGTGGCCCGCGCCGGCGAGCAACTGCCCGGGCGCGCGGTGCTCGGCCTGACCTTCTCCGCCGACGCCCTGGACGCGGCCAAGGTCAACGTCAGCGGTGGCGGGCCGCGCGGCGAGACGCTGTACGCCGATCCCTACAGTGGCGAGGTGCTCGGCGCGGCGCGTGGCGCCGGCTTCTTCCAGTTCATGATGCAACTGCACCGTTGGCTGGCCATGGGCGATGCCGGCAAGCCGGTCACCGGCGCGGCGACCCTGGCGCTGGTGTTCCTCTGCCTGTCCGGCCTGTACCTGCGCTGGCCGCGCCGGGCCGGCAGCTGGCGCGCCTGGCTGAGCCTCGACTGGCGGCGCACGGGGCGCGGCTTCCTCTGGGACCTGCACGCGGTGGCCGGCACCTGGGTGCTGCTGGCCTACCTGCTGGCTTCGCTGACCGGCCTGTACTGGTCCTACGAGTGGTACCGCAACGGCGTGCACGCGCTGGCCGGCGAGCCGGCCCCGCAGCACGGCGGGCCGGGCAAGCGCCGCGGCCCGCCGCAGGGCCAGGCGCAGGCCGAGGCGCCGCGTGCGCCGGTGAGCATCGACGCCCAGTGGGATGCCTTCCGCCACACCGTGCAGGACGACTACCGGCTGGCCAACCTGCGCCTGCCCGAGCGCGCCGGCCAGCCGCTGCAGGTGATGTACCTGCCGGAGGCCGCCGGGCACAACCGCGCCTTCAACCGCATCAGCCTCGATGCCGGCGGCAAGGTGCTGCAGCACGAGCGCTACACCGACAAGAGCGGCGTGCAGCAGCTACTGGCCAGCGTCTATCCGCTGCACACCGGCGACTACTTCGGCCAGCCCGGGCGCATCCTCATGCTGCTGGCCAGCCTGGCCATGCCGCTGTTCTTCGTCACCGGCTGGCAGCTCTACCTCGGCCGTCGTCGTCAGCGTCACGCCGCCCGCGTCGGGCGCCAGGCGCTGGAGGCCGCGCGTGGCGATGGCCAGCCCTGGCTGATCGGTTTCGCCAGCCAGAACGGCTTCGCCGAACAGCTGGCCTGGCAGACCGCCGGCCAGCTGCAGGCGGCCGGCGCTACCGTCCAGGTGCGCCCGCTGGCCCAGCTCGACGCGCAGGCCCTGCGCGGCGCCGGGCGGGCGCTGTTCGTGGTCAGCACCTTCGGCGACGGCGAGGCGCCGGACAGTGCGCGCGGCTTCGTGCGCCGGGTGCTGGGCGGCGAGTTCGACCTCGGCCACCTCGAATACGCCCTGCTCGGTCTCGGCGACCGCCAGTACCAGCGCTTCTGCGGCTTCGCCCGCCAGTTGCACGACTGGCTGCAGGGTCAGGGCGCACGCAGCCTGTTCGCCCCGGTGGAAGTGGACAACGGCGACCACTCGGCGCTGCAGCGCTGGCGCGCCCTGCTCGGCGAGCTGACCGGCAGTGCGCCGCCGAGCGAGGCCGAGCCGGCCGCCCGTGACGGCTTCGCCGAATGGACGCTGCGCGAGAAGCAGTGGCTCAACCCCGGCAGCAGTGCCGCGCCGGTCTGGCGCCTGGCGTTCGAGGTGCCGGCCGGACAGCGCTGGCAGGCCGGCGACCTGGTGGAGATCCTGCCGCCGCAGGCCGGTGCGCGGCCGCGCAGCTATTCGATCGCCTCGCTGGCCGACGACGGGGCGCTGGAGCTGATCGTCCGCCTGCACCTGCACGCCGATGGTACGCCGGGGCTGTGCTCCGGCTGGCTGTGCGTGCAGCTGGTAGAGGGCGCCACGGCGCCGCTGCGGCTGCGCCGCAACACCGGCTTCCACCTGCCCGAGGACGACCGTCCGCTGCTGCTGATCGGCAACGGCACCGGCCTGGCCAGCCTGCGCGCCTTGCTGCGCGAGCGCGCCTGGCGCGGGCAGCCGCGCAACTGGCTGCTGTTCGGCGAGCGTACGGCGGCGCACGACTTCCTGTGCCGCGACGAGCTGCTGGCCTGGCAGGCCGAGCGCCATCTGCAGCGCCTCGACCTGGCGTTCTCCCGCGACCAGGCGGACAAGGTCTACGTGCAGGACCGCCTGCGCGCGGCGGCCGACGAACTGCGTGCCTGGCTGGCGGACGGCGCGGCCATCTACGTGTGCGGCAGCCTCGAGGGCATGGGCGAGGGCGTCGATGCGGTGCTGCGCGAGCTGCTCGGCGCGGCGGCGCTGGCCGAGCTGCAGGAGACCGGGCGCTACCGGCGCGACCTGTACTGAGGTGATGAATGGCGGGGCTGCCCCGGGCCTGGCGGCTGAGTGACGTAGGGTGCGCCGTGCGCACCATGCGGTTTGTGGGGCGCGCAGCGCACCCTACAACGGCAGTTCCAGCGTGCCAGACATCGCCGGGCTGTCCTCGACGCGCAGCGCCAGCTCGCCCTCGTGCAGCCGGGCGGTCAGGCGCTGGCCGGGAACGGTGTCGGCGGCGCGGCACACGGCGCGGCCACGCTCGTCGAGGAGGATGCTGTAGCCGCGGCCGAGGGTGGCCAGCGGGCTGACCACCTGCAGGGTCTGGGCGATGCCCCCGAGCTTCTGGCGGCGCTCGCGCAGGCCGGCGTGCATGGCGCGCGGCAGGCGCTGGGCGAGGTGGTCGAGGCGCTGGCGCAGCAGTTCGAGCAGGCGCTCGGGATGCTGGGCGGCCAGGCGGGTGTCCAGGCGCGCCAGACGCTCGTGGCCGGTGCGCAGGCGCTGGTCCATCGCCCGGCGCAGGCGCAGCTCCAAGTCGTCGAGGCGCTGGGCCTGCTGGCGCAGCCGTTCGCCGGGATGGCGCAGGCGCCGGCGCAGGCCGTCGAGCTGCAGCTGGCGGGCGGCCAGCAGGTGCTGCATGCGCAGGGTCAGGCGGCGCTGCAGGCCGTCGAGGCGGCGCTGCAGGTCGCTGGAGTCGGGGGCGAGCAGTTCGGCGGCGGCCGAGGGCGTCGGCGCGCGCACGTCGGCGACGAAGTCGGCGATGGTCACGTCGGTCTCGTGGCCCACGGCGCTGACGATCGGTGTCGCGCAGGCGGCGATGGCGCGCGCCACCGCCTCCTCGTTGAAGCACCACAGGTCCTCCAGCGAGCCGCCGCCTCGGGCCAGGATCAGCGCGTCGAAGCCCTGGCGGTCGGCCAGCTGCAGCGCGCGGACGATCTGCGCGCTGGCATCGACGCCCTGCACCGCGGTGGGCACCAGGGTCAGCTCCACCTGCGGCGCGCGGCGGCGGAACACGCTGATGATGTCGCGGATCACCGCCCCTGACGGCGAGCTGACGATACCGACGCGCTGCGGATGGGCGGGCAGGGCGCGCTTGCCCGCGGCGGCGAACAGCCCCTCGGCGGCCAGCTTGTCCTTGAGCGCCTCGAAAGCCAGGCGCAGCGCGCCGTCGCCGGCCGGCTCCACCGCGTCGAGGATCATCTGGTAGTCGCCGCGGCCCTCGAACAGCGAGACCTTGCCGCGCACCTTCACCGCCAGGCCGTCGCGCAGCGCCTGGCGCACCCGCGCGGCGCTGGAGCGGAACAGCGCGCAGCGCACCTGGGCGCCGGCGTCCTTGAGGGTGAAGTAGACGTGCCCGGAGGAGGGCCGCGCCAGGTTGGAGATCTCGCCCTCGACCCACACCTGCGGGAACACGTCCTCGAGCAGGTGGCGGGCGCGCTGGTTGAGCTGGCTGACGGTCAGGACCTCGCGATCGAGGCCGAGCCGCTGGAAGGGATCGGTGAGCATGGCCGGCATGATAAGCCGAGCGTGCGGCGGGAGCGACAGGGATTCAGTCGTCGGCGAGCAGACGGTCGAGCAGCCAGGCGGCGACCGGGCCGAGTTCGCGCCGGCGCGACCACACCGCGTCCACCGCCACGCGCCTGGGCCAGCCGTCGAGCGCCAGCTCATGCAGGCGGCCTCTGCCGTAGTCGGCGACCAGCTGGCGCGGCAGCGCCGCCCAGCCGCAGCCGAGCCCGGCCATTTCCAGCAGCAGCAGGTAGTCTGGCGCCGACCAGCAGCGAGCGCCGCTACGCACGTCGCTGCGCACGCCGCTACGCACGTCGCTGCCCGGCAGGTCGTCGGCCGGCGTCTCGCTGGCGGTCACGCTGCTCAGGCGCAGCGCGCGCCACTGCGCCAGGTCCGCGGGACCGACCCGCGCCAGGGTGGCCAGCGGATGGTCGACGGCGACGAACAGGCCGAATTCGGCGCTGACCGCCACCCCGGCGTGGGCGATGTCCGGCGGGTAGGCGGGCTGCGCGGCGAGCAGGCCGAGCTGGGCGCGGCCCTGACCGATCAGGTCGAGCACGTCGGCGTGCTCGGCGATCAGGCACTCGAACTCCAGGTCGGGGAAGCGCCGGTCGAGCTCCAGCAGACGCGCCTCGTACTGGCGGGGCTGGTAGGCGTCGGACAGGACCAGGGTCAGGCGCGCTTCCTGGCCCTGCGCCAGGCGGGCGGCGTGCAGTGCCAGGCGGTCGCCGGCAGCCAGCACGGCTTCGGCGTGGGCGAGCAGGCTGGCGCCGGCTTCGGTCAGTTCGAGGCGGCGCGGCCCGCGGCGGAACAGCTCGACGCCGAGGTCGAGCTCCAGGCGCGCCACCGCTTCGCTGACGGTCGACTGGCTCTTGCCCAGCCGCCGCGCGGCGGCGCTGAGCGAGCCGCAGGCGGCCGCCTGGGCGAAGGCCTGGAGTGATTCGGCAGACAGGTTCATATCGGCTTCACCGATGGTAGCTGGTTTGTTCGTGGCTGGATGACCGATGAGAATAGCGCCCGCTGCTTTCGATCGCGAGGTCCCTGCCATGAGCCTGAACGCCAATCCCCTGCAACGCTCGCTGGGCGAACGCATCGGCCATGCGCTGGCCTTCGAGCTGATTGCCCTGCTGATCTGCGCACCGGCGCTGGCCTGGCTGCTGGGCAAGCCGCTGCTGCAGCTGGGGCTGCTGACCCTGATGTTCTCGACCGTCGCCATGCTCTGGAACATGCTGTTCAACTGGCTGTTCGACCGCGCCCAGCAGCGCCTGGGCTTCCGCCGCGACCTGCGGGTGCGGCTGTGCCACGCGCTGCTGTTCGAGACGGGGCTGATCGTCGTGCTGGTGCCGCTGGCGGCCTGGTGGCTGTCGATCGGCCTGCTCGAGGCGCTGCTGCTCGACATCGGCCTGATCCTGTTCTTCCTGCCCTACACCGTGGCCTTCAACTGGGGCTGGGATGTGCTGCGCGAGCGCTGGCTGGCGCGCCGGGCTGCGGTGCCGGCCGTCCAGCGGACTTGATTTGTCCGCGCCAGCGCCTAAGCTGCGCGGCTTTCTTCTTGCCGGCCAGCCGCCATGACCGCACAGCTCATCCTCGTCCCGCAGATTTCCAGCGTCCCCGCCCACGAGGCCAAGGCGCGCCAGTTGCTCAACTGGCTGGTCAGGCGCGAGATAGTCGCGGCGCTGCCGACCACCTGCGGGCAGGGCGGCAACGGCATGGCCTACGCCATCGCCCCCGGCGCGCTGCGGGTGGCCCTGCATCCCGAGCGCTTGCCGTTCGGCCAGCCGCACAACGGCCTGGAGATCGTCACCCGGCGCTGCATCTATACGCCGACCCGCGATTTTCGCGAGGAAGCCGGCTGCCCGCAGTGCCGCCAGGAGATCGGCGAGCCGCTGTTCGACAGCCTGGAGGTCTGGTGGCCGGGGGAGGCCGACAACTTCACCTGCCCGGAATGCGGCTTCGAGGACGACATCAACGGCTTCCTGTTCCTGCAGCCGTGCGGCTTCTCCGACCTGGGCTTCATCTTCAACGGCTGGGCGGAGGCGGGGTTGCGTCAGGACTTCCTCGACGCTTTCGCCGAGCGGCTGGGCTTTGCCGTGCGCGTGGTGCAGGTCGATCCCTGAGGCGCGCCCTGTAGTAGGCGGCTGTTACCCACTTGCCGCGCCATGGTCGATACTGCTGGCTCCTTCACCACCCGGAACAGGGAGAGAACCATGGCTGCGAAGAAGATCCTCATGCTGGTCGGCGATTACGTCGAGGACTACGAAGTGATGGTGCCGTTCCAGGCGCTGTCGATGGTTGGCCACACCGTGCACGCGGTGTGTCCGGGCAAGGCCGCCGGGCAGAGCGTGCGCACCGCGATCCATGACTTCGAGGGCGACCAGACCTACAGCGAGAAGCCGGGGCACAACTTCGCCCTCAACTTCGACTTCGCTGCCGTGCAGGCCGCCGACTACGACGCCCTGGTGGTGCCGGGCGGCCGCGCGCCGGAGTACCTGCGCCTGAACGCCGAGGTGATCGAACTGGTGCAGGCCATCGCCCGGGCCGGCAAGCCGATCGCCGCGATCTGCCACGGCGCCCAGCTGCTGGCTGCCGCCGGCGTGCTCAAGGACCGCGAGTGCAGCGCCTACCCGGCCTGCGCCCCGGAGGTCGCCCTGGCCGGCGGGCGCTACGTGGAAATCCCGGTCGACCAGGCGCACAGCGACGGCAACCTGGTCACCGCCCCGGCCTGGCCGGCGCATCCGGCCTGGCTGGCGGCGTTCCTCAAGGTGCTGGGTACCCGCATCGAGCTTTGATCCATGCACCAGAGCGGTAGGGGGCGCGCGGCGCACCCTACGGTTCGAGGAGACACTCATGTGCGAGCTGTACGTCAAGGCCGACCCGATCCTCTACGAGTCGCGCTCGCGCTCCCTGCGCATCCGCGGCGTGGTCACCACCCTGCGCCTGGAGAATCAGTTCTGGGACATCCTGCGCGAGATCGCCGAGGTCGACGGCATGACCACCAACCAGCTGATCGCCAAGCTGTACGAGGAGGTCATGGACTACCGCGGCGAGGTGGTCAACTTCGCCTCCTTCCTGCGCGTCAGCTGCACCCGCTACCTGGCCCAGCGCCGCGAGCGGGGCACGGAACTGAGCCTGGTCGCTGGCCGTGCACGCGCAGGCGACCAGCCGCGTTGAGCCCGAGCCCCGTGCCGGGTATAATGCCGCGCTTCCATTTTTTCCCGTCCGGGAGCCCCCGCCATGCTGCGTATCAGCCAAGAAGCCCTGACCTTCGACGACGTTCTCCTGATCCCCGGTTATTCCGAGGTTCTGCCCAAGGATGTTTCCCTCAAGACCCGCCTGACCCGTGGCATCGAGCTGAACATCCCGCTGGTTTCCGCGGCCATGGACACCGTCACCGAATCGCGCCTGGCCATCGCCATGGCGCAGGAAGGCGGCATCGGCATCATCCACAAGAACATGACCATCGAGCAGCAGGCTGCCGAGGTGCGCAAGGTCAAGCGTCACGAGACCGCCATCGTGCGCGATCCGGTGACCGTGACCCCGGACACCAAGATCATCGACCTGCTGGCCCGCGTGCGCGAGTACGGCTTCTCCGGCTTCCCGGTGGTGGCCAACAACGAGCTGGTCGGCATCGTCACCGGCCGCGACCTGCGCGTGAAGCCGAACGCCGGCGACACCGTGGCGGCGATCATGACGCCCAAGGAGCGCCTGATCACCGTCGAGGAAGGCACCGGTCTCGAGGAGATCAAGGCCAAGCTGTACGAGCACCGCATCGAGAAGATGCTGGTGGTCGACAAGCAGTTCCATCTGCGCGGGCTGGTCACCTTCCGTGACATCGAGAAGGCCAAGAGCTACCCGCTGGCGTCCAAGGACGAGCAGGGCCGCCTGCGCGTCGGCGCCGCCGTCGGCACCGGTGCCGACACCGGCGAGCGCATCGCTGCGCTGGCCGCCGCGGGCGTCGACGTGGTGGTGGTCGACACCGCCCACGGCCACTCCAAGGGCGTGATCGACCGCGTGCGCTGGGTCAAGCAGAACTTCCCCGAAGTGCAGGTGATCGGCGGCAACATCGCCACCGCCGAGGCCGCCCTGGCGCTGGTCGAGGCTGGCGCCGACGCCGTCAAGGTCGGCATCGGCCCGGGCTCGATCTGCACCACCCGCATCGTCGCCGGCGTCGGCGTGCCGCAGATCAGCGCCATCGCCAACGTCTCCGCCGCCCTGGCCGCGGTCGGCGTGCCGATGATCGCCGACGGCGGCATCCGCTTCTCCGGCGACCTGTCCAAGGCCATCGTCGCCGGCGCCAACGCGGTGATGATGGGCTCGATGTTCGCCGGCACCGAAGAGGCGCCGGGCGAGGTCGAGCTGTTCCAGGGCCGCTCCTACAAGTCCTACCGCGGCATGGGCTCGCTGGGCGCCATGGCCCAGGCCCAGGGTTCCTCGGACCGCTACTTCCAGGACTCCGCCGCCGGCGCCGAGAAACTGGTGCCGGAAGGCATCGAAGGCCGCGTGCCGTACAAGGGCGCCCTGGCCGCCATCGTCCACCAACTGATGGGCGGCCTGCGCGCCTCCATGGGTTACACCGGCTGCGCCACCATCGAGGAGATGCGCACCCGCCCGCAGTTCGTGCGCATCACCGGCGCCGGCATGGCCGAGTCGCACGTGCACGACGTGCAGATCACCAAGGAAGCTCCCAACTACCGCGTTGGTTGATTGCTGAGCTTTTGAACTGGCGACACGGGGCTGCTTTTCAGCCCCGTGTCGTTTGTGCATTCCGCTACGAGAGATGGCCATGGCCCACCACGACATTCACGCTCACCGGATCCTGATCCTCGACTTCGGTTCCCAGTACACCCAGCTGATCGCCCGCCGCGTGCGCGAGATCGGCGTGTACTGCGAGATCCATCCGTTCGACATGGACGACGAGGCGATCCGCGCCTTCGACCCGCGCGGCATCATCCTCGCCGGCGGTCCGGAGTCGGTGCACGAGGAGAACAGCCCGCGCGCGCCGCAGGCGGTGTTCGACCTGGGCGTGCCGCTGTTCGGCATCTGCTACGGCATGCAGACCATGTCCGAGCAGCTCGGCGGCAAGGTGCAGGGCTCCGACCTGCGCGAGTTCGGCTACGCCCGCGTCGACCTGGTCGGCAAGAGCCGCCTGCTCGACGGCATCGAGGACCACATGGACGACGACGGCCTGCTCAGCCTCGACGTGTGGATGAGTCACGGCGACAAGGTCACCACGCTGCCGGAAGGCTTCCACATCGTCGCCAGCACCCCGAGCTGCCCGATCGCCGCCATCGCCGACGACAACCGCTGCTACTACGGCGTGCAGTTCCATCCGGAAGTGACCCACACCAAGCAGGGCGGCCGCATCCTGTCGCGCTTCATCCTCGAGATCTGCGGCTGCGAGGCGCTGTGGACCCCGGCCAACATCGTCGAGGACGCCATCGCCACCGTGCGCAAGCAGGTCGGTGACCGCAAGGTGCTGCTCGGCCTGTCCGGTGGCGTCGACTCCTCGGTGGTCGCCGCGCTGCTGCACCGCGCCATCGGCGAGCAGCTGACCTGCGTGTTCGTCGACAACGGCCTGCTGCGCCTGCACGAGGGCGACCAGGTGATGGCCATGTTCGCCGAGAACATGGGCGTCAAGGTGATCCGCGCCAACGCCGAGGAGCTGTTCCTCGGCCGCCTGGCCGGCGTCAGCGATCCGGAGCAGAAGCGCAAGATCATCGGCCGCAGCTTCATCGAGGTGTTCGACCAGGAGGCCAAGAAGCTCGAGGGCATCGACTTCCTCGCCCAGGGCACCATCTACCCGGACGTGATCGAGTCGGCCGGCGCCAAGACCGGCAAGGCCCACGTGATCAAGTCGCACCACAACGTCGGCGGCCTGCCGGAAGACATGCAGTTCCAGCTGGTCGAGCCGCTGCGCGAGCTGTTCAAGGACGAGGTGCGCAAGATCGGCCTCGAACTCGGCCTGCCCTACGACATGGTCTACCGCCACCCGTTCCCGGGCCCGGGCCTGGGCGTGCGCATCCTCGGCGAGGTGAAGAAGGAGTACGCCGACCTGCTGCGTCGCGCCGACCACATCTTCATCGAGGAGCTGCGCAACTTCGACTGGTACCACAAGACCAGCCAGGCCTTCGTGGTGTTCCAGCCGGTCAAGTCGGTCGGCGTGGTCGGCGACGGCCGCCGCTACGCCTGGGTGGTGGCCCTGCGTGCGGTGGAAACCATCGACTTCATGACCGCACGCTGGGCGCACCTGCCCTACGAGCTGCTGGAGAAGGTCTCCAACCGCATCATCAACGAGATCGAAGGCATCTCGCGCGTCACCTACGACGTGTCGAGCAAGCCGCCGGCGACCATCGAGTGGGAATGATCCGGTCGCTCCGGTGATCTGACAGGCAAAAGGGCAGCGTGAGCTGCCCTTTTGCTTTTCCGCCTCGCTATGCTGCAGCCAATACGTCGACAAGGAGTCGCCCGATGTCGCTGTGGAGCTCCCCCCTGGCCCGCATGAAGGCCATCGCCCTCGGCCTGCTGCTGCTGGCGGCGGCGCTGTACGCGCTGGCCACCGCCCTGCTGCCGGGGCATCCCGGCTGGGGTTACCTGCAGGCCTTCGCCGAGGCGGCGATGGTCGGCGCGATCGCCGACTGGTTCGCGGTCACCGCGCTGTTCCGTCACCCGCTGGGCCTGCCGATCCCGCACACGGCGATCATCCCGCGCAAGCAGGCGCGTCTCGGGCGCAACCTGGCCGACTTCATCTGCACCCACTTCCTCGCCACCCCGCAGGTGATGGCCAAGCTCGAGGCCTTCGACGCCGCCGGGCGGCTGGCCGAATGGCTGCGTCGCCCGGCCAGCGCCGCGGCGCTGGCCCGCCAACTGGTCGGCGTGGCGCGCTACGGCCTCAATGCCCTGCGCGACGAGCGGGTGATCCAGTTCGTCCAGCGCAGCGCCACCCGCCGCCTGCGCGAACTGGACCTGGCCCGTCTCGGCGGCCAGCTGCTCGACCTGCTGACCCACGAGCGCCGCCACCAGGCGATGCTCGACGAGCTGCTGGCCCAGCTCGACCTGCTGCTGCAGGACGAGGCGGTGCAGCGGCGCATCGCCGCCGGGCTGTCCGGCGAGTTCAGCGCGCTGCGCTTTCGCCTGTTCGGCAAGGACATCCCGCTCGACGAGAAGGCCGGCCAGTGGTCGGCGGACAAGGTGGTGCGCCGGGTTTCCGAGCTGATCGGCGAGATCAGCCGTGACCCGCAGCACGAGCTGCGCGGCCACTTCGATGGCTGCGTGGCGCGTTTCGTCGCCCGCCTCAAGGAGGATCCGGCGTTCCGCCTCAAGGGCGAGCAGATCCGCGAGCAGCTGCTCGCCCACCCGGCGCTGGCCGGCTACCTGCGCCAGCTGTGGGACGATCTGGTCGACTGGCTGCAGGCCGACCTGGGCGACGCCGATTCGACCATCCGCCGCCGTCTGGAGAGCCTGTGCCTGCGCCTGGGCGAGGCGCTGGCGACGGATGCGGCGATGCGCCGCTGGATCAACGACCAGTTGCTCGAGGTGGCGCCGGCGCTGGTCGAGCGGCATCGCGAGGACATCCGCCGCTACATCGCCGAGCGGGTCGAGCGCTGGGACAGCGCCGAGCTGGTCGAGCAGCTGGAGCGCAACGTCGGCCGCGATCTGCAGTTCATCCGCATCAACGGCACCCTGGTCGGCGGCCTGGTCGGCCTCGGCCTGCATGCGCTGACCCGCCTGCTGGCGGGCTGAAGGCGCTCAGCGTCGGCGCAGGCGTTCCACCTCGACGTCCTGGCCCGACCAGCGGCCGCGCACCTGTACGTAGTCGCCGGGTCGCGGGCTCTTGTCGATCCGCGTGCCGGTGCCGACCCGCAGCGGCAGGCCGTCCAGCGTCCAGCCGGCGCCGAGGGTGCCGTGCAGACGCAGGCGGGCGCCGGCCGGCGTGGCGGCTGGGCGGCCCTCGGCGTCGCGCGCGCCCTGTTCGATCCAGGCGGCGATCAGCGCGATCTCCGCCTCGTCCAGCCAGGGCGGGCCGTCGTAGGGCATGCGCGGTCGCGCCTGGCCGCGGATGCGGCGCAGCAGCTCGCTGGCCTCGGGCGCGCCGGGGATCACCCGCGCGCGCTCGCCGCTGGCCAGGGCCTCGGCGTGGGAGGTCAGGCGCAGGCCTTCCGGCGGCGGGCCCATCAGGCCCTGGGTGGCGTGGCACTTGCTGCAGCGGCGGGCGAGGATCGGCGCGACCTGGGTCCAGGTGACCGGGCCGTCGACAGTCTGGGCGGGCGGAGCGGGGGCTGTGGCGGCGGGGTCGGCGCCGGCCGGCAGGCCGTCGGCGATCCAGCGCTCGAACAGGGACATCTCGGCCGCGGACAGCCAGGGCGGGCCGGTCATCGGCATGCGCGGCTGGCGTGCGCCGCTCAGGCGCAGCAGCAGCTCGCTGTCCTGCGGCTTGCCGGCGAGCGCCACCGGGCCGCGCTGGCTGCCGGCGCGCAGTCCTTCCAGGCTGTCCAGGCGCAGCCCCAGCGGTGCGCTGGCTCCGGAGTGGCAGAGCACGCAGCGCGCCTGCAGGATCGGCGCGATCTCGGTGTAGGTGACGGCTTGCTGGGCCAGGGCGGCGGCCGGTCCGAGCAGGAGCGGCAGCAGCAGGCGCTGGACGATGGACATGGCGACTCCACAATTCCCTGCGTGGGCGTGTCCTGCAAGCCTAGACCAGCGCGGTCTGTGCCGATGTGTCGCGGATGGGCTCGCCGGCGCAGCATGGATAATGAGAAACTCTGTCATCCGCGTCCTGCTCGCGGCACTTCGCCGGGGCAGGGCTGATTCCGTTTTCGCCCGCGAGGTGTCCCGATGTCCTTCACCCGCCGACAAGTCCTCGCCGGCCTGGCCGGTCTCGGCGCCCTCGGCCTGGCCGGCGGCGGCGCCCGCTACTGGCTGGGCCGCCCAGCCGACCCGGCCGGCCACGACTACGAGCTGATCGCCGCGCCGCTGGACGTCGAGCTGGTGCCCGGCCACAGGACCGGTGCCTGGGCCTACGGCGGCCAGGCGCCGGGCCTGGAGCTGCGCGCCCGCCAGGGCGAGCGCCTGCGGGTGCGCTTCGTCAACCGCCTGCCCGAGCCGAGCACCATCCACTGGCACGGCATCCGCCTGCCGCTGGAGATGGACGGCGTACCCTACCTGTCGCAGCTGCCGGTGCTGCCCGGCGAGTTCTTCGACTACGACTTCGTGGTGCCGGACGCCGGCAGCTTCTGGTACCACCCGCACACTGCCAGCGGCGAGCAACTCGGCCGCGGCCTGGTCGGCCCGCTGATCGTCGAGGAGCGCGAGCCGAGCGGCTTCCGCCACGAGCGCACGCTGAGCCTGAAGAGCTGGCACGTGGACGGACAGGGCGCCTTCACCGATTTCAGCCTGCCGCGCGAGGCGGCCCGCGGCGGCACGCCGGGGCGGCTGTCGACGGTCAACGGCGCGCATGCGCCGACCCTCGACCTGCCGGCCGGGCAGATCGTCCGCCTGCGCATCCTCAACCTCGACAACACCCTGACCTACCGGCTCAACCTGCCGGGCGCCGAGGCACGCATCTACGCCCTCGACGGCAACCCGGTGGCGCCGCGGCCGCTGGGCAGGGAGTACTGGCTGGGGCCGGGCATGCGCATCGAGCTGGCCCTGCGCGTGCCGGCGGTCGGTGCCGAACTGGCCCTGCGCAACGGCCCGCTGCGCCTGGCGACGCTGAAGGGCGTGGCCAGCAGCGAGCCGGCCGGCGACTGGCCGCCGGCGCTGCCGGCCAACCCGGTCGCCGAGCCGGATCTGGCGGCGGCCGAGACCCTGCGCTTCAACTTCGAGTGGACCGGCGCGGTGTCGGCCAACCTGGAGCAGGGCGCGGCGCACAGCTTCTGGCAGGTCAACGGCCAGGCCTGGGACATCGGCGACAAGAGCTGCGTCGAGCGGCCGATCGCCACCCTCAAGCAGGGGCGCAGCTACATCCTCGAGCTGCGCAACCTCAGCCAGTACCAGCACCCGATCCACCTGCACGGCATGAGCTTCAAGGTGCTGTCCTCCAACCGCCGGCGCATCGAGGCGCCCTGGTTCACCGACACCTACCTGCTGGGCAAGCAGGAGACGGCGCGGGTCGCACTGGTGGCCGACAATCCGGGTACCTGGATGTTCCACTGCCACGTGATCGACCACATGGAGACCGGGCTGATGGCGGCGATCGCGGTGGTCTAGGCCTGGGGCGGTCTTCGGCGTTACCTCCTGTAGGGGCGAATTCATTCGCCAACGCGGCCCTGTCAGGCGAATGAATTCGCCCCTACACGGATCGCGGGGAATGGAACGCCCCGGGCTTGACTCGCCGCCGGCTTTGCCCAAACTGGCGGGCTTTCCTCCAGCTGCAGCCTTCCCATGAAAAGACCCGTGATCATCGACCGCAGCCAGGACGAGCGCTTCATGCGCGAGGCGCTGGCGCTCGCCGCCGAAGGCGCGGTGCGCGGCGAGGTGCCGGTGGGCGCGGTGCTGGTGGTCGCTGGCGAGGTGGTCGGCCGCGGCTTCAACTGCCCGATCTCCACCCACGATCCCAGCGCCCACGCCGAGATGGTGGCGATCCGCGATGCGGCGCGCAACCTCGAGAACTACCGCCTGGTCGGCAGCACCCTGTACGTGACCCTCGAGCCGTGCAGCATGTGCGCCGGGCTGATCATCCATTCGCGCGTGGCCCGCGTGGTCTACGGCGCCACCGAGCCCAAGGCCGGAGTGGTGGAGAGTCGCGGGCGTTTCTTCGAACAGGCCTTCCTCAATCACCGTCTGCTGGTCGAGGGCGGCGTGCTGGCCGCCGAGTGCGGCGCCATCCTCAGCGAGTTCTTCCGCCTGCGCCGGCAGAAGGGGTAGGCGACGGCCTACAGCTGCGGCTCGACCTTGGGCGGGGTCTTGTCGACGCCGGGGCGGTGCAGGCCGCGGTCGGCCACCTGGCTGCCCTCCAGCTGCGGCTGGGTGACCCAGGTAAGGATGTCGTAGTAGCGGCGGATGTTGTTGACGAAGTGCACCGGCTCGCCGCCGCGGGCGTAGCCGTAGCGGGTCTTGCGGTACCACTGCTTCTGCGAAAGGCGCGGCAGCATCTTCTTCACGTGCAGCCACTTGTTGGGGTTCAGGCCCTCGGCCTGGGCCAGCTTGCGCGCGTCCTCCAGGTGGCCGCCGCCGACGTTGTAGGCGGCCAGGGCGAACCAGCTGCGGTCCGGCTCCTTGATGCTGTCCGGCAGCGCGGCGTGCACCTCGGTGAAGTAGCGCGCGCCGCCCTGGATGCTCTGCCGGGCGTCGAGGCGGTTGGCCACGCCCATCGCCGTGGCGGTGCGCTGGGTCAGCATCATCAGACCGCGCACGCCGGTCTTGGACACCGCGTCGGGCTGCCACATCGACTCCTGATAGCCGATCGCGGCAAGCAGGCGCCAGTCGATCTTGTACTGCTCGGCGGCCTTGCGAAAGTGCTGCTCGTAGCGCGGCAGGCGCTGCTGCAGGTGCTTACCGAAGGTGACGGTGCCGACGTAGCCGAGCACCTCGATGTGTCCGTAGTAGCGTTCCTTGAGCTGCTGCAGGGTCTTGTCCTGCTGCGCCCTGGCGAGGAAGGCGTTGATCTCCTTGAGCAGGCTGTCGTCCTTGCCCGGCGGCACCGCCCAGGCCAGGTGCCGGTCGCTGTCGAGATCGAAGGCCACGCGCACGTTGGGGTAGCCGAACTGGCTCATTGCCAGCTCGTTGGAGCCGACCAGGGTCAGGTCGATCTGCCCCTCGTCGACCATGCCCAGCAGGTCGGCGATCTCGACCTCGTCGGACTCGCTGTAGTTCAGTCCGGGCAGGCGCTGCTTGAGTTCGGCCAGGCGCTCGGCCTGGATGCTGCCCTTGATCACGGTGATGCGCTTGCCGACCAGTTGCTCGGGCTTGGTCGGCCGCGGCTGGCCGTTGCGGTAGACCACCTGCAGGGTGACATCCAGGTAGCCCCGACTGAAGCGCGCCTGCGACTGGCGCGCGGCGGATTCGACCAGGCCGGCGGCGGCCAGGTCGGGGCCGTCCGGCGCATTGAGGCGCGCGAACAGCTCGTCGATGGTGTTGGCGGTCTCGAGCTCCAGCCTGACGCCCAGGCGCTTGGCGAACTGCTCGGCCAGCTCGTACTCGAAGCCGGTTTCGCCGTTGCGGTCCTGGTAGTAGGTGGTCGGGCTGTTGCGGGTGATCACGCGCAACACGCCGTCCTCCCGGACCCGCTCGAGGGCGGTGGGCGGTTCGCCACACGCGCTGAGCAGCAGGATCAGTACGGTCGTCAGCAGCCAGGCGCTGTGACGCAGGCGAAGGGCATTGAGACTGAACATGGATGGAGTATACGCAAAGCGTGGCGGGGTCCATACCTCGACGGTCGGATGGTGGGGCGGGCGGCGACGGCTGCGGGTGCCCGGCTGGGCGCTTTGCGCTAGAATGCCCAGTCTTTCGCACTCCTTGCCCAAGAGGCTGTTCCGACAATGCTGATCCTGCGCGGCACCCCCGCCCTTTCTGCCTTCCGTCACGGCAAACTGCTCGAGCAACTGACCCAGAAAGTGCCGGCGGTCGCCGGCCTGTACGCCGAGTTCGCCCATTTCGCCGAAGTGTCCAGCGCACTGGACGGCAACGAGGAACAGGTGCTGGCGCGCCTGCTGCAGTACGGCCCGAGCGTCCCGGTGCAGGAGCCCAGCGGCCGCCTGTTCCTGGTGGTGCCGCGTTTCGGCACCATCTCGCCGTGGTCGAGCAAGGCCACCGACATCGCCCACAACTGCGGCCTGGGCAAGATCCAGCGCCTGGAGCGCGGCATCGCCTACTACGTGGCCGGCGAGCTGAGCGAGGCCGACGCCGCGGCCGTCGCCAGCGCGCTGCACGACCGCATGACCCAGCTGGTGCTGGGCCGCCTGGAGGAGGCTGAGGCGCTGTTCAGCCACGCCCAGCCCAAGCCGCTGACCGTGGTCGACGTGCTCGGCGGCGGTCGCGCCGCCCTCGAGGCCGCCAACGTCCAGCTGGGCCTGGCCCTGGCCGAGGACGAGATCGACTACCTGGTGAAGAGCTTCAATGATCTGGGGCGCAACCCCCACGACATCGAGCTGATGATGTTCGCCCAGGCCAACTCCGAGCACTGCCGCCACAAGATCTTCAACGCCAGCTGGGACATCGACGGCGAGAGCCAGGAGAAGTCGCTGTTCGGCATGATCAAGAACACCTACGAGATGCACCGCGAAGGCGTGCTGTCCGCCTACAAGGACAACGCCTCGGTGATCGAGGGCTTCACCGCCGGGCGCTTCTTCCCGCAGCCGGACAGCCACGAGTACGCCGCCCATCAGGAGCCGGTGCACATCCTGATGAAGGTGGAGACCCACAACCACCCGACCGCCATCGCCCCGTTCCCCGGCGCCTCCACCGGCTCCGGCGGCGAGATCCGTGACGAGGGCGCCACCGGTCGCGGTTCCAAGCCCAAGGCCGGCCTGGTCGGCTTCACCGTCTCCAACCTGCAGATCCCCGGCTTCGAGCAGCCCTGGGAGAAGCCCTACGGCAAGCCCGAGCGCATCGTCAGCGCGCTGGACATCATGATCGAGGGCCCGCTGGGCGGCGCCGCGTTCAACAACGAGTTCGGCCGTCCCAACCTGACCGGCTATTTCCGCACCTTCGAGCAGAGCATCGACACCCCGCGCGGTGAAGAGGTGCGCGGCTACCACAAGCCGATCATGCTGGCCGGCGGCCTCGGCAACATCCGCGAGGAGCACGTGCAGAAGGGCGAGATCTCGGTCGGCGGCAAGCTGATCGTGCTCGGCGGCCCGGCCATGCTGATCGGCCTGGGCGGCGGCGCCGCTTCGTCGATGGCCACCGGCGCCAGCTCGGCCGATCTGGACTTCGCCTCGGTGCAGCGCGAGAACCCGGAAATGGAACGTCGCTGCCAGGAGGTCATCGACCGCTGCTGGCAGATGGGCGACAAGAACCCGATCAAGTTCATCCACGACGTCGGCGCCGGTGGCCTGTCCAACGCCCTGCCGGAGCTGATCAACGACGCCGGCCGCGGCGGCCGCTTCGAGCTGCGCAACGTGCCCAACGACGAGCCGGGCATGAGCCCGCTGGAAATCTGGTGCAACGAGTCGCAGGAACGCTACGTCCTCTCCGTCGACGCCGCCGACCTGGAGACCTTCAAGGCCATCTGCGAGCGCGAGCGCTGCCCGTTCGCGGTGGTCGGCGAGGCCACCGAGGAGCGCCAGCTGACCGTCCACGACGAGCACTTCGGCAACAACCCGGTGGACATGCCGCTCGAGGTGCTGCTCGGCAAGCCGCCGCGCATGCACCGCTCGGTGAGCCGCGAGGCCGAGCTGGGCGACGACTTCTCCACCGCCGGCCTCGAGCTGGATGATGCGGTCGAGCGCGTTCTGCGCCACCCGGCCGTCGCCTCCAAGAGCTTCCTGATCACCATCGGCGACCGCTCGATCACCGGCCTGGTGGCCCGCGACCAGTTCGTCGGTCCGTGGCAGGTGCCGGTGGCCGACTGCGCCGTCACCGCCACCGCCTTCGACGTCTACACCGGCGAAGCCATGGCCATGGGCGAGCGCACCCCGCTGGCCCTGCTCGACGCTCCGGCCTCGGGCCGCATGGCGATCGGCGAGACCCTCACCAATCTGGCCGCCGCGCGCATCGGCAAGATCTCCGACGTCAAGCTGTCGGCCAACTGGATGGCCGCCGCCGGCCACCCGGGCGAGGACGCCCGCCTGTACGACACCGTCAAGGCGGTGGGCATGGAGCTGTGCCCGGCGCTGGGCATCACCATCCCGGTGGGCAAGGACTCCATGTCCATGAAGACCCGCTGGCAGGACGCGGGCGAGGACAAGAGCGTCACCGCGCCGATGTCGCTGATCGTTTCCGGCTTCGCTCCGGTGCAGGACATCCGCCTGACCCTGACCCCGCAGCTGCGCCTGGACAAGGGCGAGACCGAGCTGCTGCTGGTCGACCTCGGCCGCGGCCAGAACCGCCTCGGTGGCTCGATCATCGCCCAGGTGTACAGCCGGATCGGTCGCCAGGCGCCGGACGTCGACAGCGCCGCCGACCTCAAGGCGTTCTTCGATACCGTGCAGGCGCTGAACGCCGACGGCAAGCTGCTGGCCTATCACGACCGCTCCGACGGCGGCCTGCTGGCCACCGTCACCGAGATGGCCTTCGCCGGCCACTGCGGCCTCGACCTGCAGCTCGACGCCATCGCCGCCAGCCGCGAGGCGCTGGGCGCCGCGCTGTTCAGCGAAGAGCTGGGCGCGGTGGTCCAGGTGCGTGCCGCCGATTCCGCCGAGGTACTCGCCCGCTTCGCCGCCGCCGGTCTGGCCGACTGCGTACAGGTCATCGGCCGTCCGGTCGCCGGTGGCGACATCCGCCTGAACCTGGGCGGCGAGATCGTCTACCACGCCGAGCGGCGCATCCTGCAGCGCATCTGGAGCGAGACCAGCTACCGCATCCAGCGCCTGCGCGACAACGCCCAGTGCGCCGAGCAGGAGTACGACCTGCTGCTCGACGAGAGCAACCCGGGCCTGTCGGCCAAGCTCAGCTTCGACGTCAACGACAACGTCGCCGCGCCCTACATCAACACCGGCGTGCGCCCGCGCATGGCGATCCTGCGCGAGCAGGGCGTCAACGGCCAGACCGAGATGGCGGCCGCCTTCCACCGCGCCGGGTTCGCCGTGGTCGACGTGCACATGAGCGACATCATCGCCGGCCGCGTCAGCCTGGAGGACTTCAAGGGCCTGGTGGCCTGCGGCGGCTTCTCCTACGGCGACGTGCTCGGCGCCGGTGGCGGCTGGGCCAAGTCGGTGCTGTTCAACGCCCGTGCCCGCGACAACTTCAGCGCCTTCTTCGCGCGCAAGGACAGCTTCGCCCTCGGCGTGTGCAACGGCTGCCAGATGCTCTCCAACCTGGTCGAGCTGATCCCCGGCAGCGAGCACTGGCCGCGCTTCGTGCGCAACCGTTCCGAGCAGTTCGAGGCACGGGTGGCCATGGTCCAGGTGCAGGAGTCGCCGTCGATCTTCCTGCGCGGCATGGCCGGCTCGCGCCTGCCGATCGCCATCGCCCACGGCGAGGGCCACGCCGAGTTCGCCAGCGAGGAAGCCCTGCTGCAGACTGACCTGTCCGGCTTCGTGGCGCTGCGCTACGTCGACAACCACGGCAAGGTCACCGAGAGCTACCCGGCCAACCCTAACGGTTCGCCGCGCGGCATCACCGGCCTGACCACTCGCGACGGTCGCGTCACCATCATGATGCCGCACCCGGAGCGGGTGTTCCGCGCCGTGCAGAACTCCTGGCGTCCGGACGAGTGGCAGGAAGACGCCGGCTGGATGCGCATGTTCCGCAACGCGCGGGTCTGGGTCGACTGACCCGGCTGCGCCCCTGCGCCTGCCTTGGCAGGTGCAGGGGAGGTGGAGTTCGTCGGGGCGCCTTCGGAGGGCGCCCTTTTTCTGCGTGGAGCGTGCTCCCGTTCACGGATTTGCTGTGGACGGGCCGTTAATTTCGCCGAGATGTCAGGGACGAAGTGCACGGCCGTCATGGGGTCGTGGCACGATCGGTGGCCAAGGGCCACTACCGCCGTAACCCTCTTCGCCCCGGAGTCCTCTGGATGTACAAACTCTGCTTCTTCGTTCCCGAATCCCACCTCGATGCGGTCAAGGCCGCGATCTTCGCCACCGGCGCCGGACGTATCGGCAGCTACGACAGCTGCTGCTGGCAGACCCTCGGTCAGGGCCAGTTCCATCCGCTGCCGGGCAGCCAGCCCTACGAGGGAGCCCAGGGCGAGTTGGCCAGGGTGGCGGAATGGAAGGTGGAAATGGTGGTGGCGGACGAGCTGATCCATGCCGCGGTCAAGGCTCTCAAGCAGAGCCATCCCTACGAGACGCCGGCCTTCGACGTCTGGCGGCTGTCGGACATGGTGTTCTGATCCGCCGGAGGCATGAAAAAGGCGCCGCATCCCTCGATGCCGGCGCCTTTTTCGTTTCCGCGGATCAGGGGCGGATTTCGATCAGCGTGCCGTCCTTGACCAGGCTCCACACCTCGCGCATGTCGCGGTTGCGCAGGGCGATGCAGCCTTCGGTCCAGTCGAGGGTGTGGAAGTACCACTCGGGGTACTCCTCGTCCAGTGGCGTGCCGTGGATCATGATCATGTCGCCCGGCGGCAGGCCCTTCTGCTCGGCGTGCTGGCGATCCTGTGCGTTGGGGTAGGAGATGTGCATGGACAGGTTGTACTTGTCGCTGGGCTTGCGCCAGTCGATCCAGTAGAAGCCTTCGGGGGTGCGCTTGTCGCCCTGGTAGCGCTTGGGGCCATCCGGGCGCTTGCCCAGCGAGACGCGATAGCTCTTGAGGATCTCGCCGCGGCTGAGCAGGTGCAGCTTGCGCTCGGACTTGACCACCAGCACCTTGTCGACCTTGGTGTTCGAGTCCAGGCCCGGGGTGCTCATCGCCAGGGCCTGGGAGGCGAAGAGGAAACTGCAGAGTACGATCAACCAGCGCATGAAAGGCATTCCAGTGCAAACCAGGGTGGCCGTCAGCCCGGCGGCCGGTTGTTCATGCAGCGCGCCACGGGGGCTGATTGGTCGCGCTGTACCACGGGGAGGCCGGACTGCTGCCGGCTGTGGCGATGGGTGAATTTTAGGCCAGTGGCGGGGGTGGGGGAAGGGTGCTCAGCGGCGGCTGGTCGGCGCCGGCGGCGAGGGCTTGGGCGTGTTGCGTCTTTCATGCCATGATTCATGCATTTCCCATGACGAGAGTGCTCCATGCTGGACGTGCTGCGCCAACGCGTACAGGCCCACACGCCGGGTTCCCTGCCCAGTGACCGCGACTTTCCTGAGGCGGCGGTGCTGGTGCCGGTCACCCGCAGCGCCGAGCCGCAACTGGTACTGACCCTGCGCGCCAGCGGCTTGTCGACCCATGGCGGCGAGGTGGCCTTTCCCGGCGGGCGCCGCGACCCGGACGACGAGTCGCTGGTGTTCACCGCCCTGCGCGAGGCGCACGAGGAGGTGGGGCTGGCGCCGGGACTGGTGGAGGTGGTCGGCCCGCTGAGCACGCAGATCTCCCGTCACGGCATCAAGGTCGTTCCCTACGTCGGCTTCATTCCCGACCATGTCGACTTCCAGGCCAATCGCGACGAGATCGATGCGGTGTTCAGCGTGCCACTGGAGTTCTTCCGCGAGGACCCGCGCGAGATCACCCACCGCATCGACTACCTCGGCCACAGCTGGTACGTGCCGAGCTACCGCTACGCCGGCTTCAAGATCTGGGGACTGACCGCGATCATGGTGGTCGAGCTGGTCAACCTGGTGTACGACGCCGGCATCCAGCTGCGCGAGCCGCCGCCCCACTACATTCATTACCGTTGAGCGTGCCGAGGAGGCTGCCGATGAAATACCGCCTGGGCGATGCCCGAGTTGAAGCCCATCCCGACAGCTGGGTGGCCCCCGGCGCCAGCCTGGTCGGCAAGGTGCGCCTGGATGCCGGTGCCAGCGTGTGGTTCGGCGCCGTGCTGCGCGGCGACAACGAGCTGATCCACGTCGGCGAAGACAGCAACGTGCAGGACGGCAGCGTGCTGCACACCGACATGGGCTGGCCGCTGACCATCGGCAAGGGCGTGACCATCGGCCACAAGGTCACCCTGCATGGCTGCACCATCGGTGACCACAGCCTGGTCGGCATCGGCGCCGTGGTGCTCAACGGCGCCAGGATCGGCCGCAACTGCCTGATCGGCGCCGGCGCGCTGATCCCCGAGGGCAAGGAGATTCCCGACGGCAGCCTGGTGATGGGCGTGCCGGGCAGGGTGGTGCGCCAGCTGAGCGAGGAACAGATCCGCGGACTGCAGGCCAACGCCGCCCACTACGTCGACAACGCCCGCCGCTACGCCCGCGAACTGGCCGAGCAGGACGACTGATGGTCGAGCTGCAGGACAAGCCGGTCGCCTCGCCCTGCGTGTACGTCTGCGCGCTGGACGACAACGACCTCTGCGTCGGCTGCCAGCGCAGCGGCGACGAAATCACCCGCTGGGGCCGCATGGACAACGCCGAGCGCCGTGCCGTGCTCGCGCGCTGCCGCGAGCGCGCCCTGGCCGCAGGACTGTTGACCCCCCTCTGAGGAAAGCCTTAGTGACCATGATCGGAACCCCGCTGTCGCCGAGCGCGACCCGTGTACTGCTGTGCGGCTCTGGCGAGCTGGGCAAGGAAGTCGTCATCGAGCTGCAGCGCCTGGGCTGCGAGGTGATCGCCGTCGACCGCTACGCCAACGCTCCGGCCATGCAGGTGGCGCACCGCAGCCACGTGATCAGCATGCTCGACGGCGCCGCGCTGCGCGCGGTGATCGAGCAGGAGCAGCCGCACTACATCGTCCCCGAGATCGAGGCCATCGCCACCGATACCCTGGTCGAGCTGGAGGCCGAGGGCTTCACCGTGGTGCCCACCGCGCGCGCGGCGAAGCTGACCATGAACCGAGAGGGCATCCGCCGCCTGGCCGCCGAGGAGCTGGGCCTGCCGACCTCGCCGTACCGCTTCGCCGACAGCTTCGAGGACTACGCCGCGGCGGTCGCCGAGCTGGGCTTCCCCTGCGTGGTCAAGCCGATCATGAGCTCTTCCGGCAAGGGTCAGAGCCTGCTGCGCGGTGCGGACGACGTGCGCAAGGCCTGGGACTACGCCCAGGAAGGCGGCCGCGCCGGCAAGGGCCGGGTGATCGTCGAGGGCTTCATCGACTTCGACTACGAGATCACCCTGCTCACCGTGCGCCACATCGGCGGCACCACCTTCTGCGCGCCGGTCGGCCACCGCCAGGAGAAGGGCGACTACCAGGAGTCCTGGCAGCCGCAGGCGATGAGTCCTGCTGCGCTGGCCGAGTCCGAACGCATCGCCCGTGCGGTGACCGAGGCCCTCGGCGGCCGCGGCCTGTTCGGCGTCGAGCTGTTCATCAAGGGCGACCAGGTGTGGTTCAGCGAGGTGTCGCCGCGCCCGCACGACACCGGCCTGGTGACGCTGATCTCCCAGGACCTCTCCGAGTTCGCCCTGCACGCGCGGGCCATCCTCGGCCTGCCGATCCCGGCGATCCGCCAGTTCGGCCCTTCGGCCTCGGCGGTGATCCTGGTCGAGGGCGAGTCGCAGCAGGTCGCCTTCGGCAACCTCGGCGCCGCGCTGGCCGAGGCGGATACCGCGCTGCGCCTGTTCGGCAAGCCGGAAGTCAGCGGCCAGCGGCGCATGGGCGTGGCGCTGGCGCGCGACGAGTCGATCGAGGCGGCGCGCGCCAAGGCGCTGCGCGCGGCGCAGGCGGTCACTGTCGAGCTGTAAGCGGCCCGGGCAGCGAAAAGGCCGGCCACCCTCGCGGGTGCCGGCCTTTCTTTTGATCTGTGGGACGGCGACGGCTCATTCGTCCTCGTGCCGGCCGGGCTCGGCCCGCCAGGCGCGTACGCGCTTCACGCGGTTTTCCTCGGCCTGGAGGATCTCCAGGCGATAGGGGCCGATCTTCAGGCATACGCTGCTGTCGGGGATGGTTTCCAGCGCCTCGGTGACCAGGCCGTTGATGGTGCGCGGGCCGTCGCAGGGCAGGTGCCAGCCCAGTTCGCGGTTGACCTCGCGGATGTTGGCGCTGCCGTCGACCACGAAGCTGCCGTCGTCCTGGGGGTGGACGGACGGCTCGCGCAGGCCGGGCTGGGTGGTGAACTCACCGACGATCTCCTCGAGGATGTCCTCGAGGGTGACCAGGCCGATCACCTCGCCGTACTCGTCGACCACCATGCCCATGCGCCGCTTGAACTTCTGGAAGTTGATCAGCTGGGTCGACAGCGGGGTGTTTTCCGGCACGAAGTAGGGCTCCACGCAGGCGCTGCGCAGCGCCTCGTGGGTCAGCTGGCTGTGGGTCAGCAGGCGGGCGATGCGGCGCATGTGGATCACCCCCTCGACCTGGTTGAGGTCGTGGCGGTACACCGGCAGGCGGGTGTGGCTGGTGCTGCGCAGCTGGGCGACGATCTGCCCGATGTCCTCCTCGAGATCGATGCCGATGACCTCGTTGCGCGGGATCATGATGTCGTTGACCGAGACCCGCTCCAGGTCGAGGATGCCCAGCAGCATGTTCTGCCGGTCGAGCGGCAGGCCGCCGCCGGCCTCGCGCACCACGCTGCGCAGCTCCTCGGCGGACAGGCCTTCCTGGCGGTGCTGTGCCGGGTCGATGCCGAGCAGGCGCAGCAGGCCATTGCTGATCGCGCCGGTGACCCACACCAGCGGGTGGAGCAGGCGCATCAGCAGCAGCAGCACGCGGCTGGCCGGGTAGGCGACCTGTTCCGGGCGCAGGGCGGCCAGGGTCTTGGGGGTGATCTCGCCGAAGATCAGGATGACGATGGTCAGCACCACGGTGGAGATGGCGATGCCGGCCTCGCCCCACAGGTCCACGGCGATCACCGTGGCGATGGAGGCGGCGAGGATGTTGACCACGTTGTTGCCGACCAGGATGGTGCCGAGCAGGCGGTCGGGGCGGCTGAGCAGCTCGCTGGCGCGCCGGGCGCCCTTGTGCCCCTCGCGCGCCAGGTGGCGCAGGCGGTAGCGGTTGAGGCTGAGCATGCCGGTCTCGGAGCTGGAGAAGAACGCCGAGCAGGCGATCAGGAATACCAGCAGTCCGAACAACAAACCCGAATGGAGATCGCCCACGGCGTCGGCAGTCCTAGATGTGCAGGATGAATTCGCGGACCAGCTTGCTGCCGAAGTAGGCCAGCATCAGCAGCAGGAAGCCGGCCAGGGTCCAACGGATCGCCTTGCCGCCGCGCCAGCCGAGCTGGTGGCGGCCCCACAGCAGTACGCCGAACACCACCCAGGCCAGGCAGGCGAGCAGGGTCTTGTGTACCAGGTGCTGGGCGAACAGGTCGTCGAGGAACAGCCAGCCGGACAGCAGCGACAGCGACAGCAGGCTCCAGCCGCCCCACAGGAAGCCGAACAGCAGGCTCTCCATGGTCTGCAGCGGCGGGAAGTTGCGGATGATCCCCGAGGGGTGCTTGTGCTTGAGCTGGTGGTTCTGCAGCAGCAGGAGCAGGGCCTGCACCACGGCGATGGTGAACAGGCCGTAGGCGAGGATCGACAGCAGGATGTGGGCGAGGATGCCGGGCGCCTCGACGATCGGCCGGGTGGTGCCGCCGGGCAGCAGTGCCAGCAGGGCGGTCAGGCTGCCGAGCGGGAACAGCAGCACCAGCAGGTTCTCCACCGGGATGCGCAGGCTGGCCAGCAGGGTCAGGGCGATCACCGCGGCGGCCAGCAGGCTGGCGGCGTTGAAGAAATCGAGCAGCAGGGCGCCGTTGTCGAGCAGCAGCAGGCGCAGGCCGAATGCGTGGGCCAGCAGGGCCAGCGCACCGAGCAGGCCGAGCAGGCGCTTGTCCGGCACCGCGCGGCGGGAGAGCAGCAGGGCCTGGTACAGGGCCGCGCCGGCGTACAGGCCGGCCGCCGCCAGGCTGGGCAGCAAAGGCGTCATAAGTCCTTGTGGGGGAAGCCTCGAAGTTGCCGAGTTTGGCACAGAACCGGCTATCCACGAAAGCCTGGGGGACGGTGTCGGTGGTCGTCGCACTCGGCTATAATCCGCCGCCTGCCGCAAGCTCCCTCTTCAAAGGAACGTGCATGTTCGAGAATTTGACCGACCGCCTCTCGCAGACGCTGCGCAATGTCACCGGCCGCGCCAAGCTGACCGAGGACAACATCAAGGACACCCTGCGCGAGGTGCGCATGGCCCTGCTCGAGGCCGACGTCGCCCTGCCGGTGGTCAAGGACTTCGTCAACAAGGTCAAGGAGCGTGCGGTCGGCACCGAGGTGTCGAAGAGTCTGACCCCGGGCCAGGCGTTCGTGAAGATCGTCCGCGCCGAGCTGGAAGCGCTGATGGGCGCGGCCAACGAGGACCTGAGCCTCAACGCCGCGCCGCCGGCGGTGATCCTGATGGCCGGCCTGCAGGGCGCGGGCAAGACCACAACGGTCGGCAAGCTCGCGCGCTTCCTCAAGGAGCGCAAGAAGAAGTCGGTGCTGGTGGTGTCCGCCGACGTCTACCGCCCGGCGGCGATCAAGCAGCTGGAGACCCTGGCCAATGAGGTGGGGGTAACCTTCTTCCCCTCCGATCTGAGCCAGAAGCCGGTGGACATCGCCCGCGCGGCCATCGCCGAGGGCCGGCTGAAGTTCATCGACGTGGTGATCGTCGACACCGCCGGCCGTCTGCACGTCGACGCCGAGATGATGGCGGAGATCCAGCAGGTCCACGCCGCGATCAACCCGGTCGAGACCCTGTTCGTGGTCGACGCCATGACCGGTCAGGATGCGGCCAACACCGCCAAGGCCTTCAATGACGCCCTGCCGCTGACCGGCGTGGTGCTGACCAAGGTCGACGGCGATGCCCGTGGCGGCGCCGCGCTGTCGGTACGCGCGATCACCGGCAAGCCGATCAAGTTCCTCGGCATGGGCGAGAAGAGCGAGGCGCTCGATCCGTTCCATCCCGACCGCGTGGCCTCGCGTATCCTCGGCATGGGCGACGTGCTCAGCCTGATCGAGCAGGCCGAGCAGACCATGGACCGCGAGAAGGCGGCCAAGCTCACCCAGAAGCTGAAGAAGGGCAAGGGCTTCGACCTCGAGGACTTCCGCGACCAGCTGCAGCAGATGAAGAACATGGGCGGCCTCGGCAGCCTGATGGACAAGCTGCCGATGCTCGGCGGCGTCAACCTCGGCCAGATGGGCAATGCCCAGCAGGCGGCGGAGAAGCAGTTCCGCCAGATGGAGGCGATCATCAACTCGATGACCCCCGCCGAGCGGCGCGACCCGGAAATGATCAGCGGCTCGCGCAAGCGCCGCATCGCCCTGGGTTCCGGCACCCAGGTGCAGGATGTCGGGCGGCTGATCAAGCAGCACAAGCAGATGCAGAAGATGATGAAGAAGGTCACCGCCAAGGGCGGCATGGCCAAGATGATGCGCGGCATGAGCGGCCTGATGGGCGGCGGCATGCCGAAGATGTGAGGATCGATCGGCGGCGTCGCGCAGGCGATGCCGCCGGACGTAGTGCGCGGCGAAGACCGCGCGCGACAATGAGGAAGACCCCGGGAACGGTGCCCGCCATGGCGGGCGCCGCAAAATGGCTTTGCATTTCTCCGGATAATCCTTAAAATGTGCGGCCTTTCGGGCCGTGGGCCCTAGTGTGCATACAGCTTTTGCAAGCACCTACTACAGGAACGAAGTTCAATGGTAACCATCCGTCTTGCTCGTGGCGGCTCCAAGAAGCGCCCTTTCTACCACCTGACCGTGACCAACAGCCGCTCCGCCCGTGACGGCCGTTTCGTCGAGCGCATCGGTTTCTTCAACCCGGTCGCCACCGGTGGTGAAGTGCGTCTCTCCGTGAACGCCGAGCGTGCCCAGTACTGGCTGAGCCAGGGCGCCCAGCCGTCCGAGCGCGCTGCCCAGCTGCTCAAGGAAGCGGCTGCTCAGGCCTGAGTGCTCGATGATGCAAAATTCGCCGGCACCCGCCGAGGATCTGGTCGTCCTTGGCAAAATCGTCTCGGTGTACGGCATCCGCGGTGAGGTCAAGATCTACTCCTACACCGATCCGCTGGATAACCTGCTGGACTACCGCCACTGGACGCTCAAGCGTGATGGCGAGGTCCGTCAGGTCGAACTGGCCAGTGGGCGCCTGCACAACAAGGTGCTGACCGCCAAGATCAAGGGACTCGACGATCGCGAAGAGGCCCGCGGCTATGCCGGATTCCTCATCTGTGTACCGCGCAGCTTGCTGCCGGCGCTGGAAGAGGACGAGTTCTACTGGTATCAGCTGGAAGGTCTGAAGGTCATCAATCAGGACGGGCAACTGCTCGGAAAGGTCGACCACTTGCTGGAAACCGGCGCCAACGACGTGCTGGTGGTGAAGCCCTGTGCGGGCAGTCTGGACGATCGCGAGCGCCTGTTGCCCTACACGGAGCAATGCGTGCAGAAGGTCGATCTGGCTGCCGGTGAGCTGCGGGTGGACTGGGATGCGGATTTCTGACCCATGCGGGTAGACGTTCTCAGCCTGTTCCCCGAGATGTTCGCCGCCATCAGCGAGTACGGCATCACCAGCCGTGCGGTGAAGCAGGGTCTCCTGCAGCTGCAATGCTGGAATCCGCGGGATTACACCGAGGACCGCCACCAGACGGTGGACGATCGGCCCTTCGGCGGTGGCCCGGGGATGGTGATGAAGATAAAGCCGCTGGAGCGGGCCCTGGCCGATGCCAGGCAAGCTGCAGGCGGTGCGGCCAAGGTGATCTACCTGTCGCCGCAGGGGCGTCGTCTCGATCAGGCGGCGGTCCGCGAACTGGCGAACGAGGAGCGTCTGATCCTCATCGCCGGGCGTTACGAAGGCATCGACGAGCGTTTCATCGAGACGCACGTGGATGAAGAATGGTCGATCGGCGATTATGTCCTGTCCGGCGGTGAGCTGCCGGCCATGGTGCTGATCGATGCGGTGACGCGGCTGTTGCCCGGAGCATTGGGACACGCCGATTCCGCCGAGGAGGACTCGTTTACCGACGGCCTGCTCGACTGTCCGCACTACACCCGACCCGAGGTGTACGAGGGCAAAAGTGTTCCGCCGGTGCTGCTCAGCGGCAACCACGAACACATCCGGCGCTGGCGTTTGCAGCAGTCCCTGGGACGTACCTGGGAACGACGTGCCGATCTTCTGGATAGTCGCTCGCTTTCTGGAGAAGAGAAAAAGCTGCTGGACGAATATATCCGCCAGCAGAACGATAGTTAACGTATCGATGGCAGGCCGCAGGCTTGTCTATGGAGCACAGCATGAGCAACAAGAACCCGATCATTCAGCAGATCGAAGCTGAACAGATGAACAAAGAGATCCCGGCGTTCGCCCCCGGCGACACCGTGATCGTGCAAGTGAAGGTGAAGGAAGGCGACCGTCAGCGTCTGCAGGCCTTCGAAGGCGTGGTGATCGGCAAGCGTAACCGCGGCCTGAACAGCGCCTTCACCGTGCGCAAGATCTCCAGCGGCTTTGGCGTCGAGCGTACCTTCCAGACCTACAGCCCGCTGGTCGACAGCATCACCGTCAAGCGTCGCGGCGACGTGCGCAAGGCCAAGCTGTACTACCTCCGCGACCTGTCCGGCAAGGCCGCTCGCATCAAGGAGAAGCTGGTCTGAGACCCGCTTCCCTGCAGCAAGAAAAGCAGCCCTTGGGCTGCTTTTTTTGTGTCCGCGATTTGGGGCAGTGGTGCGCGGTCTCGGCTGCGTCTGGCGTCTGCTAGCCTGACAGTCAGGTGGGCTGGACGCGCCAGGCGCGGGGGAGACGGCGATGAAGCAGGCAGGCATGAAGCTGCGCGGGGTCAATCTGGGCAGCTGGCTGGTGCTGGAGAAATGGATGGTGCCGAGTCTGTTCGAAGGGCTGGCGGCCACCGACGAGACCACCTGGTGCGCCGAACTGGGCGAGGCTGCGGGCGAGCGCCTGTGCCGGCACTGGGACAGCTTCGTCACCCGCGACGACTTCGCCTGGATCGCCGGCCATGGCCTGAACGCCGTGCGCATTCCGCTGGGCCACTGGATCTTCGGCCCCGACTATCCCTGGCACCCGAGCTACGGCGCGCACCGCCATCCCTTCGTCGAAGGCGGCATCGAGGTGCTCGACCGCGCCATGGACTGGGCGCAGGAGTTCGGTCTGCGCGTGGTGCTCGACCTGCATGCCGCCCCGGGCTGTCAGAACGGTTTCGACAACGGCGGAATCAAGGACGTCTGCGAATGGCACACCCGCCCGGAATACCTCGAGCATTCGCTGGCGGTGCTGGAGCGCCTGGCCGAGCGCTATCGCGACCATCCGGCGCTGCACGCCATCGAAGCGCTCAACGAACCGCGCTGGGACGTGCCCACCGACTACCTCAAGGCCTACTACCTGGCCGCCTACGCGCGCATCCGCAAGCATTGCCCGGCCGAGCGGGTGGCGGTGGTGTTCCATGACGGTTTCCGCGATTTCCGCGAGTATCTGGGCTTCATGCAGGGGCCGGAGTTCCGTAACGTGATCTTCGACATCCACCGCTACCAGTGCTTCGAGCGCGGCGACATCGACATGGACATCTACGGCCACCTGCGCAAGGCCGCCGGCGAGTGGAAGCAGGAGGCCGATGCCGTCATCACCGAGCTGGGCCTGCCGACCTTCTGCGGCGAGTGGAGTCTGGGCCTGGACCTCCGGGTGGTCTCGCTGTGGGCCGAGGGGCCGTTCAATCACGCGCTGGAGTACATGGACGCCTTCCAGGAGGATGTGGCCTACCGCGGCTACGCCGCCGCCCAACTGGCCACCTGGGAGAAGTACCTGGGCTGGTTCTTCTGGAGCTACAAGACCGAGACCACTCCGGCCTGGTGTTTCCGCGACTGCGTCGAGCGCGGCTGGCTGCCGTCAGGGTTCGCGTAGGGCGCAGGGGGCCGGCTCCGGCGAGCAGCTCAGGTACTTGTCTTCGCACAGCCGGTCGAGCACCAACCGGCGCGTGTAGAAGTGTTCCAGGGTGCGGTGGAAGCTGATGGTCAGCAGCGTCGAGCCGAGCAGTTCGCGGTGCAGCACCTCGGTCATGCATTCCTCGCCCTGCACGTCGAAGGCGTCGGTGGCCTCCTCGATGAACACCCAGGCCGGATGGTGCAGCAGCAGGCGGGCGATGCCGATGCGCTGCTGGGCGCGCAGCGGCAGCACGCGGTCCCAGTCGTCGCTGTCCTCCAGGCGCGGCGCCAGCCAGGGGATGCCGGCGCAGTCCAGGGCGTGGAGAATCTGCGCGTGGCCGAAGTGGCCGGCGGGGTGCGGGTAGCTGAGCGCCGCCTGCAGGGTGCCGTCGGGCAGGAACGGCCGCTGCGGCAGGAACACGATGCTCTGTCCGGCGGGCAGCTCGATTTCGCCATGGCCCCAGGGCCACAGCCCGGCGACTGCCTTGAACAGGGCGATGGTCACCGTCGGGTCGCCGCTGATCAGCACCCGTTCGCCGCGCTGGATGCTCAGGTCCAGAGGCTCCAGCAGCACCCGTCCGTCCGGATTGGCCAGGCTGAGGTTGCGCAGGGTCAGTGTGTCGCCCTGGCTGCGGCGCAGGTCGATGCGGTGCTCCACCGGATTGTCGGCGCGCTCCTCGAGCAGCAGCATGTCGTTGTACAGGCTCACCACCCGGTCGACCGAGGCGCGGCACTTGGCCAGCTCGCCGAGGTTGTCGATCGGCCAGGACAGCGCCGAGGTCAGGCGCTGGAAGGCCTGCGCCGCCTGCATCAGCACGCCCAGGGTCATGCCCCCGGCGATGAACTGCGGCGCGGCGACCAGGATCGGGAACACCGGCAGCAGGGTGCCGTAGCCGGTGGAGAAGGAGACGATGCCCAGGTAGCCGAGCGTCTGGCGGTTCCAGCCCTGGCCGACGTCGGCGAACAGCCGATCGGCCTGGCGGTGCTCGATCTCCTCGCCGTGCATCAGGGCGATCGCCTCGGAGTTCTCGCGGGCACGGGCCAGGCCGAAGCGCAGGTTGGCCTCCACCGTCTGCAGGCGGTTGGTAGCGCGGATCAGCGGCCGGCCCAGCAGCAGGCCGAACACGGTGCCGCCGCCGGCATACAGGAAGGCCAGCAGCACCAGATAGCCGGGCACCACCAGGGAGGTGCCGGGGATCGGCAGGCTGCCGGAGACGTCGAGGAGGATGTCGATGAAGCTGCCGAGGATCAGCAGCGAATAGAGCAGCGACAGCGCCAGGGCGATGGCCGTCTCGGTGGCGATGCGGATGTCCTCGGCGATGCGCCCGTCGGGGTTGTCGTGCTCGCCGCTGGTGAACTGCAGCTGGTAGTGGCGGGCGTGGGCCATCCACTGGTCGAGCAGGCGGTCGGTCAGCCAGCGCCGCCAGTCCAGTTGCAGCCAGCGCTTGACGTGCAGGTGCAGGGCGGTGACCAGCATGGTCAGCACGAAGATCAGCAGGAAGGTGGCGATCAGCCAGACCAGATCGCGCAGCGAGCGCGCCTCGAGGACGTCGAACAGCTCGCGATGCCAGTAGCTGATCCAGATCGCCAGGCCCACCTGCGCCTGGGTCAGCGCCACCAGCAGCAGCACCGCCGCGCGCACCGTCCAGCGGCGCTCGCAGTTCCAGTAGGCGCCGGCCAGGCGCAGGAACTGCCAGGTCAGCCGGGGCGGGGGCGGGCTGGCCGGTGCCATGGCGTCACTCCGCCTGCAGCGCCAGGCGCGCGGCGATCTGCGCGGCGCCGCGCAGGCCCAGCTGCTCGTCGAGCACCACCTGCAGCGGGATGCCTTCCAGCAGCGCACGCATCGGCGGCCTGGCGACGAACGCCTCGCGCACCGCCGGCAGGCGCAGGCAGGGCAGGATCTTCGGCGCGATGCCGCCGCCCAGGTACACGCCGCCGCGGGCCAGGCCGGTCAGCGCCAGGTTGCCGGCGGCGCCGGCCAGCAGGCGGGCGAACAGCTCGAGGGTCGCCGTCGCCCGGGCGTCGCCGGCCGCGGCGGCGGCGCCGATCTGCGCGGGACCGGGCAGGTCGTCGGCATCCTCGTCGCGGCCGGCGAGAAAGGCGAAGAGGCGCACCAGCCCCGCACCGGACAGCAGCAGCTCGAGGCTGACCCGGCCGTGGCGCGGCAACAGGTGGCGCAGCAGGGCGAGCTGCTGCTCGTCCTGCGCGGCGAAGTCGGCATGGCCGCCCTCGCTGGGCAGGACCAGCGGCTGCGCCGGCGTGCCGGCGAGCAGCGCCATGCCCAGGCCGGTGCCGACGGCGAGCAGGGCGCGCACGCCGCCGGGCTGCGGCCTGCCGCTCTGCAAGGGGTACAGTTGCTCGTCGTGCAGCAGGGGCAGGCCCTGGGCCTGGGCGGCTAGGTCGTTGACCAGCTCGATCCGGCGCAGAGCGAGTTGCCCGGCCAGTTCGTCGGCGTCCAGGTCCCAGGGCAGGTTGGTCAGTCGCACCTGCCGGCCATCGACCGGCCCGGCCACGGCCAGGCAGGCGACCTGCGGCTGTTCGCCCGGGCGCAGGAAGGCGCGCAGCAGGCTCAGGCCGTCGGCATGTTCCTGGCTGGCCAGGGTCTGCTGACGCAGGGGCTGCCAGGTGTCGCCGCGGCTCTCGCCCAGCAGCAGGCGCGCCCGGGTACCGCCGATGTCTGCCGCCAGAATGAGCATGCCTACCTCGTCGTGCGCTCGGACGCCGGCCGGCGCACCTCGTGCGCGGGCTGTTCGGCAGGCCGGGCGAGGGCGCCCGGTGGATCGGGGTAGCGGCAGCGGCGCATGGAGCCCGCTGCGCATGTGTCCTGCAGTATAGGCGGCCAGGTGGCGCAGCCGGGAGCCAGGCTGCGCTGCGGCGGTGGGCGGCGATTCGAGGCGCGCCGGCCGCGCCCGGGCCTGCCTGGTTTTTATGTCATTAAATTATAGAAGAATTCTTAAACAATATTTTTAAGAATATAAATGGTGTGCCTAATATGCGCTCCATCGCCGGGGCACGGCCCGCGGGCGATCCATAGCCAAGGAGCATCCCCATGAGCGCCAACCTACGCAGTGTCGCCGGCCAGGACGAAGCCGGTCTGTTGCGCGAGATCCACAATGCCCTGCACGGCCTGCGCTACGGCGCGGTGGAAATCACCGTGCACAACGGCCAGGTGGTGCAGATCGAGCGCAAGGAAAAGTTCCGCCTGCAGCCGCCGAGCGGCAGCAAGCAACCCTGATTTCGCACAGGCCCGACTGGACCACCGGAGGGCGTGAGCATGCCACCTGACATCGACCAGACCATGAGCACGCACATGAGCATCCGAGCCCTCCGCCGCTGTTGCTGGCGAATGTGACGCCAACCGTCGTTCCCGACCCGATTGCCACATTCCGCCGTTATCCGGCGTGCCGCCGAGCACGCCCAAGGAGCACCAGCATGTCCATTCGTCGTTTCGCTCTGGCCGCCATCGTCGGCCTGTCCCTCAGCGCCGCCGTACAGGCGCAGACCCTGCTCAACGTGTCCTACGATCCGACCCGCGAGCTGTACCAGGAATACAACGCGGCCTTCAACCAGCACTGGCAGGCCCAGGGCCACGAGCCTGTGACCATCCAGCAGTCCCACGGTGGCTCGGGCAAGCAGGCCCGCGCGGTGATCGACGGTCTCAAGGCCGACGTGGTGACCCTGGCTCTGGCCGGCGACATCGACGAGCTGAACAAGATCGGCAAGCTGATTCCCGAGGACTGGCAGAAACGCCTGCCGCAGGCCAGCACCCCCTACACCTCGACCATCGTGTTCCTGGTGCGCAAGGGCAATCCCAAGCAGATCAAGGACTGGGACGATCTGGTCAAGCCGGGCGTGGAAGTGATCACCCCCAACCCGAAGACCTCCGGCGGCGCGCGCTGGAACTTCCTCGCCGCCTGGGCCTACGCCCAGCAGAAGTACGCCAGCGAGGACAAGGCCAAGGCCTTCGTCGAGCAGCTGTACAAGAACGTTCCGGTGCTCGACACCGGCGCGCGCGGCTCGACCATCACCTTCGTCAACAACCAGATCGGCGACGTGCTGCTGGCCTGGGAGAACGAGGCGTTCCTGGCGCTCAAGGAGGAGGGCGGCGAGAACTTCGAGATCGTCGCGCCCAGCCTGTCGATCCTTGCCGAGCCGCCGGTGGCGGTGGTCGACAAGAACGTCGACCGGAAGGGCACCCGCGAAGTGGCCACCGCCTACCTCGAGTACCTGTACAGCGAGGAAGGCCAGCGCATCGCCGCCAGGCACTTCTACCGACCGCGCAACGAGAAGGTCGCCGCCGAGTTCGCCCAGCAGTTCCCGGCGCTCAAGCTGGTCACCATCGATGGAGACTTCGGCGGCTGGAAGAGCGCGCAGCCGAAGTTCTTCAACGATGGCGGCGTATTCGACCAGATCTACCAGGTGCAGTGATCTCCGCCTGCCGATCGAGCCCCCGGTGTCCGCCACCGGGGGTTCTTGCTTGACCACAACCCGGATGGCCTCCGGGCCAAGAAACTTGCGAGGAACCTATGTCCCGCCGCATTTCCCCCGTCATACCCGGCTTCGGGCTGACGCTGGGCTACACCCTGGTGTATCTCAGCCTCCTGGTGCTGATCCCCCTGGGTGCCATGTTCGTCCACGCCGCCCAGCTCAGCTGGAGCGAGTTCTGGGCCATCGTCAGCGCACCGCGGGTGCTGGCCGCCCTCAAGCTGAGCTTCGGCGTGGCCCTGGCCGCCGCCCTGCTCAACGGCGTGATCGGCACCCTGCTGGCCTGGGTGCTGGTGCGCTACCGCTTTCCCGGACGCCGGATCATCGACGCGATGATCGACCTGCCGTTCGCCCTGCCCACCGCGGTGGCCGGCATCGCCCTGACCGCGCTGTACACGCCCAACGGCCTGATCGGCCAGTTGGCCAGCGATCTCGGCTTCAAGATCGCCTTCACCCCGCTGGGCATCAGCCTGGCGCTGGTATTCGTCACCCTGCCGTTCGTGGTGCGCACCGTGCAGCCGGTGCTGGCCGACATCCCGCGCGAGGTCGAGGAGGCCGCCGCCTGCCTGGGCGCCAAGCCGCTGCAGGTGTTCCGCCACGTGCTGCTGCCGGCGCTGCTGCCGGCCTGGCTGACCGGCTTCGCCCTGGCCTTCGCCCGCGGCGTCGGCGAGTACGGCTCGGTGATCTTCATCGCCGGCAACATGCCGATGAAGACCGAGATCCTGCCGCTGCTGATCATGGTCAAGCTCGACCAGTACGACTACACCGGCGCCACCGCCATCGGCGTGCTGATGCTGGTGGTGTCCTTCGTCCTGCTGCTGCTGATCAACCTGCTGCAGCGCCGTATCGAAACGCCCTGAGGAGGAGCCGCCATGTCATCCATCACCGCTGTCTCCGCCTCCGCCAACGCCGCCCGCCGCGGCCACGCGCTGGGGCGCAACCTGCTGATCGTCGGCGCCTGGCTGGTGTTCGTCCTGTTCCTGTTGCTGCCGCTCTACGTGGTGCTCAGCGAGGCGCTCAAGCAGGGGCTGGGGGTGTTCTTCACCGCCATCCTCGAGCCGGACGCCCTCGCCGCGCTCAAGCTGACCCTGATCGCCGTGGCCATCGCCGTGCCGCTCAACCTGCTGTTCGGCGTCGCCGCCGCCTGGTGCGTGAGCAAGTACGAGTTCGCCGGCAAGAGCCTGCTGGTCACCCTGATCGACCTGCCGTTCTCGGTGTCGCCGGTGATCGCCGGCCTGATCTACGTGCTGCTGTTCGGCGCCCAGGGCTTCTTCGGCGAGTGGCTCGGCGAGCGCGATATCCAGATCGTCTTCGCCGTGCCCGGCATCGTGCTGGCGACCCTGTTCGTCACCGTGCCCTTCGTCGCCCGCGAACTGATCCCGCTGATGCAGGAGCAGGGTAGCCAGGAGGAGGAGGCCGCGCGCCTGCTCGGCGCCAACGGCTGGCAGATGTTCCGGCACGTCACCCTGCCCAACATCAAGTGGGGCCTGATCTACGGCGTGGTGCTGTGCACCGCGCGGGCGATGGGCGAGTTCGGCGCGGTGTCGGTGGTGTCGGGGCATATCCGCGGCGTCACCAACACCCTGCCGCTGCACGTCGAGATACTCTACAACGAATACAACCACGTCGCCGCCTTCAGCGTCGCCAGCCTGCTGCTGGCGCTGGCGCTGTTCATCCTTCTGCTCAAGCAGTGGAGCGAGGCCCGTCTGACCCGCCTCAAGTCGAATGCTGCCGAGGAATAAGCCATGTCCATCGAAATCCGCAACGTCAGCAAGCGCTTCGGCGCCTTCCAGGCCCTGAACGACATCGACCTGGACATCCACAGCGGCGAGCTGGTGGCCCTGCTCGGCCCCTCCGGCTGCGGCAAGACCACCCTGCTGCGCATCATCGCCGGCCTGGAGACCCCGGACGCCGGCAGCATCGCCTTCCACGGCGAGGACGTCTCCGGCTACGACGTGCGCGACCGCAACGTCGGTTTCGTGTTCCAGCACTACGCGCTGTTCCGCCACATGACGGTGTTCGACAACGTCGCCTTCGGCCTGCGCATGAAGCCGAAGAAAGAGCGGCCGAGCGAGGCGCAGATCGCCGCCAAGGTCCACGAACTGCTCGGCATGGTGCAGCTCGACTGGCTGGCCGACCGCTACCCCGAGCAGCTCTCCGGCGGCCAGCGCCAGCGCATCGCCCTGGCCCGTGCCCTGGCGGTGGAGCCGAAGATCCTCCTGCTCGACGAGCCGTTCGGCGCGCTGGACGCCAAGGTGCGCAAGGAGCTGCGCCGCTGGCTGGCGCGCCTGCACGAGGAGATCAACCTGACCTCGGTGTTCGTCACCCACGACCAGGAGGAGGCCATGGAGGTCGCCGACCGCATCGTGGTGATGAACAAGGGGGTGATCGAGCAGATCGGCGCGCCCGGCGAGGTCTACGAGCAGCCGGCCAGCGACTTCGTCTACCACTTCCTCGGCGACTCCAACCGCCTGCAGCTGGGCGAGGAGGGGCACATCCTGTTCCGTCCGCACGAGGTGTCGCTGTCACGCGAGGCGCTGGCCGGCCATCTGGGCGCAGAGGTGCGCGACATCCGTCCGCTCGGCGCCATCACCCGGGTGACCCTCAAGGTCGAGGGGCAGGGCGAGCTGGTCGAGGCCGAGGTGGTGAAGAGCCATGCCAGCCTGGTCGGTCTGGCGCGCGGCGACCGCCTGTATTTCCGGCCCGCCACCGACGGCCAGCGCTCGGCGTCCTGACCGACCCCGGCCCGCCCTGGCGGGGCGGGCTGGCCGCTGGCCGGGCGGGCGTGCCAGACTGGCGTTCCCGTCGTCATCGCGCCCTGCCCATGTCCGAGCACGCCCATCCCCTGATCGACCGCTTTCTCGATGCCCTCTGGCTGGAGAAGGGCCTGTCGCGCCACACCCGGGAAGCCTACGGCACCGACCTGGCGCTGTTCCGCGCCTGGCTGGCCGAGCGCGGTTTCGACCTGCTGCGGGTCGACCGCGAACTGGTCCGCGAGTACCTCGGCTGGCGCCAGGAGCGCGGCTACCACGCGCGCTCCACGGCGCGCCTGCTGTCCTGCCTGCGCGGCTTCTACCACTACTGCCAGTTCACCGGGCTGATCGCCGAGGACCCCACCCTGCAGGTGGTCCTGCCGAGCCAGTCGCGCGCCGTGCCGCACAGCCTCGGCGAGGCCGAGGTCGAGGCGCTGCTGGCCGCGCCGGACACCGGCGCGGCGCTCGGCCTGCGCGACCGCGCCATGCTCGAGGTGCTGTATGCCTGCGGCCTGCGGGTCAGCGAACTGGTGGCGCTGACCCTCGAACAGGTCGATCTGCGCCAGGGCGTGGTACGGGTGAACGGCCCTGGGGGGCGCGAGCGCCTGGTGCCGCTCGGCGAGGAAGCCATCGACTGGCTGCTGCGCTACCTGCGCGCGGCGCGCGGCGAGCTGCTGCTCGGGCGGCCCAGCGAGGTGCTGTTTCCCAGCCTGCGCGGCGAACAGATGACCCGGCAGACCTTCTGGCACCGCATCAAGCGCCACGCGCGCAGCGCCGGCATCGATCAGCCGCTGTCGCCGCACACCCTGCGCCACGCCTTCGCCACCCACCTGCTCAACCATGGCGCCGACCTGCGGGTGGTGCAGATGCTGCTCGGGCATCGCGACCTGTCGACCACGCAGATCTACATCCACATCGCCGATGCTCGCCTGCAGGCCCTGCAGGGCAGCTCGTCCGCTTGATCGTCGGCAGCGTGCGCCGTTGCCGCGGCCGGCCCGGGTGGCTGTGGTAGGCTTGGCCATCAACCAAGCCGCTTCGCCGCTTCAAGGAGTCTTCATGCGTCCGTTCCGCTTCCTCGCTGCCGTCACTCTCGGCCTGGCCAGCGCCATCGCCCAGGCTGCCGACCCCGATCAGACGATCCGCCAGTCCCTCAAGGCGCTGCAGCCGGACCTGCCGATCGAGGCGATCAGCGAGAGCCCGATGCCCGGCCTGTACCAGGTGCAGCTCAAGGGCGGCCGCCTGCTCTACACCAGCGCCGACGCCCAGTTCGTCATGCAGGGCTTCCTGTACCAGGTCAAGGACGGCAAGGCCGTCAACCTCACCGAGCAGGCCGAAAGCAAGGCGGTTGCCAAGGAGATCAATGCCATCCCTGTCAAGGAGATGGTGGTGTTCCCGGCCGACGCCAAGGCAGCGCAGAAGACCCACATCACCGTGTTCACCGACACCGACTGCGGCTACTGCCAGAAGCTGCACAGCGAGGTGGCCGAGCTCAACCGCCGCGGCGTCGAGGTGCGCTATGTGGCCTTCCCGCGCCAGGGCGTCGGCAGCCACGGCTACAACACCCTGGTCAGCGTGTGGTGCGCCAAGGACCCGCGCGAGGCGATGAACCTGGCCAAGGCGCGCAAGGACGTGCCGCAGGCCGAGTGCGACAACCCGGTGAGCAAGCAGTACGCGCTGGGCCAGATGATCGGCGTGCAGGGCACCCCGGCCATCGTGCTGGCCAACGGCCAGCTGATCCCCGGCTACCAGCCGGCGCCGCAGCTGGCCGAGGCGGCGCTGGCGGCGAAGTGATCGGCGTTCAGCTGCCGATTGACTAACAATCCACCGCTTCGTAATGTGCGGATCTTTTCATCGGCCGGAATTTCCGGCCGTACTGCGTCGTAAAGATGGGGAACTGATAGTGAAACCGGTGAAAGTAGGTATCTGTGGGTTGGGGACCGTCGGTGGCGGTACCTTCAATGTGCTCAAACGCAATGCCGAGGAGATCGCCCGCCGTGCCGGGCGCGGCATCGAAGTGGCGCAGATTGCCGCGCGTGACGCCAACCCGCAATGCGATACCACCGGTACCCCCATCACCGGTGACGTGTTCGAGCTGGTCGACAACCCGGAAATCGACATCGTCATCGAGCTGATCGGCGGCTACACCGTGGCCCGCGAGCTGGTGCTCAAGGCCATCGACAACGGCAAGCACGTGGTCACCGCCAACAAGGCGCTGATCGCCGTGCACGGCAACGAGATCTTCGCCAAGGCGCGCGAGAAGGGCGTGATCGTCGCCTTCGAGGCCGCCGTGGCCGGCGGCATCCCGGTGATCAAGGCGATCCGCGAGGGCCTGGCCGGCAACCGCATCAACTGGCTGGCCGGCATCATCAACGGCACCGGCAACTTCATCCTCACCGAGATGCGCGAGAAGGGCCGCACCTTCGACGACGTGCTCAAGGAAGCCCAGGCGCTGGGCTACGCCGAGGCCGATCCGACCTTCGACGTGGAAGGCATCGACGCCGCGCACAAGCTGACCATCCTCGCCTCCATCGCCTTCGGCATTCCGCTGCAGTTCGACAAGGCCTACACCGAAGGCATCACCGCGCTGACCACCGCCGACGTCAACTACGCCGAGGCGCTGGGCTACCGCATCAAGCACCTCGGCGTGGCCCGCCGCACCGAGGCCGGCATCGAGCTGCGCGTGCACCCGACCCTGATCCCCGCCGACCGCCTGATCGCCAACGTCAACGGCGTGATGAACGCGGTGATGGTCAACGGCGACGCCGTCGGCAGCACCCTGTACTACGGCGCCGGCGCCGGCATGGAGCCGACCGCCTCGGCGGTGGTGGCCGACGTGGTCGACGTGGTCCGCGCGCTGACCACCGACCCGGAGAACCGCGTGCCGCACCTGGCGTTCCAGCCGGACGCGCTGTCCGACCACCCGATCCTGCCGATCGAGGCCTGCGAGAGCGCCTACTACCTGCGCATCCAGGCCAAGGACCATCCGGGCGTGCTGGCCCAGGTGGCGAGCATCCTCTCCGCGCGCGGCATCAACATCGAGTCGATCATGCAGAAGGAAGCCGAGGAGCACGACGGCCTGGTGCCGATGATCCTGGTCACCCACCGCGTGCGCGAGGCGCAGATCGACGACGCCATCGCCGCCCTGGAGGCCCTCGAGGGCGTGGCCGGCAAGGTCGTGCGCATCCGCGTCGAGCAGCTCAACTAATCCGTCAACGGCTGCCGGCCGCGCGCCGGCAGCCCGCACCGAAGGTTTTTCCCCATGCGCTACATCAGTACCCGCGGCCAGGCGCCGGCCCTCAACTTCGAAGACGTGCTGCTCGCCGGCCTGGCCAGCGACGGCGGCCTCTACGTGCCGGAAAACCTGCCGCGCTTCACCGTCGAGGAGATCGCCTCCTGGGCCGGCCTGCCGTACCACGAGCTGGCCTTCCGTGTGATGCGCCCGTTCGTCGCCGGCTCCATCGCCGACGCCGACTTCAAGCGGATCCTGGAAGAGACCTACGGCGTGTTCGCCCACCAGGCGGTAGCGCCGCTGACCCAGCTGGGCGCCAACGAGTGGGTGCTCGAGCTGTTCCAGGGCCCGACCCTGGCGTTCAAGGACTTCGCCCTGCAGCTGCTCGGCCGCCTGCTCGACCACGTGCTGGCCAAGCGCAACGAGCGCGTGGTGATCATGGGCGCCACCTCCGGCGACACCGGCTCGGCCGCCATCGAGGGCTGCAAGGCCTGCGACAACGTCGACATCTTCATCATGCACCCGCACAACCGCGTGTCCGAGGTGCAGCGCAGGCAGATGACCACCATCCTCGGCGACAACATCCACAACATCGCCATCGAAGGCAACTTCGACGACTGCCAGGAGATGGTCAAGGCCAGCTTCGCCGACCAGGGCTTCCTCAAGGGCACCCGGCTGGTGGCGGTCAACTCGATCAACTGGGCGCGGATCATGGCCCAGATCGTCTACTACTTCCACGCCGCCCTGCAGCTCGGCGCGCCGCACCGCTCGGTGGCCTTCTCGGTGCCGACCGGCAACTTCGGCGACATCTTCGCCGGCTACCTGGCGCGCAACATGGGCCTGCCGATCAACCAGCTGATCGTCGCCACCAACCGCAACGACATCCTGCACCGCTTCATGTCCGGCAACCGCTACGACAAGGACACCCTGCATCCGTCGCTGTCGCCGTCGATGGACATCATGGTCTCCTCCAACTTCGAGCGCCTGCTGTTCGACCTGCACGGACGCAACGGCGCCGCCGTCAGCGCGCTGATGGACGAGTTCAAGGCCACCGGCAAGCTGTCGGTCGAGGACGACCGCTGGACCGAGGCCCGCCGCCTGTTCGACTCGCTGGCGGTGGACGACGAGCAGACCTGCGCCACCATCGCCGAGGTGCATGGCCAGACCGGCTACCTGCTCGACCCGCACACCGCGATCGGCGTCAAGGCCGCCCGCGAGTGCCGCCGCAGCCTGGCGCTGCCGATGGTGGTGCTCGGAACCGCGCATCCGGTCAAGTTCCCGGAAGCGGTGGAGAAGGCCGGCATCGCTGCCGTACCGCAGCTGCCGCCGCACCTGGCCGACCTGTTCCAGCGCGAGGAGCGCTGCAGCGTGCTGGCCAACGACCTGAAGGCGGTGCAGGACTTCGTCAGCCAGCACGGCAACCGCGGCAAGCCGCTGTAAGGCGACGCTGCGGGTTGTCCACACAAGGGCCGGCTGCGCGAGCAGCCGGCCCTTTCGTTTGGGCGCCCGCCGGGGTTCTGCCCGCTCGCTGCCGGTGCGTGCTCTGCCGCCATCGTCAAGTGCGCCTGTGCACAAAACCCGAGGCCTGCGACGCGCCGTCGCATCCGGGAGCAGGGCCGGGACGGCTGCTGCCCTAATAACTAATTCTTTGAAAATCAAGCAGAAAAACTTCTGAACAAAAAACAGCCAATCTGTCTGCAGGCCCTGCCGCGCCGGGGGCGGGGCGATCTGTCCGGTATTTGTCCACCCAGTTATCCACAGCAATTGTGGATTGAACCGGGGCGGCGCGACGCTGCCCGCAGCGCCTGACCGTTATACTCGGTGCTATCAGCCAGGGAGTCCGTTCATGCCTTTCGATCTGTCCAGCCTGTTGCTCGGTATCGTCGCTGCCGCCCTCCCTCTGGCGGGGCTGCTCTGGCGCCTGCAGCAGCAGCGCGGCGAGGCGCGCCAGCAGGCCGGCCTGCTGGAGGAGCGTCTGGCCGCCGGCGAACAGGCGCGCGAGGCGCTGGCCGGGCAACTGGCCCAGGTCCGTGGCGAGGCGCAGGGCCAGCAGCGCCTGCTGGCGACCCTGCAGGGCGAGAACGCCGCCCTGCGCCGCGAGGTCCAGCTGCTCGGCGCCGAGCGCCAGCAGGCCGCCGAGGCGGCCCGCCAGTGGCAGGATGAGCGCCAGCAGCGCGAGGAGGAGCTGCGCGACCTCGCCGCCGAGCGCGCCGCGCTGGCCAGCGCCCTGCGCGAGCAGCAGCAGGGCCATCGCCAGCGCCTCGAGGAGGTGCAGGCGGCGCGCGACGAGCTGCGCGCGCAGTTCGCCGAGCTGGCCGGGCGGATCTTCGAGGAGCGCGAGCAGCGCTTCGCCGAGAACAGCCAGCAGCGGCTGAGCCAGCTGCTCGATCCGCTGCGCGAGCGCATCCACAGCTTCGAGCAGCGCGTCGAACAGAGCTACCAGCAGGAGGCGCGCGAGCGCTTCTCGCTGGGCAAGGAGCTGGAGCGCCTGCAGCAGCTCAACCAGCGCCTGGGCGAGGAGGCGCACAACCTGACTCGCGCGCTCAAGGGTCAGAAGACCCAAGGCAACTGGGGCGAGCTGGTGCTGGAGCGGGTGCTCGAGCACGCCGGCCTGGAGAAGGGCCGCGAGTACGACACCCAGGTCAGCCTGCGTGGCGAAGGCGGCCAGCGCTACCAGCCCGACGTGCTGGTGCGCCTGCCCGGCGAGCGCCAGGTGGTGGTCGACGCCAAGGTCAGCCTGACCGCGTACCAGCAGTACGTCGCCGCCGAGGACGAGGGCGCCCGGTCGCAGGCCCTGAAGCTGCACGTGCAGTCGCTGCGCAGCCATCTCAAGGGCCTGTCGGCCAAGGACTACCAGCGCCTGGAGGGCCTGCACAGCCTCGATTTCGTGCTGCTGTTCGTGCCGCTGGAAGGCGCCTTCGCCGCCGCGCTGCAGGCCGAACCCGGGCTGTTCGAGGAGTCCTTCGCGCAGAACATCGTGATCGTCGGGCCGACCACCCTGCTGGCCACCCTGCGCCTGATCGACAGCCTGTGGCGCCAGGAGCGGCAGAACCTCAACGCCCGCGAGATCGCCGAGCGCGCCGGCTGGCTGTATGACAAGTTCGTGCTGTTCGTCCAGGACCTCGACGAGATCGGCAGCCGCCTGCAGCAGCTCGACAAGGCCTACGCCAATGCGCGCAACAAGCTCGGCGAGGGGCGCGGCAACCTGATCGGCCGCGCCGAGCAGCTCAAGGCGCTCGGCGCCCGCGCCAGCAAGAGCCTGCCGGCCGACTGGCTGGTACGTGCCGGGGCGCCGCCGCTGGTGGCGGCCGATGACGACGGAGCCTAGGACTAGAGCGCCTGCGCCAGTCGTGTCGCGGCGCCGGTAGTGGTCGAGCGCCCCTGATGGGTCAGGTAGAAGCGTGCTAAATCGTCGGCGCGCATTGGCTTGCCGAACAAGTAGCCCTGGATTTGGCTGATGCCGATGGCATCCAGGTAGTCCTGCTGGCGTTGGGTTTCGACGCCTTCGGCGACTGTGCTCAGGCCCATGCTCTGGGCCATGACGGTGACTGCGCGGACGATGGCGCGGTCGCTGGGCGAGGCGACGATGTCCTTGATGAAGGCGCGGTCGATCTTGATGGTGTCGAGCGGGAAGCGCAGTAGGTATTCCAGCGACGAGTAGCCGATACCGAAGTCGTCGATGGCTATCTGGAAGCCCTGGGCGCGCCAGCCGCGCAACTGCTCGATGGTGCCCTGTGGGTCCTGCATGGCGATGCTCTCGGTGATCTCCAGCTTGATCTGCGTCGGTGGCACGCCAGCATCGCGCACCGCCGCGACGAGCACTTCCGTCAGCCGGTTGTCTTGGAACTGGCGCGGCGACAGGTTGATGCTCATCTGCAGCTGGATGCCGAGGTTCTGCCAGGCGCGTAGCTGTCGGCAGGCGCTGCGCAGGATCCATTCGCCCAAGGCATTGATCAGGCCCAGCTCCTCCATGATCGGGATGAAGCGCGGCGGCGGCACCGGACCGACCTCCGGATGCTCCCAGCGTATCAGCGCCTCGACGCCGACGATGCGGTTGTCGCGCAGCTGCAGCTGCGGCTGGTAGACCAGATGGAATTGACGGAAGTTCTCCTCGAGCGCAGTGCGCAGGGCAAGCTCCAGTTTCAGCTCGGTGCCCCTGTCGGTGTCGGACGGACGGGCGATGCCCAGTGGTCTGCCTTGCAGGCGGGCGAGCTTGCGGGCATCCCGGGCGGCCTGGATCATCTCCTCTGCATCGCCGGCGTGGTCGGGAAACAAGGCGATGCCGGCGGTCAGCGACACGAACAGCGCTTGGCCGTCGACGTCGAGTGGCTGGCTGGTGCGCGCCAGCGCCGCCTCGGTCTTGGCGCGCAGGCGGGACAGGTCGTTGTGCGGGACCAGCAGGGCGAACTCGTCGCCGGCCAGGCGGGCGGCATGCACCTCACTGGGCATCCCCTGTTGCAGGGCATGGGCGACGCGCGCCAGCACCAGGTCGCCGACTTTCATGCCGAGGGCATCGTTGATGCGTCCCAGGCGACTGATGTCGAACAGCACCATGGCGATGCCGTACCCCGCGCGGCGGGCGCCCTCTATCGCGGTTTCCAGCAGGCGCAGGAACAGCTTGCTGTTGGGCAGGCCGGTGAGCGTGTCATGCAGGGCCAGATGCTGGACCATCCGCTCGGCTTCGCGTGTCTGGGTGACGTCCTGCCAGGCGCCCTCGAACAACCGCGCGGGACCTTGCGTCGGGCTGTGCTCGGCGACCAGATGCAGCACGCGCATGCCGCCTCCAGCCTGCGGCAAGCGGACCTCTTGGTCGAGCCGGCTCAGCGCCGTGCGCGAGACATTCATGGCCTGGGCGAGACGCGTCCGGTCGTCGGGATGGACACGGGTGAGCAGCTTGTCGAGATGATCGACCTCCGCGGCGGCGATCCCGGCCATCTCGGCCAGATCCACCGACCACTCTAGGCAGTCGCTGTCGGTGTGCCAGGCCCAGAAGCCGAGGCGGGCGATCTTCTGGGCGTGGCTCTGGCGCAGCCGGGTGCGCTGTAGTTCCAGGCTGGTGCGCCGGGCGCGCAGGGCATAGCGCAGCCGCGAGGCGAGCAGCGGCCAGTTGATCGGCTTGGTGATGAAGTCGGTGGCGCCGGACTCGAAGGCCCGCTCCACGTCAGTGGTGGCATCGGCGGCGGTGAGCATGATCACCGGCGTGCCCGGCACGGCCTCGGACTCGCGCATCGCCCGGCAGGCGGCGAAGCCATCGAGACGCGGCATCATCACGTCCATCAGCACTAGATCGGGGCTGTCGCGCAGGAAAACCTCCAGGCCTTCTTGGCCGTCGGTGGCCTCCAGCAGTCGATAGCCCTGCTTGCCGAGGATCGACTTGATCAGCATTCGGGTGGACTGGTCGTCCTCGATGACGAGGATGGATTGCTCGGTATGCATGGTCGTAGTGCCGCTCCTTGCCGGATCGTCAGTGGGCGTTCTGTTGCTGGGGGGGGGGCGCGGCGCCGTGCTCCGGGTCGGGATAGCGTTGCTGAAGTCTGCGCACGCTGGCTTCGGCCAGTTGCGCCAAGCGTTCGGCGCTGTCTGCCGGGACCGCCTGCCTGGTCGCGGCGTACTGCTCGATGTCGCACGCCAGCGCTGCCAGCGCCAGAGCACCGAGGTTGCCGGCACTGCCCTTGAGCCGGTGAGCCTCCTTGCGAACCTCGTCGTGGTCGCTCTTGGCGAGAGCGCTTTGCAAACGTGCGATATGTCCCGGGAGATTGGTGCAGAAGAAGCTCACGACCGTGTGCAGGTCGGTGCCCAGCGCCTCGTGCAGGGTGTCGAGCATGGCGTCGTCGAGTAACGTCGGCAGTGGCGGCAAGGCGGCGGGAGCCGTCAGTGCAGACGGCGGGGGAGCGAGCAGGGCAAGCATGCAGTCGAGCAGCTGTCGCACGTTGTAGGGCTTGCTGAGGATGTCGTCCATGCCCGCGTGTCGGCATTCGGCGACTTCCGGGGTGTTGGCATGGGCGGTGAGGGCGAGGATCGGTGTGCGTGGTTGGCCGCGCTTGTGTTCCAGGCGGCGGATCTCACGGGTGGCGGTGGGGCCGTCCATCACCGGCATCTGGCAGTCCATGAGAATGATGTCGAAGCGTTCGCCGGACTCGATGCGGGCGACTGCCTGGGCGCCGTCCTCCGCCTCGTCGATCAGCGCGCCATGCTTGTCGAGCAGGCGCTGGGCGAGCATGCGGTTGACCGGGTGGTCCTCGACCAGCAGCACACGGCAGCCGCTAAGGCAGGGCTCAACGTCGGCGGCCGCCGCGCCAGTGGCGCGCGGGCTGTGCAGCGCACTGATCAGGGCATAGGCCAGCGCATCGGGGCCAGCCGGTTTGCTCAGGCACTGGTCGAGCACCTGGTGTTCGCGGGCCTCGATCTCCAGTTGATCGCTGGCCGAGGAGAGCATCACCAGACGCAGGCGTGGGTGCTGCTCGCGCAGCCGGTGCGCCAGCTCCAGACCGTCCAGTTCGGGCATCATGCGGTCGAGTACCGCCAGCTGCACGCTGGCTGCGTGTTGCGGGTCCTGCACCCAGGCCAGCGCATCGAGCGGGTTGCAGAAACCGTGCGGCTGCATGCCCCAGGCGATGGCATGACGCTCGACGATCAGCCGGTTGGCCAGCACGTCGTCGACGATCAGCAGGCCGCGACCGGCAAGTTGTTCGGCGGCACGTTCGCTGGCGCTGCGTTCGCCGCAGGGGCTGTCCTGCAATGGCAGCTGCAGCTCGAAGAAGAAGCGACTGCCCTGGCCGGGCGTCGACTCCAGATGGATTTCGCCACCCATCAGCTCGACCAGGCGGCGGCTGAGCGACAGGCCCAGACCGGTGCCGCCGTACTTGCGGGTAGTTGATTCGTCGGCCTGGCGGAAGGAGTCGAAGATCAGCGGTTGCACCTCCGGGGCGATGCCGATACCTGTGTCGCGCACGGCGAAGCACAGCGCCCCCGGCGTGCGGGGTGAGCGACCGACGCAGAGTGCGACTTCGCCTCGCTCGGTGAACTTGATCGCGTTGCTGAGCAGGTTGAGCAGCACCTGGCGCAGGCGCAGCGGATCGCCAAGCACCTGCCGCGGTAGGCTGGGCTCGATCTCGATGATCAGTTCGAGCTGCTTCTGGTGGGCGCGGGCGGCCAGCAGCTTGGCAGTGTGCTCGACGATTTCACTGAGGTCGAAGGCGACGCTTTCCAGCTCCAGATGCCCGGCGTCGACCTTGGACACGTCAAGGATGTCGTTGAGCAGCGCCAGCAGCGTCTCGCCGGAGCGCTGGGCGATCTGCAAGTATTCGCGCTGCTCGGGGTTGAGCGGGGTTTCCAGCGCCAGGTCGAGCATGCCGATCACCCCGTTCATCGGCGTGCGGATTTCATGGCTCATGTTGGCGAGGAACAGGCTGCGCGCCTTCGAGGCCTGTTCGGCATGGTCACGGGCGCGCCGCAGTTCCTGTTCCAGGGCATGGCGTTCGCTGATGTCGAAGATCATGCCGTCGAGCAGCACTACCTCGCCCTCGCCCTCGAGCGAGCGCTGGGTTTCGGTGACGATGTGGCCGAGCGACCAGACCCGCAGCAGGCGTCCGTCCTTGCAGCGCAGGCGGTATTCGGCCGAATAGCTGCCGCCCTCGGCAACGGCCCGGTGGCGGGCCTCGGCCAGGCGCGGCAGGTCTTCGGCGGGGATCAGTGGACGCAGGCCGCCGCTGTCGAGCAGTTCGCGACTGCTCCAGCCGGTGAGCTGCTCGATACCGTCGCTGAGAAACAGCAGGCTCCAGGCGTCGTCCAGCCGGGAGCGGAAGACGATGCCGGGGAGGTTGCCGATCAGCGACTGGATGAAGCGCTCCTGGCTGCGCAGGGTCCAGCGCATCCGCTCCCGGTAGTGTAGGAAGGTATTGCTGAGCAGTACGGCAACGATCAGCAGCAGGGTGCCGAACAGCACGGCATTGGCGATCAGCCCGCTCTGCAGCGCCGGCAGCGGATTGTCCGAGCTTGCGGTGCCAATGAAGCGTGCTGCCGCCATGCCGGCGTAATGCATGGCGGCGATGGCCGAGCCCATCACCAGGCCACCGAGCAGCAGTCTGTGCAGCGGGCGCAGGCGGGCGTTGTGCTCCAGGCCGAAACGGACCCACAGCGCCAGCATGGCCAGACCGGCGGCGAGCAGGATCGACAGGGCGAACCACCACGGGTCGTAGCGCAGCAGCGGTGCCATCCGCATGGCGGCCATCCCGCTGTAGTGCATGGTGCCGATGCCGGCGCCGACCAGCACGCCGCCGAGCACCAACTGGCGCCCCCGCAGGTGCGGGCGGGTGAGCAGCGACAGGGCGACCCACGAGGCCGCCAGGCTGGGCAGCACCGACAGCAGGGTGGTCAGCGGGTCGTAGCTGACCGGGCTGCACAGGCGGAAGGCCAGCATGCCGAGAAAATGCATCGCCCAGATGCCGCCGCCCAGCGCCAGGGCGCCAGAGAGCAGCGCCACCTGGCGTTGCAGCGCCGTGTTGCTGGTGCGGGCGATCCCGGCCACCTGCAGGCCCATGGTCGCGGCGCCGACCGAGAGCAGGATCGACAGGGCGACCAGCCAGAGATCGAAGGTGCCGTACAGGTACAGGCTGGGGACGACGGGGTCGAGCAGGAAAAACAGGTCGAGCATGGCTGGGGAACATTGCCGGTAAGGTGAAAGAAGCCGCGCGGGAAAAGCGTGGGGAGTCGCCCCTCGGCACGCTGCGGGGGCCTGCGGGGGAGGGAACAGGTGCCGCGTGGCTGCCGCAGTCCCCGTCCCCTTCATTAACTGCCGCTGGGCGGTGGCCCATCTTGATGGGCGTCAACGCCCCTCGGGGGCTCCGCCGACTGTCGGGCCGGGCTCAGAATGCCTCCCAGCTTTCCTCCGCCGTGGCGGCTTTGCCGTTGCGCAGCCGCGGGGCGAGCGCGTTCACCGGCCCCCGTGGCGGGAGCACCTCGTCGAATGCCGCCCGCATGTGCTGCAGATCGGGCTCAAGCAGCTGGCGGCTGTCGACCTTGAAGATCGAGATCGCCTGAACCAGCTCGCGCACCTGCGCCTGCAGGCTGCCCGAGACCTGCTGGGCGTGGTTGACCATGCCGGCGTTCTTCTGCGTCACGCCGTCGAGCTGAACGATGGCCTGGCTCACCTGGGCGATACCGGCGCTCTGCTCCGAGGACGCGGAAGATATTTCGCCCATGATGTCGCTGACCTTGACGACCGACGCGATGACCTCGTCGATTGACGACTCCGCCGCCTTGACCAGGGCGACGCCTTCGCCGATTTCGCTGGTCGAGTGGTCGATGAGCTGGCGGATGTCCCTTGCCGCTTCTGCCGAGCGGCCGGCCAGCAGACGCACCTCGGTGGCCACCACGGCAAAGCCGCGCCCATGCTCGCCGGCGCGGGCCGCCTCGATAGAGGCGTTCAGCGCGAGGATGTTGGTCTGGAAGGCAATCGAGTCGATCAACTCGATGATCTCGCCCATTTTCTGTGCGGCCTCGGAGATCGCCGACATCTTGCGCACAACCTTGTGCATCACCTCGCCGCTGTCCTTGACCAGGCTGGAGGCGTGCTCGGACAACTGGTTGGCATGCTGGGCATTGCTGGCGTTCTGATCGACCGTGGTGGTGATCTCTTCCATGCTGCTGGCCGTCTGCTGCAGCGCGGCGGCCTGGTCCTCGGTGCGTGCGGCGAGGGCGTCGTTGCCCGTGGCGATGTTGTGGGTGGCGGACGATACGCTGTGGATGCTGCGGTTCACATCGAGGGCAATGCTCGACAGACTCTTGCGCATGGTGTCCATCATGGCTGCCAGTTGGCCGATTTCCGTGCGGCCGAAGTTGGGGATCTGCACGCTCAGGTTACCGGCGGCGATCTGCGAGTTGAACTTCATAGCCGCGGCGATCGGGGCCTTGATCGAGCGCAGCGTGCGATAGCCGATGTAGGCGAGCACGGCGGACAGGCCGCCGAGCACGGCCAGCGAGGAACCGTCCAGCGCCTCCCAGACGGGGACCGCCGCGGCCTGCGCGCCAACCGCGAAGCCGGCGCCGGTGCAGAGGATGGCGGTGACCGACATGGCCGGCAGGCGGAACTGCATGGACGAGGGGTTGAGCCGGGCGAGCTGCCCGAGCACGCCCTTGCGGCACAACACGCCATCCCTCAGGTAGAAGGCGCTGCGCCTGCCGGCAGCGATGTCGCCATAGACCTCACGGGCCTGCGCCACGGCCTGGGCGTCGGCCTTGATGCGCACCGAGGCGTAGCCGACCAGGGTGTTGCCTTCGAAGTAGGGGGTGACGTGGGCCTCGACCCAGTAGTAGTCGCCGTTCTTGCGCCGGTTCATGACCAGTCCGTTCCATTCCCGCCCAGCCTTGAGGGTTTCCCAAAGGTTGGCGAAGGCGGCCTTCGGCATGTCCGGATGGCGGACTATGTTGTGGTCTGCGCCATTGAGCTCATCCCAAGAGAAGCCGCTCACCGCGATGAACGCCGGATTGGCGTAGGTGATCCTTCCGGACAGGTCGGTACGCGAAATCAGGAAGTCGTCACTGTTGAGCAAGTATTCATGGGAGCCAATGGTTCCGAACAGCATTGGTTATTTCCTCATTTTTCAGACATGGGAATCCCCTGCGCGAGCCGAATGCTAATTCAGGCGCTTTGAGCGGGGATTTCCGGCAGATATATATCTACCCGAGACCAATGGATGTATGCATGCCTCTGCGCATCAGGCAGAAACATGCTGGCGAACGCCTAGAGGCTGGCGAAGATGACGGTGCATCAGACTATGCGCAGGCTTTCATTACCCTTGATTGTTATAAGGTTTTTAGTCTTACCTTTCGCAAGTACGCCAATACCGTGAAAATAAAAAGCCAACGCTTGCCTCGCGATGCGAGGTTTTGACGTTGTATTTCTGGCGCCTTTACGGCGGATTAGATGATAATTATTATTTGGTGAAGGCTCTAATGGCCGCTTATTTTGTGTGACATTATTGTTTCTGGCTTGTTTAAAGGTTACGGTTGGGATGATTTATCGTCAATTGCGTGCCGGCGAGTGTGCCGGCCAGCAAAATCGAAAGAGCCGAGAAGCAAAGGCGCGGTCCGGATGCGTGTCCTCCGGCAACCCAGGTCTCTGCAGTCTATTCGGGAGGCCTGGGTGGGGCATCCAGTTCAGAAGGCCTCCCCTTGCCTCGTGGGGCCTGTGCCGGTTGCTGGCGAGCTGCGCCGACCGGTTTTGCCGACGCGGCTGGCCAGCGTCGCGCCGCCCCGATCCACCGACCAGCGCTTGATCTCGCATGCCACGTCGGCACTATGACGGGCCAGCTTGCATACTTCGCCGATGACCACCGCGAGGCCGCGCCCTTGTCGCCTGTCCTGGATCAGTTCGGTGCTCGCCTCGCCAGCCTTGCAGAAATTGGCGAACCGAGGGGTGCCTGCAGAAGTTACGCTTGCCTTCGACCGAAAGCAGCCACTACTCGTAAGGATTTACGGTGACTCCCGTCTGTCGATGCTTATCGGCAATGTCGTTCAGGGTGTATTTAGCTTTTCAAGGCGGGATTAATGGTGTCTATCTTTGCTTGGTCTTGAGTGCTCGTGAGCGACAGGCAGTCACTCGTTTGCGGTAAAGGTAAAGGTAAAGGTAAAGGTAAAGGTAAAGTCTGGGATGGGATTCCTGTTACTCGCCGCCGACTGTGTGCTCCTCGCCCTGCCTCTGGCGGAACTCCCGCGGGGTGACGCCGAAGCGTTCCTTGAAAGCGGTGGCGAAGTTGGCGCCACTGGTAAAGCCCAGCTCCAGAGCGATGGCCTGCACTTCCAGCACCGTATCGCTGAGCAGTGTGCGGGCCTGGCGCATGCGCTCCTCGCGCAGGTAGCTGAACACGGTGGCCCCGACGCACTGCTTGAATGCCTCGTTGAGGCGTTTGGGGTTGGTGCGCAGGATGCGCGCCAGACATTCGAGGTTGGGTGTCTCGGCCAGGTTACGCAGCAGGTGCTGGCGGGCCGACTGGAACAAGATGCTGTCGAGGTTGGAAACGCTCGGCGCCGGCTCGCCGGCGTCTGCGCCGCGGCTCTGCGCGCGCAGGTGCATGCTCAGGCGGATACGTACTTCTTCGAAGTTGTACGGCTTGGTGACGTAGTCCACGGCGCCGGCCAGCAGGCCTTCCAGGCGTTCGTCGGGCATCACCGCGCCGGACAGGAAAATCACCGGAATGTTGCTGGTGCGGGCGTCGGCCTGCAGTTGCCGGCAGGCGCTCAGGCCGTCGCAGACCGGCATGTGTACGTCCATCAAGATCATGTCCGGGCGGATCAGAAGGGCCTTGCGGATGCCTTCCAGGCCATTGGTGGCCAGGTGGACGAGGGCGCCTTTCTGGCGCAGATAGGCTTCCAGCAGCATGCGGTCAACGTCGGCGTCTTCCACAATCAGAATGTGACGGTCTTGCAGGTTGTTGTTGCCGAAAAGGCGGTTGCTCGTTGTCATTGGTTCTGTGCCTGCCTCCCTGCGTGCTACCACTTGGTGGCGTCAAAAAAACGTGATGCATATCACGTTTTTGTGTCTGGCGCACATAATGCTACAGAGGGTTGGCGTTGTCATGACTTGAGCAGGATTTGCCGCGTCGGTGCCCTTCTGGTCCAAGCATCCTGGTGGGCGATCAGCTTGCCAGCTTCGTCGGTGGGGCGCGCAGGAGCAGGCGTACCACCTTGTCGAGGTCGTGCTGCGCGGGGGCTGCGGTCGATGGCGAGCAGGTGCTCGTCGATCCTGCGTTCCTATTTAGGGGATATATGTGTGAGCGCCTGCCGCTGTTCAGAGGCCGAGCTGGGCGAGCAGAGCGTCGACCTGGGCCTGGTCGGTCACTGCTTCGCCGTCGGTCGGTTTGATCTGCGGGCCTTTGCGGTCGGCCCGTTCGCTGCCGGCCAGACGCTGTAGCGTACGCTGTTCGGCGGTGGCCGGAGCGCTGTCGATCAGCACCTTGAGCAGTTGTTGTTCGATCTCGCGGGTCACCTCGATCATCTTCTTGAGGGTCTGGCCGGTGAGATCCTGGAAGTCTTGGGTCATGAGTATTTCCTGCAGCTCGCTCTGCGTCGCCCGGGTATGGTCAGGCACCGCTCCGATGTAGCGGCGGGTTTCCTCCACTAGGCGGCGCGCTTCGTCGCTCTGCTGCGGCGCGGCGAGCCAGGACTGCCAGCGTGCCTCCAGATCGCGGGCGCCCTCGATCAGCATGGTCTGGCGCGGCTGGGCCCGTTCCAGGGCATTGAGCACACGCTCGGCGGCCTGTTCGGTCATCGCAGCGACGTAGTCCAGGCGCTCGCGAGCATCGGGGATGGCCTGCGCGGCCTGCTCGATGGCCTTGTTCAGTCCCAGTTCTTGCAGGCTGACGTGCAGCAGGCGTGCCATCTGGACGATGCGCTGGATCAGTTCCTGCGGGGTGATGGAAGCCGCTGGGGGGTGGTCGATCATGCGGATTCTCCTGCGGGCCTGGCCGGGGCCTGTGCTTGCGGTGTCTGACGCCTAGTGTGCGGGGCGGATGTAGGCACCCGATGCCATCTGCTGGATGTTACGCGGCGGCCAGTAGCTGCTTGATGTGGAGCCGCCGCAGCCCAGTGGGGTGGGGCCGGGCGGTTGTATCGCCAGTCTGCCAAGTTTTCCCGCGCAGGGGGCGCTGTGACGGCGCAATCAGCCGTGCGGCAAAGACGGAAAGGCCGTGTGGCAAAGGTGTCGGGTGCGCCGCTCAGCTCAGAGTCGCGCCGGCGAATACCAGCGCCAGCCCTAGTCCCAGACCGCCTGCCATCACCGGCAGGGTGAATAGCGCCAGGCGCCTGCCGCCGAACATGGCGATCAGCACGCCCTTGATCAGGCTGTTGCTGACCACGGCCAGGGCGATGCCGCGCACCGCCACCTGCGGGTCCAGCTCGCCCAGGGCGCTGCGCGACAGCGACAGGGTGATGGCGTCGGCGTCGGTGAGCCCGGACAGCACGGCGACCAGGTACACGCCGACGTCGCCCAGTTCGCGGCGGGCGATTTCCACCAGCAGCAGGATCAGCGCCAGCAGCAGGGCGAAGCGCACGGCCGGGCCGAACTCGAAGGGGTTCTTCAGCGGCGGCTCGGCCTGGGCGCCGAGTTCCGTCGCCTTGGCCCGCTGCCACCAGTACAGGGCGCCGAGGGCGTAGACCAGCGCCGCGGCGGCCAGCGGCCACAGCAGCCCCTGCACCAGCGGCGGGTTGATCACCGCCACCTCGAGCAGCACGCGCGGGAACACCAGCGCCGAGGTGCCCAGCAGGCCGCAGGCCAGCAGGGCGTGCAGCTCGCGCTGGCCATGCAGGCGGGCGAGGGTGAGGGTCATGGCGGTGGAGGACACCACGCTGCCGAGCAGGGCGGTCAGCAGCAGGCCATGGCGGGTGCCGATCAGGCGGACGGCCACGTAGGCGGCAAAGCCCAGGCCGGCGATCAGCACCACCATCCACCAGGTGACGTAGGGGTTGAACACCTGCCAGGGGCCGTAGCCGCGGTCGGGCAGCACCGGCAGCAGCACCAGCGAGATGAACAGCAGCTTCAGCGCGCCGGACAGCTCCTCGGCGGACAGCCGCCGGAGCGCCGCATGCATCGGTTCCTTGAGGCGCAGCAGCAGGGCCACCACCACCGCGCAGCCGGCGGCCAGCAGGCGCTCGTCGGCCAGCGCCAGGCTGCCGAGCAGGAAGGTCAGCAGCAGGGCGATCTCGCTGGTCTGGCCCTGGTCGGGGTCGTGGCGCAGGCCGATCACGTAGGCGGTGGTGCTGAGCAGGGCCAGGGCCAGCAGCATGCCGACCCAGACCAGCACGCCGAGATGGCCGGCGAGCAGGGCGGCGAGGCCGCCGAGCAGGCCGACCAGGCCGTAGGTGCGCACCCCGGCGGCCAGCCGGTCGTCGTCGCTGGCGCGGGCGCTCCAGCCGCGCTCGGTGCCGATCAGCAGGCCGATGGCCAGCGCGCTGGCCAGGTCGAGCAGGACGTCGAACTCGGGCGTCATGGGCAATCCTTTGGCGGGTGGGGCTGGTCAGTCTAGCAAGCCGTCCCGCGGCAAATCCCGCCGCGCCGCACCCGCGCGCGGCACGGCGGGCGGCTCAGTGCAGCTTGAGATGGCGGCTGAGCAGGGCGCGCAGGGCGGCCGGCTTGACCGGCTTGCTCAGGTAGTCGAGGCCGGCGGCGTGCACCTCGGCGATCAGCTCGGGGCGGCCGTCGGCGCTGATCACCACGCCGGGCACCGGCTGGCCCAGGTGGGCGCGCAGCCAGCCCATCAGCGCCTGGCCGGTCTCGCCGTCGTCGAGGTGGTAGTCGACCAGCACCAGCTCCGGCGGGCCGTCCTGGCCGAGCAGCTGCTCGCACTCGGCGCGCGAGCGCGCGGTCTGCACCTGGCAGCCCCAGCGGGTCAGCAGGCTGCGCATGCCGGTGAGGATGCTGTCCTCGTTGTCGATGCACCACACCTGGGCGCCGTTCATCGGCTGCGGCGCGCTGGCCGGTGCCGCCTGCCGCGCCTGCGGCACGGCGCGGCCGCGGGCCAGCGGCACGCGCACGCTGAACACGCTGCCCTTGCCGACCCAGGAGCGCACCTCGATGCGGTGCTCGAGCACCTGGCAGAAGCCGTCGGCGATCGCCAGGCCCAGGCCCAGGCCCTTCTCGGCGCGGGTCTGGTGGCTGTCGAGGCGCTTGAACTCCTCGAAGATCACCTTGAGCTTGTCGGCCGGGATGCCGGGGCCGTGGTCCCACACCTCCAGACGCAGGTGGCGGCCGTCGCGGCGCACGCCGAGCAGCACCTTGCCCTTGGCGTAGCGGAAGGCGTTGGTCAGGAAGTTCTGCAGTACCCGGCGCAGCAGCTTCGGATCGCTGTCGATGCGCTGCTTGCTGGCGCGGATGCGCAGGTCGATGCCCTGTTCCTGGGCCAGGGCGCGGAACTCCACGCCGAGGGCGTCGTACAGGGTGTCGAGGGCGAAGGCGCTGCGCTCGGGAGTGAAGCGGCCGCTCTCCAGGCGCGAGATGTCCAGCAGGTCGGCGATCAGGTCCTCGGCCGAGCGCAGCGAGGAGTCGAGGTGCTGCACCAGTTCGCGCACCTCGCCGGGCAGCGCTTCCTGGTGGGACAGCGCGGCGGAGAACAGCCGCGCGGCGTTGAGCGGCTGCATCAGGTCGTGGCTGACCGCGGCGAGGAAACGGGTCTTCGACTGGTTGGCGACCTCGGCGCGGGCCTTGGCCTCGGACAGCTGCTCGTTGAGCGCGGACAGCTCCTGGGTGCGCTCGGCGACGCGCTGCTCGAGGCTCTCGTTGGCCTCCTTGAGCGCGTCCTCGGCCTGGCGGTGGGCGGTGATGTCGGTGAACGACATGACGAAGCCGCCGCCGGGCATCGGGTTGCCGACCAGTTCGATCACCCGGCCGTTGGGGAAGGTGCGCTCGGAGGTGTGTGCGGTGCCCTGGCGCATCCAGTACAGGCGCTTGGCGACGTGGATGTCCGGGTCGCCCTTGCCGCACAGGCCGCGCTCGGCGTTGTAGCGGATGATGTCGGCGATCGGCCGGCCGATGCTGATCAGCCCCTCGGGGTACTCGAACAGTTCCAGGTAGCGACGGTTCCAGGCCACCAGACGCAGCGACTGGTCGACCACGCTGATGCCCTGGGAGATGTTCTCGATCGCGCCCTGCAGCAGGGCGCGGTTGAACTGCAGGACCTCGGAGGCCTCGTCGACGATGCGCACCACGTCCTCGACCTGCATCTCGCGGCCTTCGATGGCCGCCTTGACCACCGCGCGCGCCGAGGAGGCGCCGAGCACGCCGGCGAGCAGGCGCTCGGTGTGGGCGATCCATTCGCCGCTGGCGGTCTGGTTGGGGCTGAAGCCCTTGCCCTGGCGGTAGGCGAAGCGGATGAAGCTCTGCCGCGCGCGCTCCTCGCCGACGAAGCGCGCCGCCAGCATCAGCAGGTCCTGGACCTGCACCGCCAGCAGCAGGCGCGGGATCGGCCGTACCGAGGCCTCCTGGCCGACGAAGCGGCTGGCCTGCCAGTGTTCGGAGACGCGGGTGCGCGAGAACAGCGAGACCAGCACGAACACCAGGAAGTTGCTGAGCAGCGACAGCAGGGTGCCCTGGGTCACCGCATCCATCGGCAGGCCCAGCGGATTGCCGGCCAGCCAGCGCTGGCCGGGGAACATGTCCAGCGACCAGCCCATGCCGTCGGCCACCAGCGGCAGCAGCAGGGTGTAGCACCACAGCAGCGCGCCGACCGCCAGGCCGGCGAACACGCCGCGGCTGTTGGCCTGCTTCCAGTACAGCGCGCCGAACATCGCCGGGCCGAGCTGGGTGACGGCGGCGAAGGCGATCTGGCCGATGCTGGCCAGGCTGATGTTGGGGCCGATCAGCCGGTAGATCACGTAGGCCAGCAGCAGCAGGACGATGATCGCGATGCGCCGCACCGACAGCAGCCAGTGGCGGAACTCCTCGAACGGCCGCTCGGCGCTGTGCCGGCGCAGCAGCCAGGGCAGCAGCATGTCGTTGGAGATCATGGTCGACAGCGCCACCGAGGCGACAATGACCATGCCGGTGGCCGCCGAGGCGCCGCCGATGAAGGCCAGCAGCGCGAGGCTCGGATGCTGCTCGGCCAGCGGCAAGCTGATGACGAAGGAGTCGGGCTCGACCCCGGCCGGCAGCAGTATCTGCCCGGCGAGGGCGATCGGCACCACGAACAGCGCCGCCAGCACCAGGTACAGGGGAAATACCCAGCGCGCCAGGTTGAGGTCGCGCGGCTCGATGTTCTCCACCACGGTGACGTGGAACTGCCGCGGCAGGCAGATGATCGCCATCATCGCCACCCCGGTCTGTACCACCATGGCGGTCCAGTCCACCGGGCGTCGCCAGTACTCCTCCAGCTCGGGAGCCGCCTGCGCCCGCTCGAGCAGGTCGCCGACGCCGCCGAACAGGCCCCAGGTGACGAACACGCCGACGGCGAGGAAGGCCAGCAGCTTGACCAGCGACTCGAAGGCCACCGCCATCACCATGCCGCGGTGGTGCTCGGTGGCGTCGAGGTTGCGCGTGCCGAACAGGATGGTGAACAGGGCCAGCACCAGCGAGACGATCAGCGCGGTGTCCTGGGCGCCGATGCCGTTGGCGTTGGGCGCTGCGCCGGTGAGCAGGTTGACGCCGAGGACGATGCCCTTGAGCTGCAGGGCGATGTAGGGCAGCACGCCGACCAGGCAGATCAGGGCGACGATGATCGCCAGCGAGCGCGACTTGCCGTAGCGCGCGGCGATGAAGTCGGCGATCGAGGTGATGTTCTCCTGCTTGCTGATCAGGATCATCTTGGCCAGCATCTGCGGCATGAACAGCAGCAGCAGCAGCGGGCCGAGGTAGATTGGTACGAACGACCACAGCTGGCCGGTGGCCTGGCCGACCGCGCCGAAGAAGGTCCAACTGGTGCAGTACACCGCCAGCGACAGGCTGTAGACCCAGGCGCGCAGGCGTGGGCGGGTCACCCCGTTGGTCTGCCGGCGGTCGCCGTAGAAGGCGATGGCGAACAGGATGGCCATGTAGAGGAGGGCGACCGCGGCGATCAGCCCGCTGGACAGCGACATGGGAACTGGCGGCTCCGGAAAAGTGCAGGATGGCCAGAGTGTGGCAGCAAAGCGCTGCGCCGTCAGTCACTTGCGACCAAGGTCGCGGTAGGCGGGAGGCGTCTGGCGCGCGGCTTGCGGCGGACTGCGCCTTGCCGGGATGGCGGAGAGGGAAGGCTGCGGCCGTAGCGGCCGCAGCCGGAGGCGCTACTGGGCGTCGAAGGCCTGGCCGTTGACCCCGGCGCTGTCCGGTCCCATCAGGTACAGGTAGACCGGCAGGATCTCCTCGGGCGCCGGGTTCTGCTGCGGGTTCTCGCCCGGGTAGGCCTGGGCGCGCATGCCGGTGCGGGTGGCGCCGGGGTTGACGCTGTTGGCGCGTACCGCGCTGGTGCCGTCGACCTCGTCGGCGAGTACCTGCATCATGCCCTCGACGGCGAACTTGGACACCGCATAGGCGCCCCAGTAGGCGCGGCCCTTGCGCCCGACGCTGCTGGAGGTGAACACCACCGAGGCGTCGCTGGACAGCTTGAGCAGCGGCAGCAGCACGCTGGTGAGCATGAAGGTGGCGTTGACGTTGACCTGCATGACGCGCATGAAGTTGTCGCCGCTGAACTGCTCGATCGGCGTGCGCGGGCCGAGGATCGCGGCGTTGTGCAGCAGGCCGTCGAGACGGCCGAACTCGCGCTCGATGGTCGCCGCCAGCTCGTCGTACTGGTGCGGCTGGGCGGTTTCCAGGTTGAACGGGAAGATCGCCGGCTGCGGGCCGCCGGCCTGCTCGATCTGGTCGTAGACCTCCTCGAGGTGCTCGATGGTCTTGCCCAGCAGGATCACGGTGGCGCCGTGGGCGGCGAAGCTGCGCGCGGCGGCGGCGCCGATGCCGCGGCCGGCGCCGGTGACCAGGATCACCCGATCCTTGAGCAGGTCGGGACGGGCGGAATATTGGAACATGGGTAGAGCCTCGTTGAATCGAAATCGCGCTGGGCCGGGCACAGGGTGGGTTAGCCGCTTGCGGCGTAACCCACCATCGGCACCGGCAGGTGCCGCCTGGCGCGGCAATGGTGGGTTACGCTGCGCCAACCGACCCTGGGTTTGCATTCGAGTGTCGCGCAGCGCCGCGGCAGCGGCTATGCGCCGGAAGTCGAACGCGCGCCGGGCGGTTCAGCAGCCGCACAGTGCCCGGTCGAGCGCCGCGCGCAGCTCGCGTGGATGGTCGACCACCAGGTCGGCGCCCCAGTGCCCGGGGTTGTCGTCGGGATGGATGTAGCCGTAGCGCACCGCCACCGTGCGGGTGCCGGCGGCGCGGCCGGCCTCGATGTCGCGCTGGTCGTCACCGACGTAGAGCACCTCGCGCGGGTCGAGGCCGAGCTGCTGGCAGGCCAGCAGGAGCATTTCCGGATCGGGCTTGCTGCGCTTGACGTGCTCGGGGCAGACCAGCACCGCGGCGCGCTCGGCCAGCTGCAGCTGGCGCATGATCGGCTCGGCGTAGTGCAGCGGCTTGTTGGTCGCCACGCCCCAGCGCAGGCGCGCGCGCTCGAGGTCGGCGAGCAGCTCGGGGATGCCGTCGAACGGACGGGTCAGCACCGCGCAGTGCTCCTGGTAGCGCTCGAGGAACTCGCGGCGCAGGGCGTCGAACTCGGGGTGCTCCGGGTCCAGCGCGAAGGTGGTGCAGACCATGGCCCGCGCGCCGCCGGACACCTGGTCGCGGATGCGCTGCGGTTCCAGGGCGGGCAGGCCGCGCACGGCGCGCATGGCCTGGCACACGGCGATGAAGTCCGGCGCGCTGTCGACCAGCGTGCCGTCCATGTCGAAGAGGACCGCTCGCAACCGCATCGGCTCACTCCTCGCGCAGGGTCTGGATCATGTAGTTGACGTCCACGTCGCTGCCCAGCTTGTAGGTCTTGGACAGCGGGTTGTAGGTCAGGCCGACGATGTCCTTGACCGCCAGGCCCGTCTCGCGGCACCAGGCGCCCAGCTCGGAGGGGCGGATGAACTTGCGGAAGTCGTGGGTGCCGCGCGGCAGCAGCTTGAGCAGGTACTCGGCGCCGACGATGGCCAGCAGGTAGGCCTTGGGGTTGCGGTTGATGGTCGAGAAGAACACCTGGCCGCCGGGCTTGACCAGGCGCTGGCAGGCGGCGATCACCGAGGCCGGGTCGGGCACGTGCTCGAGCATCTCCAGGCAGGTGACCACGTCGAACTGGCCGGGCAGCTCGGCGGCCAGCGCCTCGGCGGTGCTCTGCCGGTAGTCGACCTGCACGCCGGATTCGAGCTGGTGCAGGCGCGCCACGGCCAGCGGCGCCTCGCCCATGTCGATGGCGGTGACGGTCGCGCCGCGCAGGGCCATCGACTCGCTGAGGATGCCGCCGCCGCAGCCGACGTCGAGCACGCGCTTGCCGGCCAGGCCGACGCGCTCGTCGATCCAGTTGACCCGCAGCGGGTTGATCTCGTGCAGCGGCTTGAACTCGCTCTCGCGGTCCCACCAGCGATGGGCGAGGGCCTCGAACTTGGCGATTTCGGCGTGGTCGACGTTGCTCATGACGTGGTTCCGTTGGCAAGGCTGGATGCTCAGCCGTCTATCTTGCCAGTTTTTGGGCGGATTGGGGGCGGGTGGCCTTGCGTAGGGTGCGCCGTGCGCACCACAAGAGGAGGCGCGCTGCGTATGGCGCACCCTGTTCCTCACGCCCCGGCGATGCGCCGGCCCCAGGCGCGCGCCTTGGCGTGCAGCTCGTCCTCGTCGAGGCGGGTCAGGCGGCCGTCCTCGAGCAGCGCCTTGCCGCCGACCCAGACGTGGCGCACGCAGTCGCGGCCGCTGGCGTAGACCAGCTGCGACACCGGATCGTAGACCGGCTGCTGGGCCAGGCGGGAGAGGTCGAAGGCCACCAGGTCAGCGCTCTTGCCGGCCTGCAGCGAGCCGCACTCGTCGTCGATGCCCAGCGCCCGGGCGCCGTTGAGGGTGGCCATGCGCAGGGCGCGGTGGGCGTCCAGCGCGGTGGCCGAGCCGGCCACCGCCTTGGCCAGCAGCGCCGCGGTGCGCGTCTCGCCGAGCAGGTCGAGGTCGTTGTTGCTGGCCGCGCCGTCGGTGCCGACGGCGACGTTGACGCCGGCCTGCCACAGGCGCTCGACCGGGCAGAAGCCGCTGGCCAGCTTGAGGTTGGACTCCGGGCAGTGGATCACGCTGGCATTGTGTTGCACCAGCAGGGCGAGGTCGGCGTCGTCGATCTGGGTCATGTGCACGGCCTGGAAGCGCGGGCCGAGCAGGCCGAGGCGCGCCAAGCGGGCCATGGGCCGCTCGCCGGACAGCTCGAGGGCCTGCTGCACCTCGAAGGCGGTCTCGTGGACGTGCATGTGGATGCCGGCGTCGAGCTGCTCGGCGAGCACGCGCACCCGCTCCAGGCGGTCGTCGCTGACCGTGTAGGGCGCGTGCGGGCCGAAGGCCACCTTGATCCGCGGGTGGTGGCGCAGGTCGGCGAACAGCTCGAGGCCGCGGCGCAGCGCCTCGTCGGTGTCGTGGGCGCCGGGCACCGGGAAGTTGAGCACCGGGATGGTGATCTGCGCGCGCACACCGGCGCGGTGCACCACCTCGCTGGCCACCTCAGGGAAGAAGTACATATCGGAGAAGGCGGTGACGCCGCCCTGCAGCTGCTCGGCGATGGCCAGCTCGCTGCCGTCGCGGACGAACTCCTCGCTGACCCATTTCGCCTCGGCCGGCCAGATGTGCTCCTGCAGCCAGGTCATCAGCGGCAGGTCGTCGGCCAGGCCGCGGAACAGGCTCATCGCCGCGTGGCCGTGGGCGTTGACCAGGCCGGGGGCGAGCAGCATGCCGGGCAGCTCGCGGCGCTCGCGGGCCGGCACGGCCAGGGCCTGCTGGCGCGGGGCGAGCAGGGCGATGCGCCCGTCGCGGATGCCCAGCGCATGCTCGCGCAGCACCACGCCGGCCGGCTCCACCGGGACTATCCATTCGGGGAGCAGGAGCAGGTCCAGGGGGGCGGTGGGGCTGGGCATGGGCAGGGCTTCCGGTGCGTCTGTTGAACGGCCTGCGAGTGTAGCGGCTGTGCCGGCGGTCTTGAAGCGGGCGCGCGGCCGGGCGGGTATACTGCGCGGCTTTTCATGACTGGTTGAGGAATCTCCATGCGCGAGCAACTGCTGGCAGCGGAAAAGGTCACGGCAATCGACTGGCGGGACGGCGTCCTGCATCTGCTCGACCAGCGCGTGCTGCCGTTCGAGGAAACCTGGCACGCCTACGACAGCGCCGCCGGGGTGGCCGAGGCGATCCGTCTGATGGTGGTGCGCGGCGCCCCGGCGATCGGCATCGCCGCCGCCTACGGGGTGGTGCTCGGCGCCCGCGCGCGGCTGGCCGCCGGCGGCGACTGGCAGGCGGCGCTGGAGGAGGACTTCCGCGTGCTGGCCGAGTCGCGCCCGACCGCGGTCAACCTGTTCTGGGCGCTGGACCGCATGCGCGAGCGCCTCAACCGCCTGGCCGACTGCGAGGACGTGCTCGCTGCGCTGGAGGCCGAGGCGGTCGGCATCCACGACAGCGACCGCGAGGCCAACCTGACCATGGCCCAGCTCGGCGTCGAGCTGATCCGCCGCCACGACGCGCGGCCGCAGAAGCTCTTGACCCACTGCAACACCGGCGCCCTGGCCACCGGCGGTTTCGGCACCGCGCTGGGGGTGATCCGCGCCGCCCACCTGGCCGGGCTGGTCGAGCGGGTGTTCGCCGACGAGACCCGTCCGTGGCTGCAGGGCGCGCGCCTGACCGCCTGGGAGCTGGCCAACGAGCACGTGCCGGTGAGCCTCAACGCCGACGCCGCCGCCGCCCACCTGATGAAGACCGAAGGCATCAGCTGGGTGATCGTTGGCGCCGACCGCATCACCGCCAACGGCGACGTGGCCAACAAGATCGGCACCTACCAGCTGGCGGTCAACGCCATGCACCACGGCGTGCGCTTCATGGTGGTGGCGCCCAGCTCGACCATCGACATGAGCCTGGAAAGCGGCGACGACATCCCGATCGAGGAGCGCGACGGCCGCGAGCTGCTCGAGGTCGGCGGCAAGCGCGTGGCCGCCGCGGTGGAGGCGGTCAACCCGGTGTTCGACGTCACCCCCGCCGACCTGATCGACGCCATCGTCACCGAGAAGGGCGTGGTCGAGCGGCCGGACGCGGCCAAGATGGCCCAGCTGATGTGCCGCAAGCGACTGCACTGAGTGGGGCGATTCCTGGGCGGTTTGGCGGGCAGGCGGGTGGCAGACCCGTCCTCGAGGGGGTGTTTGCGTCACCGCGGATGCCAAGGCTGCTCGCCACGCCGGTGGCCTCTGCAGTGCCGCCAGCCGCACCGCCTGTGGTAAGCTCACGCGTTATTTCAAGCGGCCTGCAAGGGCTGTCCAGATTGCGCAGGAGGCTGGCCCGCCGGCCCCTGCTTAGAACAAAGGAATCCGGCTTCTCATGGGCGAACTGGCCAAAGAAATCCTCCCGGTCAATATCGAAGACGAGCTGAAACAGTCGTACCTCGACTACGCGATGAGCGTGATCGTCGGACGTGCCCTGCCGGATGCGCGCGACGGCCTGAAGCCGGTGCACCGGCGCGTGCTGTTCGCCATGAGCGAGCTGGGCAACGACTGGAACAAGCCGTACAAGAAATCCGCCCGTGTGGTCGGCGACGTCATCGGTAAGTACCACCCGCACGGCGACACCGCGGTGTACGACACCATCGTGCGCATGGCCCAGCCGTTCTCGCTGCGCTACATGCTGGTCGACGGCCAGGGCAACTTCGGCTCGGTGGACGGCGACAACGCCGCGGCCATGCGTTACACCGAAGTGCGCATGGCCAAGCTGGCCCACGAGCTGCTCGCCGACCTCGACAAGGAAACCGTCGACTGGGTGCCCAACTACGACGGCACCGAACAGATCCCGGCGGTCATGCCGACCAAGATCCCCAACCTGCTGGTCAACGGCTCCAGCGGCATCGCCGTGGGCATGGCCACCAACATCCCGCCGCACAACCTCGGCGAGGTGATCGACGGCTGCCTGGCGCTGATCGACAACCCCGAGCTGAGCGTCGACGAACTGATGCAGTACATCCCCGGCCCGGACTTCCCCACCGCGGGGATCATCAACGGCCGTGCCGGCATCATCGAGGCCTACCGCACCGGCCGCGGGCGCGTCTACATCCGTGCCCGCGCCGAGATCGAGGAGATGGAGAAGGGCGGCGGCCGCCAGCAGATCATCATCACCGAGCTGCCCTATCAGCTGAACAAGGCGCGGCTGATCGAGAAGATCGCCGAGCTGGTCAAGGAAAAGAAGATCGAGGGCATCAGCGAGCTGCGCGACGAGTCCGACAAGGACGGCATGCGCGTGGTCATCGAGCTGCGCCGCGGCGAGGTGGGCGAGGTGGTGCTCAACAACCTCTACGCGCAGACCCAGATGCAGAGCGTGTTCGGCATCAACGTGGTGGCGCTGGTCGACGGCCAGCCGCGCACGCTGAACCTCAAGGACATGCTCGAGGTGTTCGTCCGTCACCGCCGCGAAGTGGTGACCCGCCGCACCGTGTTCGAGCTGCGCAAGGCCCGCGAGCGCGGCCACATCCTCGAAGGCCAGGCGGTGGCGCTGTCCAACATCGACCCGGTGATCGAGCTGATCAAGACCTCGCCGACCCCGGCCGAGGCCAAGGAGCGCCTGATCGCCACCGCCTGGGAGTCCAGCGCGGTGGAGGCGATGGTCGAGCGCGCCGGTGCCGATGCCTGCCGCCCCGACGACCTCGATCCGCAGTACGGCCTGCGCGACGGCAGGTACCATCTGTCGCCCGAGCAGGCCCAGGCCATCCTCGAGCTGCGTCTGCACCGCCTGACCGGGCTCGAGCACGAGAAGCTGCTCGCCGAGTACCAGGAGATCCTCCTGCAGATCGGCGAGCTGATCCGCATCCTCACCAGCCCCGAGCGGCTGATGGAAGTGATCCGCGAGGAGCTGGAGAAGGTCAAGGCCGAGTTCGGCGACGCCCGCCGCACCGAGATCCGCGCCAGCCAGGAAGACCTGACCATCGCCGACCTGATCCCCGAGGAAGAGCGCGTGGTGACCATCTCCCACGGCGGCTACGCCAAGAGCCAGCCGCTGGACGCCTACCAGGCGCAGCGCCGCGGCGGCAAGGGCAAGTCGGCCACCGGGGTGAAGGACGAGGACTACGTCGAGCACCTCTTGGTCGCCAACAGCCACGCCACCCTGCTGCTGTTCTCCAGCAAGGGCAAGGTCTACTGGCTGCGCACCTTCGAGATTCCCGAGGCGTCGCGCACCGCGCGCGGCCGCCCGCTGGTCAACCTGCTGCCGCTGGACGAGGGCGAGCGCATCACCGCCATGCTCCAGGTCGACCTGGAGGCCCTGCAGCAGTCGGGTGGCGAGGACGACCTGGACAACGAGACTGCGCTGATCGAGGGCGAAGTGGTCGAGGCCGCCGAGGCCGCCGAGGAGGCCGAGGGCGAGACCGCCGAGCTGGTCGCCGAGCCGACCGGCGCCTACATCTTCATGGCCACCGCCTTCGGTACCGTGAAGAAGGTGCCGCTGGTGCAGTTCAGCCGCCCGCGCAAGGCCGGCCTGATCGCCCTGGACCTGGTCGAGGGCGACACCCTGATCGCCGCGGCGATCACCGACGGCGCCCGCGAGGTCATGCTGTTCTCCAGCGCCGGCAAGGTGATCCGCTTCGCCGAGAGCGTGGTGCGCACCATGGGCCGCAACGCCCGCGGCGTGCGCGGCATGAAGCTGGGCAGCGGCCAGCAGCTGATCTCCATGCTGATCCCCGAGTCCGGCGCGCAGATCCTCACCGCCTCCGAGCGCGGCTACGGCAAGCGCACCCCGTTGTCCAAGTTCCCGCGCCGCGGCCGCGGCGGCCAGGGGGTGATCGCCATGGTCACCAACGAGCGCAACGGCCCGCTGATCGGCGCCATCCAGGTGCAGGAAGGCGAGGAGATCATGCTGATCTCCGACCAGGGAACCCTGGTGCGCACCCGCGTCGACGAGGTATCCCTGCTCGGCCGCAACACCCAGGGCGTGACCCTGATCAAGCTGGTCGAGGGCGAGACCCTGGTCGGCCTGGAGCGGGTGCAGGAGCCGTCGGACAATGGCGAGGAGCTGGTCGGCGACGAGGTTGGCGAACTCGCCGGCAGCGAGGAGTGAGCAGTGGCGGGGCGGGCGCGAGCCCGCTTCGCCGGCGGAACGGCCTTACAAGATTGACAGCGCACCGTCGCCCCGGGCGGCGGTCATCGGTGAATGAGAGAGAAAGACGTGAGCAAGCGAGCCTATAACTTCTGCGCCGGCCCGGCCGCGCTTCCCACTGCGGTGCTCGAGCGCGCCCAGGCCGAACTCCTCGACTGGCACGGCAAGGGCCTGTCGGTGATGGAGATGAGCCACCGCAGCGACGAGTACGTCGCCATCGCCGAGAAGGCCGAGCAGGACCTGCGCGACCTGCTGGCCATTCCGTCGAACTACAAGGTGCTGTTCCTGCAGGGCGGCGCCAGCCAGCAGTTCGCCCAGATCCCGCTCAACCTGCTGCCCGAGGACGGCGTCGCCGACTACGTCGAGACCGGCATCTGGTCGAAGAAGGCCATCGAGGAAGCGCGCCGCTTCGGCGCCATCAACGTCGCCGCCAGCGCCAAGGCCTACGACTACTTCGCCATCCCCGGGCAGAACGACTGGCAGCTGAGCCAGAACGCCGCCTACCTGCACTACTGCAGCAACGAGACCATCGGCGGCCTGCAGTTCGACTGGGTGCCGGATCTGGGCGACGTGCCGCTGGTGGTGGACATGTCCTCGGACATCCTGTCCCGGCCGATCGACGTGTCGCAGTTCGGCATGATCTACGCCGGCGCGCAGAAGAACATCGGCCCCAGCGGCCTGGTGGTGGTGATCATCCGCGAGGACCTGCTCGGTCGCGCCCGCTCGATCTGCCCGACCATGCTCGACTACAAGGTCGCCGCCGACAACGGCTCGATGTACAACACCCCGGCGACCTTCTCCTGGTACCTGTCCGGCCTGATCTTCGAGTGGGTCAAGGAGCAGGGCGGCGTCGAGGAGATGGAGCGCCGCAACCGCGCCAAGCAGGAGCTGCTGTACGGCGCCATCGACGCCAGCGACTTCTACACCAACCCGATCGCCAAGAACGCCCGTTCGTGGATGAACGTGCCGTTCCGCCTGGCCGACGAGAAGCTCGACAAGGCCTTCCTCGCCGGCGCCGAGGCGCGCGGCCTGCTCAACCTCAAGGGCCACCGCTCGGTGGGCGGCATGCGCGCCTCGATCTACAACGCCGTCGGCCTCGACGCGGTGCAGGCGCTGGTCGCCTACATGGCCGAGTTCGAGAAGGAGCACGGCTGATGAGCGAGAAGGAACAGCTGCAAGCCCTGCGCGTGCGCATCGACAGCCTCGACGAGAAGATCCTCGAGCTGATCAGCGAGCGCGCGCGCTGCGCCGAGGAAGTGGCGCGGGTGAAGATGGCATCCCTGCCGGCCGGCGAGAAGCCGGTGTTCTACCGCCCCGAGCGCGAGGCCTGGGTGCTCAAGCACATCATGGAGCTGAACAAGGGCCCGCTGCACAACGAGGAAGTGGCGCGGCTGTTCCGCGAGATCATGTCGTCCTGCCTGGCCCTCGAGCAGCCGCTCAAGGTCGCCTACCTCGGCCCGGAAGGCACCTTCACCCAGGCCGCGGCGCTCAAGCACTTCGGCAATGCGGTGATCAGCCAGCCGATGGCGGCGATCGACGAGGTGTTCCGCGAAGTGGCCGCCGGCGCGGTCAACTTCGGCGTGGTGCCGGTGGAGAACTCCACCGAGGGCGCGGTCAACCACACCCTCGACAGCTTCCTCGAACACGACCTGGTGATCTGCGGCGAGGTGGAGCTGCGCATCCACCACCACCTGCTGGTCGGCGAGAACACCAAGACCGACAAGATCTCGCGCATCTACTCGCACGCCCAGTCGCTGGCCCAGTGCCGCAAGTGGCTGGACGCCCACTACCCGAACGTCGAGCGCGTCGCGGTGTCGAGCAACGCCGACGCCGCGAAAAGGGTGAAGAGCGAGTGGAACAGCGCGGCGATCGCCGGCGACATGGCCGCCCAGCTGTACGGCCTGAGCAAGCTGTACGAGAAGATCGAGGACCGCCCGGACAACTCCACGCGCTTTTTGATCATCGGCAACCAGGAAGTGCCGCCGACCGGCGACGACAAGACCTCGATCATCGTCTCCACCAACAACAAGCCGGGGGCGCTGCACGACCTGCTGGCGCCGTTCCAGCAGAACGGCATCGACCTGACCCGCATCGAGACCCGCCCCTCGCGCAGCGGCAAGTGGACCTACGTGTTCTTCATCGACTTCGTCGGCCACCAGCACGACCCGCTGGTCAGGGGCGTGCTCGAGAAGATCAGCCAGGACACCGTGGCCGTGAAGGTGCTCGGCTCCTATCCCAAGGCGGTACTGTAAAACGCGTCTGCGCCGGCCCGGGTCGCCCTGTGCCCCGTGGCCGGCGATCCTTGCCGGAGGCAAACCGATGAGCTGTGACTTCCTCGCCCTGGCCGTGCCGGGTGTGCAGAAACTGTCCCCCTACGTCCCGGGCAAGCCGGTCGACGAACTGGCCCGCGAGCTGAACCTCGACCCGGCCGGCATCGTCAAGCTGGCCAGCAACGAGAACCCGCTGGGCCCCTCGCCGAAGGCGCTGGAGGCGATCCGCGCCGAGCTGGGCGACATCACCCGCTATCCCGACGGCAGTGGCTACGCGCTGAAGGCCAAGCTGAGCGAGCGCTTCGGCCTGGCTCCCGAGCAGATCACCCTGGGCAACGGCTCCAACGACGTGCTCGACCTGATCGCCCGCGCCTGGCTGGCGCCGGGGCTGAACGCGGTGTTCAGCCAGTACGCCTTCGCCGTCTACCCGATCTCCACCCAGGCCACCGGTGCCGAGGGCCGCGCCGTGCCGGCCAAGGACCATGGCCACGACCTGGAGGCCATGCTGGCGGCCATCGACGCCAACACCCGCGTGGTGTTCGTCGCCAACCCGAACAACCCGACCGGCACCTGGTTCGGCCCGGACGCGCTGGAGTCGTTCCTGGCGCGCGTGCCGCAGAATGTGCTGGTGGTACTCGACGAGGCCTACATCGAGTTCGCCGAGGGCGGCGAGCTGCCCAACGGCCTCGAATATCTGGCGCGCTACCCGAACCTGATCGTCACCCGCACCCTGTGCAAGGCCTACGGCCTGGCCGGCCTGCGCGTCGGCTATGCCGCATCCAGCCCGCAGGTGGCCGACGTGCTCAACCGCGTGCGCCAGCCGTTCAACGTCAACAGCCTGGCCTTGGTCGCCGCCTGCGCCGCGCTGGACGACGCCGAGTACCTGGCCGAAGGCCGCCGGGTCAACGCCGCCGGCATGGCTCAGCTGGAGGCCGGTCTGGCCGCGCTGGATCTTGCGTGGATTCCCAGCAAGGGCAACTTCCTCGCCGTCGACTTCGGTAGCGACGCTGCGCCGATCAACCAGGGCCTGCTGGAGCGCGGGGTGATCGTCCGCCCGGTGGCCGGCTATGGCATGCCGACCTTCCTGCGCGTGTCCATCGGCACCGAGGCGGAGAACGCCCGCTTCCTCGCGGCGCTCGCCCAGGTGCTCGGCCGTGGCTGATCGCCGCCCCGCGCCCCTGGTCGGCCGCCTGGTGGTGGTCGGCCTCGGCCTGATCGGCGGCTCCTTCGCCAAGGGCCTGCGCCAGCAGGGCCTGTGCCGCGAGGTGGTCGGCGTCGACCTGGACGCCGAGTCGCGCCGCCTGGCGGTGCAGCTCGGCGTGGTCGACCGCTGCGAGAGCGAACTGGCCGCGGCCTGCGTCGGCGCCGACGCGATCATGCTGGCGGTGCCGATCATCGCCATGGAGAAGGTGCTGGCCCAACTGGCCACCTTCGACCTTGGCGATGCCGTGCTCACCGACGTCGGCAGCGCCAAGGGCAACGTGGTGCGCGCCGCGCGCGCCGCCTTCGGTTCCCGCGTGGCGCGCTTCGTGCCGGGTCACCCGATCGCCGGCTCGGAGAAGAGCGGCGTGGAGGCAGCCAACGGCAAGCTGTACCGCCGTCACAAGGTGATCCTCACCCCGCTGGCCGAGACCGATCCACAGGCGCTGGCGCTGGTCGATGGCCTGTGGCGCGCGCTGGACGCCGACGTCGAGCACATGAGCGTCGAGCACCACGACGAGGTGCTTGCCGCCACCAGCCACCTGCCGCACCTGCTGGCCTTCGGCCTGGTCGACTCGCTGGCCCACCAGAGCGAGAACCTGGAAATCTTCCGCTACGCCGCCGGCGGCTTCCGCGACTTCACCCGCATCGCCGGCAGCGATCCTTTGATGTGGCACGACATCTTCCTCGCCAACCGCGAGGCGGTGTTGCGTATCCTCGACCGCTTCCGCAGCGATCTCGACGTGCTGCGCGAGGCGATCGATCATGGGGACGGGCATCACCTGCTGGGCGTGTTCACCCGCGCCCGCGTCGCCCGCGAGCATTTCAGCAAAATCCTGGCCCAACGGGCCTATGTGGACGCCATGCATTCCAACGACCTGATCTTCCTGGCCCAACCGGGCGGCAGCCTGAGCGGACGGATTCGCGTCCCGGGCGACAAGTCCATCTCCCACCGCTCGATCATGCTCGGCTCGCTGGCCGAGGGCACCACCGAGGTGGAAGGCTTCCTCGAGGGCGAGGACGCCCTGGCCACCATCCAGGCGTTCCGCGACATGGGCGTGGTCATCGAGGGCCCGCACCACGGCCGCGTCACCGTGCACGGCGTGGGCCTGCACGGTCTCAAGGCGCCGGCAGGCCCGCTGTACATGGGCAACTCCGGCACCTCCATGCGCCTGCTCTCCGGCCTGCTCGCCGCCCAGCCGTTCGACACCGAGCTGACCGGCGACCCGTCGCTGTCCAAGCGGCCGATGAACCGCGTGGCCAAGCCGCTGCGCGAGATGGGCGCGCTGATCGAGACCGGCCCGGAAGGCCGCCCGCCGCTGCGCATCAAGGGTGGCCAGAAGCTGACCGGCATGCACTACGAGATGCCGATGGCCAGCGCCCAAGTCAAGTCCTGCCTGCTGCTGGCCGGCCTGTACGCGGCCGGCGAGACCTCGGTGACCGAGCCGGCGCCGACCCGCGACCACACCGAGCGCATGCTGCGCGGCTTCGGCTACCCGGTGAACGTCGAGGGCGCCACTGCCAGGGTGGAGAGCGGTCACAAGCTCAGCGCCACCCACATCGAGGTGCCGGCCGACATCTCCTCGGCGGCCTTCTTCCTGGTCGCGGCGAGCATCGCCGAGGGCTCCGAGCTGGTCCTCGAGCACGTCGGCATCAACCCGACCCGCACCGGGGTGATCGACATCCTCAAGCTGATGGGCGGCGACATCACCCTGGAGAACCAGCGCGAAGTCGGCGGCGAGCCGGTGGCCGACATCCGCGTGCGCTCGGCCAAGCTCAAGGGTATCGAGATCCCCGAGGACCTGGTGCCGCTGGCCATCGACGAGTTCCCGGTGCTGTTCGTCGCCGCCGCCTGCGCCGAAGGGCGCACCGTGCTGCGCGGCGCCGAGGAGCTGCGCGTCAAGGAGTCCGACCGCATCCAGGTGATGGCCGACGGCCTCCAGGCCTGCGGCGTCAAGGCCGAGCCGACTCCGGACGGCATCGTCATCGACGGCGGCCCGATCGGCGGCGGCGAGCTGTGGGCGCACGGCGACCACCGCATCGCCATGTCGTTCAGCATCGCCTCGCTGCGCGCCAGCGCGCCGATCCGCATCCACGACTGCGCCAACGTGGCCACCTCCTTCCCCAACTTCCTCGCCCTGTGCGCCGAGGTCGGGGTGCGCGTGGCCCGGGAAGGCGAGCAATGATCGGCCTGGCCCCGGTCGTCGCCATCGACGGGCCGAGCGGCTCGGGCAAGGGCACGGTGTGCAGCCGGCTGGCCCGCCAGCTCGGCTGGCACCTGCTCGATTCCGGCGCGCTGTATCGCCTGCTGGCGCTGGCCGCCGGCCGCCACGGCATCGCCCTGGACAACGAGGCGGCGCTGGAGACCCTGGCCGCCAACCTCGACGTGCAGTTCGTCGCCGCCGCGGAAGGCCTGCACGGCCAGCGCATCCTGCTGGAAGGCGAGGAGGTCGGCGACGAGCTGCGCACCGAGCAGGCCGGCGCGGGCGCCTCGCAGGTCGCCGCGCTGCCCGGCGTGCGCAGCGCGCTGCTGCAGCGCCAGCGCGATTTCCGCGTGGCGCCGGGGCTGATCGCCGACGGTCGCGACATGGGCACCGTGGTGTTTCCCGACGCGCCGCTGAAGATCTTCCTCACCGCCAGCGCCGAGGAACGCGCCCGCCGGCGCTACCTGCAGTTGAAGGACAAGGTGCCTGGTGCTAATCTGTCCAGTCTGCTGGAAGAGATCCGTGCGCGTGACGAACGCGACACGCAGCGTGCTGTGGCTCCACTGAAGCCGGCGTCTGACGCCATCCTGCTGGATTCCACTGAACTCTCGATCGAGCAGGTACTGGAGCGCATCCTCGCCGAAGTCGCCGCGCGCGATCTGGCCGGATGATCCAGCGAGGCGGACGGAACCCAGTCCAATTCCTCCGCCTCTTTATGACAAACGAACCCGTGCCGGCTGGGGTGCGGATCGGGCACATTTCCTGTGCCCTTGATCAACAGGTATGAACATGAGCGAAAGCTTCGCAGAACTTTTTGAAGAAAGCCTGAAATCCCTCGACATGCAGCCGGGTGCCATCATCACCGGCATCGTGGTCGACATCGACGGTGACTGGGTCACCGTGCATGCCGGCCTCAAGTCCGAGGGCGTCATCCCGGTCGAGCAGTTCTACAACGAGCAGGGCGAGCTGACCATCAAGGTCGGTGACGAAGTCCACGTGGCGCTGGACGCCGTGGAAGACGGTTTCGGCGAAACCAAGCTGTCCCGCGAGAAGGCCAAGCGCGCCGAGTCCTGGATCGTTCTGGAAGCTGCGTTCGCTGCCGAAGAAGTGGTCAAGGGCATCATCAACGGCAAGGTCAAGGGCGGCTTCACCGTCGACATCAACGGCATCCGCGCGTTCCTGCCGGGTTCGCTGGTTGACGTCCGTCCGGTGCGTGACACCACCCACCTGGAAAACAAAGAGCTCGAGTTCAAGGTCATCAAGCTCGACCAGAAGCGCAACAACGTTGTCGTTTCCCGTCGCAGCGTGCTGGAAGCCGAGAACAGCGCCGAGCGCGAAGCCCTGCTGGAATCCCTGCAGGAAGGCCAGCAGGTCAAGGGTATCGTCAAGAACCTCACCGACTACGGTGCGTTCGTTGACCTGGGCGGCGTCGATGGTCTGCTGCACATCACCGACATGGCCTGGAAGCGCATCAAGCACCCGTCCGAGATCGTCAACGTCGGCGACGAGATCGAAGTCAAGGTCCTCAAGTTCGACCGCGAGCGCAACCGCGTCTCCCTGGGTCTGAAGCAGCTGGGCGAAGATCCGTGGGTCGCCATCAAGGCGCGCTACCCGGAAGGCACCCGCGTGCAGGCCCGCGTCACCAACCTGACCGACTACGGCTGCTTCGCCGAGCTGGAAGAAGGCGTCGAAGGTCTGGTGCACGTGTCCGAAATGGACTGGACCAACAAGAACATCCACCCGTCGAAGGTCGTCAACGTCGGCGACGAAGTGGAAGTCATGGTCCTGGACATCGACGAAGAGCGTCGTCGTATCTCCCTCGGCATCAAGCAGTGCAAGCCGAACCCGTGGGAAGAGTTCTCCGGCCACTTCAACAAGGGCGACCGCATCTCCGGCACCATCAAGTCGATCACCGATTTCGGTATCTTCATCGGTCTGGAAGGCGGCATCGACGGTCTGGTTCACCTGTCCGACATCTCCTGGAACGAGCCGGGTGAAGAAGCCGTGCGTCGCTTCAAGAAGGGCGACGAGCTGGACACCGTCATCCTGTCGGTCGATCCGGAGCGCGAGCGCATCTCCCTGGGCATCAAGCAGCTGGAAGACGATCCGTTCTCCAACTACGCCGCCCTGAACGAGAAAGGCGCCATCGTCCGTGGCACCGTCAAGGAAGTCGACGCCAAGGGCGCCGTCATCACCCTGGCCACCGAAGTGGAAGGCGTGCTGAAGGCTTCCGAAATCAGCCGTGACCGCGTCGAAGACGCCCGCAACGTGCTGAAGGAAGGCGACGAAGTCGAAGCCAAGATCATCAGCATCGACCGCAAGAGCCGCGTCATCAGCCTGTCCGTGAAGTCCAAGGACGTCGATGACGAGAAGGAAGCCATGAAGGAACTGCGCAAGCAAGACGTGAGCGCCGGTCCGACCACCATCGGCGACCTGATCAAGGCTCAGATGAGCAACCAGAACTAAGTTCTGCTTGATCGAGAAAAAGGGCGACTTCGGTCGCCCTTTTTCATGGCCGCGATTTGCCGCTGGCTGGCGGCGGCTTCAGGAGATTGCCGTCCGGCCCGCTGGCGCCGCGCGCATGAAAAAGGCCCCGGCGCGGTTGCGCGGGGGCCTCGGTGCTGCGGGGCGGGCGTCAGCCGCCCAGGTAGGCCTTGCGCACCTCCGGGTTGGCCAGCAGCGCCGCGCCGCTGTCCTGCAGGACGATGCGGCCGTTCTCCAGCACGTAGCCGCGGTCGGCCAGCCTGAGCGCCTGGTTGGCGTTCTGCTCGACCAGGAACACGGTGACGCCGTCCTCGCGCAGCTGCTCGATGATCTCGAAGATCTGCTGGATGATGATCGGCGCCAGCCCCAGCGACGGCTCGTCGAGCAGCAGCAGGCGCGGCTTGCTCATCAACGCGCGGCCGATGGCGAGCATCTGCTGCTCGCCGCCGGACATGGTGCCGGCGCGCTGGGCGTAGCGTTCCTTGAGGCGCGGGAACAGCGCGAGAACCTTGTCCATCTGTTCCTGGTAGTCGCCCTTGGCGGTGAAGAAGCCGCCCATGGCCAGGTTCTCCTCCACCGTCAGGCGGGCGAACACCCGCCGGCCCTCGGGGACGATGGCGATGCTCTTGCGCATGATGTCGCAGGAGTCCTGGCCGACCAGCTCCTCGCCTAGGTAGCGGATGCTGCCGCTGGCGGCGCGCGGCGAGCCGCACAGGGTCATCAGCAGGGTGGACTTGCCGGCGCCGTTGGCGCCGATCAGGGTGACGATCTCGCCCTTCTGCACCTCGAGGCTGACCCCGTGCAGCGCCTGGATCTTGCCGTAGAAGGTGGAGACATTCTCGAATCTCAGCATGGTTCAGGCTTCCCCCAGGTAGGCCTTGATCACGTCCGGATTGCTGCGGATCTGCTCCGGCGTGCCGTCCGCCAGGGGGGTGCCCTGGTTGATCACGTAGATGTGGTCGGAAATGCTCATCACCAGGTGCATGTCGTGCTCGATCAGCAGCACGGTGACGCCATGCTCGGTGCGCAGCATGCCGATCAGCTGCTTGAGCTCCTCTGTCTCGCGTGGGTTGAGGCCGGCGGCCGGCTCGTCGAGCATCAGCAGCCGCGGGCGGGTCATCATGCAGCGGGCGATCTCCAGGCGTCGCTGCTGGCCGTAGGCCAGGGTGCCGGCGGGGCGGTTGGCCACCTCGAGCAGGTCGACGCGGTCCAGCCAGTGGGCGGCGTACTCCATGGCGTCCTGCTCGCTGCGGCGGAACGCCGGGGTCTTCAGCAGGCCGCCGAGGAAGTTGGTGTTGAGATGGCGATGCTGGGCCACCAGCAGGTTCTCCACCGCGGTCATGTCCTTGAACAGGCGGACGTTCTGGAAGGTGCGGACCACGCCCTTGCGGGCGATCTGGTGGCCGGGCAGGCCGTGGATCGCCTCGCCCTTGAGGACGATGCTGCCGCCGGTGGGCTGGTAGAAGCCGGTCAGGCAGTTGAACACCGTGGTCTTGCCGGCGCCGTTGGGACCGATCATCGACACCACCTGTTTCTCCTCGACGTCGAGGCGGACGCCGTTGACCGCCAGCAGGCCGCCGAAGCGCATGGAGAGGTCGCGGACCTCGAGCAGGGGACGGCTCATCGACGCACCTCCAGATGCGGGCGCTGCATCGGCAGCAGGCCTTGCGGACGCCAGATCATCATCAGCACCATCAGGGCGCCGAACATCAGCATGCGGTATTCGTTGAACTCGCGGGCCAGCTCGGGCAGCAGGATCATCACCACCGCGGCGAGGATCACGCCGAGCTGCGAGCCCATGCCGCCGAGCACGACGATGGCGAGGATGATCGCCGACTCGATGAAGGTGAACGACTCGGGGCTGACCAGGCCCTGGCGCGCGGCGAAGAAGCTGCCGGCGAAACCGGCGAAGCAGGCGCCGAGGGTGAAGGCCGACAGCTTGATCAGCGTCGGGTTGAGGCCCAGCGCGCGACAGGCGATCTCGTCCTCGCGCAGCGCTTCCCAGGCGCGCCCCAGCGGCATGCGCAGCAGGCGGTTGATCACGAACAGGGCCAGCAGCACCAGCAGCAGGGCGATCAGGTAGAGGAAGATCACCTTGTGGTTGGAGTTGTAGGCGATGCCGAGGAACTCGTGGAAGGTCTGCATGCCCTCCGGTGCGCGGCGCTCGAAGGTCAGGCCGAACAGGGTCGGCTTGTCGATGCCGCTGATGCCGTTGGGGCCGCCGGTCAGCCAGGTCATGTTGCGCAGCAGGATGCGGATGATCTCGCCGAAGCCCAGGGTGACGATGGCCAGGTAGTCGCCGCGCAGGCGCAGCACCGGGAAGCCGAGTAGGAAGCCGAACAGCGCGGCCATGGCCCCGGCGATCGGCAGGCAGGTCCAGAAGCCCAGCCCGTAGTAGTGCGACAGCAGGGCGTAGCTGTAGGCGCCGACCGCGTAGAAGCCGACGTAGCCCAGATCGAGCAGGCCGGCCAGACCGACCACGATGTTCAGGCCGAGGCCGAGCATCACGTAGATCAGGATCAGGGTGGCGATGTCCACCGCGCCGCGCGAGCCGAAGAACGGCCAGACCAGGCCGACCACGATCAGCGCCAGCACGCCCCAGCGCTGGGTCGAGGGCAGGGTGAGGAAATTGCCGGCGCCGCCGGACAGGCTGGGCAGGCGCGGGAGGCCGGCGCAGGCCGAGGCGACGCGCTCGCGGCTCAGTTGCCAGACGAACATGGCCAGCGCGCAGGCGGCGATGGTCCACAGGGTGAGCGGGCTGGCGCCATGCACCTCGACGCGGATGCCCACGGTGGTCAGCTTGAGGCCGAGCACCGGGTAGGCCACGGCGAGCACCAGCAGGGCGCTGAAGAAGGCGGTCTTGAGGTTCCTGTTCATACCTTTTCCACCTCCGGGCGGCCGAGGATGCCGGTCGGGCGGAACAGCAGCACCAGGACCAGCAGGCCGAAGGCCACCACGTCCTTGTACTGGTCGCCGAACAGGTCGGCGCCGAACGCCTCGGCGACGCCGAGCAGCAGGCCGCCGAGCATGGCGCCGGGGATGCTGCCGATGCCGCCGAGCACCGCGGCGGTGAACGCCTTGATGCCGGCGAGGAAGCCGATGTGCGGGTTGATCACGCCGTACTGCATGCCGAGCAGCACCGCCGCCACGGCGGCCAGCGCGGCGCCGATGACGAAGGTCAGGGCGATGATGCGGTTGCTGTCGATGCCCAGCAGGTTGGTCATCTTGATGTCCTCGGCGCAGGCGCGGCAGGCGCGGCCGAGGCGCGAGCGGGAGATGAACAGGGTCAGGCCGAGCATGGTCGCCAGGGTGACGACGAAGATCAGCACCTGCATGTAGGAAAGCACCACGCCGTTCATGGCGCTTTCGCCGAACACGAAGTTGCCCGGCAGCAGGCTGGGGATGGCCTTGTCCTTGGAGTCCTGAGCCAGCAGCACCTGGTTCTGCAGGAAGATCGACATGCCGATCGCCGAGATCAGCGGGATCAGCCGGTTGCTGCCGCGCAGCGGGCGGTAGGCGACCCGCTCGATGCTGTAGCCGTAGGCGCTGGTGACGACGATGCTGGCGGCGAAGGCGGCGAACATCACCAGCGGCAGGCTGTCCAGCCCCATCAGACTGAGGCCGGCGATGGCGATGAAGGCCACGTAGGAGCCGATCATGTACACCTCGCCGTGGGCGAAGTTGATCATGCCGATGATGCCGTAGACCATGGTGTAGCCGATGGCGATCAGCGCGTAGGTGCTGCCGACCGTGAGGCCGTTCACCAGCTGTTGCAGGTAGTGGTAGAGCTCGGGCATGACGCCTCTCCTGAGGATCCCGGCGGCGCTGACGGGTGCGCAAGCCTCGGCCGCTGGCCGGTCCGGTGGTCCATGCGTCCGGAGCTTTGCCTGCACCTGTGTCGTACGGGCCGGTCGCCCGGGCGCGCAGGGATCGAATCCGCCAGCGCCGGCGGGATCCTCCGCCGGCGCTGCCTGGTCGTGTCACGGCCGGATAGATGACCGGCCGGGCGGTTGCGTTACTTGGCGAGAGTCTTGGTGCCGTCGGCGTGCCACTCGTAGACCACGAAGCTGAAGTCCTTGAGGTCACCCTTCTCGTCGAAGGCCAGGGCGCCGGTGGGCGTCTCGAAGGTGTTGCTGCGCAGGGCTTCGGCGACCTTGACCGGATCGGTGCTGTCGGTCTTGTCGATGCTTTCGGCGATCACCTGCACGGCGGCGTAGGAGGGGAACACGAAGGGACCGGACGGATCCTGCTTCTTGGCCTTGAACGCCTCGACCAGCGCCTGGTTCTTCGGATCCTGGTCGAAGGACTTGGGCAGGGTCACCAGCATGCCTTCGGAGGCCGGGCCGGCGAGGGCGGAGATTTCCGAGTTGCCGACGCCTTCCGGGCCCATGAAGCGCACCTTCAGGCCCTTCTCGGCGCTCTGGCGCATCAGCAGGGCGAGTTCCGGGTGGTAGCCGCCGTAGTAGACGAAGTCGACGCCGGCCTGCTTGAGCTTGGCGATCAGCGAGGAGAAGTCCTTGTCGCCGCTGTTGATGCCTTCGAACATCGCGACCTTGACGCCGGCCTGCTCCAGGGTCTGCTTGACCGCGGTGGCGATGCCTTCGCCGTACTGCTGCTTGTCGTGGATCACTGCGACGTTGCTCGGCTTGATCGTCTCGGCGATGAACTTGCCGGCGGTCGGGCCCTGCAGGCTGTCCAGGCCGATGGTGCGGAAGATCATCTGGTAGCCGCGCGCGGTGATGTCCGGGCTGGTGGCGGCCGGGCTGATCATCAGGATGCCTTCGTCCTCGTAGATGTCGGACGCCGGCTGGGTGGAGCTGGAGCAGAGGTGGCCGACGACGAAGGAGATGCCGTCGTTGACCACCTTGTTGGCGACCGCCACGGCCTGCTTGGGATCGCAGGCATCGTCGTAGTGCACGCCCTCGAGCATCTGGCCGTTGACCCCGCCGGCCTTGTTGATCTGCTCGATGGCCATTTCCGCACCGACGAACTGCATCTCGCCGTATTGCGCCACCGGACCGGTGATCGGGCCGGCGATGGCGATCTTGATGGTGTCGGCGGCCAGGCTGTGGCTGGCGACCCCGGCCAGGGCGAGGGCGGCGAACAGCCGGGAAAGCTTCCCTGTGACTTTGCTCATATGTGCTCCACTGTTGTCATCGTTTTATGTGGTGCAGATCGGGGCTCAGCCGCCAATCTGCAACAAGCTTCTGATCCCGCATCTAAGTTGCCGTGTCGGCAAGCAAAAAGCCAGTGCCCGAGAGTCTGGCGACACGCCGTGCCGCGTCCTGGCCGTGGCGTAATCTTTACGCTGCCGCCGGGGCGCGGACTTGTCTGGCGGACTCCGGGCGCTATCATGGCGCCCCCCGATCGAAGGTACCTTCCATGTCTGCACCCAATTCAGAACCTAGCACTCTCTATACCAAGCTGCTCGGTGAGACCGCGGCGATTTCCTGGCAGGAACTGCAACCCTTCTTCGCCCGCGGCGCGGTGCTGCGCGTGGAGGGCACTCAGGACCTGGTGGCGGTGGCCGAGGCGCTGGCTTGCGACGACAAGGACAAGGTCACCCGCTGGCTGACCTCGGGCGACCTGCGCAAGCTGGGCGTGCTGGATGCCGAGGACTACCTGGCCCGCGATCCGCAGCTGTGGGCGGTGGTGGTGGCCCCCTGGGTGCTGGTGCAGGAGCGCCTGGCGGCGCCGGCCCTGCACTGATCCGGTGCGGCGTGGCGCGCCGGCAAAGCCGAACTAGACTGACGGAGTTCCGACACAGGAGTTCTGCCATGTTCGAGCCCGGTCACGTGCACGTCTCCAACCCGGTGGCTGCCTTAGGCTTGCCGACCTACAACGTGGACCTCTATTACGAAGTGCGCCCGGGCTCCAAGGCGGGCCCGGTGGTGCACTTCCGCATGGTTGGCGAGATCGCCGAGAAGCCTTTCGAGGAAGAGTTCGAGATGTCCCACGACACCGCATTCAACTTCGCCGGCACCATCGGCAAGGTCGCGGCCCGGCACGGGATGCCGATCAACCACAGCCCGGTCGTGCGCCATCACAAGGAATTCGACGCCACCTTCGCGGATCTGCGCACCAAGCTCAGGGCGGCGGTCGGTGGGCCGCTGAGCGCCCACGACCCGAACGCGGAAAGCTGACGGCCGTCAGTGGCTGACCCAGCGCTGGCGCGCCCAGCCGCTCAGCGCGTCCACTGCCAGCACCAGCAGCAGCATGGCGAGGATCACCGTGGCGGCCTGGGCCTGCTGGAACAGGCTGAGGCTGACGTAGAGCATCTGCCCGAGGCCGCCGGCGCCGACGAAGCCGAGCACGCTGGCCATGCGGATGTTGTTCTCCCAGCGGTACAGCATGTAGGCGATCAGCTGCGGCCATACCCCCGGCAGGGTGCCGTAGACGAAGGCCGCCACGCGCCCGCCGCCGGCCAGGCGGATCGCCTCGCCCGGCTCGGCCGGGGTGTTCTCCAGCGCCTCGGCGAACAGCCGGCCGAGCACGCCGGCGGTGTGCAGGGCCAGTGCCAGGGTGCCGGCGTTAGGACCGAGGCCGGCGGCCAGCACCATCAGCGCCGCCCACACCAGTTCCGGAATCGAGCGCAGCGCGTTGAGCATCAGGCGCGCCAGCGCTCCGGCGGCGCGGCCGAAGCGCCCGGCCGCGGGCAGCGCCAGCAGCAGGCCGAGCAGGGCGGCGAGCAGGGTGCCGAGCGCCGACATGGCCAGGGTCTCCAGGCTGGCGCGGCCGATGGCGGCGAGGTGCGCGCCGGAGAAGTCGGCGGGGAAGAAACCGGTGGCGTAGTCGGCCATCAGCGCTAGGCTGCGCGGGCTGGTAAGTCCGGAGAAGTCCAGGCCGAGGCCGGTGAAGGACGCGGCGACGGCCAGCATGATCGCCAGCAGCAGGCCGTAGTTGAGGGCGCGCTTCATGTCAGCCGGCTCCGCAGCAGGCGGCTGAGCTGGTCGGCCAGCAGCACCAGGGCGAAGAAGGTCAGCAGCATGCTGGCCACCTCGCCGCCGGCGAACATGCGCATCGACAGGTCGATCTGCTGGCCGAGGCCGCCGGCGCCGACGAAGCCCATCACCACCGAGGCGCGGATCGCGCATTCCCAGCGGTACACGGTGTAGGAGAGCATCTCCGCCGCCGCGTTGGGCAGCACGCCGTAGGCGAACGCCGCCAGCCGGGGGCTGCCGGCGGCGAGCAGGGCGCGCGCCGGGCGTGGGTCCACCGATTCGCAGATTTCCGCGTAGACCTTGCCGAGCATGCCGCCGTAGGTGATGGCGATGGCCAGCACCCCGGCGGTCGGGCCGAGGCCGACGGCGCGCACGAACAGCAGCGCCCAGACGATCTCCGGGATACTGCGCAGCACGATCAGCAGGGCGCGCACCGGCCAGCGCAGCGCGCTGCTCCACCAGCGCGGGCGGCCGCCGCGCGCCAGCGCCGATACCGACAGCACGCGGGTGGCGGCGAGCGCGCAGGGCACGGCGATCAGCCAGGCCAGGGCCATGCCGGCGGTGGCGATGGCCAGGGTTTCCAGGGTGGCGCGGCCGAGCAGGGCGAGGAACTCGGCATCGTGTGCCGGTGGCCAGAAGGCGGCGACGAAGCTGCCCATGGTGGCGGCGTTGCCTGAGTCCAGCAGCACGGCGAGGTTCAGCTCGCTGAGCGACAGCCCCGGCCACAGCAGGGCCAGGGCCAGGATGGTCAGCAGCAGGCGCGGCAGGGCGGCGGGGTCGCGCAGGGTGGCCGCGCCGGCGGCAGGCGGTGAACTGGTCAGCATCGCGGGATGGTCACGATCTGCGGCGCAGGGGTCGGCGAGGCGGGCGATGGCTGGTCGAGCTGCTCGTTGGCGTACAGGGCGTCCAGCGCCTGCGGGGTCACCTCGTGAGTCGGCAGGTCGAAGGCGATGCGCCCGTCGCGCACGCCGACGATGCGCGGGAAGTGGTTGAGTGCCAGCTCCACCGCATGCAGGCTGGCCAGCAGGGTGACGCCGCGCGCTTCGGCCTCGCGGGTCAGCACGCCGAGGGTATGGCTGGCCAGCACCGGATCCATGGCCGACACCGGCTCGTCGGCGAGGATCAGCTCGGCCTGCTGGTACAGCACGCGGGCGATGCCGACGCGCTGCAGCTGGCCGCCGGAGAGCTGGTCGCAGCGCTCGAACAGCTTGTCTGCCAGGTCGAGGCGCGCGAGGGCGTCGCGCACGCCGCTGGCATCCAGTGGATGGACGAGGTTGAGCAGGCCCTTCCACAGCGGCCACTGGCCGAGGCGGCCGGCGCCCACCGCGGTGACCACGCGCTGGCGCGGCGGCAGCGGCGGGCTCTGGTGGACCAGGCCGAGGCGCGCGCGCAGGCGCCTGCGCGCCGCGCCGGCCAGGCGCCACGGCTGTTCGCCGAGCAGTTCCAGGCGGCCTTCGGACGGCTGCAGGCTGGTGGCCAGCAGACGCAGCAGGGTGGTCTTGCCGGCGCCGGACGGGCCGATGATGGCCAGCCGCTCGCCGCGGTCGACCGTCAGATTCACATCCTGCAGGGCGCGCCGACCGTTGGCGTGGGTCAGGCCCACGCCGGTCAGGCGCACGGTCACTTCAGCAGGCCGGCGGCGCGGGCGGCTTCCTCGATGCCGGCGTAGTTTTCCGGCTTGGTTTCGATGAAGCGGCTGGCGGCCTGCAGGTCGAGGATCGCCTTGTGCTCCGGGTTGGCCGGGTCGAGGGCGAGGAACGCCTGCTTGATCTTCGCGGTCAGCGCGGGATCCAGGGTGCCGCGCACGGTCCAGTTGTAGTCGTAGTAGGTCGGGGTGGTGGCGAACACGTGTACCTTGGCGGTGTCGACCTTGCCGGCGGCGACCAGCTTGTCCCACACCGAGGCGTTCAGCACGCCGGCGTCGACCTTGCCGGCCTGCACCCAGGCCACGGTGGCGTCGTGGGCGCCGGAGAAGGCCACGCGGGAGAAGAACTGCTCGGGCACGATGCCGTCCTTCTGCATGAAGTAGCGCGGCATCAGGCTGCCGGAGGTGGAGGACACCGAGCCGAAGGCGAAGGTCTTGCCCTTGAGGTCCTGCAGCGACTTCACGTTGGCGTCGGCGCTGATGAACTTGCTGGTGAACTTCTCGTCCTGCTCGCGCTGCACCAGCGGAATGGCGTTGCCGGTCTTCAGGCGGGTCTGCACGAAGGTGAAGCCGCCCAGCCAGGCCAGGTCGACGCGGTCGGCGGCGATGCCCTCGACCACCGCAGCGTAGTCGGCCACCGGGACGAACTCGACCGGCATGCCCAGCTCCTTCTCCAGGTAGGCGCCCAGCGGCTTGAACTTGCGCAGCAGCTCGGTGGGCGCCTCGTCGGGGATGGCGGAAACCTTGAGGGCATCGGCGGCCTGGGCGGCCAGGGCGGAAACGGACAGGGCGATGGCGGCGGCGAGCGCCAGGGTGCGCTTGAGCATATGAATCTCCGGTTCAATAGCGGAAACGTTCGGGCGCGAATTATAGGAGGCCGCGCGTGCTTTTGCGCGGCTTTTGCCGGCCGGCGCGCCGGGTTGGCCGGAAGGCCAATCGGTAGGCCGGCGCGCGACTGCTAAGATGGAGTTTTTCCGCTGCGGAGATGGACATGAGCGATACCTTGCCGGCCCTGGCCTTTGCCGGCATCGGCCTGATGGGCCTGCCGATGAGCCGCCGCCTGCTGGCCGCAGGCTTTCCCCTGAGCGTATGGAACCGCAACCCGGCCAAGTGCGAGGCGCTGGTGGACGCCGGCGCGCAGGTGGTGGTGCATCCGGGCGACCTGTGCCACGAGGCGGACGTCGTCATGCTCTGCCTGGCCGACACCGCCGCAGTGCGTGAGGTGGTGTTCAGCCCCGGCGGCATCGTCGAGACCGGCCTGCCGGGGCAACTGCTGGTGGACTTTTCCAGCTGCGATCCGGCGGCGACCCGCGAGATGGCCATCGAGCTGGAGGAGCGCTGCGGCATGCGCTGGGTGGATGCGCCGGTGTCCGGCGGCACCCCGGGTGCCGAGGCCGGCAGCCTGGCGATCATGGCCGGCGGCGCGGCGGACGACATCGAGCGGCTGCGACCGGTCCTCGCCCACCTCGGCCAGCGCGTGACGCGCATGGGCGAGGTCGGCGCCGGGCAGGTGACCAAGGTGTGCAACCAGATGATCGTCGCCTGCAACGCCCTGGTGATCGCCGAGGTGGTGGCGCTGGCCGAGCAGGCCGGGGTGGACGCCAGCCTGCTGGCGCCGGCGCTGGCCGGCGGTTTCGCCGACTCGAAGCCTTTGCAGATCCTCGCCCCGCAGATGGCCGAGAGCCGCTTCGAGCCGGTCAAGTGGCACGTGCGCACCCTGCTCAAGGACCTCGACACCGCGGTCAAGCTGTCCCGCGAGCAGGGCTCGGCCACGCCGATGAGCGGCCTTGCCGCGCAGCTGATGCGCCTGCACGGCAGCCAGGGCAATCTGGAGCGCGATCCGGCGACCCTGGTCGAGCTGTATCGCCGGGAGGACGAGGCATGAAGCTCGCCGCCAACCTGAGCATGCTGTTCACCGAGCTGCCGCTGGCGGAGCGCATCCGGGCGGCGACCGAAGCCGGCTTCGCCGGGGTGGAGATCCAGTTTCCCTACGAGGTTCCGGCCCACGAGCTCAAGGCCGCGCTGCAGGCGGCGGGGCTGCCGCTGGTGCTGATCAACCTGCCTGCCGGCGACCTGATGACCGGTGGTCCGGGGCTGGCGGCGGTGCCCGAGCGCCAGGCCGAGTTCGATGCGGCGCTGGCCCAGGCGCTGGTCTATGCCGCCGGCGTGCGTCCGCGGTTCGTCAACGTGCTGCCTGGCCGGCTGGCCGAGGGCGTGAGCCGCGAGGCGGCTCTGGAAACCCTGGTCGGCAACCTGCGCCGATCGGCCGAGGCCTTTGCGCCGCTGGGCATCCGGGTGCTGGCCGAGGCGATCAACCCCCTCGACATGCCGGGCTTCCTGATCAATACGCCGGATGATCTGATCGGGCTGGTGGAGGCGGTGGACCACCCCAACTTCGCCGCCCAGCTCGACCTCTACCACATGGCCCGCCAGGGCCTGGACCTGCCGGCGAGCGTCGCCGCGCTGGGCGGACGCATCGGCCACGTGCAGTTCGCCGACTGCCCGGGGCGCGGCGCGCCGGGCTCCGGCTCGGTGGATTTCGCGGCGGCGCTGGCGGCGCTGCGCGAGGCGGGTTACGACGGCTGGCTGGCGGCCGAGTACCGGCCGGGGGAGGCGGGCACCGCCGCCAGCCTGGAGTGGCTGGGGCAGTGGCGGTCACGCTGAGCGTGTAGGGTGCGCACGGCCCTACGACGGGACGGCGGGCAATCGCGCAGCGTTGCCCACCTCGTCCTGCGTAGCATTTAGCCGGCGACCAGCACGCGGATCGCCTCCAGGCGCAGGGCGGCCTTGTCGAACAGGGCGATGCCCTGCTCGCGCTGCCGGCGCAGGCTGTCCAGCTCGCTGTCGCGCACGCTGGGGTTGACCGCGCGCAGCGCCTCCATGCGGGCGACCTCTTCCTCCAGCTCGGCGGCGAAGCGGCGGGCGGCCTCGCTGACCCGCTCGGCGTGCTGCGGGGCGACCTTGGCCTCGCCCTTGGCGATCAGCTTGGCCAGCACGTCGCGCTGGGCCTGGACGAACTTGTTGGAGCTGATCCGCGGCACGCTTTCCAGCTGGTCGTGCAGGGCCTCGAAGCTGACCCGCGCGGCCAGGTCGTTGCCGTTGGCGTCGAGCAGGCAGCGCAGCGCCGCCGGCGGCAGGTAGCGGCCGAGCTGCAGGGCGCGCGGGGCCACCACCTCGCTGACGTAGAGCAGCTCGAGCAGCAGGGTGCCGGGCTTGAGCGCCTTGTTCTTGATGATCGCCACCGAGGTGTTGCCCATGGTGCCGGACAGCACCAGGTCCATGCCGCCCTGCACCATCGGGTGCTCCCAGGTGAGGAACTGCATGTCCTCGCGGGCCAGCGCCTGGTTGCGGTCGTAGGTGACGGTCACGCCCTCGTCGTCGCCGAGCGGGAAGCCGGCGTCGAGCATCTTCTCGCTCGGCTTGAGGATCAGCGCGTTCTCCGAGTGGTCCTCGCTGTCGATGCCGAAGGCGTTGAACAGCTCCTCCATGTAGATCGGCAGGGCGAAGTCCTCGTCCTGTTCGAGGATCTCGGCGGCCAAGGCCTCGCCCTCGCCGGCGCCGCCGGAGTTGAGCTCCAGCAGGCGGTCGCGGCCCTTGTGCAGCTCGGCCTCCAAGCTCTCGCGGGCGGCGCGGCCTTCGGCCAGCAACTGCTCCCATTCGCCGTCGTCGCCGCCTTCCAGCAGCGGCAGCAGGCGCGCGCCGAACTGCTGCTGCAGGGCGTTGCCGGTCGGGCAGGTGTTGAGGAAGGCGTTGAGGCCCTGGTGGTACCAGTGGAACAGGCGCTCCTGGGCGCTGTTCTCCAGGTAGGGCACGTGCAGCTGGATGGTGTGCTGCTGGCCGATGCGGTCGAGGCGGCCGATGCGCTGCTCGAGCAGGTCGGGGTGGGCCGGCAGGTCGAACAGCGCCAGGTGGTGGGCGAACTGGAAGTTGCGGCCCTCGCTGCCGATCTCCGAGCAGATCAGCACCTGGGCGCCGAACTCCTCGTCGGCGAAGAAGGCGGCGGCGCGGTCGCGCTCGAGGATGCTCATGCCCTCGTGGAATACCGTGGCCGGGATGCCGGAGCGCACGCGCAGGGCTTCCTCGAGATCGAGGGCGGTCTCGGCGTGGGCGCAGATCACCAGCACCTTGGTCTTCTTCAGCATCTTCAGGGTGTCGATCAGCCACTCGACGCGCGGATCGAAGCGCCACCAGTGCTGGCTGTCGTCGCCGCCGTCGTCCAGCTGCGCCTGGTAGCCGACTTCCGGATAGAGGTCGGCGTGCTCGTCGACCGGCAGCTCCAGGTACTCGGCCGGGCTCGGCAGCGGGTAGGGATGCAGCTGGCGCTCGGGGAAGCCCTGCACTGCGGCGCGGGTGTTACGGAACAGCACGCGGCCGGTGCCGTGACGGTCGAGCAGCTCGCGGATCAGCCGCGCGCGGGCTTCCTCGTCGCCGCCCTCGACACTGGCCAGCAGGGCATCGCCCTCGCTGCCGAGGAAGCCGTGGATGGCGGCGCGCGCCTCCTGGGACAGCTTGCCGTGGTCGAGCAGCTCCTGCACCGCGGCAGCCACCGGCTGGTACTGGGCGCTCTCGGCGCGGAACGCCTCGAGGTCGTGGAAGCGGTCCGGGTCGAGCAGGCGCAGGCGGGCGAAGTGGCTTTCCAGGCCGAGCTGCTCGGGGGTGGCGGTGAGCAGCAGCACGCCGGGGATCTGGCTGGCCAGGTCCTCGACCAGGCGGTATTCGGCGCTGGCGCCTTCCGGGTGCCAGACCAGGTGGTGCGCCTCGTCGACCACCAGCAGGTCCCAGCCGGCGTCGCGCACGGCCTGCTGGGCGCGACCGTCGTCACGCAGCCAGTCGAGGGCGACCAGCGCCAACTGGCAGTCCTCGAAGGGATTGTCGGCGTCGCTGGCGAGGAAGCGCTCGGCGTCGAACAGGGCGACTTCCAGATTGAAGCGCCGGCGCATCTCCACCAGCCACTGGTGCTGCAGGTTCTCCGGCACCAGGATCAGCGCGCGGCGGGCGCGGCCGGAGAGCAGCTGGCGATGCAGGATCAGGCCGGCCTCGATGGTCTTGCCCAGACCCACTTCGTCGGCCAGCAGCACGCGCGGGCTGGCGCGGTCGGCCACCTCGCGGGCGATGTGCAGCTGGTGGGCGATCGGCTGGGCGCGCGCGCCGGACAGGCCCCACAGCGCCGACTGCTGCAGGCGGCTGGCGTGCTGCAGGCTCTGGTAGCGCAGGGCGAACCAGGGCAGCGGATCGATCTGCCCGGCGAACAGGCGGTCGCTGGCCAGGCGGAACTGGATGAAGTTGGACAGCTGGGTTTCCGGCAGCGAGCGGCTTTCGTTGTCGGCGTTGATGCCGTGGTAGACCAGCAGGCCGTCGACGTCCTCGACCTCCTGCACGGTCAGCTTCCAGCCCTCGAAGTGGGTGATCTCGTCGCCCGGCGAGAAGCGCACGCGGGTCAGCGGCGCGTTGCGCAGCGCGTACTGCCGGGTATCGCCGGTCGCCGGATAGAGGACGGTGAGCAGGCGGCCGTCCTGCGCGAGGATGGTTCCCAGCCCCAGTTCCGCCTCGCTGTCACTGATCCAGCGTTGCCCCGGTTGATACTGCGCCATGCATGTCTCCAGACACGAAAGAGGAAAGGCGGCATTTTAGCGGAAGGGCGCAGGGCAGGCCAAAGCGATCGCGAGCTGGCGGCAGGCGGACAACTGCCGCATCATGCAGGCATCCCCATCCACTGCGCCGGAAGACGCCATGAGTGACGAGACCCTGATCGACTTCGCCGCCGAGCGCGAGCGGCGCATCCACGACCTGCACGAGAAGCGCCTGCAGGACGTCCGCCAGCTGTTCGAGCAGGCCCTGCCGCTGACCGCGAAGAAGAAGGCCAAGAGCCGCGGCAAGCCGAAGAAGCGCTGAAGCCGCATCCTCGCGCGCCAGGGCGCGCCGTTTTTCCCAGGTCGGGCGCCACAGATGGCGCCCGCGGTGTTTCTGGTGCGCCGTTTTTCGCGCAGGGCGTCCTGCCCGGGTGCCGCTCCGTTGATCTGCGTCAGGATTAGCCCGCCTTCACCGGCAGGGTCGTTGGTGCCAGTTGATCCGGGTCAATTTCCCCTGCCCGGGTATGGGTAATCTGGCTTCAACAGCAGGACATGAGCGGAGAACGAGCCATGTTTATGGACGAGGTAGTAATCGCCGGCATCGTGATCGTCGTACTGACGGCCGGCTTCCTGGGTGGATTTGGATATTTCGTCTGGAAGGACGCACAGAAAGGCAGCAAGAAGTAGAGATCCTTCCCGACTCACGAGCACGCAAGGCATTTGGGGCGACTTCGGTCGCCCGTTTTTTTTGCCTGCAGAAAAGCACAGCGCCCGCACGAATGCGGGCGCTGGCGTTTCCGAGGGGCTCAGCCGACGGTGATCGGCGGCAGCTCGGTCAGGGCGATGCGCAGCTTGTCCTGCGGCGCCATCACCTCGGCCTCGCCTTCCACCACCGCCTTGCCCTGCTGGTTGAGCACGCGGGTGGCGATGCGCACGCGGTTCTTCGGCAGCTTCTCCAGCACCTCCAGCTCGACGCTGAGCTCGTCGCCCAGCTTCACCGGACGAGTGAAGCGCAGGTTCTGGCCGAGGTAGATGGTCCCCGGGCCGGGCAGGGTGGTGGCGATGGCCGCGCTGATCAACGCGCCGGTGAGCATGCCGTGGGCGATGCGCTCCTTGAACTGGGTGGTGGCGGCGTACTCGGCGTCCAGGTGCACCGGGTTGCGGTCGCCGGAGACTTCGGCGAACAGCTGCACGTCGCGCTCCGCGACGCGGTGCGGATAGCTGGCCTTCTGGCCGACCTGCAGTTCGTCGTAGGGGGTGTTCTCTACCAGGCTCATGCGTTCTCCTTGAGCGAGAGGGGCTAGGGGGCTGGCGCACGCCGGCCCTGAGCCTTCAGGTTACCGCGTCGCCGCGACGCTGTTCAGCCCCGTGGCCCAGTGCTGCTGTTATCCTCGGGGGTGTCCGCTTGCAGCGCATGCTGCTGCGGGCCATACATAACAAGAGCGCCAGGGCAGGCAGCCGCGTCAGCGGGGCTGGCGACCGGTGCAGCCACACGCGGGGGAGAGGCGCGATGAGCGAGAACTTCTGGACGGACAAGTACCCGGCAGGCATTGCCAGCGAGATCGATCCCGACCGCTACCCGAACATCCAGGCGGTGCTGCGCGAATCCTGCCAGCGCTTCGCCGACAAGCCGGCGTTCAGCAACCTCGGCCGCAGCCTCAGCTATGGCGAGCTGTACCAGCTGTCCGGCGCCTTCGCCGCCTGGCTGCAGGAGCACACCGACCTGGTGCCCGGCGACCGCATCGCCATCCAGCTGCCCAACCTGCTGCAGTTCCCGGTCGCGGTGTTCGGCGCGCTGCGCGCCGGGCTGGTGGTGGTCAACACCAACCCGCTGTACACCGCGCGGGAGATGCAGCACCAGTTCAACGACTCCGGCGCCAAGGCGCTGGTCTGCCTGGCCAACCTCGCCCATCTGGCCGAGCAGGTGCTGCCGCACACCGCCATCCGCCACGTGGTGGTCACCGAGGTCGGCGATCTGCTGCCGGCGCCCAGGCGCTGGTTGGTCAACGCCGCGGTGCGCTACGTGAAGAGGATGGTGCCGCACTACCACCTGCCGCAGGCGGTGAAGTTCACCGAGGTGCTGGCACGCGGGCGCGGCCGGCCGCTGCGCGAGGCGCAGCCCAAGGCCGACGAGGTGGCGGTGCTGCAGTACACCGGCGGCACCACCGGGGTGGCCAAGGGCGCCATGCTCAGCCACCGCAACCTGATCGCCAACATGCTGCAGTGCCAGGCGCTGATGGCCGCCAACCTCGGCGAGGGCTGCGAGACCCTGGTCACCCCGCTGCCGCTGTACCACATCTACGCCTTCACCTTTCACTGCATGGCGATGATGCTGCTCGGCAACCACAACCTGCTGATCACCAATCCGCGCGACCTGCCGGCGATGGTCAAGGAACTGGGCCGCTGGAAGTTCAGCGGCTTCGTCGGCCTCAACACCCTGTTCGTCGCCCTATGCAACAGCGAGGACTTCCGCCGCCTCGACTTCTCCGCGCTGAAGCTGACCATCTCCGGCGGCATGGCCCTGCAGCAGGCGGTGGCCGAGCGCTGGAAGGAGGTCACCGGCTGTGCCATCTGCGAGGGCTACGGGCTGACCGAGACCAGCCCGGTGGTATCGGTCAATCCGCGCCAGCACAACCAGCCCGGCACCATCGGCATTCCCATGCCCTCGACCCAGTGCAAGGTGATCGACGAGGCCGGCAACGACCTCGGTCTCGGCGTGCCCGGCGAGCTGTGCGTCAAGGGTCCGCAGGTGATGAAGGGCTACTGGCAGCGCCCGGAGGCCACCGCCGAGGTGCTCGGCGCCGACGGCTGGCTGAAGACCGGCGACATCGCGGTGATCCAGGCGGACGGCTACATACGCATCGTCGACCGCAAGAAGGACATGATCCTGGTGTCCGGCTTCAACGTGTACCCCAACGAGCTGGAGGAGGTGCTGGCCAGCCTGCCGGGGGTGCAGATGGGCGCGGCCATCGGCGTGCCGGACGAGCGCAGCGGCGAGGCGATCAAGCTGTTCGTGGTGCGCAAGCCCGGCGCCGAGCTGAGCGAGGAGCAGGTGCTGGCGCACATGCGCGCCAACCTGACCCGCTACAAGGTGCCGCACCACGTGGAGTTCCGCGACTCGCTGCCGACCAGCAACGTCGGCAAGATCCTGCGCCGCGAGCTGCGCGAGGAGGAGCTGAAGAAGCGCGCGGCGGCCTGAGTCAGGCGCCCGCCGGACCGGCCGCGAGCAGCGTGTCCAGCTCTGCGAGCAGCTCGCGGGTGGCTGGGGTCGGATGGCTCGACCAGATGGCGTACACCCGGCGCTTGGGCGCGTCGGCGACCGGGATGCGCGGCAGGCCGACGAAGGTGGCGGCGCTGCTGGCCGGTGCCAGACCGACCGCCAGGCCGCCGCGGGCCAGGCGCTCCAGCAGGAGCAGGTGGCTGATCTCGAAACTCACCCGATGTGCCAGGCCGAGGGCGGCGAAGGCCTCGTCAGTCTGCTGGCGCGCGCTGCTGCCGGCGGGGAAGTCCACCAGCGGCAGGTCCTGTAATTCCTCCAGACGCAGACGCGCGCGGTCGGCCAGCGGGTGTCCGGGGGGCAACACCGCGACCAGTTCCTCCTCGACCAGCAGGCGCTTCTCCACGCCCGGTAGCGGCTTGCTGGTCGCCACGCCGACGAACGCCAGATCGATGCTGCCCTTGCGCACCTCCTCCAGCAGCAGGTCGCTGTGCTCCTGGCGCAGGCCGATGTCGATGTGCGGGAACCGGCGGTGGAAGGCAGCCAGCAGCTCGACGATGTCGAACAGGTCGAGCGAGGAGATCGCTCCGACGGTCAGGCAGCCGCGCACCTCGCCGGCCACCGCGGCCACCTGGGCGGGAATCCGCCGGGTCGTCTCCACCACCTGGCGCGCCTCGCGGAGCAGCGCCTCGCCGGCCGGGGTCGTCACCACCCGGCGCGGCCGACGCTCGAACAGGGGCGCGCCCAGCTCCTCCTCCAGGCGGGCGATCTGGTGGCTGAGCGCGGACTGCACCACGTTGCAGCGCTGCGCCGCGCGGGTGAAGTGGCCTTCCTCGGCGAGGGCGATGGCGAATTCGAGCTGCTTGAGGTTCATGGCTTTCAATCCTTTTTATAGATTTCAGCAATCTTAACAATTCATTTCTGTCATCGCCTGGTCGGCCGGATACTGCGCCCCCCTTCCTGGCGAGGACGAGACCATGCACGAACACCCAACCCCTCCCTTGAGCCGCTGGCTAGTGCTGCTGATGGCTTTCGCCACCGGCGTGGCGGTGGCCAGCAACTACTACAACCAGCCGCTGCTGCAGACCCTGGCCGACGAATTCGGCCTGTCCTATGCCCGCGCCGGCACCCTGGTCACCACCGCCCAGGTCAGCTACGCGCTGGGCCTGATCCTGCTGGTGCCGCTCGACGATCTGCTGGAGCGCCGCGGGCTGATCGTCGGCATGACCCTGCTGGTCGCCGCCGGCCTGCTGCTCAGCGCCTGTGCACCGAGTTTCGCCGTGCTGCTGCTGGGCACCGCCCTGGCCGGGGCCTTTTCGTCCGTCGCCCAGGTGCTGGTGCCCTTCGCCGCGACCCTGGCCGCGCCCGCCGAGCGCGGCCGGGTGATCGGCACCCTGATGAGCGGCCTGCTGCTCGGCATCCTGCTGGCGCGCACCGTGGCCGGCAGCCTGTCCGAGCTGGGCAGTTGGCGCGGCGTGTACTTCCTCGCCGCGGCGGCCATGACGGCCACCGCGCTGGCGCTGTGGTTCGCCCTGCCGTGCTACCGCCACCCGGAGCGCCTCGGTTATCCCCGGCTTCTCGCCTCGGTCTTCGTCCTGTTCCGCGAGGAGCCGGAGTTGCGCCTGTATACCCTGCTCGGCGGTCTGACGTTCGCCCTGTTCGCCATGCTCTGGACGCCGCTGGCCTTCCTGCTGTCGGCCGAGCCCTACGGCTACTCCGACGGGGTGATCGGCCTGTTCGGCATCGTCGGCGCGGTCGGCGCGCTGGCCGCCAGCCTGGCCGGGCGGCTGGCCGACCGCGGGCGCGCCGCGCAGGCCATCACCCTGGGGCTGGCGCTGCTCGCGCTGTCCTGGCTGCCGCTGGGCTTCGCCGGCGGCTCCCTGGCGGCGCTGCTGGTCGGCGTGGTGCTGCTCGACCTGGCGGTGCAGCTGACCCACGTCAGCAACATGAACCAGGTCTACCGGCTGCGTCCCGAGGCGCGCAGCCGGATCAACGCCGGCTACATGGCCGGCTACTTCGTCGGCGGCGCGCTGGGTTCGCTGAGTTCGGCGGCGCTGTACGAGGCGTTCGGCTGGCGTGGCGTGTGCGCAGCCGGCGCGGCGCTGGGCGTTGTGGCGCTGGGCATTTGGCTGGCGCTCGGCCGGCGTGGCGCGGCACCGGCGGCGGTGGTACGGGACTGACCCGCTGGCGGGCAAATCTGCGACAATCGGCGCCCCGAATTGCCTGCCGATGCCCGCCCGATGAGTGCCGTACCCGCCTTCGACCAGCTGCTGAACAACCTCGACCAGGCGCTCAACGCCGACCGCCACCGCCTGCGCCGCCAGCTCCTCGAGCTGCGCAAGCAGGCCGGCACGCCGGCGTGGGACGAGGGCCGGCTGGCGCAGTGGCTGGAGCGCTTCCAGGCATCCATGGCCAAGGTCGCGGCGCGCCGCGCCAGCGTGCCGCGCATCCGCTACGACGACGCCCTGCCGATCGCCGCCCGCCGCGAGGAGATCCGTGCGGCCATCGAGAAGCACCAGGTGGTGGTGATCGCCGGCGAGACCGGCTCGGGCAAGACCACCCAGCTGCCGAAGATCTGCCTGGAAGCCGGGCGCGGCGTGGCCGGGCTGATCGGCCACACCCAGCCGCGCCGCCTGGCCGCGCGCAGCGTCGCCACCCGGGTCGCCGAGGAGCTGGGCACGCCGCTCGGCGAGCTGGTCGGCTACCAGGTGCGCTTCGAGGACCACAGCGGCGAGCAGTCGCTGGTCAAGCTGATGACCGACGGCATCCTGCTCGCCGAGACCCAGCACGACCGCTTCCTCGAGAAGTACGACACCCTGATCGTCGACGAAGCCCATGAGCGCAGCCTGAACATCGACTTCCTGCTCGGCTACCTGAAGAACCTGCTGCCGCGCCGCCCCGACCTCAAGGTGATCATCACCTCGGCGACCATCGACCTGGAACGCTTCTCCAGGCACTTCAATGATGCGCCGATCATCGAGGTGTCCGGGCGCACCTACCCGGTGGAGACCTGGTACCGGCCGCTGGCCGCCGAGCTGGACGAGAACGGCGAGCCGCTGTTCGACGACCTGTCGGTGGACCAGGGCATCCTGCGCGCCCTCGAGGAGATCGAGGCGCATGAGCGCGCGATTGGCAAGCGCCCGGGCGACGTGCTGGTGTTCCTCCCCGGTGAGCGCGAGATCCGCGAGGCCGCCGAGGTGCTGCGCAAGGCCAACCTCAGGCACACCGAGGTGCTGCCGCTGTACGCGCGGCTGACCCCGGCCGAGCAGCAGAAGATCTTCAAGCCGGCCGGCGGGCGCAAGATCGTGCTGGCCACCAACGTCGCCGAGACCTCGCTGACCGTGCCGGGCATCCGCTACGTGATCGACTCGGGCACCGCGCGGATCAGCCGCTACAGCTACCGCGCCAAGGTGCAGCGCCTGCCGGTGGAGGCGGTGTCGCAGGCCAGCGCCAACCAGCGCAAGGGCCGTTGCGGCCGGGTCGAGCCGGGCATCTGCATCCGCCTGTACAGCGAGGAGGACTTCCTCGGCCGCCCCGAATTCACCGATCCGGAGATCCTGCGCACCAACCTGGCCGCGGTGATCCTGCAGATGCTGCATCTGCGCCTCGGCGACATCCAGGACTTCCCGTTCATCGAGCCGCCGGAAGGCAAGGCGATCAGCGACGGCTTCAACCTGCTGCAGGAACTGTCCGCGGTCGGCCGCGACAACCAGCTGACCCCGCTGGGTCGCCAGCTGGCGCGCCTGCCGATCGACCCGCGCCTGGGCCGCATGCTGCTGGAAGGCGCCCAGCAGGGCAGCCTCGCCGAGGTGCTGGTCATCGCCAGCGCGCTGTCGGTGCAGGACCCGCGCGAGCGGCCGATGGAGCGCCAGCAGGCCGCCGATCAGGCCCATGCGCAGTGGAAGAATCCCGATTCCGACTTCGCCGCGCTGATCAACCTGTGGCACGGCTTCGAGGCGCAGCGCCAGGCGCTGGGCGCCAACGCGCTGCGCAACTGGTGCCGCCGCAACTTCCTCAACTACCTGCGCCTGCGCGAGTGGCGCGACGCCCACCGCCAGCTGCTGCTCACCTGCCGCGACCTCAAGCTGCCGCTCAACCAGCTGGAAGCGCCGGAGCCGGTCGCCGCGCCCGTGGTGACGGGCGAGCTGGACCAGCGCGCCCGTCACGCCGTCGCCGCCCAGGACGAGCGCCAGCAGGCCGCGCAGACCCTGAAGAACTACGCCGCCGTGCACAAGGCGCTGCTCGCCGGCCTGCTCAGCCAGATCGGCCAGAAGACCGAGGAAGGCGACTACAACGGCGCCCGCCAGCGGCGCTTCTGGCTGCACCCCGGAAGCAGCATCGGCCGCAAGCGCCCGCAGTGGGTGATGGCCGCCGAGCTGGTGGAAACCACCAAGCTGTTCGCGCGCATGGTGGCGAAGATCGACCCCGACTGGATCGAACCCTTGGCGCCGCACCTGCTCAAGCGCAACCACCTGGAACCGCACTGGGAGAAGAAGCGCGGCCAGGTGGTGGCCTTCGAGCAGGTCACCCTCTACGGGCTGATCATCGTCGGCCGCCGGCCGGTGCACTACGGGCCGGTCGACCCGGCGGCCTCGCGCGAGCTGTTCATCCGCGAGGGCCTGGTGCGCGGCGAGATCAACAGCCGCGCCAGGTGCCTCGCCGCCAACCGCCAGTTGCTGGACAAGCTCGACGAGCTGGAAGCCAAGGCGCGCCGCCGCGACATCCTCGCCGACGAGGAAACCCTGTTCGCCTTCTACGACGCGCGCCTGCCGGCGGACGTCTACCAGACCGCCAGCTTCGAGAGCTGGTACAAGCGCGAGAGCGCGAAAGACCCGCAGCTGCTGATCATGCGCGAGGAGGACGTGCTGGCCCGCGAGGCCCGCGAGGTCACCGCGCAGCAGTACCCGGACAGCCTGAGCATCGGCCGCCTGCAGCTGCCGCTGTCCTACCATTTCGAGCCCAACCACCCGCGCGACGGCGTCACCGTGCGCGTGCCGGCGCCGCTGCTGCCGCAGCTGCCGGCCGAGCGCCTCGACTGGCTGGTGCCGGGCCTGCTGGAGGCCAAGTGCGTGGCGCTGGTGCGCGGCCTGCCCAAGGCGCTGCGCAAGAACTTCGTGCCGGTGCCGGACTTCGTCGGCGCCGCGCTGACCAAGCTGGCCTTCGGCGAGGGCGCCTTGCCCGAGGCGCTCGGCCGCGAACTGCAGCGCATGACCGGCGCCCGGGTGCCCGAGGAGGCCTGGGCGGACGCCGCCGCCCAGCTGGAAAGCCACCTGAAGATGAACATCGAGGTGGTCGATGCGCGCGGCAAGTTCCTCGGCGAGGGCCGCGACCTGGCCGAGCTGACCGCGCGCTTCGCCGAGGCCAGCCAGGCCGCGCTGGCCCTCCCCGAGAGCAAGGCCGAGGCCAAACCGGTGGAGGCCAAGGCTTTCAGCGTGGCGCAGAGCACCCAGCAGAAGATCGCCGGGCTGTCGCTGACCGTCTATCCGGCGCTGGTCGAGGACAACGGTGCGGTCAAGGAAGGGCGCTTCCCGACCCAGGCCGAGGCCGAGTTCCAGCACCGCCGCGCCCTGCAGCGGCTGCTGCTGCAACAGCTGGCCGAGCCGGCCAAGTACCTGCGCGGCAAGCTGCCGGGGATCACCGAGATGGGCCTGCTGTACCGCGAGCTGGGCCGCGTCGAGGCGCTGGTCGAGGACATCCTGCTGGCCAGCCTGGACAGCTGCATCCTCGAAGGCGAAAGCCCGCTGCCGCGCGACGGCGCCGCGCTGGCCGCGCTGGCCGAGCGCAAGCGCGGCAGCTGGAGCGAGCACGCCGAGCGCCTGGCGAAGCTGGTGCTGGAGATACTCAAGCTCTGGCACGGCCTGCAGAAGCGCTTCAAGGGGCGCATCGACCTGGCCATGGCGGTGGCGCTCAACGACATCAAGGCCCAGCTGGCCAACCTGGTCTACCCCGGCTTCGTGCGCCAGACCCCGGCCGAGTGGCTCAGGGAATATCCGCGCTACCTCAAGGCCATCGAGCAGCGCCTGGACAAGGTCGGCAGCCAGCTGCAGCGCGACCGGGTGTGGAGCGGCGAGCTGGCCGGCTACTGGGAGCAGTACCAGGCGCGTGCCGCCAAGCACGCCCAGGAAGGCAAGCGCGATCCCGAGCTGACCCTGTATCGCTGGATGCTCGAGGAATACCGGGTGTCGCTGTTCGCCCAGCAGCTGGGCACCCGCATGGCGGTGTCGGACAAGCGCCTGAACAAGCAGTGGGCGGCGGTGGAGGCCTGAAGCGGGCCGCTGGCGCGGCGCGGTATCCAGGGTCGGAGGAGCGGAATTGACCACCCTTGCGGCACGAACTAGCGTTTTTCTGGCGTGCATCCGCGCGCCGCGTCCAGCGTGGGCAGGCGTCATCTCCTGACTTGCAGTGGCTGGACCACGCCGAGTTTTCCCCTGCGGAGGTGAATCATGAAACTTGTCCAGTCCGTCTCGCGCGCCGAGCCGGTCGCTGTGCCCCAGGTGGCCGTGAGCAAGGCCTGGCAGATGCTGCTCGCCGCGATCATCAGCGTCTTGCTCGTGCTTGCGGCCAGCCCGGCCCGCGCCGCCGATGCGGCGCAGCTCGACAAGGAGGCGCATGCCGCCCTGCAGGACCTGTATGCGAAGGTACCGGCGGCCAAGGTGCTGGGCGAGAAGGCCCGGGCGATCCTGGTGTTTCCCAGCATCACCAAGGCCGGTCTGGTAATCGGTGGCCAGTACGGCGAGGGCGCGCTGATCCGCGGCGGCAAGGCCGTCGCCTACTACAGCACCGCCGGGGCCTCCTACGGCCTGCAGGCCGGGGTGCAGAAGTACGGCTACGCGATGATGTTCATGACCGACGAGGCCTTCCAGGCGCTCGACAAGGTGGACGGCTTCGAGGTCGGCGTCGGCCCGACCGTGGTGGTGGTCGACGAGGGCGTGGCCAGGAACGCCACCACCGCGACCATGAAGGACGACATCTATGCCTTCGTCTTCGACCAGAAGGGGCTGATGGCCGGGATCGGCATCCAGGGCACCAAGATCACCAAGCTGCAGAAGTAGCTCGCCAGCGCCGCCTCACCCGGCAGGCCGCGCCCGCCGGGTGGGCAGGGCGTCAGGGGCGGGCGACCTCGACCATCTCCGGGGTCACCTCGATCACCCGGATCTGCTCCGGCTCCTGTGCCAGCAGGGCCTGCCTGGCCACCTTGTAGCAGTCCTCGACGTGGGCATTGCCGAGCAGCTTCATCGCGCCGAAGCTGATCGAGGCGGCCAGTGCCTGGCCGAGGATGGGCACGAACTTGGCAGCGGTCTTGGTGGCGACGCGGATGCCGAGGCGCTGCAGCATCTGCATGACCAGTTGCTGGGTCACCCACTTGCCGATCAGGTTGTTGCCCAGGCTGGTGGCGCCGACCAGCACGATGCGCTGGAGCTTCGGGTCGAGTCCGCGGACCTGTTCGGCGCCGAGGCCGAACTTCTGGTTGATCGCCGGGATCAGCTCGATCAGCAGGGCGATGTCGGTGCCCAGGTCGAGGCCGGGGATCGGCAGCACCGCGGCGCCGGCGGAGAGGCCTGCGCGCCTGGTCACCATGGCCTTGCACTCGTCGCGCAGGGCATCCAGTTCTTCGAGGGTGCGGGGCAGCATGGGGTCTCCGGAGCTGGCTGCTGTGTATCCAGTATGCGCCAAATCGGCGCGCGGGTGAGCCCCGGGCTCAGCCGTCCATTTCCTGCCGCGCGATGGCCTCGAAGCACGTCGGCTCCGCGCCGTCGGCGTTCAGCTGGCGGATCTCGCAGGGCCGGCCCTGTTCGTCCAGGCGCACCTGGCCCAGGCCGGCGCCGTTCCACAGGCGCTCGCCGCGCTGGCTGCGGCTGGGGATGCGCGGGGTGATCTGCATGCGGCGGCGCTTGGTGAACCAGTTGAGCAGCGAATGCGGGGCGTACAGCCAGCGGTTGAGGCGGTCGAACCAGTCGAGCAGGCGGCGCGGGAATTCGTTCTTGATGCCGCTGCTGGTGATCTGCCAGATGCGCGGACCGCTGTCGCGGTGGCGGATGTGCACCTCGTAGGCGAAGGAGTAGTGCACGTCGCCGGAGAGGATCACGTAGTTCGCCGGCGTGCGCGAGTGGCGGAAGATGTTGAGCATCACCTTGGCCGCGCCGCGGTGGGCCATCCAGTTTTCCGCGTCGACCAGCAGCGGGTAGCCGGCCCAGGTGAACAGGCGCTGGACGATCTCGATCAGCTTGACGCCGAACATCGGCGCGGGCGAGACGATGACCACCGCCGGCTCGTCGAGCAGGGCGTGCTGCAGCTCGCAGAGGGCTTCCCAGTCCATCAGGCCGGAGGGGCGGCTCAGGTAGCTTTCGCTGCGCCAGCGGCGGGTGCGGGTGTCGAGCACCAGCAAGAGTGGCTGGCCGGGCAGGCTGTAGTGCCAGTGGTCGAAGGTCAGCAGGCGGTCGATGACGGCGTCCTGCGCTTCGGCGCTCAGCCGCTGCTGCCGGTCCGGGGTGGCGAGCAACTCGCGGATCGCCGGCAGCTCGCCAGCGAAGGCCTCCGGGCAGTTGCCCCAGCCCTGGCACAGCAGGTAGCCGAGCAGGGCGTTGCCGACGATGCGTCGCGAGAACGGGTGGCCGTAGGCACTCTGCTCCCAGCGCGCGGAGAGGTTCCAGTCGTCGGTGATGTCGTGGTCGTCGAAGATCATCAGGCACGGCAGCTGGGCCAGGGCCCGCGCGGCCTGCGGCAGGTCGGCGACGAAGGCGCGGATCAGGGGCTCCTCCGCACGGTAGCGAGTCGCCAGGTGCTCGGGCAGCTCCGGCATGCGCGGAGCGATCAACTGCCAGGGAGTGGGCGACCAGACCAGCAGGTACATGGCCAGCACCTCGGCGAAGGTGACCAGGTGGTTGTGCGCGTTGGCGCTGGTGAACACCGGCTTCTTCACGCCGCCGAAGAAGCGCTCGCGCAGTTCCTCGTTGGCGGTGTAGGCGGGCAGCAGGTCTTCGCGCCGGTAGTAGCCGGCCGGGTGCGCGTAGAGGGCCTCGCTGGTACTGACCGTGGCGCCGTCGAGGTGCTCGCCGTACAGGCCGAGGCGTTCGATCAGGCGGTGGACGGCCACCAGCATCGGGCCGGCGACATCGTCGGCGTAGACCTGGTCGCCGCTGAGCATCAGCAGCGCCGGCCGCTCGGCCGGCTGCGAGCGAGTGGCGGCGAGCAGCGCGTCGGCCTGCAGCAGACCGTCCTTGCTGGGGTGATGCGGCTTGCGGCAGGAGCCGTGCAGCAGGTGATCGAGGCGGCCGCGGCGCACGAAATCCGGCCGCGCTTGTCCCGGGTACAACAGATGAGGGGCCCAGTCGGCGATCGCCCGGGTGCCGCCGTCCTCTTCTTCTATATGCAGGTCGTAATAGATGAAGGTGTCGACCGGCAGCGGTTCATCCAGGCGGACGTCGATCAGGTGCAGCCAGGCATGGCGGCCGACGGCCAGGCGCTGGCAGCGGGAGTCGCCCAGCGGCAGGTCGAGCTCGACCAGGCCGCGCTGCGCGTCGTCCCAGGCGAGCTGCAGGCGGGCTTCCAGCGGCCGCGAGGCGACCAGCCACAGCACCAGGCGGCGGGCTTCGAGGCGGCGCAGCAGCGGGCCGGCAAGGACGGCGGGCAGGTCGTTGCGGTGGGCGTCAGGCAAGGGTAGGGCGTTCATGTTTCACGCGTGCGACGAATGACCTCGTCTTGGTCAGTGCGGCGAGCGTTCGGTTCATTCCCCGTCGCGCTCCGGCGCCAGGGCGATCCAGGCCAGCAGCGGGTAGGCCAGGTAGTGGGCGGCGAACAGCAACTGGCCGGGCAGGCCGGGCTCCTCCTTGAGATACATCAGCGCCAGCAGGCCGGCATACAGCAGGCCGAGACCGAGCGCATAGAGACCGACCAGCGCGCGCCGCTCGACCGGATAGGGGCGACGCCCGGTGCGCCAGCGGAACACCCCGGCCAGGCCGAAGGCCACCACGCTGGCGGCCAGCAGGGTGGCTAACGGGCCTCCGACCTTGAGCACGCTGCGGACCAGCAGGTTGACCAGAAAGCAGGCCGCGATGGCGCCGAGAGCGTAATGGCCGAGCCGGGGAGATGGAGTGGACATGTTGCGCCTCCAGATTGCGCCAAGGCGCGTCCTTGACGCTCCGCGTGGGGGCCGTCAAGCGCGCCGCCGTACCTGTGCGAATTCGAACGGGAAAAGTTCCGGTGTAATAAAACTTTTACATTAGAGCAACTTGGTTGACACAGTCTGCCACGAATATTCCCCCCAGAACGAGACGGGCCAGGCCCGCGTGTTTACCAACGTCAAATCGTATAAGGGGAATACTTGATGATCCGCAAGCACTTCGCCGGCATCGCCGCCAGCGCCCTGGCCCTGGCCGTTTCCGCTCAAGCCGTTGCCGGTACCGTGACCACCGACGGCGCCGATATCGTCCTCAAGACCAAGGGTGGTCTGGAAGTCGCTACCGCGGACAAGGAATTCGCCTTCAAGGTCGGCGGTCGTCTGCAGGCAGACTACAGCAGCTTCGATGGCTTCTACACTGTTAATGGCAACACCGCCGATGCTGCCTATTTCCGCCGTGCCTTCCTGGAAATTTCCGGCGTGGCCTACAAGGACTGGGCCTACACCATCAACTACGACTTCTCCCACAACGCCGGCAGCCAGGAAGACGGCTACTTCGACGAGGCCTCCATCGCCTACACCGGCTTCAAGCCGGTAACCATCAAGGTCGGTCGCTTCGACCCGGCCTTCGGTCTGGAGAAGGCCACCAGCTCCAAGTGGGTGACCGCCCAGGAGCGCAACGCTGCCTATGATCTGGTCGACTGGGCCAACGGCCACCAGAATGGTCTGGGCATCGAGGTTTCCGCCACTCCCACCGAGTCGCTGTTCGGCTCCGTCGGTGTGAGCGCCAAGGACCAGAACGACGTCGACGGCGAAAGCGTCAAGCAGGTCAACCTGCGCGGCGTGTTCGCTCCGTTGCACGAGTCCGGCAACGTCCTGCACCTGGGTGCCAACTTCGCCCAGCGCGACCTTTCCGACACCGCGGTCGACACCCGTATCCGCAGCCGCCTGGGCATGCGCGGCGTGAGCACCGGCGGTGGCAACGACGCCGGCCCCAACGGCAACCGCCTGCTGCTCGGTGGCGCCAACAGTGCGGCCGGCACCTACGGCGACGACAGCGCCTGGGGTCTGGAAGCCGCCTTCGCCATGGGCCCGTTCTCGGTGCAGGGCGAATACATCCAGCGTGACCTGGAAGGCGACGCCGCCGGCGTCCAGGACATCGAGGCTACCGGCTATTACGCTCAGCTCGCTTACACCCTCACTGGCGAGGCCCGCGAGTACAAGCTCGGCAAGTTCGACAAGATCAAGCCGGAGAACAAGCAGGTCGGTGCCTGGGAAGTGTTCTACCGCTACGACAACATCAGCGTGGAAGACGACAACGGCGTCTTTGCCGCCATCGACGATGTCGAAGGCAAGGTGCACAACCTGGGCGTGAACTGGTACGCCAACGAAGCGGTCAAGCTGAGCGGTGTATATGTCAAGGCCAAGACCGACAACGCCGCCAACACTGTCGGCGACGACGACGGCGACGGTTTCGTGGTCCGCGCCCAGTACGTGTTCTAAGCAGTCCGTTTCATCCGCAACAGCCCCATTCCAGCCCCGCCCTCCGGCGGGGCTTTTTTTCGTCCGCAGGCCGGGCCAGACTGTGCCGATGATCATCCAGACCCTTGAGCGTATCGGTGAACTGCCCGCCGCGCAGTGGGATGCCCTGTTGGCCGACGGCCAGCCCTTCCTGCGCCACGCCTTCCTCGCCGCCCTGGAGGACAGCGGCAGCGTCGGCACGCGTACCGGCTGGCAGCCGGCCCATCGTCTGCTGCGCGCTGCCGATGGCCGGCTGCTGGCGGCCATGCCGGCCTACGTGAAGAGTCATTCGCGTGGCGAATACGTGTTCGACTGGGCCTGGGCCGATGCCTGCCAGCGTGCCGGCATCGCCTACTACCCCAAGCTGCTGGCGGCGGTGCCCTTTTCCCCGGTGAGCGGCACGCGCCTGCTGGCGCGCGATGCGCCGGCGGCCGGTGGACTGCTCGATGCCGTGAGCGCGCAGCTTCCCGGGCTGAGGCTGTCCGGGCTGCATGTGAACTTCACTGACGCCTTTGCCGATGGCGTGCTGGCGGGGCGTGAGGGCTGGCTGGAGCGTCTTGGCTGCCAGTTCCACTGGTTCAATCGTGGCTATCGCGATTTCCAGGACTTCCTCGATGCCCTGAGTTCGCGCAAGCGCAAGCAACTGCGCAGGGAGCGCGAGCAAGTGAAGGCGCAGGGCCTCGACTTCGACTGGCGCGAAGGTGGTCAACTGACCGAGGCGGAATGGGATTTCGTGTATGCCTGCTACGCCAACACCTACGCCGTACGCGGGCAACATCCCTATCTGACCCGCGCCTTCTTCAGCCTGCTGGCCGCGCGAATGCCGGAAGCGATCCGCGTGGTGCTGGCGCGCCAGGGCAGTCGCCCGGTGGCCATGGCCTTCTTCCTGGTGGATGGCGATTGCCTGTACGGTCGCTACTGGGGCTGTCTGGCGGAGTTCGATCGCCTGCACTTCGAGGCCTGCCTCTACCAGGGACTGGACATGGCCATCGGTGAGAGACTGGCGCGCTTCGACGCGGGGGCGCAGGGCGAGCACAAGCTGGTCCGCGGCTTCGAGCCGGTGCTGACCCGCTCCTGGCATTACCTGTGCCATCCCGGCTTGCGGGCGGCAGTGGCGGACTTTCTGCATGAGGAGTGTGCGGCAGTGCGGCGCTATGCCGAGCAGGCATGCGAGGCGCTGCCCTATCGTCAGGAGTAGGTCCTGTGCAGGGCAATGCGCCGGGGGCGAGACCGTGGCCTCGCCCCCGGGAGCAGAGCCGGGACTTACAGGCGCTTGGCCGACTCGATCAGTACCGGCTCGACCGGCACGTTCTGGTGCATGCCGCGGTTGCCGGTACGCACGCGGGCGATCCGGTCGACCACCTCCATGCCGCGCACCACCTTGCCGAATACCGCATAGCCGAAGTCGCGGCCGCCGTGATCGAGGAAGGCGTTGTCGGTCAGGTTGATGAAGAACTGGCTGGTGGCGCTGTCGACCATGTTGGTGCGGGCCATGGCCAGTGTGCCGCGCACGTTGTGCAGGCCGTTGTCGGCCTCGTTCTTGATCGGCGCGCGGGTGTCCTTCTGCTGCATGTCGGCGGTGAAGCCGCCGGTCTGGATCATGAAGCCGGGGATGACCCGGTGGAACTGCACGCCGTTGTAGAAGCCGCTGTCGACGTAGCCGAGGAAGTTCTTCACGCTGATCGGCGCCTTTTCCTCGTTCAGTTCGACCTCGATGTCGCCGAGGCTGGTGGTGAGCAGTACACGCGGTGCCTCGGCGGCCAGCGCACTGGCGGAGAGGAAAAGGGCGCAGGCGGTCATGGCGAGTTTCTTCAGCATGGAGGGGCTTCCTGTGGTGGGGGGATCGAAATCGGTTGCTCGGGGGATCGGCAGCGGGTCAGGCATTGTTGCTTGCGAGGGCACTCTGGCGCAGCAGTTCGCTGAGGATGCGGGTAGCGGGACCCATCTGCCGGTCCTTGTTCGGGTAGAGGAAGAAGCGCATCTCGCGTCGGGCCCCGTTGCCCAGTGGCAGCGGTTTGAGCTTGCCTTCTGCCAGTTCGCGCTGGATCAGGTGGCTGGGCAGCCAGGCGAAGCCGAGACCGCTGCTGACGAAGGTGGCAGCGGTGGCCAGGCTGCCAACGGTCCAGCGCTGTTCCGCGCCGAGCCAGCCGACGTCACGCTGCTGGCGACGGCCGGAGTCGCGAGTGACGATTTGTAGCTGGGCTTCCAGATCCTGGAAAGTCAGCTCGCGCTGCAGGCGATGCAGTGCGTGATCGGGGTGAGCGACGGCGACGAACTCGACGTTGGCCAGGTCGGTACCCAGTTGGCCGGGCAGGATCAGGCCGCTGATGGCCAGATCGGCCTCGCCCTCGGTGAGCGCCTCCTCGACGCCGGACAGCACCTCCTCGCGCAGCAGCACGCGGCAACCGCGGCTTTGCGGCATGAAGGCGGAGAGGGCTTCGACCACCTGGCGGGTCGGATAGGCGGCGTCCAGGACCAGGCGTACCTCGGCTTCCCAGCCCTGCTCCATGTGATGAGCAAGCTCCTCGAGCTGGCTGGCCTGCTTGACCAGTTGCCGCGAGCGCCGCAGGAGCAGGGCGCCTGCTTCGGTGAGCACTGCCTTGCGTCCGTCGATGCGCAGCAGCGGTACGCCGAGCTGCTCCTGCATGCGGGCGACCGTGTAGCTGATCGACGACTGCGAGCGGTGCAGTGCTTCGGCCGCCTGAGCGAAGCCGCCGTGGTCGACGACCGCCTGCAGGGTACGCCATTGCTCGAGAGTTACGCGGGGGGCTTTCATCGACCGTGCTCATGATGAATTGGGCTGTTGATTCGAGGGTATATCAATCAACTCGATGCCTTGTAGTGGTTTTCGGTGATCATTTATCGAATATCCCTGGCGTTGATCCGTTTTCCCACGGACAGAGCAGTGACGGTCGAGCGGCCAGGGCGATGCGCGGCGCGCTCATCCGCGCTGTCCTGCAAACAACGCCTGAGTGATGGCGCGCATTGGGGTAGTCTATGCGCCAGCGATTTTCATCATTCGAGGTAGGCTGTGTTTGCTGATTACGGTTTGCATGAGCGACTGCTCAAGGCGTTGTCGTCCCTGTCCTTCACCGAGCCGACTGCGGTTCAGGCGGCAGCCATCCCGCCGGCCTTGGCGGGGCGCGACCTGCGGGTGACCGCCAAGACCGGCAGCGGCAAGACGGCAGCCTTTGTCCTGCCGCTGCTGCACCATCTGCTCCAGAACAGCAAGCCGCAGGCTGGCGCGCGCGCCCTGATCCTGCTGCCGACCCGCGAACTGGCCCTGCAGACGCTCAAGGAGGTCGAGCGCTTCGCTCAGTTTACCTTCATCAAGGCCGGCCTGGTTACCGGCGGCGAAGGCTTCAAGGAACAGGCGGCCGCGCTGCGCAAGAATCCCGAGATCGTGATCGGTACCCCGGGGCGGGTACTCAACCACCTGGAGACCGGCAGCCTGACGCTGGGCGATGTCGAGGTACTGGTACTCGACGAGGCCGACCGCATGCTCGACATGGGGCTCAGCGAAGACGTGCTGAAGATCGCCAGTGCCTGCCCGCAAGAGCGGCAGACCCTGCTGTTCTCGGCCACTGCCGGTGAACGGGCGCTGGGGCAGGTGGTCAGCGCGGTACTGCGTGATCCGGAGGTGCTGTTGCTCAATCGTCGGGACGAGCTGAACGAAAACCTCCGCCAGCAGATCATCACGGCCGACGATGTGCCGCACAAGGAGCGCCTGCTGCAGTGGCTGCTGGCTCACGAGTCCTTCGCCCAGGCCATCGTCTTCACCAATACCCGAGCCCAAGCCGATCGCCTGTCCGGCGTGCTGCGTGCCTCGGCGGTGAGATCCTACGTGTTGCACGGCGAGAAGACCCAGGAGGAGCGCCGGGAGGCGGTCGAGCGCCTGCGTCAGGGCAACATCAATGTGCTGATCGCCACCGACGTGGCCGCACGTGGCCTGGACATCGAAGGGATCGACCTGGTGATCAACTTCGACATGCCGCGTAGCGGCGACGAGTATGTCCACCGCATCGGTCGCGCTGGTCGCGTCGGGCAGGCGGGCCAGGCGATCTCGCTGATCTGCCACAACGACTGGAACCTGATGTCCAGTATCGAGCGCTACCTCAGGCAGTCCTTCGAGCGTCGCCAGATCAAGGAACTGCTGGGCAGTTACCTTGGGCCGAAGAAGCTCAAGGCATCCGGCAAGGCGGCGGGCAGCAAGAAGAAAAAGCTGGCCAAGAAGTCTGGGACTGCGGCCAAGGGCAGCAGCAGCAAGTCGCCGACCCGCAAGGGCGAGAAGAAAAGCCCGGCCCCGGCTCTCGGTGATGGTTTCGTGGCCCCCAGGCGCAAGAAGCCGGGGGCAGTCGAGGGCTGAGTAGGAAAACTGAAAAAAGCCGTTGACGTCGCCGCCGATGTCTCTATAATACGCCCACTTCCAGCGGCAAGCTGATCGAAAAGCCTTGTAAATCAAGTGCTTGGGTCAGAGTGGTGGTGGGGGTGCAGGGTTGCTTTCCTGCGGTGTCGTCAGTCTCCGGGCTGAAGGCGCGTTGTTCGGAGATGTTGACAGCGGCTCTGGTTGCTGTATGATCCATCTCCCTCGCTTCGGTGGTCGAGTTCTTCGCTGAAGCGCAAGCGGTTGATTCGAAAAGAAAACTTTCGAAAAACGCTTGACAGGTTGAAAGGCTGCTGTAGAATACGCGGCCTCGGTTGAGACTCAGCGAAAGCGCTGAGTAAATCGATCGAAACGCTCTTTAACAAGTTGAATCAAGCAATTCGTGTGGGTGCTTGTGAGGTAAGACTGACAGTCGCAAGATTATCAGCATCACAAGTAACACTCGTGAATTCGAGAGTTTTTTGCGATTGCTGAGCCAAGTTTAGGGTTTTCTCAAAACCCGAATTGATTTGAACTGAAGAGTTTGATCATGGCTCAGATTGAACGCTGGCGGCAGGCCTAACACATGCAAGTCGAGCGGATGACGGGTGCTTGCACTCTGATTCAGCGGCGGACGGGTGAGTAATGCCTAGGAATCTGCCCGATAGTGGGGGACAACGTTTCGAAAGGAACGCTAATACCGCATACGTCCTACGGGAGAAAGTGGGGGATCTTCGGACCTCACGCTATCGGATGAGCCTAGGTCGGATTAGCTAGTTGGTGAGGTAATGGCTCACCAAGGCGACGATCCGTAACTGGTCTGAGAGGATGATCAGTCACACTGGAACTGAGACACGGTCCAGACTCCTACGGGAGGCAGCAGTGGGGAATATTGGACAATGGGCGAAAGCCTGATCCAGCCATGCCGCGTGTGTGAAGAAGGTCTTCGGATTGTAAAGCACTTTAAGTTGGGAGGAAGGGCTGTCGGCTAATACCCTGCAGTTTTGACGTTACCAACAGAATAAGCACCGGCTAACTTCGTGCCAGCAGCCGCGGTAATACGAAGGGTGCAAGCGTTAATCGGAATTACTGGGCGTAAAGCGCGCGTAGGTGGTTCAGCAAGTTGGATGTGAAAGCCCCGGGCTCAACCTGGGAACTGCATCCAAAACTACTGAGCTAGAGTACGGTAGAGGGTGGTGGAATTTCCTGTGTAGCGGTGAAATGCGTAGATATAGGAAGGAACACCAGTGGCGAAGGCGACCACCTGGACTGATACTGACACTGAGGTGCGAAAGCGTGGGGAGCAAACAGGATTAGATACCCTGGTAGTCCACGCCGTAAACGATGTCAACTAGCTGTTGGGTTCCTTGAGAACTTAGTAGCGAAGCTAACGCGATAAGTTGACCGCCTGGGGAGTACGGCCGCAAGGTTAAAACTCAAATGAATTGACGGGGGCCCGCACAAGCGGTGGAGCATGTGGTTTAATTCGAAGCAACGCGAAGAACCTTACCTGGCCTTGACATGCTGAGAACTTTCCAGAGATGGATTGGTGCCTTCGGGAACTCAGACACAGGTGCTGCATGGCTGTCGTCAGCTCGTGTCGTGAGATGTTGGGTTAAGTCCCGTAACGAGCGCAACCCTTGTCCTTAGTTACCAGCACGTTATGGTGGGCACTCTAAGGAGACTGCCGGTGACAAACCGGAGGAAGGTGGGGATGACGTCAAGTCATCATGGCCCTTACGGCCAGGGCTACACACGTGCTACAATGGTCGGTACAGAGGGTTGCCAAGCCGCGAGGTGGAGCTAATCTCACAAAACCGATCGTAGTCCGGATCGCAGTCTGCAACTCGACTGCGTGAAGTCGGAATCGCTAGTAATCGTGAATCAGAATGTCACGGTGAATACGTTCCCGGGCCTTGTACACACCGCCCGTCACACCATGGGAGTGGGTTGCTCCAGAAGTAGCTAGTCTAACCTTCGGGGGGACGGTTACCACGGAGTGATTCATGACTGGGGTGAAGTCGTAACAAGGTAGCCGTAGGGGAACCTGCGGCTGGATCACCTCCTTAATCGAAGACTTCAGCTTCTTCATAAGCTCCCACACGAATTGCTTGATTCACTCGCGAAAGGCGATTGGGTCTGTAGCTCAGTTGGTTAGAGCGCACCCCTGATAAGGGTGAGGTCGGCAGTTCGAATCTGCCCAGACCCACCAATTGTCGTGGTGCGCAGGCCGATCGAAAGATGGGGCCATAGCTCAGCTGGGAGAGCGCCTGCTTTGCACGCAGGAGGTCAGGAGTTCGATCCTCCTTGGCTCCACCATTATCGCCGAAAGCTCAGAAATGAGTGTTTACCCCTGTCGTCCGGTGGACGATTTCGAGGATGAAACATTGATTTCTGGTCTTTGCGCCAGAATCGTTCTTTAAAAATTTGGGTAAGTGATAGAAGTATTGAACTGGAGAGTGTTTTCACTGCACTTTTCAGGTCAAGGTAAAATTTGCGAGTTCAAGCGCAAGTTTTCGGCGAATGTCGTAATTCACGATTATAACCAGATTGCTTGGGGTTATATGGTCAAGTGAATAAGCGCATACGGTGGATGCCTTGGCAGTCAGAGGCGATGAAAGACGTGGTAGCCTGCGATAAGCTTCGGGGAGTCGGCAAACAGACTTTGATCCGGAGATCTCTGAATGGGGAAACCCACCCGGGATAACCCGGGTATCTTGTACTGAATACATAGGTGCAAGAGGCGAACCAGGGGAACTGAAACATCTAAGTACCCTGAGGAACAGAAATCAACCGAGATTCCCTTAGTAGTGGCGAGCGAACGGGGATTAGCCCTTAAGCTTCTTGGATTTTAGCGGAACGCTCTGGAAAGTGCGGCCATAGTGGGTGATAGCCCCGTACGCGAAAGGATCCTTGAAGTGAAATCGAGTAGGACGGAGCACGAGAAACTTTGTCTGAATATGGGGGGACCATCCTCCAAGGCTAAATACTACTGACTGACCGATAGTGAACCAGTACCGTGAGGGAAAGGCGAAAAGAACCCCGGAGAGGGGAGTGAAATAGAACCTGAAACCGTATGCGTACAAGCAGTGGGAGCCTACTTTGTTAGGTGACTGCGTACCTTTTGTATAATGGGTCAGCGACTTATATTCAGTGGCGAGCTTAACCGATTAGGGGAGGCGTAGCGAAAGCGAGTCTTAATAGGGCGTTTAGTCGCTGGGTATAGACCCGAAACCGGGCGATCTATCCATGAGCAGGTTGAAGGTTAGGTAACACTGACTGGAGGACCGAACCCACTCCCGTTGAAAAGGTAGGGGATGACTTGTGGATAGGAGTGAAAGGCTAATCAAGCTCGGAGATAGCTGGTTCTCCTCGAAAGCTATTTAGGTAGCGCCTCACGTATCACTCCAGGGGGTAGAGCACTGTTTCGGCTAGGGGGTCATCCCGACTTACCAAACCGATGCAAACTCCGAATACCTGGAAGTGTCAGCGTGGGAGACACACGGCGGGTGCTAACGTCCGTCGTGAAAAGGGAAACAACCCAGACCGCCAGCTAAGGTCCCAAAGTTGTGGTTAAGTGGTAAACGATGTGGGAAGGCTTAGACAGCTAGGAGGTTGGCTTAGAAGCAGCCACCCTTTAAAGAAAGCGTAATAGCTCACTAGTCGAGTCGGCCTGCGCGGAAGATGTAACGGGGCTCAAACCACACACCGAAGCTGCGGGTGCATCGCAAGATGCGCGGTAGAGGAGCGTTCTGTAAGCCTGTGAAGGTGAGTTGAGAAGCTCGCTGGAGGTATCAGAAGTGCGAATGCTGACATGAGTAACGACAATGGGTGTGAAAAACACCCACGCCGAAAGACCAAGGGTTCCTGCGCAACGTTAATCGACGCAGGGTTAGTCGGTCCCTAAGGCGAGGCTGAAGAGCGTAGTCGATGGGAAACAGGTTAATATTCCTGTACTTCTGGTTACTGCGATGGAGGGACGGAGAAGGCTAGGCCAGCTTGGCGTTGGTTGTCCAAGTTTAAGGTGGTAGGCTGGGATCTTAGGTAAATCCGGGATCCTAAGGCCGAGAGCTGATGACGAGTTATCTTTCAGATGACGAAGTGGTTGATGCCATGCTTCCAGGAAAAGCTTCTAAGCTTCAGGTAACCAGGAACCGTACCCCAAACCGACACAGGTGGTTGGGTAGAGAATACCAAGGCGCTTGAGAGAACTCGGGTGAAGGAACTAGGCAAAATGGCACCGTAACTTCGGGAGAAGGTGCGCCGGTGAGGGTGAATGATTTACTCAGTAAGCCCATGCCGGTCGAAGATACCAGGCCGCTGCGACTGTTTATTAAAAACACAGCACTCTGCAAACACGAAAGTGGACGTATAGGGTGTGACGCCTGCCCGGTGCCGGAAGGTTAATTGATGGGGTTAGCGCAAGCGAAGCTCTTGATCGAAGCCCCGGTAAACGGCGGCCGTAACTATAACGGTCCTAAGGTAGCGAAATTCCTTGTCGGGTAAGTTCCGACCTGCACGAATGGCGTAACGATGGCGGCGCTGTCTCCACCCGAGACTCAGTGAAATTGAAATCGCTGTGAAGATGCAGTGTATCCGCGGCTAGACGGAAAGACCCCGTGAACCTTTACTATAGCTTTGCACTGGACTTTGAGCTTGCTTGTGTAGGATAGGTGGGAGGCTTTGAAGCGTGGACGCCAGTTCGCGTGGAGCCATCCTTGAAATACCACCCTGGCAATCTTGAGGTTCTAACTCTGGTCCGTCATCCGGATCGAGGACAGTGTATGGTGGGTAGTTTGACTGGGGCGGTCTCCTCCCAAAGAGTAACGGAGGAGTACGAAGGTGCGCTCAGACCGGTCGGAAATCGGTCGTAGAGTATAAAGGCAAAAGCGCGCTTGACTGCGAGACAGACACGTCGAGCAGGTACGAAAGTAGGTCTTAGTGATCCGGTGGTTCTGTATGGAAGGGCCATCGCTCAACGGATAAAAGGTACTCCGGGGATAACAGGCTGATACCGCCCAAGAGTTCATATCGACGGCGGTGTTTGGCACCTCGATGTCGGCTCATCACATCCTGGGGCTGAAGCCGGTCCCAAGGGTATGGCTGTTCGCCATTTAAAGTGGTACGCGAGCTGGGTTTAGAACGTCGTGAGACAGTTCGGTCCCTATCTGCCGTGGACGTTTGAGATTTGAGAGGGGCTGCTCCTAGTACGAGAGGACCGGAGTGGACGAACCTCTGGTGTTCCGGTTGTCACGCCAGTGGCATTGCCGGGTAGCTATGTTCGGAAGAGATAACCGCTGAAAGCATCTAAGCGGGAAACTCGCCTCAAGATGAGATCTCACTGGGGACTCGATCCCCCTGAAGGGCCGTCGAAGACTACGACGTTGATAGGCTGGGTGTGTAAGCGTTGTGAGGCGTTGAGCTAACCAGTACTAATTGCCCGTGAGGCTTGACCATATAACACCCAAACAATCTGCGATCCCAGGATCACAGTGGGTGCGACAGGCCGAAAGCTTGCAGAACCGCAAATTACCGAATCTGATACACTATCACTTGCCCAATTCGGGGTAGCGCCATGGCGATGCCCCAACCGAATTGCTTGACGACCATAGAGCGTTGGAACCACCTGATCCCATCCCGAACTCAGCAGTGAAACGACGCATCGCCGATGGTAGTGTGGGGCTTCCCCATGTGAGAGTAGGTCATCGTCAAGCACCTACACAGAAACCCCGACCAGCAGAAGCTGGTCGGGGTTTCGTCCTTTCGGCTGGAAAAAGTCGAGTCGCTCAAGCACTTGAGGTTTCCGGCCTGCTCGGCCAGGAAGGTGCGACGACCTTTCCTGCAGGCGTAAAAAAGCCCCGAACAGGTCGGGGCTTGGCTGGCAGCGGAGGGCTGGCGACTCAGCGCTCCAGATACTGCAGCTTGTCCTTCACGCCATCCCACTCTTCGGCATCGGACAGGGCGTCCTTCTTCTCGGTGATGTTCGGCCAGACTTCCGCCAGGTCGCGGTTCAGTTCGATGAACTCCTGCTGGTCTTCCGGCACCTCGTCTTCGGAGAAGATGGCCTGGGCCGGGCACTCTGGCTCACACAGGGCGCAATCGATGCACTCGTCCGGGTGGATCACCAGGAAGTTCGGGCCTTCGTAGAAGCAGTCCACCGGGCAGACTTCCACGCAGTCGGTGTACTTGCACTTGATGCAGTTGTCGGTAACGACGAAGGTCATGTTCTTTTATCTCCTCAGACGGGCAGGCGCCAGCCACGGCATGGCGCGCGGGATTCTAGCAGCTCGGAATCTGCTTCGTTATATCTGGGTCTTCCAAGCATATATCAGCTCGAGTGCCTGACGCGGGGTCAGCTCGTCCGGGTTGAGCTGTTCGAGTCTTTCCAGCAGCGGATGGGGCTGCATAGCGAACAGGTCGGGCTGGATAGGCACATCCTTGCGCGCCTTCTTGCTGGGAGCGGCTACCGGCTCGTGGGGCAGACTGGCCTGCTCGAGGCGGGCCAGGTGTTCGCGGGCGCGGGTGATCACCGGGTCCGGTACTCCAGCCAGCTGTGCTACCGCCAGGCCGTAGCTCTGGCTGGCCGGCCCGGGCAGCACGTGGTGGAGAAAGACGATGCGCTCCTTGTGCTCTGCCGCATCCAGATGCACGTTGGCCACCACTGGCTCGCTTTCCGGCAGCACGGTCAGCTCGAAATAGTGGGTGGCGAACAGGGTGAAGGCGCGCAGGCGGGCCAGATGTTCGGCTGCGGCCCAGGCCAGCGACAGACCGTCGAAGGTGCTGGTGCCGCGGCCGACCTCGTCCATCAGCACCAGGCTGCGGTCGCTGGCGTTGTGCAGGATGCTGGCGGTCTCGCTCATCTCGACCATGAAGGTCGAGCGTCCGCCGGCGAGGTCGTCGCTGGAGCCGATGCGGGTGAAGATGCGGTCGACCAGTGACAGCTCGCAGGCCTGTGCCGGCACGTAGCTGCCGATATGGGCGAGCAGCACGATCAAGGCGGTCTGGCGCATGTAGGTGGATTTGCCGCCCATGTTCGGACCGGTGATGACCAGCATGCGGGTGGCGTCGTCGAGGCTGACGTCGTTGGCGACGAAGGGGGTGCTGAGCACCTGCTCGACCACCGGATGGCGGCCCTGGATAATGTGCAGGCAGGGCTCTTCGACGAAGACCGGGCAGTTGAGATCGAGGTTCAGCGCGCGCTCGGCCAAGTTGCTCAGTACGTCGAGTTCGGCCAGCGCTGCGGCGGTGTCCTGCAGCGGCGCCAACTGGCCGATGAGGGTTTCGATCAACTCGTCGTAGAGCAGCTTCTCGCGGGCCAGGGCGCGGCTCTTGGCCGACAGCGCCTTGTCCTCGAAGGCCTTGAGCTCGGGAGTGATGAAGCGTTCGGCGCCCTTGAGGGTCTGGCGGCGGATGTAGTCGGCCGGTGCCTGCTCGGCCTGCACCCGCGGCAGCTCGATGTAGTAGCCGTGGATGCGGTTGTAGCCGACCTTGAGGTTGGGCAGGCCGGTGCGCGCCTTCTCGCGCGCCTCCAGGTCCATCAGGTACTGGCCGGCGTTCTCGCTGAGCAACTGCAGCTCGTCCAGTTCGGCGTCGTAGCCGCGCTTGATCACCCCGCCGTCGCGAATCACCGCTGGCGGGTTGTCGATGATCGCCCTGGCCAGCAGTTCGGCCAGTTCGGGGTAGGTGCGGATGCTGCCGGCCAGCTCCTGCAGGCGTGCCGCTGCCAGCTCCGCCATGTGCTGCTGCAGGTCGGGAAGGGCGGCCAGGGCGTCGCGCAGGCGCGCCAGGTCTCGTGGGCGGGCGCTGCGCAGGCCGATGCGGGCGAGGATGCGCTCGACGTCGCCGATGTCCTTGAGGCGCGGCTGCAGGTTCTCGTAGCGGTAGTTGTCGAGCAGGCAGCCGATGGCCTGCTGGCGGCCTTCGAGGATGGCCCGACCGCGCAGCGGACGGTTCAGCCAGCGGCACAGCAGGCGGCTGCCCATGGCGGTCATGCAGCGATCGACCACGCTCTGCAGGGTGTTGTCGCGCCCGCCGGCCAGATTGGTGTCCAGCTCGAGGTTGCGTCGACTGGCGGCGTCGAGGATCACCGCATCGTCGAGGCGTTCGTGGCGCAGGCTGCGCAGGTGCGGCAGGGCGCTGCGCTGGGTCTCGCGCGCATACAGCAGCAGGCAGCCGGCCGCGCCTATGGCCAGGGTCAGTCCTTGGCAGCCGAAACCGTTGAGATCCTGGGTGCCGAACTGCTGGCACAGTGCCTTGAGGCCGGTGGCGCGGTCGAAGTCCCAGGGTGCGCGGCGGCGCACGCCCGGGCGCTTCTCCGCCGGCAGGCCGCTCGGCCAGTCGTCGGGGATCAGCAGCTCGGCGGGGTTGAGGCGCTCCAGCTCGGCGAGCAGCGCTTCCCACCCCTTGATCTCCTGCACGCTGAAGCGTCCGCTGGTGATGTCCAGCACGGCGAGGCCGAACAGGCGCTCGTCGCCGAGCAGGGCGCCCAGCAGGTTGTCGCGGCGTTCGTCGAGCAGGGCCTCGTCGCTGACCGTGCCGGGGGTGATGATGCGTACCACCTGGCGCTCCACGGGGCCCTTGCTGGTAGCCGGATCGCCGATCTGTTCACAGATCGCCACCGACTCGCCCAGCTTGACCAGGCGGGCCAGGTATCCTTCGGCGGAATGGAAGGGAATGCCGGCCATCGGTATCGGCTGGCCCGCCGACTGGCCGCGCGCGGTCAGGGTGATGTCGAGCAGCCTGGCGGCCTTCTGTGCATCGGCGTAGAAGAGCTCGTAGAAGTCGCCCATGCGGTAGAACAGCAACTGCTCGGGATGCTGCTGCTTGATCTTCAGGTACTGCTGCATCATCGGCGTGTGGGCGGAAAAATCGCTGTTGCTCATCGCTGTCCGGCTTCAGGTCGAAAAAGCGTCTAGTGTACGGTATCGCCCCGACAGGCTTAACCCCGGAGACATCCATGGATCGCATCACCGCTCTGGCCGGTGAGCTGGGCGAGGCGCTGCGCCAGCGCCAGCTGCAGGTCACCACCGCAGAGTCGTGCACCGGCGGCGGCATCGCCGAGGCCATCACCCGCATCGCCGGCAGTTCGCAGTGGTTCGAGGTCGGCTATGTCACCTACTCCAACCGGCAGAAGAACCTGCTGCTGGGCGTGCCGGAAGCACTGTTCGCCATGCAGGGTGCGGTCAGTCGCGAGGTGGTCGAGGCCATGGCCCGTGGTGCCTGCGCGCGCAGCGGCGCCTCGCTGGCGGTGGCGGTCAGCGGCATCGCCGGCCCCGACGGCGGCACGCCGGACAAGCCCGTGGGTACCGTGTGGCTGGCATGGCTGGCGGGCGGCGAGGTATTCAGCTGTCGTCGCTGCTTCGCCGGCGACCGCCTGTCGGTGCGCGAGCAGACCGTGCTGCTGGCCCTGCAGGGCTTGTTGCGACTGGCGGCAGGGGAAAATCCCGTCGAGGGGTAGGCGGGTGCCTTACCCTATGGAATAATACTGGCTAATTATACAGTTTATCGTGGCCGGCTGGCCGCTCCGAAACGAGAGGACTTCAATGGACGAGAACAAGAAGCGTGCCCTGGCCGCGGCCCTGGGACAGATCGAGCGCCAGTTCGGCAAGGGCGCGGTCATGCGCATGGGCGACCACGAGCGGCTGGCGGTGCCGGCCATCTCCACCGGCTCGCTGGGCCTCGACATCGCCCTCGGCATCGGCGGCCTGCCCAAGGGGCGGATCGTCGAGATCTACGGCCCGGAATCCTCGGGCAAGACCACCCTGACCCTGTCGGTGATCGCCGAGGCGCAGAAGCAGGGCGCCACCTGTGCCTTCGTCGACGCCGAGCACGCACTGGATCCCGACTACGCCGCCAAGCTCGGCGTCAACGTCGACGACCTGCTGGTTTCGCAGCCGGACACCGGCGAGCAGGCCCTGGAGATCACCGACATGCTGGTGCGCTCCAATGCGGTCGACGTGGTCATCGTCGACTCCGTGGCCGCCCTGGTGCCCAAGGCGGAGATCGAGGGCGAGATGGGTGACCAGCACGTCGGCCTGCAGGCCCGCCTGATGTCCCAGGCCCTGCGCAAGATCACCGGCAACATCAAGAACGCCAACTGCCTGGTGATCTTCATCAACCAGATCCGCATGAAGATCGGGGTGATGTTCGGCAACCCGGAAACCACCACCGGCGGCAACGCGCTGAAGTTCTACGCCTCGGTACGTCTGGACATCCGCCGTACCGGCTCGGTCAAGGAAGGCGACGAAGTGATCGGCAACGAGACCCGCGTCAAGGTGGTGAAGAACAAGATGGCCCCGCCGTTCCGCCAGGCCGAGTTCCAGATCCTCTACGGCAAGGGCATCTATCGCACCGGCGAGATCATCGATCTCGGCGTGCAGCAGGGCCTGATCGAGAAGTCCGGTGCCTGGTACAGCTACCAGGGCAACAAGATCGGCCAGGGCAAGGCCAACGCCGCGCGCTTCCTCGAGGACAATGCCGAGGTGCGCGAGACCATCGAGAGCACCATTCGCGCGCAGTTGCTCAGCCAGCCGGGGGCGCTCAAGGCAGCCACGGCCAGCGAGGCAGACGCCGACGCGGAAGTGGACATCTAAGGCGGCATGCCGGTGGTGCTCGATACTTCCGCCGCAGTAAGGCGGGCGGCCATGGATCTGCTGGCCCGCCGCGAGCACGGCCGCGCTGAACTGGCCCGCAAGCTGCGTCAGCGCGGCGCGGCTGGCGAGATGATCGACGCCGAACTCGAGCGATTGGCCGAGGAGGGCCTGCTCAGCGACCAGCGTTTCCTCGAGTGCTTCATCCGCAGCCGGGCGAACGCTGGTTATGGGCCGCTGCGCATCCGCGATGAGCTGGGCCAGCGCGGCTTGCCGCGCTCAGCCGTGGAGCGTGCGCTGGCCGACAGCGGCATCGACTGGGCGGACAACCTGCGCCAGCTGTGGCGACGGCGCTTCGCCGGCCTGCCGCAGGATGCCCGCGAGCGGGCCAAGCAGGGGCGCTTCCTGCTGCAGCGGGGGTTTGCCCTGGAGGGGGTTAATCGCCTGCTGCGCGGCGGTGGCGACGAGTAGGTCGGACCGGACCAAAGACAACGCCCGCACCGGGTAACCGGTGCGGGCGTTGTCGTTTGCAGGGGCGGGCTCAGTCGTTGTAACGCGGCAGCTCGCGCTGCCAGTTCTCCGGCTGGTTGATGAAGTTGATCAGTTCGCGCAGGCGGCCGTGGTCGCGGCCGTTGAAGCGGAAGGCCAGGCGGATCAGCTTGCAGAACTCCGGCTCGTCCTGCTCCAGCTCGCAGTAGGGCTGCTGATGGAAGCCACCCTCCAGGCACAGGTCGCTGAACTCGTCGTGCAGGTAGGCCAGGGCATGGGCGTTGAGCGGGCGGTTCATGCGGATGGCGAACAGCCCCTTGAGCCAGCGGCTGGAGTGGTAGTTGCGGTAGAAGTGGGTGATCTCCACCACCGCCTCCTCGGCGCTGGTGACCAGCTTCAGCAGGTGCATGTCGCTGGGTAGGATGTAGCCGTTCTCCTCCAGTTGCTCGCGGATGAAGTGCAGGGCGTCCTTCCAGTAGCGACCCTCCGGCACGTCCAGCAAGACCACCGGCACGATCGGGCTCTTGCCGGTCTGGATCAGGGTCAGCACCTCCAGCGCCTCGTCGAGGGTGCCGAAGCCGCCGGGGCAGAGCACCAGGGCGTCGGCCTCCTTGACGAAGAACAGCTTGCGCAGGAAGAAGAAGTGGAACGGCAGCAGGTTGCCGGTGTCGTGCACCACATCGTTGGCCCGCTGTTCGAACGGCAGGCTGATGTTGAAGCCGAGGCTGTGCTCGAGTCCCGCGCCCTCGTGGGCGGCGGCCATGATGCCGCCGCCGGCGCCGGTCACGGTCATCAGCTCGTGGTGGGCCAGCAGACGGCCGAGGTCGCGGGCCAGCAGATAGAGCGGGTGGTCCGGCTGGGTGCGGGCCGAGCCGAACACCGTGACCTTGCGCCGCCGCTTGAACTGCTCAAGGACGCTGAAGGCGTTCTCCATCTCGCGCAGCGTCTGCATCATGATCTTGGCGTCCCAGCGATTGCGGTCGGCCTCGGCCATGCGCACCACGGTCATCAGCATCTCGCGGTACAGCGACTGGTTGGGACTTCCGGGGGGCACGCTGAGGCTGACGAGTTCGTCGACCTTCAGGCCGACATCGATGCCGCTGGTCTGGAAGTGTCTCGACAGGTAGTCATCCGACTCATAAGGCATGTGATTACTCCTTGTTGTTGTGGACCGCTACAGCGCGATCTGCTCACCCGGTTCCGGGATGTTGGCAGTCCACTGCAGGCGATCGTGCAGTGCCTGTTGCAGCACCTTCATCTTTTCCAGTTCGCCATGGACCAAATATAGCTCCGGTCGGTGATCGAAGTGTTTTACCCAGTCGAGCAGCTGCGATTGTCCGGCATGGGCCGAGAAGCCACCCAGGGTGTGCACCTGGGCCTTGACCGCGATGCGCTGGCGCAGCACGCGCACGGTGGGTGCGCCGTCGACGATGGTCCGGCCCAGGGTGCCCTTGGCCTGGAAGCCGGGGAACACGATATGGCACTCCTTGCGCCACAGGTTGTGCTTGAGATGGTGGACGATGCGTCCGCCGTTGCACATGCCGCTGCCGGCGATGATGATCGCGCCGCTCTGGATACGGTTGATCGCCATCGAGTCCTCCGCCCGCGGCGTGCAGCGCAGGATCGGCAGCCAGTCCTCGACCTTGGTCACGTCGTGGCTGCGCAGCAGTTCGCGGTCCTTGGGGTCGAACTGCGCGTGGAAGCGGTGGTAGATGGCATTGGCCTGGATCGCCATCGGGCTGTCGAGGAACACCGCCTGCTGCGGCAGGCGGCCCTGCTGGTAGAAGCGGCCGAGGTGGAAGATCAGGTCCTGGGTGCGGCCGACGGCGAAGGCGGGGATCAGCACGTTGCCGCCGTCGCGGTGGGCCTGCTGGAGGATGTCGGCCAGCTCGTCGAGGGTGGCCTCGTCGCAGCGGTGGTCTCGGTCGCCGTAGGTCGACTCCATCAGCACCACGTCGGCCTCGCCGAGCGGGGTCGGGTCGCGCATCAGCGGCGTGCAGGTGTTGCCCAGGTCGCCGGAGAACACCAGGCGGCGGGTCAACTGGTGGTCATGGACCTCCATCTCGACGATGGCCGAGCCGAGGATGTGCCCGGCGTCGTGGAAGGTCACCGCGATGCCGCGCGCCACCTCCACCCGCTGGCCGTAGACCACCGGGCGGCGCAGCTTGAGCGCCAGCTCGGCGTCGGCCTCGGTGTACAGCGGCACCACCGGCTCGCGGCCGAGGCGCGCCCGCCACTTGTTCTCCCACTCGGCGTCGCTTTCCTGGATGTGCGCCGAGTCCATCAGCATCAGCTGTAGCAGCTCGCAGGTCGCGTCGGTGGCGTAGATCGGCCCGCGGTAGCCCTTGGCCGCCAGACGCGGCAGCAGGCCGCTGTGGTCGATGTGGGCGTGGGAGATCACCACGGCATCGAGGCTCTTCGGGTCGAAGGCGAAGGGCTCGCTGTTGCGCGACTCCTCCTCGCGGCGGCCCTGGTGCATGCCGCACTCCAGCAGCACCCGGGCACCGTCGCGGGTCTCGATCAGGTAGCAGGATCCGGTGACTTCCTGGATGGCGCCGATGAAGGTGAGAAGGGCCATGTGATCTCCTGGTTCCGATTGTCGCGCCCGCCTGCCGGCGCGGGCGGGTCCTTGATGCAGGTCAGCCGCTAGGGGGCTTGTGGTTCTAGACTACTCCCAACCCCATCCCGGAGTCTTGCCCCATGAGTCAGCTTTTGCCCTGCGCCGAGGAGCTGCAGGCCCATGCCCTGGCGGAGCCGAGCTTCGCCGAGTGGGCTCGGGGCTGTGGCCCGCTGCAGCACACCGCGGCCACCCAGGCAGCGGTGTTCCGCCTGGCCCATCGCCTCGTGCAGTCCGGCTGCCAGCCGGACCTCGCCAGCGTCTATCGCCTGCTGCAGGCGCTCGACCGCCTGACCTGCACCGGCCTGTGGCTGGTGGCGCACATGACCTACGCACGCCGGGTGCGCCTGGATGGCGCCGAACTCGAGGCCGACGACTTCAAGGCCCGCCCGGAGGGGCACACCGGTGGGGCGCTGAACATGGTGCCGGCCTATGCCGGCTACCTGGCGTTGAATGCGCTGACCGGTGAGACCCGCGCCTGGGCCATGGGCCAGGGCCACTGCGTGGCGGCCATCGAGGCGCTCAACGTGCTCACCGGTAACCTGCACCCGGAACAGGCGGCGCGCTACGGTCACGACGAGGCCGGACTGAGTCGCCTGGTCGCCGACTTCTACAGCTACGCCCAGGCTCCCGACGGCCTGCCCGGCGTGCCGCTGGGCAGCCACGTCACCCCGCACACCGCCGGCGGCATCGCCGAGGGCGGCTATCTCGGCTTTGCCGAGTTGCAGTATGCCCACCAGCCGCTGCCGGGCGAGACCCTGGTGGCCTTCCTCTCCGACGGCGCCGCCGAGGAGCAGCGCGGCAGCGACTGGATGCCGCGCTGGTGGCGTGCCGAGGACTGCGGCGTGGCCCTGCCGGTGCTGATCGCCAACGGCCGGCGCATCGAGCAGCGCACCGAGCTGGGCACCGCCGAGGGACTGGCCGCCTTCGTCGAGCACCTGCGCCGCTGCGGCTTCGATCCGCTGCGCTTCGATGGCCGCGATCCGGCCGCCTTCGTCTGCACCCTGCACGAGATGGAGCGCCATCTGGGGAACCGGGTCGAGGAGCTGCAGCGCGGCATCCTCCAGTACCCCTTGCCGATCCCTTTCGCCATCGCCGAGACGGTCAAGGGGTTCGGCTTCCACGGCGCCGGCGAGAATGCCGCGCACAATCTGCCGCTGCCGGGCAACCCGCATACCGATGCCGAGGCGCGCCGCTTGTTCAACGCCAGCGCCGCGGCCCTGTGGGTGGCGCCGGACGAGCTGCGCCGGGCGCTGGACTGTTTCGCCGCCCTGCGTCCGGGACGCGCGCTGGAGCGCGATCACCCGCTGGCGGTACGCCGGCCGGCGCTGCCGCAGCTCCCCGAGCTGCATTTCCACGACCGGGACTGCTCGCCGATGAGCGCCATCGATCGCTTCTTCGTCGACCTGACGGCGGCCAACCCGCAGCTGCGCCCGCGCGTCGGCAATCCCGACGAGCTGGCCAGCAATCGCCTGCACGGCGTGCTGCAGGCGCTCAGGCACCGGGTCTGCGTGCCGGAGGCCGACGACGAGGCGGTGGACGGCCGGATCATCACCGTGCTCAACGAGGAAGCCGTGGTGTCGGCCTGCCTGGCCAACCAGGGCGGCCTGAACCTGGTGGCCAGCTACGAGGCGTTCTGCGTGAAGATGCTCGGCGCAGTGCGCCAGACCCTGATCTTCGCCCGCCAGCAGACGGAGGCCGGTCGCCCCGCCGGCTGGCTGGGCTGGCCGCTGGTGGCCACCTCGCATACCTGGGAGAACGGCAAGAACCAGCAGTCGCACCAGGACACCACCTTCTGCGAGGCACTGCTGGGGGAGATGGGCGACACGGTGCGCGTGCTGTTCCCGGCCGACCACAACAGCACCCTGGCGCTGCTGCCGCAGATCTACCAGACGCGCGGCCGGCTGGCCTGCCTGGTGGTGCCCAAGCGCGAGCGGCCCTGCGTGTTCGACGCCGCCCAGGCGCAGCGACTGGCTCGCGACGGGGCCTGCGTGGTGGCCGAGCGGGCGGGCAGCGAGCCACTGCTGCTGATCGCCAACGGCAGCTACCAGCTCGCCGAGATGCGCCGCGCCGCCGCCCGGCTGGCCGAGGCCGGCTATGCCTACCGGCTGGTCTACCTGCAGGAACCGGGGCGCTTCCGTGCCCCCCGTGACCTGCTGGAGCAGCAGACGGTCGCCGACGAGGCGCTGCGCGAGCGGCTGTTCCCTGCCGCCATGGCGCGCCGCGTGCTGCTCACCCACATGCGCCCGGAGGTGGCCCGCGGCCACCTGTGGCTGCTGCTGCCGGACGCCTGCCGGAGCGCGGTACTGGGCTACCGCAACCGCGGCGGCACCCTCGACGAAGCGGGCATGCTGTTCGCCAACCGCGCCTGCTGGGCCAACGTGGTGGCCGCCTGTGCGCAGCTGATGGACGTACCGCGCACTGCGCTGCTGACCGCCGACGAGGCGGCCGCGCTGGCCGGCAAGGGCGATCCTGCCGTGCTGCGCTGACGAGAAAGACCCGCCGCGGGAGCCGGGGCGGGTCTTTCTCGGTGGTGCCGGATTACTTCTTCAGTCCGCAGTCGGCGGCGCGGAAGCGCTCGGTGGTCACCGGGCGATTGCTCCTGTGCTCGCTGAAGTCATAGATCAGCACTGCGCCCTTGCCGAGCAACTGGCGGTAGCCGGGGTTCCGGCAGACGCTGGCGCGCAGCTGCTGGCGGACGGCGTCGGGATTGCTGCGCATCTCGGCGGCGTGGCTGGGGCGCACGCTGAGGTGGTTGATCAGCTGGTTGCCCTCGGTGGTGTAGCCCTGGTCGAGGATGTCGGCGTTGATCGCCCGCGGAGTGCCGACGCTGCTCTGCCGGGCGACGTCCTCGAGCAGCTTGCCTAGTTCGTGGTCCTGCAGCGAGGCGGCGTGGGCGGCGGAGGCGGCCAGCAGGCCGGCCAGCAGGACGTGAATACGGCGCATGGGGATTCTCCTGGGAAACTGAGCCTTCGACCCGTGCTGGCGCAGCGGGTTCGCAGGGCGTCCATCATACGCCCTGCGCTGGAGCCGGCGGGCGCGTCTGCTAGACTGCCGCGCCCGTTGGAACGCTGCCCCTGGAGTTGCCATGCCGTCATCCGCCCGTCGCGCCCCGACCACCGCCGTCTGCCGGGGTGCTCGATGAGCAACAGCGTCGCCCGCCTGCGCGCCGAGCGCCTCGCCCGCAGCGCCAAGCCCTTCGTCGCCCGCGGCTCGCGCATGCCGCGCTGTCCCGCCTGCCGCCTGGCGCAGAGCCACTGCATGTGCGCCTGGCGCCCGCAGGTGGCCACGCGCAGCGGGGTGTGCCTGCTGATGCACGACATCGAGGCGCTCAAGCCGAGCAACACCGGCTGGCTGATCGCCGACGTGCTGGCCGACAACAGCGCCTTCGGCTGGTCGCGCATCGAGGTGGATCCGCGTCTGCTGGCGCTGCTCGACGATCCGCAGTGGCAGCCCTACGTGGTGTTTCCCGGCGAGTACGCCGCACCCGAGCGGGTGGTGCAGACGGTCGAGCCACAGTCCGGCCGGCGCCCGCTGTTCATCCTGCTCGACGCGACCTGGACCGAGGCGCGCAAGATGTTCCGCAAGAGTCCCTACCTGGACCGCTTCCCGGTGCTCAGCCTGACCCCGGAGCAGCAGTCGCGCTATCGGCTGCGCCGCTCGACCCGCGGCGAGCACCTGTGCACCGCCGAGGTGGCGGCGCTCTGCCTGGAACTGGCTGGCGACCGCGAGGCCGCCGAGGCGCTGGATGCCTATCTCGACGTGTTCAGCGAACGCTACCTGAGCTTCAAGCGCCACCTGCCGCTGGACGAGGGGAGTGCGGCGCATCAGCGCCTGCTGCCGTTCCGCTCCTGAACGACCGGCAGGCGCCGTGGCCACAGCTGGGCGACCAGCATGCCGGCGAGCATCAGCGCGCAGCCCAGATAGCCGCGCGGCGCCAGCGCCTCGTCGAGCAGCAGGGCGCCGGCGATGGCGGCGAACACCGCCTCCAGGGAGAGGATGATCGCCGCATGGGAGGCGATGGCGTGCTTCTGCGCCACCACCTGCAGGGTGTAGCCGATGCCCACCGAGACCAGGCCGCCGTAGAGGATCGCCGGCCCGGCGCGGCCGATGGCCTCGAGGTCGATGTCCTCGAACAGCACGGCCAGCAGCAGGCTGAGCAGCGCGCAGGTGAGGAACTGCAGGAAGGCGATGCGCACCGGGTCGTGGCGACCGGCCAGGGCGCCGACCAGCAGCACGTGCGCGCCCCACACCAGGGCGCCGGCCAGCTGCAGCCAGTCGCCGGCGGCGATCCGGAAATCCGGGCCGATGCTCAGCAGCGCCATGCCGGCCACCGCCAGGCTGGCGCCCAGCCAGATGCCCAGGCCCGCGCGCTGGCCGAGCAGCAGGCCGAGCAGTGGCACGATGATCACGTACAGGCCGGTGATGAAGCCGGAGTTGGTCACGCTGGTGAACAGCAGGCCGACCTGCTGCAGGTTGATGCCGGCGGTCAGCGCCAGGCCGAGCAGCAGGCCGCCGAGCAACAGGCTGCGATTCAGCGGCTCGCCGCCACCGTCCGCGGGGCGGCGCAGCAGCAGCGGCAGCAGCACCAGGGCGCCGAGGGCGAAGCGCAGGCCGGAATAGAGGAAGGGACCGATGGCGTCCATGCCCAGGCGCTGGGCAACGAAGGCGCTGCCCCAGATCAGGGCGGTCAGCAGCATCAGCAGATCGGCACGCAGGGCCTGGCCAGGCATGGGGTTCACCTCAGAAAAAAGGCGAAATTCTGCCCTGAAAGGGTAGAATTGGGGAACCTGCATGAACTCGGCTTGTCGTGCGAGCAAGTCCCTGAGGCTTTTCCGGGTATTTTTCTTGACCGTGCGGGGTGTGCTCGGCATCCTGAGCGCCGCTCGAGCCCCCGCCCGCTCAGAACAACAACAGGACTTATCATGGCCGCCTACGAAATACTGATTGCCGACGACCACCCGTTGTTCCGCAGCGCCCTGCAGCAGGCGTTGAGCATGGGACTGGGGGCCGAGGCGCATCTGGTGGAGGTGGCCAGCATCGCCGAACTGGAAGCGCGCCTGAACGAGAAGCGCGACTGGGATCTGGTCCTGCTCGACCTCAACATGCCCGGCGCCTACGGCTTCTCCGGGCTGGTCCTGCTGCGCGGCCAGTACCCGCACATCCCGGTGGTGATGGTCTCCGCTCAGGAGGAGGCCGCCGTGGTGCAGCGCTCGCGCGAGTTCGGTGCCAGCGGCTTCATTCCCAAGTCCAGCCCGCTGGAAACCATCCAGCAGGCCGTCCGCGCGGTGCTCGACGGCGACGCCTGGTGGCCGCCGCAGGTCGAGGAAGCCGCCGCCCTCTCCGACGAGGTGCGCGCCGCCAGCGAAGGTCTGGCCAGCCTCACCCCGCAGCAGTTCCGTGTGCTGACCATGGTCTGCGAAGGCCTGCTCAACAAGCAGATCGCCTACGAACTGAGCGTCTCCGAGGCCACGGTCAAGGCCCACGTCACCGCCATCTTCCGCAAGCTCGGCGTGCGCACCCGTACCCAGGCGGCGCTGCTGCTGCAGCAGATGGAGTCGATGCCGTCGAGCTGAGGCCGCTCTTAAGCTTCCGCCAAGGCGGGAATGACAGACTGGCGTCTTTTGCAACGGAACGCTCCATCATGCAGTCACCCTTCAAGGGCCGCACCGGCCTCAAGCGCATCCTCAACGCCGCCGGCTATTCCTGGGACGGCCTGTGTACCGCTTTCGCCGGCGAGGCGGCGTTCCGCCAGCTGGTGCTGCTCAACGCCGTGCTGGTGCCGCTGGCCTTCTTTCTCGACGTCAGCCGTGGCGAGCGCGCCGTGCTGGTGGCGGTGTGCCTGCTGGCGCTGATCGTCGAGCTGCTCAACTCGGCGGTGGAAGCCGCCATCGACCGCATCTCCCTCGAGCGCCATCCGCTGTCGAAGAACGCCAAGGACATGGGCAGCGCCGCCCAGTCGGTGGTGCTGGCCATGATCGCCCTGGTGTGGGGCATCGTCCTGCTCGGCTGAGCGTCGGGCGCGTAGCTCAGGGAATTTCCTGCAGGCGGATCTGATCGCTGCGCTGCGCGCCGGCGGTGAAGCTGCGGCACAGTTCGACGAACTCGCGCATGGCGCTGCTCTGGTATTTCTGCTTGTGCCAGATGAAGCTGAACTGGCGGCGCAGGTCCAGCTCCGGGGTTTCCACCGCCACCAGGCTGCCGCGGCGGAAGGCGTCGCGCAGCGCCAGGCGCGAGATGCAGCCGATGCCCAGGCCCGACTCCACGGCGCGCTTGATCGCCTCGGTATGCTCCAGCTCCAGGCGGATGTTCAGCGGCGTGGGGTGATGGCGCATGCCCTGGTCGAAGGTCAGCCGCGTGCCCGAGCCCTGCTCGCGGAGGATCCAGGCCTCGCGCACCAGCTCGTCCAGGCTCGCCGTGCGCCGCCGGGCCAGCGGATGCTGCGGCGCGCAGAACACCACCAGTTCGTCCTCGACCCAGGGCTGCACCTCGATGTCCGGATGCTGGCAGTCGCCCTCGATCAGACCGAGATCGAGGCCGTGCTGGGCCACGCCCTGCACCACGTGGCTGGTGTTCTGCACATGCAGGCGTACCCGGCACTCGGGGTGCGCCTGCATGAAGCGGCCGATCAGCAGGGTGGCCAGGTAGTTGCCGATGGTCAGGGTGGCGCCCAGCTGCAGCGAGCCGAAGCCGATCTTGCCCTGCAGCAGCTGCTCGATCTCCTCGGCGCGGTCGAGCAGGGCCACTGCCTTGGGCAGCAACTGGCTGCCCAGCGCGCTGAGGGTCAGGCGCTTGCCGATGCGGTCGAACAGCGGGCTGTCATAGTGGCGCTCCAGTTCGGCGAGCGAGGTGCTGGCCGCCGACTGCGACAGGGCCAGCGACTCGGCGGCGCGCGACACGCTTTCCAGACGGGCGATGGCGACGAAGACCTGCAGTTGCCTGAGGGTGAAACGCATATCGATATAACCGATTAACAATATATTGATTATTCATTTAACGGATATCTTGCGCGACTATAGAATGCAGCGCAACACGGCCAGCCGGCCGTACTTACTTTCGCATCTGCAAGGAGTCATCCATGAGCAACCTGGTGAGCGAGCGCGTGATCAGCGTGCATCACTGGAACGATACCCTGTTCAGCTTCAAGACCACCCGCAATCAGGGACTGCGCTTCGAGAACGGCCAGTTCGTGATGATCGGTCTGGAAGTGGAGGGGCGTCCGCTCATGCGTGCCTACAGCATCGCCAGCCCCAACTACGAGGAGCACCTGGAGTTCTTCAGCATCAAGGTGCCGAACGGCCCGCTGACCTCGCGCCTGCAGCACCTGCAGCCGGGCGACGAGCTGATGGTCAGCCGCAAGCCCACCGGCACCCTGATCCTCGGCGACCTGCTGCCGGGCAAGCACCTGTACCTGTTCGGTACCGGCACCGGCCTGGCGCCGTTCATGAGCGTGATCCAGGATCCGGAAACCTACGAACGCTTCGACAAGGTGATCCTGGTCCACGGCGTGCGCTGGGTCAGCGAGCTGGCCTATGCCGACTTCATCACCCAGGAGCTGCCGCAGCACGAGTACTTCGGCGAGATGGTCCGCGACAAGCTGATCTACTACCCGACCGTCACCCGCGAGCCGTTCCGCAACCAGGGCCGCATGACCGACCTGATGCGCAGCGGCAAGCTGTTCGCCGACATCGGCCTGCCGCCGATCAACCCGCAGGACGACCGCGCCATGCTCTGCGGCAGCCCGAGCATGCTCGACGAGACCAGCCAGGTGCTGGACAGCTTCGGCCTCAAGGTTTCCCCGCGCATGGGCGACCCGGGCGACTACCTGATCGAGCGCGCCTTCGTCGAAAAATAAGACGAACCGTGCAACGGAAAACGGCGGAGTCCCGGTGAGGGACTCCGCCGTTTTCGCTTATGGACGGCCGCTCAAGCGTAGGGTGCGCTGCGCGCACCGAGCAGCCAACGGTGCTGCGCATAGCGCACCCTAAGCTTCGGCGCGCACCACCTCCAGCACGCGGATGCGCTCGGGGGCGGGGTAGTGCCAGCGCACCTGCAGGTCCCAGAAGCGCACCCCGTAGCGGCGCTCCGGCGTAGGCACCTGGTAGGCCGGACGCGGGTCCTGGGCCAGGCACTGCTCGATCAGCTCGACCACCGGTTCGCCCAGACGCAGCGCCTGCTCGCGGGCCTGGGCCAGGGCGCTAGCGCACCAGTCGACCGGGATCGCCGGCGGCGGCGCGTCGGCGATGGCGTTGCGGGCCTCGTCGACGATGTCGGCGTAGGGCACGTAGGGCTTGATGTCCAGCACCGGGGTGCCGTCCAGCAGGTCGATGCCGGACAGGTGCAGGCGGCCCGCCTCGACCCGCTCCAGTTTCACCACCGACTGGCCGATGCCGTTGGGGCGGTGGGTGGCGCGGGTGGCGAACACGCCCAGCGAGCGGTTGCCGCCCAGGCGTGGCGGGCGGACCTTGAGCCGCGGGCGGTCCTCCAGCGCCTGGTGGAAGAGGAACAGCAGCCAGACATGGCTGACCTGCTCCAGCCCGGCCACCGCGGAGCCATCGTCGAACGGCGGCACGAGTTCCAGCACGCCGCGGGCGGCCGGGGCCAGTTGCGGCTGGCGCGGGATGGCGAACTTTTCCTTGAAGCAGGAACGCAGGTAGCCGACGGGGCTGACGCTGTAGGACATGGCGGGGAGACCGGGGAGGCGACGGGGCAGCGGGGATGATACGCGCCGGACGGCGGGAGAGCACCCCGCGTCCCGGGGGACGCGGGGTGTGCGAGCGGTTACAGGCCGAGCAGCTTGGCCACGTAATCGGCGTCCTTGTCGCCACGGCCGGACAGGTTGACCAGGATGTGCGCATCCTTCGGCAGGGTCGGTGCCACGCGCATGGCCCAGGCCACCGCGTGGGCGCTTTCCAGGGCGGGGATGATGCCCTCGACGCGCGACAGGGTCATGAAGGCGTCCAGGCATTCCTGGTCGCTGGCGGTCTGGTAGCTGACCCGGCCGATGTCCTTCAGGTAGCTGTGCTGCGGGCCGACGCCGGGGTAGTCGAGGCCGGAGGCGATCGAGTGCACCGCGGCCGGGTTGCCTTCGGCGTCTTCCAGCACGTAGCAGGCCATGCCGTGCAGCTCGCCGGGCTTGCCCATCGACAGGGTGGCCGAGTGGCGGCCGGGCTTGTCCAGACCTTCGCCGGCCGGCTCGACGCCGACCAGGTTGACGCTCTCGTCGTCGAGGAAGGCGGTGAACATGCCCATGGCGTTGGAGCCGCCGCCGACGCAGGCGGCGACGTGGTCGGGCAGGCGGCCGTGCTTGCCGAGGAACTGCGCACGCGCCTCGGTGCCGATGATCGACTGGAAGTCGCGGACCATCTTCGGGAACGGGTGCGGGCCGACCACCGAGCCGATGGCGTAGATGAAGTTGTGCGGGTCCTTGAGGTATTCCTCGAAGGCGCTGTCCACCGCCTCCTTGAGGGTCGCCGCGCCGCGGGTCACCGGCACCAGTTTGCATCCGAGGATCTTCATCTTGGTGACGTTGGGATGTTCCTTCTCGATGTCCACCTGGCCCATGTGGATCTCGCAGGGGATGCCCACCAGCGCGCAGGCGGTGGCCAGCGCCACGCCGTGCTGGCCGGCGCCGGTCTCGGCGATCACCTTGGTCTTGCCCATGAACTTGGCCAGCAGCGCCTCGCCCAGGCAGTGGTTGATCTTGTGCGCGCCGGTGTGGTTGAGGTCCTCGCGCTTGAGGTGGATCTGCGCGCCGCCGAGCTGCTCGGAGAGGCGGCGGGCATGGAAGATCGGGCTGGGACGGCCGACGTAGTCGGCGAACAGGCTGGCCAGCTCCTGCTGGAAGTCCTCGCGCTGGCGGATCTCCTCGTAGGCGGCGTCGATCTCGTCCATCACCTGCTTGAGTTCCGGTGGCACCAGCTGGCCGCCGTAGGGGCCGAAGTAGCCGCGGGCATCGGGCATGGGGGCGAAGCGGGAGGTGGAACTCATCGTGGGCACTCTTCCTGAAGTGGGCGCAAGGGGACGGGGCGGGCAGGGCGCCCCGCTGGGTCGTGATGATCTTAACGAGTCGCGCCCCGCAGCGGAACTCGCAGGCAGTCGTCCGCGGCGGCGAGCGGCCACCGGGCGGCGGCAGTCGCATCCCGGGATGCCGGCCAGTTCGCCGGCCCGCTCGCCGTCGCGGTGACGAAGATCGCAAGGTGTTTCCGTCGCGGGGCGGTTGGCCGGCCGAACCGGCCCCTCAGGCCCCCAGGGGCTGGCCGATCATCCCCAGCAGGAAGCCGGCCACCGCGCCCAGCGGCGGAGCCCAGTGGCGGCGCAGCGGGATCTGCGGAGCGATGTCCTGGAACACCGAGTAGAGGATGCCGCCGGAGGCGCTCAGCATGATGGCGCCGACGACCTCGGGGTAGGGCGCCAGCCACAGGTAGCCGCAGAGGCCGGCGAACGGGCCGAGCAGGGCGATCAGGGTGAACAGGCCGAGAATCTGCCGGTTGTCGAGGCGCGAGGAGCGGCGCAGTTCGCGGTAGGCGTTGAAGCCTTCCGGCAGGTTCTGCAGGGCCATCAGCAGGGCCAGCAGCAGGCCGGCGTGGCTGCCGAGCGCCATGGCCGCGCCGAGGGCGAGGGTTTCGGGGATGTAGTCGAACAGCATGTCGACCGCCTGGCTGGCCGAGGTGCGATAGGCGGCAAGGTAGCGGTCGATCAGCATGAACAGCACGCCGCCGGCGGCGAAGCACAGCGCACCGAGCCAGACCGGCAGGGTGCGCATGCCCTCGGGGACCAGCACCAGGGCCACGGCGGCGAGCAGGGCGCCGGCGCCGAAGGCGAGAATGGTGTGGCGCAGTTCGGTTTCCAGCCAGCGCGGGTGGATGTGTTCGCGGATGGCGAGCAAGGCGCCGGCCGGCATGGCCAGTCCGGCGAACAGGGTGAGGGCGAGTATCTGCAGCCAGGGATTCATCGGCGGTCTCCATCCATGCCGGACGAGCAGACATTACACCCCATTCCCTGCGCCGGGCCCAGAGACGACGAGCCCGGCACTGGGCCGGGCTCGTCGGGGGAGGGGCTTAAATCACTTCGGCCCAGAGGTCGTACTCGTCGGCGTCGGTGACGCGCACCCACACCTTGTCGCCCGGCTGCAGGTCGCGGTCGCTGTCGACGTAGACGTTGCCGTCGATCTCCGGGGCGTCGGCGGCGGAGCGGCCGATGGCGCCCTGCTCGTCGACTTCGTCGATCAGCACCTCGATCTCCTTGCCGATCTTCAGCTGCAGGCGCGCCGCGCTGATCGCCTGCTGGTGGGCCATGAAGCGCTCCCAGCGCTCCTGCTTGACCTCGTCCGGCACAGCCTCCAGGCCCAGCTCCTCGGCCGGGGCGCCCTCGACCGGCGAGTACTGGAAGCAGCCGACGCGATCGAGCTGCGCCTCGGTCAGCCAGTCGAGCAGGTACTGGAAGTCCTCCTCGGTCTCGCCGGGGAAGCCGACGATGAAGGTCGAGCGGATGGTCAGCTCCGGGCAGATCTCGCGCCACTTCTTGATCCGCGCCAGGGTCTGGTCCTCGAAGGCCGGGCGCTTCATCGCCTTGAGCACCTTGGGGCTGGCGTGCTGGAAGGGGATGTCCAGGTACGGCAGGAGCTTGCCGGCGGCCATCAGCGGGATGACGTCGTCGACGTTGGGGTAGGGGTAGACGTAGTGCAGGCGCACCCACACGCCCATGCCGGAGAGCGCCTCGCACAGCTCGAGCATGCGGGTCTTCACCGGCTGGCCGTTCCAGAAGTCCAGCTTGTACTTGAGGTCGACGCCGTAGGCGCTGGTGTCCTGGCTGATCACCAGCAGCTCCTTGACCCCGGCCTTGACCAGGCGCTCGGCCTCGGACAGCACGTCGCCGACCGGACGGCTGACCAGCTTGCCGCGCATCGACGGGATGATGCAGAAGCTGCAGCTGTGGTTGCAGCCCTCGGAAATCTTCAGGTAGGCGTAGTGGCGCGGGGTCAGCTTGATGCCCTGCGGCGGCACCAGGTCGACGAACGGGTCGTGGTCGACCTTGGGCGGCACCACCTCGTGCACCGCGTTGACCACCTGCTCGTACTGCTGCGGGCCGGTGACCGCCAGCACGCTGGGGTGGACGTTGCGGATGCTGTCCTCGGAGACGCCCATGCAGCCGGTGACGATCACCTTGCCGTTTTCGGCCAGCGCCTCGCCGATGGCGTCGAGCGACTCGGCCTTGGCGCTGTCGATGAAGCCGCAGGTGTTGACCACCACCACGTCGGCATCCTCGTAGGAGGGGACGATCTGGTAGCCCTCCATGCGCAGCTGGGTGAGGATGCGTTCGCTATCGACGGTCGCTTTCGGGCACCCAAGCGACACCCAACCTATACTAGGATTCTTTTCAGACACGAGAGATTCCAGGGAAGATGAAGAACAGCGGGCGAGTATACAGCTACATGCGTTTTTCCGATCCTCGGCAGGCGACGGGGAGTAGTGCGGATCGTCAGCTGCAGTATGCCCGGAGCTGGGCTGCGGAGCGGGGGTTGGTGCTGGATGAGTCGCTGTCGCTGCGCGACGAGGGGTTGTCGGCGTACCACCAGCAGCACGTCAAGCAGGGGGCGCTGGGGGCGTTCCTGGTGGCAGTGGATGAGGGGCGGATTCCGTGTGGATCGGTGCTGATCGTCGAGGGGCTGGACAGGCTCAGCCGGGCGGAGCCGATCCAGGCGCAGGCGCAGCTCGCGCAGATCATCAACGCGGGCATCACGGTGGTCACCGCCAGCGATGGGCGGGAGTACAACCGCGCCGGCCTCAAGGCTCAGCCGATGGACCTGGTGTACTCGCTCCTGGTGATGATCCGCGCGCACGAGGAGAGCGACACCAAGTCCAAGCGGGTGCGTGCGTCGATCCGCCGGCTGTGCGAGGGGTGGGTGGCCGGCACCTACCGCGGACTGATCCGCAACGGCAAGGACCCGCAGTGGCTGCGCTGGACCGGCGAGGCCTGGGAGCTGATTCCCGAGCGGGTGGTTGCGGTGCGCCGCGCGCTGGAGCTGTACCGTCAGGGGCTGGGCGCGGTGCGGGCGTACCGGGTGATGCTCGACGAGGGGCATGTGCTGAGCGACTGGGGGATCAGCGGCCAGCAAATCTACCGGCTGGTGCAGTTGCCGGCGCTGCGTGGGGCGAAGCGCATCGCGGTGGACGGCGAGCAGTACATGCTCGAGGACTACTACCCGCGGTTGCTGAGCGATGCCGAGTTCGCCGAGCTGCAGCAGCTGTTCGGCCAGCGGCACCGGCGGCGGGGCAAGGGCGAGATTCCCGGCATCGTCACCGGCATCGGCATCACCTGGTGCGGCTACTGCGGCACCGCCATCGTCGGGCAGAACATGATGGGCCGGGTGCGGGCCAACGGAACGGTGGCCGACGGGCATCGCCGGCTGATGTGCACATCCTACGCGCGCAATGCCGGCTGCAAGGCCGGGGGCAGCTGCAGCGTGGCGCCCATCGAGCGCGCGCTGATGGCCTACTGCGCGGACCAGATGAACCTGGATCGCCTGCACGAGCCGACGCAGGACGGCCGGTCGCTGCGCGAGCGGGTGGTGGCAGCACGGCAGGCCGTCGAGGCGGTGGAGCAGCAGTTGTCGCGGGTGACGGATGCCCTGCTGGCCGACGATGGCGGCGCCGCGCCGCTGGTGTTCGTTCGCAAGGCGCGGGAGCTGGAGACGCTGCTGGCCGAGCGGCAGGCCGAGCTGCAGCAGGCCGAGCGGGACATGACGGCGCGCTCGCGCGGGCCGGCGCCGGCGGCGGCCGAGCGCTGGGCGGCGCTGGCTGATGGGGTCGAGGCGCTGGACGCGGAAGCGCGCGACCAGGTTCGCCAGCTGGTGATGGACACCTTCGCGCGCATCGTGGTGTACATGCGCGGTGCCGGTATGCCCGACCGCTCATGCCCGCATGTCGACGTGCTGCTGATCTCGCGCGCCGGCCAGGCACGCATGCTCCGCATCGACCGGCGCAGTGGCGCCTGGCTGGGCAGCGAGGACTGGCATGGTCTGCCTGGTTGACAGATTGCGGAATCAGCAAGAAGCGACTGGTTGACAGATCGCGGAATCAGCAAGGAACACCCCGGCCCGGGGTGTTCCCTTTTTTCGACATGATTCGAGGCCGTTACGACGGCGCATCGGCGGGTCTTGCGCTCCTGCACTCCGCAAAATACTGTATGCACATACAGCAAAGGAGAGCCCAACCCATGGCCCGCAAACCTACCCCTGCAGCACCTGCCCAGCCCACTCCCTACCAGCTGCTCGCCAGCCGCATCCAGAAGCAGATCCTCAACCCGCGGGCGCAGTTGGAGCGGCGGGCGGTGATCGTTCGCCAGGAGGGCGAGCGCGAGGAGGACTGGGAGCTGCTGCTCGAGCAGATCGGCGAGGACGAGAACGTGACCATCGCCCGGCAGGAGGATGGCGGTGTGCTGCTGACCTGGGAGCTGCTGCGGCTGGATTGATCTGTATCGGCGAGAATTAGCCGGCGGAATATCTCTGAGACTGGGATTTCGCCATAAAATTAGCCGGCGGCATTGACTTGAAGTGAGCCTGCGGCTAATTTGTCTCCGAAGACTACAGCACCTCGGAGACCGCCGCATGAAAACCCTGACCCTTTCCCCTGCCGGCCGGCCCTACCTGGCCAAGCAGGCCACCAAGAACGGCACCTTCATCCACCTGCTGCGCGACGCGAATGGCGATGTTCACTGCATGGTCAACATCAGCATCGAGCAGTGCGATCAGGCCATCAGCGTGCGCGTCGAGATCGGCGACAGCTGCCACAGCACCACCCTTCCCCGTGGCGACGATGCCGGCGAGCGCATCGCGCGCTTCGTCGAGTTCATCGCCAACGGCGAGCAGGACTATGGCCTGGTCGATGCTGACGACGATCTTGCTGGGATTCTGCACACGGCCATACGCCTTGGCTTCGGTGATTTCCTCCTGGACGCCGACCTCGAACTTACCCTCAAGGTCTGGAATGCGACGCCGAGGCCAGGGTTCCGCTTCGAAATGCGGGGTGAATGGCTGACGCTGCCCCTGCAACTGCCTGCTGATAGCCAGCGTGCCTATGAGCTGCTGCGCTCCTACGCACAGGATCTGATCTCCAACTACCGCTCCGGCGCAGCGGCCTGAGGTGGCGATCATGGATGCAACCCAGATTTCCATCCTGCTGGGCCTCACCGCCGCACAAGTCGTCGCGGTGGCGCTGCCCTACTGGGTCGGCCGCCAACTCGGCCGCCGCTCCGGCTTCGAGCAGGCAGGCCAGCAACTGAGATCCGAGATCGACGATGCCCGCGATGGCGTGGACAAGACGCAGCGCGAGCTGCGTGCGCTGACCACCTACATGGCATCCCTGCGCGGCCGGCAGGCGCTGGAGCTGCGCCGCCACCTGGAGGAGATCGCTGCGCTCAAGATCGAACTGAGCGAAGCCCGAGCGCTGTCGACCCAGCACGCGCACCTGCTGCGCGATGCTGCCAAGACCATCCGCCTGGCGTGCAGCGGCTGGGAGGCCATGGGCGCGACCCACAAGGCCCGCGAGTGCCGGCCGCTGGCTGCCGACATTTCCCGTCTCGCCGACTGGTTGCACGGCGACGCCATGACCAGCAAGGAGGCTCTCCATGCATAAGCTCGAACTCGGCCGCCGTCCTGCCCTGGTGCTGACGGCCATGGCTGTCACCCTGTCCAGCGTCACCGCCCTGTCGGTGGCCATGAAGATGGACGCACTGATCGACGACGCCCTGCTGGCGGCGGTGTTCGCCACGGCGGCGGTGCTGCTGGATCTGTTCAAGTACCTGGCCTGGCCGCTCGCCTTCGGGCTGATCGCCGCGCGCCGGCTGGGCTATGCGGCGCTGATGATCGGCTGTGCGCTGATCCTCGGTGGCGTGTCGGCCTGGGCGACCTACGACCGCATGCTGACCTCGATCGTCACCGGCCAGGCGCGCCAGGCGGCCATCGTCGAGCAGCGCATGGCCGACCTGCAGGCGGTGCACCAGGACGCGCTGCGCCGGCTGGAGACGCTTGACGCCGAGGGACGATCGGTTGGCGAGCAGGCCCGCCAGCTGCGCGAGCGCGGCATGGTGACCAAGGCGCAGGAGCTGGAGGCCGCGGCGCTGCCGCGCATCGCCGAGCAGCGCGAACGTGCCCTGGTGCGACTGGACGATGTGTCCCAGGAGCTGACGGCGCTGCGCTCGCAGCCGGTGGATGCTGCTGCCCTGCCCGAGCTGCTGGCCGTGCTGCTCTGCGCCGGATTCGCGGTGGCTCTGGAGGTGGTGCCGGCGCTGATCCTGTCGGTGGTGCGCATGGGCCGCAGCCCTGCCGCTGCTGCACCGGCGCCGGTTGCCGCTGTCGAGCAGCGCGCGCAGCCGGAAGCGGCAGCAGCAGCGACCGCTGTCGCACCGACAGCAGCGGTTGTCGCGCCGGCAGCGGGCCAGCAGCAGGAGCTGTTCGGCTCGCCGGATGACGCGCTGTTCGAGCGGCTGCGCAGCATCGCGCGGGAAGCGAAGCCGGGAACGCCGATCCCGCTGCGCGACATCACGGCAGCGCTGCGTGTCGGCAACCGCCGGGCGCAGAGGCTGATCAGCAACGCGCTGGATCTCGGGCTGATGCGCAAGACCGGCGCCGGCTACGTGGCGGCGTGAGGGGAGGGAAGGACCATGACCAAGGCAATCACCATCACCATCGACAGCCATCTGGCTGAGCTGCTGCGCGATTATCGGCTGGCGAAGAACGACGTCGAGGCCGCCATGGATATCGACGACTACGAGTCCGCGGCCAAGCTGATCGACAAGCGCAACGACCTGGCCGGCCGGATCGCCATCTGCCTGGAGGCCCGGGCGGGGCTGGCTGGCTCGGCACAGCGGAGGGCAGCGTGATGATCGGCATCCCCGAGACCGGCACCCTGCAGCACGGTTGCATCAGCGCAAACGTGATCAGCGGCTACCAGCTGACCACCGCCGATGGTCGGCCGGCGCGGCTGGCGATCGTCGACGCCGACGGCAACGTGATCGAGGCCGGCGACAGCGTGGCCCGCGAGGCCTGGAACGTGTGCATCGCGGTGCAGAAGAACTTCTGGATCGGCCAGGGCCACCTGGTGGTGCACAGCGCACCGCCGGGGCTGGCCAGCGGCCAGAAAGCCCCGACCAAGGCCGGACGCCGCGCGCGGGCCTGAGTGCCCGCCGCCAGGACAAGCACTCACGAATCGAGACAAGGACCATCCCATGTTCTTCCGCAACCTGATGATCTACCGCCTGACCCAGCAGATCGACCTGTCCGGCCTCGAGGCCGCGCTGGGCGGCAGGCGTGCCCGCCCGTGCGCGAGCCAGGAGCTGGCCACCTACGGCTTCGTCGCGCCCATCGGCAAGGGCGAGAACGCCCCGCTGGCCCACGCCAGCCAGGGCTGCTACCTGATCGCTGCCCGCAAGGAGGAGCGCATGCTGCCGGGCATGGTGGTGCGCGAGGCGCTCCAGGAGAAGGTCGAGGAGATCGAGGCGCAGCAGTGCCGCAAGGTCTACAAGAAGGAGCGCGACCAGCTCAAGGACGAGATCGTGCAGGCCTTCCTGCCGCGTGCCTTCGTGCGCCGGCGGCAGACCCGCGCAGCGATCGACAGCCAGTCCGGGCTGATCTTCGTCGACGCCTCGTCCTGGAGCGTGGCCGAGGATCTGCTGAGCACCCTGCGCGAGTGCCTGGGCAGCCTGCCGGTGCGGCCGCTGGGCGTGAAGGTTGCGCCGTCGGCCACCTTCACCGAGTGGATGAAGAGCCAGCATGCGAGCAACGGCCTGCAGCTGCTCGACCGTGCGGTGATGCGCGATACCCATGAGGACGGCGGCAAGATCGCCGCAACCCGGCAGGACCTGGGAAGCGACGAGATCCAGGGCCACCTGGCCGCTGGCAAGCTGGTGACGATGCTCAGCCTGGCCTGGAGCGACAAGCTGTCGTTCGTCCTGGACGAGAAGCTGGCGATCAAGCAGCTGCGCTTCGAAGACCTGCTGCACGAGCAGGCCGAGCATGACGGTGGCGACGACGCGCTGGCCCAGCAGGATGCCAGCTTCGTGCTGATGATGCTGACCTTCCGGGAGTTCGTGCCGGCGCTGATCGAGGCGCTTGGCGGCGAGGAAGTGCCGCAGGGCATCTGACCCCCAATCCCTACCCGTTGATACCCACCCGCTGCCGGCCATGGCCGGCGGCAGGGCAGAGCCTTGCCCGAATTCACGAAAGGAGACGTGCCATGCAGCAGCTCTATGCCGAGATCAAGAAGTCCAGCCATTACGCCCACCAGGCGAACTACCACAAGGCCCGCGGCGATTACCCGTTCCGGGTGAGCATTGAGGTGTGCTCCGAAGGCTACGTCGTCAAGGGCGGCGTCGGCGGCCGGTACCGCCTGGCCGACGTGAACCTGTACGTCATCGACAGCCAGGGCCGCAAGGTCCGCATCAAGTGAGGGAGTCAGCCATGCAGAACGATTCGACCAGCGCGCCGGTGCTGCGCGAGTTCATCGCCAAGGTGACCTTCAACCTGTCCGCCCTGATCGCCATGGTTGCCGGCGCAGTGAACCTGCCGGACCTGGTCATGCTGCTGATGCCCTGAGGAGGAATACCACGATGCACGCTGAAACCATCATCTCCGTCCGCTACGTCAGCGGCACCTGGCTGGCTCGCGCGAAGGGCTGCAAGAAGACCGCGAGCTGTGTCTACGATGCCGAGAAGGCTGCCCAGGCACTGGCTCGCAAGCTGGGGCTGGATGCCGATCACCTGGTGAAGAAGGTCGACGGGCGTGATTACCTGGAGTTCAGTTCCACTCCGTCCGCCGCCGAGCAGCCGTACAGCACCACCAGCGACAAGTACCGCGCCGAGCTGTACGACGAGGTATGGGATAAGGCCCGCGCTATGGGATTCAGCAACGTGACCGAGGCGCTGGCGGAGCTGGAGCGCATCAAGGCGATGACCCGCCACCTGTTGGATAGCGTCTTCAAGGCCGACGAGGAGTTCAAGGGCGAGCTGCAGCGCCGTCTGCCGGCGAAGTGGAAGATGGTGCCGGAGCTGCCGACCATCGCCATGGCCGAGGCTGGCAAGCGTGCCATGGCGGCGGGTGGCGACGCCGATGCTGTGTTCGCGGCGATGCTGGAACAGGCGCCGTGCCCGGAGGCGTGGCCGCAGCAGGGGGCTCAGGAAGTACAGCTGGAGGCGCTCCGCAAGTCCGATGCGCTGTGGGAGCTGGAGTCCTCGATCAAGGATCTGGCCCGGCAGGTCGAGGGGGAGTACCGCGCACGCTACTACGCCGGCGCGGTGGGCTTCCTGCGCGCGCTGCACATGATGCGGGTAGTGGATGCCGAGGAGCGGAACCGCTGGAAGGTGAAGATCCTGGAGGCGCACCTGCAGGCCATCGCCCAGTGCGAGGCGGCGGGGGAGGTGGTGCCGGAGGAGATCAAGCGGCGGGAGGCTTTCAAGCTGGAGAACCTGCGGCGGATCGAGCGGGTGACAGAGGCGTTGCAGGGCAAGGAGGACGTCTGATGGTTGCCAACAATCCGAACCTGCCGACTCCGCCGCGCCCCGGCACGAAGGCAGACAACGAACTGGCCCAGCTGCGCGCTCAGGTCGAGCGGCTGACCGAGCATGTGCAGAAGGCCCAGCAGCACGCGCTGGAGATGGGCAACCGGGCGCTGGAGCTGGCGGCGCAGGAGGTGCGGCTGCAGCGCAAGGTTGAGTGCCTGGAGTCGCTAGCGGTCGCGCGCTACATCAGGACGGTGATGACGAAGAGGCGAAGCGTCGGGCCGTCATGGGTAGCGCCGGCTCAGACGAAGCTGAAGCTGCGCCATCTCCTTGTGTGCTTTCCAGTATTCGCGCTCGGCGCGGGGCGGAAGCTGGATTTCGCCATGCTGGTCGGCCAGGTCTCCCTTGTTCGTTATCTGGAACAGTTTCCCGGCCAGGTGGAGGAAGCGGACTACGTCCAGGTCGTCCACCAGCGGGCGGCGGATGTTGTCGACCTGTCGGCCGCGATATTCACGGCTCGGGTCGGGAAGGAAGAGGATGCTATCCAGGGGGATGGGGCGCGGGGTCAGGTCGACCATGTTGCCCTGCGGATCCTGCCAGACAGCGTGGAATTCGGCTTCGATGAAGAGGCCGGGGGTTTCCCAGATGGCCCAGCCTACCAGCTGTTTTCCACCCTGAGCGACGACATGCTCTGGAACGATGCTGAAGCATTCCTGCATTGGCTTGCCGATCAGGGGCTGGTATGGGACGAGGGTGGGGGCCGCATCAGGTGTGACGTGGCGGCAGAAGTCGACAACGTGTGCTGATTCTGGGTTACCAGCGTGAGGTAGGCGCATAGCTTCTCCTTGACTGAGTAGGCGTGATCAGCCGCCCATGCAGCTGACCACGCCGAAGCTGGCCAGGCCGATCAGGCCGAAAAACAGGAAGAGGTTGAAGACCTTTAGGCTGAAGGTCATGGCCGGGTCTGCAGCGCCACAGTGCGGGCAGGCCTTGGCGCTGGCGGCGACTTCCTGTTTGCATTCCTTGCACTTGATCATGGCCATCAGGCGATTTGCTCCTCTTCGGCGGTCAGTTCGGGGATCTCGCCGGTTTCGAACAGGTGCAGCAGCTGCTCCTCGCTGAGGATGAACGCGCCTTTCTCGCGTGCGGCCAGGACCTTGGTAGGGCCGGCGTTGTAGCCGCCGCACAGGTAGGCGAGCTGAGCTGTTGCGGTCTTGACGACGCGCAGCCCTTGCTCGGCCGCCAGTTGCTCAAGGCGGGAACGGTCGGCCTGCTTGAAGCCGGTGAATAGGATTTGCGGGCGGTCGTCGGTCGCTGCGCGTGGTGACGGTAGCGGGGCGGGCGGGGCCAGTTCGCCCTGCAGTTGTTCGGCGCCGGCGAGGTATTCCTGGACTCGATCCTTGCGGAAGGTACGCGGAGTGGTGTCGTGCTCGCTGCGGCCCTGGATGTGGGTGGCGTGTTCATGCCAGCGGGTGAGCGTCCACTCTCGGACATTGCCCTGGGCGTCGCGGTAGACGAAGCGTAGCGGTTGCATGCGGCCTCCTTGCCGTCGTTTCACATCCCGGTGATCTTCGCGTCGATCGCCCGGCCGATGATGTCCCAGGTGCCGTCGAGGGGGACGGTCTGGTAGTCCTTGTTGAGCGGCACCAGGTAGCCGATGCCGGCGTCGAGGACGTATTGCTTGAAGGTGGTTTCGCCGCTGGCCTTGTGGCGGGCGATGTAGAACTTGCCGCTGATGAGGTCGAAGCCCTCGGGGCGGATCAGGATCGGCGTGCCCTCGGGGAAGCTGGGGTAGCTGCTCGAGGTCATCGAGTTGCCGCGCACGCGCAGCCAGTAGCCGCGGGAGCCGGCGTTCTCGGTTGACGACAGCCACTCGTCGGCGACGGCGTAGCACACATTCGATTCGGCCCGCTCTCCTGCGGCGACCCAGCTGATCACGGGGTAGTCCTTAGCCTCCCGGTGCGGCTGCACCATGGGGGCGACGTTGCTGTGTTCGGTTGCCGCGGCCAGGCTGGCGATCTCGGCGGCCAAGCGCGGGCTGAAGCTCTCGACCGGCTCCTCAATGAGCTTCGCCAGGATTGCGGCGAACCGTGCATTCAGCGCATTGGTGCCATTCAGGTACTGAGTGACAGATGGCGGCGCGATTCCGGCGGCATCCGCAAGCATCCTTTGGGTGAGCTTGAGCGCGTTCTTCTTCTTAAGAAAAAGATCGTGCGCTGCTTTGCACTCAGCGAGGAGCTCGGGAGAGAGGGTCTTCTTTCTAGGCATCACTCAACTATAAGCCGTTGGCTAACGAATATGGTTAGCCGCGGCTTTACTCTTAGTTAGCCGTCGGCTACCATTCCTGCGTGTAACGGTCTGAGGCGTAGGAAATGGAAAAAATCTCGCTGCCCGAGTTTGTCAGGAGAGTCGGCCAGGCAGAGGCGGCCAGAATTCTTGGCCTTAAGCCGCCATCGATCGCCAAGGCCATCAAGGCCAAGCGCAACATCATCATCTCCGTGCTCAAAGACGGGGCCTATTCCGCCGAAGAAGTGCGCCCATTCCCCTCCTCAAACGGCAAGAAAGCCGCCTGACCCGCTCGCCACGCATCGAGCGGGCGAGCTCCAGACTAGGAGCAGTGATCCAGTATGGATACGTCTATTTTCGGACAGTCCCCCCTCGCACGCGACCAGGTCCTGATGGCCTATGCAGCCGAGATGATCGCGCGCACCTCGCTAACCCAGGAGGACTTCGCCCAGGCCCTGAGCTGCGCTCTGCACAGGCTGATCCCTGCCAAGGCGGCAGCGAAGGATGTGCCGGATCTCGTTGCTCTGCATGGGCAGGGTGACACTGCGGCATTCCTGCGTGCTTCTGGGGCCTGGCTGCGTCGGGTGCGGCGCTGGCTGTCCGGCGAGATAGATCTGCCGTGCTGGCTGGAGGAGGCCTGGGTGCAGGCTCTCGCCAGCGAGTACCAGGAGCGCTGCATCAACGAGCTGGCCGGCCGCTACGGGCTGAGCGGAGCCCGCGCGCTGGACGCGGCGGCCTGCCCGGTCGGGGTGTTCGGGCAGTTGGTTGCGAGGCTGGGGCAGTCTGTGGAGCTGGGCAGCGAGATCCTGGCCGACGGGAAGATCGGCGCTGAGGATGCGCCGCTGCTGCCGGAGTTCATCGCGCGGCTGGCTTCGACCGAGGCGCGCTGCGGCGAGCTGCGGGCGAAGGCCGCGGCGGTGCTGGCCGAGCGCACGGCGGGGATTCAGGGCGCGGTCAGGGCGGTTTCGTCTGCAGCCCGTAGGGTTAGTGCCTGACGATGCGTGTGTCTCCTCCCGCCCATTCGCCAGAGGCCGGCGCCTATGCCGGCCTGCAGGCTCCGGCGTTCGCCGGGCCTGCGGCTGGGCGGCGTCCGCGTGCTCTGTCGGAGAAGCAGCGCGCCGGTGTGCTCGGCCTGGCTGCGGCGCGGGTGGCGGAGGAGGCGAAGGAGCGCGGCCGGCGGTGGCTGCGCCGGCTGGATACCATTCATGCGTCCGGCTGCCGGACGAAGCGGCAGCGCTGGGAGGCGCTGGCGGCGCTGGCCGAGCCGCTGCTGGCTCGCCTCGATCTGGCCACCCTGGCCCTGGGCTGGCTGGACAACAACGGGGCGTTCCGCCTCAACCGTCAGCGCGGCCTGGCGGATGACAGCGGGCTGAGCGAGTCGTGCGTGTCGCGCACGCTGTCGGCTCTGGAGGCGGCGCAGTACGTGCGGCGCAAGGTGCGGCGGATCTATCACAACGGCCAGCGCTGGATCACGCGGGTGACGATTCATCTGCGGCCGCGCTTCTTCATCGATCTGGGGCTGGGACATCAGCTGGCTGAGGAGCGCTCCAGGAAGAAGGCCCGCCGCGAGGTGCATCTGCGCGATGTGAAGGCCCGCCAGCAGCGCGAGGCCATCCAGGAGCTGGGCGATGCGGCGATGCGCAAGCAGTCGCACCGCAAGGCGCAGGCGGTGCGCCAGGCGAAGGTGGTGAAGATCGAGGAGGCGCGTGCGCTCGATCGCAATCGGCTGATGGCCGAGGCCTTCCACCAACTGGCTGTGGATAACCCTGAGTTGTCCCCAGCCGAGATCCGCGCCGAGCTCGAGCGGCGCTTCCCTCCCGCCTGACTCTCCCTCTCTTCAAGCCGCTCAGCGGCCTTCCGGCGTTGCTGGTGCCCCGTCTCGGGCGCTGGCAGGGGCTGTTGCGCCCGATTTTCCGTCTCTCTCTCGCCCTGGTGCGGCGCTGCGGCCGGCTCCGGCCGTCACCAGCGCGCCGCGGCCGCGCCCGCGTTATAGCGTTCTGCAATTTTTGATGTGTTGTGGTACCAGCCTACGGCTATAAAGCAGAGCCCTTACGGCCGTGCACTCTGCAGCGTAGGCGTCTGACCGCCCCCATGTCAGATGATGCCTGGCCACTTCGTGCCTGACGGCACGGGCCAGTGGGTCGAGGCCGCCTGCGAGCGAGTCGCCATCCTGAAGCCGGGCCCCTTCCAGTCGCTGCGCGCCGAGAGACACCGAGCCAGCGCAGCATCGTGCCCCGGCGCATCGCTCCTTCACGGGCCAGCCTGCGGCTACCTGCGCTGACGCGCAGGGGGCGAACTCAGCATGAAGCGTGGGATTCGGCCGAGTGCAAGGCGCGCACGCGCGCCCCGGGCCGCCGGCGCCGACAGGGCAGGGCGGGCGGACGGTGAACGGGCCGGGCATGGGCGCGCGGGGGCCCCGGAGAGCGCGCCGCGGAAAAGGGGTACCTGTGAGGGGATCCGAAGAATTTCGCGCCCCTGCGGCCGCCCCCGAGCCCCCAGCACTGGCGCGGCCGGCAGCCCGGTGAAGGGGTGAAGAAAAAGCCACAGGTTTAGCGCGGAGGCGTGGCGGGGGGACGATTGCGCGCGCCGGGTGCAGCTGGGGGTGGCCGGGCGTGGGCGGGCAGGGTGGCGGTCGGCTGGGCGGGCCGCGCGGGCGGGGGCGGTTGCCGGGTGGCGGCCGGCGTGCGGGCATGAAAAAGCCCGCCGAGTGGCGGGCTCCTGGTGCTGCTGGCCGACGTCAGCCGGTGGCGCCGGGCAGCTCGTACGGCTTGAAGCGGATCACCTCCTCACCGATCCACTCGTTGACCTGCAGCATGCGCGCCTGGATCGGCTCCAGCTCGTTGGCGGCGTAGACCAGCGCCGCGTCGCGGATCGAGCCGAAGCCGCCGGCGTTCTGCGGCACGATCCCCATCAGCTGCGGCGGGATGCGCAGGCCGGCGAGCATGTCGTCGCGGGTGATGTTCTTGATCCCGCTGAACTCATCCTTGGCCGCCACCTCGCTGATCGGGATCACCTGGATCCCGTCCTTCTTGCCGTTCGGGCTGTAGAGGAACAGGTTCTTGAAGTTGCCGACACCCTTCGACTCCTTCAGCGCCTTGCGGATGTCGGCGATGTCGTCCTGGTCCTGCGCCGGGTCGGAGATGTACATGATGAACCCGGCGTGCGAGCCGTTGAGGTAGTAGCGCCGGCGGAACAGGGTGGCCGACTCGTTGAGCAGCGCCGACTGCAGCGCCGCCATCCATTCCGGCAGTCCGTAGATCTCCTGGTCGATCGCCGCCTCGCGCAGGTGCAGCACCGTGCCCTGCTCGAACTCATGTTCCTGCTGCCAGCCCATCACCTGGAAGAACTGCCCCGGCTCGCGGCCGCGGCGCATGTACTTGGCCAGCGGCGGCTGCAGGCTCAGCGGTTGGCCGAGGCGATTGCGGCGTACCTCCAGGTAGGCGTTGCCGCACCACAGCCAGTCCAGGGCGAACTGCTCGAATGCCGCCCGCGAGAGCAGCCGGTGCGGAATGAAGGTCTTCGCCAGCATGTTGCGCTTGAACTTCAGCCCAGACTCCAGGTACGTGCTCGCCCGGGTCGAGCGGGCCAGGCCGTCCAGGTTGACCGGCGGCTCGTACCAGCGGCCGTTGAACCATGCCTCCAGGTAGTCGAGGATCTCGCTGCCATCGAGCACCGGCGTCGGGTCGCCAAAGGTGAATGCCTCCATGCTGCCGCCGGCACCATCCTTGGTCAGCAGCTCGCCCTCGATGGCCGGATTGACCGTCGCGGCGAGTTGTTGGCTTCGGCGGTTGCGTCTTTTGCTCATCAGAAGATCTCCATGACGCTGGTGTTCTGGGCGGTCTGGCCCTCCAGCGGTTCGTTGTGCAGGGCGTGCATCAGCGCCCAGGCCAAGTCGGCGTGGCCGGTCTCGTCGTTGCGCCCGGCTGTGTAGGTGAGCTGGCGGCCGGAGGCGGTGACCGTCTTGCGGATGGCCATCAGCGAGCTGGCCATGTCCGTCCAGCCGGCGTCGAACTCCAGGCGGCCCTTGTGGATCACGTCCCAGGCCTTCATCACCAGCCGACCCTTGACCTCGGACGAGTAGCTGAAGGTGGTCACGTTGGGGAAGAACTGGCGCACCAGCTGCGCCACGCCGCTGCCCATGCCGGTGGCGTCGATGCCGATGTATGTGACCCAGTAGCGCTGCGTCACCTGGCGGATGAACTCGGCCTGCGCCGCGAAGTCCATGCCGCGGAACTGGTGGCGCTCGAGGACGCGGAACTTGCCGCCCGGCACCAGCGGCGGCGCCACCACCACCAGGCCGGCGCTGTCGCCGGTCTCGGCCGGGTCGTAGCCGATCCACACCTGGCGATCGCCGAACGGCCGGGCCGCGAACGGCTTGTAGTCCTCGGCCCACTCGACCCAGCTGTCGACCATGCACGGCTGCAGCATCGCCAGCGGGAAGATCGAGGCCCCGTCGTCGACGAACTCGCACATCAGCAGGTTGGCGAACTGCTCGGCGTTGTACTCGAAGCGCAGCTCGTCCAGGTCGAACAGATCGCAGCCGCGCGCCTCGGCGTCCATGATCGTGACGATCTGCCGCCAGATCTTGTCCTCCTGGCACAGCCGACCGGGCCCCAGCGCGTCATGGCTCAGATCGATCTTCACGTGCTGCGCGGCCGGCTTGCCCTTGTTCACCCGCTCGCCGGTCCACCACTTGTAGGCCGGGTGGCCCTTCGAGCTCGGCGTGCTGAAGTAGGTCTTGCGCCACTTCTTGTGCAGCGCCATGCCCGAGGCGACCTTGTTCAGCTCGTCGAAGCCGTGGACCCAGAAGAACTCGTCGAAGTAGAAGTTGCCCGAGCGGCCCTGCGCTGTGCGGAAGTTGGTGCCCAGGAAGTGCAGCTCGGCGCCGTTCCACAGCACGATCGGGTCGCCGGTCAGCTGCACGCCCAGCACCTCCTGGACGAACGCCTGCATGTAGTTCTTGAACTGGTGCGCCTGCGCCTTGCTGGCCGACAGGAAGATCTGGTTGCGCCCGGTCAGGATCGCGTCGATCAGCGCTTCGCGGGCGAAGTAGAACGTGGCGCCGATCTGGCGCGACTTCAGCACCATCCGCGTCCGCTGGTTCATCGCCCGGTACCAGTCCAGCTGGTATTCGAAGCAGCTGTCGCGGAAGGCCTCCTCGAGCTTCTCGATCTCCTCCTCGCCGAACTCGTTGCGCTTGGGTGCCTTCTTCGGCCCCTCGTTGCGCTTGGCCAGGTTCGGGTTCAGCTCGGTCTCGGTGCCGCCGCCCTGGTAGCGCTGGATGCGCGCCTGCCGCTCCAGCTGGCGGTGCAGCAGGTCGATTTCCTTGAAGTCGCCGCCGGTCTTCTGGTCCTTGAGGATCAGCTGCACCAGCCGCGCCTCCAGGGCGCCGCCGATGCGCTCGACGTTGTCCGCCCGGTCCCACTCGTCGCGGGCCTTCCAGGTGTGGACGGTCTTTTCCTTCTCGCCGAGGTGCTCGGCGATCTCGGTCACACGCCAGCCCATCCAGTACAGGAATTTGGCCTGCCGGCGGTTGTCGCGCTGTGCGGGTAGTTCGGTGATGGCGTTCATGGCGCCGATGCTGCCCGCGCGCGCGCGGCGCTGCCGCTGCGGCGAGTTGTCGGGCAGGCGCCGACAACCCCGCGTCGTTGCCGCTGGTCGCCGGCCTGCCGACCATGCCCCTCACAGAACCGCCGCCCAGCGGCAGCCCAGAGGACCCCAGGCATGAAAAAGAAATTCCGCTCCCGCTGGTTCCGCGTCGCCGTCGAGGGCGCGACCACCGACGGCCGACAGATCGAACGCCAGTGGCTGCTCGACGCCGCCGAGACCTACGACCCGAAGACCTACGGCGCGCGCGTCTGGCTGGAGCACTTCCGCAGCCTCTACGCCGACGGCCCGTTCAAGGCCTACGGCGACGTGCTGGCCCTGAAGACCGAAGAGGTCGAGATCGCCGGCACCAAGAAGCTCGCCCTGTTTGCCCAGATCGAGCCGACCGACGAGCTGGTGGCCATGGTCAACAAGGCCAAGCAGAAGATCTTCACAAGCATCGAGATCAGCCCCAAGTTCGCCGACAGCGGCCGCGCTTACCTGTCCGGCCTGGCCGTCACCGACACCCCGGCCAGCCTCGGCACCGAGATGCTGACCTTCGCCGCCCAGAACCCGGACGCCTCGCCGCTCAAGGCCCGCAAGCAGCACGCGGACAACCTGTTCACCGCCGCCGAAGAGACCGCCCTGGAGTTCGATGAGGTCGACGACAAGCCCGGCATCGGCGCCGTGCTGCTCTCCAAGGTCCATGGCCTGCTCAAGCGCAACAAGGATCAGGCGGACACCGACTTCGCCAACGTCGCCCAAGCCGTCGAGGACATCGCCGAGCACGTCAAGGACCTGCCCGAGCAGTACGCCCAGTCCGAGCAGCGCGTGACCCAGCTGAGCAACCAGGTGCAGACCCTGCAGACCGAGCTGGCCGACCTCAAGACCAAGCTCGGCAACACCGCCGACCACCACCAACAGCAGCGCCCGCCGGTCACCGGCGGCGGCGATCGCATCAAGACCGACTGCTGATCACCAGGAGCACAGCATGCGCAACCAAACCCGCGAACTCTTCGACGCCTACCTGGCGCAGGTCGCCCTGCTCAACGGCGTGGCCTCGGCCGTCCGCACCTTCACCACCGCGCCGACCGTCGCCCAGCGTCTGGAAACCCGCATCCAGGAGTCCAGCGAATTCCTCGGCCGCATCAACATGATTGGTGTTCCCGAGCAGAGTGGGCAGAAGGTCGGCCTCGGCGTCTCCGGCCCGGTGGCCGGCACCACCAACACCGCCACCACCGACCGCGCGACCACCGACCTGACCGCGCTGGACGACCGCAGCTACACCTGCACCCAGACCAACTTCGACACCCACCTGACCTATGCGCAGCTGGATGCCTGGGCCAAGTTCACCGACTTCCAGGCGCGCATCCGCGACGCTATCGTCAAGCGCCAGGCCCTCGACCGCATCATGATCGGCTGGAACGGCGTCTCGCGCGCCACCACCTCCAACCCGAGCACCAACCCGTTGCGCCAGGACGTCAACATCGGCTGGCTGCAGAAGATGCGCACCGAGAACGCCGCCCGCGTCATCAAGGAAGTGGTCGCCGCCAGCAACAAGATCAACATCGGCGCTACCGGCGACTACAAGAACCTCGACGCCCTGGTCTTCGACATGGTCAACGACCTGCTGCAGCCCTGGTATCAGGACGACACCGAGCTGGTGGTCATCTGCGGCCGCACCCTGCTGTCGGACAAGTATTTCCCGATCATCAACAAGACCCAGGACCCATCCGAGCAACTGGCCGCCGACGTGGTGATGAGCCAGAAGCGCATCGGCGGCCTGCCGGCCGTGCGCGTGCCGTACTTCCCCGACGGCAAGCTGCTGATCACCCGCCTCGACAACCTGTCGCTGTACTGGCAGGAAGGCACCCGCCGCCGCACCGTCGTCGACAACGCCAAGCGCGACCGCATCGAGAACTACGAGTCGGTCAACGACGCCTACGTCATCGAAGACCTCGGCTGCGCCGCCATGGCCGAAAACATCACCCTGGTCTGAGGTCAGCCATGAGCAGCCCCTGCCGCCGCCATTTCGAACAGGTCACTGCCGCGCAAGCGGCGGCGACCGTCGACCCCGGCCAAACCATGGAAGGCGCCACCGCCTACGAGCTGCAGCTCGCCCAGCTCGCCCAGGACCGCGCGCGCCTCAAGCAGATCCAGAGTGCCCAGGGCAAGGCCGAGCTCAAGCGGCAACTGCTGCCGGCCTACCAGCCCTACGTCGACGGCGTGCTCGCTGCCGGCCGCGGCGCCCAGGACGAGGTGCTGACCACCATCATGGTCTGGCGCATCGACGCCGGCGACTACGCCGGCGCCCTGGAGATCGCCGCCTACGTGCTGCAGCACAACCTGATCATGCCGGATCGTTTCGCCCGCACGACCGGCTGCCTGATCGCCGAGGAAGTGGCCGAGGCCGCCCTCAAGGCGCTCAAGGCCGGCGAAACCTTCGACGTCGAGATCATCAGCCGTGCCGGCTCGCTGACCAAGGACCAGGACATGCCAGACGAGGCCCGCGCCAAGCTGCATCTGGCCTACGGCCGCGCGGTCATGGTCGGGCTCGATGAGCAGGATCCGGATGCGGCTGACTTGATGCGTGCGGCCATCAACCTCCGCCGCGCCATCGACCTGCACAGCAACTGCGGAGCCAAAAAGGACCTGGAGCGCGCCGAGCGCCTCCTCAAGAAACACGCCCCGGCCGATGCCGCACCCGCCCAGGAAGGGCAGGGCGAGCAGCAGGCCCAGGGCTGACCGAGCGTACCCCGCGACCCCGGCGGCCCGGGGCCGATCGCAGCGCTTGCCGCCCGCGTGACGCCCCGGCCACCGCCGACTCAAGGACAAGGCCATGAGCGGATTCTTCGCCGGCGGCACCACCGCCGCCCTCACCATCAGCAACGACGGCTGGTGGCCAGACATCGACGCCCACCACCTGGCCGGCAGCCTGCGCCTCGGCGACACAGTCAGCGAGGAGCGCCTCGAGGTCGCCACCATCAACGCCGTGCTCAGCGTCAACCGCGAGCTGGTGCGCTTCCGCGACAGTCAGATCCTCGCAGGCATCGCCAGCGCCGCCGACGTGCCGGGCGAGCAGGTCGCCGGCGAGACCCTGCTGATCCACCGCTACCGCCGGGCCGTCTACAGCACCGCCGGCGCCGAGCTGGCCGAGCGCTACCGCGGCCTCGATACCACCGGCACCGGGCAGAGCGCGGCCGACCAGCTCACCCCGGTCATCGATGAGTACCGCCGCGACGCCCGCTGGGCGATCAGCGACATCCTCGGCCTGACCCGTACCACGGTGGAGCTGATCTGATGGCCTCCACCGTCCACGCCGCCCAGGGCGACACCCTCGACGCCATCTGCTGGCGTCACTACGGGCGCACCGCCGGCGTGGTCGAGCAGGTCCTCGACGCCAACCCAGGGCTGGCCAGCCTGGGGCCGATCCTCCCTCACGGCACCGCAGTGCAACTACCCGACATCACCACTCAGCAGCAGCGCCAGACAGTGCAGCTATGGGACTGACACACAAGGACAGACGCATGGCAGACCACAACCTGCTCCAGGACGCCGCCATCGAGGCGGCCAAGTCCGCCCCGCCCGTGGCCGTCACCGGCGCGATGATCGCCGGCATGAGCATCAGCGACTGGGTGGCCATCCTCACCGGCCTCTACGTGCTGCTGCAGATCGCCATCCTGCTGCGCAAGGAGTGGCGCGATAAGCGCGCCCGCGCGACCGGGGAGGGCGAGCGATGAACGTCATCAACCGCACCCGCGATGGCGCCCTGGCTGGTGCCTTTGACCTGCTGCCCGAGCGCATGGCAGGCGCCCGCGCCGAGGCCATGCTGCTCGCCATCGGCCTGCAGGAATCGCTGCTGATCCACCGCCGCCAGCTAGGCGGCCCGGCCCGCGGCCTGCTGCAGTTCGAGACAGGCGGCGTGCGCGGCGTGCTCGAGCACCCGGCCAGCCGCCAGCTTGCCCGCGCGGTCTGCATCGACCGAGGCATCGTTCCGACCACAACCGCCGTCTACGCCGCCCTCGAGCACGACGACGTGCTGGCCATGGCCATAGGCCGCCTGCTGCTGTGGACCGACCCCAAGCCCCTGCCCGAGCTCGGCGACGGCAACGCCGCGTGGCAGCTCTACCTGCGCACCTGGCGCCCCGGTGCCGCCGAGCGCGATCACGACAACCTGCAGAAGAAATTCCACGGCAACTACGCCCGCGCCTGCGCGGCCGTCACGGAGAACGCCCCATGAAACAGCTGATCCTCCAGTACCTCCGCCAGCCCAGCACCTGGCGCGGCCTCGCCCTGATCCTCGCCGCCGCCGGCATCACCATCGACCCGGCCCTGCTCGAGCAGATCGGCGTCGGCGTGGTCGGCGCCATCGGCCTGATCGAAACCCTGCGCAACGAGCGCAAGGCATGAACATGCAGAATGTGGCAGGGGGGGGCTACGCGATCCACGTAGGCGACTGCCTGGAGTCCATGCGCGCGCTGCCCGACAGCTCGGTCGACAGCATCGTCACCGACCCGCCCTACGGCCTTTCGTTCATGGGCAAGAAGTGGGATTGCGACGTGCCGAGCGTTGAGGTGTGGGCCGAGTGCCTGCGCGTGCTCAAGCCAGGCGGCCACCTGCTGGCCTTCGCCGGCACCCGCACGCAGCACCGCATGGCCTGTCGCATCGAGGACGCCGGCTTCGAGATCCGCGACATGATCGCCTGGGCCTACGGATCTGGCTTCCCCAAGTCGCGCGATGCGTCAGAGGCAATGGCCCGCCATCTGGCAGGCGAGGCGCCCGTGACTTGCGAGCGCGGCGTCCGCGCCGGCGTCTACGAAGTCACCGCGTTTTTGCGCGCAGCCCGCGACCGCGCGCAATGGACCAACCGCAGGATCGACGAGCTGTTCGCCACCAATGGCATGGCCGGGCACTGGACAACGGCAGGGTCGCAGCCGGCCGTTCCGAGCGTCAGGCAATGGGCCGTCCTTAAGGACGCGCTCGGTTTCGGCGATGACCTCGACACCCTGATTGCCGAACTGGCAGCGACCGAGCGCCCGGATGGCTGGGGACAAGGCGACAGCGAGCGCGCCGGGCGATTCCTGGAAACGCTCCGCACCGGCCGCGAGCAGCGCAATGCCGTTGGCTGGGGCACTGCCTTGAAGCCCGCGCTTGAACCGATCACCGTGGCCCGCAAGCCCATGCATGGCACGGTCGCTGCAAACGTCACCAGGTACGGCACCGGCGCGCTGAATATCGACGGGTGCCGCATCGGCTTTGCCGGCGATGCTGACATGGCAGCAGCAGCAGCAGCAGCACAGCGCCTGGTGCGCGACCAAAACGCCGGCCGCAACGCCTTCGGGCAGTTCAACAATGGCGAGGCAAGTCTTGCTCCATACCTGGAAAAGATGAACCAAGGCCGCTGGCCAGCCAACCTGGTCCACGACGGCAGCGCAGAAGTCGCCGAGCAGTTTGGCGATGCAGCGCGCTTCTTCTACTGCGCCAAGGCCAGCAAGAAAGACCGCGGCGAAGGCAACAGCCACCCCACCGTCAAGCCGACCGACCTGATGCGCTACCTGTGCCGGCTGGTCACGCCGCCCGGCGGCCTGGTGCTCGATCCGTTCACCGGCAGCGGCTCGACCGGCAAGGCCGCCATGCTCGAAGGCTTCCGCTTCATCGGCTGCGAACTGCTGCCGGAGTACGCCGAGATCGCCCTTAACCGCATCCAGCGGGCCGCCGCCCAGCGTGCCGAGGCAACCCGATGATCAAGCCCACCGCCCTGCGCGACCACCTGCTCGCCGCGGTTCCCGGCCTGCGCCGCAACCGCGACCAGCTCAGCGTGTTCGTCGACCAGGGCAACATCCGCTGCACCGCGGCCCACGGCCTGTCGTTCGAGTACGGCTACACCGTCGAGCTGCTGCTCACCAACTATCCTGGCAGCGCCGATGCCGTGGCCATCCCGCTGCTCGCCTGGCTGCGCGAGCACCAGTGCGAGCTGCTTGAGAACCTGGAGCGTGGCAAGGACGCCATCCAGTTCCAGGTCGAGATCCTCAACAACGATTTGATCGACATGTCGATCCGCCTGCCGCTCACCGAGCGGGTCATCGTCAAGCCGGCCGCCGACGGTAGCGGGCGGCTCGATGCCAGCCACCCGGCCGAGCCGCAGCTCACCGAGCAGTTGCCCGCCGGCCCCTGGCAGCTCTACGCCGGCGACGAGCTGATCGCCGAGTGGACCAGCGCCGCGCCGACCGGCAGCGAGATCGAAACCCCGTTCCCACCGGCGCCGACCTGCCATGGCTGCAAGTGACCTCTCCGCCCTGGAGGACTGGGCCGGCGCCCTGCTGGCCAAGCTCAACGCCACCGAGCGGCGCAAGCTCAACCAGGACATCGCCCGCGAGCTGCGCAAGGGCCAGCAGCAGCGCATCGCCGAGCAGCGCAACCCCGACGGCAGCGCCTACGCCCCGCGCAAGCCGCGCAAGAACCTGCGCGGCAAGCAGGGCCACCTCAAGCGTCGCAAGATGTTCATGAAGCTGCGCCAGGCCAAGCACCTCAAGCTGCAGAGCACGGCCGACAGCATCGCCATCGGCTTCGGCGGCCGCTCGGCGCAGCTGGCCCGCGTCCACCAGTACGGCCTGCGCGACCGACCGGCGCGCGGCATGGCCGACGTCCAGTACGACCGTCGCGAGCTGCTCGGCCTCAGCGCAGACGACCTCGACCTGATCCGCGACCGCCTCATCGAGCACCTCACCGACTGACCTCGCGTTGTCGGCAGCCCGCCGACAACCCGCGCCCGATGCGAGCCCCGCGCGCGCGCGGCAGCATCCACGGCATGACCGACATCGCCGACATCCTCCGCCGCCTCGAAAACCTGATCCGCCTCGGCACCATCGCCGCCGTGGAGGGCAAGCGCTGCCGCGTGCAGACCGGCGGCCTGGAAACTGAATGGCTGCCATGGTTCGCCCTGCGCGCCGGCGAAGACCGCGACTGGGACCCGCCCAGCGAGGGCGAGCAGTGCATGCTGTTCAGCCCGTCCGGCGAGCCCGCCCTCGGCGTCGCCCTGGTCGGCCTCTACAGCGACCAGTTCGACGCCCCCGACGACAACCCCAACCGCCGCCGCCGCACATACCGCGATGGCGCCGTGGTCGAGTACGACACCGAGACCCACACCCTGCGTGCCATCCTGCCGGCAGCAGGCCGCGTCGAGATCGTTGCCCCCGGCGGATTCGCCCTGACCGGCGACGTGGCCATCGACGGCACTGTCACCGTCAGCCGGGACGTGGTGGCCAGCGGCATCAGCCTGCTCGAGCACGTGCATGGCGGCGTCATGCCGGGCGGTGGCACCACCGGAGGCCCGCAATGACCATCTCGCGCACCACCGGCCGCGCCATCGGCGAGCGCGAGCACATCCGCCAATCGATCGCCGACATCCTCACCACCCCGATCGGCAGCCGAGTGATGCGCCGCGAGTACGGCAGCCTGCTGCCCGAGCTGATCGACCAGCCGCTCAACGGCGCCACCATCGTCCGCCTGTACGCCGCCACCGCCGCCGCGCTGCTGCGCTGGGAACGTCGCGTGCGCCTGTCGCGCGTGCAGCTGCAGCTCGGCGGCGCGCCCGGCAGCGCCACCCTCGACCTCGAGGGCAGCTTCGTCGACAGCAACGAGCCGCTCGCCCTGAGCGTGCCCCTGCGCCTGGGAGCCAGCGCATGACCACCGCCATCGACCTCAGCCAACTGCCGGCGCCGCAGGTCATCGAGACCATCGACTACGAGACCATCCTCGTCGAGCGCCGCGCCTACCTGGTGTCGCTGTGGCCGGAGGAGCAGCGCGCCGAGATCGCCGCGCGCCTCGAGCTGGAGTCCGACCCGCTGCACAAGATCCTCCAGGAGAGCGCCTACCGCGAGCTGGTGCTCCGCCAGCGTATCAACGACAGCGCCCGGTCGCTGCTGCTGGCCCACGCCACCGGCGCCGACCTGGACAACCTCGGCGCCAATCCGCCTTACCGCGTCGCCCGCCGGGTGATCGACCCGGGCGACAGCAGCGCCGTGCCGCCGCGCGCCCGCGTGCTCGAGCCGGACAGCGAGTACCGCCGGCGCATCGCCCTGGCCCCCGAGGGCTACACCACCGCCGGCAGCCAGATGTCCTACCTGTTCCACGCCCTGGGCGCCGACCCCGACGTGCTCGACGCCAGCCCGGTCAGCCCGCTGCCCGGCGTGGTCACCGTCTACGTGCTGTCGCGCACCGGCGACGGCACCGCCGACGAGGCCCTGCTCGCCGCCGTCACCGCCGCGCTCAACGCCGAGCACGTCCGGCCGATGACCGACCAGGTCAACGTCCAGTCGGCCAGCATCGTCAGCTACAGCATCGAGGCCGAGCTGGTCATCTACCCAGGCCCCGACGCCAGCGTCGTGCTCGCTGCCGCCCAGGCCGCGGCCGAGGCCTACTCCGCCGAGCAGCACGCCATGCGCCGCGACGTCACCCTGTCCGGCATCTACGCCGCCCTGCACCAGCCCGGCGTCATGCGCGTCGACCTCGTCCAGCCGACCGCCAACCTGGTGATCGGCGACGGCGAGGCCAGCCACTGCACTGCCATCGCCCTGACCATCGCGGGGGCCACCGATGTCTGACCTGCTGCCGCCCAACGCCACCCACATCGAGCGCATCGCCGCCCAGGTCGGTGCCAAGGCCACCGACCTCCCGGTGATCCTGCGCACCCTGTGGGATCCCGAGGAGTGCCCGCTCGAGCTGCTCCCCTGGCTCGCCTGGGCATGGTCGGCTGATGAGTGGTCGACCGAGTGGACCGAGCGCCAGATGCGCGACAGCGTCAAGGCCAGCATCGACGTACAGGCCATCAAGGGCACCATCGGCGCCGTACGCACCGCCGTCGGCGCCCTCGGCTACCCGGTGCGCGTCCAGGAATGGCACGCCCAGACCCCGCCCGGCGATCCCTACACCTTCCGCCTGCTGCTCGACGTCGACCAGGAGCTGCTCACCCAGGCCAGCCTGCAGCGCATCCTCGCCGTGGTCGGCGCAACCAAGAACCTGCGCTCGCACCTGGAGACCGCGCTGCTCACCGTCACCAGCGTCGCCGCGCCCAGCGTGGCCGTGGTGACCGGCATTGGCCTCGACCTCGGTTTGACCTACAGCGCCCCGGCCTACGCCGACGGCAGGCCGGCGCTCGACCTGCTGACCGACGCCGCCGAGCACGGCGAGGCATCGACCGTCGACGCCATCGACGACCTGCACCGCCTGCTGCACAGCACCATGACCCCGAGCTACTGGTGATCCCATGACCGCATCCCTCAACAGTCGCGTAGCCCAGTTCGAGGCCGACGTCACCCTCACCCACCAGCTGGTGCACGCCGCCGAAGGATCGGTGCAGACCGACTCCGGGCCGCTGCGCACCTTCGCCCAGCTGCAGGCCGACATCGAGGCCGAGCTCAACGCCGAAGTCGTCATGACCTCCGCCGTACAGAGCAAACTGGACGCCGAGCAGGCCGCTGCCAGCGCCGCAGCTGACGCCGTCACCGCCGAGGCCGCGCGCGATGCCGCGCTGCTGTCTGTCGGCGTGTATCCGGACATCGCCGCTGGCCAGGCCGCGACGACAGCGGGCCAGTATTTCAGCGTGCCATCGCCGGACAGCGCGGAGCACCTGATCCTCTACCGCCGCAGCGCTGTCGGCGCGGATGAAGTCAAGCGCTACCCCAGCGCAGCCGCCTTGGCCGCCGCCCAGGCAACGGCCAGCTCCGTGCAGTTGGCAATGGTCTCCATGGCGGCCTCGATGGTCAGCACCCAGGCCGAAGTAGTCGAGATGCGCAACGACCTGGACGCCGCCATCGGCGCCGGGCTGTAAGGAGCAGGCCATGACCCATCCGACCTGCAACGTGCGCTGCGCGATCCGCGATCAGGCCGGCAATCCGGCGGCCGGCGCGGAGATCACCGCCATCCTCAACCGCGCCGAGGTGCACGACGGCTACCTGATCCCGGCCCGCGTCAGTGCGGTGGCCGATGCCGCAGGCATTGCCGTGCTCGCGCTGTGGCCCAACGTGCTGGGCGCGACCGCGTCCGCCTACCAGGTGCTGATCAAGCATCCGGGCGGCGCCGTGCTGCGCACCACCGCTGTGGTGCCCGACCTCGAGCACGCCGACCTGCACCTGATCGCAGAGCTGCCGCCGCATCCGGGCCGCCTCGACGGCCAGCTGCTGATCGACTCGGCCATCAGCGCCTCGCAAGAAACCCTGCAGCAGATCCAGCAGACCCAGGCCGAGGTCGCCGAGGCCATGGCGGGTGCCGATGCGGCGATCCAGCAGATGACCGGCCACGCCGCCACCGCTGAGGCCGCCGCCGAGGCCGCCCAGGCCGCAGCCGCCGAGGCAGCAGGCGCGCAGGCTGCTGCCACCGCTGAGGCCGCTGCTGCTGCGCAGTCGGCGATTGCCGCCGCGGCCAGCGAGAACGATGCAGGTACCAGTGCCGCCGAGGCCGCCGACTCGGCCAGCGCCTCAGGCCAGTCCGCCACCGCCGCGAGCGCCTCTGCCAGCGCTGCCGCCGCCAGCCAGGCCGCCGCCGCGGATAGCGCCACGGTCGCAGCAGGATCTGCCGCCTCCGCCAGTGCCTCGGCTGCCGCTGCCGATCTGGCTGTCACCGAGACGCAAAGCGCCCTGACTCGCATTGCCGCGGATCTGATCCGCACCCAGACCCTCGTAACCGAACACCACGCTTTCAGCTGAGGAAGCCCGCATGACCCTCGAAACAGAAGTCGCCAACCTGGTCGCCGCCACCACCGACCTGACCGCCGCAGTCAACGTCAAGAAGGCTGCCTTGGACGCTTCCGTCTCAGCCTCCGCGGCCAGCCAAGCTGCCGCGGCAGGCTCCGCCAGCGCGGCACAGGACAAGGCCATCGAAGCCGGCAGCAAGGCCACCGCCTCGGCGGCCAGCGCCACGGCCGCCGCCGCCAGCGCAGCCGCCGCGCAGACCCACGCCAACAACGCCGCCGCCGTGGTCACCGGCGGTACCGCCGCCCTGGCCCCGGCCGGCGGCAAGATCCCGCTGGCCGACGCCACCGGCAAGATCGACCTGCAGTGGCTCGGTCAGGACGCCGCCGCACGCATCAGCATGATCGCCCAGCAGATCAACCACATCGGCACCCCTGGCGCCGTCGGCTTCGGCGTCGGCATCTGCCCGACGCTGACCGCCGGCTTCACTGCCCTGGCCGGCACCTACGCCCTGGGCTCCGACGAGTACGGCAACTACCGCTACCAGGACGGCAGCATCATGGTCTGGGTGCCGGCGTTCTACTACCGCATCGGTCATGCCGACGCGCCGAACTACGCTCGCGACGGCGTCAACGCGGTGGAGATCAAGCCCATCCAGGCCTTCGCGGATCGCGCCGCAGCTGCCGCCGCCGGCTTCGCCCTGCACCGCGCCTTCATCGACGGTGGCGAGATCGTCCCGGGCTTCATGTACGACAAGTACCGCTGCAGCAACAACGGCGGCATCGCCAGCTCGGTCAAGAACGCCGCCCCGCTGTCCAGCGCTGCGGCGCACAACCCGTTCAGCGGCCTCAACGGCGCGCCGTCGAACACCTACGGCGGCGCCTTCGTCGCTGCCAAGACCCGTGGCGGCCAGTTCTTCCCGGCCTCGCGCTTCATGCGCGCGGCCCTGGCCCTGCTCGCCCTGGCACACGGCCAGGCGGCCAACACCTCCGCCAGCTGCGCCTGGTTCGATGCGGCGCGCGTGACCAACTTCCCCAAGGGCAACAACAACAACGCCTTCAAGGACGCCAACGACACCAGCGTCACCTACACCCACGACGGCTACGTCAGCGGCAACAGCGGCCTGACTGGCTCCGGCGTGCCGTTCGCCAAGACCACCCACAACGGCCAGGCCTGCGGCATCGCCGACCTCAACGGCAACATGTACACCATCGAGCCGGGCCTCACCTGCGTCGCCACCAGCAAGAGCATCACCGCCGCCACCCAGGCCAACCCGGTCGCCCTGACCATCGCCGGCCATGGCCTGATCACCGGCGCCGTGGTGATGATCACCGGCGTGGTCGGCATGACCCAGCTCAACGACCGACTGTTCACTGCCACCGTGGTCGATGCCAACACCCTTACCCTGGATGGCGTGGACGGCACCGCGTTCACCGCCTACACCTCCGGCGGCAGCCTGACCAGCGGCCAGTTCTACATCGCCAAGGAAGCCACCAAGTTCAAGAACTTCACCGGCGGCGCCACCCTGGCCACCGACCACTTTGGCGCCACCGGCGTGGCGGCGATGATGGAGCCGTTCGCCTTCCCGTTCCGGACCGACTACCCGAACAACGGCGTCGCGCAGAAACTCGGCAACGCCGCCAACCAGGTGCTCGCCCCGGCCACTTCCGGCGCCGGCTGGCAGCTCGCCGGCCTGGGCCTGCCGAAGGCCATGGGAGCCTCGACCGCTGGAAGCTCGATGTTCGGCCAGGACTACTTCTACCAGTACATCCGCAATGAGCTCTGTCCGATCTCTGGCATGCACTGGGACCGCGGGGCGAATGCTGGCCCCTGGGCCGTCTACTTGAACGGCCACCGCTCGAACTCGGACGGCTACGCGGGGTTCTGTGCCGCCTCGTATCCTGTGCGGCCGAGTGGTAACGAGGCATAACCATGGGGCTGCATAGCATGTCGACGCTCGATAGCCGCCCGCTCCACGCCATTACTATTTTCGAGGAATGATCGATGCCGACCATCGTTTCCTGGAAGGCCGCCGCCGACCAATACACCGTCTACCGACTCAACGCCCCCGAGGGTGCGACCGAGCTGTGCACCCTGGATGGGGTGACCTATACCGCCCTGCCTGAAGGCGCCGAGCTGGGCGAGCAGCCAGAGCAGATCGCCGCCAGCGTCGAGGTGGTCACCCTGGACGAAGTGCTGCGCGAACGCATCTGCGCCGCTTCGCCGCATGTCGCGCTGATCCGCGCGCGCGTCGCCGACAAGATCGCCGAGCGCTACAGCATCACCGACGAGGTCAAGCTGCTGCGCACCGCGCCCAGCGCCGAGTTCGAGGCCTACAACGAGTACGCCGAGAGCTGCCGCCAGTGGGGCCGCGATCGCAAGGCGGAGCTGGGGCTGTGAGGCTCGCGGCCATCCTGCTGCTGGCCGCCATCGGCGGCTGCGCGGCCACCCCGTTCCAGCTGGGCGAGCCGGTACCGCCGCCGCCCGGCTGCATCGACCTGCGCGCACGAGGCGGCCAATGCTGAGCGCCCTGCAGCAGGTCCTCGACCTAGCTCACCGCGGCCACCGCTACGTCACCGACCGCGAGCTGCACGGTGTGCTCGAGCACTGGGATGTCGCCCTGATCGGCGACTGCGACAGCTTCGCGCTGTGGTGTCGGCAGGAGCTGTCCCAGCGTGGTATCGCCGCCGATCTGGTGCTGTGCCGCACCGAGACCGGCGAAGGCCACCTGGTCTGCAGCGTGCAGGGCCACATCCTCGACAACCGCCACAAATGGGTCATGCGCCGCGATGACCTGCCCTACACCTGGATCTCGCTGGGCGCCCCCGACGGCACCTGGCGCGCGATCACCGGATAACGAGCGCACACCATGGCCTTCTCGACCATCCACACCAAGTACGGCCTCACCGCCATGTCCCGCGCCGAGTCCACCGGCGTGCCGATCAACCTGACCCACATGGCCGTCGGCGACGGCAACGGCGCCCCGGTGACGCCTGACTGGGAGCAGACCCAGCTGGCTCGCGAGCGCTTCCGCGCCGCGGTCAGTCGCGTCTACCAGGACCCAGACGACCCGACCCGCTTCACCGTTGAGTTGGTGGTGCCGGCAACCGAGGGCGGCTGGGTCATGCGCGAGATCGGCGTGTTCGACGCCGCCGGGGCGCTGTTCGCAGTCGGCAACCTGCCGGAGACCTACAAGCCGCTGCCCGAGGAGGGCAGTTTCGGCGACGCCGTGCTGCGCCTGAGCTTCGTTGTCACCAACGCCAGCGTGGTCACCGTCATGGTCGACCCCAACGTCGCCGTGGCCAGTCAGGCGTGGATCATCAACAACATCACCGCCGCCACCCTAATCCCCGGCGGCACCGTCGGCCAGTTGCTCGGCAAGGCCAGCAACGCAGACGGCGACTACGAGTGGCAGGATCCGGACGCTATCAACGTCACCGTCGATACCATCGCCGAGAGGCAGCTGCTGGCAGCGGACCAGACCATCGTCGACCTCGCCGGCACCACCACCTACGGCCTGGCCGTGTACATCGACGGCCTGCGCATCGACCTGGGCAGCGGAGCAGGGGAGTGGCAGCCCGACGAGAGCCTGAGCACCCGTCTGCACCTTGGCCAGAGCTACCCGGCCGGAACCCGGATCACCCTGGTGCAGAACGAGCCGGCTGGCAGCGCCGGCGCGCCGCTGGAGCGCAGCAAGAACCTCAGCGACGTGCAGGACAAGGCCACCGCCCGCAGCAACCTGGACATCTTCAGCAAGGACGAAACACGGCAGATGGCCCCGCCGGGCATGGTCGCCCACTTCGCCCGCAGCACTGCCCCTGCGGGATGGCTCAAGGCCAACGGCGCCGCGGTCAGCCGCGAGGCCTACGCCGGGCTTTTCGCCGCCATCGGCACGACCTTCGGCACCGGCGACGGCTTCACCACCTTCAACCTGCCCGACCTGCGCGGCGAGTTCGTCCGCGGCTGGGACGATGGTCGGGGTGTGGATGGCGGTCGAGAGTTGGGGGCTGTGCAGTCCGGTGCGATCCAGAGCCACACCCATGCCGGCAGCTCTGCGGATGCCGGCAGTCACGCGCACAGCGGATCGGCGCAGCAGGGTGGGGCGCACAGCCACCAGGCGAGCAGTGGAGCGGCCGGCGCGCACTCGCACACGCTGCGAAACTACGACTACGGCGGATTCGGCTCCGGGCTGCTGACTGCGTCCGATGCTCCCGCGCAGACCATCAACACCAGCTCCGCCGGCGAGCACACTCACCCCATCTCCGTCGGCAATGCCGGCGACCACACCCACACCCTGTCGATCAACTCCGCCGGTACCCACAAGCACGCCGTCACTATCGACGCCGCCGGCGGCGCCGAAACCCGCCCGCGCAACGTCGCCCTGCTGGCCTGCATCAAGTTCTGAGGAGTGCCCCATGATCGCCTACCAGTTCGACCGCGCCGGCCTCTACCAAGGCGAGACACTCGCCGACGAGTCGCCCCTCGAGCCCGGCGTCTGGCTGCTGCCGGCGCGCTGCACGCTCAAGGCGCCGCCGGCCGAGATCCCCGACGACCGCTGGCCGCGCTGGAACGGCGTGGCCTGGGACCTGGTCAACCGCCCGCGGCCGTCGGCGCCGGCCGATGATGACCCGGTCGTCAAGCTGCAGCAGTTCCTCGCCGCAAACCCCGACGTGGCCGCGCTGCTCGGCTGATCGCTGCGCGTAGTTGTCGGCGCCGTCCTGACAACCGCAGCCGCTGGCCAGCCACGCGCGCGCGCGACACCCTGCGCAGGACTCAACCCTGCGCAGGATTCCCAGATGTCCGACATCTACCATCACGGCGTGCGCGTCCTCGAGATCAACGAGGGCAGCCGCCCGATCCGCACCGTGGCCACCGCCGTGATCGGCCTGGTCGCCACCGCCAGCGACGCCGACGCCACCGCATTCCCCCTCGACACCCCGGTGCTGATCACCGACGTGCTCACCGCCATCGGCAAGGCCGGCACCGAGGGAACCCTGGCCGCCGCGCTGGACGCCATCGCCGACCAGGCCAGTCCGGTGGTGGTCGTGGTGCGCGTCGCCGAAGGCCTCGACGAGGCTGCCACCACCACCAACGTCATCGGCACCGTCACCGCCGGCGGGCAGAAGACCGGCATGCAGGCCCTGCTCGCCGCCGAGGCGCAGATCGGCGTCAAGCCGCGCATCCTCGGCTGCCCGGGCATCGACACCCAGGCCGTCACCACCGCCTTGGTCACCATCGCCCAGAAGCTGCGGGCCTTCATCTACGCCAGCGCCTGGGACTGCGCGACCGTACAGGAGGCCATGGCCTACCGCCTCAACTTCAGCGCCCGCGAGCTGATGCTGATCTGGCCCGACTTCGTGTCCTGGGACACCGTCACCAGCAGCAACCAGACCGCCCACGCCGTGGCCCGCGCCATGGGCCTGCGCGCCAAGATCGACCAGCAGGTGGGCTGGCACAAGACGCTCAGCAACGTCGGCGTCAACGGCGTCACCGGCCTCTCCAAGGACGTGTTCTTCGACCTGCAGTCGCCCGACACCGATGCCGGCCTGCTCAACGCCGCCGAGGTCACCACCCTGGTGCGGCAGAACGGCTTCCGCTTCTGGGGCTCGCGTACCTGCAGCGATGACCCGCTGTTCGCCTTCGAGAACTACACCCGCACCGCCCAGGTGCTGGCCGACACCATCGCCGAGGCGCACATGTGGGCGGTGGACAAGCCCATGCACCCCAGCCTGGTGCGCGACATCCTGGAAGGCATCAACGCCAAGTTCCGCGAGTTCAAGGCGCTGGGCTACATCGTCGACGGCCAGGCCTGGTACGACGAGGCGCTCAACGACAAGGACACCCTCAAGGCCGGCAGGCTGCGCATCAGCTACGACTACTGCCCGGTGCCGCCGCTCGAGGACCTGACCTTCCGCCAGCACATCACCGACAGCTACCTGGTGGACTTCGCCAGCCGCATCAACGCCTGATAGGAGCGCGCCATGGCACTGCCCCGCAAACTGAAGAACATGAACCTGTTCAACGACGGCAACAGCTACCTCGGGCTGTCCAAGACCGTCACCCTGCCCGTGCTCGGCCGCAAGATGGAGAGCTACCGCGGCGGCGGCATGAACGGCCCGGTGAAGATCGACCACGGCATGAGCGACGACGGCATCCAGCTGGAGTGGACCCTCGGCGGCCTCGACCTGACCGTGCTGCACCAGTACGGCATCCCCCGCGCCGACGGCGTGCTGCTGCGCTGGGCCGGCGCCTGCCAGCAGGACGACACCGGCGAGGTGGTACCCGTCGAAGTCGTGGTGCGCGGCCGTCACGAAGAGATCGACATGGGCGACGCCGAGCCCGGCGAAGACACCGAGCACTCCATCACCACCACCTGCACCTACTACAAGCTGAGCGTCAACGGCGTCACCGTAATCGAGATCGACCTGCTCAACATGGTCGAGATCGTCGGCGGCGAAGACCGCCTCGCCCAGCAGCGCGCGGCCATCGGGCTGTAACTACGCACCTGCGGAGCAGCTCCATAGGTTCGGAGCTGCTCCTCACATAGCCCGCCACCTCCGCACATCCAGGAGCACCCCATGAGCCGTACCGAAACCGTCATCCTCGACAACCCGATCGCCCGTGGCGAGCAGACCATCGCCGAGATCGTCGTGCGCAAGCCCGACTCCGGCAGCCTGCGCGGCACCTCGCTCAACGACCTGCTGACCATGGACGTCAACGCCCTGATCATCGTGCTGCCGCGCATCACTTCGCCGGCGCTCACCGCCATCGAGCTGCGCCGCATGGAGCCCGAAGACCTGCTGCAGCTCGGCCAGGTGGTGTCCGGTTTTTTGCTGCCGAAGTCGGTGAGGGTGGAAGCCTCCCGCGACGAGTAGAGGACGCCATGGCGGACATCGCCCTGGTATTCCACTGGGGGCCGGCGGACATGGAGCCGCTGAGCCTCACCGAACTGGCCGAGTGGCGCGAGCGCGCCCGCGAGCGATGGGAGCTGATGCATGGCGCGCGATCTAAAACTTGAGGTGCTGCTGAGCGCGGTGGACAAGATCACCGCGCCACTGCGCAACATCACCCGCGGCAGCAGCGCCACCGCCCAGGCGCTGAAGGCCAGCCGCGACCAGCTCAAGCAGCTGCAGGCGCAACAGCGCGACATCTCCAGCTTCCGCACGCTCAAGACCGCGACCCAGCAGACCGAGGCGGCCATGGCCGCCAGCCAGGCCAAGGTGCGCGAGCTGGCTCAGGCCATGGCCGCGACATCCACGCCAACCAAGGCCATGGCGGCCGACTTCAAGCGCGCCCAGCGCGAGGCCCAGGCGCTCAAGCAGAAGCACGGCGAGCAGCAGCGCGAGCTGCAGGAGCTGCGCGGCAAGCTCTCCGCTGCCGGCATCAGCACGCGCAACCTCGGCGAGCACGAGCGCGCCCTGCGCCAAAGGGTTGCCGAAACCAGCGGCGCCATAGACCGCCAGACCGCGAGCCTCAAGCGCGCAACCAAGCAGCAGGAGCTGCTGGCCAAGGCCAAGGAGCAATACGAGCGCACCCAGGGTGTGGCCGGCAGCATGGCCGGCAGCGGTGCCGCAGGCCTGGCCACCGGTACCGGCATCCTCTACGGCGCTGCGCGCATGGCCGCGCCGCAGGTCGCCGCCGAGCAGCAGGGCGCGCTGATCGCCGCGCAGGGCGGCAAGGGCGCTGCCGAGGCGGCTCAGTACGCCAAGGTCATCCGCGACATCCGCGCCGCCGGCATCGGCGAAGACATGGCCGCGGTCGGCAATGCCGTGGCCGCCGTCAACAGCACCCTGCAGACCTTCGGCGCCGTCAGCGCCGCCGAGCTGGACAGCGCGACGCGCAAGGCCATCAACCTCGCCACCGCCATGGGCGGCGACGTGGCCGAACACGCGCAGATGGCCGGCATCCTCATGCAGAACGGCCTGGCCAAGAACAGCGACCAGGCTTTCGACCTGATCACCGCCGGCATGCAGAAGGTCTCCGCGCAGATGCGCGGCGAGCTGCCGGAGATCATCCACGAGTACAGCACCCACTTCCGCGGCATGGGCTTCAGCGGCCAGGAGGCCATGAACCTGCTGGTCGCCATGGCCAAGCAGGGCAAGTTCGCCCTGGACAAGACCGGCGACGCCATCAAGGAGTTCTCGATCCGCGGATCGGACATGTCCAAGAAGAGCGTCGAGGCCTACGAGGCGATCGGCCTCAACGCCGAGAAGATGTCCTCGGCCATCGCCGGCGGCGGCGATGGCGCGCGCAAGGCCCTGCAGCAGACCGCCAAGGGCCTGCTGGCGATCAAGGACCCGGCCGAGCGGGCCAACACCGCCATCGCCCTGTTCGGCACCCCGGTCGAGGATCTCGCCGTCGACCAGATCCCAGCCTTCCTGCAGGCGCTCAGCGGCTCGACCGACAACCTTGGCAACGTCGCCGGCGCCGCTGACCAGCTCGGCAAGACCCTCAACGACAACCTGGCCGGCGACCTGTCGAGCCTCTCCGGCGCCTGGGGCGAGCTCAACGCCACCCTGACCGACGGCCACAGCTCGGCCCTGCGCCAGGTGACCAAGGGACTCACCGAGACGATCGGCAGCGTACGCGCCTGGGCTCAGGCCAACCCGGCGCTGGCCAGCGGCCTGGTCAAGCTGGCCGTCGGCTTCGGCATGCTGGTCGCCGCCGGTGGCGCGCTGACCCTGGTGCTCGCCAGCGTGCTCGGCCCGTTCGCCATGGTGCGCTATGGCCTGGCGATGATCGGCATCAAGACCCTGCCGCTGATCAGCCTGATCCCCAAGGTCATGCTGGCCGTGAAGGCACTCGGCGGCGCGCTGTGGGCGCTGGCGGCCAACCCGGTGGTGCTGACCATCGCCGCCATCGCCGCCGGCGCGTACCTGCTGTGGCGCAACTGGGGCACCCTCGGCCCGAAGTTCGCGGCGCTGTGGGCTGGGATCAAGGCCACCTTCGAGCAAACCATGGGCTGGTTCGCCACCCTGCCGACGCGCTTCTTCCAGTTCGGCGCCGACATCCTCACCGGCCTGGCCAACGGCATCACCAGCGCGCTGGGCAGCGTCAAGACCGCAGTCACCGGCGCCGGCGAGCAGACCATCGGCTGGTTCAAGGAGAAGCTCGGCATCCACAGCCCGTCGCGCGTGTTCGCCGAGCTGGGCGGCTACACCATGCAGGGCCTCGACCAGGGCCTGACAGCCGGGCAGGCCGGGCCGCTCAAGACCATCGCCGGCATGGGCAAGCAGCTCGCCGCCGCCGGCGCGCTGAGCGTGGGCATGGGCGCCGGTAGCGCCCTGGCGATCGACAACCGTCCGCCGTTGGCAGCAGCCGGGCAGGGCGGTGGGCAGATCGTCGTCCAGGGCGACACCATCACCATCCAGATCAGTGGCGCCGGAGGGCAGAGCGACGCCCTGGCCCGGGAGATCAACCGCATCCTCGACGAGCGCGAACGGGGCAAGGCCGCACGGGTCCGCTCGCTGCTGGGCGACCGGGACTGATCAACCAGGAGCACCGACCATGATGATGTGCCTCGGCCAGTTCGTGTTTTCCCTCAGCACCCTGGCCTACCAGGACTTCCAGCGGCAGACCCAGTGGCGCCACCCCAGCAACAGTCGGGTGGGCGCCAGGCCGGCGCGGCAGTTCGCCGGCCCTGGCGACGACACCATCACCCTGCAGGGCCTGCTCGCCCCCGAGCTGACCGGCAGCATCGAGAGCCTCGACAAGCTGCGCGAGATGGCCGACACCGGCTCGGCCTGGCCGTTGGTGGAGGGCACCGGGCGGGTCTACGGCCTGTACGCGATCGAGGGGCTCAACGAGGGCCGCACGCTGTTCTTCCAGGACGGCGCCGCCCGCCGCATTGAGTTCACCGTCAACCTTGTGCGCGTCGACGACGATCGCGTCGACCGCATGGGCACCCTCGCATGAGCGGCTACAGCCACCCGGCGCCGCGCTACCGCATCAGCCTCGGCGGCGCCGACATCACCGACCGCCTGCGCGGCCGCCTGATCAGCCTGACCCTCACCGACAACCGCGGCACCGAGGCCGACCAGCTCGACCTGGTGCTCAACGACCACGACGGCCTGCTCGACATCCCGCGCCACGGCGCCAAGCTGCACGTGGCCATCGGCTGGAGCGACACCGGCTTGGTCGACAAGGGCCTGTTCACCGTCGACGAGACGGTGCACAGCGGCACGCCCGACCAGCTCACCATCCGCGCCCGCAGCGCCGACCTGCGCGACGGCCTGGCCGCCAAGAAGGAGCGCAGCTGGCACGCCACCACCCTGGGCGCCATCGCCGAAAGCATCGCCGCCAGCCACGGCCTCACCCCCAGCATCGCCGAGGGCCTGGCCGGCATCGCCATCGCCCACGTCGACCAGAGCAACGAGAGCGACCTCAACCTGCTGACCCGCCTGGCCAAGCAGCACGACGCCATCGCCACCATCAAGGCCGACCGCCTGCTGCTGCTCAAGGCCGGCAGCGCCAAGACCGGCAGCGGCAAGGCCATGCCGCACCTGGTGCTCACCCGCGCCGACGGCGACAGCCACAGCTACCAGGTGGCCGACCGCGACAGCTACAGCGGCGTGATCGCCCGATTCCACGCCTTCGAGGCCGCGCAGACCGGTGAGGTGACGGTGGGCGAGAGCAGCAACGCCAAGCGACTGCGCCACATCCACCCCAGCAAGGCCGAGGCCGAGGCCGCCGCCAAGGCCGAGTGGCAACGCATCCAGCGCGGCAACGCCACCCTGACATACACCCTGGCCCGCGGCCGCCCCGACCTGCTGCCCGAGTGCACTTTCAGCCTGCTCGGCATCAAGCCGCAGATCGCCGCCGTGCGCTGGCTGGGCGTGAAGGTGACGCACCAGATGAGCGACAGCGGGTACACCACCGGCATCGAGGCGGAGAGCAAGTTGTCGGAGAGTGGGGACTGAGGAAACGACAAGGGCGCCCGAAGGCGCCCTTGCTGTATCTGGTGGATGCCGTCACGCCTCGAGCGCGTCGACCAGATCGAGTTGTCCAGATGGGCTGGATCCGAAGTAGGAGCGATGCGCCTCCCGGCGCTGCTGCTGGCTGGCGATCCTGACCTGAGCTGTGAGGTCTGGCCGGTGGACCGACGACAGCGTGAGCACATGATCAATCTCGAAGCGGTAGGCCGCGGAGAAGCCGCAGGCCTCGTTCTGACAACGCACATAGGAGCGGTGCATGAAATCGTGCAACTGCTCACTGGCGCGGATCTTCAGCTGGCCGCCACAGTACGGGCACCGGTTGCGGAACTTGGCCATGTCATCCTCCCTGGCTGCTCAAATCGCTTCAAGACTGGAAGGTTATACAGTAACACGGCGCGTCCGCTGGTTCAGCGGGGAGGTGGTGGTTTTCTGAGAATTTGTTTAGATCAGAATTCGCTGGGGCAACCGAGACTTACGAAGCCGACTTTGGGGGTGGAGCTGGACATGCAGGCTGACCTCTGGGTGACGCCGCGCGGGCGCTTGATCAAAAAGTGCGCAATTCTAGCGGTGCCGGGCGCGCTTGGCCAGTGCTGCAGGGAGGAACGCAGGCCCCGCGACAGTGCGGGCGGGGCCTGCTGCGGAGGATTTCAGTCGCGGCCCGGCAGCATGCGGGTCAGGGTGTTGTCGCGGCTGACATAGTGGTGGAACAGGCCGGCAGCGGCGTGCAGGGCGATCAGCCAGTAGCCCGCCTGGCCGCCGAACTCGTGCAGTTCCTCGATGTTTTCCGCCAGGCTGTGGTTCTGCGGCACCAGCATGGGCAGCTCGATGCCGAAGAAGGGCGCCGGCTTGCCCTCGGCGTTGAGCAGCAGCCAGCCCAGCAGCGGCATGCCGATCATCAGGGCGTAGAGGGCGAGGTGCATCAGGTGGGCCATGCCGGTCTGCCAGGCCGGCGGTGCCGGCTGGATCGCCGGCGTCCTGCCCGCCAGGCGGCCGAGCAGGCGCAGCCAGACCAGGGCGAAGATGCACAGGCCGAGGACGAAGTGCCAGTACTTGAGGCCTTCGCGGATGTCGCTGCCCTTGGGGAAGTTGCCCTTGAGTTCGATGCAGGCATAGACCGCCGCGATCAGCAGCAGCATGACCCAGTGCAGGGCGATGGACAGGGGACTGTAGCGTGAGGGGGAAGAGGCCATGCTGACTCCGGACAGGCGATTCGAATCGATGCCGGTAGTCTAGGGCGCCAACCTTAAGCCAAGCTGAGGGGGGGGGGAGGGGGCGGCTGTGCTTTTCGCGCCGCAACGAAAAAGGCCATTCCGGAGAATGGCCTTTTCGAGATTTGGTTGCGGGGGCAGGATTTGAACCTACGACCTTCGGGTTATGAGCCCGACGAGCTACCAGACTGCTCCACCCCGCGTCTGATGTCGGCCATTCTACTCGCAAATGGCTGGCAGTCAACCAATAGTTTTTCTGAATCAATGGCTTGCCGCGAAAAACGGCTGCGGGCAGAAACGAAAAAGGCCATTCCGGAGAATGGCCTTTTCGAGATTTGGTTGCGGGGGCAGGATTTGAACCTACGACCTTCGGGTTATGAGCCCGACGAGCTACCAGACTGCTCCACCCCGCGTCTGTGGTTGGCGATTCTACGCAAAAGCGCCGCGGTGTCAAGCGCCATCTTGAAAAACGTTTGCCGGATCAAGCAGTTATGCGCCAGGACAGAGCGCCTGGCAGCCACCAGGCCCGTCCGGCGCGGCCGCCAGAGGGCTGCGCCCTTTGCTGGCGCCAGGCGTTACACTGGCGGTCCGCCTGTATCGTTCCGGAGTCCGGCCTCTGCCGTCCCGCGCCGTGCGCAAGATCATCCACATCGACTGCGACTGCTTCTTCGCCGCCATCGAGATGCGCGACGACCCGCGTCTGGCCGGCCGGCCGATGGCGGTGGGCGGTGCGCCGGACCGCCGCGGGGTGATCGCCACCTGCAACTACGAGGCGCGCGCCTTCGGCGTGCACTCGGCGATGGCCTCGCGCCAGGCGCTGGCGCTGTGCCCGCAGCTGCTGATCGTGCGGCCGCGCTTCGAGGCCTACAAGGCGGCCTCGCGGCAGATCCACGTCATCCTGCAGGACTACACCGAGCTGATCGAGCCGCTGTCGCTGGACGAGGCCTACCTCGACGTTTCCGACTCGGCGCATTTCTCCGGCAGCGCCACGCGCATCGCCCAGGACATCCGCCGGCGGGTGCGCGAGCAGCTGGACATCACCGTATCGGCCGGGGTGGCGCCGAACAAGTTCCTCGCCAAGATCGCCAGCGACTGGCACAAGCCCGACGGCCTGTGCGTGATCACGCCGCAGGAGGTCGATGCCTTCGTCGCCGCGTTGCCGGTGGCGCGCCTGCACGGAGTGGGCAAGGTCACCGCCGAGCGTCTGGCGCGGCTCGGTATCCAGCGCTGCAGCGACCTGCGCGAGTGGCAGCGGCTGGCGCTGGTGCGCGAGTTCGGCAGCTTCGGCGAGCGCCTGTGGCAGCTGGCCCGTGGCATCGACGAGCGCCCGGTACGGGTCGAGCGGCGCCGGCAGACGCTGAGCGTCGAGCACACCTTCGATCGCGACCTGCCGGACCTGGCCGCCTGCGTGGCCGAGCTGCCGGCGCTGCTCGAGCAACTGGAGCACCGCCTGGCGCGCCTGGACAGCGGTTACCGGGCGGACAAGCCGCTGGTCAAGCTGAAGTTCCACGACTTCACCCAGACCACCCTGGAGCAGGCCGGCGCCGGGCGCGATGGCGGCAGCTACCAGCGTCTGCTGGCGGCAGCCTTCGCCCGCGGCGGCAGGCCGGTGCGGCTGATCGGCGTGGGCGTGCGCCTGGTCGACCTGCGCGAGGGGGGCGAGCAGCTGGTGCTGTTCGAATAGCTCAGCCTTCGTCCGGCCACAGGCGGATCGGCTTGCCCTGTTCCGGCCACAGGCGCAGCTGCTCGAGCGGCGAGATGTCCCAGCGGCGCACCTGCTGCAACGCCCGGAAGAAGCGCGCTTCCTGCTCCATCAGGCTCGGCGAGCAGAGCTTGCGGGTGCTGCCGACCTGGCTGAAGCGCAGGATCTCGCCTTCCAGGCCGTAGCCGGCGAACCAGTGGTTGCAGCCGCCGGTGCCGTAGGCGCGGTCGTCGGCGCCGAAGGTGATGGTCAGGTGGCTGCCCTCGAGCAGCGGGCGCTCGTCGATCCACTCGACGCGGTAGGTGCGCTCCTGCTCCAGGGCCGGTGGCGTGGCGGCGCAGCCGGCGAGCGCGGCGGCTGCGGCGAGCAAGACGGTACGCGGCAACATCAGGCCTCCTTGGCGCTGCACTGCGGACAGAGATGGCGGCCGGCGCGGTTGGCCCAGCCCAGTTCGGCAAGGCGCGCCTCGGCTGCCGGAGCGCGGGCCTTGTCGCCCAGCGCGCCGTCGACGGCGAACTCGAGGTCGAGCTGCACGCCGCAGCCGTCGCAGGCCACCTGCCAGGTGTGGATGTTCAGCTCGCGGAACGCCGGGCCGCGGGCCACCGCCAGCCACTGGCCGGGCGGGGTGATCAGGTGGCGGACCTTTTCCACGGCGAGGCGCATGGACAGGTCGCGGCTGCCCTTGAGGGTCACCAGCAGGATGTCGCCGACCTTGATCGAGCCGCCGTTGCCGGTGACCTGATAGCGGCCGGGCGCCAGCGCGCGGCACTCGGTGAGGGTGTGTTGCGGGTTGAGCAGGGTGTAGCGGAAATCGTGTTCGGTCATGGAGCCTCCGGGCAAGGCGGGCATGCTAGCACGCTGTCCGTGACGGTTCAGGCCTGCACCAGGTTGCTCGGCCGTCCGGCCTGCCAGGCGACGACGTTGTCCAGGGTGGTGCCGGCGATCGCCGCCAGCGCCTCGCGGGTGAGGAAGGCCTGGTGGGCGGTGACTATCACGTTGGGGAAGGTCAGCAGGCGCGCCAGCACGTCGTCCTGCAGCGGCTGGTCGGAGCGGTCCTCGAAGAACAGGTCGGCCTCTTCCTCGTAGACGTCCAGGCCCAGGTAGCCGAGCTGGCCGCTCTTCAGCGCGCCGATCAGCGCCGGGGTGTCGACCAGGGCGCCGCGCCCGGTGTTGATCAGCATGGCGCCGTGCTTCATCCGCGCCAGGCTGTGGCGGTCGATCAGGTGGCGGGTGGCGGCGGTCAGCGGGCAGTGCAGGCTGAGGATGTCGCTGCTCGCCAGCAGTTCGTCGAGCGCCGCGTAGCGCGCGCCGAGGGCGACCAGACCGGCGTCGGGCTGCGGGTCGAACAGCCGCACCTGACAACCGAAGCCCAGCATGATGCGGGCGAACACCGCACCGATCTGGCCTGTGCCGACCACCCCGACGGTCTTGCCGTGCAGGTCGAAGCCGGTCAGGCCGTGCAGGGAGAAATCGCCCTCGCGGGTGCGGTTGAAGGCGCGGTGCAGGCGTCGGTTGAGCGCCAGCACCAGCGCCACGGCATGTTCGGCCACCGCGTGCGGCGAGTAGGCTGGCACGCGCACCACCGGCAGGCCGAGGCGTGCGGCGGCGTGCAGGTCGACGTGGTTGTAGCCGGCCGAGCGCAGGGCGATCAGCCGTGTGCCGGCCTGCGCCAGCCGCTCCAGCACTGGCGCGGACAGGTCGTCGTTGACGAAGGCGCAGACCACCGTGCTGCCGGCGGCCAGGGCGGCGGTGTCGACGTCTAGGCGCGCGTCGAGGAAGTGCAGGTCGAAGCCGCCGGCGTTGGCGGCGGCGAAGCTGTCGCGGTCGTAGGACTTGCTGCTGAACAGGGTGATGCGCACGGGGACTCCTCGTTACGACGCCGTATCCGGGGCGGGGCGGGCGGCCTGTTCGGCCAGGCGGGTGATGGCGGCATCCAGCTCGTCGAGGGCGACGCTGGCCGGGGCGTTCTGCTTGAGCAGGCTCTCGCTGCGCTGGCAGGCGGCGCGCAGCTGCGGCACGCCGCAGTAGCGCGTGGCGCCGTGCAGGCGGTGGATGCGCTCGAGCAGCGCAGTGGTGTCGTTGGCAGCGCGCGCCTGGCGGATCGCCGCCTGGTCGGACTCCAGCGAGTCGAGCAGCATGGCCAGCATGTCGGCGGCCAGCTCGGCCTTGCCGGCGGCCAGACGCAGGCCCTCCTCGGGATCGAGCACGCGCAGCTCCGGGGCGGCACTGCCGCGCTCGGGCAGGTGGCTGGCCGCCGGCTCGCTGCCACGCAGCGACAGGCCGGTCCACTTGAGCACCACCTGGGCCAGTTGGCGCTCGCTGATCGGCTTGGTCAGGTAGTCGTCCATGCCGCACTGCAGCAGGGCGCGCTTCTCGCTGGCCAGGGCGTGGGCGGTCAGGGCGACGATCGGCAGGGGCGACTGGCGCTGCTCGAGCTCCCACTGGCGGATCGCCTCGGTGGTCTCGCGGCCGTTCATGCCGGGCATCTGCACGTCCATGAACACCAGGTCGAAGTTGTCCTGCTGCACCGCGCACAGTGCGGCGTAGCCGTTGTCGACGGCGGTGACCTGGGCGCCCATGTCGCCGAGCAGGGTCTTGACCAGCATCAGGTTGGCCGGGTTGTCGTCGACGCACAGCAGGCGCGGCGCGCGGCTGGCGCCGGTGGCGTGGTTGCCGCCGCTCGGTTCGCTGCGCTGCGCGCGCGGGCTGAGCATGTCGATCAGGGTGCGCTGCAGCTTGCGCGTGCACACCGGCTTGGCCTGCAACTGGCCGTGGTCGGCCGGCAGGCTGGCGTGATACAGCATCAGCTCGGTGGTCGGGCACAGCAGCAGGCTCTGGCAGCCCTGCTGGTTGAGCTCCCACAGCTGGCGGCTGAGGCGCTCGGGCGGATGCTCGCTGGTGTCGATGCCGATCAGGGCGATGGCCAGCGGCGCGCTGCCGTGCTGGCGCAGGGCCGCCTCCTCGATCAGCGCGTCGAGGTTGCCGAACTCGATCACCTGCAGGCCGCAGTCCTCGAGCTGGTGGCGCAGCGACTGGCGGGCCAGTTCGTGGCTTTCCAGCAGCGCGGCGCAGCGTCCGCCGAGCAGGGCGCGCGGCAGTTCGTCGCTTTCCTCGGCGGCCTTGGGCAGGTCGAGCAGCAGCCAGAACTCGGCGCCATGGCCGCTCTCGCTGGTCACGCCGATCTCGCCGCCCATCTGTTCGATCAGGCGCTTGGAGATCACCAGGCCGAGGCCGGTGCCGCCGGCCTGTCGCGAACTGGAGTTGTCGACCTGGTTGAACGGCTGGAACAGGCTGCGCTGCTCGGCCTCGGACAGGCCGACGCCGCTGTCCTGCACGCTGATGCGCAGGTGGGCGCGGTCGCCGAGGTCCTCCTCGAGCATGGCGCGCACCACGATGCTGCCGCTGCGGGTGAACTTGATGGCATTGCTGACCAGGTTGGTGATCACCTGCTTGAGGCGCAGCGGGTCGCCGACCAGCGCCTGCGGCGTGTCGCGGTAGATCAGGCTGACCAGTTCGAGGCGCTTTTCGTGGGCGGCGGGGGCGAGGATGGTGAGGACGTCCTGGATCAGGTCGCGCAGGTTGAACGGCACCTGTTCGAGGAGCAGCTTGCCGGCCTCGATCTTCGAGAAGTCGAGGATCTCGTTGATGATCGCCAGCAGGTTGTCGGCGGACTTCTCGATGGTCGCCAGGTGGTCCTGCTGGCGGCTGTCCAGGCCACTCTTGCGCAGCAGGTTGGTGAAGCCGAGGATGCCGTTGAGCGGGGTGCGGATCTCGTGGCTCATGTTGGCGAGGAACTCGGACTTCATGCGATTGGCCTCCACCGCCTCCTTGCGCGCCAGGTTGAGTTCGATGTTCTGCACCTCGATGTTTTCCAGGGTGCTGCGCAGGTCCTCGGTGGCCTGCTCGACGCTCTGCTGCAGCTCGTCGTGGGCGCTCTCCAGCGCCTCGGCCATGCGGTTGATGCCGGCGGCCAGCTCGTTCAGCTCGCGGCTGTCGAGGCTCGGCAGGCGGGTGTGCAGCTGGCCGTCGCGGATCTGCGCCACGCCCTGGCTGATCTGCGCCAGCGGCTGGTTGATCGAGCGGCTCAGGCGCAGGCCGAGCAGGGCACTCAGGCCCAGGGTGGTGAGGGTCAGCAGCAGGCTGGCGAGCAGGCTGCGGTAGCTCTGCAGCAGGGTGTTCTGGTGCGACAGCTCGACCTCGATCCAGCCGAGCAGGTTGTCGTCCTCGTTCTGCGGCGCCTGCCCGCCGAGCTGGCGGTGGTGGCCGTAGACCGGCAGGCGGAAGCGCGTGGCGCTGAGGCTGCGTGCCTGGCTGAGCAGCCCGGGCTGCGCCGCGGGAGGCTCGCCGCGCATGCGCGGGCCGGCGTGGGCCAGGGGTCTGCCCTCGGCGTCGAGCAGGCTGATGGCGCGTACGTCGCTCTGTTCGAGGCTGCGGGTCGCCAGGCGCTCGAGCAGCTGCCGGTCGCCGGCGGCCAGCGGACGGGCGCTGAGCGGTGCCAGGTGTTCGGCCAGCAGTTGGCCGCGGTCGTCGAGCTGGTGCTGCATCTGCGCCAGCTGGGTGTAGGTGAAGTAGCTGCCGAGCACCAGCGCCAGCAGGCTGGTGGGCAGCAGGGACAGCAGCAGGATGCGGCCCTTGATCCCGAGTTTGTCGAACACGCAGATTCTCCGCTGCACTACTGGGTTGGCGGCAGTGTAGCGCCTCGCCAGAGGTCGGCAAGCGCGCGAACCTTATATCGTGAGGTTATAAGGTTCGATCGTGCCGTGTTATCGGCCCGCCCGGTTTGCCGTTATCATAGCGCTCCCCCTGGCCGCTGCGATGACCGAGCGCTTCCATGACCGTGCAGTATCCCACCATCGCCGACTGCGTCGGCAACACTCCGCTGGTGCGCCTGCAGCGCCTGCCGGGCCCGACCACGAACACCCTCCTGGTCAAGCTGGAGGGCAACAACCCGGCCGGCTCGGTGAAGGACCGTCCGGCGCTGTCGATGATCACCCGCGCCGAGCTGCGCGGCGACATCCAGCCCGGCGACACCCTGATCGAGGCCACCTCCGGCAACACCGGCATCGCCCTGGCGATGGCAGCGGCGATCAAGGGCTACCGGATGGTGCTGATCATGCCGGACAACATGAGCGCCGAGCGCAAGGCGGCGATGACCGCCTACGGCGCCGAGCTGGTGCTGGTCAGCAAGGCCGAGGGCATGGAGGGCGCCCGCGACCTGGCGCTGAGGATGCAGACCGAGGGCCGCGGCAAGGTGCTCGACCAGTTCGGCAACCTCGACAACCCGCAGGCCCACTACGAGAGCACCGGCCCGGAGATCTGGCGGCAGACCCAGGGCAGCATCACCCACTTCATCAGCTCGATGGGCACCACCGGCACCATCATGGGCGTGTCGCGCTATCTCAAGGAGCAGAACCCGGCGGTGCAGATCGTCGGCCTGCAGCCGCAGGAGGGCTCGGCCATCCCCGGCATCCGCCGCTGGCCGCAGGAGTACCTGCCGAAGATCTTCGACGCCAGCCGCGTCGACCGGGTGATCGACATGGCGCAGGGCGAGGCCGAGGACACCATGCGTCGTCTGGCGCGCGAGGAAGGCATCTTCTGCGGCGTGTCCTCGGGCGGCGCGGTGGCGGCCATGCTGCGCCTGTCGCGCGAGGTGGAGAACGCGGTGATGGTGGCGATCATCTGCGACCGCGGCGACCGCTACCTGTCCACCGGCGTCTACGACGAGCCGCAGGCCTGAGCCCGCGGTCGAGCACGCTTTCCCTGCGGTGCGCCCGGCGCACCCTACACTGAATCTGCAGGTCGCCTGATGGCCAAACGCAATACCGGGCTGCGCTTCCAGCCGAGCGGCGGCGCACGCGCCGCACAACTGCCGGTCGGCAAGAAGCAACGCCTCTGCATCGAACGCCTGGCCCACGACGGCCGCGGCATCGCCCACGAGGGCGGCCGCACCTGGTTCGTCGCCGGGGCCCTGGCCGGGGAAACGGTCGAGGCCCGCGTGCTGGCCGCGCGCAGCCAGGTGGTGGACGCGCGGGTCGAGCGGCTGCTCGAGCCCAGCGCCCTGCGCCGCGAGCCGCCCTGTCCGCTGGCGGGACGCTGCGGCGGTTGCACCCTGCAGCACCTGCCGCACGCCGAGCAGCTGGCGCTCAAGCAGCGCACCCTGGCCGAGCAGCTGCAGCGTCTGGCCGGTCTGGCGCCCGAGGAGTGGGCGCCGCCGCTGGTCGGGCCGGAGTTCGGCTACCGGCGCCGCGCGCGCCTGGCGGTGCGCTGGGATGCCAAGGGCCGGCGGCTGGAGGTCGGCTTCCGCGCCGCGGCAAGTCAGGCGATAGTCGATCTGGACCGCTGCGCGGTACTGGTACAGGCTTTGCAATCGCTGCTCGCCGAACTGCCGGCGGTGCTGCGCGGCCTGCGCAAGCCGCAGGCCATCGGCCACGCCGAGCTGTTCCAGGGCACCGCCAGTGCGCTGCTGGTGCGCCACACCCAGCCGCTGGCGGAGGAGGATCGCGCCGCGCTGCGTGCCTTTTGCGCCGCGCACGGCGCCCAGCTGTGGTGGCAGGGCGAGGGCGAGCCGCAGGCGGACGAGCCGACGCAGGAGCTGGGCTATCGGCTGGAGGGCGAGGAGCTGACCCTGGCCTGGCGGCCGGGCGACTTCGTCCAGGTCAACGCCCCGGTCAACGAGGCGATGCTCGCCCAGGCCATGGCCTGGCTGGCGCCGCAGGCTGACGAGCGGGTGCTCGACCTGTTCTGCGGCCTGGGCAACTTCGCCCTGCCGCTGGCCCGGCGCGCCGCCGAGGTGGTGGGGGTGGAAGGCGTGCAGGCGATGGTCGAGCGGGCCGCGGCGAATGCCGCGGCCAATGGCCTGGGCAATGCGCACTTTTTCCGCGCCGACCTGTCCCAGCCGCTGGGCCAGGCGGGCTGGGCGCGTGGCGGTTTCGCCGCGGTGCTGCTGGACCCGCCGCGTGACGGCGCGGCGGCGGTGGTCGGCCAGCTGCGTGCCCTGGGCGCGCGGCGCGTGCTCTACGTGTCGTGCAACCCGGCCACGCTGGCGCGCGACGCGGCAGCGCTGGCGCAGCAGGGCTATCGCCTGAAGCGCGCCGGCATCCTCGACATGTTCCCGCAGACGGCGCATGTGGAGGCGATGGCATTGTTCGAGGCGGACGCCGAGCGTCCGTAGGCGCACCGGTCCGCAGAAGGCCGGCGCAGGCAGGACCCGCGGAGGCGGGCCCTTGACCGGGCACGGCTGTTCCGTGCCCTGGCAGGAAAGGTGAAAGACGATGGTACAGGTAAGAGCGCAACAGCCGGTCAACACCGACGGCAGCATCAACCTCGAGGCCTGGCTGGATCACATCCTCGATGTCGACCCGGCCCTCGATCGCGACAGCCTGCGCAAGGCCTGCGAGTTCGCCCGCGAGGTCGAGCAGCAGGCGATCGCCGCGCAGAACATCTGGGCCGAGGGCATGTCGAGCTTCCGTACCGGCCTTGAGATCGCCGAGATCCTCGCCGACCTCAAGCTCGACCAGGAGTCGCTGGTCGCCGCCGTGCTCTACCGTGCGGTGCGCGAGGGCAAGACCAGCCTGGAGGCGGTCGGCCAGCGCTTCGGCGCCCAGGTCGCCAAGCTGATCGAGGGCGTGCTGCGCATGGCCGCGATCAGTGCCAGTCTCAATCCGCGCCAGTCCATGGTGCTCGGCGCCCAGGCGCAGGTGGAGAACCTGCGCAAGATGCTGGTGGCGATGATCGACGACGTGCGCGTGGCGCTGATCAAGCTGGCCGAGCGCACCTGTGCCATCCGTGCGGTGAAGAACGCCCCCGACGACAAGCGCTACCGGGTGGCCCGCGAGGTGTTCGACATCTATGCGCCGCTGGCCCATCGCCTGGGCATCGGCCACATCAAGTGGGAACTCGAGGACCTGTCGTTCCGCTACCTCGAGCCCGAGCAGTACAAGCAGATCGCCAAGCTGCTGCATGAGCGCCGTCTCGATCGCGAGCAGTACATCAACAGCGTGATGAGCCAGTTGCGCGAGGAACTCGACGCCACCGGCATCGAGGCCGACATCAGCGGCCGGGTCAAGCACATCTATTCGATCTGGCGCAAGATGCAGCGCAAGGGCCTGGAGTTCAGCCAGATCTACGACGTGCGCGCCGTGCGCATCCTGGTGCCCGAGGTGCGCGACTGCTACACCGCCCTCGGCATCGTGCACACCCTGTGGCGGCACATTCCCAAGGAGTTCGACGACTACATCGCCAACCCCAAGGAGAACGGCTACCGCTCGCTGCACACCGCGGTGATCGGCCCCGAGGGCAAGGTGCTGGAGGTGCAGATCCGCACCCACGCCATGCACGAGGAGGCCGAGCTGGGCGTGTGCGCCCACTGGCTGTACAAGGGCACCGACGTCAACTCCGGCTCCAGCCACTACGAGGAGAAGATCGCCTGGCTGCGCCAGGTGCTCGAATGGCACGAGGAGCTGGGCGACATCGGCGGCCTGGCGGAGCAGCTGCGCGTCGACATCGAGCCCGACCGCGTCTACGTGTTCACTCCCGACGGCCACGCCATCGACCTGCCGACCGGCGCCACGCCGCTGGACTTCGCCTACCGGGTGCACACCGAGATCGGCCACAACTGCCGCGGCGCCAAGGTCAACGGGCGCATCGTGCCGCTCACCTACAGCCTGCAGACCGGCGAGCAGGTGGAGATCATCACCGGCAAGCACGGTGCGCCGAGCCGCGACTGGCTCAACCCCAACCTCGGCTACGTGACCACCTCGCGGGCGCGGGCGAAGATCGTCCACTGGTTCAAGACCCAGGCACGCGACCAGAACGTGATCGCCGGCAAGAACTACCTGGAGCGCGAGCTGGTGCGCCTGGCGCTGACCGCGGTCGATCCCGAGCGCCTCGCCGAGAAATGCAACCTGAAGACCGCCGAGGACCTCTACGCCGCCCTCGGCGCCGGCGACCTGCGCCTGTCGCAGGTGGTCAACGCCGCCCAGCAGCTGGTCGAGCCCGAGCGCAGCTTCGAGGTGGTCGACCTGATCGGCCGCCGTGGCCCCAGTGGCCCGCGCGGCGGACGCGACGAGATCCAGATCCTCGGCGTCGGCAACCTGCTCACCCAGATGGCCGGCTGCTGCCAGCCGGTGCCGGGTGAGCCGATCGTCGGCTACATCACCCAGGGCCGCGGGGTGAGCATCCACCGCCAGGACTGCCCGAGCGCCCTGCAGCTGCGCGAGCGCGAGCCCGAGCGGATCATCCAGGTCAGCTGGGGCCAGGCGCCGGCCAAGACCTACCCGGTGGACATCCAGATCCGCGCCTACGACCGCTCCGGTCTGCTGCGCGACGTGTCGCAGATGCTGCTCAACGAGAAGATCAACGTGCTGGCGGTCAACACCCAGTCGGACAAGAGCGACAACACCGCCAACATGCGCCTGACCATCGAGATTCCCGGCATGGAGGCGCTGGGCCGCCTGCTGGCGCGCATCTCGCAGCTGCCCAACATCATCGAAGCGCGGCGCAGCCGCTCGGGGGCCTGAGATGGACATGTACCGGCTGGACGACCTGCTGCACCTGATGGCCCGCCTGCGCGACCCGCAATACGGCTGCCCCTGGGACCTCAAGCAGGACTACGCCAGCATCGTGCCGCACACCCTGGAGGAGGCCTACGAGGTGGCCGATGCCATCGAGCGCGGCGACTTCGCCCACCTGCCGGGCGAGCTGGGCGACCTGCTGTTCCAGGTGATCTACTACAGCCAGCTGGGCCGCGAGGAGGGGCGCTTCGACTTCGCCCGGGTGGTCGACGGCATCACCCGCAAGCTGATCCGCCGCCATCCCCACGTGTTCCCCGACGGCGACCTGTACGGCGCCCCCGACCTGCCCAGGCTCGCCGAGGCGGCGATCCGGCAGCGCTGGGAGGAGATCAAGGCCGAGGAGCGCGCCGAGCAGGCGGCCGCGCCGGAGCAGCTGTCGCTGCTCGACGACATCCCCCAGGCGCTGCCGGCGCTGTCGCGGGCGGCCAAGCTGCAGAAGCGCGCCGCCCAGGTCGGCTTCGACTGGCCGGCGCCGCTGCCGGTGCTGGACAAGCTGCAGGAGGAGCTCGACGAGGTGCTCGAGGCGATGGCCGAGGGCGACCAGGTGCACATCGCCGAGGAGGTCGGCGACCTGCTGTTCGTCGCGGTCAACCTGGCCCGCCATCTCAAGGTCGAGCCGGAGGCGGCGCTGCGCGCGGCCAACCGCAAGTTCGAGCGCCGCTTCCGGTTCATCGAGCAGGCCTTGCGCGCCGCCGGCAAGGCCATGGATGATTGCCCCCTCGAAGAGCTGGACGCCCTGTGGGGCGAGGCCAAGCGCCAGGAGCGGGAAGGCCCGGCCTGCGGCTAGCCGCTCCCGCGCTCCATTCGCGACGGCGCGCCCGGGTGGCGTGCCGTCCCTGTCAGATTCCCCGGCAACAAGGTAAGTCATGAGTCTTTCCCTACGCGACCAGCTGCTCAAGGCGGGTCTGGTCAACGAGAAGCAGGCCAAGCAGGCGGCCAAGCAGAAGCAGAAGCAGCAGCGTCTGGAGCACAAGGGCCAGGCGGAGAAGGACGACTCGCAGCGCGAGGCGGCACTCAAGGCGCAGGCCGAGAAGCTGGCCCGCGACCAGGAGCTGAACCGCCAGCAGCAGGAGAAGGCGCAGAAGAAGGCGCTGGCAGCCCAGGTCAGGCAACTGATCGAGGGCAGCCGCCTGCCGCGACTGGATGGCGACGACTACTACAACTTCGTCGACGACAAGAAGGTCAAGCGCATCGCGGTCAACCCGATGCTGCGCGACAAGCTCAGCCGCGGCACCCTGGCCATCGTGCGTCTGGAAGGCAAGTACGAGCTGATCCCGCGCGAGGCGGCGCTCAAGGTGCAGGAGCGCGAGCCGCAGCGCATCGTCCTGCTCAACGTCGCCAGCGAGGTGCCGGACGCCGAGGACGATCCGTACAAGGATTACGTGATCCCCGACGACCTGATGTGGTGATCTTGCGCGTCAGGACTGCAGTTCGATGCGCCCGAAGCGTGCGCCGGGCGTCAGCGACGTGATGGCGCGCAGGCGGTCCTGGCGCAGCTGGCGGGTGGCCCCGGCCACCTGCACCAGCAGCACTTCCTCCTTGTTCGGCAGGGTGCGGGTGTCCAGTGCGCGCCCTTCCAGCCAGCTGCCGTCGGTCAGCTCGATGCGCAGGCGGTAGCCGTACAGGCAGGCGATCTCCAGGTAGTCGTGGCGGTCGCAGGCCAGCGGCCGGTAGCTGTCGGACATGATGGCGGCCTCGCGGCAGGATGGTTTCTGCCAGCATACGCGCGCGCTCCGCACAGCAAAACGCCCGGCATGGACCGGGCGTTTTGCTGTGCGGGGACGAGGGCTTCAGCTGCCCTTGACGGCGCGGCCGTCGACCGTGCCCTGCTTGAGCATGATCTGGTATTCCTTGCCGTCCTTCTCCACCTGGTGCAGGCGCACCAGCAGGTGGCCCCAGTCCCTGGCGAACCACAGCACCGTCTTGCGGTTGGACTTGGTGGGGTCGCGCACCCGCTCGACCTTGAGGGCGGTGATCTGGCCGGCCTCGGTCTGCACCTGCTCCTCGCCGAGCACGCGGAAGTCGTAGGTCTCGATCTCGTCGCCGTCGAGCACCTGGTAGCTCATGCTCTTCTTGCCGGCGGCGACGTCTTCCTGCAGGGCCAGCTGGTAGGTGGACTTGTCGAGCAGGCCGCTCTTGAGTACCAGTTTCACCGGATGATCGCGGTCGTGGCCGGTGACCATCTTGGCCTGCCAGTCGAAGTCGTGGGCGATGCTCTTGCTCTTGCCCAGGCCGCTGCGTTCGAAACGGTAGCTGAGCGGCACGAAGCGCTGCTTGTCGTAGCGGAAGCGGCTTTCCTCGCTCAGTCCGGCCACCAGCATCGAGGCCTTGAACTGCAGGGTCCAGCTGCCGTCGGCGGCCTTCGCCAGGTGGCGCTCGGCGCTGCCGCTGACCGGCACCTGTTGCCAGTCGGCGGTGTACTGGGCGCTGAAGGGTTCCAGGGCCAGGGCGGCGGTGGGCAGGCCGCAGAGGGCCAGGGCAAGCGTGAGCGCGCGGCGCATGACGATCTCCTTGATGGCGGATGCTTGCCCGCTGCCTCAGTGCGGCAGCGGCAAGTCGCGTATCTGCTGGCCGCTGGCCGGCAGGGGGGTGCCGTCCAGTTCGGCGCCCTGGTGGCCGAGACGCAGGCGCCCCTCGGCGAACCAGCGCACGGCCAGCGGATAGATGTGATGCTCGCCGATCTGCACGCGCTTGGCCAGCCGCTCGGGGCTATCGCCTGCCTGCACCGGCACCACGGCCTGTACGACCAGCGGTCCGCCGTCGAGTTCCTCGGTGACGAAGTGCACGCTGCAGCCATGCTCGGCATCCCCGGCCTCCAGCGCGCGCTGGTGGGTGTGCAGGCCCTTGTACCTGGGCAGCAGCGAGGGATGGATGTTGAGCAGGCGGCCGGCATAGTGGCGCACGAAGCCCGGGGAAAGGATGCGCATGAAGCCGGCCAGCACCACCAGGTCGGGCTGGTGGGCGTCGATGGCCTCGATCAGTGCGGCATCGAAGGCCTCGCGGCCTTCGAACGCCTTGTGGTCCAGCACGGCGGTGGCGATCCCGGCGTTCTGCGCGCGGACCAGGCCGTAGGCATCGGCGCGGTTGGAGATCACCGCACCGATGCGGGCCGGGATGCCGCCTTCGGCGATGCCGTCGATCAGCGCCTGCAGGTTGCTGCCGGAGCCGGAGATCAGCACCACCACGTTGCAGGTGTTGCCCATCAGTGCGCCTTCAGGTTGTTCAGCACCACGCGCTCGGCGTCTTCGCCGCAGGCGGCGATGCTGCCGATCACCCACGGGGCTTCGCCCGCGGTGCGCAGGCTGGCCAGGGCGGTGTCGACCTGCTCCTGCGCCACGCAGATGACCATGCCGACGCCGCAGTTGAGCACGCGGTGCATCTCGTGCTCGTCGACGTTGCCCTTCTCCTGCAGCCAGTCGAACACCGCCGGACGGGTCCAGCTGGCCACGTCGATCACCGCCTGGGCGCCTTCCGGCAGCACGCGGGGGATGTTGTCGAGCAGGCCGCCACCGGTGATGTGGGCCATGGCCTTGACCGCGCCGGTGTCCCTGATCAGCTGGAGCAGCGGCTTGACGTAGATGCGGGTCGGCGCCATCAGCAGGTCGGCCAGCTTGGAGCCGTCCAGCTCGGTGGCCTCGATGTCGGTGCCGGACACCTCGAGGATCTTGCGGATCAGCGAGTAGCCGTTGGAGTGCGGGCCGGAGGAGGGCAGGGCGATCAGCGCGTCGCCGGTCTGCACCTTCGAGCCGTCGATGATCTCGCTCTTCTCCACCACGCCGACGCAGAAGCCGGCCAGGTCGTAGTCCTCGCCCTCGTACATGCCGGGCATCTCGGCGGTCTCGCCGCCGACCAGCGAGCAGCCGGCCAGTTCGCAGCCGGCGCCGATGCCGGTGACCACGGTGGCGGCCACGTCGACGTTGAGCTTGCCGGTGGCGTAGTAGTCGAGGAAGAACAGCGGCTCGGCGCCGCACACCACCAGGTCGTTGACGCACATGGCGACCAGGTCCTGGCCGATGCTGTCGTGCTTGTTCAGGTTCAGCGCCAGGCGCAGCTTGGTGCCGACGCCGTCGGTGCCGGACACCAGCACCGGCTGCTTGTAGCCGGCGGGGATCTCGCACAGGGCGCCGAAGCCGCCCAGCCCGCCCATCACTTCCGGGCGCGCGGTGCGCTTGGCCACGCCTTTGATGCGTTCGACCAGGGCTTCGCCGGCGTCGATGTCTACACCGGCGTCCTTGTAGCTGATGGAGGGTTGCTTGCTCATGAATGCGGGCCTTTGCGGGAAGTGCGGGAAAGCGCGCGATTCTAGCATCCTTGCCCGGGAGCGGCCATCACGGGCGGTTGCCGCCGTCCGGGCGGCTGTTTAAGGTATAGGCCTTGTCTGGCGCGCATCTGGCGCGTCCGTTGCCCTGTCGAGATGCCCCATGCGCCTGATCGCCCGCTGGTTCGCCTGCTGCCTGTTGTTCGCCACCCTGTCGGCCACCGCCGCGCAGGTCGAGGGATTGTACGAGGTGCACGAACCGGTGGCCTCGCAGGACCCGGCCGAGCGTGCCGCGGCGATGAGCCGCGCGCTGCAGACCCTGGTGGTGCGCCTGACCGGTAAGCGCGAGTCGGCCCAGGACAGCCGCCTGCAGCCGCTGCTGGCCGATCCGCAGCAGCTGGTGCAGCAGTACGTCTACGAGTCCGGCACGCCGGTGACCCTGTCGGTGGTGTTCGATCCGGTACTCACCCAGCGCGCCCTGCGCGAGGCCGGTCTGAGCCTGCTGAACGCCGAGCGCGCCAGCGTGCTGGCCTGGTGGCTGAACGAGGGCGAGACCGGCAGCAGCCTGCTGGCCGGGGACCAGGAGGGCGCGGCCGCCCTGCGCGATGCCGCGCGCAATCGCGGTGTGCCGCTGAGCCTGCCGCTGGGCGATCTCGACGAGCAGCTGCTGGCCAATGCGCAGACCCTGCGCGGCAGCGACGGCCAGGCCCTGCAGGGCGCCTCGGCGCGCTACGCCGCCGACGCCCTGCTCGCGGTGGTGGCCAAGGGCGCCGCTGACAGCTGGCAGGCCGACTGGCAGCTGTGGATGGGCGACAAGCGCGCCGCAGGCTCCAGCAGCGCCGCCAGCCAGGCCGCCCTGGCCGACGCCGTGCTGCTGGAGGTCGGCGAGCAACTGGCCGGCCGTTTCGCCGCCAGCGCCGCGGCACAGAGCCTGACCCTCGAGGTGCAGGGCAGCGACCTCGGCCGCTATGTCGCCCTGCAGCGCCTGCTCGAACCCTTCGCGCCGCGCCTGCAGGCGGTGGTCGGCAGCAGCCTGGTCTATCAGGTCAAGGCCAGCCCCGAGCAACTGCGCGCCCAGCTGCAGCTCGGTCGCCTGCACGAGGTGCCGGCGCAGGCCGTCGACGCCCAGGCCGCGCCGCAGCCGCCCCAGCAGCTGCCGCTGCAGGTGCCGGGGCCGTCGGCCGATCGCCTGCGCTTCGCCTGGTAAGGCGACGTCTTCCTCCGGGGCTGGCAAGGAGTGCGCCCATGTTGAGCAATTCGCGCAGTTGGCTGGGGCTGGCGGCCCTGGTCCTGCTCGGCTGGCTGATCCACCAGCTGCAGCCGGTGCTGATGCCCTTCCTGGTCGGCACCCTGCTGGCCTACCTGGGCGACCCGCTGGTCGACCGCCTCGAGGCGCGCGGCCTGTCGCGCACCTGGGGCGTGGTGGCGGTGTTCACCCTGTTCAGCCTGATCCTGCTGGCCATGCTGCTGGTGCTGGTGCCGCTGCTCGGCCGCCAGCTGCTGCGCCTCTACGAGCTGGCGCCGCTGATGCTCGACTGGCTGCAGGGCACCGCGCTGCCGTGGGGGCAGCAGCAGTTCGGCCTGCGCGCCGACTTCTGGCGCCTGGACCGCCTCAAGGCCCTGTTCACCGAACACCTAGGCCAGGCCACCGACTTCGCCGGCCTGCTGCTGAGCCAGGTCACCTCGTCGAGCCTGGCGCTGCTGGCCTGGCTCGGCAACCTGCTGCTGATCCCGGTGGTGAGCTTCTACCTGCTGCGCGACTGGGACCTGATGCTGGCCCACCTGCGCAACCTGCTGCCGCGCCGCCGCGAGGGCCTGGTGGTGCGCCTGGCCGGCGAATGCCACGAGGTGCTCGGCGCCTTCCTGCGCGGCCAGCTGCTGGTGATGCTGGCGCTGGCGCTGGTCTACGCGGCGGGGCTGATGCTGCTCGGCCTCGAGCTGGGCCTGCTGATCGGCGTGCTCGCCGGCCTGGCCAGCCTGGTGCCGTACATGGGCTTCGTGGTCGGCATCGCCGCGGCGCTGGTGGCGGCGCTGTTCCAGTTCGGCCTCGACTGGTATCCGCTGCTCGGCGTGCTGGTGGTGTTCACCGTCGGCCAGCTGCTCGAGGGCATGTGGCTGACCCCGATGCTGGTCGGCGACCGCATCGGCCTGCACCCGGTGGCGGTGATCTTCGCCGTGCTCGCCGGCGGCCAGTTGTTCGGCTTCACCGGCGTGCTGCTGGCGCTGCCGGTGGCGGCGGTGATCATGGTGCTGCTGCGCCATGTGCACGACTTCTATAAACTGTCAGCACTTTACGGAGAGTCAGGCGATGGCTCGCAGGAGCCGTCGGAGTCCCCATGAAACCCATCCAGCTGCCTCTGGGTGTGCGTCTGCGCGATGACGCCACCTTCGCCAACTACTATCCCGGGGCCAACGCGGCCGCACTGGGGTACGTCGAGCGCATGTGCGAGACCGATGTCGGCTGGGCGGAAAACCTGATCTACCTGTGGGGTGCCGAGGGCGTCGGGCGCAGCCACCTGCTGCAGGCCGCCTGCCTGCGCATGGAGCAGTTCGGCGGCCGCGCGGTGTACCTGCCGCTGGATACGGTGGCCATGTACGGTCCACAGCTGCTCGACAACCTCGAGCAGTGCGACCTGGTGTGCATCGACGAGGTCGACCTGGTGGCCGGCCACCCGACCTGGGAAGAGGCGCTGTTCCACCTGTTCAACCGCCTGCGCGACGCCGGCCGGCGCCTGCTGCTGTCGGCCTCGGCGCCGCCGCGCGAGGTGCCGATCAAGCTGCCCGACCTCAAGTCGCGGCTGACCCTGGCGCTGGTGTTCCAGCTGCATGGCCTGTCCGACGAGGACAAGCTGCGCGCCCTGCAGCTGCGCGCCTCGCGCCGCGGCCTGCACCTGACCGATGAGGTCGGCCGCTTCATCCTCACCCGCGGCTCGCGCAGCATGAACTCGCTGTTCGACCTGCTCGAGCAGCTCGACCACGCCTCGCTGCAGGCGCAGCGCAAGCTGACCATCCCCTTCCTCAAGGAAACCCTCGGCTGGTGAGGCTGGCGTAGGGTGGGTTACGCCGCGGTGCGGCTGACCCACCCTGCGCATCCCCGCATCATTCCCCGGCCAGCTTGCGCTGGTACTGGAAGCTCCAGCGCGTGTACAGGGTGGCGCTGCAGAACAGCAGCACGCTGAGCGCCGCCTCCAGGCTGCCGTAGACCAGGCGGCCCGGCTCGAAGGCGGTGACCACTCCCTGGATGAAGTACAGGTTGACCACGTAGCAGGCCCAGGCGTGCACGCGCACGTTGCCGAGCAGGATGCCGGGGGCGAGGATCGCCAGCGGCAGCAGGTGCACGCCGAGGATCACCCAGGGGCGTGCGCCGTGCAGGTCGACGACCAGCAGGTACCAGACGCCGAGCAGCGCGATCAGGGCGAGGAAGGTGGCCAGGCTGGCCCAGCGCGCCAGGCGGCGGCGCGGCTCCAGCCATTCCAGCGCCGGCAACGGTTTGTTCTTGCGCGCCATCTCAGCTCCCCAGTTTCAGCGCGGTCTGCGCCAGGCGTTGGCCCAGTGCGCGGCACAGGGCGGTCTCGTGTTCGTCGAGGGCGCGCTTGCCGTCGGCGCCGGCGTGGTGGCTGGCGCCGTAGGGCGTGCCGCCGCCACGGGTCTCCAGCAGCGCGGTCTCGCTGTAGGGCAGGCCGCAGACCAGCATGCCGTGGTGCAGCAGCGGCAGCATCATCGACAGCTGGGTGCTCTCCTGGCCGCCGTGCAGGCTGGCGGTGGAGGTGAACACCCCGGCCGGCTTGCCGACCAGCTCGCCGGTCAGCCACAGGCTGCTGGTGCTGTCGAGGAAGTGCTTGAGCGGCGCGGCCATGTTGCCGAAGCGGGTCGGGCTGCCCAGCACCAGGCCGGAGCAGTGCTTGAGGTCGTCGAGGGTGGCGTAGATCGCGCCTTCCTCGGGGATCTCCGGGGCCACCGCCGCGCACTCGGGGGAGACCGCCGGCACGCAGCGCAGGCGCGCCGCCAGGCCGCCCTGCTCGATGCCGCGGGCGATCTGCCGCGCCATCTCGGCGGTGGCGCCGTGGCGGCTGTAGTAGAGCACCAGGATGTAGGGCTGGCTCACGGCAGCAGCTCCAGAACGCGCTCCGGCGGCCGGCCGACCACCGCCCGGTCGCCGGCCACCAGGATCGGCCGCTCGATCAGTCGCGGGTGGGCGACCATGGCGGCGATCAGCGCCTCGTCGTCCAGCGCCGGGTCGGCCAGGTTGAGCTCCTGGTAGACTTCCTCGCCGCTGCGCAGCAGCTGGCGGGGCGTGTAGCCGAGCTTGGCGAGCAGCACGCGCAACTCCGCGGCCGACGGCGGGGTGTCCAGGTAGCGCACCACGTGCGGGGCGAGGCCGCGGGCCTCGAGCAGTTCCAGCGCGCCACGGGATTTCGAGCAGCGCGGGTTGTGATACAGGGTCAGGTCGGTCATCTCGGTTGGCCCGTGACTGGAGGAGGGCGCTATTCTAACCGGGCCGACCCCCGGCCCTGAACCTTCCCGAGCGAGACGGGACGATGCCGCCTACAAAGGAGTGTCGATGCATCCTCACCTGCAGCAGGCCTGGCGCTTCGCCGAGCGGCTGGTGCGCCGCTTCTTCGCCGACCGCGTGCCGCAGAGCGCCGCGGCCCTGACCTACACCACCCTGTTCGCTGTGGTGCCGATGATGACCGTGACCTTCGTCATGCTCGCCGCCGTGCCGGCCTTCCGCGATCTCGGCGAGCCGATCCAGGCGTTCATCTTCCACAACTTCGTGCCCTCGGCGGGCGAGCAGGTGCAGCAGTACCTGCGCGGCTTCAGCAGCCAGGCGCGCGAGCTGACCTGGATCGGCGTGGCGCTGCTGGGAGCGACCGCGCTGCTGACCCTGAGCACCATCGAGGGCGCCTTCAACCAGATCTGGCGGGTGCGTCGGGCACGTCGCGGCCTGTCGAGTTTCCTGCTGTACTGGGCGATCCTCAGTCTCGGCCCGCTGCTGCTCGGCGCCGGTTTCGCCGCCAGCACCTATGTCACCTCGCTGAAGTTCCTCTCCGGCCCCGAGGCGTTGCCCGGCGCGGCGACCCTGCTCGGCCTCACTCCGCTGCTGAGCGGCATCGCCGCCTTCACCCTGCTCTACGTGGCCGTGCCCAACACCCGGGTGCGCCTGCGCCACGCGCTGGTCGGCGGCGTGTTCACCGCCCTGCTGTTCGAGGCGGCCAAGGCGCTTTTCGCCCTCTACGTCAGTCTGTTCCCCGGTTACCAGCTGATCTACGGCGCCTTCGCCGCTGTGCCGCTGTTCCTGCTGTGGATCTACCTGGGCTGGCTGATCGTGCTGGCCGGTGCCGAGCTGGTCTGCCATCTCGGCTCGCCGGACAGTTGGGAGGGACGCGCACGCCCGGCGCTGCTCAACCTGCTCGGCGTGCTGGCGCAGTTCCACGAGGCCCAGCAGAGCGGTCGCGCCCTTTCCCGCGAGGCGCTGGCGCAGCGGGGCTGGGGGGTGGACGACGAGGAGTGGTTGGCGCTGATCGACTTCCTTGAGGGGGAGCGCCTGGTCAGCACCACCGGCGGCGGCGACTGGGTGCTGTGCCGCGACCTGTCGCGGCTGTCGCTGGCCGAGCTGCTGGGGCGCAGTCCCTGGCCGCTGCCGGCGCTGTCCGGCCTGCCGGAGCGTCTGCCGCAGACGCTGCCGGCACCCTGGTATCCGCGCCTGCGCGAGGCCCTGCAGGCCCTGGAGCAGGCGCGCGCGGAACGGTTCGGCGACAGCCTGGCGCAGTGGCTGGCGGGGAAGGGCGGGAGCTGAGTCTCAGATGAGCACGCTGGTCACGGGCTGCACGAAGATGTCCTCGATGCGCACGCTGCGCGGCGCGACGGCACTGCGCAGGCGCAGCTCGACGGCGGCGAGCTGCTGCCGCACCGGCAGGCGCGCCACGCCGGAGAGCAGGATGCGCTGGCGCATGTCGAGGCGACCGTGGTCGATCGGTACCTCGTGTGACTGGTTGCCGTCGAGGTAGCTGACCAGCAGCGACACCGGCAGCTCGCTGAGACCGGGCAGGTGCAGCCAGGCGGCGATCTCCAGCTCCAGGACGCGGCCGTTGCCCAGGCTGCCCTGGCGGCTTGCGGCGGCCAGTTGGGCGGCGGTCAGGGTGTGCAGCAGCTGGTCGTGGTGGGATGCCATGGTAGTCTCCGCTGAATGATCTCGAGCGGCGGCATTATAGGTAGTCGTATTCGGCGGTTTTGTGGCGCCGTTCGGGTGTTGCGATTCGCGCTCTTGCTGATTGGTCGGTTTTTTGTCGTTTTGTGGGGCGACCGTGAGGGTGGTCGGGGAGCACCGATGTGCTCGCGGTGGCTCGGGAAGCGAGGGGGCAGTGAGATGATGCTGAAGACATGGCGGAGACTGCTGCCGTTGGCGGTCGGCCTGCTGCTGGCCGCCTGTGGCGGGGAGGACTGGGGCCCGGACCAGCACGGTCGGCCGGTGGCTGCGGAGCAGTTGGCGGGCCGCTGGCTGGTGGTCAACTACTGGGCTGAATGGTGCGGCCCCTGTCGCAGGGAGATACCGGAGCTCAATCGCCTGGCCGAGGAGCTGCAGAGCGCTCCGGTGCGGGTGGTGGGGGTGAACTTCGATGCCCTGCAGGGCGAGGAGCTGGCCCGCGCCGTCGAGGCGCTGGGCATCCGCTACGCCAACCTGGCGCAGGATCCGGCGCCGCGCCTGGGGCTGGCGCCCAGCCAGGTGCTGCCGGTGACCTGGCTGGTCGATCCGCAGGGCCGGGCGCGCGAGCAACTGAGCGGCGAGCAGACGGCGTCGGGCCTGCGCGAGCGGCTGCGCGCGCTGGGGGCTACGCTGCCATGACGGCGGCGCGTGCGACCTGGTTGGCGCACGTTCACGGATATGTGATATTCGTCACGCCGAACGCCCCGTCCGGTTCGGCGCCTGCGCTGCACCGCGGCGGGTACCTTCGGCACTTCTCCGGGCCTTGCGATGAACAACGGCAACCACCCCCCGCTGGTCAAGATCGTCGACCTGTTGATGGACGCCATCTGCGTGGTCGATGTCGAGGGGCGCTTTCTCGCCGTCAGCGCCGCCTGCGAGCGCATCTTCGGCTACCGGCCGGAGGAGCTGATCGGCCGGCCGATGATCGAGCTGGTCGCCGACGAGGATCGCGCGCGCACCCTGCAGGCGGCCCGCGAGATCATGGCCGGCGAGCCCAAGCTCAATTTCGAGAACCGCTACCGGCGCAAGGACGGCCGCTATGCCGATATCCAGTGGTCGGCCTGCTGGCTGGAGAGCGACGGCGTGCGGATCGCGGTGGCGCGGGACGTCAGTGCGCGCCGGCGCGCCGAAAGGCTGCAGGCGGCGCTCTACGCCATCTCCGAGGCGGCCCATGCTGCCAGCGATCTGCTGGCGCTGTTCGAGCAGATCCGACGGATCATCGGCGAGCTGCTGCCGGTGCGCGGCTTCTTCGTTGCCCTGCGCGATGAGCGCGGCGAGCGTCTGACGCTCGCTTATCCATCCTCCGCCGAGTCCGCCGCTGCCGTCGAGTTGTGCGCGCAGATCGTTCGCAGTCGGCAGGCGCTGTTGCAGGCCGGCGTGCAGCCGGACGATGGCTGCTGGCTCGGTGTCCCGCTCGACTGCCAGCAGGGCGTCATCGGCGCGCTGCTGCTGGAAAGCCCGGCCGGCGGTGCCGGCTACGGCGAGCAGGAGCGCGAACTGCTGCAGTTCGTTTCGGCGCAGGTCGCCACCGCCATCGAGCGCAAGCGCCTCTACGCGCGCCTCGCGCACGCCGCGCAGCATGATGCCCTGACCGGCCTGGCCAATCGGGAGCTGCTCTCCGAGCGCTTGCAGGGAGCGCTGGCCCGTGCGCGGCGCAGCGGGCAGCTGCTGGCGCTGCTCTACCTCGACCTTGACGACTTCAAGCGGGTCAACGACACCTTGGGGCACGCCGCCGGCGACCGTCTGCTCCAGGAGACGGCGCGCCGGCTGCTGCAGACGGTGCGCGCCAGCGACACGGTGGCGCGCATCGGCGGCGACGAGTTCGTGGTGCTGCTCGAGGGCATCCTGCACGCGGAGCAGGCCCCGCAGGTGGCGGAGAAGATTCGCGCGGCCCTGGGGCGGCCGCTTGAGCTGGCGGGGGGCGCGCCATGCATGCTGCCGAGCATCGGCATCGCGCTCTATCCCGGAGATGGAGAGAACGAGTTCGAGCTGCTCCGTCAGGCGGATGCCGCCATGTATGTGGCCAAGCAGCAGCGTGCGGCGCAGCGAGCGGCGGCCCTCGGCGCGGCCGCTCCCGGCAGGACGGCGGGGGAAAGCGCCGGAGGCTGATCAGTCGCCGCGGGGCGTGTCGCTGGCCACCCGGCCGGCATCCTCGAGCAGCGCCTGGACCAGTTCCTGCTGCAGCTCGGGGTCGTTGCGGGTCAGCTCGATCAGGCTCTGCTCCAGCTCGCTGGCTTCCTCTTCCAGTCCCAGTTCGGACAGGCGCTTGACCCGGTGCACCCAGTGGGCCACGTCGTCGCCCTCCAGGTCGGCGTAGATCAGCTCGTGGGCTTCCCGCAGGCGGCCGCGCAGGCTGTGGCTGAGCCGCAGGGTGACTTCGGTGCGGGCCTGTCCCTGGGGATCCTCGGCGCGCAGTTGCAGCCTGGCGATGTGGCCCAGATCCTGCTCGGCGAACGGGCTGTCGAGCAGGTTGAGACGCAGCACGCCGTTGCGGCTGGTGGTCAGCTCGTAGGTCTGCTCGCCGACCTGCACCTGCACCGGACGCTCGGCCCAGGGCAGGCTGGAGTATTCCAGACGGGGCTCGCCCTGCTGCTCGTCGAGCGCGGCGAGGTTCTGCTGGGCGCGGCCGTTGGACTCGACGTTCATCAGCGGGTTGAGGCCGGCGAAGCCGTAGCTGATCCAGTCGCGGGTGGCGCTTTCCGGCAGGTGGCCGAGCAGGGGCACGTTGAGCACGTTGGCGCCGATGCCGGCGACCACCGCCAGCGCGCCCAGCGGGATCTCGTAGAGTTCGCGCCAGGGCTGGTAGGGGGTGTAGCGCTGGTAGCGGCGCGTCACCTCGAACGGGGTGACCTCGAAGGTCTTCTGCTCCTGGATGCGCACCCGCCGCTGCGGCAGCTCGAGCACCGGCGAGCTGCCGGCGTCGATCTGCAGGCTGTGGTCGAGCAGCTTGCGCTCGACCCGCTCCTCGAGTTCGCTGCGCTGGGGCAGCTGGTTGGCACAGCCGGTGAGGAGCACGGCGCCGCACAGGGCGGCGCCGGCAAGGCGATGGTGGCGTCTGGGCATGATCTCGGTTAGCGGTTGATACGGGCGGCGAGGAACGCCTGGATCTCGGCGAGCGGCACGTTCTGCGCCTCGCTGTCGCGGCGGCCCTTGTATTCGAGAACCGATTCGGCCAGGCCGCGCTCGCTGACCACGATGCGGTGCGGGATGCCGATCAGTTCCATGTCGGCGAATTTGACGCCCGGACTGGTCTTCTTGTCACGGTCATCGAACAGCACTTCGTAGCCGGCAGCGGTCAGCTCGGCGTACAGGCGGTCGGCAGCTTCCTTGACCGCGGCGTTCTCGTACTTCATCGGCACGATGGCGATCTGGAACGGCGCCAGCGCCTGCGGCCAGAGGATGCCGCGCTCGTCCCAGTTCTGCTCGATGGCGGCGGCCACCACGCGCGACACGCCGATACCGTAGCAACCCATGATCAGGGTCACCGGCTTGCCGTTCTCGCCGAGCACCGAGACGTTGAGCGCCTGGCTGTACTTGGTGCCGAGCTGGAAGATGTGGCCGACCTCGATGCCGCGCTTGATCACCAGGGTGCCCTGGCCGTCCGGGCTGGGGTCGCCCTCGACCACGTTGCGCAGGTCGGCGACCGCCGGCAGCGGCAGGTCGCGCTCCCAGTTGAGGCCGAAATAGTGCTTGCCGTCGACGTTGGCGCCGGCGGCGAAGTCGCTGATCAGCGCCACCGAGCGGTCGATCACGCAGGGGATCGGCAGGTTCAGCGGGCCGAGCGAGCCGGGACCGGCACCGATGGCGGCGCGGATCTCGGCTTCGGAGGCGAACACCAGCGGGCTGGCGACCAGCTCGTGGTTGGCGGCCTTGATCTCGTTCAGTTCGTGGTCGCCGCGCACGATCAGGGCGATCAGCTTGCCTTCCTCGGCGGCGTGCACCACCAGGGTCTTCACGGTCTTGTCGATGGCCAGGCCGAACTGGGCGACCAGCTCGTCGATGGTCCTGGCGTCCGGGGTGTCGACCAGGCGCAGTTCCTCGGTCGCCGCACCACGCGCCTTCTCGCGCGGGATGGCCTCGGCCTTCTCGATGTTGGCCGCGTAGTCGGAGCTGTCGCTGAAGGCGATGTCGTCCTCGCCGGACTCGGCCAGCACGTGGAACTCGTGGGAGCCGGTGCCGCCGATCGAGCCGGTGTCGGCCTGCACCGGGCGGAAGTTCAGGCCCAGGCGGGTGAACACGTTGCAGTACGCCTGGTGCATGCGGTCGTAGGTTTCCTGCAGCGACTCCTGGGTCATGTGGAAGGAGTAGGCGTCCTTCATCAGGAATTCGCGGCCGCGCATCAGGCCGAAGCGCGGGCGGATCTCGTCGCGGAACTTGGTCTGGATCTGGTAGAAGTTGATCGGCAGCTGCTTGTAGCTGTTCAGCTCGTTGCGCGCCAGGTCGGTGATCACTTCCTCGTGGGTCGGGCCGACGCAGAACTCGCGCTGGTGGCGGTCCTTGATGCGCAGCAGCTCGGGGCCGTACTGCTCCCAGCGCCCGGACTCCTGCCACAGCTCGGCCGGCTGGATGGCCGGCATCAGCACTTCCAGGGCACCGGCGGCGTTCATCTCCTCGCGGACGATGTTCTCCACCTTGCGCAGCACGCGCAGGCCCATCGGCAGCCAGGTGTACAGGCCGGAAGCGAGCTTGCGGATCATGCCGGCGCGCAGCAGCAGCTGGTGGCTGATGACCACGGCGTCGGTGGGGGTTTCCTTGAGGGTCGAGATCAGATACTGGCTGGTACGCATGGGCAGGATGATCCGGTTTCGCTGAACGGAAAAATGCCCGCATTGTACGGCGCGGGTCTGGTGGCGTACAGGGCGGGGGCGGGCCGTGCCGGGCCGGAAAAGCGGAAGCCCGGCGCGAGGGCCGGGCTTCCGTTTCAGCGAGCGAGCAGCTGGGTGTTACAGGATGTCCAGCGGGTACTCGGTGATCACGCGAATTTCGTCCAGGTCGCTGTCGAAGGCGGTGGCGCGGTGGGTGGCGTGACGGATGCGGAAGGACAGATCCTTGGCGGCGCCTTCCTGGACCACGTACTTGGCTTCCAGGTTGCGCTCCCAGTGCTTCTGGTTGTCGCCATACACGCCAGCGTAGGCGCCAGTCGGGTCGGCCTTGGTGCCGTCGATGTCATCGCCGGTGATGTAGCGGGCCATGAAGCTCAGACCCGGCACGCCGTAGCTGGCCATGTCGAGGTCGTAGCGCACCTGCCAGGACTTCTCGTTCGGGCCGTTGAAGTCGGAGTACTGCACCGAGTTGGCGAGGAAGATCGAGTCGCCGGACTGGCCTTCGCCCAGGGCCAGGAAGTCGAACGGCTCGTCGCCGTTGACGCGCTGGTGGGCCAGGGTGAACTTGTGCGCGCCCATGCTGTAGGCGGCGGCCAGAGACCAGGTGGTGTTGTCGATCTTGCCGACCAGCTCGTCGCCGGTTTCGCTGGTCTTGTAGATGTTGAAGTCGAAGTTCAGCGCGCGCTCGGTTCCCAGCGGAATGTTGTAGTTGAGGTTGCCGTAGTACTGGCGCCACACGTCTTCGAACTCGGAGCCGTACAGGGACACGCTGACGTCGTCGTTGATGCTGTAGGAGCCGCCGACGTAGTCGGCCGAGTCCGCGGCGACGCCGGCATAGGCGGCGAGGATCTCGCCATCGTGGTTGGACGAGTTGACGTCATTGGTCGAGGTGAAGTGGCCGGCGTCGAGGTTCAGGCCGTCGATCTCGTTGCTCAGCAGCTGGAAGCCTTCGGCGGTGCCCGGCAGCAGGCGCGCGGTACCGGTGGCGAACACCGGGCCGGTCGGCATCAGGTTGCCGTATTTCAGGGTGGTGCTGGAGACGCGAACCTTGATGGCGCCACCGGCCTCGGAATAGTCGTCGTCGGCCTTGCCGTCGTCACCGACCGGCAGCAGGCCGGTACCGTTGGTGCCGCCGCCGCTGTTGAGCTTGAGGCCGAGCATGGCGTGGGCGTCGACGCCGAAGCCGACGGTGCCCTGGGTGAAGCCCGACTCGTAGGTTGCCAGGATGCCGTGCGCCCACTCGTTGCGGTAGTTCTGGCCGCCCGGGTTGTTGTGGAAGTCACGGTAGAAGGCGAAGTTCTTGTTCAGCAGGACCAGGTTGCTGTCCTCGACGAAGCCCTTGGACTCCGACTGCTCGCTGGCCTGGGCCAGTTGCGCGAAAGCGGCCGCGACGGCCAGTGCGATGATGCTCAACTTCTTGAATTGCATAACGAATTGCCCCTGATTTTTGCGAAGTGCTTGTGGCCCCGTGATTGGTGCTGACAGGACCGTTACTTTCTTTTTGTCGGCAAGAGCTTATATCACGATGCTCAAGTCCCGCGGAAGTTCAGTGCCGCTGCGCTCGTCGCCTGCGTGGCGGCAGTCACGGTGTCTGGCCTGCCGGTTGCGCCTCTCGTCGCACTTAAGACTGCGTTAAGTCTGACCTACCAGAATTGCTTCAGTACCCTAGAGGGGGAGGCCCCATTCATGGCACCGCTTCAGGCTGGTCGGGACGATTTTCTGGCGACGGTCGGTACGAACGCCGAGCTGGCCTTGCATGTCGCCATGCAAGAGCCGTGCACAAGCCGTCGCAGACAGCTGGAAAACTTCATCGGCGAGCGCTTCGCCGAACATTACGGCGCACGGGTGCGCCATTTCATGCCCTGCCTGCTGGGGCTCTACGATCAGGAGCAGCAGTTGCAGGCCGCCCTCGGCGTGCGCTGCGGCCAGTCCGCCCCGCTGTTTCTCGAGCGCTATCTGGACGCGCCGGTCGAGCAGCGCATCGCCGAACTGGGCGGCGGTGGCCTGCCGCCGCGCGGGCGGATCGCCGAGGTCGGCAACCTGGCCGCCCTGGGCGGCGGGCATGCGCGCCTGCTGATCGTTTCGCTCACCGAGCTGCTGGCCACCGCGGGCTTTCGCTGGGTGGCCTTCACCGGCACGCCGCTGCTGCTCAACAGCTTCCAGCGCCTGGGGCTGAGCCTGCTGCACCTGGGGCCGGCCGACGGCCAGCGCCTGGGGGCGGAGCTGGCCGACTGGGGCAGCTACTACGCCACCCAGCCGCAGGTGATGGTCGGCGACGTGCTGGCCGCCCACCAGCGCCTGCAGGCGCTGGGCATCTACCGGCGGCTGGGCTACCAGCCGCGTCATGGCCTGGACGGGGAGCTTGCCCATGTCGCCTGTGGTTGAAGGTTTTCGCCAGCGACTGCTCGCCCATGGTGCGCGCCCTGCACTGAATGATGGCACTCGCCGCTGGAGCTACGCCGAGCTGCTCGATGAGGTCGGCGAGCGCCGGGCGCTCCTCGAGCGCCACGGTGTACGCCGTCTGGCCCTGGCGCTGGACAATGGTCCCGAGTGGCTGTTCTGGGATCTGGCGGCGCTGTTCGCCGGCCTGCCCTGCGTGCCGGTGCCGGGGTTCTTCTCGCCGTCGCAGCAGCGCCACGTGCTGGAAAGTGCCGGCGTCGATGCGCTGATCGCCAGCGAGCCGCAGGCGTTCGCCGCCCTGGGCTTCGTTCCCCGCGGCGTGCTGCACTGGCGCGAGCCGGCTGTACAGGCCGAGCTACCGGCCGGCACGGCGAAGATCACCTACACATCGGGCACCACCGGCCAGCCCAAGGGGGTGTGCCTGTCGGCCGAAGCCATGCTGGGCGTGGCGCAGAGCATCGCCGGGGCCACCGCCGGCAGCGGTATCGAGCGCCATCTGTGCGTGCTGCCGCTGGCGGTGCTGCTGGAGAACCTGGCCGGCAACTATGCGCCGCTGCTGCTCGGCGCCTGCCTGGAGATCCCGTCGCTGGCCGCGGTCGGCATGCGTGGCGCCAGCCAGTTCGAGCTGCCGGCGTTCCTCGCCACCTTGGCGCGGGTGCGGCCGAGCAGCCTGATCCTGCTGCCGCAGTTGCTGCTGGCGCTGGTCGCCGCCGCCGAGGGTGGCCAGGCGCTACCGGATTCGCTGCACTTCATCGCCGTCGGCGGCGGGCGGGTGGCGCCGCAGCTGCTGGAGCGCGCCGAGGCGCTGGGCCTGCCGGTGTTCGAGGGCTACGGCCTGTCCGAGTGTGCCTCGGTGGTCTGCCTGAACACCCCCGGGCAGCGCCGCATCGGCAGCGTCGGCCGGCCGCTGCCGCACGCCGAGGTGCGTCTGGCCGACGACGGCGAGGTACTGGTGCGCGGGGCGACCTTCCTCGGCTATCTCGGCGAGCCGGCGCAGACCGATGCCTGGCTGGGCACCGGCGACCTGGGGCACTGGGAAGATGGCTTCCTCGTCCTGCACGGGCGCAAGAAGCACCAGTTCGTCACCGCCTTCGGCCGCAACGTCAACCCCGAGTGGGTCGAGGCCGAGCTGGTCCAGCAGTTGCCGATCGCCCAGGCCTGGCTGCACGGCGAGGCGCTGCCGGCCAACGTTGCGGTGCTGGTGCCGCGCTCGGCACAGGTGAGCGATGCCCAGCTGCAGGCGGCGCTGGACGCGGTCAACGCCGGCCTGCCCGACTATGCCCGTGCGCACCGCTGGCTGCGCGCCGATCAGCCCTTCGGCGAGGCCAACGGCCTGGCCACCAGCAACGGCCGGCTGCGCCGCGCCGCGCTCTTTCAGCACTATCGCAGCGCCATCGCCAGTCTGATGGCCGAATCGAGCGTCCCAGTTCAAGAGGAACAGCACCCATGAGTTTCTACGAGTCCCTGCAGCAGCAGACCCAGGCCGAACGCGAGTACCTGCTGGCGGCGCCCATCTTCGGTGAGGTGCTGGCGGGGCGGATCAGTCTCGACACCTACGTGGCCTTCCTCGGTCAGGCCTACCATCACGTCAAGCACACCGTGCCGCTGCTGATGGCCTGTGGCGCACGCCTGCCGGAGCGCCTGGAGTGGCTGCGGGGTGCGATCGCCGAGTACATCGAGGAGGAGTACGGCCACCAGGAGTGGATCCTCAACGACATCCGCGCCTGCGGGGCGGATGCCGAGGCGGTGCGCCGGGCCACCCCCAACCTGCCCACCGAGCTGATGGTCAGCTACGTCTACGACCGCATCGCCCGCTGCAACCCGGTGAGCTTCTTCGGCATGGTCAACGTGCTGGAGGGCACCAGCATCGCCCTGGCCACCCAGGCGGCGGAGATCATCCAGGAGCGCCTGCAGCTGCCGGCGCAGGCGTTCAGCTACCTGACCTCCCATGGCAGCCTGGACATCAGCCACGTGGCGTTCTTCGAGAAACTGATGAACCGTCTCGACGACGCCGACGACCAGGCCGCCGTGGTGCACACCGCCAAGGTGGTCTACCGTCTCTACGGCGACATGTTCCGCAGCCTGCCGCTGCCGATGGAGAGCCCGCATGCAACTCGCTGAGTGCCGTATCCTGCTGACCGGTGCCACCGGCGGCATCGGCCAGCAACTGGCCGAACACCTCTGCGCCGGTGGCGCGCGGCTGCTGCTGGTCGGCCGCCAGCCCGAACGCCTGGCTCAACTGGTGGAGCGCTGCCGCGGACGCGCCGAGAGCGTGTGCGCCGACATCACCCAGAGCGCCGGACGCGATGCGGTGCTGCAGGCCGCGCGCCGCATCGGCGGCGTCAACCTGCTGATCAACGCGGCCGGGGTCAACCACTTCAGCCTGCTCGAGCAGCACGACGAGGAGGCCATCGCCGCCCTGGTCCAGCTCAACGTCACGGCCACCCTGCAGCTGACCCACCGCCTGCTGCCCATGCTGCGCCAGCAGGAGCGGGCGCTGGTGGTGAACATCGGCTCGACCTTCGGTTCGATCGGCTATCCGGGCTTCGCGGCCTACTGCGCCAGCAAGTTCGCCCTGCGCGGTTTTTCCGAGGCGCTGCGTCGCGAACTGGCCGACACCCGGGTCAAGGTCATGTACGTCGCTCCGCGCGCCACCCGCACCGGCATGAACGAGCAGAGCGTGGTGGCGATGAACGACGAGCTGAAGGTGGCGATGGACGACCCGGCCTGGGTGGCCGAGGCGGTGGTCGCCGCCATCGGTCGCGAAAGCGAGGAGCTCTACCTCGGCTGGCCGGAAAAGCTCTTCGTGCGTCTCAACAGCCTGCTGCCGCGGGTTGTCGACCAGGCGCTGCGCAAGCAGCTGCCGATCATCCAGCGCTTCGCGCGCGGCAAGTCGTGAGCGGCGCAGCCCCTGCTGGCTGTGTGTCGTCGATGCTGAGCTGGTGCGGTCCGGGGGCGCGGCGACTGCGCCCGAGTCCGGCCAGCGGGCACGTATCCCGGGAATGGAGTGGAACCATGTCGAAATCCTTCGTGCGCAATCTGGTCCTCGGCGGCGCCCTGCTGCTCAGCCTGCCGAGCTTCGCCCTCACCGCTGCCGGCGAGCAGAGCCTGAAGCAGTTGCAGGGGCGCTGGGCCGAGATCAACTACCAGTTGCCCGAGGCGCAGCGCGAGGCTGCCTTCGCCAGGCTGGCGGGCGAGGCCGAGGCCGTCGTCAAGGCCGAGCCGCAGGCCCCCGAGCTGCTGATCTGGAACGGCATCATCCTCAGCACCTGGGCCGGCGCCAAGGGCGGGCTGGGCGCCCTGGACCTGGTCAAGCAGGCGCGCAGCCAGTTCGAGCGGGCGATCGAGCTCGATCCCAAGGCCCTCGATGGTTCGGCCTACACCAGCCTGGGCTCGCTCTACTATCAGGTGCCGGGCTGGCCGGTCGGCTTCGGCGACGACGAGCGCGCCGAGCAGTTGCTCAAGCAGGCGCTGACCCTCAATCCCGATGGCATCGACCCCAACTACTTCTACGGCGACTTCCTGCTGCGCGAGAAGCGCTATGCCGAAGCCGAGAAGGTGCTGGAGCAGGCGCTGGCCGCACCGCCGCGCCCGGGGCGCGAGGTGGCCGACGCCGGCCGCCGCAAGGAGGCCCAGGCACTGCTGGAGAAGGCGCGGGCCAAGCTGCGCTGAGTCGCCGGCGACGATTCGAGCGCCGGGTCGGCGAGGGTGCGATACTCTCGCCCGCCCGGCGTTTTCGTGCCGGTCAGGGTCCCGAATCGAGGAGGCGTGGATGCGGATTTTGCTGGTGGAGGACGACAGGGGGCTGGGCGAGGGTATCCGCACTGCGCTCAAGCCCGAGGGCTATACCGTTGATTGGGTGCAGGACGGCGCCAGCGCCTGGCATGCCCTCAGTCACGAGGATTTCGATCTGTGCGTGCTGGATCTCGGCCTGCCGCGCATGGATGGCCTGGAGGTGCTGCGCCGCCTGCGCGGCGCCGGCAATGCGATGCCGGTGCTGGTGCTCACCGCACGCGACGCCACCAGCGACCGCATCGCCGGCCTCGATGCCGGCGCCGACGATTACCTGGTCAAGCCCTTCGACGTCGCCGAACTCAAGGCGCGCTTGCGCGCCCTGCTGCGGCGCAGTTTCGGTCGCGCCCAGCCGGCGCTGGAGTATCGCGGCATCCGTCTGGAGCCGGACAGCCAGCAGGTGACCTTCCAGGGCGTGGCGGTCAACCTGCCGCGCAAGGAGTTTCTCCTCCTCCACGAGCTGCTCGCCCAGCCCGGGCGGGTGCTGACCCGCGACCGGCTGCAGCAGGTGCTCTACGGCTGGGACGAGGAGGTGGAGAGCAACGCCCTCGAGGTGCACGTGCACCACCTGCGCAAGAAGTTCTTCCCCGAGCTGATCCGCACCGTGCGCGGCGTCGGCTATCTGGTGGACAAGGCGTGAGGCTGCGCTCGATCCGCTCGCGCACCCTGGCGCGGGTGCTGGGGGTGCTGATCCTGGCGCTGACGGTGATCTCCTGGCTCAGCTACAGCGACGCCAAGCACGAGATCGAGGAGCTGTTCGATGCCCAGCTGGCGCAGAGTGCGCGTCTGCTCGAGGGCATGGTCGGCGGCGAGCTGTCGCCGGCGCTGCGTACGACCCTGCAGCAGGCGCTGGATGCCGCCCTGCGCGTGCGGGACGAGCCGGATGGTGGCCCGGCGCTCGTCGAGGGACACCGCTACGAAACCAAGCTGGCCTTCCAGGTGCTCGACGGGCGGGGACAGGTGCTGCTGCAGTCGGCCAGCGCACCCCCCGGGCTGCTGGCCAGCCTGCTGCAGCAGACCGGCGCGCAGGCGCCGGCAGGCGTGTCGCTGGCCGCCCGGGCCGAGCGGCTGGTCGGCTACCACACGCTGAGCCTGGCAGATGCGAAGTGGCGGCTGTTCGTGCGCCAGGACCTGGCCGACCGCCACTGGATCCTGGTCGCCGAGCGCGAGGATGTGCGTGGCGAACTGGTCGGCAGCATCACCCTGCGCAGCCTGCTGCCCGACCTTGTCGGCCTGCCGCTGCTGGCGCTGCTGGTATGGTCGGCGGTCGGCCTCGGCCTGCGGCCGCTGCAGCAGGTGGTCGGGCTGATCAAGGCACGTGATGCGGAAAACCTCGCCCCGCTGACCCTGGCGCCGTTGCCCCAGGAGCTGGAGCCGATGGTCGCCGCACTCAACCGCCTGCTCCTCCAGGTCACCACCCTGCTGGAGCGGGAGAAGCGCTTCCTCGCCGACGCCGCCCACGAGCTGCGCACGCCGCTGGCGGTGCTGCGCATCCACGCGCAGAACGCTCTGGAGGCGCCGGAAGCCGCCGACCGCGAGGCGGCCCTGCGCCAGCTGGTGGCCGGGGTCGAGCGCGCCACCCGCGTGGTGACCCAGTTGCTGACCCTGGCGCGCCTGGAGCCGGCTGCCCGCCAGCTGGGCATGGCCGAGCTGGACCTGGCGAGCTACGTGCGCGGCGAGCTGGCCGAGCTGATCCCGCTGGCGCTGGAGCGCGACCAGGAGCTGAGCTTCGACTGCGACGACATGGCGGACCACCGCCTGCTGGGCGATGCGCCGAGCCTCGGCACCCTGCTGCAGAATCTGGTCGGCAATGCCGTGCAGTACACGCCGCCGGGCGGGCGCATCGCCGTCAGCCTGCAGGTCGAGGCGCAGCGCGTCGGTCTGCGGGTGGCCGACAGCGGCCCGGGTGTGCCGGCCGAGCAGCGCGAGCTGCTGTTCCGCCGCTTCTATCGCCAGGGCGAGGGGCAGGGCGCCGGCCTGGGGCTGTCCATCGTGCAGCGCATCGTCGAGCTGCATCGCGGCGAGATCCAGCTGGCGGAGTCGCCCCTCGGCGGGCTGCAGGTCGAGGTGTGGCTGCCGCGCGGCCTGTCGCCGGCCAGTTGAGGAGGCAGCTGTGGCACACTGGCGCGCATCGCCACCCCATCCCAAGGAGATGCAGCCATGTTTGCCCTCGATCCGCGCCTGGAGCAGGACACCCTGCACATGGGCGACTTCCCCCTGTGCCGCCTGCTGCTGATGAACGACGCCAGCTATCCCTGGTTCATCCTGGTGCCGCGCCGCGAGGAGGTCAGCGAGCTGTTCCAGCTCGACGCGGCCGACCAGCGTTCGCTGTGGCGCGAGACCCTGCTGCTCGCCGAGCTGCTCAAGGACACCTTCAAGGCCGACAAGATGAACGTCGCCACTCTCGGCAACGTGGTCAGCCAGCTGCACATGCACGTGATCGTGCGGCGGCGCAACGACGCCGCCTGGCCCGCGCCGGTGTGGGGGCGCCAGCCGGCGCACCCCTACACCGCGGAGCAGGTCCGCGAGGTGCGCGCCAAGCTGCGCCTGGTGCTCGATCCCGAGGACTTCCGCTTCGCCCCGGAGGCCGCATGAGTCTGGAGCTGCGCGTCACCGAACTGGAAACCCGCCTGGCCTTCCAGGACGACACCCTGCAGCAGCTCAGCGACGAGCTGCTCGCCCAGGGCCGGCTGATCGATCTGCTGCAGCGCCAGATCGCCGCGCTGGCCGCGCGCCAGGCCGAGCTGGTCGGCCAGATCGGTCCCGCCGAGGACGAGGCGCCGCCGCCGCACTACTGAGCGGGTCACGAATGACCGGGTCACGAATGACCGGGTCACGAATGATCGGGTCCGCAAACGACAGCGCCCGCCGGTTGGCGGGCGCTGTCGTTGCGAAGGGGCTCAGTCCTCGAGGATCTGCACGTCCTCGGCCTGCAGGCCCTTGTCGCGCTGGACCACGGTGAACTCCACGCGCTGGCCCTCGACCAGCACCCGGTGGCCGTCGCCGCGGATGGCGCGGAAGTGCACGAAGATGTCGTCGCCGCTGTCGCGGGAGATGAAGCCGAAGCCCTTGGAAGTGTTGAACCACTTCACCGTGCCGGCTTCGCGCGGGCTTCTCGCCTCGCCGCGACTGGCGGCGGCGGCCGGCCTGGCGCTCGGCGCCGGGCGCTGCGGGGCGCGCTGGGCGGTCTGTGCCGCCGGCGCGGCGGCGGCCTCGGAGGCGGCCGCACGCGGCTGCGGCAGCAGTTGCACCAGCGCCGCGAGGGCCAGGGCGAGCAGGCACAGCAGCACCGCCGGCTGGCCGCCTAGGCTGTCCAGCGGCACCAGCAGGGTCAGGCTCTGCAGGATCACGGCAAGCAGCAGCAGGGCGCTGGCCAGGCGCTGCAGGCGCACGCGCGTGGTATCGGCCAGGGGGGCGACCAGCAGGTTGGCCAGGCCGGTGAAGGCCAGGTACAGGGCGTCGGGCTGCTGCAGCCAGGGCAGGGCGTCGGCGCGCAGACTGGGGACGAACGACAGCAGCAGGGCGGCCGCGCCCGATAGGAGATGGACGGTTTTCAATATGCTCAAAGAACTCACCTTGGTAACGACGGATACTGACGATGGCGTCCGGGCGTGACGGGGGCGAAGCGGGAAGGGGAACGCCCGGAGAGGGGCGTACAGGTCAGGCCGGACGGCGCCGCGACGGCCTCGGCGAGAAATTGACGCGAGCGGTGCGGACGCGGCGGCTATTTAACCGTAAAGGCAGGCAGCGCTCAATTGCGCCGTTGGGCAAAGGCGCTCGCCTGGCGGGGTGGGGACCTGCAGGTGCGCTGTGCGGAGCGGCTGCCGGTGCGCCGAGGGTGGCAGCCTTCCGGCGGGCTGCGGCCAGGCGGCATTCTCGCGCGCCAGCATGATGCGTGGGCCGGGAAAAGCGCCGCCGGCGATGGCGCCAGCGGCGGGCCGCAGGGCCTGCGCCGCGTGATTGTTTCAGGCTATAATCCCCGCCCTTTATCACGGCAAGGCCTGCTGCCCGCGTGCCTGCGTCGCGCCGGCGGCCGTGGCGGCAGCGGTTGCCCACGGCAACCGCGGAGCGACCGCCGCCGGCAATCCACGACTGACCTTTGAGAAGCGAACCGACCATGATGCGCAGCCACTATTGCGGCCAACTCAACGAAAGCCTGGACGGCCAGGAAGTCACCCTGTGCGGCTGGGTCCATCGCCGTCGCGACCACGGCGGAGTGATCTTCCTCGACATCCGCGACCGCGAGGGGCTGGCCCAGGTGGTGTTCGACCCGGATCGCGCCGAGACCTTCGCCAAGGCCGACCGCGTGCGCAGCGAGTACGTGGTGAAGATCACCGGCAAGGTGCGCCTGCGCCCGGCTGGTGCGGTCAACCCGAACATGGCCTCCGGCGCCATCGAGGTGCTGGGCTACGAGCTGGAAGTGCTCAACCAGGCCGAGACCCCGCCGTTCCCGCTGGACGAGTACAGCGACGTCGGCGAGGAGACCCGTCTGCGCTACCGCTTCATCGACCTGCGTCGCCCGGAGATGGCCGCCAAGCTGAAGCTGCGCTCGCGCATCACCAGCAGCATCCGCCGCTACCTGGACGACAACGGCTTCCTCGACGTCGAGACGCCGATCCTCACCCGCGCCACCCCGGAAGGCGCGCGCGACTACCTGGTGCCGAGCCGCACCCACGCCGGCAGCTTCTTCGCCCTGCCGCAGTCGCCGCAGCTGTTCAAGCAGCTCCTGATGGTCGCCGGCTTCGACCGCTACTACCAGATCGCCAAGTGCTTCCGCGACGAGGACCTGCGCGCCGACCGCCAGCCGGAATTCACCCAGATCGACATCGAGACCAGCTTCCTCGACGAGCAGGACATCATGGGCCTGACCGAGACCATGATCCGCAACCTGTTCAAGGAAGTGCTGGACGTCGAGTTCGGCGAGCTGCCGCACATGACCCTGGCCGAAGCCATGCGCCGCTACGGCTCGGACAAGCCGGACCTGCGCATCCCGCTGGAGCTGGTGGATGTCGAGGACCAGCTCAAGGACGTCGAGTTCAAGGTGTTCGCCGGCCCGGCCAACGATCCCAAGTGCCGCGTCACCGCCCTGCGCGTGCCGGGCGGCGCGAGCATGCCGCGCAAGCAGATCGACGACTACACCAAGTTCGTCGGCATCTACGGCGCCAAGGGCCTGGCCTACATCAAGGTCAACGAGCGCGCTGCCGGTGTCGAAGGTCTGCAGTCGCCGATCGTCAAGAACATCCCGCTGGACAACATCAACGTGATCCTCGATCGCGTCGGTGCGGTGGATGGCGACATCGTGTTCTTCGGCGCCGACAAGGCGAAGATCGTTTCCGAAGCCCTCGGCGCCCTGCGCGTCAAGCTGGGCCACGACCTGAACCTGCTGACCTGCGAATGGGCCCCGCTGTGGGTGGTCGACTTCCCGATGTTCGAGGAAAACGATGACGGCAGCCTGACCGCCATGCACCACCCGTTCACCGCGCCGAAGTGCAGCCCGGAGGAGCTGGAGGCCAACCCGGGTGCCGCGCTGTCGCGCGCCTACGACATGGTGCTCAACGGTACCGAGCTGGGCGGCGGCTCGATCCGTATCCACAGCAAGGAAATGCAGCAGGCCGTGTTCCGCGTGCTCGGCATCAGCGAGGAGGAGCAGCAGGAGAAGTTCGGCTTCCTGCTCGACGCCCTGAAGTTCGGCGCGCCGCCGCACGGTGGCCTGGCCTTCGGCCTGGATCGCCTGGTGATGCTGATGACCGGCGCCAGCTCGATCCGCGAAGTGATTGCCTTCCCGAAGACCCAGAGCGCCGCCTGCGTGATGACCCAGGCGCCGGGCGTGGTCGACGCCAAGCAGCTGCGCGAACTGAACATCCGCCTGCGTGAGCAGCCCAAGGCCGAATAAGCCGACACGGGAGCCTGGTTAAGCCAGGCTCCTTCAGTTTCGGCGCGGCAAAAGTACAAGATCCACCAGCAACACGACGGAGAGAGTCATGGCAGGTCATTCCAAATGGGCCAACATCAAGCACCGCAAGGAACGTCAGGACGCCAAGCGCGGCAAGATCTTCACCAAGCTGATCCGCGAACTGACCGTCGCGGCCAAACACGGTGGCGGCAACCCGGCTGACAATCCGCGCCTGCGCCTGGCGGTGGACAAGGCCCTGACTGCCAACATGTCGCGTGACGTCATCGAGCGCGCCATCGCCCGCGGCGCCGGCACCAACGAAGCCGACAACATGGTCGAGCTGAGCTACGAGGGCTACGCGCCGAGCGGCGTGGCGATCATCATTGAGGCCATGACCGACAACCGCAACCGCACCGCGGCCGAAGTGCGCCATGCCTTCAGCAAGTGCGGCGGCAACCTCGGCACCGACGGTTCGGTGGCCTACATGTTCGACCGCAAGGGGCAGATCAGCTTCGCCCCGGGCGTCGACGAGGACGCCCTGATGGAGGCGGCGCTGGAAGCCGGCGCCGACGACGTGGTCGCCGAGGAGGACGGTTCGGTCGAGGTGTACACCTCCTTCGCCGACTTCCTGTCGGTCAACGAGGCGCTGACCGCCGCCGGCTTCAAGGGCGACGAGGCCGAGGTGGCGATGATCCCGTCGATCACCGCGCCGATCACCGACCTGGAGACCGCGCAGAAGGTGCTCAAGCTGATCGACATGCTGGAAGACCTCGACGACGTGCAGAACGTCTACCACAACGCCGAGATCCCCGACGAGATCATGGAGCAGCTCGGCTGAGGCCAGGTGTCGGTGTGACCCGAGCCGGAAGGAGCCCCGTCCCTTCCGGCTTTGTTTTTGGGCGCGTCGTCATGCCCCGGCGTATCGGGAGTGACGACACGGCAGGGGGCACCTATACTCGCGGCTGGATAAATAGCCAGTGAGTGACGCTGGCGGACAAGGCGGATGACCCCTGCATGACCCTGATCCTCGGCATCGACCCCGGTTCGCGCATCACCGGTTACGGCGTGGTGCGCGACACCGGGCGCGGCTGCGAGTACGTCGCCTCCGGCTGCATCCGCACCGGCGACGGCCCGCTGCCCGAGCGCCTGCAGAAGGTCTACCGTGGCGTGCGCGAGGTGATCCGCCTGCACGGGCCGGTGATGCTCGGCATCGAGCAGGTGTTCATGGCGCGCAACGCCGACTCCGCGCTCAAGCTCGGCCAGGCGCGCGGCGCGGCGATAGTCGCGGCGGTGGAGGAGGGGCTGAGCGTCGCCGAGTACACCGCCAGCCAGGTCAAGCAGGCGGTGGTCGGCAGCGGCGCGGCGGACAAGCAGCAGGTTCAGCTGATGGTCATGCACCTGCTGGGCCTGCTGCAGAAGCCGCAGATCGACGCCTCCGACGCCCTGGCCATCGCCCTCTGTCACGCCCACCACCGGCAGAGCCTGATTCCCCATGGCCTGGCCACCGCCCGCCGGCGCGGCGGGCGCCTGCGCCTGTAACCCGAGGAACCCATCTTGATCGGACGTTTGCGCGGTACCCTGGCGGAGAAGCAGCCGCCGCACCTGCTGGTCGACGTCAATGGCGTCGGCTACGAGCTGGAGGTGCCGATGACCACCCTGTACCGCCTGCCGGGCGTCGGCGAGGCGCTGACCCTGCACACCCACCTGGTGGTGCGCGAGGACGCCCAGCTGCTCTACGGCTTTGCCGAGAAGCGCGAGCGCGAGCTGTTCCGCGAGCTGATCCGCCTCAACGGCGTCGGTCCCAAGCTGGCCCTGGCGCTGATGTCCGGCCTCGAGGTGGACGAGCTGGTGCGCTGCGTGCAGGCCGGCGACACCAAGGCGCTGACGCGGGTGCCGGGGGTCGGCAAGAAGACCGCCGAGCGTCTGCTGGTGGAACTCAAGGACCGTTTCCAGGTCTGGGAAAGCATGCCGGCCATCGCCCCGCTGGTGGTGGAGCCGGCGCGTGCACCGGCGGTTTCCAGCGCCGAGGCCGATGCGGTCAGCGCCCTGGTGGCGCTGGGCTTCAAGCCGGCCGAGGCCAGTCGCGCCGTCAGTCTGGTGGACGCTGCCGACCTGTCCAGCGAAGAACTGATCCGCCGTGCCCTCAAGGGCATGGCCTGAACCCGTGGGTGAATCCCGATGATCGAAGCCGACCGCCTGGTCACCGCCAGCCCGCGCGAGCGCGAGGAGCAGCAGGATCGCGCCATCCGCCCGCTCAAGCTGGCCGAGTACATCGGCCAGCCGGTGGTGCGCGAGCAGATGGAGCTGTTCATCCGCGCCGCGCGCGGACGCAGCGAGGCGCTGGATCACACCCTGATCTTCGGCCCGCCGGGGCTGGGCAAGACCACCCTGGCCAACATCATCGCCCAGGAAATGGGTGTGTCGATCAAGAGCACCTCGGGGCCGGTGCTGGAGCGCCCGGGCGACCTGGCCGCGCTGCTCACCAACCTCGAGCCGGGCGACGTGCTGTTCGTCGACGAGATCCATCGGCTGTCGCCGGTGGTCGAGGAGGTGCTGTACCCGGCGATGGAGGACTACCAGCTCGACATCATGATCGGCGAGGGGCCGGCGGCGCGCTCGATCAAGCTCGATCTGCCACCGTTCACCCTGATCGGCGCCACCACCCGCGCCGGCATGCTGACCAACCCGCTGCGCGACCGCTTCGGCATCGTCCAGCGCCTGGAGTTCTACGGCGTCGCCGACCTGGCGACCATCGTCGGCCGCTCGGCCGGCATCCTCGGCCTGCCCATCGACGCCGAAGGCGCCTACGAGATCGCCCGCCGCGCGCGCGGCACGCCGCGTATCGCCAACCGCCTGCTGCGCCGGGTGCGCGACTTCGCCGAGGTGCGCGGCCAGGGTGCGATCAGCCGCAGCATCGCCGACCGTGCGCTGGACATGCTGGACATCGACGCCCACGGCTTCGACCACCAGGACCGCCGCCTGCTGCTGACCATGATCGACAAGTTCGACGGCGGCCCGGTGGGCATCGACAATCTGTCGGCGGCCATCGGCGAGGAACGCCATACCATCGAGGACGTGCTCGAGCCCTACCTGATCCAGCAGGGCTACATCATGCGCACGCCGCGCGGGCGGGTGGTGACCCGTCACGCCTACCTGCACTTCGGTCTCGATGTGCCGGGGCGTCTCGGCGAGGGCCGTGGCGCCGCAGCGGCCGCAGGCGACGACTGACGGAAAAAATAGTTGCCACGACCGTTGGCAACCGGGGGAGCCGGGACTAGAGTATGCGCGCGCAAAACAAGAGCCAGCCGTTCAGCCACCGTTGTCGGGTCTATTACGAGGACACCGATGCCGGTGGCGTTGTCTATTACGTCAACTACCTCAAGTTCATGGAGCGGGCCCGCACCGAGCGGTTGCGTGCGTCGGGCCTTGCCCAGTCGCAGCTGGTCGGCGAGAACCTGCTGTTCGTCGTGCATTCGGCCGAGGCCCGCTACCTGGCGCCGGCCCGGCTCGACGACGAGCTGTCGGTCAGTGCCGAGGTGGTGGAACTCAATCGTGCCAGTCTGGTCTTTCGCCAGCAGGTGCGCCGCATGTGCGACGATGCACTGCTCTGTGAAGGGCGTATCACGGTGGCCTGCGTGCGCGCCGACAGTTTCAAACCCCGGGCCATTCCCGAAGCGCTGCGAGCAGCCTTCGCCGGGCCGGGTCCAATCCCTGCAGGAGAGTAAGCGTGGAAGCCAACGCCGTTGACCATATGTCGATGTGGAGCCTGATCAGCAATGCCAGTTTCGTGGTGCAACTGGTGATGCTGGCCCTGGTCGCCGCCTCGGTCACCTCGTGGATCATGATCTTCCAGCGCAGCAGCATGCTGCGTGCCGCCAAGAAGGGGCTGGACACTTTCGAGGAGCGCTTCTGGTCGGGCATCGATCTGTCCAAGCTGTACCGCCAGGCCGGCAGCAACCCTGACCCGGACTCCGGCGTCGAGCAGATCTTCCGCGCCGGCTTCAAGGAGTTCTCCCGCCTGCGCCAGCAGCCCGGCGTCGACCCGGATGCGGTGATGGACGGCGTCAACCGTGCCATGCGCGTGGCCATCTCCCGCGAGGAGGAGAAGCTCGAGCAGAGCCTGCCGTTCCTCGCCACCGTCGGCTCGACCAGCCCGTACGTCGGTCTGTTCGGCACCGTGTGGGGCATCATGAACTCGTTCCGCGGTCTGGCCCAGGTGCAGCAGGCCACCCTGGCCACCGTGGCGCCGGGCATCGCCGAGGCGCTGATCGCCACCGCCATCGGCCTGTTCGCCGCGATTCCGGCGGTGATCGCCTACAACCGCTTCTCCGCCCGCGGCGAGATGCTGATCAACCGCTACTACACCTTCGCCGACGAGTTCCAGGCCATCCTGCACCGCAAGGTGCACACCAGCGACGATTGACGCCGTCTCCGGCCGCGCCCAGTACGGCGCCGCCGGATCCGCTTTTCCGACAGGTTCGATTCAAGACATGGCCAGAATTCGCAACAGACGCAAGCCGGTCGCCGAGATGAACGTCGTGCCCTACATCGACGTCATGCTGGTGCTGCTGGTGATCTTCATGGTGACCGCGCCGATGCTCAACCAGGGGGTCAAGGTCGACCTGCCCAAGGTGAGCAGCGAGGCGCTGCCGCAGGACAACAACGCCCAGGTGCTGACGATCTCGATCAAGGCCGACAAGACCTACTACTGGAACATGGGCAGCGAGGTCGACGTCGACACCGTGCAGGACACCGCACTGACCCTCGAGCAGATGACCCAGGCGGTCACCGCGATCATGAACCAGAACCGCAGCCAGGGTAAGCCGGTGCAGGTGTTCGTGCGTGCCGACAAGGCGGTCGACTACGGCGCGGTGATGGCGGCCATGGGCGGTCTGCAGCAGGCCGGCGTGGGCAACGTCGGGCTGATTACCGAGGCGCCCTGATGCAGCAGCGTGAGCGCTCTCCTTCGGAAAGCTACTTCTGGCCGAGCATCTGGGCGGTCGGCCTGCATGTGCTGATCTTCGCCATGCTGTTCGTCAGCTTCGCCATGACCCCGGAGCTGCCGCCGTCGCGGCCGATCGTCCAGGCCACCCTGTACCAGCTCAAGTCGCAGAGTCAGGCGAAGGTGCAGACCAACCAGCGCATCGCCGGCGAGTCGCAGAAGACGGCGGCGCCGCAGTACGAAACCGAGCAGATGGAGCAGAAGAAGGCCGAGCAGCAGAAGATCGCGGCGGCCAAGGCTGCGGAACAAAAGCGCGCCGAGGAGGCTCGAAAGGCGGAGCAGGCCAAGGCTGCCGAGGCGCAGAAGCAGAAGGAAGCTGCCGCGGCCAAGGCCGAGGCGCAGAAGAAAGAGGCTGCCGCCAAGGCCGAGGCCGAGAAGAAGGCTGCCGAGCAGAAGCAGCAGGCCGACATCGCCAAGAAGAAGGCCGCCGAAGAGGCAGCGAAGAAGAAGGCTGCCGAGGAACTCGCCAAGAAGAAGGCGCAGGAGGAGGCCGCGAAGAAGAAAGCCGCCGAGGAGGCCAAGAAGAAGGCCGCCGAGGAGCAGGCGAAGAAGGCTGCCGAAGAAGCCAGGAAGAAGGCTGCCGCCGAGGAGGCGAAGAAGAAAGCCGCCGCCGAGGCCGCCCGCAAGGCGCAGGAGGACAAGAAGGCCGCCGCGCTGGCCGAGCTGCTCGCCGACGACGTGCAGCATCAGCAGGCGCTGGCCGACGAGGTCGGCGACAAGGTGGCCGGCAACCTCGATGACCTGATCATCAACCTGGTCAGCCAGCAGTGGCGGCGTCCGCCGTCGGCGCGCCAGGGGATGAGCGTGACGGTGACCATCCAGATGCTGCCCGACGGCACCATCACCAACGCCAGCGTGACCCGCTCCAGCGGGGACGTGGCCTTCGACAATTCGGCGGTAGCCGCGGTGCGCAACGTCGGCCGCATACCGGAAATGCAGCAACTGGACCGGGCGACCTTCGACCGCATGTATCGAAAGCGCGCCATGATATTCAAACCGGAGGACTTGAGCCTGTGAACACCCTGATCCGCATGGCCCTGCTGGGCCTGGCGCTGCTCGCCGGTGTGGCGAGGGCAGCCGACCCGCTGGTGATCTCCAGCGGTACCGACCGGGCCATCCCGATCGCCGTGGTGCCGTTCGCCTCGCAGGGCGGCGCCGTGCTGCCCGAGGACATGGCCGAGATCGTCGGCAACGACCTGCGCAACTCCGGCTACTTCGAGCCGATTCCGCGGCAGAACATGATCAGCCTGCCGAGCCAGGCCGGCGAAGTGATCTACCGCGACTGGAAGGCCCTCGGCGCGCAGTACGTGCTGACCGGCAGCATCGTGCCCGGCGGCGCCGGCGTGCAGATCCAGTACGCGCTGTTCAACGTCACCACCGAGCAGCAGATGCTGACCGGCAGCGTCGGCGGCAGCACCGCCCAGTTGCGCGACATGGCGCACTACATCGCCGACCAGTCGTTCGAGAAGCTCACCGGCATCAAGGGCGCCTTCTCCACCAAGCTGCTGTTCGTCACTGCCGAACGCTTCTCGGCCAACAACACCCGCTACACCCTGCAGCGCGCCGACTACGACGGCGCCCGCGCGGTGACCCTGCTGCAGTCGCGCGAGCCGATCCTGTCGCCGAGCTTCGCCCCGGACGGCCGGCGCATCGCCTACGTGTCGTTCGAGCAGCAGCGCCCGCGCATCTTCGTGCAGCACATCGACACCGGCCGCCGCGAGCAGGTCACCAACTTCGAGGGCCTCAACGGCGCGCCGGCCTGGTCGCCGGACGGCAGCCGCCTGGCCTTCACCCTGTCGCGCGACGGCAACCCGGAGATCTACGTGATGGACATGGGCAGCCGCCAGGTGCGCCGCGTGACCAACAGCCCGGCGATCGACACCGAGCCGTTCTGGGGCAAGGATGGCCAGACCATCTACTTCACCTCCGACCGGGGCGGCAAGCCGCAGATCTACAAGACCAGCATCGGTTCGGGCGGCGCGGAGCGGGTGACCTTCATCGGCAACTACAATGCCAACCCGAAACTGTCCGCCGACGAGAAGACCCTGGTGATGGTCCATCGCCAGGACGGCTTCACCGTGTTCCGCGTGGCGGCCCAGGACCTGCAGCGCGGCACCCTGCGCGTGCTCTCCGCGCAGACCAGTCTGGACGAGTCGCCCACTGTCGCGCCCAACGGCACCATGCTAATCTACGCCACCCGTCAGCAGGGCCGTGGAGTGCTGATGCTCGTCTCCACCAACGGACGCGTTCGTCTGCCGTTGCCTGCAGCTCAGGGTGAAATCCGCGAGCCTTCCTGGTCGCCCTACATTCAGTGAGGGCGCGCTGCTGCTCGTTTTAATGCGTTGTCCTGAACAAGTTGTTTTTGAACACACCACTGGGGTTTTGAAAGATGGAAATGCTGAAATTCGGCAAGTTTGCTGCGCTGGCTCTGGCTATGGCAGTTGCCGTGGGTTGCTCGTCCAAGGGTGGCGACGCCGCTGGCGAAGGCGCTGTTGATCCGAACGCCGGCTACGGTGCCAACGCCGGTGCCGTCGATGGCAGCATGAACGGTGAAGAAGCCGCTCTGCGCGCCATCACCACCTTCTACTTCGAGTACGACAGCTCCGACCTGAAGCCGGAAGCCATGCGCGCCCTGGACGTCCATGCTCGCGACCTGCAGGCCAACGGCGCCCGCGTCGTCCTGGAAGGCCACGCCGACGAGCGCGGCACCCGCGAGTACAACATGGCTCTGGGCGAGCGTCGCGCCAAGGCCGTGCAGCGCTACCTGGTCCTGCAGGGCGTTTCCCCGGCCCAGCTGGAGCTGGTGTCCTACGGTGAAGAGCGTCCGCTGGCCGCTGGCAGCGGCGAAGAGAGCTGGGCGCAGAACCGTCGCGTCGAGCTGAAGAAGTAAGAAGCCATGCGCAAGCACTCCCGTCTCCTGACCCTGCTGGCCCTGGCCGCGCCCCTCTCGACCTGGGCCCAGGTGCCCGTCATGGAGGGCAGCAGCGGTTATCCGCCGTCCGGTTACGGGGCGACGGGGGCTGCTTACGCCGGTGGCGCGGCGCCTGCCGCGACCACCTCGGCGCAAGGCGAGCTCTTCCTGCAGCTGCAGCAGCTGCAGGAAGAGGTTGCCCGCCTGCGCGGCACCCTGGAAGAGCAGCAGTACGAGATCCAGCAGCTCAAGCAGCAGAGCCTCGAGCGCTATCAGGACCTCGACAGCCGGCTGTCCGCCGCACCCCAGGCTCCCGCCCAGGCACCGGTGGCACCTGCCGTCGGCGCATCGGGCGCCGCTCCTGCCGCCCAGGCTCCGGCTGCCAATGCCGCACCGGGGGATCCGGCCAAGGAGAAGCTGTTCTACGACGCCGCCTTCGACCTGATCAAGGCGAAGGACTTTGCCAAGGCCGATCAGGCCTTCACCGCATTCCTGCGCAAGTATCCGAGCAGCCAGTACGCCGGCAACGCCCAGTACTGGCTGGGTGAGGTCAAGCTCGCCCAGGGCGACCTGCAGGGCGCCGGCCGCGCCTTCGCCCAGGTCAGCCAGAGCTATCCGCAGCACCAGAAGGTCGCGGACTCGCTGTACAAGCTGGCCGATGTCGAGCAGCGCCTCGGCAACGCCGGCAAGGCCAAGGGCATCCTCCAGCAGGTGGTCGCCCAGTATCCGGGCACCTCGGCCGCCCAGCTTGCCCAGCGCGACCTGGCCCGCCTGCCCTGACGGCAGGCGTTGTCGATGAAACCCGCGCCTGGCGCGGGTTTTTTCGTTAAAATCACTGTCCTTTTCCACATCCTGCAACGGAGGCGGTTGGCCTGTTTCGCCAGCACGCCCGGGGCTTATGAACCAGACTCTGCGTATCACCGAAATCTTCTATTCGCTGCAGGGCGAAGCGCGTACCGTCGGCCTGCCGACCGTGTTCGTCCGCCTCACCGGCTGTCCCCTGCGCTGTGGCTACTGCGATACCGCCTACGCCTTCAGCGGCGGCGAGCTGATGACCCTCGAGGAAATCCTCGCCCGGGTCGCCAGCTACCGGCCGCGCCATGTCTGCGTGACCGGCGGCGAGCCGCTGGCGCAGCCCAACTGCATCCCGCTGCTCGCGGCGCTGTGCGATGCCGGCTACCAGGTGTCGCTGGAAACCAGCGGCGCGCTGGACATCGCCCCAGTGGATACCCGGGTCAGCCGGGTGGTGGACCTGAAGACCCCGGGCTCGGGCGAGGTCGGCCGCAACCGCTACGAGAACCTGGCCGAACTGACCCGCAACGACCAGGTCAAGTTCGTGATCTGCTCGCGCGAGGACTACGACTGGGCGGTGTCGAAGCTGATCGAGTACCGCCTCGACCAGCGCGCCGGCGAGGTGCTGCTGTCGCCCAGCCACCAGCAGCTGGAGCCGCGCACTCTGGCCGAGTGGATCATCGCCGACAACCTGCCGGTGCGCCTGCAGCTGCAGCTGCACAAGTACCTGTGGAACGACGAGCCGGGGCACTGAACATGAGCGACAAGAAAGCGGTCATCCTGCTGTCCGGCGGCCTCGACTCCGCCACCGTGCTGGCCATGGCCCGCGCCGAGGGCTACGCCTGCTACACCATGAGCTTCGACTACGGCCAGCGCCACCGCGCCGAGCTGCAGGCCGCCGAGCGGGTGGCGCGCCAGCTGGGCGCCGTGGAGCACAAGGTGGTCGGCATCGACCTCAACGGCATCGGCGGCTCGGCGCTGACCGACGCCAGCATCGCCGTGCCGGAGACCCCGGGCGAGGGCATTCCGGTGACCTACGTGCCGGCGCGCAACACCCTGTTCCTGTCGCTGGCGCTGGGCTGGGCCGAGGTGTTGGGCGCGCGCGACATCTTCATCGGCGTCAACGCGGTGGATTACTCGGGCTACCCGGACTGCCGCCCCGAGTTCATCGACGCCTTCGAGCGCCTGGCCAACCTGGCGACCAAGGCCGGGGTGGAGGGCGAGGGCTTCCGCATCCGCGCGCCGCTGCAGTACCTGTCGAAGGCCGAGATCATCCAGGCCGGTCTGGCCCGCGGGGTGGATTTCGCCCTGACCGTGTCCTGCTACCAGGCCGATGCCGACGGCCGCGCCTGCGGGCGTTGCGACAGCTGCCGGTTGCGCGCCGAGGGCTTCGCCAGCGCCGGGGTCGCCGATCCGACCCGCTACGTTTGAACTTTTTTTCGGAAAAAGTTGAAATTCCGAATTAAATCAGTATGATGCGCAGGCGTTGGGTCGTTAGCTCAGTGGTAGAGCAGTTGGCTTTTAACCAATTGGTCGTAGGTTCGACCCCTACACGACCCACCACTTTTTCCACAAGCCCCGAGTTGGCCGGCAGGCATGGCTGTTTGGGGTGAAGCAACAAGATGTAGATCTTCCTGGGTCGTTAGCTCAGTGGTAGAGCAGTTGGCTTTTAACCAATTGGTCGTAGGTTCGACCCCTACACGACCCACCACTTTCCCCGCTGTTCCCCGTTCCACCTCCCGCTTGTTATCCCGTCTGGTGCTCTGGATCGGGTGTATACTCCGGTTCCCGCACCCTAACCTTCAGGTGCAGCGAACATGACGCAGATCTCCGAACGACTCCTCGTCCAGGCCCATCTCGACGCCAAGCAGCCGCGCGCGCTGACCGCCGAGGAAGTCGCCGACTACCGCCAGGCCATCGCCGCCGAGCTCAAGGCGCGTGAGGCCGTGCTGGTCGCCCACTACTACACCGACCCGATCCTCCAGGCGCTCGCCGAGGAAACCGGCGGCTGCGTGGCCGACTCGCTGGAGATGGCCCGCTTCGGCAGCCAGCACCCGGCCTCGACCATCGTGGTCGCTGGCGTGCGCTTCATGGGGGAGACGGCGAAGATCCTCAATCCGGAAAAGCGCATCCTGATGCCGACCCTGGAGGCGACCTGCTCGCTGGACCTGGGCTGTCCGGTGGAGGAGTTCTCCGCCTACTGCGACCAGCATCCCGAGCGGACCGTGGTGGTCTACGCCAACACCTCGGCGGCGGTGAAGGCGCGCGCCGACTGGGTGGTGACCTCCAGCTGTGCGCTGGAGATCGTCGAGAGCCTGATGGACAACGGCGAGAAGATCCTCTGGGCGCCGGACCAGCACCTGGGTCGCTACATCCAGCGCGAGACCGGCGCCGACATGCTGCTGTGGGAAGGCGCGTGCATCGTCCACGAGGAGTTCAAGACCAAGCAGCTGCAGGACCTCAAGGCGCTGTATCCCGAGGCAGCGGTGCTGGTGCATCCGGAGTCGCCGGAGTCGGTGGTGGAGCTGGCCGATGCGGTGGGTTCCACCAGCCAGCTGATCAAGGCGGCGCAGACCCTGACCAACCAGATCTTCATCGTCGCCACCGACCGCGGCATCCTCTACAAGATGCAGCAGCTGTGCCCGGGCAAGTCGTTCATCGAGGCGCCCACCGCCGGCCAGGGTGCAACCTGCCGCAGCTGCGCGCACTGCCCGTGGATGGCGATGAACACCCTGGAGCGCACCCTGCAGTGCCTGCGCGAGGGCAGCAACGAGATCCACGTCGATCCGGTGCTGATCCCCAGGGCGGTCAAGCCGCTCAAGCGCATGCTCGACTTCACCCAGGCGGCGCGCCTGAAGGCGACCGGCAACGCCTGAGGGTGTCCCCCTGAATGCAGAAGGCCCGGCTTGCGCCGGGCCTTCGCGTTTCTGCGCGGCGCTCAGCGCAGCAGCTTGTCGATCATCCGCTTCTCCTCGGCCAGCTCCTGATGGCGCGCATCGATGCGCGCAGCCAGCTGGAAGTTGTCGCTGGCGCGGCGGCGGGCGAAGTCGAGCTGTTCCAGCGCCTGGTCGTAGTCGCCGGTCAGGGCGAAGTATTCGGCGCGGGCCTGATGCACGCCGACGATGTTGCCGGACAGGCCGCGGGTCTCAGCCTGCTGGTACCACAGCTCGGCATCGCCGGGGCGCTCGGCGAGCAGGCGATCGAGCAGGCGCTCGGCATCGGCCGGACGGTTCTGCTTGCGCAGCAGTTCGCTCTGGTACTGGCGCAGCGGGTAGCTGGACGGGTACAGGCCGAGCAGGCGCTGCAGGCGCTGGCCGGCGGCGTCCAGGCGGTTGGCGGCGAGGTCGAGGTCGACCTGGGCGAGGTTGTAGGTGATGTCGTTGGGCGCCTTGGCCAGCAGCGGCTGCAGGGTCTTGGCGGCCGCCTCCAGCTGGCCGCTGCGGGTCTGCGCCAGCGTCAGGCCGTAGCGCGCTGCATCCAGCTGCGGATTTTCCTCGAGCAGGGCGCGGAAGCGCTTGGCGGCCAGCCCCGGCGAGTTCTCGTAGTTCAGTTGCACGCGGGCGCGCATCAGCTGGTAGCGCAGGCTGTCGCGGTTTCCGCCGTTGCTGAACTGCTCGGCACGGTTGCGCGTGTCGGCCACCCGCGATTCGCTGAGCGGGTGGGTGAGCAGGAATTCCGGCGGCGCCTGGGTGTAGCGGTACTGGCGCATCAGGCGCTCGAACATGCTCGGCATGGCGCTCGGGTCGTAGCCGGCCTGCTTGAGGTTGAGAATGCCGATGCGGTCGGCTTCCTGCTCGTTCTGCCGCGAGAAGCGTCGCTGCGCCTGGATGGCGGCGGCCTGGGTCGAGGCGATGGCGGCGATGCCGGCGTCGCCGGCGCCGGCCGCGGCGGCCACCACGCCGGCGAGCATGGCCGCCATCAGCGGCACCTGCATGCGCTGCTGCTCCTCGAGGCCGCGGGCGAAGTGGCGCTGCGACAGGTGCGCCAGTTCGTGGGCGAGCACCGAGGCGTATTCGGCCTCGCTCTGCGCGTGCAGGAACAGGCCGGCATTGACCCCGATCACCCCGCCGGGGGCGGCGAAGGCGTTGAGCTGCGGGCTGTCGAGCAGGACGAAGACCAGGCGGCGATCCTCGAGCTGGCTGGTTTCCGCCAGGCGGTAGACGCTGCTCTCGACGAAGTCCTTGAGCTGCGGGTCGGACAGACTCTTCACCTGGCCGCGCAGCACGCTGAGCCAGGCGCGGCCGAGCTGGTGCTCCTGGTCGGCGGAGACGATCGCCGAGCTGGCGTCGCCCAGCGACGGCAGCTCGCTGGCGAGGACCGGGGGCGCCAGCAGGCAGGCCAGCGTCAGCAGGGTGGGGCGCAGGATCTTCATTGCTCGGGCTCGTTGCGGCAAAGTCCTACTCTAGCCGCTGCCCGGCCCGGCTGGCCAGTGATGCGCCGGCTTGGGTATGCTGCGTGGCATTTGCGGAGAGTGACGATGAGCGAACCCTGCGGGCCGGTGCCGGCTCATGACGCCGAGCTGGACGCCAGCGGCCTGAGCTGCCCGCTGCCGCTGCTCAAGGCCAAGCTGGAACTCAACCGCCTGCCCAGCGGCGCGGTGCTCAAGGTGACCGCCACCGATGCCGGCTCGCAGCGCGATTTCCGTGCCTTCGCGCGGCTGGCCGGTCACGCGCTGCTGCGCGAGGAAGAGGAGGGCGGCTGCTTCCGTTACTGGCTGCGCAAGGCCTGACGGCCCCGGCCGGCCCGCTGCGTCAGCCGGCGTTCAGCGCCCGGGCGGCGGCCAGCACGGTGTCGACGTGGCCCGGCACTTTCACGCCGCGCCATTCCTGGCGCAGCACGCCATCGCGGTCGATGAGGAAGGTGCTGCGCTCGATGCCCAGGTACTCCTTACCGTACAGCTTCTTCGGCTTGATCACCTCGAACAGCTGGCACAGCTGCTCGTCGGCATCGGAGATCAGCTCGAAGGGGAACTCCTGCTTGCACTTGAAGTTCTCGTGCGACCTCAGGCCGTCACGCGATACGCCGAACACCAGCGTGCCGGCGGTGGCGAACTCGGCGTGGCGGTCGCGGAAGTTCTGCCCTTCGGTGGTGCAGCCCGGGGTGCTGTCCTTGGGGTAGAAGTACAGCACCACCTGCTTGCCGCGCAGCGCGCTGAGCACGACCTGCTGGCCGCTGGTGGCCTGGACCTGGAAGTCGGCGACGGGCGAATCGATGGCTACGGGCATGGGGCTCTCCTTGGACGCATGGGGTTACGGGTTCTGCGGGCGCCACGGCTCGATCAGGGCGTCGAGGTTGAGGGCGTCGGCGAAGTCGAGGAACTGGTCGCGCAGCCAGCTGATCTGGGTGCCCGGCGGCAGGGTCACGGTGATGGTGGCGTTGAGCAGCAGGGCGCCGGTCTGCGGTGCCTGGTAGGTGTCGCAGGTGATGTTTTCCAGCTCGACGCGGTGGTCGCTGAAGAACTGGCACAGCTCGCCGAGGATGTCCGGACGATAGGCGGCGCTGACGTAGACCACGTAGGGCAGGGCGTTGGGCCGCTCCACGGCGGCGGCGCTGCGGATCACGTTGAGGCTGAACTTGTGGCGCTTGGCCAGGGCGCCGAGGCCGGCTTCCAGGCGCGCCAGGCCGTCCCAGCTGCCGCTGAGCTGCAGCACCAGGGCGCTGTACTCGCCGTGGCGGGTCAGGCGGCTGCTGACCACGTTGCAGCGGCTTTCCTGGGCGGCGCGACAGAGTACGCTGGTGAGCTCCATGGGCGAGGCTCCCAGGGCGCTGATCACGAGAAACTGTTCACGGGGTGGAATGGTCGACATGCAGGATTCCTGGAGCAAAGAAGTGGCGGCAGAACGGCTGCCGGCAAAGGCGGGAAGGGTAGCGAAAAGCGCCGACCAGGGGAATGGCCGGCCCGCCGCCGCCAGCTTGTGCAAGGCCGGTGGCGCCAGTAACATTACGCCTTTCTTTATATAGCGGCAGGAGTGGTTGCATGATTGCGGGCAGTATGGTGGCACTGGTCACGCCCATGGATGCACAGGGCCGTCTGGATTGGGACAGCCTGACCCAGCTGGTCGATTTTCAACTCCGGGAAGGCACCAACGCCATAGTCGCGGTCGGCACCACGGGTGAGTCCGCGACGCTGGACGTCGAGGAGCACGTGGCGGTGATCCGTCATGTGGTCAAGCAGGTCGCCGGGCGCATCCCGGTGATCGCCGGCACCGGCGCCAACTCCACCCGCGAGGCCATCGAGCTGACCGCCGCCGCCAAGGAGGCCGGTGCCGACGCCTGCCTGCTGGTGACCCCGTACTACAACAAGCCGACCCAGGAAGGCCTGTACCTGCACCACAAGGCCATCGCCGAAGCGGTGGCCATCCCGCAGATCCTCTACAACGTGCCGGGGCGTACCGCCTGCGACATGCTGCCGGACACCATCGCCCGTCTCTCCGAAGTGCCGAACATCATCGGCGTCAAGGAAGCCACCGGCGACCTGGTCCGCGGCAAGGAAGTGCTGGACAAGGTCGCCTCCGGCTTCCTGACCTTCTCCGGTGACGACGCCACCGCCGTCGAGCTGATGCTGATGGGCGCCAAGGGCAACATCTCGGTGACCGCCAACGTCGCCCCGCGCGCGATGAGCGAGCTGTGCGCCCTGGCCATGCGTGGCGAGGCCGAAGCCGCCCGTGCCATCAACGAACGCCTGATGCCGCTGCACCAGAAGCTGTTCTGCGAGGCCAACCCGATTCCGGTGAAGTTCGCCCTGCACGAAATGGGCCTGATTCCCGAAGGCATCCGCCTGCCCCTGACCTGGCTCAGCCAGGGCTGCCAGGAGCCGCTGCGCCAGGCCATGCGCCAGGCCGGCGTGCTGGCCTGACCCGACGGAGAGAGAACACGCATGAAGCGACTGGCCGGATTTTCCGCGCTCGCCCTGAGTATCGCTGCCAGCAGCGGATGCGGCTGGATCTGGGGCGACAACGGCTACTTCCGTGATCGCGGCAGCGATTACCTGACGGCCCGCGAGGCGGCGCCGATGCAGCTGCCGCCGGATGTCCAGGCGCGCCCCCTCGAGCCGCTGTTGCCGGTGCCGGCCGCGGTGCCGACGCCGAGCGCCGAGGGCAAGTTCGAGGTGCCGCGTCCGCGCGCCCTGCGTGCCGGCGAGATCGCCTCCGCCGGCGATGCGCCGGGTGGCAGCGTATCGCTGCTGGCCGATCGCAGCTTCGACGCCCCTGCGCGCGTCAGTCTGGGACAGGACGGCAGCGGCAACCCGCTGCTGACCCTGGCCAGCGACTTCGATCGCGCCTGGTCGGCCGTCGGCCGGGCGCTGCAGGATGCCGACGTGCGCGTCGACGACATGAACCGCAGTCTCGGCGTCTACTACATCAACCTTGCGGAGGAAGCGAAGCAGCCGGACGAGGAGCCGGGCTTCTTCTCTCGTCTGCTCGGCGGCAAGGACGAGGCCGAGGACATCGAGGCGCGTGCCGAGCGCTATCAGGTACGCCTGACCAGCGTCGGCGGCAGCGTGCAGGTGTCGGTAGACAAGGGCATCGACGCCGTGGCACCGGCCGACGTGGCGCGCCGCGTGCTGGAGCTGATCCAGGATAAACTCGGCTGAGCAGGGCCTTCGGGCTCCAGCCATCCACCGCGACAGGCGAAACCCCTCGGGTTTCGCCTGTCTTGCTTACCAGAAACGGAAATGCCGCTATGAGCACACCCACCACTCTGAGCCTGAAGAAGATCTACTCGGGCAAGGTCCGCGACCTCTACGAAATCGACGACAAGCGCATGCTGATGGTGGCCACCGATCGTCTCTCGGCCTTCGACGTCATCCTCGAGCAGCCGATCCCGGAGAAGGGCAAGATCCTCACCGCCATCTCCAACTTCTGGTTCGACAAGCTCAAGGGCCTGGTGCCCAACCACTTCACCGGCGACCGGGTCGAGGACGTGGTGCCGGCGGCCGAGCTGCCGCTGGTGGAGGGCCGCGCGGTGGTCGCCAAGCGCCTCAAGCCGGTGCCGGTGGAGGCCATCGTGCGCGGCTACCTGGTCGGCTCCGGCTGGAAGGAGTACCAGAAGAGCGGCACCGTCTGCGGCATCGCCCTGCCGGCCGGCCTCAAGGAGGCGGCCAAGCTGCCGCAGCCGATCTTCACCCCCTCGACCAAGGCCGCCGTCGGCGATCACGACGAGAACATCTCCTTCGCCCAGTGCGAGGCGATCATCGGCGCCGAGCTGGCCGCCAAGGTGCGCGACACCGCCATCGCCCTGTACAGCGCGGCGGTCGAGTACGCCGCGACCCGCGGCATCATCATCGCCGACACCAAGTTCGAGTTCGGCCTCGACGAGGACGGCACCCTGACCCTGATGGACGAGGCGCTGACCCCCGACTCCAGCCGCTTCTGGCCGGCCGACAGCTACGCCGAAGGCAGCAATCCGCCGAGCTTCGACAAGCAGTTCGTGCGCGACTGGCTGGAGTCCACCGGCTGGAACAAGCAGCCGCCGGCCCCGGCGGTGCCCGTCGAGGTGGCGCAGAAGACCGCCGACAAGTACCGCGAGGCGCTGACCCGGCTGACCCGCTGAGCATCGCCGCGGCGCGCAAGTTGCTGATCCGGCGCGAAAAAAACTCTCGAGGGGGCTTCGCCAAACGGATTCTAGCTGGTATCATGTGCGCCGACTTGGGGGAGATGCCGGAGTGGTCGAACGGGACGGATTCGAAATCCGTTGTATCCGCGAGGGTACCTAGGGTTCAAATCCCTATCTCCCCGCCATATTCAGGCCCCGGAAGCTTCGGCTTCCGGGGCTTTTTCATTTTGCGGGGAAAGCTTTCCTCCCCGGTCGTGGGCGGCCTGTCCTTTCCGTGCTTTTCGTCCGTCGGCGGGAGCGCGTGCACGCTGGCTTTCGCGAGAAAAGGCCCTGTGATTCGCGCGCTCTTCTGAGGGCCGTCCATGGCTGTCGCTGCGCCAGGGGAAACCGCGGCGGGCGACCACAACGCTATCTACCCACCGAATGGATCTCGCACCGTGAAGAAATGGATCATGGCGCCGCTGCTGGCGTTCGCGCTGTCCCCCGTCCACGCCCAGCCCCTGAATGTCGCCAACTGGAACGACTACATCGATCCTGCGGTGCTGGCGGATTTCACCCGGGAAACGGGGATCGAAGTCAATTACCGGACCTACGACAGCGATCAGGAAGTCTACGCGCTGCTGAAGCAGGGCGAGGCCCTGGATGTCGTGGTGCCCTCCACGGACAACTTCGGCAAGCTGATCAGGGAGGGATTGCTGCGGCCCTACGCGGCGGCCAGTCTGCCGGGGTTCGAGGCGCTCGAGCCGCTGATCATGGCGCGCGTGGCCGGCCATGATCCGACCCACGAGTACGGCGTGCCCTACCTGTGGGGCAGCATCGGCCTGGCGGTGAACGTGCCGCAGGCCGAGGCCGCGCTGGGCGGCCCGGTGCCCAATACCTGGGGGCTGGTCTTCGACAAGGCCCTGCTGGCCAGGTTGTCCGCCTGCGGGGTGACCCTGCTTGATTCGGCCAACGACGTGACCAGCCTGCTGGCCAACTACCAGGGGCGCAGCCTCGGAACGGCCGGCGAGGCCTATGTCTCGCGGGTGCTGGAGCAGCTCGGGCGGTTGCGCCCGCATTACCGCTACATCGACAGCAGCCGCTACGTCGACGATCTGGGCAGCGGCAAGCTCTGTGTGAGCATGGCCTGGACCGGCGATGCCCTGGCCGCTGCGGCCAAGGGGCTGCCGGTGAAGTTCATGGTGCCGGAGGAGGGCAGCCTGGTGTTCGTCGACATCCTGGCGATTCCTGCCGCCGCAAAGAACCCCGAGGAGGCGCAGGCCTTCATCCGCTACATGCTGCGCCCCGAGGTTTCCGCCCGCATTGCCCGGGCCACCTACTACCAGACGCCGAACGCCAGGGCGCGTCAGGCGCTGGAGGCGGAGGGCGGCAGCGTGCAGGCGGCGCGACTGAGTGCCGACATGTTCGGCTACCAGGCGCCGCGCGAGGAGGTCGGCAAGCTGATCGACGACTTCTGGCCGCGCCTGCTGGAGAATCGGGTAGGCAGCCGCTGACGCCTTCGCCGCCCCAGCCCAGCCCGGCACAGTCCGGGCTGGGCATGTCCTGCCGGACCGAGCGGCCGGGCTTTCCGCGGCGCGGGCGGGCGACTCAGGCGCGCGCCGGCAGTTCCGGCAGGCTGGGCATGCCCGACGGCTGGCGGCTGCGCCACAGCACGGCGACCAGCAGCAGGCCGACCAGTCCCCAGCCCGCGGCCTGGATGTTGAGCAGGGTTTCCTGCCAGAGCATGATCGGCAGGCCGATGCCGATCAGCACGGCGAGCAGGCCGAGTTCGTCGCGCGGTCCGCGCGATGGCCAGAGGAAGAAGCTCAATGCCGGCAGCAGCATGGCGAAGGTGGGGAAGCTGCGATAGCGGGGGTCGAACACCTGGGCCATCATCAGCCAGGCGCCGGCCAGCGCAATGGCCAGCAGCAGCGTGCTGGAGCGGCTCGCCAGCCAGGTGGCCAATCGTGCGCGCCAGCCTGCCGCCGGCGGGTTGAGGTGCAGCAGCCCGCGCGCGGCGCTCAGCAGGCTCAGCAGGAGCAGGGCTCCGTGCCACAGCCACTCGCCCGGATGGCGGCTGTCCAGGCGCATCTGCTCGGCCCACAGGGTGATGACGGCGGCGGCGATGCCGGTGGCCAGCGGCAGTTGCCAGGCGGATGGCCGGGCGAGCGGAGCGCCGCCCAGCAGCAGGCCGCCGCCCAGCAGCAGGATGCTCAGGCCCAGCCAGTACTGCCAGTCCGGCAGGTTGGATACCGGTCCGGCCAGCACGCCCTTGTCGTTGCGGTGGGCGTCGAACAGTCCCCAGTAGCCGCCGACGGTCCCTTCGCTGATGCGCTTCCAGGGCTGGTCGAAGGCCTCGATCAGGTTGTACTGCCAGCCGTTCTGCTCGGCCATGTCGATCACGCCGCGCATGAATCGCGCCTCGTTGACCCGGCTGGGGCGTGCATCCTCGCGCTGGCGGCCTTCGCTCGGCCAGCCGGTCTCGCCGATGAAGATCGGCTTGGGCGCATATCTTTCCTCGAACTCGTCGTGTATGCGCCTGACCTGCGCCAGTGCGCCGTCGATACCGGTGGGATCGTCCTCCCAGTAGGGCAGCAGGTGGATGGTGATGAAATCCACCGCCGGGGCGATCTCCGGGTGGCGCTCCCAGAACTCCCAGACGTCGGCGTAGGTCACCGGCTGCTCGACGCGCGACTTCACCTCCTCGATCAGCGCGGTCAGGCGGCTGGCGCTGATCTCGCGGCGCAGCAGCGCCTCGTTGCCGACGATCACCGCGCTCACCACGTCCGGGTGGGCGTTGGCCATGCGGATCACCCGCTCGATCTCGCGGCGGGTCGCCTTGGGTTCGCGGCTGACCCAGGCGCCGATCATCAGCTTGAGGCCATGTTGGCGGGCCAGGTCGGGCAGGTAGTCGAGGCCGGTCACCGAGTAGGTGCGCAGGCAGTCGAAGCGCTCGGCGAGCAGGGCGACGTCGGCCTCGACGCGCTCGCGGCGGATGTTCAGCGGCTTGTTGAACGGCGACTGGTCGTGGTCGAACGGGCTGTAGGACGCGCATTGCAGCTTGCCGCTGGCCAGTTGCGGGTCGGGCAGCGGCTGCTCGCGGCCAAGGCCGTACCACAGGCCGGCGAGGGCGATCAGGGTGAACAGCAGGGACAGGCAGTACAGCGGGAGGCAGCGCGATCGGGCGGTCATGGTGGCACGGGGCGATAGGCGAAGCCGCGGATATTAAAGATCGCCCCGCCCGTGCGCCAGAGGCGTGCACGTTCTGTAACAGGCTGCGCGGAACATGCAGCGCTGCTCAGGCGTGCCGGTGCTGCCAGCGCGCTGCGGAGGATTGCTGCCTGTCGGTCTGCCGATGCTCCACGCGCTGCCAGATCTTCTCGTGCAGGAAGAAGCCGACCGAGTTGCACAGCGGTTCGACGATGGCCAGCAGGCTGCCGACGGCCAGGCTGCCGGTCAGGGCATAGGCCACGCCGAAGGCGATGCAGAAGTGCATCAGGGTGAAGGTCATGGTCTTGAGCATGGTGCACCTCCGCGTGGTTGAAGGAGATCGGTTGTCGCCTGGTAGCAAGCATGGCTCGCGGCGGGAGGTCTGGGAAATGGCTGTCGTCGATGGATCAAATAGGTGATCTCAATCAAAAGTCGAATTGTCACCAGTTTTTTCCGTCAAGGCCGCAGGCGCTCAAGATCAAGGGTTTGGGGCACGACTAAAGTCGTCTGGTGTTCGTCGGTGGGGGTCATAAAGTAGCGTACATGCCACCCAGTGGGAGGCTCGACAGACGTTGGAGACTAATAATGAACAATGAAAACGTGTACCGGCAGATCTATGCCAACCCACGCTTCCAGGAACTGGTCGCCAAGCGCGGTCGTTTCGCGTGGATCCTTTCGACGATCATGCTGGTGGCCTACTTCGCCTTCATCCTCGTGATCGCCTTCGATCCGAAGGTGTTCGGCATTCCGCTCGGCCCGGATACCGTCACGACCTGGGGCATCCCGGCTGGCCTGGGCCTGATCTTCCTGGCCATCGCCCTGACCGGTGTCTACGTGCAGCGTGCCAACGGCGAGTTCGATCGCATCAACCAGGAAATCCTCAACGAGGCCCAAAAATAATGATTGCTCGTTTCCTGAGCGCTGCAGCCCTGCTGGCAGCCTCCCCGATGCTGCTGGCGGGCGAAGCCCTGACCGGCGAAGTCCAGAAGCAGGCGACCAACTGGACCGCCATTTCCATGTTCGTGATCTTCATCGTCCTGACGATGGGCATCACCAAGTGGGCGGCCAAGCGCAACACCTCCACCGCCGACTACTACACCGCCGGCGGCAGCATCACCGGCTTCCAGAACGGCCTGGCGATCGCCGGTGACTACATGTCCGCGGCGTCCTTCCTGGGTATTTCCGCCCTGGTGTTCACCAGCGGCTTCGACGGCCTGATCTACTCCATCGGCTTCCTGGTCGGCTGGCCGCTGATCCTGTTCCTGATGGCCGAACGCCTGCGCAACCTGGGCAAGTTCACCTTCTCCGACGTGGCGTCCTACCGTCTCGGCCAGACCCAGATCCGCGTCCTGTCGGCCCTGGGCTCGCTGACCGTGGTCGCCTTCTACCTGATCGCCCAGATGGTCGGTGCCGGCAAGCTGATCCAGCTGCTGTTCGGTCTCGACTACTACGTCGCGGTGATCCTGGTCGGCGTGCTGATGGTCTGCTACGTGCTGTTCGGCGGCATGCTGGCCACCACCTGGGTGCAGATCATCAAGGCGGTCCTGCTGCTGTCCGGTGCCAGCTTCATGGCGCTGATGGTGATGAAGCACGTGGGCTTCGACTTCGGCTCCCTGTTCTCCGAAGCCGTGAAGATCCACACCAAGGGCGAGGCCATCATGAGCCCCGGCGGCCTGGTGACCGATCCGGTTTCCGCGATCTCCCTGGGTCTGGCCCTGATGTTCGGTACCGCCGGTCTGCCGCACATCCTGATGCGCTTCTTCACCGTGTCTGACGCCAAGGAAGCCCGCAAGAGCGTGTTCTACGCTACCGGCTTCATCGGCTACTTCTACATCCTGACCTTCATCATCGGCTTCGGCGCGATCCTGCTGGTCAGCACCAACCCCGAGTACAAGGACGCCACTGGCGCCATCATCGGCGGCACCAACATGGTGGCCATCCACCTGGCCAACGCCGTCGGCGGCAACCTGTTCCTCGGCTTCATCTCCGCCGTGGCCTTCGCCACCATCCTGGCGGTGGTTGCCGGTCTGACCCTGGCTGGCGCCTCGGCCGTGTCCCACGACCTGTACGCCTGCGTGATCAAGAAGGGCAAGGCCAAGGAAGAGGACGAGATGAAGGTGACCAAGCGCACCACCCTGGCTCTGGGTGTGGTCGCGATCCTGCTGGGTATCGCCTTCGAGAAGCAGAACATCGCCTTCATGGTGGGTCTGGCCTTCTCCATCGCCGCCAGCTGCAACTTCCCGGTCCTGTTCCTCTCCATGTACTGGAAGAACCTGACCACCCGCGGCGCGCTGATCGGTGGTGCACTGGGTCTGTTCACTGCGCTGGTCCTGACCATCCTCAGCCCGACCGTCTGGGTGCAGGTGCTGGGCAACGCCGAGGCGATCTTCCCGTACTCCTACCCGGCGCTGTTCTCGGTGGCTGTTGCCTTCATCGGCATCTGGTTCTTCTCGATCACCGACAAGTCCAAGATGGCCAGCGACGAGCGCGAGCGTTTCTTCCCGCAGTTCGTGCGTTCGCAGACCGGCCTGGGTGCCACTGGTGCGGTAGCGCACTAAGCGGCACGCTCAACCGAGCCAAGCAAGAAGGGGCAGCCTGCGGGCTGCCCCTTTTTGTTTGTTGGCGGCTTTTCTCCGCCGCCATGGCGCAGTTCCTTTCCTGCCGCCGGTCGCTGTGATAGAAGGCGGGCCTGTCATTTCAGGAGTGTCCGTGTGGATCCGGAATCCATCGTTTACGGTTGCATCCGCGACTGTCCGGACGGCGATCCGCAGGAGCGGCGCGTTCGCCGGCTGCACAACCGGCGCATGCTCGACGAGCTGCCGGATATCGGCGCGCTGGCGCTGCTCAGCCGGCCGATGTTCTCCTTCTGTCGCTTCGAGGGCGATGGCCTGTACCAGACCCAGGTGATCCATTTCGGCGCCAGTTACCGTGCCGTGGAATACGAGTGGGTGGCCTGGCTGAAGCAGTTCGAGGCCCTGCTCGGGCGACTGTACTGGTCCAGTGCGGTGGTGCACCTGGATACCGAGCTGCGCGGTTTCCACACCTTCCGCTGGGAAAGCGAACAGGGCTGCCATCATCCGGGCGAGGGCGTGCTGCGCATGCGCTGCGCCTGGGAGCACGAGGGTGGCGTGCGCGGCTGAGGCGGGGAGGGGCTGGGCGCGGCGCTCAGTCCAGCCATTCGACCGGGGCGGCGCGGCGCAGCATCAACTGGCACTGCTGGCTGTCCGGGTCGAAGGCGATGATCGCCTCGCCGCGCTGCAGGGCCTGGCGCACCCGCGCGACGCGGGTGTCCAGCGGCGTGTCGTCGCCGTTGTCGGTGCCCTCGCGGGTGACGAAGTCCTCGATCAGGCGGGTCAGGGTGGCGGGCTCGAGCAGGTCGTGGGGAATCAGCATGGGGCATCTCGGCGACGCAGCGTCCCTGCTGCTCACGGGCGATCCTGGCGGGCGTTCAGGTGTATTTGGTGAAGATCGCGCGCACCCGGCTGAGGGTCGCGCGGCTGTCCTGTTCGGGATCGAGCACCGCCTCCTCCAGCAGGCACGCGAGCATTTCCTGGTAGGCGCGGTCCAGTGCCTTGCGCGCCGCGGCGAATTGCTGGGCGATCGCCTCGCAGTCCTCGCCGCGGCGGATCATCGCCTGCAGGCCGCGGACTTGACCCTCGATACGGGCCAGGCGCTTGAGCATGGCGTCCTGCTGGTGGGGGGGCGTGTCACTCATTCGGGGTATCCAGGGTTCGACGCAGGGTGAAGGCGCCGCGCAGCTCGCCGAGGGCGAAGCCGCGGGCCTGGTCCTGCGGATAGCGTTGATCGATCACTGCGGCCAGTTCCGGCTTGAGCTTGCTGCCGTGGCAGGCCAGGCAGGGCTCGCCGGTGGGGATGGCCTTCATCAGGCGGAATTCGCCATCGACCACCTCGGCATGCCTGAGTTCGGCCACCGGCTCGCCGGCGGCGGCACGCGCGGCGAACTGTTCCAGCACCTGGCGCTCCCAGGCGTCCGGCGCGTTGTTCGGGTTGCGCACCTTCAGCGCGGTACGGCCGACCCGCCATGGCGCCTGGCTGTGCTGGGCGGCGATCTGCGGTGCGAGCAGCTGGCAGGCTTCCACGGCCTTGACCGGGCCACCATCCTGCATGGCTGCCTTCACGGTGTCCAGCAGCTGCTGCTGGAACGGCGGAATCAGTGCGGCGCCCTCGGCGGCGAGCTGCTGGGTGTCGGCGGCCATGGCCGGAGCGGCGAGGGTGGCGAGCAGGGCGAGACTGGCAATGCGCATGGAGAACTCCTGTAGGTGGCGCTTTCAAGGTACTGTGGGGAGTATCTTGGGGCGGCCGGCCAAAAGCAATCGCCGGGAGTCGCTCCGGCGATGTATGGCGCTGGCGCGGCCGTCAGCGGCCGCGGATCAGTTCGCGCAGCAGGAAGCGGCTGGGGTGGCAGGCTTCGGCGACCGGGCGCGGCAGCGGCAGCGGTTCGTCGTCCAGCCAGGCGGCGATCAGCTCGCCGGACAGCGGCGCACTGATCAGGCCGCGTGAGCCGTGGCCGCAATTGACGTACAGGCCTTCCAGCCAGGGCGCCGGCGTATCGATGGGGCGGCTGGCGTCCTTGCCCAGGGCCGCGTAGGCGGCGCGGAACGCGCTGGCGTCGACCAGCGGGCCGATCAGCGGCAGGTAGTCGGCGCTGGTGCTGCGGAAGGCCGCGCGCCCGCCGAGGGCCGCCGGGTCGAGCCGGTCGCAGTGCAGGGCCTCGCTCAGGACGGGGGAGATCTGCCTGAGCATGCCGAGGTTGTCGAGGTGCTCCTCGGTCGACAACGCCAGGTCGTCGCGCTGGAAGTTGAAGCTGGCGCCCAGGGTATGCTCGCCGCCGCGTACCGGTGCGACGTAGCCCTCGGCGCACAGCACGGTCTTCAGCGCGCGGCTGGCTGCGGTGGCCGGCAGGCGGCTGATCTGCCCGCGGATGCGCTTGAGCCTGAGGTGGGCGGCGGCGGCGAAGCGGCTGACCTCGCTGGCGGTGCACAGCACCGCGACCGGCGCCTCGGCCAGCAGGCACTCGCCCTGCAAGGCCTGCCAGCGGCCGTCGATCCGGCGCAGTTCGAGGGCCTCGAGGTGGGGCTGCACGCGGATCGCGGGATGGTCGGCGAGCAGGCGGCACAGTGCGGGCGGATGCACCCAGCCGGCCTCGGCGAACCACAGGCCGCCCTGCGCCAGCGGCAGGCCGGCAAGTTGGCTGGCCTCGGTGGCATCCACCGCGCGCAGCAGGTCCGGCGGGAAGGCGGCGGCCAGGCGCTGCTGGCGCTCGGCTTCCTTGCCGTCGAAGGCCAGCTGCAGCACGCCGCAGGCGCTCCAGTCGTCGCCTGCCTGCAGGCGCTCGAGCAGGCGGCGGGTATGGCCGAAGCCGCCGACCACCAGCTGCGACAGGGCGGTGCCGTGGGCGGAAAGCTTGAGGTAGAGCACGCCCTGGGGGTTGCCCGAGGCCTCCTCGGCCAGTGCGCCGTGGCGCTCCAGCAGGGTGACCTGCCAGCCGCGCATGGCCAGGCTGGCCGCGGTGGCGCAGCCGGCCAGGCCGCCGCCGACCACCAGCACCTGACGGCTGCCCGGCGGCTGCGGCGGGCGGGCGTACCAGGGCTTGCCGGCTGCGGCGGGGGAACCCCGGAAGTCGCCGGCGAGCATCTCGCGCTTGTGGCCGAAGCCCTGGACCTTGCGCATGGCGAAACCGGCCTCGTTGAGGCCGCGGCGCACGAAACCGGCGCAGGTGAAGGTGGCCAGGCTGGCGCCGGGGGCGGACAGCCGGGCGAGCTGGGCGAACAGCGCCGGCGTCCACATCTCGGGATTCCTGGCCGGCGAGAAGCCGTCGAGGAACCAGGCGTCGACCCGCGCATCCAGCTGCGGCAGGCAGTCGAGCACATCGCCCACCAGCAGGGTCAGGATCACCCGGCCGCCGGCGAAGGCCAGACGCTGGAAGCCCGGGTGCAGCGCGAGGTACTGCGCCTGCAGCTGGCTGCTCCAGGGCGCCAGCTCCGGCCACAGGGCCAGGGCGCGCTCGAGGTCGCTGCGGGTCAGCGGATACTTCTCGACGCTGACGAAGTGCAGGCGGGCATCGGCCGGTGCCGTCTGCTCGAACAGCTGCCAGGCGCAGAGGAAGTTGAGGCCGGTGCCGAAGCCGGTCTCGCCGATCACCAGGCGCCCGCCGGCCGGCAGGGCGGCGAAGCGCTCGGCCAGCCGGTTGTGGGCGAGGAACACGTGGCGGGTCTCCTCCAGCCCCGAGGCGCGGGAGAAGTAGACGTCGCCGAAGGTGCGCGAGTGCGGCTGGCCCTGTTCGTCCCAGTCGAGCTGGGCATGCGGTTGGTCGGTCATCGGTGTGGTGCGCGGAAAAGTGGGGCGCGTATTCTAGCCGATCGGCGGGAAGCGGCCGACAAACCCCTTGCGCGACTCCCCCGCCCATCGGCTAGTCTGCGCGCATCGCCAGGGAGAGCTTGCATGTTCGAATCCGCCGAAATCGGCCACCAGATCGACAAGGAAACCTACGACGCCGCCGTGCCCGAGCTGCGCGAGGCGCTGCTCGAGGCGCAGCTCGAGCTGCGCCAGCAGGCGCGCTTTCCGGTGATCATCCTGCTCAATGGCATCGAGGGCGCCGGCAAGGGCGAGACGGTCAAGCTGCTCAACGAGTGGATGGACCCGCGGCTGATCCAGGTCGAGACCTTCGACCAGCAGACCGACGAGGAGCTGGCGCGTCCGCCGTTCTGGCGCTACTGGCGGCGCCTGCCGCCCAAGGGGCGCACCGGCGTGTTCTTCGGCAACTGGTACAGCCAGATGCTGCAGGGGCGGGTGCACGGGCGCATCGACGATGCCCGGCTCGACCAGGCCATCGGCACGGCGGTGCGCTTCGAGCGCATGCTCTGCGACGAGGGTGCGCTGATCTTCAAGTTCTGGCTGCACCTGTCGAAGAAGCAGATGAAGGCGCGCCTGAAGACCCTGCAGGACGATCCGCTGCACAGCTGGCGGATCAGCCCGCTGGACTGGCAGCAGTCGAAGACCTACGACGACTTCGTGCGCTACGGCGAGCGGGTGCTGCGCCGCACCAGCCGCGACTACGCGCCCTGGTATGTGGTCGAGGGCAGCGACGAGCGCTACCGCAGCCTGACCATCGGCCGCATCCTCCTTGAAGGGCTGCAGGCGGCGCTGCAACTGCAGGAGCGCCCCAAGCGCCAGCCGCATGCCGCCCCGGTCGCCGCCAGCATCGACAATCGCGGGCTGGTCGACAGCCTGGACATGACCCAGAGCCTGGACAAGGACAGCTACCAGCAGCAGCTGGAGGCCGAACAGGCGCGCCTGGCGCGGCTGCTGCGCGACAAGCGCATGCGCCGCCATGCACTGGTGGCGGTGTTCGAGGGCAACGATGCGGCGGGCAAGGGCGGGGCGATCCGCCGGGTGACCGGCGCGCTGGACCCGCGCCAGTACCACATAGTGCCGGTGGCGGCGCCGACCGAGGAGGAGCGGGCGCAGCCCTACCTGTGGCGCTTCTGGCGGCACATCCCGGCGCGCGGCCGCTTCACCATGTTCGACCGCTCCTGGTACGGCCGCGTGCTGGTCGAGCGGGTCGAAGGCTACTGCTCGTCGGCCGACTGGCTGCGTGCCTACAACGAGATCAACGACTTCGAGGAGCAGCTCACCGATGCTGGCGTGGTGCTGGTGAAGTTCTGGATGGCGATCGATCAGCAGACCCAGCTCGAGCGCTTCAAGGAGCGCGAGCAGACCGCGTTCAAGCGTTTCAAGATCACCGAAGACGACTGGCGCAACCGCGACAAGTGGGCGCACTACATCGATGCGGTGAACGACATGGTCGACCGCACCAGTACCGAGATCGCGCCCTGGACCCTGGTCGAGGCCAACGACAAGCGCTTCGCCCGGGTCAAGGTGCTGCGCACCCTCAACGAGGCGCTGGAGGCGGCCTTCGCGCGCAAGCGCTGAGCCGCCGGCCTCAGTGCCTGCGCTGCAGGTTGCTCATGTGGACTACGTAGCGGTTGGCTGCCTGCTGAGCGTCGACGCGGGTGTAGAAGGGGCCTTCCAGCGTACCTTCGCGGGTGGCGAAGAAATACTGACCGTTGACAGCGCTGATGCGATCCGTGCGGTAGTAGCTGCCGGGGGCCATATCCTGCTGTCGCTTGCCGATCATCACGAACTCTCCCGCAGGGGTGTGGACTCGTTAAGTCTAGTCGCTGCAGGCGGCGTGGCGCCCGCAGGCGACCGGTGGCGCCGCCGGCTGTCGCCCGGAGCGCGCCAGGTCTAGAATGCGGCGCCTCCCCATCCTGCCCGGCGTGACTCTCCCATGCATGTTTCCAGTGGCCGCTGGCTGTACGGCCTGTTCCTGTCCCTGATCACCGTGGTGCTCTGGGGCATCCTGCCGATCCAGCTCAAGCAGGTGCTGCAGGCGATGGACCCGGTCACCGTCACCTGGTACCGCCTGGCCAGCTCGGGGCTGATCCTGCTGGCCTGGCTCGGCGCCACGCGCCGGCTGCCGTCGCTGCGCCCGCTGGGGCGGCGTGGCGGCGCCCTGCTGGCGCTGGCCATCGGCGGGCTGACCGCCAACTACGTGCTCTACCTGCTGGGCCTCGAGCGCCTCAGCGCCGGCACCACCCAGCTGCTGATCCAGACCGCGCCGATCATGCTGCTGCTGGCCAGCCTGCTGGTGTTCCGCGAGTCCTTCGGCCGCGTCCAGGGCGTGGGGCTGGCCGTGCTGCTGCTGGGCTTCGGGCTGTTCTTCAACCAGCGCCTGGGCGAGCTGTTCGGCTCCCTCGGCGACTACACCCTCGGCGTGCTCACCGTGCTGGCCGCGGCGCTGGTCTGGGTGTTCTACGGTCTGGCGCAGAAGCAGCTGCTGACCCAGTGGAGTTCGGCGCAGATCATGATGGTCATCTACCTGGCCTGCGCGGCGCTGCTGACGCCCTGGGCCCAGCCGGCCCAGCTGCTGGCGCTGAGCCCGCTGCAGGCCTGGCTGCTGCTGGCCTGCTGCCTGAACACCCTGGTGGCCTACGGCGCCTTCGCCGAGGCGCTGGCCCACTGGGAGGCGTCGCGGGTCAGCGCCACCCTGTCGCTGACCCCGCTGGTCACCCTCGGCGCGGTAGCCGCGGCCGCCAGCCTGTGGCCGGCGCTGGTGCCGGCCGAGAAGCTCAACCTGCTGGCCTACGGCGGCGCGCTGCTGGTGGCCGGCGGCTCGGCGCTGGTGGCGCTGGCGCCGTCGCTGCTCGCCGGGCGCCGCCGGGGCTGAGCCTCAGCCTTCCTCGCCGGCCTGCAGCATGCGCTCGGGGCGCACCCAGGCGTCGAACTCGGCGTTGCTGAGGTAGCCCAGCGCCAGCGCCGCCTCGCGCAGGCTGGTGTTCTCCGCGTAGGCCTTCTTGGCGATCTGCGCGGCCTTGTCGTAGCCGATGTGCGGGTTGAGCGCGGTGACCAGCATCAGGCCGCGCTCGAGCTGCTCGGCCATGCGCGCGGCATCCGGCTCCAGGCCCCGGATGCAGTGCTCGTTGAAGTTGCGGCAGCCGTCGCCGAGCAGGCGGATCGACTGCAGCAGGTTGTGCACGATCACCGGCTTGAACACGTTGAGCTGCAGGTGGCCCTGGCTGGCGGCGAAGCACACGGTGGCGTCGTTGCCGAGCACCTGGCAGGCGAGCATCGACAGCGCCTCGCACTGGGTCGGGTTGACCTTGCCGGGCATGATCGAGCTGCCCGGCTCGTTGGCCGGCAGGCGCACCTCGGCCAGGCCCGCGCGCGGGCCGGAGCCGAGCAGGCGCAGGTCGTTGGCCAGCTTCATCAGGGTCACCGCCAGGGTCTTCAGCGCGCCGGAGAGGCTGACCAGCGGTTCGTGGCCGGCGAGGGCGGCGAACTTGTTGGGTGCGCTGACGAACAGCTGCTCGGACAGCTCGCTGATCTCGCGGGCGATGGCCTCGGCGAAGCCCTGCGGCGCGTTCAGCCCGGTGCCCACCGCGGTGCCGCCCTGGGCCAGCTCGCCGACCGCCGGCAGTGCCGCGTGGATGGCGCGGTCGGCGTGCTCGAGCTGGGCGACGAAGGCCGACAGTTCCTGGCCGAAGGTGATCGGCGTGGCGTCCATCAGGTGCGTGCGGCCGGTCTTGACCAGCTCGCGGTGGCGCTGCGCCTGCTCGACGATGCCGTCGCGCAGCTCGTGCAGCGCCGGCAGCAGCTGCGCGTGCACCGCCAGCAGCACGGCGATGTGCATGGCGGTGGGGAAGCAGTCGTTGGAGCTCTGCGCGCGGTTGACGTGGTCGTTGGGGTGCACCGGCTGCTTGCCGCCGCGGCCCTGGCCGGCCAGCTCGTTGGCGCGCCCGGCGATCACCTCGTTGACGTTCATGTTGCTCTGCGTGCCGCTGCCGGTCTGCCACACCACCAGCGGGAACTGGCCGTCGTGCTGGCCGGCCAGCACCTCGTCGGCGGCCTGCTCGATCAGCGCGGCGATGTCCGCCGGCAGGGCGCCGCTGCGCGCGTTGACCCGCGCGGCGGCCTTCTTGATCAGCGCCAGGGCGTGGATCACCGCCAGCGGCATGCGTTCGCTGCCGATGGCGAAGTTGATCAGCGAGCGCTGGGTCTGCGCGCCCCAGTAGGCGTCGTCCGGGACCTCGATCGGGCCCAGGCTGTCGGTTTCGGTGCGGCTCATCGGCTGGTCTCCGCGGTGGCTCGGCTCCCTCAGTCTAGGCGGCCACTGTCCGCGGGGCGCTCCGTCCGTCCAGCCGCTGCGACAGTCCTGCGCTTGAGCGGGCCGGGCGATGCGCGGAAAATGGCGGCATTCCCGGGCGTCGCCCGAAACCATTGCGGAGCATTCCCATGTCGATGCAGGAACAGATCAGCCAGGCGCTCGCCGCCGCCTTCGCACCGCAGCACCTGGAGGTGGTCAACGAGAGCCACATGCACAGCCGCGGCCAGGAGAGCCACTTCAAGGCGGTGGTGGTCAGCGACGCCTTCACCGGCCTGCGCCCGGTGCAGCGCCACCAGAAGGTGTATGCCGCGCTCGCCGAGCTGATGCCGCAGTTCCACGCGCTGGCCCAGCATACCTACACCCCCGAGGAGTGGGCCGCGCTGGGCGTGGCGCCGGACTCGCCGGCCTGCCTGGGCGGCAGCAAGCACGACCGCCACTGAGTCGCCGGCCCGCCGCGCCGCCGGCTGTTCGACAAGCCCGGCGGACTGCGCCAACCTCTGAGCAAGGGAGTCTGCCGGGGGCCGGGTCGTGCCCGTCGAATCCCCCGGGCCGCAGGGCCCGTATTTGACCCCGGTGCGCAGGGCGCACCCCCACCGGCCGGCGCCTGCCCGGCCAACAGGAGCCCGGATGAACGCCCGCCTGCTCTATGTGATGGACCCCATGTGTTCCTGGTGCTGGGGCTTCGCCCCGGTGTTCGACGCCCTGGCCGCCCAGGCCCAGAAAGCCGGCATGGCCCTGCACCTGGTCGCCGGCGGCCTGCGCCCGGGCAACGCGCAGGCGCTGGACGGCGGCACCCGCGACTACATCCTTCGGCACTGGCGCGCGGTGGCCGAGCGTACCGGCCAGGCGTTCCGCTTCGAGGATGCCCTGCCGGATGGCTTCGTCTACGACACCGAGCCGGCCAGCCGCGCCCTGGTGGCGGTGCGCAGCCTGGCGCCGGACAAGGTCTGGCCGCTGGTGCGGGCGATCCAGCAGGCGTTCTACGTCGAGGGCCGCGACGTCACCCGGCCGGCGCTGCTGGTCGAGCTGGCCGAGGCGGTCGGCGTGCCGCGGTCCGCCTTCGCCGCGGCCTTCGACAGCCCGGCCCAGCGTGCGGCGACCCAGGCCGATTTCGAGCGGGTGCAGAACCTCGGCATCGCCGGCTTTCCCACCCTGCTGGCCGAGCGCAACGGCCAGCTGGCGCTGCTGACCAACGGCTACCAGCCGCTGGACGCCCTGGCGCCGCTGCTCGGCCGCTGGCTGGAGCGTCGCGCCCGTGGCTGAGCCGGCCGGCGGCGACCGGCTGGGCTGGGCGGAGATCCGCCGCCTGGCCCTGCGCCATCGCCGTCCCCTGCTGCTCGCCAACCTGCTGGCGGTGCTGGCCACCCTGTGCAGCGTGCCCATCCCGCTGCTGCTGCCGCTGCTGGTCGACGAGGTGCTGCTGGGGCAGGGCGATGCCGCGCTGCGGGTGATGGACCGTTTCCTGCCGGCGGCCTGGCAGCAGGCGGCCGGCTACATCGGCCTGATGCTGCTGGTGACCCTGCTGCTGCGCGGCGCCGCGCTGGCGCTCAACGTGCTGCAGGCCCGGCTGTTCGCCGGGCTGTCCAAGGACGTGGTGTACCGCCTGCGCCTGCGCCTGATCGAGCGCCTCAAGCGCATCTCCCTCGGCGAGTACGAGAGCCTCGGCAGCGGCACGGTGACCGCGCACCTGGTCACCGACCTGGACACCCTCGACAAGTTCGTCGGCGACACCCTGAGCCGCTTCCTGGTGGCGCTGCTGAGCCTGGCCGGCACCTCGGCGATCCTGATCTGGATGCACTGGCAGCTGGCGCTGCTGATCCTGCTGTTCAACCCGCTGGTGATCTACGCCACCGTGCTGCTCGGCAAGAAGGTCAAGCACCTGAAGAAGCTGGAGAACGACAGCACCGCGCGCTTCACCCAGGCGCTCGGCGAGACCCTCGAGGCGATCCAGGAGATCCGCGCCGGCAACCGCCAGGGCTTCTTCCTCGGCCGCCTCGGCGGCCGCGCCCGCGAGGTGCGCGACTACGCGGTGGCCTCGCTGTGGAAGAGCGACGCCGCCAGCCGCGCCAGCGGCCTGCTGTTCCAGTTCGGCATCGACGTGTTCCGCGCCGCCGCTATGCTCACCGTGCTGTTCTCCGACCTGTCGATTGGCCAGATGCTCGCGGTGTTCAGCTACCTGTGGTTCATGATCGGCCCGGTCGAGCAGCTGCTCGGCCTGCAGTACGCCTACTACGCCGCCGGCGGCGCGCTGAGCCGGATCAACGAGCTGCTCGCCCGCGCCGACGAGCCGCAGCATCCCGGCGGCGTCGATCCCTTCGCCGGGCAGACCACGCTGGGCATCGAGGTGCGCGGCCTGCGCTTCGCCTACCGCGACGAGCCGGTGCTCGACGGCCTCGACCTCTCCATCGCGGCGGGCGAGAAGGTGGCCATCGTCGGCGCCTCGGGCGGTGGCAAGAGCACCCTGGTGCAGTTGCTGCTCGGCCTCTACACGCCGCAGGCCGGGAGCATCCGCTTCGGCGGCGCGACCCTCGAGGAGATCGGCCTGGAGCGGGTGCGCGAGCAGGTGGCGGTGGTGCTGCAGCATCCGGCGCTGTTCAACGACACGGTGCGCGCCAACCTGAGCATGGGCCGCGACTGCAGCGAGGCCGACTGCTGGCGCGCCCTGGGGATCGCCCAACTGGCCGACACGGTGCGCGCCCTGCCGCAGGGCCTGGACAGCGTGGTCGGCCGCTCCGGCGTGCGCCTCTCCGGCGGCCAGCGCCAGCGCCTGGCCATCGCGCGGATGATCCTCGCCGAACCCAAGGTGGTGATCCTCGACGAGGCCACCTCGGCGCTGGACGCCGCCACCGAGTACGCCCTGCACCAGGCGCTGGGCAGCTTCCTCAAGGGGCGCACCACGCTGATCATCGCCCACCGCCTGTCGGCGGTGAAGCAGGCCGACCGCGTGCTGGTGTTCGACGGCGGGCGCATCGCCGAGCAGGGCGAGCACCAGCAACTGATCGCCGAGGGCGGCCTGTATGCGCGCCTGTACGGCCATCTGCAGCACTAGCCGGCTAGAATGGCCGCTTCCCGACCACCGGAGTGCCACCCATGTTCCTTGCCATGAACCGCTTCAAGATCGCCCGCGGCCACGAGGAGACCTTCGTCGAGCACTGGCGCCAGCGCGAGAGCTACCTCGACGAGGTGCCCGGCTTCCTGCGCTTCCACCTGCTCAAGGGGCCGCAGACCGAGGAGTACACCCTGTTCTCCTCCTATTCCGAGTGGGAGTCGGCCGCGGCCTTCGAGGCCTGGACCCACTCCGAGTCGTTCCGCAAGGCCCACGCCAACGCCGGCAAGAGCCCGCGCGAGATCTACCTCGGCCCGCCGCAGCTGGAACTGTTCGAGTCGGTGCTGTAACCGCCGGCGGGCGCGGCGGGGCAGGGTGTCGACAATCCGCGTCGGCGCCGCCTGCCCGGCCTGCCGTCCGTCCGCCTGCTGTAGTGCCCGGGCGGCGTGTCCTACCGCCAGTGCCGGGGCGGCGCCTGTTGGTGCCGCGTTGACGCAAATCCCTGCCTCAGACGGATTTTTGGCGTAAACCAAAGCTGCCACTGGCGCTGCGCGACGCACATCGTTAGCATTGCGCCGCCTTCGCCTGCCCCCTTGCCCGGGGTCTTCCGGGGAGCGTGTAGTACTTTTGTCGGACGGGCTACAGTACGTTCTGTAGACGATCCGCGGTAAAATGCGGAACCTGTGTCTCAGGAGCATGAATGATGCAAACTGGTGGTGATCAGCCGGATCTGGTATTCGTCGGGGCAGGCGTCATGAGCGCGACCCTCGCGGTACTGCTGAAAGAGCTCGACCCGAGCCTCAAGATCGAAGTCCTGGAGCAACTCGAATCCGGGGCCGCCGAGAGTTCCTTCCCGTGGAACAACGCGGGAACCGGCCATGCCGCACTCTGCGAACTGAACTATACCCCCGAAGGTCCGGACGGCTCGGTCGGCATCGCCAAGGCCGTGAGCATCAACGCGATGTTCGAGGTGTCCCGCCAGCTGTGGGCCTACCTGGTCGAGCAGGGTTACTTCAAGTCGCCGAAGGACTTCATCAACCCGGTTCCGCACATGAGCTTCGTGCGCGGCGAGAAGGGCGTCGCCTTCCTGCGCAAGCGCTTCGAGGCGATGAAGGCCCATCACTGCTTCCGTGACGACCTCGAGTACACCGAGGACCGCAAGGTCATCGGCGAGTGGGCGCCGCTGCTGATGCAGGGCCGCACCAGTGACGAGCCGCTGGCGGCCACCCGCGCCATGGGCGGCACCGACGTCAACTTCGGTGCGCTGACCCGCAAGCTCCTCCAGCACCTCGAGCAGAGCCAGGGCTGCAAGGTCCTCTACAACCAGAAGGTCAGCGACGTGCGTCGCGACGCCGACGGCCGCTGGCGCCTGTCGGTCGACGACCTGGCCCGTGGCGGCAGCCGCGAGGTGACCGCGCGCTTCGTGTTCCTCGGCGCCGGCGGCGCCGCGCTGACCCTGCTGCAGAAGTCCGGCATCGAGGAAGGCAAGGGCTTCGGCGGCTTCCCGGTCAGCGGCCAGTGGCTGCGCTGCGACAATCCGGAAATCGTCAGGCAGCACCAGGCCAAGGTCTACAGCCAGGCCGACATCGGCGCGCCGCCCATGTCCGTGCCGCACCTGGACACCCGCGTGGTCGACGGCGGCAAGTCGCTGCTGTTCGGACCGTTCGCCGGCTTCTCCACCAAGTTCCTCAAGACCGGCTCGTTCCTCGACCTGCCGCTGTCGATCCGCCCGAACAACATCGGTCCGATGCTGGCCGTGGCGCGCGACAACATGGACCTGACCAAGTACCTGATCAAGGAAGTGCTGCAGTCCGAGGATCAGCGCCTCGACGCCCTGCGCAAGTTCTTCCCGGACGCCAAGAAGGAAGACTGGCGCCTGGAGATCGCCGGCCAGCGCGTGCAGATCATCAAGAAGGACGCCAAGAAGGGCGGCATCCTGCAGTTCGGTACCGAGATCGTCGCCGCTGCCGACGGCTCCATCGCCGCGCTGCTGGGCGCCTCGCCGGGCGCCTCGGTGTCGGTGTCGGTCATGCTGGAAGTGATTGAGCGCTGCTTCCCCGAGCAGTACAAGAGCGCCGCCTGGCAGGAGCGCCTGGGCAAGATCTTCGAGGCCAGCGAGAAGGCCCTGGAGACCGATGGCGAGCTGCTGCGCCGCGTGCGCGCGCGCACCAGCGACGTCCTCGAGCTGCAGCAGCCGAGCTGATCCGCGCCCGGTCCCGCCGCACGCGCTGCGGCGGGCGACAACGCCGCGTCAGAAGCCCCGCAAGGGGCGTTCTGCCGCGGCGTTTGCGTTTGGTGGCCTGCCACGGGCGCAGGGCGACGGCCGCCGCTGGGGCGCCCCCGTGGCCGGCGGCGGTGCCGGTCCGGGGCTGGCGGGGAGGATGGAGGCGGGCGGCTCCGTCCGGACGAGTTTTGTGCTCCTTTTTGGTGCATTTTTCGGCGATAGCGGTTAAATTGCCGGCCCGCCCACAACGTCCGCCTAGCCTTGCGCCTGCAATCCGGCCAGACTGCCGTCCATGACTCCCATACAGCTCGCCTTTCTCTACTGGCCGGACGTCCGTCCGCTCACCCTGACCCTGGTCGACGAGGTCCTGCAGCTGGCCGCCCGCCTGCATCCCGAGGCGGGCTACCAGGTCAGCTACCTGCAGGCCGCGCCGCCGGTGGCCGGCGCCTGGCCGCTGCCCGGCCAGCCCTGGCGCGGCCAGCTGCAGGCCGGACAGCGCCTGTTCCTGCTCGCCGAAGAGGTTCCCGCTCCGGATGACGAGCTGGACGCCGCCCTGCGCCAGGCCGGACGCAACGCCAGTCTGCTCGGCGCGGTGGGCGCCGGCCTGTATCCGCTGGCCCGGCTCGGCCTGCTCGACGGCCATCGCGCGGCGCTGCACTGGCGCTGGCAGGACGACTTCGCCGAACGCTTCCCCCAGGTGGCGGCCAGCAACCACCTGTTCGAGTGGGACGGCGAGCGGCTGACCGCCTGCGGCGGCCTGGCCGTGCTGGACATGCTGCTGGCGATGCTGGCGCGCGATCACGGCGCCGAGCTGGCCGGGGCGATCGCCGAGGAGCTGGTGCTCGAACGCATCCGCGACGGCAGCGAGCGCCAGCGCGTGCCGCTGCGCAACCGCCTGGGCGCCACCCACCCCAAGCTGACCCAGGCGGTGCTGCTGATGGAGGCCAACATCGAGGAGCCGCTGACCACCGACGAGATCGCCCAGCAGGTCTGCGTGTCGCGTCGCCAGCTGGAGCGCATCTTCAAGCAGTTCCTCAATCGCGTGCCCAGCCAGTACTACCTGGAGCTGCGCCTGAACCGTGCGCGCCAGCTGCTGCAGCAGACCAGCACCTCGATCATCCAGATCGGCCTGTCCTGCGGCTTTTCCTCCGGGCCGCACTTCTCCAGCGCCTACCGCAACTTCTTCGGCGTCACCCCGCGCGAGGACCGCAACCTGCGCCGCAGCGCCGCCGCCGAGATGCCCGCGGGCGCCGGCGAGCGCGAGTGACCGGGTCGCCCGGCAAGGGGGCTTTGGCGTAGCCGCGCCGAGCCTTTACACTGCGCGCTTCACCGCGCCGCCATCCGGCGGGCGCGGATCCGCTTCCCGGGGTCTCGGCTGTACGAAGATGTCGCATGGCTGCAATCCCGGCGCGGAGTTTGTCTCTACAATCCCGTTCAGTTCCATCCGATCAGCCGCCCAGGCAGGAGAGTTCGATGTCCGTTCCGCACGCGCCGGTGCAACGCGCCGATTTTGACCAGCTGATGGTCCCCGTTTTCGCCCCCGCCGCCTTCATCCCGGTGCGAGGCGAGGGCAGCCGCGTCTGGGATCAGAGCGGTCGCGAGCTGGTCGACTTCACCGGCGGCATCGCCGTCAACGTGCTCGGCCATGCCCACCCGGCGCTGGTCGAGGCGCTGAGCGAGCAGGCGGGCAAGCTCTGGCACGTGTCCAACGTGTTCACCAACGAGCCGGCCCTGCGCCTGGCCAAGCTGCTCACCGACGCCACCTTCGCCGACCGCGTGTTCTTCGCCAACTCCGGCGCCGAGGCCAACGAGGCCGCGTTCAAGCTGGCGCGTCGCTACGGCCACGACACCGGCGGCGCGCAGAAGTGCGAGATCATCTCCGCGGTCAATAGCTTCCACGGCCGCACCCTGTTCACCGTCAGCGTCGCCGGCCAGCCCAAGTATTCCGCAGGCTTCGGCCCGCAGATCGAGGGCATCAGCCATGTGCCGTACAACGACCTGGAGGCGCTCAAGGCGCAGATCTCCGGCAACACCTGCGCGGTGGTGCTGGAGCCGATCCAGGGCGAGAGCGGCATCCTGCCGGCCGACCGCGCCTACCTGGAGGGCGTACGCCAGCTGTGCGACGAGCACAACGCGCTGCTGATCTTCGATGAGGTGCAGACCGGCGTCGGCCGCACCGGCCAGTTGTACGCCTACATGCACTACGGCGTGACCCCGGACATCCTCACCAGTGCCAAGAGCCTGGGCGGCGGCTTCCCGATCGGCGCCATGCTGACCACCGACGCGGTGGCCAGGCACTTCGGTGTCGGCGTGCACGGCACCACCTACGGCGGCAACCCGCTGGCCTGCGCGGTGGGCGAGGCGGTGATCAGCATCGTCAACACCCCCGAGGTGCTCGAAGGCGTCGCCGTGCGCAGTGCGCGCTTCACCCGCGAGCTGACCCGCATGGGCGAGCAGTACGGCGTGTTCAGCCACGTGCGCGGCATGGGCCTGCTGCTCGGCGCGGTGCTCACCGACGCCTGGAAGGGCCGCGCCGGCGAGGTGATGGCCGCCGCCCAGCAGCAGGACCTGATGATCCTGCAGGCCGGCCCGGACGTGGTGCGCTTCGCGCCCAGCCTGGTGATCAGTGATGCCGACATCGACGAGGGCCTGGCCCGCCTCGAGCGCGCGCTGGCCAGCCTGACCGCCGCCTGACGACAACCGCGACAACCAAGGAGAGACACCGATGCTGATCATGCGCCCCGCCCGGATGGGCGACCTGCCGGAGGTCCAGCGCCTGGCCAAGGACAGTCCCATCGGTGTCACCTCCCTGCCGGACGACCGCGAGCGGCTGGCCGAGAAGATCCGCGCCTCGGAGGCCTCGTTCGCCGCCGAGGTGAGCTTCAACGGCGAGGAGAGCTACTTCTTCGTCCTCGAGGATACTGGCAGCGGCCGCCTGGTCGGCTGCTCGGGCATCGTCGCCACCGCCGGCTTCTCCGAGCCGTTCTACAGCTTCCGCAACGAGACCTTCGTGCACGCCTCGCGCGAGCTGAACATCCTCAACCGCATCCACGTGCTGTCGCTGTGTCACGACCTGACCGGCAACAGCCTGCTGACCAGCTTCTACATGCAGCCCGAGCTGGAGAACTCCCAGTGGGCCGAACTCAACTCGCGCGGCCGCCTGCTGTTCGTCGCCAGCCATCCCGAGCGCTTCGCCGAGGCCATGGTGGTCGAGGTGGTCGGCTACAGCGACGAGCAGGGCGACGCGCCGTTCTGGGACGCGATCGGCCGCAACTTCCTCGCCGTCAACTACGCCGAGGCCGAGCGCCTGTGCGGGCTGAAGAGCCGCACCATGCTCGCCGAGCTGATGCCCAGCTACCCGATCTACGTGCCGCTGCTGCCCGACAGCGCCCAGGAGGCCATGGGCCAGGTGCACCCGCGCTCGCAGGTGTCCTTCGCCATCCTGATGCGCGAGGGCTTCGAGACCGAGCACTACGTCGACATCTTCGACGGCGGGCCCACCGTGCACGCGCGCACCTCGGGGATCCGCTCGATCGCCCAGAGCCGTCTGGTGCCGGTGCGCCTCGGCGCGCCGGCGCAGGTCGGCCGGCCCTACCTGGTGGCCAACAACCAGGCCCTGGACTTCCGCGCGCTGATCGCCGAGCTGGACTGGGAACCCGGCCAGCCGCTGACCCTCACCCCGGCGGTGGCCGAGGCGCTCGGCGTCGGCGAGGGCGGCAGCGTGCGGGTGGTGGCGGTCTGATCCCGTCCGACCCGATTGGAGCAAGCCGCCGGCCTGCGGCGGCGCCATGCCGCGCCAGCCGGCGCTCCGGCCCTCGCGGCCGTCAACAGGAGGCACCATGATCGTTCGTCCCGTTCGCAGCACCGACATGCCCGCGCTGATCGCCATGGCGCGCAGCACCGGTGCCGGCCTCACCTCGCTGCCGGCCAACGAGGAACGCCTGGCCCAGCGCGTGGCCTGGGCGGAGAAGTCCTTCCACGGCGAGGCCGAACGCGCCGACGCCGACTACCAGTTCGTGCTGGAGACCGACGACGGCCAGGTGGTCGGCATCAGCGCCATCAACGGCGCGGTCGGCCTGCGCGAGCCCTGGTACAACTACCGGGTCGGCCTGACCGTCAGCGCCTCGCGCGAGCTGGGCATCCACCGCGAGAACCCGACCCTGTTCCTGGCCAACGACCTGACCGGCAACACCGAGGTCTGTTCGCTGTTCCTCGACGCCCGCTACCGCCACAGCGGGCTCAGCGGGCGCCTGCTGTCCAAGGCGCGCTTCCTGTTCATCGCCGAGTTCCGCGAGCTGTTCGCCGACAAGGTGATCGCCGAGATGCGCGGCATCTCCGACGACAACGCCCGCGCGCCGTTCTGGGAAAGCCTCGGCCGGCACTTCTTCAAGATGGAGTTCTCCCAGGCCGACTACCTGACCGGGGTCGGCAACAAGGCCTTCATCGCCAAGCTGATGCCCAAGTTCCCGCTGTACACCTGCTTCCTCAGCGAGGAGGCGCGCGCGGTGATCGGCCGCGTGCACCGCGACACCGAGCCGGCGCTGACCATGCTGCGCGCCGAGGGCTTCAGCTACCAGGGCTACATCGACATCTTCGATGGCGGCCCGGCGCTGGAGTGCGAGACCGGCAACATCCGCGCGGTGCGCGACAGCCAGACCCTGGTGCTGGCCATCGGCACCCCGGGCGAGGAGGCGCCGCAGTTCCTCATTCACAACCGCAAGCGCGAGGACTGCCGGATCACCGTCGGCCAGGCGCGCCCGGCCTCCGGCACCCTGGTGGTGGATGCCGTCACCGCCAAGCGCCTGCGCCTTTCCGCCGGCGCCCAGGTGCGCGCGGTGCCGTTGTCGGCGCAGGTCGGCTGGCGATGAGCCTGTACCTCGGCGGCCAGTGGCTGGCCGGGGAGGGCGAGGCACTGGTCTCGCTTGATCCCTGCGACCGCCAGCTGCTCTGGCAGGGCCGCGCGGCCAGCGCCGCGCAGGTCGCCGCCGCCGCCCGCGCCGCGCGCCGCGCCTTCCCGGCCTGGGCCGCGCGGCCGCTGGCCGAGCGCATCGCGGTGCTGGAACGCTTCGCCGAGGTGCTCAGGGCGCGCAGCGACGAGCTGGCCCGGCTGATCGGCCGCGAGACCGGCAAGCCGCTGTGGGAGGCGAGCACCGAGGTCGCCAGCATGGTCGGCAAGGTGGCCATCTCGATCCGCGCCCAGGCCGAGCGCGCCGGCGAGCGCCGCGCGCCGCTGGGCGACGCCCACAGCGTGCTGCGCCATCGTCCGCACGGGGTGCTGGCGGTGTTCGGCCCCTACAACTTCCCCGGCCACCTGCCCAACGGCCACATCGTCCCGGCGCTGCTGGCCGGCAACTGCGTGCTGTTCAAGCCCAGCGAGCTGACCCCGGCGGTGGCCGAGCTGACCGTGCACTGCTGGATCGAGGCCGGCCTGCCAGACGGGGTGCTCAGCCTGCTGCCGGGCGGCCGTGACACTGGCGCCGCACTGGCCGCCGAGGCCGAGCTGGACGGCCTGCTGTTCACCGGTTCCAGCGCCACCGGGCGCCTGCTGCACCGCCAGTTCGCCGAGCAGCCGCAGAAGATCCTCGCCCTGGAGATGGGCGGCAACAACCCGCTGTTGGTCGAGGAGGTCGCCGATCTCGACGCCGCGGTGCTGTGCATCGTGCAGAGCGCCTTCCTCTCTGCCGGCCAGCGCTGCACCTGCGCGCGGCGCCTGCTGGTGCCGGCCGGGGCGTGGGGCGAACGCCTGCTGGCGCGGCTGGTCGAGGTCGTTTCCCGCCTGCGCGTCGGCCGCTTCGATGCCGATCCGCAACCCTTCATGGGCGCGCTGATCTCGCCCGAGGCCGCCGCCCGTCTGCTCGCGGCCCAGGATGACCTGCTCGCCCGCGGCGCCACGCCGCTGCTGGCGATGCGCCAGCTGGAGCCGGGCACGGCGCTGCTGAGCCCGGGCATCCTCGACGTCGGCGCAGTGGCCGAGCGTCCCGACGAGGAACACTTCGGTCCGTTGCTGCAGGTGCTCCGCTATGCCGACTTCGAAACGGCGCTGGGCGAGGCCAACGCCACCCGTTTCGGCCTGGCCGCCGGGCTGATCTCCGACTCGCCCGAGCGTTACGAGCAGTTCCTCCTGCAGGCCCGCGCCGGCATCGTCAACTGGAACCGCCCGCTGACCGGGGCCGCCAGCACGGCGCCGTTCGGCGGCATCGGCGCCTCCGGCAATCACCGGCCGAGCGCCTGGTACGCAGCCGACTACTGCGCCTACCCGGTGGCCTCGCTGGAGAGCGCGCAGCTCGCCGTGCTGGCCAGTCTGCCGCCGGGACTGGCGCTGTGAGCGCCGTCGAGGTCAACTTCGACGGCCTGGTCGGCTCGACCCACAACTACGCCGGCCTGTCGCCCGGCAACCTGGCCTCGATGGGCAACCGCGAGCAGCCGGCCGATCCGCGTGGCGCGGCGCTGCAGGGGCTGGCGAAGATGCGCCGCCTGCTGGAGCTGGGCTTCGTCCAGGGCGTGCTGCCGCCGCAGGAGCGCCCCGACCTGGCCACCCTGCGCGCGCTGGGCTTTGCCGGCAGCGACGCCCAGGTGCTGGCGCGCGCCGCCGGCGAGGCGCCGGCGCTGCTGACCGCGCTCGGCTCGGCGGCCAGCATGTGGACGGCCAACGCCGCCACCGTCAGCCCCGGCGCCGACACCGCCGACGGCCGCGTGCACTTCACCGCCGCCAACCTCCACGCCCAGCTGCACCGCTCGATCGAGCACCCGGCCACCAGCCGCGTGCTGCAGACGATCTTCAGCGATCCGCGGCATTTCGCCCATCACCCGGCGCTGCCGGCCCATGCCAGCTTCGGCGACGAGGGGGCGGCCAACCACACGCGGCTGTGCCGCAGCCACGGCGAGCCCGGGGTGGAACTGTTCGTCTACGGGCGCAGTGCCTTCGATCCGCAGGCGCCGCAGCCCCAGCGCTATCCGGCGCGGCAGAGTCGCGAGGCCAGTGCGGCGGTGGCGCGCCTGCACGGCCTGGACGCGGGTGCCGTGGTGTTCGCCCAGCAGCAGCCGGCGGCGATCGACGCCGGGGTGTTCCACAACGACGTGATCGCCGTCGGCAACGGCGAGCTGCTGCTGTATCACGAGGACGCCTTTCTCGACGGCGAGCGGGTGCTGGCCGAACTGGCCGATCAGCTAGCCCGCCGCGGCGGCCGCCTGCAGGCCCTGTGCGTGTCGCGCGCTGCCCTCAGCCTGGAGCAGGCGGTGCACAGCTACCTGTTCAACAGCCAGCTGCTGACCCGCGCCGACGGCTCCATGCTGCTGCTGGTGCCCGAGGAGTGCCGCGAGCAGGCGCAAGTCTGGGCCTGGCTGCAGGCGCTGCTGGCTGCCGACAACCCGATCCGCGCCGTCGAGGTGGTCGACCTCAGGCAGAGCATGCGCAACGGCGGCGGGCCGGCCTGCCTGCGCCTGCGCGTGGTGCTCACCCCGGAGCAGCTGGCGGCGACCCATGCCGGCGTGCTGCTGACCCCGGCGCTGTGCGATAGCCTCGAGCGCTGGGTCGCCCGCCACTACCGCGACCGCCTGGTGAGCCGTGATCTGGCCGACCCGCAACTGCTCGACGAGTCGCGCGCGGCACTGGACGAACTGACGCAAATCCTTAAGCTGGGAGCCCTCTATTCCTTCCAGCGTGTCTGAGCGAGAAATTTCCATGAGCGAGAGCCTGCCCCTGATCCTCGAAGATGCCTACGGCGAACGTCGGGAAACCCACAGCGCGCGCGTGGCGGTGCGCCTCGAAGGCCGCGAGCTGTGGCTGGAGGCCGACGGCAAGGGCGGGGTGATCGTCTACGCCGAGTCGGTCGAGGGCGAGACCGACATCCCGCTGCTGGTGGTGCGCCCGCAGGCGGTCAACCAGCTGTCGCTGAGCGTCGAGCTGTATGCCGCCGAGGCCCACGAGCATGGCCCCGACTGCGGCTGCGACCACCACTGAGTCGCCGGCGGCCTCGCCGGCTATGCTGGGAGTACCGCCAGCCGTAAGGAGCGCCTGCCATGCTTGCCCTCGGCAAACTGCTTGAGCTGACCCTGGCCGGACGCGAGCCCTCGGAGAAGATCCAGGTCTGCGCCTCCGGCGCCCGCCTGCAGTGGAAGGCCGAGGGCGTGCTGCTGGTCGAGCCGCCGGCCGGCGGCGACAGCGGTGTCGATCTGCTGCTGTCGGCGGGCATCCACGGCGACGAGACCGCGCCGGTCGAGCTGCTCGAGCGCCTGCTCCACGACATCGCCTCCTGCCGCCTGCAGCCGGCCGTGCGCCTGCTGCTGGTGCTCGGCAATCCCGCCGGGCTGCGCCGCGGCGAGCGCTTCGTCGGCTACGACCTCAACCGTCTGTTCGGCGGCGGCGATCCCTCGGTCAGCGGTCCCGAAGCCCTGCGCGCGGTGGAGCTGGAGCTGCAGGCCGAGCTGTTCTTCGCCAGCCCCGGGCGCCGGCGCCTGCACTACGACCTGCACACCGCGATCCGCGGCTCGCAGATCGAGCAGTTCGCCCTGCGCCCGGCCAGCGCGCAGCCGCCGACCCGCGAGCAGTTGGCCTGCCTGCAGGCCGCGGGACTGCAGGCGCTGCTGCTGCAGAGCGGCACCTCGACCACCTTCAGCGCCTTCACCAGCCAGCGCTTCGGCGCCGAGTCCTTCACCCTCGAGCTGGGCCAGGCGCGGCCGTTCGGGCAGAACCAGAGCATCGACCTCGGTCGCCTGGAGTCGCTGCTACGCGCGTTGATCGAGGGCCGCGAGCTGCCCCCCGGCGACCCTGCGGCGCTGCAGCTGTTCAGCATCGCCCGCGAGATCATCAAGCACAGCCACGACTTCCGTCTGTACCTGGACGATGCGGTGGAGAACTTCACCGCGCTGGAGGCGGGCAGCCTGCTGGCGGAGGATGCCGGCGGCCGGCGCTGGCAGGTGGTGGAGCGCGGTGCGCGCATCGTGTTTCCCAACCCCAGGGTGAAGAACGGCCTGCGTGCCGGCCTGATCGTGGTGCCGGTCAGCCTGGCCGACGTCTGTCCCTGAACTTCCCCGCGTTCATTCCTATCGGGCCGATAGCCTGCGCCGATGCAAGTTGGCGCGGGTTGTTTATATAATGCCCGTCTTTGCCGGTTATCCGTGCGGCAGTCAGGCAATGGCCGCAGCGATCCAGTTTCCCGAGAAAAATCCATGAAAAGCGCAGAAATCCGTGAAGCCTTCCTCCGCTTCTTCGAAGAGAAGGGGCATACCCGCGTCGCATCCAGTTCGCTGATTCCGGCCAACGACCCGACCCTGCTGTTCACCAACGCCGGCATGAACCAGTTCAAGGACTGCTTCCTCGGCCTGGAGAAGCGCGCCTACACCCGCGCCACCACCAGCCAGAAGTGCGTGCGTGCCGGCGGCAAGCACAACGACCTGGAGAACGTCGGCTACACCGCGCGCCACCACACCTTCTTCGAGATGCTGGGCAACTTCAGCTTCGGCGACTACTTCAAGCGCGACGCCATCACCTACGCCTGGGAATTCCTCACCTCGCCCAAGTGGCTGAACCTGCCGGCCGAGAAGCTGTGGGTCACCGTCTACGCCAGCGACGACGAGGCCTACGACATCTGGACCCAGGAAGTCGGCGTGCCGGCCGAGCGCATGGTGCGCATCGGCGACAACAAGGGCGCGCCCTACGCGTCCGACAACTTCTGGGCGATGGGCGACACCGGTCCGTGCGGCCCGTGCACCGAGATATTCTTCGACCACGGCGAGCACATCTGGGGCGGCCCGCCCGGCTCGCCCGAGGAAGACGGTGACCGCTACATCGAGATCTGGAACAACGTGTTCATGCAGTTCAACCGCACCGCGGACGGCGTGCTGCACCCGCTGCCGGCGCCGAGCGTGGACACCGGCATGGGCCTGGAGCGCATCAGCGCCGTGCTGCAGCACGTCAACTCGAACTACGAGATCGACCTGTTCCAGAGCCTGCTCAACGCCTCCGCCGCGGCCATCGGCTGCGCCAACGAGGGACAGGCCTCGCTGAAGGTGGTCGCCGACCACATCCGCTCCTGCGGCTTCCTGGTCGCCGACGGCGTCACCCCGTCCAACGAGGGCCGCGGCTACGTGCTGCGCCGCATCGTCCGTCGCGCCTGCCGTCACGGCAACAAGCTGGGTGCCAAGGGCGCCTTCTTCCACAGGATCGTCGCCGCCCTGGTGGCCGAGATGGGCGAGGCCTATCCGGAGCTCAAGGCGCAGCAGGCGCACATCGAGCGCGTGCTGAAGACCGAGGAAGAGCAGTTCGCCAAGACCCTGGAGCAGGGCCTGAAGATCCTCGAGCAGGACCTGGCCGGCCTCGAGGGCAAGGTGATCCCCGGCGACGTGGTGTTCAAGCTGTACGACACCTACGGCTTCCCGGTCGACCTGACCGGCGACATCGCCCGCGAGCGCGAGCTGTCCATCGACGAGGAAGGCTTCGAGCGCGAGATGCAGGCCCAGCGCGAGCGCGCCCGCTCGGCCAGCGCCTTCGACATGGACTACAACAGCCTGATCAAGGTGGAAGGCGAGACCCGCTTCACCGGCTACGCGGGCACCAGCGGCAGCGGCAAGGTCGTCGCCCTGTTCAAGGAAGGCATGAGCGTCGACAGCCTGAGCGCCGGCGAGGAGGGCGTGGTGGTACTCGACCAGACGCCGTTCTACGCCGAGTCCGGCGGCCAGGCCGGCGACTGCGGCTACCTGAGCCTGGACGGCATGCGCTTCGACGTGCGCGACACCCGCAAGGCCGGTGGCGCCTTCCTGCACCACGGCATCCTCGACGCCGGCAGCCTGAAGCTCGGCGATAGTGTCGAGGCCATCGTTGACGCCAGCGTGCGCGGCGCCACCGCGCTCAACCACTCGGCCACCCACCTGCTGCACGCCGCGCTGCGCCAGATCCTCGGCGAGCACGTGCAGCAGAAGGGCTCGCTGGTCGACAGCCAGCGCCTGCGCTTCGACTTCAGCCACTTCGAGGCGATCAAGCCCGAGCAGCTCAAGGCCCTCGAGGACCTGGTCAACGCCGAGATCCGCAGGAACAGCGAGGTCGAGACCGAGGAAACCGATATCGACACCGCCAAGGCCAAGGGCGCCATGGCGCTGTTCGGCGAGAAGTACGGCGACAGCGTGCGCGTGCTGAGCATGGGCGGTGGCTTCTCCGTCGAGCTGTGCGGCGGCACCCACGTGCAGCGCACCGGCGACATCGGCCTGTTCAAGATCGTCAGCGAGGGCGGCGTGGCCGCCGGCGTGCGCCGCATCGAGGCGGTGACCGGCGAGCAGGCGCTCGCCTACCTCAACGGCGCCGAGGAGCAGCTCAAGGAAGCCGCCGCGCTGGTCAAGGGCTCGCGCGACAACCTGCTGGACAAGCTGGCCGGTCTGCTCGAGCGCAACCGCCAGCTGGAGAAGGAGCTGGAGCAGCTCAAGGCCAAGGCCGCCAGCGCCGCCGGCGATGATCTGGCCGGTTCCGCGGTCGACGTCCATGGGGTCAAGGTGCTGGCCGCGCGTCTCGACGGCCTGGACGGCAAGGCGCTGCTGGCGTTGGTCGATCAGCTGAAGAACAAGCTGGGCCGCGCGGTGATCCTGCTCGGCGGCGAGTTCGACGGCAAGGTGGTGCTGGTCGCCGGCGTGACCCAGGACCTCACCGCCAGGCTCAAGGCCGGCGAGCTGATGAAGCAGGCCGCCGCGCTGGTCGGCGGCAAGGGCGGCGGCCGCCCGGACATGGCCCAGGGCGGCGGCGTGGACGCCGGCAAGCTGGGCGAGGCGCTGGCGCTGGTCGAGCCGTTCGTCGCCGCCGCGTTCTGACCGGATGCGAGAGCCCGCCCCGCGCCCGGCGGGCTCTTGGCAGGCCCCGGCCTGGCGGTTTTAATGGGCGACTTTTTCTTCGCGGTTGGGCAGCATCGAAATGGCATTGATCGTACAGAAATTCGGCGGCACCTCGGTCGGCAGCGTCGAGCGCATCGAGCAGGTGGCCGAGAAGGTGAAGAAGTTCCGCGAGGCGGGACATGACCTCGTGGTGGTGGTCTCGGCCATGAGCGGCGAGACCAACCGTCTGATCGAACTGGCCAAGCAGGTCATGCCGCAGCCCGATCCGCGCGAGCTGGACGCCATCATCTCCACCGGCGAGCAGGTCACCATCGGCCTGCTCAGCATGGCGCTGATCAAGCGCGGCGTGCCGGCGGTGTCCTTCACCGGCAACCAGGTGCGCATCCTTACCGACAGCGCCCACACCAAGGCGCGCATCCTCGAGATCGACGACGCCCGCATCCGTGCCGAGCTGGACGCCGGTCGCGTGGTGGTGGTCGCCGGTTTCCAGGGCGTCGACGCGCAGGGCAACATCACCACCCTCGGCCGTGGCGGCTCCGACACCACCGGCGTGGCCCTGGCCGCGGCGCTCAAGGCCGCCGAGTGCCAGATCTATACCGACGTGGACGGCGTCTACACCACCGACCCGCGCGTGGTGGCCAAGGCCCAGCGGCTGGAGAAGATCACCTTCGAGGAGATGCTGGAAATGGCCAGCCTCGGCTCCAAGGTGCTGCAGATCCGCTCGGTGGAGTTCGCCGGCAAGTACAACGTCCCGCTGCGCGTGCTGCACAGCTTCCAGGAGGGTCCGGGCACCCTCATCACCATCGACGAAGAGGAATCCATGGAACAGCCGATCATCTCCGGCATCGCCTTCAACCGCGACGAAGCCAAGCTGACCATTCGCGGCGTACCGGACATTCCCGGCGTGGCGTTCAAGATCCTCGGCCCGATCAGCGCCGCCAACATCGAGGTGGACATGATCGTGCAGAACGTGGCGCACGATAACACCACCGACTTCACCTTCACCGTGCACCGCAACGACTACGACAAGGCGCTGGCGATCCTCGGCCAGACCGCCCAGGCGCTCGGCGCCCGCGAGGTGTCCGGCGACACCGACATCGCCAAGGTGTCGCTGGTCGGCGTCGGCATGCGCTCCCACGCCGGCGTGGCCAGCCGCATGTTCGAGGCGCTGGCCAAGGAGAACATCAACATCCAGATGATCTCCACCTCGGAAATCAAGATCAGCGTGGTGGTCGAGGAGAAGTACCTCGAGCTGGCCGTGCGCGCGCTGCACACCGCTTTCGATCTGGACGCGCCGACCCGTCAGGGCGAGTGACGCCTCCCGAGCAAAAGGCGCGGCTTTCCGCGCCTTTTGTCGTTTTTGGCCGGGATGGAGGATTTCATTCCGCCGGCTCTGGTCAATACTTGGGCGATAGCTGGGGGGAGTTTTTCCCTCCGGTGTTTAGCCATTTTTCTTGCAGACAGCTGTCCTGATACAGGCAAAAGGAGAAAAGGAATGCTTATTCTGACTCGCCGCGTGGGAGAGACCCTGATGGTCGGTGATGATGTCACCGTGACCGTGCTGGGCGTGAAGGGCAATCAGGTGCGCATTGGCGTCAATGCACCCAAGGAAGTCGCAGTACATCGCGAGGAAATCTACCAGCGCATCCAGAAGGAGAAGGACGAAGAACCAAGCCATTGATTTTTTTTCGATTTTTATCGAATCAAGGCTTTGCAAACGGGGTTTGCTTGGGTATAGTACGCCCCGTGTTGCGGAGAGGTGGCCGAGTGGCCGAAGGCGCTCCCCTGCTAAGGGAGTACACCTCAAAAGGGTGTCGGGGGTTCGAATCCCCCCCTCTCCGCCATTTTTCTCCAGAGAGTCGCATGGCTCGACGGAGTGACAGCCTGGCAAGACAGGCAGCCCTGCGCACTCGTAGCTCAGCTGGATAGAGTACCCGGCTACGAACCGGGCGGTCGGAGGTTCGAATCCTCCCGAGTGCGCCATATTCAGGGTCGCCGGCATTGCCGGTGATTCCGAACCAGCGGTGATCTGGCTAAACATCACATGTGCACTCATAGCTCAGCTGGATAGAGTACCCGGCTACGAACCGGGCGGTCGGAGGTTCGAATCCTCCTGAGTGCGCCATATTCAGGGTCGTCGGCATTGTCGGCGATTCCGGACCAGCGGTGATCTGGCTAAACATCACATGTGCACTCATAGCTCAGCTGGATAGAGTACCCGGCTACGAACCGGGCGGTCGGAGGTTCGAATCCTCCTGAGTGCGCCATACCGAAAGGGCCTGCAGCGATGCAGGCCCTTTTTTCATTTCCCGCGTTTCGTTCCCGCAGCCGCTCTGCCGCGGGCCGATTCGACGCGCCCAAGGGCGCCGCGGATGTTATCATTGACACGTCTGCCCCCAGCGGGTCGTGTGGAAATCCAGCCATGGACTTACCCAGTTATCCCGAACCTCGATTGTTCGTCTGCATCTTGAAAGATTGATTGCCTCCGGGGCGCGTCCTGCCACTGGGGGACAGGGAGTGCGCAATGACCGAAGCAGAAGCCAAGAAGCCCCAGGAAAGCCTGCAGGATCGTCTGGCCCAGGTGGTCGAGCTGCTGCACCGGCACAGGCTGGTGGAGGGGCTGACCCAGCGTCAGGAAGGTGAGCACCAGGAACTGGTCGAGAGCCTGGTGCACCGCCAGAACCTGGCCGAGCTGCAGCGCCGGCTCGACGATCTCCATCCCGCCGACATCGCCCATATCCTCGAAGCCCTGCCGCTCGACGACCGCCTGACGGTCTGGCAGCTGGTCAAGGCCGAGCGCGACGGCGACATCCTCCTCGAAGTCTCCGACGCGGTGCGCGAGACGCTGATCGCCGACATGGACGATCACGAGATCCTCGCCGCGACCCGCGACCTCGACGCCGACGAGCTGGCCGACCTGGCTCCCGAGCTGCCGCGCGACGTGGTCCACGAGCTGATGGAGACGCTCGATGCGCAGCAGCGCGAGCGGGTGCGTTCGGCATTGTCCTACGAGGAGGACCAGGTCGGCGCGCTGATGGACTTCGAGATGGTCACCATCCGCGACGACGTGACCCTCGAGGTGGTGCTGCGCTACCTGCGCCGGCTCAAGGAGCTGCCGGGGCACACCGACAAGCTGTTCGTGGTCGACTACGACGGCATCCTGCAGGGCGTGCTGCCGATCAAGCGCCTGCTGGTCAACGACCCCGACAAGAAAGTCGCCGAGGTGATGGCCACCGACCCGGTGAGTTTCCATCCCGAGGAGGACGCCCACGACGCCGCCCAGGCCTTCGAGCGCTACGACCTGATTTCCGCGCCGGTGGTGGACAAGAGCGACAAGCTGATCGGCCGTCTGACCATCGACGAGATGGTCGACCTGATCCGCGAGGAAAGCGAGAGCGAAGTGCTCAACATGGCCGGTCTGCGCGAGGAGGAGGACATCTTCGCCTCGGTGTGGAAATCGGTGCGCAACCGCTGGGCCTGGCTGGCGATCAATCTGGTCACCGCCTTTCTCGCCTCGCGGGTGATCGGCCTGTTCGAGGGTTCCATCGAGAAGCTGGTGGCGCTGGCGGCATTGATGCCGATCGTCGCCGGCATCGGCGGCAACTCCGGCAACCAGACCATCACCATGATCGTCCGCGCCATGGCGCTGGATCAGGTGGGGACGGGCAACACCATGCGCCTGCTGCGCAAGGAGCTGGGTGTCGGCCTGATCAACGGGCTGGTCTGGGGGGGGGTGATCGGCGGGGTGGCCTGGTATCTCTACGGCAGCTGGTCGCTGGGTGCGGTGATGACCGGGGCGATGACCCTCAACCTGCTGCTCGCCGCGCTGATGGGGGTGCTGATCCCCATGACCCTGGCGCGCCTGGGGCGCGATCCGGCGATGGGCGCCAGCGTGATGATCACTGCCATGACCGACAGTGGCGGCTTCTTCATCTTCCTCGGCCTGGCCACCCTGTTCCTCATGTAGCGGGTGGGGCGCGCCGCTCGTGCCGCCACAAGGGCCGCCCGGCAGACGCCTGGCGGCCCTTGTGCGTTCGATGGGTCAGTTGTTCGCCGCGCTGTTGAGCAGGGCGATCAGCGCGCTCTGCTGCGGTTGCGGCAACTGGCGGAAGCGCTGCAGCAGCTGATGCTCGTGCGGGGGCAGTTCGCCGGAGGCAGCGGCGCTGCTGCCGGCGCTGGGCAGGCTGCCCTCGGCGAGCAGGGTCTTTTCCAGGCGCGCGATGATCTCGGAGTTCATGCTGCGGTGGTAGTGGCGGGCCACTTCGGCGATGCGGGCACGCATGCCCTCCGGCAGGCGGACGACAAACTTGTCGGCGCTCCGACTGGAGCGGGAGGGGAGGCTCTGTTTCATGGGCTGTCTAACCGCGTTATCAGGTGATCGCAGATGGGAATGTGCAGGTAGCAGTGATATGACCATGCCCGGTTGCTTCCGTTCATCAGTTGCCCGCGCCGGCACCGTTTCCATCCATAGTCGCGCCCCGCGCATGCGGCGGGGAGGGAGGGGCAGTGTGACCGCTGGAGCCGGGGCTGGCCAGTCGGTGGTGGCGGAATTGCGATTGGTTGGGCATTGCCGGGCGGCGGATTTGGCTTTCGGGCATGACAAGTCGCCGCGCCTCGTTTAACATCGCCGGCCATTAGCGCCTGTAGCTCAGCTGGATAGAGCAACCGCCTCCTAAGCGGTAGGTCGGGGGTTCGAATCCCCCCTCGCGCACCAGAATCTTGATACATATCAACGGGTTACGTTTTTGCGAGTAACCCTTTTGCTTTTCTGCCGCGGGTGCATGCAAAGTGTGCCGTTGGGAGCGGTCGGGCAACAAGCGAGAAACCCTGCACCCATCCCTGCGGCAGCTGTACTGCGGGCGCGCCTCGTCCTGCCCACCGGGAGGTTCCGCCGCTTTCGTGACAGAGTCCCGCCCTGGAGAGATCGCGCATGAGTCGCCTGTTCACCCTGCGTGCCTTGTTGCTGAGCGCCTTTCTCTGCTTCGGACTGCTGGTCTCCGCCTATCAGGTACTCTCGGTCTATCGCCACTCGCTGCAGGAGACGATGGGCGAGCTGGAAACCACCACCGACTTCATCGGTCACTTCATCGCCAGCGGCCTGGTGCAGAACGGATCCGCCAGCGCCGAGCGCCTCGGACACCTGTTCAGCGAACATCTCAGCCATCCGGCCCTGGTCTACGCGGCCGTGCTCGATGGCAGCGGTCGCCTGCGCGCCCTGAGCCTGCCCCAGGGGGCGTCGCGCATGCCGCTGAACATGCCGGCCGTCGAACACCTGCTGGCGGATCCCGAGCGCTGGGAGCGTCAGCACCTGCACTGGCTGGAGGGCGACGAACTGCTGCTGGGCGGCTATCCGCTGGGCGAGGAGGCGAGCGTACCCGGCGGGGGCATGGTGGTGCTGGTCATGCGTACCGATACGCTGCGCGACAAGGCCTGGGTGCGCACCGGCCAGCAGCTGCTCATGCTGCTGGTGCCGCTGCTGCTTCTGGCCCTGCTGCTGGCCTGGCTGCTCAAGCGCCTGCTCACCGATCGCATCGAGGAGCTGCTGGACGACGTGCGCCGGCTCAGCACCGGGCGCATCGACAGCCTGCCGGTGCTCGGCGGCGACGAGGTCGGCCAGCTGGCCGCCGAGTTCGGTGCCCTGATGCAGCGGGTGATCAGCGCCCGCGACTACAACGAATACCTGCTCAACTGCATTCCTAGCCCGGTGTGGCAGGTCGACCGCCAGCAGCGCTGCGTCTACGTCAACGCCGCCTGGATGCAGCTCACCGGGATGGGCGACGAGGACAGCCAGGGCGAGGGCTGGTGGCAGGCGCTGCATCCCGATGATCGCCGCCTGCTCGAGCCGCTGCTGACCGAGGGCGGCACCGGCTGCGGGGTGGACTTCGCCGTGCGCCTGCGCCTGCGCGCGCGGACCGGGCGCTACCACTGGGTGCAGCTGCATGGCGAGCCGCTGATGGGACGCGATGGCCAGTTCAACGGCTACCTGGGCAGCGCCTTCGACATCCAGTCCGAGCTGGATGCCGGCAGCGAGCTGCAGGCCAACGAGGCGCGTTTCCGCGGACTGGTCGAGCAGTCGCTGGTCGGTGTCTACGTGCTGCGCGACGGCCACTTCGAGTACGCCAACCCGCGTCTGGCCGAATGGTTCGGCTACCAGCCGCAGGAGCTGGTGGCGCGCTCGCTGCTGGACCTGGTCTGCGAGGCCGACCGGCCGCGGGTGCGCGACATGCTCGACCGGCGCGAACGCGGCGAGCTGGTTTCGGCCCACTATGAGTTTCGCGCGCTGACCCGCGACGGTCGCGAGTTCATGGCCGAGGCCTTCGGCACCCGCATCGAACTGGACGGCCTGCCGGCGATCATCGGCACCCTGCTCGACGTCACCCAGCGCTACAAGGACCGCGAGACGGTGCAGGCGGTGGTGGATGCGGTGGTCGCCAGCCCGATGGTGATGCTGCGGCGCAAGGCGCAGACCGGCTGGCCGGTGCAGTTCGTGTCCAGCAACGTCGAGCGCTGGGGCTATTCGGCGTCCAGCCTGCTCGACGGCCAGCGCTGGTTCACCACCCTGATCCATGCGGACGACCTGCCGCTGGTGCTGGCCGAGGTGCAGCGCAGCATCGACGAGGCGCGCCCGGAATTCGTCCTCGAATACCGCATCCGCACCGGCGTCGGCGGCTACATCTGGATCGAGGACTATACCCGCGTGCACCGCGATGCGGCGGGCGAACCGCTGTGCCTGGAGAGCCTGCTGCTGGACATCTCGGCGCGCAAGGCGGCGGACGAGAAACTGCGCCATGCCGCCGCGGTGTTCACCAACGCCCGCGAGGGGGTGGTGATCACCGATACCACGCCGAAGATCATCGCGGTCAACCGTGCCTTCTGCGACATCACCGGCTACGAGGAGCACGAGGTGCTCGGTCGCAACCCGAGCATGGTCAGCTCCGGCCGGCAGAGCAAGGAGTTCTACCAGAGCATGTGGACCGCCCTGCTCGATGAGGGCCACTGGCAGGGCGAGGTGTGGAACCGCCGCAAGTCCGGCGAGGTGTTCCCGCAGTGGCACAGCATCAGCGCGGTGCGCGACGACAAGGGCAAGCTGACCAACTATGTGGCGGTGTTCAGCGACATCTCCCAGCTCAAGGAGTCCGAGGCGCAGCTCGAGCGCCTGGCCCACTACGACCCGCTCACCGAGCTGCCCAACCGCATCCTCGTGCAGTCGCACCTCAACGGCGCCATCGAGCGGGCACGCCGCCTGCACTGCAAGGTGGCGGTGCTGTTCCTCGATCTCGACGGCTTCAAGCGGGTCAACGACAGCCTCGGCCACGGCGTCGGCGACGAGCTGCTGGTACTGATCGCCGGGCGCCTGCGCCAGCGCATCCGCGCCGAGGACATGTTCGCCCGTCTGGGCGGCGACGAGTTCCTGCTGGTCCTCGAGGGCATCCATCACCCCGAGGAGGCGGCGCTGGTCGCCCAGGACCTGATCGACCTTCTGCAGCAGCCGTTCCGCGTCGGCAGCGGTCACGAGCTGTTCGTCGGCGCCAGCATCGGCATCAGCCTGTACCCCGACGACGGCCTGGAAATGTCCGAGCTGATCCGCTGCGCCGACGTGGCCATGTACCAGGCCAAGGAAAACGGCCGCAACAACTACCAGTTCCACACCGAGGAGCTGACCCGCGCCGCGGAGAATCGTCAGGCCCTGGAAAGCCGCCTGCATCGGGCGATCACCGCCCAGGAGTTCCAGCTCTACTATCAGCCGCAGGTGGACATCGCCAGCGGCCGCATCCTCGGCTTCGAGGCGCTGGTGCGCTGGTGCCCGATCCAGGGCGAGCCGGTGTCGCCGGCGGTGTTCATCCCGCTGCTCGAGGAGACCGGGCTGATCCTCGCCCTCGGCGAGTGGGTGATGCACGAGGCCTGTCGCCAGGCCGTGCGCTGGGGCGAGGCGGGCCTGCCGGCGGTGCCGGTCAGCGTCAACCTGTCGCCGCGCCAGTTCCAGCATCTGGACGTGGTCGAGCTGGTGCGCCGCGCGCTGGAGGACAGCGGCCTGCCCGGCGCGCTGCTCGAGCTGGAGATCACCGAAGGCGCGCTGATGGCGCAGAACCTGGAGACCCAGGTGCGTCTGGCCGAGCTCAAGGCCCTGGGCGTGCACCTGGCGGTGGACGACTTCGGCACCGGCTACTCGTCGCTGGCCTATCTCAGCCGTTTCCCCATCGACAAGCTGAAGATCGACAAGAGCTTCATCGACGGCCTGGGTCAGGACGCACGCGCCGACAAGATAGTCGCCACCGTGATTGCCATGGGCCAGGGCCTGGACCTGCAGGTGGTCGCCGAGGGCGTGGAGACTGCCAGCCAGCTGGAGCTGCTGCGTGCGCTCGGCTGCGATGCGGTGCAGGGCTACCTGTGCGGCCGCCCGCTGCCCGCCGCCCAGGCGGGAGCGCGGCTGGCCCGCGAGCGCGATGGGGTGCCGGCCTGACGCCGTTCAGATCGCCAGCAGCGTGCGCAGCCAGGCGCTGACGTCGGCGGCGCCGGCCAGGCGCAGGCCCTCGCCGAGGGCGTCGGCGTCGGCCTGGCTGCGCGGCAGGAGGAGGAACTCCGGGCCGCCGCTGTCGCGCAGCAGGTTGAGGCGGGCGTAGGGCATGCCGGTGAGCAGCAGGCGCATGAAGCGCGCGTCGCTCCAGGCCGCGGCCGGCATGGCCAGTACATGGTAGCCGGCATCCAGCTGGTCGAGGCCGCTGCGGCTCAGGCGATATTCGCTGAGCAGCGCCGGCAGCTGGATGGTCAGGCCGCGGCGGCGGGCGTAGGCCACCGCACAGGCGAAGGCCGGCGCGGCCTGTTCGCCGCTCCAGAAGTAGCGCTCGCCGCGCCAGCTGGCCTGGCGCAGGTAGAGGGTCTCGCCGCTGGCATGGTGCGGCAGGGCCTGGGCCAGGGTGCGGCTGAAATCCTTGTAGCTGATCAGGCGGATGCTGCGGCAGGCGGACGAGGCGGCGTAGTCCTCGAAGCGGTTGAAGCGCCAGCCCGACTCCGGGGCGCCGCCGAGACCGTCGATCCAGCGCAGGTCGAACTCGCCGATCTGCCGTTCCTCGACCCGGATCAGCGCGCGCAGCGCGCCATGGGCGGCCGCCTTGTCTTCCTGCACCGGACCGGACAGGGCGCCGCGCGGCAGGTCGGCCAGGCGCTGCAGCGGCGGGCCGTCCTGCCACCAGATGCTGTCCGGCACCTCCGGCAGGGGAGCGAAGGGCAGGCGCAGACGCGCCGCCTGCTCGCGCAGCTGCTGGCTGCCGCGCCCGCCCAGCCCCAGACGCTGGAGCAGGGCCGCGAGACGCTCGGTCAGTGTGATGGGTGGCATGGTCATGCCCGAATGCTTCCTGCACACAGATGGATTATAGGCGGGGGAGTATGCCGCACGGACCTTGCCCCAAGGCCTAACAGAAGCCAAGACTACCCGACTTCGGCCGTCAAAAGAATGCTGGCGTTCTGTTGCCAGGCCGCTCTGGAGCGGCGGATTGCCGGCGGCGGCTTCGCCGCCCGGCGGTCACTGGGCTATAATCTGCGCCCTTCTGGCCTCCTGATGACCCCTGCCCATGTACGCTCTGGCTCGCGAGCTGCTGTTCAAGCTGTCCCCGGAAACCTCCCACGAACTGGCCATCGACCTGATCGGCGCCGGCGGCCGCCTCGGCCTCAACCGCCTGGTGTGCCAGACGCCGCGCCTGCCGGTGACGGTGATGGGCCTGGAGTTCCCCAATCCGGTCGGCCTGGCCGCCGGCCTGGACAAGAACGGCGACGCCATCGACGGTTTCGCCCAGCTCGGTTTCGGCTTCATCGAGATCGGCACCGTGACCCCGCGCCCGCAGCCGGGCAACCCCAAGCCGCGGCTGTTCCGCCTGCCGCAGGCCGAGGCGATCATCAACCGCATGGGCTTCAACAACCTCGGCGTCGACCACCTGCTGGCGCGGGTGCAGGCGGCCAAGTACCGCGGCATCCTCGGCATCAACATCGGCAAGAACTTCGACACCCCAGTCGAGCGCGCGGTGGACGACTACCTGATCTGCCTGGACAAGGTCTATGCCCACGCCAGCTACGTGACGGTCAACGTCAGCTCGCCGAACACTCCCGGGCTGCGCAGCCTGCAGTTCGGCGACTCGCTCAAGCAGCTGCTCGAGGCCCTGCGCGTGCGTCAGGAGGAGCTGGCGGTGCGTCATGGCCGGCGCGTGCCGCTGGCGATCAAGATCGCCCCGGACATGAGCGACGAGGAAACCGTGCTGGTCGCCCGTGCGCTGCTGGAGACCGGCATGGATGCGGTGATCGCCACCAACACCACCCTGAGCCGCGAGGGCGTGGAGGGGCTGGCGCATGCCGACGAGGCCGGCGGCCTGTCCGGGGCGCCGGTGCGCGACCGGAGCACCCACACGGTGCGCGTCTTGGCCGGCGAACTGGGCGGACGCCTGCCGATCATCGCCGTCGGCGGGATCACCGAGGGTGTGCACGCGGCGGAAAAGATCGCCGCCGGCGCCAGCCTGGTGCAGATCTATTCGGGCTTCATCTACAAGGGGCCGGCGCTGATCCGCGCGGCGGTGGATGCCATCGCCGCAGCCGGCAGGGCCTGAGGCCGGAAACAGGCAGGGCTCCCGCGGGAGCCCTGTGGTGGATGGATGGAAGAGCCGGTCGGAAGGTGAAGAGTGGGCTCAGCCTACGGCGTTCAGCTGGTTGAGACGATGGACGCCGGCGGTGCCGGTCATGCCCTCCCAGTTGTCGACCCGGCCCTCGCGCCAGCCGTTGAGCCAGGCCTGGCGTGCGGAAGGTTGGGTGAAGGGGCACATGTCGCGGGATTTGCCGCTGACGCCATACTGATAACCGCGCAAAAAGGCTCGTTCCAACGGATCACGCTTAAGTCTTCTCATCGGGTATTGCCCTCGGTCGTTGACTGTACTGTTCCCGTTGGCCTCTCGGGAGGCCTGGCAGAGGTTCTGCCACCTGCTGCTCGCTGCCGGCGTGGCGAGCGTGTCCCGCAGCGCTTGCGGCCGCGGATCTGTCTTGAGTTCTAAAGCAATGTCCGGGACTCTGTGAATGATCGTTTTGTCATAAAAAAATAATCCTAATGCTTTCATTGCGTTGGAGAGGGGACATATCCCCGTGGCAGACGGGCTGGCTCGCCTGGGCAGCCCTGTTGCGCCGATACTGAATACCCGACGGTGAGGCCGCCTGCGGCGCCCGCCTTCCGACGAGGGGTCATCCGCGACCCTGCGTCACACCCCATGACGGGCTCTGCCCCTGGAATACCGCATGTCCGATCTGTACCCGCTCGTTCTCACCAGTCCCAAGGGGCTGGAAACCCTGCTCCTCGAGGAGGCCGCCGCGCTCGGCCTGCAAGACGGCCGCGCCCAGGTGGCCGCCGTGCAGGGGCAGGGCAGCCTGGAAACCGCCTACCGCCTGTGCCTGTGGTCGCGTCTGGCCAACCGCGTGCTGCTGGTGCTCGGCCGCTTTGCGGTGGACAGCGCCGAGACGCTCTACCAGGCGGTGCGCGGCATCGACTGGAGCGAGCACCTGCTGCCCACCGGCAGCCTGGCGGTGGAATTCTCCGGCCGCGGCGCCGGCATCGACAACACCCACTTCGGCGCCCTCAAGGTCAAGGACGGCATCGTCGACGCCCTGCGCGCGCAGTCCGGCCAGCGGCCGTCGGTGGACAAGTACGAGCCCGACCTGCGTATCCACGCGCGCCTGGAGCGCGGCGAGCTGGTGCTGTCGCTGGATCTGTCCGGCTTCAGCCTGCACCAGCGCGGCTACCGCCTGCAGCAGGGCGCCGCGCCGCTCAAGGAAAACCTCGCCGCGGCGATCCTGATCCGCGCCGGCTGGCCGCGCATCGCCGCCGAAGGCGGCGCACTGGCCGACCCGATGTGCGGCGTCGGCACCTTCCTGGTCGAGGCGGGGATGATGGCCGCCGACATCGCGCCGAACCTCAGGCGCGAGAAGTGGGGCTTCTCCAACTGGCTGGGCCACGTGCCGGCGATCTGGAAGAAGCTGCACGAGGAGGCCGAGGCGCGCGCTGCCGCCGGCCTCGCCCGCCCGCCGCTGTGGATCCGCGGCTACGAGGCCGACCCGCGGCTGATCCAGCCGGGGCGCAACAACATCGAGCGTGCCGGCCTGTCCGAGTGGGTGAAGATCTACCAGGGCGAACTGGCCACCTTCGAACCGCGCCCGGACCAGAACCAGACCGGCCTGGTGGTGTGCAACCCGCCCTACGGCGAGCGCCTCGGCGACGAGGCCAGCCTGCTGTACCTCTACCAGAACCTCGGCGAGCGCCTGCGCCAGTCCTGCCTGAACTGGGAGGCGGCGGTGTTCACCGGCGCCCCGGAGCTGGGCAAGCGCATGGGCATCCGCAGCCACAAGCAGTACGCCTTCTGGAACGGCGCGCTGCCGTGCAAGCTGCTGCTGTTCAAGGTGCTGCCGGAGCAGTTCGTCACCGGCCGCAACGAGTCGGCCCAGCCGGCGCCGAGCCAGGCGCGGATGATCGGCGGCCAACTGGTCGAGCGCCCGCCGGCGGTGCGCACCGAGCCGGCGCGGCTGTCCGAAGGCGGGCAGATGTTCGCCAACCGCCTGCAGAAGAACCTCAAGACCCTCGGCAAGTGGGCGCGCAAGGCCGATGTCGAGTGCTACCGCCTGTATGACGCCGACATGCCGGAGTACGCCCTGGCCGTCGACCTGTACCGCGACTGGGTGCACGTGCAGGAGTACGCGCCGCCGCGCTCGATCGATCCGGACAAGGCGCAGGCGCGCCTGCTCGACGCCCTGGCGGCGATTCCCCAGGCGCTGGACATGGATCCGGCGCGGGTGGTGATCAAGCGCCGCGAGCGCCAGGCCGGCAAGAAGCAGTACGAGCGCCAGGATCAGCAGGGCCGCTTCATGGAGGTGAGCGAGGGCGGCGTCAAGCTGCTGGTCAACCTCACCGACTACCTCGACACCGGGCTGTTCCTCGACCACCGCCCGCTGCGCCTGCGCATCCAGAAGGAGGCCGCCGGCAAGCGCTTCCTCAACCTGTTCTGCTACACCGCGACCGCCACCGTGCATGCGGCCAAGGGCGGCGCGCGCAGCACCACCAGCGTCGACCTGTCGAAGACCTACCTCGACTGGGCGCGGCGTAACCTGGCGCTCAACGGCTTCTCCGACAAGCACCGCCTCGAGCAGGGCGACGTGATGGAGTGGCTGGAGGCCGATCGCGGCGAATACGAGCTGATCTTCATCGATCCGCCGACCTTCTCCAACTCCAAGCGCATGGAAGGCGTGTTCGACGTGCAGCGCGACCACGTGCACCTGCTCGACCTGGCCATGGCGCGCCTGGCCAGGGGCGGGGTGCTGTACTTCTCCAACAACTTCCGCAAGTTCCAGCTCGATCCGGCCCTGGAGCAGCGCTACGCGGTGGAGGAGATCAGCGCGCAGACCCTCGATCCGGACTTCGCCCGCAACCCGAAGATCCACCGCGCCTGGCGCCTGACTGCCCGGTAGGGAGCGTGACCAGGTAGGGTAGAGGACTCGCGCAGCGATCCTCTACCAGTGCCCGAGCAGGGGACTGGGCGGTGGAAAAGACCTGCGGTCGTTTTCCACCCTGCCGGACTACCGCCCATGAAAAAACCGCCTGTCCGGTGTCCCGGGCAGGCGGTTTTTCGTTGGCAGCTCAGCGGGCCAGTCCGGCGCTCAGGCTGCCCGGCTGGCGGTACAGCTCCTGCAGCACCTGGTCGAGGATCGCCGAGGCGCCCCACGGCCGCGGGTGGTTGAGGATCACCACCGCCGCCCAGGTGTGGCCCTGGGCGTCGCGGCTGTAGCCGGCCAGGGCGCGTACGTTGTTCAGGGTACCGGTCTTCAGGTGCGCGTTGCCGGCCAGCGGGGTGTTGCGCATGCGCTTGCGCAGGGTGCCGTCCATCGCCGCCAGCGGCATCGAGGAGATGAACTCGGCGGCATACGGGCTCTTCCAGGCCGCATGCAGCATGGTGGCCATCTCCCGCGCGCTGATGCGCTCGCGGCGCGACAGCCCGGAGCCGTTCTCCAGCACCAGGTTCGGTGCGCGGATGCCCTTGCGGGTCAGCCACTGGTCGATGGCCCGGTAGGCGGCCGCGGCATCGTTGGCGTCGCCCGGCAGGCGGTGGCGCGCGCCGATCGACAGGAACAGCTGCCGGGCCATGGTGTTGTTGCTGTACTTGTTGATGTCGCGAATGATCTCCACCACGTCCGGCGACCAGGCCTGGGCCAGCAGGCGGGCGTTGCCCGGGGTGGCGCCGAGGCGGTCCTGGCCGCTGATGCTGCCGCCCAGCTCGCTCCACAGCGCGCGCACGGTGCCGCCGGTGAAGGCCGGGTGGTCGAGCAGCGACAGGTAGCGCTGGCCGCTGCAGCCTTCCGGGATCTGCCCGGCGGCGATCACCTCGAGGCTGCCGTCGGCCTGCGGCTGGAAGTTGTAGGTCACCTGCGGCCAGCCCGGGCAGGCGGCCGGGGCGGTCACCTTCACCCGGTTGTCGATGCGGATGTATGGGATCGGCGGTTCGGCCTGCACCGCGGCGCCGCGCGCCTCGCCGCGCACGATCAGGCGCAGGGTCTTGAGGTTGACCATCAGCGCGTCGGGCTCGACCAGATAGGGCTTGGTGCGGTCGCCGCCGTCGTCGTCGAACGGCGTCTGGCCGTCGGTGCGGAAGTGGTTGCGCTCCAGCACCAGGTCGCCCTGCACCTGCTGCACGCCGGCGTGGCGCAGGTCGCGCAGCAGCAGCCACAGGCGCTCCATGGTCAGCTTGGGATCGCCGCCGCCCTTGAGGTAGAGGTTGCCCTGCAGCACGCCGTTGCGCAGCGGGCCGTCGGTGTAGAAGGCGGTCTTCCACTGGTGGGTCGGGCCGAGCAGCTCCAGCGCGGCGTAGGTGGTCACCAGCTTCATGGTCGAGGCCGGGTTCACCGGGCGGTCGGCGTTGAGGTAGCTGGGGGTGCCGGGGCCGTCGAGGGGGATCAGCGCCACCGACAGGGCGTCGCTGCTCAGCTTGCTGGCCTTGAGCGCCTGCTCCACCCGCGGCGGCAGGCTGGACGCGCTGGCAGGCAGCGGCAGGGTGGCGGGCAGCAGCAGGCCCGCGAGGCCGAGCAGGCGCAGCGGGCGGGCGATCTCGGATGCCTTGGCGAGCAAGGACTTGGTTACGCGCAACAGCATGGGGCGTCTCAACGTTCGCGGACGAAAGAATCGGGCAATTATGCCTCAAGCCCGCTATTTCGGGGCTTTTCGTGCCGAACGGAGCCCGCTGTCATGGGCCTGACCTGCGGAAGCTGGTAGAGTGCCGCACCCCATACGTTCGAGGATGCATCCATGGCTACCAATCGTTCCCGCCGCCTGCGCAAGAAGCTCTGTGTCGACGAGTTCCAGGAACTCGGCTTCGAGCTGATCCTCAACTACCGCGAGGATCTCGAGGGCGAAGCCGCCGAGGCCTTCCTCGGGCAGTTCCTCGACCAGGCCATCGAGGCCAACGGCCTGATCTTCATCGGCTGCGACGAGTTCGGCATGGTCTGCCTGAACAAGCGCGGCTCGGTCAGCGCCGAACAGCGCGCCGCCGTCGAGGCCTGGCTGCAGGGCCGCGGCGAGCTGGAAAGCTTCAAGATCGGCGAGCTGGCCGATGCCTGGTACCCGGAGAAGGCCATCAACGCCTGATCACCGCGTTTCCCCGCAAAAGCCCCGCGCCACGCCCGTGCCGCGGGGCTTTTGCGTTTCAGACCGGGCTGGAGCGGCCGGTCATCTCGCGGGCCATCTCGGTGGCGTAGCTGTCGGTCATCCCGGCGATGAAGTCGATCACCCGCAGGTAGGCCTGGTACAGCGGGCGGTGCGGATCGGGCGCGTTGTTGCCGAGCAGGTCGAGGATGCGCCGGTTCTTGAACGACGGCGTGCGCCCGCCGTGTTGCTCCAGCACCGCGCCGCAGAAGGCATTGAGGAGGATCTCCAGGGTGGTGTAGGCGCCGATCTCGTGCAGGGTCTTGCGCTTGTCCTGGAAGATCTTCTGCCGCGCCAGCGCCTTGGCGCGCAGCACGCACTGCTTGGCCGGGCCGTGCATGTGCTCGACCAGGTCGCCCTCCAGGCTGCCGGCGAGCAGCGCGTCGTGCTGGGCGACGAAGGCCCGCGCCGCGGCATTGGTCAGGTGCTCGATGGCCTTGCCGCGCAGGATCGCCAGCTTGCGCCGGCGCGAATCCCTGGGGCCGAGCTGGCGGTAGGTTTCCGGCAGGTCGTCGCCGACCAGGTCGAGCAGCAGCGCCTCGACCTCGGGATAGTCGAGCAGGTCCATCTCCAGGCCGTCCTCGAGGTCGATCAGGCCGTAGCAGATGTCGTCGGCCGCCTCCATCAGGTAGACCAGCGGATGGCGCGCCCAGCGCTCGGGCTCGAGCTGTGGCAGCTGCAGCTTGCGGGCGATCTGCTCGAGCAGCGGCAGCTCGCTCTGGTAGCAGCCGAACTTGTGCTTCTTGTAGCCCTGGGCGTCGGCGTGGCGGGCGCTCCACGGGTACTTCAGGTAGGTGCCGAGGGTGGCGTAGGTCAGCCGGGTGCCGCCGTCGAACTGGTGGTACTCCAGCTGGGTCAGTACCCGCAGGCCCTGGGCGTTGCCCTCGAAGCCGAGGAAGTCGGCGCGCTCGGCTTGGCTCAGGGCGTCCAGCCAGCCGCGCTCGTCGGCGAGCTGGAACCAGTGGCGGATGGCGTCCTCGCCGGAGTGGCCGAACGGCGGATTGCCGATGTCGTGGGCCAGGCAGGCCGACTGCACGATCACCCCCAGGTCACCGGGGTCGCACCAGATCGGCAGGGCGTCGCGCAGCATCTCGCCGACGCGCATGCCCAGCGAGCGGCCGACGCAGGCCACCTCCAGGCTGTGGGTCAGGCGGGTGTGGATGTGGTCGTTGCTGGAGACCGGGTGCACCTGGGTCTTGCGCCCGAGGCGGCGGAAGGCGCCGGAGAAGATGATGCGGTCGTGGTCCTTGTGGAAGGCGCTGCGGCCGAGCTCCTCGGAGCTCTGCACGGGTTTGCCCAGACGTTCGCGGGTAAGCAGGGTGTGCCAGTCCAAGGGGAGTCCTCAGCAGTCGCAAAGGCTCCAGCTTGCGGCTTGCGGCAGTGGCCGGCAAGCCCCGCCGGGGTAGCGGGGGGAGGCGGGGAGGCCAGGGCGCCGGCGTCGATGTCGACCAGCAGCAGGCGGCGACCCTGGTCGATGCAGCGGCCGGCGGTCAGGCAGTACTGGTTGCTGGTGGCGTCGCGGTAGGTCGGTGACAGGGTCAGGCGCTGTTCGTCGAGGCCCTCGGCCAGCAACTGGTGGAACCAGGGGCGCCACGACCAGTTGTGGCGCAGGTAGACGGGTTCCTCGTGCCAGGCGCCGCCGCGCCACTCGCAGTTGGGAGTGATCTGTTCGCCGCTGCGGTCGCACTGGTAGATACGCAGCAGCCAGGGATGCCCGGGTGCCGGCAGGGCGGCCGCCGGCCCCCGCTGCTCCGCCCAGGGGCGCAGGTGCTCCAGCAGCTCGCCGAGCTGGCGGCGCAGCTCGATCAGCCGCGCGCGCTCGGCCAGCTTGAGCTGCACGTAGTGGTCGCGCACCTCGGCGAAGCGCGCGGCGAAGGCGTCGGCGGCGAAGAAGCCGGGCTTGCCGGCGGCGAACAGGAAGCCCTGCACGTAGCGGGCGCCGCACTCGAGGGCGAAGTGCAGCTCGTCCTCGGTCTCCACCCCCTCGGCGATGATCCGGCAGCCGGTCTTCTCGGCCATCTGCGCCAGCGCCTTGACCAGCTCGCAGCCGGGGCCGCCGCGGGCGGCGTCCTGGAACAGGCGCATGTCCAGCTTGAGGATGTCCGGCTGCAGGGCCAGCACCCGGTCGAGCTGCGAATAGCCGGCGCCGAAGTCGTCCACGGCGATGCGCGCGCCGGCCTGGCGGTACTGGCGCACGGCCTGCAGCAGGCAGGGGATGTCGCCGTCCAGCTCGGTGATCTCGAAGACGATGCGTCGCGGGTCGATGCGGTAGCGCTCCAGCTGGCACAGGCTCGGCAGCGCCTGGCCGGGGCTCAGGCAACTGATCCAGCGCGGCGAGATGTTCAGGCTGAGGAACCAGTCCGCCGGCGCGTGGCGCAGCTGGTCGAGGGCGTGCTCGCGCACCTGGCGGTCGAGCCGCAGCAGGTCGGCCTGGTCGCTGGCCGGGTCGGCGAACAGCGCGCCGGCCGAGTGCAGCTGGCCGTCGGCGTCGCGCAGGCGGGCGAGTGCCTCGACGCCGGCGATCAGGCCGGTGGCGGTATCGACGAAGGGTTGGAACACGGCGAAGGGTTGGCCGGCGAACACGTCAGGCTCCAGCAGTGCCCGCAGGGGCGGTGGGCGGCTGTCTAGCAAGAATGCGGCCAGGTTTGCGCATGCACCGTGCTGGAGCATGGTCGTGCGCGGGCGTGCGGCGCCGCGGCGCAGCCCTGCACAGCCGCGGGGCGGTGGCGGGCTATGCTGGTCGAGGCAGGGGCAGGGCCGGGTGCGTCCGGCGTCGCCGGCCGCCTTGGCGTGCACGCTTTTGCAGCAGTGCTGCCTGTGGCTGGTGCGCGACGGCATGGCTCTTGCTTGGCTCAGCGGCGTGTGCGTCTGCGCCTGCCCGTTGGCGGATCTGGCGCGAAGGTCGACAGGACGTTGCCACACACGTCCAAGCCACTGATTCATAACAAGAAGCTACCCCGATCGCGGCACCAGGGCGGATTTTGCCCAAGGGTGTGGCGATCAAGACAAGCGGTTCGCAAGGTGGTGCACGCCTGTCCGTGGTGCGCCGATGGTCATCAGTGACCCGCTTTGGTGCTTCCCTGCCTACCGGAGGAGCGCGTCGCGCCGATGGAAAATCTTGATACTGCCGTAGCGAGCCTGGTCCATGGCTCCAACACCCTGTTCATCCTGCTCGGCGCGGTCATGGTGCTGGCCATGCACGCCGGTTTCGCCTTCCTCGAGGTCGGCACCGTGCGGCAGAAGAACCAGGTCAACGCCCTGTCGAAGATCCTCGCCGACTTCGCCGTGTCCTGCCTGGCCTACTTCTTCGTCGGCTACTGGCTGGCCTACGGAGTGAGCTTCCTCGAGCCGGCCGGCGCGCTGACCGCCGAGAACGGCTACGCGCTGGTGAAGTTCTTCTTCCTGCTGACCTTCGCCGCGGCGATCCCGGCGATCATCTCCGGCGGCATCGCCGAGCGCTCCCGCTTCGGCCCGCAGCTGTGCGCCACGGCGCTGATCGTCGCCGTGGTCTACCCGTTCTTCGAGGGGCTGATCTGGAACGGCAACCTCGGCCTGCAGGCCTGGCTCACCGAGCGCTTCGGCGCCGCCTTCCACGACTTCGCCGGCTCGGTGGTGGTGCACGCGGTCGGCGGCTGGCTGGCGCTGGCGGCGGTGCTGCTGCTCGGCCACCGCAACGGCCGCTATCGCGACGGCCGGCTGGTGGCCTTCGCGCCCTCGAACATCCCGTTCCTCGCCCTCGGCTCGTGGATCCTCATCGTCGGCTGGTTCGGCTTCAACGTGATGAGCGCGCAGACCCTGCAGGGGGTCAGCGGCCTGGTGGCGGTCAACTCGCTGCTGGCCATGGTCGGCGGTACCCTGGCGGCGCTGCTGGTCGGCCGCAACGATCCCGGCTTCCTGCACAACGGCCCGCTGGCCGGCCTGGTGGCGGTGTGCGCCGGCTCCGACCTGATGCACCCGATCGGCGCGCTGATCACCGGCGGCGTGGCCGGCGCGCTGTTCGTCTGGGCCTTCACCGCCACCCAGAACCGCTGGAAGATCGACGACGTGCTCGGCGTCTGGCCGCTGCACGGCTTGTGCGGCATCTGGGGCGGCATCGCCTGCGGCATCTTCGGCCAGAGCGCGCTGGGCGGCCTCGGCGGGGTCAGCCTGGCCAGCCAGCTGATCGGCTCGCTGCTCGGCATCCTGGTGGCGCTGGGCGGCGGCTTCGCGGTGTACGGCCTGCTCAAGGCCAGCCTGGGCATCCGCCTGAGCGCCGAGGAGGAGTACTACGGCGCCGACCTGTCGATCCACAAGATCGGCGCCACCAACCACGAATAGCCCCGCGCCAGAAACGCAGAAGCCCGCTTTCGAGCGGGCTTCTGCGTTTGCGGGCCGGTTACTGGGTGCCGGCCAGCAGACGCGCCTCGGCGCGCTCGATGCACTCCAGCGGGCCGGCGAGCAGCAGCGCGTCGCCTTCGCGCAGCGGCAGGTTGTCGCTCAGCTCCAGCTCGTCGCCCTCGCGGCGCACGCCCTGCAGTTCCACGCCCAGCCCGCTCAGCTTCAGCTCGGCCAGGCTGCGGCCGCAGGCGTAGGCGTCCTGGCTGAGGTTGACCGCGTGCAGCAGCACGCGCGGGCGGCCCTGCTGGTCGAGCAGGTTGGCGCTGGCGCCGTGGTAGAAGCCGTGCAGCAGGTGGTAGCGATCGCGGCGCACCTCGTCCATGTGCGCCTGCACCCGGCGCTCGGGCAGGCCGAGCATGACCAGCGCGTGGGAGGCGAGCATCAGGCTCGACTCCAGCACCTCCGGCACCACCTCGCTGGCGCCGGCCTCCAGCAGGCTGGCCAGGAAGCTGTCGTCGCGGGTGCGCACCAGGATCGGCAGCTCGGCCGACAGCGCCCGCGCCGCCTTGACCGTGGCCAGGGCGTGCTGGGGGTTGTCGGCGGCCACCACCAGCAGGCGTGCGCGGCTCAGGCCGAGGGCCTCCAGCAGCTCGCCGCGGCGCGCGTCGCCGAAGTGCACGTGGTGCTCGCCGGCCGCCGCCTCCTGCACGCGGATCGGGTCGTTGTCGAGGGCGACGAAGGGGATGCCCTCGCGGCGCAGGAAGCGGCCGATCGACTGGCCGACCCGGCCGAAGCCGCAGATCAGCACGTGGCCCTCGTGCTCGGCGCAGGCGCCGGCGATGTCCTCGGCGCGCGCCTCGGCATCCGGCTGCCGGCCGAGGCGGGCGGCCAACTGCGGCGCCGCGCGCAGCAGCAGCGGAGTGACCGCCATCGAGCAGAAGGTGGCGGCGAGGATCAGCCCGGCCAGCTCGCCGTCGACCAGCCTGGCCTGCTGCGCCTGGGCCACCAGGGCGAAGCAGAACTCGCCGCCCTGGGCCAGCGCCAGGCCGCTGCGCCAGGCGCTCTCGTTGCTGCCGCCGCGCAGGCGCACCAGCAGGGTGACCAGCGCGCCCTTGAGCGCCAGCAGCAGCACGGTCATGCCGAGGATCACCAGGCCGTGGCTGGCGAACAGGCCGACGTCGATCAGCATGCCGACGCTGACGAAGAACAGGCCGAGCAGCACGTCGCGGAACGGGCGGATGTCGGCCTCGATCTGGTGGCGGTAGTGGCTCTCGCCGAGCAGCATGCCGGCGAGGAAGGCGCCGAGGGCCATGGACAGGCCGAGCAGGTGGGTCAGCCAGGCGGTGAGCAGCACGATGACCAGCGCCAGCAGCACGAACAGCTCGGCGGCGTTGGCCTGCGCCACCTCGTGGAACAGCCGCGGCAGCAGCCAGCGGCTGGCCACTAGCAGGCCGCCGAACAGCAGCGCGGCCTTGCCCAGGGTGATCGGCAGCGCCCAGTACCAGGCCTGCTCGCTGCCGCCGGCGACCACCGGGATCATGGTCAGCAGCAGCACCGCGACCAGGTCCTGGAACAGCAGCACGCCGATGGCGTTCTGGCCGTGGTCGCTGAACACCTCGCCCATGCTGCTCAGCTCCTTGGTGACGATGGCGGTGGAGGACAGCGCCAGGCCGCCGCCGACTAGCAGCGCGGCCGGCAGGGCCAGGCCGGCCAGGTGCAGCAGGCCGGCCAGCGGCAGGGTGCAGGCGAGCACCTGCAGGCTGCCGAGGCCGAACACTACGCGGCGCAGCGCCAGCATGCGCGGCAGGGAGAACTCGAGGCCGAGGCTGAACAGCAGGAACACCACGCCGAACTCGGCCAGCAGCGGCATGTCCTCGTGCTGCTGCAGCCAGCCCAGGCTGCCCGGGCCGAGGGCCAGGCCGACGCTCATGTAGGCCAGCAGCGGCGGCAGCTTGAGGTGGCGGAACAGGGCGATGACCAGCAGCGAGGCGGCCAGGATGATCAGCAGGTTGACGAACAACGGCAGTGCTCCATGCGAGGGTTCGGCTGGACAAGCGGGATACCCGCGCCCGGGTGTCGGTGGCGGGCGACGGGGCAGGTAGCGCAAATGCTAAACTGCCGCCGGTCTGTTCACCATGAGAGATGTCATGCTGCCCGCCTGCCAACTGTTCGGAACCCTCGGCTGCCACCTGTGCGAACTGGCCGAGGAGGTGCTGATGCCCTTCGTCGGTCTGGGGCTCGAGGTGGAGCTGGTGGATATCGCCGAGCGCGAGGAGTGGGTCGAGGCCTACGGGGTGCGCATCCCGGTGCTGCGCCGGCTGGACAGCGGCGCCGAGCTGGGCTGGCCGTTCGCTGCGCCGCAGGTGGCGGCGTTCCTCGGCCTGGCCGAAGGGCAATAGCCGGCTGGGCAGCGCCGCCGCACCGGCGCCCGGGGAGTGACGCCAGCGCGGCAGCGCCGGTACGACCCGTCAGACCCCGGCGAGCAGCGCCTGCAGGCTGCCGTCGGCCTCCATGCCGAGGATGATGTCGCAGCCGCCGACCAGCTCGCCGTTGACGAACAGCTGCGGATAGGTCGGCCACTGCGAGATCTTCGGCAGCTTCTCGCGGATGTGCGGGGCGGTCAGCACGTTGACGAAGGCGAACGGCTTGCCGAGCTTGTGCAGCGCGCCCACCGCGGCGCGCGAGAAGCCGCACTCGGGCGCCTCCGGCGTGCCCTTCATGTAGAGGATCACCGGGTTGGCGGCGATCTGCTGGCGGATGCGTGCTTCGGTGTCGAGAACCTGCATGGTCGGTCTCCTCAGCCGTGCACGGCGACGCGCTGTTCGGCGACGCGCCGTTCGGCGCGGGCCGGCTGGCGCGGGCGTGCCTGCCAGGCGGCGTAGCCGCCGTCGAGGCTGTAGCAGTGGGCGAAGCCGTAGTCGCGGAAGAACTCGACCATCTCCTGGCTGGCGCGCGCCTCGTCGCCGCAGACGATCAGCTGCACCTGGCGCGGGGTGTGGCGCACCAGGGTACGCAGGGTCATGTCGCTGAGGTGGATGGCGCGCGGGTCGTGGCCCTGGCAGTAGGCGCGGGCATCGCGCATGTCCAGCAGCATGACGTTGTCCGCCCCGCTGAGCAGGGTCTCGGCCTGTTCGGCGCTGATGCGTTGGCAGTGGCTCATGACTCTTCTCCGAAACAGTCGTGATAGGTGGGGCAGGCTTGGCAGCTGGGCGAGCGGCACACGTAGGCGCCGTCCTGCTCGCACAGCTGGCGGTAGAAGAACTTCTTCCAGCGCATGTTTTGGACGTTGCGCGCGGCCAGCCGCGGGAAGTTGTATTCGAGCAGCGCGCGCAGCTCGTCGCGCGAGGCGAGGCCGAGATCGCGCCACAGGTGGTCGCCGCCCAGGCAGGCGGCGGCGACCACTGCGGCGACCACCGCCTCGCCCGCGCGCCCGGCGCGGCCGGCGAGCAGCAGGTCGCGCAGCTCCCGCCACTCGTCGCGGCGCAGCTCCAGCAGCTCGGCGCGCAGCGCGTCGCGCTCGCGGGCCTGCGGCGGAGCGCCAAGATACTGCCCGGCGCGCTCGGAAAAGCAGGCCTGGATCAAGGCCGTGTGGGTTTGCGGGTCGAGACCGAGATGCAGCGGCAGGCAGCTGCGTCCGGCGCGCTGGGCGGTGAGGATGCGCTGCAGCCAGTCCAGGTTGGGATCGCGTTCCACGCACTCTGCAGGGAGGCGGGCGAGGGCGGCGCGGCTCATGGCTGCGGCTCCTGCGGCGCGTGGCAGCTGGCGGTTGCCTCGGCGCCGTGCACGCAGCCGTCGAGCGGCGCGGCCGGCTCGGCCAGCCGGTGTCCGGCCGGCAGCAGCGCGTTGAGCGCCGCCACGTCGAAGCCGGCCAGATGGTGCTCGCCGAGGCGGATCAGCGGGCGGCGGATCAGGATCGGGCTCGCCAGCAGCAGGGCCAGCGCCGCTTCGGCATCCAGCCGCTCGGGATCGACCTCTCCCGACTTCACCGCCGGCGCTGCGCGGTTGAACCAGTCGGCCACCGGTCGCCCGGCGAGGAACGGCGCGAGCGTCTCGGCGCGCCACGGCTCGCCCAGCAGGTCGCGCACCTCCAGTTCCAGCCCTGCCGCGCGCAGCAGGCGCTGCTGCCGGGCGTTGCCGCCGCAGCCGGGTTTTTCGTAGAAGATCAGGGCACCCATGCCGGCCTCCTCAGCGCGCCTGGATTTCGCGCATGGCTTCAAGCAGGCGCTCCGGCGGGATGCCGGTCAGCGAGCCCGGCGGGTTGGCCGGGCTGCCGTCGGCGAGCAGGATCGCCCCCTCGATCGGGCAGATGCTGGCGCACTGCGGGTCGGCGAAGTCGCCGTCGCACTCGGTGCACTTGTGCGCGTTGATCCTGAAGTGCTGGCTGCCCTGGTAGATCGCCTCGCTCGGGCAGACGTCGACGCACGCCCAGCAGTTGACACAGGATTCCTCGATTTTCAGCGCCATCGGGCACCTCCTCGCATGGTGGGTTTCAGGCCTTGGCGCGCAGCGGCGCGGCGTCGGCGTCCAGCCGGCCGGCGGCGATCATTTCCTGGTAGACCGCCAGCACCGCTTCCTCGATCGGCTCCATGGCGTGCTCGCCGTTGGGCTGGATGCCGGCGGCCTCCAGCTGGCCCCACGGCTCGTAGCCGATCTTCGAGCAGAGCACCGCCTCGCAGCCCCTGAGCGCGCGGATGCTGCCGTTCAGCGCCGACTCCTTGTCGCCGCAGCTGTCGTCGCCGACGCAGTACTGGTCGACCTTGCGGTGGCCGATGAAGCGCACGCCCTTGCCGGAGGCCTCGTAGATCAGGAACTCGCTGGCATGGCCGTAGTGCTGGTTGACCAGGCCGCCGCCGCTGGTGGCCACCGCCATCAGCACCGGGCGGTAGTGGCGGGCCGGGGCGCTTTCCTGCGGTACGCCGAGGCCGGCCAGGCGCGCCTTCTTCGCCGCCTTGTCGTCCAGCTCCTCCTTGATCGCCGCGTGGATCGCGGCGCGCCTGACCATGGCTGCCGCGTAGTCGATGTCCATCGACTCGATCTTCTCCAGGGTGAACTCGTCGCCGCGGTCCTCGCCGAGCAGGCCGACCGCGTCGGCGCGGCACTGGCGGCAGTGGCGCATCATGTTCATGTCGCCGGCGCAGGCGTCCTGCAGGTCCTGCAGTTCTTCCGGCTCGGGGCTGCGCTGGCCCATCACGCCGTAGAAGGTGCCGTGCTCGGCCTCGGCGATCAGCGGCATGACGTTGTGCAGGAAGGCGCCCTTGGCCTTGACGATGCGGCTGACCTCCTTGAGGTGCTCGTCGTTGACCCCGGGGATCAGCACCGAGTTGACCTTCACCAGGATGCCGCGCGCCACCAGCATCTCCAGGCCCTTCTGCTGCTGCTCGATAAGGATCTTCGCCGCCTTGCGGCCGCGGATGCGCTGGTTGTTCCAGTAGATCCACGGATAGATCTTGGCGCCGACCGCCGGGTCGACGCAGTTGATGGTGATGGTCACGTGGTCGATGTTATGGCGGGCCAGCTCGTCGACGCAGTCGGGCAGGGCCAGGCCGTTGGTGGACACGCACAGCTTGATGTCCGGGGCCTGCTCGGAAAGCATGCGGAAGGTCTCGAAGGTGCGCTGCGGGTTGGCCAGCGGGTCGCCGGGGCCGGCGATGCCGAGCACGGTCATCTGCGGGATGGTGGCGGCCACCGCCTTGACCTTCTTCACCGCCTGCAACGGGTCGAGCAGCTCGGAGACCACGCCGGGGCGCGACTCGTTGGCGCAGTCGTACTTGCGGTTGCAGTAGTGGCACTGGATGTTGCAGGCCGGCGCCACCGCCACGTGCATGCGCGCGAAGTAGTGGTGGGCCTCTTCCGAGTAGCAGGGGTGGTTGTGCACCTTGGCGCGGATGTGCTCCGGCAGGTGGGACAGCTGGTCGTCGGTGCTGCCGCAGGAGCCGGAGGAGCAACCACCGGCGGCGTGCTGCCCCGCATCGTTCTGCCCAAGTACGCTCAGTTCCATGGTTGGTCTCCGGAGGAAAGAGAGATTCACCATTAGCTGAGCAAGTGCCGTGCCGTTCGTTTATGTCATTGTTTTTGAAGAATTATTTGTGGAGCTGCTGGCCTTTTTGTCAGGCTGCCGACAGGGGCGCGGGCGGGGCTTTGTCGGATAGGCGACAAGTGGGGCGGCGAGAGCGATCGCATGGAGGGTTGCCGAGCCCGCTGTAGGGGCGAATTCATTCGCCAGCGTGGCCCCGGTCAGGCGAATGAATTCGCCCCTGCAGGTGGAGTCATGCGCGTGCCCTGGCCGCCGCCGGGCACACGCCGCGCAACTCAGATCTTGCGCATGTGGATGTTGAGGGTCTGGATGCGGTAGGCGATCTGGCGCGGGGTCATGCCCAGCAGGCGCGCGGCCTTGGCCTGCACCCAGCCGGCCTGCTCGAGGGCGGCGATCACCCGCTCGCGGTCGTCCAGCGCCTCGTCGGCCAGGTTGACCTCCGGCAGCGGCGCCAGCGCCACGCTGTCGTGGTCGAGGCCGCCGAGCGACACCACGTCGCGGCTGATGGTGCCGTCCTCGCTCATGATCGCCGAGCGCTCCAGGCAGTTCTCCAGTTCGCGCACGTTGCCCGGCCAGCGGTGGCCCATCAGCAGGCGGATGGCGCTGTCGGTGATGCTCAGCTTGCGCCCCTGCAGACGGCCGATCTTGGCGAGGAGGAATTCGGCCAGCTCGGGGATGTCGGCGCTGCGCTCGCGCAGCGGCGGGATGCGGATGGCCATCACGTTGAGGCGGTAGTAGAGGTCCTCGCGGAACTTGCCCTTCTCCACCTCGGCCTCCAGGTCGCGGTTGGTGGCGGCGACGATGCGCACGTTGACCTTCACCGTCTGGTTGCCGCCGACCCGCTCGAACTCGCCCTCCTGCAGCACGCGCAGCAGCTTGGCCTGGAACATCGGCGAGATCTCGCCGATCTCGTCGAGGAACAGGGTGCCGCCGTCGGCCTGCTCGAAGCGCCCCTTGCGCTGCTTGACCGCGCCGGTGAAGGCGCCCTTCTCGTGGCCGAACAGCTCGGACTCGAGCAGGGTCTCCGGCAGCGCCGCGCAGTTCAGGCGCACGAACGGCTGGTGGGCGCGCGGCGAGTTGTAGTGGATGGCGCTGGAGATCACCTCCTTGCCGGTGCCCGACTCGCCGAGCACCAGCACCGTGCTGTCCCACTTGCCGACCCGGCGCACCTGGTCGAACACCCGGCGCATCGCCGGGGTGTTGCCCACCACCATGTTCTCGAAGCCGTACTTGCCGCGCACCTCGCGGCGCAGTTCGTCGCGCTCGTTGGCCAGCTCGCGACTGTCCTCGAGGTTGACCACCAGGCGCACGGTCTGCGCCAGCAGGTTGGCGACTATCTCCATGAAGCGCGCGCGGTCGGGCAGCAGTTCGTCGGCGCGGCCCTCCGGCTGGGCGGCCAGCACGCCGATGGTGTTGCCCTCGTGGGTCTTGATCGGCACCGCGATGAACGGCAGCTCGAGATCGTAGAGCGCCAGGCGGTCGAGGAAGCGCGGTTCGGACGAGATGCGCCCGAGTACCACGCTGTTGCCGTGCTTGAGCACGTTGCCGATCACCCCCTCGCCGATGCGGTAGCGCACGTTCTCGCAGGCGCTGACCACCGCCTGCGAGTCGCTGTGGATGGCGCCGACCTGCAGGGCGCCGTGCTGCGGGTCGCTGATCGACACCAGGCCGTGCAGCAGGCCGAGGTGGTCGTGCAGCACGGCGAGGACCTGGGCGAGGATGTCCTCGATCTGCTGCACCCGGCTGAGGGTGCGGGAAATGCGCGCCAGGGCCTGCAACTGCTTGTCGTAGAGGTCGGCACGCGAGGTGGTGCCGGGACGCTGGGCGAGCTGGATACTGCTCATCGGCCTGCTCTCCTTGGATTCAACCGGCGGCGCTGAAGGGCAGTTCGACCACCACCCGGCAACCGTCGCGATAAGTGGTGTCGATGTGCACGGTGCCGGCGTGTTCGCTGACGATCTCCTGCACCATGGCCAAGCCCATGCCGTGGCCGGCGGCGTGCGGCGGCTTGGTGCTGAAGAACGGTTCGAACACCTTGAGCGCCAGCTCGGCGGGGATGCCCGGCCCGCTGTCGACGATCTCCAGGCGCACCACCTGCTGGTTCTCCACCCGGGTGCTGATGAACAGCTCGCGGCGGCTGACCTGGCTGTGGGCGACGGCCTCGATGGCGTTCATCACCAGCTGCTTGATCACGCTGCGCAGGCGGCTCTCGGCGCCCATCACCCAGGGCAGGCGCAGCGCCGGCTGCCAGTCGACGACGATGCCCTGGGCGAGCAGCTCGTCGGTGCACAGGCTGATCACCTCGCGGATCAGCTGGTTGACGTTGACCGGCATCTTGGCCTCGGCGCGGCGCACCGGCATGGCCCCGGACAGGCTGTCCAGCGCCTCCTGGCCGGCCATGCTGGCCTCGCGCATGGCACTGAGCACCGGGTCGTTGCCGGCCTGCTCGCCGAGGCGGCGCTCGAGCATGCGCAGCGCCGCGCTGATCAGGTTGACCGGGCCCTGCAGGCGGTGGATGGCGCCGCTGAAGGTCTCGCGCATGCCGTCGAGCAGCTCCTCCTCGGCCATCAGCGCCTTCAGCGCGTTGAGCCGCGAGTCCTGCTGCTTCTGGCGCAGCTCGGAGATGTCGTTGAGGGTCAGCAGCAGGTAGCGCTCGGCGCCGGGGGCGAAGAACACCTGGGCGCGCTCGTCCTCGACGTGGATGGCCATGCCGTGGCAGGACAGCCAGCGCGGCGCATGGCCGCCCAGGTCGAGGGGGATCTCCTTGCCGGAGAAGGCGCGGCCCTCGCCCTCCAGCGCCGCGAAGGGTACCGCGAGGTTCTCGCGCACCAGCGCCACCAGGCTGTCGCCGCTGCCGCCCTCGGTCAGCTCGCGGGCCAGGCGGGCGAAGCTGGGGTTGGACAGCACCACGCGGTTGTCGCGATCGAGCACCACCATGGCCGCTGGCGCCGCGCCGACCACCGCCTCGATCATCAGCCGCTGGTTGCTGACCCGCTGCTCCAGCTCGTGCAGGTCGCTGGTGTCGCGGTGCATGCCCAGGTAGTAGAGGGTCTCGCCGCGTTCGTCGAACACCGGCGCCACGGTCAGCTCGGCCAGGTACAGGCTGCCGTCCTTGCGCCGGTTGACCAGCACGCCGGACCACGGCTTCTTCTGCGCCAGACGGCTCCACAGCGCCTGGTAGACCAGCCGCGGGGTGGTGCCGTTGGACAGCATGGATTCGTTCTTGCCGATCACCTCCGCCAGCGCGTAGCCGGTGGTGGTGCTGAAGGCGCGGTTGGCATAGAGGATGTTGGCCTTGAGGTCGGTGATGGAGATGGCGATGGGGGCGTGCTCCGCCATCTGCCGGAATGCCTCGGGGAGCAGCTCGGCGCCGGCGGCTGGCGCCGGCACGTCGCTGCTGCGGGACGGTTTGCCCTGGGTCATGGGTTGAGCCTCATCAGTCCACGGGAGTGGCAGCGCCGCGCCGGTCGAGCGGGGCGCGGCGGACAAGGGGGTTTTGCAAAGGCCATGCCGCTGTCCGCACGGGCGCGGGAGTGGCGGAAGTGGCGGGGCAGAGCGGTTCGTCGCGCCGGCGACGGGCTTTTCTGTGGGAAAGCCCACGGATGGCGTCGCGATGGCGGCCGTTGTCTGTCGCAAAGCCGACAAGACCGGCGCCGGCGCCGCGGCGGCGGGCGGATCTGCGCGCGCTTCCCTTGATCTGGATCAGGTTTTCCGCGGCCTGCAGCGCCGCGCAGGGTGTCGCCCGAGCCATGGCACGCTTGCTGCAATTCCCCCCGGCAACGGGATGTGCCCGACAAGGGTGCAGCCCAGGGTTCAGCCGGGAGGGTGGGTCGCTATGGAATATGTGCTGTTTCTGATCGGCACCGTGCTGGTCAACAACGTGGTGCTGGCGCGTTTTCTCGGCCTGTGCCCGTTCATGGGGGTGTCCAGCAAGCTCGACCCGTCGATCGGCATGGGGGTGGCTACCACCCTGGTGATGACCCTCGGCGGCATCAGCAGCTGGCTGCTCGAGCACCACGTGCTGCAGCCGCTGGGCATCGGCTTCCTGCGCATCCTCGCCTACATCGTGGTGATCGCCGCCATGGTGCAGCTGATCGAGATGATCATCCGCAAGGTCAGCCCCTCGCTGTACCGCGCCCTCGGCATCTACCTGCCGCTGATCACCACCAACTGCGCGGTGCTCGGCGTGCCGCTGATCAGCGTGCGCGAGGGCCACAGCCTTGTGCAGGCCGGCCTGTTCGGCTTCGGCTCGGCGCTCGGCTTCACCCTGATCATGATCATCTTCGCCGGCCTGCGCGAGCGCCTGCAGCTCGCCAGCGTGCCGGCGGCGTTTTCCGGTCCGCCGATCGCCTTCGTCACCGCCGGCCTGCTGGCGCTGGCGTTCATGGGCTTCGGCGGGCTGATCTGAATGGCTGACCGGCAGGCGCCGGCGAGGAGAGCGAGATGCTGATGGCAACCCTGGCCCTGGCCACCATGGGTCTGATCCTGGGCGGCGGACTGGGCGTGGCGGCGCGCAGGTTCGCGGTCACCGACGAGAATCCGCTGATCAAGGAGATCGAGGCGCTGATGCCGGGCAGCCAGTGCGGCCAGTGCGGCTTCCCCGGCTGCGCCGGGGCGGCGGCGGCGCTGGTCGAGGGCCAGGCGGACGTGACCTGCTGCCCGCCCGGCGGGGTGGCGCTGGCCGAGAAGCTCGCCGCGCTGCTCGGCGTGACCCTCGACGCCGGCCAGATGAGCGCGCCGCAGCTGGCGACCATCGACGCCGCGCAGTGCACCGGCTGCACCCGTTGCTACCGCGCCTGTCCGACCGACGCCATCGTCGGCGCCAGCGGGCAGATCCACGTGGTGCTGCAGGGCGCCTGCACCGGCTGCGCCAGGTGCCAGGACGCCTGCCCGGAAGACTGCGTCGCCCTCGTCACGCAGGAGCCGACCCTGGACACCTGGCGCTGGACCAAGCCCCAGGCCGCCTGAATCACCCACGGAGTCCCAGCATGTTCAATCCCGCCCGCATCCGCGGCGGCGTCCACCCGGCCGCCCACAAGGACCGCTCCTCGGCGCTGACCATCGGCAGCCTGCCGCTGCCGCCGCGCCTCTACCTGCCGCTGCGCCAGCACGCCGGCGCCGAGGCCCTGCCGCTGGTCAGGGTCGGCGAGCGGGTGCTCAAGGGCCAACTGATCGCCAGCTCGCCCTCGGAGCTGTCGGCGCCGATCCATGCGCCGAGCTCGGGGACCGTGGTCGAGATCGGCCCGATCCTCGCCCCGCATCCGTCCGGGCTGACGGTCAACGGCATCGTCCTCGACACCGACGGCGAGGATCGCTGGATCGAGCTGGAGGTGCCGGCCAACCCGTTCGAGGAGAGCCCGCTGCTGCTCGCCGAGCGGGTGGCGCAGGCCGGCATCGTCGGCATGGGCGGGGCGATTTTCCCGGCGGCGGTCAAGCTCAAGCAGGGCACCCGTCACGAGATCAAGACCGTGCTGGTCAACGGCAGCGAGTGCGAGCCCTACCTGACCTGCGACGACCGCATCATGCGCGAGCGCGCCGAGGCCATCGTCGACGGCGCGCGGCTGATCCAGCACATCCTGCGCGCCTACCGGGTGGTGATCGGCATCGAGGACAACAAGCCCGAGGCGCTGGCGGCCATGCGTGCGGCCAGCGAGCCCTACGGCGCCATCGAGGTGGAGGCGGTGCCGGCGCTCTATCCGATGGGCTCGGCCAAGCAGCTGATCCAGGCGGTCACCGGCCGCGAGGTGCCGGCCGACGCGCGCAGCACCTCGGTGGGCGCGCTGGTGCACAACGTCGGCACCGTGTACGCCATCCAGCAGGCGCTGCGCCACGGCCGGCCGCTGATCTCGCGGGTGGTCACCGTGGCCGGCAGCTGCGTGGGCAACCCGCGCAACCTGGAGACCCTGATCGGCACCCCGGCGCAGGCGCTGATCGACGCCTGCGGTGGCCTGGTCCGCGAGCCGGCGCGCCTGCTGCTCGGCGGGCCGATGATGGGGGTGACCCTGCCGTCGCTGCAGGCGCCGGTGATCAAGGGCGCCACCGGTCTGCTGGCGCTGGCGCCGCACGAGCTGCGCAACGACGAGGCGTCGCCGTGCATCCGCTGCGCCAGCTGCGTGGACGCCTGCCCGATGGGCCTGCTGCCGGTGGAGATGGCCGCCCGCGCGCGGGTCGACGACCTCGACGGCGCCAACGACTACGGCCTGCGCGACTGCATCCTGTGCGGCTGCTGCTCCTACGTGTGCCCCTCGCACATCCCGCTGGTGCAGTACTTCCAGTACGCCATGGGCCGCCAGGACGAGCGCCGCCAGGGCGCGCGCAAGACCGACTACATCAGGCAGCTGACCGAGGCGCGCGCCGCGCGCCTGGCCGAGGAGGAGGCCGCCAAGGCCGCGGCCAAGGCGGCCAAGGCAGCCGCCAAAACCAAACCGGGCAAGACCAGCGAGGTGGAGTCATGAGCACCCCGAGCGCCATATCCGGGCCCTTCGCCCACGACCGCTCGTCGGTCAACCGCATCATGCTGCAGGTGTGCCTAGCGCTGCTGCCGGCCACCCTGTTCGGCCTGTACCTGTTCGGCTGGCCGGCGATCAACCTGTGGCTGCTGACCTGCGTCAGCGCGCTGGCCACCGAGGCGCTGTGCCTGCACTGGCTCGGCCAGCCGCTCAGGCGCCTGCTGGACGGCTCGGCGCTGCTCACCGGCTGGCTGCTGGCGCTGTCGCTGCCGCCGTGGGCGCCCTGGTGGATCGGCGTCGGCGGCGCCGCCTTCGCCATCGGCATCGGCAAGCAGCTGTACGGCGGCATCGGCCAGAACATCTTCAACCCGGCGATGCTCGCCCGCGTCGCCCTGCTGATCGCCTTCCCGCTGCAGATGACCAGCTGGGCGCTGCCGGCGCCGCTGGGCTCGACGGCAGCGCCGGGCTTCGTCGAGGGGCTGGCGATCACCTTCGGCGGCGCCCTGCCCGACGGCATGAGCGGCGCCACCGCCCTCGGCAACCTGAAGACCGAGCTGACCCTCGGACGCAGCGCCGAGGCGATCCTCGCCGGCGACTTCGCGCTGGTCCCGGCGCTGCTCGGCAGCAGCGCCGGCAGCCTGGGCGAGACCTCCGAGCTGCTCCTGCTGCTCGGCGGCCTGTGGCTGCTCTTCCGCCGCGTCATCCACTGGGAGATCCCCCTGAGCATGCTGCTCGGCGTGCTGGTCCTCGCCGCCATCGCCCACCAGATCGACCCCGCGCGCTATCCCGGCGGCCTCTACCACCTGGCCAGCGGCGGGCTGCTGCTCGGCGCGCTGTTCATCGCCACCGACCCGGTGACCTCGCCGGTCAGCCGCAAGGGCCGGCTGATCTTCGGCGCCGGCTGCGGGGTGCTGGTCTACGTGATCCGCACCTGGGGCAGCTTCCCCGAGGCGGTGGCCTTCGCCGTGCTGTTCATGAACGCACTCAGCCCGCTGATCGACCGCTACTGGCGCCCGCGCGCCTACGGCCGCACGGCGGGCGGCAAGCCGCTGGCCATCGGCCGGCAAACCAGCCAGGTCAAGCAGGAGGGCTAGGCATGAGCGAGACCATTCCGATTCCGGCGGAGCCGGCAGCCACCCCGCCGTCGCTGCTCGCGCGCTGGCGCGGGCGCATCGAGTACCAAGGCCTGTCGCTGGCCGCGGTGTGCGCGCTGGTCGCCGTGCTGCTGCTGGTCGGCGACCGCCTGACCCACGGGCAGATCGCCGCCCAGCAGCTCGAGGACCGCCTGGCCGTGCTGCGCCAGGTGCTGCCGGCCGCGCTGTACGACAACAACCCCCTGCAGGACGCCTTCACCGTGCAGGACGCCGAGCTGGGGGCGGTCGAGGTCTACCCGGCGCGCCAGGACGGCCGGCTGACGGCGGTGGCCTTCCAGGTCAGCAACATCGGCTACGGCGGGCCGATCCTGCAGCTGATCGCCCTGGATGCCGAGGGCCGCATCCTCGGCGTGCGCGTGCTGAGCCACAAGGAGACCCCGGGCCTGGCCGACAGGATCGAGGCCTCGCGCAGCGACTGGATCAGGGCCTTCGACGGCCTGTCGCTGGCCAGCACGCCGCTGGAGCAGTGGAAGGTGAAGAAGGACGGCGGCCGCTTCGACCAGTTCGCCGGCGCCACCATCACCCCGCGCGCGGTGGTCAGGAGCGTGCTGCAGGCCCTGCAGTTCCAGGTCCGCCAGGCCGAACGCCTGAGCGCCCGCCAACAGGAGAAGCAACCATGAGCAGCAGTTGCACAGCCGCCAGCGCGCCGGCCTCGGCCAGTCCCTGGAAGTACTTCACCAGCGCCCTGTGGGACTACAACGTCGCCCTGGTGCAGATGCTTGCCCTCTGCCCGGCGCTGGCGGTGACCACCACCGCCACCAACGGCCTGGGCATGGGCCTGGCCACCACCCTGGTGCTGATCTGCACCAACGCGATCATCTCGGCGCTGCGCCACACCATCGCCCCCGAGGTCCGCAACCCGGTGATGATCGCCATCATCGCCGGCGTGGTGACCCTGATCGACATGGCGATGAACGCCTGGATGCACGAGCTGTACAAGGTGCTCGGCCTGTTCATCGCCCTGATCGTCACCAACTGCGCGGTGCTCGGCCGCGCCGAGTCGTTCAGCCTCAAGCACCCGGTGATTCCCGCGATGCTCGACGGCGCCGGCATGGGCATCGGCTTCACCTGGGTGCTGGTGCTGATCGGCGGCATCCGCGAGATCCTCGGCAGCGGCACCCTGTTTTCCCAGGCTTCGTCGCTGCTGGGGCCGCACTTCCAGTGGCTGGAGATCACCGTGCTGCCCGGCTTCCAGGGCATCCTGCTGGCCATCCTGCCGCCCGGCGCCTTCATCGTCCTCGGCTTCCTGCTGGCCGCCAAGCGCGTGCTCGACCGCAGGCGCGCCGAGCGGCGCATCCGATCCCACGGCGAGCTGATCGTCCTGCAATGAGCCCGGTACAGGAGTGAATGCCATGAAAGTCGCTGTGGTGTACGCCGCCCCCCGACCGCTGCTGCTGAGCTGCCAGGTCGCCGAGGGCAGCAGCGTGGCGCAGGCCATCGAGCAGTCCGGCCTGCTGCGCTACTGCCCGGAGATCGACCTGAACAAGCACAAGGTCGGCGTGTTCGGCAAGTTCGTTAAGCTGGACAGCCCGCTGAAGGAGGGCGACCGCGTGGAGGTCTACCAGCGCATCACGCGGGTGCTCGACGAAGACGATGACGACGATGACGACGATGACGATTGATTGACCCGCCGAGGAAGCCGCCGATGGATACCCAACCGAACATGAGTCGCGACACCGCACTGCGCATCGCCCTGGCCGCCCGGGCCTTGCCCGGCGTGGCGGTCGGCCAGTTGCTGGAGATCCTCCACCAGCACATCAACGGCCCGCTGACCGAGCAGAGCCTGCAGGGGGTCACAGTCACCGACCTCAAGGTCGGCTTGGCCGGCTCCGAGGAGGACGTCGACCTGCTCGATACGCCGATGAGCGCGCTCAAGGAGGCCGTGCGCATCCTCTGGGGCGAGACCGTGGCCGACGACCTGCCCAGGCCGGTGGCGCTCGCCGAACTGCCGCCCGGCTCGATCCGCGTGGCCGTCGCCTCCAACAACGGCGAGCAGCTCGACGGCCACTTCGGCTCCTGCCTGCGCTTCCTGGTCTACCAGCTCGGCGCCGGCGGCAGGACGCTGGTCGACATCCGCTCGACCCTGGACGGCGACCTCGCCGAGGACAAGAACGCCTGGCGCGTCGAACAGATCGCCGACTGCCAGGTGCTCTGCGTGGTCTCCATCGGCGGCCCGGCGGCGGCCAAGGTGGTCAAGGCCGGCATCCACCCGCTCAAGCAGCCCAAGGGCGGCCCCGCCGCGCAGGTGCTCGACGAACTGCAGCGGGTGATGGCCGACGCGCCGCCGCCGTGGCTGGCCAAGCTGCTCGGCAAGAGCGCGGAGGAGCGGGTGCGGTTCGAGCTGAGCGAGGATGAGGTGGCCTGATAGGCTCTTGTAGGTAGCACAGGTGGAGACTGGGCCGGGGCGGAGGGATCCGCTTCGGCCGTTTTGCTCTTACGGGGTGGCTTCGCAGCCCGGCGCGGTTCCGATGGACAAGGCTCGCGCGGCGGCGTTAACGTCCGACCGGCGGAATGCAGGCATTCGCACCGGGATTGCCCGGCCAGTCCGCATGCGGATGACCGGGCACATGGAGGGGCCTGCTGTTGTATCAGACGACGATCTTCTGGCCGGTCGCGGCCCTGATGGGCTGGACCCTGCTGGTCCTCCTGCTGATTCCCTGGCGCCGCCTGCGCGCCGCCTTCGCCGGGCAGCTCACCGCCGAGGACTTCCGCTGCGGCGAGTCGGAGCGGGTGCCGGCGCAGGTGCGGCTGCCGAACCGCGTGTTCATGAACCTGCTGGAAGTGCCGCTGCTGTTCTATGTGCTGGCGCTGATGCTGTTCGTCACCCATGCGGTCGATGGGCCGTTCCTCGGCCTGGCCTGGGCCTACGTGGCCCTGCGCGTTCTGCATAGCCTGATCTACCTGACCTACAACCACGTGATGCACCGCCTGCTGGCCTTCGCCGCCAGCAACCTGCTGGTGGCGGGGATCTGGCTGCGCTTCGTGATCGTCGTCCTGGGCGGACACTGAGCGAGGTTTGCCCATGGACCAGCTGCTGTCTCTCGTCGTCCGCCTGCTAGCCGACATCGTCGGCGATTTCCTGCTCGGCACCCTGTGCTACTGGCTCGGCTGGCCGTGGGTAAAGCTGCTCACCCTAGGCCGCTATCCGCGCCATGGCTGGCGCAGTGGTCACCGCGAGGAGATCTGGGTGCAGTGCGTCGGCCTCCTCGTGGCGGTGCTGGGCATGATGGCGGTCTTTGGCCAGTTCGACGTCTGAGGCTGCGCCAGGCAACTCGCGAGCACCTAGAACTGCGTCTTCAGCAGGTCGGCGAGCCTGCTGGCCTGCGGGCCGATCGAGCCGGCGTCCACCAGGCCGATGCCGAGCACCAGGCCATGGCGCCGCTCGACATGGCAGAGCCGGGACAGGGGCAGGGCGCAGAGCCCCTGCGCCTCGAGCAGGGCGACCAGCCGGGTGTCGTCCGGTCCCTGCTGCCAGCTGATGGTCAGCTGCAGCCCGCCGCCCTGCTCGGGAATCTTCACGCCCGGCGGAGCGCCGGCCTTCAGCGTGTCGATCAGCGTGCGCATGCGAGCTGCATAGAGCGCATTCATCCTGCGGACATGCCGGCGCAGGAAGCCGTGGCGCATGAAATCCGCCAGCGCCAGCTGCAGGTGCACGGGCACCGCCATGCCCGCCAGGCTGGCGACGGCGTGGGCCAGTCTGGCGAAGCGTGGCGGGACGATCAGGTAGGCGACGTGCATGCCCGGGGCCAGGGTCTTGGAGAAGGTGCCCACGTACATCACCCGCTGCGCGCGATCCAGGCCCTGCAGGCTGGCAATCGGCAAGCCCGCATACTGGAACTCGCTGTCGTAGTCGTCCTCGAGAATGACGGCGTCGACCTGCCTGGCGCGTTCGAGCAGGGCGAAGCGCCGCGGCAGGGAGAGGGGCGCGCCGCTCGGGTATTGGTGCGACGGGGTGACGTGGATCAGCCGGGGCCTGCTGCGCTCGTGCTCGAAATTCATGCCCTGGGCGTCGACGGGGACATCCACGATCCGCGCGCCATGGCCCCGCCAGAGGCCACGCACGCCCGGGTAGCCCGGGTCCTCCAGCCATACGCAGTCGCCCGCCCGCAGGCAGCAGCGCGCCGCGACGTCGAAGGCCGCCTGGGCGGAGGGCAGGACGACGACCTGGGCGGGATCGGCATTCACGTGTCGCGCCTGGGCGACGTGGCGGACGATTTCCGCCTGCAGCGCGGGCACCCCGGTGTAGCCCTCGTAGCTGAGGTCATGGGCGAGCGGGCGGCGGGCCCGAGAGGCCAGGCAGGCGGCCCAGTCCGCGGCGGGGAAGGCGCCGAGGTCGGGCAGCCCCGGACGAAAGGCCCGGCGGGTCACCGCGCTGGGCGGGTCGTCGTTGACCCACAGGGCCGATGCCACGTCCGCCATCGCGCCGGCAGCCGGTTCGCCGGGCATGCCAGTGGCGCCGGCGGGAGGCGCGCGAAACTCGGCGACGCGCGTCGCGGCGCCCTGGCGAGTCTCGAGGTAGCCCTCGAACTTGAGCTGGTCGAGGGCCTCGACCACGGTGCTGCGCGCGATGCCCAGCGCGGCAGCCAGTTGCCGGGTCGAGGGCAGCGCATGGCCGGGGCGTAATCTGCCGGTCACGATCGCCTCGCGCAGTTGCCGGTAGAGTTGCTGGCGCAGCGAATCGCCCGCCTTGTCACGGTCGAGTTGCAGCAGGGAGGCGAGAGCCGTCGACTGGTTTGTCATTTTCTTCAGAACTGGTGCTTATCCGGGCGCCGCGGCCGTCACCCTGGAAACCGCCGAGACCAACGTCGGGGCTCAGCGGCTCTACGAGTCGCTCGGCTACACGCGGGTGACCGGATTCGTCGGCTATAGCCGAGCAGTCCAGCTTCGGCCTGCTCATCAGTGATCGGGGGCGAGAGTCATGCGCACTACAGGAAATGGCTCCCCATCGCCATCCCTGGCTAGAGTGTGAGTCGGTACAAAGCCGATGGCCTCATAGAAGCGGTGTGCCGCCAGGTTGTCTTGGTAGACGCTGACGTGCAGTCGCTGCTCCGGCGCACGGAGTCTTTGTACCAGCGCCCTGCCGATACCTCGCCCCTGCCAGGCCGGGGATACGAACAGGCCGGCCAGTTCGTCACCGCAAAGACACGCGAAGCCGATCACTGCGTCGGATGCCACGCAAACCCATGTTTCGGCGGCCGCGATCCAGGTCGAGCGCAGGCTGGCGGCCTGCCGGGTCAGTACGGCTTCGGGAAGGAAGGGGTGTCCCTTGCGGCTGGCGTCCTGCCAGACGGTCATGCAGTCCTCCAGGTCATGGGGCAGGTAAGGGCGAATCGTCCACGAGTTCATGCTCAGGTGATGCTCCAGGTGAGTGTCAGTACTTCGCGAGGGCTGCGGCGCTATGCCGCCACACCGGCACGACCACCAGCAGGGCGAGTGACAGGTAGAAGATTTCGATTGCCCACAACGGCAGCGTCCCAGTGTGGAACAGGGCGGCCGGCACGTCGATCAGGGCATGGGCCAGCACGGCAGCGGCGAGCCAGGCCGCTCGCCGCCGCTCGATGGCGTTCCAGACCATCCACACCAGGCCGATCTGCAGCACGACCGCGGCGGCGCGCTCGGTCAGCAACCAGATCGCCGTTGCTGCGTCGAGAGCCGCGATCCGCTGCTGCAGGGCGGCGACGGCCGCGGCCGGCATACCGTCCTGCAGGCGTGCCAGCAGCTCGCCGTCGCTGGCGAGCAGCAGCAGTTGGACGTGGCCGCTGCCCACCACCCAGGTTTCGCAGATGGCGTAGCCCGCGGCGAAGCTGAGCACCCAGGGCTTGGCGAGCGTCCGTCGGCGGTGCCCCGCACGCAGGGCGATCCACTTGCCGGTTTCCTCGAACAGGCCCGCGATGCCGGCGCTGCCCAGGACGAACGCGAGCAAGGCCGCAGCGTCCGCCGGGCCGGGGATGGGCAGCGGACCTGTGGCCGCCTGCCCGAGGGGCTTGAGCACGAGGGCGAAGGCCACGAAGGTCAGCGCGCCCCACAGGGCCGGCCGCAGCCCCTGGCGGCAGGCGCGGACGACGGCCACGACGAAGGTCGCGCTGACCAGCGCGAGTGCGGTCAGCGTCAGGCTGTTGAGCAGTATCGGATCGGTCAGCGCGACGCTGGATGACATGCACAGGGCTCCCCGTTGAACGATGCGGCCGCCGCCCCGGCGTTCGGGCCCGCCGAGGCGGCCGGTGCGCGGCGGTCAATCCTGCCCGCTCGATGCGCGGGGGGGGAAGGATCAGTTCGCCCAGCCCGGGCATACCAGTTGCCAGCGCCAGGCAGGGGCAGTCACGGCTAAGCAACCTCGCCGCGCAGCTCGATCACCTTCTGCCGCAACACCTCCGGCTCGGCTGCCTGCGCCGCCACCGGCTCGCCCACCTTGAGGGTGACGCGGCGCAGCGGATGCAGCTGGCCGAGGCGCCGCAGCAGTGAAGTGGCCCGGCGCGAGAACGGGCTGGCCCACAGCCCGGACAGCGCCATGGGCAGCACCGCCACCGGGTGGCGCCTGAGGATGCGCTGGATGCCGGGGCGGAACGGGCCGACTTCGCCGTCCGGAGTCAGGCGGCCTTCGGGGAAGATCGCCACCAGCTCACCAGCGGCCAGCGCCGCGGCCACCTCGGCATAGGCCTTCTCCAGCAGCGCGGCATCCTCCTTGGCCGGGGCGATGGGGATGGCGCGGGCGTGGCGGAACACGAACGACAGCAGCGGCCAGCGGAAGATGCGGTGGTCCATCACGAAGCGGATCGGCCGGCGGCAGGCGGCGGCGATCACCAGGGCGTCGACGTAGCTGACGTGGTTGCACACCAAGAGCGCCGGGCCGCTCTGCGGGATGTGCTCGACGCCCTGCTTGTCCAGGCGGTAGACCGAGTGCACCAGCAGCCAGTCGAGGAAGCGCAGCAGGAACTCCGGCACCAGCCGGTAGATGTACACGGCGACCAGCGCGTTGATCAGCGCGGCGGCAGCGAACAGCTCGGGAATCGACAGCCCGGCGGCGAGCATCCCGGCCGCGGCGCCGGCGCCGACCACCATGAACAGCGCATTGAGGATGTTGTTGGCGGCGACGATCCGCGCGCGGTGCGCCGCGGCCGAGCGCAGCTGCATCAGCGCGTACAGCGGCACGATGAAGAAGCCGCCGAACAGGCCCAAGGCGAACAGGTCGAACAGCACGCGCAGGGTACCCGGCGCCTGCAGCAGCTCGGCCAGCGCCAGCGGCGCCGGCGGCGGCACGGCCGGCGAGGCGAAGGCCAGATCGAGACCGAAGACGGTCAGGCCGATCGAGCCGAGTGGCACCAGGCCGATCTCCACCAGCTTGCCGGACAGCCGCTCGCAGAGCATGGAGCCGGCGCCTATCCCTAAGGTGAAGATGCCGAGCAAGAGGGTCACGCCGCTCTCGCTGCCGCCCAGCACGTCCTTGGCGTAGGCCGGGAACTGGGCGAGCAGCAGTGCGCCGTACAGCCAGAACCAGGAGATGCCGAGGATCGACAGGAACACCGTGCGGTTCTCGCGGGCGAAGCCGATGTTGCGCCAGGTCTCGCTCAGCGGGTTGGGGTTGACCTTCAGTTGCGGTTCGGGGGCCGGCGCGGCGGGGATGGCCAGGCTGCTCCAGTAGCCGACCACGGCGACCGCCAGGCAGGCGGCGGTGATCCACAGGCTGCCGCCCTCGACGGCGGCGAGCAGACCGCCGGCCAGGGTGCCGATCAGGATGGCGACGAAGGTGCCGGCCTCGATCAGCGCGTTGCCGCCGACCAGCTCGTCCTCGTGCAGGTGCTGGGGGAGGATGGCGTACTTCACCGGGCCGAACAGGGTCGACTGCAGGCCGAGCAGGAACAGCGCGGCGAGCAGCAGCTCCAGGCTGTGCGCCCAGAAGCCGGCGCCGGCGAGCAGGACGATGACGATCTCCAGCAGCTTGGTCCAGCGCGCCAGGGTGGCCTTGTCGTACTTGTCGGCGAGCTGGCCGGCGGTGGCGGAGAACAGGAAGAACGGCAGGATGAACAGGCCGGCCGCCAGGTTGGCCAGCAGGCCGATGGACAGGCTGGTCCACTGCGCGGCCTGGAAGGTCAGCAACACCACCAGGGCGTTCTTGTACAGGTTGTCGTTGAACGCGCCGAGGAACTGGGTGACGAACAGCGGGGCGAAGCGGCGTGCCCTGAGCAGGTCGAGCGGCGAACTCATGACGGCTGCTCCGTGGCGGCGAGGCGCTTGAGGGCGACGTGGTCGGTCTTGCCGGTGCCGAGCAGCGGCAGGGCGTCGAGGCGGCGGATGTCGCGCGGCACCGCCAGCTCGCTGGCGCCCAGGCGTCGCGCGGCGGCCAGCAGCTGCTCGCGGGCCAGCTCGGGGGCGGTGGTGAACAGCACCAGTGCCTCGCCCTTGGCGGCGTCGCCTCGGGTCGCCGCGGCGTGGGCGAAGCCGGGCGCGGCCTCGCCGGCGATCTGCTCGACCACCTCCAGCGAGACCATCTCGCCGGCCAGCTTGGCGAAGCGCTTGAGGCGGCCGCGGATGTGCAGGAAGCCGTCGGCGTCGAGCTCGACGATGTCGCCGGTGGCGTACCAGCCGGGGCGGATCGCCGGCGGGGCCTGGATCACCCCGGGCTGGTCGAACAGCAGGTAGCCCTTGAGCAGGTTCGGGCCGTGCAGGTGCAGGGCGCCGCCATGGTCGATGCCCGGTACCGGTTCCAGCTCATGCTCGATGCCCGGCAGCAGCTGGCCGACGCTGCCGCGCCGGCAGGCCATCGGCACGTTGACCGCCACCACCGGCGCGCACTCGGTGATGCCGTAGCCTTCGAGGATGCGGATGCCGAACCTGTCGATCCAGGTCTGGCGCACCTCTTCGTTGAGGCGCTCGGCGCCGGCCACCACGTAGCGCAGGCGGCCGAAGTCGTAGGGGTGGGCGTACTTGGCGTAGTTGCCGAGGAAGGTCGAGGTGCCGAACAGCACGCTGCAGTCGCGGTCGTAGACCAGCTCGGGGACGATGCGGTAGTGCAGCGGGCTGGGATAGAGGAACACCTTGCAGCCGGACACCAGCGGCAGCAGCACGCCGCAGGTCAGGCCGAAGGAGTGGAACAGCGGCAGCGCCATCATGAACTTGTCGAGCGGGGTGAAGTCGGCCACCGCGCGCACCTGGGCGACGTTGGCCAGCAGCGAGTCGTGCGAGTGCACCACGCCCTTGGGCTTGCCCTCCGAGCCGGAGGTGAACAGCACCAGCGCCGGATCGTCGGGGCTCTGCGCCGCGGCCGCGCGCTGGGGCATCAGCAGGTGGGCGAGCAGCCACAGGCGGTCGGTGAGCGTCAGCTCGGCCTTGAGGTCCTCCAGGTAGAGCACGCGGACGCCCTCGAGCCCGTCGAGCAGGCCGCCGAGGCGTGCCTTGTCGACGAAGGTGCGCGAGGCGACCACGGTGCGGATGGCGGCGGCGGTGCAGGCCGCCTGCAGGCCGTCTTTGCCTGCGGTGTAGTTGAGCATCGCCGGGATGCGCGTATTCAGCGACAGGCCGAGCACCAGGCCGAGGGTCGGCGCGGCGTTGGGGGTGAGCACGCCGACGATCTCGCCGGGCGCGGTGTGGCGGCTGAGCAGGCGACCGAGGCCGAGGGCCATCTTCAGCAGCGAGCCGTAGGACTCCTCGACCATGCGCACGTCCTCGACCAGCTGGTAGTCGCTGCCGAACACTGCCTTGGCGTCGAGGAAGGCTTCGAACAGGGTGCGCCGCGGCCGGCTGGCCACCAGCATGTCGAGCAGGATGTGGCGCATCAGCTCGCCGGCGCGGCGGCGGCGCTGCTTGGCCGAGGGCAGCGCCGGCATGGCGATCTGCCGCGGCGGCTGCACGTACAGGTCGACCTGCGGCAGCAGGCGGCGCGGATAGACCCCGGCCAGGCGGCCGAAGTAGCTGCGCGCGGCGCCGTCGATGCGCACCGGCACCACGGTGGCGCCGGTCTTGGCGGCGACGAAGCCGGCGCCGTCGTAGACCTTCATCAGCGAGCCGGTGCGGGTGATGCGCCCCTCGGGGAAGATCACCACCGGCCGGCCGCTCTCCACCAGGCGGACGATCTGCTTCATCGTCAGCGGGCTGGTCGAGTCGACCGCCAGGTGCGGCACGAAGCGCAGCAGGAAACCCAGCAGCGGCCGGCTGGCGATCTGCGAGTGCACCACGAAGGTGGCGTCCACCGGCAGGAACAGGCCGAGCAGCAGGCCGTCGAGGAAGGATTCGTGGTTGGCGACGATCAGCGTGCGCGGGTTGGCGAACACGTCCGTTTCGCCGTGCACGCGCACGCGCAGCAGGCGCTGCAGCAGGTTGCGCAGGAGGAGCTTGAGCATGATCGGTCCCTGAGCTCAGGAGTGGTGGAGGGAATGGCGCGATGGTGCCACCGCGTCCGTGTCGCTGGCCAGCGGCGCGCGGCGCGCCAGCTGGGCGACCACCACCGCGGTAGCGGCGGCGGACAGCAGGTGCTTGAGGGTATGGCCGGTGAGCGGAGCGAGCAGGGCGGCCAGCTGGTGGTCGAGCAGCTCGGCGAGCTTGGCCAGCAGGTACAGGCCCATGGCACCGGCGAAGGCCAGGCGCTCGCCGCGCGGGCGGCCATGCAGCCACTGCCACAGCGGGATCAGCAGGATGGTCAGCAGCTGCAGCAGCAGGTAGGGGCGCAGGTCGCCGACGCCGGTCAGCTCGGTGACGTACCACCACAGCACGCCGGCCAGCGCGAAGGCTCCGAGCAGGGCGGCGAAGGCGCGGCCATCGCGTTGCCGACAATCGGCCCACACCCCGGCGAGCAGCCCGGCGCTGGCCAGGGCGATCGGCAGGCGGTCCCACAGCAGGCGGTGGTCGTCGGGTGCCAGGTGGTACCAGCTCGAACCCGCGGCGGTGAGCAGCAGGCCGGCGAGGAACAGCGCGTAGCCCGGCCAGCTGTGCGCGAAGTGGCTGCGGCGGCGCGGCGCCAGGCGCCACAGCCCCCACAGGGCGACCACGGCGAAGCCGAGGTTGGACAGCACGTCGCAGAAGTGGGGGATGCCGAACAGGGTCAGCCGGTCGGCGAAGGCGTGGTAGTCCTCGAACTGGGCGATGGGCCCGTGCAGCAGGGCGGCGGCCGACAGCAGCAGGGTGAGCAGCAGCGGCAGGTGGCGGGAGCAGCGATCCATGGCGGTCTCCAGGGGATAGGTGAGCCGAGCATGGCCTCGGGAAGCGTGATGCGAAACTCCGGCGGAAAAGGTCGCGTCGCGTACACTACAAGGTATCGAAAAACGCTACTTTCCCGTGTCCCATGAGTGAACTCGACCAGCTGCTGTCCACCCTCAAGCGCCAGCTCAAGGCGCGCGGCATGACCTACCGCGACCTCGCCGGCCAGCTCGACCTCTCCGAGGCCAGCGTCAAGCGCCTGTTCGCCAGCGGCAGCTTCACCCTGGAACGCCTGCTGCAGATCGCCAATCTGCTCGGCTTCACCCTCGCCGAGCTGAGCCAGGAGGCGGCCGCCAGCGGCCAGCGCCTGCACACCCTGAGCGAGGCCCAGGAGCGCGAGCTGGTCTCCGACGACCAGCTGCTGCTGGTGGCGGTGTGCGTGCTCAACCAGTGGAGCCTGGCCGACATCCTCAGCGTATACCGCCTCAGCGAGGCCGAGGCGATCCGCTGCCTGGCGCGCCTCGACCGCCTGCGCCTGATCGAGCTGCTGCCCGGCAACCGCGTGCGCCTCAACGTGGCGCGCGACTTCGACTGGCGGCCGGACGGGCCGATCCAGCGCTTCTTCCTGCGCCAGGGTCTCGGCGAGTTCCTCGCCAGCGATTTCGCTGGCGCCGACCAGGCCCTCGGCTTCGCCCACGGCATGCTCACCGAGGCGGCGCTGGCCCAGCTGCAGGCCGAGGTGCGCCGCCTGCGCCAGCGCTTCGCCGAGCTGCACGAGGAGAGCCTGGCCGCGCCCCTGGCCAGGCGCCGCGGCTGCGGCCTGCTGCTGGCGCTGCGCGAGTGGGAGCTGGGCGCGTTCACTGCGCTGCGCCGCGAGCCCTGAAAAGAAAACTCCCCCAGGAGCGGGGGAGTGGCTCAGGAGCCAGGCAGGCTCACGACAAGGTCGGTAGGAGCGAATTCATTCGCGACTTCGCGGCAAGGTCGCGAATGAATTCGCTCCTACCCTGCACAGTGCGTGCGTCCTGACCCGGCTTGGCAGCCGAAAGGGACTGCGGAGAGTCAGACCGGACCGCGGTGCTCGCGCTTGACGGTGCTGACGAAGGCCAGGCACTGCTCGAAGCTCAGGCTGTCGAGCTTCGGCTTGTAGTCGGCCAGGCCCTCGGCCATGGTGATCACCTTGTCCTCGGCGCTCTGGCCCTTGAAGTCGTCCTTGTCCAGGCGCAGGTCGTCCATCAGGGTCTGCCAGGCCGCGCCGCCGTCCGGGTGCGGCAGCAGGATGATGCCGACGCCGTCGAGGTCGGTGGCCAGCGCCTTGGTCAGGTCCTCGACGTAGAACAGCACGTGGATGTCCGGCGCCAGGTCGTGGCGGTAGCGCTCGACGAACAGCGGCACCTCGGCCAGGTGGACGACGATGCCGCTGACCATGGCCAGCTTGTCGCCCTTGACCAGCACGGTAGCCTGCTTGACCACCGCGGTCGGCGGCAGGCGGCGGCCGGCGTCGTCGGCGATCTCGCCCTCGGCCAGCACCAGGTCGCCGCGGTAGGCGTAGGTGTCGGCCTGGCTGGTGGCGCCGTTGACGCTCAGGTTGCAGAGGAGGTTCTTCTCTTCGTAGGTTTTCAGCAGCATGGTGAGGCTCTCTTGTCGATCAAGGGATTCGGGCCACGAGCGTGGCGGTGGGGTTGCCGGCCGGGATGGCGGGTGCGGCTGCCGCGAGCAGCTCGCTCCAGTCGGCCTCGACCAGCTGAAGGTTCTTGCGCGCGCAGACCTTGCGTTCCTTGTCGGTCGGCTCGGCGATCAGCACCCAGCCGGCCGGTTCGGCGGCGTCGTGGATCAGGTCGCTCATCACCATGCGCTCGGTGTCGCGGTTGAAGCGCATGCCGAGGAACAGGTAGCGCTTGTTCTTGCGGCGCAGCTTGAGCCAGGCCGGCACGGCGAAGCCGCCCATCAGCTCGGTGATGTAGTCGACGAAGTCGGCGTCCGAGGCGACAAAGCTCGGCCTGGGCAGCGGCGTGCCGAGCGGCTTGAACAGCACCGGCAGGGCGGTGTCGACCTCGGCCAGTTCGAGCGGGCGGTAGTGGCCGGCCTCGCCCTGGTAGAGGTCGAAGCGATAGGGGGTGGCGGCGATGCGTGCGGCGCCGACCACCAGGGTGTGCGGGCGCTCGGCGTAGCGGCGCTGCAGCAGGTTGTCGCGGTTGCAGTCGATGAGGTAGGGCAGCTCCAGGTCGGCCAGCCACTGGTGCACGGGCGACGCCGTCCAGTTGTCGCCGGCGTAGGCCTGGGTCAGGAAGCGCTCGATGAAGCTGCGGCCCTTCTTGTTCTCCAGGTGCATGGCGGCGCGCGGGAACTCGTACATCAGCCGCGGCGACATCGGCTGGCCGCCGGTCATGGCGAGGATCAGGCTGTCGCTGTCGGCCGGCATCGGTCGGCCGCTGTCGCGGTCGGCCACCCCGCGCAGCACCTCGGGCCCCAGGTAGGGCACCACATGGCCCGTACGGAGCTCGGCGAGGATTTCGTTGATCAGGCTGCTGTTCACAGGGTTCTCCTGCTGGATGGTGCGTGATGGCGCGTTGAGCTACGCAATATCCGCACCACTCCCAGCAGGAGCTGGCAAGTCCTTGATATTCAATGATTAATCAATTGCGCCAGGAATCCTGGGTAATTATCCGGCCCGACAATAGGAAGTGCGCGGCCGACAATTGTCATGTTTGCCACAGGCCCCGGTGGCGAACTTTTTCGGCAATAAGGAAGGGGTTGAGAAGTTTGTTGGGTTGTCGCCATTGCCACATGTCTTGCGGGGATTTTGTTGTGTCCCGAACCGCTTCCGCTGTTTCTCGCCTTTATTGAAATTCCTTTGGATACAACGGCTTGCGAGTGTTTTTTGCGGCTGGCACAGACACTGCATTGACCAGGTTGCGCAGGCTTGTTCGGGCCTACAGCCCACGACAGTGGAAACGAAACCTGAGGAACTCAATTATGGCAATGCGTCAATGCGCTATCTACGGCAAGGGTGGGATCGGCAAGTCCACGACCACCCAGAACCTGGTCGCCGCCCTGGCCGAAATGGGCAATAAGGTGATGATCGTCGGCTGCGACCCGAAGGCCGACTCCACTCGCCTGATCCTGCACTCCAAGGCCCAGAACACCATCATGGAAATGGCCGCCGAGGCCGGCACCGTGGAAGACCTCGAGCTGGAAGACGTGCTCAAGGTCGGCTTCGGTGGCGTCAAGTGCGTCGAGTCGGGCGGCCCGGAGCCGGGCGTCGGCTGCGCCGGCCGTGGCGTGATCACCGCGATCAACTTCCTCGAAGAGGAAGGCGCCTATGACGACGACCTCGACTTCGTGTTCTACGACGTGCTCGGCGACGTGGTGTGCGGCGGCTTCGCCATGCCCATCCGCGAGAACAAGGCCCAGGAAATCTACATCGTCTGCTCCGGCGAGATGATGGCCATGTACGCCGCCAACAACATCTCCAAGGGCATCGTGAAGTACGCCAACTCCGGTGGCGTGCGTCTGGCCGGCCTGATCTGCAACAGCCGCAACACCGACCGCGAAGACGAGCTGATCATCGCCCTGGCCGAGAAACTGGGCACCCAGATGATCCACTTCGTGCCGCGCGACAACGTGGTGCAGCGCGCCGAAATCCGCCGCATGACCGTGATCGAGTACGACCCGCAGGCCAAGCAGGCCGACGAGTACCGCGCCCTGGCCAGCAAGATCGTCAGCAACAAGAAGCTGATCATCCCGACCCCGATCACCATGGACGAGCTGGAAGCGCTGCTGATGGAGTTCGGCATCATGGAAGAAGAGGACATGAGCATCGTCGGCAAGACCGCTGCCGAGGAAGTCAGCGCCTGAGCGCATCGCTCGTAGGACGGGGCAGGGCAGATGGGCCCTGCCGGAGCGTCGCACTGCGCCAGGCGCAGTGCGGCCCATCCGTTACCCGCACATGAACGCAAGGCAAGAGGAGTCATACCCATGTCCGGTATGTCGCGCGAAGAGGTCGAATCCCTCATCCAGGAAGTCCTGGAAGTTTATCCCGAGAAAGCCCGCAAGGACCGCGCCAAGCACCTGGCCGTCAACGACCAGTCGGTCGCCCAGTCGAAGAAGTGCATCACCTCCAACAAGAAGTCGCTGCCCGGTCTGATGACCATCCGCGGCTGCGCCTACGCCGGCTCCAAGGGCGTGGTGTGGGGTCCGATCAAGGACATGATCCACATCTCCCACGGCCCGGTGGGCTGCGGCCAGTACTCCCGCGCCGGCCGCCGCAACTACTACATCGGCACCACCGGCGTGAACGCCTTCGTGACCATGAACTTCACCTCGGACTTCCAGGAGAAGGACATCGTCTTCGGCGGCGACAAGAAGCTGTCCAAGCTGATCGACGAGGTGGAAACCCTGTTCCCGCTGAACAAGGGCATCTCCGTGCAGTCCGAGTGCCCGATCGGCCTGATCGGCGACGACATCGAGGCGGTGTCCAAGCGCAAGGCCGCCGAGCACGAGACCACCGTGGTGCCGGTGCGCTGCGAGGGCTTCCGCGGCGTGTCGCAGTCGCTCGGCCACCACATCGCCAACGACGCGGTGCGCGACTGGGTGCTGGGTGCCCGCGACGAGGACAACTCGTTCGCCACCACCCCCTACGACGTGGCGATCATCGGCGACTACAACATCGGCGGCGACGCCTGGTCTTCGCGCATCCTGCTGGAAGAGATGGGCCTGCGCGTGGTCGCCCAGTGGTCCGGCGACGGCTCCATCGCCGAGATCGAGCTGACCCCCAAGGTCAAGCTGAACCTGGTGCACTGCTACCGCTCGATGAACTACATCTCCCGCCACATGGAAGAGAAGTACGGCATCCCGTGGATGGAGTACAACTTCTTCGGCCCGACCAAGACCATCGAGTCGCTGCGCGCCATCGCCGCCCAGTTCGACGAGTCGATCCAGGCCAAGTGCGAGGAAGTGATCGCCAAGTACCAGCCGGAGTGGGAAGCCGTCGTCGCCAAGTACCGTCCGCGCCTGGAGGGCAAGCGCGTCATGCTCTACATCGGCGGCCTGCGTCCGCGCCACGTGATCGGCGCCTACGAGGACCTGGGCATGGAAGTGGTCGGCACCGGCTACGAGTTCGCCCACAACGACGACTACGACCGCACCATCAAGGAAATGGGCAACGCCACCCTGCTCTACGACGACGTCACCGGCTACGAGTTCGAGGAATTCGTCAAGAAGGTCAAGCCCGACCTGATCGGCTCCGGCATCAAGGAGAAGTTCATCTTCCAGAAGATGGGCATCCCCTTCCGCCAGATGCACTCCTGGGACTACTCCGGCCCGTACCACGGCTTCGACGGCTTCGCCATCTTCGCCCGTGACATGGACATGACCCTCAACAACCCGTGCTGGAAGAAGCTGCAGGCGCCCTGGCAGAAGGCCGAGGAGGCCGAGCTGAAGGTCGCCGCCAGCGCCTGACAGTCCGCAATCGTACCAGCCGTCCGCTGCGCGCGGCCCACCCCCCGGGGCCGCCCGCAGCCGACATCCGCCATCGCCGGCACAGATGAGTGCGGCGCAGGAGAAGAGTCATGAGCCAGCAAGTCGACAACATCAAACCCAGCTACCCGCTGTTCCGCGACCAGGAATACAAGGACATGCTTGCCCGCAAGCGCGATGCCTTCGAGGAGAAGCATCCGCAGGACAAGATCGACGAAGTGTTCCAGTGGACCACCACCCGGGAATACCAGGAACTCAACTTCCAGCGCGAAGCCCTGACCATCAACCCGGCCAAGGCCTGCCAGCCGCTCGGCGCCGTGCTGTGCGCCCTCGGCTTCGAGAAGACCATGCCCTACGTGCATGGCTCGCAGGGCTGCGTGGCCTACTTCCGCACCTACTTCAACCGCCACTTCCGCGAGCCGGTGTCCTGCGTGTCCGACTCGATGACCGAGGACGCCGCAGTGTTCGGCGGTCAGCAGAACATGAAGGACGGCCTGCAGAACTGCAAGGCCACCTACAAGCCGGACATGATCGCGGTGTCCACCACCTGCATGGCCGAGGTGATCGGCGACGACCTCAACGCCTTCATCAACAACTCGAAGAAGGAGGGCTTCATCCCGGACGAGTACCCGGTGCCCTTCGCCCACACCCCGAGCTTCGTCGGCAGCCACGTCACCGGCTGGGACAACATGTTCGAGGGCATCGCCCGCTACTTCACCCTGAACCACATGGAAGACAAGGTGGTCGGCAGCAACCACAAGGTCAACGTGGTACCGGGCTTCGAGACCTACCTGGGCAACTTCCGCGTGATCAAGCGCATGCTCAAGGAGATGGACGTCGGCTACAGCTTCCTCTCCGACCCGGAAGAAGTGCTGGATACCCCGGCCGACGGCGAGTTCCGCATGTACGCCGGCGGCACCACCCAGGACGAGATCAAGGACGCGCCGAACGCCATCACCACCCTGCTGCTGCAGCCCTGGCAGCTGGAAAAGACCAGGAAGCTGGTCGAGAATACCTGGAAGCAGGAGGTTCCCAAGCTCAACATCCCGATGGGCCTGGACTGGACCGACGAATTCCTGATGAAGGTCAGCGAGGCCACCGGCCAGCCGATCCCGGCCAGCCTGGCCAAGGAGCGCGGTCGCCTGGTCGACATGATCACCGACTCGCACACCTGGCTGCACGGCAAGAAGTTCGCCATCTGGGGCGACCCGGACTTCGTCATGGGCCTGGCCAAGTTCCTGCTGGAGCTGGGTTGCGAGCCGACCCACATCCTCTGCAACAACGGCAACAAGCGCTGGAAGAAGGCCATGGACGCCATCCTGGAGGCCTCGCCGTACGGCAAGGACTGCACCGTGTACATCGGCAAGGACCTCTGGCACCTGCGCTCGCTGGTGTTCACCGACAAGCCGGACTTCATGATCGGCAACAGCTACGGCAAGTTCATCCAGCGCGACACCCTGCACAAGGGCAAGGAGTTCGAGGTGCCGCTGATCCGCATCGGCTTCCCGATCTTCGACCGCCACCACCTGCACCGCTCCACCACCCTCGGCTACGAGGGCGCCATGCAGATGCTCACCACCATCGTCAACGCGGTGCTCGAGCGTCTCGACGAGGAAACCCGCGGCATGCAGGAAACCGACTACAACTACGACCTGGTCCGCTGAGTCGCAGCCCGTAGCGGTAGCGGCCGGGGCGGCGTGCGCCGCTCCGGCCCGCTTCGCACCACTGTCCGCCGGCGCCGGGGCCCGGCCCCCGGCGCCGGCGGACAGCCCATCCCGAACCGGAGAGCCGCCATGCCCAGCGTCATGATCCGCCGCAACCCCCAAGGTCAGCTGACCTTCTACATCGCCAAGAAGGACCAGGAAGAGATCGTCGTCGCCCTCGAGCACGACAGCGCCGAACTGTGGGGCGGCGAGGTCACCCTCGGCGACGGCTCGAGCTACTGGATCGAGCCGATCCCCCAGCCCAAACTGCCGATCACCCTGCGCGCCAAGCGGGCCGGCGAGGCCTGACGGTCATGAGCGCGCATCCCCCCCGGCATGCGCCGCTGCCCGCCCACCTGGCCCTGCGCATCGCCCTGGCCGCCCGTGCGCTCAGGGGCATCGACACCGCCCACCTGCTGCGCGCGCTGATCGCCGCGGTCGGCGAACCCATCACCGAGGCCCGCCTGCGCAAACTGCGCGCCGCGCGCCTGCAGGCCCGCCTGCAGGACACCGCGCCGCCCGGCGCCGCGGCGGAGATCGGCGAGCGCGCGCTGCACAGCGCCCTCGGCCTGCTCAAGGGCCGCGGCGTCAGCCTGCCCAGCGAACCGCCACCGCCGCCCGAGGCCTACCGCGACGGCGAGTTCGCCGGCTCGGTGCGCATCGCCTGCGCCTCCGACAACGGCGCGCGCATGGACGCCAGCTTCGGCCACTGCGCGCGCTTCCTGATCTACCAGATCTCGCCGCGCGCCAGCCGCCTGGTCGATGTGCGCGAGGCCGCCGCCTGCGCTCCCGACGAGGACCGCAATGCGCGGCGCGCCGAGCAGCTGCACGACTGCCAACTGCTCTACACCCTGAGCATCGGCGGCCCGGCCGCCGCCAAGGTGATCCGCGCCGGCGTGCACCCGATCCGCCAGGCCGAGGCCGTGCCGGCCGCCGAGATCGTTGCCGAACTGCAGCGCGTGCTGGCCGCCGCCCCGCCGCCCTGGCTGGCCAAGGCGATGGGCGCCGACGCCGACCTGCGCGTGCGCTTCACCAGTGACAGCCCCGAACGAGGACAGTGAGATGATCAGCCAGGAACTGCTCGACGACGTCATCCGCCAGGCCGAGGAAAGCATCCTCGACGACGCCCTGATCGCCCGCCTGCGCGCCGCCCACCCCGGCGTGCACTTCACCTGGTGCATGGACGACGACATCGCGGTCAACGCCCGGCCGGTGGCCGAGCGCGCCGCCTTCAACCTCTACCTGGTCAACTCCAGCGACCACTGCTCGGTGCTGACCAACGACGGCGACGCGGCTTCCGGCATCGTGCTGGCGGAAATCATCCCCGACTGAGGTGCGGCATGCTCGAGCAAGGTCCGGACAACACCCCCATCGGCGACTGCCGCGGCTGCGCCTTCAGCCGCCACCTGCTGCTCGCCGGGCGCTGCACCCCGGGCGACGCCTGCGTGGCGGTGCAGAGCGGCCGGCAGATCGACCGCTTCTTCCGCAACAACCCGCAGCTGGCGGTGCAGTACCTGGCCGACCCGTTCTGGGAGCGCCGCGCCATCGCCGTGCGCTACGCGCCGCTGGAGGCGCTGCCGGCCATGGTCCGCGACATCGACGAGGCGGTGCGCCGCGCGGTGGCCTACCGCCTGCCGCGCGAGCAGCTGCACCTGCTGATGCAGGACGAGGACCGCGAGGTGCGCATCACCGTGGCCGACCGCCTGCCGGTCGAGCAGCTCGAACAGATGGCCGCCGACCGCGACTACCTGGTGCGCGCCTACGTGGTCCAGCGCATCGCCCCGGGCCGGCTGTTCCGCTTCATCCGCGACGACGACCGCCAGGTGCGCAAGCTGGTCGCCAGGCGCCTGCCGGAGATCAGTCTCGGCCTGATGAGCCAGGACCCCGAACCGGAAATCCGCCGCATCGTCGCCTCGCGCCTGCACGGCGACGACGTGCTGCCGATGCTCCACGACCCCGACTGGACCGTGCGCCTGGCGGCGGTGGAGAACGCCCCGCTGGAGGCGCTGCGCACGCTGGACGAGCAGGACCCGGAGGTGCGGGCGGCGATCGGGGAGCGATTGGGGTAGGGGGCGCCGGGCGCAGCCTGGGCGTGTGCAGGCCGAGCTGCAGTTCTTCTGTCGGGCGCTGCTGCACCTGCCCGGCATGCCTGTTTACCTGCCGTGCTGCAGCACCCGCAGCGCCGCCTCGGCGAGGAAGCCCGAGCGGCTCTTCTGCTCCGGATGGTTCTTCACGTAGGCATCGATCCGCGCCAGCAGATGCTCCGGCAGCGTGGCGTTGAAGCGCACGGCCTTGCCCAGATAGGGCGTCACGTCGAAGTCGACCAGTGCCCAGACGCCACCGGCATAGTCCGGGTTCGCCGCGTGCACGTCGAGCTCCTGCGGCTGGGGCAACGGCACGCCATCGGCCACCAGCCCCTCGAAATGCAGCTCCAGCGCCTCGCGAACATTCTCCAGCGCCTCGTTCATGGTCGTACCTGCGGAGAAGCAACCCGGCACGTCGGGCACGGTCACCCCGTAGTCGCTGCCCTGGTCCTTGTGAATCACGACGGGATATTTCATCTGGCGCCTCCTCCTGCTGATGCAGGTCAATTGCATGAAGCCAATTTCCCAGTCCGTAGGGGCGAATTCATTCGCCTTGGCGGGGTATTTGGGCGAATGAATTCGCCCCTACAGCGGATTGACCAGGCTCTGAAGCTATTCATGCGATTGCCCTGCCTGCTGATGGCGGCCTCATTTCAGGCCGGCCTGTTTCAATATGCTCTGCAGTGTTCCCTTTGGAATCTCCGACTTCGGGTTGCCGGGCTTGGTCGGGTGCTTGAACTGGTGATGACTGCACTTGGCCGCCACCTCGTACCAGCCATCCGCCTCGAGCAACGCGATCACTTCCCTGCTGCGCATTGCCGTCTCCTTGTGCTGTGCGGTGTGTGGCGTACACACTTTTTGGCGCCTGCCTCTGGGCCACCCTTGGCGCCTGACGCCAAGCCGCCGGCCCAGGCAGTGCAACCCTCCCGGGATAACGAAGATCGCCCTGCCACAGCCAGCGCGCTGGCGGCTATCATCGCCACCTTCACGCCCAACATAGGTGATATCCGATGTCCCTGAGCGCAGAGCAACTCGCCGAGTACCAGGCCTTCGCCGAGCAACTGGCCGATGCCGCCGCCGCCGCCATCGCCCCTCACTTCCGCGCCCCGCTGGCGGTGGAGGACAAGGGCGGCCGGCTGTACGACCCGGTCACCGCGGCCGACAAGGCCGCCGAGCGGGCCATGCGCGAGCTGATCCTCGCCCGCTACCCCGAGCACGGCATCCTCGGCGAGGAAGAAGACGCCGTGGTCGGCAGCAGCGCGCTGACCTGGGTGCTCGACCCCATCGACGGCACCCGCGCCTTCATCACCGGCCTGCCGCTGTGGGGCACGCTGATCGCCCTCAACGACGGCCAGCGCCCGCTGCTCGGGGTGATGAACCAGCCGTTCACCGGCGAGCGCTACGTCGGCACCCCGGCCGGCGCCTGGCGCAACGGCGCGCCGCTGAAGACCCGCGCCTGCGCCAGCCTGTCCAGCGCCCGGCTGATGTGCACCACCCCGGACATGTTCGACACCCCGGCGCGGCGCCAGGCCTTCGACGCCGTGGCCGCCCAGGCCCAGCTGCTGCGCTTCGGCGGCGACTGCTACGCCTACTGCATGCTCGCCTCGGGCTTCGTCGACGCCATCGTCGAGGCCAGCCTGCAGCCCTACGACATCCAGGCGCTGATGCCCATCGTCGAGGGCGCCGGCGGCGTGGTGACCGCCTGGGACGGCGGCTCGGCGCAGAACGGCGGTGCGGTGATCGCCTGCGGCGACCCGCAGCTGCACGCCCAACTGATCGAGCTGCTGCGCCACGCCGCCTGAGGCGCGCGTCTGCCACTCTTTGATCGCTCCCACGCTCCGCGTCCGCTTCGGTGACGCCGAGCGTCACGGGCTGCGTTCCCACGCGGAGCGTGGGAACGATCAATTCCTGCATTGGCAACCGGACCGCGAGGGCTGCTCCGGTTGTTTTTTGTTTATGCGCTGCGATAACCTCGCTGACTATTGGATACCCCCGCAAGCAAGGGATTTGCAGTCATGGCGTATAAGCTGCCTTCATACCCAGATTCTTCCCCGAGGCCGCATTCCAGAGCGGTTCCTTTCTCCTGCTTGGGGATGTTATCCACCAACCCCCGCTCGGGGTGTTATGCACCAGTTGGTGTCTATTTATAGTTAGGCGTCATGCCTAGTGCGCGCAAAATAATCATGCCAAATCGGCTAGGAGAGAACATGAAAATCACACTATTTACCACGGCAATTTTTGTCCTTCTCGTTGGCTGCGTGAGTCCACAGATCCAGCGAAGCCCATATCAAATGAAGGTAACTGATTGGAGTGGAAATTCTCGTCCGTACTACCTTGCCGGCGAAGCGATCAATCTGCACGTTTGGTGGGATGCAAATTACGACACTGGAAAAGCCATTGATTGCTCATTCTCAAATTCATTCAATGGCACCATTGCATGGCGCGGGGTATTGGTAGTTCCCGAGTCCAAGCCGGGCCAACTACTACAGACCATTTGGAATCCAGCCTTTCCCACCGAAGGGCTAAAGCTTAAAGAGGGTTCATACGTTGCTGTATGTAACTTCAACAACGAAGGTAAAGCATCTGTCCCGCTGAATGTTGTTAGTGGAAAATCTGCGCAATAAAACGCCTAACAAGTCGTTGCAGCATCGCACGCTTCGCGTGCTGGACAGTTTTTAAGTCGCGGCTTTATGGTTTTGCTGCGCAAAAGTATTCCATAAAACCACAACTTAAAAACTGCCGCTGAACTCAGCGTTAGACCATCATCTCAAGCGAGGCGTGTGTGCAAGTGGAGTGCGAGAAGGACCGTGAAGAGCGATTGCCATCGCTGAACCTGGCGGGACGCAGTGGTCATCGCACTCGCACCGGCGGGTGGGGAGCAGGCGGTAACTGGCGTGACTAGAAACAGGTGCAATGGGTTGCTGCCCCTGCACTGGAATCGTTGCATGGTGCGGTGCTGCGGCCACACTGGAAGAATAACTCTTACATTAAGATAATGGAAACCATGGCCTCCTTACGTGAATCACTCGAAGCAGCCATCACCGAACTCACCATTCTCATAAACAACGAGGATGCGGGCGAGCAAGAGTTTCAGTCGTGGTTTGAGCGACACCCTGCTGCTTGGGAGGTGCTCGGGTTCCGGCGGTTTTTTCCTCACCCCGCGCTGAATCTTCCCGGGCAGACTCCCATGATTCTCGATTTCTTGGCAGAGCGGCCCGACGGCCTTTGGGAAATCGTTGAGCTTAAGCGTCCCGATACTGCCGTTCTCAAGAACCCTGAACGACGTACGACCTTCTACAGCGACATGACCTCTTATATCTCGCAATGCCGCGAGTATTCATTGCGGTGTTCGGATTCAGTCGTAATTTCGGATCTTCTCAATTCACGCGGGATTCGGATGAATGGCTGGCCCCATAGCATCATCATCGCCGGTCGCAGTTCCGGACTTGATCGAGTGAAGGTCCACGAATTGCTGCGGCATCTGACCCCGAAGATCACGCATTACACCTATGACGATATCCTTGATGCTCTCAATCAGCATTACGCCATTAAGTCGGAAGATGCCGCGGAGCCGGGACTTAATCTATTCTTCAATATCGGGCTAGGCGCCAAGACCTCCGACGCTGAAGAGTTCATCTTTGATCTTGGCGGCGCGAAGAATAAGGGGAGAATCTCGGTTGTTCGTCGCAGCGACGATGTAATCACCTTCATCGTTGTAGATGACGACGGACTTCGTTTTTCGCAAGACATCAAGCTTTCACGCCACTGCGACAAGGATGCCTTCGCATTCGGCCTCCGTACGGTAAAAACGGCGGACTCGTCATGGATCCTTCTTGAGATTAATGGATCCTACGTCGGTCAACATGAAGTGGCAGGCAATTCCTTCACTTTGGAATACGACACACCGTTTACCTTGGCTGCAGATATGAATGGCGCTCATGCAGCCGAGATGTTTGCTGGCGCTCTGCTGTACGTGCGGAAATCTGTCTCTATCGTGGAGCGATCATTCACGCGCGAGTACATGTTTGAGGACTTGTGGCCGCGGGACGATAGCAAGAGAACCACTCGAGTGAGGTTTCACTCCGGTCGATTTATGTACTCAATGGGACACCCCATTCTCGACCCAGGTCAACCGCCTTCGAATGACATGGTTCAGAGGAACTCTGATCTTCGGCCGTCTCTTGTGAATTGGGTTTCATCGAGTGCCGAATACACCGAATCTGAGGAGGCTCGGATTGGGCGAATTAATAGCAGCGTGCGCCGATAAGTGAGGCTTCCTCCCATCGGCGAATCCTTGCACCTCACACTGAGGTCTAACTTGGCAATCGACGCGGACGTCCTATCGGCCGGCCTTCGTCGGCCTACTGTCCGCCGGTCATTTCAACGTTAGGGCTTCCCAAGGTGCGGACCAATAACAAAAATTGCTCTACTTGCGGGTATAAGCTGACTGAGGGTGGCGATTGTCCTATATGTGGAAAACGGTGCTCAGCAGCACGGCGTCGCGCTGTAAACCCCTCTCGTGCCACTGCGAAGAAGGTTGCCCTATGGCGGTTTTTTCCGTATGGCTTGGCAGCGGCAAAAACTGAGTGCAACACCTGACCTTTCCGGTACGGTGTTGCCATGTCTTACCACGAACTCAGCGTTGAAGAGCGCTCCAACATCCAGGTCGGTCTGCTGCGCGGCATGAGCCAGAGGGCCATTGCCCGAATGCTCAACCGCAGCCCCTCGACGATCAGTCGCGAAATCCGCCGTAACCGCAGTACTCAGGGCGACTACATCACTCAGCATGCCCAGCGAGCGATGCGTGAACGCCGCATACCCTGCCGGCCCCGGCAAAAGCTGGTTCCCGGCAACGAGCTGTTCGAGTTGGTCATCCATCTGCTGCGAAAACGCTTTTCTCCCGAGCAGATTGCCGGCAAGCTCCGCGCCATGGAATTTCCAAACTTCGAAGACGCCTACGTCTGCCGCGAAACGATCTACAACGCGATCTATGCCTTGCCAGTCGGCGAGCTGCGCAAGGAGCTGATCATCTGCCTGCGGCAAGGCAAAACCACCCGCCGTCCGCGCTCTGGCGGGGTAGATCGACGTGGTCAGATCCCCGACATGGTCAGCATCCACGTGCGCCCACCGGAGATCGAGGATCGCGTGATGCCCGGCCACTGGGAAGGCGATCTGATCAAGGGTAAGGCCAACGCCTCGGCGGTAGGCACCTTGGTGGAGCGCACCAGCGGCTACCTGATGCTGGTAAAGATGAGCGATGCGACGGCGACCTCGGCTGTGGAGGGGTTCAGCGCGGCGCTGAATCGCATGCCGCTGGCTGTACGCAAGAGCATGACCTACGACCAGGGACGGGAAATGGCGCGGCACGCCGAAATCACGCAGAAGACCGGGGTGGCGATCTACTTCTGCGACCCGCACAGCCCCTGGCAGCGCGGCAGCAACGAGAACATCAACGGCCTGATCCGCCAGTACCTGCCCAAGGGTACGGACCTGTCGGTATACAGCCAGGAGCAGCTGGATGCCATTGCCTACGAGCTGAACATCCGGCCGCGCAAACGCTTCAATTGGAAGTGCCCGATTGAGATCATGACAGAGGTGGTGGCGTTGCAGCATGATGCACCTGCTTCAATCCAGTAACCGTGTTGCACTCAGCTCCTGCAACCGCCCGGCCTTTGCTGGGCGTTGCCGCCCGGGCCACTCTGTAGTTCGCGCAACGGGGGCCAAGCGCTCAATCGATCACGGGGATCATGATTGTTATCGGCCTTGTTCCGTTGCAGGACTCGCCTGTTCCGATAGTGTCGCTGTTCACCACAACCACAAGAAAATCTGCTCCTGCTTGGTGATCGCTCCCACGCTCCGCGTGGGAGTGCCTCACCGGACGCTCCGCGTCCGCTTCTGTGACGCAGAGCGTCACAGGCTGCGTTCCCACGCGGAGCGTGGGAACGATCAAAGTCGACAAGGCCGCCCCTCCGGCCTCACGCGGCCTTGTCGTTTCCACCCACCACCAGCCCCCCTTGTCGCAAACCCGACACCCCGCCATCTTTCCGACAACGCCATTCCAGATAAAAGACATATAAATCAATGAGTTAGCGCCTGGCACCGCCCTTGCAACACCCCCGTCACCAGCCAGCGACGTACCCACGGGGGTCAGCGATGAAAGCCAAGGACATTGCCGAGCTGCTCGACGAGCCTTCCTGCGAGCACAACAAGAAGGAGAAGTCCGGCTGCGCCAAGCCCAAGCCGGGCGCCACCGACGGTGGCTGTGCCTTCGACGGCGCGCAGATCGCCCTGCTGCCGATCGCCGACGTGGCGCACATCGTCCACGGGCCGATCGCCTGTGCCGGCAGTTCCTGGGACAACCGCGGCACCCGCTCCAGCGGCCCCGACCTGTATCGCATCGGCATGACCACCGACCTCAGCGAGCAGGACGTGATCATGGGCCGCGCCGAGAAGCGCCTGTTCCATGCCATCCGCCAGGCGGTGGAGAGCCACGCGCCGCCGGCGGTGTTCGTCTACAACACCTGCGTGCCGGCGCTGATCGGTGACGACCTCGACGCGGTGTGCAAGGCCGCCAGCGAGCACTTCAAGACCCCGGTGGTGCCCATCGACTCGGCCGGCTTCTACGGCACCAAGAACCTCGGCAACCGCATCGCCGGCGAGGCGATGCTCAAGCACGTGATCGGCAGCCGCGAGCCCGATCCGCTGCCGGCCGGTAGCGAACGCCCCGGCATCCGCGTCCACGACGTCAACCTGATCGGCGAATACAACATCGCCGGCGAGTTCTGGCACGTGCTGCCGCTGCTCGACGAGCTGGGTTTGCGCGTGCTGTGCACGCTGTCCGGCGATGCGCGCTTTCGCGAGGTGCAGACCATGCACCGCGCTGCGGTGAACATGATGGTCTGCTCCAAGGCCATGCTCAACGTCGCCCGCAAGCTGCAGGAGCGCTACGGCACGCCGTGGTTCGAGGGCAGCTTCTACGGCATCACCGACACCTCGCAGGCGCTGCGCGACTTCGCCCGGCTGATCGGCGATGCCGATCTCAGTGCGCGCACCGAGGCGCTGATCGAGCGCGAGGAGACGCGCATCCGCGCCGCCCTGGAGCCCTGGCGCGCGCGCCTGGAGGGCAAGCGCGTGCTGCTCTACACCGGTGGGGTGAAGTCCTGGTCGGTGATCTCCTGCCTGCAGGACCTGGGCATGAAGGTGGTCGCCACCGGCACCAAGAAGTCCACCGAGGAGGACAAGGCGCGCATCCGCGAGCTGATGGGCGACGAGGTGAAGATGCTCGACGAGGGCAACCCGCGCGCGCTGCTGAAGACCGTGGAGGAGTACCAGGCCGACATCCTGATCGCCGGCGGCCGCAACATGTACACCGCGCTCAAGGCGCGCATCCCTTTCCTCGACATCAACCAGGAGCGCGAATTCGGCTACGCCGGCTACGCCGGCATGCTCGAGCTGGTGCGCCAGCTGTGCCTGACCCTGGAGAGCCCGGTATGGGAGGCGGTGCGCCGCCCGGCGCCGTGGAGCGACATCGGCGGCGCGCCGCTCGGCGCTCCGCTTTCCGCGCTGTCTACGACCGCCTGAGGAGATCGCCATGGCCGAGATCGTCAATCGCAACAAGGCCCTCGCGGTCAGTCCGCTGAAGGCCAGCCAGACCATGGGCGGCGCCCTGGCCATCCTCGGCCTGGCGCGCAGCATGCCGCTGCTGCACGGCTCCGCCGGCTGCACGGCGTTCGCCAAGGTGTTCTTCGTCCGCCACTTCCGCGAGCCGGTGCCGCTGCAGACCACGGCGATGGACCAGGTCAGCTCGGTGATGGGCGCCGACGACAACGTGGTCGAGGCGCTCAAGACCATCTGCGAGAAGCAGAACCCGGCGGTGATCGGCCTGCTCTCCACCGCGCTGGCCGAGACCCAGGGCTGCGACCTGAACAGCGCGCTGCACGAGTTCCGCAGCCAGTATCCCGAGTTCGCCAGGGTGGCGGTGGTGGCGGTGAACACCCCGGACTTTTCCGGCAGCTTCGAGAGCGGCTTCGCCGCCACGGTGAAGGCGCTGATCGAGACCCTGGTGCCGGAGCGCCGCGACCAGGTCGGCAGGCGGCCGCGCCAGGTCAACGTGCTGTGCTCGGCGAGCCTGACGCCGGGCGACCTGGAGTTCATCGCCGAGAGCATCGAGAGCTTCGGCCTGCGCCCGCTGCTGATCCCCGACCTGTCCGGCTCGCTGGACGGCCACCTCGACGATGCGCAGTTCAATCCGCTGACCACCGGCGGCCTGACCCTCGACGAGCTGGCGACGGCCGGGCAGAGCGTCGCCACCCTGGTGGTCGGGCCCAGCCTGGAGGGCGCCGCCGATGCCCTGGCGGCGCGCACCGGCGTGCCGGAGCGGCGCTTCGGCCTGCTCATGGGCCTGGATGCGGTGGACGCCTGGCTGCTGGCGCTCAGCCGGATCAGCGGCAACCCGGTGCCGCAGCGCTGGCAGAAGCAGCGCCGCCAGCTGCAGGACGCCATGCTCGACAGCCACTTCATGCTCGGCGATGCGCGGGTGGCCATCGCCGCCGATCCCGACCTGCTGCTCGGCTTCGACGCCCTGCTGCGCGGCATGGGTGCGCGTACGGTGGCCGCGGTGGTGCCGGCGCGGGCGCCGGCGCTGGCCGCCTCGCCCCTGGCGAGCATCCAGGTCGGCGATCTCGAGGATCTCGAGCACGCCGCCGCCGCGCAGGGCGCGCAGCTGATCCTCGGCAACAGCCACGCGCTGGCCAGCGCCGGGCGCCTCGGCGTGCCGCTGCTGCGCGTAGGCTTCCCGCAGTACGACCTGCTCGGCGGCTTCCAGCGCTGCTGGAGCGGCTACCGGGCGACCGCCCAGACGCTGTTCGATCTGGCCAACCTGCTGGTCGAGCACCACCGGGGTCTGGCGCCCTACCACTCGATCTACGCGCAGAAGCCGGCCGCCGAGCGGCCGCAATGGAGGCACTGAGCATGGCCAGCCCGACCCGGCAGTTGCAGGTACTCGACGGCGAGGACGACGGCACCCTGCTGAAGGTGGCGTTCGCCTCCGCCGATCGCGAGACGGTCGACCAGCATTTCGGCTCGTCGCGCGCCTTCGTCATCTACGGCGTCAATCCCGAGCACGCCCAGCTGCTCAAGGTCATCGAGTTCGGCGACCTGGAGCAGGACGGCAACGAGGACAAGCTGGCCGTCAAGCTCGAGCTGCTCGACGGCTGCATCGCCGTGTACTGCCGCGCCTGCGGTGCCTCGGCGGTGCGCCAGCTGCTGGGCATCGGCGTGCAGCCGGTCAAGGTCGCCGAGGCGGCGCGTATCGACGAGCTGCTCGAGAGCCTGCAGGACGAGCTGCGCGAAGGCCCCTCGGCCTGGCTGGCCAAGGCCATCCAGCGCAGCCGCGGCGCCGATCTCCAGCGCTTCGAGGCCATGGCCGGCGAGGCCTGGGACGAGTAGCGCCACCCCTTATCCAGAGAGGAAAGCCCCATGTTCGACGTCGAGGAACAACCCGCGGTGGTGCAGGACGGCGATGCCGCCCTGCAGGAGCCGATCATCCGCCAGATGGTGGTGCAGCTGCGCGCCATGGACAGCTACGGCACCTACGACACCTGGAGCGATGCCCGCGTGCTCGATCCGCTGGTGCTGACCAGGGAGCGGCGCAAGGCCATCCCGGTGGTGGGCGATCCCGACGAGACCACCATCTCGCGGATCAAGGCCTACTACAACGCGCTGGCCCAGCTGCTCGAGGGCGAGACCGGCCTGCTCGCCGTGCCGGTGATCAACCTGAGCCACGAGGGGTTCGGCCGCGCGCTGATCCTGGTCGGCAAGCTGGTGGCGCTGGACAAGACCCTGCGCGACGTCCACCGCTTCGGCTTCGACTCGCTGGAGGCGCTGGTCGCCGAGGCGCAGAAGCAGCTGGACAAGGCCAGCGCGCTGGTCGGCGAGCACCGCGCCGTGGCAGAGCTCTGAGGAGGCCCGGATGAACGAGGAAGAACTCAAGGCGCTGAAGAAGGACGTCAGCCACAAGAAGCGCATCGCCAGCGACTGGGCCTCGCAGATCCACGACCTGGTCGAGGATCGCCTGCTGAGCGACTACGACGCGCTGCCCGAGCTGGCCCGCCAGGCCCATCAGGCCTGCGTCGACTGGGCCGCGGCCAAGGCGCGCCTGGACGCCTGCGAAGGGGCCTGAGCCCCGCCCACGGCGGCGGCTCACGAGGCCGCCGGCCGACATTACCCGCGGGTCGTTGCGGCCCGCAGCCGACGTCCGCCTGCGGCGGACTCCGCGCGGCCCACCCGGCTGCGCGCCCCTGTGGGGCAGAACAGCACGAGAGCGGCTGCCAGCCGCCGATCGACAACCGTTGGCCGCGCCACCGCCGGTGGCGGCGAGGAGAGTGAAGCATGGCTGAGACAACGATTACCGGGCGTACCCGGGGGGGCGCCGAGTGGACTCCGCAGTTCGTCACCGCGCTGGACGCGCAGAAGTGCATCGGCTGCGGCCGCTGCTACAAGGTCTGCCCGCGCGACGTGTTCGACCTGGTCGACCGCGCCGAGCTGATGGGCGAGGACGACGACCTCTACGACGAGGACGACGAGATGAAGGTAATGGTGGTCAAGGACGCCATGGACTGCATCGGCTGCCAGGCCTGCGCCGCGGTCTGTCCCAAGCAGTGCCACAGCCACGCCGCCGCCGCGGCCTGAGGAGAGCGGATCATGGCCAAGCCCGAGTTCCACATCTTCGTCTGCGCCCAGCGCCGCGCCGACGGCCATCCGCGCGGCAGCTGCGGCGCCAAGGGCGCCGAGGCGGTGTACAACGCCTTCGCCCAGCTGCTGATCCAGCACAACCTCAGCAACCGCATCGCCCTGACCAGCACCGGCTGCATGGGCCCCTGCCAGGCCGGGGCCAACGTGCTGGTCTACCCCGGGGCGGTCATGTACAGCTGGCTCGAGCCGCAGGATGCGGCGCTCATCGTCGAGCAGCATCTGCTGGGCGGCGAGCCCTGGGCGGACAAGCTGACCCCCGCCGAACTCTGGTGACGCCCATGGCCGAAGTGCTGCTGTTCGCCCCGGAGCGGGCGTTCTTTTCCGACAGTACGCCGCAGAAGCTGCGCTTCCTGCTCAACCATGCGCTGTGCGCGGCCACGCCGGACGGGGTCGAGGCCCTGCTGCTGGAGGCGCGCCGGCGCTGGCCGGAGGAGCCGGACGCGCACATCGGCCTGTACAAGTTCTACTTCGTCAGCCAGCGCTACGGCGAGGCCGAGGCGGCGGTCTGGCAGGCGCTGCGCGAGGCGGCGCGCGGCGCCGGCATCGCCCGCAACTACCGGCGCCAGCGGCCGGCCAGCGCCGACTGGACGCAGCGCCAGGGACCGCTGCGCCTGTACCTGTTCAGCCTCAAGGCGCTCGGCGTGATCCGCCTGCGCCGCGGCCGGGTGGCGCAGGCCGAGCGGGTGCTGGCCAAGCTGCTGGAGCTCGACCCGTTCGACGAGATCGGTGGCGGCGCCTTCCTGCAGATCGCCCGCTCGTTCGACGAGGAGGCGGCCTGATGGCGACGACCCTGCAACAGCGCCTCGACGCCGCCCGGCCGCTGCTCGCCGAACTGTGGCCGGCGCTGGCCGCCTGCCTGGCGCGTGCCGGCATCGAGGAAGCGCTTGCGGTGGCCGGCACGCCGCCGGCGCGCGGCGAGCTGCGCGAGGATCCCTACGACCACAGCCAGGCGCTGTACGCCGAGTGGCGCAGCGCCGGCGGCGCGCTGCTGGGCAGCCTGCTGGTGCACGCCGACGGCCAGGCCTTCGCCGAGTTCGACGTGCTGCGCCCGCATCCGCGCAAGCCCTTGTGGATGGTCGAGGCGGTCACCGCCTGGGGCCGCGTCGGCGCGCTGAAGAGCGAGCTGCGCCTGCTGCCGGCGCTCGGCTCATGAGCGCCGTCTACGACTGGCTGCTGGCCAGCGCCAGCAGTCGCGAGCCGGTACAGGGCGTGCTGCTCGGCCTGAACTGGACCCTGGCCGAGAGCGCCGGCGGTTGCGGCTTCGCCTTCAGCCCGCGGCAGGTGCCGCGCACCCTCGGCTGGGCCGGCACCCTGGCCGGCCGCTCGGCCGCCGAGCTGCGCCCCTGGCTGCGCTCCTGGGATGCCGCCGAGGCGGCGGTGGGGCTGGCCGTGCTCAATGCCGGAATCAACGCGCGTTCGCCCTGCCTGGTCGAGGCCGTGCCGCTGCGCGGCGAAGCGCCCGGCCATCTGCGGGTGTTCGCCCATTTTCGTCCGCAACTGGACGGGCAGCGGGTGGCGGTGATCGGCCGCTATCCGGGGCTGGAGCGCCTGTGGCACGACCTCGACTACCAGTGCCTGGAGCGCAACCCGCAGGACGGCGACCTGCCGGACAGCGCCGCCGAGTTCGTCCTGCCGCAGGCCGACTGGGTGTTCGTCACCGCCAGCAGCCTGGCCAACCAGACCTTGCCGCGCCTGCTGGAGCTGTCGCGCCAGGCGCGGGTGGTGCTGATGGGGCCGAGCCTGCCGTGGCTGGAGGGTTGGCGCGACTTCGGCGTCGACTACCTGGCCGGCGTGCGGGTGCTGGATGCCGCCGCGGCGTACCGGGTGGCGGCCGAGGGCGGCGGCACCCGGCTGTTCGCCGGGCCGGTGGAATATGCCCTGCTGGCGCTGAATCCATGAGCGCCGCAGCCAACGACCAGGCGCTGCCCTGGCGGATGCTGGTCTGCCACAAGCATCCGGTCAGCGCGCGCCTGCGCTTCCTGATCCCCGAGCAGGGCGGGGTGGTGCTGCCGCAGCCGCTGCCGCGCCTGGCCGTGCTCGCCGCGCCGGGCGCCGAGGCGCCGGTGCAGAGCCACCCGGCCAGCGCCCTGCGCCAGCTGCAGGAACTCCTCGGCATCCAGCCGGCGCTGGAGCTGGTCGGCGAATTCCATCTGCATCTGGAGGTGCCGGGCCTGCTGCTGCCGGTCTACCTGGCCGCGCTGCCCGGCCATGAGCTGTGCCCGCCGCCGCCCGGCACCCGCTGGATCGAGCTGCCGCAGAGCATCGGCATGCCCTGGCTCGACCGCGAGCTGCTGCGCCGGGTCTACGAGGTGCTGCTCGGCTGAGTCCCGGCCCGGCGGGGCGCTGTCGGCTCCCCGCCGGGCCGTCTGGCGCCTCAGGCGCGCAGCAGCGCCTTGGCCAGCTTGGCCGACAGTTGGTCCTCGGTGAACTGCGGCTCGTTCGGCGGGTAAAGGGCGTCCTCGACGATGGTGAAGCCGGCCTCCTTGGCCAGGCCGATCATCTCGCGCACTTTTTCGCAGGCTTTCAGCTTCTCGCCCAGGCTGGGGTCGGCCTTGGTCTGCGCCGAGAAGGCTTGGATTTCCTTGATGGACATGGGGCTCTCTCTGTCACGGTGGAAGGGATGGCCAGGGCCGCGGCGGTGGGCCATGGGATGCCCGTGCCGGACTGTCGGCACGCCGCTGCGGACCTTGCCGAGTCTCCGTGGTGCAACCCGGATGCCAAGAAAAAGACATTGGATATCAATGACTTGAGTGAAGCGCATTGTCGCGTTGGCGCCAATCGCACAGGTCGGGGTTGCAGCATTGCGCACAGCTTCAGCGCGGCATGGCCGGGCTGAAGCTGTAGAAGCCGTGGCCTTCGCCCTGTTCGTCGTTGCACACCCGCCGATGCACCAGCCAGCGGCCGTCGCGCAGCCGCCAGGCGGCCAGCGTCTCGCCGTACAGGGTGCACAGGTAGAACTCCTCGTCGTCGTCGCTGCGCCATTCGGTGACGGCGTAGTGGTGGGCGTAGTAGCAGGCGCTGCGTCGGGCGTCGTAGCCGAAGCAGCGCGCGGCGGCCAGTTCGGCGTCGCGATGCACTTCGAAGCTGACCGGTGTCAGCACCTCGCCCTGCCATGCGGCCGGCAGGCGGTCGCGCCAGTCCGGCGACGGCGTGGGGCAGGGCAGTGGTTGCCGTGGGGCGTTCCTGTGCTGTCGGCTAATGAACAATGGGCGTTCCTCCATCCTGGGTTCTGCCGTGAACGGTGGTGATCTGTCGTTCGACTGCGGTCAGTTGCGGCATTCATCGCCGCCGTCGGCTGCGTGGCTCGGTGAGCGTTATATAGCCGAAGCAATAACGGTGCCGATCTGCACGCGTGGCGCCAGGCCGCGCTGCGCCGCACTTGCGGGGGCTGCGCCCCCGCCATTGCCCTTGTCGCAAAGCCGACAACGCCCGGCGCAGGTGTCGTTCGCGACAGCGCCCGACATCGCCGGTTTTCATCAACCCATTGAATCAAAAGGAATTTTCATCAGTCCTGGCGATGGCATATGGCTTGCAAATCCCTTGACAACGGTTGGCCAGACCACCGCACAGCTGAGGAGACAAGCCGATGATCATCATGACCGACAGCGCCAAGACCGCCGTCAACCGTTTCATCAGCAGCAGCGCCAAGCCGATTGCCGGCCTGCGCATTCGCGTCGAGGGTGGCGGCTGCTCCGGACTCAAGTACAGCCTCAAGCTGGAGGAGGAGGGCAGCGACGGCGACCAGGCCGTCGATTGCGGCGGCATCACCCTGCTGGTCGACGAGACCAGCGCGCCGCTGCTCGAGGGCGTGACCATGGACTTCGTCGAGAGCATGGAAGGCAGCGGCTTCACCTTCGTCAATCCGAACGCCAGCAGCAGCTGCAGCTGCGGCAAATCCTTCGCCTGCTAAGACATCGAAGTCGCCGGCGAAGACCGGCGATCCAGGAATCACCGGAGATCAGCCGTCATGTGGGATTACTCGGAAAAGGTCAAAGAACACTTCTACAACCCGAAGAACGCCGGGGCGGTGGCCGAGGCCAACGCCATCGGCGACGTCGGCTCGCTGAGCTGCGGCGACGCGCTGCGCTTGACCCTCAAGGTCGACCCGGATACCGACGTCATCCTCGACGCCGGTTTCCAGACCTTCGGCTGCGGCTCGGCCATCGCCTCCAGCTCGGCGCTCACCGAGATGATCAAGGGCCTGACCGTCGACCAGGCGCTCAGGATCAGCAACCAGGACATCGCCGACTTCCTCGACGGCCTGCCGCCGGAGAAGATGCACTGCTCGGTGATGGGCCGCGAGGCGCTGCAGGCCGCGGTGGCCAACTACCGCGGCGAGGAACTCGACGACGACCACGAGGAAGGCGCGCTGGTCTGCAAGTGCTTCGCCGTCGACGAGGTGATGGTCCGCGAGACCATTCGCGCCAACAACCTGTCCACCGTCGAGGACGTCACCAACTACACCAAGGCCGGCGGTGGCTGCTCGGCCTGCCACGAGGGCATCGAGCGCCTGCTCGGCGAGGAGCTGGCCGCCCGCGGCGAGGTGTTCGTCGCCGCGCCGACCAGGGCCAAGGCCAAGTCGAAGTCCGGGCTGGTCAACCTCAACGCGCCGGCCCCGGTCGCCGAGCCGGAACCCGCCGCGCCGGCGCCGAAGCTGACCAACCTGCAGCGCATCCGCCGCATCGAGGCGGTGCTGGAGTCGATCCGCCCGACCCTGCAGCGCGACCACGGCGACGTCGAGCTGCTCGAGGTCGACGGCAGGAACGTCTACGTCAAGCTGACCGGCGCCTGCACCGGCTGCCAGATGGCCAGCATGACCCTCTCCGGCATCCAGCAGCGGCTGATCGAGGATCTCGGCGAGTTCCTCAAGGTGATTCCGGTCAGCGCCGCCGGCGCCGCGGCCGCCCATGCGCAACTGGAGGTGTGAGATGGCCGACGTCTACCTCGACAACAACGCCACCACCCGCGTCGACGACGAAGTGGTGCAGGCCATGCTGCCGTTCTTCACCGAGCAGTTCGGCAACCCCTCGTCGCTGCACAGCTTCGGCAACCGCGTCGGCCTGGCCCTGAAGCAGGCCCGCCAGCGCGTGCAGCAGCTGCTCGGCGCCGAGCATGATTCGGAGATCGTCTTCACCTCCTGCGGCACCGAGGCCGACTCCACGGCGATCCTCTCCGCGCTCAAGGCGCAGCCCGAGCGCCGGACCATCATCACCACGGTGGTCGAGCACCCGGCGATCCTCAGCCTGTGCGACCACCTGGCCAGCGAAGGCTACATGGTGCACAAGCTCAAGGTGGACAAGCGGGGCCGCCTGGATCTCGCCGAGTACGCCAGCCTGCTGTCCGACGACGTGGCCATCGTCTCGGTGATGTGGGCCAACAACGAGACCGGCACGCTGTTCCCGGTGCTGGAGATGGCGCAGATGGCCGACGACGCCGGCATCATGTTCCACACCGACGCGGTGCAGGCGGTCGGCAAGGTGCCGATGAACCTGCAGGACAGCGCCATCCACATGCTCTCGCTGTCCGGCCACAAGCTGCACGCGCCCAAGGGCATCGGCGTGCTCTACCTGCGCCGCGGCACCCGCTTCCGCCCGCTGCTGCGCGGCGGCCACCAGGAGCGCGGCCGCCGCGCCGGCACCGAGAACGCCGCCTCCATCGTCGGCCTCGGCGTCGCCGCCGAGCGCGCGCTGGCCTTCATGGAACACGAGAACACCGAGGTGGCGCGCCTGCGCGACAGGCTGGAGACCGGCATCCTCGCCGCCGTGCCCTACGCCTTCGTCACCGGCGACCCGGGCAACCGCCTGCCCAACACCGCCAACATCGCCTTCGAGTACATCGAGGGCGAGGCGATCCTGCTGCTGCTCAACAAGGTCGGCATCGCCGCCTCCAGCGGCTCGGCCTGCACCTCGGGCTCGCTGGAGCCCTCCCACGTGATGCGCGCGATGGACATTCCGTACACCGCCGCCCACGGCACGGTGCGCTTCTCGCTGTCGCGCTACACCACCGAGGCGGAGATCGACCGGGTGATCGCCGCTGTGCCGCCGATCGTCGCCCAGCTGCGCAAGCTGTCGCCGTACTGGAGCGGCAACGGCCCGGTGGAGGCCGACAAGGCGTTCGCCCCGGTCTACGCCTGAGCGACGCCAACCGCGAGCAGGCCCATCCGCACAGGAGAGCAGTCATGGCCAGCGTGATCATCGACGACACCACCCTGCGCGACGGCGAGCAGAGCGCCGGCGTGGCCTTCACCCCCGAGGAGAAGATCGCCATCGCCCGCGCCCTGGCCGAACTGGGCGTTCCCGAGCTGGAGATCGGCATTCCCAGCATGGGCGAGGAGGAGCGCGAGGTGATGCGCGCCATCGCCGGCCTCCAGCTGCCGGCGCGCCTGCTGGCCTGGTGCCGGCTGTGCGATGTCGATCTGGCCGCCGCGCGGCACAGCGGGGTGGGCATGGTCGACCTGTCGCTGCCGGTCTCCGACCTGATGCTCCAGCACAAGCTCGGCCGCGACCGTGGCTGGGCGCTGGCCGAGGTGGCGCGGCTGGTCGGCGCGGCGCGCCTGGCCGGCCTCGAGGTGTGTCTGGGCTGCGAGGACGCCTCGCGCGCCGACATGGACTTCGTGGTGCGCGTCGCCCAGGTCGCCCAGGCCGCCGGCGCGCGGCGCCTGCGCTTCGCCGACACCGTGGGGATCATGGAGCCGTTCGGCATGCTCGAGCGCTTCCGCTTCCTGCACGCGCGCCTTGATCTCGAGCTGGAGGTGCACGCCCACGACGACTTCGGTCTGGCCACCGCCAACACGGTGGCGGCGGTGATGGGCGGCGCCAGCCACCTCAACACCACGGTCAACGGCCTCGGCGAGCGTGCCGGCAACGCCGCCCTGGAGGAGTGCGCGCTGGCCCTCAAGCATCTCTACGACATCGACTGCGGCATCGACACTCGCGGCATCCCGGCGATCTCGGCGCTGGTCGAGCAGGCCTCCGGGCGCCAGGTGGCCTGGCAGAAGAGCGTGGTCGGCGCCGGGGTGTTCACCCACGAAGCCGGCATCCACGTCGACGGCCTGCTCAAGCACCGGCGCACCTACGAGGGGCTGAATCCCGACGAGCTGGGCCGCAGCCACAGCCTGGTTCTGGGCAAGCATTCCGGGGCGCACCTGGTGCGCACCCGCTACCGCGAGCTGGGCATCGAGCTGGACGAGGTGCAGTGCCAGCTGCTGCTCGGGCGCATCCGCGCCTTCTCCACCCGCAGCAAGCGCGAGCCGCAGGCCGCCGAGCTGCTGGAGTTCCACCGCCAGCTGGGCGAGGCGGTCGCGGTATGCGCCGCAGGAGGCCGGGCATGAGCCTGCTGCGCGAATGGCGCGACGACGTGCGCTGCGTGTTCCAGCGCGATCCGGCGGCGCGCACCACCTTCGAGGTGCTCACCACCTATCCGGGCGTGCACGCCATCCTCATCTACCGCCTGGCCCATCGCCTGTGGCGCTCCGGCTGGCGCTATCCGGCGCGGCTGCTGGCGTTCGTGGCGCGGCTGGTCAGCAACGTCGACATCCATCCCGGCGCGGTGATCGGCCCGCGCCTGTTCATCGACCACGGCGCCGGCGTGGTGATCGGCGAGACCGCCGAGATCGGCGAGGACGTGACCCTCTACCACGGCGTCACCCTCGGCGGCACCAGCTGGCGCAAGGGCAAGCGCCATCCGACCCTCGGCGACGGCGTGCTGGTCGGCGCCGGGGCCAAGGTCCTCGGCCCGATCAGTGTCGGCAACCACGCGCGGGTCGGCGCCAACTCGGTGGTGGTGCAGGACGTGCCGGACGGCTGCACGGTGGTCGGCATCCCCGGCAAGGTGGTGCGCCTGCGCGAGGCGGGACGGCCCAACCCCTACGGCATCGACCTCGACCACCACCTGATTCCCGACCCGGTCGGCAAGGCCATCGCCTGCCTGCTCGAGCGCATCGACAGCCTGGAGCAGCAGGTGGAGCAGGCCGGCCTGGTCGCCGCCGGCCGCCAGCAGCAGTTCTACCAGGGCTGCGCCCCCGACAACGCCATCTGCGACAGCGACTGCGCCGGCGGCGCGCGGTCGCGTTGCTGACCCTTTCCCCACTGCGGCCACCGCGGAGATACGACCATGACCGTACAGCGCTATTCCCCGGATTCCGACCTGCCTCTGGACGAGGCCATGGAGGAGCTGGTGTCGGCCGAGGACTTCCTCGAGTTCTTCGGCGTGCCCTTCGAGCAGACGGTGGTGCACATCAACCGCCTGCACATCATGCAGCGCTACCACGACTACCTGAACCAGGCCGGCGACCTGGAGACGCACGCCGACGAGGTGCGCGCCGCGGTCTACCGCCAGCTGCTGGCGCGCGCCTACCAGGACTTCGTCGACTCCGACGCGCAGACCGAGAAGGTGTTCAAGGTGTTCCGCATGCACGAGCCGCAGACCACCTTCGTCTCCATCGACCAGTTGCTGGGCTGACCCCGAGGAGAGCCGCCATGAGCCTGCCGCAGTTCGAGTATGGCGACGAGGTGCGGGTGATCCGCAACGTGCGCAACGACGGCACCTATCCGGGCATGGATACCGGCAGCCTGCTGATCCGCCGCGGCTCGGTGGGCTGCGTGTACGACGTCGGCACCTACCTGCAGGACCAGCTGATCTACCGGGTGCACTTCCTCGACTCGGGGCGCACGGTCGGCTGCCGCGAGGAGGAGCTGATCCCTGCCAGTGAACCCTGGGTGCCCAGCCGCTTCGAGTTCCGCGACCAGGTGCTGGCCCTGCGCAGCTTCGCGGTGCGCGGCGAGCTGGTGGTGGAGCAGGGCCAGCCCGGCAGCGTGATGAAGGTGCTGCGCGACCTGCCGGAGGGCGTGCACTACCACGTGCACTTCGGCGACGGCCGGGTGCTGCAGATTCCCGAGGCGAGCCTGGGCCCGGCCGCGCCGCAGGCGGAGGTGAGCGATGAACACTGAACACGGCGGTCGCTACCACCTGCTGCGGGTGGCCCATGAGCAGTTCGGCTGCGAACCGGCCCGTCTCGGCGCCGAACAGCGCCAGCAGGCCGAGCGCATCGTCGAGCGCCAGCTGCGCATCGAGGCGGCGGTGCTGGCCAGCGCCGAGGCGCGCGGCGTGGTGATTCCCGACGGCCAGGTCGAGCAGGCGCTGGCGCGCATCGCCGAGCGCTATGCGGACGCCGCGGCGCTGCAGCAGGCGCTGGCCGCCAGCGATCTCGACGCGGCGCTGCTGCGCCTGCTGCTGGCCCGCGAGCTGAAGGTCGAGGCGATCCTCGAACGGGTCTGCGCCGCGCTGCCGCCGCTCGGCGACACCGAGCTCTCCCTCTACTACTTCAACCACCCCGAGCAGTTCGCCCGCCCCGAGGCGCGCACGGCGCGGCACATCCTGATCACCGTCAACCCGGACTTCGCGGAGAACACCCGCGACGCCGCGCGGGCGCGCCTGGAGGCGATCGGCAAGCGCCTGCGCAGCAAGCCCGAGCGCTTCGCCGAGCAGGCGCTCAAGCATTCCGAGTGCCCCACCGCGCTGAACGGCGGCCAGCTCGGCCAGGTCGTCCCCGGCACCCTGTACGCCGAGCTGGAGACCTGCCTGTTCGCCCTGCGCGAGGGCCAGCTGAGCGGCGTGGTGGAGTCGCCGCTGGGCTTCCACCTGCTGCGCTGCGAGGCCATCGTCCCGGCCCGGCGCATCGCCCTCGAGGACGCCCTGCCGCGCCTGCGCGAGCGGCTCGAGCAACGCCGGCGCAAGGCCTTCCAGCGCCAGTGGCTGGCGCGCCTGCTGGATTCCAACGCCTGCGTGGAGAACGCCCATGGCTGATACCGAGAACCCCTGCTGCTCCTTCTGCGGCGCGGCCAAGAGCCCGACGCTGCCCCTGATCGCCGGCAACGAGGGCTGCATCTGCGAGGCCTGCGTCAATCTCGCCCACCAGGTGGTGAGCAGCTGGGGGCAGCGCCGCAAGCTGCAGCAGCTGGCCCCGCAGCTGCGCACCCCGGCCGAGTACAAGCGCCATCTCGACGAGTCGGTGATCGGCCAGGAGGCGGCCAAGGAAACCCTGGCGGTGGCGGTCTACAACCACTACCTGCGCCTGCTCAACTGCGACCGCGAGCCGTTCTGCCAGCTCGGCGAGCAGGTCGAGCTGGAGAAGTCCAACATCCTCATGGCCGGCCCCTCGGGCACCGGCAAGACCCTGCTGGTGCGTACCCTGGCGCGCATCCTCGGCGTGCCCTTCGCCTCGGCCGACGCCACCACCCTGACCCAGGCCGGCTACGTCGGCGACGATGTCGACAGCATCATCGCCCGCCTGCTCGAGGCGGCCGGCGGCGACGTGCAGCAGGCGCAGTGGGGCATCGTCTACATCGACGAGGTGGACAAGCTGGCCAGGCGCAGCGGCGGCGGCACCGCGGTGCGCGACATCTCCGGCGAGGGCGTGCAGCAGGCGCTGCTGAAGATGGTCGAGGGCACCGAGGTGCGCATCGCCAAGTCGGGACGGCGCAGCGAGCACAGCGAGGAGCAGGTGGTCGACACCCGCAACATCCTGTTCATCGCCGGCGGCGCCTTCCCGGGGCTCGAGGAGCTGGTGCGCGGCCGTCTGCAGCCCAGGAGCGGCGGCATCGGCTTCCACGCCCAGCCGCCGCGCCAGGAAAAGGCCAGCATCAACCAGCTGCTCGCCGCGCTGCTGCCGGACGACCTGCACGAGTTCGGCCTGATCCCCGAGTTCATCGGCCGCTTCCCGATCATCACCTTCCTCCAGGAGCTCGATCACGCCACCCTGCTGCGCATCCTCAGCGAGCCGCGCAACGCGCTGGTCAAGCAGTACCGGCAGCTGTTCGCCTACCAGGGGGTGAAGCTGGAGATCAGCGACGCGGCGCTCAGCCACATCGCCGACCAGGCGCTGATCCGCAGGACCGGCGCGCGCGGCCTGCGCGCGGTGCTCGAGGCGGCCCTGCAGCAGACCATGTTCGACATGCCGTCGCTGCCGCGCCTGCGCGCCTGCACTCTCGACCTGGTGGCGGACGGGGAGGGCGAGCGCCTCGCCGTGCGCCAGACCCTGGCTGCGGAGGGCGAGACGTCGGCCCCGAGCGACGGCGAGGCGAAGGCGCTCGCCGAGCCGGCGCGGGCGACCGTGGACCGGTGACTGTGGCAAAGCCGACAGGGTTGCCCGGCTGTGCGTCGGCCGCCTGTCGGCTTTGCGACAAGCGTCCCGGGTGCAGATTGAAAGTTCTTTCAGATCAATGAATTAGCGGTTTTCCACCAAGGCGCGGGGCTGGCCTGCTTCCTGCAATCGCTCAAGGGCCAGCCTGGCCCGCGCCGAGGCCGGCAGCCCGCACGACGGATCCCACGTACGCAGCAATGAGGTGAGTTATGGCCAGGATTGGACTGTTCTTCGGCAGCAACACCGGCAAGACCCGCAAGGTCGCCAAGATGATCAAGAAACGCTTCGACGACGACACCATGGCCGATGCGCTCAACGTCAACCGCGCCTCGGCGGAGGATGTCGCCCAGTACCAGTACCTGATCATCGGCACCCCGACCCTGGGCGACGGCGAACTGCCCGGCCTGTCGGCCGACTGCGAGAACGAGAGCTGGGAGGAGTTCCTGCCCAAGTTGGAGGGCGTCGACCTCAGCGGCAAGACCGTGGCCATCTTCGGCCTCGGCGACCAGGTCGGCTACCCCAAGGAGTTCCTCAACGCCATGGGCATCCTCTACGACTTCGTCGTCGAGCGCGGCGCAACTGTGGTCGGCGCCTGGCCGACCGAGGGCTACGAGTTCGAGGAGTCGGAAGCAGTGCGCGACGGCCAGTTCGTCGGCCTGGCCCTCGACCTGGACAACCAGAGCGGCCTCACCGAGGAGCGCCTGAACGTCTGGCTGAAGACCATCGCCCCGGCCTTCGAGCTGCCGCTGTAATCCCGCCCGCCGTCCGGCCGTGGCCGGACGGATCTCCCCGGCGGCGTCCGCCGCCGCTCCCCCGCATCCCCCTTGCCGTCATCCTGCCCCGCAACGGGGCAGGCCGGTGCCCGTGTCTGGAGCACGTGCTGCGCCAGTGGCAGGGAGGAGGGGATAATTTGAATGACGCAGAAACGACAAGGCCCGCACTGGACGGGCCTTGTGTTGATCAGTCATGCTGATCGGGAATTTGGTCGGAGCGACTGGATTCGAACCAGCGACCTTCTCGTCCCGAACGAGACGCGCTACCAAGCTGCGCTACGCTCCGTTTTGGTGGCCCGCATTGTACCGAAAAATTCAGCCAGCACAAGGGGTTAGCAGAAACATAAAAGCCCGCGAGGGGCGGGCTTCCTGTTCGATTCAGCGAATCGCTTCGCTGCTTCGGGAATTTGGTCGGAGCGACTGGATTCGAACCAGCGACCTTCTCGTCCCGAACGAGACGCGCTACCAAGCTGCGCTACGCTCCGTTTTGGTGGGGCGCATTCTACAGAAAAACCGTGAGAGCACAAGGGGTTAGCTTGAAAAAAATGAGAATTGCGCTGGCGGGAGGGGGCGGCGCGCAACCGCGTGCACCTGGCCCGGTTGGTGCTATAAAGCCGGTCAGCCGTTTTTCATCCCGACCCCCTGCGCGGAGCCTTCCATGAGCCAGCACGCCGATAGCGTTTTCGTCCCCCTCAACGTCGCCGTCCTCACCGTCAGCGACACCCGCAGCCTGGACACCGACACCTCCGGCGGCCTGCTGGTCGAGCGCCTGCAGGCGGCGGGGCACCACCTGGCGGCTCGCGTGCTGCTCAGGGACGACCTCTACCGCATCCGCGCCCAGGTGGCGCAGTGGATCGCCGAGGACGAAGTTCAGGTGGTGCTGATCACCGGCGGCACCGGCTTCACCGGCCGCGACAGTACCCCGGAAGCGGTGGCCTGCCTGCTCGACAAGCAGGTGGACGGCTTCGGCGAGCTGTTCCGGCAGATATCCTTCGACGACATCGGCACCTCGACCATCCAGTCGCGCGCGCTGGCCGGCCTCGCCAACGGCACCTTGGTGTGCTGCCTGCCGGGTTCGACCAACGCCTGCCGCACCGCCTGGGACGGCATCCTCGCCAGCCAGCTGGACGCCCGCCACCGCCCGTGCAACTTCGTCGCCCACCTCAAGCAGGCGCCGGCCTGCGAGACCCGCGGATGAGCGCGCTGCTGCCGCTGGAGCAGGCGCTGGAGCGCCTGCTGGCCCAGGCCGCGGCCGAGCCGCTCGTCGACAGCGAGGTGGTCGTGGCCGCCGCGGCGGCCGGTCGGGTGCTGGCCGAAGCTCTGGTCAGCGCTATCGACCTGCCGCCCTGGCCGAACAGCGCCATGGACGGCTACGCCCTGCGCCTGGCCGACTGGACCGGCCAACCGCTGGCGGTGAGCCAGCAGGTGTTCGCCGGTCAGGCGCCGGGTCCGCTGGCACCCGGCAGCTGCGCGCGGATCTTCACCGGCGCGCCGCTGCCGCAAGGCGCCGACACCGTGGAGATGCAGGAGAACGTCGAGGTGCTGGCCGACGGCCGGGTGCGCTTCCTCGAGCCGCTGCGCGAAGGGCGCAACGTGCGCCCGCAGGGCCAGGAGGTGTGCGCCGGCGAGACGCTGCTGGAAGCCGGCACTCTTTTGGGACCGGTGGAGCTGGGACTGATCGCTTCCATTGGCGCCGCCCAGGTGGCGGTGCGCCGCCGGCCGCGGGTGGCGCTGCTGTCCACCGGCGACGAACTCATCGAGCCGGGGCGGCCGCTGGGCGCCGGGCAGATCTACAACAGCAACCGCGCCTTCCTCGCCGCCGCCCTCGAACGCCTCGGCTGCGAGGTGCAGGACGCCGGCATCCTGCCCGACGACCTCGCACGCACCCGCGTGCAACTGGCCGCGCTGGGCGACACCGACCTGATCCTCTCCACCGGCGGCGTGTCGGTGGGCGAGGCGGATTGTCTCGGCCGGGTGCTGCGCGAGGAGGGCGAGCTGACCCTGTGGAAGCTGGCGCTCAAGCCCGGCAAGCCGCTGACCTGCGGCCGCTACCGCGGCACGCCGCTGATCGGCCTGCCCGGCAACCCGGCGGCGACCCTGGTGACCTTCGCCCTGCTGGTGCGCCCCTACCTGCTGCGCCGCCTCGGCGTGGCGCGTCTGGAGCCGTTGCGCTTCGCCGTGCCGGCCGGCTTCGCCTGGCCGAAGGCGGGCGGGCGCCGCGAGTTCCTGCGCGCGCGGCTGGAGCAGGGCAGGGCGCTGCTCTACCCCAACCAGAGTTCCGGGGTGCTGCGCAGCGCCGCCTGGGCCGACGGTCTGGTGGAGGTGCGCGAGGGCACCACCCTGGCCGAAGGCGAGGCGGTGACCTTCATCCCGCTGGCGGGGCTGATCTGAGCCGGCCATGACCCCGGGCATGCTCTTGTCATCCGGCTTCGACTAGAGTCAAAGGCTGTTGGCCGGGCTGACCGGCGCCATTCTCAGCAAGGAGTGTTGCGATGACCATGATGAAAGCCGCCGTCTTCGTCGAGCCCGGACGCATCGAGCTGGTCGACAAGCCGATCCCGCCGGTGGGCCCCAACGATGCGCTGGTGCGCATCACCACCACCACCATCTGCGGCACCGACGTGCACATCCTCAAGGGCGAGTATCCGGTAGAGAAGGGGCTGACCATCGGCCACGAGCCGGTGGGCATCATCGAGAAGCTCGGCAGCAACGTGCAGGGTTATCAGGAGGGCCAGCGGGTGATCGCCGGGGCGATCTGCCCGAGCTTCACCTCCTACGCCTGCCAGGACGGCTACCCGTCCCAGGACGGCGGCTGCTCCTGCCACGGCTACAAGCCGATGGGCGGCTGGCGCTTCGGCAACACCATCGACGGCACCCAGGCCGAGTACGTGCTGGTGCCGGACGCCCAGGCCAACCTGGCGCCGGTGCCGGATGGCCTCACCGACGAGCAGGTGCTGATGTGTCCGGACATCATGTCCACCGGCTTCGCCGGCGCCGAGGCGGCCAACATCAAGATCGGCGACGTGGTCGCGGTGTTCGCCCAGGGGCCGATCGGCCTGTGCGCCACCGCCGGCGCCAAGCTGCGCGGGGCGAGCATGATCATCGCCGTCGACGGGGTGAACGAGCGCCTGGAGATCGCCAGGCGCCTGGGGGCCGACGTCACCCTCAACTTCCGCGAGGTGGACGTGGTCGACGAGATCCTCAAGTTGACCGGCGGTCGCGGCGTCGACGCGGCCATCGAGGCGCTCGGCCTGCAGTCGACCTTCGAGAACGCCCTGCGCGTGCTCAAGCCGGGCGGCACCCTGTCCAGCCTCGGCGTCTACTCCAGCGACCTGACCATCCCGCTGGGCGCCTTCCACGCCGGCCTCGGCGACAACAAGATCGTCACCTCACTGTGCCCGGGCGGCAAGGAGCGCATGCGCCGCCTGCTCAACGTGGTGGCTTCCGGTCGTGTCGACCTCGGCGCGCTGGTCACCCACGAGTACAAGCTGGAGCAGATCGTCGACGCCTACGACCTGTTCGCGAACCAGCGCGACGGCGTGCTCAAGGTGGCGATCAAGCCGTTCTGAGGCCGTTGTCCTGCGTGCGGAGCCCGGCATTGCCGGGCTTCGCCGTTTCCGGGGGATGGCTGGAGCGGCGGGCGCCGTGGCTGCTACCATTTCGCCTTTGCTCAACCGCTCATTCGAGAGTCCCATGACCACCGTCCGTACCCGCATCGCGCCGTCGCCCACCGGCGATCCGCACGTTGGCACCGCCTACATCGCCCTGTTCAACCTGTGCTTCGCCCGTCAGCACGGCGGCCAGTTCATCCTGCGCATCGAGGACACCGACCAGCTGCGTTCCAGCCGCGAGTCGGAGCAGCAGATCTTCGACGCCCTGCGCTGGCTGGGCATCGAGTGGGACGAGGGCCCGGACGTCGGCGGCCCGCACGGCCCGTACCGGCAGAGCGAGCGTGGCCACATCTACAAGCAGTACGCCGACGAGCTGGTCGACAAGGGCCACGCCTTCCACTGCTTCTGCACCGCCGAGCGCCTCGACGCCGTGCGCGCCGAGCAGATGGCCAACAAGGAAACCCCGCGCTACGACGGCCACTGCATGCACCTCTCCAAGGAGGAAGTGCAGCAGCGCCTGGCCGCCGGCGAGCCCAACGTGATCCGCATGAAGGTGCCGACCGAGGGCGTCTGCGTGGTGCCGGACCTGCTGCGTGGCGACGTGGAGATCCCCTGGGATCGCATGGACATGCAGGTGCTGATGAAGACCGACGGTCTGCCCACCTACTTCCTCGCCAACGTGGTCGACGACTACCTGATGGGCATCACCCACGTGCTGCGCGGCGAGGAGTGGCTGCCGTCGGCGCCCAAGCTGATCAAGCTGTACGAGTACTTCGGCTGGGAGCAGCCCAAGCTGGTGTACATGCCGCTGCTGCGCAACCCGGACAAGTCCAAGCTGTCCAAGCGCAAGAACCCGACCTCGATCACCTTCTACCAGCGCATGGGCTTCCTGCCCGAGGCGATGCTCAACTACCTGGGCCGCATGGGCTGGTCGATGCCGGACGAGCGCGAGAAGTTCTCTCTGGCCGAGATGATCGAGCACTTCGACGTCAGCCGCGTGTCCCTCGGCGGGCCGATCTTCGACATCGAGAAGCTGTCCTGGCTGAACGGCCAGTGGCTGCGCGAGCTGTCGGTCGAGCAGTTCGCTGCCGAGGTGCAGAAGTGGGCGCTCAACCCCGAGTACCTGATGCGGATCGCCCCGCACGCGCAGAGCCGGGTGGAGACCTTCAGCCAGCTGGCGCCGCTGGCCGGCTTCTTCTTCATGGGCGGGGTCAATCCCGATCCGAAGCTGTTCGAGCACAAGAAACTGTCGCCCGAGCAGGTGCGCCAGGTGCTGCAGCTGATCCTGTGGAAGCTGGAAGCGCTGCGCCAGTGGAACAAGGACAACATCACCGCGATCATCCAGAAGGTCGCCGAGCACCTCGGCTTCAAGCTGCGCGACGTGATGCCGCTGATCTTCCCGGCGATCACCGGCCAGGCCAGCTCGGTGTCGGTGCTCGACGCCATGGAGATCCTCGGTCCCGACCTGTCGCGTTTCCGCCTGCGCCAGGCGGTCGAGCTGCTCGGCGGCGTGTCGAAGAAGGAAACCAAGGAGTGGGAGAAGCTGCTGGCGGCGATCGCCTGACCGGCCGTACCTGGCTGGCCGCACCTGACCGGCAGGGGGCGGCGGGCCCGATCCGCCGCCCTGCGCATAAGTGTTTGTTCTGCCAGCGAAAAAAAACCGAAAAAAAACGGGGCAGGTGTTGACGAGTTCTCAAAGGGCCTTTAACATTCGCCCCGCTTCACGACGAGCTGGTCTCGAAAGCGAAGCGACCACGAAAGTGGGGCTATAGCTCAGCTGGGAGAGCGCTTGCATGGCATGCAAGAGGTCGACGGTTCGATCCCGTCTAGCTCCACCAAATTTCCAGCAACACGCCAGGCGGTAGCGGCGGGTTGCACGAAGGATTGCGTCCCCTTCGTCTAGTGGCCTAGGACACCGCCCTTTCACGGCGGTAACAGGGGTTCGAGTCCCCTAGGGGACGCCACTATTCCAGCGCACCGCCAAGGCGGTGCAGCTCGATGCAGTATCGGGGCTATAGCTCAGCTGGGAGAGCGCTTGCATGGCATGCAAGAGGTCGACGGTTCGATCCCGTCTAGCTCCACCAAATTTCCAGCAACACGCCAGGCGGTAGCGGCGGGTTGCACGAAGGATTGCGTCCCCTTCGTCTAGTGGCCTAGGACACCGCCCTTTCACGGCGGTAACAGGGGTTCGAGTCCCCTAGGGGACGCCACTATTCCAGCGCACCGCCAAGGTGGTGCAGCTCGATGCAGTATCGGGGCTATAGCTCAGCTGGGAGAGCGCTTGCATGGCATGCAAGAGGTCGACGGTTCGATCCCGTCTAGCTCCACCAATTTCCAGCGGTCCGCCAGCGGATCGTACGAAGGTTTACGTCCCCTTCGTCTAGTGGCCTAGGACACCGCCCTTTCACGGCGGTAACAGGGGTTCGAGTCCCCTAGGGGACGCCAATTTTCCCGCTCTGGGATCAAGAGGGTCGCACCGATTTTTGGTGCGACCCTTTTTGTTTGGTTCTTCGCGGGATCGTGGGGAAGAGCGGATTGACAGACAGGGAAGCAGGTAAATTGGCAGTCGCCAAACACACCAACGCCTGCCCCCTGCTGTCACCGTGCATCCTATTGATCTTGCTGCTTTCTGGCCAGGCTACGACGTTGTAGCCTGCAGCCATTCCGTCGAAAAAAACCTCACGCTGACCCTCGAACCCCGAGCGGCCGACCTTCCACGCTGTGGTCGCTGTCAGCAGCCCAGCCCCCTGATCCATGACCGACGCATTCGCCTCGTTCGCGACCGGGATCTGTTCGATCAGCGCGTCCAGTTGCGACTCCCCATACGCCGAGTGGACTGCCTGACGTGTGGGCGAGTTACCGAGCACATTTCCTGGTTGGCCCCGGCCTCGCGGCTGACCCGCCGGCTGTGTTCCTGGGTCGAAACCCTGCTGCGGTTCATGCCCATCAGCCATGTCAGCCAGCTCACCGGGCTGCACTGGCACACCATCAAGACGCTGGACAAGCGGCGTCTCCAGGCCGCATTCGGCACCTTCGAGCCGGGCGATGTGCGCCGTCTGGTGATGGACGAGTTCGCCCTGCACAAAGGCCATCGTTACGCGACGGTGATCATGGATGCCGAGCGTACCCGCGTTCTGTGGGTTGGCCTGGGTAACAGCCGCAAGGCCATACGCCCGTTCTTCGAGCAACTCGGTGAGCGCTGCCAGCAGATCGAGGCTGTGGCGATGGACATGAATACGGCCTTCGACCTGGAAGTGAAACAGCACTGCCCTCAGGCCGAGGTTGTGTACGACTTGTTCCATGTGGTCGCCCGCTACGGACGTGACGTGATCGACCGCATCCGGGTAGACCAGGCCAATGCCCTGCGCCATGACAAGCCCGCTCGCCAAGTGGTCAAGCAGAGCCGTTGGCTGCTGCTGCGCAACCGGGAGAACCTGAAGGAGGATCATGCCGTTCGACTGCAGGAGTTGTTGGCAGCCAACCAGCCACTGGCCACGGTCTATGTGCTCAAGGATGCGTTGAAGGAGGTCTGGTACGCACCCAGCGTGCGGGAGGGCTGGCGGCGCTGGCGAACCTGGCTGAGGCATGTCCGGGAGAGCGGCTTGGCGCCGCTACAACGCTTTGCCCGCAACCTCCAGCGCTATGCCCGGGGCATCCTCGCCAGTGCACGATTCCACATGCACACCAGCCTGCTGGAGGGGGTGAACAACCGGATCAAGGTGATCAAGCGCATGGCCTATGGCTTCAGGGACGCCGATTACTTCTTCCTGAAAATCAAGGCCGCCTTCCCCGGGAAAATGCGATGAACCTTTTGTTTTCCGGGGTCGCCACGCGACCCCGTCCTGCCTCAGTTGCCCGGCTGCAGGGTGATGGCCAGCGTCTCCCGCCGCTCGCCGCGCAGCACCTCGACGCTCACCGTGTCGCCGACCCGATGGTCGTCTAGGCGCGCCAGCAGGCGCTCCACCGAATCCACCGTCTCGCCCTCCAGCGCCACTATCACGTCGCCCGGTACCAGGCTGCCGTCGCGGGCCTGACGCAGGCCGCGCAGGCCGGCCTGCTGCGCCGCCGAACCCGGCAGCACGCGCAGCACCACCACGCCCTCGACGCCGAGGCTCTCGCTCAGCCGGCGGTTGAGTCCTTCGTCGATCTCGATGCCCAGCGCCGGGCGGATGTAGCGGCCGCTGCGGATCAGCTGCGGCACCACGCGCATCACGGTGTCCACCGGCACCGAGAAGCCGATGCCGGCCGAGGCGCCCGACGGGCTGTAGATGGCGGTGTTGATGCCGATCAGCCGCCCGGCCGAGTCGAGCAGCGGGCCGCCCGAGTTGCCGGGGTTGATCGCCGCGTCGCTCTGGATCAGGTGCTCGATCGGCGGGCGGCCGTTCTCGCCGGGCAGCGAGCGGTCCAGCGCCGAGACGATGCCGGTGGTCAGCGTCCAGTCGAGACCGAACGGGTTGCCGATGGCGAACACCTTCTGACCGACCTTCAGGTCGCTGCTGGTGCCGATCGGCACCGGCGGCGGGCGCTTGAAGCCGACGCCGATCTTCAGCACCGCGATGTCGTGCGCCGGGCTGGCGCCGACCAGCGCCGCCGGGTAATCGCGGCCGTCGGCCAGGCGCACGGTGGCCTGGGCGGCGCCCTGGATCACGTGGAAGTTGGTGATCACGTGGCCGGCGTCGTCCCAGATGAAGCCCGAGCCGGTGCCGCGCGGCACCGCCGTGACGTTGCGGGTCCACAGGTCGCGCACCAGCTCGGCGGTGCTGATGAACACCACCGAGTCGCGCGCCTGCTCGAACAGCGCGATGGTGGCCTGCTCGTCGGCGGCCAGATCGCCGCGCGGGGTGACCGTGCGTTCGCTGGCCTGCTGCGGCGCCAGCCAGCCTTCGAGGCGCGGCAGCAACTGCCAGAGCAGGACCAGGGCGACGGCGATGAGGGCGATGCGGCGCCAGCGGCGGACGGGGGAGTAGGGGGCGCTGCTCATGCGGGACTCCGTGTGCGGTCGTTGATCGCCGGTCGCCCGGATCCGGGCGCCGCGGCGGACAGGAATGCGTTACAGGATAACCAACCCGCCGGGGCATCGTCGTCGCTCCGGTGGGCGGCAGTTGCGTCCGTCATCACTCGGTCAAAGGTAGCGGGTACGTTGTCCGTATTTTTCGTGTGGGATAAGCTGCCCCTGCCGCGATGTCTGGCAGCCACTCTCATAACAAGACAACAACTAATCCGGGACGGACAGAAGACATGACTTTCATGCCATGGAGCAGCGAGCTCGAAGTCGGTATCGAGCTGATCGACGAGCAGCACCGCTGGCTGGTGGACAAGACCAACCAGCTGTACGACCGCGTGGCCGGCGCCGATGCCGATCGCGACGAGATCGGCGCGGTGCTGGAGGGCTTGATGGACTACACCATGAATCACTTCATCGCCGAGGAAGACATCTTCCATCGCCTCGGTTACCCGGAAACCGCGGCGCACAAGGCACAGCACGACAGGTTCACCGCGCAGATCATGGACCTGCTGCACCGCCACGACGACGGCGAGCTGTCCGGCAGCGAGACCCTCGAGCTGCTCGCCGACTGGCTGACCCACCACATCCTCAAGGTCGACAAGGCCTACGTCGAGTTCTTCCGCAGCAACGGCGTGCACTGAAGCGCCTGTCCTTGCACTGGTGGATGAATGCCGCATGATGCTCGGCATTCGTCCTGCCGGAGCCGTTGCCATGGATTCCCCCCGTTTCATCGTCCACCCCGACCGCGCCAGCTGCGCGCGCAGCCTGGCCGCGGAGCTGGGCGCGCGCCTGGGTGCGGCCCGGCAGGCCGGGGCGCCGGCGCGTCTGCTGCTGCCCGGCGGACAGAGCCCGCTGCCGCTGCTCGAGCAACTGGCCGGCGAGGCGCTGGACTGGACGCGCATCGAGCTGTCGCCAAGCGACGAGCGCTGGGTGGCGGCCGACGACCCGGCCAGCAACCTGCGCCTGCTGCACGGCACCCTGCCGCAGGCGCGCGCTCTCGACCCGCGCCAGGGCGACAGCCCGGAGGCGGCGGCCTGCGCCTGGGGTCAGCGACTGGCTGGCTGGCTGCCGCTGACCGCGACCCTGCTGGGCATGGGCGAGGACGGCCACATCGCCTCGCTGTTTCCCGGCATGCCGGGCCTGGCTGCCGCGCTGGATGCCCAGGCCGCGCCGGCCGCGCTGGTCGGCCTGGCGCCGGTCGAGCCGCGGACGCGCCTCACCCCGAACCTGGCGCTGCTGCTGGCCAGCGACTGGCTGGGCCTGCTGGTGTTCGGCGCGGCCAAGCGTGCGTTGCTCGAGGCGGTGCTGACCGATGCGCCCGCCGTGCGCGAGCTGCCGGTGGCCGCGCTGGCGCGCGCAGCCGGCGCCCGCCTGCAGATCCACTGGGCGCCCTGAGCCGGCAAGCACGACGAGCGCACTCGGGTATTCGCGCTGCTGGTAAACTGGCGGCCTGACCGGACGAAGCCTGTTGCGCCGCAGCAGGCCCGTCCCCGCAACCCTGTCGAGGAGTCGCCATGCTGCATCCCGTTGTCGAGGCGGTCACCGCGCGCATCGAGGCGCGTTCGGCCGTGCGCCGTGCGCGCTATCTGGCGCGGGTCGACGAGGCCGCCGCCCGCGAGCCGCGCCGGCAGATCGGCTGCTCCAACCTGGCCCACGCACTGGCCGCGCAGCCCCGCGACGCGCAACTGATCATGCGCCAGGGCGGCTCGCCGCACATCGCCATCGTCTCCAGCTACAACGACCTGCTCTCCGCCCACCAGCCGCTGCACGACTATCCCGGGCAGCTCAAGGTCGCCCTGGCGCGGGTCGGCGCCACCGCACAGTTCGCCGCCGGGGTGCCGGCCATGTGCGACGGCATCACCCAGGGCGAGGCAGGGATGCAGCTGTCGCTGTTCTCCCGCGACCTGATCGCCCAGGCCGCCGCCATCGGCCTGACCCACGGCATCTTCGACGGCGGCCTGTACCTGGGCGTGTGCGACAAGATCGTCCCGGGCCTGTTGATCGGCGCGCTGCGCTTCGGCCACCTGCCGGCGGTGTTCGTGCCGGCGGGGCCGATGCCCTCGGGGCTTTCCAACAGCGAGAAGGCCGCGGTACGCCAGCGCTACGCGCGCGGCGAGGCGAGCCGCGAGGAGCTGCTCGAGGCCGAGCTGGGCGCCTACCACGCAGCGGGCACCTGCACCTTCTACGGCACCGCCAACACCAACCAGCTGCTGATGGAGGCCATGGGCCTGCACGTGCCGGGCAGCGCCTTCGCCCCGCCGGAGTCGGCGCTGCGCCCGCATCTCACCGCCGAGGCGGCGCGTCTGGTGGCGCGCAACAGCCGCCAGGGCGAGCGCTGGCTGCCGCTCGGCCGCCAGGTGGACGCGCGGGTGCTGGTCAACGCCGTGGCGGCGCTGCTGGCCAGCGGCGGCTCGACCAACCACGGCCTGCACCTGCCGGCCATCGCCCGCGCGGCCGGCTTTGATCTGCTCTGGGAGGACTTCGCCGAACTGTCGAAGGTGGTGCCGCTGCTCGCCCGCGTCTATCCCAACGGCAAGGCCGACGTGAACCAGTTCCAGGCCGCCGGCGGCCCGGCGTGGATCATCCGCGAGCTGCTCGGCGGCGGCCTGATGCACGGCGAGGTGGCCACCGTGGCCGGCGAGTCGCTGGCCGACTACGCCCGCGAGCCCTGGCTGGACGCCGGCCGGCTGGCCTGGCGCGAGCTGCCGGTGCAGAGTCCGGCGCCGGACATCGTCCGCCCGCTGGCCGCGCCCTTCGCCCCCGAAGGCGGCCTGGTGCTGCTCGCCGGCAACCTCGGCCGCGCCCAGCTGAAGACCTCGGCGGTCGATCCGGCGCACTGGCGGGTGCGCGCGCCGGTGCGGGTGTTCGACAGCGAGGCGGCGGTGCAGCGGGCCTACCAGGCCGGAGAGTTGCAGGGCGATCTGGTGCTGGTGGTGCGCTTCCAGGGCCCGCGGGCCAACGGCATGCCCGAGCTGCACAAGCTGATGCCGCTGCTGGCCAACCTGCAGGCGGCCGGCCAGCAGGTCGCGCTGGTCACCGACGGCCGGCTGTCCGGCGCCTCCGGCCAGGTGCCGGCGGCGCTGCACCTGACCCCCGAGGCGGCGGCCGGCGGGCCGCTGGCCCGGCTGCGCGACGGCGATCTGGTCGAGGTCGACGCCGTGCGCGGCGTGCTGGCCGTCGAGGCGCATCAGGAAGAGTGGGCGGCGCGTGCGCCCGCCGTGCCGAGCCAGCCGCAGGCGGCCGGCTACGGCCTGGAGTTGTTCAATCTGCAGCGGCGGCTGGCGGGGCCGGCCGACCGCGGCGCATCGATCCTGGACTGGGAGGAATGAAGATGGTGTTGACGATGGATGACGTGCTCAAGCGGGCACGCCCGGTCCTGCCGGTGCTGGTGATCGAGGATGCGGGCCTCGCGGTCGATCTGGCCCGCGCGCTGTACGCCGGCGGCATCGAGGTGCTGGAAGTGACCCTGCGCACGCCGCGTGCGCTGGAGGCGCTGGCGGCGATCCGCCGCGAACTGCCGCAGCTGCTGGTCGGCGCCGGCACCCTGATCCATGCCGCGCAGTTCGCCGAGGCGCGCGATGCCGGGGCGCAGTTCGCGGTCAGCCCGGGTCTTACCGAGCGCCTGGCCGATGCCGCCGAGGACGCCGGCCTGCCGTACCTGCCGGGGGTGATGACGCCCTCGGAGGTGCTGTTCGCCATCGAGAAGGGCTACCGCTCGCTCAAGCTGTTCCCGGCCAACGGCGATGTCAGCGTGAAGATGCTGAAGAGCTTCAAGGAGCCGTTCAACGGCATCCGCTTCTGCCCGACCGGCGGGATCAACCAGGACAACCTGCTGACCTTCCTGCGTCTGCCCAACGTCGCCTGCGTCGGCGGCACCTGGGTGGCGCCGAGCAGCCTGGTGCGCGCGCGCGCCTGGGACCAGATCGCCCAGCTGGCCCAGGAGGCCTGCGATCTGGCTGCCAGCCTGGAGCGCGGTGCGTGAGCTGGGAGCGGCCGGCGCCGTTCGTGCTGGACATCAAGGTCGGCACCGAACACATCGACGAGTTCGCCCACGTCAACAACGCGGTCTACGTCGGCTGGCTGGAGCAGTGCGCCTGGGCGCACTCGCGCTCGCTCGGCCTGACCCTCGACGACTACCGGCGCCTGGACCGCGGCATGCTGGTGGTGCGCCACGAGATCGACTACCTGGCCGCCGCCCGCGAGGGCGAGCGCCTCGAGCTGGGCACCTGGATCGTCGAGTGCGACGGCCGGCTGAGCATCGCCCGGCAGTTCCAGCTGCGCCGTCCGGCCGACGGCGTCACCCTGCTGCGCGCGCGGACCCGCTTCGTCTGCGCCGAGCTGTCCAGCGGCAGACCGCGGCGCATGCCGGCGGAGTTCGTCGAGCGTTACGGGCGGGCGCTGGTGGTGCCGGCCGCAGAGTGATCGGCGTTGCCGGCGACGGGGCGCGGCGGCAGAGGCGGTCGGCTTGCCCTACCTGCCGGGAGCGATGACGCCGTCCGAGGTGCTGTTCGCCATCGAGAAGGGCTACCGCTCGCTCAAACTGTTCCCGGCCAACGGCGCCACCAGCGTGAAGATGCTGAAAAGCTTCAAGGAGCCGTTCAACGGCATCCGCTTCTGCCCCGAGCGGGTACAACCTGTCGACCTTCCTGCGCCTGCCCAACGTCGCCTGCGTGGGCGGCACCTGGGTGGCGCCGAGCAGCCTGATGCGCGCCCGCGGCTGGGATCAGATCACCCAGCTGGCCCAGGAGGCCTGCGCGCTGTCGGCCAGCCTGGAGCGCGGTGCATGAGCTGGGCGTGCTCGCCGACGATCATTGCCAGTTGGCGGCGATGACCGGAGCGAGCGCCTCCCGGTAGTTTTCGGGCAGGGTGTTTTCCCCCGGCCTTGGCGATGCGAAGGCCGCCATTGCATCTACCAGCGCTTGCACCTGGCTGTCCAGCAGTACGGCGCCGTTGCTGGTTGATCATTCAGCCGACCAGTGTAGTGAGTATCACGTTGGTCAAAGAGGCTTTTCCAGATCAGCATTTCTGCACGGGCCTGGAGCCACGATTCGGTGACTTTGCCGGTATCAGCGCTGACATCGTAGAGATCGAGTTCGCCGTTGGTGTTGTGCTGAGAGTAGTCTGCGCCAATGAGTGAGAAGGGATTAAGCTCGGCAATGGCGTAACGCCAAGAGATGCCTTCGGTATCAGTCTGTCTTGAGTTCATCTACTGACGGCGTTCCTAATCCCAAGTTTGCATAGGGGGCAAAAGAGAATTTGGCTTGCTTGTAGTATTCGGCTGAGTTGCTCATTTTTTACTCTTCGTTGGATTGAAGAAAAACTCTCTTAAAGAGAGCGGTTTCGGAGCTTTCAGATGTTGGTGGGCAGTGAAGATTTGACGGCTCCCATGGGCCTGGAATGTCGCCGCCGCCTCTCCCGTATGATGTCGTTTCGCCTAGTTTCTTGTTGTCTATGCGTCGAATTACTTCATGGTGGTACCGGATGAGACTTGGATTTCCTGTGCGATAGAATTTTTCTTCTGACCGAAAAATATACTCCGTCCCCAATGCGCGCTCTCCTTGGTCAGGTCTGTAGAAGTTAACTTGTCCCCACTGGTTGAATTTTTCCGTCGGCAGTTTTATCGCTTCATAAATCTTGACTCCCCCGTCGACGGCGCACAGTCGCCGGACTTCGGCGTCAGTTGTAATTTGGTCTTGGGTTGGGCATCCCGCCAACACTGGTAGCAGTGCAAGAGAAGCAAGAGAAAACTTCATTTGAAGAAGTCCCAATGATTGTTATAAGGCCGGCCTTCGCGATAGGGTTTCGCAGTCTGTAGCAATAAGTCAGTGCTAAAGAACTGGTCATTACCGTTTGGTGCTGATGCCGCCGAAGATGAAGTAGCTATCTTGGTGATTTTTGAAAAAGATCTGTTCATTTCCAGCATGGATGAGAAAATCCCGCCTTGGCGCCCATGGAGGGGCTGGTCGATGAAGTGCTCACCGGCCTGCCCCGCAGGAGCCCCTGGCGCTGGTTGTAGGCTTTGACGAGTGCGGCGAAGGGGCCTTCACCACGATTGATGTCGGCCGCGCCCAACAGCCAGGTATGCACGAGTTGCACGTCCGGATCGGCGGAATCCCGGGTCCAGATTTCCATCAGTTCGTACGCTCCAGCGTATTGTCCGGCTGAACGCAGGGCTTGCAGTTGGGCCGTTTGGGCAGGAGTCAGGGCAAGGCTCATGGTTTCACCTCCAGTGTGCGTAGAAATTCAATCAGCTTGGGAAAGTGGGTGAGGATGTCGATGGCCAGCGCCTCGTCGGGTGTATCAATCTCGATGTGAAAATCGGTGTTATAGGAGAAATTGCTGCCACAAAGGCTGAAGTAGGTGCCGTCCGGCTTGCCAACAACGTAACAGTAGAAGCGCGGCGGATTCTTGTACCAAGGCGTGCGGATCGCCTCGTCGAGGGGCCAGTAGTGGGTCCTACGCTGGCCGGGCATGTTATGGAAGTGGTTCTCGTTGCAATATTTCACGCCACGGCCTTCATCGCGGACCAGCGGTGTGCATTCGATAACAGGCTTGGTTCCGGCCTTATCTGTCCCCCAGAACGCTGTACCGGTTTCCGAGAACGTCAGCCTGAAGGTTTTCAGTCCCGTGGTGGGCAGGCCATTTTTCTTCCGTATTTCGATTTCTTCATCAACGCTGCGCAGGCTGGGCCAGACGATGTTGGCTTCCACATACTCGCCGTGGTACGGAGGCAAGCCAGCTATGTAATCGCTGGCGATGCGCAGATGGGTGGTGTCGAACTTGCCGTCGCGCTTGCCGAACCACAGGTCCACGGGAATGTTGTCGAAGCGAGAAAAGTCGGAGATGTGACCACGCTGCTCGTACTTCTTTCGATTCTCATAGCCCGGAGGTGGCGAGCCGGGAGGGCGGCTGGCCCGAATTTCCGCGATGTGCTGCTGCCAGCGCACAACGCCGAACACCAGCAGCCCGGCGATGACCGCCAGAACCAGGAGACGAACGCGGCGGCTGCTCATGGCAATGTCCTTGCCGGAATGGCGGTATGCCTGGTCATGCGGAGGGACTTGGCGAGCGCGGTCACCACTGTCCATGTCCAGCCCCGGCGGCCGTTCCGCCTGGCCCACCAGGCGGCGAGCTTGATCGTCCGCAGGCTGGCAAGCAGGAAGGCCCCGATGAAGAACAGGACGGCCAGACCGAGCATTCAGGCGTGCTCCTGTCGTCTGGCGGCGGGACGCGCGGCCGGAGGCCGGATGACACGAAGGTATTGGGACGGGAAGGCGACGGTCGGACCGGCAAAGAGCGTTTCGACCCTGTAGGAGGCAGCATGCTGGAAAGCACGCGCGGAGTCGGGGCCTGCGAGTTTGCGCGTCATGTGAACCATCCTTGTTCATCCCGACTCGGAGGTCGTCGGGGCGCATGCACTTGGTGCGAACCTACGCCATGATGGCGGCATGTTCAAGGCAGCGGAAAGTCGTTGTCGATTGAGCGCTCAAGCCCAGGGTCTGCGCTTGTCGCCTCGCGGCGAGGCTCTGCGAACGGCTGGATGCTTTCGTGCCCGCTCCGTCTTGCTAGAATCCGCGGCCCTGCCTTTCTCCGAGAGCTTCCCCTGTGCAGATTGCCCTGGCGCCCATGGAGGGGCTGGTCGATGAAATCCTCCGCGAGCTGCTGACCGAGGTCGGCGGCGTCGACTGGTGTGTCAGCGAGTTCGTGCGTGTCTGCGACCGCCTGCTGCCGCTGGCGAGCTTCCGCAAGCTGGCGCCGGAGCTGGACTGCGGCTGGCGCACCGCCGGCGGCACGCCGATGCGCCTGCAGCTGCTCGGCTCCGATCCCGTGTGTCTGGCCGACAACGCGGCCTTCGCCGCCAGCCTGGGTGCGCCGGTGGTCGACCTTAACTTCGGCTGCCCGGCCAAGACGGTCAACAAGTCGCGTGGCGGTGCGGTGCTGCTCAGGGAGCCCGAGCTGCTGCACGCCATCGTCCACGAGGTGCGCCGCACTCTGCCGGCCGCTGTGCCGGTCACCGCGAAGATGCGCCTGGGCTACGACAGCCCGGACGCTGCGCTGGACTGCGCCCGCGCCCTGGCCGAGGGCGGCGCTGCCATGCTGGTAGTACACGCGCGCACCAAGCTCGACGGCTACAGGCCGCCGGCGCACTGGGAATGGGTGGCGCGGGTGCAGGAGGTGGTCGACATCCCGGTCTATGCCAATGGCGAGATCTGGACGGTCGACGACTGGCGGCGCTGCCGCGAGGTCAGCGGGGCGGACAACATCATGCTGGGGCGCGGGCTGGTGTCGCGTCCCGATCTGGCCCGGCAGATCGCCGCCGCCGAAGCCGGGCGCGAGCCGGCCCCGCTGGGCTGGGACGAGCTGCAGCCGCTGCTGCAGCTGTTCTGGCGCAAGGCGCGGCAGAAGCTGGCGCCGCGCTACGCGCCGGGGCGGCTCAAGCAGTGGCTGGCGATGCTGACGCGCAGCTATCCCGAGGCGCAGGCGCTGTTCGACAGCATTCGCCGTGACAACGATTGTGCGCGGCTGGATGCGTTGTTCGGGCTGTGCGCCGGGGAGTTGCTCAGCACCGAGGCCGTCCCCGCGTAGGGTGCGCCGCGCGCACCGCTCAAGGCGTCGGCTCCCGGTGCGCGCGGCGCACCCTACGGATTTCCCGCGCGATCCAGCAGCTGCATGAACGCCCGCGCCGCATTGGACAGGGTGCGCTCGGTGTGCACGATGTAGCCGAGCTGGCGGCTCAGCTGGATGCCTTCCAGCGGCAGGCGCTTCACCTGCTCGTCGAGCATGGTGCGCGGCAGCACGCTCCAGGCGATGCCGATCGACACCAGCATCTTGATGGTCTCCAGGTAGTTGGTGCTCATGCTCACGTTGGGTTTGAGCCCGGCCTGCTCGAACAGGCCCTGGACGATATGGTGGGTGAAGGTGTTCTCGCCGGGGAACACCGCGGCATGGCGCGCTACCTCGGCCAGGCTCACCGGTCCGCCGTGGGCCAGCGGGTGCTCGGGGGCGGCGACGAAGTCCAGCGGGTCGTCCCACACCGGCACCGCGCGCACCGGCGCGGCGGTATGCGGGGCGAGGGTGATCACCGCCAGCTCGGTGCGTCCGTGCAGCACCTCTTCATAGGCCACCTCCGAGTCGAGGAAGCGGATGTCCAGCGCCACCTGCGGGTGGGCGCGGGTAAAGGCGCGCAATAAAGGCGGCAGACGATGCAGGCCGATGTGGTGACTGGTGGCCAGGGTCAGCCGGCCGCCGATGGCGCCGTTGAGGTTGCTCAGTGCGCGGCGGGTGTCGTCCAGCACGCCGAGCACCTGGCGCGCACGCGGCAGCAGGGCGCGGCCGGCTTCTGTCAGGCTGACCTCGCGGCCGATGCGGTCGAACAGCCGCGCATTCAGCTGCTGCTCCAGCGCGGCGATGCGCTTGCTGACCGCCGGCTGGGTCAGGTGCAGGCGCTCGCCGGCGGCCGAGAAGCTGCCGGTTTCGGCGATGGCGATGAAGGTGTCGAGGCTGGCCAGGTCCATGTTCGGATTCCATCGGGTTATCCAAAGCATGAAAAATATGAATTTGCTTCATCGGTGGCAAGCCCATAGGATCGACCGCACAAGCCCTGTGGGCATACAGCAACAACCGATGAGGAACACCCCGTGGCCGGCAAGACGCTTTACGACAAGCTCTGGGACATGCACCTGGTCAAGCAGCGCGACGATGGTTCGGCGCTGATCTATATCGACCGCCAGATCCTCCACGAAGTGACCTCGCCGCAGGCCTTCGAGGGCCTGCGCCTGGCCGGCCGCAAGCCGTGGCGCGTCGACGCCAACATCGCCACCCCGGACCACAACGTGCCGACCACCAAGGCCGAGCGCCAGGGCGGCCTGGAGTCGATCCACGACGAGGTGTCGCGCCTGCAGGTGCAGACCCTCGACGAGAACTGCGACGACTTCGGCATCCTCGAATTCAAGATGAACGACGTGCGCCAGGGCATCGTCCACGTGGTCGGCCCGGAGCAGGGCGCCACCCTGCCGGGCATGACCGTGGTCTGCGGCGACTCGCACACCTCCACCCACGGCGCCTTCGGCGCGCTGGCCCACGGCATCGGCACCTCCGAGGTCGAGCACGTGCTGGCGACCCAGTGCCTGGTGGCCAAGAAGATGAAGAACATGCGGGTGAACGTGGAGGGCCAACTGCCCGCCGGCGTCACCGCCAAGGACATCGTGCTGGCGATCATCGGCAAGATCGGCACCGCCGGCGGCAACGGCCATGCCCTGGAGTTCGCCGGCAGCGCGATCCGCGAGCTGTCGATGGAAGGCCGCATGACCATCTGCAACATGGCCATCGAGGCCGGCGCCCGCGTCGGCCTGGTCGCCGTCGACGAGAAGACTATCGCCTACGTCGAAGGCCGCACCTTCGCGCCCAAGGGCGCCGACTGGGATGCCGCCGTGGCGCAGTGGAAGGGCCTGGTGTCCGACGCCGACGCCCACTTCGACACCGTGGTCGAGCTGAAGGCCGAAGAGATCAAGCCGCAGGTCAGCTGGGGCACCTCGCCGGAAATGGTCCTGCCGGTCGATGCGAGCGTGCCGAACCCGGCCAACGAGGCCGATCCGGTCAAGCGCGACTCCATCGTCCGCGCGCTCAAGTACATGGGCCTGACCGCCGACCAGCCGATCACCACCATCAAGCTGGACCGCGTGTTCATCGGTTCCTGCACCAACTCGCGCATCGAGGACCTGCGCGCCGCCGCCGAGGTGGCCAAGGGTCGCAAGGTCGCCGCCACCGTCAAGCAGGCGCTGGTGGTGCCGGGCTCCGGCCTGGTCAAGGCGCAGGCCGAGGCCGAGGGGCTGGACAAGATCTTCATCGAGGCCGGCTTCGAGTGGCGCGAGCCGGGCTGCTCCATGTGCCTGGCGATGAACCCGGACCGCCTGGAGAGCGGCGAGCACTGCGCTTCCACCTCCAACCGCAACTTCGAGGGCCGTCAGGGCGCCGGTGGCCGTACCCACCTGGTCAGTCCGGCCATGGCCGCCGCCGCCGCGGTGACCGGTCACTTCGTCGATGTGCGCGAGCTGCTGAACTGAGGATTGCCTGAATGAAAGCCTTTACCCAACACACCGGCCTGGTCTGCCCGCTGGATCGCGCCAACGTCGACACCGACCAGATCATTCCCAAGCAGTTTCTCAAGTCGATCAAGCGCACCGGCTTCGGCCCCAACCTGTTCGACGAGTGGCGCTACCTGGACGTCGGCCAGCCGAACCAGGACTGCAGCAAGCGTCCGGTCAACCAGGACTTCGTGCTGAACTTCCCGCGCTACCAGGGCGCCAGCGTGCTGCTGGCCCGCGAGAACTTCGGCTGCGGCTCCTCCCGCGAGCACGCCCCGTGGGCGCTCGAGGAATACGGCTTCCGCACCATCATCGCGCCGAGCTACGCCGACATCTTCTTCAACAACAGCTTCAAGAACGGCCTGCTGCCGATCATCCTACCGGAAGCGGAAGTGGACGAGCTGTTCAAGCAGTGCGAGGCCAGCGAGGGCTACCAGCTGACCGTCGACCTGGCGGCGCAGACCGTGACCCGCCCGGACGGCAAGGTGCTGAGCTTCGAGATCGATCCGTTCCGCAAGCACTGCCTGCTCAACGGCCTGGACGACATCGGCCTGACCCTGCAGGACGCCGACGCGATCCGCGCGTTCGAGGAAAAGCACCAGCAGGCCAGCCCCTGGCTGTTCGGCGCGATCAAGTGAGTAGGGTGCGCTGTGCGCACCACTGGATGAAACGCAAGGTGCGCGCGGCGCACCCTACGAAATGTTGAGGACAGCATGAGCAAGCAGATTCTGGTTTTCCCGGGTGACGGCATCGGTCCGGAAATCGTCGCCGAAGCGGTCAAGGTGCTGGAAGTCGCCAACGACAAGTACGCCCTGGGCTTCGAGCTGAGCTACGACGAGCTGGGCGGCGCCGCCTACGAGAAGTACGGCAGCCCGCTGGCCGACGAGACCCTGGAGCGCGCCCGCAAGGCCGACGCCATCCTGCTCGGCGCCGTCGGCGGCCCGCAGTGGGACAACCTCGATCGTCCGCTGCGTCCGGAAATGGGCCTGCTGAAGATCCGCTCGCAGCTGGGCCTGTTCGGCAACCTGCGTCCGGCGCTGCTCTACCCGCAGCTGGCCGGCGCCTCGACCCTCAAGCCGGAAATCGTTGCCGGCCTGGACATCCTCATCGTCCGCGAGCTGACCGGCGGCATCTACTTCGGCAGCCCGCGCGAAAGCCGCGTGCTGGAGAATGGCGAGCGCATGGCGTTCGACACCCTGCCGTACAGCGAGAGCGAGATCCGCCGCATCGCCAAGGTCGGTTTCGACATGGCCATGCTGCGCAACAAGAAGCTGTGCTCGGTGGACAAGGCCAACGTGCTGGAGTCCAGCCGTCTGTGGCGCGCCGTGGTCGAGGAAGTGGCCAAGGACTATCCGGAGGTCGAGCTGTCGCACATGTACGTCGACAACGCCGCCATGCAGCTGGTCCGTGCGCCCAAGCAGTTCGACGTGATCGTCACCGACAACATGTTCGGCGACATCCTGTCGGACGAGGCCTCCATGCTCACCGGCTCGATCGGCATGCTGCCGTCGGCCTCGCTGGACGCCAACAACAAGGGCATGTACGAGCCGTGCCACGGCTCGGCGCCGGACATCGCCGGCAAGGGCATCGCCAACCCGCTGGCCACCATCCTCTCGGTGTCGATGATGCTGCGCTACAGCTTCGCCCAGGTCGAGGCGGCCAACGCCATCGAGCAGGCGGTCAGCAACGTGCTGGACCAGGGCCTGCGCACCGGCGACATCTGGTCGGAAGGCTGCCAGAAGGTCGGTACCCGCGAGATGGGCGATGCGGTAGTCGCCGCGCTGCGGAATCTGTAAGCTGTCCGGGAGCCGCCCCGTCGCGGGCGGCCCCACTTTTTCGAGAAAGGTGTAGTTGCGATGAAGCGTGTAGGTCTTGTCGGTTGGCGCGGTATGGTGGGTTCCGTGCTCATGCAGCGGATGCTGGAAGAGCGCGATTTCGACCTGATCGAGCCGGTGTTCTTCACCACCTCCAACGTGGGTGGCCAGGGTCCGTCGATCGGCAAGGACATTGCCCCGCTGAAGGATGCCTACAGCATCGACGAACTGAAGACCCTCGACGTGATCCTCACCTGCCAGGGTGGCGACTACACCAGCGAAGTATTCCCCAAGCTGCGCGAAGCCGGCTGGCAGGGCTACTGGATCGACGCGGCCTCCAGCCTGCGCATGAACGATGACTCGGTGATCGTCCTCGATCCGGTCAACCGCAAGGTCATCGACCAGTCGCTGGACAACGGGGTGAAGAACTACATCGGCGGCAACTGCACCGTCAGCCTGATGCTGATGGCTCTCGGCGGCCTGTACGAGGCCGGTCTGGTCGAGTGGATGAGCGCCATGACCTACCAGGCGGCTTCCGGCGCCGGCGCGCAGAACATGCGCGAGCTGATCAAGCAGATGGGCGCGATCCACCACGCGGTGGCCGACGATCTGGCCAACCCGGCCAGCGCCATCCTCGACATCGACCGCAAGGTCGCCGAGACCCAGCGCGGCGCCGACTTCCCGGTCGACCACTTCGGCGTGCCGCTGGCCGGCAGCCTGATCCCTTGGATCGACAAGGAGCTGCCCAACGGCCAGAGCCGCGAGGAGTGGAAGGGCCAGGCCGAGACCAACAAGATCCTCGGCCGCAACAAGAGCCCGATCCCGGTCGACGGCCTGTGCGTGCGCATCGGCGCCATGCGCTGCCACAGCCAGGCGCTGACCATCAAGCTGAACAAGGACGTGCCGCTGGCCGACATCGAGGGCCTGATCAGTCAGCACAACCCCTGGGTCAAGCTGGTGCCGAACCAGCGCGAGATCAGCATGCGCGAGCTGAGCCCGACTGCCGTGACCGGCACCCTGAGCGTGCCGGTCGGCCGCCTGCGCAAGCTCAACATGGGCTCGCAGTACCTCGGCGCCTTCACCGTCGGCGACCAGCTGCTGTGGGGTGCGGCCGAACCGCTGCGCCGCATGCTGCGCATCCTGCTGGAGCGTTGAGGGCAGGACGCCAGCGCCCCTGTCGCGATCACAGAAGACCCGCCTCGGCGGGTCTTTTGCTTCATGTCAAAGGCCTGGCAACCAGTCGTCCCTAGAGTCCGCTGGTGCCTATCCAGCGCCTGCCCGGCTCGCTAAAGTGCCACACCTTTTTCCGAGGTCCCCCATGAATCAATCCTTCGACATCGCCGTGGTCGGCGCTACCGGTCTGGTCGGCGAGGCGCTGCTGATGGCGCTCGACGAGCGCGATTTCCCGGTCGGCACCCTGCATGCCCTGGCAGCAGCCGATGCCGCCGGCCAGGTCGCGGCGTTCCGCGAGCGCAACCTGCGCGTCCAGCCTGCCGACGGCTTCGATTTCGCCAGCGTGTCCCTGGTGTTCCTGCTCGAGCCGCTCCCCGCCGCGCAGCTGGCGCGCATCGAGGCCGCCGGCTGCGCGCTGGTCGATCTCGCCGGCGTGCTGGACCCGCAGCGGGCGCCCTGCGTGGTGGCCGAAGTCAATCCGCAGCAGGCCGAGTCCGCGCGCTGGCTGCGCAGCCCGCTGCCGGCGGTGGTGGCGCTGGCCAGCGTGCTCGGCACCCTGCGCCAGGTGGTCGAGCTGCGCCGGGTCACCCTCACCGCCTGCCTGGCGGTGTCCAGCCGCGGCCGCGACGGCATCGAGGAGCTGGCCCGGCAGACCGCCCAGCTGCTCAACGCCCGACCGGTGGAGCCGCAGCTGTTCGACCGGCAGATCGCCTTCAACCTGCTGGCCCGCGCCAGCGCCGAGCTGCCCGACGGCCACGCCCGCGACGAGCGCCGCCTGGCCGGCGAGCTGGGCGAGGTGCTCGGCGAGCCGACGCTGCCGGTGGCGGCGACCTGCGTGCAGGCGCCGGTGTTCTTCGGCGACAGCCTAGCGGTCAGCCTGCTGTGCGCCGAGCCGGTCGACCTGGCCGTGGTGCGCCACTGCCTGGACGATGCCGAGGAACTCGAGCTGGTCGAGCAGGGCGACTATCCCACCGCCGTGGGCGATGCCCTGGGCCAGGACCTGGTCTATGTCGGCCGGCTGCGTGCGGGGCAACTGGATCCGTGCGAACTCAATTTGTGGATTGCATCAGATAACGTGCGAAAAGGTTCGGCGCTCAATGCCGTACGGCTGGCCGAGTTGTTGCTTAAACACACCCTGTAAAAGATACTGGCCCGACATTTCGGTCGGCTTTGTCCATCCTGGTCGCGCATGTCCCGAGGCCCCGCATACACCGGCCGCGGGGCTCCGGCGTGCCGCCACTCGCTCGGCGAGACAGAAGAAACAAGGGATTACACGCTATGGTTCGGGTACGCAAACTGGTGCTAGCAATTGCCGCCGCTTCGGCGCTGACCTCCGGCATGGCGCACGCGTTGGGGTTGGGCGAGATCTCGCTGAAGTCCGCCCTGAACCAGCCGCTGGATGCCGAGATCGAACTGCTCGAGGTGCGTGACCTGGGCACCGGCGAAGTGATCCCGGCGCTCGCCGCCGTCGAGGAATTCAACAAGGTCGGCGTCGACCGCCCGTACTTCCTGACCGACCTCAAGTTCACCCCGGTGCTCAAGCCCAACGGCAAGAGCGTGATCCGCGTGACTTCCAGCAAGCCGGTGCGCGAGCCCTACCTGAACTTCCTGGTCGAGGTGCTGTGGCCCAACGGTCGCCTGCTGCGCGAATACACCGTACTGCTCGATCCGCCGCTGTACTCGCCGCAGACTGCTGCCGCTGCCACCCCGCGCCTGCCCCAGGCCGCCCCGATCGCGCCTGCCGTTCCGCAACTGTCCGAGCGGGCGCCGCTGCCCGCGCCGCAGGCCGAGGCTCCCGTCGCCCCGGCGCCGGGCCTCGCCCGGGATTCGCTGCGCGATGGCCAGTACCGCGTCGGCCGCGACGATACCCTCTGGCAGATCGCCGAGCGTGCCCGGCCGAGCAATGCCGTGTCGGTGCACCAGACCATGCTGGCGATCCAGGAGCTCAATCCGGATGCCTTCTTCGATGGCAACATCAATCGCCTGAAGAGCGGCCAGGTGCTGCGCCTGCCGACCGAAGCGCAGGTGCGCAGCCGCAGCCAGGCCGATGCCCTGGCCCAGGTGCAGGCGCAGAACAGTGCCTGGCGCGAGGGACGTGTGGTCCAGCCGGTGGCGACCGCCCGCCAGCTCGACGCCACCCGCCGCAGCCAGGCCGGCAACGCACCGGCCCAGGCGCCGGTCGAGGACAATCTGCGTCTGGTGTCCGCCGCTGCCGGCAAGTCGACCAGCGGCAGCGACAACGGCGCCGCCGCCGACAGCAAGGCGCTGGCCGACAAGCTGGCGGTCAACCAGGAAAGCCTGGCGACCACCCAGCGCGAGAACCAGGAGCTCAAGGAGCGCCTCGGCGACCTGCAGAGCCAGCTGGACAAGCTGCAGCGCCTGATCGAGCTGAAGAACGAACAACTGGCCAAGCTGCAGGGCGGCTTGGCGAGCGAGGCCGCGGCGCCGGTCGCGGCTGCCGGCGTTGCTGGCGCCGAGGCTGCGGTGGCTGCCGCAGCGCCCCAGCCGACGGCCGAAGGCAAGGTCGAAGCTGCTGCCGACGGCAAGCCGCAGGTCGCAGCCGAAGCGCAGCCGGCGGCCGATACCAGACCGGAGTCCGAGGCCGGCGCCGAGGCTGAAGCCGGCGCCAAGCCGGTCGAGGCCGCTGCGGCGCCGGTCGCTGCCGAACCCGCGGCGGCTGAGCCCGCTCCGGCTGCAAGCGAGCAGCCCGCACCGGCCCCGGTTGCCGAAGCGCCCGAGCCTGCTCCGGTCAAGCCGGCCGCCCTGCCGGTCGAGGCCGAGCCGGCGTACGAGCCGAGCCTGCTCGACGAGGTGCTGGCCGACCCGCTGCTGCTGGCCGCTGGAGGCGGCGCCCTGGCTCTGCTGGCCGGCCTGGGTCTGATGATCAATGCCCGGCGCAAGGCGCAGAAGCCGAGCGACGATGCGCCGGGCGAGCTGTTCACCGATCCGGGGGCATCGTCCGCAGCGGCGGTCGCTCCGGTCGACGTCCCGGACTTGGGCGAGCCGCTGGCCGACGAGCGTGCGCCGGGGGCGCCCATGCCGTCGCTGAAGGGCTCCGACCCGCTGGGCGAGGCAGAGATGTACAGCACCTACGGTCGCTTCACCCAGGCCGCCGAGTTGCTGCGCAACGCCATCAACGAGGAGCCGCAGCGCGCCGATCTGCGCCTCAAGCTGATGGAAGTCTGCGCCGAGATGGGCGACCGTGAAGGTTTCGTCCGTCAGGAGGCCGAGCTGGGCGAGATTGGCGGCGCCCAGCCGCAGATCGATCAGCTGCGTGCCCGCTATCCGCAGATCCTCGCCAGCGCTGCCGCCATCGGCATCGGCGCGGCCGCGGCGGCGGATGCTTTCGATTTCTCGGCCGGCGCTGGCGATGACAAGGTCGCTGCCCGGCAGGACGAGGAGTTCTCCCTCGACGACCTCACCCTCGACGACCTGGCGCCGAGCGCAGCGCAGCAGGCGGGCGCAGCGAGCGAGCCGGCCGGCGACTTCGACCTCAGTCTCGACGATCTGGAGGCCGAACTCGAGCGCGAGCTGGCGGCCAGCCCGCAGGCCGCCGTCGAGGCTGGCCAGGGGCTGGACGAGCTGACCCTGGAGGGCTTGGGCGACGATCTGCTGGGGCTCGAGCCGGCGAAGTCGGATGTGGTCGCCAGCGAGGGGCTGACCGAGCCGGACGCTCTGGACTTCGACCTGCAGCTGGATGCCATCGAGCTGCCGCCTGCGGCTGCAGACGTTGACTTCGGGCTGGGCGAAACCCTGCAGGCCGAGGAGGGCGCCCGCGCCCCCGGTGCCGCGCAGAGCGACGAGGATCTGTTCGCCGAACTGGATCAGCTGGGTCTGGACGATACGCTGCTGGCGGATGAGCCGGCACCGGCAGTCACCGAGCTGGGTGACGAGGCGCTGTTCGCCGAGCTGGATCAACTGGGTCTGGACGATACGCTGCTGGCGGATGAGCCGGCGCCGGCAGTCGTCGAGTCGAGCGACGAGGCGCTGTTCGCCGAACTGGATCAACTGGGCCTGGACGATGCGCTGCTGGCCGCCGAGCCGCAGTCGCCGGTCGCCGGTGGGGACGACGAGAGCCTGCTCGCCGAGCTGGATCAGCTGGGGCTGGACGACTCGTTCCTGTTGGCCGAGGCCGACGCACCGCAGGCTGGCGTAGCTGAGCCGGCCACCGACAGCGTCGCCGTGAGCGGCGAGGACGAACTCCTGCTGGATCTGGCCGGCCTGGAGTTGGCCGATCCCGAGGAGGGGGAGCCGGGCGTGGTGCCGGCAACCGCCAGCCTGGAGGGACTGGACGAACTGGAACTCGAGCTGCAGGCGCTGGGAGCGAGCAGCGGGGTGGAGCATGATCTGGATGCCGCGTTCGACGAGTTCCTCGCCCAGTCCGGAGTCACCGAGCCGGCTGCCGGCGCCGAGCTGCCGTCGTTCGACGTGGCGGAAGTGGCTGCGGTGCCGGAGCTGACCGGCAACGAGGACTTCAACTTCCTCGCCGATACCGACGAGACCGCGACCAAGCTGGAGCTGGCCCGCGCCTACATCGACATGGGGGATGCCGATGGCGCCCGCGACATCCTCGACGAGGTGCTCAAGGAGGGCAATGCCGGCCAGCAGCAGGAAGCGCGCGAGATGATGGGGCGCATCGCCTGAGCATGACGTTCGCAGACATTGCAGTACCAGCGGCAGCCGAGACGGCTGCCGCTGGCGTTTCCAGGATTGCCCTCGGCGTCGAGTACAAGGGGGCGCGCTATCGCGGCTGGCAACGCCAGGAGGCCGGGGTTCCCTCGGTGCAGGAGGCGCTGGAGAAGGCGCTGTCCAAGGTGGCTGCCGAGCCGGTGTCGATCATCTGTGCCGGGCGTACCGACGCAGCGGTGCACGCCAGCGGACAGGTGGTGCACTTCGATACCGGCGTCGAGCGTCCGCTCAAGGCCTGGATCATGGGTACCAATGCCAACCTGCCGGGCGACATCAGCGTGACCTGGGCGCAGCCGATGCCGGCGCACTTCCACGCGCGCTTCTCCGCCGTGGCGCGTCGCTACCGCTACGTGATCTACAACGACCCGGTGCGTCCGGCGCACCTGGCCGAGGAGATCACCTGGAACCACCGTCCGCTGGAGGTGGCGCGCATGCGTGCCGCTGCCCGCGCGCTGGTCGGCACTCATGACTTCACCTCGTTCCGTGCCGTGCAGTGCCAGGCCAAGTCGCCGATCAAGACCATCCATCATCTGGAGGTGATCGAACATGGCCGCTTCATCGTGCTGGACGTGCGCGCCAACGCCTTCCTCCACCACATGGTGCGCAACATCGCCGGGGTGCTGATGGCCATCGGCGCCGGCGAGCGCGAGCCGCAGTGGGTGGCGGAAATCCTCGCCGCGCGCGATCGCCGCAGCGGCGGAGTGACCGCCCATCCCTACGGGCTGTATCTCGTGCAGGTGGAGTACCCGGACGAGTTCCAGTTGCCGCAGCGCTACCTGGGCCCGCATTTCCTTTCCGCGCTGGAGTCCTGAACCCGAGTCGCCAGGCAGGCTGACGCTGTCCGGGGCATTTGCTACTATCGCGACTTTGTCTGCCGGAGGGTGTCCCGTTGTCAGTGGTTCGCAGCAAGATCTGCGGGATTACCCGCGTCGAGGATGCCCTGGTGGCGGCCGAGGCCGGCGCCGATGCCATCGGTCTGGTGTTCTACGCGAAGAGTCCGCGGGCGGTCGACGTGCACCGCGCTCGGGAGATAGTGGCGGCGCTGCCGCCCTTCGTCACCACCGTCGGCCTGTTCGTCAACGCCTCGCGCTGCGAGCTGAACGAGATCCTCGACGCGGTGCCGCTGGATCTCCTGCAGTTCCACGGCGACGAGACGGCGGCCGACTGCGTCGGCTACCACCGCCCCTACATCAAGGCCCTGCGCGTGCGTCCGGGAGAGGACATTCGCGCGCGCTGCGCCGAATATCCCGAGGCCGCCGGCATCCTGCTGGATACCTTCGTCCCCGGCGTGCCGGGCGGTACCGGCGAAGCCTTCGACTGGTCGCTGGTGCCGGAGGAGCCCGGCTGTCCGCTCATCCTCGCCGGCGGCCTGACGCCGGAGAACGTCGCGACGGCGATCCGCCAGGTGCGTCCGTGGGCGGTGGACGTGAGCGGCGGGGTGGAGGCGAGCAAGGGTGTCAAGGATGCCGCCAGGGTGCGGGCCTTCGTCGCGGCGGTGCGCGGCAGTTGACGTCGGCCATGTGACGGTCGCCACCGGCGCGCCGTCCATTAGCCTGAGATCGCCGCAGGGCTGGACCTGTCGGTGCTGAATTTATCGCGTGATGGCCGCTGCGGCGGCCGCGCGCACCATGGTCGCGAGCGATGCGGGCGTCGTCGTGCGGGCAGCAGGGCTGCCGGGCGAGCCGTGTCGGATCGTGGTCCCAACGTGAATCTGCTCGAGGAGCTGTGCGCGCACCCGGTGCGCGCCAGTCCGGGCCTACGGAGAACAGAGCATGAGCAACTGGCTGGTAGACAAACTGATTCCCTCGATCATGCGTTCCGAGGTGAAGAAAAGCACGGTGCCCGAGGGTCTGTGGCACAAGTGCCCGTCCTGCGACACGGTGCTCTACCGTCCGGAGCTGGAAAAGACCCTGGATGTCTGCCCCAAGTGCGATCACCACATGCGCATCAACGCGCGTACCCGTCTGGGCTTCTTCCTCGATGCCGAAGGCCGCGAGGAGATCGGCGCCGAGCTGGAGCCGGTGGACCGCCTGAAGTTCCGTGACAGCAAGAAGTACAAGGACCGCCTGAGCGCCGCGCAGAAGGATACCGGCGAGAAGGACGCGCTGGTCGCCATGAGCGGCACCCTGCAGGGCCTGGCGGTGGTCGCCTGCGCCTTCGAGTTCTCCTTCATGGGCGGCTCCATGGGCTCGATCGTCGGCGAGCGCTTCGTGCGCGCCGCCAACGTCGCCCTGGAGAAGCGCTGCCCGCTGATCTGCTTCTCCGCCTCCGGCGGCGCGCGCATGCAGGAAGCGCTGATCTCGCTGATGCAGATGGCCAAGACCTCGGCGGTGATCGCCCGTCTGCGCGAGGAGGGCATCCCCTTCGTTTCCGTGCTGACCGATCCGGTATACGGTGGCGTGTCGGCCAGCCTGGCCATGCTCGGTGACGTCAACGTCGCCGAGCCCAAGGCGCTGATCGGTTTCGCCGGCCCGCGGGTGATCGAGCAGACCGTGCGCGAGAAGCTGCCGGAAGGCTTCCAGCGCAGCGAGTTCCTCCTCGATCACGGCGCCATCGACATGATCGTCCATCGCGCCGAGCTGCGTCCGCGCCTGGCCCGCCTGCTGGCCCAGCTGACCCACCAGCCGACCCCGGTCGCGGAGCCGCTCAGCGCATGAGTCGCAGCCTCGCCGACTGGCTGAGCTACCTGGAGCAGTTGCATCCCGTGTCGATCGACATGGGCCTGGAGCGCGCTCGCACAGTGCTCGAGCGCCTCGGTCTCGGCCGCCCGGCGCCGCGGGTGATCACCGTCACCGGCACCAACGGCAAGGGTTCGACCTGTGCCTTCCTCGCCAGCCTGCTGCGCGCCAGCGGGCTGCGTGTCGGCGTGTACAGCTCGCCGCACTTGCTGCGCTACAACGAGCGGGTGCAGTTGCCGGACGGCGAAGCCAGCGACGAGGCGCTCTGCGCCGCTTTCGCCGCTGTCGAGGCGGCGCGGGGCGAAACGTCGCTGACCTATTTCGAGATGGGCACCCTGGCGGCCTTCTGGCTGTTCGAGCGCGCGGCGCTGGATGCGGTGGTGCTCGAGGTCGGTCTGGGCGGTCGCCTGGATGCGGTGAACCTGGTCGATGCCGACCTGGCGGTGGTCACCAGCATCGGTGTCGACCATGTCGAGTGGCTGGGCGACAGCCGCGACAGTGTGGCGGTGGAGAAGGCCGGGATCTTCCGTGCCGGCAAGCCGGTCGCCTGTGGTGACCTGGATCCGCCCCCGGTGCTGCTGGCGCGCGCCCGCGAGCTGGGCTGCCCGCTGCGTCTGCGCGGACGCGACTTCGACCTGGCGCTCGGCGAAAGGAGCTGGCACTGGCGTGGCCAGGATCCGTCCGGTCAGCCGCTGGAGCTCAACGACCTGCCGCTGCTCGATCTGCCGATGGAGAATGCCGCCCTGGCCCTGCAGGCCTTCGTCCTGCTGGGCTTGCCCTGGCAGCCTGGGACGCTGGTCGAGGCGCTGCGCGAGACCCGCGTCAGCGGCCGCCTGGAGCGCCGTCGGCTATGCTGGCGGGGAAGGACGCTGAACCTGCTGCTGGATGTCGGCCACAATCCGCATGCCGCCGAGTACCTGGCCGCGCGCCTGGCCCTGCATCCCCTGGCCGGGCGTCGCCTGGCCGTGTTCGGTTTGCTGGCCGACAAGGATCTGGCCGGTGTGCTCGAGCCGTTGCTGGGGCAGATCGCTCACTGGGCCGTGGCGCCGCTGCCGACCCCGCGCAGCCGCAGTGCCGCGGAACTGCAGGCCGCTCTCGCGGCGCGCGGCGCCAGCGCCTGCGCCTGTGCTTCGCTGGCTGCGGCCCTCGAGTCGCAGCTTGAGTTGGCCGGCGAGGACGACGAGGTCCTGGTGTTCGGCTCCTTCTACAGCGTGGCCGAGGCCCTGCACTGGCTGGAACAGCTCGGCAGCGACCAGCAGCCCCATCAGGGATAAGCGGAGAGGCAGCCGATGGCCATGCTGGACCGGAGACTGAAACAACGGATTGTCGGGGCCGCCGTGCTGCTGGCGCTGGTAGTGGTGTTCCTGCCCATGCTGTTCAACCGTGAGGACGAGCAGCGCCGCGTGCGTGTCGAGGCGCCGCCGATGCCGGAAATGCCGTCGGCGATGACGGCGACGCCGGAGCCGGTCGTCGTGCCGGAGCCACAGGTCGTCGCGCCCCTGGCGGATGAGGCGGCCGTGGCGCCTGTCGCTCCGCCTGTCGGGGACGCCGTCCCGGCACCACCCGTGGCGCAGACTCCTGCATCTGCATCTGCATCTGCATCTGCATCTGCATCTGCATCTGCATCTGCATCTGCATCTGCATCTGCATCTGCACCTGCACCTGCACCTGCACCTGTCGCTGAGCCATCCCCGCCGCCCGCCCGTCTCGATGCCGACGGCGTGCCGGTCAGCTGGGCGGTGCAGCTGGCCAGCCTGTCCAGCCGTGCCGGCGCGGAGGAGTTGCAGCAGAAGCTGCGCAGTCAGGGGCTCGATGCCTACATCCGCTCGGCGGACGGGATGAACCGGGTATTCGTCGGTCCGCTGCTCGAGCGCGGGGATGCCGAGCGGATGCGCGAGCAGATCGCCCGTCAGCACCGCCTGAGTCCGATCGTGGTGCGCTTCCAGCCCGAACGGCGCTGAACGCAATCGCGGCTGACTCGCCGGCCTGCGCTCTGTTAGAATTGCCGCTCTATTTTCCGCATTTCGCCAGTGAGCAGCATTGTGTCATTCACCTGGGTCGACTGGTCCATCATCGCGCTGATCGCCATTTCCGGGCTGATCAGCCTGACCCGCGGATTCGTTCGCGAGGCCCTTTCGCTGTTCGGCTGGCTGGGTGCCAGTGTGGTGGCCTGGCTGTACGGTGGCGCCCTGGCCGGGCACCTTGCCCCCTACATCGAGCTGCCGTCGGCACGGGTGATCGCCGCCGGCGCGATCCTCTTCGTGGTCACCCTGATGATCGGCGCGCTGGTCACCCACCTGTTCGGCCTGCTGGTGCAGGCCACCGGCCTGACCGGCACCGACCGCCTGCTCGGCATGGTCTTCGGCGTGGCCCGTGGCGTGCTGCTGGTGGTGATCGTGGTGGGCCTGCTCAGCCTGGCGCCGGTGCAGCAGGATCCCTGGTGGCAGCAGTCGGCGCTGCTGCCCGAATTTCTGATGATTGCCGACTGGTCGAAGGATCTGGTGCTCGGGCTCTTCCAGCAGTCGTCTTCCGCCGTCGGCCTTCCCGGTCGCGCGGCCTTTCCGCTCTAGCCTGACTTTGTAGGGGTTGCGTCACATGTGTGGCATCGTTGGTATTGTGGGTAAGTCGAACGTCAATCAGGCGCTCTACGACGCCCTTACGGTTCTTCAGCACCGCGGCCAGGACGCTGCCGGCATCGTGACCAGCCATGACGGTCGCCTGTTCCTGCGCAAGGACAACGGTCTGGTGCGCGACGTGTTCCACACCCGGCACATGCAGCGCCTGATCGGCAACATCGGCATCGGCCACGTGCGCTACCCGACCGCCGGCAGCTCCAGCTCGGCCGAGGCGCAGCCGTTCTACGTCAACTCGCCCTACGGCATCACCCTGGCGCACAACGGCAACCTGACCAACGTCGACCAGCTGTCGCGCGAGATCTACGAGTCCGACCTGCGCCACATCAACACCAATTCCGACTCGGAAGTGCTGCTCAACGTGTTCGCCCACGAGCTGGCCGTGCGCAACAAGCTGCAGCCCACCGCCGACGACATCTTCGCCGCGGTGGCCGGGGTGCACCAGCGCTGCCGCGGTGGCTACGGCGTGGTGGCGATGATCACCGGCTACGGCATCGTCGGCTTCCGCGATCCCCACGGCATCCGCCCGGTGGTGTTCGGCCAGCGTCACACCGACGAGGGCGTCGAGTACATGATCGCCTCCGAGAGCGTCGCCCTCGACGTGCTCGGTTTCACCCTGATCCGCGACCTGGCGCCGGGCGAGGCGGTGTACATCACTCCCGAGGGCCAGCTGCAGACCCGCCAGTGCGCGGCGAACCCGCAGCTCTCGCCGTGCCTGTTCGAGTACGTCTACCTGGCCCGTCCCGACTCGATCATGGATGGCGTGTCGGTGTACAAGGCGCGCCTGCGCATGGGCGAGAAGCTGGCCGAGAAGATCCTGCGCGAGCGCCCCGACCACGACATCGACGTGATCATCCCGATTCCCGACACCAGCCGCACTTCCGCGCTGGAGCTGGCCAACAGGCTGGGCGTGAAGTTCCGCGAGGGCTTCGTCAAGAACCGCTACATCGGCCGTACCTTCATCATGCCCGGCCAGGCGGCGCGCAAGAAGTCGGTGCGTCAGAAGCTCAACGCCATCGACCTGGAGTTCCGCGGCAAGAACGTGATGCTGGTCGACGACTCCATCGTGCGCGGCACCACCTGCAAGCAGATCATCCAGATGGCCCGCGATGCCGGCGCGAAGAACGTGTACTTCTGTTCGGCGGCGCCGGCGGTGCGCTACCCCAACGTCTACGGCATCGACATGCCGAGCGCCCACGAACTGATCGCCCACGGCCGCACGACCGAGGAAGTGGCCGAACTGATCGGTACCGACTGGCTGGTCTACCAGGATCTCGACGATCTCAAGGAAGCGGTCGGCGGCGGCAAGATCAAGATCGAGCAGTTCGACAGCGCAGTGTTCGACGGCCAGTACGTCACCGGCGACGTCAACGAGGCCTACCTGGATCGTATCGAGCAGGCGCGCAACGACCTGGCCAAGGCCAAGGGCGGCGCACCGGGCGCGATCATCGACCTGCACAACAACTGAAGCCCCCGGGCGGCGCCCCACCGGGCGCCGCCACCCGCACAACCGGCGGCAGTGCCGGCCATTCCGAGAGCCTTCCTGCCGCGCCGAGGAGAAGGTTCAATGACGCAAGAATGGCAGGCCGGAAGGCTGGACAGCGATCTGGAGGGTGCCGGCTTCGATACCCTGGCGGTGCGCGCCGGCCAGCATCGCAGTCCCGAGGGTGAGCACGGCGAAGCCCTGTTCATGACCTCCAGCTACGTGTTCCGCAGCGCCGCCGACGCCGCCGCGCGCTTCGCCGGCGAGCAGCCCGGCAACGTCTACTCCCGCTACACCAACCCCACCGTGCGCACCTTCGAGGAGCGCATCGCCGCCCTGGAAGGCGCCGAGCAGGCGGTCGCCGCCGCTTCCGGGATGGGCGCGATCCTCGCCCTGGTGATGAGCCTGTGCAGCGCCGGCGACCACGTGCTGGTATCGCGCAGCGTGTTCGGCTCGACCATCAGCCTGTTCGACAAGTACTTCAAGCGCTTCGGCGTCGAGGTGGACTACCCGCCGCTGGCCGACCTGGACGCCTGGGCCGCCGCCTGCAAGCCCAACACCAGGCTGTTCATCGTCGAGTCGCCGTCCAACCCGCTGGCCGAGCTGGTCGACATCGCCGCCCTGGCCGAGATCGCCCATCGCAAGGGTGCCCTGCTGGCGGTGGACAACTGTTTCTGCACCCCGGTGCTGCAGAAGCCGCTGGCCCTCGGCGCCGACATCGTCATCCACTCGGCCACCAAGTACATCGACGGCCAGGGCCGCTGCCTGGGCGGCGTGGTGGCCGGCAGCGCCAGGCACATGCAGGAGGTGGTCGGCTTCCTGCGCACCGCGGGGCCGACCCTCAGCCCGTTCAACGCCTGGCTGTTCCTCAAGGGCCTGGAAACCCTCAAGGTGCGCATGCTGGCCCATTGCGCCAGCGCCCAGGCGCTGGCCGAGTGGCTGGAGCAGCAGCCCCAGGTGGCGCGGGTCTATTACGCCGGTCTGCCCAGTCATCCGCAGCACGAGCTGGCCAGGCGCCAGCAGAGCGGCTTCGGTGCGGTGGTCAGCTTCGAGGTCAGGGGTGACAAGGCGGCGGCCTGGAAGGTCATCGACGCCACGCGGATGATCTCGATCACCACCAACCTCGGCGACACCAAGACCACCATCGCCCATCCGGCCAGCACCTCGCACGGTCGCCTGAGTCCCGAGGCGCGTGCGGCGGCGGGGATCGGCGACAGCCTGATCCGTGTCGCGGTGGGGCTGGAGGACCTCGAGGACATCAAGGCCGACCTGGCTCGCGGTCTGGCGGCGCTGTGATGGAGCGGCGGGCGGAAGGAATGCGTCCGGTGGCGCTGGTCACCGGAGCCGCCCGCGGCATCGGCCTGGGCTGCGCCGCCTGGCTGATCGCCGAGGGCTGGCAGGTGGTGCTCGCCGACGTCGACCGCGCGCGCGGTGCCCAGGTGGCCCGTGCACTGGGCGAGCAGGCCTGGTTCGTGCGCATGGACGTCGCCGACGAGCAGCAGGTGGCGCTCGGCGTCGCCGAGCTGATCGGTCAGTTCGGCCGCCTCGATGCGCTGGTCTGCAACGCGGCGCTGGCCGAGGCGCACAATCCGCCGCTGGAGAGCCTGTCGCTGGCGCACTGGAACCGCGTGCTGGCGGTCAACCTGAGCGGCGCCTTGCTGCTGGCCAGGGCCTGCGTGCCCTACCTGCGCGCCAGCGGCGGGGCGATCGTCAACATAGCCTCGACCCGCGCCCACCAGTCCGAGCCGGACAGCGAGGCCTACGCGGCGAGCAAGGGCGGCCTGCTGGCGCTGACCCACGCGCTGGCGGTCAGCCTCGGCCCGGAGATCCGCGTCAACGTGGTCAGCCCGGGCTGGATCGACGCCCGTGATCCCTCGGCGCAGCGCGCCGCTCCGCTGAGCGCGGCCGACCATGCCCAGCATCCGGCCGGCCGCGTCGGCACGGTGGAGGATGTGGCGGCGCTGGTGGCCTGGCTGCTGTCGCCCGAGGCGGGCTTCGTCACCGGCCAGGAGTTCGTCGTCGACGGCGGCATGACCCGGCGCATGATCTACCCGGCGTGAAGGGCGCTGGGAAACCGAAAAACGAAAAAAATCCTTGTGGGCTGTTGACTTAGCTCCGCTACCTGCGTAAAGTTCGCCCCCGTCGCAAGGCAAATGGCTGATTAGCTCAGCTGGGAGAGCACCTGCATCACACGCAGGGGGTCGGCGGTTCGATCCCGTCATCAGCCACCAAACCTTGTCACGCAATGAAGTATTCGGACGCAAGTCCGGCCGACGCGCAGTGGTAGTTCAGTCGGTTAGAATACCGGCCTGTCACGCCGGGGGTCGCGGGTTCGAGTCCCGTCCACTGCGCCATTATTTCCGGATTCGCCTTTGCAGCGGGTTCGAGATCGCAGAAGCCAGATGGCTCTTCGCTCAGACGCTTCACCAAGTTGTACCGGACGCAAGTCCAGCCGACGCGCAGTGGTAGTTCAGTCGGTTAGAATACCGGCCTGTCACGCCGGGGGTCGCGGGTTCGAGTCCCGTCCACTGCGCCATATCGAAAGCCCCTCGAGAGCAATCTCGAGGGGCTTTTCACTTTCTGCAACATTCATGCTTTCGTCATCCGGGATCTTTAGGCTGATACTTGTGGTCAGAGGTTGGACCACATGAAGTCAGACAAGAAGAGAGACCGTTATGGACGATTATCAGGAAGAACTGCTGGAGCTGCAGGCAGCCGAGCGGGATGTGCCGGAACCGGCGGACGACGCCACCGAACTGTAAGGGCTGCCGTCGCCCGTCGCGGCGACACTCCCGGGATCACCCGGGGTTGCTGGTTTCGAGCCGGCGTTGCCTGGTGCCGCAGGGTGCCGGGCCGGCGATCGGTGATCGCCTCACCCAATCCCACGCACCAACCTCCAGGCTCGCGACCCCGGTCGACGAGAGCTGGCGGGTCCGCGCTTAACCGCCGGCCAGACGGCCCGGCTACCAGGTCACAGTTTGGCCGCTGCTTCGCCTACCGGCTGTCGGCGGTCCGATGGCCTGCCAACCCCTTCACATTGCGGGGGGGGGCTTTCTCCTAGACTTTGGCCGCTGATGCAGGCGTCATGCAGTGTACATGCGCCAGATGCTGATAAATGATCTCGGTCCGGCAGGACGCTGGACGTGGATGCATGTGCGAGGGAGCTCGATGAGCTTGCAGAAAAAGCCGCAGATCGTAGAGGCCGTGATGTTCTTCAATGAACGCGGCGTCTGCAAGGAAATGCTCTACCCGGAATTCGAAGCCCTGCTCGATGGCGTGGTCAACCTGCCGGCGTTTGCCGATCAGCAGATGCGGGCAGCCTTCGTGCTGATCAACCCGCGACTGTTGGTCAAGGCGGTGGTGTGCTTCTACATCGACTTTGGTGACCACGGCGAGGCCGACCGTGGCTGGAACATCCCCCTGCGCCATCTGGCCGACCGTACCGGCAGCGGGCCCGACCTGGGGGCCGGGCCGATTCGCCTGGCCTGTCGCAGCCAGTGCCCGGTGTCCTGGCACCAGATGCACCTGTGGGATCCCGGTCTGTCACCGACGCAGAACGATCTGCTGCTGATCCGCGACGCCGCTAAGCGCAACAATCTCGGCGTGCTGGTCGAGGACGATTCGGCGGCCGCGGTGGAGCCGGAAAAGCTGCACATGGCGCCGGAGCACAAGTGGTTCGTCCCTGACGCGGAGGAACAGGCGCGCGCCCTCGAGGCTGCCCGCAAGGCCGAGCAGCTCGAGCGCGAGCAGCGTCTCAAGGCGGCCCAGCTGCTGCGTCAGCAGCGCCTGCGTATCGTCAGCCTGTCCCAGCAGCACGAGGAGGAGCGCGCCCGGCTGCGCCTGCAGGCGGAGCAGCGCGAGCAGGCCCTGCAGCAGCGCCTGCTCGAGCTCAGGCAGGCGCTGGGCGAGCAGGCTCAGCGCAACGAGGCGCTCAAGGAGCGCCTGACTGCCCAGGCCGCCAGCTTCCAGCAGGTGCGGCAGGACATGGAGCGCCAGCTCACCACGCTGGCGCGGAGCGGGCGCAGCGATCTCGAGACGCTGCGAGCCCAGTTCGAGCAGGAAGCCGCGGCGCGCATCGGTGCGGCGGTGCTCGAGTATCAGGAGCGCCTGGCGCGCCAGGATGCCCGACTGGCCGCCCAGGCCGCGGAGTCGGCGCGTCTGCGCAGCGAGCTGGCGCGCCTCACCGAGGAGCGCGACCGTCTGGCCGGCGAGGGCGGCGAGCAGACGCTGGAGCGCCTGGCTGCGCTGGGCGTGGTGTTCGTCGCCTACCACCCGGGCGCCGGCCACCTGACCCTGCCGCTGCAGGACCTGGCCGCCTATCAGGGCAACCCCCTGGCCTATGTCGCCGCCAAGTGCTTCGTCAGCGAGGCGCAGTACCGCCAGTGGCTCGAGCACTACCAGCAGCCGGCCTGCACTGCCGAGCTGCCTGGGGGCAGTCGTTGCGGCATGCCGATCGACCGCGTCGAGACGCCCAGTCGGTTCGTCACCGGCGAGTCGGACTGCTGTGCCCGTCATGGCGTGAGGGTTCGCTCGCGCACCCATGGCGACTGATGGCGCATCGTGACTGGCCGCCACGGCCCTCCCTGCAGGCGGTGCGCTGCAGCTGGCTGGCGCGCGCCGGCGTGGAGCTGGCGCTGCTGCGCCTTGACCGGATCGATCCGCTGATCAGCGGCAACAAGTGGTACAAGCTCGCCCCGCACCTCGCCGAGGCCCGCCGCCTGGGCGCGCCGGGGCTGATCAGCCTCGGTGGCGCCCACTCCAACCACCTGCATGCCCTGGCGGCCGCCGGGGCGCGTTTCGGCTTCGCCACCGTCGGCCTGCTGCGCGGGCATGCCCAGGACACCCCGACCGTCCGTGACCTGCAGGGCTTCGGCATGCAACTGCACTGGCTGGGCTATGGCGGTTACCGCGAACGCCATAGCCCGGGGTTCTGGGAGCCCTGGCGGGAGCGCTATCCTGCTTTCCTGGCGGTGGCCGAGGGCGGCCTGAGCCTGGCCGCGGCGCAGTCCTGCGCCGGCCTGGTGGAGATGATCGCCGATGGCCTGGCCGCGCTGGGCTGGGACGACTACCACGAGCTGTGGGCCGCCGCCGGCAGCGGGACAACCCTGGCCGGGCTGGTGCTGGGGGAGACGGGGCGCCACCCACTGGTCGGTTGTCTGGCGTTGCCGGCCGACCATGGTGTTCCCGAAGCGGTGGCGCGCCTGCTGGGCGAGGCCGGCCGAGCGGTGGGGCAGGGCTACCGGCTGGTGGATGCCAGCCGCGGTGGTTTCGCTCGCCTCGATGGCGAACTGGCGCGCTTCATCCTGGCGTTCGAGGCCGAGACCGGCGTGCCGCTCGAGCCGCTGTACACCGGCAAGCTGCTGCTGGCGCTGCAGGAGGCGGTTGCGCAGGGCGCGATCGCCCGCGGCAGCCGCGTCGTCGCCGTGCACAGCGGCGGCCTGCAGGGGCGCCGGGCCGTGGACGCCCGCCTGCGCGAGCTGGCCGCTCAGCCCTGAGCGTTGCTGCCGGCCGCCTGCGGCCAGTGGTCGTCCACCAGGAAGATCCGTGCCTGCTCCTGCCAGCGCCCGCCATCGGCGGGCTGCAGCCGGACCAACATGCGCGGCGCGGCGTCGGCCGGCAGCTCGGCCAGCCAGGCGCTCAGGCGCGTCTCGTCCCAGCATTCGTCCGCCGTGCACTCCGCCGGCGCCAGCCAGGCCATGCGCGGCAGCGGCTGCCAGCCGCCCGGGTGCGCTGACTGCCAGGCCGGCCAGTCATGCCGCCGTACCCAGCGTCCCCGCAGGTGCTGCGCCGCGGCGCCGCGCGGCGGATTGCACGGCGTGCGCCAGGGATAGAACAGGTAGCCGCCCAGCCAGGGGCTGGCCTGCACCGGCTTGCGGCTCAGCGCCTGCAGCTGCGCCCGGGCCGCCGGCAGCTCGCTCAGGCACAGCTGGTGCTGGCGCAGGTGCTCCAGCTTGAGGTCGAGGCGATCGAGGCGCCCCGGGCCGAGCCAGGCAGCGGCGTCGCCGCCATCCGCCTGGGCCGGGCCGAGGTAGAACTTCACCGCCAGCTCGATGTGCTGCAGGCCCTCGTCATCGTCCAGCAGCAGGTCCAGCTCGCCGAGGGTGTGGCCGCGTTCGCGGATCACCAGGTTGGCCGCCAGCAGGCGGATGCCCGGCGCCTGGTCGAGCGCGTACTGCCAGAGCTGCTCGTAGTAGCGGCCCAGACGGTTGCCGCGCGCCGCCGTCAGTTGCGCGAGCAGGGCCTGCGGCTGGCGGTCGAGCGCGCGCAGCCACAGCTCGAGCACGTGGGGATGCGCCGCCCAGCCGCTGGCGCTCAGCGGGTGGCGCGGGCGAAAGCCGTCCACCGCGTCGAGCAGCGGAGGGCTGAGCAGGGTCCAGGCCAGGTCGCGCACGGCCGGCTGGCGCAGCTCGGGGAGCAGGGGCAGAAGATCGGCGAACGGGCTCATGCCGGCGAGCATAGCCGCTGGCGCTCGGGCCTGTCGCGGTTTGCCCGGCGCCCGGCGCATCCCCCATAATCGGGCCTTCCGCAGACAGCAGCCGGCAGGATCTCATGGAGCAGTTCCGCAACATCGGCATCATCGGGCGCCTGGGCAGCTCGCAGGTGCTCGACACCATTCGTCGCCTGAAACGTTTCCTCGGCGAGCGCAACCTGCACGTGATCCTCGAGGAGAGCATCGCCGAGATGCTGCCCGGCCATGGCATGCAGACCTGCACGCGCAAGCTGATGGGCGAGATCTGCGACCTGGTCATCGTGGTCGGCGGCGACGGCAGCCTGCTCGGCGCCGCCCGCGCCATGGCCCGTCACGGCACCCCGGTGCTGGGCATCAACCGCGGCAGCCTGGGCTTTCTCACCGACATCCGTCCCGACGAGCTCGAGGTCCGGGTCAGCGAGGTGCTCGCCGGGCGCTACCTGCTGGAGAGCCGCTTCCTGCTCGAGGCCCACGTGCGCCGCGGCCTGGAGTCGATCGGCCAGAGCGACGCGCTCAACGACGTGGTGCTGCACCCCGGCAAGTCGACGCGGATGATCGAGTTCGAGATGTACATCGACGGCCAGTTCGTCTGCAGCCAGAAGGCCGACGGCCTGATCGTCTCCACCCCCACCGGCTCCACCGCCTACGCGCTGTCGGCTGGCGGCCCGATCATGCACCCCAAGCTGGACGCCATCGTCATCGTGCCGATGTACCCGCACACCCTGTCCAGCCGGCCGATCGTGGTCGACGGCAACAGCGAGCTGAAGGTGGTGATCGCCTCGGACATGCAGATCTACCCGCTGGTGTCCTGTGACGGCCAGAACCACTTCACCTGCGCCCCCGGCGACACCCTGACCATCCGCAAGAAGGCGCAGAAGCTGCAGCTGATCCATCCGCTGGAGCACAACTACTACGAGGTCTGCCGGACCAAGCTGGGCTGGGGCAGCCGGCTCGGAGGGCATGACTAGTGCTGCTCGACCCGGCGCGCAGCTACGACCTGATCGGTGACGTGCATGGCTGCGCGCGAGCCCTCGAACGCCTGCTGGCCGGCCTCGGCTACCGCCGCCAGGGCGGCGTCTGGCGCCACCCGCAGCGCATGGTGCTGTTCCTCGGCGACATCCTCGACCGCGGCCCGCACATCCGCGAGGCCATGCACCTGGTGCACGACATGGTGGCCGCCGGCCAGGCCCTGTGCCTGCTCGGCAACCACGAGTGGTACGCGCTCGGCTGGACCACCCCGGCGCTGCCCGGCAGCGGGCGGACCTTCGCCCGCGAGCACGTCCCGCGCCACGAGCGGCTCATCCGCGAGACCCTGGCGCAGTTCGAGGACTATCCGGGCGACTGGCACGACTTTCTCGCCTGGATGTACGAGCTGCCGATGTTCCTCGACGCCGGGCGCTTCCGCCTGGTGCACGCCTGCTGGGATGCCGGGCTGATCGCGCGCCTACGCGAGCGCTTCCCGGACGGGCGCATCGACCGCGCCTTCATCCAGGAGGGCGGCGATCCGCACAGCTTCGCCGCCCACTGCTTCCAGCGCCTGCTGCGCGGCATCGACATGCCGCTGCCCCAGGGCCTGACCCTGACCAGCAGCGACGGCTTCACCCGTTCGGTGTTCCGCACCAAGTTCTGGGAGGAGGATCCGCAGACCTACGGCGACATCGTGTTCCAGCCCGACGCGCTGCCCGACGAGGTGGCCAACCTGCCGCTGACCAACGCGCAGAAGGCCGCGCTGCTGCGCTACGGCGAGGACGAGCCGATGCTGTTCGTTGGCCACTACTGGTGCAACGGCACCCCGGCGCCGCTGCGCCCCAACCTGGCCTGCCTCGACTACAGCGCGGTGCGCCGCGGCAAGCTGGTGGCCTACCGCCTCGACCAGGAAACCCGCCTCGACCCCAACAAGTTCTTCTGGGTCGAGGTCAAGCGCCTGGAGGCCGACACATGAGCCCGGTGGCGGCCCTGCGCCGACCGCTGGGCGACGACCTGGCGGCCTTCGTCACCCTGCTGCAGCGCCTCGGCGTGCCGCACCGGGTCAGCGAGGAGTCCGGCGAGCAGGTGCTCTGGGTGCCGGACGAGACGCTGGCCGAGCAGGTGCGCGAACTCTATGCCCGCTATCCCGGCGGCGCGCCCTACGCTGAGGCGCCGGCCGCGCCGCGCCCGGCCGCCACTGGCCAGTGGCTGGCGCGCCTGCGCAGCCTGCCGGTCACCAGCCTGATCCTGCTGCTGACCTTCGGCGTCGCCCTGGCCACCTGGTTCGGCGACAACCTGCGACTGGTCAGCTGGCTGACCTTCAACGACTTCCGCATCGACGGCGACTACGCCTGGTTCCTGCCGCTGGGCGACAGCCTCGCCGCCGGCCAGTGGTGGCGGCTGGTCAGTCCGATGCTGGTGCATTTCGGCGTGCTGCACCTGGCGATGAACAGCCTGTGGCTGTGGGAGCTGGGCCGGCGCGTCGAGTGGCGCCAGGGCAGCCTGCTGCTGCTGGCGCTGGTCCTGCTCTACAGCCTGGTGTCCAACGTCGCGCAGTTCGTGTTCGGCGGCCCGGCCATCTTCGGCGGCCTGTCCGGCGTGCTCTACGGCCTGCTCGGCCACTGCTGGCTGTTCCAGCGCCTGGCGCCCAATCCGCACTACCGCCTGCCGCCCGGCGTGGTCGGCATGATGCTGGTGTGGCTGCTGGTCTGCCTGTCCGGTCTGATCGGCGCCCTCGGCCTCGGCGAGATCGCCAACGCTGCCCACGTCGGTGGCCTGCTGATCGGCTGCGCCACCGGTGTGCTCGGCGGTCTGCTGGCGCGCCGCCGGCGCTGAACGAGATACCCGCAGGGTGGACAACGGCGCCGCCCTGTCCATCGGTGTGCCGCGCAGGACGGTGGAAAGGACCTGCGGTCGTTTTCCACCCTACGGCCATCCGGCCCCGCTAGAATCACTTCTTTTTCCCTGGAGGCTACCCATGACGTCCTTCGCCGAAATGATCGAGAACATCACCCCCGAGATCTACCAGAGCCTCAAGCTCGCCGTGGAGATCGGCAAGTGGCCGGACGGCCGCAAGCTCACCCAGGAGCAGAAGGAGCTCAGCCTGCAGGCGATGATCGCCTGGGAGATCAAGAACCTGCCCGAGGAGGAGCGCACCGGCTACATGGGCCCGCAGGAGTGCAAGTCGAAGTCCTTCGAGGTGCCGAACATCCTGTTCAAGAGTTCGGACACCCTGCACTGATGGCCGAGATCGCACGCGGCGCGCTGACCAAGATGGCAGTGCGCCTGGACGCCCCGGTGCAGTACGCCCTGCGCCTGGACGACCGTGAGCTGCCGCTCAACCCGCTGATCGGCCAGACCCTGCGCCTGGAGTACCTCGGCGCCATCCACTGCAGCCACTGCGGCAGGAAGACCAAGAAGAGCTACGCCCAGGGCTACTGCTACCCGTGCATGACCAGGCTCGCCCAGTGCGACAGCTGCATCATGAGCCCGGAGAAGTGCCACTACGAGGCCGGCACCTGCCGCGAGCCGAGCTGGGGCGAGCAGTTCTGCATGACCGACCACGTGGTCTACCTGGCCAACTCCTCCGGGGTGAAGGTCGGCATCACCCGCGCCACCCAGCTGCCGACCCGCTGGCTCGACCAGGGCGCCAGCCAGGCGCTGCCGATCCTGCGCGTGGCCACCCGCCAGCAGTCCGGGCTGGTCGAGGACCTGTTGCGCAGCCAGGTCGCCGACCGCACCAACTGGCGCGCGCTGCTCAAGGGCGACGCCGAGCCGGTCGACCTGCCGGCGGTGCGCGAGCAGCTGTTCGATACCTGCCGGGAAGGCCTCGAGGCCCTGCAGCAGCGCTTCGGCCTGCAGGCGATCCAGCCGCTGGCGGAGGCCTCCGTGGTCGAGATGCGCTATCCGGTCGCGGCCTACCCGGCGAAGATCGCCAGCTTCGATCTGGACAAGAACCCGGTGGTCGAGGGCACACTGCAGGGCATCAAGGGCCAGTACCTGATCTTCGATACCGGCGTGATCAACATTCGCAAGTACACGGCCTACCAGCTGGCCGTGCAGCAACCCTAAGGAAGCCAGCCATGCGCAGCGAACAACCGAAGACCGTCTACCTCAAGGACTACAAGGCTCCCGACTACCTGATCGACGAGACCCACCTGACCTTCGAGCTGTTCGAGGACCACACCCTGGTCCATGCGCAACTGGTCATGCGCCGCAACCCGGCCGCCGGCGAGGGCCTGCCGAAGCTGGTGCTGGACGGCCAGCAGCTCGAGCTGCTGTCGCTGGCCATGGACGACGTGCCGCTGGCCAAGGGCGACTACCACCTGAGCGACAGCCACCTGACCCTGCAGCCGACCCAGGCGCAGTTCGTCATCGACAGCAGCGTGCGCATCCACCCGGAAAGCAACACCGCGCTGGAAGGGCTGTACAAGTCGAGCGGCATGTTCTGCACCCAGTGCGAGGCCGAGGGCTTCCGCAAGATCACCTTCTACCTCGACCGCCCGGACGTGATGAGCAAATTCACCACCACGCTCAGCGCCGACAAGCAGGCCTATCCGATCCTGCTGTCCAACGGCAACCCGATCGCCAGCGGCCAGGAAGAGGACGGCCGCCACTGGGCCACCTGGCAGGACCCGTTCAAGAAGCCCGCCTACCTGTTCGCCCTGGTGGCGGGCGACCTGTGGTGCATCGAGGACAGCTTCCGGACCCTGAGCGGCCGTGACGTCGCCCTGCGCATCTACGTCGAGCCGGAGAACATCGGCAAGCTGCAGCACGCCATGGACAGCCTCAAGCGCTCGATGAAGTGGGACGAGGAGGTGTACGGCCGCGAGTACGACCTGGACATCTTCATGATCGTCGCGGTCAACGACTTCAACATGGGCGCCATGGAGAACAAGGGCCTCAACATCTTCAACTCCAGCTGCGTGCTGGCCCACCCGGAAACCGCCACCGACGCCGCCCACCAGCGCGTCGAGGCGGTGGTCGCCCACGAGTACTTCCACAACTGGTCGGGCAACCGCGTCACCTGCCGCGACTGGTTCCAGCTGTCGCTGAAGGAAGGCTTCACCGTGTTCCGCGACGCCGAGTTCTCGGCCGACATGAACTCGCGCACGGTCAAGCGCATCGAGGACGTCGCCTTCCTGCGCACCCAGCAGTTCGCCGAGGACGCCGGCCCCATGGCCCACCCGGTGCGCCCGGACGCCTACATGGAGATCTCCAACTTCTACACCCTGACCATCTACGAGAAGGGCGCGGAAGTGCTGCGCATGATCCACACCCTGCTCGGTGCCGAGGCTTTCCGCAAGGGCAGCGACCTGTACTTCGAACGCCACGACGGCCAGGCGGTGACCTGCGACGACTTCGTCAAGGCCATGGAGGACGCCAGTGGCCAGGATCTCGGCCAGTTCAAGCGCTGGTACACCCAGTCCGGCACCCCGCGCCTGAGCGTGGAGGACTGCTACGACGCCCACGCCAAGACCTACACCCTGACCTTCCGCCAGAGCTGCCCGGCCACCCCCGGCCAGGAGCACAAGCAGCCCTTCGTCATCCCGGTGGCCATGGGCCTGCTGGACGCCCACGGCCACGAGCTGGCGCTGCGCCTCTCCGGCGAGGCCGAGGCGAGCGGCAGCTCGCGCGTGCTGGCGGTGACCGCGGCCGAGCAGAGCTTCACCTTCGTCGACGTGCCGACCCAGCCGCTGCCGTCGCTGCTGCGCGGCTTCAGCGCGCCGGTGAAGCTGCACTACCCCTACGGCCGCGACCAGCTGATGTTCCTCATGCAGCACGACTCCGACGGCTTCAACCGCTGGGAGGCCGGCCAGCAGCTCGCCGTGCAGGTGCTGCAGGAGCTGGTCGGCCAGCAGCAGCGCAGCGAGCCCCTGCACCTCGACGCCCGCCTGATCGAGGCGCTGCGCACGGTGCTGGCCGACCAGTCGCTGGATGCGGCGATGGTCGCCGAGATGCTCGCCCTGCCGGCCGAGGCCTATCTGGCCGAGCTCAGCGAGGTGGCCGACGTCGACGCCATCCACATCGCCCGCGAGTTCGCCCGCAAGGCAATCTCCCGCGAGCTGTTCGACCTGCTGTGGAGCCGCTACCAGGCCTGCCGCGAAGCCTCGCGCAGCACCGCCTACGCCGCCGACGCGGCGCAGATCGCCCGGCGCAGCCTGCAGAACATCGCCCTGTCCTACCTGATGCTGGCCGAGGACGACGAGGTGGTCGACGCCTGCGAGGAGCAGTTCGAACACGCCGACAACATGACCGAGCGCCTCGCCGCGCTGGCCGTGCTGGTCAACTCGCCGTTCGACGCCGAGAAGGCCCAGGCGCTGGCCAAGTTCGCCGACTACTTCAAGGACGACGCCCTGGTCATGGACCAGTGGTTCGCCGTGCAGGCGGCCAGCCCGCTGCCCGGCGGCCTCGAGCGCGTGCAGGCGCTGATGCACCACCACACCTTCACCCTGAAGAATCCCAACAAGGTGCGCGCGCTGATCGGCGCCTTCGCCAACCAGAACCACGTCAACTTCCACCGCGCCGACGGCGCCGGCTACCGCTTCCTGGCCGACCAGGTGATCGCGCTGAACGCCCTCAACCCGCAGATCGCCTCCCGCCAGCTGACCCCGCTGACCCGCTGGCGCAAGTTCGACCCCGCCCGCCAGGCGCTGATGCGCGGCGAGCTGGAGCGCATCCTCGCCAGCGGCGAGCTGTCCAGCGACGTCTACGAGGTAGTGAGCAAGAGCCTGGCGTAAGCCGGCTTGCGCGGTGCCGTGCCGTCTGGGCACGGTGCCGCTGCTTCATCCGCGATCTGGCGCAGCCAGCCGCGATCCCGCAGACCTTCCGCCCCCTGCCTGCTCAGGCCGGGCGCCCACCAGGCCGCGCAGCACTGCCGATCAATACGAGTTGTGCGCTGCCGCACGCCGCGCCGGCTGTCAGTCGCCCTGCGCTGATTGCACAATGACGTCCTCTCCATCTGCAGCCTCAGGCAGGGACGCATGTGCGGGCCGCAATACCAGACTCCCCTCGGCGCCCTGAGCGCCAGCACGCTCCCTGCCGCTTTGCCGCCGCTTGCCTGCTTCGCGCCCTGTCGGGCCGCTACGCGCCGGCTCGGCTGTATTGCACCGTCAATGAACCTCCGACAAGGACAGCAGGAACCCACGCATGCGCAAGGACATCTTCGACGACTTCGACACCAGCCACTGGCATCCCAAGGACAAGGCCTGGATGGCCGAGCGCGAGCAACAGTGGCGGGAGGTAGAGAAGCTTCTCTACGGACTCAACAAGAGCAAGAAAGCTGTGGGCATCTGCAAGCGCTACTTCTTCAAGGGTACCCTTCCGGACTGGAAGAAGCTGCAGGATTGGGATGCACATGAACGCCACCTGGACCTGATGCTGTTCCTCTATCTGCACCCCAGCCGTGACGAGACGGTCCTGCGTCCGCTGTGCGAGGGTTACCTGCGCTCCCGCCGCGTCAGCAGGGCCGATATCTTGCATGGCTTCTATTCCTTGCGGAGTGTCAGCGAGATCCGCAGTTGCAGTGGAGGAGGGGTGCTGTGCTACCTTGATGACGTAGAAAAGGACCTGCCCCACCTCGCCGGGGAGCTGGAACTGCTCACCTGGGGCGAAAAGCCACCTTATCAGTATCGCCGACGCCTGATCTTGCATACCCAAGGCAGCAACGAGTGGCTGTTTCGTCTGATGTGCCCTGATCCCGAGAAAAATCGCCTGTTTGAACTCGCTGGTCAGCAGAGCCACATGCTGTATCTGCAGTATCGCTATCAGGAAATCCAGACCTGGGGCGGCTGGTTGAGACTGACTCCCCCCTTAAGTGCCGGCGCGGCGGATATGTTATTCCAGTATGACCTGCCGCTGGAAACCTGGTACCTGCAATGCACCCGCAATCCCAACAGTTACCGGCAGATGCTCGAGGAACGGAGTGCAGAGAATGTTCTGATTGGTCTGTACCGTATTCACCACTTCGACCTTGCTGCCGAAGGTGATAGCCCACGGACCCGCTTCGTGCAAAAGTTCACTGCCATGCTGGAGCAACGCGAGTTCCCCGCCGAGTTCAAGGCCCTGTGGGAGGAGGTGAAGCGCGGCGAGGTCGAGGTGGAGGATGCCTGGGGGCTGGACTGCCGTGTGCTGGCCTCGAAGGCGCTGGGCATCCAGCGCAAGGAGTCCTAAGTGGGCTACCACGTACGCAGTGGCGCTTCGCTGATCCGCATCCGGGCAGAGCGGATCATGGCGGTTCTCGCTGCTCTCGACTTCGAGCCGGACGAGGATTTCAGCGCCGGGGACAACCTGAGCGACTGCCTGTCCGACCTCGACTGGGTTTGCGTGGGCCACGAAGACGGCGTCCTCGCCTTCAGCCACGAGAACAGCGATTACCATGACCAAGGCATGGACTGGGAGGCGCTGATCGCCATGGCCCCGTTTCTCGAGGAGGGCAGTTTCTACGAGGAGGGAGCGGGCGACTACGTGGAAGACCTCGACGGCAACAGTTGCCCCGGCGTGCTGCAGGCGCGGGTGGAAGGCGGCGCGCTCCGCTGCCGGCTGTATGCACTGGTCACGGATGCCGAAGGTCAGCGCAGCCGCCAGCTGATAGAGGAAATCGATCCGCAACTGTTCTAGCGAATACAGCAGTCCGCTGTTGCAGCGGTAGTTAAAGCCTGGCGCTCAATGGGGCAAATCAAACATGCAAGGGAATGACAGTCGATGATTCTGGATATCACCCATGATCCGCAATGGCTCGCCCAGCGAGAGCTACTGTGGCAAGCGATTAAGCGAGAGACCGCCGAGGGTCTGACCAAAAAGGAACTGGAGGACATCCGCACCTTCTTCTTCACCGGGATCCCGCGCAAGAACAGCTGGTTGCCGCCGTCGCGGATGCTGGACTTCTTTCCGGTATTCACCGTGGAGGGCATCGCCTGGTGTCTGCGGACCTAGGGTGCCTTGGCGCAGAGCGACAAACCGTCTGCCGATTCGGACTATTGGATGGTCCAAAGTTTATTTTGTAATACTTTGTCCAGTGTACCTGGCTTGTCCCGCGAGGAACGCTTGCACCTGTTCCACCATGTGTTCGGCGAGACCTATGACCCGTCGCGACGGTTTCCCTTTCTGATCGGCGAGGAAACTGAGCACCGATCGTTCGAGCTGCATGCGAATACTTTGTTCTGTAGCTCAATGTATTTCAGTTACATATGGCTGTATCGGGAGTACAACGAAGAGCCGCTGTGGTCCGCTTTGCTGGACTTCTTCTTTTCGCTGGTGCCCCATGTGGATGTGCGGATTTTCGACCAGAAGATGGAGGAGAATGGACTGGTTCGTCTGGAAAGGGGCGAAACTTTGGAACTTACCCAGTCCCGCCTGCGGGACATCATGACCTGGTGCTTCGACTACCCCGACCCGACCAAGGGTGCGCCCGAAGGCGAGTCGCGCCGTCGTTACCTGGCCGAGTTCCGCAGGCGGATGGACAGCCTGGAGAGTTATCCCGGCGAACTGGGGCAGGTGTGGAATGCTATCAAACAGGAGTACCGCTGATATGGAAGACGAACTCGAGCTGTCCTTCACTCCCGCTGTCGAGCAACGGCCGCTATGGCGGCAGATTCTCGCAGGGCTCTGCGAGGGCGAGGCGGGTGCACTGTTCCAGGAGCGCATGGAAGCCTTCGGTCCGGCCGTCGAGGCGAAGCTCGAAGCCATGCTGGAGGTCTGGCCGGTCGAATATTTCGAAGGGCAATACTGGGAAGAGGATGGCGAGCGCTTCTGTATCGGCTTGCTCCCCGGATCAGACGGCGACGAATTCGCCAGGGATCTCGAGGCCTTGTTCGCGCTCTGCCTCGTGAGGGATGTGCGGGTCGAGGCGCGGTACGACGGGGAAGGCGACGAGTAGCCGTGGGGTAACCACCGCTATGAGCTACCGCTGAACTCACCCGCCAGGCGTTGCCCCGGTCATGACGGACTGGCCGGGCCGCCGCGTTGGCGCCGGCACAAACCTGCCGTTGCCGTGCATTTTTCGGCGGATAACCGCGAATTGTGCAGGGTCGCACAATTCGACGCCTGCCAATCGCCCGGCGGTAATTGCAAAATGCTGCCTCTCCAACCAGAGCCTCAGGCAGGGACGCATGCACGGGTCGCAACTCCAGAACCCTCCGGGTGCGCTCCGCGCCTGCCTTTCCATCGTTCCCCCCATCTCTCGTTCGCGGCAGGCCAGGCAATGCCGGGCATCCGCTCATTCTCTTTCTGCCCATCGCCGCCCGCTTGACGTGCTGTCAGGTGGCGACGACGGCGACCTGACAACTTCGGAACTGCAGCCAGATTGCCGCCACAGGACAATCCGTCATCGATTCCCGATGAGGAGAGTGGCATGGAAAAATATCTGAGCACCGTGGAAATGGTCGGCTACTGCGCCGCCCATGCCGTATACAGCGTTTGTGACGGTGAGGTGCTGATACCCATCGTCGGTACCCTGCGTGACGACGGCCAGACGCAGCTGACGCGCCTGGTCGGCGGCTCCATCGAGACCACGGCCGGCGGGGCGAGGAAACTCAGCGAACTCGGCGCGGACATGCTCGGCGCGTGCTTCATCAGGGATGCCGTCATGACCAGCGCGACCGGCAAGACCGACTGCCTGCTCATCGACGTGCGCTTCAGTGCCGATCGCGAGCGCGAGATGCAGTTCGTCCTGCCGTACCGCAATGCCGGGCATGCCGATGGCTTCGGGGTCAACCGGCCGGAGTTGACCAATGGTGCCGAGGGACTGGATACCGGCACCCGGCAGGCCATAGGCCAGGCCTTCTTCAAGGGCATGCGCTCCCACTCGGAGGGTTTTGCCACCTGGGAGGCGCACTACCTCGACGAGGTCTGCAACAACGCTGCCTCCAGCGGCGAGGAAAACACCGGGTTCAGTGTGGACGAGCTGCGCACCCTGCAGCGCGCACCTTTTCTGGTGTTCTTCATCGTCGCTGCCGCCGACGGCAAGGTGGATCGCAAGGAAGTAGCCGGTCTGCTCCGTTTGCTGACGGACGCCGAGCACTACGGCAGCCCGCTATTGATCCGTATCGTCACCAACATCATCGACAAGCTGGACGTCATGGCCGCCAGCCTGGGCGAGCAAGGGCTCAACTTCGCCCTCGAGCTGGTGATGGTCGCGAGCATCGTCGACGAGCGCATGCCCGCCGCCGAGGCACAAGCCTTCAAGCGCGCGCTGCTGACCGTCGCCGAGGACATCGCCAAGGCTTCGGGCGGCCTGTTCGGCTTCGGTAGCCGGATCAGCAAGGCCGAGCGCACCGCGCTGACGCAGATTGCCCTCTGTCTGGGGATCGGCGAAGCCCACTGATGTCGATCCCGCCCGGAAGTTTCGCCATGCCCGAGAACATCCAACCCCGGCCCTGCTGTGAGCCTGTCTGCCGATGACCAACGAAGCCTTTGCCACCCTGCTGACGCTGTACATGCGGCGCATCCGCGCCAGCGCCGCCGGGGTGGCGGCCGAGATCGGCCTGAGCCGCGAGGCCGTCAACAACTGGCGCAACGGCACCTCGCTGCCCAGCCCGAAGACGCGCGATCGCCTGCAGGCCTGCGCGCGCTACCTGCGCCTCACCGAGGCGGAGACCAACCGACTGTTCGTCACCGCCGGCTTCGAGCCGGAGTTCCCGCTGCAGAGCGGGGCAGGGAGCGAGGTGCCCTTCGCCACCTTCATCGACGGCCTGTTCGCCCGCCTCGGCCAGGCGGTGCCCTATCCCATCGCCCTGCTGCTGTCCCAAGCCCACTGGGGGCAGCCGCCGTTTCGCCAGGAACTGCTGGCGCGGGCGCGCAGCCTCTACGGCGACGGCGCGGTGCTGCACATCCAGCCGCCCTACAGCGTGAGTACCGCCAGCAACGACTACTTCGCCGCCATCGGCCGGCAATGCGGCTTCGCCGGCGTGGCCTCGGACTACGAGTTCGAGGCGGCGCTGGAGGACCGTCTGATCGGCCACGGCCGGCTGTTCTGCCTGGTCAGCCGCTTCGAGCAGGGCACCCCGGAGCTGCGCGATACCCTGGCCGGCATCCTGCGCAGCCTCAGCGAGATGCACGGCGGCCGCCTGCACCTGCTGCTGTGCGGCGGCGAGGCGCTGGCCGATCTCAAGTACCGCAGCGGCGACCTCTCCCTGCTCAACATCGCCCAAGTCAGCCACTGGCCCGAGCTGACGCTGGACGATCTGGCCACCCTGGCCGGGCTGCGCTGGCCGAATCGCCCCTTCGAAAAGGCCACCCTGGCGCTGCTGCTGGAGCTCTGCGGTGGCCATCCCGCGCTGGCCGAGGAGGGGCTGCAATGGCTGTGCGAGAACGCCGGCCGCGACCAAACTGCCCAGGCGGCCCTGCGCACCCGGCTCGCCGCCAGCGCGCGGCTGTGGCAGACCTTCCTGCCGCTGGCCGCCGACCCGGCGGCGCGCGAACGCCTGCACACGCGCCTGCAGGCCGAAGACCTCGGCCGGGCGCGGCCGTACCTGCCCGATGCCGAGTTGCGCCGGCTGTTCTGGAGCAACCTCGTCTGCGTGCGCGGTGAGGGCGAGGCGGCGCGCCTGCACTGGCGCTGCGAGGTGGTGAGGCAGGCCGGTCTGCAGGTGCTCGAATCATGCTCGAACGACTGAAAACCCGCGCCTGGCGCCGGCCGCTGGTCGTCGCGCTGCTGGCCCTGCTGGTCGGCAGCGCCGTGCTGACGCCGCAGTACAACCCGCTCACCCGCGGCGCCGCGCTGGCGACGGTCGGCACTGGCGCGGTGTGGGGCGAACTGCTCGAATGGCGCCGCGCCATGCTCGAGGCGCGCCAGGCCTACGACGGCTGGCCGCAGGACATCCACGAGTTCGCGCCGCCGCTGTCGCAGGCGTTGCTGCGCGTGCACTCGCCGCAGCCCTGGCGGCTGGTTGCCGAGGTGGCCGAGAATCCCGAGCTGGGCGATCTTGCCGGCACCGAGATCGTCCTCGACTTCGCCGAGCGGGGCGACGGCTGGACCTGCCGCGCCGGCGAGCCGCCGATCCCGGCGCGCTACCTGCCGCCCAGCTGCCGCGCCGCCGGGGACGAGGCGGCCGAAGCCCCGCTGGTCGACGACCTGCGCAGCCTGATCCTGATCTGCCTCGCGCTGTTCGCCGTCGCCGCGCTGTTGTTGCTGGTACGCCATCCGCTGCTCGGCCCCAGCCAGCTGCAGCCCAAGAGCCTGCTGCGCCTGCCGCTGGGGCAGTTGCCCATGCTCGATCGCCTGCTCGGCCTGTTCGGTCGCCGCCGCGCCACCCTGACGGCCGCCGGCATTGTGGCCAGCGACTGGCAACGCGCAATCGCCTGTGCGAGCGCCGCATCTGCCGAGCGGGTGCAAGCCCTGGCATTGGCGCTCGGCGCGCGCTGCCAGCCGAGCGCCGACTGGTCGCTGCCCGGTATGGTGTTCGAGTGGCAGTTCTGCACCGAGCTGCCGGTCAGCCTCGACCGCTGTCTGGTCTACGTGCCCGCGCCCTATCTCGATGCCGCCGCCGTCGTCCAGCACCTGCGCGCCGTGCAGACCGGGCTGGACGTGATGCTGGTGCTCGCCGACCCCGCCGGCGAGCTCGAAGCCGGTGTGCTGCTCGCCCACTGCGCCGATCCGGCCAACCTGCTGGTGGCGCTGGACAGCAGCAGCCAGACGGAGTGGCTGCTCGGCGGCAAGCCCGCCGACGTGCTGCTGCGGCTGCTGTCCAGCCAGTTGCGCGTCACCCGCATCTCGCCCTACCAGACCCGCGGCGGCGTGGTGCGCGCCGGCGCCTTCTTCGGCCGCGCCCAGTTGCTGGCCCGCGTGCTCAACCGCGAGCCGGCCAACTACCTGGTGGTGGGCGGCCGCCAGTTGGGCAAGAGCAGCCTGCTCAAGGCGGTGCAGCGTCGCCTGCAGGGGCATCCGCACATCGCCTGCCACTACGTCTCGCTGCGCGACCACCGTCTGGCGCCGCGGCTGGCCCTGCAGTTCGGGCTCAAGGCCGACACGCCGCTGGACGCGGTCATCGACCATCTGGCGACCCGCCACGCCGGTCGGCGCCTGTTCCTGCTGATCGACGAAGCCGACCTGTTCTTCCGCGACGAATCCCGCCACGGCTACCCGCAGCTCTCTGCCCTGCGCGCGCTGAGCGAGGAGGGCCGCTGCTGGTTCATGCTCGCCGGCTTCTGGGACCTGTACGCCACCGCAGTGCTCGACTACCAGTCGCCGCTGCGCAACTTCGGCGAGGTGCTGAGCATCGGCGGCCTGGAGCCGGAAGCCTGCCGCGAGCTGGCCACGCTGCCGCTGGCCCGTCTGCGCCTGAGTTTCGCCAGCGACGCGCTGGTCGAGCAGGTGGTGAAGGCCAGCGGCCAGCGCGCCAACCTGGTCGCCATCGTCTGCCAGGAATGCCTCGAAGCCCTGCAACCGGGCGAGCGGGTCATCGAGTCCCGCCACCTGGCCCAGGCGCTGGCCTCGCAGGCGGTGCTCGACGCCCTGGCTGGCTGGGGTCGCCTGTGTCACGACGAGGCGGCTTGCCGCCTCGACCGCATCGCCGTGTACCAGGTCGCGCTGCATGGCCAGACCAGTCTGGCCGCGCTGGTGCGCCTGTTCGAGGAGCACGGCCTCGCCGGCTCCGCCGACGCCCTGCAGCGCGTGCTGGCGCGCCTGCAACTGGCCTACGTGCTGCGCCGCGAGGACGGCATCCACCGCTTCGCCATTCCGCTGTTCCTGCGCCAGTTCGAGCCCGACGAGGTGGCGCTGCTGCTGCGCCAGGAACTGGCGGCCGAACGCAGTCAGGCTTGATGAACGATCTCAGTCACAAGGAGTTAAAGACATGGAAACCTACCTGCAACTTGAAGTGAGCGCCGAGGAATCGGTACTTGGCACCCTGCACGAAGTCCTGAGCGCCATGCAGGACTATGACCTCGATACCAGTCGGGAGCTACTCAGCGACCTCGACGAGAGCCTAGCTCCGCTGTTCGACCAGCTGGTGCAGCGCTTCGGCGACTACATCGAGGGCATCGAAGACATCGAGGAGGGCGAGGGTGGGCTTTCGGCCTCCTTCGTCTGCGGCGGTGAAGGCCTGGAATACGCGGTTGCCCTGCTGCCGATCCTCGGCCGGCACGCCACCCGCGCCAGCATCGCCTTCGATCATGACGAGGAGCACGAAGATGACGAGGAGGACGTCATGCTGACCTGCAGCGGAGGCCAGGTGCTGCTCAACGGCAGGCCGGTGAGCGCCTGATTCCCTTTCACACGGATCGCAACAAGGAGCGTGCATGAACAACGAATCCATCCAGGTCAGCGGCCACGCAGCGTTGCTGGACGATGAGGCCGCGCTGGCCGAGCTGTTGACCAGCGTCCTTTACGAGTCCGCCCCCGAGGAGGCCTGTGTTGCCGTGACCTGCAACCCGCGCCTCGGGCTGGCGGCCATGGTCTGCTACGGGGACGACCCTGACTTCCCTAGCTTCTGGTTCTTCGATTACCGCACCGGCCAGCTTCTCTACTTCGACAGCGACGATCTCATCGACACCCCGACGATCCACGACATGCGTCTGGAGGACCGGCCCGGTGTGCTGAGCATCGAATCCTTCAGCGGCGAGCGCCTCGAGGTGTTCTACGAGCTCGGTCGGCAGCTGATGCACTGGAACGCCCCGACTGCCGCGCAGTGACACAACCGGGCGGCGTTACGGGCGCCGCCCGCGCAGGCTCTGAGGGCCACGCGCAACCCATTACCCGAACTCAGGAGTCTTTTGCATGAGCACTACCCCCCTAGACACGGAAGCCAGCCCCTTGAGCGAAGAGGAACAGGCGCTGGAGGCGCTGGAGCTGCTGGCCGATTCCCTGGCGGACACCGAAGCAGAGAAAGAAGATGTGCTGGAGTTGCTGCTCCGTGCCATGGAGGAAGCTGGAGATGAGCTGGCGGCTGGGGAGGCGTCGGAGGAAGCCGAGCGCCAGGCCCGGGCCGCACTGCCGGCACTCGACCCGGCCCAGGCGCCGCTGGGCGAACTGTCTCGCCACCTCGACGACACCCAGGAGCGCGCGGCCTTCGCCCGCATCCTCGCCGAGCGCCTGCAGGACGGTCGTGCCGCGGAAGTGGCCGAGTTCTTGCGCACCTGCGAGGAGCGCTGCCTCAACATCCTGTCGCACCTGGGCGGCGACGACGCGCCCTGGCTGGCGAGCACCGAGACTTGGCTGGCCTTCGCCCGCATGACGATTCCGCGCGGCCAGTTGTACCACTGCTCTCGCGAGATCCCCCGGCGCAGCCCCGAGCTGGCCGCCGAGCTGCGCGCCCTGGCCGACGCCTGGCTGGCCCGCGCCCGCACCGAGGGCAAGCCGGGCCACCAGGTCGTGGGCCTGGTGCTGGCGCGTATCCTGCCCCTGCTGTGGTATCCGGAAATGTCGCGCGAGGATTGCCTGGCGCACATCGAGTGGGCGCTCGCCCTGCGCGCGGAAGTCGGCAGCGACTACAACACCGGCTGGTATCCCTTCATCGCGGGCCTGAGCGAAGCGGCCGATCTGATCGCGCTGGCCGAGCGCGGCGGGCGCCTGTGCAAGGACGTGCTGGAGGTGTACCGCAAGCGGGTCGAGGACGTACCCGCGCCCACCGGCTGGGCGCCGTGGCACGCATTCTTCGCCCTTCATCCCGAGCTCTACGACGACAACGCCTTCCGCGACCCCGGCCTGATCGAGCTGCGCTGGTCGGGGGCGAGCGCCAAGCGACGCCAGCAACTGGCCGATCAGATGTTCAGCTGTCTCAGCTACCACGACCGGGCCGAGCGCGAATACACCTTCGCGGTGTTCGACCGCCTGGTGCGCGAGGATGCCGAGCCCTTCGTCGCGCAGCTGCGCGAGTGGGGGCGCTACGACATCAGCTTCAACCTCGCCTGGAAGGTGTGCACCGAGCCGTACCCCGAGCTGCTGCCGCTGATGCTGCCGGCGATTGCCTCGCGCTGCGAGAACGACTGCGAGGCCAGCCGCTACCGGCGCATCGTTCGCCACCTGGTTGCCAGCCGCCCGGACGACCTGGTGCAGGTGCCGACCAAGGATCTGGTCCATCTGTTGCCGACCCTTGATGCCGCGAGCCTGCAAGCCGCGCTGCCGGTGCTCACCAGGGTGGTGGCCGGCAGCAGCTCCAAGGCGCTGCGCGATGCCCTGGCCGGTATCGCCGGGCGTTTCGCCCCCGCCGATCTGGTCGCCGCCGGCTGGCTGCGCAAGCCGCCGAAGAACCTGCTGCTGGCCTGTCGCGACGTGCTGCTCGCCCATCCCGATGCGGCGGCCGGTCCGTTGCTGAGCGAACTGCTGGCCGCCGGCAAGCTCGATGCGGCCTCGGCCAGCATGGTCGAGGAGCGCCTGCAGCAGCTCGGCCAGGGCGCCGCCGGTCCGACCGAAGACGCTGCAGGCGAGGCCGCGCCGACTGCCGACCCCGCCGCCGCGCTGGCCGCCGTCGAGGCCCAGGCCGCCACGGTCAAGCGCATCGCCGCCAGCGTGAAGCACTACGACAGCCCCGAACTGCTGGCCCTCTGCGCGCCGCTGTCCGAGCACGCCGCTCGCGTGCTGCTGCATCTGACCGCCACCGCCGAGGACAGCCTGTCGCCGCTGGTGGCCAAGCTCCTCACTCCCATTGCCGCCGACAACCGTGCCCGCCTGGCGCTGGCGCTGGCCGAGGTCTGGATCGCCAGCAACGGCGATCCCAAGCTGCGCTGGGCGCTGAAGCTGCTGCCGGGCAACGCCGACGACCGGGTGGTCGACCAACTGGTCGCCGCGATCAACGTCTGGAACAAGCCGCGCCTGCAGCGCGCCGCCGCCGCCACCGAGCAGCTCGGCGAGGTCGACACCTTGTATGCGCTGCTGCGCGTGCAGGAGATTGCCGAGTCGCGCAAGCTCAAGGACATGGTGGTGAGCAGCGCTCGCCAGGCCCTGCGCGCCGCCGCCCAGCGCCGGCAGATGAGCGTGGCCGAGCTGTTCGACGAACTCACCCCGGACTTCGGCCTGGGCGAGGGGCTGACGCTCGTGGTCGGCCCCAACGCCTACCGCGTCGAGCTGCAGGGCGACCTGTCGCTGCGCGTCGTCAACGACAAGGGCAAGGCCGCCAAGTCGATTCCGGCGGTGAAGGATGCCGCGCTCAAGCCCGAGTGGGAGGCCGCCAGCGCCAAACTGAAGGGGCTGGCGAGCAATCTCAAGACCGTAGTCAAGCAGCAGGCGCCGCGCATGTACGGCGCGCTGGTCACCGGCAAGCGCTGGCCGCTGGCGCGCTGGCAGCGTCTGTTCGTCCAGCACCCGCTGCTGCGCATCGTCGGCCGCAGCCTGATCTGGCGCGCCGAGGATGCGCCGGATCTCGCCCGCAGCAGCTTCCGCCTCGCCGAGGACTTCTCGCTGGTGGATGTCGAGGACGATGCCGTCGTCTTGCCGGAAAGCTGCAGCGTCAGCCTGTGGCATCCGGCCACCGCTTTGGCGGGCGAGCTGGAGGCCTGGCAGGCCTATTTCGCCGACTACGAAATGGAACCGATGGTCGACCAGTTGGGTGCCTGCGCCGAGCTGCCGCCGGCCGAGCTGTTCAAGGATGAGCAACTGCTCGCTCCGCCCGGACTCGTGGTGGCGCAGGAGCAACTGGCTGGTCTGGCGAAGAAATGGGGCTACCGCCCCGGCCCGGTGGGCGACGGCCCGAGCATCGACGAGCACACCTGGAATCTGCCGGCGCTGAAACTGAGCATCGAACTGCACCACGGCTACTTCCCGCCGTGGATGGACATCGGCACCCCGGTGGAGATCGAGGGCTTCCGGGTGCGCGACCTCAGTAAGAGCTGGGCCTGGGTCAAACCCGCCGACCTGCCCAAACCGCTGCAGGCCACGCTGATGGGGCAGATCCGCGCCCTGCAGGCCAAGGCCAGCGAAGCGCCGACCAAGTGAGTGCGCCTTGCGCCAGGCCGACGGCGTCGGCCTGGCGCATATCTTGCCGAGCGGGGCGCCCGGCAAGTTCTTCGTGTTTCCCAAAACCAAGGAAGTGACTGATGGAAATCTTCAAGCGTGTCATGGCCTGTGCCGAGCGCCACAACCTGCCGGTGGCGGCCCATGCGGAGCTGATCGAGGTGGTCGAGGACTGGCGGGAGAGCCTGTGCGAGTGACGGGGATCGTAATGGCATGACCGACAAGGACAGCCCATGACCGCACCCTGTTCACCCGATAACACACCACACCGAGCGTCCTGCAGCTGCCCTGACCGCGACTCATCAACCTGTTAAATCAAGGACGAATCTTGAAACTCAGCACAATGACCCTGGCCAGCCTCGCGCTGGTCGGCTTGGCCCCGTCCTGGGCCCAGGACACCACACCTGCCGGTCAGCCTCTGGTCGGCGACTGGTGTCTCGTGGAGACCGTGCTCGACGAGGAAACCTCGATCCCGAACATAACCTGGTCCTTCGACGCCCATGGCAAATACCGCTTCGCGATCGGCGGATCGCCTTTCTCCGGCGACTACCGCCTGGAGGGCGACACCCTGCACGCGGCGCCCTATGTCTTGTCGAACCTGGAGTTCGCCGACGACTCCTTCCGTGCCAACTTCAACGGCCGCTCGCGCTTCGTCAAGGGTGCTTGCCCGGCGCCAAAACTCGGCTTCGACGATCACATGGCACTGATCAAGGCCGTCCGCCTTGGGCAACTGGACGAGATTCGGCGCCTCATCGCCCAGGCGGAAAACCCGGACATCACCGAGCCGGGCGATACCTGGGAGCACACGCCGCTGCACCTTGCCGCCAAGTTCAACGCCAAGGAGTCCGCCGCCCTGCTGCTTTCCCTGGGCGCGGCCCCGAACAAGGCGGATGCTGCCGGCAATACACCGCTGGATATTGCCGTGAAGAAAAACGCCCTGGCGGTCGCCGGGGTGTTGCTGGAGGCCGGGGTGGATCCGAACCGTGCCGACAGCCAGGGGCGTACTCCGCTGATGTTCGCGATCGGCGACTCCGACACGGCCATGGTCAAGCTGCTGCTGGAGCACGGCGCCGGTGCCGATGCTCACTTCAGTGGCTGGGACGGCCAGTCCATGTCCTTGCGCGAATACGCCCAGAAAAGCGAGCGCAGCAGCGAAATCCTCGAACTCTTGAACCAGCACTGACATCAACCCAAGGAGCACGACATGAAAAAAACTCTCGCCATTCTGATCCTCGCCGCCTCCACGGCCGCCTTCGGCAGCGAAGATAGAGCCACCCCGGAAATGTGCAAACGGGCGCTCACCCAGACCAACGACTCGCTCGATACCGCGCGGGGAACGGTCAAGAAAAATCTCGCGGGCGGTTACATCACCCAGGCCAACTACGACGAAGCGATGAAGATGCTGTCCCTGGTGGAGGGCAAGCTGGAGATGCAGCAGTGCCTGGGCAGCAGCGGCCGGGATCTTGAGGTCTACCGCTGCCTGTCCCGCTATGGCGACTTCATGGGGTGTCTGAAGGGCTGAGCAGGGGGCCCGGCGTTCGCCCGGTTGACCATTCCGCTCGGCAGGCTGCTGCGCAGCGACCGGTTGGTACTCGCCGAGCATGCTCGCAGCGATGAACGCGTTCGCCGAAGCCCACCTCAGTGGCATGTTCGCGAGTGTGTTCGAGCGCCGGGTCGACCATCGGAACGCCTGGCGGCCGCAGCCCGAACCTCTCGCCCCGCGGCTGCTCGCCACGCCGATGGAAGAGATGCTGGCACTGGCGGCATCGACGGCCAGCGCTGAGGCGGCGTGAAGCCCGCTCTGCAGATTGCTTTGTTCCCGAAAATACAAGGAGGCAAACGATGGAAATGGATGGCAAGACGATGTTTCAACAACTGATGGCGTGCGTCGAGCGCCACCGATTGCCGGTGGCCGCGGAGCGGGTGGCCGAACTCGAGCTCAAGTGCGAGTCGCTCGAGGCGATGGATATGCTCTTTTTGTTACCGGACATGCTGTGCGAATTGTTCCCTGAGATCGCCATCACCCACGTTGACGAGTACGAATCCTCGCCCGAGGAGATCTACCCCGTCCTGTTCGACAGCTACTGCGAACTGACCGGCGGGGCGTTCGAGCCGCAGAATGTGGAGTTCGTCCAGGTGGACGGCGTGGACGATGTGGGTGACGAAGAGGACGAAGAGGACGAAGAGGACGAAGACGGCGAAGGCGACGGTGCTGATCTCGAACTGCGTTTTACCTGGCAGGGGCAGGCGCAGCAGTTGCTACTGCGGGGCGCCGACTGCAACGGGTTTTACTCGATGAGCCTAGCCGATGAACTCAACAAGTTCGCCGAAGCCCACCTTGCCGGCCGCTGGTTGGTGATCGAGGGCCTGGAAGATTGCGACTACACGGGGATCTACCTGCCGGTGGCGGCCTACGCGGAGCTGGACAAGATGGTCAAGGACTGGCTGGAGAGCCTGGACGAGTAGTGAGTCATGTAGGGCCGGGCCGCCGTGTGCTGCTGCGGCCCTGTCGTTGAGCAAGTATTCGGGCGAATCGACAACGGAATGAGCAACGATATGGATCACTTCAACGAACTGGCGACTGCCACGGACGAGGCCGAATTCCTGCAGCGCCTGGAGCGCAGCTATGCGCAGCAGGGCATCGGCGAGGGGTTGGACTTTGGTGCGGTGCGCCAGTACTGGCAAGACGGGGCCGAGTTGCCCAAGGCGTGGCGCCAGGCGCTGGCGCAGAGGCTCTGTCCGACCCGGACGGAATTCGACCGTTACCAGGACAGGTTCAGGCGCCTGTATGCCTGGGCGCTGGCCGAGCGGGCGCCGGAGCACTGGCTCGATTGCTGGGAGCGGCTGGTCGTGCTGCTGTCGCCTTTCGTGACTCCCGGTGACGCGTACTACTACCGGCATTGGTTGCCCGGGGCGGGGGGCGGGCCGGTACGCCTCAATACCCAGGTCTGGGTCCATGCGCTGGGCGAGTCGATGCGCGATTGGGCCGGCGCGTTGGCCGAGGGCGTGCGGGGCTGGGAAGGCGTGTATGCCTGGCTGGTCCGTGCCGGCGCCAATCCGGCCTGCCTGGCCGAGGTGCTGGCTGCGCCGGATATGTTCTGGGATGAGCAGCGTTTGCGCGCTCTGGCCGGCATGCGCCTGTTCCTGATCCTGGTGCGCGAGCAGTTGCAGCGTGAAGCGCTCGGCGAAGACGTCTGGATCGACCTGTTGCTGGGCTATCGCCAGAGCGTTGCCGGCAGCTTCGAACATGTCTTTCCCGCCCGACGGGCCATTGCGCTGCGCCATCAGTTGCTGCTGCCACTGTTGCAGGCGCTCGCCGCCAGTCCGCGGTTGTACGAGGTGCTGCAACTGCAGGAGGGCCGGAACTGGCCGATGGTCGAGGTCTTCCGCGACCTGGGGCTGGCCCTGGTGCTGGGCGAGTCGGCCGAGCGGTTCGCCGAGGTGCTCGAGCGCCTGTCCGATGCAGAGGTGCGGCTGCTGTGGCGTTCCGATCTGTTTTGCGAGCGGTGCCCGGCGGCGGCCCTGCGGCTGGAGCAGCACCGCTTCGAGCGCTGCGGGGTGTTCGATCCGAACCTGAAAAGCCCCGAGGCGCTGGCCTGGTATCGCCAGGTCATCGACCGCGTGCCGGTCGATTCGGACGGCTTCAAGACGGTCATGAAATTGCTGTCCAGCGAGTTGGCGGAAGACGAGCTGCAGGGGCTGATCGACCGGCTGATCGCGCCGGCGCCGCAAGCCAAGCTGGGGTGGGAACTACTGGGGGGCATCACCCTGGCGGAGCCGCTCTGTGCCTGGCTGGAGTCGTGCAACGAGTCGCTGCGTGAGCGTGCCGCCGAACGCCTGCACGAGTTGGCCATCGCGCCGGCGAAGAGCGCCGAGCGGTTGCTGCCCGAGGTTTGGGACAGACTGGTCGAGGCCAGCCAGCGCTATCCGGCGCTGTTCATCGGCGCTCTTTCCTCCGAGCGTCTAATGGCCGGCGAGGATAGCGTGGAGCGCTGGCTGCTGCTGTGGCGGGCCTGCGAGGAGGCGGAACCGCGCGTGCAGCTGCTCAGCCTTGCGCTGAGCGGGCTGGGTGGGGCCGGCCATGCCGGGCTGCTGGCCCTGCTCGAGACGCTGTACGGCGAGGCGCCCGAGCTGTTCCGGCGTTTTGTCGAGGAACATTCCAGCTATTACCTGCCGCCGGTGATCGCCGCGCTGGGGCGCCAGGACACGCCGTTGCTGGCCCTGGTGCCGCTCATGGCCGGGCGCTGCTTCCAGGCTTCGGCCGGCTCCGGCGCCCGCTCCGGCCCATTGTCCGCCGCCGTGTGCCGGGCGCTGGTCGCCTTTCCCGAGGCTTTCGCCAGCCTGGAGAGCAAGGCGCAGCTCAAGCTGCTGCCGCTGTTCGACGACGTGGCGCTGGTGGCCTGCGGCCCGGCGCTGGTCGGGCTGTTCGCCGGCAGTTCGAAAACCCTGCGCGAACCTGCGGTGGCGCTGCTCGCCCGCTGCGCGCCGCAGGCCATCGAGGCCAGCGGCCTGCTGCAGGCCGCGCCCCGCGCGCGCCGGCTGGCGCTGATCGGCATGGCGCTGTCGGCGGACCCGGCGATGGCCGGGCCGATCCTGCGGCATATCGACGATGCGGCCCACGACGACTACAGCCGCAGCATCAGCCTGGACGCCCTGGAGCGTGCCGGGCAGCCGCTGGACGGGTTGGATCCTTGGGCCGGGGCGGATCTGGCCGCCCTGCAGGCGCAGGTGGGGGGGCGCAAGGTGCCGGCGGCGGTGGGCAAGTGCTGGAGTCCGGAATTGGCCGAGCTGCTGGCGCCGCTCTGCGAGCCGTTGGCGAAGCACCTGCTGGTCATTCTCGCCGAGGGCGGCGAGGCGCTGCCGCGGCGCGCCCGGCAGATCCTCGCCTGGCTGCCGGCGGGGCGGCGCAGCGATTTCGCGCTGCTGTGCGTCGTGCAGTGGATCGCCGCCAACGGCGCCACCGCCGTCGACTGGCTGCTGCTGCCGCTGGCCGAATACGGCGACGAGCGTGCGGCCAATGCCCTGGTCAAGGCGGTCAAGGACTGGAAGAAGGTCCGCAAGCTCAAGGCCAGCGCGGCCATCCATCTGCTCTGCCGCCTGCCGGGCAGCTACGGGGTGTCCCAGGTGCGCGAGCTGTGGGAAAGCGGCAAGTTCTCCGAGTCGATCCTGGCCAACGCCCGCCAGGCCCTGAGCGAGGCGGCGGAGCGCCGGGGCATGGGCCTGGAGGAATTTCTCGAGCAACTGGTGCCGGACTTCGGTCTCGACCGCGACGGGCTGCAGCTCGACCTCGGCCCCTGGCAGTACCGGGTGCGCATCCGTCCCGACCTGAGCCTGGTGGTGGTGAACGAGAAGGGCAAGGCCAGCAAGAGCCTGCCCAAGGCCCGCGCCGGCGAGGACCCGGACCTGCGCAGCCTGGCGGAAAACCAGTACAAGGCGCTGGCGAAGAACCTCAAACCGGTGCTCAAGCAGCAGGCCGCCCGCCTGACCCGCGCCCTGCAGCTGGGCAGCCGCTGGCCGGCGGCGAGCTGGCGCCGGCTGTTCGCCGAGCACCCGCTGCTGGCCATCGTCAGCCAGGCCGTGGTGTGGGCGGCGGAGGATGCCGACGGCCAGCCGCTGGGACGTTTCCGCCCGGATCAGGCCGGCGAACTGATCGACCTGCAGGACGAGCCCTTCACCCTGGCGGACGACGCGCAGGTGCATGTCGCCCATCCGCTGGAGCTGGACGAGGCCGAGCGTACCGCCTGGGCCGAGCATTTCGCGGACTACGAACTGGTGTCGCCGATCGGCCAGTGGGAGACGGCGGTGCACCAGGCCAGCGCGGAGGAGTTGGGCGCCAGCGAGCTGACCCGCGCCGAGGGCAGTCGGCTGCAGCGTGGCCGTTTCGGCGGCCTGCTGGAGAAGTGGGGCTACATCAAGGGCGAGGCGGGCGATGGCGCGATGGTCAACGACCACACCTGGACCCTGGATGGCGAGCGCTGGCAGGTGACCCTCGCGCACAGCGGCGTCAGCGTGTTTTTCGAGCCGGACGAGGAAGTGGAGATCGAGACGCTGTCTGTGTACAAGCGCGAGGCGGACGGCTACCGGTGCCAGCGCCTGGGCGAGCTGCCCCCGGCGCTGCTCAACACCCTGCTGGCGCAGGCGGAAACCCTCAAGGCGGAGGCCTTGGCATGAGCAAGGCTCCGGCCCGCCGGAGTCATCCATCGCCCCCTCCGTGTGGAGGGGGAACGTTTGGGCATCGAATCTCGCTACCCGACAGCCCTGCATCCGCAAAAGATGGCGGCGTGAGCGCCATACAGACCACGCAAGGAGCACCCATGGACATGCGTACCCACGGCAACACCCCGTTGCACTCGCTCGATAGCCAAGTCCCACCCGCCGTGCTGGCCGAGGAACTGGCCGCGCGCCTGCAGGAAGGCCGCGGAGACGAGGTCGCCGCCTTTCTGTCCAGCACCGCGGTGGGCTGGAGCTACGAACTGGGGCAACTGCAGGGCGCCCCTTGGCGCCGCGATCACGATACCTGGCTGGCTTTCGCCCGGCTGACCGTCCCGCAGGGCAGGCTGCTGCGCGGCGACTGGAACAAGGACATTCCCCGGCGCAGCGCCGAATTGACGGCCGAGCTGCAGGCACTGGCGCGCGCCCGCCTGGCCAGCGTCCAGAGGGAGTCGGGCAATCTCTGGGTGTGCCTGAACTTCATCCTGGCCCGCCTGCTGGTGTGGATGGGCTATCCCGGCATGCCCCGCGACGAGGCGCTGGCGCTGCTGCGCTGGGCTCTGGAGCTGCTCGCGCTGGCCGACATCGATCCGCGGGGGCGGATTCACCCGCAGTGGACAGAGCTGCTCGAGGCGCTGGACGACGCCGACCTGCTGCAACTGGCCGAGGAGGGCAGCGAGCTGTGCCGCGGCATCACCTCCGTATGGGCTTCGCGCCACAAGGCGCTGCCCCATCCCGAGCGTTTCGCGCCCTGGTACGACTTCGTGCGCCGCCACCCGGACTACTACGACTGGCACGACACCCACGACGACATCCACAAGGATCCGGGGCTGATCGCCTTGCGCTGGGAGCTGGGCACCAACGCCGAGCAGCGGGCGAATCTGGCGGAGCTGCTGTTCTCCCAGGCCTCGCGTTCGCCGGCGGAGCACTTCAACGCGGTGTTCGACCGCCTCGTGCGGGAGGCGCCGCAGCTCTTTGTCGAACTGCTGGAAAACTGGCGGGTCAAGCACTTCGATGTGGTGCTGGCCGAGCAGATCTGGCGCGCGCAATATCCCGAACTGTTGCCGCACCTGTTGCCGAGCATCCTGCAGCAGAGCGAGCTCCAGCCCTTTGTCGGTGTGCTCAATGACATGCTGGCGGCCAATCCGGCGTGCTGGCGCGATATTTCCACGCCTAAGCTCGCCACTCTTCTGCCCCTGCTCGATCCGGCGCTGATCCGCGCCAACCTGGCGCTGCTGGGCGAACTGCTGGCTGCCAGCAGCTCGAAGGCGCTACGCGAGGCGGCAACCCAGGCGATGCGCGACTTCAGTCCGGCGGAAATCGCCGCCAGCGGCTGGCTGGAGATCGCCGGCAAGAACATGCAGCTTGCCTGCCGCGACATCCTGTTGGGCCACCCGGACCCCGCGGTGGTGCCGCTGCTGCGCCAGTTGCTCGACGGCGGCGCGCTCGACCTCGGCTCGGCCAGCCGAGTGGAGGTGCGTCTGCAGGAGTTGGGTGTGGAAATGCCCGACGCGGCGATGCCCGACCTGGCCGCGCTCGAGGCCCGGGTAGCGCGCTTCAAGCGCTTCGGAGGCGCGATCAAGGCCTACGACGCGGAGGAAGTCCTGGCATTGTGCGCGCCGCTGTCGGCGCACGCCGCACGCATCCTGCTGTATCTGGCGGCCACCACCGAGGACGAGTTGCCGCCGCTGGCCGAACGCCTGCTCGCCGAGATTTCCGCCGAGAACCGCGCCCGCCTGTCGCAGGCGCTGGTGCAGATCTGGGTGGCGTTGAAGGGGGACCCGAAGCAGCGCTGGGCGCTGAAGCTGGTGGCCGGCAACATCGACGACCGGGTGGTCGACACCCTGGCCGCCGCGGTGCGCGCCTGGGGCTGGTCGATGAAACTGCGTGCGGTGATCGCCGTCGAGCAGCTCGGCACACTCGATACCCTGTATGCGCTGTCGCAGCTCAAGGTGCTGTCGGCCTCGCGCAAGCTCAAGGACATGGTGGTCGAGGCCGTCTTCGACACCCTGCGGGCGGCGGCCAGGCGGCGAGGTTTGAGCCTCCCCGAGCTGTTCGACGAGCTGACTCCGGATTTCGGCCTGGGCGAAGGGCTGGTGCTGAACGTCGGCCCTCATGCCTACCGAGTCGAGCTGCAGGGCGATCTGTCGCTGCGCGTGATCAACGACAAGGGCAAGGCCAGCAAGTCGCTGCCTGCGCTCAAGGACGAGTCCTTGCGCGCGGAATGGGACGCCGCCAGCGCGTGCCTGAAGACCACCGCGAGCGGCCTGAAGACTGTCGTCAAGCAGCAGGGGCCGCGCCTGCAGACCGCCCTGCTGACGGGCCAGCGCTGGTCGCTGGCGCGCTGGCAGCGCTTGTTCCTGCAGCATCCGCTGCTGCGCATCGTTGGCCGCAGCCTGATCTGGCGGCTGGTGGAAAGCGGGCGGAGCTTCCGCATCGCCGAGGATTTTTCGCTGGTGGATGTGGTCGACGAGGCGGTCGTGCTGCCGGCCGAAGGGCAGGTCAGCCTGTGGCATCCGCTGGATGCGGACGTGGACGAGATCGCCGCCTGGCGCAGCTACCTGGACGACTACGAACTCAAGCCGCTGGTCGAGCAGCTCGACGCTCCCGCCGTCTTGCCGGCGCTCGAACAATGGCAGGGGAACGAGCTGCGCCCGCCGTGCCCGCTGACAATCACCCAGGGGGCGCTCTCCGGGCTGCTCAGCAAGTGGAACTACCGTCCCGGCCAGGCCAGCGACGGCCCCCGTATCTACGAACACAGTCTCGATCTGCCCGCCGCACAACTGTACGTCGAGCTGCATCACGACAGCTTCATGGCCTACATGGACCTGGACAACCGCGTCGCCATCGAGCATGTGGTGGTCTACGACACCAGCAGGCGCGGCGATGACGGGCGCTGGTGGAAGCTGAGCCCGCAAGAGTGGCCGCGTTCGCTGCAGGCCGCTGTCCAGGACCAGTTCAACGCGATCGCGGCCAAGGCCGTCCCCAACAAGGAAAGTGACTGATGCCCCCACGTGGTAGCAAGACCGCCGGAGCCACTCCGGAAACGGCCCAGCGGCTGCCCGCCGAACTGGCCCACGCCGAGGAACTGGCCGCGCTGCTGGAGTGCGATGACGGCCCGCGCCCCGAAGGCTGGCGCCTCGGCCCGCGCGCGGTGCGTACCTTCGTCCTCGGCAGCGGGCGCGACAGCGTCGGCGGGCGGCGTATCGCCCGCAAGATCCACGGCAACGACGCGCTGGTCGAGCGCGCCATCGTCACCCTGACCGGCCAGCGCGGGCTGATGCTGGTCGGCGAGCCGGGCACCGCCAAGTCGCTGCTCTCCGAGCTGCTGGCGGCGGCGATCAGCGGCGACAGCACGCTCACCGTGCAGGGCGGCGCCGGGGTGGTCGAGGAGCAGATCCGCTACGGCTGGAACTACGCGCTGCTGCTGCGCGACGGTCCCGGCCCGGCGTCGCTGGTGCCCGGCCCGCTGCACCGGGCGATGGCCGGCGGCGGCCTGCTGCGCTTCGAGGAGATCAGCCGCTGCGCCACCGAGGTGCAGGACTGCCTGGTGCCGGTGCTCTCCGAGCGCCTGCTGCACATCCCCGAGCTGAAGGACGAGCGGCCCTGGCTGCTCGCCCGGCCCGGTTTCAACGTGATCGCCACCGCCAACCTGCGCGACCGCGGGGTCAACGAGATGTCCGCCGCGCTCAAGCGCCGCTTCAACTTCGAGACCATGCGCCCGCTCGACGGCATCGAGGCGCAGGCCAGGCTGATCGGCGAGGAAGTGGCCCGCGAGCTGGCCGCCCAGCGCATCGGCACCGAGGTGCTGCCCGAGGTGCTGACCCTGCTGGCCACCGCCTTCCACGAGCTGCGCGCCGGCAGCATCGAGGGCACCGCTATCGAGCGGCCCGGCACCGTGCTGTCCACCGCCGAGGCGATCAGCGTGGCCTGCAACGCCGCCACCGACTGCTGGTACTTCGGCGAGGCGCGCCTGCGCCCGGCGCATCTGGCGCGCTACCTGGTGGGCACGGCGATCAAGGACGACGATGAGGATCGCCGGCGCTTCGCCGAGTACCTGCGCCTGGTCGCCCGGCGCCGGGCCGCCAGCGAGGACTGGCAGGACTTCGTCGCCGGTGGTCAGGGTGCTTGAGGCGGCGCAGGCCCTGCAGCTGCTGGCTCCCATGGCGAACCTGCGGCTGGCGCCGGTGCGCCACCACAGCCCGCGCTGCGCCCGCCATTTGGGCGAGCTGATCGAGGCGTTGGCCCCCGACACCCTGCTGATCGAAGGCCCGCAGGAACTCGACGCCCTGTTGCCGGCGCTGCAGCACGCCAAGGCGCAGCCGCCGCTGGCGGTGTACCTGCACGCGGCGCTCGGCCGCGGCGACGACGAGCTGCGCTGCCGCGGCTACATTCCGTTCGCCGAGTTCTCGCCGGAGTGGGTGGCGCTGCGCGCGGCCGACCGGCTGGGCGCGGCGGTGCGCTTCATCGACCTGCCCTACGGCGCGCGGCTGGCGCTGTCGGCGCAGCCGGAGTTCTTCGCCACCGCGCCGGAGCCGACGCTGGACGCCGAGCCGCCGCGCCAGGCGCCGGACGTGCTCGCCGGGCTGATCGAGCAGGCTGGCTGCCGCGACTTCGACGAGTGGTGGGATCGCCACTTCGAGTCCGGCGTCGAGCCGGCGACGGCGGCGGATTATTTCGCCGACCTGCTCGCCTTCAGCCTGCTGTTGCGCGCCGACGGGGCGGGCGACGACGCCGAGAACGCCGCCCGCGAGGCGCACATGGCTGCGCAGGTGAGCATGGCCCTCGACGAGGGCCGGCGCTGCCTGGTGGTGTGCGGCGGCTACCATGTGCCGGGCATCCTCGCCGGCCTCGGCGAGCGGCTGCCGGCCAGTGTGGCCGAGGCGCTCGCCGCGCTGGGCTTCGCCGCCGCGCCGCCTGTGGTGCCGCGCGGCGCAGGGCCGGGCAGCGGCGAGGTCGGCGCCCATCTGATTGCCTACAGCCTGGAGCGCCTGGCGCGCGCCAGCGGCTACGCCGCCGGCCTGCCGGCGCCGGGCTACTACCAGGCGGTATGGCAGGCCTGGGAGAAGGGCCGCAAGCTTCCGCATGCGGCGGCCTGGCCGGTGCTGGCCGCAAGGCTGGCCGTACGCCTGCGCGAAGACGGTCTGCCGGCGACCCTGCCGGACGCCAGCGAGGCGGTGGCCATGGCCGGCCGCTTGGCGGCGCTGCGCGGCTGCCGCGGCGGGCGGGCGGAGCTGGCGGAGGCGCTGCAGGCCACGCTGGTCAAGGATACCGACGATGCCGGGCGGTTCGCCCGCGCGCTGGACGCGCTGTTCGGCGGCGATGCCAGCGGGCGCCTGCCGCCCAATGCGCCACTGGCGCCGCTGCTGGTCGACGTGCAGGCCTTCTGCACGCGCTATCGGCTGCCGGCGCGGCTGGGCGGCGCGCAGCGCAAGGAGCTGGACATCTACCGCAGCGCCCGGCACCGGCTGATCTCCCAGGGGCTGCAGCGGCTGCGCTTTCTCGGCATTCCCTACGCGCAACGCCTGGCCGGGCCGGATTTCGTCGCCGGCTCCGATCTCGCCCGTGTGCGCGAGATATGGGAATTGCGCTGGCAGCCGGAAACCGTCACCGCGCTGACCGAGGCGGCGCGCTACGGCGCCAGCCTGGAGGAGGCGGCGGTCAACCGCCTGCTCGAACGGCTGGCGCAGTCGAACGCCGCCACAGCGGTGGCCGGCACCCCGGTGGCCGGCAGTCCGGTGGCCGGCAGTCCGGCGACGCTGGTGCTGGAGGTGCTGGTGATGGGCCTGGAGGCGCTGGCCGAGCGGGTGCTCGATGCGGTGGCGCTGTGGCTCGAGCGCAGCTTCGACGCGCTGGCCCTGGCCCAGGCCGCCGGACGCCTGGCGCAGGCCTACGAGGCGCGCAACGCGCTGGGCGGCGTGGGCCTGGCGCGCCTGCAACCGCTGCTGGCGCGCGCCTTCGCCCAGGCCTGCCTGCGTCTGCCGGCGCTGGGCCAGGGCGATGCCGCGCACGCGGCCGCGGCGGTCGATGCCCTGGCCGACCTGCACGGCATGGTGCGCCGTGCCGCCGCCTGGGCCGACGGCCCGCTGCTGCTCGATGCCTGTGGCGCGCTGCACGACGCCGACGTGCCGGCGCCGGTGCGCGGCGCCGCGGCCGGGGTGCTGGCCATGGCCGGGCACTGGTCTGCCGCCGACACCGAGCGCGCGCTGGCCGACGCGCTGGGTCTGGCGCATACCGCGCCGCAGGCCATGGGCGAGTACCTGCAGGGCTTCCTGCGCATCGCTCGCGGCTGGCTGCTGAGTCATCCGCCCACGGTGCAACGTCTGTCGGCATGCCTCGCGGCGTGGAGCGAAGAGGAATTTCTCGACGGCCTGCCCGCGCTGCGGCTGGCCTTCAGCCAACTCACCCGCCGCGAGCTGCAGGCCTTCGCGCAACTGCTGGTCGGCGCGCAGCAGGCGCCGGCGTTGCTGCGCGCGCGGGTGCCGGACGACGCCACGCTGCGCCGCAGCCAGGCGCTGGCCGCGCAGGTGGCGACGGTGCTGCACCACTGGGGGTTCGATGACTGATTCGATCATGCGCCGCCGCTGGCGGCTGATCCTCGGCGCCGAGGCCGAGGCCGCGCTGGGGGGCGAGCAGGGCGGCGCGAGTGTGCTGGACGACGGCGACCAGCGCCGCGACGCCGCCCTGGAGTATCTCTACGGCCGCGAGTTCGAGCGCCGCGAGGGCGGCGAAGACGCGGACCGTTACGGCGGCATCGGCCGTCCCGATCCCGGTGCGGTGCGCTGGCTGGGCGAGGTGCGCAAGCTGTTCCCGCGCTCGGCGGCCGAGGTGCTGCAGCGCGATGCGCTGGACCGCTACCGGATGAGCAGCCTGCTCGCCGATCCCCAGGTGCTGGCCCAGGCCACGCCGAGCATCGAGCTGGTGCAGGCGCTGATGGCGGTGCGCGAGCGCCTGCCGGCGGCGGTGCATGCCGAGGCGCTGCGGCTGATCCGCCGGGTGGTCGAGCAACTGGAGGAGAAGCTGGCGCCGCGGCTGCGCGCCGCCTTCGCCCCCAAGCGCCGTCGCCACGGTCGCGGCGGGCGGCCGCGGCTGGCCGACCTCGACTGGGCGCGCACCCTGCGCCACAACCTGGCCCACTATCAGTTGGAAACCGAGGAACTGGTGCTGGAGCGGCTGTTCTTCCATCCGCGCGAGGAGCGCCGGCTGCCCTGGCACCTGTGGCTGGTGGTGGACCAGAGCGGCTCGATGAGCGAGTCGGTGATCCACAGCGCGGTGATGGCCGGCATCTTCGCCCGCCTGAGCGCGGTGCGTACCCGCCTGCTGCTGTTCGCCGACGAGGTGGTCGACGCCAGCAGCCAGCTGCAGGCGCCGGAGCAACTGCTGATGGGCGCGCAGATCGGCGGCGGCACCAACATCGGCGCGGCGCTGGCCGCGGCGTTCGGCCAGGTGGAAGTGCCGCGGCGCAGCGTGGTGGTGCTGATCTCCGACCTCTACGAAGGCCACGATGCGGCGCGGGTGCTCGGCGAGGCGGCGCGCCTGGTCGGCAGCGGCGTCCAGGTGCTGGCGCTGGCCGCCCTCGACCGCCGCGCCCATCCCGACTACGACCGCGCGATGGCCGAACAACTGGTCGCGCGCGGCGTGCCGGTGGCGGCGATGACCCCGGACCATCTGGTCGACTGGCTGGCCACTACCATGCAAGGACGCTGAACATGCTGCAGCAATGGCTACACGCCCTCGACGATGCCGCCATCGCCGACTGGGCCAACAAGGGCTTGCTCAAGCGCGGCGCCAAGACGCTGGCGGCCTGCGACAGCGCGCAGTGGACGCTGGCGGCGGACGCCGCCGCGGCCAATATCGAAGGCCATACCCAGCGCCTGGGCGGCGTCGGTTTCGCCCAGCTCGCCTGCGACTGCCCGGCCTTCGGCCCCTGTCACCACCTGTGCGCCTTCCTCCTCGGCCTGCGCGCGCGCCTGCTGGCGCAGGCCGGGGGCGGCGCTGGCGAGGTTGTCGAGCGGGCGCCTGCCCGCCCCTGGCTGGAGGGCGAGGCCGCGAGCATCGAACAGGCCTTCGGCGCCGCCGCCACCCGCCGCGCCCTGCAATGGCTGGCGCGCAGCTTCGAGGCCGAGCTGGAGGAGGGCGCCGCCGGCCTGGTCGGCCAGTTGCTCGACCCGGAGGAGGCCACCGTGCGCGTCCCCCGCGCCGGCGGGCTGGCCGCAGCCACCTGCACCTGCAAGGCGGCGAGCTGCGCCCACCGCGCGCTGGTGGTGGTGCAGGCGCGCCAGGCGGCCGGCGCGGCCATCCCGCAACTGCCGGCGCTCGGCCTGGAGGCGCCGGCGCGGGCGCGCCTGGCGCAGCTGGAAGACTGGTTGGTCGCGCTGGTACTGCAGGGCAGCGCCGGGGTCGGGCCGGCCTTCGTCGACCAGGGCGAGGCGCTGGCCACCGAGCTACGACAGGTCGACCTGCCGCGCCTGGGCGCGACCCTGCAGGGGCTGGTGCAGCTGCTGCGCGACGACCAGGCCCGCCGCGGGGGCGCCGCCGAGCGCCTGCCGGATGCACTGGCGGCGGTGTGGGTGCTGGCCCGCGGCCTGCGCCGGGAGCCGATGCCGCGGCCGTTCACCGAGCTGGCCGGGGTGCACCGGCGCAGCTACCGGCGCCTCGACGGCCTGCTGCTGCACGGCATCGGCGCCGAGGTGTGGGAAACCCTGGCCGGTCAGCGCGGCTTTTCCGTGTATTTCCACGCGCCGGAAAGCGGACGCTATTTCAGCTGGTCGGAGTCGCGCGCCCGCGACCTCGATCCGCAATGGCAGCCCGCCGCGGCGCTCGAACAGGCGCGGCTGGCCGGCGTCGGCGTGGCGACGCTGCTGCAGCGTGGCCACCGCCTGGAGTGCGGCTGGGCCAGCGCCGACGGCCGCCTGTCCGCCCGCGACGGTACCCGTCTGAGCGTTGCCGAAGACGCGGCGCCGGTTTGCCCGGCGGACGATCTGGCGACCCTGCTGCAGGGCCTCGGCGAGCGCCTGCGCGCCGACCCCTGGCAGCGTCCGCCGCCGCTGCTGGCGCGGCTGGCGGTCGGCGAAGTCGGCGAGCTGCACAGCGACCGCGCCTTGCAGCGCTGGTCGCTGCCGCTGTGCGACCAGAACGGCATCCCCTTCACCCTGCGCGGCGAGCTGGCCGGCTTCCAGGAGCTGGCCTGTCGCCGGCTGCAGGCCGGCCTGGCGGCCGGGCACGTGCCGAGCGAGGTGTTCGGCCGCCTCAGTCTGCAGGGCGGGCTCGTCGTGCTCGCGCCGATCAGCGTGCGCTGGGCCGGCGCGCCCGGACTCCTGCACCTGAGCGCACCCCGGCTCGCGACCTCCAGAGGAGTTTCCCATGCGTAAAGACGACGACCTGCAGGCTTGGCTGGACGCCGGCCAGCACTGGCTCGCCCGCGTGCAGGCCGCCGGCCTGTCCTGCGCCGGCCAGCCCCTCCTGGCCGAAGGCCGCGCCTGGGGCGAGCAGGGCGAACTGCTCGGCTGGGGGGCGGTGTGCCGCCTGCTGACCAAAGTGCTCGACGAGCAGGATGCACTGCCGACGCGGGCACGGGCGCTGCTCGACCTAGCGGCCTGGGTGGCCACGGCGCGGCGGTTGGCGGCGGTGGCGGGGGAGGCCAAGGATTGATGGAAAACAAATCTTTCCCCCTTTTTTGCTTTTTTTAAACTATCGATCCGTTGACTATGAAGAATGGGGCTTGATATGGCAGTGGGTATTCCAGCGCATAAGGCAAAGTTCCGCTTTGCGCAGAAATTTGATGGTGTTGTATCTGTTGCTTTAGCTGATGACAGATTGTATGTGCAGTATGGCGATAGAAAAGGTAAGCGCTACTTCAAGGTGTTTGATCTGCAGCATTTCTCTGGGGCTGAAGACGACGAACCTGAATTGCTGGTTAGAGATGCAGAGGCGCAGTGGCGTCCGATGTTTCTGGTGGGTAACTTGCTGCATGTTTATGGGAAAGTGCCGGAGCTTATTGATGTGGTCCAATGGCAGCTACTCTACAGTGAGTATGATGGGCTTGCCAATCCAGGTTGGTCGAGAGATGGCCGTTTTGTGTGCGACGATGGGAAAATTTATCGTGCATATGGTTGGAATGATTATGGCCAAGGTTTGGATGTCGTTAAGGGTGGTGTTGTTGTTGGACATGTCGATGTAGATGTTCAATATTTTATGCCCTGTTCTGACGGATTGATTTATGGTGTGCGGCTCTCTTCGCCAGTCTTCTGCATATATTCTGTTTCTGAAATGGCAGTAAAATTGGAAGTGTCTTTGGAGCGCTACGAGTTTCCTGGCAGCACCCCGAGGACGGTGGTGTCAAGGTTTGGCGACACGCTCTATGTGTTGGCTGGTAGTCATGTGCTGGTCATTGATCTTAAGACCTTTTCCGTGGATGCTGAATTCTCCTATTTGACTAGCGACTTTATGCAGGTGCTGCTGGCTGGTTTGAAGTACAAAGATATTGCATTTCCACACGCCATCAGTGCCTCGGAAGATACTCTGGTGTTGAGTAGTTCTGGCAGTATCGGATTGGTGCTGTGTTTGTCTACGGTCGATGGTTCGTTGCTTTGGGGGCGAAAGAGTAATTGGAGTATGCTTGCTGCCAATACTGACGGAGATTTGGTTTTTGGCTTGGAGGAGCGCCGGCCGCGTGCTTGGGATAAGTATACTGGTGAGGAAGTGTGGCAAGCCTCTGTCGGAGTAGTCGCCAATACTATCCAAGTGGGCGATAATTGGGTGGTTTATCACCCGCTATCTGGTGATATTCAGTGTTTCAACTGGAAAAAGCCTTACGTCTCTCCGTATCGTCCTTTCTGAATTCAATGGCAATAAAGGTCACTCCATTGCTTAATTCTGTCGAATTGGCAGATTTGTCTGTCAGGAAAAATCAAGCAAAGGGAACAGATTTGTTTTTCTAAAGTCGCTCAAGTTTTCAACGAGCAGCAGCCACTCCGGAAGATGCTGTCGAATAAATCAGGGCGCTTCCTGAATAGTTTGAGGGCAATACGTGGAAAATTATATTGAGCTTAGCTTCACCACCGATGACCCCTTCTGGGTGGGTGGAATGCCGCGGATCAGCTGCGGGATGGCAGTATCCCGCACCGGGAAACCGCTGTTTTCTGTCGTAGATCAGTGTGTAGAGCGTCTGCAGAGCTGGTGGCAGCGCTTCGATGAGTTGGATGGGCCTCACTGGCAGCGCTGGTTGGCTGAGCAGTGTCGTATCTGCGAACCTCCGCTACCTTTTGTCGAAGGTCTTGACGTCGAGGATAATCGGGTAAGGGTTTTCATGATCTCCGGTACCGAAGGCACCAATATGGTGCGAATGCTAGTTTCCATGTTGTATGAGGCGGGTTGTACTGAAGTCGAGGCTCTAATCACCTGTGATGAGAGCGAGTTGGTGAGGGATAATAAAGGAGAACTCCAGCCCGTCGGCGAGCGCTATTACATTGATGCTTATGGGCAACTGGCGGTAGTCAACTATCCGGAAATCGAATGCCCCGACGAATGAGTATTACCACGATCACTCCTTGGAGAAAGGGGACAGATTTGTTTTTCTGAATTGCCGGCACGGGCGCTGCTCGACCTGGCGGCGTGGGTGGCCACGGCGCGGCGGTTGGAGACGGTGGCGGGGCTGGTCGCAGAGCCCGGCTGAAGCGGATATGCGTCGGCCGTTGCGGCCGGCGCTGGACTGAAGGCCTGCCGGCACCCGAGCCGGGGGTGGCAGGCCGGTTTTTCTTGATGAGCACTCAACTGCAAGGAGGCAACAATGTCGGAAGCATCTGGACCCATCTTGATCAAGGCGCCTGCCGCCGTTCTGGAGGCAATGCTGGATGGTGGGAATACGATCACCTGGGAGGGCATGTCGGCGCTGTTCGCGGCGGCGGGCATCGTCTCGCTAGTAGATAGTCACCCGCTACTGCGGTTCTGCGAAGGCGTTACGTTCAGCGACGAGGGGATCAAGCGCAAGAGAGGCTTTCTCTATGTGTGCGTCTTTGGCGATCAGTGGATGAGCGCGATGCAGTCGCTGCTCAAGACAGGTCAGGGGATCGAGGTTTATGGGTATATCGGTCACGAGTGGGGGTTCAATGAATACTATGCCCTGAACGACAAGGGCGAGCGCTTCTTCGAGACCATCGACTTGGAGAGCGATGACGAGGATGAGGAAGTCGACGAGCAGGCCGTGTTCGAAAGATGGCTGTCCCATGTGCCGCCCGCGGTACAGGCGGCATTCCCCGACGTTTTCGAGAGATCGGGCGAAGACGAAGAATAAGTGTCTGCATGGACGAACCATGACTGCAAGGAGCCCCGAACATGTCAGCCCTGTCTCGAAGACCACGCTGTTGGTGGTCGGCCAGAAGCCGGGTAAGTCGAAGCTGGACAAGGCCGAAGAGCTGGGGGTGCGGCAGATCGCTGAAGAGGAGTTCATGGGGTTGATCGGCTGAGCCGGGGATGGCGACGGTGGTCGCCGACTATCCGGAAATCGACTACCTCGACGCGCGAGAGGCGGGAAGGCCCGGGTGGAAATGGCCGAAGAAAACGCCCGGGCGCCCTGCGCAGGTGCGCTTCATAGGCTAAAAACATAGAGGTGGAGTGTGTTATGCCGATTCTGCAGAGGGTCGGCATGCCCCTTGCCGGATACCTGCGAGCACCATTCCCCCTACCCAGGAGCTCTCCATGACGCAGAAGATTGCAGGAAAAGGCTTTCTCGCCCTCGCGGTAGGCGCCGCGCTGGGCCTGTCTTCGCAGGTCCACGCCGACGTGCTGATCGGCGTGGCCGGGCCGCACACCGGCCCCAGCGCGGCCATCGGCGAGCAGTACTGGCGCGGGGCGACCCAGGCGGCGGCCGACATCAACGCCGCCGGCGGCATCAACGGCGAGCCGATCAAGCTGGTCAAGGGCGACGACGCCTGCGAGCCGAAGCAGGCGGTGGCGGTGGCCAACCGCCTGGTCGACCAGGAGCAGGTCGCCGGGGTGATTGGTCACTTCTGCTCGTCGTCGACCATCCCCGCCTCGGTGGTCTACGACGAGGCCGGCATCCTCACCATCACCCCCGGCTCGACCAACCCGCAGGTCACCGAGCGCGGCCTGACCGGCATGTTCCGCATGTGCGGGCGCGACGACCAGCAGGGCCAGGTCGCCGCCGACTTCATCGTCGACACCCTCAAGGGCCAGCGGGTGGCGCTGATCCACGACAAGGACACCTACGGCCAGGGCATCGCCGACGCCACCCGCGCGCGGCTCAAGGAGCGCGGTGTCAGCGAGGTGCTCTACGAGGGGCTGACCCGCGGCGAGAAGGACTTCAACGCGCTGGTCACCAAGCTGCGCGCGGCCGAGGTCGACGTGGTCTACTTCGGCGGCCTGCACCCGGAGGCCGGTCCGCTGCTGCGGCAGATGCGCGAGCAGGGCCTGACCGCCCACTTCGTCTCCGGCGACGGCGTGGTCACCGACGAGATGGTCACCACCGCCGGCGGGCCGCAGTACGTCAAGGGCGCCTACATGACCTTCGGCGCCGACCCGCGCAAGATCGCCGACGGCCAGGCGGTGATCGAGAAGCTGCGTGCCGGCGGCTACGAGCCGGAGGGCTACACCCTGTACGCCTACGCCTCGCTGCAGGCCATGGCGGCGGCCTTCAACGCGGTCGGCTCCAACGATCTGGCCAAGGCCAGCGAGTGGCTGAAGAGCAACAGCGTGCCGACGGTGATGGGGCCCAAGGCGTGGGACGCCAAGGGCGACCTCAAGGTCAGCGACTACGTGCTCTACCAGTGGGACGACCAGGGCAAGTACCACCAGTTGCCATGAGGCGAGTCCGGTAAAGGCGGGCATCTCCGATCCGTAGGGTGGAAAACCCGCGCAGCGGTTTTCCACCGAAAGCGTGAGGTGGTGGAAAAGACCTGCGGTCGTTTTCCACCCTACGGTGCTGCAGGCCCGCCCTCCCACAGTTCTCCCCTGAGGCGACACGCATGGACGGCATCTTCCTGCAGCAACTGGTCAACGGCCTGACCCTGGGCGCGGTCTACGGGCTGATCGCCATCGGCTACACCATGGTCTACGGCATCATCGGCATGATCAACTTCGCCCACGGCGAGGTGTACATGATCAGCGCCTACCTGTCGGCCATCGGCCTGGCGCTGCTCGGCTTCTTCGGCCTGCACTCCTTCCCGCTGCTGATCTTCGCCACCCTGCTGTTCACCGTCGCGGTCACCGCCACCTACGGCTGGGTGATCGAGCGCATCGCCTACCGGCCGCTGCGCAACTCCACGCGCCTGGCGCCGCTGATCAGCGCCATCGGCATCTCGCTGATCCTGCAGAACTACGTGCAGCTCAGCCAGGGCGCGCGCCAGCAGGGCGTGCCGACCCTGCTCGACGGCGCCTTCCGCCTGCACGTCGGCGAGGGCTTCCTGCAGATCAGCTACACCAAGGTGTTCATCCTGGTCGCCGCCTTCGCCGGCATGGCCGCGCTGACCTGGGTGATCCAGCGCACCCGCCTGGGCCGCATGTGCCGCGCCACCCAGCAGGACCGCCGGATGGCGCAGATCCTCGGCATCGACACCGACCGGGTGATCAGCGCGGTGTTCGTCATCGGCGCGGCCATGGCCGCGCTGGCCGGCCTGCTGATCACCCTCAACTACGGCACCTTCGACTTCTACGCCGGCTTCGTCATCGGCATCAAGGCGTTCACCGCCGCGGTGCTCGGCGGCATCGGCTCGCTGCCGGGGGCCATGCTCGGCGGCCTGCTGCTCGGCGTCGCCGAGGCGCAGTTCTCCGGGCTGGTCAACACAGACTACAAGGACGTGTTCAGCTTCTCGCTGCTGGTGCTGATCCTGATCTTCCGCCCGCAGGGGCTGCTCGGCCGGCCGCAGGTGACCAAGGTATGAGCGGCGCCGACCTGCGTCACGTGCTGCTCGACACCGTCCTCGCCGGGCTGCTCGCCCTGGTGGTGTTCGGCCCCATCGTCGGCGTGGTGCTCGACGGCTACGGCTTCACCCTGGAGCCGGCGCGGCTCGCCGTGCTGGTCGGCGCGGTGATGCTCGGCCGCCTGCTGCTCGGCCTGTTCCTGCACACGGCGAGCGGCCGGCGCTGGCTGCAGCGCTTCGACGGCGGCGGCGCCGGCGTGCAGGTGCTGCCGCCCGGGCAGCGCTCGGCGCTGCGCTGGGCCATCCCGCTGGTGCTGCTGGCGGCGGCGATCTTCCCGCTGCTGGCCAGCAAGTACCTGCTCACCGTGGTCATCCTCGGCCTGATCTACGTGCTGCTCGGCCTCGGCCTGAACATCGTGGTCGGCCTCGCCGGCCTGCTCGATCTCGGCTACGTGGCCTTCTACGCCATCGGCGCCTACGGCCTGGCGCTGGGCTACGAGTACCTCGGCCTCGGCTTCTGGAGCGTGCTGCCGCTGGCCGCGCTGACCGCCGCGCTGGCCGGCGCGCTGCTCGGCTTCCCGGTGCTGCGCATGCACGGCGACTACCTGGCCATCGTCACCCTCGGCTTCGGCGAGATCATCCGCCTGGTGCTGAACAACTGGCTGTCGTTCACCGGCGGCCCCAACGGCATGCCGGTGCCGGCGCCGACCTTCCTCGGCCTGGAGTTCGGCCGGCGGGCGAAGGAGGGCGGCGTACCGGTCCACGAGTTCCTCGGCATCGCCTACGATCCCAACCTCAAGTTCGTGTTCATCTACGCGGTGCTGCTGCTCACCGTGCTGCTGGTGCTGCACGTCAAGACGCGGCTGACGCGCATGCCGATCGGCCGCGCCTGGGAGGCGCTGCGCGAGGACGAGATCGCCTGCCGCGCGCTGGGCCTCAACCACGTGCTGGTCAAGCTCTCGGCGTTCATGCTCGGCGCCTCCACCGCCGGGCTGGCCGGGGTGTTCTTCGCCAGCTACCAGGGCTTCGTCAATCCCAGCTCGTTCACCTTCTTCGAGTCGGCGCTGATCCTCGCCATCGTCGTGCTCGGCGGCATGGGCTCGACCCTCGGCGTGGTGCTGGCTGCCTTCGTCCTCACCGTGGCGCCGGAGCTGCTGCGCAGCTTCGCCGACTACCGGGTGCTGCTGTTCGGCATGCTCATGGTGCTGATGATGATCTGGCGCCCGCGCGGGCTGATCCGCGTCAGCCGGCGCGGCTTCGCACCGCGCCCGGGGGTGGCGCCATGAGCGACGAGATCCTGCGCGTCGAGCGCCTGTGCATGCAGTTCGGCGGCATCCGCGCGCTGCACGAGGTCAGCCTGGGCGTGCGCCGCGGCTCGATCACCGCGCTGATCGGCCCCAACGGCGCCGGCAAGACCACGGTGTTCAACTGCCTGACCGGCTTCTACCGCGCCACTGCCGGCAGCATCCAGCTCAACGCCCGCGGGCGCCGCACCGACGTGCTGCAGGTGCTCGGCGAGCCGTTCCGCCCGGGCGACTTCGTGCGCCCGCGGCAGTTCGCCAGCCGGCTGTGGTACAAGCTGTTCGGGGGCACCCACCGGGTCAACCGCGCCGGCCTGGCGCGCACCTTCCAGAACATCCGCCTGTTCCGCGAGATGTCGGTGCTGGAGAACCTGCTGGTGGCCCAGCACCTGTGGCTGAACCGCAGCCTGCTGGCCGGCGTGCTCAACACCCCGGCTTTCCGCCGCGCCGAGGAGCAGGCGCTGGCCCATGCCTTCTACTGGCTGGAGCTGGTCGATCTGGTCGACTGCGCCAACCGCCTGGCCGGCGAACTGGCCTACGGCCAGCAGCGCCGTCTGGAGATCGCCCGCGCCATGTGCACCCGCCCGCAGCTGCTGTGCCTGGACGAGCCGGCCGCCGGCCTCAACCCGGCCGAGACCGTGGCGCTCGGCGCCATCATCCGCCGCCTGCGCGAGCAGCACGCCCTCAGCGTGCTGCTGATCGAGCACGACATGGGCATGGTGATGGGCATCTGCGACCACATCGTGGTGCTCGACCACGGCGAGGTGATCGCCGAGGGCGCGCCGGCGGCGATCCGCAGCGACCCGAAGGTGATCGCCGCCTACCTCGGCGCCGACGAGGAGGAGCCGGCATGAGCGCGCCGCTGCTCGAGCTGCGCGACCTCGACCTGTTCTACGGTCCGGTGCAGGCCCTGCGCGGGGTCAGCCTGCGGGTAGAGGAGGGCGAGACGGTGTGCCTGATCGGCGCCAACGGCGCCGGCAAGTCGAGCCTGCTGATGTCGATCTTCGGCCAGCCGCGCGCCAGCGCCGGGCAGATCCTCCTCGCCGGCGAGGACATCACCTTCCGCTCCGCCCACCACGTCGCCGCCAGCGGCGTGGCCCAGGTGCCCGAGGGGCGGCGGGTGTTCCCCGACATGAGCGTCGAGGAGAACCTGCTGATGGGCACCATCACCGTCGGCGAACGGCACGCCGCCGAGGACCTGCGGCGCATGTACGCGCTGTTCCCGCGCCTCGAGGAGCGCCGCCAGCAGCGCGCCATGACCCTCTCCGGCGGCGAGCAGCAGATGCTCGCCATCGCCCGCGCGCTGATGAGCCGGCCGCGGCTGCTGCTGCTCGACGAGCCGTCGCTGGGCCTGGCGCCGCTGGTGGTGCGGCAGATCTTCCAGACCCTGCGCGAGCTGGCCGCCGGCGGCATGACCATCTTCCTGGTCGAGCAGAACGCCAACCATGCGCTCAGGCTCTCCGACCGCGGCTACGTGCTGGTCAACGGCGAGATCCGCCTCACCGGCACGGGGGCGGAGCTGCTCGGCAATCCCGAGGTGCGCAGCGCCTACCTGGGCGGGCACTGAGGCGCGTCAGCACTCCACCACGTTCACCGCCAGGCCGCCGCGGCGCCGTCTCCTTGTACTTGCTCTTCATGTCCGCGCCGGTCTGGCGCATGGTGCGGATCACCCGGTCCAGCGACACGAAGTGGCGGCCGTCGCCGTGCAGGGCCATGCGCGCGGCGTTGATCGCCTTCACCGCGCCCATGGCGTTGCGCTCGATGCACGGCACCTGCACCAGGCCGCCGACCGGGTCGCAGGTCAGGCCGAGGTTGTGCTCCATGCCGATCTCGGCGGCGTTCTCCACCTGCGCCGGGCTGCCGCCCTGCACCTCGCACAGCGCGCCGGCGGCCATCGAGCAGGCCACGCCGACCTCGCCCTGGCAGCCCACCTCGGCACCGGAGATCGAGGCGTTCTCCTTGTACAGCATGCCGATCGCCGCGGCGGTGAGCAGGAAGCGCTCGACGCCCTCGCTGCTGGCGCCTGGCACGAAGCGCCAGTAGTAGTGCAGCACCGCCGGGATGATGCCGGCGGCGCCGTTGGTGGGCGCGGTGACCACCCGGCCGCCGGCGGCGTTCTCCTCGTTGACCGCCAGGGCGAACAGGTCGACCCAGTCCAGCGCGCCGAGCGGATCGCCGGTGGCGGCCTGCGCCTCGAGGCGCTCCAGCAGCGCCGGGGCGCGGCGGCGGATGCCCAGGCCACCGGGCAGCACGCCCGGGTGGCGGCAGCCGGCGGCCACGCAGTCCTGCATCACCTGCCACAGGCGCGCGAGGCCGGCACGGGTCTCGGCTTCGGGGCGCCAGGCCCGCTCGTTGGCGGCCATCAGCGCACTGATCGACAGGCCGTGTGCGGCGCACTGCGCCAGCAGTTCGGCGGCGCTGTGGAACGGGTGGGGCAGCGCGGGGCCGGCGGCGGCGAGCGGGGTTTCGCCGGCCTCGACGATGAAGCCGCCGCCCACCGAGTAGTACTCGCGACTGCACAGCTGCAGGCCGGCGGCGTCGAAGGCGCGCAGGATCAGGCCGTTGGGATGGCGGGGCAGGGCCCGGCGCAGGAAGTGCAGGTGCTCGCGTTCGACGAAGCGGATCGCCCGCTCGCCCGCGAGAAGCAGCTGGCCGCGGGCGCGGATCCGTTCCAGGCGCGCGGCGATGCGCGTGGTGTCCACCAGGTCGGGCTGCTCGCCCTCCAGGCCGAGCAGCACCGCGCTGTCGCTGGCGTGGCCGCGCCCGGTGGCGCCCAGCGAGCCGTACAGCTCGGCCTTCACCGTCGCGGTGGCGGCCAGCAGGCCCTGCTCGCGCAGCTCGCCGGCGAAGCGCGCCGCGGCGCGCATCGGCCCGACCGTGTGCGAGCTGGACGGGCCGATGCCGATCTTGAACAGGTCGAAAACGCTGAGGGACATGGCCGACACTCCCGTGCTCAGTCGCACTTCACCTCTTCCTTGAACTCGTCGCGCTTGACGTCCTGCTTGACCCGGCAGCGACCGTCGCGGAACTCGTCCTTCCACTCGCCGCGCCACCAGGCGCCGCGACCGTCCTTGCACTTGATCTCGCGCTTGAATTCGTCGCGCTTGGATTCGAGCTTCACCCGGCACGGGCCGTCGCGGAACTCCTCCTTGCGCTCGTCCTCCCAGCCGTCGCGCCACCAGCGGCGGTCGTCGTAGCGGTCGTGGTCGGCCAGGGCGAAGGGGGCAAGGGCGCTGGCCCACAGGCCGAGCAGGGTGCACAGCAGATTCTTCATCAGGTCGTTCCCGCGAGTCGAAGGGCAGGCCGGGGTGGCGTCAGACGCCGGCCTGTTCAACTGAGACAGCAGGCGCGCCGTAAATTCGATAGCAGCCCTTGCCGACATGCTTGGCCTGATACATGGCGACATCGGCCTGGTGGATCAGGCTGTCGACGCTCTGCTGGCCGTCGGCGAAGGCGATGCCGATGCTGGTCGATACCTGCACCTGCGGTCCGTCATCCGCGAGGGCGATGGGTTCGCCCAGCCGGGCGATCAGGCGCTGCATGAGCTGGTGCAGCGTCGCACCGGCAGCCAGCCCCGGCAGCAGCACGACGAACTCGTCGCCGCCCAGGCGCGCCGCGGTGTCGCTGGAGCGCACCAGCGCCTGCAGGCGCCGCGCCACCTCGCGCAGCACCAGGTCGCCCGCCGGGTGGCCGAAGCGGTCGTTGATCGTCTTGAAGCCGTCCAGGTCCAGCACGCACACCGCCAGGCTGCCGCCCTGGCGGCGCTGAGCGGCGAGCGCCATGGCGATGCGGTCGTAGAGCAGCAGGCGATTGGGCAGTCCGGTCAGCGGATCGTAGTGGGCCAGGTCGTCCAGCTCCTGCTGGCGGCGCAGCAGTTCGGCATTGGTCGTCTGCAGGGCCTGCGAGCTGCGGTGGGAGCGGTCGAGGAAGACCAGGCTGGCCCCGGTCAGCAGCAGCAGGGACAGCATCAGCAACACGGGCTGGATGTGCAGGCTCTCGCCGAAGCCTTCCTCGGCCACGAACTCCATGACCCAGGTGCGACCGGGCACCCGCAGCTCGTGGTGCACCACGTTCTCCGCCGGCTCCTGCAGGCTGGCGCCGCGCGGATGGATGGCCGCCAGCTGGGCGTCCTGCCGGTCGTACAGGCGCACGGCGATCTTGCGTTCGCCGAAGGGCAGGCCTTCGACCAGCAGGCTGGGCCGCAGCAGGAGGATCAGGAAGCCCTGCAGCGCCTGCTGGCGCTGCTCGGCGCTGGCGGTCGGCAGGTCGCTCGCGAACACCGGCTGATAGAGCGCGGTCGCCAGCGGGCCGTCCGGGTCCTGGATCAGCGGGAACACCGGGGTGAGCTGCTGCTCGCCGCTGGCCGTCGCCGCGCGGATGGCGGTCTGGTTGGTCGAGCGCCCCAGGGTGTCGAGGCCGACCACCTTGCGGTTGGCGGCGTACGGCTCGGCGTACTGGACCGGGAAGTACAGCTCGCGCGCGGTGGCAGGGTAGAGAAGCTTGCCCCGGGCGTCGGTGTCGAAGATGCCCAGCGGCACGGCCTGCAGGGCGCGGATCTCGGCCTCCAGGGCCGCCCGTTGCGCCGGGACGACCTTCGGCGCCCAGTGGATGGCGTAGATTTCCGGGTAGTGGGCGAGGATTTCGCCGGCGAAGCGTGCGTACTCGTCACGCTCGACCTGCTCGGAGGCGGCGAAGAAGCCGCGGAAGGCGAGCAGCACCTGGGTCGAGCGGCGCAGCAGTTCCCGGGTGTTCTGGTACTGCACCTGGGCGAGGCGCTGGAACTCGCGGGTCTCGATGTCGCGCTCGAGGGCGGCGCCGTACAGGTAGGAAACGAGGGCGATGACGATCCCGAGGCTGCCGGTCAGCGCCATGCGCCACCAGTAGCCTCCCTCAGGCTGCCAGCTTCTGAGTCCCATGCTCACCCACCCCCACCTGCTCGGCAGGTTGTTATTCTGGCGAATTCCGTGACGCCGATCACTTTTCGTGGTTCGTGGCACTATGCCATGGCGGCTGGCCGCCGCCTAGGCGGAGGGCCGGCGAGCTCCGTCCTGGACCTTCATCAGCTCGGTGATGATCGGCACCGGCCCCATCAGATGCTCGCGCATCAGCTGGCAGGCGCGCTCCTGGTCGCGGGCGAGGATCGCCTCGATCAGCGTGGCGTGCTCGCGGCGCTTGGCCTCCAGCGCCTGCTCGGAGAACACCGTGTGCTGCAGCCACAGGTGGCGGTAGCGCTCGGCCTGGTCGAACAGGTAGGCGCGCACCTGCAGCAGCTGCGGCGAGCCGCAGCCGGCGACGATGGCGGTGTGAAACGCCTTGTGGCGGGTGTCCCACAGGCTCAGCTGCTCCTCGGCGTTGCGCACCTCCACCACCTTGGTCAGGGTGTGGGCACGGGCGAGGATCTCCGCCTCCCAGGCGTCGTCGCCGCGCTCGATGGCCAGGCCGAGGAGCATGGCCTCCAGGTTGGCGCGGGCGTCGTAAATATCGAACAGCTCGCCGAGCGACATCGGCGCCACCCGGTAGCCGCGCTGGCTGATGACCACCACCAGGCGCTCGGCCACCAGCTGCGACAGCGCCTCGCGCAGCGGGCCGACGCCCAGCCCGTAGCGCGCCTTCAGGCCGCTCATCAGCAGCTTCTCGCCGGGGCGGAACACGCCGCGAATGATGTCGCGCTTGAGCAGCTCATGCCCGCGGATCGCCAGATTCTCTTGGGAAACAAGGGTTTCCATGTTCGCCGTCCTTCCTCGTGGTGCCCGGCCATCATACCCAATGGCGGGCTGACTGCGCCTTTCGTCCGCAGGTGTTGGAAATTTTTGACACGCGATAAAAATGTCGATATTTTTCAAATACGCCGACAGTAAACAAAAACGTCTCAACCCATTGTCGTCTTGTCCAGGAGCGCCCGCCATGTCCAGCGTTGTCCAACTCAAGCCTTCCGTCGCCCAGCCCGTCGAGCCGCAGGGCTTCACCCTGGCGCCGTCGGCGATCTCGCCGCGTCTGCTGCAGCTGACCTTCCCGCGCAGCACCGTCGAGGCCTACCTCGCCGCGACCGCCGACTACCCGGTGCAGGCGCTGGAGTACAAGTCGTTCCTGCGCTTCCGCTGCGCGCGCCTGCTCGACGAGCTGTGCGCCCACACCCTGCAGCCGCTGCTGATCGACAGCCTGGCCGACCGCGATACCGGCGCCCTGCTGATCACCCCCGAGGGGCTGGATTCGGTGGAGCAGGCCGAGGACATGGTCAAGTTCACCACCGCGGTGGCCCACCTGTTCGGCCGTTCCAACTACGACGCCATGAGCGGCCAGTACTACGCGCGCTTCGTGGTGAAGAACGAGGACAACTCCGACAGCTACCTGCGCCAGGCCCACCGGGTGATGGAGCTGCACACCGACGGCACCTTCGTCGAGCAGGACACCGACTACGTGCTGATGCTGAAGATCGACGAGCAGAACATGGAAGGCGGCAACTCGCTGCTGCTGCACCTGGACGACTGGGAGGGGCTGGAGCACTTCTACACCCACCCGCTGGCCCGTCGCGAGATGCGCTGGAGCGCGCCGCCGAGCAAGAACGTGACCAAGGACATCTGGCACGCGGTGTTCGACACCGACGTCGCCGGCCGGCCGATCATCAGCTACATCGACCAGTTCGTGCAGCCGAAGAACTTCGAGGAAGGCAACTGGCTGGCCGATCTCGGCGACTCCATCGAGAACAGCCCAGCCAAGCTGTCGGTGCGCGTGCCGGTGGGCAGCTTCCTGCTGATCAACAACCACTGCTGGCTGCACGGCCGCGACCGCTTCATCGCCCATCCCGGCCTGCGCCGCGAGCTGATGCGCCAGCGCGGTTACTTCACCCACAAGAAGGTCTTGCGCCAGCCGCGCCAGTAAGGTTCTGCTCGCCATTCGCGGGGACGGCTTGCGTGCGTCGTCCCCGCGTGCCCCATAACCACCATTCCAGAAGAAGGGCAGACAAGGTGTACGACTTCATCATCATCGGCGGCGGCATCATCGGCATGTCCACCGCCATGCAACTGCTCCGCGCCTACCCGGACCGCCGGATGCTGCTGCTGGAGAAGGAATCCGCTCCGGCGCGCCACCAGACCGGCCACAATAGCGGTGTGATCCACGCCGGCGTCTACTACACCCCCGGCAGCCTCAAGGCCAAGTTCTGCCTGGCCGGCAACCGCGCGACCAAGGAGTTCTGCACCGAGAACGGCATCCGCTTCGACGAGTGCGGCAAGCTGCTGGTCGCCACCAACGAGCTGGAGATGCAGCGGATGAAGGCGCTGTGGGAGCGCACCGCTGCCAACGGCCTGGAGCGCGAATGGCTGAGCGCCGAACAGCTGCGCGAGCGCGAGCCGAACATCACCGGCATCGGCGGCATCTTCGTGCCCTCCAGCGGCATCGTCAGCTACGCCGAAGTCACCGCGGCCATGGCCCGCGAGTTCCAGATGCGCGGCGGCGAGATCCGCTACGGCACCGAGGTGATCGGCCTCGACGAGCGCCCCACCGAAATGGTGGTGAAGACCTCGGCCGGCGAGTTCAGCAGCCGCTTCATGGTCTCCTGCTCGGGGCTGATGGCCGACCGCGTGGTGCGCATGCTCGGCCTCGACCCGGGCTTCAGCATCTGCCCGTTCCGCGGCGAGTACTACCTGCTGCCGGCCGAGCACAACCGCATCGTCAACCACCTGATCTACCCGATCCCCGACCCGTCCATGCCGTTCCTCGGCGTGCACCTGACGCGGATGATCGACGGCACCGTCACCGTCGGCCCCAACGCGGTGCTGGCGCTCAAGCGCGAGGGCTACCGCAAGCGCGACATCTCGCTGTCCGACACCTTCGCCATGCTCACCGACCCGGGCATCCTCAAGGTGCTGAAGAACAACCTGCGCCCCGGCCTGGTCGAGATGCGCAACTCGCTGTTCAAGCGCGGCTACCTGCAGGAAGTGCGCAAGTACTGCCCGAGCATCGAACTCAAGGATCTCAAGCCCTACCCGGCGGGCGTGCGCGCCCAGGCGGTGTCCCGCGAGGGCAAGCTGATCGAGGACTTCCTGTTCCGCAACACCCGGCGCAGCGTCAACGTGTGCAACGCGCCGTCGCCGGCGGCCACCTCGGCCATCCCGATCGGTGCCTACATCATCGAGCAGATCGACGCCCAGCTCGCCGACCTGCCCGGGTTCAACAGGCAGCGCCAGACCGCCTGAGCCCCGAATGCCTTGCCCAACCCCCATGGAGCGTGCGTCATGAGCCAATCGCTGCAAGAGAAGGACATCCACTACCAGCTGCACCCCTACACCAACGCCCGCCTGCACCAGGAGCAGGGCCCGCTGATCATCGAGCGCGGCGAAGGCGTGTACGTCTACGACGAACAGGGCAAGGACTACATCGAAGGCATGTCGGGGCTGTGGAGCGCCGCGCTGGGCTTCAGCAACCAGCGCCTGATCCGCGCCGCGCAGCAGCAGCTCGAGACCCTGCCGTTCTACCACCTGTTCAGCCACAAGGCGCACCGGCCGAGCATCGAGCTGGCCGAGAAGCTGATCCAGATGGCGCCGGTGCCGATGAGCAAGGTGTTCTTCACCAACTCCGGCTCCGAGGCCAACGACACCGTGGTCAAGCTGGTGTGGTACCGCAACCACGCCCTCGGCAAGCCGGAGAAGAACAAGTTCATCGCCCGCACCAACGCCTACCACGGCATCACCGTGGCCAGCGCCAGCCTCACCGGCCTGCCGGCCAACCACCGCGGCTTCGGCCTGCCGCTGCCGGGCTTCCTGCACGTCGGCTGCCCGCACCACTACCGCCACGCGCTGCCGGGCGAGAGCGAGGAGCAGTTCGCCGACCGCCTGGCCGCCGAGCTGGAGCAGCGCATCCTCGCCGAGGGCCCGGAAACCATCGCCGCCTTCATCGGCGAGCCGCTGATGGGCGCCGGCGGCGTCATCGTGCCGCCGCACACCTACTGGACCAAGGTCCAGCAGGTCTGCCGCAAGTACGACATCCTGGTGATCGCCGACGAGGTGATCTGCGGCTTCGGCCGTACCGGCAACATGTTCGGCAGCCAGACCTTCGGCATCCGCCCGGACATCATGGTGGTGTCCAAGCAGCTGTCCTCGTCCTACCAGCCGATCGCCGCGGTGCTGATCAACGACGCGGTGTACCAGCCGATCGAGGCGCAGAGCGGCGAGCTCGGCACCCTCGGCCACGGCTTCACCGCCAGCGGCCACCCGGTGGCCACCGCGGTGGCGCTGGAGAACCTGAAGATCATCGAGGAGGAGAACCTGGTCGCCCACGCCGCGGCCATGGGCGAGCGCATGCACGCCGCGCTGCGCCGCTTCTCCGACCACCCGCTGGTTGGCGAGGTGCGTGGCTGCGGCCTGATCGCCGCGGTCGAACTGGTCGGCGACAAGGACAGCAAGGCGCCGTACCAGGCCACCGGCACCCTCGGCCGCTACCTGGCCGGCCGCGCCCAGCAGCACGGCCTGATCACCCGCGCCATGGGCGACGCCATCGCCTTCTGCCCGCCGCTGATCATCGACGAACAGGAGATGGGCCTGCTGCTCGAACGCTTCGAGCGCGCGCTGGAAGACACGGCGCAGTGGGCGAAGTGAGCTGAGAAGGGCCGGCGCGGCCTCTGCGCCCGGCCCACTCCTGTAGGGGCGAATTCATTCGCCCGGATACCCCGCCAAGGCGAATGAATTCGCCCCTACGGATCTGGCGCCCGGGCCGGCGCAAGCCGGCCCTTTCGCGTCAGCCGACGCAACAGAGCGTCAGGCCTGCCCCAACCACGGAACGCAGCCCGAAAAGGAGGTCCCCTTGAACATCCCGGTCGTACCGATCACGGCAGACAACACCGCCAGCGCGGTCGACGCCTTGCGCGAACTCTGGCCGCACTACGCGCCGGAGGAGATGGTGCGGGTGATCGACCAGCAGCTGCGGCCCAACGGCTACCAACTGGCCGGCATCTTCGCCGACGACTCACCCACGGCCGCCGCCGTGCTCGGCTACCGCATCCAGCACTCGCTGTGGCTGGGGCAGTCGCTGTACATCGTCGACATCGCCACCCTGCCGAAGTGGCGCGGGCGGGGCTTCGGCGACCGCCTGATGGAGTGGGCCGAGGCCGAGGCGGCGCGCCTGGGCTGCAGCGCCATGCACCTGGACTCCGGCGTCGGCCGCGAGCGCGCGGCGGCCCATCGCCTGTACATGCGCCATCACTACCAGATCGGCTGCCACCACTTCGTCAAGAAGCTTGGGGGTAGTTCGCGCGCGCAGGAGGATACGGCGCTGTGAGTGAAGTGAGGTGAGAGGAGGGCCGGCGCAAGCCGGCCCTTTTTTGTAGGACGCAAGAGCAGTGTGGTGGTAGCGGCTTGGCTGGCCGGTTGCCTGCCCGAGCAATGCCGGTCATGGTGACGACGACCCAGAGCGGCCCGTTGCGACAGGCAGAAATCGGCCAGAAGCGGTCTTTCGGTTCATGCGGAAATCGGGGCGACTCACTGCGCCAAGCAGATAAGCCCCTCATCCCCTTTGGAGTAGCCTCAGATGTTGTTCAACGGCACCTGCGGCACAAGCAGATCTTTACAAGACGTTGAGGGCATAATTTGTGAGTAATATATGCCCTTATTGTGCCGTTTATTTTTTGAATAATAAGCGATGCTGCTTGTCTGGAAGATAAATTTTTCTATGCACTTTAAAGCTGTCAGGATATTTTTTAAGGCCCGTAGTGAGTATAACTTGATAAGATTTTCCATAGCTACCAAGCTCACCAATTTTTTCAAGGCAACGTTTAAGGTTGTCCAGCTCAATTCCTGATGTTTCTGGCGTGTCGATGAGCAAGAATTTAGGAAACGGCACGTCTTCTTGTGACAGGGATAAATTCATGAGGGCGAGGTAATACATAAGTCGCCTTGATACGGCTGAGCTGGCCTCTCTATATTCACCACTGCCAACTATCGGGAGGTAGTCATCTAAACTTATGCGAGCAGCGTTGCAGTCAGGTAGGGAGTCAGTCATTAATTTGTTATAAATTAAGCTGAGCTTCCCTACCTTGCCTCGAATATCTATTTTTGCTTTCGCCTCTAACTCATCTGTTTGCAGCTTTGAAATCTCATGTTCGCTTCTCTTTCGCTCGTAGTCATTTGTAAGGCGAACATTTTTGCTTTCAGCTTCAATTTGCTGGCGTATCTTTTCTATATCTTGACGAGTGTTTAGGATCTCATCATCAATATCATTAATTGTGTCTAGATCTACTGGGGCGTCTAGATTGTCAACTCGCTCTTCTATTTTTCGCATTAGCTCTGGGATTTCTGTTTCCAGCTTGCGAATATTATCCTGAATGATCTTTAGGTCTTGAGTGCAATCAGTTATGGCTATTTCAATGGTTTGGGTCGTTTTGATTTTTGCTTTATAGATTTCTTTGTATTCTTTGGATGTATAGAAGAAGCGTTGGTACTGCTCCTCTTGTATCTCTGAGCCGCAAACACAATGACCTGTTGCTCGTTCAACTTTGCCTAAGCAGTAGGGGCATGTATCTGCTGAGAATAAATTAAGCTGATCATGCGAGTGAATAATTTTTACGATTTGAGAGATTTCTCTTAGAGTATTTTCTTTTATGGTGTTTAATTGTCGTTTTTCACCTATGGTTGATATCAGGTCTTGATTTAATTTGCTTAAGGCTAGCTGTTTCTCGGTAATTTGGTTCTTTATATCTATTAGTGCATAGTCTACTACTGACCCTTTGATCTCTCTATTGCTTTTGAATTTGTTCCTAGCGTTGTGCAAGCGTTCTAATTGGTTCTCTTTTTCTTGCAGGGACACCTGAAGAAATGAAACATTTAGCGGCTCTGAACTTCCAGAAAGCTCCTCAATGATTCGGGAGTATTCTTTCAGAAGCCCTGCTGCAATGTTTTTATCTTTTTCTAGTGCTTTTGACTTGGAAAGAGATTCGTAGTATTCCGAAAATGTTTTTCCGACCAAAAGCTCAAAGATGGCTTTTCTCAGAAGCTCTGAGTCATTCATGAAATTGCTTTGCGTATCTATCTTTTTGTAAACCCCTTTAGGGTCAGGTTGCTGGTCATGATAGATAAGTCGCATAAGGTCATTGAAATTAATTTTAAAATTTCTATAGCCTTGATATAACTCTACAACGGTTATTCCAAGCTTCGAGAGAATCCAATCGGAAAATATGTACTCAACTTCAGGGGAGCGAAACACCTGAAATATGGACGTGGGTTGATCGTTGTCGTGTATTAAGATTCGTGATTTAGTGTTGATGTTGCAGGCTTCTAGAGTCGATGATACAGCTATATCGTTGTCGTCTATGTAGCGAGTTAGCTTGTAGTTTTCATTGTTTATTTTTACGTAAAGCTCGACGCGATTGTCTTTGTCTTCTGTGATTTGTTTGTGCTGCTCTTTCTTTTCTTTACGGCTGAACTCGCTAACTCGCCCACCAAGCCCGTAATAGATCAAGTTGCAGAAGGTGCTCTTCCCCGTTCCGTTGTCACCTTCTATAAGAATGAGGTTTTCATCAAATAGGGGGGATTCGAAATGGTAGTTTGTGCCCTCATAAACCACCTTCTGAATTCTTAAACTTCCCATATTTTTATACCTCTGTCCCGATATGCCTTGCTAAGAAATGTGTCAAGAGTAATGGCTGTGCTTCTCTGAATTGCACTCTTAAATTTCTCGCAATTCATGTACTCGTTCTTGAAGACTTCCTTGGATAGGAAGTTCGGGGGTAGCTCTTCTTTGTTTAGGGTTATGTTGACTAGTGCTTCTGTGTCACCCTTGTGGAGAGATACATACCCCTTCTTTTCAAGTGTGAATAAAATTTTTAATGTTTCGCTTCTTTTGGCGAGGCCATTTGTATAGCTGCGGAAGAGAAAATCCTTGTCGCCTTTGCGTAGTCTCTCTGTAGTCGAGGACTCTAATATTAGTATGTTTCGATTGTTGGTTATCAACTCAATTATGAATGGAATTTTTCTGTAGTCTTTAAAAATTCGTCCCTTGGTGCAGTTAAGGCTGTCAAGGATAACTATTGTTGCATATGTCAGCAGGTAAAAGTCATCAGATGATATGAACATTAATTTCTTTTTTGCTGCCTCGTTCATTCGGATTTCTCCTCATCGAAGCATATGAAACATGAATCTATTAGGTTTACTACTATGCCGCTGATGGTTTCTTTGTTTGATACGGTGTATGTGTAATCTTTTTTCAATTCTTCAATCGTATCTGCCGCTTTTTGCTGTAGTGATTTTATTGTGGTGTCGATTGAGATTTGATTAACAGTGTTGCTGAATTTGTCGTTATCAAAAAAATAGTCCTCGCAGGCTTCAAAAACCCTGTACTTTAATGATAAAAAGCTCTTGTTGCTTGCATCTTCTTCTGTTTTCGAGCCGCAGGCTTTTCTTGCAAGGGTTGCAATTTTTGATTTTGGGTATGTTGGGCAGCTATCCAGTAGCTTTTCTTCTAAATTGCGTTTGTCGGTGATTTGAGCTGATAGCCCTTGAAGTTCTTTCCATATGGGGTCAAGCAGCTGTTCACTGACTTCGGACTCTGCCATTTTGAAAATTAGTTCTACCTCTGCGGAGTTGATAAATCTCTCTGCGAAGTCTGTGAAGTGTTGTTTCTCATCAATCTTGTCAAGAATTTTAGCGAGAATCAGTTGCTCCTTTCCACTCATGCTGAGTTGATAATATTTGCAGTTCTTTATCAGTTTCTCTGCACTGCCTTGGAGTTCTGATTCGTCTTCTTGCCCAGATAGCCAGTTTATTTTTTTCAGAAAAACCTTGAATTCTTCTAGGCAAATATCTTCGAGTGCTTTGATGTAGCCATTTCCGGGGATTTTTTCATATTGCTTTTTGTATTCAGCAAGCAGGATGGTTTTGACAATACCGGCTATGTCGTCGGGAATATCGGAGGAGTTTTGAAGAATCCCAAGAATCGGCTTATCGGGAAGCTCTATTATTGTTCCGTCTGCAAGTTCTTTCTTTTTTTCTTTTCCGAAATTCGTTGTGGTGTAAAAGCTAAATGTAAATATTGTAGATTGGCTTTTGTGCCACTTACCCATATAGATGTCAAAAAAGCTTACAAGGGTGTTTAGTACGGCTTCTGAGTGTATTGTAAAGTTGCTATCAGAGCTGTAATTTTTGTCTTCTTCAATTATCTGTTCTGTGCTTAAGTTTGCAGTTTTTATTATTGTTACATCTTCTTCCGCTTCAATGGCTGCGTAGTAGAAATTTACATTTGACAAGTCATTTGCTGCTCTCAGCAGAAGTGTTGCTGCTCTGAGCTTTTGGAGCCGAAAGCCTTTTGTTTTGTCAGCGGCATCCCGGTTTATTATCTGCGTCATATCGACGTGTAATCCGTTACTTAGGTTGTGCGGGGATTTCTATGACCGAACCCTAACTGAAAGCTGACCATGCTGTCGATATGCTGCTATGCCTTGCCTGGCTTACGCCTCTCCGGTTTGGGCAGGGAAAGCAACGAAGGGTGAGGTCAACCCTGGCCCGTGTAGATCTAGTTGAGTCGGACTCCAGCCGGTGACGACTGGCAGCTTCTGGCCGATAGCTGCCGGTCGTCACAGGAAAATCACTGGTCATCCTGGGCGCAATCTGCCTTCATCTTCATGCAGCCGGTCGGCTAGGAAATCCGCTGCTTCGAGATCCAAAACCGGGCCCTCCCTGGCTGCGGTTTTTATTGCCTCTGCTATCACTCCGGCCGCCTCTGCAACCCCCCACGCACCTCCCGAGCGGTGCAGCCGTACTGCTGGCGGAAGGCGCGGGTGAACTGGGCCTGGTCGTTGAAGCCCCAGCGGAACGCCAGTTCGCCGATCGACAGGTGGCAGTGCGGGTCGCGCAGCTGGCGGTGCACGGCCTCCAGGCGTTGCAGGCGGACCCATTCGCCGAGGGTGTAGGGCGTGGCGGCGAACAGCTTGTGCAGGTAGCGCAGCGACAGGCCGCAGGCCTCGGCGATCTGCGCCGGGTTCAGTTCGGGGTTGGCCAGGTGGCGCTCGATGTACTGCTCGACGCGCTGCAGGTGCACGGCAGCCAGCGTCGAGGTCTCGCTGTTGAGCACCCGCTCGTCCTGGCGCAGGGCCATCAGCAGGGTGGCCAGCGCCTGTTCCAGCAGCAGGTGGCGGGCGCTCGCGTCGCACTCGTCGAAGCGCGCCGCGCACAGGCCGAGCTGCTCGACGAAGATCCGCCCCAGGCCGTGGCGGGCGTCGAAGCAGAAGCGGGTGTAGCGTTCCGCGCCGCGCAGCTGGCCGTGCAGGGCGCGCTCGGGCAGCTTGAACACCCAGAGGTCGTTGTCGGCGGCGTAGTGGAAGCGGTAGGGCGCATCGCCGCGCTCGACGATGAAGCCGCCCGGCTGGCAGCGCAGGGCGCGGCCGTCCTGCTCGAAGAGGACTTCGGTCTGCCGCGGCACGGTGACCAGGTAGCAGGCTTCCGGGTCCTGGCTGACCTGGGCCTTGCTGCGCGAGTAGGCGAGCTGGCTGGAGCGCAGGCGGGAGAGGGTGAGCGGCGTGCTGGGCGTGTCCCAGACGTGCAGGCTGCCTTGGAAGGTCGCTCCGGGGGCGAACTCCAGGCTGAGGGGAAAGTAGGTGGTGCCGATAGCTTCTGCCCAGCGGAGCTGGCGTTCCTGTTGCGGCCAGTACCGGGTTGAGAGCTGTTGAGCCATGGCCGGTCCTCACGATTATCGTTGTTATGAGGACAGTGCGGCAGGGAAGTCCCTGCCGCACTGTTATTTCGCCATCATTGGCCTGGGTGACCGGGTGGTCAAGTCCTTGGAGTCACCGCATAGGTGGCCGACGGGGTGAGCGTCGCCTGCCAGCCCGGCGGGATGACGATGTTGGTGGTGCTTTCCTCGATCACGCACGGACCCTGCACGGTCTGCCCGGCCTGCAGGTGGTTGCCGTCGTACACCGGGGTGGCCTGCCAGTCGCCGTCGGCGCTGAACAGCATCTTGCGCAGGCTGGACGGGGCGGCCTCGCCGACCTCGGCCGGCACCGGCAGCTCCGGCAGCGGCGGGCGCGGCAGGCGGCCGATCACCGAGCACTCCAGGTTGACCAGCTCCACCGGGCTGCCCGGCTCGCTGTAGGAGTACAGCGCCTGGTGGCGGCGGTGGAAAGAGTCGCACAGTGCGGCCAGGCCCTGCTCGTCGAGCCGACTGCTGGCCAGCTCCACGCTGCACTCGTGGATCTGCCCGAGGTAGCGCATCTCCAGGGTGTAGTGGCACTCGATGGTGTCGGCGGCGAAGCCGTCCTCGCGCAGGTTGTCGAGGCCCTTGTTGCGCAGCTCGGCCAGCGCCTGGTTGAGCTGCGCGAGGTCGACGTGGCCGGCGTCCAGGCGCATCGGCAGGGTGGTCAGCTGGTCGTAGCGCATGTCGGAGAGGATCTGGCCGAAGGCGCACAGGCCGGAGGCGACCTTGGGGATCAGCACGGTGTGGATGCCGATCTCCTCGGCCAGGCGCACCACGTGCATGCCGGCCGCGCCGCCGGCACCGATCAGGGCGAAGTCGCGCGGGTCGTGGCCGCGCTCGATGGACACGCGGCGGATGCCGTTGACCATGTTGAGGTTGACCAGGGTGGTGATGCCGTAGGCCGCGCGCTCGATGCTGATGCCCAGCGGGTCGGCGATCTTGCTGCGGATGGCGTCCAGCGCCGCCTGACGGTTGAGGCGGATGCTGCCGCCGAGCAGGGCGCCGTCGGGCAGGTAGCCGAGCACCAGGTTGGCGTCGGTCACCGTCGGCTCGGTGCCGCCCTTGCCGTAGCACACCGGGCCAGGCTTGGCGCCGGCGCTGCGCGGGCCGACCTGCAACATGCCGAACTCGTCGAGGTGGGCGATCGAGCCGCCGCCGGCGCCGAGGGTCTCCACCTGGATCATCGGCACGCCGATGCGCTGGCGCAGGAAGTCGACGTCCTTGCTGAAGTTGGTGCGTCCGGCATTGGTCAGGGTGATGTCGAACGAGGTGCCGCCCATGTCGACGGTGATCACGTTGTCGATGTCGAACGGTTTAGCCACCGACAGGCCGGCCTGCGGCGCCGAGGCCGGGCCGGAGTTGATCGCGTTGACCGCGCGCTCGCGCATCATGCCGCCCGGCGCCAGGCCGCCGTTGGACTGGAAGTAGCGCACCGGCTGCTGGGCGCCGAGCTCCTCGAACAGCGCGTCGATGCGCTCGACGTAGCGCGCCATCACCGGGCTCAGGTAGGCGTTGACCACGGTGGTGGAGGTGCGGGTGTACTCGCGGATCTGCGGGAACACCTCGACGCCGGTGCAGACGAACACCCCGGGCAGGGCGGCGCGCACCATCTCGGCGGCGCGCAGCTCGTGGGCCGGGTTGCGCACCGACCAGACGAAGGAGATCGCCACCGCCTCGACGCCCTCGGCGCGGAAGTACTCGATGGCCTCGCGCACCGCGGCCTCGTCCAGCGGGCTGTACTCGCGGCCGTCGCTGAGGATGCGCCCGCCGACCGGGCGGCGCAGGTGGCGCGGCACCAGCATGTGCGCCGGCGGGTAGTGGGCGTCGTAGCGGTGGCCTTCCTCCTTGTGGCCGAGGCGGATCTCCAGGCTGTCCTCGTGGCCCTCGGTGCACAGCAGGCCGACCTTGACCCCGGTGCGCTCGATCAGCGCGTTGAGCGCCACGGTGGTGCCGTTGATGCACAGGTCGCAGTCGGCAATGATCTCGGCCGGCGAGCGGCCGACGGCGTCGGCGATCTGCGCCAGACCGGCGCGGATCGCCAGGGTGCCGTCCTGCGGGGTGGACGGCGCCTTGAACAGCTGCACGCCGCCGTCGCGGTCGGCGAGGATGAAGTCGGTGAAGGTGCCGCCGGCGTCGATGCCCAGACGATATTGGTTACGCATGTCGATGTTCCTCAGCAGTGCTCAGTGGGGGGCGCGGGCGGCGCGGGTGGCGGCTTCGTCGAGATGGCCGTCGGCGTCGACGATCACCCCGTACTCGAGGCGGGCGCCCTCGGCGGAGACCAGGCCGTTGCGCAGGTCGTCGAGGACCGCGGCGACCGGGCGGCGCAGCGGGTCGCCGTAGCCACCGCCACCGGGGTTGACGTTGATCACCCGCTCGCCGGGGCGCACGGTCAGCACTGGGTTCTGGATGTAGTGGGTTTCCTCGCCGTCGGCGCGGCGGTGGATCAGGCGGCCGAGCTTGGGCTCGATCAGCGCGTTGCGCGCGCCGGCCGCGCCGGCGGTGGCCAGCTGGCGGCCCTCGCCGAAGCCGACCACGGTCATCTCGTGCTCCAGCGGTTCGATCTCCAGGCGGGTGCCGGAGCCGCCGCGGAATTCGCCGGCGCCGCCGCTGTCGCTCATCAGGCTGTAGCGGTGGATGACGATCGGGTAGGAGTACTCGAGCAGCTCGATGTCGCCGCTCATCAGCGCGCCGAAGCAGCACAGCGGGCCGCAGGCGTGCCAGCCGTCCATCACCTTGTTGGCGCCGGCGCCGGAGATGATCGAGGCGAGCACCATGGTCACGTACTCGTCGCCCTCGCGGCGCGGGTCGTGGCCGGCGATGTTGATGCCGCTGGCGTGGCCCCAGGAGGCGGTGACGCGCTCGGGTGCGGCCTGCTCCAGCGCCTGGCGCACGGCGTCGGCCAGGGTTTCCATCGGCGTGGTGGTGCAGTTGACGTGCGGCGCCGGCTCCTCGGCGTTGCACAGGGTGCCCTTGGGCCCGAGGTCGACGCTGACGCAGCGGTACAGGCCCTCGTTGTAGGGCGGCGGCACCTGGGCGAACATCATCAGGCCCAGGTAGACGCCGGACACCGAGTTGCCCTCGTAGGAGTTGATGAAGTAGGGCACCTGCGGCGGGCTTTCGATGCGCACGTGGGCCTCGTCGCCGCGGATCTCGACGTGGGCGGTGATCGCCAGCTCGCCGAGGCCGTGGCCGGAGTCCTCGAGGATCGCGGTGCCGCTGTAGTGGCCGTCCGGCACGTCGCGCAGCAGGGCGCGCATGTGGCGGTCGGCCATGTTCTTCAGCTCGGCGATGCAGGCGCGCACCTGGGCGACGCCGTACTTCTCGACCAGCTCCAGCAGGTGGCGCTCGCCGACGCAGCAGGCGCCGTACTGGGCGTTGAGGTCGCCCTCCTGGTAGGGGCGGGCGCGCATGTTGGTGAGCAGCAGGTTGAACACGTCCTCGCGGCGCTTGCCGCCGGCCCACAGCTTGACCGGCGGGATGCGCAGGCCCTCGGCGTAGATCTCCTTGGCGTCCGGGTTGTAGCCGGCCGGCACCGGGCCGCCGATGTCGGTGAGGTGGCCCTTGCACACCGTCCAGAACACCAGCTCGCCCTGGTAGAACACCGGCTTGTACATGCAGCAGTCGAGGATGTGGCTGCCCTTGTAGGCCGGGTCGTTGTGATAGATCACGTCGCCTTCGGCGATGTCGCCGTCGAAGAACTCGGCCACGCATTTCATCGCCGGGATCAGCGAGCCGAGGTGGATCGGGATGTCCTGGCCTTGCAGGATCATTTCCGGGAAGTGGTCGAACAGCGCGTTGGAGTAGTCGTGGGCCAGGTTGAACACGCTGGAGCGGCCGGTCTTCTCCAGGGTCAGGGTCATCTCGCGCTGGGCCGTTTCCAGCGCCCCGCGCACGACCGCGAGGGTGATCGGATCTACTGTACTCATGGTTCACCACACATCTTGTTGTTGTCGGAGAGGCGGCCCCGCAAGGCTCCGCCCTGGCTTACAAGCTACGCGGCGCGCGGCGGGCGGGCTTGTCGCGGGGCGCACCCTTTGTTGCGTCTGCGTGCACTCGGCCGTGCGTGGGTTGCCGCTGGTGCAGACGAAAAAAAGGCCAGCGCGAGGCTGGCCTGAACAGGGGGCTAGATTTACACAACTAGGGGTTGGCGCTGCGGTGGCTCAGAAGTAGTAGCCGACGTTGCTGTACACCTGGTTTTCCCAGCGGTCGCTGCCGCCGGCACCGAGGCTCTGGGTGTAGCTGCCGCCGCCGATGTACGGGTCGTGCTTGCCGTGCAGCCATTCCAGGGCGATCCACAGCGGGCCGAAGGTGAACGAGCTGCCGGCGATGAAGCGCTGCGAGTCCTCGAAGCCGCTGGCGTCCTTGGTGAAGTGGCTGTAGTTGGCATAGAACTTCACCCCGGAGAACCAGCCGTACTGGCCGGGCAGGGCGTAGCTGAGGTCGGCGACGTACAGGTTGCCCTTGGCGGCGACGTTGAAGGTGCCGTCGAAGCTGCCGAAGGACACCAGGCGGTCGCTGCCGGGGTTCTCCGGGCTCATCGACTGGCGCGCGGCGAGCAGCTGCACGCCCCACGGGCCGTTCTGGCCGAGGTAGTGCACGGCGAAGGCGCGGCGGTCGCCGTCCTTGCCGGTGTCCTGGTTCTCCAGCGTCGAGGCCAGCGCCGACACGCCGACTTCCGAGGCCCAGTCGCCGAGCTGCAGGTTGCGCGCCAGGCGGGCGACGACGATGTTCTCCTCGTGGTTGTCGCTGCCGTCCACCACGTAGGCGTCGGCCGTCGCCACGCTGGTGCCGTAGGTGCGCCCGCCGCGGCTGGTGCCCTTGCCCTGTTCGGCGGGCATGGCGAACCAGGCGGCCTGCAGGTCCCAGTCGGCGTTCTTCTGGGTGTACTTGATGCCGATGTCCTGGGTGTCCTCGAGGCCGATCACGTTGCCCAGCGACTCGAAGAAGGTGCTGCCGAAGTAGGGCTGCAGGCCGAACGGAATCGGCATCAGGCCGGCCTGCACCTGGCGTTCGGCGTCGAACTTGTAGCCCAGCCAGGCGTACTCGGCGAAGGAGATGTCGCCGATCTTGTCGGTGTAGTCGAACGGGCGGTGCTTGCCGTAGAAGCGGTACTTGGCCGCGCCGATCCAGCTGTCCGAGGTGTAGGTGGCGGTGAGAAAGGCGGTGTCGAAGCCGAACTCGGCGATGTCGCGGTCCGGGTCGTAGTCCAGGCGGCCGCGGATCGCGCCGCCGAGGTCGAGGTTGTCGGTGACCTGCACGGCGGCGGCCGGCAGGGCAAAGGCGGTCAGCAGCGGCGCGGCCAGCAGCGGGCACAGCAGCAGGGAAGTGCGGCGGGTGAGCGGGTGACGCATCGGGTGTCTCCGGGTGTTGTCGTTGTTTTGCGGGCACACCGGAAGCGCGCCGCCGGCAGCGGCGCGTTCCGTGATGGGGGAGTCGGGCAGGCGGCGCCTGCGCGGGCTCAGAGGCTGTCGGCGCCGGCCGACCAGGCGCGCCGCCGGCCGCTGGCCAGCAGGCGGTAGCCGGCGAAGGCGACCACGAAGGTGACCGGCGCCGAGAAGGTCGCCAGGGTCGCGTCGCCGACCTTGAGCAGGACGATGCCGGTGGCCGCGGCGGCGAACCAGGCCAGCAGGCCGCGGGCGTTGAACGCCGGCAGGCTGGCGTCGGCGGCTGGCGGTGCGCCGCGGGCGGCGAGGATGTGCGCCAGGGCGATGGCCACCCAGGCGACGATGAAGATGCTCTGCCAGGCCAGCGCCTGCAGGATGTAGCTGAACACGTCGAAGCGCATCAGCAGGTAGACCGTGAGGCCGGTGAGCGCCGCCCACACCATGTAGGGTGCGCGGCCGCCGAGGCCTGCGCACAGTGCCTGCAGGTTGGTGGCGCCGAGGAAGAAGTTGCCGGTGTTGATGCGCGTCTGGGTGACCCAGACGAACAGCAGGCCCCAGAGACCCATCAGCTGGACGATCGACAGCACCACCGACACCTCGCTGACACCGCCCTCGGTGGGGATGGTGGCGGCGAGGAAGATCCCGGCCAGGCCGTTGAGCAGGAAGGCCACAGCGTAGAACGGCATGCCGAAGTTGAAGCGGGCGTGGTAGTCGCTGTCCTCGGGGCGGCCGAAGCGGGCGTAGTCCCAGGTGTACATCATCAGCACCCAGACACCCATGAAGTAGGTGAAGCAGTTCCACCAGCCGTACGCGGGCGCGCCGCCTTCCGGCGCCAGCTCCAGCCAGGCGGCGGAGTAGCCGTACTGGTCGACCGCCACCAGCAGCGCCGCGACCAGGCCGAGCAGGTACAGCGGCAGCAGCACGCCGTTGAGCTTGTCCAGCCAGCGCATGGCGCGGCCGAAGATCAGCAGCACGCTGTACACCACCACCAGCAGGTAGGCCTGCTCCAGGCTCACCGCGCTGGCGTAGTGGTTGAGCGCCACCGCCATCACCGAGCCCTCGAAGGCCGCGTAGTAGATGGCGGTGGCGCTGAACAGCAGGGCCGCCAGCGCCGCGCCGGCGCGGCCAAACAGATGGCGCGAGAACTGCGCCACCGACAGTCCGCTGGCGATGGCGTAGCGGCTGATCACCGCGTTGATCGCCCCGTAGCAGACCACCGACAGCAGCAGGCCGACGATCGCGTTGCGCGTGCCGAAGCCCATCGCCAGGGCGGCGCCGACCACCAGGTAGAACATCGCGCTGCAGATGCCCCACCAGGCCATGGTCAGCGAGCCGCGGCTTAAGCGTTGATCGAGCGGTACCGCGCTATCGGTACCCGAATGCTGGTTTGCAGGTTTTCCGGCCATGACAGATCTCTTGTTGTTGTTGGAAGAAACGAGAGGTCATGACAGTAGAAAAAACGCCGCCGCCGGGCTTGCCGCAGCGGGGCCGGGTTTTTGTCGAAGGGTGCACAGCGGCGGCGCGGCGCCTGCCGCGCCGGGGGTCAGCGCGGATACAGCGGCGGCAGCGAGCCGGCTGGCGGCGGGCCGGCGTTGCCGTTGCTGGCCGGCGGCAGGCTGCCGACGGCCTGCCACAGCGCCTCGCCCTGCCAGGAGTGGCCGCTGGCGCTGTACAGGGCGCCGTTGAGGCCGTCGAGGGCGTCGGAGAGCGGCACATAGCGCGCGGCCATGTCGGCGAGGGTCTCCGGCTGCTGGCGCGCCCAGGCGTCCAGCGCCTGGCGGGTGGCGTGGGGGTCGTTGCTCTGGCAGGCGCGGCGCAGGTCGTCCTGCAGGGTGCGCGGGCTGGGGCCGCTGGCGGCGGCGCGGATCACCGCCGGCAGGCGCCGCGCGCGCCACCACAGGCCGAAGCCGAGCGCGGTGGTGAGGGCGAAGATGGCGGTGGCCAGCTGCCAGGGCCACAGGCGCGCCTCGCGGCTCGCCAGCTCGCCGGGCACCACCGGCGGGGTATCGACCAGGTTCGGGTTGTCCTCCACCACCAGGGTGCGGCCGGGCAGGCGGCTGCGCATCAGGCGATCCTCGACGGTGTTCCACCACACCACCTCCAGCGCCGGCAGCTCGATGCGCCCGGGGGTGGTCGGCACCAGCGCGCTGCTTTCCTCGCGGCTGCCGGTCAGGCCGTGCTCGCCGACGCGGTTGTGCAGGCGCGGCTGCTCCGGGTAGCGGCGCAGCCAGTGCTCCTGCACCGGCATGTCCAGCACCGGCAACTGGGCGCTGGCCAGGCCTTCGGCGCGCACCAGCAGGTTGCGGGTCAGCGAGTCGCCGACCTGCACCCGCTGCTCCTCGGGACTCCAGTGCTCGCTGACGGTCAGCACCCGCGCCGGCAGCCAGGGCGTGCCGGCCGGATAGTCGGCCGGCTTGGGCTTGACCTGCAGGGTCAGCTCCGGCGAGCGCACCTGGACCGGCCGCCCGCTGCGCGGGCCGAACGGCTGCGCGCCGGCCTCGCCCGGGGCGAGGGCGGTGGCGCTGAACAGCAGGGCGGGGATGCGCAGTTCGCCGCTGTGCTGGGGGAACAGCGCGTAGCGGGTCTCGATCACCCCGTGGCGCACGCCGTCGAGCAGGGTCTCGTAGGTGCGCGTGGCGCCCAGCGGTTCGACCCGCGCATCGGCCAGCTCCAGCGGGCTCAGGCGGCTGTCGTCGTACAGCGCCAGCGAGTGGTAGACGCGCAGGGTGAGGATGGCCTGGGCCTGCACATAGACGCTGTCCTCGTCCAGGTGGGCATCGACGAACACCGGCGCCAGGGCTTCGCTGCCGGCGCGGGGGGCGGCTTCGTGCACCTCCAGCTCGATGGCGGGGGAGAACGCCTCGCCGACCTGCAGCGGCGGGATGCGCAGGCGCCCGGCCAGCTTCGGCTGCAGGCCGATCACCAGCAGGCTGTCGAGGTCGCCCGGCGCGCCGTTCTCGGCCGGCCGGGTCAGCAGGCGGGTGTCGAGCACCTCGAACTGCGCCTGCAGGACGCTCAGGTCGGGGCGGCCGAACAGGGTCGGGTCGTCGCTCTGCAGGGTCAGTTCGACGATCTCGCCGACCGTCAGCTCGTGGCGATCGACCTGCGCGCGCAGCTCGGCGGCCAGGGCGCCGCGGGCGAGCGACAGCAGGGCCAGCGCGGCGAGCAGGATCAGGGCGCGCAGGGCGCGGGGCGTCGGAAAGGTCATCGCGGTTTTTCCTGGTGGCGCTGCTGTTCGTACCAGAACTTGCGCCGCAGCAGTTCGGCCGGGTCGTCGGGGATCTGCCGCAGCCACTGCTCGAGGGCCTGGCGCTGCTCGCCCTGAATGGGGAGGGCGGGTTCGCCGACGGCGGCGGGCGTGGCGCCGGCGGACTCGAGCAGCTCCTCTTCGGCGCTGCCGCTGCCGAAGGCGCCGGCACTGGGCACGGCGCTGGCGGCCGGGCCGGCCTCGGCGGCGGTTGCGCCGGGCCCGCGCTCCTCGCCGGAGCGCTCGGCCCCGGCCTCGGGTTGCACGGGGCGCAGGCCGGCGGCCGGCTGATCGGGGCGCTCGGCCTCCGCGCGGCGCGCCGCGGCCTCCTGCTCGGCGCATTCGGCGGCCGCCTGCCGCTCGCTCAGCGCCTGCCCGACCAGTGCGCGGTTGCGCCGTGCCACGGCCAGCTGCGGGTTGCGGCGCAGCGCCTCGCCGTAGGCTTCCAGCGCGGCCTCCAGTTCGCCGCCGCGGGCCAGGGCGTTGCCGCGGTTGAAGTGGGCGGCGGCATCGTCGCCGGCGGCGAAGGCGGCCGCGGCGGCCGCGTAGTCGCCGGCCCGGTAGAGGGCGATGCCGCGCCACTGCGGGTCGCGGAAGCGCTGCGCGGCGGCGGCCGGCTGGTCGGCCTCGAGCAGGCGCATGCCCTGCTGGTCGGGGCGCCGCCAGAGGTCTTCGAGTTCGAAGGCCATGGCCGGCGGCGGCTGCACCAGCAGCAGGGCGAAGGCGAACAGCCAGCCGCGCCGGCCGGCGCAGGCGGCCAGCAGGAGCAGCGGCAGCAGCAGCCAGTGGCCCTGGTCGGCCCAGCCGGACAGCGGTCGCAGGCCCTCGGCCTGGTCAGCGCGCGTGGCGCGGCGCGCCAGCAGGCCGAGGCTGGCGAGGTCGCCGTCGTCCAGGCGCAGGGTGCTGTAGCCGCCGCCGAGTTCGGCGGCGAAGCCGGCCAGCTGCTCGCCACGCAGGCGCGGCAGCAGGATGGCGCCGCTGGCATCGCGCAGGAAGCCGCCGTCCTCCAGCTGCACCGGAGCGCCCTGCGGAGTGCCGACGCCGAGCAGCAGCAGCGGGTTGGCACGGCCGTCGAGGGCGGCGTGGATGCCGTCCTCCTCGCTCGGGCCGAGGGCGCCGGTGAGCAGCAGCAGGCGGCCGTGGCCGTTGGCGCCCTGGTCGAGCAGGGCCAGGGCGCGCTGCACGGCGAGGTCGGCGCGCTGGCCGGGTTCGGGCATCAGCGCGGGAGTCAGCGCGGCCAGCAGGTTCTGCGCGGTGGCCAGGTCGTTGGACAGCGGCACCAGCACGTGGGCGCTGCCGGCGTAGACGACGATGGCGGTGGGCGCCTCGCCGCGCGCGGCGAGCAGGTCGAGCAGCTTGCGCCGCGCCGCTTCCAGACGGTTGGGGGTGATGTCCTCGGCGAGCATCGCCGGAGTCAGCTCGAGGATCGCCACCAGCGGGTCGCCGCGGCTCTGCGCCGGCTGCTCCTCGGCGCTCCAGCCGGGGCCGAGCAGGGCGAGCAGGGCGAGCAGCCAGGCCAGGCCGAGCAGCAGCCAGGGCAGACGATCCTGGCGGCCGCGCCCGCCATGCAGCAGCCACGCCTGGAAGGCCGGCGGCAGCAGCGCCTGCCAGCGCCCGAGGCGGCGCTTGCGGTGCCACAGGCGCCACAGCAGCCAGGCCAGCAGCGGCACCAGCAGCAGCCAGGCGGGACGGGCCAGGTGCGGCAGCAGGCTGCTCATGGCCGCCTCCGGCGCAGGGGCGGCGGGCCGTGCGGCCACAGCTCGTGGGCCACCAGCAGCAGGCTGAGCAGCACAGCCGCGGCCAGCGGCCAGGGATACAGCGGGGTGGCGCGGTACACCGTGGTCGGCGTCTGCAGCACCGGCTGCAGGCGGTCGAGGGTCTCGGCGATGGTGCGCAGCTCGTCCTGGGAGCGGGCGCGGAAATACTGGCCGCCGGTGACTGCGGCCAGCTCGCGCAGCAGCGGCTCGTCAAGGTCGAGGCCGGGGTTGAGGCCGTACAGGCCGACCGCGCCGGCCTGCTCGGCGTCGGCGCCGATGCCGATGGTGTACAGGGTCACCCCCTCGCCGGCGGCCAGCCGCGCGGCGGTCAGCGGCGCCACCTCACCGCCGGTGTTGGCGCCGTCGGTGATCAGCACCAGCACGCGGCTGTCCGCCGGGCGCTGGCGCAGGCGCTTGACCGCCAGGCCGATGGCGTCGCCGATGGCGGTGTTCTTGCCGGCGATGCCGACCACCGCTTCCTCCAGCCACTGGCGCACGCTCTGGCGGTCGAAGGTCAGCGGCGCCTGCAGGTAGGCCTGGCTGCCGAACAGGATCAGGCCGATGCGGTCGCCGCTGCGCCCGGCGACGAATTCGCCGAACAGCCGCTGCACCAGGGTCAGGCGGCTGACCGTCTCGCCCTGCCAGTGCATGTCGCGGTAGTCCATGGAGCCGGACACGTCGACGGCGAGCAGCAGGTCGCGGCCGCTGGAGGGCAGCGGCAGCGGCTCGCCCAGCCACTGCGGGCGCGCCGCGGCCAGCACCAGCAGCAGCCAGAGCAGGGCGAACGGCGCCTGGCGCCGCCAGCCCGGCAGGCGCGGCCGGGCGCGCTTGCCGCCGAGGTTCTCCAGCTCGTCGAGGAAGGTCACCCGCAGCGCCGCCTCGCCGCTGTCGGCCGGCGGCAGCAGCAGGCGCAGCAGCCAGGGCAGCGGCAGGAGCAGGGCGATCCACGGCCAGGCGAACTCAAGCATGCTTGCGGATCCAGGTTTCCACCGCCTGCTGCAGGCCGTCGATGGCCTTGTCGTCGAGGCGGCAGTCGGCGCGGTAGGTGCCCTCGACGAGGATCATCCAGCGGGTCAGGCCGGCGGCGGGGCAGCGGTTGTCGAGGAAGGCCAGCCAGGCGCGCCCGCTCAGGGTGTGGCTGTGGCTGTCGGGATAGTGGGCGCGGCACAGGCGCTTGAGCAGGCCGTTGAGCGCCTGCAGCCAGGGGCCGGCCGGTGCGCGGTCGTAGGGCCGCGGCAGGCCGCGCAGTTCGTCGAGCGCCGCCTGGCGCTGCGGGTCGATCTCGCCGGCCGGCGACGGCGGCGGGGCGTCGAGGTCGCGCCACCAGGCCCGCAGGCGCCGGCGCTGGCGCCACAGCAGGGCGAACCCGCCCAGCAGCAGGGCGACGAGCAGCCACCAGCCGGGCGCCGGCGGCCAGAACGGCGGCGGCGCCGGCAGCAGCGGTTCGGCCAGGCGGTCGAGGGGACTCATGCCGGCTGCGCCTGCGGGTGCGGCAGGACCTGTTCGCGCAGCTGCTCGATCAGGTCGCGCTGGGTGGACAGCGGCAGCAGCAGCACGCCGAGCTTCTGCGCCAGGCGCTGCCAGCGCAGCTGGCGCGCCTCGCCGCGCTCGCGCCAGGCCTGGCGCAGCTCGGCGTCAGAGGTGTCCAGCTCCAGGCGCGCGTGCTCGTCGGTGAAGCGCAGCAGGCCGGCGGCCGGCAGGGCGTGGTCGAGCGGGTCGGACAGCGGCAGCAGGATCAGGTCGCAGTGGCGGGCGAGCAGGGCGAACTGCTGCTCGGCGCTGTCCACCAGGCTGCGCTCGTCGCAGATCGCCAGCACCAGGCTGCCCGGGCGCAGCACCTCGCGGGCGCGGCGCAGGGCCAGGCCGAGGCCGTCGCCGGCGGCGGGCTCGCTGCCGCGCGAGGACAGCTGCTGGTTGGCGCGCACCACCCGGCCGAGCAGCTGCAGCAGGCTCTGCTTGCTGCGCCGCGGGCGGATCTCGCTGCTGCCGGCATCGTCGAACACCAGGCCGCCGATGCGGTCGTTGTGGGCCAGCGCGGCCCAGCCGAACAGCGCGGCGACCTGGGCGGCGAGCACCGACTTGAAGCACAGGCCGCTGCCGAAGAACAGCCGCGGGCTCTGTTCGACCAGCAGGAACACCGGGCGCTCGCGCTCCTCGTGGAACAGCTTGGTGTGCGGCTCCTGGGTGCGCGCGGTGACCCGCCAGTCGATGTTGCGCACGTCGTCGCCGGCCTGGTAGACGCGCACCTGGTCGAAGTCGACGCCGCGCCCACGCAGCTTGGAGTGGTGCAGGCCGACCAGCGGGCTGCGCCGGCCGGGGCTGGAGAACAGCTGCACCTCGTCGAGGCGATGGCGCATCTCCAGCAGTTCGGCGAGGCTGACCATCACTCCCGGCGGCAGCATGTCGGCGTACATGGCCAGCGCCTCAGGCCACCGCGACCTGGTCGAGGATGCGCTGTACCACGCGGTCCTGGTCGACGCCGGCGGCTTCCGCCTCGAACGACAGGATGACGCGGTGGCGCAGCACGTCGAACAGCACCGCCTGGATGTCCTCGGGGCTGACGAAGTCGCGCCCGGCCAGCCAGGCGTGGGCGCGCGCGCAGCGGTCGAGGGCGATCGAGCCGCGCGGGCTGGAGCCCCAGGCGATCCACTCGGCCAGTTCGGCGTCGAAGCGCGCCGGGTGGCGGGTGGCCATGATCAGCTGCACCAGGTACTCCTCCACCGCGTCGGCCATGTACAGGCCGAGGATCTCGCGCTGGGCGGCGAAGATCGCCTCCTGGCTGACCAGCTGCTCGGGCTGCGCCTCGCCGCCGATGGCCTCGCCGCGCGCCTGCTGGAGGATCCGCCGCTCGACGCTGGCGTCCGGGTAGCCGATCTTCACGTGCATCAGGAAGCGGTCGAGCTGCGCCTCGGGCAGCGGGTAGGTGCCTTCCTGCTCGATGGGGTTCTGCGTGGCCATCACCAGGAACAGCCCGGGCAGCTCGTAGGTGCTGCGGCCGATGCTGACCTGGCGCTCGGCCATCGCCTCGAGCAGCGCCGACTGCACCTTGGCCGGGGCGCGGTTGATCTCGTCGGCCAGCACCAGGTTGTGGAAGATCGGCCCGCGCTGGAACTCGAAGGTGGCGGTTTCCGGGCGGTAGATCTCGGTGCCGGTGATGTCCGCCGGCAGCAGGTCGGGGGTGAACTGGATGCGGTGGAACTCGGCCTCGAGGCCGGCGGCGAGGTCCTTGATCGCCTTGGTCTTGGCCAGCCCCGGCGCGCCCTCGACCAGCAGGTGGCCGTCGGCGAGCAGGGCGATCAGCAGGCGTTCGACCAGCCGCTCCTGGCCGAGGATCTGGCTGGAGAGGTACTGGCGCAGGGCGATCAGCGCATCACGATGGGGCATGTCCGGACTCGGCAGGGGGTTATCGGCGCAGGGCGCCGGCTCGGCCTCCACTTTAATCCATCTGCCCCCGCCTCGACCAACGCCGCGCGGTCGCCGGCCGAACGGGTGTGCCGGCGCCGGCAGCCCTGCTAACGTGTCAGAAGGCAGCGGCCGGTGGCGGCCAGCGGAGAACAGTCATGGGTTTGTTCAGTGCAGTGGACCGGGACGATTTCCATCGCCAGTTGCACGAGGTGCTGGCGCGCCAGGTCGAGGAGCGCGGGCTCGGCCAGGTGGACCTGTTCGCCCGCCAGTTCTTCGCCAGCGTGGCCCTCGACGAGCTGGCCGAGCGGCGCCTGGCCGACCTGGCCGGCGCCTGCCTGTCGGCCTGGCGCCTGCTCGAGCGCTTCGACCCGGGCGAGCCGCAGGTGGTGCTGTTCAGCCCCGACTACGAACGCCACGGCTGGCAGTCGCCGCACACCGTGCTGCAGATGCTGCATGCCGACATGCCGTTCCTGGTCGACTCGCTGCACATGGAGCTGCGCCGCCGCGGCCACGCGGTGCACAGCCTGCAGAACTGCGTGCTGAGCCTGCGCCGCGGCGCCGACGGCGAGCTGCTCGAGCTGCTGGAGGCCGGCGCCGAAGGGCCGGAGGTGCGCCGCGAGGCGCTGCTGTGCCTGGAGATCGACCGCTGCGCCAACGCCGGCGAGCAGCACATGCTGGCCAAGGCGCTGCACGAGGTGCTCGGCGACGTGCGCCTGGCGGTGGGCGACTTCGCGCCCATGCAGGCGCGCGTGCGCGCCCTGCTGGACAATCTCGAGCCGGCCTGCCTGGCCGCGCACGTCGAGGACTGCGCCGAGGTGGCCGCGTTCCTCGACTGGCTGCTGGACAACCACTTCACCTTCCTCGGCTACGAGGAGTTCACCGTCGAGGCGCAGGCCGACGGCAGCGGCCTGCTGGTCTACGCCGAGGATTCGCTGCTCGGCCTGTCGCGGCGCCTGCGCCCGGGCCTGCCGGCGGCGCAGCGCTGGGTGTCGGCGCAGGCCATGGCCTGGCTGCGCGCGCCCTGCCTGCTGTCGTTCGCCAAGGCCGACCAGCCGGCGCGGGTGCACCGCGCGGCCTACCCGGACTACGTGTCGCTGCGCCAGTTCAGCCCGGACGGCCAGGTGCTGCGCGAGTGCCGCTTCATCGGCCTGTACACCTCGCCGGTGTACGTCGAGAGCATGCGCCACATCCCCTGCGTGCGGCAGAAGGTGGCCGAGGTGATCCGCCGCGCCGGCTTCGCCCCCGGCGCTCACCTGGGCAAGAGCCTGGCCCAGGTGCTCGAGGTGCTGCCGCGCGACGACCTGTTCCAGACCCCGGTGGAGGAGCTGACCGCCACCGCGGTGGCGATCGTGCAGATCCAGGAGCGCAAGCGCCTGCGCGTGTTCCTGCGCCGCGACCCCTACGGCCACTTCTGCTACTGCCTGGTCTACGTGCCGCGCGACATCTACTCCAGCGAGATCCTCCAGCGCATCGAGCGGGTGCTGCGCGAGCGGCTGGGCGCCAGCGACTGCGAGTTCTGGACCTGGTTCTCCGAGTCGGTGCTGGCGCGCGTGCAGTTCATCCTGCGCGTCGACCCGCAGCGCCCGGCGGCCATCGAGGCGCGCGTGCTGGAGCAGGAGGTGATCCAGGCCTGCCGCGGCTGGCAGGAGGAGTTCGCCAGCCTCTTGGTGGAGAGCCTCGGCGAGGCGCGCGCCACCGACCTGCTGGCCGCCGGCGGCTTCCCGGCCGGCTACCGCGAGCGCTTCGAGCCGCACGAGGCGGTGGTCGACCTGCGCCACCTGCTCGAACTGTCGCGCGAGCGGCCGCTGGTGCTGAGGTTCTACCAGGCGCCGCTGGAGCGCGGCCGCAACCTGCACTGCAAGATCTACCACGCCGAGACGCCACTGGCGCTGTCGGACATGCTGCCGATCCTCGAGAACCTCGGCCTGCGCGTGCTCGGCGAGTTCCCCTTCCGCCTGCGCCGCCACGACGGCAGCCAGTTCTGGATCCACGACTACAACTTCACCTACGCCGAGGGCATCGACGTCGACCTGGTGCAGCTCAACGACATCCTCCAGGACGCCTTCATCCACATCGTCCAGGGCGACGCCGAGAACGACGGCTTCAACCGCCTGGTGCTCGGCGCCGGGCTGCCCTGGCGCGAGGTGGCGGTGCTGCGCGCCTATGGCCGCTACCTCAAGCAGATCCGCCTGGGCTTCGACCTCGGCTACATCGCCGCCACCCTGAGCAACCACGCCGACATCGCCCGCGAGCTGATCCGCCTGTTCAAGACCCGCTTCTACCTGGCGCGCAAGCTGCCGGTCGAGGAGCTGGCGGACAAGCAGCAGCGCCTCGAGCAGGCCATCCTCGGCGCGCTGGAGCAGGTCCAGGTGCTCAACGAGGACCGCATCCTGCGCCGCTACCTGGAGCTGATCCGCGCCACCCTGCGCAGCAACTTCTACCAGAGCGGCGCGGACGGCGCGGCCAAGGACTACCTGAGCTTCAAGCTCGACCCGCACCTGATCAGCGAGATGCCGCGGCCGGTGCCGCGCTACGAGATCTTCGTCTACTCGCCCAGGGTCGAGGGCGTGCACCTGCGCGGCGGCAAGGTGGCGCGCGGCGGCCTGCGCTGGTCGGACCGCGAGGAGGACTACCGCACCGAGGTGCTCGGCCTGGTCAAGGCGCAGCAGGTGAAGAACGCGGTGATCGTGCCGGTCGGCGCCAAGGGCGGCTTCGTGCCGCGGCGCCTGCCGCTCGGCGGCACGCGCGACGAGATCCAGGCCGAGGCGATCGCCTGCTACCGCATCTTCGTCAGCGGCCTGCTCGACCTGACCGACAACCTGGTGGAGGGCGCCGTGGTGCCGCCACCGGGGGTGGTGCGCCACGACGAGGACGATCCCTACCTGGTGGTGGCCGCCGACAAGGGCACCGCGACCTTCTCCGACATCGCCAACGCGCTGTCCGCCGACTACGGCTTCTGGCTGGGCGACGCCTTCGCCTCCGGCGGCTCGGCCGGCTACGACCACAAGGGCATGGGCATCACCGCGCGCGGCGCCTGGGTCGGCGTGCAGCGCCACTTCCGCGAGCGCGGCATCGACGTGCAGCGCGATCCGATCACCGTGGTCGGCATCGGCGACATGGCCGGCGACGTGTTCGGCAACGGCCTGCTGCGTTCGGAGCAGCTGCTGCTGATCGGCGCCTTCAACCACCAGCACATCTTCCTCGACCCGAATCCCGATCCGGCGGCGAGCTTCGCCGAGCGCCAGCGTCTGTTCGCCCTGCCGCGCTCGAGCTGGGCCGACTACGACGCGGCGCTGATCTCGCCCGGCGGCGGGGTGTTCCCGCGCAGCGCCAAGAGCATCGCCATCAGCCCCGAGGTGCGCGCGCGCCTGGCGATCGACGCCGAGCAGCTCCCGCCCAACGAGCTGATCAGCGCGCTGCTGCGCGCGCCGGTCGACCTGCTGTGGAACGGCGGCATCGGCACCTACGTCAAGTCCAGCCACGAGAGCCACATGGACGTCGGCGACAAGGCCAACGACGCCCTGCGCGTCGACGGTCGCGAGCTGCGCTGCCAGGTGGTGGGCGAGGGCGGCAATCTCGGCATGACCCAGCTGGGGCGGGTCGAGTACTGCCTGCGCGGCGGCGCCTGCAACACCGATTTCATCGACAACGCCGGCGGAGTGACCTGCTCGGACCACGAGGTCAACATCAAGATCCTCCTCGGCGAGGTGGTGCGCGCGGGCGATCTGACCCTCAAGCAGCGCAACGAGCTGCTGCGCGAGATGACCGAGGCGGTGGCCGGCCTGGTGCTGGGCATCAGCTACCGCCAGGTGCAGGCGCTGTCGCTGGCCCAGCGCCACGCGCGCGGGCGCCTCGGCGAGTTCCGCCGGCTGATGCTCGACCTGGAGAGCCGCGGCCGCCTGGACCGGGCCCTGGAGTTCCTGCCCGGCGACGACGAACTCAACGCGCGGGTCGCCCAAGGCCAGGCGCTGACCCGCCCGGAGCTGGCGCTGCTGCTGTCCTACAGCAAGTTCGACCTCAAGGAGGCGCTGCTGCACTCGCCGCTGGTGGACGATCCCTACCTGCGCGAGGAGCTCGACCACGCCTTCCCGCCGCAGCTGCTGGCGCGCTTCCCGCAGGCCCTGGAGCACCACCGCCTGCGCCGCGAGATCATCAGCACGCGCATCGCCAACGACCTGGTCGACCACATGGGGGTGACCTTCGTGCAGCGCCTCAACGAGTCCACCGGCCTGTCGGCGGCGCACATCGCCGGCGGCTGGGTGGTGGTGCGCGACCTGTTCGACCTGCCGCACTGGTGGCAGCAGATCGAGGCGCTCGACCATCAGGTCGACGCCGAGCTGCAGCTGGCGCTGATGGAGGAGCTGATGCGCCTGGGCCGCCGCGCCACCCGCTGGCTGCTGCGCAACCGGCGCAGCGAGCTGGACATGGCGCGCGCCGTCGAGCACTTCGCGCCCTGCGTGAAGGTGCTGATCGACAACCTCGAGGAACTGCTCGAGGGGCCGGCGCGCGCCGCCTGGCTGGCGCGCCGCGAGGAACTGGAAGGCGCCGGGGTGCCGGCCGGACTGGCGCGCCGGCTGGCCAGCTGCGGCGACCTGTACACCCTGCTGCCGATCATCGAGGCCGCCGACGTCACCGGCCAGCCGCCGATGCGGGTGGCCGCCTGCTACTTCGCGGTGGGCGCCGAGCTGGAGCTGGGCTGGTACCTGCAGCAGCTCAACGCCCTGCCGGTGGAGAACAACTGGCAGGCGCTGGCCCGCGAGTCGCTGCGCGACGACCTCGACTGGCAGCAGCGGGCGATCACCATCGCCGTGCTGCAGATGGCCGAGGGGCCGGTGGAGATCGACAACCGCCTGACCCTGTGGCTGGCCCACCACCAGCCGCTGGTGGGGCGCTGGCGCCACCTGCTGGCCGAGCTGCGCGCCGCCAGTGGCAGCGACTACGCGGTGTACGCGGTGGCCAACCGCGAGCTGCAGGACCTGGCGCAGAGCGCCCAGGCGGGGGTAGGTATCCCGTAGGGCGAGAGTGGTTGAAATTGTGCACGGGCAGTGAGAGATTCTGCACGGATGAGGGTGGTGATGCACAGGGCATCGGTGTCGAGGCGTCAGGGAGGGAAACGATGAAGAGTCCGGAAGAGTTGCTGCAGTTCGCCGAGCGTCTGGCGGCGGTCGAGGAAATCGAGTGCGTGACGCCGGACCTCAACGGCATCCCGCGCGGCAAGGTGATGACCGCCGAGGGCTTCCTCTCCGGGCGGCGCCTGCAGCTGGCCCGTGGCGTGCTGCTGCAGTGCCTGATGGGTGGCTATCCGCCGGCCAGCTTCTACGGCGGCGACGACGGCGACCTGGCGCTGCGCGCCGACCCGCAGCAGGTGCACATCCTGCCGTGGAGCGACACGCCGCGCGCGCTGGCGATCTGCGACGCGCTGGAGGTCGACGGCCGGCCCTGCGGGCTGTCCACCCGCGGCCTGCTGCGGCGGATCCTCGCCGAGTACGCGGCGCTGGGCATCACCCCGGTGGTGGCCACCGAGCTGGAATTCTTCGTCTTCGCTCCCAACCCCGATCCGCGCGAGCCGTTCCTGCCGCCGGTGGGCCTGGACGGACGCCGCGAGGTCGGCGCCTCGGCGTTCAGCGTCGCCTCCAGCAACGGCCTGCGGCCGTTCTTCGCCGAGGTCTACCGCTGCATGGCGGCGCTCGGCCTGCCGCGCGACACTTTCATGCACGAGATGGGCGTCAGCCAGTTCGAGATCAACTTCCCCCACGGCGACGCTTTGCGGATCGCCGACCAGACCTTCCTGTTCAAGCACCTGCTGCGCGAGGTGGCGCTCCGCCACGGGCTGATCGTGGTGTGCATGGCCAAGCCGCTGGGCGGCGTGCCGGGCAGCTCGATGCACATCCACCAGAGCCTGGTCGACGAGCGCGGGCGCAACCTGTTCAGCGATGCCGCCGGCGAGCCGACCGCGGCCTTCGCCCAGTTCATCGGCGGTCTGCAGGCGGGGCTGGCCGAACTGACCCTGCTGCTGGCGCCCAACGTCAACTCCTACCACCGCCTGGCGCACCCCTACGCCTCGCCGAACAACGCCTGCTGGGCCTACGACAACCGCGCCGCCGGCCTGCGCATCCCGGCCAGCGGCCCGGAGGCGCGGCGGGTGGAGAACCGCCTGCCGGGCGCCGACGCCAACCCCTACCTGGCGCTGGCCGCCAGCCTCGGCGCCGGCCTCTATGGCCTGCTGCGCGGCCTGCAGCCGTCGCTGCCGGCGCGCGGCGAGTTCCAGGTGCCCGATGCGCTGCGCCTGCCCACCAGCATGAACGAGGCGCTGCACCGCCTGCAGCGCAGCGGCCTGGCCCGCGAACTGTTCGGCGACGAGTTCATCGACGGCTACCTGGCCAGCAAGACCCTGGAGCTGGCCGATTTCCTCGCCGAGATCACGCCCTGGGAGCGCCGCGTGCTGGCGCCGCAGTTGTGAACCCCGGCGGCGGGGCAGGGCGGCGCTGCTGCCGATCCCGCCCGCCGCCCGCCGGCGCGCCGGCCAACCCCCGGAGGATGCATGCCCCGCTCGATTTTCGCCTTCCCCTCGCTGTTCACCGCGACCCTGCTGATGCTGCTCGGCTCGGGCCTGCTGACCACCTACCTGGCCCTGCGCATGGCCGCCGAGGGCGCCGCCGGCCAGGCCGGCTGGCTGATGGCGGCGCACTATGCCGGCCTGGTGCTGGGCGGCAAGTTCGGTCACCTGATGATCAGCCGGGTGGGCCATGTGCGCGCCTATGTGGCGGCCGGCGGCATGGTCAGCGCCGCGGTGATCGCCCATGGCCTGCTGCCCTGGCTGGCCGCCTGGCTGCCGCTGCGCTTCCTGATCGGCCTGGGCATGATGACCCAGTTCATGGTGGTGGAAAGCTGGCTCAACGAGCAGGCCGAACCGCGCAAGCGCGGCCGGGTGTTCTCCATGTACATGACCGCCAGCTACCTCGGCCTGGTGCTCGGTCAGCTGGTGCTGGTGGTGCGCCCGGCGCTGGGCCTCGAGCCGCTGCTGCTGGTGGCGCTGTGCTTCTCGCTGTGCCTGGTGCCGGTGGCCACCACCCGGCGCATCCACCCGGCGCCGCTCAAGCCGGCGCCGCTGGAGCCGCGCTTCTTCCTCAAGCGGGTGCCGCAGTCGATGACCACGGTGGCCATGGCCGGCCTGGCGATCGGCGCCTTCTACGGCCTGGGACCGGTCTACGCCGGCGCGCAGGGCCTGGAAACCCGCGAGGTCGGCCTGTTCATGACCACCTGCGTGCTCGCCGGGCTGGTGGTGCAGGCGCCGCTCGGCCGCCTGTCCGACCGCTTCGACCGCAGCCTGCTGATCCGTCTGATCGCCGTCGCCCTGGCGCTCAGCGTGCTGCCGCTGGGCCTGCTGCCGCGTCCGCCGCTGGCGCTGATGCTGGCGGTGGGCTTCGTGGTCAGCCTGCTGCTGTTCGCCCTCTATCCGCTGGCGGTGGCGCTGTCCAACGATCACGTCGAGCAGGAGCGCCGCGTCGCCCTGTCGGCCATGCTGCTGCTGGTGTTCGGTGTCGGCGCCTGCCTCGGCCCGCTGATCGCCGGCGAGCTGATGAGTCGTGGCGTGCCCCGGCTGCTCTACCTGTTCATCGGCGCCTGCGCGCTGGTGCTGGTCTGGCGGGTGCGACCGCAGGATGTGCATGGCCTGCACCGTGTCGAGGAGGCGCCGATCCAGCACGTCGCCGTGCCGGTAGCGATGGCCGGCTCGCCGCTGTCGGTGGCGCTCGACCCGCGCGTCGACGAGGCGGTGGTGCAGGAGCAGATGCAGGGCGGGGCCGCCGGCGCCGGCAGCCCGCCGGAGCAGGAGGATGCAGCCGCTGTGGATACAGCCGCCGTGGATACGACCGACGTGGATACGGCCGCCGGGGATGCCGCCACCGGGGAGTCGGCGGGCAAGGGGGATGACGGAATATCGACGCAGCGCGAGGCGGCTAGCTAGCGGCTCGCAGTCTCGGGGTGATGGGAAAACGCCACATAAAATTGACTGACGTCAGTCTTTTGGCTTTACTGCGTGCAATTTTCCGGTGCCAGCACCGGCGGGGTGCTTCGTTTTCGTCCCCGTGGCCTCTTTCTGCCTCCCCAGCCGAGCAATCATGTGGCGTGAATCCCGAATCCTGCTGATCGACGACCTCCCCCAACGCCGCCATGATCTGGCGGTGATCTTCGACTTCCTCTGCGAGCCCTGCAGCGCTTGCACCAGCAGCGACTGGGCCGTCCAGCTCGAAGCGCAGCCGGATGTGCGTCTGTCCTGCGTGCTGCTCGGTCAGATCGACAGCAAGGGCGGCGCTCCGCGCCTGCTCAAGCAGCTCGGCGCCCGGGTGGATAACCTGCCGCTGCTGCTGTTCGGCGAGCAGAGCTGCGCCGACTGGCCGGAGGAGATGCGCCGCCGCGTGCTGGCGCGTCTCGACATGCCGCCGAGCTACAACCAGCTGCTCGACGCCCTGCACCGCGCCCAGGTCTACCAGCAGGCCTTCGACGCCGCCCGCGAGCGCGGTCAGCAGCGCGAGTCCAACCTGTTCCGCAGCCTGGTCGGCACCAGCCGGGCGATCCAGCAGGTACGCCAGCAGATGCAGCAGGTCGCCGGCACCGAGGTCGGCGTGCTGCTGCTCGGCGAGCCCGGCAGCGGCAAGGAAGTGGTGGCGCGCAACCTGCACTACCATTCCAGCCGTCGCGAGTTTCCCTTCGTGCCGATCAGCTGCACGGCCATCGATCCGGAGCTGCTGGAAAGCGAGCTGTTCGGCTGCGAGGCCGGCGCGCTGCCCGGCGCCATCGGCAGCCGCCAGGGTCGCCTGGAACTGGCCGCCGGCGGCACCCTGTACATCGACGAGATCGCCGACCTGCCGGCCGAGCTGCAGGTGCGCCTGCTGCGCGTGCTGCAGGAGGGCAGCTTCAAGCGCACGGGCAGCGACCTGGCGCGGCCGGTCGACGTGCGGGTGATCGCCGCCACCCGGCACGACCTCGAGCAGCGGGTGGCCGAGGGGCGGCTGCGCGACGATCTCTACTACCGGCTCAACCAGTTCTCCATCGAGCTGCCGCCGCTGCGCGAGCGGGTCGAGGACATCCCGCTGCTGATCAACGAACTGATCGCGCGCATGGAGCACGAGAAGCGCGGCTCGATCCGCTTCAGCTCGGCGGCGCTGATGTCGCTGTGCCGCCACGACTGGCGCGGCAACGTGCGCGAGCTGGCCAACCTGGTCGAGCGCCTGGCGATCATGCATCCCTACGGGGTGATCGGCGTCGCCGAGCTGCCGAAGAAGTTCCGCCACCTCGACGGCGAGGAAGGTCAGGCCGAGGAGGGCCCGCAGCGCGAGCCGGGCGGCGCCCTGCCGGGCATCGACGCCCCGGCGCTGCTGCCGATCGGTGGCCTGGACCTCAAGGACTATCTCAACAGCCTGGAGCGCTCGCTGATCCAGCAGGCGCTGGACGATGCTGGCGGGGTGGTGGCGCGCGCCGCCGAGCGCCTGCGCGTGCGCCGCACCACCCTGGTGGAGAAGATGCGCAAGTACGGCATGGGCCGGCGCGACGACGAGGAAGGGGGCGAGCTGTGAGCCCGCACATCGCGTCGCTGCGCGCGCAGCCGAGCGCCGTCGCGCCGGTACAGGTGATCGCGGTCGCCAGCGGCAAGGGCGGCGTCGGCAAGACCCAGGCGGCGATCAATCTGGCCTGGGCGCTGGCCGCCCGCGGCCGGCGGGTGCTGCTGCTCGACGCCAGCTTCGCCCTGCCCAACGTCGATGCGGCCCTGGCCCTGAACCCGCCGCGCACCCTCGCCGACGTGCTGGCCGGGCGCTGCCGCCTGGCCGATGCGCTGGTCGGCGGACCGGGCGGCATCCAGCTGATCGCCGGCTCGCCGGGCGAACCCCGCGAGCCGGACGCCCTGCAGCTGGGCGGGTTGATCCGCGCCTTCAGCGAGCTGCCGCGCGCGCCGGACGTGCTGCTGGTCGACTGTGCGCCGGGCATCGGCCGCGGCGTGACCACCCTGCTGCATGCCGCCAGCGAGGCGCTGCTGGTGGTCAACGATGAGCCGGCCGCCCGTGCCGATGTCCTGGCGCTGATCACCCGGCTGAACCGCGAGCACGGCATGAACCGTTTCCGCCTGCTGGCCAGCATGACCTTCGCCGCCCAGGAAGGGCCGGCCCTGCACCAGCAGCTGCTGCGTCTTACCGAGCCGCTGGGCGGGGTGTCGCTCGACTATGTCGGCGCCATTCCCTTCGACGACTCGCTGCGCCGGGCGGTGCAGCGCCAGCGTCCGCTGCTCGAGGTGTTCCCGCGCAGCCGTGCCGCCCAGGCCTACACGGCGCTGGCGGAAAAGATCGACGGCTGGCCGTTGCCGGCCAATCCGCGCGGCCATCTGGAGTTCTTCGTCGAGCGGCTGGTCGCGGCGCAGGGGCAGGGGCGTCAGCCCCGGCCTTGAAGTCGGGGCTGCGACAGCCGGTCGCATCTCCTCCTTAAGCCGGTCATAAGCTGTCGAAAATACGATCCACGGCCCTTCGGGGGCATATGTATAATGCCGCCCGACCTGGCCGGGACTAGTCCCGGCCGACGTTTTCGATCGCTCTGCCGACGGGTAGCCATGCAGTGACCAGTCCCTTCCTCGAAGCCGTTGCGCTCGCCTGCGAGCGGGACCTGCGCATGCTGTTCGAGCGGCTCGACTTCGCCCTGCATCCCGGCGAGATGCTGCAGATTTCCGGCCCCAACGGCAGCGGCAAGACCAGCCTGCTGCGCCTGCTGGCCGGGCTGATGCAGCCGACCGAGGGCGAGATCCGCCTGGCCGGCAAGCCGCTGAGCGAACAGCGCGGTGAGCTGACCCGCAACCTGCTGTGGATCGGCCATGCCGCCGGCATCAAGGGCCTGCTCAGCCCCGAGGAGAACCTCGCCTGGCTGTGCGCCCTGCACACCATGGAAACCCGCGACGCCATCTGGCAGGCGCTGCACGCGGTCGGCCTGCGCGGCTTCGAGGACGTGCCCTGCCATACCCTGTCCGCCGGCCAGCAGCGCCGCGTCGCCCTGGCCCGCCTGTACCTCGATCCGCCGCCGCTGTGGGTCCTCGACGAGCCCTTCACCGCCCTCGACAAGCACGCCGTGGCCCAGCTCGAGGAGCATCTGGCCCGCCACTGCGAGCAGGGCGGCATGGTGGTGCTGACCACCCACCACAGCCTGACCCGCAAGCCGGCCGGCTACCGCGAGCTGGACCTCGCCCGCGCAGGAAGCGTCGCCGATGAGTAACGTGTTCACCCAGCTGTTCACCCGCGAGGCGCGCCTGTTGTGCCGCCGTCCGGCCGAGCTGCTCAATCCGCTGGTGTTCTTCGGCATCGTGGTGGCGCTGTTCCCGCTGGCCGTCGGCCCGGAGAGCAAGCTGCTGGAAACCCTGTCGCCCGGCCTGGTGTGGGTCGCCGCGCTGCTCGCCGTGCTGCTGTCGCTGGACGGCCTGTTCCGCAGCGACTTCGAGGACGGCTCGCTGGAACAGTGGGTCCTTTCGCCGCACCCGCTGCCCCTTCTGGTGCTGGCCAAGGTGCTGGCACACTGGCTGTTTTCCGGCCTGGCGCTGGTCCTGCTGGCGCCGCTGCTGGCGCTGATGCTCGGCCTGCCGGCGCGCTGCCTGCCGGTGCTGCTGCTCTCCCTGCTGCTCGGCACGCCGATCCTCAGCCTGCTCGGCGCGGTCGGCGCGGCGCTGACCGTGGGGCTCAAGCGCGGCGGCCTGCTGCTGGCGCTGCTGATCCTGCCGCTGTACATCCCGGTGCTGATCCTCGGCAGCGGCGCCCTGCAGTCGGCCCTGCAGGGCCTGCCGTCGGCCGGCCACCTGCTGTGGCTGGCCAGCCTCACCGCCCTGGCGGTGACCCTGACCCCCTTCGCCATCGCCGCCGGCCTGAACATCAGTGTCGGCGAATAAGAAGTGAGCATCCTTCGATGAACTGGACGTGGTTTCACAAGCTTGGCTCGCCCAAATGGTTCTACGAGATCAGCGGCCGCTGGCTGCCCTGGCTGAGCGTGGCCGCGGCGCTGCTGCTCGCCGTCGGCACCGTGTGGGGGCTGGCCTTCGCGCCGCCGGACTACCAGCAGGGCAACAGCTTCCGGATCATCTACATCCACGTGCCGGCGGCGATCCTCGCCCAGTCCTGCTACATCATGCTGGCGGTGGCCGGGGTGGTCGGCCTGGTGTGGAAGATGAAGCTGGCCGACGTTGCCCTGCAGTGCGCCGCGCCGCTCGGCGCCTGGATGACCTTCATCGCCCTGGTCACCGGCGCGGTGTGGGGCAAGCCGACCTGGGGCGCCTGGTGGGTGTGGGACGCGCGCCTGACCTCGATGCTGATCCTGCTGTTCCTCTACTTCGGGGTGATCGCCCTCGGCCAGTCGATCAGCAACCGCGACAGTGCGGCCAAGGCCTGCGCCGTGCTGGCCATCGTCGGCGTGATCAACATCCCGATCATCAAGTACTCGGTGGAGTGGTGGAACACCCTGCACCAGCCGGCGACCTTCAAGATCACCGAGAAGCCGGCGATGCCGCCGGAGATGTGGGTGCCGCTGCTGATCATGGTCATCGGCTTCTACTGCTTCTTCGCCGTCAGCCTGCTGCTGCGCATGCGCCTCGAGGTGCTCAAGCGCGAGTCGCGGGCCAGTTGGGTCAAAGCCGAAGTGGAGCGCAGCCTGTGAGTTTCGAGTCCTTCGCCGATTTCCTCGCCATGGGCAAGCATGGCCTGTACGTGTGGACTTCCTATGGCATCAGCCTGGCGGTCCTGGCCCTCAACGTCGCGCTGCCGATCCTGGCGCGCCGCCGTTACCTGCAAGACGAGGCGCGCCGTCTGCGCCGGGAGAGCAAGCAATGAATCCTGTCCGCAAGAAGCGCCTGTTCATCATCCTCGGCATCCTCGCCGGCGTCGGCGTGGCCGTCGGCCTGGCGCTCAGCGCCCTGCAGCAGAACATCAACCTGTTCTACACGCCGACGCAGATCGCCGCCGGCGAGGCGCCGCAGGACACCCGCATCCGCGCCGGCGGCATGGTCAAGGAGGGCTCGGTGAGCCGCTCGGCCGACTCGCTGGACGTGCAGTTCGTGGTCACCGACTATGCCAAGGACGTGACCATCCAGTACCGCGGCATCCTTCCCGACCTGTTCCGCGAGGGGCAGGGCATAGTCGCCCTCGGCCGCCTCAACGCGAGCGGCGTGCTGGTCGCCGACGAGGTGCTGGCCAAGCACGACGAAAACTACATGCCGCCCGAGGTGACCAAGGCGCTCAAGGACAGCGGCAAGCTGCCGGCCGGCATGCCGCCGGCGGCCATGGGTAGCGCGGAGGGCAAGCAATGATTCCCGAGCTCGGCCATCTGGCCATGATCCTCGCCCTGTGCCTGGCCGCGGTGCAGGCGACCCTGCCGATGATCGGCGCCTGGCGCGGCGATGCGCAGTGGATGAGCCTGGCCCGCCCGGCGGCCTGGGGCCAGTTCGCCTTCCTGCTGTTCTCCTTCCTGTGCCTGACTCAGGCGTTCCTGGTCGACGACTTCTCGGTGGCCTACGTGGCCAGCAACTCCAACAGCGCGCTGCCCTGGTTCTACAAGTTCAGCGCGGTGTGGGGCGCCCACGAGGGCTCGCTGCTGCTGTGGGCGCTGATCCTCGCCAGCTGGACCTTCGCCGTGTCGGTGTTCTCCCGCCAGCTGCCGGAGGTGATGCTGGCCCGCGTGCTCGGCGTGATGGGGATGATCAGCGTCGGCTTCCTGCTGTTCCTGATCGTCACCTCCAACCCCTTCGCGCGCCTGCTGCCCAACGCGCCGCGCGACGGCGGCGACCTCAACCCGCTGCTGCAGGACTTCGGCCTGATCGTCCACCCGCCGATGCTGTACATGGGCTACGTCGGATTCTCTGTGGTGTTCGCCTTCGCCATCGCCGCCCTGCTCGGCGGCCGCCTCGACGCCGCCTGGGCGCGCTGGTCGCGGCCGTGGACCATAGTCGCCTGGGCCTTCCTCAGCATCGGCATCGTGCTCGGCTCCTGGTGGGCCTACTACGAGCTGGGCTGGGGCGGCTGGTGGTTCTGGGACCCGGTGGAGAATGCCTCGTTCATGCCCTGGCTGGTCGGCACCGCGCTGCTGCACTCGCTGGCGGTGACCGAGAAGCGCGGCGTGTTCAAGAGCTGGACGGTGCTGCTGGCCATCGCCGCCTTCTCGCTGAGCCTGCTCGGTACCTTCCTGGTGCGCTCCGGCGTGCTGACCTCGGTGCACGCCTTCGCCGCCGATCCCGAGCGCGGCACCTTCATCCTGATCTTCCTGCTGTTCGTGGTCGGCAGCTCGCTGACCCTGTTCGCCCTGCGCGCGCCGGTGGTCAAGAGCGTCATCGGCTTCGGCCTGTGGTCGCGCGAGACCCTGCTGCTGGCCAACAACCTGATCCTGGTGGTGACCTGCGCCATGATCCTGCTCGGCACCCTCTATCCGCTGGTGCTCGACGCCCTGTCCGGCGCCAAGCTGTCGGTCGGCCCGCCGTACTTCAACGCGCTGTTCCTGCCGCTGATGGCCATCCTCATGGTCGCCCTGGGCGTCGGCGTGCTGGTGCGCTGGAAGGACACCCCGCTGGGCTGGCTGGGCGGCATGCTGCTGCCGGTACTGGTCGCCAGCGGCGTGCTGGGCGTCGCTGCCGCCTTCCTGCTCGGCGACTTCCACTGGGCGGTGCTGGCCGCCTGCCTGCTGGCCGCCTGGGTGGTGCTCGCCGGGCTGCGCGACCTGCTCGACAAGACCCGCCACAAGGGGCTGGTCAAGGGCATCGCCGGCCTGTCGCGCAGCTACTGGGGCATGCAGCTGGCGCACTTCGGCATCGCGGTGACCGCCCTCGGCATCGTGCTGTCCAGCCAGTACAACGTCGAGCGTGACCTGCGCATGGCGCCCGGCGAGTCGGTGGAAGTCGGTGGCTACCGCTTCGCCTTCGACGGTACCCGTCACCACGAAGGCCCCAATTTCACCTCCGATCGCGGCACCGTGCGCGTGCTGGAGGATGGCGAGGAGATCGCCGTGCTGCATCCGGAGAAGCGTATCTACCAGGTGCGCGGCATGCCGATGACCGAGGCCGGCATCGATCCGGGCTTCACCCGCGACCTCTACGTCGCCCTCGGCGAGCCGCTGGAGAACGGCGCCTGGGCCGTGCGCCTGCACGTCAAGCCGTTCGTGCGCTGGATCTGGCTGGGCGGCCTGCTGATGGCCTGCGGCGGCCTGCTCGCCGCGCTCGACCGTCGCTACCGGGTCAAGGTGACCACCAGGGCCCGCGAGGCGCTGGGCATGACTGGAGTGCAAGCATGAAACGGGCAATCCTGCTGCTGCCGCTGCTCGGTTTCCTGGTGCTGGCCGGTTTCCTCTACAAGGGCCTGTTCCTCGATCCGCGCGACATCGGCACGACCATGATCGGCAAGCCGCTGCCCGGCTTCGCCCTGCCGTCGCTGGAAGACCCGACGCGCACCGTCAGCTCCGGCGACCTCAAGGGGCCGGCGCTGGTCAACGTCTGGGCGACCTGGTGCCCGACCTGCCGCGCCGAGCACGCGATGCTCAACCAGTTGGCCGGGCAGGGCGTGGTGGTCTACGGCGTCAACTACAAGGACAACGGCGAGGCGGCGCGCAAGTGGCTCAACGATCTGGGCAACCCCTACCGCCTCAACGTCGAGGACCCGCAGGGCAGCCTGGGCATCAACCTCGGGGTCTACGGCGCGCCGGAAACCTTCCTGATCGACAAGGACGGCATCATCCGTCACAAGTACGTCGGCGCCATCGACGAGCGCGTCTGGCGCGAACAGCTGGCTCCGCTGTACCAGCAACTGGTGGACGCGCGCTGATGAAACGACTGCTCTCCGCAGCCCTGCTGGGCCTGACCCTGTCGCTGGGCGCCCAGGCGGCCATCGACACCTACGAGTTCAAGGACGAGGCGGCGCGCGAGCGCTACCGCACCCTCACCGAGGAGCTGCGCTGCCCGAAGTGCCAGAACCAGAACATCGCCGACTCCGACGCGCCGATCGCCATGGACCTGCGCCGCGAGATCCACCGCATGCTCGGCGAAGGCAAGAGCAACCAGGAGATCGTCGACTTCCTGGTGGCCCGCTACGGCGACTTCGTGCGCTACAACCCGCCGGTCGATGCGCGTACCTGGCTGCTCTGGTACGGCCCGTGGCTGCTGCTCGGCGGCGGTCTCGGCGTGCTGGCGCTGATCGTCCTGCGTCGCCGCCGTCCCGCGGCATTCGGCCAGGGCGCCGACCTCTCCGCCGAGGAGCGCACGCGCCTCGACCAACTGCTGAAGAACGCTTCCGACAAGAGCAAGGCTGACCAATGACCGCTTTCTGGCTTGCTGCCGCGGTGCTGCTGCTGGCAGCGCTCGCCTTCCTGCTGATTCCGCTGCTGCGCGGCCGCCGCGCCCAGGCCGAGGAAGACCGCACCGCCCTCAACGTCGCCCTGTATCAGGAGCGCATCGCCGAGCTGGACGCCCAGCATGCCGCCGGCAGCCTGGATGCCGCCCAGCTGGAGGCCGGGCGCAGCGAGGCCGCCCGCGAGCTGCTGGACGACGCCGAGCAGGCCGAGGCGGCGCGTCGCCCGCTGGGCCGCTGGCTGCCGCTGACGCTGGCCGTGCTGGTGCCGGTCGCCGGCCTCGCCCTGTACCTGCACTGGGGCGCCAGCGATGCGCTGAAGCTGCGCGAACAGCTGGCCGTGGCGCCGAAGAACATGGACGAGGTGATCGCGCGCCTCGAGGAAACCGTGCGCCTGCAGCCGGACCAGGCCGAGGCCTGGTACTTCCTCGGTCGCAGCTACATGGCCCAGCAGCGTCCCGGGGACGCCGCCCCGGCCTTCGCCCGCGCCGCCGAACTGGCCGGCCGCCAGCCGGAGCTGCTCGGCCAGTGGGCGCAGGCGCTGTACTTCGCCGAGGGGCAGAAGTTCACCGAGCAGGTGCGCAGCCTCGGCGAGGAGGCGCTCAGGCTCGATCCGCAGGAGGTCACCACCCTCGGCCTGCTCGGCATCGCCGCCTTCGAGGAGCAGCGCTATGGCGACGCCATGGGCTACTGGCAGCGTCTGGTGGCGGTGCTGGAGCCGAACGATCCGTCGCGCCAGGCCATCGAGGGCGGCATCGAGCGTGCCCGCGAGCAACTGGTCGCCCGCGGCGAGAAGGTGCCCGAGGCACCGGTCGCGCCGGCCGCGGTGGAACTCAAGGTCCGGGTCAGCCTGGCCCCGGAACTGGCCGGCAAGGTGCAGCCGGACGATACGCTGTTCGTCTTCGCCCGTGCCGCCTCCGGTCCGCCGATGCCGCTGGCCGCCAAGCGCCTGAAGGTCTCCGACCTGCCGGTGGAAGTCAGCCTCTCCGATGCCGATGCGATGATGCCGCAGCTCAAGCTGTCCAACTTCGCCGAGATCCAGCTGGTGGCGCGCATCTCCCGTGCCGGCAGCCCGATGCAGGGCGAGTGGATCGGCCAGAGCGGCGTGCTGAAGACTGCCGAGGCGGGCGAGCAGGCGCTGGTGATCGACAAGGCGGAGCAGCCCTGACCGCCACGGCCGCTCCCCTCGGTGGAGCGGCCAGGCTCCCTGCGGCCGTCCTGGCCGGCTCGCGGCACTGCAACCAGTGGTCGGACCCGTTGTCTGAAGGATGACCCGGCTGCGACTGTCGCGCCGGGCGTCGACCAATGTCCGAGCAGGCCCGCGCCTGCCGTGGAGGCTAGCAAATGAGGCGTTGTGCCGTGGGGATCCTGATGGCCCTGATCCTGCCGCTGACGGCCTGCACCGTCGTCGAGGGGGATTACGGCTACGACGACTATCCCCGCTATGGCGACTATCCCCGCCATGGCGGCTACTACCCGCCGCCCCGCCATGGCCACTGGCGCTGGGACGACGACCTGCGCGTCTATGTGAGCACGGGCTATCCGCGCACCTACTACCATGACCACACCTACTACCGCTGGAACGACAACCACTGGTCGTCGGGACGGCAGTTCAACGGCCCGTGGCGGGTGATCGAGCATCGCCATGTCCCGCCGCGGCTGGGGCAGCGCTACCATTCGCAGCCGCGCTACGACAATCGCCACTACGACAACCGCCGCCACGACTACCGTGGTGACGGCCAGTGGGAGCGCCGCGACCAGGGCCGCTACTACGGCCCCGGCACGCCGCAGCGCGAATGGCGCAACCCGAGCGAGGGCGAGCAGCGCCTGCGCGCATGGCAACAGGAGCAGGAGCGGGAGCGGGACTGGCGCCGCCAGCGCGAACTGCAACAGCAGCAGCGTCAGTGGCAGCAGCAGCGTCTGGACGTCCGCCAGGAGCGCCAGTGGCCGCAGCAGCGCATCGAGACGCGCCCGCAGCGGCAGTGGCAGTCGCAGCGCCCCGAGCGCCAGCAGGAGCACCAGTGGCAGCAGCGTCCGCAGCGTCAGTGGCAGCAACGCGAACCGCATCGCCAGCAGCAGGTAGGCGAGCAGCGCCATGAGCGGCGCATGGCTTCGCCGTCCTCCTCGTCGCCGGATGACGCGGGTGGTCAGCGCATGGGGCCGGCGCGTCAGCGCGACGGCGGCCGTCAGTGGCAGGAGCGGGGCGAGAGTCGCGGTGAACGCTGAGGCGCTCCGGCGGTGGAACGGGCGCGGCGGCCTGCGGGCCCCGCGCCCTTCTTGTGCGGGCGGCGCCGGGGCTCAGTCCGCACGAGGGAACAGCGGGTGACCGCAGCGGCAGCAGAAGCTGGCACCAGCCTCGTGGCTGGGCTTGCCGCAGGTCGGGCATGGCCGCTGCAGGCCGCCCTCGCCGCTGCGCATGGCGCTGGCCAGCTCGGCGGTGAAGATGCCGGTCGGCACGGCGATGATCGAATAGCCGGTGATCATGATCAGGCTGGCCAGGCCCTGGCCCAGCGGTGTCTTCGGCGTGATGTCGCCGAAACCGACGGTGGTCAGGGTCACCACCGCCCAGTAGATGCTGGTGGGGATGCTGCTGAAGCCGTGGGCCGGCCCCTCGATCACGTACATCAGGGTGCCGAACACGATGACCAGGGTGCTGACGGTGAGCAGGAACACGATGATCTTCTGTCGGCTGCCCCGCAGCGCCACCAGCAGGAAATTCGCCTGGCTGAGGTAGGGCGTCAGCTTGAGCACGCGGAACACCCGCAGCATGCGCAGCACGCGGACGATGATCAGGAACTGGGCGTCGGCGAAGACGAGGGCGAGGATGCCGGGCAGCACGGCGAGCAGGTCGATCAGCCCGTAGAAGCTGAAGGCGTAGCGCAGCGGCCGGGGCGAGCAGTACAGGCGAGCCAGGTACTCGACGGCGAACAGGGCGGTGAAGCTCCATTCCAGCATGCCGAGCAGGGCGCCGTGCTCGCGGCCGACCGACTCCACGCTGTCCAGCATCACCACCACCAGGCTGGCGAGGATGGCCAGCAGCAGGAACTCGTCGAAACGCCTCCCGGCCGGGGTGTCGACCTGGAAGATGATCACGTACAGGCGGTGGCGCCAGCCGGACGGCGGGGGAAGGGACATGGGCTGCTCCTTGGTCTGTCGCCAGATTAGCAGCGTCCCCGGCGCCCTGTCCGCGTGCCGTGGCGCACACATCCGCGCGAGGTCGGCGGCGCTCCGTCCGCGCCCCTCCTGAGCCGCCCGGCCCCTGTGCTAGACTGCCGCGCCGCGCAACCCCGGTCAGACGCCCGCCCATGATTCCGCCGTCCGCCCCTCTTCGTCGCCCGTCTGGCCGCCGTGCCCGGAGCCTCCCGCCATGCGCCTGAAGTGCATCCGCCTGGCCGGCTTCAAGTCCTTCGTCGACCCGACCACGGTCAGCTTCCCCAGCAACATGGCCGCGGTGGTCGGTCCCAACGGCTGCGGCAAGTCCAACATCATCGACGCCGTGCGCTGGGTGATGGGCGAGAGCTCGGCGAAGAACCTGCGCGGCGAGTCGATGACCGACGTCATCTTCAACGGCTCCAACACCCGCAAGCCGGTGGGGCAGGCGTCCATCGAGCTGGTGTTCGACAACGGCGACGGCAGCCTGGGCGGCGAGTACGCGAGTTGGAGCGAGATATCCATCCGCCGCCGGGTGACCCGCGAAGGGCAGAACACCTATTTCCTCAACGGCACCAAGTGCCGTCGGCGCGACATCACCGACATCTTCCTCGGCACCGGCCTGGGGCCGCGCAGCTACTCGATCATCGAGCAGGGGATGATCTCCAAGCTGATCGAGGCGCGCCCGGAGGATCTGCGCAACTTCATCGAGGAAGCGGCGGGCATCTCCAAGTACAAGGAGCGCCGCCGCGAGACCGAGAGTCGCATCCGCCGCACCCAGGAGAATCTCGAGCGCCTGGCCGACCTGCGCCAGGAGCTGGAGCGCCAGCTCGAGCGCCTGCAGCGCCAGGCCCAGTCCGCCGAGAAGTACCAGCAGTACAAGGCCGAGGAGCGCCAGCTCAAGGCCGAGCTGGCCGCCCTGCGCTGGCTGGCGCTGGACGAGCAGGCGCGGGCGCGGCAGAGCGTGATCGGCGACCAGGAAGTGGCCATGGAGGCGCTGGTCGCCGAGCAGCGCAACGCCGACGCCAGCATCGAGCGCCTGCGCGACGGTCACCACGAGCTGGCGGAAACCTTCAACCAGGTGCAGGCGCGCTTCTACTCGGTGGGCGGCGACATCGCGCGCATCGAGCAGAGCATCCAGCACGGCCAGCAGCGCCTGCGCCAGCTGCAGGACGACCTGCGCGAGGCCGAGCGTGCCCGCGCGGAAACCGAGGCGCACCTGGGCAACGACCGCGACCTGCTGGCCAGCCTGGCCGAGGAACTGGCGATGCTCGAACCCGAGCAGGAGCTGGCCCGGGCCGCCGCCGAGGAGGGCGCTTGCGCGCTGGAGGAGGCGGAGGCCGCCATGCACGCCTGGCAGGAGCAGTGGGACGCCTTCAACCAGCGCAGCGCCGAGCCGCGCCGCCAGGCCGAGGTGCAGCAGGCGCGCATCCAGCAGCTGGAGCAGAGCCTGGAGCGCTTGGTCGAGCGCCAGCGCCGTCTCGAGGACGAGCGCCGCCAGCTGGCCGGCGATCCCGCCGATGCGCGCATGGAGGAGCTGGCCGAGCAGCTGGCGGCCGGCGAGCTGGAGCTGGAGGAGCTGCAGGCCGGCGACGAACAACTGGCCGAGCGCCTGCAGCAGCTGCGCGACGAGCTGCAGCAGGCCGGGCGCGAGCAGCAGCAGGCGCAGGGTGAGCTGCAGCGCCTCAACGGCCGCCTCGCCTCGCTGGAGGCGTTGCAGCAGGCCGCGCTGGACCCGGGCGCGGGCGCCGCCGCCTGGCTGCGCGAGCAGAACCTGCAGGGTCGGCCGCGCCTGGCCGAGGGCCTGCGCGTCGAGTCCGGCTGGGAGCTGGCGGTGGAGACCGTGCTCGGCGCCGACCTGCAGGCGGTGCTGCTCGACGACTTCGCCGGCCTGGCGCTGGACGAATTCGAGCAGGGCGAACTGCGCCTGGCCTGCGCCGCGGCCGGCGGAGCGCTGCCCGGCAGCCTGCTGGACAAGGTGCAGGCACCGCTCGACCTTTCCCCCTGGCTGGGCCGGGTGCGCCCGGTCGAGTCGCTGGGGGCCGCGCTGGCGGCCCGCGACGGGCTGGCCGAGGGCGACAGCCTGATCAGCCGCGACGGCTACTGGGTCGGCCGGCACTTCCTGCGGGTGCGCCGTGGCGGCGAGACGGACGGCGGCCTGCTGGCCCGCGGCCAGGAGCTGGAGCGCCTGGCCGGCGAGCGCGCGGAGCGCGAGGCCGCTCTGGCCCTGCTGGAGGAGCGCCTGCTCGAGCTGCGCGAGCGGCAGCAGACGCAGGAGCAGGTCCGCGAGCAGCAGCGCCGGCGCATCCAGGACGAAGGCCGCCGCCAGGGCGAGCTGCGCGCCCAGCTGTCGGCGCTGCAGGCGCGCCACGAGCAACTGGCCCTGCGCCGCCGGCGGCTGGAAGAGGAACTGGCCGAGCTGGCCGAGCAGCGCGCCCTGGAAGTGGAGCAGCTCGGCGAGTCGCGCCTGTACCTGCAGGACGCCCTGGACGCCATGGCCAGCGACACCGAGCAGCGCGAACAGCTGCTGTCCGCCCGCGATGCCCTGCGCGAGGGGCTCGACCGCATGCGTCAGGAGGCGCGCCGGCACAAGGACCATGCCCACCAGTTGGCGGTGCGGTTCGGCGCGCTGCGTGCCCAGCACGACTCCACCCGCCAGGCCCTGGAGCGTCTCGAGCTGCAGGCGGCGCGCCTGTTCGAGCGCTGCGAGCAGCTCGCTCTCAACCTGGAGGAGGGCGACGAGCCGCTGCAGGAATTGCGCATGCAGCTGGAGGGGTTGCTCGAGCGGCGCATGGCGGTGGACGAGGAAATGCGCCTGGCGCGCCTGGCCCTCGACGACGCCGACCGCGAGCTGCGGGAGGCCGAGAAGCGTCGCGGCAGCGCCGAGCAGCAGGCCCAGCTGCTGCGCAGCCAGCTCGAGCAGCAGCGCCTCGACTGGCAGACCCTCAGCGTGCGCCGCAAGGCGCTGGAGGACCAGCTGGCCGAAGACCGGCACGAGCTGTCGACCCTGCTGGCCGAACTGCCCGAGGCCGCCGCCGAGCGCGAGTGGGAGAGTCGGCTGCAGCAACTGGCCGCGCGTATCCAGCGCCTGGGGCCGATCAACCTGGCTGCCATCGAGGAATACCAGCAGCAGTCCGAGCGCAAGCGCTATCTGGATGCGCAGAACGACGACCTGGTCGAGGCGCTGGACACCCTGGAAAACGTCATCCGCAAGATCGACAAGGAAACCCGCAACCGCTTCAAGGAAACCTTCGAGCAGATCAACGCTGGCCTGCAGGCGCTGTTCCCCAAGGTGTTCGGCGGCGGTCAGGCCTATCTGGAACTTACCGGCGAGGATCTGCTCGATACAGGGGTGGCGATCATGGCGCGCCCGCCGGGCAAGAAGAACAGCACCATCCATCTGCTGTCCGGCGGCGAGAAGGCGCTGACTGCACTGGCCCTGGTATTCGCGATCTTCCAGCTCAATCCGGCGCCGTTCTGCATGCTCGACGAGGTGGATGCGCCGCTGGACGACGCCAACGTTGGCCGTTATGCGCGGCTCGTCAAGGAAATGTCGGAAAAGGTGCAGTTCATCTATATCACCCATAACAAGATCGCCATGGAAATGGCGGATCAATTGATGGGCGTGACCATGCACGAGCCGGGTTGTTCGCGTCTGGTGGCGGTAAATGTCGAGGAGGCCGTCGCATTGGCTGAAGCCTGACAGGAGCAACGGTGTATAGTTTGTGTCGACATGTTAATTTATGGGCTATTACAAGCCGCTCCGGTATATAAACGGTTCCAACCGACTGGAATGGCTGCAAGGCAATTGATTTACCCGGATTCTGATTAGGGGATTGTGTCTTTCATGGACATCGGTTTGCGCGAATGGCTGATCGTCATCGGCATCATTGTGATCGGCGGTATCCTGTTCGATGGCTGGCGCCGCATGCGCGGCAGCAAGGGACGGCTGAAGCTCAAGCTCGACCGCAGCGTCGCCAGCCTGCCGGATGACGACGAGGATGATCCGAGCCTGCTCGGCCCCTCTCGCGTGGTCAACAAGCACCAGGAGCCTTCGCTCGACGAGGAGGAGATCCCCGCCCCGCGCGCGCAGCGCCGCGAGGAGCCTTCGGCCGGCGACCTGGAGCTCGACCTCGACGAGTCGGGCCTCGCCACCGAGCCGGCGGGCTTGCGGGGCGAGGAGCGCGAGGCGCCGCGCGGCCGGGACAAGAGCCGCGACAAGGCTGCCGAGAAGACCGGCGAGAAGATCGTGGAAAAGCCGCTGGAGAAGAGCGGCAAGGCGGCCGACAAGGCCCCGGCGGCCAAGGCCGAGCCGCGCGAGCTGCCGCCGTTCGACGAGGTGCTGGTAATCAACGTGGTCGCCCGCGACCCCAACGGCTTCAAGGGCGCGGCGCTGGTGCAGAGCATCCTCGAGAGCGGCCTGCGCTTCGGCGACATGGACATCTTCCATCGCCACGAGAGCATGACCGGCAACGGCGAGGTGCTGTTCTCCATGGCCAACGGCGTCAAGCCGGGCACCTTCGACCTCGAGGACCTCGACCACTTCAGCACCCGTGCGGTCAGCTTCTTCCTCGGCCTGCCCGGTCCGCGCCATCCCAAGCAGGCCTTCGACCTGATGGTCGCCGCCGCCCGCAAGCTGTCCCACGAGCTCGACGGCGAGCTGAAGGACGAGCAGCGCAGCGTGATGACCGCGCAGACCATCGAGCACTACCGCCAGCGCATCGTCGAGTTCGAGCGCCGGGCGCTGATGAAGCGTTGATCTTCGTGTCTTGAGAAGCAGCCCTGCGTTCCGCGCAGGGCTGCTTTTTTCGTTTTATGGAACCCTGCCATGACCACTACCGCCGCCCAGCGCATCGCCGAACTGCGCGCCGAGCTCAACGAGCACAATCACCGCTACTACGTGCTCGACCAGCCGAGCATCCCGGATGCCGAATATGATCGCCTGTTCCACGAACTCAGGGCGCTGGAAGTCGAGCATCCCGAACTGGTGACGGCGGACTCGCCGACCCAGCGCGTCGGCGGGCAGGCGCTGGCCGAGTTCGGCCAGGTGCGTCACGAGATTCCCATGCTCAGCCTGGGCAACGCCTTCGCCGAGGACGACCTGCGCGACTTCGACCGCCGGGTGCGCGAGGGCCTCGGCGAGCTGCTGCCGGCCGGCGCCCTGTCCGGCGACCTTGCAGGCGACCTGTTCGGCGGCGGCGCCGAGGTGGAGTACGCCTGCGAGCCCAAGCTCGACGGCCTGGCGGTCAGCCTGCGCTACGAGGACGGCGTGCTGGTGCGCGGCGCCACCCGCGGCGACGGCAGCACCGGCGAGGACATCACCGTCAACGTGCGCACCGTGCGCAACATCCCGCTGCGCCTGCACGGTGCGGGCTGGCCGCGGGTGCTGGAGGTGCGCGGCGAGGTGTACATGTCGCGTGCCGGTTTCGAGGCGCTCAACGCGCGTGCCATCGAGAGCGGCGGCAAGACCTTCGCCAACCCGCGCAACGCCGCCGCCGGCAGCCTGCGCCAGCTCGACCCGAAGATCACCGCCAGCCGCCCGCTGGAGTTCTGCGCCTATGGCGTCGGCCAGGTGGAAGGCGAGCTGGCCGGCACCCAGGTCGGCGTCCTCGAGTCGCTCAGGGGCTGGGGGGTGCCGATCAGCCGCGAGCTCAGACTGGCGCGCGGCGTCGAGGCGGCGCTGGCCTACTACCGGGCCATCGGCGACAGGCGCGACGCGCTGGCCTACGAGATCGACGGCGTGGTGTTCAAGGTCAACCGCATCGACTGGCAGCGCGAGCTGGGTTTCCGTGCCCGCGAGCCGCGCTGGGCCATCGCCCACAAGTTCCCCGCCCGCGAGGAGCTGACCGAGCTGCTCGACGTCGAGTTCCAGGTCGGCCGCACCGGCGCGGTGACTCCGGTGGCGCGCCTCAAGCCGGTGCAGGTGGCCGGCGTCACGGTGTCCAACGCCACCCTGCACAACATGGACGAGGTGGCGCGCCTGGGGCTGATGATCGGCGACACCGTGATCATCCGCCGCGCCGGCGACGTGATCCCGCAGGTGGTGCAGGTGGTCGCCGAGCGTCGCCCGGTCGACGCGCGGCCGGTGAGCATTCCCGAGCATTGCCCGGTGTGCGGCTCGCACGTCGAGCGCACCCGGCTGATCAGGCGCGGCAAGGGCAAGGCGCAGGTCAGCGAGGGCTCGATCTACCGCTGCGTCGGCCGCCTGAGCTGCCAGGCGCAGCTCAAGCAGGCGATCATCCACTTCGTCTCGCGCCGCGCCATGGACATCGACGGCCTTGGCGACCGGATCGTCGAGCAACTGGTCGACGTCGGCCTGGTGAAGTCGCCGGCCGACCTCTACACCCTGACCTTCGACCAGGTGGTGGTGCTGGATGGCTTCGCCGAACTGTCGACCCGCAACCTGCTGGCCGCCATCGAGGCCAGCCGGCGACCGCCGCTGGCGCGCTTCATCTTCGCCCTCGGCATTCCCGACGTCGGCGAGGAAACCGCCAAGCTGCTGGCGCGCGCCCTGGGTTCGCTGGCACGCATCCAGGTGGCGCTGCCCGAGGTGCTGACCTGGCTGCCGGACGTCGGCCTGGAAGTGGCCCACGAGATCCACAGCTTCTTCGAGGATGAGCACAACCGCACGGTCATCGCCCGCCTGCTCGAGTGCGGCGTGGAGCTTGAGGAGGAGGGCGAGCTGCACGCCGAGTTCGCGGCCTGCGCGACCCTCCCCGAGCTGATCGACCGGCTGAACATCCCGGGCATCGCCGCCACCGGGGCGAAGAACCTCGCCGCTGCTGCGGGCGACAGCCTCGAAGGGGTGATCGCCCTCAGTCAGGACTGGCTGAGCCTCAAGGCCGCCAAGGGCCTCACCGAGAAGGCCCGCGAGGGCCTGCGCGCGTTTTTCGCCGAGCCGGCCAGCGTCGAGCGGGCCCGTGCCATCGAGGCGCAGCTGCGCGCGTTCGGCATGCACTGGCAGAGCGCGAAGGCCGTGGTGGCCGGCCTGCCGCTGGCCGGGCAGACCTGGGTGCTCACCGGCACCCTCGAGGCCATGAGCCGTGACGAGGGCAAGGCGCGGCTCGAGGGGCTCGGCGCCAAGGTCGCCGGCTCGGTGTCGGCCAAGACCCACTGCGTGGTCGCCGGTCCCGGCGCCGGCTCCAAGCTGGCCAAGGCCAACGAGCTGGGCGTGAAGGTGCTCGACGAAGAGGCTTTCCTCGCGCGGCTGGCCGAGCTCGGCGGTTGATCACACTCGATCGTGCCCATGCTCCGCGTGGGCACGTGCGTTCAGCCGCTCCTGCGGCTGGACGCGGAGCGTCCATGGCTCGGACTCCCACGCGGATCGCTCGTCGTTATACACAAGTTCAGTCACCATCTTAGGTTTTCCGAGGGAGTACAGGGATGTCATCCGCGAGCTGGGCTGAGGAAGAGATGCGCACGGCAAACCTGGGCGATGAGCGATTGAATGCGCGTGTCGCCAAACTGCTGGAGCAGTTGGGTGCACATCCACGCAACAGCATTCCTACCGCTTGCCGGAGCTGGGCAGAGACGATGGCGGCCTACCGTTTCTTCGATAACGAGAAGGCCACTTTCGAAACAGTTTTGGCCCCCCATCGGGATGCCACCTTGCAGCGCATGGAGTGCTGCCCCGTGGTGCTGTTAGCCCAGGACACGACCGAGCTAGACAAGTGGGTGAATCTGGGCCCCAAGGGAGTGGGCACCATCAAGGAGAGGCAGAAGCATCCCCGCCGACTCCATCCGACCGTGGCATTCACACCGGAGCGGGTTTGTCTGGGCGTGGTGGCGGCCGAGTGGTGGCAGCGTGATGAGCCAAGCCCACGCAAGGAGCGGCGCGGAAAAGGAGTGGACGAGAAGGAAAGTCGACGCTGGATCGACAGCTACCAGAGCAGTTGTGCGCTACAGGGGCAGCTCCCGCAAAGCCAGGTCGTCAATCTCGCCGACGCCGAAGGTGATCTGTACGAGTGGTTCGTCGAGTATGAAGACGTCGCTGCGACGACACGGGCGCAATGGATTGTGCGCGCAGCACAGGATCGCCGCGTGCTGGGCGGTGCTGCCGACAAGCTGTGGGCCTCTGTGGCGGCGACGCCAAGCCTGGGGCAAGTCGAGGTTGAGGTACGGGCGCGCCCGAAACGTCCCGCCCGCCTGGCGCAGGTCACTCTGCGCTCTGCCAGTCTCACGCTGCAACCACCGCCCCGCGTCGGGCATCGCTTGCCTGAGGTCATGATCAATGCCGTCCTGGCATGCGAGGAGCACCCGCCGGAGGGCGTTGAGCCGTTGGAGTGGTTGCTGCTGACAAGCCTGCCGGTGGGAAGCCTGGCCCAAGCCGTTACAGTCGTCGAATGGTATGCCGTGCGTTGGTGTATCGAGGTTTACTTCCACGTTCTGAAGAATGGTTGCCAGATCAATCGATTGCAGCTGGAGACCGAGGAACGACTACTGCCTTGCATCGGGCTTTACCTGGTCGTGACATGGCGGGTGCTGTACAGCCTGATGTTGGGGCGAAGCTGTCCAGATCTGAACTGCGAGCTGGTGTTCGAGGCTCGGGAGTGGCGGGCCGCCTACATGGTGGCCAAGCGTTGCATGCCGCCACAGACGCCCCCCTCGCTGGGTGAAGTCGTGCTGCTGATAGCCAGCTTGGGCGGCTATTTGGGGCGCAAGCACGATGGGCCGCCCGGCCCCAAGGCAATGTGGACCGGGCTGCAACGGTTGCGGGATTTTGTTATCGCTTTTGAAGCTCGCGATGCGCTCACCGAGACTTGTGTATAACGATGAGCGCGGAGCGTGGGAGCCATCAGGTCCTGTGCTTTGTCGCGGCGCTGCTGCCAGCGCGCGCCGACTGACGTATACTTTTGCGCTTTTCTCCAGTTCCGCCCGCGAGTGACGCCAGCCATGGAAATCAATCCGATCCTCAACGCCATCAAGGACCTGACCAGCCGCACCCAGTCTATTCGGGGGTATCTTTGACTACGATCAGAAGCATGACCGTCTGACCGAAGTCAACCGCGAGCTGGAAGACCCGAACGTCTGGAACAATCCGGAGTACGCCCAGAATCTCGGCCGTGAGCGCGCCATGCTGGCGCAGATCGTCGAGACCCTCGACGAGCTGACCGGCGGCCTGGCCGACTGCAGCGACCTGCTGGAGATGGCCGTCGAGGAGAACGACGAGGGCGCCGTGGCCGACGTCGAGGCCGAAGTGGCCCGCCTGCGCGAGATCCTCGAGAAGCTCGAGTTCCGCCGCATGTTCAGCGGCGAGATGGACGCCAGCAACTGCTACCTGGACATCCAGGCCGGCTCCGGCGGCACCGAGGCCCAGGACTGGGCCAACATCCTGCTGCGCATGTACCTGCGCTGGGCCGACAAGCACGGCTTCGACGCCGAGATCGTCGAACTGTCCGAGGGCGAGGTCGCCGGCATCAAGAGCGCCACCGTGCACGTGCGCGGCGAGTACGCCTTCGGCTGGCTGCGCACCGAGATCGGCGTGCACCGCCTGGTGCGCAAGAGCCCGTTCGACTCCGGCAACCGCCGCCACACCTCGTTCTCCGCGGTGTTCGCCTCGCCGGAGATCGACGACAACATCGAGATCGACATCAATCCGGCCGATCTGCGCACCGATACCTACCGCTCCTCCGGTGCCGGTGGCCAGCACGTCAACACCACCGACTCGGCGGTGCGGATCACCCACATCCCGACCAATACCGTGGTCAGCTGCCAGAACCAGCGCTCCCAGCACGCCAACCGCGACACCGCGATGAAGATGCTGCGCGCCAAGCTGTACGAGCTGGAGATGCAGAAGCGCCGCGAGGCCTCCCAGGCGCTGGAGGAAACCAAGTCGGACATCGGCTGGGGCCACCAGATCCGCTCCTATGTGCTCGACCAGTCGCGGATCAAGGATCTGCGCACCGGCGTCGAGCGCAGCGACTGCGACAAGGTGCTCGACGGCGATCTGGACGAGTATCTGGAAGCCAGCCTCAAGCAGGGCCTGTAATGCACGGCGCCCCCGCCGATCGCGGGGGCGTTCGATCCACCGCGCAAATCCCGGATGTGGCGCGAGCCACGCCAAATTTGGAAAGACGACGACCATGAGCGAACAACCGCTGAACGAGCACGCCATCCACGAGGAAGAGAACAAGCTGATCGCCCAGCGCAAGGAAAAGCTTGCCGCCGTGCGCGAGAGCCAGGCGATTGCCTTCCCCAACGACTTCCGCCGCGACAGCCAGGCCGGCGACCTGCAGAAGCAGTACGCCGAGGCCGGCAAGGAAGAGCTGGAAGGCAAGCAGATCAAGGTCAGCGTGGCCGGTCGCATCATGCTCAACCGCGGCGCGTTCATGGTCCTGCAGGACACCAGCGGGCGCATCCAGCTGTACGTCAACCGCAAGACCCTGGCGGCCGAGACCCTGGAAGCCATCAAGCACTGGGACCTGGGTGACATCGTCGGCGTCAGCGGCGTGCTGGCGCGCTCCGGCAAGGGCGACCTCTACGTCGACATGCAGGAAGCCCGCCTGCTGACCAAGTCGCTGCGTCCGCTGCCGGACAAGTTCCACGGCCTGACCGACACCGAGACCCGCTACCGCCAGCGCTACGTCGACCTGATCGTCAACGAGGAGGTGCGCGAGACCTTCCGCGTGCGCTCCCAGGTGATCGCCCACATCCGCCGCTTCCTCAACGACCGCGGTTTCCTCGAAGTGGAAACCCCGATGCTGCAGACCATCCCCGGCGGCGCCGCGGCCAAGCCGTTCGAGACCCACCACAACGCGCTGGACATGCCGATGTTCCTGCGCATCGCGCCGGAGCTGTACCTCAAGCGCCTGGTGGTCGGCGGCTTCGAGAAGGTCTTCGAGATCAACCGCAACTTCCGCAACGAAGGCGTGTCGACCCGGCACAATCCCGAGTTCACCATGCTCGAGTTCTACCACGCCTACGCCGACTACGAAGACAACATGGACCTCACCGAGGAACTGTTCCGCGAGCTGGCGCAGGCGGTGCTCGGCACCACCGACGTACCCTACGGCGACAAGGTGTTCCACTTCGGCGAGCCGTTCGCACGCCTGTCGGTGTTCGACTCGATCCTCAAGTACAACCCGGAAATCAGCGCCGCCGACCTGCAGGACATCGACACCGCCCGCGCCATCGCCAAGAAGGCCGGCGCCAAGGTGCTCGGCTTCGAGGGCCTGGGCAAGCTGCAGGTGATGATTTTCGAGGAGCTGGTCGAGCACAAGCTGGAGCAGCCGACCTTCATCACCAAGTACCCGTTCGAGGTGTCGCCGCTGGCCCGCCGCAACGACGAGGACCCGAGCGTCACCGACCGCTTCGAGCTGTTCATCGGCGGCCGCGAGATCGCCAACGCCTACTCCGAGCTGAACGACGCCGAGGATCAGGCCGAGCGCTTCCACGCCCAGGTGCGCGACAAGGACGCCGGCGACGACGAGGCCATGCACTTCGACGCCGATTTCGTGCGCGCCCTCGAGTACGGCATGCCGCCGACCGCCGGCGAAGGCATCGGCATCGACCGTCTGGTCATGCTGCTGACCGATTCGCCGTCGATCCGTGACGTGATCCTGTTCCCGCACATGCGTGCCGAGCAATAAGATGCTGGCGTGAGCGCACGTTGAATCAGGCGCCGCCTGCCGTGGTCGAACCCGGCAGTGCGGCGCCCGCGTGCGTCGTCACCACCTGCCCTGGCCGGGTCGCTGGCAGCAGGAACTTCAGTCGAAACAAGGAGTGCTCGATGAACGCAATGCGTGTGCTTGTTGTGCTGTCCTTCCTGCTGCTCGGCGGCTGCCTTGCCACCTTCAAGGAGCCGATCCCGGTCGGCGAAACGGCGCCGAAACACCTGCTCGGCACCTGGGCCGGCATGGACGAGTGGGGCGAGGAGCGTTTCCTCGAGATCACCCGCAAGGCCGATGGCGGCTACCACGCCGAGGCCTGGCGCGAGCGCCTGGACAACCGCGCCAAGGCGCGCGGCTACGACTTCACCGTCGCCCGGCATGGTCGCCGCTGGTACCTGTCGGTAGCGGCTCCGGAGCGCCTGGGCGGCAACTTCGCCTTCGGCGGCTTCGAGCTGACCGACGATGACGAACTGGTGCTCTACAGCCTGGACATCGAGCAGCTGCAGGACGCCCTGGCGCGCGGCGAGCTCGAGGGCCAGACGGTCGATACCGCGGAGGGCGATGGCGTGCTGATCGCCAGCGCGCTGCCCAGGGTCTACCGTTTCCTCGACGATCCGGCCAACAGCGACGTGTTCAGCGAGGTCGCCCGCTTCGCGCGGGTCACCGAGTAACGGGGCGCAGCGATGAGCCGCAGCAAGGCGAATACCGAATACCGGCAGACCATCCGCGCGCTGTCCGACCGCCTGGTCGAGGCGCAGACGCCGATCCGCGTGCTGGATGCGATCAAGTGGGACGACGGCATCCGCGAGGGCTTTCTCAAGGCGCGCGGGCAGAAGCTGCCGGCGGTGGACCGGGCCTACTACCAGGGCCGCCCGCTGTCGTTCGATCCCGACGACAAGAAGCAGCAGTTCCAGCAGATCGAGCGCGACATCACGCGCCAGCTCGGCCAGTTCAGCCCGGTCGGGCAGATCATGCGGCGCATGTGCAAGGAATACCGCATGGTGATCCGCATGCTCGAGGCGCGCGGCACGCCCGACTTCGGGCTGATCTCCCAGGAGCTGTACGGCTCGGCCTCCGATGCCTTCCATGCCGGCGACCCGACCCTGGCCGACCTCGGCGTGATGTTCTCCACCTACCTGGACAACATCGCCGACCGCAGCGACCTCAAGGACGAACCCAAGACCCTCAACGCGACCGAGGCGGTGGCCCTGCTGCAGGGCCAGCTCAACGGCGTGTTCGGCGACGAGGCGGTGGTGCGGGTGTTCGAATCCGACGGCATCCTCGCCGATGCCGCGGCCGGCGCCGACTACATCAAGATCCGCGCCGACGCGCTGTTCAACCAGCGCGACATCCGCGCGCTGGCGGTGCACGAGGGGCTGGTGCACGTCGGCACCACCCTCAACGGCCTCAACCAGCCGATCTGCACCTTCCTGGCCAAGGGCCCGCCGTCGTCGACCATCACCCAGGAAGGTCTGGCGATCCTCATGGAGGTGATCGCCTTCGCCTCCTACCCGACCCGGCTGCGCAAGCTGACCAACCGCACCCGCGCCATCCACATGGCCGAGGAAGGCGCCGATTTCCTGCAGATCTACGAGTTCTACCGCGAGCAGGGCTACACGGCCGAGGACAGCTATTCCAACGCCATCCGCGTGTTTCGCGGCTCGACGCCGGACGGCCTGCCGTTCACCAAGGACCTGTCCTACCTCAAGGGCTTCATCCTGATCTACAACTACATCCAGCTCGCGGTGCGCAAGGGCAAGCTGGAGCAGATCCCGCTGCTGTTCTGCGGCAAGGCCACCCTCGAGGACATGCGCACCCTGCGCCAGCTGGTCGACGAGGGCCTGGTGGTGCCGCCCAGGTACCTGCCGCCGCAGTTCAGCGACCTCAACGCGCTGTCGGCGTGGATGTGCTTCTCCAACTTCCTCAACCACCTGAGCCTGGATCGCGTCGAGGCCGACTACGCCAACATCCTCTGACGGGCCGTGCCGGCCCGTCGTGCCTTTCCTCCCGATTGTTCCGGAACCATCTGCATGAGCGAGCGCAATCCCATCCCCCTGATCCTCACCGCCATCGGCAGCGTCGCCGGCACGGTCGCCGTGCTCGGCTACTACGGCTACCTGCACATCGCCAAGCCCGAGGACGCGCTGCTGCTGAGCGACTACACCATGCTCAAGACCATCCCCGGCGAGGACTACAAGGTGTCGCTCAAGCCGGCCGACCAGGTCGCCCAGTGCATCGACGGCGTGCTGGTGCTGTTCGACATCAACCAGAAGGGCCTGACCGGCGTGCTGGTCGACAACAAGAAGCGCGCCGTGCGCTGCATGGGCCAGGAGACGCCGCAGGCCGAGTGAACCCCGCGCGCTGGTCTATCCTTGCCCGGACCAGCAGGAGCGGGAGGGTGGCGCGGTGATCGTCTGCAAGCGGGTCTATCAGCCGGCGGCGGCGGATGACGGCTATCGGGTTCTGGTCGACCGGCTGTGGCCGCGCGGCTGTCGCAAGGCCGAACTGGCGCTGGATGCCTGGCTGCGCGAGCTGGCACCTTCGGACGGCGTGCGCCGCGCCTTCGCCCACGAGCCGCAGCATTTCGACGCCTTCCGCGCGGCCTACCGGGCCGAGCTGGCGGCTGCGCCGGCGCTCTGGCAACCGCTGCTGGAGCGGGCGCGCTCCGGCACCCTGACCCTGCTGTACGCCGCCCACGACGAGCGGTTCAACAATGCGCAGGTGCTGGCCGAGTTTCTTGCCGAGCGGCTGGCCGCCCCCGCCCCCTGACAGGGAGAGGTTCGATGAGTGTTCGTGCATCCATCCTGCGCGCCGCCGGAGCGCTGTGGCTGGTCGCGCTGCTGGAGACCGCGCAGGCCGCTCCGCTGCCGGACAGCGAGCATGGCCCGCTGGTGCTGGCGGAGGTCGCCGGCGGCCTCGAGCACCCCTGGGCGCTGGCCTTCCTGCCGGACGGCCAGGGCATGCTGGTCACCGAGCGCCCCGGCCGGCTGCGCCGGGTGAGCGCCGCGGGCGAGTTGTCGGCACCGCTGGCCGGAGTGCCGGCGGTGTTCGCCCAGGGGCAGGGCGGCCTGCTCGACATCGCCCTGTCGCCGCAGTTCGCCACGGATCGCCTGGTCTATCTCAGCTACGCCGAGCAGGGCGTCGATGGCCGCGCCGGCACCGCGGTCGGTCGCGGGCGGCTGTCCGCCGACCTCGGGGCGCTGGAGGATTTCCAGGTGATCTTCCGCCAGCAGCCCAAGCTGTCCTCCGGCATCCACTTCGGCTCGCGGCTGGTGTTCGATCGCGCCGGCTACCTGTTCGTCACCCTCGGCGAGAACAACCAGCGCCCCACCGCCCAGGACCTCGACAAGCTGCAGGGCAAGGTGGTGCGCCTGCACCCGGACGGCCGTATTCCGGCGGACAATCCCTTCGTCGGCCGTCCCGGCGCGCGGGCGGAGATCTGGTCCTACGGCCACCGCAACCCGCAGGGCGCCGCGCTCAACCCGTGGACCGGCCGGTTGTGGATCCACGAGCATGGGCCGCGTGGCGGCGACGAGATCAACATCCCCCAGCCGGGGCGCAACTACGGCTGGCCGCGGGCCACCCACGGCATCAACTACAGCCTGCTGCCGATCCCCGAGGCCGAGGGCGAGAGGGTGCCCGGTACCGAGCCGCCGCACCACGTCTGGAAGAAGTCGCCGGCGCTCAGCGGCATGGCCTTCTACGACGCCGAGCGCTTTCCGGCCTGGCAGCACAGCCTGTTCATTGGCGCGCTGGCCCAGCAGGCGCTGATCCGTCTGAGCCTCGATGGCGACCAGGTGGTGCGCGAGGAGCGCCTGCTGGAGGAGAAGAACTGGCGCATCCGCGACGTGCGGGTGGGGCCGGATGGCTGGGTGTATGTGCTCACCGACGAGAGCGACGGCAAACTGCTGCGCCTGGGGCTGGCGCAGCCATAGAGTTCAGCGGCGAGGCGGCTTCAGAAGCGCTCGCTGGCGCCGAGGTAGCGCCACTGTACCGGCTGCAGCCTGGCCATGGCCAGGCGGCCGATGCGGATGCGGCGGATGCCCAGTACCTGCAGGCCGACGCTGCGGCACATGTGGGCGATCTGGCCGGGCTGCGGTGCCTTGAGGGCGAAGCGCAGGCGGGTTTCGCTCTGCCAGCTGACCTTGCACGGAGCCAGCGCCCGGCCCTGATAGCTCAGGCCGTGATTGAGCAGTGCGAGCTGCTGTGGCTCGAGGGTGCCGGTGACCTCGACGATGTATTCCTGCTCGATCTTGCTGAAGTCGTCGGTCAGCTTGCGGATCACGCCCCAGTTCTGGGTCAGCACCAGCAGGCCGGAAGCCTCAGGCTCCAGGGGCAGTGGCACGCTCAGGCGCTGCAGGTGGCGCCTGAGCAGGCGCACCCCGGAGGCATCGTCCGCCGCGCGGCTTTCGGCGCCGAGCAGTTCGCTGGCCTGCTCGGCATCGACGCCGGCCGGCTTGTGCAGGATCAGGGTGACCGGCGGCTGGGATTCCGCCCGGGCGCCCTCGAGCAGGGCGATGGCCTGCGCCTGCACCTTGAACTGCGGCTCCTCGACCACCTGACCGTCAACCGTCACCCAGCCGCCCTCGATGTACAGCTCGGCCTCGCGGCGCGAGCAGGGCAGCAGTTCGGCGAGGCGCTTGGACAGGCGGACGGGATCGGTCATGGGGTCACTTCTTGCTGATGGTGATCTGGCGCGAGCTGCCGTAGGTCTGGCCGCTGACGCCGCGGGGGATCTGCTGGACCTCGCCGCCGGCCTTGAGGAAGGCGGCCATCTGCTCTTCGAGCGCACGGCGGGCTTCGGCGGAGGGGACGGGGGCGACCTTCTGCTTGGACGAACCGGGTTTGCTTTGCATGAGGATTCTCCTACCTGCAGCGAAAAAGGCCGCCCATTATACATGAATCGGCGATCAAATTTTGTTCAATTGGCCGGGATCTGCGAAGTATTTGACGGAAATCAGTAGGTGAAAATCGCGGAAGTCGCGATTTTCACCGGCACGACTCAGCGTTTCGCGGCCAGCAGACGGTAGCTGTTCAGGCGGTCGGCGAAGCTGTGGGTCACGGTGACCAGGCCCAGTTCGTCGAGCTGGTAGTCGCGGGCGTGGGCGTGAAACTGCTCCCAGCACTGCTCCGGGGTGCCGACCACCATGGCGTCGCGGGTGGCGTCCAGCTCGGCCAGGTCGCTGGGGCTGAGCTGGCGGCGGCGCTGGTCGATTTCCTCGGGGCTGAGCAGCGGCTCGCGGGCGCCGCGGCCGGTCATCATCTTGCGCCAGGCGGCGGTACTGGCGATGCGCCTGGCCTCTTCCTCGGTTTCTGCACAGATCACCGCCAGCGCCAGCATGCGCGCGGGCTTGTGCTCATGCCCGGCCTCGCGGAAGTGGCGCTCGTAGTTGGCGAAGATCGCCGGCGAGCAGGCCTGCGGGGCGATGAACTTGGCCACCGACAGGCCCATGCCCAGGTAGCCGGCCAGCGACGAGCTGCCGCCGCCGGAGCCGAGCATCCACAGCTGCGGCGCCGGATCGTTGTCCGGCAGGCAGCGCAGGCGGCTGTAGGGATGGCGCTCGGGATACTCGTTGCGCAGGAAGGCGCACAGCTCGGCGGCCTGCTGCGGGAAGGTGTCTTCTTCCAGCTGCTCGTAGGGTGCCGCGAGGGCCGCGGAGGCCAGCGGCGTGCCGCCCGGGGCGCGGCCGATGCCGAGGTCGATGCGCTCGGGGAACAGGCTGGCGAGCATGCGGAACACCTCGGCCACCTTGTACGGGCTGTAGTGGGTGAGCATCACGCCGCCGCTGCCGATGCGCATGTTCTGCGTGGCGCTGGCCACGCGGGCGACCATGATTTCCGGGCAGGGATTGGCGAACTGGATGCTGTTGTGGTGTTCGGCCAGCCAGTAGCGGTGGTAGCCCAGCTCGTCGCAGGCGCGGGCCAGCTCGACCGAGCTGTTGGGCGCCTCGCGGGCCGGGCGGTCGCCGTGGACGGGCGTCTGGTCGACGATGGTGAGCTTCAGCGACATGGCGGGTCTCTCGGGAAAGCGGCGGGTGGCGCAGTATAAAGTCGGAAAAGCAAAAGCCCCGCACTGGGCGGGGCTTTTGCGAGGCGGGAAGCCGGATCAGATGATCTGGACTTCGTCAGCCTGCAGACCTTTCTGGCCCTGGACGACCAGGAAGGAAACGGCTTGGCCTTCCTTCAGGGTCTTGAAGCCGTCGGCCTTGATGGCGCGGAAATGCACAAACACGTCCGGACCGCTCTGCGGGGTGATGAAGCCGAAGCCTTTTTCATCGTTGAACCACTTGACGGTACCGGTTTGGCGATTAGACATGGTTGTCTCCTTGGACAGTGTTGACTACGGCACCGGAACTGCCCGGGGCCGGAACTGAGTGCAAGGAGCCAGGAAAACCGAAATATGATTGGATCAAGATCTAAACCAGTCGATTACGATGACACAAGCAACACAGTGGGGAGCACCCTACTTGGTAATGCGGTCCGGTGCAAATCCTTTCTGCAGGTCGTGCCTCCGCCTTTTGGCGGATGGCGTTTCTCGGTGCGGCGCGGCACGTCGGCCCTGCAGCAAGCAGCCCTTTCGAATCAATGAGTTACGAGGCCCCTCCGGGCCGTCGTGCAGTCCCGGGCATCCGTCGGGAAAGGACGGGGAAATCCGCGGCCGTGTTGCATCAGCCGGCCGCGTGCCGGCGGGCGATCTCGGCTAGAATGCCTGCCCTGGCAATCAAGGTACGCGACATGGCACTCATCGGGCGGTTCAACTCTCTGCAGGTGGTCAAGCACACCGACTTCGGCCTCTATCTGGATGGCGGGCCGGACGGGGAAATCCTCCTGCCCAGGCGCTATGTGCCCAAGGGCGAGCCCTGCGAAGTCGGCGACTGGCTCAACGTGTTCGTCTACCTCGACAGCGAAGACCGCATCATCGCCACCACGCAGAAGCCCAGGGTGCAGGTGGGCGGCTTCGCCAGCCTCAAGGTGGTGGCGATCAACCACGTCGGCCTGTTCCTCGACTGGGGGCTGCCCAAGGACCTGTTCCTGCCGCATTCCGAGGAGAAGCGCCCCCTGCAGGTCGGCGACTACGCCGTGGTGCACGTCTATCTCGATCCGCGCACCCGGCGGATCACCGCCACCGCGCGGCTGGACCGCTACCTGGACAACACGCCGGCCAGCTACCAGCCGGGTCAGGCCGTCGACCTGCTGGTGGCCGAGCGCACCGACCTGGGCTTCAAGGCCATCATCGACGGCAAGCACTGGGGGCTGATCCACAAGAACGAACTGTTCAAGTTCATCCGCCCGGGCATGCAGGAGACCGGCTACATCAAGGAAGTGCGCGCGGACGGCAAGATCAGCCTGAGCCTGCAGCCGGTCGGCCGGCAGGCGGGCGACCAGCTGGGCGAGCAGATCCTCGCCCAGCTGCGCGCGGCCGGCGGCCGCCTGGCGCTCTCCGACAAGAGCCCGCCGGAGGAGATCGCTCGCCTGTTCGGCGTCAGCAAGGGCAACTTCAAGAAGGCCATCGGCGGCCTGTACAAGCAGGGCCTGATCGTCATCCACGAGCAGGGCATCGAACTGCGCTGAATCCTCAGCGTGGCGTGCCCCACAGCTCCTGCAGGCGGGCGTCGCGGCCGCAGCGGCTGCGGTAGAAGTGGTAGCGCAGCGGATTGCGACGCGCGTAGTCCTGGTGGTACTCCTCGGCCGGATAGAAGGTGCCGGCGGGGAGTATCTCGGTGACGATGGGCCGGTCGAAGCGCGCGGAGGCCTGCAGCGCCGCCCTGGAGGCCTCGGCCTGGCGTCGCTGCTCGGCGTCGGCATAGAAGATCGCGCTGCGGTACTGCGCGCCGATGTCGCAGAACTGGCCGGTGGCGGTCAGCGGGTCGATGTTCGGCCAGAAGGCCTCCAGCAGCCTGGCGTAGCTGGTCCGCGCCGGGTCGTAGCGCACCAGCACCGCCTCCAGATGGCCGCTGCCGCCGGCCGAGACCTGCTCGTAGCTCGGGTTGGCCAGCGTGCCGCCGGTATAGCCCGAGGTGGTGGACAGCACTCCCGGCACCTTGTCGAAATCTGCTTCCAGACACCAGAAGCAGCCGCCGGCGAAGATCGCCGTGGCGTCCGCCTCGGGCGTCGCCGTGGGCGTCTCGCCTGCGCTCGCCAGCGACAGGGCACCGAGCAGGGCGGCTCCCGTCAGCAGGGCGCGCAGCCCCACCCTGACCTGTCTGCGCATGCTCAGCTCCTCAGCTCCGGCAGGGGTTCCTCGCGCGGCACGAAGTGCAGCGCCAGGCCGTTGTTGCACCAGCGCTCGCCGCGCGGCGGCGGGCCGTCGTCGAACACATGGCCCTGATGCCCGCCGCAGCGCGCGCAGTGGTATTCGCTGCGCGGCCAGAACAGCCTGAAATCGCGCCGGCGGCCGATGTGCGCGGGGTCGAGCGGCTGGGTGAAGCTCGGCCAGCCGGTGCCGCTGTCGTACTTGTGGCGGCTGTCGAACAGCGGCAGGTAGCAGGCGGCGCAGACGAAGGTGCCGTCGCGGTGTTCGTCGTTCAGCGGGCTGCTGCCGGCCGGCTCGGTGTCCTCCTCGAACAGCACGCGCCAGGCTGCCGGCGGCAGCAGGGCTCGCCACTCCTCGGGCGGCTTGTCCAGCCGGGCAACCGTGGCGAGGGGCGTTGCCCGCGCCGGGCGGATGCCGCGCTCCAGCAGTGCCCAGGCGGGCAGCAGGGCGATGGCCCGCAGCAGATGGCGGCGATGCATGGCGACACCTCCGGGAGGATGCTCTGTGCAAATATTAGACAGCCTGGCGCGGCGCCGTTCCCGCTTGCGGGCCGGCGGCATCCTCGGCTGCCGATGGACGGTCGCCGACCGGGCCGAGATTCGCCCGGCAGCGCGACGCTCGCCGTGATTTGTGCAAGCCGTCCCGGGAGGAGGCCCGTCAGCGCCTGGCCGGATGTGCAGCCCTGCAACCATCTCGTGCGAAATCAGCTGCTTGCGGCGGGATCGCAGACGTTTCCACCTGCCCCGCTGCGTGGTCGAAGGGCCGGCAGGTGTCGGGCGATTCCATGAAAAATGCAATCTTGTCTATGAAAGGTGCATTCTGTCACCGTCGATGCCATCACATAATGCCCCCCGGATTGCTGGAAGCGCGCAGGCAGAGTGCCTGCGGATCGACCAGACTGAATTGATCCTGGCAGTTGGGCATTTGCCGCGACCCGCAGGTGGCGGCAGACACAATAAGTATCGACCGGTATAGACAGACAGCCATGAAAAGAGCGAACCCCCTTCTCGAGAAACTGCAAACCATCCTGCCGGCCATCGCAGCCAACGCCGCCCGCGCGGAGCTCGAGCGCAAGGTCCCGGACGAGAACATCGCTCTGCTGAAGAGCATCGGCATGCACCGCGCCTTCCAGCCCAAGGCCTATGGCGGTCTGGAAATCTCCCTGCCCGAATTCACCGACTGCGTGGCCGCGCTGGCCGGCGCCTGCGGCGGCACCGCCTGGGCCTTCAGCCTGCTGTGCACCCACAGCCACCAGCTGGCCATGTTCCCCAAGCAGCTGCAGGACGAGATCTGGGGCGACAACCCGGATGCCACCGCCAGCAGCAGCATCGCGCCGTTCAGCACCATCGAGGAAACCGAGGGCGGCGTGCTGCTCAGCGGCGAGATGGGCTGGAGCAGCGGTTGTGACCACGCCGAGTGGGCCATCGTCGGCATGCGCCGCAAGAATGCCGAAGGCGAGCTGGTGTACAGCTTCGGCGTACTGCCGCGCAGCGACTACGAGATCCGCGACGACTGGTTCTCCGTCGGCATGCGCAGCAGCGGCTCGAAGACCCTGGTGATCAAGAACGCCTTCATCCCCAACCACCGCATCCAGGCGGCCAAGGACATGATGGAAGGCAAGTCCGCCGGCTTCGGTCTGTATCCGGACAGCAAGATCTTCTACACCCCGTACCGCCCGTACTTCGCCTGCGGCTTCTCCGCCATCAGCCTGGGCATCGCCGAGCGCATGCTGGTCGCCTTCAAGGAAAAGCAGAAGAACCGCGTGCGCGCCTACACCGGCGCCGCTGTCGGTGCCGCCACCCCGGCGCTGATGCGTCTGGCTGAGTCGACCCACCAGGTCGCTGCCGCCCGCGCCTTCCTCGAGAAGACCTGGGAAGAGCACGCCGAGTACGGCGAGCGCCACGAGTACCCGAGCCGCGAGAAGCTGGCCTACTGGCGCACCAACCAGGCCTACGCGGTGAAGATGTGCATCGCCGCCGTCGACCGCCTGTTCGAGGCCGCCGGCGCCACCAGTTGGTTCGAGAACAGCGAGATCCAGCGCCTGTTCCGCGACTCGCACATGACCGGCGCACACGCCTACACCGACTACGACGTCTGCGCGCAGATCCTCGGCCGCGAGCTGATGGGCCTGGAGCCGGACCCGAGCATGGTCTGAGTCGCTCCGCAATGAACAAAGGGGGATTGCCGCAAGGCAATCCCCCTTTTGCTTGCCTGCGCCACCCGCGGGTGGCGCCGCCCCAAGGTTCAGTCTATGCGGGTGAAGGTGGCGGTGCCGATGCCTTCGATCTGCTGGATCAGGGTGTCGCCGCCGTCCTCGACACGGGCGTGCAGCAGGGTATTGCCCTTGCCGTCGCGGGCGGTGACGTAGCCGTCGCGGTGGATCCATTCGGCGATGGCCAGCTTGTTGTCGCCCTCGCGGATGTACTCCGGGGTCAGCTCGACGGTCGTGCTGCGGACCTTCACGCCCATGGCCTCGGTGGTCATGTCGTAGGTGCCCTCGACGACATTGCCAGCCACGGCCGAGCCGGCCAGGGCCGCCAGCAGGAGGGAGAGGGGGGCGAGGGTGCGAATGTGCATGGGCGTACCTTCCTGGTCGTTGGCATCTCGTGTCGTGCGGCCCGCCAGCGGGCAGCGGCGACTGACGAGTCCAGACTAGGCAACGCCATGCAGGGTTTTGTTGATGCAAGTCGTGAAAAAGCCTGCAGTTCGATGAATTTTCCGTGACAGTCGCGTTTCTTCGGCCAAAGAAAACCCCGCGCAGCCTGGCTGGGCGGGGTTTCGGGGCGATCCGCGGCTCAGGCGCTCGCGGAGCTCTCGCGGTTGCGGATCATGTCGGCGATGGCATGCATCGGCCGTTCGAGCATTTCCTTGACCTCGTCGCTGGCGCCGACCCGCTCCAGCGCCCGGTTCATGCACAGCAGCCACTGGTCGCGCTCCTTCGGGCCGATGGCGTACGGGCGGTGCGGGCCGGTCATGCAGATGCTGCCGTACTTCTGCGCATACAGGGGCGGCCCGCCCAGCCAGCCGGAGAGGAACTCGAACAGCTTCTGGCGGATCCCCGACAGGTCCTCGCCGTGCATGCGCCGGATGTCCGCCGCCTCCGGCAGCTGATCCATGCAGTCGTAGAAGGCATCGCACAGGCGGCGCACGCCTTCCTCGCTGCCGAGCAGTTGGTAGGGGGTATGGTTCATGGCACGACTCCGCCGGGTTGTTCTTGTGGACGGAGCCGATGGTGCCTGAGTGCCGTGCTGGGGATTTGACCCAGATCAGTGGCCGGCATGCCGCCGCGGAGCGCCCGCGCCCTGGTTGCGCGCGGATGTCCCTGGCGGGCGATCGAGGCAGCTACTGCTGCGCCGGCAGCCTGCGGGTCATGGGCACCGCCAGCAGATAGCCGATCAGCATGCCGGTCACGTCCGCCAGCAGATCCTGGTATTCGCCGAAGCGGTAGCCGGTCATCAGCTGCAGGTTCTCGATCAGCACGCCGTAGCCCAGCAGGCCGAGCAGCAGGAGCAGGCGCTGTCCGGGAAAGGCCATGCGCCCGAGGAAGGTGAGCACGGCGAAGGCCAGGACATGATTGCCCTTGTCCCAGCCGGTGCTGAACATTGCCGAAGGATTCTTCATCAGCGCCAGGACCAGCACGCTCGCCGTGCAGACGGCGAAGGCCAGGATCCAGAGCGCGCGGGGAATACGGAAGAGCATCGTGTACCAGTCGGTTGGTGGAGGAAGGGATGTTCCTTATACTGCCGTGCCTTTTTCAGACCCTGGCAGGTCGGCGAACGAGCCGGCCGCCGCGTACGGATGATCCCGCACAATGCTTCAGAATTCCAATCGCCTCGAGCGCGTCCTGGTCGCCTCGGTCCTGATCCTGCTGGTGTGGCTGCCGCTGCCGCTGGGCAGCAATCGCGACTGGTCGATGGGGCTGCTGGCGGCACTGGTCGGCCTGATCGGCTGCGTCTGGGGTGTCGCCCTGTGGCGTAACGCCCTGCCGGCGAGCAAGGCACTCAGACCGGCACTGCCGATGTTCGCTTTGTTGCTGTCGAGCCAGGCCTGGGTGGCGGTGCAGTGGCTCGGCGGGCTGACGGTGGATGTCGGTGCAACCTTCCAGTACCTGATGCTCGGCCTCGCCTACAGCCTGCTGTTCCTGATGGTCGTCAGCCTGTTCCATACCCGCCGGCGCCTGACCCTGCTGCTCAGTGTCGTGGTGATCAGCGGTACCTTCCAGGCCTTCTATGGCGCCTTCATGACACTGTCCGGCAGCGAAGGCCTGCTGGCCTCCATGGGGCTCGGTCATGCGGAAGTGACCAGCGGCACCTACGTCAACCGCAACCACCTGGCCGGCTATTTGGAGATGACCCTGGCCTGTGGCATCGGCCTGCTGCTGGCGCTGCGCGATGGCCAGCCGTTCCGCTGGGTGAACCTGCTCGAGCTGCTGATGGGGCCGAAGGCGCGCCTGCGCCTGGCGCTGGTAGTGATGGTGATCGCCCTGGTGATGACCCGCTCGCGCATGGGCAACATGGCCTTCTTCGCCAGCCTGATGGTGGTCGGTGCGGTCTTCATCCTGCTCAACCGCGAGCATCGGCTGCGCAACGGCCTGATCCTCGCCAGCCTCGTCCTGATCGACATGCTGGTGATCAGTCAGTACTTCGGTTTCGACCGCCTGAGGGATCGCCTGGTGGAGACGCGCCTGAACGACGTGGTGGTCGAGGGGCAGGTAGTCCAGCGGGCCAACGAAATCCGTGACGACGTATTCGCCTACACGGTGCCGCTGATGATGGACAAGCCGCTGGTCGGGCAGGGCGCCGGCAGCTTCGAGGCAGTGTTCCCCAGGTATGCGGGCGAGGACGTGCGCAACCACTTCGATCACGCCCACAACGACTACATCCAGTTCGTCATCGAGTACGGCCTGATCGGCACGCTGCCGCTGGCGGCGTTCGTGCTGCTGGCGCTGTGGCGTGCCCTGCAGGCCCTGTGGCGGCGCGAGTCGCTGTACCGCAGCGGCGTCGGTTTCGGTGCGGCGATGGGCATCGTCGCCATCGGCATCCACTCCAGCGTCGACTTCAACCTGCAGATTCCCGCCAACGCCGCCAGCTTCGTGGCGCTCTGCGCGATTGCCGTGCTGGCCAACCAGCACAGCAACCCGCGGCGCCGGTCCGCAGCGTTCGAGTGAGGCGCGGCGGGCGGCATGCGCACGGCTACGCGCATCCGGACTGCAGGGTCTGCGTGGCAAAGCCCTCCACGCTGCGGCTGTCGCGGCTGAATTCCACGCCGATCAGATAGCCCACCTCGCGGAAGGTCTGGATGCCGATGGGCAGTTTCTTGAGTTGCATGATCAAGACCGGGGCAGGAAGCGATTGTCGCGGTTGTAGTCCTTCCCGCAGGTCCGGCCGAGCGCCACGCCGCAAACGCAATGGCCGCCGGCAGCGGTTGCCCCTGCCTGCGGCCATGCGTCTGCGCGGCGAGCGCGGGGGCCGTCAGCCCGGCTCGCCGCCGATCAGCTCCAGCAGTTCGGTGGTCCTGGCCTGCATCAGCGCGCTGTCGCCGCGGCTTTCCACGTTGAGGCGGATCACCGGCTCGGTGTTCGAGGCACGCAGGTTGAAGCGCCAGTCGGCAAAGGCCACGCTCAGGCCATCGGTGTAGTCCAGCGCGGCGCCGTCGGTGGCGTAGACGGACTCGACGCGCTGGATCACCTCGGCGGCGTCGGCCACCTTGCGGTTGATCTCGCCGGAGGAGGGGAAGGCGGCGATGCATTCGCCGACCAGGCTGGACAGCGACTGGCCGCAGCTGCACATCAGTTCGGCCACCAGCAGCCAGGGGATCATGCCGCTGTCGCAGTAGGCGAAGTCGCGGAAATAGTGGTGCGCGCTCATCTCGCCGCCGTAGATGGCGTCGACCTCGCGCATCTTCTGCTTGATGAAGGCGTGCCCGGCCTTGCACTGCACCGCCTCGCCGCCGTTGTGCTCGACGAGGGCCAGGGTGTTCCAGGTCAGGCGCGGGTCGTGGATGATGCGCGCGCCGGCTTCCTTGCGCAGGAAGGCCTCGGCGAGCAGGCCGACGATGTAGTAGCCCTCGATGAACTGGCCCTGCTCGTCGAACAGGAAGCAGCGGTCGAAGTCGCCGTCCCAGGCGATACCCAGATCGGCACCGTGGGCCAGCACCGCATCGCGGGTGGCGGCGCGGTTGTCCTCCAGCATCGGGTTGGGGATGCCGTTGGGGAAACTGCCGTCCGGCGTGTGGTTGACCTTGATGAACTCGAAAGGCACGCCGCGCGCCTGCAGGGCCGCCTCGATGGCGTCCAGCGCCGGGCCGGCGGCGCCGTTGCCGGCGTTGACCACCAGCTTCAGCGGCTTGAGCGCGCCGCAGTCGATGTAGGACAGCAGGTGCTCGACGTAGGCGGGGCGGCAGTCGACCTGCTGCAGCTCGCCCGGCTGCGCGGCCGGGGCGGCGAACTCGGCCTTCTCGGCGAGCAGGCGGATGTCTTCCAGGCCGGTGTCGCGGCTGATCGGCTGCGAGCCATCGCGCACCAGCTTGAAGCCGTTGTAGTCGATCGGATTGTGCGAGGCGGTGACCTCGATGCCGCCATCGGCGCCCAGTTGCCAGGTGGCGAAATACACTTCCTCGGTGCCGGTCATGCCCAGGTCGAGCACCTTGACGCCGGCCTCGGTGAGGCCGCGGGCCAGGGCCGCCTTGAGGACCGGAGAGGTCTCGCGGATGTCGCCGCCGAGCACCACGGTCTGCGGCTTGAGCCATTCGGCATAGGCGCGGGCGATGCGATAGGCAATGTCTTCGTTCAGCTCGCGGCCCAGCTGGCCGCGGATGTCGTAGGCTTTGAAGCAGGTCAGTTTCGTCATGAGCGTCGATTCGGCGGCTTCCTGCCGCATGGGGGAATGATCGGGCGCGGGATTATCCGGCAGCACGGGAGATTGCTGCATGAGAATTTCGCGGTCGGTCGCAGGGCTGTGAGGGCTGTGAGGGCTGTGGGGGCTTTGAGGGCGGTGTGGCGATGGCCGCCGTTGCGGCGCCGCGCGGCGACCTGGGTACCTCCGGAGGGGCGTAACTGAGGGGATGCGTGTCCCTGCGGAGACCGATGCTCAAAGCCCCTTCAGATATAGGTTGTCGAAGCAGTAGTTGGTCGCCTCGACGTAGCCCTCGGCGCTGCCGCAGTCGAAGCGCTGGCCCTTGAACCTGTAGGCCAGCACGCAGCCGCTCTGCGCCTGCTTCATCAGCGCGTCGGTGATCTGGATCTCTCCACCCTTGCCCGGCTCGGTGTCGGCGATCAGGTCGAAGATGTCCGGGGTGAGGATGTAGCGGCCGATGATCGCGAGGTTGGACGGCGCGTCCTCCGGCCTGGGCTTCTCGACCATGGTGTTCACCCGGTAGATGTCGTCGCGGATCATCTCGCCGGCGATCACACCGTACTTGTGGGTCTGGTCGCGCGGTACTTCCTGGATGGCGACGATTGAGCAGCGGAACTGCTTGTACAGCTTGACCATCTGTTCAAGCACGCCGTCGCCGCCGAGGTTCAGGCACAGGTCGTCAGCCAGTACCACGGCGAACGGTTCATCGCCGATCAGCGGTTGGCCGCAGAGGATGGCATGACCGAGGCCCTTCATCTCCACCTGGCGGGTATAGGAGAAGGTGCACTCGTCGATCAGCTCGCGGGTGCCGGCCAGGTACTTCTCCTTGTCAGTACCCTTGATCTGATGCTCAAGCTCGTAGCTGATGTCGAAGTGGTCTTCCAGCGCACGCTTGCCGCGGCCGGTGACGATGGCCATGTGCTGCAGCCCGGCGTCGCGGGCCTCCTCGACCGCGTACTGGATCAGCGGCTTGTTGACGACAGGGAGCATTTCCTTGGGCATCGCCTTGGTGGCCGGGAGGAAGCGGGTGCCGTAGCCGGCGGCGGGGAACAGGCATTTTCGGATCATGGGGAGTCCTTGCATGGCGGCAGGGGCATTAAAGATAAGGAGTTTCGTGCAGGGCTTAGCATGGCGCTTGGGTAAGGGGGCTGCTGTGGCGAGGAACGTCGGGGGCACGGCGGAGCTGCTATATCGCACCCTGTTTGGGAGCAGCGATCAGCCTGCGTATCCCCTCGGGTTGGTCGACTGCCAGCGCCAGGTGTCGGCCATCATCGTGTCTATGCCATGCTCAGCCTTCCAGCTCAGCTCACGCTCGGCCTTGCCCGGATCGGCCCAGCACTCGGCGATGTCGCCGGGACGGCGCGGAGCGATGTGGTAGGGCACCGGGCGACCGGATGCCTGCTCGAAGGCCCGTACCATCTCCAGCACGCTGTAACCGGTTCCGGTGCCCAGCAGGTTCCAGACGTGCACACCGCTCCCCTCCGAGGTCGCCTGCAGCGCCTTGAGGTGGCCGTCGGCGAGATCGACCACGTGGATGTAGTCGCGCACCCCCGTACCGTCGCAGGTCGGATAGTCGTCGCCGAACACGGCAGGCTCCCTGAGCTTGCCGATGGCGACCTGAGTGATGTACGGCCGCAGGTTGTTGGGGATGCCGTTCGGATCTTCGCCGATCAGCCCGCTGTGGTGAGCGCCGACCGGATTGAAGTAGCAGAGGAGGGCGATGCTCCAGCGTGAATCGGACTTGGCAAGATCGCGCAGCACCTCCTCGACCATCAGCTTGGAACGGCCGTAGGGATTGGTGGGGATGCCGGTGGCGAAGTCCTCGCGAATGGGCATCTGGCGAGGCTCACCGTACACGGTGGCCGAGGAGTTGAATGGCGTGGGCCATGGCCTGACAGAGCGTCACGCTGCCGGCGACATTGTTCTCATAATAGGCTAGCTGTGTAAACCCAGTACGTTGTTCAGTGAAAGTACGACGCGGCTGATCGGCGAGTTATATGCGAGGCTCGCATGCGGCCTATGCCAGTTGTAGTGATGCAGCCAGGCAGGCAAGTGCGCGGCTCTCTGCTCGGAGCTGTCATAGCTCCGGGCGTAGACCCACTCACGCAAGGTCGTCTGGATGAAACGCTCGGCCTTGCGTTGGTGCGTGGCGTATAGGGCTTGGTGCGGATGTGCCGTAGCCCAAGGCGAGCGCATAAGCGCTGGAACGCCCGGGAACGGTAGCAGGAGCCATTGTCCGTCATGACCCGTCGGAAGCGGATGCCCAGCCCACGATAGTAACGCAGGGCCTGCACAAGCACTGCTGCCACGCTCATCCGGGTGCAGGCTGGTGAAGGCCGGGAAGCATCGTCGATGGCCACATGGACGAACTCCCAGCCGGCGCCGTCGGAGCACTGCTGACGGTCGCTGGTGACCCGATGCCCGGGCTTCCAGAAACGACCGAGTTTCTTGATGTCCAGGTGCAGGAGATCGCCAGGGTTGGCGTACTCGTAGCGCACCACCACCGGGGCTGGTTCCAGCTCGGCCAACCGGTGAAAGCCGGCCTGCTTGAGATGGCGGGCGACAGTGCTGACGGCCAGACCGAGCATCTGGGCGATCTGCCGGTAGGTCTTGCGCGACCGGCGCAGCTTAATCAGTTGCTCGATCATGGTTGCTGCCGTGGCATGCGGACATGAGTGCGGCCGTGACGAACGATCCATCAAGCCGATTTCACCCTCCTCGCGAAAGCGTCTGAGCCACTTGTAAGCCGTGCGGACACTCACCCCTGCGGCTTGCGCAGCATCCTCGACACGCAAGCCGTTGAGCATGCGCTGAACCAGAAGGGCTCGACCTCGTGGGGTAAGACGGGCATGTTTATGCAGGTTCACCCGGGGCTCCTGGAAGGCTGTGTTGGTCGCGCTTCCAGAATTCCGGGAATGCCCCGGATGAACAACCTACTGAGAGATCACAGCTAGCGGTTCTCGCACGCTCTCGCCGACGGCCTTGAGGCCGGCGAAGTGGAGTACGGCGTCAATGTTGTAGTTGGCGAATATCTCGTCGAGCAAGGTGCGATCACGAATGTCGCCCTGTATGAAGAGCGGCGCCCTGCCGCAGATGCCTTCGATGCGGTGCAGCGATTCGACCGAGCTGTTGCAGAGGTACCACCACGTCGAAGCCGGCTTCGAGCAGGGCGAGAGTGGTATGCGAGCCGATATAGCCGGCCCCGCCGGTCACCAGGATTTTGTTGAACACGGGCAATCGTCCATGAGCTGAGTTGAGGGAAAACTGCGCGGGTGGATCGAGCTTCGATGGGAGGAAGCTCCTACGATGCCTTGTGCGCTACCACCTGCGGACGGGGAGTCACCAACGGAATCTGCGGGATGGCCGCAGCCCCGCCGCGCTGGCGGTAGATCAGGTCGACGATCTCGGCTTCCGGGGTATAACCGCTGACCATCTGCAGCAGCAGCTCGCGCACGCCCAGGAAGTCATCGGCCTTGATGGCATCGACCAGCGCACGCAGCAGTACCTTCAGCTCGTTCCAGGAGATGTAGTCCTCGTTGGCGCGCATGATCATCGGATGATCGGTGGGCAGCACGTTGTCGCCGATGAGCAGTTCCTCGTAGAGCTTCTCGCCGGGGCGCAGGCCGGTGAACTCGATGGCGATATCGCCCGCCGGGTTGTCCTTCGAGCGCACGCTGAGGCCGGAGAGATGGATCATCTTCTCCGCCAGCTTGGCGATCTTCACCGGCTCGCCCATGTCCAGCACGAACACGTCGCCGCCTTCGCCCATGGCGCCGGCCTGGATCACCAGCTGCGCGGCCTCGGGGATGGTCATGAAATAGCGGGTGATTTCCGGATGGGTCACGGTGATGGGGCCGCCGCGCTTGATCTGCTCGCGGAACAGCGGGATCACCGAGCCGGACGAACCCAGCACGTTGCCGAAACGCACCATGGTGAAGCGGGTACGGTTGGTCACCGGAGCCTCGCCCGGCACCTCGTAGAGCGCCACCTGCTTTTCCCGTGCCAGCGCCTGCAGCACCAGCTCGGCCATGCGCTTGGTGCTGCCCATCACGTTGGTCGGGCGCACCGCCTTGTCGGTGGAGACCAGCACGAAGTTGGGCACGCCGGCGCGCAGTGCCGCCTGCGCCGTGTGCAGGGTCCCCAGGGTATTGTTCAGCACGCCCTCGGCGATGTTGTGCTCGACCATCGGCACATGCTTGTAGGCCGCAGCATGGTAGACGGTATCCACGCGCCAGCTGCGCATGACGTCGAACATGCGCCCGGCATTGCGTACCGAGCCGAGGATCGGCACCAGCCGCAGCTTGAGCCCCTCGCGACGGATGCGCTGCTCCAGTTCGGTATGGATGCTGTACAGGTTGAATTCCGAGTGCTCGTAGAGAATCAGCGTGGTCGGTTCGCTGCCGACGATCTGCCGGCACAGCTCCGAGCCGATGGAACCGCCGGCGCCGGTCACCATCACGGCCTGGCCACGGATGCAGCGTTCGAACAGCACGGCCTGCGGCGCCACCGGGTCACGACCGAGCAGGTCGGCGATGTCCACTTCCTGCAGATCGGAAACATTGACCTTGCCGCTGGCCAGGTCCATGAAGCTGGGAATCGAGCGCACGTGTACCGGCAGCGGCTCGAGCATCTCGAGAATCTCGCGACGCCGCACGCGCGAAGCCGAAGGAATGGCGAGGAGAATCTCCTCGGTGCCGGTTTCCTCGAGCATGCGCTGAATCTGCCGCGGGCGGTACACCGGCAGGCCGGCGATCACCCGCTTGGCCAGGCTGCGGTCGTCGTCGATGAAGGCTACCGGGCGCATGGTGCGATCCATGCGCAGCGCCTTGACCAGCTGGTTGCCGGCAATGCCGGCACCGTAGATCGCTACCTTGGGCTGGTCGCCATCCTGTGAGCGGAAGGAGAGGCTGGCCAGGTTGAACCAGTCGCCGGTGAAGTACTGGCGCATGGCCACGCGCAGGCCGCCGATCAGCAGCAGGCTGAGCCACCAGTAGTTGAAGACGATGGAGCGCGGTACCAGTGCCGGAGTGTCGCCCCAGAGGACGATCACCAGAGCCAGCAGCAGGGCGGAAAGGGTCACCGCCTTGCCGATGGAGACCAGCGCCTCGTTGCCCAGGTAGCGCATCACCGCGCGGTACATGCCCAGGCGCACGAACAGCGGCAGGCCCACCGCCGGTGCGGCGAGGAACAGCCAGGCATGGTGTCCGAACGGCTCCACCTGGCTCATGTCGTCCAGTCGGATGGCGAAGGCCAGCCAGAGGGCCAGCCAGAGCAGCAGTACATCGACCGCTACCTGGAGGAGGCGTTTCTTGGCACGCGGAAGATCAAGCAACTGCTGACGCAGGGCAGGTAGATTTCCTTTCATTGGACGATCCCTGAAGAGTCAAGCCGGATGCGAGCAAAGCCCAGATGAAGCCTGGGTCGTCGCCATTGAAAACTCGGGCAACATTTTGCCATCAGTGCCTTACGATATGGAATGAACGCGACAGATGTCACGCAAGGGAAACAGACGGGTGGTGTTCTCTTGCACCGGCGCGGGATTCAGGCGTTGCATTGACTTCCAATATTTGACCGGGCGGCATAATGGCCCCATCGGGTACAACGACGTTGTATCCGGCACAGCAGCCAGCTTGCAACCAGGTCCGAGAGCCAATCTGCACCCCACCAGCAATCTGTACACCAACCCCCAGATGGGCAAAGTCGCCCAAGCTGGCATCATGGTCCACCGTGGCATTGGCGTTGATGATCGCGCCTACGCCAATGTGCACGTCGACGCCGACCATGGCCAAAGCCATTACCGCCGTGCCTTCTCCGATTCTTGCCGAGGGGCTGATACAGGCGAGTGGGTGAGTCACTGTTGCCACGCTTAGCCCGGTCGAGCGGATCTCGGAGAGCCATTGTTCGCGTAAGGCATTGTTACCCACTGCCGGAATGGCGGCATCTGCCTCTCCGGCCACCCCGGCTAGCGTCGCGATATTGGCAACCACCGGCAACCCGAAGGACTCACTGAGCAGTGGCCAGCGGTCGTCAACAAAACGTACCTGCTGCCATTCGCCTGACAGCAATGCGGCTTCGGCCACTGCCTTGCCATGTCCGCCGGCACCCAATACCAGCAAGGTACGCTTCCGCGTCTCCGGCTTCTCCAGTTCTCCTGCGCGGAACTTGATTGCCAGCAGTACCAGCGGCAGATAGGCGATCAGCACACCCAATACTGGCTCAACGCCACCGAGACCGACCCACAGGGCTATCGGCAGCAGCCAGAACAGGTTGATCGCGCCTACAGCCAGTGTTACTGGCAAATGCCGACCAAACTGGCGAGATGCATACTGATAGGCATGGCTGCGGTGGGCCTCATAGACCTTGTCGCCGCGCAGCAGTCGACGGAGCAGGGTGAAGGTGGCATCGACGATAAAAACGCCTAGCAGGATCACCCAGCTCCACAACAACTGCGGTGCTACCCACGCAGCCTGCAGCGACAGGATGCCCAGGGTAATACCGAGAAAGCCGCTGCCGGCATCGCCCATGAAGATCCGTGCCGGGGGGAAGTTCCAGTACAGGAAGCCCGCTACCGCCACCGCGAGCAGTAGCGGCGCCACGGCTGCCGAGGATGCACCAAGCAAGGCATACAGCAGGACGCCGCCGAGGCAGACACTGATGGCCTCGACGCTGGCAATACCGTCAATGCCATCCATGAAGTTGTAGAGGTTGAGAATCCAGACCAGATAGACCGCGGCGAGCAGATGACCCGCCCAACCCAGGTCGAGGGAGTAGCCGAAGATCATCAGCGGAGGAAGTCCGCCCAGCCAGAACAGCGCCCAGATGGCTCCGGCGAAATGCCCCAGCAGACGCCAGCGCGCGGCGATATGTCCATGGTCATCGAGAAAGCCGAGTATCGCGATGCCTGCACCCGCCCCCAGCAGAGCCCACACTTGATCCCAACTCGCCAGCTTGGCTAGTCCCAGCAACGGCAAGGCAAGTAGAAAGCTCAGCACAATCGCCACTCCACCACCACGGGGGGTTGGAACACTATGCGAGCTGCGTGCATTGGGAATATCCATGATGCTGCGTGCCAATGCATAGCGACGCAAGCCACCAGTCAGCGCAAGAGACAGGCCGGCCAAGACCGGTAAAAGGAGCCAAAACGACATCGTAAGAATCTCTGGAGGAAAGTCAGATGCGGGATGCAAGAAGCTTTTGGTAATCTTGCCCAGCTCTGAATAGAGCCTGTTCAGGTGTTAAACGTGGAGTCCAGCCAAGCTGATTGCGAGCCTTGCTGGAGTCGATGGCCAGCGAGCCACAGAGTTGTGTGTAAATCGGCCTCTTGCCTAGCAAGTTCGCGCCATAGCGCATCAATGCCACTGGCACCGGTAGAAGGCGACTTTCATGCCCCATGCCGGCGGCCAGATGCCTAACGATGTCTGGAGTGGAGACATCTATGCCATCCGAAATCAGGAAAAGTTCATTGGCTGCAGCAGGATGAGCAACGCAGTGCGCAATGAAGTCAGCAAGATTCTCCAGCGCCACCATGCTGCGGCGGTTTTTTATCCTTCCCAGAGGCAGGGGGAGGCGAGCAGAAACCAGTTTAAGCAGACGCTGGAAGTTGCCTGGTGCGTGGGCACCATATACCAATGGAGGTCGTATGATGACTAGTTCCATGGCGCTGTCACTCAGTAGTGCCTTCAAGCGCAACTCTGCTTGGTGTTTTGAAATGGCATAATCAGCGTGAGGTGTTGGAATGGAGTGTTCGCTGAAGCAGGAGCTTTCTGTGGTTTGGGCGCCATTTACACCAATCGAGCTAATGAAGATGAAGCGCTTTGCGCCCGCGCGCAGGGCCTGTTGCGCAAGGTTGAGCGTGCCTTCTACATTCACGTTCTGGAAATGCTGGCGTAAATCGGGGCCGTCTTTTCCAAGCCGATGTGCAATACCAGCCGTATGGATGACCACATCGATGCCGCTGAGAAGATTTCCCCAGTCAGCTGTTGGTCCCAAGTCTGGAGATTTGGCCCAGCCTGGTTTCGCGGTGTCAACATTGCGAGCACATGCCAACACCTCTAGATTCCGGAGTTGACAGGACTCCAAAACCTGCCTGCCAAGAAATCCATTGGCGCCAGTCAACAATACTTTCATTTCTTGGCCTCAATGACGGAGTTCATGCATGCGATGAACTTATCTAGTGCGGCAGATTCCGAATACTTTTCTTGAAGAACCTTGCGGGGATGTCCATGCATGCTGGAGATATGCGCTTGGCAGATGTTGTCGATCAGGGCAGCTAATGCTGCCGGATCGTCAGGGGCGCAACTCCAGCCGATGGCTTCCTCATGGATCATGCGTGCGATTTCAGCCGTGTCCTCCATTACTGCAAGCAATGGCTTGTCTGCAGCCATGGAAAAATATGCCTTACTGGGAACGCCGAGTCCCAGCATCCCCTTCTCGAGGGTGATCAGCGCTACATCGCAGGCGGCAAGGCCAAGTTTTTTCTGACTCTGATCGAGAGGTCCAATATATGCAATATTGTCACCGGGATGGTTTTCGATGAACTCCTTGACTGTCTTTGCTGAGCTGCCATCTCCAATGAAGAGAAAGGCGGCTTTCGGGCTTTTCACCAACTTGATGGCTGCCAGGATATTATCGATTCCCTGGACGCGGCCAATGTTTCCGAAGAACTGGAAGATTATCCGATCCCGCCAATCCAATCGGTTGAGTATTTCTGAGTCGGCTCGGCTCTCGGGGTAAACGTCATGATCACTGACCCAGTTCTGGATGACAGTGATGTTGGTATCGCTTCCCGTTTTTTTGCTCATGAGTTCTTTCATGTCTCGTCCGATCACAATCAAATGGTCGGCGCGGGAGTAAATCAGGTTGAAGAGTCTGCTGAATAAGCGATAGGAGGGGCTGCTTTTTCTAAGTATTCCTGCAGGAACAAGATTTTCTGGAAAGACGTCATGAACCAATAGGCACCAGCGAAAACCTGTGAACTTTTTCATGATGGGGATCAGGAAAAGCAGGAGGGCGGGGTTGGTTCCTGATAGAACGATGTCGCCACGTCGAACGTGGCGAAGCATGTGGCGTAAAAAACCCACGCATTGGCGGGATTGGCCAATTAGGCGTGAGGCTAGCTTGTTCTTGTTGAATTTTATGGCGTCGAACTCTAGGTAGCTTACGCCTGGAACTTTGCTCTTTGTGCAGTCTTGCTCGCTTGAAGTTGGCGTGACGACGCTAATTCCTCGAAAGTGCTGGCCGGCCTTGTCGATGACTTTGGACCAGAAATAACCAGTGGAATTTTGAGCTGAATAGACATATTCAGAAACTACGAAAACTTTTGTCATGTTAGCGTCGCCAGCATCCCGATAGTCAGTATTTTTTCCAGACAGTACGCATCACATAGTCGCGATAGCTATGGATGATCCGTACTACCTTGTCGGCCACGTTGGGCATGCTGTAGTCGCCGACCAGGCGCAGGCTACGCTCTTCACCGCGGGCCTGGCTTTCCAAGATCTGCAACGCCTGCATCACGCGTTCGACCTCCAGCCCGACCATCATCGCTGCGGCTTCCTCCATGCCTTCGGGGCGCTCATGGGCCTCGCGCAGGTTGAGGGCCGGGAAGTTGAGGATCGAGGACTCCTCGTTGATGGTTCCGCTGTCGGACAGCACCGCCTTGGCGGTGAGCTGAAGCTTGTTGTAGTCCTTGAAGCCCAGCGGCTTGAGCAGACGCACGTTCGAGTGGAACTGCACCCCCATGGCATCCACGCGCTTCTGGGTGCGCGGGTGGGTGGAGACGATTACCGGGTAGCCGTAGTGGGCGGCAACGCTGTTGAGCACCTCGACCAGCTTGAGGAAGTTCTTGTCGGAGTCGACATTCTCCTCGCGGTGGGCGCTGACCACGAAGAACTTGCCGGCTTCCAGGCCCAGGCGTTCCAGTATGTCCGCAGCTTCGATGCCATCGCGGTAGTGATTGAGCACCTCGAACATCGGACTGCCGGTCTTGATTACCATGTCCGCCGGCAGGCCTTCGCGCAGCAGGTAGTCGCGGGCGATGGTGCTGTAGGTCAGATTGATGTCGGCGGTGTGGTCGACGATGCGGCGGTTGATTTCTTCCGGTACCCGCATGTCGAAACAGCGGTTGCCGGCCTCCATGTGAAAGGTCGGAATCTTGCGACGCTTGGCCGGAATCACCGCCATGCAGCTGTTGGTATCGCCCAGCACCAGCAGGGCTTCCGGCCGCACTTCGGCGAGCACGCGATCCACGGCGATGATCACGTTACCAATGGTTTCCGCACCGCTGGCACCGGCGGCATTGAGGAAGTGGTCCGGTTTGCGGATGCCCAGATCCTGGAAGAAGATCTCGTTCAGCTCGTAGTCGTAATTCTGTCCGGTATGTACCAGCACGTGCTCGCAGTGCTCATCCAGCTTGGCCATGACCCGCGACAGGCGGATGATTTCCGGTCGAGTGCCGACCACGGTGACAACTTTCAGCTTTTTCATTGCAAGTCCTGATTCTTGAACAGTAGCCAAAGCCGCTCAGGCTTCGGTGCCGACCGGCCGGGCATAGGTGTCCGGGTGTTCGCGGTCGAAGATCTCGTTGGCCCACAGCATCACGATCATTTCCTCGTCGCCGACGTTGGTGATGTCGTGGGTCCAGCCGGGCACGGTCTCGACGATTTCCGGCTTGTCGCCGCTGGTGAACAGTTCGTGGAACTCGCCGGAGTCGATGTGACGGAAGCGGAAGCAGGCCTGTCCCTTGATGACCAGGAACTTCTCGGTTTTCGAGTGGTGGTAGTGGCCACCGCGGGTGATGCCGGGATGGGCGGTGAAGAAGGAGAACTGCCCGGAGTCGCGGGTCTTGAGCATTTCCACGAACACGCCACGCTGGTCGCCATACTTGGGCACTTCGTAGGTGAAGCGCTCGGGCGGCACATAGCTGAGATAGGTCGAGTACAGCGCGCGTACCAGTCCGCGGCCCACCGGCTCGGTGACCAGAGTCTTGCGGCTGTCACGGAAAGTCTCCAGTTGCGCGGCCAACTCGCCAACGGTGATGCTGTACTGCGGCTCGACGGTGACGAAAGGCTCACCGGCCAGCTTGCCGTCCATCACCGCAATGAAATGAGCGATCACGTCATCGATGTAGACGAGGTTGATGCGCGCCTGCGGATCGTTGATCTGGATCGGCAGGTCGCGTGCGATGTTGTGACAGAAGGTCGCCACTGCCGAGTTGTAGTTGGGGCGTGCCCACTTGCCGAACACATTGGGCAGGCGGAACAGATGCACGGCTGAGCCATGGCTGGCAGCCAGATCCAGCAGCGCTTCTTCGGCGCCGCGCTTGCTGGCGCCGTAGGGATTGTCCAGCTCGGCCTGGATCGAGGAGGTGTACAGCAGCGGAATCTGCCGGCCACTGGCGACTATCGACTCGCACAGTGCCCGGGTCAGATCGGTGTTGCCGCTCACGAACTCCTGGGGATCCTGAGGGCGATTGACGCCGGCCAGGTGGAACACGAAGTCAGCCTGAGCCACCAGGGCTGACAGACTTTCCAGCGGCTCAGTCCGGGTGAAGCGCAGAACTTCTACATCGCTCCGCTCGCCCAGATGGGCAACCAGGTTCTTGCCGACGAATCCGTTGGCGCCGGTGATCAGTACCTTCATCCCTTATTCCTCGGGGGTCGCGTGTTCGCCGCGCTGGATGGCGCGCATGAAGTCCAGCTTCAGCAGCAGTTGCTGCATGCCCTCGACATCCAGACGCTCGGTGTTGTGTGAGTTGTAATCCTCGGTGTGGGAAATCTTCTCCTCGCCCTGCTCGACGAACTTGGAGTAGTTGAGGTCGCGCAGGTCCGGCGGCACACGGAAGTAGTCGCCCATGTCCTCGGCGCAGGCCATCTCCTCGCGGCTGAGCAGCGCTTCGTAGAGCTTCTCGCCATGGCGGGTGCCGATCACCTGGATGGGGTGATTCATCTGGTCCATCAGGCGGGTGAGCGCGCGGGCCAGGGTCTCGACGGTAGCAGCGGGGGCTTTCTGCACGAACAGATCGCCGTTGTTGCCGTGCTCGAAGGCATACAGCACCAGATCCACGGCATCCGCGAGGGTCATCATGAAGCGGGTCATGTTCGGGTCGGTCAGGGTCAGCGGCTTACCGGCACGGATCTGCTCGATGAATAGCGGGATCACCGAGCCGCGCGAGGCCATCACGTTGCCGTAGCGGGTGCCGCAGATCACAGTCTTGCGCTCGTCGACGTTACGCGACTTGGCGACCATGACCTTTTCCATCATCGCCTTGGAAATGCCCATGGCGTTGATCGGATAGACGGCCTTGTCGGTGCTCAGGCACACCACGCGCTTGACCTCGTTCTGGATGGCTGCCTCCAGGACGTTCTCGGTGCCGATCACGTTGGTCTTGACCGCCTCCATGGGATGGAACTCGCAGGACGGCACCTGCTTGAGCGCTGCGGCATGGAAGATATAGTCAACCCCACGAGTTGCATTCAGTACGCTCTGGTAATCGCGCACATCGCCGATATAGAACTTCAGCTTGGGATTAGCATAGCGCTTGCGCATGTCATCCTGCTTCTTCTCGTCGCGGCTGAAAATGCGGATTTCTGCGATGTCAGTGTCGAGGAAGCGCTTGAGGACGGCGTTGCCAAAGGAGCCGGTTCCACCAGTTATGAGGAGGTTTCTTTTGTTGAAAGACATGGGTTTTTAAAATGCTCTCGGGTGATTTTTGTTTATTGATTCTTGAAGTATTGAATTGAATAGGGAGATATTGTCTTGGATGATTTCAGGGTCTGATATTATGGCGATTGCTGATTGCTGGACTTTTTTTCTTTGTTCGCTTCTTTCTTTTTGGTTTAGCGCAGAAAGTTGCTCAATCTTTTCTGAAAAAACTATTTTTTCGGTTAGTGGGAGTTCCCACCCAAGATTTTTTTCGCCCAAATTTTTCCATGGTGTTTGATCGCTTATTAGTACTGGTGTTCCGCATATTAGCGACTCGGCAATGACGTGGCCATAGTTCTCGCCGTGCGTTGGGAAAAGAAATAAGTCATATTTGGAGAATGTGCTTTTCACTAGGTTTGGGTGGATGCTGCCTTTGTATTCGGCTTTTATGTTTTCAGGGAGCTGACTTATTAGTTTTTGGCACTTCTCCCAGTATTCAATATCTTCTTTGGGGCCGTATATGTCAAATATGATTTTAGATTTTACGTGCGAGAGTATATTGATAGCGAAGGCTAGGTTTTTTTTAGGGGTGATGCGGGATAAGAAAACTACCCTTAGGGTTTTTTCGGTGAAGGGTGTTTGTGCGCACTCTGGGAGTGATATGTCTGGGATGTTTTTGGCGACTTTGACTTTTTTCGGCGGTAAGCTTAATGCTTTTCTGATGTCGTGCGCTTCGTGCTCGCTTGAGGCTTGAAAGAAAACATTTCTATAAAGTCCTGTTATTTTGCTTGTTGTTATGTATATCGCTTTCTTGGTTTTTTTAAACTGTAATGCTCCTGGTGAAAACTCGCCGCGCGGCGCAACCAGTATCGGTTTTCTTGTGGGTTTGTAGAGTTTTGCTCCAATTAATGGGATTATGGAGTATCTTAACGAAAAAAAGCTATTTATATATATTATGTCGTGGTCTGTAGATGATATTATATTTGATATTTTTTGTGGGGTCATGTCCTTCTTTGGCGTGTAGTATACGTTCGATCCATACAGGTTTTGCCAAGTATTTATTTCGATTGACGGATATCTTTTTGTATCGCCAAGGTCGCGATCTGAGGTGATAATCCAGAACTCAAACGCATCGCTCAAAGATTTTACCATATTCGATATGGTGCGCAGTGGTCCCCCCCCTTTGTATCCTGGTAGATAATATTCACTGAAAGTCAGTATTTTTATTTTCCCTTTTTTATTGACCATGGAAGCCGTTTCCATAATTAATTATGTTTCCTAGAAATAAAAATCCTTTCACTCCGAAATAAAAGGATGTGGCAAGTACACCTATGTTTATGCCCTTGTTTGTTTTTAGGGAGTAGAGCATGAAGATGAAGTATGAGAATATTACTATTCGATCTTCACCAACTACGAGCGACGCCGCAATGATCGGTGCATGCATTAATGCTGCTTGGGTCTTTTCTTTTTTTGCATAGAAAAGAGTAAGGAGTAAGAATACGATGGGCTTTATAAGGTTTTCTAGTGATGCGCCACTGTTGGCTGATGAGTAAAAATTGAGCTTTCCCTGTATGTGGTCCTTTAGTAAAAATACTGTTATGGTTGCTGTTGCTATGGCTAGTATGTGGTTGGTGTATTTTTTGAGTGTGTTTTTGTTTTTTTCTTCAATGCCTTGTTGGGCTGTTTTCGATAGTAAAAGGCTTGCTGCTAGCAACATGAATTGTGTATGTGTGAGCACTGCAAGGATCGCTGATATGATTCTTTTTTTGTTTTCGCTGATTACTGCCAGAAAAAACAGAATTGCTCCAAACTTAAGTCTTTCCGCAGAAAATAGCAGAACCATAATGTAGAAGTTTGGGAGTAGGGTTAGTGCTACAATGATCGATGCGTTTCTTTTAAGTAAGGATGCTATAAGTAGGTATCCAAGGATTCCGTTTGCTGTTGCAATAAGCCAGTCTTTTTGAATTATTGGGGAAAATGTGTATGCCAGGATGAAGTATCCTGGCTCTTTTGAGCCTAATACTGCAGTGTAGGTGTTGAATCCGTCTGAAAAGCTAAGATTTTTTGCAATTTCATAGACTAATCGATAGGCTATTTGGTCGCCATTTGTGTAATAAGGTAATATGTAGAGGCTTAAAGCGAACCAGGCTGTTGCTAATAGCGCGGCAGTTGCTTTTTTAGTAGTTGACTGCATTTTTAGATTTCTTTCAATTTTGATTGCCTGGTCGGGGAATTTGCTGTTTCTTAATGTGGTTCGATATTTTTATTTTTGCAGCTTTTAGTGTTTTTTTCATGGAGAGTGTGGCTATTAATCCTATTGTGATCCATATGATGAATATGAATTCATTGTGAGCTTTGTGGAGGCTTGTTTGAGCGATGGCGGAGATCAGGCATGTTAGGGTGAGTGCATATAGCTTGAGTCTTCGGAATTTTCGCCATGCGAAGCATGAGAGTTCCGTGCGACAAACAAGAAATATCCAGAATGCAATTGCTGTGGAAATGGCAGCACCTTCTGCGCCATAGATTGGTACCAGTAGGTAGTTGCCAATAAGATTGGTAAAAGCTGAAGTCAGTGACGCCAGCATGGCATAGGTGCTTTTTCTCGTTATTCCAATACCAATTGATGTCGTCTCTGATAGTGTGTAAAAAAGCGGGTAGGCTATGCATGCTACGAGGATGTGCTGCACGCGATCATATTTTTCTGGGAGAAGATACGTGACGACCCATGAAAAAAGACCAGCAAAAGCGAAAGCAAACACAACGACAGCCAATACGTACTCGGTTACCTGATCGATCTTTTCATTTTTTATACCCTCAGCGGCCCATTTGTAAGCTGTTGGAGCCCAGACGGTTGAGAATACACTCTGAAAGATGATCGCAGCGGCGGCAAAATTCGAGGCAACTGAGTAGATGCCCAATTCCTCGAAAGTGGAGAAATTGCGTAGGAACAATTTGTCCATCGTAGTCAGCCCCCAGTAGGCGATACCGCCTATGATAAGGGGCATACCGAAGCGCAGCATTTTTTTAAGTTGAATGAAGTCTATGCGCTGGTTGAGCATGACCAGCCATTCCGTGCGGGTGTTCCAAGCAAGCACCAGGGTTGCTGCCAGAATTGATATCGTGTGGGCAATAACCAGATGGAAGAAGTCAAAGCCGAGTGTCAGCAAATAGTAGCTGCCGATGACCATGAGAAAGAGGGCTTTGGGCAAGACCTGACTGATGGAAAACGCCAGCCCTTTCTCCTGCATCCGCAAAACCAGGGAAAGGAACCTGGAGGCAAAGCCAGCCAGCAGACATACACCGACCAGCCAACTAATTTCAGAACTGTCGATGGAGAACAGTACCTTAGAAACTACGCCAGGGATCAGCAGGGTAATACCCAGAGTAATCGTCAATAGCAAAAGGCCTGGCGTGAGTGTTGCTTTGAGCAGCGCGGGCTTCTGTTCAGCTTCGTAGTACTCCCGTACATAGGCCTGATCTAATCCGAGGCTAAGTAGCAAGATGCAGAGGCTGGATATCACTTGAAGCATGGCTATTCGGCCGATATCTTCGGCCGAATAGAACCAAGTGATGATCGGCAGGGTAACGAAACCAAGGGCGGCACTGCCGATAGGGCCAATTGCGAATTGAGCAATCTTTCTGATATTCAAGCGAAGAACTCAAAGACAGACTGCACGACTTTCTGCACGTCTCCAGTGGACATGCCATGCCAGATGGGTAGGCGGATTAGTCGCTCACTTTCTGTTGTTGTAAAATTATCCTCTCCATGGAAGCGGCTGAATTTGGGGCCGACGGTCGCAGAGTGCAGTGGTATGTAGTGGAAAACAGCAAGCACGCCATTGTTCTTCAGGTGATCCAGCAGGGAAGTGCGCTCGTCAAGGTTTTTGACCTTGAGATAGAACATGTGGGCATTGTGAATACATTCGACTGGATGATTGGGCAAGACTATTTTGCAATCTCTGGCGAGAGACACCAGTGCCTTCTGGTAATAGTTCCAGGTTCTCAGGCGGTTCGAGTTGATTTCTTCCGCCTTCTCGAGTTGCCCCCATAGATAGGCGGCCTGTATTTCGCTCGGAAGGTAGCTGCTGCCAACATCTACCCAGCTGTACTTGTCGACCATGCCGCGGAAAAATTGGCTACGGTTTGTGCCTTTCTCACGGATGATTTCTGCACGATTGATGAATCGCTCATCATTGATAAGCAGCAATCCACCTTCGCCACCGCTGGTATAATTCTTGGTTTCATGGAAGCTGTAAGCACCCAGATGGCCAATGCTGCCCAGTTGGCGGCCTTTGTAGCTGGACATCATACCTTGTGCGGCATCTTCGATGACGAAAAGCTGATGACGCTCAGCGATTGCCATAATCGTATCCATTTCACAGGCTACGCCGGCATAGTGCACGGGAACGATGGCTTTGGTCTTTTCTGTGATTGCAGCTTCGATCAAGTTTTCATCGATATTCATGGTGTCCGGGCGGATATCGACAAAAACTATTTTAGCACCACGCAAGACGAACGCATTTGCCGTACTAACAAATGTATAGCTGGGCATGATTATCTCATCGCCGGGCTGTACATCGATCAGGATGGCTGCCATTTCCAAGGCGTGCGTGCATGAGGGGGTCAGCAATGCCTTCTGGCAACCGGTTCCGGCTTCAAACCATCCCTGGCAGCGCTTGCTGAACTCACCATCGCCGCTGATCTTGCTGCTGCGCATGGCGGCGAGTACGTGCTGATCTTCGTTACCAGTGTAAGGGGGCTTGTTGAATGGGATCATTGGCTCTGCTCTTCCATGAATTGTCTTTCCAGTTCCAGGAGGTCTTTTTTTCTATCTTTCAGTCGGCGAGCCGGGTTCCCTACATAAATCCCCCAAGGTTGTGTGCTTTTGTTTACAAGAGACATAGCACCGACTGAGCAGCCTTCAGCTAAAGTGACCCCTGGGAAGATTATCGATCCTGCGCCAATGATTACATGTTTTTCGAGCTTGATTGAACTAAATTTTTCAGATTTGTATTTTTTTGGTATCAGAGAGTTTGTTAATGTTTCTCCGCTGTAATCATCTGATTGGGAGAAAACTTTCACGCCATATGCGAGGGTGCAGAAGTCCGATAGGAATACTCCGGGCTCGCCGCCCGCAATAAGGCACATAGGGGTTATGTGGCAATATGAGCCTATTTTTATTTTTCCAGAAATTACGCAAAAGTCGTCTATTCTGGAGTTATCCCCTATCTCTATTGCCTCGGTGTTGTAGATGCTGGCTTTGTCGCTAATCTTGACATTTTTCCCAAGACTCTTGAAGCCCATGCTCAAAAGTTGATCTTCTGTGTAGTAGGTCATGTTAGCTCTCGAAAACTTCTTTTAGCTGGAGTGCAAGTTTTTCTCTTGAAAAGTGTTCCCTGATGAATTCCTGGTTTTTCTTGCTGATTTCTGTATCCATTGGCGATATATCGAAGTCTTCTATGTCGTATACGGTGATCTTATTTTTCTTGAACATTTTCCAAGGCGTTACGTCGCTGCGAAGAAAAACTTTCTTGCCGAGCCCTAGAAGGGTTATTGTGTTTCCCATGGCTTGCTGGCGTCGGTGGTTGAACATGGCAATATCAATATCGCCAAGCAGTTCGAGGTACTCTTCAAGTGGCATGAAGTCGGTGAGTGGCTTGAGTTTTTCACCAAACCATTCTGAGCCTTGGCGAATGACGGTGCTTGCATATGCTTGGTCGCCATATGAAAGCGGCACATGAATCTTGATGTCGCTATCTTTGTATGGCAAAAGTTTCTTCAGAGCTTCGATGTGGTTGTTGCTTGGGTCTGCCGAGTTTCCAACCTGTATATTGATTGTTTTTTTATGGCTACTTATTGCGTTTGGATCGCTGTACAGGTTGCTTGTGTACATCAGGCATTCATGATGCTTACCTGTTGCGCCGTACCATTTCCTGGCTAAATCCACGTCTCCTTCAATGTAAGTTACCAAGTGGCCAATTCGCTTTATTACAAAGGAGCGAAAAAGCTCTCCGAGATGCCACTTCCAGTTTTTTTTTTCTAGGTTGCGGACGTAAAGGTCACCACCCCAGATAATCCAGTAACAATTCCTGAGCAGCCAGGGCATGCTGCTTAATATAATAATTATTTTTGGATCAAAAAGTCCGTGAAGAATTACCTTTTCTGCTCTATTTAATTCCATCGCAAGCCGAAGATAAGCCGTGGCCTCTCCAAGGAATCCAGGCTTTACTTGGTATGTGCTCGTATTGTCTTGGTAGGGGTATCGATTTCTATCACCGTTAAGCCAGAAACGATGCTGAGAAGAGTCAAAGTTCTTGGCTAGAAAATCAATGAACGGAGGAATGAACTTGTCGAGGCTTGCTACATGAAGTATCACGGTGCACCCTGCACGGACTGGATCAACGACAGAAGGTACTGGCCATAACCGTTCTTGCTCAGCGACTGGCCGATGCGTTGCAGGTCATCGGCGGTCAGCCAGCCGTTGTAAAAGGCGATCTCTTCCAGGCAGGCGACCTTGTAGCCCTGGCGCTTCTCGATGGTTTCGACGAAGTGCGCGGCTTCCAGCAGGCTTTCATGGGTGCCGGTATCCAGCCAGGCGAAGCCGCGACCGAGCAGTTCGACGTTGAGGTCGCCTCGCTCCAGGTAGGTCTGGTTGATGCTGGTGATTTCCAGCTCACCGCGTGCCGAGGGCCTGACCCTCTTTGCCATCGCCACCACGTCGTTGTCGTAGAAGTACAGACCGGTGACTGCGTAGTTGGACTTGGGCTTGAAGGGTTTTTCCTCGATGGAAATGGCGCGCTTGTCGGCATCGAACTCGACTACGCCGAAGCGCTCGGGATCTTTCACCTGGTAGCCGAACACGGTGGCGCCTTTCTCGCGCTGGGCTGCCTGGTGCAGCATGGGGCTGAAGCCCTGACCGTAGAAAATATTGTCGCCTAGTACCAAGCACACCGAATCGTTGCCGATGAACTCTTCGCCGATGATGAAGGCCTGGGCCAGGCCGTCCGGGCTGGGCTGCACGGCGTAAGTGAGGCTGATACCGAATTCGCTACCATCGCCGAGCAGGCGCTTGAAGGCGCCGATGTCTTCCGGAGTGCTGATCAGCAGGATGTCGCGGATACCGGCGAGCATCAGTACCGATAGCGGATAATAGACCATCGGTTTGTCGTAGATGGGTAGCAACTGCTTGGATACGCCCTTGGTGATCGGATACAGGCGTGTGCCGGAACCTCCGGCGAGGATGATGCCTTTCATTGTGTGTCAATTCCTTATGCAATGGCGCCGAGGCGCTCGCGCTGGTAGCTGCCGTCCTGCACGCGACGGCACCAGTCTTGGTTGTTCAGGTACCACTCGACGGTCTTGCGGATGCCGGACTCGAAGGTTTCCTCCGGCGTCCAGCCCAGTTCGCGCTGGATCTTGCTGGCGTCGATGGCGTAGCGCAGGTCGTGGCCGGGGCGATCCTGGACGTGAGTGATCTGGCTGCGGTAGGAGTGGCCATCGGCTCGCGGGCGCAGTTCGTCAAGCAGGTCGCAAAGGGTGTGTACCACTTCGATGTTTTGCTTCTCGTTGTGGCCGCCGATGTTATAGGTCTCGCCGATCTCGCCTTCAGTGAAGACCTTGTAGAGAGCTCGGGCGTGGTCCTCGACGTACAGCCAGTCACGCACCTGGTTGCCCTTGCCGTAGACGGGCAGCGGCTTGCCTTCCAAGGCGTTGAGGATCATCAGCGGGATGAGCTTCTCCGGGAAATGGTAGGGGCCGTAGTTGTTCGAGCAATTGGTGATGAGGGTCGGTAGGTCGTAGGTGCGCCGCCATGCGCGCACCAGATGGTCGGAGCTGGCCTTGCTGGCACTGTAGGGGCTGCTAGGCGCGTAGGGGGTTGTTTCGGTGAACAAGTCTTCCGGATCTTCCAGGTCTCCATACACCTCGTCGGTGGAGATGTGGTGAAAGCGGAAGGTCCTCTGGCGTGCTTCGCTCAGCCCTTGCCAGTAGTGGCGAACGACCTCCAGTAGGGTATAGGTGCCGATAATATTAGTTTCGATGAATGCAGCTGGGCCGTCGATGGAGCGATCAACGTGTGACTCGGCGGCAAGGTGCATTACTGCATCGGGCAGGTGCTCACGGAATACCCGCTCGACTTCGGTGCGGTCGCAGATATCCACCTGCTCGAAGGCATAGCGCGTGCTGCCGCTGGTTTCCGCGAGGGATTCGAGGTTGCCAGCATAGGTCAGTTTGTCTAAGTTGATCACGCTAGCAGCAGTATGGCGGATGATGTGACGAACGACTGCCGAGCCGATAAATCCGGCGCCGCCGGTAATGAGGATTTTCATCGGTTATTCCTTATCAATCACTACCGAAAAGGTCACGGGTATACACTTTTTCTTCGACGTCTTTCAGTGTTTCCGCGTTTCGGTTGGCAATTATTACATCACAGCCTTGCTTGAATTCTTCCAGGTTGCGAATGACTCGTGAGTTGAAGAAAGTATCTTCTTTCAATGCTGGCTCATAAATCACCACCTCGACGCCTTTGGCCTTGATACGTTTCATTACACCTTGGATAGCCGAGGCACGGAAGTTATCAGAGCCGGATTTCATGACTAGACGGTAGATGCCCACCACTTTTGGGTTACGCTTGAGAATGGACTCGGAGATAAAATCCTTGCGTGTAGTATTGGCGTCGACAATGGCTCGAATCAGAGTGCTGGGAACGTCGGCATAGTTGGCCAGAAGTTGCTTGGTGTCCTTGGGCAGGCAATAGCCGCCGTACCCGAAGCTTGGGTTGTTATAGTGCATGCCGATGCGCGGGTCGAGGCAGACTCCTAGGATGATCTGGCTGCTGTCCAACCCGTGGGTTTCGGCGTAGGTGTCCAGTTCATTGAAGTAGGCAACGCGCATTGCCAGATAGGTGTTAGCGAACAACTTGATGGCTTCGGCTTCGGTGCTGTCGGTGAAAAGGGTGGGGATGCCTTGCTTTAGGGCACCCTGTTGCAATAGGCCGGCAAAGATTTCAGCCCGCTCGGAGAGTTCGCCGACGATGATCCGCGAGGGGTAGAGGTTATCATGTAAGGCCTTGCCTTCGCGGAGGAACTCAGGGGAGAAGAGGATGTTTTCGGTGTCGTACTTCTCTCGCACGTTTTTCGTGTAGCCGACCGGCACCGTGGATTTGATTACCATCACCGCATTGGGATTGATCGCCAGTACGTCCTCAATCACCGCTTCGACGCTACGGGTGTTGAAAAAGTTGGTCTGGGGATCGTAGTCGGTGGGGGTGGCAATAATCACGAAATCAGAGTCGCGATAAGCTTCTTCCTTGTCAAGAGTGGCCTTGAGGTCGAGAGGCATCTCGGCAAGGTAGTGTTCGATTTCGCTGTCCTCGATGGGGGACATACGGTCGTTAATCAGGTCCACCTTCGCTTGGACGATATCTATGGCGATTACTCGATTGTGTTGCGCGAGTAGAACGGCGTTGGAAAGACCGACGTAGCCGGTGCCGGCAATGGTGATGTTCATTTCTTGATCAGGTTCCTTGGCTTTAGCCTGATGAACTCTTTCTGGGTCTTACAGACAAATTTTTCTTGCAGTTTTAGTTTCATTGCTCAGGCTTGCGCACAGCTCCTCGGTCATGCTGGTTTGTTCGGCAATCGTCAGCAGATTTCGCGCCTCTTGCGTGCTGTAGGCGACGATCCGGCGTGAGGACTCGAGGACGCGTTCGCGCTCTGCAGCATCCAGTTGCGGCCAAGTAATGAAGCCGATCTCCGCCAGACGGCGATTGATGTCCGCGTGCGAAGGGCCTAGCTCATGCGCGCGGCGTAGTGCAGTGTGAAACTCGGCGTCGAATTCCAGCAGGTAGAGCTTGGCGTAGGCTAGGGAACTCCAGTGCTCCGGCCAGGTGGGCCGTGCTTCGGTGGCGCTGCGGAAGGCTGCCAGTGCTGCGTGGCGCGAAGCCTCCGCCTTCGGCTCGCCGAACGGCTGGCGGAATTGCTGCCACTGATCAATCAGGCCTAGTCGGTGCTGGTAGGCGCCGTTGGCAACGGGGTAGAAGTCGATGGCGCGCTGGGCGGCGTCGTGGGCGATCTGCCAGGCGCGTTCGCCGGGCTCTTCCCCTTTCCTTTCCCAGTCGCTCAGGAAGGCGCTGGCCTGGTGGCTGGCGATGCCAGCGAACAGGAGGCTGGCGCCGGTGTAGAGCAGCGGCAGGCAGATCGCGACTGCCAGCAACAGGCCGAGGCGTTGCGTGGTCCTGCTCGCTGCTTGTGAGGCGCCACGCGAGCGGTTGCGGCGCCGGCTGCTGGCGTGGGTAGTGGTCGAGGTCATGAGGGGGGTCAGGCGAAGTGGCTTTGGGCGATCAGCCAGGGCGTGTCCTTGACCAGGCGCTCGGCCTGGCTGTCGCCGACGATACGTGCGGCGTGCTCCATTCCTTCGGAGAGTCGGGGCGGGCGGTGCTGCTCGTTGTGGGCGTCGCTGGCGAGGATGGTCACCAGGCCCTGCTGCAGCAGGGTATGGGCGATGTCCTGGGCGGTACCGCCGAAGTGGCCGGCTACGGCTCCGGCAGTGACCTGCAGCAGGCAGCCCTGCTCGATGAAGGGCTTGAGCTTGTTCGGCGCGCGCATGATGCCCTTGTTGCGTTCGGGGTGGGCGATCATCGGCACGACATTGCGCTGCAGCAGCCAGGCGGTGAGTCGCTCCGCGCCGAAGGGGACTTCGCTGTGCGGGAACTCCAGCAGCAGCACCTTCCTGTCCTGCCAGCGGCCGAGGAAGGGGAGGGCGCCTTCGGCGAGGCTGGCCATCAGTTCCATGCCGAAGCGTACCTCGGCGGCCCAGCTGATCTGCAGCGCGATGCCTGCCTCGGCCAGGCCGGTGGTGAGGGTGTGGTGGGCCTGGTGGATGCTCTGGCGGTCGTTGTCGTAGCGGCCGGGGTGGATGTGCGGAGTGCAGACGATGTGGGTGATGCCGTCCTGTACCGCGATGCGCGCCAGTCGCAGGGCGGTTTCCAGGTCGGGTGCGCCGTCGTCGATGCCGGGGAGCAGGTGGTTGTGCAGGTCGATCATCGGTGTGTTCTGGTATCACGGTATGGCCGCAGAGCGGCTGGTGATGCGTTCCCACGCGGGAGCGTGGGAATGATCGGGATTGCAGCAGGGCCGCGGAGCGGCTGGTGATGCGCTCCCACGCCGGAGCGTGGGAGCGATCGGTTCGTGGCGAATGAATTCGCCCCTACGGCGGGCTCGGCGATTTATGCCTTCTGGGCGTCGTTGCTGTAGCCGTAGTAGTCGTAGTAGCCGCCGTAGCTGTAGCCCTGTTTCTTGGCCTTCTGGATGTCGACCTGGTTGAGGATGACGCCAGTGACCGGGGCGTTGTTCTGCAGCAACTGGCCGACGCCTTTTTGTGCCAGTGGAACGGGCGTGGCTTCGGACTTGATCACGTAGAGCAGGGCGTTGGCATGGGTGGCGAGCACGGTGGCGTCGCTGACTGCCTGGGTCGGCGGCGAGTCGATCACCACGCGGTCGTACTTGCTGCGCAGGAATTCGAGGACCTTCTCGAAGCGCGACGACGACAGCAGCTCCAGCGGGTTCGGCGGCACGGCGCCGGCGCTGAGCATGTCGATGCCGTCGACGTGCTTGATGCACTCCTCCAGCTTGGCAGTACCGGCGATCAGGTTGGCCAGGCCGGGGGTGCCGACCGCGAAGTCGAAGTTTTTCGCCAGGGTCGGGCGGCGCATGTCGGCGTCGATCAGCAGCACCTTTTCCATCTGGCCGAGGGCCATGGCCAGGTTGGCGGCCACGGTGCTCTTGCCTTCGCCGGGAACGGAGGAGGTGATCACCAGTACCTTGTGCGGATCGTCCATGCCGGAGAGCACCACGCCGGTGCGGATGGTACGGATCGATTCGCTGAAGCTGCGATCCTTGTTGTCGCTGAACAGGTGGGCGACTTCCGCGCGCTGCTTGTTCTTGACCAGCGGCAGGATGCCCAGCACCGGCAGGTTCAGCTTGTTCTCCACCTGCTCGGTGCTTTTGAAGGTATTGTTCAGCGCCTCCAGCAGCAGGGTCAGGCCGATACCAACGAACAGGGCGAGCAGGCCGGCGATGGCGACGATCAGCGGCTTCTTCGGCTTGACCGGGATGGTCGGAACTACGGCCTGGTCGACCACGCGGGCGTTGGCGCTTTCCAGGTCGGAGGTGGCGCTGGTTTCCTTCAGGCGGCTGAGGAAGGTGTCGTACAGGGCGCGGTTGGCTTCAACCTCGCGCTGCAGTTCGCGCAGCTTGAATTCCTTGCGCGAGATGTTCTGGATCTGTGCCTTGTTGGCGTCCACCGAAGCGCGCAGCGAGCCTTCGTTGGCCACGGCCAACTGGTAGTTGCGCTCGATGCCTGCGACCACCTGTTCGACCTGGCCACGCAGGCTGGCGGATGCGGCGGCCAGCTCGGTGCGCGCGGCCTCCATGGTCGGGTGGCGGGCGCCATAGCGCTTGGACAGTTCGTCCACCTTGGCCTGGGCCTTGGCCTGGTTGGCCTTGAACTGCTGGATCAGCGGGTCGCCCAGTACTGCCGGGATGCTGGCGAGCTTTTCCCAGCCGCCGCCGCGGCTGGACTGGATCTGCCGGTACATGCTCTCCGCCTCGGCGCGCTGGCGGCGGGCGTCGACCATGCGATCGCTGGTGGCCGACAGCTCGGCAGCGCTGATGGTCGCTACGCCGTCGATGTCCACCAGGTTTTCCTTCTCGCGGAAGGCCTGCAGCTTGTCCTCGGCATCCTTGAGCTTGATGCGCAGCTCGGAAAGGCGGCTGTTCATCCAGTGGGTGGCGGTCATGGACATTTCCATGGTCGCTTCCAGCTGGCCTTCGATGAAGCCGTTGGCCAGGGCATTGGCGGCCTTGGCGGCCATGCGCGCATCGGCCATCTCGACCTCTACGCGCACCAACTGGCTCTTGCCTTGCGGGGCGACGCTGATGCGTTCCATGAAGGCCTTGGTGACGCTGTCGAAGATCATCGCCTCAGTCGGGTCGACGCCTTCCTCCAGGTCTTCCGGCAGGGTGGCGGGCACGACCTGGCTGAGCTTGAAGTTGGCCAGCAGGCCGCCGATGTCTATCAGCGGCTCGGGCTGCTGGCGCGGGTCGAATTCTGGGTGGGTGGTCAGGTTCAGCTGCTTGACCACGCGCTCGGCGAGGGCGCGCGACTTGAGCAGCTCGAACTGGGTCTGCAGGTATTCGCTGCTGGTACCGTCCAGGCCGTAGACCTGTTCGATGGACACCACGTTTGCCTGCTTCTGCTCGATCAGCAGGGTGGCGCCGGCGCGGTAGATGGGCGTGATGTTCAGCACGGCGAGCACGGCCACCATTGTGACCACCAGCACCAGGGTGATGATGCTCCACTTGCGCCGCCAGATTGTCTGCCACAGCTGCAGCAGGTCGATCTCGTCATCATCCTCGTCGACGCGCTGGGCGATCAGGTTGCGCTCGTTAATCTGGGTGTTGCTTTCCATTCTTAGAAGAAACCCTGGTCAATGGTGATGGTGTCGCCGGGCATGACGATGGTGTCGAGGGTGGCCGGTTGCGGAGTACGGCTGGAATCCTGGTCGCGAATGATGGTGATGCGACCGGTCGAGGCGCGTTCGGTCAGGCCGCCTGCCAGGGCCACGGCGCGGCGCAGGGTGAGGCCGGGCTGGAACTTGTAGCCGCCGGGGGTCTTGACTTCGCCGCTGATGAAGAACTCGCGATACTCCAGCACGCTGACCGAGACGCGCGGGTCGACCAGGTAGTCGCCCTTGAGGCTTTCCGTGAGCACCTTTTCGATTTCCGTGGCGGTCTTGCCCTTGGCGCGCACTTCGCCGATGAAGGGGTAGGAGAAGATGCCGGCATCGTTGAGGCGTACTTCCTCGAAGCTGAGGTCGGGTTCGCCGAAGACACTGATGCGGATGACGTCGCCGGAGGCCAGCTTGTAGGTAGAGTTGCCTTCAGCCATGGCCATGCTGCTGTTCAGCAGGATCAGGCCGAGGATCAGGCGGAGGAAGTAACGGATGACCATGTGGCTCGGGTTCTCTGTTGGTGCGGTGCAGATGGGAGGGGGCGTTCGCCCCCTCCTGGCCGGCTGCAAGGGATTACAGGCTGGCGTTGAGCGTCAGGGCGTAGATGTTGCGCTTGTAGCTTTCGTTATTTCTCGGCGTAGCATCGGAGTCGTTCTCCGAGTACTTGTAGCCGATGCCGACGTCCAGCCAGCGACGCATTTCGTAGGTCAGGCCGATGCCGAAGCTGTCGAGCTTGTCTTCGCGGGTGATGTCCTGGTACTTGCGGTCGCTGCGGGTGTAGCTGACGTTGGAGGTCAGACGCTCGGCCCAGTCATGTTCCCAGCTCAGGGTAGTGGTCTGGGTCTTGATGGTGGATGCGTTGTCCTCGCCCTCGTCGAAGCCGCGGCGGGTGTTCAGGTTGAAGCGCGAGTAGGTACGCGGCTCCCAGGTGGCGCCGACTTCCCACATGCCGGTGGACTTCTCGCCGACGCGCGAATCGTCGAAGTCCTTCTTCTCGCGACCGAACTTGGCGGTACCGGTGGTCTTGGCGGTGGCTTCCCAGGTCAGACCGGCAAGCAGGCCGGTGTTGTCACTGTTCTTGCCGCGGCCGCGAGTATCGGTGTAGTCGTAGTCGGTGTAGCGACCCTCCAGCAGGGCCTTGGTTTTCGGCGCGATGCGGTAGTAGAAGGTGCTGCGCAGCGCGGTGGTGTCGCGCTCCTTGTCGGCATTGAGGCCGTTGCTGTTGGTGTAGCGCAGTTCCTCGTAGTTGGTACCGAAGTCGATCTGCGCGCGGGCGCTCTGGGCGCCGAAGGTGTACACGCCACCGACGCTCTTGGTGTTGTACATGTCGTTCTCGACATTCTGGTCGACCGAAGCGGTCTCCTCGATGTCGTGGTAGCCGGCGTTCAGCTTCAGGCGGTTGCGCGCATCGAACTCGAAACCGGCTCCGGCGGTCAGGTGATGGTCGGTGTTGTTGTCCTTGTGGCTCGAGTGAAAGGTGTCGCTGACTGCGGTGTAGCTCAGCTTGTAGGCGCTCTTGCGGCCTTCGGCGCCGAGGCTGAAGGTCGGGGCGATGGTGGTGATCCAGGACGACTCCTCGTTGCGTTCCACTTCGCGGAAGTTGTCGTCGTAGCGCTCGCTGACCTGCAGGGTCGGGGTGAACTCGAGGCCGTCGGCCAGCTTGATGCTCGCGGCCTCCAGGGCCAGCACGCTGCTGCTGGCGGCGGAGACGGCCAGCGCCAGCAGGCTGATGTGCAGTTTCTTGCTCATTGAAAAAAGTTCCTTTCCTGCAAGGGGCAGGGGATGATTACCAAGATGGCGACGGGAGCATGTCGCCATCGGGGGGGGATTCAGTCTGTGTGCGGATCAGCTACCGCTGGCAGTGCCGCCGCTGCCGCCGGAGCCGCTCGGGATGCTGCCAGTGGTGGTCGAAGTGATGCCGCCGCCGGCGCCGCCGTTGTCGTTGCTACCGCCATCAACGCCTGTAGTCGCGACCGCCTTGCCGTTCTCGCCGATGCTCACGCTCAGGCCGAACTTGGTGCCCGCTTGGTTGGCGGCGGAGGCGACGTCGCCCTGGCTGGCCGCCGGAGCGTTGTCAACAGCTGCCTTGGCGACTGCCTTGGCTACCTCGGCGCTCGGTGCAGCGGCTACGGCGGCGCGGGCGATGGCTGCTGCCGCCTGCGGTGCTGCTTGGACTGCTGCCGCGATGATTGCCTCTGCGGCTTCCGGAGTTGCGGCGGCAACCAGGGCAGCGACGGCTTCGGCAAGAGCCTCGTCGGTGGTGGCAGCTGCGATGGCCTGGGCCTGCTCTGCGGTCACGACGCCTGCGGCGACCATCTTGTCAGCGGTTGCTTGATCCGCCATGGCCTGGCCAGAGGCCAGTGCCAGGGCGATGGAGAAGGCGGTAAGGGTTTTACGCATGTTCAACGTCCTCGTTGTTTACAGCTGGTGAACTTGCCGATATCGGTGTGGCAAGGAGATATCAGAGGTGCAGCGCAGGCCTGCAGAATGTGCGCATGAGCTGCAGATTGTATCTATCGGCAGTTCAGCGGCTTTCTACAGACCGGTCTCGATCGTCACTGTGCGCGCATTTTGCCTGTATTGCTCTTGCAAGGCACGGGCCAATTGCCGTTTTGCGATGTCTTCGCCATGCACCAGGCGGATTTCGCTCGGCCAGTGGCGCATGCGGGTGACGAAGCTGACCAGTCCCTGCTGGTCGGCATGGGCGGAGTAGCCGCCCAGGGTTTCGACGCCGGCGCGGATGTCGATGCGCTCGCCGTCGAGGTCGACGTAGCCGCCGCGCGGGCCGTATTGCTGGATGGCCTGGCCGGGCGTGCCCTTGGCCTGATAGCCGACGAACACCACATTGTGCCGTCTGTCGCCGAGCATTGCCTTGAGGTAGTCGACGATCCGGCCGCCGGCGCACATGCCGCTGGCGGCGATGACGATGGCCGGGCGGCCGCTCTGTGCCAGGTGGCGCACCATGCTCAGGTGGTCGCTGTGGCTGTCGACGGTGATCAGGTTGGCGAATCCCAGCGGGTTGCGGCCCTTGCCGACGCGGCGCAGCGCTTCCTTGTCCCAGTAGGGTTGCAGCTGCTGGTAGACCTCGGTGAAGCGGCTGGCCAGCGGCGAGTCGAGCACGATCGGCAGGCCGGGCCAGGGGTTGTCCTGCGGGGCGCCGCTCTTCTCCGCGGCGGGGAGCTTCATCCGCTGGATGATGTCTTCCAGTTCGTACAGCAGTTCCTGGGTGCGGCCGATGCTGAACGCCGGGATCAGCACGCTGCCGTTGTCGGCCAGGGCCTTCTCGATGACCGCCTGCAGTTGCCGGCGGCGGTTGGCGCGCGAGGCGTGGCGGCGGTCGCCGTAGGTGCTTTCCAGCACCAGGGTGTCGGCCTTCCACGGCGACTTCGGCGCCGGCAGCAGGGGCGTATGGGTGGCACCCAGGTCGCCGGAGAAGACGATGCGCCGTTTTTCGCCGCTGCCGCGATAGTGCAGGTCGCACTCCACATAGGCCGAGCCGAGGATGTGGCCGGCACGTTGCAGGCGGATGCGCGCGTGCAGTTGCGGATCGTCGACTATGCTGAACCAGGTCTTGTACGGCAGCGCAATGGTGCGCATCCCGATCAGGCTGAGATAGCGCTCGAGCAGTTTCGCGTCGCGGCTGACGCCGAGGCGGAAGGCGTCTTCCAGCACCAGCGGCAGCAGGCGGGCCGAGGGCTCGCTGCACAGGATCGGTCCCTTGAAGCCCGCGGCGAGCAGTTGCGGCAGGCGGCCGATGTGGTCGACGTGCACGTGGGTGGCGACGAGCGCCCGGATGTTCCGGGTGTCGAAGCCGATCTGCAGCTGCTCGGCGTTGCCCAGGCCGTCGGCGGAGGTTTCCGCTCCCTGGAACAGTCCGCAGTCGATCAGCAGGCTATGCTGGTTATCCAGCAGCAATTGGTGGCAGGAGCCGGTGACGCCGTGGGCGGCGCCGTGATGCAGGATTTGCGGGTAGGCCATGATGTCAGTCCGTTAACGGGGCCGTGGTTGCCGCACTTCGGGCACGCTACCGCCCCAGGATTTTCCGTCATATCCTGAGAACGTGGCTTTGTGCATATGCATGCCAGCCGGCTACACGCAGCTTGCGTGTCCGGTTCGGCAGTCGAGTCGAGATTATGGGGGGTGCTACTGGGGTAGCCCTGTTCCCTGGGTCCGTTTATCAGCCATTTATTGTGTGGTCTGTCACAGGCTCCTGTCTGTAAGCTTTTTTCCCTATTCCGGTTATTCGGCCTTGCGAATGCTTGATAGCGGCACGCGGACTTTCTGTTCCCGGTGCAGTATGTTCATCAGCAGTACCACGCGTTCGTTACCGTCCATGGACAGGAAGATGGCTTCCAGCTCGGCGAAGGCGCCGTCGTTGAGGCGCACCCTGTCGCCGGCTTCGAGCAGCTGTTCGGTGGGGACGGCGCAGCAGCGCTGCTGCAGGCAGTCGATCAGTTCCTGGCTGACGGGCAGGGGCTGGTTGCCGAAGCCGACCACGCGGCTGACGCCGCGGGTGGAGCGCAGCGGTGCCCAGTTGTCGAGCTGGCTGAGCTGGATGAACAGGTAGCCGGGAAACAGCGACTCTTCGAGCATCTGGCGCTGTCCGCGCAGCAGGCGTTCGCGGGTGTGGCGGGGGCGGTAGCAGGTGTAGCCCTGGCGCTGCAGATTTTCTTCGGCGCGCTCGTCCTGGCGCGGCTTGCACTGGATGAGGTACCAGGCGGGCTGCGGGCTGGATGCTTGCTGCTCGGGCGTGAGGCTGCTGCTCATGCGGTTTTCGTCCTTGTCTTGCGATCGGTCGGCGCCTTCGGCGACGCCCACCCTGCAAGTTTTTTACGTATACCCGGATTCTGCCATGTGTCGGCGCTTTTGACATCCACATGGCATCCACTTGGCATGCAGCATGTCGGATGACGGCTTGTTGGCGAGCCTGATCGGGGCTCCGCAGTCCCGGTAATGCTGAAGTGACCACCCGACGGCGAAGTGCCGCCCGGTGAACTACCTTTGCAGAAAGGCTTAACCTTTTATATGGGCAATGGTGGTGTTCATGAGCGCGAACCGGGCTTCTCTCCGTTATCGGCTGTTGCGCCTCCCTTCAGGCCACAAGCGCCTGCTGCAGCTCGCGACCGATGTGCCGCTGATCTGGCTGGCGTTGTGGCTGGCGCTCCACGGGGGGCTGGGCGATGCCGGTCTCGTCGAGCCCTTCGGCCACCATGCCTGGCTGTTCCTCGTCACCCCCGCGCTGGCCGTGCCGGTGTTCATTCGCCTGGGGATGTATCGGGCGGTGATGCGTCGCCTCGGCAATGCCGCGCTGTTCGCCATCGCCAAGGCAGTGAGCCTGTCGGCCCTGCTGCTGGCGCTGGTCGTCCTCCTGGCCGGCGAGGCTGCCGCCGCGGTGCCGCGCTCGCTGGTCTTCCACTACTGGCTGCTGAGCCTGCTGCTGCTGGGCGGGCTGCGCATCGCCATGCGCCAGTACTTCACCGGCGACTGGTTCAACCTGCGCGCGCCGTCCCTGCTGCGTCAGTCCGGGCTGCCCCGGGTGGCGATCTACGGGGCCGGCATGGCCGGCAACCAGTTGGTCCATGCCTTGATCGCGGGGCGCAGCCGGCGTCCGGTGGCGTTCATCGACGACGACCTGCAGCTGGCCCACCGGGTGATCGCCGGGCTGCCGGTGTATCCGCCCAACCTGCTCGAGCGCATGCTCAAGGAAACCGGCGCCGAGGAGATTCTGCTGGCGATTCCCTCGGCCAGCCGGGCGCGGCGACGGCAGATCCTCGACATGCTCGAGTCCTGCTCGCTGCCGGTGCGCACCATGCCGAGCATCGCCGACCTGGCCGGCGGGCGGGTCAAGGTCGAGGATCTCAAGGCGGTGGACATCGCCGACCTGCTGGGGCGCGATCCGGTGGCGCCACGGCCCGAACTGCTGGAGCGCTGCATCCGCGGCCAGGTGGTGATGGTGACCGGGGCGGGCGGCTCCATCGGCGCCGAGCTGTGCCGGCAGATCCTCGACGGCGGGCCCACCGTGCTGATCCTCTTCGATCACTCGGAGTTCAATCTCTACACCATCCAGAACGAGCTGGAGCAGCGCATCGCCCGGGAGAGCCTGCCGGTGCGCCTGTTGTCGACCCTCGGCTCGGTGCGCTATCCGGTGCGCATGCTCGAGGTGATGCAGATCTGGAAGGTCGACACCGTGTACCACGCGGCGGCCTACAAGCATGTGCCGATGGTCGAGCACAACGTGGCCGAGGGCGTGCTCAACAACACCCTGGGCACCCTCTACGCCGCCCAGTCGGCCCTGCGCGCCGGCGTGCGCAACTTCGTGCTGATCTCCACCGACAAGGCGGTGCGCCCGACCAACGTGATGGGCAGCACCAAGCGCATGGCCGAGCTGGTGCTGCAGGCGCTGGCCTGCGAGCCGCAGGTGGTGCTGTACGGCGAGCCCGACCTGCCGGCGCAGCCCAACCGCACCCGCTTCGTGATGGTGCGCTTCGGCAACGTGCTGGGCTCTTCCGGCTCGGTGATCCCGCTGTTCCGCGAGCAGATCCGCCGCGGCGGGCCGATCACCGTGACCCATCCGGAAATGACCCGCTACTTCATGACCATCCCCGAGGCCGCGCAGCTGGTGATCCAGGCCGGCTCCATGGGCGACAGTGGCGACGTGTTCGTGCTGGACATGGGCGAGCCGGTGAAGATCGCCCAGATGGCGGAGAAGATGGTGCATCTCTCCGGGCTGACGGTGCGCTCGGAGGCGAATCCCGATGGCGACATCGACATCGAGTTCACCGGCCTGCGTCCGGGGGAGAAGCTCTACGAGGAGCTGCTGATCGGCGACAACGTGCTGCCGACCGAGCACCCGATGATCATGCGCGCCAACGAGGTGCACATGCCGTGGGAGGAGCTCAAGGCGCTGATGGTCGATATGGTCCAGGCGATCCGCGTCGACGACTACCCGCGGGTGCGGGAGCTGCTGTGCCGGATCGTCAGCGGCTACACGCCGGATGCCGATGTCGACTGGCTGCACGGCCAGGAGGAAGCGGCCCCGTCCGCGGCCCGGGAGCTGGGCGACGAGGTGAGCGAGGCGGTGGGGTCGGGAGGGCGCGGGCGCTAGCGCCGCGGGCTGCCGCCGGGCCGGAGCGGCGGCGGCGGGCTCAGTCGTTGAGGTGGCGCAGGAACAGCGCCGTTCTGAGCAGTCGGGAGGGGGTCCGGCAGACGCGCAGGAAGGGTTGCTGGATGGCACCGAAGGCGCGGAAGAAGCGCTCCACGGGTTCGAGCATCGAGCCCTCGAAATCGAAGCGCCGGGTGACGGTCGCCGCGAAGCGGATCGCTTCCCACATGCACAGGCTGGTGGCGCCGCTGTTGCGCAGCTGGGGATCGCCGCCGCCCATCAGGTAGTAGGCGCTGTTCTCGTCCCAGATCAGATAGACCCCCGCATGGTGGCGTCCCTGCTCGTCTTCGGCGATGAAGATCCGGCGTGCCTGGCGGGCGCTGCAGGTGCGGTCGAGTCGCTCCATCAGCGATTCGCTGTGGGGCGGTGGCAGGCCCTGGCGATCGAAGGTCAGGCGGTTGAGGGCCAGGAATTCGGCGAGGCCGAGATCGTCGCGGATGTGGATCCCGAAGCGCTGCTGGGCCTTGCGGATCTCGCGGCGGATGTTGTCCTGCAGGTCGTTCCACAGCGCCTGCGGGTCGCTCAGGTCGGGCAGGATGTAGGTGTAGCGGGTGGTCTGCCGGAAGCCCTTGCCCGCCGGCAGTCCGCCGCTCTGGCTGTAGTGCCAGTTCTGGGCGTAGTGATGGCAGTCCGGCAGGCGCTCGATCAGGGCCTGCACCAGGCCGTCGCGCCGGGTGCAGGTCGCGGCCGGCCCGCCGTCGTCTGGCCGCAGCCAGGGGCCCAGCGTCTGGGTGAGGGCGGGCTGGGTGAGCAGGGTCAGACCCAGGCGCCTTTCCGTGTAGTAGGGCAGGGTCGCCACTATCCTGCCGTGCCTTTCCACGAGGGCGACATCCCAGTTGTCCTCCCCCGCGGTGGCGTCGAGCCACCAGGGCTGGCTGAACAGGGGAATCGAGCGTTCGGTTGCGCACAGGCGTCGATAGGCATCTTTGTCGTTCACGATTGGCTTCGCACGAGGCTGATTCGGTTTCGAGGGGCTGCGGCAGCCTCCTCAGTTGCTGGTCTGGGTCTGCCTCCGGGCATCCGGCGAGGGGCAGGCGAATATGTTCGGCAAGGCCCGTTCCAGCTTCTCGTCCAGCTTCTCGGTCAGCGACAGCACGTAGGGGACGTTGAGGTGCTCGGCGTCGCGGTACATCAGGTGGTCGTTGGTCACGGTGATGCAGGTCCGCGGCGTGCAGAAGTACTCCGACATGTCGATCAGGCGCAGGTTGCCGAGGCTGCGCAGCAGGGCCAGGGAGGGATCGGTTCCGGCCAGGGCCTGCTCGCGCGGCTTGGAGCAGGCCAGCGCATTGGCCGGGTGCCGGGCTATGCAGGTGGCGGCGTCGAAGTCGAACGCGGGGTTGTCGCGGATGGCGATCACCGGAATGCCGAGGCTGTCCAGCTTCTTCCATTGCTCCACGTAGGACGGCGGGACGTGTTCGGGCGACTCGGGGCGGGTCGCTCGCGTCGAGTTGGTGACGACCGCCACGGGCCTGAGCAGGGTCAGTTGCTCGATCAGCAGGCGGTTCCATTCGATGCACGAGGGGTCGGAGTCGGCCAGCGGGCCGAGCGGGCAGGAGCTCTTGGTGATGTTGAGGATCTTCACGCGGCTTTCCTTGCCGATGGCGTCCAGCGCCGGCAGCCACTGGGCTGCGTGCGAGCCGCCGACCAGGGCGACCGAGGCCTGGGCGCTGGTGTCGCCGTAGGCGCAGATATTCACTTCCGGGGAGGTGATGTCCTGGTGGCAGCCGTCGGCGTAGGCGTCGGGCAGCAGATCCTTCACGGCGATCAGTTCGTCATGCGGGATCTGGCTGGCGTCCTGCTGCTCCGCGAGGCTGGTGAAGTCGTCGCTGTGGGCCTGCTGCAGACTGTCGTGCATCCGGGCGGTGATGGTGTGGTGGATGTAGTAGTGCCAGGAAGCGGCGGTGGCGAGCACCGGAGCGAGGAAGGCGACGCCGATCAGATAGGGAGCCCAGGTCCTGCCGGGCTCGAACTTCTTTTTTCGGAGGGGTTCCTCGATGTAGCGGTGCGTCGCCAGCGCCAGCACGACGGCGAGCAGGATGATCGCCAGCCCCAGGAGCAGGCTCGGGCGCCGGCTGCCGGTGTACTCGAGGGCGAACACCAGCAGCGGCCAGTGCCACAGGTAGATGCCGAAGGACACCTTGCCGATGGCGGTCAGCCAGGGATGGGCCAGCAGGCGGTTGGCCGCAGGCCTCGCGCCCCCGGCGCCGGCGACGATCAGTAGGACGGCGGCGCCGACCGGGATGGCGGCGATGTAGCCCGGGAACCGCTGGGTGGCCGGCACCAGCACGCCGCACAGCAGCAGGGCCAGGAGGCCGGCGGCGCCCATGCCGCCGCGCAGCGCGGCGCCGGGCTTGAGGTGCGGCAGCAGGAAGGCCAGCAGTGCCCCGGCGAAGAACTCCCAGGCCCGGGTGGCCGGATCGAAATAGGCGCTGGCCGGACTCCTGGCGGTTTCGAGCAGCGAATAGATAAAGGAGGCCGCGACTATGGCGGCCATGGCCGCGATGCCGGGCAGGGGCGAGCCGGACGCGGTCGAGCGCCCGAGCAGCGGGGCCAGGATCAGCGGCAGGAGGACGTAGAACTGCGCCTGGATGGACAGCGCCCAGAACTGCTGGACCGGGCTGGGGGGCAGGTCCCGCGCCAGGTAGTCCACCGAGGACTGCATCAGGCCGAGGTTCTCGATCTGCAGGGCGCTGTAGATGACCTCGCGGATGAACTGGGTCCACAGCGGCTCCGGCACGAAGAAGTAGCCGAGGAGCAGGGTGGCCAGCAGCACGGTGCAGGCGGAGGGGGCGATGCGCTTCACCAGGTTGCCCCAGAACCGCAGCGGGCTGATCCGCGCGCTGCTCTCGAGCTGGCGGATCAGCACCCCGGTCATCAGGAATCCGGAGATGACGAAGAACACGTCGACTCCGCCGGACACTTTGTTGATCCAGATGTGGTAGATGGCGATCAGGATCGCCCCCAGGGCGCGTACGCCCTGGATGTCGTCCCTGTAGGTGTCTCGTGCGTCGATCCAGTGGGCGGCGCTCATGGGCAGTCTCCTGGCTTGGCGAGGCGGGGCTCGGCGATCACGGCATGACCCAGCGGACGACCTCGAAGCTCTCGGCATACTCGGCGCCGATCTGCACGCCGCGCGTCCGGGCCAGGGCGAAGATGAACTCCTCGGAGGTGTAGTCCTTGCCCCGCTGCGACTGGTAGTGGCGGAGGGCCTCCACCTTGCGGCCGAGCTGTTCGGCCGAGACCTTGACGAAGACGGTGGTGTCGAAGGACAGGTTGTTCCACACCAGCTCGTAGCCGAGGATGGTGGTGCCCTTGAAGGCGCGCAGGCCTTCCCGGGCCACCGTCTGGTGGTCCTGGTGGATGTCCTTGAGCGAGGGCATCAGCACCAGGTCGAAGGCGTTGGCGCGGCGCAGGGCGATCAGCCCCTCGAGGATGTCCTGGCGCGCGAAGTTCAGCTTGCGGACCTCGTGACCGAGGACGATCAGGTTTTCCGGCGCGATGCCCAGGCTGGCGGTGGCCTGGCGTACCTCGGTCTTCAGGATGTCCCTGGGCAGGCCTTCGGGCACCGACTGCTCGGCGATGGAGAAGGCCACGTAGGTCACCCGCGCCCCCTGGTCGACCAGCCGGGCGATGGTGGCGCCGGCGCCCAGTTCGCCGTCGTCGGTGTGCGGTGCCAGGACGAGTGCATTCTTGAACGGCAGCATGGTGGTTCTCCTGTGGTCTGCGAGAGGGCCGTCAGTCGGCCCGGTCCCGGGCGGTCCCGGCCTTGAGGAGCCGGGTGCGGCCGGCGGCGCGGGCCTGCGCCTGCCCGTCCCCGGCAGCGACCAGTTGGCACAGCTCGCCCATGTTCAGCGACTGCAGCTCGTGTCGCTCGTGCAGCTGCCGGTAGTGGGCGAGGATCCGCTCCAGGAACGCGATGTTCTTCCCGGTGTGCGCGCCGAAGTTGTGCGGGTGCCACCAGAGGTGGAACAGCCGGTGGCGCAGCGCCGCGTCGGTCATCGCGTCCTTGATGCGCGCCAGGCGCAGCCCGTCGAACGGCGCCAGGCGCGGCGACCAGGGGCGCAGGAAGCGGCTGGCCGGAAAGTCGAAGGGGGGCTCGCGCGGGCCGTCCAGGGCGTGGGTGTTGTGGCCGCAGAGGTTGAGGTAGGCGTCCAGCAGGCGCAGCGCGCGGTCCGTGCGGTTGTTGGCGGCCTCCTCGCAGGCCCGGTAGATGCGGCCGTCCTCGTTGCCCCGATAGCAGAGGATGCCGTGGCGGAGGAGGATGTCGCGGTACTCGGGGTTCCACTGGTTCCTCGGCAGCACCAGGCTTCTCAGCTCGATCCCCCGCTGCCTGGCCAGGGCCACGGCGGCGCGCAGGTCCGCCTCGAACTCGGCGGGCGACTGGCCGGCTTCCAGGCAGTAGTAGTGGGAGAAGGTGTGCGAGGCGATTTCCTGGTGCTCGTGCCGGCCGATCAGCTCGATCAGCTCGGGGGCGAAGTGATAGGCCGGCTCCAGCTCCGGCGTGCGTGCGAGGTAGGCGTAAGGCGAGAGCGTCTCGTCGCGGTAGCGGGGCAGCAGGGCGGGCCGGTTGCGCTCCAGCTCGTCCCGGTCGCGGCAGAACAGGAAGCCGACCGTCGCCCAGGTGGCGTGGATACCGCGCTCGCGGAACGCCCGCAGCATGGCCGGGATCGCCTGCCGGACGCCGTCGAGGTTCTCCCGGTACTGCGCGATGCTGCGGTTGTCGCGCACGCCCCAGTACAGCTCGAAGTCGAGCGAGATGGTGAATACGCCGTGGCTGGGATGCATGGTGCGGCTCGCAGCAAGGGTTGGCAGGGCAATCGTTTCCGGCCGGTAGGGGCGAATTCATTCGCCGAAATGCCCCGCAAGGCGAATGAATTCGCCCCTGCAGCGGATCATTCATGCGCTGCCCCGGCAGGGGCGACGGCAGCGGTGCACGTGTTCAAGGAGTATGGTTCGAGGATGCGCCGCGGGGCTGCGGTTTCTTCCAGAAGCGCCGGACCAGGCGATGGAGCAGCTGCGAAGTCCGCTCCGGGACCAGGCCGAGGATGAAGCTCTTCAGCAGGCCGGGATAGACCGACAGCCGCGTGTCCGGGCGCAGCAGGAGGGGCAGGTTGCGGACGGCGAACAGCAAGCCGCGCTGCAGATAGCGGTTGAGGAACACCATGCCGACGATGGCCTGTTCCGGCGTCTCGATGCCGAACAGCAGCTCGGCGAACAGCGGCTGGTTGGCCAGGGCGAGTTCGAGCGAGGCCCAGAACTTCGCGTTGACCTCCATGAACACGTAGTCGTCGCGCTTCGGGCAGTACTTGAACTCGACCAGCCCCCAGCCGGAGTAGCCGAGCTGGGCGATGATTCTCCGCGCGTACTCGTCCAGCCTGGGGTCCGCGATGCTGCGCAGGGCGACCGCGGAGCCGCCGCTCGGCGGGATGCTGATGGCCTCGAAGTGCGCATGGCTGGTCAGGATCTCGCCCCGGCGGGCGATGAAGCCGACCCCGTAGGTGCCGGGGGAGTCGATGTATTCCTGGTAGATCAGCTCGTCCCGGCCGCTGGCGGGGATCTCCGCGGGCTGCCGGGCGATGCCGCGCCTGCCGCCGCCGCGCTCGCGCAGCTCCTTGAAGAAGGCCGGGTAGTCGCCGATGTCCTCGACCCTCAGCCAGGTTGTCGGCGTCGGCACCCGGCAGGCGGCCGCCAGGGCGATGATCCAGGGCTTGTCGAAGACGCGCAGCGCATCGCGGGTGAGCACCACGCTGCCGCAGGTCACGTCCCCGCGCTCCAGCATGAACTGGGTGGACCTGGCGCCGGTCGGCAGGATCAGGCCGTCGCCGGGCAGACTGTCCAGGTCGTGGTAGGAGACGAACCCGTCGATGTTGCGGCTGATGAAGCGTGTCTCGTCCTCGAAGAGCACGCCGACGATCCGGTGTTGCGTGTATTGCCTGAGCAGCCTGGCCAGCGTCTGCGACTGGTCGGAGCCCGGCGAGCAGAGGTAGATGGTCATTGGTAGCTCTGGCGGAACAGCTGGAAGTAGCGGATGCCGCAGAGCACTGCGGCGAGGGCGAGGAACGCCAGCCAGGCGAGGCCTTCGGGGAACAGCGTCAGGCCGATCGGCAGGGGCAGGGTGCAGGCCAGGGCCCACAGCAGCGCGCGGACGGTCGGCCTGAGCAGGCTGCCCGGCGAGATGCCGGCGCTGCCGCAGACCCACACCAGCGCCCCGCACCAGCACAGGGCGCTGCCGAGCGCGAACAGCGCGATGGTCAGCTCCAGGTCGCCCAGCATCGCGCCGGTCGCGATGGCGCCGATGCGGGTAGCCAGCAGCACGGCATGGAACAGCAGCTCGCGTTTCTGCTGCTCCAGCACGTCGAACAGCGAGCTGAGCGGCGAGGCCACGAAGGTCACGTACAGCCAGGGCGCCATCCACTGGGCGAAGTGGCCGGCGTCGTGCCAGCGTTCGCCGAACACCAGGGTGAACATCTGCGGCGCGGCGAACAGGATGATCAGCGCCGGCGGCATGGCGATCTGCGCCAGGCGCTCGTGGACGCTCGCCACCAGCGGCGCCAGCCGGCCTTCGCGGCGGGCCTCGGCGGCGTTGGCGAGGAACACGCCGCCGATGGCGGTGCCGATGACCGCCATCGGCGCCCCCAGCACGCGCTGCGCCAGGGTATACAGGCCGGCGGCGACCGGGTCGAACAGCGCGGCGAGCATCAGCGGCGGCAGCTGGCTGCCGGCGGTGTTGAACAGCCCGGTCCAGGTCGAGAACAGCGGAAAGCGCCGGTAGCGCCGGGCGGCGGCGAGGATGCCGGCGGCGGACACCTGGCGCAGCTGCGGGCTGTGCAGGAGGTGGCGGCCCAGGGCGAGAAAGCCCATGCCGTGCCCGCTGGCGTGGCCGAGCAGCAGGGCGAGGGGGCCCAGCTTGAAGCCCAGCAGCTGCACCGCCAGAGTGGTGACGACCTGCTTGATGCGCGTGCCGGCGATGTCGGCGAAGCGCTTGTGGCGGACGGCCCAGTAGTGCACGGCCAGGTAGAGGCTGCCGCAGAACACCCCGACCGGCAGCAGCCAGAGATGGCCGGCCAGGGCCGGCACGCCTAGCCGCGCGGCGATGGCATCCCCGGCGCAGAGCACCAGCACGGCGGTGAGCAGGCTGGTCAGGCATCCGGTCAGCAGGCTCAGCACGGTGACGTCGGTGGCCGTCTGCTCGTCCTCCGGCAGCGGGATGGCGATCTCGTAGCGCAGATTGGCCACCACCAGGAACACCGCCAGCAGGCCGCCGTACACCGCCAGCAGGCCGAAGTCCTCGGGGCTGAACAGACGGGTCAGCAGCGGTGCGGCCAGCACCATCAGCATCTGCCCGCTGGCGGTGCCGCCGACCAGCACGCTGACGCTGCGGGCGAACGGCTGGCGGGGCAGCAGCCGCCCGGCGCTGACGCTCAGCTGGCGGATCATCTTCATGCGCTCCGCAGGGCGGCGACGATCTGCAGCTGGTCGCCCTCGCCCAGGTAGGGATGCATCGGCAGGCTGAGCACCTGCTCGGCCAGCAGGTCGCCCACCGGCAGCACGGCGTCCGGATCGGCCACCGCCGGCTGGCGGTTGAGCGGGATCGGATAGTGCACCGCGGTGGGCACGCCGGCCGCTTCCAGGCGCTGCTGCAGGGCGCTGCGCTCGGCCACGCGGACGGTGTACTGGGCCCAGGCGCTGCGGTTGTGCGGCGCGACGTGCGGCATGGCCAGCAGCGCCGAGCCTTCGCGGCCGCAGCCGGCCGCGGCGAGCAGGCGGTCGTAGCGCGCGGCCACCTGCTGGCGCAGCTCGATCTCCTCCTCGAGGATGTCCAGCTTGGGCAGCAGGATGGCCGCCTGCAGGGTGTCCAGGCGGCTGTTCACGCCGACCCGCACGTGGTGGTAGCGGCGATCCTGGCCGTGGCGGGCGATCTGGCGCAGCACCCGGGCCAGCTCGTCGTCGCCGGTGAAGATCGCCCCGCCGTCGCCGTAGCAGCCCAGCGGCTTGCTGGGGAAGAAGCTGGTGCAGGCGATGGTGGTCAGGCTGCACGAGCGGCGGCCCTTGTAGCTGGCGCCGAAGCTCTGCGCCGCGTCCTCGATCACCGGCAGGCCGTGACGGGCGGCGATGGCGTTGATGGCGTCGAGGTCGGCGCACTGGCCGTACAGCGACACCGGCACCAGGGCGCGGGTGCGCTCGGTGATGGCTGCCTCCAGCAGCGCCGGGTCGAGGGTGCCGGTGTGTGGCTCGATGTCGACGTACACCGGCCGCGCGCCGAGCAGGGCCACGGTTTCAGCGGTGGCGACGAAGGTCAGGGCGGGGGTGATCACCTCGTCGCCCGGGCCGACGCCCAGCGCCATCAGGGCGATCTGCAGGGCGTCGGTGCCGTTGGCGCAGGTGATGCAGTGGCGGGCGCCGGAGAAGGCGCTCAGGCGCTCCTCCAGTTCGGCCACTTCCGGGCCGAGGATGTACTGGCCGTGGTCGAGGACGCGACGGATGCCGGCCTCGATGCGCTCGCGGATGCGCTGCTGCTGGGCTTGCAGGTCGATGAACTCGATCATTTCCGTGCCCTCTGGCGGGGGATGGGGCCGCTCCGGGTGGAGCGTGTCAGTAGGCGGCCTCGTCCATCACCTCGCCCAGCACGGCGCAGGTCTTGTCGATCTCGGCGTCGGTGAGGGTCGGGTGGACGAGGAACATCAGGCTGGTCTCGCCCAGTTCGCGGGCCACCGGCAGGCGCTCGGCCGGGCGCCAGCGGGTGTCGTCGAAGGCCTTTTCCAGGTAGACCTCCGAGCAGGAGCCGTAGAAGCAGGGCACGCCGCGGGCGTCGATCGCGGCGAGGATGCGGTCGCGGTCCCAGCCGGCGGCGAGCTGGCCGGGCTCGACGAACAGGTAGCACTTGTAGGCGGCGTGCACGAGCTCGGCGGGCAGGCGCGGCACGCGCAGGCCGCGCAGCTGGCGGGCGCAGTCCCAGATGCGCTCGGCGTTGGCCAGGCGGCGGGCGTGCCAGGCATCGAGGCGGCGCAGCTGGATGCGGCCGATCACCGCCTGCACCTCCATCATTCGCCAGTTGGTGCCGAAGCGTTCGTGCAGCCAGCGGAAGCCCGGCCCGGTGTGCGGGCGGTGCACCGCCTCCCAGCTCTTGCCGTGGTCCTTGAGCGACCACATGGTCGACCACAGCTCGCGGCTGTTGGTGGTGACCATGCCGCCCTCGCCGCCGGTGGTGATGATCTTGTCCTGGCAGAACGACCAGGCACCGACGTGGCCGATGGTGCCGACCGAACGCCCCTTGTAGCGGGCGCCGTGGGCCTGGGCGCAGTCCTCGATCACCTTGAGGTCGTGCTCGGCGGCCAGCGCCATGATCGGATCCATGTCGCACGGCCAGCCGGCCAAGTGCACGCAGATCACCGCCCGGGTGCGCGGCGTCAGCACGGCGCGGATGGTCTCGGCGGTGATGTTCTGCGAGTCGCGATCCACCTCGGCGAACACCGGCACCGCGCCGGCGTTGACGATGCTGGATACCGAGGCGAGAAAGGTGCGCGGCGTCACCACCACCTCGTCGCCCGGGCCGATGCCGAGGCCCTTGAGGGCGACGTCCAGCGCCACGGTGCCGTTCTCCAGGGCGATGGCGTACTCGGCGCCGGACCACTCGGCGAATTCCTTCTCGAACAGGTGGCATTCCTCGCCGGTCCAGTAGTTGACCCTGTTGGACAGGATGACGTCGCGCACCGCGTTGGCCTCTTCCTCCGTGAAGCACGGCCATGGCGAGAAGCTGGTGTTCAGCATGGTGAACCCCTCCGTGACGGTCAGGCTGGCAGAGCCCGGTAGCATGGAAAGTAGTGGGTCTGGTTCGGCATCCTGGCCGACAGTCGCTGGTATTCCTCGGGATCGAGGATCTTGCGGATCAGGCAGAAGTCGCGGGTCTGGCGCGAGAAGCCGGCCTTGAAGTTGAACAGCGAGTCTTCCCGGCAGCCCAGTCCGCCGCCCAGGCAGAAGTGGCGGCGGCCCTCCCGCGCGGCGTCGCGGCGCACGCTATCGAACATCAGCTTGGTGGGCGCCAGCGCGGCGAAGGCCGGCGCGGTACCGCCCAGGTGGTACTGCACGAAGTCGCCGCAGAAGATGAACAGGCCGCTGCAGATCGCCTGGCCGTCGAGCCGGCAGGTATACAGGCGGGCGTCGAAGCTCGGCGCCGCCAGCAGTTCGCGGTAGTAGCGTGGCGCGAAGAAGTAGTAGGGCTCGGCCTGCAGGTTGCGCATGGTCGCCTCGTAGTTGGCGACGAACTCGGCCAGCGCCTCGCCCGGCGCCTCGGCGTGGCAGGCGACGCCCAGGCGGGCGAGCTTGCGCAGGTCGCGACGGTGGTTGTCGCGGTAGTCGCCGAGTTGCTCCTGCTCCGGCCGGTCGAGGTCGATGAGCACCACCGGCCCCGAGCGCTGCAGCGTCTCGCCCGGCAGGGCCGGGGTGAGCAGCGGGTGGCAGCGCGAGAACAGGCTGACGTAGTCGCGCCGGGCCAGGTGGGCGAGCAGTTGCTCCCAGAGTCGGGCGAGCGCGTCGGCCGTCAGCTCGCCCCAGGCCAGCGGCGAGGGGTAGCCGTATACCGAGGTCAGGTCGCGGCGCGTGGAGCCGGCGACCGCCCGCTCCAGCAGCGGCAGCAGCAGGCCGCCGCGCGACGTGCGCACGGCGAACAGCAGCGGCTCGCCCTCGCCGCTGCCCTGGGCGATGCGGTGGTACTCCCAGGTGTGGTAGCAGTCGTGGCGCGGCGCCTGCGTGAGGGCCGTTGCCCAGTCGGCCGGGGTGCGGATCTCGTCGATATCCATGGCGATGCCCTCCGGGGGGAGCTACTTGCTGCCGGTGAACTTGGGCATGGTCGCCTCGCCGGCGGCGCTGATGCCCTCGCGGGCCAGCACCTTGGCGAGGGTCAGGGCGAGGATCTTCAGGTCGAGGGCGAACGACTGGTGGTCGACGTACCACAGGTCGAGGCGGAACTTCTCCTCCCAGCTCAGGGCGTTGCGGCCGTTGACCTGGGCCCAGCCGGTGACCCCGGGACGCACCGCGTGGCGGCGGAACTGCTCGGCGTCGTACAGCGGCAGGTACTCCATCAGCAGCGGGCGCGGGCCGACCAGGCTCATGTCGCCCCTGAGCACGTTCCACAGCTCGGGCAGCTCGTCGAGGCTGCTGGCGCGCAGCCAGCGGCCGAAGGGGGTCAGTCGCTCGTGGTCGGGCAGCGGCTCGCCGTGCGCGTCGACGGCGTCGCGCATGGTGCGGAACTTGACGATCTCGAAGGGCATGCCGTTGCGCCCCGGGCGCAGCTGGCGGAACAGCACCGGCGCGCCGAGGCGGCGGCGTACCTGCCAGGCGATCAGCGCCAGCAGCGGAGCGAGCAGCAGCAGGGCGGTGGCGGAAACCAGGAGGTCGAACAGGCGCTTGCTCATATCCCCATCTCCTGCAGCATCACCGCGTTGACGCGGTGCACGTCGTACTTGTCCTCGGCCACCTGGCGCGCGCGCGCGCCCATGCGCCGGGCCAGCCCCGGCTCCTCGATCAAGCGCAGCATGGCGGCCTCGAGGGCGTCGACGTCGCGCACCGGCACCAGGAAGCCGTTGTCGCCGTCGACCACCGTCTCGCGGCAGCCGGGGGCGTCGCTGGTGACGATGGCGCGGCCCATGGCCATGGCCTCCAGCACCGTGCGCGGCGTGCCCTCGTGGTAGGAGGGCAGCACGTAGACGCTGCAGGCGGCGATAGCCGGGCGCACGTCGCTCTGGCGACCGAGGTAGGCGAGGGTGCCGTCGGCCACCCAGGCGTCCAGCTCGCGCTGCTCGATGGCATCCGGGTTGTCGTCGATCCAGCCGACCAGGCTGCACACCACCTGCGGATGGCGCGCGCGCACCCGGCGCGCCGCGGCGGCGTATTCGCGCACGCCCTTGTCGCCGAGCAGGCGGGCGATCAGCAGGAAGTGCGGGGTCGCCGGCAGCGGTGCGACCCGGTACTCGCTGACGTCCACCCCGGAGCCGTTGACCACGCAGGAGGGGGTGGCCGGCGGCAGGATGCCGAGGTTGCGGAACAGCGCCTGGTCGTCGGGGTTCTGCAGGAACACCTTGTGCGTGCAGCGCAGCGCCAGGGCATACAGCGGCTGCACCAGCGAGCGCAGCGCCAGGTGCCGTTCGCCCTCGGCGGCGTTCTGCTGGAACACGTAGCCGAGGCCGGTGACCAGCGCGTAGCGCCGCGGCACATGGGCCAGCAGCGCCGCCAGCGAGCCGTAGATCACCGGCTTGATGGTGTAGCCCAGCACGAAGCTCGGCTGGATGCGCAGCATCAGCTGCCACAGGTAGAGCAGGGTGGCGGCGTCGGCCAGCGGGTTGGTGCCGGTGCGCTTGAGCGGGATGTCGTGCACGCGGATGCCGCGCGCCTCCAGGGCTCGGCGCACCGGGCTGTCCGGCGGCAGGTCCGGCGCGGCCACGTGCACGGTCAGGCCGCGCCCGAGCAGCGCCTCGAGCAGCGGGCCGCGGAAGCCGAGGATCGAATCGGCGAAGCTAGCGATGAGCAGAAAGTTCATGGCGCCGGGTCTCCGTGAGCCAGGCCTGGAACATCAGCACGTCCCAGAGCTGGTGCTGCCAGTTGTGGCGTCCGCCCAGATGCTCGTTCCACAGCCGGCGGATCGGTTCGGGATGGAAATAGCCGTCCTGACGCAGGCGGCCCTCGTCGAGCAGGTCCTCGGCCCAGTCGCGCAGCGGGCCGCGCAGCCAGCGGTCCAGCGGGATGCTGAAGCCCTGCTTGGGGCGCTCGATCAGCTCGCGTGGCACGTGGCGGTAGAGCACCTGGCGCAGCAGCCACTTGCCCTGGCCCTGGCGGATCTTCAGGTCCAGCGGCATGCGCCAGGCCAGCTCGACCACGCGGTGGTCGAGCAGCGGCACGCGGGTCTCCAGGCTGGTGGCCATGGCGGCGCGGTCGACCTTGACCAGGATGTCGTCGGCCATGTAGGTCTGCGCGTCCATGGCCATCATCCAGTGCTCGAAGCTGTCGCTGTGCGGCCAGGCGTTCGGGTCGGTCAGCCGGGTCTGCGGTTCGCGGGCGCCGATGACCAGGCTGGCCGGATCCTTCCAGTGGCTGGTCAGCTGGCGGAAGAACGCCTGGCTGTCGGACAGCTCGAGCACGTCGGCCAGCTTCTGCGCCTTGTCGCCGGGGATGGCCAGGTGCAGGCGCCGCGGCAGCAGCGGCCTGGCCATCTCGAACAGGCGGTCCCAGGTGGCCGGCGGCAGTGCACGCAGCAGGCCGGCGGCGGCCTGGCGGGCGAAGCCCGGCAGGTGCTGCATCTGGCTCCACACCTTGCGTGCGCTCAGGTAGCGGTTGTAGCCGCCGAACAGCTCGTCGCCGCCGTCGCCACTGAGCGCCACCGTCACGTGCTGGCGCGCCAGCTGGCTGACCAGGAAGGTGGGGATCTGCGAGCTGTCGCTGAACGGCTCGCAGTACATGCTCGGCAGGCGCGGGATCACCGCCAGGGCGTCCGCGGGGCTGGCGTACAGCTCGGTGTGCTCGGTGCCCAGGTGGCGGGCCACCGCCCTGGCATGCACGGCCTCGTCGTAGCCGCCCTCGTCGAAGCCGATGGTGAAGGTGCGCACCGGCTGGCTGCTCTGCGCCTGCATCAGCGCGGCGACCGTGCTGCTGTCCACGCCGCCGCTGAGGAAGGCGCCGAGCGGCACGTCGGCAAGCATCTGCGCGCCGATGCTGCGCGACAGCTGCGCGTGCAGCAGCTCGACCGCTTCCTCGGCGCTGCCGGCGAACGGCTCGGCCAGGCCGCGCTCCACCGCCTCGTTGAGGCGCCAGTAGGCGCTGGGTTCGGCGGTGCGGGCGGCGGTGGCATCGTGCAGCGGCAGGGTCACGAAGTGCCCGGGCGGCAGCTTGGATATGCCCTGGTAGATGCTGTAGGGCGCCGGGATGCAGTTGTGGCGCAGCAGCAGGGTCAGCGCGCCGCGGTCCACTCCGGCGCGGAACGCCGGGTGCGCCCTGAGCGCCTTGAGTTCAGAGCCGAACAGCAGGGTGTTGCCCTGCCAGCCGTAGTACAGCGGCTTCTCGCCCAGGCGGTCGCGGGCCAGGGTGAGCTGGCGCGCCTGGCGGTCCCACAGGGCGATGGCGAACATGCCGATGCAGGCCTTGAGGGTGCGCTCGACGCCCCAGGCGGCGAAGCCGGCGAGCAGCGTCTCGGTGTCGGAGTGACTGCGCCACGCCGGCGCGCGGTCTGCGGCCTCGAGCTGGCCGCGCAGCTCCAGGTGGTTGTAGATCTCGCCGTTGAAGGCGATCACGTAGCGCTCGCAGGCCGACTGCATCGGCTGGTGGCCGGCCGGCGACAGGTCGAGGATCGCCAGGCGGCGATGGCCGAGGGCCAGGTTGTGCGCCTGGTCCAGCCATACCCCGCCATCGTCCGGTCCGCGGCTGCGCAGGGTATTGGCCATGCGCCAGGCGATGCCCGGCGAGGCGCTGGTGTCGCTGACGCCCACCGACCAGAAACCGGCTAGACCGCACATGCTGGGGCAACCTCCCGTTGTTCCTTGATGTGCTGATAGAGCACGAACAGCGTGACCCAGAAGATCGGGTGGCGGGCCACGAAGTGGAAGAAGGTGAAGCCGATCAGGCCGGCGGTGCAGGCGAACACCAGGCGCTGGTCGAGCCGATAGACGTCGATGGCGCACTTGACCGGGAAGAAGTAGATGGCGAGCAGGCCGAGCAGGCCGCCGACGGTGAGGATGTCGATCGGCGTGTTGTGCGCCTCCCAGCCCTGGAAGGGCCCGTGCAGCCCCGAGAAGTTGCCGGCGCCGTTGCCCAGCACGAAGGTCAGCGGGTTGTCGAGCCAGGCCTGCAGGCCGTTGATGTACAGGGTGAGGCGCGAGCCGCCCTGGTCGGCCAGCGACCACTGCCTGCCCAGGGCGCTGGCGATGTCGGTGAGGAACCACAGGCCGAGCAGCAGCGCGAGCATCAGGGTCGCCGGCGCCACCAGCATGAAGAAGCGGCTGGGGACGATCAGGCTGAGCAGCAGCACGCCGACGGTCAGCGCCAGGTAGGCGAGGAAGGCGTCGGACTGGCTGGCCAGGCCGAAGAACACCAGCAGGCTGAAGCAGAGCGTCCTGAGCAGCGGCCGGGTGACGTGGATGGCGGTGATCAGGATCAGGCAGACCAGGTAGAGGGCCAGCTGGTTGGGGTTGCGCGCGCCGCCGGTGAAGCGGGTGGTGGCGTACCAGACGCTGACGTCGCCGAACAGGTACTGCAGCGACACCAGGGCGAGGGTGATGGCGAGGGTGAGCAGGGCGATCTGGCGGGTGCGCTCGGCCTGGGTGGCCAGGGCGAAGATGGTCAGCGCGCACAGCAGGTAGGCCAGCAGGTCGCGGAAGGCGATGCCGTAGGTGTCGTAGAGGGCGTTGAGTGCGGTGACCGGCAGCACGATCGCCAGCAGGTGGAGCAGGCTGAGCAGCGGCAGCGGGTGCTCGCGCAGCGACGGCGTGCGCGCTGGCGTGGCGAAGCATCTGGCGATGGCGTAGACGATGATCAGTGCCAGGCCGATCTCGCCGACGCCCAGTTCCGGGGACAGCCGGTAGTTGGTCTGCAGCACCAGGGAGATCGCCGTGGCGATCAGCAGGCTGGGGATGAGGTTCGTCATGGTGGCCGAGGCTCGATGGTGGCTGTGGACGGCCGGGGGGCCGGTGTTCCCTTCCGGTGCTGCGAGTTGACTCGGGACGGCGTGGACGGCGCTGGGCTACTGGGGCTGGCAGCAGCCCGCGGCATCGCGGTCGGGCGCGGCCAGGGTGCGCACGGCCGCGAGCAGTTGCTGCCGGGAGACGAGTGCGTAGTCGACCGGCTGCTGCTTCGGCAGGAGCATCCGCCCGTCGAGGATGCGCTCGAGGTCGTCGAGGCTCAGCCGGCGACCGTGCTGCTCGAGGACCCTGCTGATTTCCGAGTGCTGGTCGGGGCCGAGGGCCAGGATCGGCTTGTCGGTGGCGAGGTACTCGAACAGCTTGCCGGTCAGTACCCCGCGCGCTTCGGGGGCCGGCGACTCGAGCAGGACGAGGATGTCCGACTGGCGCTGCAGGGCGATGGATTCGGCCCGCGGCAGGGCGCCGCGGAAGTCGACGAAGCCCTCGGCGCCGAGCCGGTGGGCGACCTCGAGCAGGCTGCCCGGGTGGTTCGAGGCCACGCAGAAGCGCACCGCGTCCGGGGCTATCCGCCCATCCGCGCGCAGCGCCACCAGCCGCTGCAGCAGCGGCGCGGGATCGCGCCAGGCGTCGAACAGGCTGCCGGTGTAGCTCAGGGTCAGCGGCGCGCCGGCCGGCCGCGGCGCACCGGCGGCGGCATCGGCGCACTGGCCGGGGCAGTTGTAGATCAGCCGGGTGCGCGCGGCGCCGAGCGAGCGGTCGAGGGCCGCCTGCAGGCCCTGGCTGACCGTGGAGACGACCTCGGCGCGCGCCAGCGCGCGTTTCTCCAGGTAGCGCTCCAGCAGGGAGAACGGCGGCAGTCCGGTGGACTTGTGGTCGTCGGCCCACAGGTCGCGGAAGTCCACCCACAGCTTGGTGTCGGGATGGTTCAGGCAGTACAGCAGGGCCGTGACCAGGCTGATGTAGGGGCTGTGGGTGGCGATCACCAGCTCGGGACGGATGCTCTGCAGCGCCCGGTAGGCGGACGGCAGCCAGAGGTCGTGCAGGCAGGGCATGCGGTAGGTCAGCACGCCTGAGCCGACCTTGGCCGGGCCGCCGGCTGCCCTGGCCTGGCCGGCCTGCGCCACCGCCCGCTGCAGGCGGGCGCGCTTGCGCCAGGCGTTGAGCGTCTCGATCAGGGCGATCGCCCGCGAGCGGGTACGCACCACCCGGTAGGGGGCGGCGGCATCCGCGCTGGCGTCGCTTGGGCCGGCGCCGGCGGCGCGGGTGACCACGTGCACCTCGTGCTCCTCGGCCAGCCAGTTGGCCCAGTTCTCCGGGCGGATGGCGCCGACCGCCTCGTCGGGGCGGAAGTGGAAGGCCAGCAGGGCGATTCTCATCTCGGGCTCCGGGGGCGGTTCAGGCGCGGCTGAGGCGGACGGTCGCCGCTCGCGCGGGCGGCACGCAGGGGGCGGCGCCCTGCAGGATCTGCTGGTAGAGGGTGCGCTCGGCCTGGGTATCGAACATCGAGTTGTGCCAGAGCAGGGTGAAGCAGCCGCTGACCGCCTGGCAGCGCTCGCGCAGCTCGGCGAACTTGCGCAGGGCCTCCTCGCCGCGGCCCAGGCCCATGTACAGCGGTTCGAGGATGGTTTCCTCCATGGCGATCAGCGGGCGGATGCGCAGCTTCAGCGGCCGGCCGGCGACCGGGTCGAAGGCCGGGTACTCGAAGCAGGTGCCGCAGCGGAAGCCCGGCCGGTCGGCGTAGCCGAGGGTGCTGTCGTAGCTCATGCCGGCCTGCTCCCAGGCGCGCAGTGTGGTCGGGTTCTCCCAGCGCAGGTAGTGCATGCGCCCGCCCCAGGCGTCCTGCACGATGCCTTCCTCGGCGCACACCCGGCGCAGCCGCGCGGCCTCGGCGGCGATGGCCTGCGGGCGCTGGTAGGTGGCGTAGCTGGGGTGCAGGCCGATCTCGTGGCCGCGGGCGTGGATGCGTCGCAGCAGTTCGCGGATCGCCGGGTGCTCGGGCTCGTAGTCGGCATCGCGCCGCGCGTCGGTGCGCCCGCAGATGAAGTAGAAGGCGCTGGTCAGGCCGTGCCGCTCGGAGGTGTCCATCAGCCAGTCGAAGGTGTTGTCGAGGTCGGCGGGGTGCAGCATCAGCCGGCTGTTCAGGCGCACCCAGGGCGCCAGCCAGGCGCTGCGCAGGTAGCGGCGCTTGAGCAGGTCGCCGGCCATGACGCGCAGGATGGCGCGCGTCGAGCAGAAGCCGTAGCGGCTCGGCCGGTCGACGTCGTGGGACACCCTGATGGCGAAGCGGTGCTGGCGCAGCGGCAGGTGCGGCCACAGGCGCTGGATCACCTGGCCGAGCACGTGCAGCCACTCGTCGACCACCGGGCGCTCCAGGTAGCCGTGGCGGAACGCGTGGGAGGTGGTGCCCGGGAAGCGCTGGTGGACGTCGAGGTCGCTGCGGCCCACTTCCTCCTGGCGGGTGAGCATCCAGTAGGCGAGGCCGAGCAGGTCGTAGTGGATGCGGTAGCCGCCGGGCGTGGTCTCGATCAGCGGCCAGCGCAGCCGGCTGCCGCCGGGCGCCGGCAGCGGCTTGCCGAGCACCGAGTGCCAGCCTTCGCGGCTGGCCGCCCAGCTGGCATGCGGCAGGTTGGAGTCGGCGCGGGCGAAGGTGGTGGCGTCGGTGTCGATCTCGATGGCCGCCGGGCTGCCCGGCAGGCTCAGGCGCATGCTGGCGCCGCCGCTGTCCTGCAGGCTGAAGGTGTGGCCGTAGCGCTCGGCGAGCAGGTGCTCCAGCCAGTCGAGGACGGCGCGGGAGGGCCAGGTCTTGCGGGCGTTCATGGCGTGCCTGCCTTCAGGTCCCGGAGGAACAGGAAGGTCTTGAGCAGGCGCGACGGCGTGCGCGAGACCGCGAAGTAGGGCGTCTGGACCGCGCCGTACTGGCGGAACGAACGCTCCACCGACTCGATCATCGAGCCCTCGAAGTCGAAGCGGCGGGTCTTGTCGGCGACGTAGGCGATGATCTGCTGGTTGAGCAGCGAGGCCGCACCATGGGTGAGGTAGTCCGGGTCGATGGCGCAGATCAGCGCATAGGCGCTCATCTCGTCCCAGATCACGAACAGCGCGGCGTGCAGGTTGCCGTGGCGGTCGTAGGCGGCGATGGTCCTGCCGGCGCCGTGGGCGTAGCAGGCGTCGTGGATGCGCCGGAACTCCTCCCAGCCGTAGGCGATCTTCGCGCCCTTCTTGGCCAGGGTCAGGCAGTGGTGCTCGTAGAAGGTGCGCGCGGGAATGTCGTAGACCACCTCGATGCCGCGCTCGACGGCCTTGCGGATGTTGGCCCGCTTGGAGTTCTCGAAGCCCGCCACCACCTTGTCCATGTCGCCGAGGTCTTCGAGCAGGTAGGTGTAGCGGGTGGTCTCGCGGAAGCCGCGCCAGTAGAACGGCAGCCAGTTGGTCTGGCTGTAGTGCCAGTTCTGGTCGAAGTGGTCGTAGGCCGGCAGCTGGTCGATCAGCGCCTCCATCAGGTCCTTCTGCTGGCCCAGGCGCTTGGCGTACTTGGCGCTGCTCTCGCGCAGCCACGGACCGAGCATCTTGGTGAACGGCGGCAGGGTCAGCAGGGTGAGGCCCAGGCGCCGCTCGATGGCGTAGGGCAGCGCGGCGATCACCCGGCCGTTGTTCTCGACCAGGGCGACGTCCCAGCGCTCGGCGCCGGCGCTGGCGTCCAGCCACCAGGCGCGACTGAAGATCGGCAGGGTCTTCTCGCTGGCGGAGAACTCCCGGTAGAGGGCTTTCCTGTCCCGCACCGCGGGCGCGGCGGCGCGCGGTGCGGCGCTGGGCTGCCAGTCCTGCGCGGCCGGCAGAGGCGTTTCCCGGTAGTCGACTCGTTCGAGCATTTACCTGGCTTCCTGTTTGCTGACGGTGTTGCCTGCCAGGACGTAGCGCGCGCCGGTATGCGGACACTGCACCTCGCCCTGCCCCTGCAGCGGCAGCGCGAGCTGCTCGCCGAACTCGCTCATCCAGCCGATCTGCCGGGCCGGCACGCCGACCACCAGGGCATAGGCGGGCACGTCCCGGTTGATCAGCGCGCCGGCGCCGACGAAGGCGTATTCGCCGATGGTCACCCCGCAGACGATGGTGCAGTTGGCGCCGAGGCTGGCGCCCCGCTTCACCAGGGTGTCGCGGTACTGGTCCTTGCGCTCGATCAGCGAGCGCGGGTTGTAGACGTTGGTGAACACCATGCTCGGCCCGCAGAACACGCCGTCCTCGAGGGTGACGTTGTCGTACACCGAGACGTTGTTCTGCACCTTGCAGTGGTCGCCGATCACCACCCGGTTGCCGACGAACACGTTCTGGCCGAGCGACACGCCCTTGCCGATGCGGGCGCCGCCGCAGACGTGCACGAAGTGCCAGACCCGCGAGCCTTCGCCGATCTGCGCGCCCTCGTCGACGATGGCGCTGGGATGCTGGTAGTGGTTCATGACATGACCCTCAGGCAGGCGGGGGACTTGAGCAGCGGGTGGTAGTCGCCCTGGGCGCCCAGCGGCTTGGCGTTGCGGATGGCGGCGACCGTGGTGATGGCGGTGCGGTTGGCTTCCAGGCCGAAGCCGCGGCCGGCGAGGATCTCCTCGTAGCTGCGGGTGTGCAGGTCGGTGAAGCCGCCGGAGAACTCGATCTCCTCGCCATCCACGGTGATCGAGCGGTAGGTGCGCTGGCCGGCCTCGCGCACTGCGCGCGGCACGTCGTCGATGTCCACCGACAGGTACCAGCGCACCCGGGCGTGCTCGTACTCCAGGTAGCCGGCGGCCTTGGTGGCGGTGCACAGGTGCACGCGGTTTTCCTGCAGTTCGCCGAAAATGAAGTGCAGCATGTCGAAGAAGTGCACGCCGATGTTGGTGGCGATGCCGCCGGACTTGCGCGCATCGCCCTTCCACGAGCGCAGGTACCAGTGGCCGCGCGCGGTGATGTAGCTGAGGTCCACCTCGTGCTTGGTCGGGCACTGCTTGTTCAGCATCTGCTCGCGCAGGGCGATGATCGCCGGGTGCACGCGCAGCTGCAGGATGGTGTTGACCCGGTGGCCGGTGTCCCTCTCGATCTCCTGCAGCGCGTCGATGTTCCACGGGTTGAGCACCAGCGGCTTCTCGCAGATGGCGTCGGCGCCGCTGCGCAGGGCGAAGCGCATGTGCGAGTCGTGCAGGTAGTTGGGCGAGCAGATCGACACGTAGCTCACCTGGTTGTCGTGGTTGCGCCGGCGCAGCTTGTCGATGTGCCGGTCGAAGCGCTCGAACTCGGTGAAGAAGTCGGCCTCGGGGAAGTAGCTGTCGAGGATGCCGATCGAGTCGTTGGGGTCCAGCGCAGCCACCAGTTGGTTGCCGGTGGCCTTGATGGCCTGCATGTGGCGGGGGGCGATGAAACCGGCGGCCCCGATGAGAGCGAAGTTCTTCATGGGTTGGCTCTTCTGGTGCGTGGCGGTGGCTGGTCCTGCCGGCCCTGCGCGGGGCAGGGGCGGCCGGTTCCGGTTCAGGTGTGGGCGATGTACCAGGGCATGGCCGCGGCGATGCCGGCGGCGATGTCGAACTGCGGCGCGTAGCCGAGCAGAAGGCGCGCCTTGCCGATGTCGGCCTGCGAGTGGCGCACGTCGCCGGTGCGGAACTCGCGGTACACCGGGGCCGGCGCGTAGTGCACGCCGTGGCTGGCCAGGCTGCGGCGCAGCGCGGCGAACAGCTGGTTGAGGTCGGTGCGGCTGCTGAAGGCGACGTTGTAGACCTGGTTGCGGGCGCTGGCGGTGGCGCTGGCGGCGAGCAGATTGGCCTGCACCACGTTGGCGACGTAGCAGAAGTCGCGGCTGGTCTCGCCGTCGCCGTTGATCGCCACCGGCTCGCCGCGGATCATCGCCGCGGTCCAGCGCGGGATCACCGCGGCATAGGCGCCGTCCGGGTCCTGGCGCGGGCCGAACACGTTGAAGTAGCGCAGGCCGATGCTGGCGAAGCCGTAGCAGCGGGCGAACACCTCGGCGTACAGCTCGTTGACGTACTTGGTCACCGCGTAGGGCGACAGCGGGCGGCCGATGGCGTCCTCGACCTTGGGCAGGCCGGGGTGGTCGCCGTAGGTGGAGCTGCTGGCGGCGTAGGTGAAGCTCTGCACGCCGGCATCGCGGGAGGCGACCAGCATGTTGAGGAAACCGTCGATGTTGGCGCCGTTGCTGGCGAGCGGGTCGTCGATCGAGCGCGGCACCGAGCCGAGGGCGGCCTGGTGGAGGACGTGATCGACGCCCTCGCAGGCTTGGCGGCAGTCGTCCAGGTTGCGGATGTCGCCTTCGACGAAGCGGAAGTTCGCCCAGCGCTGCCGGCCGACCAGTTCCTGCACCTCGTCGAGGTTGCGTCGGTGGCCGGTGGCGAAGTTGTCCAGGCCGACCACCTGCTGGTCGAGCCCGAGCAGCGCTTCCAGCAGGTTGGAGCCGATGAAGCCGGCGACGCCGGTGACCAGCCAGGTCTTGTGGCTGCGGGCCAGCTCGTGCTGCAGGGCCAGATAGCGGGACATGGTGGGCGCTTCCGTGGTGGAGGGAGTCGCGGTGCTGGTTTGTGGGAGGTCGCCCGCGGCGCGCTGCCGGGTGCAACAGCAGCGCGGCAGACCGTGTCCGCCTAGCGGCGCGGGGCGCGCCTCGCACAATTCGGTGGCTACAGGCGCAGGTCGGCCTCGCTCTGGTCGAGCAGGTACTTGAGGTCGTAGAGCACGTGCTCGTCCTTGCCGTAGCGGCGGATGTTGGCGGCGCCCAGGCTGCGGAACTCGTCGTGGGCGACGGCGAGGATGATGGCGTCGTAGGCGGCGATGGCCGGTTCGCCGACCGGGGTGACGCCGTATTCGTGCTGGGCCTCGGCGATGTTCACCCAGGGGTCGTAGACGTCGGCGCTGATGTGGTACTCGGCCAGTTCGCGCAGGATGTCGACCACCTTGGTGTTGCGCAGGTCCGGGCAGTTCTCCTTGAAGGCCAGGCCCAGCACCAGCACGCTGGCGCCCTCGACGCAGATGCGCCGCTTGAGCATGGCCTTGACCAGTTGCGAGGCCACGTAGGCGCCCATGCCGTCGTTGAGGCGGCGGCCGGCGAGGATGATCTCGGGGTGGTAGCCGATGCTCTGCGCCTTGTGGGTCAGGTAGTAGGGGTCGACGCCGATGCAGTGGCCGCCGACCAGGCCGGGGCGGAACGGCAGGAAGTTCCACTTGGTGCCGGCGGCCTTGAGCACCGCCTCGGTGTCGATGCCCATGCGGTTGAAGATGATCGCCAGCTCGTTGATCAGGGCGATGTTGAGGTCGCGCTGGGTGTTCTCGATCACCTTGGCGGCCTCGGCGACCTTGATGCTGCTGGCCTTGTGGGTGCCGGCGGCGATGATCTGGCCGTACAGCGCGTCGACCAGATCGGCGACCTCCGGGGTGGAGCCGGAGGTGATCTTCCGGATGGTGGTGACGCGGTGCTCCTTGTCGCCGGGATTGATGCGTTCGGGGCTGTAGCCGGCGAAGAAGTCGACGTTGAACTTCAGGCCCGACACCCGTTCCAGCACCGGCACGCATTCCTCCTCGGTGGCCCCGGGGAACACGGTGGATTCGTAGATGACCAGGTCGCCGGGCTTGAGCACCTGGCCGATGGTCTGCGAGGCCCGGATCAGCGGGGTCAGGTCGGGCTGCTTGTGCTCGTTGATCGGCGTCGGCACGGTGACGATGAAGGTGTTGCAGGCGGCCAGGTCGGCGAGGTCGGCGCTGTAGCGCAGCTGGCTGGCCTCGCGCAGTTCGAGGTCGCTGACCTCCAGGGTGGCGTCATGGCCGCCGCGCAGGGCGTCGATGCGCGCCTGGTTGATGTCGAAGCCCACCACGGGGCGATGCTTGCTGAATTCGACGGCGAGCGGCAAGCCGACGTAGCCGAGGCCGATGATGGCGAGTTTGATGTCGTCCGGCGTGTGCATGGTGGTCGTCCTGATGGGGCCAGTGGTGGGTCGTGGCCATCCATGGGCGGAGAGCGGCGGGGCGCCTTCCGGGCGTCCGCGCAGGATCCGGGCCGTGTCGCGGTTCAGGCGAAGTGGCCCCGGGCGATCTGCCAGGGGGTGTCGATGACCAGGCGTTCGGCCTGGAAGGCGCCGACGATGCGTGCGGCCTGCTGCATGCCTTCGCTGAGTACCGGCGGGCGGTGGCGGACGTTGTGGGCGTCGCTGGCGAGGATGGTGACCAGCCCCAGCTCGAGCAGGGCGCAGGCGATCAGCCGGGCGGGCTCGCCGAAGTGGCCGGCGACGGCCCCGGCGGTGACCTGCAGCAGGCAGCCCTGCTCGATGAACGGCTTGAGCTTGCGCGGGCACTGCATCACGCCCTTGTTGCGCTCGGGGTGGGCGATCATCGGCATGACGTCGTGCTGCAGCAGCCATTCGGTGAGGCGTTCGGCGCCGAACGGCACCTCGCCGTGCGGCAGCTCCAGCAGCAGCACGCGCTTGCCGTGCCAGCGGCCGAGGAAGGGCAGGCTGTCCTGCTCGATGCCCTGCATCAGCTCGGTGCTGTAGCGGACCTCGGCGGCGGCGGCGACCTGCAGCGGGATGCCCGCTTCCTGGAGGCCGACGACCAGGCGCTGGCGCGCCGCGGCGATGCTGGCGAGGTCGTTGTCGTAGCGCCCGGGGTGGATGTGCGGGGTGCAGACCAGGTGGGTGATGCCTTCGGCGACCGCCAGGCGCGCCAGCTCCAGGGCGGTGTCGAGGTCGGGGGCACCGTCGTCGATGCCCGGCAGCAGGTGGTTGTGCAGGTCGATCATGGACGAACTCCCTGTTGTCCGCCGGTAGCGGGTCGCGGCGCAGGCCTTCAGGCCTTCTGCGCCTCGGTGGCCGGCTGGCTGCTGGTGTAGCCGTAGTAGTCGTAGTAGCCGCCGTAGTGGTAGCCCTGTTTCTGCGCCTTGCGCACGTCCACCTGGTTGAGCACCACGCCGGTGACCGGCGAGTTGCTCTGCAGCAGCTGGCCGACGCCTTTCTGCGCCAGCGGCACCGGCGTGGTCTCGGACTTGATCACGTAGATCTGCGCGTCGGCGTGGGTGGCGAGGATGGTGGCGTCGCTCACCGCCTGGATCGGCGGCGAGTCGATGATCACCCGGTCGTAGCGGCTCTTGAGATCCTCGATGACCGCAGCGAAGCGTTCCGAGGACAGCAGCTCCAGCGGGTTCGGCGGCACGGCGCCGGCGCACAGCATGTCGATGCCCTCGATGGTCTTGATGCAGTCCTCGGCCCGGGCGGTGCCGGCGATCAGGTTGGCCAGGCCGGGGGTGCCCACCGGGAACTTGAAGTTCTTCGCCAGGGTCGGCCGGCGCAGGTCGGCGTCGACCAGCAGCACCTTCTCCAGCTGGCCGAAGGCGTAGGCCAGGTTGGCCGCCACGGTGCTCTTGCCCTCGCCGGGCAGCGAGGAGGTGACCACCAGGATGCGGTGCGGCTCGGCCATGCCGGACAGCACCAGGCCGGTGCGTATGGTGCGGATCGACTCGCTGAAGCTGCGGTCCTCGTTGCTGCTGAACAGGTGGGCGATCTGGCTGCGCTGGCGGTTCTTGACCAGCGGCAGGATGCCCAGCACCGGCAGGTTGAGCTTGCTCTCGACCTCCTCGATGCTCTTGAAGGTGTTGTTGAGGATCTGCAGCAGCAGGGTCATGGCGACGCTGCACACCAGCGCGAGGATGCCGGAGAGGCCGACGATCAGGCCCTTCATCGGCCGGATCGGCGCGCTGGGCAGCACCGCCGGGTCGACCACGCGGGCGTTGGCCGCTTCCAGGTCGGCGGTGGCGGTGGTTTCCTTCAGGCGGGTCATGAAGGTGTCGTAGAGGGTGCGGTTGGCCTCCACCTCGCGCATCAGCTCGCGGACCTCGAACTCCTTGCGGGAGATCTTCTGGATCTGCGCCTTGTTGGATTCCACCGAGGCGCGCAACGACTCTTCGTTGGCCACCGCCAGCTGGTAGTTGCGCTCGATGCCGGCGACGATCTGCTCGACCTGGCCGCGCAGGCTGGCCGAGGCGGCGGCGAGATCGGAGCGCGCGGCCTCGAGTGCCGGGTGGCGGGAGCCATAGCGCTTGGACAGCTCATCGACCTTGGCGCGGGCCTTGGCCTCGTCGGACTTGAACTGCTGGATCAGCGGGTGGCCGAGGACGGCCGGGATGGTGGCGAGCTTCTCCCAGCCGCCCTTGCGCATGGATTCCACCTGGCGGTACTGGCTCTGCGCCTCGGCGCGCTGGCGGCGGGCATCGATCATGCGGTCGCTGGTGGCGGTCAGTTCGGCGGCGCTGACGCTGGCGACGCCGCCGACGTCCACCAGGTTCTCCTTCTCGCGGAAGGCCTGCAGGCGGGACTCGGCGTCCTTGAGCTTGCTGCGCAGCTCGACCATGCGGTTGTTCATCCAGGTGGTGGCCATCATGGACATGTCCATGGAGGCTTCCAGCTGGGCCTCGATGAAGCCGTTGGCCAGGGCGTTGGCGGCGCGGGTCGCCAGCTCCGGATCGGTCATGTCGACCATGACCTTGACCAGCTGGCTCTTGCCCATGGGCTCGATGGTCACCCGGGCCATGAGTTCGCGGGTCACCTCGTCGAAGATCTTCGCCTCGCTCGGGCCGCCGGCATTCTCCGGCAGGCTTTGCGTCCCGGTGGCGGGGTTGGCCTCGGCCACGCTGCTGAAGCCGGCCAGCAGGCCGCGCACGTCGATCAGCGGACCGTCCTGCTGGCGCGGATCGAACTCGGGGTGGCTGGTCAGCTCCAGGCGGCGCACCACCCGTTCGGCCAGGGCGCGCGACTTGAGCAGCTGGAACTGGGTTTCCAGGTACTCGTTGCCGGTACCCTCGGCCCCGTAGACCTGCTCGATGGAGACCACGTTGGCCTTCTTCTGCTCGATCAGCAGGGTGGCGGTGGCCCGGTAAGTCGGGGTGACGGCGAAGGTGCCCAGGGCGGCCACCATCATGACGATCAGGATCAGGGCGAGAATTCCCCACTTGCGCCGCCAGATGGTTTGCCACATCTGCAGCATGTCGGGAGCGTCGCTCGTCAGGCGGCTGGCGATCCAGGTGCGCGCCTGGTGTCGGGCGGTGGTGTCCATGGCAGAAGGCCCCCTGCTCAGTGGGTCAGAAGAAACCCTGGTCGATGGTGATGGTGTCGCCCGGCATCACCGGGGTGTCGAGGCTGGCGCGCTCGGGACGGCGCTGGGGATCCTGGTCGCGGATGATGGTGATGCGGCTGGTCGAGGCGCGCTCGGTCAGGCCGCCGGCCAGCGCCACGGCGCGGCGCAGGGTCAGGCCGGGCTGGAAGGTGTAGCCGCCGGGGGTCTTCACTTCGCCGCTGATGAAGAACTCGCGGTACCTGAGGATGCTGACCGACACCCGCGGGTCGACCAGGTAGCCGCCCTTGAGGCGCTCGGCGAGCATCCGCTCGATCTCGGCGGCGGTCTTGCCCCTGGCCTGGATGTCGCCGAGGAAGGGGTAGGAGAAGATGCCCGCGTCGTTGAGGCGGACCTCCGGGAAGCTGAGATCCGGCTCGCCGAACACGCTGATGGCGATGATGTCGCCCGAGGCCAGCTTGTAGGTGGAGTAGCCTTCCGCCCGCACGGCGCCGCCGTGGGGCAGGAGCAGGCCGAGGCTCAGGGCCAGGAGAAGGTGACGGAGGATCATGGCGCGTTCTCTGGTGACGTCGTGGAGGTCAGCGGGGGCCGTTGATGGCGCCCGCATCTGCCGCAACCGAATGCTCGAGCGACAGGCCTTCCTGTTCGCGGCGCTTCGTGCTGCCCGCGCCGCGCTGGGGCCGGCCGTCAGCTGCGGCTGGCAGGCGCCTGGTCGCGGCCATTGCCGGGGGTGCGCTCCTCGCCGGGGGTGGCAGGCTTCGCCGGCGAGGCCGGTTCGTCCGCGCTTCCCGGTTGCGCCGGCGTGGCTGGGGTGGCCGCCTGGTCGGGCCTGGCGTCCCGCTGTTCGGCGCTCGACTCGTCGACCGCCAGCAGCAGGGAGCTGGCCGCGAACCGTGGGGCGTCCGGCGCCGCGGGGAGTGCGACGGCCTGAGTGGCGGCCAGCGCCAGCGTCAGGGAAAGGGGGATCAGGATGCTGCGCATGTCGAATCTCCTCGCGGCCGGGGCGGGTCGCCTGTCGGCTGGCGGGTGCTGCCGGATAGCTGCTGTTTGACAGGCTGTTCCGGGCACGCTACCGCCCCAAGATTTACCGCAAATTCTTGAAAACGAGTCTTTGCAATGTCGATGGCAATTCGTGGAAAGCATCACTTGAAGCGTGCTTATGGACGTGAGTGTAGTGCGGCTTTGCAACTCGTAAAGGCAGTCTGGTTACTTGTTGAGCGTTCGCTCGGCGTCTACTTTATGAAGTGCTGGAAGTTGTTTTGTTGAAGGGTTTTCGAGTGACAGGGGTGGGGTATGGACGCATCGCTTGAGGGTGGGCAAGGTCCCTAGCGTTTCCCGGAAGTGGCTTTACAGAGCGGTTGCGGCGGGGCTTTACGCTTCACCTTGACGCTCGTCCGCGTGCAGGCGAAGTTCGCCGACGGGAGTCCTGCATTCAATTCTTGTTTGTAGCCTGCATGGCACTTTGGCCGTGCGGGCCGTTCGCGCCTGTTTGTCGTTCTTGTTGTTGTGCAGGATTGCTAATTGTGCTGGTAGAAAATTAATACCGGGATATTCGTATATTCCGGTTTGCGGTTTTATGGTTTTCGACTTGCAAGTTGGTTGATCTGGTATATATGCGTCGGACTATTTATATGTTCTGGTAGAAAATTACTTCGGATTATCTGTCGGCGCGGCGACAGGTACATATGGGAGAGCGTCCGCAGCGCGGGTATCGCACCGCAGGGAGGGGGCGTCCGCCCCTGCTGCCCGGAGCAGCGAGGGCTGGCGGGCGCCGCAGGCACGCACCTGCGGCGCTCGCTCAGCGCCGCGGATCAGATGGCGGGTGCCGATGCATCGCTGCCGGAGGCGCAGCGCGGGCTGCAGGCGCGAAGCACCGCCTCGCGCAGGGCGTGGATCTTCAGCGGCTTGGTCAGGTAGCTGATGACGTCGAGGTCGCTGACCTGGGCGAAGTCCTCGGGCAGGGCTCCGGCGCTGATGACGATCACCGGCAGTTCGCTGGTGCGCGCGTTGCGACGCAGGCTGCGCAGCAGGCTGTCGCCCTGCAGGCCGGGGAGGTCGATGTCGAGCAGCAGCAGTTCCGGAGGGTTCTCGGTGATCCAGTGCAGGGCTTCCAGGCCGTTCTCCATCACCTCCACCTCGCCCAGGTCGGCGAGGGCCTTCTGCACCAGCATCTGGCTGGCGCGGTTGTCCTCGACGTAGAGGATGCGCAGGCGCGGCGTGGGGGTGGCGCGCTGCTGGCCGGCGCTGCCGCGCTGCATCGCCGGATTGAACGGCAGCTCGATCCAGAAGGTGCTGCCGATGCCGGACTCGCTGCTGAAGCCGAGCCGGCCGTGCATCAGTTCGGCCAGCTCGCGGCTCAGCACCAGGCCGATGCCGGTGCCCTTGATGGTGCTGTTCTCGTGACCGAGGCGCTGGAACGGCTTGAACAGCAGCGCCTGCTTGTCCGCGTCGATGCCGAGGCCGGTGTCCTCGACGATCAGGCGCAGGCTGGTGGGGGTGGTCTTGTAGCTGAGCGAGATGAGGCCGTTGGGACGGTTGTACTTCACTGCATTGCTCAGCAGGTTGAGCAGGATCTGCCGCAGGCGCCGCGGCTCGGCACGCACCAGCAGGCAGCCTTCGGGCAGGTGGCTTTCCAGCTGCAGGTGCTGCTCGCGAGTCTGCGGGCGGATCAGCTCGATGCACTCGCTCATGATCTGCCGGGCATCGACGGTTTCCAGGCTGACGCTGGTCTTTTCCGCCTCGATGTGCGCCAGGTCGAGGATGTCGTCGACCAGCAGGCACAGGTGGCTGCTGGCGGCGAGGATTTCGCCGGCATACTGCTGCAGGCCGGTTTCCTCGGGACGCTCGAGCAGTTCGAGCTGGATCATCTGGGCGAAGCCCTGCACGGCGTTGAGCGGCGTGCGCAGCTCGTGGCTCATGCTCGACAGGAAGCGGGTCTTGGCCACGTTGGCGGCCTGGGCCTGCTGGCTGGCCTGGCTGAGGGCCTCCTGTGTGGCCTTGAGGGCATCGATGTCGACGTGGGTGCCGACCAGACGCTGCGCCCGGCCTTCGACATCGATGGCGATCGCCCGGCCGCGGCTGAGCAGCCAGTGGTAGATGCCGCAGGCGTCGGCGAAGCGGAATTCGATGGTGTAGTTGTCGCTGGGGTGCTGCTCGGGATGTTCGTGGCAGACCACCACCGCCTCGAGGTCGTCGGGGTGGACCAGGGCGTAGAAGGCCTCCAGCGCCATGTCCGGCTCGCCCAGCCCGAAGCGCTCCAGGAAGCGGCCCTCGATGTGGATGCGCCGCTGGTCCAGGTCGATCTCCCAGACGCTGTCGGTGGTCGAGTCGAGAACCAGGGCGAGCTGCTCCTGGGCCTGCCGGCGGGTGGCTTCGCTGCGGGCGAGCTGCTCGCCCATGACGGCGGCGGCGCTGGCCATCCGGTCGAGCTCGGCGATGCTCGACTGGGCGCGCTCGGGGCTCCAGTTGCCCTGGCCGATCTGCGCCATCATGCCGGTGACGCCGTCGATCGGCTGCTGCAGCTGGTCGACCAGCTGGCGCGAGCGCAGCCACATGACCGCGAAGAACAGCAGGTAGAACAGCACCAGCCCGGCGATCAGCAGGTAGCCGATCTGCTGGTAGCGTTCGGCGAGGGTGTTGGTCTTGCTGAACACCTCGGCCTCGTCGACCACGGTGATCAGCTTCCAGCCGGTTTCCGGGATGGTCGCCCAGGCCGCCAGCTTGGGTTTGCCGTCCAGCACGAGAGCCTCGATGCCGGTCTGGGCGCGGCTGATGGCGCGTGCCAGGGCAAGGGTGTCCGGGCGCTTGCCGAGGTTGAAGTCGGCCGGCTTGAAGATCTCCTTGCGGATGGCCTCGTCGTAGGAGTGGCTGGTCAGCTCGGCGAGGGCGAGGTCCCGCTCGCCCTGGGGTGGCAGGGCCATGATGTTGAGTTCGCCGCTGGCCAGCAGCGCATAGCCGTTCCAGGCCACCTGCAGGCCGGCGATCTCGCGCAGGATGGTGTCGACGGTGATGTCGAGGCCGGCGACGCCTTCGAGGAAGTCGCCCCGGTAGACCGGTGCGAGGGTCGACATCATCCAGCCCTGGCCGGCGGGATCGACGTAGATGTCGGTCCACACCACCTTGCGCTGCGGGTTGTGACGCGTGTCGGCGAGGTAGTAGAAGTTGTAGTTGGGGATCACCATGTCGTGGGGATACTGCGACGGGGTGTGGAACCACGGGTAGATCCGGTTGTAGCTGTCCCAGGTGTTGAAGTAGATGGAGGCGATCAGCGGATTGGCGCTGTGCAGGCTCTTCATCAGCGGGTCGAGCTGGGCCAGGCGCAGGACGCGTTCGAGGTCCTGGCGTTCGGGCGGGGTGCTGTTGGCGTAGAAGGAGGCGGCCCGGCCGTCGTCGGTGCGGGTATAGAGCACGCCATCCTCGGTGCGGGTGTGGCGCTGGCGCTCCGCTTCGTCGACCAGGTAGCCCGGCGCGCGCAGGACGCTGTCGATCTGGTGGCGGTAGACGTCGGTGAGCTTGGCGATGGCGGCCAGCCGCTCGCTGACCAGGTGCGCTTCCTGCTGGGCGGCGGTCTTCAGATCGCCCAGCGCGGTTTCGCGCAGGTGCTCGATCTGTGCCTCGCGAATCGAGCTGTTGGTCAGCAGGTAGGCGGCGATCAGCACGGTCTCCACCAGGACCAGCGGAATCAGTGCGCTCTGCACGAAAGCACGCCACATCCAGCCGCGGAGGGTGGTTTTCTTGTTGTCCTGCATTCCTTGGGCTCTCGGTCGCGCTGGGGGCTCTGCTCAGGCAAGGGATCGGCTGCCGAGGCGTTGTCGGTCGCCTGGGGGGCGAGAACGGCGAATCTTGCGGTGCGATGATAATTCAATGCGCTTGTTTTGTGATCCACTTTGCATATTGATGCAGGTCAGACCCGCTGCAGGTAATGGCGATCCGCCCGGCCGCCAGATCGTGGCGCAGAGTTTTTCGCTTGCCGGGTTGTAACTTGCGCGCGACTCGCTACAATGGCGCGGCTCGCCGACTGGCGGGTACGTTATGGTGGCTCCATCGGTCCCCCCGCAACGATCAGCCGTAAACCCGGTCAGGCCCGGAAGGGAGCAGCCGTAGCGGTGACATCGTGTGCCGGGGTGTGGCTGGTGGGGCCACCTCCATTTCTGCCCCTCTGCAGCTTTTCTCCCCGGCCTTTTCCGCAGGCCAGCCTACGCTCCGATTTGACGTGATCGCCCCTGGTGGCGGTTGACGCACCTTTCCCGTCTGTCCCTCTCGTCCTGCATTGCCATGCGCCACCGTTTGCTCATGGCGTCTGCGGACGGCCCCTGTCCGCCGGTTTGTGGCACGACCGTTTCGCCTGCGCTTGCTGGCTGCGCTGCCGGGTGCGCCAGGCCGAAGCGCGGCGCCTGACGGTTTCAGGCGCCACGTCGCGGGCCTGTGCGCCTGGCGCTATCCGCCAGGCGCACAGGTCACAGGAACACGGCTTCCTCCTCCTGCTGCTGCGGAGTCGAGCGCAGCGGGGCGGGCTCGGGCGCGGCGCCGGACAGCTTGAATGCCCCTACGGAAAGGCTCAGGCGGCGTGCCTGTTCGCGCAGGTGGGCGGCGGCGGCCGTGGACTCGCCGGCCAGCAGGGCGTTCTGCTGGGTCATGCGGTCCAGCTCGGCGACGGCGAGGTTGACCTGGGCGATGCCCTGACTCTGCTCGCGGGTGGCTGCACTGATCTCGCCGAGTACCCCGGCGACCTGGTCTACGCTGGCCACGACCCGCTCCATGCTTTCGCCGACGTTCTGCGCCAGCCCCGCGCCGTTGCGCGTCTTGTCGGCCGAGGCGTCGATCAGCTGGCGGATCTGCTGTGCGGCGGCGGCGCTGCGACTGGCCAGCTGGCGCACCTCGCTGGCGACTACGGCGAAGCCGCGGCCCTGCTCGCCGGCGCGGGCGGCTTCGACCGAGGCATTGAGCGCCAGCAGGTTGGTCTGCAGGGCGATGCCGTCGACGACGCTGACGATCTCGGCGATCTGCTGCGAGGCGGCATCGATGTCGCCCATGGTCTGGACCATCTGCGCGACGACTTCGCTGCCCTGCGAGGCGACCCGGGTCGCTCCCTGGGACAGCTGGCTGGCCTGCTGCGAGGATTCCGCTGTGAGGCCTACCGTGCCGGTGAGCTGCTCCATCGAGGCCGAGGCTTCCTGCAGGTTGGCGGCGGTGGATTCGGTGCGCGCGGAGAGGTCCTGGCTGCCCTGGGCGATCTCGTCGGAGGCCAGGCGGATCGATTCGCTGCTGTCGCGGATGTCGATGAGCACCTGCTCGACCTTGCCGACGAAGCGGTTGAATGCGCCGGCGATCTGGGCCACTTCGTCGCGCCCGCTGACGGGCAGGCGCCGGGTGAGGTCTCCGGTGCCGCTGGCGATGTTTTCCATGGCGTCGCGGGCGTGGATCAGGCCGACGAAGGCGCGCTTGAGCCACAGGCCGAGCAGGACGGCGGCGCTCAGGGTGACGATCAGCAGGGTTGCCAGCGAGGACTGGATGATGGCGCGCAGGCCGCTGGTCGCCTCGTGGCTGTCAAGGGCGACGCCCAGCTCCCATTCGCTGCCGGCGATCGGTGTCACGCGCAGCAGCCTGCTGCGACCGCCGAGTTCCATCTGCTGCCAGTGGTCGTCCCGGGTCGCGGCAGCGAGGAGTTGCGGGGTCAGGAGCGGATTCAGGATGGTGACCGGCTGCAGGGACAGCTTGGCGTCGGGGTGGGCGATCAGTGTTTCGCCCTTGCGGCTCAGGAACGCGAAGCTCTCCGGGGTCGGGCGGATCGCCGCGACGCTGGCGATGATGCTGGCCAGGGTGATGTCGCCGGCGAGGACGCCGCGCAACTGGCCATCCTGCGTCACCGGGGTCGCGATGGTGACCACCAGTGCGCCGGTGTTGATGTCGGTGTAGGGCATGGTCAGCACGGTCCTGCCGGCCTTGACGGCCTCCTGGTACCAGATGCGCTGGCGCGGATCGTAGTCGCTGCCGGGCTGCCAGCCGTCGCTGCTGATGAGGCTGCCGTCGGTCCTGGCCATGTAGGCCATGGCGAAACCGCCGGATTCGGCCAGTTGCAGCAGCGCTGGGAGCTGGTCCGCTTCGCGCATGCGGCTGCGGGCGGCCTCGACCATGGTGATGCTGGAACTCACCCAGTGCTCGATGTTGTCGACGTTGCTCTTGATGACGGCATCAAGGTTGCTTTTGATCGTATCCTCGTAGTGGGACTTGATAGTGAAATAGCTGACCACGGATACCAGGGTCATCGCTAGGGCGATGATGGCCAGGCTGGTGAGCTGGATGCGGGCTTTCAGGGAGAAAAACATGGGGAGGAACCTCGGTCAGGGGAAGCGGGCTCTTGTGGAGCTGTTCTCCTGGAGTCTGTGGGGCCGACAGGGATAGCTGCCGATCCTGTATTTATTAGCTTGTTATTGTTCTGATGATTATTAAGTTATTGATATTCGTGGGCGTCAGATCTCCTTGCCGCTAATTGTTTGATTTATTCCGGCAAATGCAGCGAAGCACCTGGCGTCCGGCTGCAGCTGGGCGGCCGGGCCGTTGGTGTGTCCGGTGGCGTGGGAATCGGGAGGTGGCGGAGGTTATCGCTCCGCCGCTGGCGCGGTCAATGGGCTGTCGGAGGCAGGCTTGACGGCTGGGGTTTGCGCCTGGCGTGCGTTCGCAGGGGGCGCACTGCATTCGTCTCCCGGCTGGCCGGGGAGTGCAATTGCCCGGCCGCTCGGCCCTCGTCAGTGCAATTTGCCCCGCGCTTCGCTAGCATGGTGACCCACGCTCAACACAGCAGTAGCGAACCGATTCGATGAGTTACCAGGTCCTTGCCCGCAAGTGGCGTCCGCGCTCGTTCCGTGAAATGGTCGGCCAGACCCATGTGCTCAAGGCCCTGATCAATGCGCTGGACAACCAGCGCCTGCACCACGCCTATCTGTTCACCGGCACCCGCGGGGTGGGCAAGACCACCATCGCGCGCATTCTCGCCAAGTGCCTGAACTGCGAGCAGGGCGTCAGCTCGACCCCGTGCGGGCAGTGCTCGGTGTGCCGGGAGATCGACGAGGGCCGTTTCGTCGACCTGATCGAGGTCGACGCCGCCAGCCGCACCAAGGTCGAGGATACCCGCGAGCTGCTCGACAACGTGCAGTACGCGCCGACCCGCGGGCGCTACAAGGTCTACCTGATCGACGAAGTGCACATGCTGTCCACGCACTCGTTCAACGCGCTGCTCAAGACCCTCGAGGAGCCGCCGCCGCACGTCAAGTTCCTGCTCGCCACCACCGACCCGCAGAAGCTGCCGGTCACCATCCTGTCGCGCTGCCTGCAGTTCTCCCTGAAGAACATGCCGCCGGAGCGGGTGGTCGAGCACCTGACCCACGTGCTCAGCGTCGAGCAGATTCCCTTCGAGGCGGATGCGCTGTGGCTGCTCGGTCGCGCCGCCGACGGCTCGATGCGCGATGCCATGAGCCTCACCGACCAGGCGATCGCCTTCGGCGAGGGCAAGGTGCTGGCCGCCGACGTGCGCGCCATGCTCGGCACCCTCGACCATGGTCAGGTCTACGGCGTGCTGCAGGCTCTGCTGGCCGGCGATGCCCGCGCGCTGCTCGAGGCGGTGCGCCAGCTGGCCGAGCAGGGCCCCGACTGGGCCGGCGTGCTGGCCGAGATGCTCAACGTGCTGCACCGGGTGGCCATCGCCCAGGTGCTGCCGGATGCGGTGGACAATGGTCAGGGCGACCGCGAGCGGGTGCTGGCGCTGGCCGCTGCGCTGCCTGCCGAGGACGTGCAGTTCTATTACCAGATGGGCCTGATCGGCCGCCGCGACCTGCCGCTGGCCCCCGATCCGCGCAGCGGCTTCGAGATGGTGCTGCTGCGCATGCTGGCGTTCCGCCCGGCCGATGCGGCGGCGGCGCCGACGACAACGCTAAAGACGCCGGGGATCGGTGAAGCCACCACCGATTCCGCGGCGGCTCCGGTGGCTGAGGCAGCTGCACCACGCATGGTGCCACTCGCCGAAGAGCCGGTCGCGCCGCGGGCGAGCGCTGCGGAGCAGGCCCGGGCCGTCAGGGCCGAGCCGGTGGACGTGCCCTGGGACCTGCCGCCTGCCGAGAGTGTCCCGCCGGTACGCCGGGCTGCGGTGCAGCCGCCGGTGCCCACCGAGCGCCCGGCGCAGCCGCCCGCACGTCCCGAACCGGCCGGCCGCCCGCCGGCTCCCGCGGAGCGCACCGAGGCTGCGCCGGCGGCACCCGCCGGCCCTGTCGCCGACGAGGAGCCTGCGGACGAGGGCGACGACTACGAGTCGATCGACATCGATGCCTATGCCTATCTGGAAAGCATGCAGCCGGTCGATGTGCACGAGCCGCTGGAGCCCGAGCCGGCCGAGGAGGTGTTGCCTGCGGCCCGGCCGGCCACCGGCCTGGCCGCCGAGTGGCTGGAACTGTTCCCGCGGCTGGGGCTGGCGGGCATGACCGCCAGCATCGCGGCCAACTGCAGCCTGGTGGCGAAGGACGGCGACCGCTGGCACCTGCACCTGGACCCGGGGCAGAGCGCGCTGTTCAACGCCGGTCAGCAGCGCCGCCTGACCGATGCGCTGAGCGGCTATCATGGTCGACCGTTGACCCTGCAGATCGATATCGTCCGGCCCGAGCAGGAAACCCCGGCTCAGGCCGCCGCCCGAGCGCGCGCCGAACGCCAGCGCGCGGCCGAGGCGTCGATCCATGCCGACCCGCTGGTTCGGCAGATGATGGACCAGTTCGCCGCGGTGATCCGCGACGGCACCATAGTACCCCTGGACAATTGAGGTGATCCCATGATGAAAGGTGGCATGGCCGCGCTGATGAAGCAGGCCCAGCAGATGCAGGAAAAGATGCAGAAGATGCAGGAGGAGCTGGCCAACGCCGAGGTGACCGGCCAGTCCGGTGCCGGCCTGGTGAGCGTGGTGATGACCGGTCGCCACGACGTCAAGCGCGTCTCCCTGGACGACAGCCTGATGCAGGAAGACAAGGAGATCCTCGAGGATCTGATCGCCGCGGCGGTGAACGACGCCGTGCGCAAGATCGAGCAGAACAACCAGGAGAAGATGGCGGGCATGACCTCCGGCATGCAGCTGCCGCCCGGCTTCAAGATGCCGTTCTGACGGATAGGTCCCGATGAGTTTCAGCCCCCTGATCCGCCAGTTGATCGACGCCCTGCGCATCCTGCCGGGCGTCGGTCAGAAGACCGCCCAGCGCATGGCGCTGCACCTGCTCGAGCGCGACCGCAGCGGCGGCCTGCGCCTGGCCCAGGCGCTGAGCCGGGCGATGGAGGGGGTCGGTCATTGCCGGCAGTGCCGCACGCTGAGCGAGGACGAGCTGTGCCCGCAGTGCAGCGATCCGCGCCGTGACGACGAGCTGCTCTGCGTGGTGGAGGGGCCGCTGGACGTGTTCGCCGTGGAGCAGACCGGCTATCGCGGGCGCTACTTCGTGCTCAAGGGCCACCTGTCACCACTGGACGGTCTGGGGCCGGAAGCCATCGGCATTCCCGAGCTGGAGGCGCGCGTCGCCGCCGGCGCGTTCAGGGAGGTGATCCTGGCGACCAACCCGACGGTCGAGGGCGAGGCCACGGCCCACTACATCGCGCAGCTGCTGGCGCCACGCGGCCTGGTGCTGTCGCGCATCGCCCATGGCGTGCCGCTGGGTGGCGAGCTGGAGCTGGTCGATGGCGGTACCCTGGCGCATGCCATGGCGGGGCGCCGGCCGATCGGCCTGTAAGCCACCGGAAATGCACAACGCCCGCTGCGGCTTGCCGGAGCGGGCGTTGTTCTTTGCGTGCTGCCGTGTGGCTCAGCCTTCCAGGCGGCCGCCGGCCAGACTGCACAGCTCGACCGAGTCGAGGATCTGCACTTCCTTGCCTTCGGCCAGCAGCAGGCCGTTCTGCTGGAAGCGGGTGAACACCCGCGACACGGTTTCCACGGCCAGACCCAGATAGTTGCCGATCTCGCTGCGCGACATGGCCAGGCGGAACTGGTTGGCCGAGTAGCCGCGGGCGCGGAAGCGTGCGGAGAGGTTGACCAGGAAGGTGGCGATGCGCTCGTCGGCGGTCTTCTTCGACAGCAGGAGCATCATCTGCTGGTCGTCGCGGATCTCGCGGCTCATCATGCGCATCAGCTGGCGGCGCAGCTGCGGCAGTTGTACCGACAGCTCGTCGAGCTTCTCGAAGGGGATCTCGCACAGCGAGGTGGTTTCCAGCGCCTGGGCCGACACCGGGTAGGCCATGCCATCCATCCCCGACATGCCGACCAGCTCGCTGGGCAGGTGGAAGCCGGTGATCTGCTCCTCGCCGCCGTCGGTGACGCTGAAGGTCTTCAGCGCGCCGGTGCGCACGGCGAACACCGAATTGAAGCTGTCACCCTGGCGGAACAGGAACTCGCCCTTCTTCAGCGGCCGGCCGCGCTTGACGATGTTGTCCAGCGCGTCCATGTCCTCGAGATTGAGGGACAGCGGCAGGCACAGCGGGGCGAGGCTGCATTCCTTGCAGTGCGCCTGCGGCAGGTTGCGTGCCTTGATGGTGTCTTGGCCGGCAGTCATGGCGAATCCTTACCTAATACAACAGAAAGTTGGGCAAGGTTACCCCAGCCAGCCGGAGGCTGCCAGTGTGCCGCCGCGACCATTTGGCTCAGATGACGCGGGAGAAGCGCTGGGTGTCGAGCATCGGCAGGTAGCGGTCGAACAGCATGCACACCGAGCGCACCAGCAGCCGGCCGGCCGCGGTGATGTCGATGCCCCGGGTGTCCAGCTGGATCAGGCCGTCCTCGGCGACACGCTGCAGGCTTGGCCAGACGTCGTTGAAGTAGCCGCGGAAGTCGATGTTGAACTGCTCCTCGATCTCGGCGAAGTCGAGCCGGAAGTGGCAGATCAGCTGCTGGATCACCGCGCGGCGGATGCGGTCGTCGCTGGTGCAGTGCAGGCCGCGGCGGGTGGCGAGCTGGTTGGAGTCGAGGGTGCTCTGGTAGTCGGCGATGTCGCTGCTGTTCTGGCAGTAGAGGTCGCCGATCTGGCTGATCGACGACACACCGAGGCCGATCAGGTCGCAGTGGCCGTGGGTGGTGTAGCCTTGGAAGTTGCGCTGCAGGCTGCCTTCCTCCTGGGCGATGGCCAGTTCGTCGTCGGGCAGGGCGAAGTGGTCCATGCCGATGTAGCGATAGCCGGCGGCCGTCAGTTGCTCGATGGTGCGCTGCAGCATCTCCAGCTTGGCGCCGGGGCTGGGCAGGTCCGCGGCGTTGATCCGCCGTTGCGGCATGAAGCGCTCGGGCAGGTGCGCGTAGTTGAACACCGACAGGCGATCGGGCTGCAGGGCGATGACTTCCTCGACGGTCCTGGCGAAGGACTCGGGGGTCTGCAGCGGCAGGCCGTAGATCAGGTCGATGTTGACCGAGCGGAACTGCAGGGTGTGGGCGGCCTCGACGATGGCGCGGGTTTCCTCGACGCTCTGCAGGCGGTTGACCGCGCGCTGCACGGCCGGGTCGAAGTCCTGCACGCCGAGACTGACGCGGTTGAAACCGATGTCGCGCAGCAGGCCCATGGTCGCCCAGTCGGCCTCGCGCGGGTCGATCTCTATGCTGTAGTCGCCGGTGTCGTCGTCCAGCAGGTGGAAGTGCTGGCGCAGGCCGGTCATCAGCTGGCGCAGCTCGTCGTGGCTGAGGTAGGTCGGCGTGCCGCCGCCGAAATGCAGCTGCTCGACCAGCTGGTCGGGCGAGAGGTGGCGACTGATCAGTTCCGCCTCGCGCAGCAGGCGCTGCAGGTAGGGTGCGCTGCGCCCGCGGTCCTTGGTGATGACCTTGTTGCAGGCGCAGTAGTAGCAGATGTGGGCGCAGAACGGCACGTGCACGTACAGCGACAGCGCGCGTCTGGCCTGGGCGCTGTCGCGCAGGGCGTGGAGCAGGTCGAAGGGACCGATGCCGTCGTGGAACTGCACGGCGGTCGGGTAAGAGGTATACCGCGGCCCGGCCAGATCGTAACGGCGGATCAGATCGGTATCCCAGCGGATGGCGTCGAGCATGCGGTTGTCTCGGATTATCAGACGTGCTTTGCAGTCTAGAGTCCGGGCTGCGGGGGGGTGTTGACTTGCATCAACCGCTTCAGTGTGCGCCTTGCAGGCTGGCGTGGCCGCCGCCGTGGCCCATCAGCCAGTCCTGGTGCGGGCCGGGCAGGGTCCACAGGCCGAACAGGATCACCAGCATTCCGCCGGCGATGCGCACGCCGCGGCGGCGCAGCAGGGCGGTCAGCCGCTCGGCGGCCAGTCCGGTGGCCAGCAGCACCGGCAGGGTGCCGAGGCCGAAGGCCAGCATCAGCAGGGCGCTGTCGAGGGCGTCGCCCTGGCTGGCGGCCCACAGCAGTGTGCTGTAGACCAGGCCGCAGGGCAGCCAGCCCCACAGGCCGCCGAGCAGCAGGGCGCGTCGTGCGTCGCGTACCGGCAGCAGGCGGCGGGCCAGCGGTTCTATGTGGCGCCAGAGCAGGCGGCCGGCGCCTTCGATGCGGGTCAGGCCGCCCCACCAGCCGGCCAGGTACAGGCCCATGGCGATCAGCAGCAGGCCGGCGAGCGCGCGCAGCACGGTCGCCGCCGGGCCGCTGGCCAGCGCCCAGCCGGCGGTGCCGAGCAGCAGCCCGGCGAGGCCGTAGGAGGCGATGCGCCCCAGGTTGTAGGCCAGCAGCAGCTGCAGGCGGCGCGGCCGCTGCTCGGCGGGGATGGCCATGGTCAGCGCGCCCATCAGACCGCCGCACATGCCGATGCAGTGCCCGCCGCCGAGCAGGCCGAGGACCAGGGCCGAGACCAGCAGGGGCAGCAGTTCAGCCACGCGGCGGCTCCCCGTCGCCGCGTTTGCCATCGCCGTGGCCGGAGCTGGCTTCGTCGATGCCGGCCTGGTGCTGGGGATCTTCGTCGTCGAACAGGATGCTGTGCGCCGGGCTGTCGAGGTCGTCGTACTGGCCGTTGTCGACGGCCCAGAAGAACATCCAGATGGCCAGGGCGACCAGCACCACGGCGACCGGGATCAGCAGGTAGAGGGCGGACATGGGAACCTCCGGGTCAGGGGTGGCTGCTGGCGTCGGCCAGGACCGCGGGGGCGTGGCCGGTGGCGGCGGCGACCGGCCGGCTGCCGGCTTTCACCCGGCTCAGGCGCAGGGCATTGAGCACCACCACCAGCGAGCTGGCCGACATGCCGATGGCCGCCCAGCCGGGGGTGATCCAGCCGAGGGCGGCGAACGGCAGGATCAGGCCATTGTACAGGCAGGCCCAGGCGAGGTTCTCGACGATGATGCGACGGGTGCGGCGCGCGACGTCCAGGGCCTGCACCAGGCTGGCCAGGCGGTTGGACAGCAGCACGGCATCGGCGCTGGTCTTGGCCAGGTCGGTGGCGCTGCCCATGGCCACGCTGATGTCGGAGCCGGCCAGTACCGGCACATCGTTGACGCCGTCGCCGAGCATCAGCACGCGGCGTCCCTGCTGGTGCAGCTCGCGCAGCACGGCGAGCTTGGCGTCCGGAGTGAGGCCGCCGCGGGCGTCGTCGATGCCCAGTTCGGCGGCGACGCTGGCGACCATCGGCGAGCTGTCGCCGGACAGCAGCAGCACCTGCCAGCCGCGGGCGCGGGCGGCGTCGACCAGCGCGCGGGCGTCGCCGCGCAGGCGGTCGTCGAGGCGCAGCCAGGCCAGCGGTCCCTGCTGGTCGCCGAGCAGCAGCCACTGGCCCGGTTCGGCCGGCATGGCCGGCGGCGTCTGGCCGGCCAGCTGGCTGACGAAGACCGGCTCGCCGATGCGCAGGCAACGGCCGTCGACCCGCCCGTCGAGGCCCTTGCCGGGCTCGCTGTGCACTTCCTCGGCAGCCAGCGGGGCGCGGCCGAAGGCGCGGGCGATGGGATGCTCGGAGCGGTTTTCCAGAGCGGCGGCCAGGCCCAGGCAGGCCTGGCTGTCGAGGGCGCCGAGCGGGCGCACCTCGCGCAGGGTCAGGCGGCCTTCGGTGAGGGTGCCGGTCTTGTCGACGATCAGGGTGTCGATCTGGTTGAGGCTTTCCAGCACGTGGCCGCGGGTCACCAGCAGGCCGAGCTGGTGCAGGCTGCCGGTGGCGGTGGTCAGCGCGGTGGGGGTGGCCAGCGACAGGGCGCAGGGGCAGGTGGCGACCAGCAGGGCGAGGACGATCCAGAACGCCCGCTCGCTGTCGATCTGCCACCAGACTGCGCCGACCACGGCGGCGGTGAGCAGCACGATGACCAGGAACCACTGCGCCACCTTGTCGGCCAGCTGCGCCAGGCGCGGCTTGTCGGCCTGGGCGCGCTCGAGCAGGCGGACGATGGCGGACAGGCGGGTGTCGTCGCCGAGCGCCTCGACCTGCAGGGTCAGCGGCCCCTCGACGTTGAGGGTGCCGCCGGTGACGCGCTGGCCGACGCCGCGCGGCTGCGGCAGGTATTCGCCGGTGAGCAGCGACTCGTCGATGCTCGACTGGCCGGCGAGGATGGTGGCGTCGGCCGGGATCACCGCGCCGGGCGGCACCAGCACGCGGTCACCGAGTTGCAGCTCGCTGAGCAGGATGCGCTGGCTCTGCTCCTGGTCGTCCAGGCGCAGGCAGGAGGCCGGCAGCAGGTTGACCAGTTGGGCGGTGACCTGGGCGGTGCGCTCGCGGGCGCGGCGCTCCAGGTAGCGGCCGGCGAGCAGGAACAGGGCGAACATGCCGACGGCGTCGAAGTACAGCTCGCCCTCGCCGCTGACGGTGGCCCACAGGCCGGCGACGTAGGCGCCGCCGATGGCCAGCGATACCGAGACGTCCATGGTCAGGTGGCGGGTGCGCAGGTCGCGCAGGGCGCCGCGGAAGAACTGCCCGCAGCAGTAGAAGACGATCGGTGTGGTGAGGAACAGGCTGGTCCAGCGCAGGATGCGGTCGAAGCTGTGGCTGAGGTCGAGGTTGAACTCCGGCCAGGTGGCCATCGAGGCCATCATCACCTGCATCCACAGCAGGCCGGCGACGCCGAGCTGGCGCATGGCTCGGCGATTCTCCCGCTGCATCTGCTCGGCGGCTGCGTCGGCCTGGTAGGGGTGCGCGGCATAGCCGATCCGGCGCAGCTCGGCGAGCAGCTGGCTGAGCGGCAGGCGGGCGTCATCCCAGCGTACCTGCAGGCGCTGGTTGGACAGGTTGAGGCTGGCCTCGCTGACGCCGGGCAGCTTCTTCAGGTGGTGCTCGATCAGCCAGCCGCAGGCGGCGCAGCTGATGCCCTCGATCAGCAGGCAGGTCTGCGCCTGTTCGCCGTTGTGCTGGACCAGGCCCTGCTGCACGTCGGCACGGTCATAGAGGGCCAGTTCGTCGCTCAGGGCCTTGGGCAGCGCCTCGGGGTTGGCGGCGGTTTCGCTGCGGTGGCGATAGTAGCTTTCCAGACCGCCGGCGACGATGGCCTCGGCCACCGCCTGGCAGCCCGGGCAGCACATGGCCCGCGATTCGCCGAGCACGTGGGTGTGGTAGGGGCTGCCGTCGGGAACCGGCAGCCCGCAGTGGAAGCAGGGCAGGGGCGTGGTCATGCCGCGGCGATCAGGGCGCGAGCTGGATCGGACGGCCGTCTTCCAAGACGAATTCGTCGAACAGGCGCCAGTCCTTACCGCCCTCGCTGCCGATCAGCTCGACGAAGCGGCGGCCGCTGACCGCGTCCTGCATCTGGCCGCGGTACAGCCCGGCCTCGCCGACCACCGGCTGGAGAATGACGCGGCGGTCGCGCTCCGGCTGGGTCGGCGAGATCAGGTTGAGCACCAGCTGCGCCGGCTGGCTGATGCCGCTCAGGCGCAGCTCGGCGCTGCCGGCCTGCTCGTCGAGGGTCAGGCCGGCCTGCATGCCCAGGCGCTTGGCCAGTTGCTCGCGCTCGAGCGACTGGTTGATGCCCTTGCCGACGTCGTAGTAGTTGTCGGCCACCAGGGTGTCGGCGGTACGTACGGATACCACCACCAGGGTCACCCCCAGCACCACGGCGATGGCCAGGATGGCGATGACGAACCAGGCCCAGAACTGCTTGTACCAGCGACTGGTGATCTCGGGCTGCTGCATGCTCTCTCTCTACTGTCAGCGGACGCGCGGGCCGATGAAGCGGCTTTCGGCGTCGAAGGTCTTGCCGGGAAGATCGGCGGCCTGGATTGTAAAGAGAATCTCGTTGGTGGTGGAAGGCAGCTTTTCCGGATCGATGGACAGCTCGATCGGTACCGACAGCACCTCGCCGGCGGCGGCGCGCACCTCACGGCTGCCTTCCAGGGCCAGGCCGTCGAGCCCCTCGACGCCGATGGTGTAGACGTGCTCGCGCTGGTCCTTGTTCATGATCCGCAGGGTGTAGACGTTCTCGATGCGGCCTTCCTCGTTCTCGCGATAGAGCACGCGGTCCTTGAGCACGTCCAGCTCGGCCAGCGGGCGCATCAGCAGGGCGGTACCGAAGGCGCCCATCATGATCAGCAGGGCGATGGCGTAGCCGATCAGGCGGGGGCGGACGATATGGGTCTTGTGGCCGTTGAGGTTGTGTTCGGTGGTGTAGCCGACCAGGCCGCGCGGATAACCCATCTTGTCCATGATGCTGTCGCAGGCGTCGACGCAGGCGGCGCAGCCGATGCAGGCGATCTGCAGGCCGTTGCGGATGTCGATGCCGGTCGGGCAGACGTGCACGCACATCTTGCAGTCGATGCAGTCGCCGAGGCCCTGGGCCTTGTAGTCGGCATCCTTCTTGCGCGGGCCGCGCCTCTCACCGCGGTTGGCATCGTAGGAGACGATCAGGGTGTCCTTGTCGAACATCACGCTCTGGAAGCGCGAGTAGGGGCACATGTGGATGCACACCTGCTCGCGCAGCCAGCCGGCGTTGCCGTAGGTGGCCAGGGTGAAGAAACCGACCCAGAACAGCGCCCAGCCCTCGAGGTTGAAGGTGGCGAGATCTACCACCAGCTGGCGGATCGGGGTGAAGTAGCCGACGAAGGTCAGCGCGGTGAGCAGGGCCACGCCCAGCCAGATGGCGTGCTTGGCGGTCTTGCGCAGGAACTTCTCGGCGCTCATCGGCTGCTTGTCGAGCTTCATGCGCTGGTTGCGGTCACCTTCGGTGACCTTCTCCGCCCACATGAACACCCAGGTCCACACGCTCTGCGGGCAGGTGTAGCCGCACCAGACGCGGCCGGCGAACACGGTGATGAAGAACAGGCCGAAGGCGCAGATGATCAGCAGCCAGGACAGCAGCATGAAGTCCTGCGGCCAGAAGGTGGCGCCGAAGATGTAGAACTTGCGCTCCGGCAGGTTCCACCAGACGGCCTGGCGATCGCCCCAGTTGAGCCAGGCGGTGCCGAAGAACATCAGGAACAGGAAGGCGCCACTGACCAGGCGGATGTTGCGGAACAGCCCGGTGAAGGACTTGGTGTAGATCATCTCGCGCTTGGCGTAGAGGTCCACGCTTTCGCCTTTCTTGACAGGGGCGGGGGTTACATCCTGTACGGGAATCTTGTCGCTCATCGGTCTCTACCACGGCTGGAGGAGGAGAGGTGCCTCGCGGTACATGGCCACGGGGGCTGTTCACCATGGGTGCAATGGTACGCCTAATGGCGACGGGCTGCATGCGACGGGTCGTCGCGCGATACCTGGTGGGGTATCGCGTTGGCGTGGTTTTTGTGATTCGCGCGCAATGAAAAACACCGCCCTCCGGAGGCCGGGGGGCGGCGTTGTCGGTTACGACCCTGGCGCTTACTTCTGCGACAGGCTGTACACGTAGGCAGCCAGCAGGTGCACCTTGTCGTTGCCGAGCAGCTCCTGCTGCGCCGGCATCTGGCCCTGGCGGCCGAGGCGGATGGTCTGCTGCAGCTGGGTCAGGCTCGAGCCGTACAGCCAGCCGGCGCTGGCGGTCAGGTCCGGGGCGCCCATGGCCGGAGTACCCTTGCCCTGCGGGCCGTGGCAGGCGACGCAGTTGGTGGCGAAGATCTTCTGGCCGGCGGCGACGTCGGCACCGTGGCCTTCCGGCAGTTTCAGGCCGGCCAGCTCGCTGCGCACGTAGGCGGCGACGTTCTTCACGCCATCCTCGCCGATGACCGCGGCCCAGGCCGGCATGATGCCGTGACGGCCGCCGAGGATCGAGGTCTTGATGGTGTCGGCCTCGCCGCCCCAGCGCCAGTGGGCGTCGGTCAGGTTGGGGAAGCCGTAGCTGCCCTTGGCGTCGGAGCCGTGGCACACCGAGCAGTTGGAGGCGAACAGACGCGCGCCCATCTTCAGGGCCTGCTCATCCTTGGCCACCTCGGCCACCGGCATGGCGGCGTACTTGGCGAACAGCGGGCCGTACTCGGCGTCGGCGCGGTCCATTTCCTTCTTCCACTGGTTGACGCCGGTCCAGCCGTTCTCATAGCCCGGCAGGACGCCCTTCCAGTTGCCCAGGCCCGGGTAGAGCACCAGGTAGCCGAGGGCGAAGATCACGGTGCCGACGAACAGCAGGAACCACCACTTGGGCAGCGGGTTGTCGTACTCCTCGATGCCGTCGAAGCTGTGGCCCACGGTCTGATCGGTGGTGTCCTGACGCTGGCCCTTGCGGGTCGCGAACAGCAGCCAGGTCAGCGCCACTATGGTGCCGAGGCTGAGTACGGTGACGTACCAATTCCAGAAACTGGTCATTCGTGCTTACTCCTAGAAGCTTCTTCTTCACGCTTTTCGGATTTGGGCTCATCGGCGAACGGCAGATTGGCCGCTTCGTCGAAGCTCTTCTTGCGCCTGCCGCTGAAGACCCAGAGCAGCAGGCCCACGAAGGCGATCAGTACGATGGCTGTGCCCAGTCCACGCAGAGTCCCGATATCCATGGTGCGTTACCGTTTGTTCTTGATGCTGGTGCCGAGGACCTGCAGGTACGCGACCAGCGCGTCCATTTCGGTCTTGCCCTTGACCGCGTCGCGGGCACCGGCGATGTCTTCCTCGGTGTACGGCACGCCCAGGGTACGCATGGCCTGCAGCTTGGCGGCGGTGTCCTTGCCGGTCAGCTTGTGCTCCACCAGCCAGGGGTAGGAGGGCATCTTCGACTCCGGCACCACGTTGCGCGGGTTGTACAGGTGGGCGCGGTGCCAGTCGTCGGAGTAGCGGCCGCCGACGCGGGCCAGGTCCGGACCGGTACGCTTGGAGCCCCACAGGAACGGGTGATCCCAGACGCTCTCGCCGGCGACCGAGTAGTGGCCGTAGCGCTCGGTTTCGGCGCGGAACGGACGGACCATCTGCGAGTGGCAGCCGACGCAGCCTTCCCTGATGTAGATGTCGCGGCCTTCCAGTTGCAGCGCGGTGTAGGGCTTCATGCCTTCCACCGGCTCGTTGACCACGTCCTGGAAGAACAGCGGCACGATCTGGGTCAGGCCGCCGATGCTGACGGCGATGACCATCAGCAGCGCCATCAGGCCGATGTTCTTCTCGACAATGTCATGATTCTTCATCAGTGGGCTCCTTGAACCACGAACTTCTCGGCGGCGGCCATTTCAGCGGCCTTGGCCACGCGCACGGTGCGCCAGGTGTTGTAGGCCATCAGCAGCATGCCGGTCAGGAAGAAGGCGCCGCCGATCATGCGCACCAGGAAGCCCGGGTGGCTGGCTTCCAGCGCCTCGACGAAGGAGTAGGTCAGGGTGCCGTCCTCGTTGACCGCGCGCCACATCAGGCCCTGGGTGATGCCGTTGACCCACATGGAGGCGATGTACAGCACGGTGCCGATGGTGGCCAGCCAGAAGTGGGCGTTGATCAGGCCGATGCTGTGCATTTCCTTGCGGCCGAACACCTTCGGCAGCAGGTGGTACAGCGAGCCGATGGACACCATGGCGACCCAGCCGAGGGCGCCGGCATGCACGTGGCCGATGGTCCAGTCGGTGTAGTGGGACAGGGCGTTGACGGTCTTGATGGCCATCATCGGGCCTTCGAAGGTGGACATGCCGTAGAAGGCGAGGGAGACCACCAGGAAGCGCAGGATCGGGTCATGGCGCAGTTTGTGCCAGGCCCCGGAGAGGGTCATCATGCCGTTGATCATGCCGCCCCAGGACGGCGCCAGCAGGATCACCGACATCACCATGCCGAGGGACTGGGCCCAGTCCGGCAGGGCGGTGTAGTGCAGGTGGTGCGGACCGGCCCAGATGTACAGGGTGATCAGCGCCCAGAAGTGCACGATGGACAGGCGGTAGGAGTACACCGGACGCTCGGCCTGCTTGGGCACGAAGTAGTACATCATGCCGAGGAAGCCGGTGGTCAGGAAGAAGCCCACCGCGTTGTGGCCGTACCACCACTGCACCATGGCGTCGGTGGCGCCGCTGTACAGCGAGTAGGACTTGAACAGGGTGACCGGGATCTCCATGTTGTTGACGATGTGCAGCATCGCCGTCACCAGGATGAAGGCGCCGAAGAACCAGTTGCCCACGTAGATGTGCTTGGTCTGGCGCTTGAGGATGGTCCCGAAGAACACCACCGCGTAGGAAACCCAGACGATCGCCAGCAGGATGTCGATCGGCCACTCCAGCTCGGCGTACTCCTTGGAGGAGGTGAAGCCCTGCGGCAGGGTGATCACGGCGAGCACGATCACGGCTTGCCAGCCCCAGAAGGTGAAGGCGGCGAGGGTGTCGCTGAACAGGCGTGCCTGGTTGGTGCGCTGCACTACATAGTAGGAGGTGGCGAACAGGGCGCAGCCGCCGAACGCGAAGATCACCGCGTTGGTGTGCAACGGACGCAGGCGACCGAAGCTGGTCCACGGCAGGTCGAAGTTCAGGCTCGGCCAGACGAGCTGGGCGGCGATCAGCACACCCAGACCCATCCCAATGACCCCCAGATTACCGTCATGACGGCGAACTGGCGGACCACCTTGTAGTTATAAGCAGTCGGACTGATTGCTGTACTCATTGCAGGGGTTCCACGGTTATGGACTTTCGGGACAAAAAACGGCGGCAAGTATGGAGAAAGGAGGTAGCCATTGCAACGCAACCTCTTGTCGTGCAAGGGATTGCGCGCCGGAGAAAAAGGCCGTCTCCCGCCATGTTGTCGTCGTCACTGTGGCGCAGAACGGAGTCTCGAAAGACGCCGCAAGGGTGCTGTCGCGTTGTTTTTGTAACGGCGTGCGACTGGGGGGAGAGCTTAGCCCTCGGCGCCGAGGCTGTGAAGGAAACTTCGGGATAGGTGCGACACTTGGTCGCGCGTGGCGAGGGGCTTCGAGAAGGGGGGGGGGAAGGGCGGCGAGGAGAAGGGCGCGCCGCATTGCGCGGCGCGCCCCCGGTCTTACTTGGCGGACTGTTGCGACAGGCTGTACACGTAGGCAGCCAGCAGATGCACCTTGTCGTTGCCCAGGTAGGGTTGCTGGGCCGGCATCTGGCCCTGGCGGCCGAGGCGGATGGTCTGCTGCAGCTGGGTCAGGCTCGAGCCGTACAGCCAGCCGGCGCTGGCGGTCAGGTCCGGGGCGCCCATGGCCGGAGTACCCTTGCCCTGCGGGCCGTGGCAGGCGACGCAGTTGGTGGCGAAGATCTTCTGGCCGGCGGCGACGTCGGCACCGTGGCCTTCCGGCAGTTTCAGGCCGGCCAGCTCGCTGCGCACGTAGGCGGCGACGTTCTTCACGCCATCCTCGCCGATGACCGCGGCCCAGGCCGGCATGATGCCGTGACGGCCGCCGAGGATCGAGGTCTTGATGGTGTCGGCCTCGCCGCCCCAGCGCCAGTGGGCGTCGGTCAGGTTGGGGAAGCCGTAGCTGCCCTTGGCGTCGGAGCCGTGGCACACCGAGCAGTTGGAGGCGAACAGGCGCGCGCCCATCTTCAGGGCCTGCTCATCCTTGGCCACCTCGGCCACCGGCATGGCGGCGTACTTGGCGAACAGCGGGCCGTACTCGGCGTCGGCGCGGTCCATCTCGCGCTGCCACTGGTTGACCTGGGTCCAGCCGTTCTCGTAACCCGGCAGGACGCCCTTCCAGTTGCCCAGGCCCGGGTAGAGGGCCAGGTAGACGGCGCCGAAGATCAGGGTGCCGATGAACAGCAGGAACCACCAGCGCGGCAGCGGGTTGTCGTACTCCTCGATGCCGTCGAACGAGTGACCCATGGTCTGGTCGGTGGTGTCGGGGCGCTGGCCCTTGCGGGTCGCGAAGATCAGCCACCACAGCACCACCAGGGTACCGATGGTGAGGATGCTGACGTAGATACTCCAAAAGCCTGTCATGGATGATTACTCCTGGCTGAGGCCGCGCATCAGCGCTTGTTCTTGAGGCTGGTGCCGAGGACCTGCAGGTACGCGACCAGCGCGTCCATTTCGGTCTTGCCCTTGACCGCGTCGCGGGCGCCGGCGATGTCGGCATCGGTACGGCACGCCCAGGGTGCGCATGGCCTGCATCTTGGCGGCGGTGTCCGAGCCGGTCAGCTTGTGCTCCACCAGCCAGGGGTAGGAGGGCATCTTCGATTCCGGCACCACGTTGCGCGGGTTGTACAGGTGGGCGCGATGCCAGTCGTCGGAGTAGCGGCCGCCGACGCGGGCCAGGTCCGGACCGGTACGCTTGGAGCCCCACAGGAACGGGTGATCCCAGACGCTCTCGCCGGCGACCGAGTAGTGGCCGTAGCGCTCGGTTTCGGCGCGGAACGGACGGACCATCTGCGAGTGGCAACTGACGCAGCCTTCCTTGATGTAGATGTCGCGGCCTTCCAGCTGCAGCGCGGTGTAGGGCTTCATGCCTTCCACCGGCTCGTTGACCACGTCCTGGAAGAACAGCGGCACGATCTGGGTCAGGCCGCCGATGCTGACGGCGAGCACCATCAGCAGCGCCATCAGGCCAATGTTCTTCTCGATGATTTCGTGCTTGTTCATCAGTGGGCTCCTTGAACCACGAACTGCTCGGCAGCGCTCATTTCAGCGGCCTTGGCGACGCGAACGGTGCGCCACACGTTGTAGGCCATCAGCACCATGCCGAAGAGGAAGAAGGCGCCGCCGATCATGCGCACCAGGAAGCCCGGGTGGCTGGCTTCCAGCGCCTCGACGAAGGAGTAGGTCAGGGTGCCGTCCTCGTTGACCGCGCGCCACATCAGGCCCTGGGTGATGCCGTTGACCCACATGGAGGCGATGTACAGCACGGTGCCGATGGTGGCCAGCCAGAAGTGGGTGTTGATCAGGGCGATGCTGTGCATTTCATTGCGGCCGAACACCTTCGGGATCAGGTGGTACAGCGAGCCGATGGACACCATGGCGACCCAGCCGAGGGCGCCGGCATGCACGTGGCCGATGGTCCAGTCGGTGTAGTGGGACAGGGCGTTGACGGTCTTGATGGCCATCATCGGGCCTTCGAAGGTGGACATGCCGTAGAAGGCGAGGGAGACCACCAGGAAGCGCAGGATCGGGTCATGGCGCAGTTTGTGCCAGGCCCCGGAGAGGGTCATCATGCCGTTGATCATGCCGCCCCAGCTCGGAGCGAGGAGGATCACCGACATCACCATGCCGAGGGACTGGGCCCAGTCCGGCAGGGCGGTGTAGTGCAGGTGGTGCGGACCGGCCCAGATGTACAGGGTGATCAGCGCCCAGAAGTGCACGATGGACAGGCGGTAGGAGTACACCGGACGCTCGGCCTGCTTGGGCACGAAGTAGTACATCATGCCGAGGAAGCCGGTGGTCAGGAAGAAGCCCACGGCGTTGTGGCCGTACCACCACTGCACCATGGCGTCGGTGGCGCCGCTGTACAGCGAGTAGGACTTCAGCAGGCCGACCGGCAGCTCCAGGTTGTTGACGATGTGCAGCATCGCCGTCACCAGGATGAAGGCGCCGAAGAACCAGTTGCCCACGTAGATGTGCTTGGTCTTGCGCTGCATGACGGTGCCGAAGAACACCACCGCGTAGGCGACCCACACCACGGCGATCAGGATGTCGATCGGCCACTCCAGCTCGGCGTACTCCTTGGAGGAGGTGTAGCCCAGCGGCAGGGTGATGGCGGCGAGCAGAATCACCAGCTGCCAGCCCCAGAACACGAAGCTGGCCAGCGGACCACCGAACAGGCGGGTCTGGCAGGTGCGCTGCACCGAATAGAACGAGGTGGCGAACAGGGCGCAACCGCCGAACGCGAAGATCACCGCGTTGGTGTGCAACGGTCGCAGGCGACCGAAGCTGGTCCACGGCAGGTCGAAGTTCAGACCCGGCCAGACCAGTTGCGCGGCGATGAAGACGCCAGCCGCCATGCCGACGATCCCCCAGATCACCGTCATGACGGCGAACTGGCGGACCACCTTGTAGTTATAAGCAGTCCTTGTGTTTTCTGTGCTCATTTTCGAGGTTCCACGACTAATGGGCTTGATCGGAAAAAGATCAGCATCAGCATGGATAAACTGCCTCGGATAGATGTTGATACAAATCAAGGCCCTAGGGGGCGTGAGGTCTTTTGCATGGAAAATTCCGAACTTTTGTGCTCCGGCCCGGTCACCGGCGCCCGTGGGCACCTGATCCTGGCCCATGGCGCGGGGGCGCCGATGGACAGTCCGTTCATGCACGAGATGGCCGCGCGCCTGGGCGAGCTGGGCGTGCGCGTGGTGCGCTTCGAGTTCCCCTACATGGCCAGCCGCCGCCAGGGCGGCGGCAAGCGCCCGCCCAATCCTCAGGCCCAACTGCTCGACTGCTGGCGCGCGGTCTGGCGTGCGGTGAACGCACGCGAACCGGGCGCCTGGGCGATCGGCGGCAAGTCGATGGGCGGGCGCATGGCCAGCCTGCTGGCCGACGAACTGGGGGCGGCCGGGCTGGTCTGCCTGGGCTACCCCTTCCATGCCGCCGGCAAGCCGGAGCGGCCGCGGGTCGAGCACCTGGCCGGCCTGCGGACGCCGACCCTGATCGTGCAGGGCGAACGCGACGCCCTGGGCAACCGCGAGCGGGTGGCCGGCTATGCGCTGGCGCCGGCCATCCGCCTGCTCTGGCTGGAGGCGGCCGATCACGACCTCAAGCCGCTCAAGGCCTCCGGCTTCAGCCACGCGCAGCATCTGCAGCGCGCCGCGGAGGCGGTCGCAGATTTTCTGGCCGCGCAGGGCGGAGCGGGCGGCAGCTCGTAGGCCCGCTGCCCCGGGCTTCAGTCCGCCAGCAGGTGCCGGAGCACGTGGTGGAGGATGCCGCCGGCCTTGAAGTAGTCGACCTCGAGGGCGGTGTCGACGCGGCACAGCACTTCGATGCGCTCCTCGGTGCCGTCGCTGCGGCGGATCTCCACGATCAGCTTCTGCCGCGGCCTGAGGCCGCCGGCCAGGCCGCGGATGGCCAACCGCTCGCTGCCGTTGAGGGCCAGGCTCTGGCGGTTCTGCCCGGGCAGGAACTGCAGCGGCAGCACGCCCATGCCGACCAGGTTGGTGCGGTGGATGCGCTCGAAGCTCTCGGCGATCACCGCGCGGATGCCCAGCAGGCGGGTGCCCTTGGCCGCCCAGTCGCGCGAGGAGCCGGTGCCGTACTCCTTGCCTGCGATCACCACCAGCGGCACGCCTTCGCCCTGGTAGCGCATGGCGGCGTCGTAGATCGACAGCCTGTCGCCGGAGGGTTGGTGCAGGGTGTTGCCGCCTTCCTCGCCGCCGAGCATCTCGTTCCTGATGCGGATGTTGGCGAAGGTGCCGCGCATCATCACCTCGTGGTTGCCGCGGCGTGCGCCGTAGGAGTTGAAGTCGGCCGGCGCCACGCCGAGCCCCTGCAGGTACAGGCCGGCCGGCGAGCTGGGCTTGATGCTGCCGGCCGGCGATATGTGGTCGGTGGTGATCGAGTCGCCGAACAGGGCGAGGATGCGCGCCTGCTCGATGTCGGCCAGCGCGGCCGGCGGCTGGTCGATGCCGGCGAAGAACGGCGGGTGCTTGATGTAGGTGGAGACCGGGTCCCAGGCATAGGTGGCGCCGCCGCTCACCGCGATCGCCTGCCAGGCGGCGTCGCCGCCGAACACGTCGGCATAGCGGTTGCGGAACATGCCGCCGTCCACCGCGGCGACCGCCGCCGCCACCGCGGCGTCGCTCGGCCAGATGTCCCTGAGGTACACCGGCTGGCCGTCGCTGCCGCTGCCCAGCGGCTCGCGGGTCAGGTCGATGCGCGTGGTGCCGGCCAGGGCGAAGGCCACCACCAGCGGCGGCGAGGCCAGCCAGTTGGCCTTGACCTGCGGATGCACGCGGCCCTCGAAGTTGCGGTTGCCGGACAGCACCGAGCTGACGATCAGGTCGTTGGCGTTGACGCAGTCGGCGATGGCCGGCGGCAGCGGCCCGGAGTTGCCGATGCAGGTGGTGCAGCCGTAGCCGACCAGGTTGAAGCCCAACTGATCCAGGTAAGGCGTCAGGCCGGCCTTGGCCAGGTAGTCGGTGACCACCTTGGAGCCCGGCGCCAGCGACGACTTGACCCAGGGGCGGCGACTCAGGCCGCGCTCCACCGCGTTCCTGGCCAGCAGCCCGGCGGCCATCAGCACGCTGGGGTTGGAGGTATTGGTGCAGGAAGTGATGGCGGCGATCACCACGTCGCCGTGGTGCAGGGCGTAGGGTTCGCCGGCGACCGCGAAGTCGCTGTCCAGCTCGCTCTTGCGCCCGCCGAGCTCGAGCAGCAGGTCGAACTGGGCGCGGATGTCCTCCAGGGCGACGCGGTCCTGCGGCCGCTTGGGCCCGGCCAGCGACGGCTGCACGCTGGCCAGGTCCAGCGCCAGGCTGTCGCTGAAGGTCGGTTCGTGACCGGCCTGGCGCCACAGGCCCTGGGCCTTGCAGTAGGCCTCGACCAGGGCGATGCGCGCCGGCTCGCGGCCGGACAGGCGCAGGTAGTCGAGGGTGATCGCATCGACGGGGAAGAAGCCGCAGGTGGCGCCGTACTCCGGGGCCATGTTGGCGATGGTGGCGCGGTCGGCCAGTGGCAGGTGGTCGAGGCCGGGGCCGTAGAACTCGACGAACTTGCCCACCACGCCGCGCTTTCTCAGCTGTTCGGTGACGGTCAGCACCAGGTCGGTGGCGGTCACCCCCTCGCGCAGCTTGCCGGACAGGCGCACGCCGACCACCTCGGGGATCAGCATCGACAGCGGCTGGCCGAGCATCACCGCCTCGGCCTCGATGCCGCCGACGCCCCAGCCGAGCACGCCCAGGCCGTTGATCATGGTGGTGTGCGAGTCGGTGCCGACCAGGGTGTCGGGGTAGGCCAGGGTTTCGCCGCCCTCGTCGCTGCTCCACACCACCTGGGCCAGGTACTCGAGGTTGACCTGGTGGCAGATGCCGGTGCCCGGCGGCACCACGCGGAAGTTGGCGAAGGCCTGCTGCCCCCAGCGCAGGAAGGCGTAGCGCTCGTGGTTGCGCTGCATCTCGATGGCCACGTTGTCGGCGAAGGCGCTGGGATCGGCGAAGCGGTCGACCATCACCGAGTGGTCGATCACCAGGTCCACCGGGGCCAGCGGGTTGATCTTCTGCGGATCGCCGCCGGCACCGGCCATGGCGTCGCGCATGGCGGCCAGGTCGACCACGCCCGGCACGCCGGTGAAGTCCTGCATCAGCACCCGCGCCGGGCGGAACTGGATCTCCCGCTCCGAGCTGCGCTTCTTCAGCCACTCCACCACCGCCCGGCAGTCGGCGGCGCTGACGCTGCGGCCGTCTTCGCTGCGCAGCAGGTTCTCCAGCAGCACCTTGAGCGAAATGGGCAACTGGCGGAGGTCGCCGAGCTGACGGGCCGCCTCGGGCAGGCTGTAATAGTGGTAGGTGCGGCCGTCGACCTCGAGCTGGCGGCGGCAGGCGAAACTGTCCGGATGCGGCATGGCGGTGTCCTCCAGGCGGGCCGGGCGGCGGGACTCGATCCTCAAGCCTAGTCGGTTCGCCACCCGCTTGCCGTCCGGTTGGCCGCGCCTGCGCTTTGCGCGACAATGCCCGCCTGCCCACAGGAGCCCCCATGTCCCAGCAACCCGACGCCATCCTCGACGCCACCGGCCTGAGCTGCCCCGAGCCGGTGATGCTGCTGCACAACAAGGTGCGTGACCTGCCGGCCGGCGGTCTGCTCAAGGTGATCGCCACCGATCCCTCGACCTGGCGCGACATCCCCAAGTTCTGCCTGTTCCTCGGCCACGAGCTGCTCGAGCAGCAGCAGGACGCCGGCACCTACCTGTACTGGATCCGCAAGAAGCTCGACTGAGGGGGCTATGCCCGCACCGCGCGCCGGCCGATGCGCTGCAGGCGCACGCCGAGCAGCACGGCAGCGCAGGTCAGCCCCACCACCAGTCCCTGCCACAGGCCCTGCGGGCCGCTGGGTACCCCCAGCCAGTCGCTGAGCCCCAGCCCGTAGCCGATCGGCAGGCCGATGCCCCAGTAGGCCAGCAGGGTGATCAGCATGGTCGCCCGGGTGTCCTGGTAGCCGCGCAGGGCGCCGGCGGCGGTGACCTGGATGGCGTCGGAGAACTGGAACAGTGCCGAATACACCAGCAGCGCGCCGGCCACTGCCAGCACCTCGGCATCCGGGGTGTACAGGCGGGCGATGTCCTCGCGCAGCAGCAGCATCAGGCTGGCCGAGACGCAGGCGTAGGCCAGCGCGGTGGCCATCGCCACCCCCGCCGAGAAGCGCGCCGCGCGCGGCGCACCGCGGCCCAGCGCCTGGCCGACCCGCACCGTGGCGGCCATCGCCAGCGAGTAGGGGATCATGAACACCATCGAGGAGAAGTTCAGGGCGATCTGGTGGCCGGCCACCACGCTGGCGCCCAGGCTGCCGATCAGCAGGGCGATCACCGAGAAGATGCTGGCCTCGGCGAAGATGGCGATGCCGATCGGCAGGCCGATGGCCAGCAGGTCGCGGATCGCCGGCCACTGCGGTCGCTCCAGGTGAGCGAACAGCTGGCTCGAGCGGTACACCGGTGCCCAGCGCACCCACCACAGCATGGCGCTGAGCATGAACCACATGACCAGCGCAGTGGCCCAGCCGCAGCCGACGCCGCCCATGGCCGGCAGGCCGAGCTTGCCGTGGATGAAGATGTAGTTGGCCGGAATGTTCAGCAGCAGGCCGAGGATGCCGATCACCATGCTCGGCCGGGTGCTGCCCAGGCCGTCGCTGAAGCCGCGCAGCACCTGGTACAGCGCCAGCGCCGGGAAGCCGACCGCCACCGCCTGCAGGTAGCCCATGGCGGTGGCGCGCAGGGAGTCCTCCACCCCCATCAGCGTCAGCACCGGTTCGGCGCCGAACAGCAGCAGGGTGGCGAGCAGGCCGATGCCCAGCGCCAGCCACAGGGCCTGGCGCACCAGCGGGCCGATCAGCGCATGGCTGCCGGCGCCGACCTTGCGCGCCACCTTGGCGGTGGTGGCCATCAGGATGCCGTTCATCAGCAGCAGCACCGGAATCCAGATCGAGTTGCCCAGCGCCACTGCCGCCAGGTCGCGCGGGCTGACCCGCCCGGCCATCAGGGTGTCGACGAAGCCCATGGCGGTGTTGGCCAGCTGCGCGATGATGATCGGCCCGGCGAGGGCGAGCAGGGCCTTGACTTCGGTGAGGGTGCGGCGGGCGGGGGAGAGCGCGGGTGGAGCGGGCAGGGCGGACATGACGGGCCTCGGAAAGCAGGCGGCCAGTCTAGGCCATGCACCGCAATGGGGCCAGCGCGCGGCTGCCGCCGGCCGGGCCATCTGCGCTAAAGTTGGACAAATTTCCTGACGGACACCCCCATGCGCCTGCTGGCCGACGAAAACATCCCCCTGCTCGACCCCTTCTTCGCGTCCTTCGGCGAGATCCGCCGCCTGCCGGGGCGCAGCATCGACCGTGCCGCCGTCATGGACGCCGACGCCCTGCTGGTGCGCTCGGTGACCCGTGTCGACCGCGCGCTGCTGGAGGGCAGCCCGGTCCGGTTCGTCGGCACCTGCACCATCGGCACCGACCATCTGGACCTGGCGTACTTCGCCGAGGCGGGCATCGCTTGGTCCAGCGCCCCGGGCTGCAACGCCCGCGGCGTGGTGGAGTACGTGCTCGGCGCGCTGCTGGCGCTGGCCGAGCGCCACGGCGCCGACCTGGCCGCGCGTACCTATGGCGTGATCGGCGCTGGCCAGGTCGGCGGCCGGCTGGTCGAGCTGCTGCGCGGCTTGGGCTGGCAGGTGCTGGTCTGCGATCCGCCGCGCCAGGCCGCCGAGGGCGGCGACTTCGTCGCGCTGGAGGAGATCATCCGCCGCTGCGACGTGATCAGCCTGCACACCCCGCTGACTCGCGAGGGCAGCGATGCCACCTGGCACCTGCTGGATGGTGCACGCCTCGACAGCCTCAAGCCCGGCTGCTGGCTGATCAACGCCAGCCGCGGCGCGGTGGTCGACAACGCCGCGCTCAAGGCGCACCTCACCGGCGGCGCCGATCTGGAGGTGGTGCTGGATGTCTGGGAAGGCGAGCCGCTGGTGGATGCCGAACTGGCGCCGCTGTGCCGGCTGGCCACCCCGCACATCGCCGGCTACAGCCTGGACGGCAAGCTGCGTGGCACCGAGCAGATCTACCAGGCGTTCTGCGCCTGGCGCGGCGAGCCGGCGAGCGTGCGCCTGGCCGAGCTGCTGCCGACGCCCTGGCTGGGCGAGCTGGTGCTGCACGAGTCGGCCGATCCGGCCTGGGCGCTGGCCACCCTGTGCCGGGCGGTGTACGACCCGCGCCGCGACGATGCCGATTTCCGCCGCAGCCTCGTCGGCGCTGCCGAGGCGCGCCGCGCCGGCTTCGATGCGCTGCGCAAGCACTACCCGATGCGCCGCGAACTGCCCGAGCTGCGGGTACGGCTGGAAGGGGAGGGGCAGGAGCTGCGCCGCCAGCTGGCGGCGCTGGGCGTGCAGCTGGTCTGAATCAGCCGAACAGGCGGCGGCGTGGCTGGCTGTCCTTCTCCAGCTGGCGGCAGGCCTGCAGGATCATCTGTTCGGTGATCGGAATCTCGCGGCCCTGGGCGTCGATGATCGCGCCCAGGTGCAGGTGGCGCAGCTTGCGTGCGGTCTGGATGGGGGTGGCTTGCGGTTGTTCGCGATGCATGGCGGTCTCTCCTGATCTGCCGATGCCCGGCAGTCTAGAGCGCCCAGGTTAACGCCGGGTTACAGCGGCCCGGAAACGCCAAGGCCCGGACGCAGAACGCCCGGGCCTTGTTGGTAGCGCCCTGACTCAGTTCCTGGCGATCAGGTTGCCGGCGTGCAGGCCGCATTCCTTGTGGGTGGCTTCCTCCCACCACCAGCGGCCCTCGCGCTCGTGCTGGTTGGGCAGCACCGGGCGGGTGCAGGGCTCGCAGCCGATGCTGATGTAGCCCTGCTCGTGCAGCGGGTTGTAGGGGATCTCCAGCATGCGGATGTAGCCCCACACTTCCTCGCTGCTCATGTTGGCCAGCGGGTTGAACTTGTACAGCGGCTTGTCGGGCGTGGAGAAGGCGCCGTCCAGCTCAAGCACCGCCACCTGGCTGCGGGTGCCGGGACTCTGGTCGCGGCGCTGGCCGGTGGCCCAGGCGCTGACGCCGGCCAGCTTGCGCTTGAGCGGCTCGATCTTGCGGATGCCGCAGCACTCGCCGTGGCCGTCCTTGTAGAAGCTGAACAGGCCCTTCTCGCGCACCAGCGGCTCGAGCAGGCGCGGATCGGGGGACAGCACCTCGATCTGGATGCCGTAGTGCTCGCGGACCTGCTCGATGAAGCGGTAGGTCTGCGCGTGCAGGCGGCCGGTATCCAGGCTGAACACCCTGACGTTGCTGTTCAGCTTCCAGGCCATGTCCACCAGCACCACGTCCTCGGCGCCACTGAAGGAGATCCACAGGTCGTCGCCGAAGTGCTCGAAGGCGAGCTTGAGCACCTCCTGCGGGGATTTGTCGGCATAGGCGGCCGCCAGGGCGGCAACATCGAGGGTCTGGCTCATCGGGATGTCCGGTAGATTCGTGGGTAAGGCGTGGCAGCGATGGTACCAGCAAGCTGTTTATGCGATGAAATAACCAAATGCCGCTATTCACCTAACCATGTGGAATATGTGGCGCCGGTTCGGGCGAATTTCTGTCGCGCGCCTCCCTGCGCCGCGTTGCGCCCCGCCGGGCAAGCGGCTAGAGTGCCGCCTCAATTTCTGTCTGTTCATCGAGGAGTCTGCTGTGGAAATCGCCTGCCTTGATCTCGAGGGCGTACTGGTCCCGGAAATCTGGATCGCCTTCGCCGAAAAAACCGGAATCGACGCGCTCAAGGCGACTACCCGCGACATTCCCGACTACGACGTGCTGATGAAGCAGCGCCTGCGCATCCTCGACGAGCACGGCCTCAAGCTGCGCGACATCCAGGAAGTGATCGCCACCCTCAAGCCGCTGGACGGCGCGGTGGAGTTCGTCGACTGGCTGCGCGAGCGCTTCCAGGTGATCATCCTCTCCGACACCTTCTACGAGTTCTCCCAGCCGCTGATGCGCCAGCTCGGCTTCCCGACCCTGCTGTGCCACAAGCTGGTCACCGACGAGACCGACCGCGTGGTGGACTACCAGCTGCGCCAGAAGGATCCCAAGCGCCAGTCGGTGATCGCCCTGAAGAGCCTGTACTACCGCGTGATCGCCGCCGGCGACTCCTACAACGACACCACCATGCTCAGCGAGGCCCACGCCGGCATCCTGTTCCATGCCCCGGACAACGTGATCCGCGAGTTCCCGCAGTTCCCGGCGGTGCACACCTACGAGGACCTCAAGCAGGAGTTCCTCAAGGCGTCCAGCCGCAAGCTCAGCCTGTAAGCGCTGCGTCGAACGTCAAAGCGAGGCCCGCCCAGTGCGGGCCTCGCTGTTTCCGGGGGAGGGAAGCGGCGCTCAGGCCCGCAGCGGCACCAGGCGCAGGTGCGCACCCAGCGCCAGCATGTGCTGCTGCTTGATGCTGACCCGCTGCCCCTTCATTTCCTCCCATACGGCCCGCCAGCCGCCCAGCTCGGCTTCCTCCAGCTGGCGTGCCTGGCGGAACTGGCGGTCGAAGTGGGCTCGGCTGCCGCAAGCCAGCAGTGCCTCGTCCAGCTCCGGCAGCAGCAGTGCATCGGCGCGCGGCAGGCTGGCGGCGATGGCCAGGCCGGCCGGGTCGTAGTCGGGGAAGACCACCACCGGCGTGGCCGCCGGCAGCCGTTCCAGCAACTGGCGGGCGCCGCGGGCCAGGCCGCGATGGCCGCGGTAGACGATCAGGCTGCCGGCCAGTTCGGGCGGTGCCGGGTAGTCCTCCCAGTCGTCGAAGCTGTCGAGGTTCTCGATCAGCACCAGCCGGGCGATGGCCGCGGTGTCCAGTTGCGGCAGCGCCACGCGCAGGCTCAGGCCGCGGGCGAGGGTCGGCAGCGGCGCGGGCAGGGTGCCCTTGACCAGCACGAAGTCGTCGTCGGGGCGGCGGCGGGCGATCTTCTCGTCGACGGCGCGCGAGGCGACCTCGCGGCGGCTGCCCTCCGGTACGCCCGCCAGCGGATCGAAGCCCCACTCGTCCCGCGCCAGGCGCTGCAGCAGCCGGCGCGTCTCGGCGTCGAAGTGCAGCCACTTGCCCGAGGGGCGGCCCAGCTCGAAGTGGGCGTGCAGCTGCTGCCAGGTGCGGTTGAGTTCCACCTTGTCCAGACGCTCGCGCAGCAGGCGGTGCACGGCGTTGTGGTGGCTGCGGCTCAGGCCAGCCACAGCGAGAGGTCCCGCACGATGAAGTTGCCGGAAAACACCGGGTGCGGCTCGCCGTCGGGGTCGAGCTGGAAGCAGGCGCGCTGCTCGTCGGGCAGCGCCTCGTAGCCGCCGATCACCTGGTACAGCCAGCTCTCGGGATCGCAGGACAGCTCGTGCTCGCGCCACCAGGTCAGCGCCGACACCGGCTGGCCGCTCTCGATCACCGCGCAGAGGTACTCCTGCACGGCGAGCTGGATGGGGCTCGGCTGTACCTCGAAGCTTTCCACCTCGCCCAGGGTCAGCTCGCCGGCCTCGGCCAGCGGCGCGGCCGGGCGTTCCTCGCGCTGGGCGCGGATCTGCGCGGCGAGGGCGAGCAGCTCGGCCTCCTGGCTGCCGTCGTGAAGGTTGGCCGTCGCCGGGGCGATCAGCGCCTCGGCGAGGTTGAGCAGCTGCGGCATCTCGGGGCGCGCAGTGTGGCTGCCCGGGCGGTAGTCGGGCTGCTGTTCGGCGTGCAGCAGCCAGCCGCGCAGCAGGCGGGTGCGGCCCTGGATCTTGCGGAAGCGGCCGAGCAGTTCGAGCAGGCGAGCCTGCACCACGCCCAGCTCCTGGCAGCAGCCGCTGACCTGGCGCTGCAGGCGGGTGACCAGCAGGCGGCGCAGCTCGCGCAGTTCGCCGGCGGTTTCCGCCAGTTCGCTGAAGTCGATCAGCTCCAGGCCGGCCAGCAGCTCGCTGACCTGGGCCTGGGCCAGCTCGTTCTCGCGGATCTTGGCGCCGAGGCTGCCGACGTAGCCGAACTCGTTGTTGATCCGCCCCCACAGCACCCGCACGCTGTGGCCGAGGCCCTCGCAGAAGCTGTAGACGTGCTCGCGCAGGTCGGCCAGGTAGGCGTCGGCGGCGGCGAAGTCGCCCTGGTGGCGCGCCTCCTTGTAGTGGGCGGCGAGGGTCTTGAAGGTGGCCAGGGTGCTGCCGGTGTTGGCGTCGATCTGCCGGTTGCGGTCGTCGCGCAGGGCCTCCTCGAGCAGGGCGCGCACCACCCGGCGCAGGTGCAGGTCGGCGCCCGGCTCCGGGCGGTAGAGCACGCCGTCCTTGACCAGCCGCTCCTGCACGCCGGGCTCGAGGGCGTCGTCGCCGACCGCACCGGCCAGGTAGGCGTCCATGATGGTCTCGGCGTGGCGGCCCAGCTGGCGCAGGAAGCGCACCCCGGCCTGGTGCAGGTTGCCGCTCACAGCAGGCTCCCCTGGCTGGCCAGCTCGGCGCGCTCCTCGAGCGCGAGGCCCTCGGCCTCGTCGATGAAGCGGATCACCTCGTACAGGTAGTCCAGCTTGCCGGTGCCGAGGTAGATCTGCTTCTCCGGGTTGGGGCGCAGCAGGTAGCCGAGTTCGCACAGGCGCTTGAACACCTGCTTGATCTGCGCGTCGACGCTGGCGCTGGTCGAGCCGAACAGCCGGTAGTGGCTGATGCGCGCCAGCTGCTCGCGGAACGCAGGGGTGTCCTCGACGATGCTCTGCAGCTCGTTGAGGCGGATCGGGCTGCCCTCGGTGAGCGGCGCGTCCTGGGCGCCGGCCTGCTGGACCAGCAGCAGCCACTCGACCAGCGGGGTGAGGGCGTTGCAGACGTCGCGGAACTGCTGGCCGACCACCCGCCGCTCGGTCTCGCCGAGCTGGCGATACGCACAGTAGAACACCTCGGCCTCGCTGCCGGCGCCGACTGCGGCCACGCTGCGGTTGAGGGTGGCCAGGTAGTCGTCGACCTGCTCGCGGTTGGCCGGGTTCTTCAAGAAGCGCCAGCCTTCCTCGTCGCTGGTGCGGCAGATGAAGGCGCCCTGCAGCAGGCGCTCGATGACCTTGCCCTTGTTCGACAGCATCAGACGGTCTCCTCGCTCAGGCGGGCTTTCAGGCGTTCGCCGACCACGTCCAGGCGCGGCTTGACCACCTGCAGCCGGCGGCTCTGCTTGTCGACGATGTAGCGGTTCTTGAACAGCGCCAGCACCTCGGAGTCCGGGTTGGGGAAGGCGCCGAGGATGCGGATGGCGTTGCTGGCGCAGGCGTCGAAGATCTTCTTCACGTTGCTGTGGTGCAGGGTGCCCAGCTCGTCGATCGGCCAGTGGATGGTCGCCGGGGCGCGGCCGCGCAGCAGGCGGGTGAAGGCGAGCAGGAACTTGCAGAGGATCAGGTAGGCCATGCCGTGGCTGGACGACTCGTTGAGCTGGCGGTCGGTGCGGATCACCAGGTCGCTGTTGCCCTCGCGCAGACGCAGCTCGATCTCCAGGAGGCCGGCGATGCCGCTGGTCAGCGCCGAGCGGCCGAGCACCTCGAGGGCGCGGCGCATGCTGCCGGTGTAGTCCTCGCCGGGCAGATCACTGAAGCCGCTGTCCTCCCATTCGCGGTAGGCGGCGACGAAGGCGCGCAGCTCCGGCCAGAACTCCAGTTCGGTGATCTTCGAGCGGATGGTCACCGCCGAGTTGGACACGCCGTCGAGGAACAGCTCCTCGCCGACCTCGCGGGTGATCCGCGCGCTCTGGCTGGCGATGCGCTGGTCGATGTCGGCCAGCACGGCGAAGTAGTCGAACAGGTCCTTGCCGAAGATCCGCCCCTGCTCGCGCAGCGCGGTGATGCTCTGCGGCACCAGCACGTTGAGCAACTGGGCCAGCGCCGGCACCAGGCGGCGGTAGTCGAGGGTCGGCACGCCGCGCTCGCTGACCAGGCTGCACTCCTCGCGGCTGCGCTCCCAGGTCTCGGTCAGGCTGGAGCCGGCCTTGCCGGCGATCAGGCTGTCGAAGCGCTCGACGTGCTGCCGGATGGCGGCGAGCAGGTTCTCGCGGCCGTGCAGCAGCTCCTGGGCCAGGCGCAGGCGCTCGTCCAGCTCGCCGGCCGGCGTCTGGCCGTCGCGCGGCAGCTTGAGTTCGCCGAGGCGCTTGATCAGCCCCTTGAGGCTGTCGAGCTGCTCGCCGAGCCGGCCCTGGGCCTGCAGGGCCTCGCGGCGCTGCTGCTCCAGTGCGTCGCGGCGGCTCTTGAAGGCCTGGGTGGCGGTGTCCAGGCGCAGTTTGAGGTCGGTCGCTTCGCGCCGGTGCTCGATCAGATCCTCCTGCAGCTGCGGCTTGCGCTTGAGCCAGGTGAGCGCGTACCACTCATCAAAGCGGTGCACCTCGGCACGCCGCGCCTCGGTGTCGCGGATGCGCTGCTCGCGCTCGCGGATGCCGCTCTTCAGCTGGATCAGTTGCGCCTCGTCGACGCCGCGCGACTTCAGCTCGTTGCGGTACCAGCTCTCGCAGGCGGCCAGCTCGGCTTTGCCCTGGGCGCGCTGCTCCTCCAGCTGGCCGCGCAGATGGGCCAGGCGCTGTTCCAGGTCGCCGATCACCTGCTGCCAGTGCGCGCTGGTGTCCAGGCGCGCCTCGCGGTGCTGGCTGTCCAGCTCCTCCAGCAGGCTGGCGTGCTCCAGCTTGAGCTGGGCGAGGGCGGCATCCAGGCCGGCGAGTTGCTGGCGCGCGCTCTGGCGGCGCTCGGCCAGCGCGGCGTCGAGGCGCTCCTTGAGCGCGGCGCGTTCCTCCCTGAGGCGCTGGCGGTTGTCCTTGGCGGTCTGCACGGCGGTGCGCGCCAGCACCAGGCGGGTGTTCAGCTCTTCCAGCGCGGCGCCGTGTTCGCCCAGTTGGCTCTCCACCTGCTCCTGCTGGTTGCGGGCGTCCTGCAGGTTGTCGCCGGCCAGCTGCACGCGATGGCGCAGCTCGGCCTCGCCGGCGGCGTGCTCCGGGGTGGCCAGCGCGGCGAGATCGAGCTGCACGCCGTACAGGCTGTCGGCCGGCGCCTCGCTGAGGGCCGGCTTGAGGTCGCTGCGCTGCAGCAGGCTCGGCTCGATCACCTTGCCGAGCTGCTGCTCCCAGCCCGGCTGCTCGCGGCGCAGGAACTCCAGCAGGCTGTGCTGGCCGGGGTAGAGCAGGCGCTCGGCGTCGTCCAGCTCGCGCTGGCGTTCGCCGACCCGGCGGCTGGCCTGGGCGAGCTGCCGGGCAGCCTCCTCGCGCTGGCGCAGCAGCAGGCGCTCCTGCTGCTGCAGGGCGTCGAGCTGCTGGGCGGCGGCGTCGCGCTGCTCCTCGGCCTCCTCCTGGCGGCGGTCGAGAATCTCTAGGCTCAGCGCTTCCTCCTCGCTGTAGGCGAAGCTGGCGATCAGCTGTTCCTGGCGGCTCTTCTCCAGTTCGAGGGCGTGGCGTCGCTCGCGGCTGGCGCTTTCCGCCTCCTGACGGCGGTTGGCGAAGGCGCGGTCGAGCTGGGCGAGGGCCTCGTGTTTGTGCTGGGTGCGCTCGGCCAGTTCGTCGCGCACCCGGCTTTCCTGCTCGTGCAGGCGGTCGACGGCTTCCTGCTGGCGCTCCTGGACGATCTGCTTGCGCTCCAGGTAGGCGTTCTGCACATCGGCGTGCTGTTCGGTGAGCAGGCGCAGGCGTTCCTTGTGGTTGTCCAGCTCCAGGCGCCAGCCGTCGAGCTTCTCCAGGTCGGCCTTGGCCTGGTCGATGTCGGCGTCGAGGTACTGCTGGTACTGCTCCTCGATGTGCTGCAGCTGGGTTTCCGCGCTGCCGATGCGTGCCTGTACCTGCGACAGCTCGAGGCTGAGGGCATCGCGCTGGTCCTTCCAGTCGTCCTCCAGCAGCTTGAGTTCGAAGCCGCTCTGCTCGAGTGCCAGGCGCAGCTGCTCCTGGCGGGCGAACAGCAGCGGCTGGTCGGTCTGGAAGGCCTGCAGTAGGCCGGCCAGGCGCGTCTCGCCGGCCTGCAGCTCGGCGAAGTCGTGCTCCAGGCGGGCGAACTGCGGGCGCAGCGCGGCGAAGCCCTGGATCAGTTGGCTGTCGCGGATCCAGTCCTCGACCCGCTGCGGGCTGAGCCCGGTGGTCGGCGGCGCCACGCCGTCCTCCTCGAGGATCGCGGCGACCATCGACTTGACCGTCTCCATCTTGCCCTCGCGCGAGTGCACGGCGCGCACCAGCTTCTCGATGTGGCGCAGGCTGTGCTCGCCGGCGCACAGCGAGAACTGCCGGGCCAGCTGGCGCAGCTCGCCGCGCTGGCTGTCGGCGGCCAGCAGGCTGCGGTCGTTCTGGATGATCGCCCGGTACTGGCGGGTGTTCAGCTGGTTGCTGACCGCCACGCCGCTCTGGCGGAAGTGGCGGCCCAGCTCGGCCATGCTGCGGCAGACCACGACATCGCCCTGGCGGCTCCTGATGTAGTCGTCCAGCTCGAAGGCCTTGTGCGCCAGGCGGTAGTCGACGCCGCGGCCGTCGCTGCTGGCGGCGAGGATGGTCTGGCAGGCCTCGCCGTCCATGCGCTGGTATTCGTAGACGATGAAGCTCTGCTCGGTCGGCAGGTACCAGCGCTCGAAGCTGTCGCGGGTGGCCGGCACCACGCGGCTCGGGTATTCGCCGTAGAACACCGGCACCAGGCGCTGCAGGGTGGTCTTGCCGGAGGCGTTGGTACCGCAGATGTTGGTGTGGTCGTCGACCAGCAGCTCGACCACGCCGGCGAGGTGGGTGTTGATCAGGATGATGCGGTTGAGGCTGGGCATGCAGCTCCCTTGCTGGGCGGCAAAAGCACTGATTTTAGGCATCCGCCGGCGCGGGGGGAATGCTGTTCGTCTCATCGCCGGGATTCGCGGCGGCGGATGCGCGGCCGGGTGGGCTTGGCTACCATCGGCCGTTGATTCTTACTGTTCTTCGGAGTGCCGCATGCTGATCAGACGAAGTTCCCGCGCGGACTGCAAATCCTCGGAAATCACCCCGGAAGCCGTCTACCGCGAGCGGCGACGCTTCATGGCCGCCAGCGGCGTGCTGCTCGCCGGCAGCCTGCTGCCGGACTGGCTGCTGGCCGGCACGGCGCGCTACGGGCAGGTGCCGGAAGCCGCGGCGCCGGAATGGTTCGCCCGCCAGCTGCAGGGCGTGCGCTGGCAGGACGCGCCGCAAGACGAGGCGCTGACGCCCTGGTCGGCGGCCACCGACTACAACAACTTCTACGAATTCGGCCCGGACAAGGGCGATCCGGCGGCCAATGCCGGACGGATGTCGACGGCCGACTGGACGGTGCAGGTCGACGGCGAGGTGGCCAGGCCGGGGCGCTATGGCCTGGAGGAGCTGTTCTCCGAACAGACGCTGGAGGAGCGCATCTACCGCCTGCGCTGCGTCGAGGCCTGGTCGATGGTGATCCCCTGGCTGGGCTTTCCGCTGGCCGCGCTGCTGAAGAAGGTGGAGCCGACCGCCAATGCGCGTTACGTGCGCTTCGAGTCGCTGGTCGACGAGCGGGTGATGCCCGGCGTGACGTCCAACTTCGCGCGGATCGACTGGCCTTACGTCGAGGGGCTGCGCCTGGACGAGGCGATGCATCCGCTGACCATCCTGGCGGTCGGCATGTACGGGCGCATCCTGCCCAACCAGAACGGCGCGCCGCTGCGCCTGGTGGTGCCCTGGAAGTATGGCTTTAAGAGCATCAAGTCGATCGTGCGGATCAGCCTGGTGGCCGAGCAGCCGGTCACCACCTGGCAGAGCATGGCGCCGCAGGAATACGGCTTCTATGCCAACGTCAACCCGCAGGTCGATCATCCGCGCTGGAGCCAGGCCCGCGAGCGGCGCCTGCCGAGCAGTCTGTTCAGCCCGAACATCCGCCCGACCCTGATGTTCAACGGCTATGCCGAGGAGGTCGCCGGCCTCTATGCCGGCATGGACCTGCACCGGGAGTACTGAGCATGTTGCTGGCCGTGCGTCTGGCGGTGTTTGCCGCCGCCCTGGCGGTGCCGGGGTTCTGGCTGTATCAGGCGCTGGGCGGGCTGCTCGGTCCCGATCCGGGCAAGGTGCTGCTGGAGCGACTGGGGCAGGGCGCCCTGTGCCTGCTGCTGCTGACCCTGGCGCTGTCGCCGCTGCGCCGCTTGAGCGGCTGGCCCGGCTGGCTGCGCCTGCGGCGCCAGCTCGGCCTGTGGTGCTTCGCCTATGCCTGCCTGCACCTGCTCGCCTGGCTGGCGTTCCTGCTCGGCTTCGATCCGGGCGCGCTGGGCACGGAGCTGGCCGAGCGGCCCTACATCCTGGTCGGCTTTGCCGCCTGGGCGCTGCTTCTGCCGCTGGCGCTGACCTCCAATCGCGCCAGCATGCGCCGCCTCGGCGCTGGCTGGCAGCGCCTGCACCGGCTGGTCTACCCGGCCCTCATGCTGGCCCTGCTGCATTTTCTCTGGGTGGTGCGCTCGGACCTCGGCGAGTGGCTGGTCTATGCGGCGGTGGCGGCGCTGCTGCTGGCGCTGCGCTGGCCCTGGCTGCTGGCGCGCCTGAGCGGCGTGTTCAGGCGGGCAGGGTAGCCTGCAGGGTTTCCAGCAGCACGCGGACCTTGGTCTTCGACTCCTCATATTCGGCCTGCCAGTCCGAGTCCAGCACGATGCCGCCGCCGCCCCAGCAGCTGGCGCGGCCGCCGCGGACCAGCAGGGTGCGGATGCAGATCGAGCTGTCCATCTCGCCGCGGCAGTCGACGTACAGCAGCGAGCCGCAGTAGATCGCGCGGCGGGTCGGCTCCAGCTCGTCGATGATCTGCATGGCGCGGATCTTCGGCGCGCCGGTGATCGAGCCGCCGGGGAAGCCGCCGGCCAGCAGGTCGAAGGCGTCGAGGCCCGCTGCCAGCTCGCCGGTCACGCTGCTCACCAGGTGGTGGACGTTGGGGTAGCTCTCCAGGGCGAACAGCTCGGGCACCTTCACCGAGCCGATCCGGCAGCTGCGCCCCAGGTCGTTGCGCAGCAGGTCGACGATCATCAGGTTCTCGGCGCGGTCCTTGGTGCTGGCCTGCAGCTGCGCCGCCAGCAGCCGGTCCTCCGCTTCGTCGTGTCCGCGCGGGCGGGTGCCCTTGATCGGCCGGGTTTCCACCTGTCCCTGGTGCACGCTGAGAAAGCGCTCCGGCGACAGGCTGACCACGGCGCCGTCGTCCAGCGCCAGGTAGCCGGCGAATGGGGTCGGGCAGGCGTCGCGCAGGCGGGTATAGGCGAGCCACGGGTCGCCCTGGCAGGGCGCCTGGAAGCGCTGGGTGAAGTTGACCTGGTAGCAGTCGCCGGCGCGGATGTAGTCCTGCACCTTGCCGATGGCGGCGCGGTACTGCGCGGCATCGATGGCCGCGGCGAACGGAGCCAGCAGGCGGAAGTCGCCGGCCGGGCCGGCCGCATCGGCCTCGAACAGGGCGATCAGCTCCGCGCGCCGTTCGGCGGCGAGGCTCGGGTGGAACACCAGCTGCGAGGTCCGCCGCACGTGGTCGCTGACCAGCGCCCAGGCGTACAGACCGAGGGCGGCGTCAGGCAGGGCGAGGTCGTCCTCGGCCTGTTCGGGCAGGCGCTCCAGGCGCCGGCCGAAGTCGTAGGCCAGATAGCCGAGCAGCCCGCCGGTGAACGGCAGGTCGACGCCCGCCGGCGCCTCGGCGCGGCCAAGCTGCGCCAGCGCCTCCCGGCAGCGGCCGAGGAAGGCACGGCCGTCCTCGCCGGTTTCGGGCGCGAGGGTCCGTTCGGGCCAGGCGCTGAACAGGTCGAAACGGCTGCGCTGGCTGGCCGGCCGGCCGCCGTCGAACAGGCAGGCGCCGGGTGCGGCGTGCACGCGGGCGAAACGCGGGCGCGGGTCGGCGTGATAGGGCAGGGGATGGATGACGCAGGTGGGCATGGTGTGGCTCGGAAGAACGCAGGCCGGCGCAATTCTACCCCAGGCCGGGCGTCGGCGGCTCAGCCGCCGGCCGCGGCCGGGGCATCCGCCAGCCGGCTGGACAGGAAGTCGATCAGCACCCGCACGCGGTGGGGCAGGTAGCGGTTGCTTGGCAGCACCGCGTAGATGCCCAGCGGCGGCGGGGCGTAGTCGTCCAGCAGGGTGACCAGCCTTCCCGCGGCGAGCGGCTCGGCGACGATGAAGTCCGGCTGCATGCTGATGCCCAGTCCCTCCACGGCGGCCGCGGCCAGGGCATCGCCGTTGTTGGCCTGCAGACGGAAGGGGAGGTAGAAGGACTCCGGGCGGCCTTCCACCTGGAAGGTCCATGGCCGGTTGTTGGCCTGCGGCGAGTACCCCAGGCAGGCATGGCCGGCGAGCTCGCCGGGGTGCTGCGGCCGGCCATGTTCGGCCAGGTACTGCGGGGCGGCAACGGTGAGCAGGCGGCTGCTGCCGAGCCGGCGCACGATCTCCCCCGGGGCGAGCTGGCCGGTGATGCGGATCGACAGGTCGATGCCTTCCTCGATCAGGTTCAGCTGGCGGTCGCTGAAGTCCATCGCCAGGCGGATCGCCGGGTAGCTGCGGGTGAACTCCAGCAGCAGCGGCGCCAGCCGGCGCAGGCCGAAGCTCAGCGGCAGGCTGATGCGCAGTTGGCCGCTGGGCGTCAGGCGCTCCTCCATCACGCCGGCTTCGGCTTCCTCCACCAGGGCGAGAATCGTCCGGCATTTCTCCAGGTAGGCGCTGCCCGCCGAGGTCAGCGACAGGCGCCGGGTGCTGCGCACCATCAGCTTGGCGCCCAGGTGCTCTTCCAGTGCGGCGATCTGGCGGGTGACCACCGAGCGCGCCACGCCGAGCTGGCTGGCCGCCGCGGTGAAGCTGCCCAGCTCGGCCACCCGCGCGAACAGGCTCATGGCCTCGAGTCGGTTCATTGTTGATTCCAATGGCAACATAGTGTTCTTGATTGTCCTCTATTTAGCATCAGTGTGCGCAGGTAGAGTGACTCCATCGCCAATGACGCAGCGCCAGGCCCCGAAGCTCGGCGCGGCGCGTATCGAACCGATACAGAGGAGATCGACATGCTGGACATCAGACCTGCCGCGGAGCGCGGCCTCGCCAACTTCGGCTGGTTGCACTCCCAGCACAGCTTTTCCTTCGGCAGCTACTACGACCCGGAGCACATGGGGTTTTCCGACCTGCTGGTGATCAACGACGACCGCGTGCGGCCGGGACGCGGTTTCGGCAGCCATCCCCATCGCGACATGGAGATCTTCTCCTATGTGCTGGACGGGGCGCTGGAGCACAAGGACTCGATGGGCAACGGCTCGGTGATCCGTCCCGGCGACGTGCAGGTGATGAGCGCCGGCACCGGCGTGCGGCACAGCGAGTTCAACGCCTCGCGGGAGGAGCCGGTGCACTTCCTGCAGATCTGGATCGTGCCCAGCCGGCGCGGCGTCGCCCCGCGCTATCAGCAGCGCCACTTCGCCGCCGCGGAGAAGCGCGGCCGGCTGCGCCTGATCATCTCGCCGGACGGTGCCCAGGGCTCGCTGTCGATCCACCAGGACGCGCGCGTCTACGCCGGGCTGTTCGACGGCGCCGAGGCGCAGCGCTTCGAGCTGCCGGCCGGCCGCCACGCCTACGTGCAGGTCGCCCGCGGCGCGCTGACCGTCAACGGCCGGCGCCTGGCGGCCGGCGATGGCGCCCGCCTGCGCGATGTCCGCGCGATCGATTTCGGCGCCGGCGAGAGCGCCGAGGTGCTGCTGTTCGACCTGCGTCCCCACGAATTGCCGATGTACTGAACCCCAGAGGAGAAATCACCATGAAAATCCTGCAGATCAACGCCAGCGCCCGCTCCGCCGGCGCCAATTCCACCCGCCTGGCCGATGCGATTGTCGCGCGCCTGCTGGCGCAGCGCCCGGCCGCCGTGGTCGAGTTGCGCGACCTGGCCAGCGAGCCGCATCCCGTCCTCGACGAGGCCGCGCTGGGCGCGCTGTTCACGCCCGCCGAGCAGCGTGACGCCGCGCAGGCCGCCCGCGTGGCCCTCGACGACGCGCTGATCGCCCAGGTGCAGGCCGCCGACGTCGTGGTGCTCGGCGTGCCGATGTACAACTTCGGCGTGCCGGTGCAGCTGAAGGCCTGGTTCGATGCCATCGCCCGCGCCGGGGTGACCTTCCGCTACACCGAGAACGGCCCGGAAGGCCTGCTCAAGGGCAAGCGCGTCTACGTCGCCCTGGCCCGCGGCGGCATCTACCGCGACACCCCGGCCGATTCCCAGGTGCCGTACCTGAAGACGATGCTGGGCTTCCTCGGCATGACCGAGGTCGAGTTCGTCTATGCCGAAGGCCTGTCCATGGGAGCGGTCGGTGTCGACAAGGCCTTCGCCGCGGCGCAGGAGCAGATCGAGGCGCTGATCGCCTGACCGCCACCGCAGAAGGAAAGGCGCCCGTGAGGCGCCTTTTGCCGTCGGCAGGCCTGCCGGAGCTCCGGCCGCTGTGGCGTGTGCGGTTTGCACAGGAGGGGTCGCAGGGCGGTGCCGGGGCTGGCGCCCGGCAACGGGGGAGGGCAGGCGGGTGGCCCGGAGGCTACCCGCCTGGCAGGTCAGAGTTCGACCGGCTTGACGTGGCCGAACACTTCCTGGGAGAAGCGCACGCGCTGTTCCGGGGTTTCCTTGATGCCCTTGGCCTTGAGCTCCTCCAGACGCGCTTCCACGGCGTGGGCGCGATGGGTCAGGCCGCAGTCGTTGGCGATCTGGATGTTCAGGCCGGGGCGGGCGTTGAGCTCGAGGATCAGCGGGCCCTTGTCGACGTCGAGCACCATGTCCACGCCGATGTAGCCCAGCCCACACAGCTCGTAGCAGCCGGCGGCCAGCTTCATGAAGCCGTCCCAGTTGGGCAGCTGCACGCCGTCCACCGCATTGGCGGTGTCCGGGTGCTTGGTGATCCGGTTGTTCAGCCAGGTGCCGCGCAGGGTGAGGCCGGTAGCCAGGTCGACGCCGACGCCGATGGCGCCCTGGTGCAGGTTGGCCTTGCCGTTGGACTGGCGGGTCGGCAGGCGCAGCATGGCCATCACCGGGTAGCCCATCAGCACGATGATGCGGATGTCCGGCACGCCCTCGTAGCTGATGCTCTTGAAGATCGGGTCCGGGGTCACCCGGTACTCGATCAGCGCGCGGTCGCGGCCGCCGCCCAGCGAGTACAGGCCGGAGAGGATGCTGGACAGCTGTTGCTCGATCTCGTCGCGGCTGACTATCTTGCCGGAGACGGTCTTGAAGCGCCCCTCGAAGCGGTCGGCGATCACCAGGATGCCGTCACCGCCGGCGCCCTGCGCCGGCTTGATCACGAAATCGTTGTGCTCGCCGATGATCTTGTCGAGGTTCTCGATCTCCTTCTCCGTGGAGATGATGCCGTACATCTCCGGCACGTGGATGCCGGCGGCGATGGCGCGCTCCTTGGTGAGGATCTTGTCGTCCACCACCGGGTACAGACTGCGCTTGTTGTACTTCAGCACGTAGTCCGCGTTGCGCCGGTTGATGCCCATGATGCCCTTGGCACTCAGGGCCTTCCAGGTTTTGATCAGGCCGAACATGGCATCAGTCCTTGAGGAAGGCTTTGAAGCGGAACAGTTCGGTCAGGCGGTAGCCGCGGTAGCGACCCATCGCCAGCATGAAGCCCACCAGGATCAGCAGCACCGCCGGGAAGGTGAACACGAAGTAGGTCAGCTCCGGGATGCTCATCAGCAGGTGCGCCAGGGTGGCGGCGATCAGGGTGCCGACGGCGACCTTGAAGGCATGGCTGCCGCCGCGCTCTTCCCAGGTGATCGACAGGCGTTCGATGGTCATGGTCAGGATCACCATCGGGAACAGCGCCACCGACAGGCCGCGCTCGAGGCCGAGCTTGTGGCTGAACAGGCTGATCACCGCGATCAGCACCACCACGAAGGTCAGCACCACCGACAGGCGCGGCAGCATCTGCAGCTTGAGGTGCTCGAGGTAGGAGCGCAGCGACAGGCCCAGCGCGGTGATGATGGTGAACAGCACGATGCCGAAGCCCAGCTGGGTCTCGCGGAAGGCCAGGGCGATCAGTACCGGGGTGAAGGTGCCGAGCGTCTGCAGGCCGCCGAGGTTGCGCAGGATCAGGATCACCAGCACGCCGATCGGGATCATGATCATGATCTGGTAGGTCTGCTGGGTCTGCAGCGGCAGGCCGTACAGCGAGTACTCGAGGAAGCCGGCGTCGGCCGACTCGTCGGACTGCTTGGCCAGGCGGATGGCGTTCAGCTCGCTGGTGTTGAGGGTGAAGCTGACCTGCGCCTGCTTGCCGCCGTCGATGCTGAGCAGCGGGGCATCGCCCAGCCACCAGATCAGGCGGTCGCGCGGCAGGCCCTGCTGGCCGTTGGCCGGGTTGAAGTACAGCCAGTTCTCGCCGTTGAAGCTGCGCAGCCACAGCTCCGGGGTCTGCGCCTGGTTCTCGATCAGGCGGATGGTGCGGACCTGCTCCAGCGGCACGTGGGCGATGGACAACAGCAGGTCGATCACGCGGGCGCGCTTCTCGATGGAGGTGTCGCCGGCCAGCAGCAGCTTGACGTTGTCGTCATTCAGGTTGTTGACGCGCTTGATGGTCTCGGTGACGAAGGTCTCGACGTCGGCCGAGTGCTGGCGGATGGGTGCCAGCAGGGCTTCGGCTGCAATCTGCTCGGGGCCGGCGATCGGCAGGCTTTCGCGGTAGATCGGCCCGGTTTCCTTGGGCTTTTCCGTGCTGTAGCGCTGGGTCAGCACCATGCGGTAGTACAGGGTCTGCGGGCCGCTGGCGCGGCGTGCCGACCAGGTCACCCGGCGGTTGCCGTCGACGTTGTTGACGCTGACGCCGTAGTTGTTGGAGATGAAGCTCTCGTTGAGGCTGACGAAGTCCTGGCCCAGCGGCGGCACGAACATCTGCACCTTCACCGGGTTGCGCGGGTTGGCCTGGAATTCCACCTTGGCGTCGATGTTCCAGACATTGTCGGTTTCCGCCTCGGTCACCGGGATGCCGAGAACGAAAATCTGGTAGGCGGTGATCGCCACGCCCAGGCTCACCAATATGGCGATGAGGACTTTCAGGTGCAGTGTGAGAGAGCGCATCGAGTTTACTCGTTCGAGTGTGCAACGTTGGAACAGGCGGGCTTGCCGGCTGCGTACTTGAGGCTGGGGTCTACCAGGGCGCCGAAGCGCTTGAGCGCCTCGGAGCCGATCAGTAGCGGGTATTGGAAGGCGCTGCGGTCGGTCAGGTTCACTTCGATGGTGCGTAGCGTGTTGCCCATGCAGACATCCAGTTCGATCACAGGCCTTGCCGTGTAGGTCTTGCCCTCGTCAGGATCGAAGTCGCCGGCACGGCGCTTGATCTTGCTGATGCGGGCCAGGGGTTTCTCGAGCGGCGCCGCGCTGTCCTCGTCGGTGCCGAGGTTGAAGCGTACCCAAGCCTCGCCGTTGCGCTTGAAGCGCTTGATGTTGCGCGCGCTGAGCGAGGCGGTCTTGGCGCCGGTGTCGAGTTTGGCAGCCAGAACGCTGCCGAGTTCCGGCAGCTGGGCATATTCGTTGAGACCGTAGACGGTCTTTTCGGCAGCCAGGCTAAGGCTGCAGGGCATCAGCAGGCTGAGTAGCAAGACGAGGGGCTTGAGTCTCATAGGTCCTGTGCGATGGCGCGTGATGGGGCCGAAGGGCGGGGCGGCAGCGGGCGGCGATGCTCGGCCGGCTGCCGCGCGGGCGGGCTGCATTCTAGCACGCGGGTCTGGGGTGGGCGACAGCCGGTACCGGCTGGCTGCCCACTCTGGCACGGCCTGTGACAGGGGCACGCAAGAATCGTGACGGGATGGGCGCCCATCACCCAATTGTCGACAATCGTCTAAGTGGGTTTGACATGAAATGGGGTTTGCCCTAGTTTTTGGTCATCCGAATCGTTGATATGTCGACAATCATGAGCGAAGCCCTTGCCGAAAGCCTGCTGGCGGACGAGGAGTCCGGAACTCTCTCCGACCACGTGTTCCGCTGCATCCAGTCGGCCATCGTGCGCGGCGAGATCGCCCCGGGCAGCAAGATTTCCGAGCCGGAGCTGGCGCGCGCCTACGGCATCAGTCGCGGACCGCTGCGCGAGGCGATCCGCCGCCTGGAAGGCCAGCGCCTGCTGGTGCGCGTGCCGCATGCCGGTGCGCGGGTGGTGTCGCTGAGCCCGGCCGAGCTGCTCGAGCTGTACGAGATCCGCGAGTCGCTGGAGGGTATGGCCTGCCGCCTGGCCGCCGAGCGCATGAGCGAGGCGGAGATCGACGAGCTGCGCCGGGTGCTCGACACCCACGAGCGCGACGAGGCGTTCCAGGCGGGCCGCGGCTACTACCAGCAGGAAGGCGATTTCGACTTCCACTACCGGATCATCCAGGGCAGCGGCAACCGCACCCTGGCCAATCTGCTGTGCAACGAGCTGTACCAGCTGGTGCGCATGTACCGCATCCAGTTCTCCACCATGCCGAACCGGCCGCGCCAGGCCTTCGCCGAGCACCATCGCATTCTCGACGCCATCGCCGAGCGTGACGGCGAGCTGGCCGAGCTGCTGATGCGCCGGCACATCGCGGCATCCAAGCGCAACGTCGAGCGTCACTTCCAGGACGCTTCCCCCAAGAACGCCAAGCAACGAGGTAAGTCATGACCAAGAAGACTCCCGGCCAGAAGTTCCGCGACGCCGTCGCCAGCGAGAACCCGCTGCAGATCGTCGGTGCCATCACCGCCTACGCCGGGCGCATGGCCGAGGCCACCGGCTTCAAGGCGCTGTACATCTCCGGGGGCGGTGTGGCCGCCAACTCGCTGGGCATTCCCGATCTCGGCATCAGCACCATGGAAGACGTGCTGACCGACGCCCGCCGCCTGACCGATGCCACCACCCTGCCGGTGCTGGTCGACATCGACACCGGCTGGGGCGGCGCCTTCAACATCGCCCGCACCATCCGCTCGTTCGAGAAGGTCGGCGTGGCCGCCGTGCACATCGAGGACCAGGTCGGCACCAAGCGCTGCGGCCATCGTCCGGGCAAGGAAGTGGTGAGCACCGAGGAGATGGTCGACCGCATCAAGGCCGCCGTCGACGCCCGTCAGGACGACAGCTTCGTGATCATGGCGCGTACCGACGCGCTGGCCGGCGAGGGCCTGCAGGCCGCCATCGACCGCGCCTGCGCCTACGTCGAGGCCGGCGCCGACATGATCTTCCCCGAGGCGATGACCGAGCTGCCGATGTACAAGCAGTTCCGCGCCGCGGTGAACGTGCCGATCCTCGCCAACATCACCGAGTTCGGCCACACCCCGCTGTTCACCTGCGACGAGCTGGCCTCGGTCGACGTGGACATGGTGCTGTACTGCTGCGGCGCCTACCGGGCGATGAACGCCGCGGCGCTGAAGGTCTACCAGGCGATCCGCGAGCAGGGCACCCAGAAGAACGTGGTCGAGATCATGCAGACCCGCGCCGATCTGTACAAATACCTCGGCTACCACGCCTACGAGGACAAGCTCGACGAGCTGTTCGCCCAGAAGAAGCAGGAAAAGATCCAACCGCGGGAATGCTAACTAAAGCAGCATGGAAGGATTCGAGTCTCCCGATTGAGACTCCTGTTGTTGGTTGCTGTATCCGTCTAAAAATTCGAAAAGAGGAACAACGCAATGGCTGAAGCAAAAGTACTGAGTGGCGCTGGTCTGCGTGGTCAGATCGCCGGACAGACTGCCCTGTCCACCGTCGGCAAGGAAGGTGCCGGCCTGACCTACCGCGGCTATGACGTGCGCGAGCTGGCCAAGGACTGCCTGTTCGAGGAAGTCGCCCACCTGCTGTTCTACGGCGAACTGCCCACCCAGGCCCAGCTGGACGCCTACCTGACTCAGCTGCAGACCCAGCGCGACCTGCCCCAGGCCCTCAAGGAAGTGCTCGAGCGCATTCCGGCTAGCGCCCACCCGATGGACGTCATGCGCACCGGCTGCTCGATGCTCGGCAACCTGGAGCCGGAAGAGAGCTTCGCGCAGCAGCTGGAGAAGGCCAACCGCCTGATGGCCGCCTTCCCGGCAATCATGTGCTACTGGTACCGCTTCAGCCACGAAGGCGTGCGCATCGAGTGCACCAGTGACGCGCCGGATCTGGGCAGCCACTTCCTGACCCTGCTGCACGGCAAGGCGCCGAGCGAGCTGCACCGCAAGGTGATGAACGTGTCGCTGATCCTCTACGCGGAGCACGAGTTCAACGCCTCGACCTTCACCGCCCGCGTGTGCGCCTCGACCCTGTCCGACCTGTTCTCCTGCATCACCGGCGCCATCGGCTCGTTGCGCGGCCCGCTGCACGGTGGTGCCAACGAGGCGGCGATGGAGATGATCGAGAAGTTCGCCACCCCGGAAGAGGCCACCGAAGGCACCCTGGCCATGCTGGCGCGCAAGGACAAGATCATGGGCTTCGGTCACGCCATCTACAGCGTCTCCGATCCGCGTAACGAGGTGATCAAGGGCTGGTCCAAGCTGCTCGCCGAGGAAGTCGGTGACACCGTGCTGTTCCCGGTTTCCGAAGCCATCGACAAGGTCATGTGGGAGCAGAAGAAACTGTTCCCCAACGCCGACTTCTACCATGCGTCTGCCTACAACTTCATGGGCATCCCGACCAAGCTGTTCACCCCGATCTTCGTCTGCTCGCGGGTCACCGGCTGGGCGTCCCACGTGTTCGAGCAGCGTTCCAACAACCGCATCATTCGTCCGAGCGCCGAGTACATCGGCGTCGAGCCGCGCGCCGTGCCGCCGCTGGCGCAGCGCTGATCTGGAACGGGGGAGTCCCTACGAGGGGCTCCCCTGCCGGTTCCACAAACGATCGTTAACCGATTGAGTCTCCGCCCAATGAATACTGAATATCGCAAGCAACTGGCCGGCACCAGCCTGGACTATTTCGACACCCGCGCGGCCGTCGAAGCCATCCAGCCCGGTGCCTACGACAAGCTGCCGTACACCTCGCGTGTGCTGGCCGAGCAACTGGTGCGCCGCTGCGAGCCGGCCATGCTGACCGACTCGCTGAAGCAGATCATCGAGCGCAAGCGTGACCTGGACTTCCCGTGGTACCCGGCCCGCGTGGTCTGCCACGACATCCTCGGTCAGACCGCGCTGGTCGACCTGGCCGGTCTGCGCGATGCGATTGCCGAACAGGGCGGCGACCCCTCCAAGGTCAATCCGGTGGTGCCGACCCAGCTGATCGTCGACCACTCGCTGGCCGTGGAAGCCCCGGGCTTCGATCCGGACGCCTTCGCCAAGAACCGCGCCATCGAAGACCGCCGCAACGAAGACCGTTTCCACTTCATCGAGTGGACCAAGACCGCATTCAAGAACGTCGACGTGATCCCGGCCGGCAACGGCATCATGCACCAGATCAACCTGGAGAAGATGTCGCCGGTGATCCAGGCCCGCGAAGGCGTGGCCTTCCCGGATACCTGCGTCGGTACCGACTCGCACACCCCGCACGTCGACGCCCTCGGCGTGATCGCCATCGGCGTCGGCGGCCTGGAAGCCGAGACCGTGATGCTCGGCCATCCGTCCATGATGCGCCTGCCCGACATCGTCGGCGTCAAGCTGACCGGCAAGCACCAGCCCGGCATCACCTGCACCGACATCGTCCTGGCGCTGACCGAGTTCCTGCGCAAGGAGCGCGTGGTGGGTGCCTACGTCGAGTTCTTCGGCGAGGGCGCCGACAGCCTGTCGATCGGCGACCGCGCCACCATCTCCAACATGTGCCCGGAGTACGGCGCCACCGCGGCGATGTTCTACATCGACCAGCAGACCATCGACTACCTCAAGCTGACCGGTCGCGAGCCGGAGCAGGTCGCCCTGGTCGAGCAGTACGCCAAGGAGACCGGCCTGTGGGCCTCCGCGCTGACCGGCGCCGAATACGAGCGCGTGCTCGAGTTCGACCTGTCCAGCGTGGTACGCAACATGGCTGGCCCGTCCAACCCGCACCGTCGCCTGCCGACCTCGGCCCTGCACGAGCGCGGCATCGCCGACGAGGCCAAGCTGGCCGCCGCCCGCGCCGAAGAGGCCGAGGGCCTGCTGCCGGACGGCGCGGTGATCATCGCCGCCATCACCAGCTGCACCAACACCTCCAACCCGCGCAACGTGGTCGCCGCCGGCCTGCTGGCCAAGAAGGCCAACGAGCTGGGTCTGGTGCGCAAGCCGTGGGTCAAGACTTCCTTCGCCCCGGGCTCCAAGGTCGCCAGGCTGTACCTGGAAGAGGCCGGCCTGCTGCCGGAGCTGGAGAAGCTCGGCTTCGGCATCGTCGGCTATGCCTGCACCACCTGCAACGGCATGTCCGGCGCCCTGGATCCGCAGATCCAGCAGGAAATCATCGACCGCGACCTGTACGCCACCGCCGTATTGAGCGGCAACCGCAACTTCGACGGCCGTATCCACCCGTACGCCAAGCAGGCCTTCCTGGCCTCGCCGCCGCTGGTGGTCGCCTACGCCCTCGCCGGTACCGTGCGCTTCGACATCGAGAAGGACGCGCTGGGCTTTGATGCGAACGGCAACCCGATCACCCTGAAGGACCTGTGGCCGTCCGACGAGGAGATCGACGCCATCGTCGCCGCCTCGGTGAAGCCGGAGCAGTTCAAGCAGGTCTACATCCCGATGTTCGACCTGGGCAGCATCGAGGAAGCCAAGAGCCCGCTGTACGACTGGCGCCCGATGTCCACCTACATCCGCCGTCCGCCGTACTGGGAAGGTGCGCTGGCCGGCGAGCGTACCCTCAAGGGCATGCGTCCGCTGGCGATCCTGCCGGACAACATCACCACCGACCACCTGTCGCCGTCCAACGCCATTCTGGCCAGCTCGGCGGCCGGCGAGTACCTGGCCAAGATGGGCCTGCCGGAGGAGGACTTCAACTCCTACGCCACCCACCGCGGCGACCACCTGACCGCCCAGCGCGCCACCTTCGCCAACCCGCAGCTGGTCAACGAGATGTGCGTGGTCGACGGCCAGGTGAAGAAGGGCTCGCTGGCCCGCGTCGAGCCGGAAGGCCAGGTCATGCGCATGTGGGAAGCCATCGAAACCTACATGAACCGCAAGCAGAACCTGATCATCGTCGCCGGTGCCGACTACGGTCAGGGTTCCTCGCGCGACTGGGCGGCCAAGGGCGTGCGCCTGGCCGGCGTGGAAGTGATCGTCGCCGAAGGCTTCGAGCGCATCCACCGTACCAACCTGGTCGGCATGGGCGTGTTGCCGGTCGAGTTCAAGCCGGGCACCACCCGCCTGACCCTCGGCCTCGACGGCACCGAGACCTACGACATCGAGGGCGAGCTGTCGCCGCGCTGCGACCTGACCCTGGTCATCCGCAAGCGCACTGGCGAAGAAACCCGCGTGCCGGTGACCTGCCGCCTCGACACCGCCGCCGAAGTCAGCGTGTACCAGGCCGGCGGCGTGCTGCAGCGTTTCGCCAAGGACTTCCTCGGCCAGGCCTGATCGCTCCTGCCGGTCCGGTCCGCGCACGGCGGCCGGGCCGGCAGTCCGCGCACTTCCATCCCCGCGCCGCCGTCCGGCGGCGCGGTCTCATGAGGACGAGATTCCCATGGCGCATGTACCCCAGATTCGCGTTCCTGCCACCTATATCCGTGGTGGCACCAGCAAGGGTGTGTTCTTCCGTCTGCAGGACCTGCCGCAGGCCTGTCAGGTGCCGGGCGAGGCCCGCGACAAGCTGCTGCTGCGGGTGATCGGCAGCCCCGATCCGTACGGCCAGCAGATCGACGGCATGGGTGGCGCGACCTCCAGCACCTCCAAGACCGTGATCGTCGCCAGGAGCGAGCAGCCGGAGCATGACGTCGACTACCTGTTCGGTCAGGTGGCGATCAACAAGGCGTTCGTCGACTGGTCCGGCAACTGCGGCAACCTGACCGCGGCGGTCGGCGCCTTCGCCATCGCCGGCGGTCTGGTCGATGCTGCGCGTATCCCGCAGAACGGCATCTGCACCGTGCGCATCTGGCAGAAGAACATCGGCAAGACCATCATTGCCCACGTGCCGATCACCGACGGCCAGGTGCAGGAAACCGGCGACTTCGAACTGGACGGCGTGACCTTCCCGGCCGCCGAGGTGGTCATCGAGTTCATGGATCCGGCCGACGGCGAAGGTTCGATGTTCCCCACCGGCAACGTGGTGGACGACCTGGAAGTGCCGGGCGTCGGCACCTTCAAGGCCACCATGATCAACTCCGGCATCCCGACCATCTTCGTCAACGCCGCCGACATCGGCTACACCGGCACCGAGCTGCAGAAGGACATCAACGCCGACGCCGAGGCGCTGGCCCGCTTCGAGACCATGCGTGCCTACGGCGCGCTGAAGATGGGCCTGATCGCCGACATCGCCGAAGCGGCTGCCCGCCAGCACACGCCGAAGATCGCCTTCGTCGCGCCGGCCACCGACTACGTCGCCTCCAGCGGCAAGACCGTGGCCGCCGGCGAGATCGACTGCTGCGTGCGCGCGCTGTCGATGGGCAAGCTGCACCACGCCATGATGGGCACCGCCTCGGTCGCCATCGCCACCGCCGCGGCGGTGCCGGGCACCCTGGTCAACCTGGCGGCCGGTGGCGGCCAGCGCGACGCGGTCACCTTCGGCCATCCGTCCGGCACCCTGCGCGTCGGCGCGGCGGCCGAGATCGTGGGCGGCGAGTGGACCGCCACCAAGGCGGTGATGAGCCGCAGCGCCCGCGTGCTGATGGAAGGCTTCGTCCGCGTGCCGGGCGACGTCTTCTAAGCGACGCGCCTGCGCTGCAAAAAAGGAAAAGGCCCGGGTTTCGGGCCTTTTCCTTCGGTGCCGTCGAACCTGCCGGAGTTACTTGAGGCGGCGTTCGACGCCCTTTTCCACCAGGATCTTGGCGGCGATTTCCTCCACCGAGAAGTGCGTGGAATTGATGAACGGGATGTTCTCGCGGCGGAACAGGCTCTCCACCTCGCGGACCTCGAACTCGCACTGGGCGTAGCTGGCGTAGCGGCTGTTGGGCTTGCGCTCGTTGCGGATCGCCGCCAGGCGGTCGGGATCGATGGTCAGGCCGAACAGCTTGCCCTTGTGCTCCTTGAGGGCGGCAGGCAGCTGCAGGCGCTCCATGTCGTCCTCGGTCAGCGGGTAGTTGGCGGCGCGGATGCCGTACTGCAGGGCCATGTACAGGCAGGTGGGGGTCTTGCCGCAGCGCGACACGCCGACCAGGATCAGGTCGGCCTTGCCGTAGTAGTGGGTGCGGGCGCCGTCGTCGTTGTCGAGGGCGAAGTGCACCGAGTCGATGCGCTCCATGTAGTTGGGGTTGTGCGCGATCGAGTGCGACTTGCCCACCGAGTAGGAGGAGTGCGAGGCCAGTTCCTGCTCCAGCGGCGAGAGGAAGGTCGAGAAGATGTCGACCATGAAGCCGTTGCAGTGCGACAGCACCTCGCGGATGTCGCGGTTGACGATGGTGTCGAAGATGATCGGCCGCACGCCGTCCGCCTCGGCAGCGGCGTTGATTTGTTGTACCATCGCACGGGCTTTTTCCACGGTATCGATGTACGGCCGGGTCAGTTTGTGGAAGTTGATGTTCTCGAACTGCGCCAGCAGACTCTGGCCGAGTGTTTCGGCGGTGATGCCGGTGCCGTCGGAGATGAAGAAAGCGGTGCGTTTCATGGGCGCCTGGCCTTGCGATGGGAGTTGTCCCGGCTGGATCCACGGACGCGCAGGAGCGCCCGGTGTGCCGTACGGCGGCATTGTCACTTATTTTCCGGGGCTCGGCCACAAGCAGGGCCCGACCAGAATGCGGTTTGCGCATACACCACATAGGGGAGAGGTCACCTTGGTAGAGTACGTAGTTTCCCTCGATAAGCTCGGCGTCCACGATGTAGAGCACGTAGGGGGCAAGAATGCCTCGCTGGGCGAGATGATCAGCAACCTCGCCGGCGCGGGCGTTTCCGTACCTGGCGGTTTCGCCACCACGGCCCAGGCCTACCGCGACTTCCTCGAGCAGAGCGGCCTCAACGAACGCATCCATGCCGCGCTCGACGCGCTGGACGTGGACGACGTCAACGCCCTGGCCAAGACCGGTGCGCAGATCCGCCAGTGGGTGATGGACGCCGAGTTCCCCGCCCAGCTGGATGCCGACATCCGCAAGGCCTTCGCCGAGATGGCCGCCGGCAACGACAACATGGCCGTGGCCGTGCGCTCCTCCGCCACCGCCGAGGACCTGCCGGACGCCTCCTTCGCCGGCCAGCAGGAAACCTTCCTCAACATCCGCGGCGTCGACAACGTGATCCGCGCCGCCAAGGAAGTGTTCGCCTCCCTGTTCAACGACCGCGCCATCGCCTACCGCGTGCACCAGGGCTTCGACCACAAGCTGGTCGCCCTGTCCGCCGGCGTGCAGCGCATGGTGCGCTCGGAGACCGGCACCGCCGGGGTGATGTTCACCCTCGACACCGAATCCGGCTTCCGCGACGTGGTGTTCATCACCGGCGCCTACGGCCTCGGCGAGACCGTGGTGCAGGGCGCGGTGAACCCCGACGAGTTCTACGTGCACAAGCCGACCCTCGAGGCCGGCCGTCCCGCCATCCTGCGCCGCAACCTGGGCAGCAAGGCGATCAAGATGGTCTACGGCGACGAAGCCAAGGCCGGCCGTTCGGTCAAGGTGGTCGACGTCGACCGCGCCGACCGCGCGCGCTTCGCCCTCACCGACGCCGAGGTCACCGAGCTGGCCAAGCAGGCGCTGATCATCGAGAAGCACTACGGCCGCCCGATGGACATCGAGTGGGCGAAGGACGGCGACGACGGCAAGCTGTACATCGTCCAGGCCCGTCCGGAAACCGTGAAGAGCCGCGCCAACAACGTGATGGAGCGCTACCTGCTCAAGGAGAAGGGCAAGGTGCTGGTCGAAGGCCGCGCCATCGGTCAGCGCATCGGTTCCGGCAAGGTGGTGGTGATCCACGACATCGCCGAGATGGACAAGGTGCAGCCGGGCGACGTGCTGGTTTCCGACATGACCGACCCGGACTGGGAGCCGATCATGAAGCGCGCCAGCGCCATCGTCACCAACCGCGGCGGACGCACCTGCCACGCGGCGATCATCGCCCGCGAGCTGGGCATCCCGGCGGTGGTCGGCTGCGGCAACGCCACCAGCGTGCTGAAGGACGGCCAGGAAGTGACCGTGTCCTGCGCCGAAGGCGACACCGGCCTGATCTACGAGGGCGCGCTGGGCTTCGACATCCGCCAGAACTCGGTGGACGCCATGCCCGAGCTGCCGTTCAAGATCATGATGAACGTCGGCAACCCGGACCGTGCCTTCGACTTCGCCCAGCTGCCCAACGCCGGTGTCGGCCTGGCGCGTCTGGAGTTCATCATCAACCGCATGATCGGTGTGCACCCCAAGGCGCTGCTGAACTTCGCCAGCCTGCCGGCGGAGATCAAGGACAGCGTCGAGAAGCGCATCGCCGGCTACGACGATCCGGTCGGCTTCTACGTCGAGAAGCTGGTCGAGGGCATCAGTACCCTGGCCGCGGCGTTCTGGCCGAAGAAGGTCATCGTGCGCATGTCCGACTTCAAGTCCAACGAGTACGCCAACCTGATCGGCGGCAAGCTCTACGAGCCGGAAGAAGAGAACCCGATGCTCGGCTTCCGCGGCGCCTCGCGCTACATCAGCGAGAGCTTCCGCGACTGCTTCGAGCTCGAGTGCCGGGCGATGAAGAAGGTCCGCAACGAGATGGGCCTGACCAACGTCGAGATCATGATCCCGTTCGTGCGCACCGTCGGCGAGGCCTCGCAGGTCATCGACCTGCTCGCCAGCCACGGCCTCAAGCGCGGCGACAACGGCTTGCGCGTGATCATGATGTGCGAGCTGCCGTCCAACGCGCTGCTGGCCGAGGAGTTCCTCGAGCACTTCGACGGCTTCTCCATCGGTTCCAACGACCTGACCCAGCTGACCCTGGGCCTGGACCGCGACTCCGGCATCATCGCCCACCTGTTCGATGAGCGGAATCCGGCGGTGAAGAAGCTGCTGTCCAGCGCTATCCAGGCCTGCCGCAAGGCCGACAAGTACATCGGCATCTGCGGCCAGGGCCCGTCCGACCACCCGGATCTGGCCAAGTGGCTGATGGAGCAGGGCATCGACAGCGTGTCGCTGAACCCGGACTCGGTGCTCGATACTTGGTTCTTCCTCGCCGAAGGCCAGGCCTGAGCAAGGTCCTGAAGCGGTAGGAAAAGGGCGGGGCAATCCCGCCCTTTTCGTGCGTACAGAAAAAGAATGGCATGCAGAGCAGCAGCAAACTCTTTCCCGTCGCCCTGGTCAGCGCCGAGCTGCGTGGCGACCTCACCGAAGACGTCTATCTCCTCAAGCCCGGCAACAGCCCCGACGGCTCTGTTGCGCTGGCGCTGACCCGTCTCGGTCACGCGGCCGCCGCGCGGCGCGGCGAGCCACTGGTGCTGCTGCATGGCGCCTTCGCCAACCGGCGCTGCTGGTACACGGCCCATGGCCATGGCCTGGGCGCCTGGCTGGCGCGGGCCGGCTTCGACGTCTGGCTGGCGGAAATGCGCGGCCACGGTCTGTCGCCGCGCAATCGCCTGTATCGGAGCAACCGCGTGGCGGATTACGCGCGCTTCGATCTGCCGGCCATCGCCGCTTTCGTCGACGAGCAGTGCGCGCAACCGGCGCACTGGCTGGGCCACTCGCTGGGCGGCCTGAGCATCGCCGCCGCCCTGGCCGGTGCGCACCTGGCGGCGATGCGGGTGGCCTCGCTGGTGTTGCTGGGTTGCCAGATCCGTCACCTGCACTGGTCGCTCAAGCTGCCGCCGCTGAGCTGGGGGGCGCGCCTGTGGCTGCGCCGCCGCGAACAGGTGGGCGGTGGCTGGCTTGGCCTCGGTCCCGAGGACGAGCCTGCCGGCATCGCCTGCGACGCCCTGCGCTGGTACGGTCCGTTCGGTCGCTTCGCCGACGGGCGCCAGGACTGGGCGGCAGCGCTGGCTGCAGTGGAGGTACCGGTGCTGGCGCTGGCCGGGGCGGGCGATCACACCGATCCGGCACAGGCCTGCCGGCAGTTGCTCGAGTGCTTCGGCTCCTCGCGGCGCGCCTACCTGCGCCTGGGGCGGGCCGAAGGTTTCGCCGAGGACTATGGTCATGCCGGGCTGCTGGCAGGGCGCCATGCCGCGCGCGAGATCTGGCCGCTGCTCGAGCACTGGCTGCGTCACCGGCAGCTGCCGCAGACGATGGGCGAGGAATCCCATACGTTTGCCTAGTTCCCTGCTGGCGCCGTTGTGGCTAGGATCGTCGGCAGGAATGGTGCTGTGTCCGGGCTGGCGAGGTTGTGCTGGCCAGGGCTTGTGCCATCAATGCTGTCTGTTCGCCGCTGCCGCGGTTGCCGCCGCTCCATGATGGCAGTCGCAGTGGCGTCGATCTCTAACGCAAGGAACCTGACATGCAATACGTGACCCCCGATCTGTGCGATGCCTACCCCTACGTCGACGTGGTCGAACCGATGTTCAGCAACTTCGGCGGCCGTGATTCCTTCGGTGGCCAGATCGTCACCATCAAGTGCTTCGAGGACAACTCGCTGGTCAAGGAGCAGGTCGAGCAGGATGGTCGCGGCAAGGTGCTGGTGGTCGACGGCGGCGGCTCGCTGCGTCGCGCCCTGCTCGGCGACATGCTGGCCGAGAAGGCGGCGAAGAACGGCTGGGAAGGCATCGTGGTGTACGGCTGCATCCGTGATGTCGACGTGATCGCACAGACCGATCTCGGCGTGCAGGCGCTGGCCGCCCACCCGATGAAGACCGAGAAGCGCGGCATCGGCGACCTCAACGTCGAGGTCACCTTCGGTGGCGTCACCTTCACCCCGGGCCACTACATCTACGCCGACAACAACGGCATCATCGTGTCCCACGAAGAGCTGAAGATGCCCGAATAAGCGGGCAGGGCTCCGCCAGCCCGGGCTGACCCGGCCTGGCGGCTGCAGCCGCTGGAGAGACGATGCAGTCCTTCGAGGGTGACGACGAGCGCGGGCTGGTCTACGGCTTCGTGCTGGACGGCGAGGGCGGTGCGCAGCGGATCCGTCGCAACGAGCTGACGGTGCTCGATCTGCGCCCCCAGGAAAGCCTCTGGCTGCACTGGGATCGCAGCGTGCCTGCGGCGCAGCGCTGGCTGCGCGCGTCCGGCGGCCTCGGCGAATTCGCCTGCGACCTGCTGCTGGAAGAGGCGACGCGCCCGCGCCTGGTGCTGCTGGGGGGGGAGCGCCTGCTGCTGTTCCTGCGCGGGGTCAATCTCAATCCCGGTGCTGCGCCGGAAGACATGGTGGCGCTGCGCATCTATGCCGATGCCCGCCAGGTGATCTCCCTGCGCATGCGGCCGGTCAAGGCGGCTGGCGCGTTGTGCGACGCCTTCGAGCGCAGCGACGGGCCGAAGACGGCCTCGGAGGCCATGCTGTTTCTCGCCCATGCGCTGACCGACGGGGTGGATGTGCTGGTCGCGGGCATCGCCGAGCAGCTCGACGAACTCGAGGAAACCCTCGAGCAGAACGAGAAGGGGGTGCCCGACCGTCATCTGCTGCTGGCCCTGCGGCGGCGGGCTGCCAGCCTGCGCCGTTACCTGGCGCCGCAGCGCGAGATCTATGCCCAGCTGGCGCGCAACCCGCTGTCCTGGTTCGCGGACAGCGATACCGCCTACTGGAACGAGCTGCACAACCGCTTGACCCGCCACCTCGAGGAACTCGAGCTGGTGCGCGAGCGGGTCAGCCTGCTGCAGGAGGCCGAGCATCGGCGGGTGACCGAGCGGATGAACCGCACCATGTATCTGCTCGGCATCATCACCGGCTTCTTCATGCCGATGACCTTCGTCACGGGCCTGCTCGGCATCAACGTCGGCGGGGTGCCCGGCGCCGAGCATCCCTACGGCTTCCTGCTGGTCTGCCTGCTGATGGCTGGCATCGCCCTGTTCCAGGGCTGGCTGTTTCGCCGCATGCGCTGGCTCTGATGTGACCCGGCTCACGCCTGTGACGTCTTGTGCTGAGACACCGTGGAGGTCGGTATGCACGATCCCTTCGAAGAATCACTGCGCGACCTGCTGCGTGGCGCTCCGGCCGAGTCGGCCGACAGCGCCCGGCTGGATCGCGTGCTCAAGGCCGCCAACCGCCAGGTCGGTGCGGGCGACCTGTTCAAGCTGCTGGGGCACTGGTTCGAGGCACTGATGATCGGCCTCGAGAGTGGCACGGTCCGCAAGGTGCCGGCGACCCGGCGACTGCATCCTGCCGCGCGTGCGGCGCATAAGGCTGAGTGACGCATGGAATTCGATATCTGGACCCAGAGTCTGCTGAGTGCGATGAGCACCCTGTGGAGCAAGCTGGCGGGCTTCATCCCCAATCTGCTCGGCGCGCTGGTGGTGGTGCTGCTCGGCTTCATCGTTGCCAAGCTGCTCGACACCCTGTTCTCCAAGCTGCTGGCCAAGCTCGGCCTCGACCGCCTGATGGCAGGCGCGGGGCTGACCAAGCTGCTGGCCCGCGGCGGCATCCAGGCCGCGGTGTCGACCCTGGTCGGCAAGGTGGTCTACTGGTTCGTGCTGCTGGTGTTCCTCGTCTCGGCCGCCGAGTCGCTGGGGTTGCAGCGGGTCTCGGCGACCCTCGACCTGTTCGCCCTCTACCTGCCCAAGGTGTTCGGCGCCGCCATGGTGCTGCTGGCTGGCGTGCTGCTGGCTCAGCTGGCCGGGCGTCTGGTGCGCGGCGCCGCCGACGGCGTGGGGCTCGAGTACGGCGGCAGCCTGGGGCGTCTGGCCCAGGGGCTGGTGATCATCATCAGCATCTCGGTGGCCATCGGTCAGCTCGAGGTGAAGACCGATCTGCTCAACCTGGTCATCGCCATCGTGCTGTCGGCGGTCGCCCTGGCCCTGGCCCTGGCCCTGGGCTTGGGCAGCCGCGAGGTGGTCGGACAGATCATCGCCGGGATCTACCTGCGCGAACTCTACGAGGTGGGGCAGCGGATCCGCGTCGGCGACGTCGAAGGGGTGATCGAGGAGATCGGCACGGTCAAGACCATCCTGCATACCGGCGATGGCGAGCTGGTCACGCTGTGCAACCGGCTGCTGCTGTCGCGGCGGGTCGTCAGTCGCTGAGGCGCGGCGGTGCCGGCCCTTTTCTGCTAAATTAGGCGACCATCCCGGCAGATCTGTCTCGTGCAGGCTGCCTTTTCCGAATCGCGGCCGGTCTGCCTCGCTTGAACAAGCCCCACTCCCTGTCTCCGCGCTACGACCCGCACCAGCTCACCGACGAGGAGCTGGTGCAGCGGGCGCATGGCGAGCTGTTCCACGTCACCCGTGCCTACGAGGAGCTGATGCGCCGCTACCAGCGCACTCTGTTCAATGTCTGTGCGCGCTACCTGGGCAACGAGCGGGATGCCGACGATGTCTGCCAGGAGGTCATGCTGAAGGTTCTCTACGGCCTGAAGAACTTCGAGGGCAAGTCGAAGTTCAAGACCTGGCTGTACAGCATCACCTACAACGAGTGCATCACCCAGTACCGCAAGGAGCGCCGCAAGCGCCGCCTGCTGGATGCGCTCAGCCTCGATCCTCAGGAGGAGGCCTCCGAGGAGCGTGCGCCGAAGGCCGAGGAGCGGGGTGGGCTGGACCGCTGGCTGGTGCATGTCAATCCGATCGACCGGGAAATCCTGGTGCTGCGCTTCGTCGCCGAGCTGGAGTTCCAGGAAATCGCCGACATCATGCACATGGGGCTGAGTGCCACCAAGATGCGCTACAAGCGGGCGCTGGATCGTCTGCGCGAGAAATTTGCCGATCCTGCCGCAGAGTGATTGTCGCGAGAAATTTCGACCGGATTGATGTCGTGCTAAACTTTTCGCTTGGCTGCCTGTCGAAATCATGCAGCTATAATTTTTCCTGCTGGGGATTTAACGGATGAAACTGAAAAACACCTTGAGCGTAGTCATCGGCTCCCTGATTGCCGCTTCTTCCATTGGCGCAATGGCCCAGGGCCAGGGCGCGGTAGAAGTGGACGCGTTCGCCAAGTACTACGAGCCCGATACTCAGACCGGCCTTGATGAGGGTGCGCTCTACGGTGCCGGTATCGGTTACTTCCTGACCGACGATGTCTCCCTGAACCTGTCGCATGGCGTCTACGATGGTGTGGGCGCGGTTAGCGGCAGCAAGAACATCGAAGGCGAGCTGACTTCTCTCGATGCGGCCTACCACTTCGGTACCCCGGGTGTGGGTCTGCGCCCCTACGTTTCCGCCGGTGCTGCCCACCAGAGCATCGGTCAGCCGGATCGCAGCGGTCGTGACACCAGCACCTTCGCCAACCTCGGCGCTGGTGTGAAGTACTACTTCACCGAGAACCTGTTCGCCAAGGCCGGTGTCGACGGCATGCACAACATCGATCAGGGCAATTCCGAGTGGATGGCCGGCGTCGGCGTCGGCATGAACTTCGGTGGCGGCTCCGCCCCGGCACCGGCTCCGGTCGCTGCCGCTCCGGTGGCTGAAGAGCCGGCCCCGGTCGCCGAACCGGTTCCGGAAGTGGTGCGTGTCGAGCTGGATGTGAAGTTCGACTTCGACAAGGCCAAGGTCAAGCCGGAAAGCTATGCCGACATCCAGAACCTGGCCGACTTCATGAACCAGTACCCGCAGACCTCCACCACCGTGGAAGGTCACACCGACTCCGTGGGTACCGACGCCTACAACCAGAAGCTGTCCGAGCGTCGCGCCGCTGCCGTGCGCGAGGTGCTGGTCAACCAGTATGGCGTGTCCTCCTCTCGCGTGAGCTCCGTGGGTTACGGCGAGTCCCGTCCGGTGGCCGACAACGCCACCGATGCCGGTCGCGCCATCAACCGTCGCGTGGAAGCGGAAGTGGAAGCGCAGGTCCAGCAGTAATCCCTGCGGACCGCGCATGAAAAAACCCGGCCTTGGCCGGGTTTTTTCTTTTCCGGGATGTGTGGCGCGAGGCATGCGTCCCGGCGCCACGCACGCGCGGCGCGGCTCAGTCGTGCAGTTGCTCCGCGGCGTAGAGGGTGTTCTCCAGCAGGCAGGCGCGGGTCATCGGTCCCACGCCGCCCGGCACAGGGGTGATCCAGCTGGCGCGGGCAGCGGCGGCCTCGAAGTCGACGTCGCCGACCAGACGGCCATCGACCAGGCGGTTGATGCCGACATCGATGACGATGGCTCCTTCCTTGATCCATTCGCCCTTGACCAGGCCCGGCTTGCCGACAGCGACCACCACGATGTCCGCCTGGCGCACGTGGCTGGCGAGGTCGCGAGTGAAGCGGTGGGTCACGGTAGTGGTGCAGCCGGCCAGCAGCAGCTCGAGAGCCATCGGGCGGCCGACGATGTTGGAGGCGCCGACGACCACTGCGTGCTGGCCGTGCAGGTCGACGCCGGTGCTCTTCAGCAGGGTCATGATGCCTTTCGGCGTGCACGGCTGCAGCACGGGCATGCGCTGGGCCAGGCGGCCGATGTTGAACGGATGGAAGCCGTCGACGTCCTTGTCCGGGTGGATGCGTTCGAGCAGCTGGGACGCATCGAGATGGCGCGGCAGCGGCAGCTGGACCAGGATGCCATCGACCGCCGGGTCTGCGTTCAGCGTGTCGATCAGCTGCAGCAGATCCTCCTGCGAGGTGCTGGCATCCAGATCATAGGCGCGGGAGATGAAGCCTACTTCCTCGCAGTCCTTGCGCTTGTGGGCGACGTACACCTGGGAGGCCGGGTCGCTGCCGACCAGGATGACGGCCAGTCCCGGGATGCGCAGGTCTTGCTGGCGGCGCTCGGCTACGCGCTGGGCGATCTGTTGGCGGAGGCGGGCGGCGATGGCTTTGCCGTCGATCAGTTGTGCGGTCATGACGCTGGGAGAACCGTGAGAGTCAGTGAAGAAGGTGGGGTATTCTCGCACGCGGCGGCGGTCGGGCAAAGGCAGCTGGTGTGCCAAACCCGTCGGGTGGAGCTATGTGTTTGAAAATTTTCAAAAAAACCGTTGACGACAGGTGGCGGTCTCTATAACATGTGCCTCGCTTAACAAGCACAGCCCCTCAGCAAAACGAAGCTGGTGGCTGGTCCGGTGGTCAGACACCTCGAGGAGAGTCGCAAGATTTCCCTCGGATCCGGCTAGAGGGTTGCCGCCACAAACGCGCCCGTAGCTCAGCTGGATAGAGCATCCGCCTTCTAAGCGGATGGTCGCAGGTTCGAGTCCTGCCGGGCGCGCCAGTCGGTGCTTGATGTAAGTGATGCAATATGGTGGGCGTAGCTCAGTTGGTAGAGCACAGGATTGTGGCTCCTGGTGTCGTGGGTTCGATTCCCATCGTCCACCCCATATTCCGAACCGCCAGGCCTAGCCTGGCGTTTTCGTTTCTGCTCCCGTCGCGCGGACGTGGTGAAATTGGTAGACACGCTGGATTTAGGTTCCAGTGCCGCAAGGTGTGCGAGTTCGAGTCTCGCCGTCCGCACCATCTCTCGTCAGGATGTCTGCTCTTTCGATGGTTCCGTTCCGTTCCGTGGCTGGCAGTCCTTCTGCCGCGCGGTCGGCATTCCTCCACCTGACGCTTTTGCCCTGTGCCTTTTCTGTCGGCCACCGGGTGACTTCTGCGAAATCACCTAATAGAATGCATGCCCTATTTATGGGGCCGGTAGGGCCGGCTTTGTCTGTGCAACGAGGATTATCCATGCAAGTTTCTGTTGAAGCCACCTCCGCTCTCGAGCGTCGCATGACCGTTGGTGTGCCTGCCGAGCGCATCGAGACCGAAGTCAACAAGCGTCTGCAGCAGACCGCCCGTCGCGCCAAGATTCCTGGCTTCCGTCCCGGCAAGGTGCCGATGAGCATCATCCGCCAGCGCTACGAGGACTCCGCCCGCCAGGAAGCGCTGGGCGACCTGATCCAGGCCACCTTCTATGAGGCCGTGGTGCAGGAGAAGCTGAATCCGGCAGGTGCGCCGTCCGTCGAGCCCAAGGTCTTCGAAAAAGGCCAGGCGCTGGAGTACGTCGCCACCTTCGAAGTGTTCCCCGAGTTCCAGGCCGCCGGCTTCGAATCCATCGCCGTCGAGCGTCTGCAGGCGGAAGTGGGTGATGCCGATGTCGACAACATGCTCGAGATCCTGCGCAAGCAGAACACCCGCTTCGAGGCGGTCGAGCGCGAAGCGCAGAATGGCGACCAGCTGAACATCGATTTCGTCGGCAAGGTCGACGGCGAAGTGTTCGCCGGCGGCAGCGCCAAGGGCACCCTGCTGGTGCTGGGCTCCGGTCGCATGATCCCGGGCTTCGAGGATGGCCTGGTCGGCGCCAAGGCCGGTGAAGAGCGCGTGCTGAACGTGATCTTCCCCGAGGACTACCAGAACCTCGACCTGGCCGGCAAGGCCGCCGAGTTCTCCGTGACCGTCAACGCGGTCGCCGAGCCGAAGCTGCCTGAGCTGAACGAGGAGTTCTTCGCCCTGTTCGGCGTCAAGGAAGGTGGCGTCGACGGCTTCCGTGCCGAAGTGCGCAAGAACATGGAGCGCGAACTGCGTCAGGCCATCAAGTCCAAGGTCAAGAACCAGGTGATGGAGGGGCTGCTGGCAGCCAATCCGGTCGAGGTGCCGAAGGCGCTGATCGGCAACGAAGTGAACCGTCTGCGTGTGCAGGCCGTCCAGCAGTTCGGTGGCAGCATCGATCCGCAGCAGCTGCCGGCAGAGCTCTTCGAGGAGCAGGCCAAGCGTCGTGTCGCTCTGGGGCTGATCGTCGCCGAGGTGGTCAAGCAGTTCGAGATCAAGCCGGACGAGGCTCGTGTCCGTGAGCTGATCGAGGAAATGGCGTCCGCCTATCAGGAGCCGGAGCAGGTGGTGGCCTGGTACTACAAGAACGCCCAGCAGCTGGACGAGGTCCGCTCGGTTGTTCTGGAAGAACAAGTCGTGGATACTGTCCTGCAAAAGGCCAATGTCACTGACAAGCAGGTCTCCTACGAGGAAGCGGTCAAGCCGGCGGAAGCTCCGAAGGCCGAATAAAGACCTCTGCAATTGTTAGAGTCCTACATAAGCCAGCCTCGCGCTGGCTTATGTGTCTATGGACATATCTGATAGGGAGTGACCGGGAATGTTCCGCAATTCATTTGATACGCAGCTCGACGTGCAGGCCGCTGGCGGCCTGGTGCCCATGGTGATCGAGCAGTCGGCCCGTGGCGAGCGCGCCTACGACATCTACTCGCGCCTCCTGAAGGAGCGAGTGATCTTCCTGGTCGGTCCGGTCGAGGACTACATGGCCAACCTGGTGGTGGCCCAACTGCTGTTCCTCGAGGCGGAGAACCCGGACAAGGACATCCACCTGTACATCAACTCGCCGGGCGGCTCGGTGACCGCCGGCATGTCGATCTACGACACCATGCAGTTCATCAAGCCGGACGTGTCGACCATCTGCATCGGTCAGGCCTGCAGCATGGGCGCACTGCTGCTGGCCGGCGGTGCCGCCGGCAAGCGCTACTGCCTGCCGCATTCGCGGATGATGATCCACCAGCCGCTGGGCGGCTTCCAGGGCCAGGCCTCGGACATCGAGATCCATGCCCGCGAGATTCTCACCATCCGCGAGCGTCTCAACCGCATCCTGGCGGCGCATACCGGCCAGCCGATCGACGTGATCGCCCGCGATACCGATCGCGACAACTTCATGAGCGGCGAGGAAGCGGTCAACTACCGCCTGATCGACCAGGTGCTGAGCAAGCGCCAGCTGCCCGTCTGATTCCCGCCACCTGTCTCCGGCCGGGGTGTTACCGGCCATGTCGCGGGCTTGAAAAAGCCCGCGATTGTCTTCATCTTGTGTTCATGCCTACCGGATTGGATTGATCGAATGACTGACACCCGCAACGGCGAGGACACCGGCAAACTGCTTTACTGTTCCTTCTGCGGCAAGAGCCAGCACGAAGTACGCAAGCTCATTGCCGGTCCCTCGGTCTTCATCTGCGACGAGTGCGTCGACCTGTGCAACGACATCATCCGCGAGGAGGTGCAGGAAGCCCAGGCCGAGAGCAACGCCAACAAGTTGCCGGCGCCCAAGGAAATCAGCACCATCCTCGACCAGTACGTGATCGGTCAGGAGCGCGCCAAGAAGGTGCTGGCGGTTGCGGTGTACAACCACTACAAGCGTCTCAGCCAGCGCGAGAAGAAGGACGACGTCGAGCTGGGCAAGAGCAACATCCTGCTGATCGGTCCCACCGGCTCGGGCAAGACCCTGCTCGCCGAGACCCTGGCCCGGCTGCTCAACGTGCCCTTCACCATCGCCGACGCCACCACCCTGACCGAGGCTGGCTACGTCGGCGAGGACGTGGAAAACATCATCCAGAAGCTGCTGCAGAAGTGCGACTACGATGTGGAGAAGGCCCAGATGGGCATCGTCTACATCGACGAGATCGACAAGATCTCGCGCAAGTCGGACAACCCGTCGATCACCCGCGACGTGTCGGGCGAGGGCGTGCAGCAGGCGCTGCTCAAGCTGATCGAGGGCACCGTGGCCTCGGTGCCGCCGCAGGGCGGCCGCAAGCACCCGCAGCAGGAGTTCCTGCAGGTCGACACCCGCAACATCCTGTTCATCTGCGGTGGCGCCTTCGCCGGCCTTGAGAAGGTCATCCAGAATCGCTCGACCAAGGGCGGCATCGGCTTCAATGCCGAGGTGCGCAGCAAGGAGGCCGGCAAGAAGGTCGGCGAGTCCCTGCGCGAGGTGGAGCCTGACGATCTGGTCAAGTTCGGCCTGATCCCCGAGTTCGTCGGTCGCCTGCCGGTGATCGCCACCCTCGAGGAGCTCGACGAGGCGGCGCTGATGCAGATCCTCACCGAGCCGAAGAATGCGCTGACCAAGCAGTACGCGCGGCTGTTCGAGATGGAAGGCGTCGAACTGGAGTTCCGCAGCGACGCCCTGCATGCGGTGGCGCGCAAGGCACTGGAGCGCAAGACCGGCGCCCGTGGCCTGCGTTCGATCCTCGAGGGTATCCTGCTCGACACCATGTACGAGATTCCCTCGGCCAAGGACGTCAGCAAGGTGGTCATCGACGAGAGCGTCATCGAGGGCAGCTCCAAGCCGTTGCTGATCTATCAGAGCAGCGAGCAACCCGCCAAGGCTGCGCCCGAGGCGTAAGCTACTCCAGAGGGGCCTGCGGGCCCCTTTGTTGTTTCTGTGCGCCGCCAAAGCTTGTTTTTTCCCGCCTGCCCCCCCATCTTGAAGCCATGTCCAACGCCCGTGAGTCTCTGCAGTCGGGCCTAGCAAGAGTTGAAAGCATGAACACGATCATCGAGTTGCCCCTTTTGCCGTTGCGCGATGTGGTGGTCTATCCGCACATGGTCATCCCGCTTTTCGTCGGTCGCGAAAAGTCCATCGAGGCGCTCGAGGCGGCCATGAGCGCCGACAAGCAGATCCTGCTGCTGGCGCAGAAGAATCCGGCGGACGACGATCCGGCCCCGGAAGCCCTGTATCGCATGGGCACCCTGGCCAGCGTGCTGCAACTGCTCAAGTTGCCCGACGGCACGGTCAAGGTGCTGGTCGAAGGTGGCCAGCGCGGAGCGGTCGAGCGCTTCATCGATGCCGGCAGCCATGCCCGCGCCGAGGTTAGCCTGGTCGAGGAGGGCAGCGTGCCGGCACGCGAGGCGGAAGTGTTCTGCCGCAGCCTGCTGAGCCAGTTCGAGCAGTACGTGCAGCTGGGCAAGAAGGTGCCGGCCGAAGTGCTCGGCTCGCTGACCGGCATCGACGATCCGGCGCGTCTGGTCGACACCATGGCCGCGCACATGGCGCTGCGCATCGAGCAGAAGCAGGAGATCCTCGAGCTCACCGACCTGACGGCCCGCATCGAGCACGTGCTCGGTCTGCTGGATGCCGAGATCGACCTGCTGCAGGTGGAGAAGCGCATCCGCGGCCGGGTCAAGAAGCAGATGGAGCGCAGCCAGCGCGAGTACTACCTCAACGAGCAGATGAAGGCGATCCAGAAGGAGCTCGGCGAGGGCGAGGAGGGCCACAGCGAGGTCGACGAGCTGAAGAAGCGCATCGACAACGCCGGCATGACCAAGGAAGCGCTGCAGAAGGCCAATGCCGAGCTGAACAAGCTCAAGCAGATGTCGCCGATGTCGGCCGAGGCCACCGTGGTGCGCTCCTACATCGAGTGGCTGACCAACGTGCCGTGGCAGGCCGAGAGCAAGGTGCGCCTCGATCTCAAGCGCGCCGAGGAGATCCTCGATGCCGACCACTACGGCCTGGAGGAGGTCAAGGAGCGCATCCTCGAGTTCCTCGCCGTGCAGAAGCGGGTGAAGAAACTGAAGGGGCCGGTGCTCTGCCTGGTCGGCCCGCCGGGGGTGGGCAAGACTTCGCTGGCCGAGTCGATCGCCCGCGCGACCAACCGCAAGTACGTGCGCATGGCCCTCGGCGGCGTGCGTGACGAGGCCGAGATCCGCGGCCACCGCCGCACCTACATCGGCTCGATGCCGGGCCGGCTGATCCAGAAGATGACCAAGGTCGGCGTGCGCAATCCGCTGTTCCTGCTCGACGAGATCGACAAGCTGGGCAGCGACATGCGCGGCGATCCGGCCTCGGCGCTGCTCGAGGTGCTCGATCCTGAGCAGAACCACAACTTCAACGACCATTACCTGGAGGTCGACTACGACCTTTCCAACGTGATGTTCCTGTGCACCGCCAACTCGATGAACATCCCGGCGCCGCTGCTCGACCGCATGGAGGTGATCCGCCTGCCGGGCTACACCGAGGCGGAGAAGATCAACATCGCCACCAAGTACCTGGTACCCAAGCAGGCCGCCGCCAACGGCCTGAAGAAGAGCGAGCTGAGCGTCGAGGAGGACGCCCTGCGCGACATCATCCGCTTCTATACCCGCGAGGCCGGGGTGCGCAACCTGGAGCGCGAGATCGCCAAGGTCTGCCGCAAGGTGGTCAAGGAGCATGCCCGCGAGAAGAGCGTCCGCGTCACCGTGACTCCCGATGACCTGGAGCACTACCTGGGTGTCAAGAAGTTCCGTTTCGGCAAGGCCGAGCTGCAGGATCAGGTCGGCCAGGTGACCGGTCTGGCCTGGACCCAGGTGGGCGGCGAACTGCTGACCATCGAGGCGGCCGTGGTCCCCGGCAAGGGTCAGTTGATCAAGACCGGCTCGCTGGGCGACGTGATGGGCGAGTCGATCACTGCCGCGCTGACCGTGGTGCGCAGCCGCGCCAAGAGCCTGGGTATCGCCCCGGACTTCCACGAGAAGCGCGACATCCACATCCACGTGCCGGAAGGCGCCACGCCCAAGGACGGTCCGAGTGCCGGCATCGGCATGTGTACAGCGCTGGTATCCGCCGTGACCGGCATCCCGGTGCGCGCCGACGTGGCCATGACCGGGGAGATCACCCTGCGCGGCCAGGTGCTGGCCATCGGCGGTCTCAAGGAGAAACTGCTGGCGGCTCATCGCGGTGGCATTACTACCGTGATCATTCCTGAAGAGAACGTGCGCGATCTGAAGGAGATTCCGGAGAACATCAAGGCTGACCTGCAGATCAAGCCGGTCAAATGGATTGACGAAGTCCTGCAGATTGCGCTGCAATACAAGCCTGAGCCCTTGTCTGACGCGGCTCCCGAGCGGGTAGGGGCGGATGACAAGCGTGAAGCTGAAGCCAAGGAGCGAATCAGCACCCACTAGTCATTGGGCTTCCTTGACACTCTTTTCGGGCGCTTGATATAAAGCGCCTCCTCGCATGTCGGCAAGCTTAACGGCACACCTGATAATTGCTGCAACCAGTCAAGATACGAACTACGAACTCAACAGGAATCAAGGGGACTTAGAGTGAACAAGTCGGAACTGATCGATGCCATTGCCGCATCTGCTGATATCCCGAAAGCTGTTGCCGGTCGCGCGCTGGATGCCGTGATCGACTCCATCACCGGTGCCCTGAAGGAAGGTGACTCCGTCGTGCTGGTAGGCTTCGGCACCTTCGCCGTCAAGGAGCGCGCCGCGCGTACCGGCCGCAACCCGCAGACCGGCAAGCCGATCGAGATCGAAGCGGCCAAGATCCCCGGCTTCAAGGCTGGCAAGGCCCTCAAGGATGCGGTGAACTGAGCGTCTTCCGGGTTTGAGTTTTTCCGGACCGCATTGGCTGGTCCGGCTGCGGAGCGGTAGTTCAGTCGGTTAGAATACCGGCCTGTCACGCCGGGGGTCGCGGGTTCGAGTCCCGTCCGCTCCGCCATCTATCGAGAAGGCGCATCCTCGGATGCGCCTTTCTTTTATTTCTCCGCCATAGACCCACGCCGGAGCCTGCCAGGGCGGGGGCCGGCCGCGTTTGGGGGGCTGCATGCTTCAGAATATCAGGGACAATTCGCAGGGCTGGATCGCCAAGACCATCATCGGCGTGATCATCGTGCTCATGGCGCTGACCGGCTTCGACGCGATCATGAACGCCACCAGCAACAAGCAGGATGCCGCCGAGGTCAACGGCGAGAGCGTCAGCCTCAACGAGCTGAATCGGGCGATGGACATGCAGCGCCGGCAGCTGGCCCAGCAGCTGGGCGAGCAGTTCGATGCCTCCCTGCTCGACGAGAAGCTCCTGCGCGAGGGCGCGCTGAAGGCGCTGATCGACCGCACCCTGCTGCTGCAGGGGGTCCGCGATGCCGGCTTCGGCTTCTCCCAGCAGGCGCTCGATCAGTTGATCCTGCTCACCCCCGAGTTCCAGGTGGACGGCAAGTTCAGTCCCGATCGCTTCGATCAGGTGATTCGCCAGATGGGCTACGACCGCCTGCAGTTCCGTCAGCTGCTGGAGGAGGAGATGCTCATCGGCCAGCTGCGCGCCGGCCTCGCCGGCAGCGGCTTCGTCACCGACCAGGAGGTGCGCGCCTTCGCCGCCCTCGAGCGGCAGACTCGCGACTTCGCCACGCTGGCGATCAAGGCGCACTCTGAGCAGGTCGAGGTATCCGCCGACGAGGTCAAGGCCTACTACGACGAGCATGCCAGCGAGTTCATGACTCCCGAGCAGGTGCAGGTCGAGTATGTCGAGCTGAAGAAGGACGCCTTCTTCGATCAGGTCGAGGTGGCCGATGCCGATGTCCAGGCTGCCTACGAGAAGGAAATCGCCAATCTCGGCGAGCAGCGCAAGGCCTCGCACATCCTGCTGGAAGCCGGCGGCCAGATGAGCGACGAGCAGGCCAAGGCCAAGCTCGAGGAGCTCAAGGCCCGCATCGACAAGGGCGAGGACTTCGCTGCCCTGGCCAAGGAGTTCTCTCAGGATCCGGGTTCGGCCGGCAACGGCGGCGATCTGGGCTTTGCCGGCAAGGGGGTCTACGACAAGGCCTTCGAGGATGCCCTGTTCTCCCTCCAGAAGGGCCAGGTATCGGCGCCGGTGAAGAGCGAGTTCGGCTGGCACCTGATCCGTCTTGACGACGTGCAGGCCGCCGAGGTGCCGAGCCTGGACAGCCTGCGTCCGCAACTGGTGCGCGAACTCAAGGCGCAGCAGGTCGAGCAGCGTTTCGTCGAGGCCAGCAAGCAGCTGGAGGACGCCGCGTTCGAGGCGGCCGACCTGGCCCAGCCGGCCCAGGAGCTGGGTCTCGAGGTCAAGCAGGCGGCGCCGTTCGGCCGCGAGGGTGGCGAGGGTATCGCTGCCAATCGCCAGGTGGTGCAGGCCGCCTTCAGCCCCGAGGTGCTTACCGAGGGCGCCAACAGCAGTGCTCTCGAGCTGGATCCGGATACCGTGGTGGTCCTGCGCGTCAAGGAGCACCGCAAGTCCGAGCAGCAGCCGCTGGAGCAACTGGCCGACAAGCTGGGTGAGAGGATCCGCAGCGAGCGGGCGGCCGCCGCGGCGCAGACTCGCGGCGAAGCGCTGCTGGCCGAGCTGCGCGCCGGCAAGACGCCGGTGGTGCAGGCCGAGTCCGGCGAGGCCTGGCAGGTGAGCGAGGCGGCCACCCGCAGCCAGGAGGGCGTCGATCCGCAGGTGCTGCAGGCGCTGTTCCGCCTGCCGCGCCCGCAGGCGGCCGACAAGCCGAGCTTCGCCGGTCTGTCGCTGGCCAACGGCGACTATCTGGTGCTGCGCCTCAATGGGGTGAGCGCCGCCGAGGCCGAGCTGTCTGCCGAGGAGCTGGCCATGTACCGCCGCTTCCTCGCCTCGCGCAGTGGCCAGCAGGACTTCCTGGCCTTCCAGCGCCAGCTGCAGACCGAGGCGAAAATCGAGCGTTTCTGATCGGTCACGCGTCTAGGTGATACCCGCAACGCCTCCGCAAGGGGGCGTTGTGCATTCCGGGATGGAGAAAGCGCACGTGCCAGGCGCTCGCTGCGCTCGGTGGCATGCTGCTGGGAGCTGGGAGCTGGGAGCTGGGAGCTGGGAGCTGGGAGCTGGGAGCTGGGAGCTGGGAGCTGGGAGCTGGGAGCTGGGAGCTGGGAGCTGGCTGGGAGCTGGCTGGGAGCTGGCCGGACGGCCGAACCGCGGGGAAACCGGCCCGCACGGCGGCGGGCCGGTACGGAGCGCTTACTCTTCCAGCGCACCCATGGCGGTGGTGTTGAAGCCACCGTCGACATACATGATCTCGCCGCTGATGCCCGAGGCCAGGTCGGAGCACAGGAAGGCAGCGGCGTTGCCGACCTCCTCGATGGTCACGTTGCGGCGCAGCGGGGTCTGGCGCTCGTTGGCAGCCAGCATCTTGCGGAAGCTGGCGATGCCGCTGGCGGCCAGGGTGCGGATGGGGCCTGCGGAGATGCAGTTGACGCGGGTGCCTTCCGGGCCGAGGCTGCCGGCCAGGTAGCGCACGCCGGCTTCCAGCGAGGCCTTGGCCATGCCCATCACGTTGTAGTTGGGCATGGTGCGCTCGGCGCCCAGGTAGGACAGGGTCAGCAGGCTGCCGTTGCGGCCCTTCATCAGCTCGCGGCCGGCCTTGGCCAGGGCGACGAAGCTGTAGGCGCTGATGTCGTGGGCGATCTTGAAGCCTTCGCGGGTGGTGACTTCGGTGAAGTCGCCGTTCAGTTGGTCGCCCGGGGCGAAGCCGACCGAGTGGACGATGCAGTCCAGGCCGTCCCACTTCTTGCCCAGCTCCTCGAATACGCGGGCGATGTCGTCGTCGTTGGCGACGTCGCAGGGGAAGCACATCTCGGCGCTGGAGCCCCAGCTGGCGGCGAATTCCTCGACGCGGCCCTTGAGCTTGTCGTTCTGGTAGGTGAAGGCCAGTTCAGCGCCTTCGCGGTGCATCGCGGCGGCGATGCCGGAGGCGATGGACAGCTTGCTGGCGACGCCGACGATCAGCACGCGCTTGCCGGTCATGAAACCCATTGTGTACTTCCTCTTGCTGGTTAATCGGCAGCGCCCGGCGCCATGAAGGCGGCTTCGAGCAGCTGCTGTGTGTAGGGGTGCTGCGGCGCATGGAAGATCGCGCCGGCTTCACCCTGTTCGACCACCTTGCCGTGCCGCACCACCATCAGCTGGTGGCTGAGGGCCCGGACCACCGCCAGGTCATGGCTGATGAACAGGTAGGTCAGATTGTACTTGTGCTGCAGGCTGCGCAGCAGCTCCACCACCTGGCGCTGCACCGTGCGGTCGAGCGCCGAGGTCGGCTCGTCGAGCAGGATCAGCTGCGGCTTGAGCACCAGCGCGCGGGCGATGGCGATGCGCTGGCGCTGTCCGCCGGAAAACTCGTGAGGGTAGCGGTGCCGGCTGGCCGGATCCAGGCCGACTTCGACGAGTGCGGCGATGATAGCCTGCTCGCGCTCGGCCGGCGTGCCGATGCCGTGGATCTCCAGACCCTCGCCGATGATCTGGCCCACCGACATGCGCGGGCTCAGGCTGCCGAACGGGTCCTGGAACACCACCTGCATCTGCCGACGCAGCGGACGCACGTCGTGCTGGCCGAGGCCGTCGATGGCCTGGCCGGCGAAGCGGATCGCGCCGCGGCTGCCGATCAGGCGCAGGATCGCCAGGCCGAGGGTCGACTTGCCCGAGCCGCTTTCACCGACGATGCCGAGAGTCTGCCCCTGCGGCAGGCTGAAGTTGACCCCGTCGACCGCCTTGACGTGGTCGACGGTACGCCGCAGCAGGCCCTTCCTGATCGGGAACCACACGCGCAGGTCGTTGACCTCGAGCAGCGGCTTGCCGGGCGGGTTGTCCGCCGGTCCGCCGCTGGGGTCGGTGCTGAGCAGCTCCCGAGTGTAGGGATGCTGCGGCGCGGCGAACAGCTGCGCGCACTCGGCCTGTTCGACGATGCGCCCGCGCTGCATGACACACACGCGCTGGGCGATGCGTCGTACCAGGTTGAGGTCGTGGGTGATCAGCAGCAGGGCCATGCCCAGGCGCGCCTGCAGCTCCTTGAGCAGCTCGAGGATCTTCAGCTGCACGGTGACGTCCAGCGCGGTGGTCGGCTCGTCGGCGATGAGGATTTCCGGCTCGTTGGCCAGCGCCATGGCGATCATCACCCGCTGGCGCTGGCCGCCGGACAGCTCGTGCGGGTAGGCCTTGAGGCGCTTGGCCGGTTCGGGGATGCCGACCAGTTCCAGCAGCTCCAGCACCCGCGCGCACGCCGCCTGGCCGGTCAACCCCTTGTGCAGGGCGAGCACCTCGGCGATCTGCTTCTCCACCGTATGCAGCGGATTGAGCGAGGTCATCGGCTCCTGGAACACCATGGCGATGCGGTTGCCGCGAATGCCGCGCAGGCGCCGCTCCGGCAGCGTGAGCAGGTCCTCGCCGCCGTAGCGGATGCTGCCGCCCGGGTGGCTGCTGCTGCGCGGCAGCAGGCGCAGGATGGAGTGGGCGGTCACCGACTTGCCGGAGCCGCTTTCGCCGACCAGCGCCAGGGTCTCGCCGCGGCGGATCTCGAAGCTGACGCCGTGCACCACGGTCTGCGGCGCGCCGCCGTGACTGAAGGCGACCTGCAGGTCGCGGATCTCGAGCAAAGGTTCGCTCATCGGCTCATTTCCTCGGGTCGAAGGCATCGCGCGCGGCCTCGCCGATGAACACCAGCAGGGTCAGCATCAGCGCCAGCACGGCGAAGGCGCTGATGCCCAGCCACGGCGCCTGCAGGTTGGACTTGCCCTGGGCGACCAACTCGCCCAGCGACGGCGCGCCGGGCGGCAGGCCGAAGCCGAGGAAGTCCAGCGCGGTCAGGGTGCCGATGGCGCCGGTGAGGATGAACGGCATGAAGGTCATGGTCGAGACCATGGCGTTGGGCAGGATGTGGCGGTACATGATGGCGCCGTTGCCCATGCCCAGGGCGCGGGCGGCGCGCACGTACTCGAGGTTGCGCCCGCGCAGGAACTCGGCGCGCACCACGTCGACCAGGCTCATCCAGGAGAACAGCAGCATGATGCCCAGCAGCCACCAGAAGTTCGGTTCGACGAAGCTGGCGAGGATGATCAGCAGGTAGAGCACCGGCAGGCCCGACCAGATCTCCAGGAAGCGCTGGCCGATCAGGTCGACCCAGCCGCCGTAGAAGCCCTGCAGCGCGCCGGCGGCGACGCCGATCACCGAACTGGCCAGGGTCAGGATCAGGGCGAACAGCACCGAGATGCGGAAGCCGTAGATCACCCGCGCCAGCACGTCGCGGCCCTGGTCGTCGGTGCCCAGCCAGTTGTCCGCCGAGGGCGGCGCCGGCGCCGGTACCTTGAGCTCGAAGTTGATGCTGTCGTAGCTGTAGGGGATCGGCGGCCAGAGCATCCAGCCGTCCTTCGACTCGATCAGCTCGCGCATGTACGGGCTCTTGTAGTCGGCCTCCAGCGGGAACTCGCCGCCGAAGGCGGTTTCCGGGTAGCGCTTGAGCACCGGCGCGTACCACTGGCCGTCGTAGCTGACCAGCAGCGGCTTGTCGTTGGCGATCAGCTCGGCGCCGAGGCTGAGGATGAACAGGCCGAGGAACAGCCACAGGCTGTACCAGCCGCGCCGGTGCGCCTTGAACAGCGCGAAGCGGCGCTGGTTGATGGGCGAGAGGGCCATGGCTCAGCCCTCCCGGCTTTCGAAGTCGATGCGCGGATCGACCAGGGTGTAGGTCAGGTCGCCGATCAGTTTCACGATCAGTCCCAGCAGGGTGAAGATGAACAGGGTGCCGAACACCACCGGATAGTCGCGGTTGATCGCCGACTCGAAGCTCAGCAGACCGAGGCCGTCGAGGGAGAAGATCACCTCGATCAGCAGGGAGCCGGTGAAGAAGATGCCGATGAACGCCGAGGGGAAACCGGCGATGATGATCAGCATGGCGTTGCGGAACACGTGGCCGTAGAGCACGCGGCGCTCGGAGAGGCCCTTGGCGCGCGCGGTGATCACGTACTGCTTGCCGATCTCGTCGAGGAAGCTGTTCTTGGTCAGCAGGGTCAGGGTGGCGAAGTTGCCGATCACCAGCGCGGTCACCGGCAGCGCCAGGTGCCAGAAGTAGTCGGCGATCTTGCCCCACAGGCTTAGCTCGTCGAAGTTGTTCGAGGTCAGCCCGCGCAGCGGGAACCAGTCGAAGTAGCTGCCGCCGGCGAACAGCACGATCAGGAGGATGGCGAACAGGAAGGCGGGGATGGCATAGCCGACGATGATCGCCGTGCTGGTCCACACGTCGAAGTGGCTGCCGTGGCGCATGGCCTTGGCGATCCCCAGCGGGATCGACACCAGGTACATGATCAGCGTGCTCCACAGCCCCAGCGAGATCGACACCGGCATCTTCTCGGCGATCAGCTCGATCACCGTGGCGTCGCGGAAGAAGCTCTGGCCGAAGTCGAAGTGCAGGTAGTTCTGGATCATGATCCAGAAACGCTCGCTGGCCGGCTTGTCGAAGCCGTACATGCGCTCGATTTCCGCGATCAGTTCGGGGTCCAGGCCTTGGGCGCCGCGGTAGGTATTGCCGGCCGCCGCCACCTCGGCGCCGCCGCCGGCGATGCGCCCGGTGGCGCCGCCGGCGGCGGCGTCGAAGCCTTCCAGCTTGGCGATCATCTGCTCCACCGGGCCGCCGGGGGCGGCCTGGATGATGATGAAGTTGATCAGCAGGATGCCGAACAGGGTCGGCACGATCAGCAGCAGGCGGCGCAGGATATAGGCCAGCATCCGGCGTTACTCCTTCTGGCCGCTGGCGGCGAGCGGTGCCTGGCCGTCGGGTCTGGCCCACCAGGTGTACAGGCCGATGTCGTACAGCGGCGCCACCGCAGGGTGCCCGAGGCGGTTCCAGCGCGCCACCCGCCAGGTCTTGATGTGCCAGTTGGGGATCACGTAGTGGCCCCACAGCAGCACGCGGTCCAGTGCCCGGGTGTGGTCGATCAGCGCCTGGCGGCTGTCGGCCTTGATCAGGCCCTCGACCAAGGCGTCGATGGCCGGATCCTTGAGGCCGATCAGGTTGCGGCTGCCGGGGTTGTCGGCGCTGCTGGAATGCCAGTATTCGCGCTGCTCGTTGCCCGGCGAACTGGACTGGCTGAAGCCGCCGACGATCAGGTCGAAGTCGCGCGAGCGCAGGCGGTTGATGTACTGGGAGACATCGGCGCGGCGGATCTGCAGCTCGATGCCGAGGCTGGCCAGGTTGCGCTTGAACGGCAGCAGCACGCGCTCGAACTCGACCTGGGCGAGGAGGAACTCGATGGTCACCGGCTTGCCCGTGGCGTCGAGCATGCGGTCGTTCTCCAGCCGCCAGCCGGCCTGTTGCAGCAGCTCGAAGGCGCGCCGGCGCTGTTCGCGGATCACCCCGCTGCCGTCGCTCTGCGGCGGCTGGTACTCGGCTTCGAACACCTGCGCCGGCAGGCGTTCGCGCCACGGCTCTAGCAGTTTCAGCTCGGCCGGCGAGGGCGTGCCGCGGGAGGCCAGCTCGGAGTTCTCGAAGTAGCTGCGCGTGCGGGTGTAGGCGCCGTAGAACAGCTGGCGGTTGGTCCACTCGAAGTCGAACAGCAGGCCGAGGGCCTCGCGCACGCGCACGTCCTGGAACAGCGGGCGGCGCAGGTTGAAGATGAAGCCCTGCATGCCGGCCGGGTTGTGGTTGGCGATCTCCTCCTTGATCAGCCGGCCGTCGTGGATCGCCGGCGAGTCGTAGGCGGTGGCCCAGTTCTTCGCGCTGGTCTCCACCCAGAAGTCGAACTGGCCGGCCTTGAGCGCCTCCAGCGCCACGGTGTTGTCGCGGTAGTAGTCGATCACCAGGCTGTCGAAGTTGTACTGGCCGCGGTTGACCGGCAGGTCCTTGCCCCACCAGTCCCTGACCCGCTCGTAGCGGATGCTGCGCCCGGCCTGCACCTCGGCGACCTTGTAGGGGCCGCTGCCCAGCGGCGGCTCGAGGCTGGTGCGATTGAATTCACGGCCCTCCCAGGCGTGCCTGGGCAGCACCGGCAACTGGCCGACGATCAGCGGCAGTTCGCGGTTGCCGCCGTGGCGGAAGTCGAAGCGTACCGTGCGTCCATCCTCGGCGACCGCCTTCGCCACGTCGGCGTAGTAGGCCTTGTACTGCGGCGAGCCATCCTTCATCAGGGTGTCGAAGGTGAACACCACGTCGGCGGCGGTCACCGGCGTGCCGTCGTGGAAGCGCGCCGCGCGGCGCAGGGTGAAGCGCACCCAGCGGTTGTCCGGCGCCTTCTCGATGCTCTCGGCGAGCAGGCCGTACTCGGTGAACGGCTCGTCCAGGCTGCGCTTGGTCAGGGTGTCGTAGACCAGGCCGATCTCGTCGGCGGCCACGCCCTTGTTGATGAACGGGTTGAGGCTGTCGAAGCCGCCGAAGCCGGCCTGGCGCAGGGTGCCGCCCTTGGGCGCCTCCGGATTGACGTAGGCGAAGTGGTGGAAGTCGGCCGGGTACTTGGGGGCTTCGTCGTAGAGGGTGGCGGCATGCCGGGCGGCGGCCCCCGCGTGGCCGGCGAGGCCGAGCAGCAGGAGGCCGGCAGCGAGCAGGCGGGTGCAGCGCGGGAGGGCGGTCATCTGCGGTTCTCCGGGGTCTTGAGCCACCAGGCGCGCAGCCCCAGGGTATAGGGGGGCGTGGTGACATGGTCGAAGCGGTTGCGCCAGGCCAGGCGATGATGGTCGCTGTACCAGTTGGGAATGCTGTAGTGCTGCGACAGCAGTACCCGGTCGATGGCGCGGGTGGCGGCCACCTGCTGGTTGCGCGTCTGCGCGGCGAGCAGCTTGTCGAGCAGGGCATCGATCACCGGATGATTGACTCCGGCATAGTTGCGGCCACCGCGCACGCCGACCTGACTGGAATGGAAATACTGCCACTGCTCCAGGCCGGGGCTCAGGGTCTGCGGCAGGGTCATCAGGATCATGTCGTAGTCGTAGCCGTCGATGCGCTGCTTGTACTGGGCGCGGTCGACGGTGCGCAGGCTGGCCTGCACGCCGATGCGCGCGAGGTTGTCGCGATACGGCTGGAGGATGCGCTCCAGCCCCGGGTTGACCAGCAGGATCTCGAAACGCAGCGGCTGGCCACGGCCATTGACCAGGCCGCCGGCGGAGAGTTTCCAGCCGGCCCGGGCGAGCAGGTCGAGGGCGTGGCGCAGGGTCTCGCGCGGGATGCCGTGGCCATCGGTCTGCGGCATCCGTGGCGGCGCGGTGAACAGCTCCGCCGGCAGCTGCTTGCGGTACGGGGACAGCAGCAGCCACTCCTCGCCCTGGGGCAGGCCGTCGGCGGCGAATTCGCTGTTGGGGTAGTAGCTGGTGGCGCGGCTGTAGGCGTTGTTGAACAGCGTGCGGTTGCTCCATTCGAAGTCGAACAGCAGGGCCATGGCCTCGCGCACCCGCACGTCGGCGAAATGGGCTCGGCGGCTGTTCATGAACAGCGCCTGGGTCTGGGTCGGGATACGGTGGGGAATCTCCGTCTTGACGATCTCGCCGCGTGCCATCGCCGGTATGTCGTAGCCGTTGGCCCAGTTCTTCGCCTGGTTCTCGATGTAGAAGTCGAACTCGCCGGCCTTGAATGCCTCGAAGGCGACGTGGTTGTCGCGGTAGAACTCCACCTCGACGCGGTCGAAGTTGTACTTGCCGCGGTTGACCGGCAGGTCCTTGCCCCACCAGTCCTTGACCCGCTCGAACACCAGGCGCCGCCCCGGCACCACCTGGGCGATGCGGTAGGGGCCGCTGCCCAGCGGCGGCTCGTAGGTGGTGGCCTTGAAGTCGCGGCCGCGCCAGTAGTGTTCGGGTAGCACCGGCAGTTCGCCCAGGCGCAGGATCAGCAGCGGATTGCCGCTGCGCTTGAATACGAAGCGGATGCGCTGCTTGCCGAGGATGTCGACGCGGCGCACTTCCTGCAGCGCGGTACGGTACTGCGGGTGGCCGTCGCGGACCAGCAGGCGGTAGGAAAAGGCCACGTCGGCGGCGGTGATCGGATGGCCGTCGTGGAAGCGCGCCTCGGGGCGCAGGTTGAACACCACCCAGCTGCGGTCCTTGCTGTATTCGACCGAGGCGGCGATCAGCCCGTAGCTGGAGGTCGGCTCGTCGCCCGAGGGGTCGTAGATGCCGGTGCCGACCATCAGCGGCGCGTTCAGCTCGTTGATGCCGTATTGCAGGAAGTTGGCCGTACCGACCGGGCTGCTGCCCTTGAGGGTATAGGGGTTGAGGGTGTCGAAGGTGCCGGCGGCCATCAGCCGTACGCTGCCACCCTTGGGCGCCTGCGGGTTGACCCAGTCGAAATGGCTGAAGTTGGCCGGGTACTTGAGGGAGCCGAACTGGGCATAGCCGTGCCGTTCGATGACGGCAGCGCCAGCGGGCAGGCAGGCGGCCAGACCGAGCAGCAGGGCGAGGAGACGACTCATCGGGCGAGGGTCCGGTCCGTGGCAATCTTGGAGGTTGGGAAAGCTACAGTAACAGCTTGTATCGGCTGGAAAAAGGGTGGCTCCGGGAGGCCTCGCCGCGGATTTTCAGCGTCGCGGCAGGTAGAGGGTGAGGGTCTGCCCCGGTTTCAGCGTGCGGCCCAGGGAGGGGTTCCACTCCTTGAGATGCCGGGTGTGCACCGAGAAGCGCTCGGCGATGGCGGCGAGGGAGTCGCCGCGGCGCACCTTGTAGTAGGTGACCGAGTGGCGCGTGTTGCCGCTGGAGGTCTGGCCGGCGGTGTCGGCCAGGTGCAGGGTGAGGACCTGGCCGGCCTTGAGGTTGCGGCCCTTGAGCCGGTTCCAGCGCTGCAGGTCGGTGGCGGTCACCTTGTGCTGCCGGGCGATGCTCCACAGGCTATCGCCGCGGCGCACCCGGTATCTGCGGGGCGTCGCGGTCTTGGTCGGCGCCTCGGCGACCGGCTGCGGGCTGCGCTCGAACAGGGGGGCCGTCGGCGGGCTGTCGGCGGTCTGCGGGATCAGCAGGGTCTGGCCGACGCGCACGCGATTGGCGGACAGGCGGTTGATGTCGCGCAGGGTGGTGACCGTGACGTGGTGGCGGTTGGCGATGTCGTGCAGGCTGTCGCCGCTGCGCACCTGGTAGCGCTGCCATTGCACCAGGCTCTCCGGCCGCAGGCGGGCGAGGCTCTCGCTGAGACCCTCGGCCTTGTCCACCGGCACCAGCAGGTGGCGCGGGCCGTCGAGGGTGATGCCGTGCTTGAATGCCGGATTGAGCTGGTACAGCTCGTCCTTGTCGACATCGGCCATCGCGGCCACCTTCGACAGGTCGAGCTGGTGGCGGATGGCGACCTTCTCGAAGTAGGGCTCGTTGGCGATCGGCGCGAGGCTGACGCCGTAGGCGGCCGGGCTCTGGATGATCTGCGACACGGCCAGCAGCTTGGGCACGTAGTCCTGGGTTTCCCTGGGCAGTGGCAGGTTCCAGTAGTCGGTCGGCAGGCCCTGGCGCTGGTTGCGCTCGATGGCGCGGCTGACCGTGCCCTCGCCGGCGTTGTAGGACGCCAGGGCGAGCAGCCAGTCGCCGTTGAACATGTCGTGCAGGCGTTTGAGGTAGCTGATCGCCGCATTGGTGGAGGCGAGGATGTCGCGGCGGCCGTCGTACCAGTTGGTCTGGCGCAGGTTGAAGTGGCGGCCGGTGGAGGGGATGAACTGCCAGAGGCCGGCGGCGTGGGCCGGCGAGTAGGCCTGCGGATTGTAGGAACTCTCGATCATCGGCAGCAGCGCCAGCTCCAGCGGCATGCCGTTCTCTTCGAGGCGCTCGACGATGTAGTGGATGTAGGGGCCGCTGCGTTCGGCGATCTGCTGGATCGAGCCTGGCCGGCTGGCGAGACCGAAGCGCTGGCGCTCGACGCGCGGGTTGGTGCCGATCTGGTCCTGCAGCTTGTAGCCGGCGCGGATGCGTTCCCAGATGTCCTCGTGACGGGGCTTCTCGGGCTGCTGCAGCGCCTTGCTCCATTCGATCGACTTGCCGACCTGGACGGCACGCTCGGTGTCGCTGCCGGCATCGCTGCCACCACGGCTCTGGCAGCCGGCGATGACCAGCAGCAGGGCGACCAGCAGGAGGCGGATGGCGCGGGGCTGCAGGTAGGCGGCGAGGCCCGGAGGCGTTGGTGGCGGCATCGGCTGGTGACTTTCCCGGGTAAAAAGTCGGGCGATTCTAGGAACCGCCCTTTGCGGTGGTCAAGTTTGCACCAGCGCCCGAATGTTACCGGAAGTTGTCCTTCCAGACGCGCAATGCCGCAAACGCCGTCTCCGCCGTCGTCGGCGCGCTGCCTGCGTGTTCCGCGCAGCTTTTGCGCACGGCCGGCTCGTTCGCCCGCAGGAAGGGGTTGGTGGCCAGCTCCAGGCTCAGGGTGGACGGCAGGGTCGGCAGGTCCCGCTCGCGCAGGGCGGCGGCCTCGCGCTGGCGCTGCTGCAGGGCCTGGTTGTCCGGTTCGACGGCCAGGGCGAAGCGCAGGTTGGCCAGGGTGTACTCGTGGGTGCAATAGACGCGGGTCGGGCCCGGCAGGCTGGCCAGACGTTGCAGCGAGGCGTGCATCTGCGCGGCGGTACCCTCGAACAGGCGGCCACAGCCGGCGGCGAACAGGGTGTCGCCGCAGAGCAGCACGGGCTGGCCGGCGCCCTCGGTGAACAGGGCGACATGGCCGGCGGTATGCCCCGGGACATGCAGCACCTGCCACTCCAGGCCGAGGACGTCGATCCTCTGGCTGTCCTCGAGGGCGACATCGCGGCAGGGAATGGCCTCGAGAGCCGGGCCGAGCACCCGCGCGCCGGTGCGTGCCTTGAGCTCGAGGACGCCGCCGGTGTGGTCCTGATGGTGGTGGGTGACGAGGATGTCGGTGAGCAGCCAGTCCGGATGGGCGGCCAGCCAGGCCAGCACCGGTGCGCTGTCGCCGGGGTCGACCGCGGCGCAGCGCTGCCGGGCCGGGTCCTGTAACAGCCAGATATAGTTGTCGCTGAAGGCGGGCAGGGCGGTGATCTGTATCATGGGCAGGCGAGCCGTTATGCTGAGTCGATCCGGCATCTTAGGTCGCCAGTCGTCTCTGGCGCCAGACGGGAGGATTCATGAACGAGCAGCTCCCTCGCCCGGGCCACACCGCCTGGCTGGCCCTGCAGCGCGATGCCCATGCCTGGTTCTCCGGTCCGCTGGGCGGCCTGCTGCTGTCCCGCCAGCAGCGGTTGCTGGCCGAGCAGCTCGATGCGCTGTTCGGCAGCTTCCTGCTGCACTACGGCTTCGCCGGCGCCGGTCTGCCGCCGCTGCAGCAGCTCAGCCACAGCGTCCGCCTCGGGGCGCCGTTGCCCGGCGTGGAGATCGCCTGCGAGGAGGATGCCTGGCCGGTGCTCGAGCATGCCGCCGACGTGGTGCTGCTGCAGCATGCCCTGGATTTCGCCGTGTCGCCGCACCAGCTGCTGCGCGAGGCGGCCCGCTGCGTGCGCCCCGGCGGCCACCTGCTGGTGGTCGGCATCCATCCCCGGAGCCTGTGGGGCCTGCGCCACTTTCTGGCCGGCGACGTGCTGGCGCAGGCTCGCTGCATCTCGCCGGCGCGCCTGGCCGACTGGCTGCGCCTGCTCGGCTTCGCGCTGGAGAAACGCCGCTTCGGATGCTATTGTCCGCCGCTTTCCTCGCAGCGCTGGCAGGCGCGCCTGCTCGGCATCGAGCCCTGGGCGCAGGACCTGCAACTGCCCGGTGGCGGCTTCTATCTGCTCACGGCGCGCAAGCTGGTCGCCGGCCTGCGGCCGCTGCCGCAGCCGCGCCGGGCCACGGTCAGCCCGCTGCGACCGGTTCCCGTGGCCAAGGTCGGCCGTCATCCAGGCAGCAAGCACAACCATGAGTGACAGTGTCGAGATCTATACCGATGGCGCCTGCAAGGGCAACCCCGGCCCCGGCGGCTGGGGGGCCCTGCTGGTCTACAAGGGCGCCGAGCGCGAGCTGTGGGGCGGCGAGGCGCAGACCACCAACAACCGCATGGAGCTGACCGCGGCCATCCGCGCCCTGGCCACGCTCAACCGGTCGTGCCGGGTGGAGCTGACCACCGACTCCGAGTACGTGATGAAGGGCATCAGGGAGTGGCTGCCCAACTGGAAGAAGCGCGGCTGGAAGACCGCAGCGCGTCAGCCAGTGAAGAACGCCGACCTCTGGCAGGCGCTGGACGAGCAGGTCGGCCGCCATGAGGTGCACTGGCACTGGGTGCGCGGCCACAACGGCCATCCCGGCAACGAGCGGGCCGACCAGTTGGCCAATCGCGGCGTCGCCGAGGTCAACGGCTCGCGCCAGGCCGTGTGACGGCGTCTTGTCCCTCGATTCACCTGCAGGCAGATATTTCCCATGCGCTACGTAGTCCTCGATACCGAAACCACCGGCCTCGAGCCCCGCGAAGGGCACCGCATCATCGAGATCGGCTGCGTCGAGCTGGTCGGCCGGCGCCTGACCGGGCGTCATTTCCACGTCTACATCAACCCCGAGCGCGAGGTCGACGAGGGCGCCATCGCGGTGCACGGCATCACCAACGAGTTCCTCGCCGACAAGCCGCGCTTTCGCGAGGTGGTCGACGAGTTCTTCGAGTTCATCAAGGGCGCCGAGCTGATCATCCACAACGCGGCGTTCGACATCGGCTTCATCAATCACGAGTTTGCCCGCCTGAGCGACCGCCCCGGGCTGGGCGAGGTGCTCGACCACTGCACGGTGCTCGACACCCTGCTGATGGCCCGCGAGCGGCATCCGGGGCAGCGCAACAATCTCGATGCCCTGTGCAAGCGCTATGGCGTCGACAACTCCGGGCGCGATCTGCACGGCGCGCTGCTCGATGCCGAGATCCTCGCCGACGTCTACCTGGCGATGACCGGCGGCCAGACCAGCCTGTCGCTGGCCGGGCAGAACAGCGAGGGCGAGGGTGGCAACGGACCGCAGGTGTCGGAGATCCGCCGCCTGCCGGCCGACCGGCCGCGCGTCCGGGTGATCCGCGCCAGCGCCGCGGAGCTCGAGCAGCACGCCGCCCGCCTGGCGGCGGTGGCCAAGTCCAGCGGCGGCCCGGCGCTCTGGCAGCAGCTCGAGCCGGCCGAAGGCGAGGCGCCGACCCTGCACTGACGAGGGTTTCGCCGCGGCGCCGGGGCGGCTAACCTCAAGGCATCGGCAGGCGGAGCCTGCGCGTCCGGGGAAGCTGGCGCATGTACAAGGACCTGAAGTTTCCGGTACTCATCGTCCATCGCGACATCAAGGCCGACAGCGTGGCCGGCGAGCGGGTGCGCGGCATCGCCGGCGAGCTGGAGCAGGACGGTTTCAGTGTCCTCGCCACCGCCAGTGCCCGCGAGGGACGCATAGTCGCCTCCTCGCAGCACGGCCTGGCCTGCATCCTGGTCGCCGCCGAGGGGGCGGGCGACAACCCGCGACTGCTGCAGGACGTGGTCGAGCTGGTCCGTGCCGCGCGCCTGCGCGCCCCGCAGTTGCCGATCTTCGCCCTCGGCGAGCAGGTCACCATCGAGAACGCGCCGCCCGAGGCGATGGCCGAGCTCAACCAGCTGCGCGGCATCCTCTACCTGTTCGAGGACACCGTGTCCTTCCACGCCCGCCAGGTGGCGCGGGCGGCGCGCAGCTACCTCGATGGCCTGCTGCCGCCGTTCTTCCGCGCCCTGGTGCAGCACACCGCCGAGTCCCACTATTCCTGGCACACCCCGGGGCACGGCGGTGGCGTGGCCTATCGCAAGAGCCCGGTGGGCCAGGCGTTCCACCAGTTCTTCGGCGAGAACACCCTGCGCTCCGACCTGTCGGTGTCGGTGCCCGAACTGGGGTCGCTGCTCGACCATACCGGCCCGCTGGCCGAGGCCGAACGCCGCGCGGCGCGCAACTTCGGCGCCGACCACACCTTCTTCGTGATCAACGGCACCTCGACGGCGAACAAGATCGTCTGGCAGGCGATGGTCGGCCGCGACGACCTGGTGCTGGTCGATCGCAACTGCCACAAGTCGGTGGTCCACGCGCTGATCATGACCGGCGCCATCCCCCTGTACCTCAATCCGGCGCGCAACGAGCTGGGGATCATCGGGCCGATCCCGCTGGCCGAGTTCAGCCGCGAGGCGATCGCCGCCAAGATCGCCGCCTGTCCGCTGGCCCGGGGCCGCGAGGCGAGGGTCCGCCTCGCCGTGGTGACCAACTCGACCTACGACGGCCTGTGCTACAACGCCGAGCTGATCAAGCGCACGCTGGCCGGCAGCGTCGAGGTGCTGCACTTCGACGAGGCGTGGTACGCCTACGCCGCGTTCCACGAGTTCTATGCCGGGCGCTACGCCATGGGTACCTCGCGCGGGGCTGGTGACGAGCCGCTGCTGTTCGGCACCCACTCCACGCACAAGCTGCTGGCCGCCTTCAGCCAGGCCTCGATGATCCATGTGCAGGACGGCGGCCAGCGCCGTCTGGATGTGGCGCGCTTCAACGAGGCGTTCATGATGCACACCTCGACTTCGCCGCAGTACGGCATCCTCGCCTCGCTGGACGTGGCCTCGGCGATGATGGAGGGGCCTGCCGGGCGCTCGCTGATCCAGGAGACCTTCGACGAGGCGCTGGCCTTCCGTCACGCCATGGCCAACCTGCGCGGCAGCCTGCCGTCCGGCGACTGGTGGTTCGACATCTGGCAGCCGGAGGGGGTGGATGCCGCGGCGCAGGTGCAGACCGGCGACTGGCTGCTGGCGCCGCAGGCGTCCTGGCACGGGTTCGGCGACCTGGCCGAGGACTACGTGCTGCTCGATCCGGTCAAGGTCACCCTGGTGATGCCCGGCCTGCGCGCCGACGGCAGCCTGCAGGGGCGGGGCATCCCGGCGGCGGTGGTCGGCAAGTTCCTCTGGGAGCGCGGTGTGGTGGTGGAGAAGACCGGTCTCTACTCGCTGCTGGTGCTGTTCTCGCTGAGCATCACCAAGGGCAAGTGGAGCACGCTGGTCACCGAGCTGCTCGAGTTCAAGCGCCTGTACGACGCCAATGCGCCGCTGGTCGAGGCGCTGCCCTCGATCGCCCGCGTCGATCCGCTGCGCTACCAGGGGCTCGGCCTGCGCGATCTGTGCGAGCAGTTGCATGCCTGCTATCGAGACAACCGCGTGCCGCGGGCGCTCAGCCGCATGTACACGCATCTGCCGGAGCTGGCCCTGAAGCCGGCCGCAGCCTGGGATCACCTGGTGCGCGGCGAGGTCGAGGCGGTGCCGCTGGAGGCGCTGGAGGGGCGCATCGCCGCGGTGATGCTGGTGCCCTATCCGCCGGGGATCCCGCTGATCATGCCGGGGGAGCGCTTCACCGCCGCCTGCCGGCCGATCATCGACTACCTGCAGTTCTCCCGCCGCTTCGAGCAGGCCTTTCCGGGCTTCGAGTCCGAGGTCCACGGGCTGCAGCACACGCAGGTCGACGGTCAGCGCCGCCATACCGTGGACTGCATCCGCGTCTGAGCGAGGGCAACCCGAGGCTGCCGTGATCTGGATCACTATGGTCGGATTCGCCTTTGTCGCCAGGCTTGTTATAGTGCCAGCATCTAAAAAGTGGGTGGCCAGGGGGTCGCCCCGACGTCGAGTTTCTGCCCGGAGGCGCGCCCATGTCGCGATGGCTTGAGGCGAAAGCACTCACCAGCAGTCAGGATGATCACCGCTTGCACGTTGCCAGATCACAGGAAGTGGCCAGGCAGCCCGATTCGTACCGCGTGGGAGGCGGAAGCAGCGCATGGTAACCGGAGCCACGTCCCTTGGTCTGGTGCGCAACGAACTGTTCGCCACCATCGAGCAGGCCGAGCAGAGCCTCGAGCAGTTCATCGCCGATCGACTCAATGTCAGCCTGCTGCAGCAGGCGGTCGAGTACCTGCAGCAGATCCGCGGCATCCTCAAGCTGATCGAGCTGGCCGGCGCCGAGCTGCTGGCCCAGGAAGCCCTGCTGCTGGCCACCGACATCCCGGTCGGTGCCGGCCAGGAGCGCGACGGTCAGTTGGCCGCGCTGGGCAAGGCGCTGTTCGTGCTGCGCCGCTACCTGGAGGGCATCGACAACCACCGCCAGGAAATTCCCGAGCTGCTGCTGCCGATCATCAACGAGGTGCGGCTGTCCACCGGCCAGCCGGCCTTGCCGGAATGCTACTTCTTCAGCGTCCGTCTCGATCAGCCGCGGCCGCCGCGGCGCAACATCGAGATCCAGCCGGGGGTGGCCAACCGCGACGGCGGCCGCCTGCGCCAGATGTATCAGCTGGGCCTGATGAACGTGCTGCGCGAGCAGAACCTGGCCGCCGCGCTCAAACTGATGTCGCGCGCCCTCGGGCGCCTCGACGACCTGCTCGGCGGGCGCGAGCGCTCGCGCCTGTGCTGGATCGGTGCCGCGGCACTGGAAGCCATGGCCGATGGGCGGATGCGCCCGACCCGCTCGCGCAAGCAGCTGCTGTCGCGCCTCGACCGCGACCTGCGCCAGTTGCTGGGCAACCAGCAGTTCGAGGCGCCGCGCAGCCTGCTCAAGGAGCTGCTGTACATGGTGGCGCTGGCCGGTACCCAGGGCGAGCGCGCCAGCGAGATGCGCCGGGTGTTCGGCCTGGCACCGTTGCCGTTCACCGACCACCTGCTGGAAGAGGAATCAAGGCGCCTGTCCGGGCCCGGTGAAGAGGTCATGCGCTCGCTGTCACTGGCGATCCGCGAGGAGCTGGCCGGGGTCAAGGACGCACTCGATCTGATCGAGCGCGGTGCCGCGCAGCAGGAAGCCAGGGTCGGTCTGCATGCGCAGGTCGGCAAGCTGGCCAAGACCCTCGGCATGGTCGGTCTGAGTTCGGCGGCCAATGCCCTGCAGGCGCAGGTGGAGATGGTCGGCAGCTGGTGCTCGCGCAGCGACACGCCGCCGGCGGCCGAACTGTTGCGCCTGGCCGATGCCCTGCTGTACATGGAAAGCATGGTAGCCACCCTCGAGCAGAGCGAGCAGCGCAAGCGTCAGGCCAGCACGGTGCAGATCGCCGGTGCGACGCAGGGCGACTCCTACGCTTCGCACCAGCTGGTCGAGGCGCGCATCGTGGTCATCGACGAGGCTCAGGCGGGCCTGGCGCTGGCCAAGCGCGCCATCACCGCCTACCTCGAATCCAGCGGCGACAAGCTCAACCTGGCCAACGTGCCGACCAGCCTGCAGGCGGTGCGCGGCGGCCTGTGGTTCCTCGGTCTGGAGCGGGCCGCCGAACTGGTCGGCGCCTGTGCCGACTACATCCAGCGGCACATGATCGAGAACGCCCAGATCCCCTCCGAGCAGATGCTGGAGACCCTGGCCGACGCCCTGACCAGTCTCGAGTTCTTCCTCGAAGGTGGCGCCAACCTGCGGCCGGAAGGCCAGCAGGACGTGCTCGACCTCGCCGCCGACAGCGTGCGCGCGCTGGGCATGCAGGTCGCTGCCTGATGTCCCGGCACTCCTGGCAGCCGGCGGTCATCGACCCCGCGCAGCCGGGAGGCTGGGCGCTGGCGCACTGCCGCCAGCAGTTTCTCTGCGACGCCAGGGGCGTCCTCTTCCCTCGCGATTGGCTGAAGGCGCAAGGCTTCGGCATCCTCGCCGAGCACGGTATCGGCCGCCTCGACGGCGAGGCGGTGTTCGTCCTCGAACTGGACGACCAGGCGCTTCAGTCGCCCGCCGGCGGTTTCTGGAAGGGGCTGCGCCAGTTCATGCTCGAGGGCGACTTCGCCACCTTCCGCATGCTCGGCTATGCCGCCCAGGTCGGTACCTGGGCCCGCCAGCACCGCTTCTGCGGCAGTTGCGGTGCGCCGCTGCAGGCGCTGGCCGGCGAACGGGCGATGGCCTGTCCGCACTGCCAGCTGCAGCAGTATCCACGCCTGTCACCGAGCATCATCGTGCTGGTCAGTCGCGGCGACGAGCTGCTGTTGGCCCGCTCGCCGCGTTTCGTCAGCGGCGTCTACAGCACCCTGGCGGGCTTCGTCGAGCCGGGCGAGTCGATCGAGGCCTGCGTGCACCGCGAGGTGCGCGAGGAGGTGGCGGTGGAAGTCGGCAACCTGCGCTACATCGCCAGCCAGAACTGGCCGTTTCCCCATTCGCTGATGCTCGGTTTCCATGCCGACTACGCCGGCGGCGAGATCGTGCCGCAGCCGGAGGAGATCGAGGATGCACGCTGGTTCCGCGTCGATGCCCTGCCGCCGCTGCCGGCCCGTGGCTCCATCGCCCGTTACCTGATCGACCTGCACCTGGCGCGCCGCTCAGGCGACGCCGAACCAGTGCTGCCAGGCTAGGCGCGCGGTCAGCGCCAGTACCACCGAGATGAACACCGGACGGATCAGTTTCGAGCCGCCGCGGATGGCCGTGCGCGCGCCGAGGAAGGCGCCCAGCATCAGCGCCAGGCCCATGCCGATGCCCAGAGCCCACGCGACCTGGCCGGCGGCGATGAATACCGCCAGGGCCATGGCGTTGCTGACGAAGTTCATGCTGCGCGCCACGCCGCTGGCGCGCAGCAGGTCAAGCGGGTAGAGCAGCAGACTGCTCACCGTCCAGAAGGCGCCGGTGCCGGGCCCGGCGATGCCATCGTAGAAGCCCAGGGTCAGGCCCTGCGGCCACTGTCGGCGCTGTGGCGGTGGGGCGCTGCTGGTGTCCGGTCGTGGCGTCGGATTGAACAGCAGATACAGGCCGCAGGCGAATACCACGACCGGCAGCATCCGATTCAGCCAGTCGGCCGGCAGCAGATGGGCACCCCAGGCGCCGAGCAGCGCGCCGGTGGCGGTGGCGAGCAGGCCCCGCCACCATTGGCGTGGGCTGAACAGCCGGCGGCGGTGGAAAGTCCAGGCGGCCGTGGCCGAGCCGAAGGTGGCGCACAGCTTGTTGGTACCCAGCACCAGGTGAGGGGGCAGGCCGGTGGTGAGCAGGGCCGGAATGGTCAGCAGACCGCCGCCGCCGGCGATGGCATCGATGAAGCCCGCGGTGAAGGCCACGCCGATCAGCAGTAGCAGGGATAGGGGTTCCAGGGCGAGTTCGAAGGCCATGCAAAGCTTGATCTGTTGACGATTGTGCGGAGCTCGCGCTGGCCGCTGGAAAGGTGGCGTACGCATAATGCCGCAATTGTCTGGCGAGAGGGAGTGACGAGCATGCAATACAACGGACTGGCCTGGGCTGTGGCTCTGGCGGCGCTGCTGGTACTGGTGCTGGGGGGGCGCATGCTGCTGCGGCGTGGCTGGTTCCTTGGCTGGCTGCGAGGCACCTGCGGATTGGGGCTGCTGGCGCTGGCTGGCGTGGCCGGGGTGGTGGCCTGGGACCTGCGCAGCTATGCGGCGCTGCCGCCGGCGGGCGAGCCGCTGGCGACGATCAGCATCGAGGCTCGGGGCAGCCAGCGCTACCTGGTGTCCCTGCAGGAGGGAGGTACCCGGCGGGATCTGCTCGTCAATGGCGAACTCTGGCAGCTGGACGCACGACTGTTCGACTGGAAGGGCCTGGCGACCCTTATCGGGCTGCGCTCGGGGTATCGCCTCGAACTGCTGGCGGCCCGTTATCGGCAGGCCGATCCGCAGGGGGGCGCCGAGTCCAGCCGCATCATGCTGGCGCGGAGTCCGTATGGCGTCGATCTGTGGCGCTGGCTGCGCGAGAGTGGCTGGGATCTGCCGCTGCTCGATGCGCGTGGCGCGCGGGTGACTTTCCTGCCGCTGGCCGATGGCGCGATCTACAGCATTCGCCTGGGCAGTACGGGGATGCTGGCCGAACCGCAGAACCAGGCAGGGCGCGAAGCGCTGACGCACCGATGAGCCGGTGCCTCTCGCGAAATGAAAAACCCCGGTCTTGCGACCGGGGTTTTCGAGGGCTCGACCCGAGGGTCGAATGAGCCGGTTCCTTAGAACTGGTTCATGGTGTTGTCTTTACCACCGGCCTTCAGGGCAGCTTCACCAGCGAAGTATTCCTTGTGGTTGTCACCGATGTCGGAGCCAGCCATGTTCTGGTGCTTGACGCAGGCGATACCCTGACGGATTTCCTGACGCTGCACGCCCTTCACGTAGGCCAGCATGCCTTCTTCGGCGAAGTAGCCCTTGGCCAGGTTGTCGGTGGACAGGGCCGCGGTGTGGTAGGTCGGCAGGGTGATCAGGTGGTGGAAGATGCCGGCCTGAGCGGAACCGTCGCGCTGGAAGGTGCGGATCATCTCGTCGGCAACCTGGGCCAGTTCGGTCTCGTCGTACTCGGCGCTCATCAGCTGGGCGCGGTCGTAGGCGGAGACGTCCTTGCCTGCGGCAACCATGGCGTCGAACGCCTGCTGACGGAAGTTCAGGGTCCAGTTGAACGACGGGCTGTTGTTGTACACCAGCTTGGCGTTCGGGATGACTTCGCGGATGCGGTCAACCATGCCCTTGATCTGGCCAACGTGCGGCTTCTCGGTCTCGATCCACAGCAGGTCGGCACCGTTCTGCAGCGAGGTGATGCAGTCCAGGACGCAGCGATCTTCGCCGGTGCCCTTGCGGAACTGGAACAGGTTGCTCGGCAGACGCTTCGGACGCAGCAGCTTGCCTTCGCGCTTGATCACGACGTCGCCGTTGCCCAGCTCGGCTTCGGAGATCTCTTCGCAATCCAGGAAGGAGTTGTACAGGTCGCCCAGGTCGCCCGGCTCTTTGGTCACGGCGATCTGCTTGGTCAGGCCGGCACCCAGGGAGTCGGTACGGGCAACGATCACGCCGTCGTCAACGCCCAGCTCGAGGAAGGCGTAGCGAACAGCAGCGATCTTGGCGAGGAAGTCGACGTGCGGAACGGTAACCTTGCCGTCCTGGTGGCCGCACTGCTTCTCGTCGGAAACCTGATTCTCGATCTGGATGCAGCAGGCACCCGCCTCGATCATCTTCTTGGCCAGCAGGTAGGTGGCTTCCGGGTTGCCGAAGCCGGCGTCGATGTCGGCGATGATCGGTACTACGTGGGTTTCGTAGTTGTCGATCTGGTTCTGGATCTCGGCAGCCTTGGCGTTGTCGCCGGCTTCGCGGGCAGCGTCCAGGGCGGTGAACAGCAGGTCCAGCTCACGGGAGTCGGCCTGGCGCAGGAAGGTGTACAGCTCTTCGATCAGCGAGGAAACGGCAGTCTTCTCGTGCATCGACTGGTCCGGCAGCGGGCCGAAGTCGGAGCGCAGGGCGGCAACCATCCAGCCGGACAGGTACAGGTAGCGCTTGTTGGTGGTCTTCAGGTGCTTCTTGATGGAGATCAGCTTCTGCTGACCGATGAAGCCGTGCCAGCAACCCAGCGACTGGGTGTAGACGGAAGCGTCGGCGTCGTACTCGGCCATGTCCTTGCGCATGATGGCGGCGGTGTACTTGGCGATATCCAGACCGGTCTTGAAGCGGTTCTGGGCGCGCATGCGAGCGACGGACTCAGGGTCGATGGCGCTCCAGCTGCTGCCGAACTTCTCTTTCAGGGCGGCTACGGCCTTGATGTCGTTTTGATAAGCGGACATGGTCAATCCTTCAAGTTTGTGTGTTTCGTTGAGCACCGACATTCCCATTCAACACCGGGGGTGTTGACGGTAGTGTTGCAAGAGCTCACCGCAGAGCGTCGAGGGAGAGACCGGTTCGGCAGGAGGCCGGAGGAGGGGATGTAGTGACGACCGGTGGGGTGACTACAACAGCCGGATGGGCCGTGTCCGTCATGCCGGTTGAAACCTTGCTTCCCCGTCCCTCAGGACAACTTCGTTCCAGTCGCAACCTTGTCGCACCGCCGGGTGGGGGGTACTGACACGAACCGATTCCAGGGGTGGTCTGGAGTGCGATCCGGGGGCCGTTTCGGGCCTCTGGTCAGCGGGAGCGAGGCCATCATGCTAGGAGAGAGACGGGGCGTCAATGGATTTTGTAGTTTTTTTTTGGAGCTACTACAAAAGTTCTAGATCACTCGAGAAGGTCGACCTTGAGCCGTAGCGCCCGGTTATCCCGGACGCTGCCGGCCTGCCGGGAGAGCAGGCCGGAGCGCTGCTCGCCGGCGCTTTCGCGGATGCCGCCCAGCTCGATCCACTCGCCCAGGCGGCCGTTGACGCGGGTGGCGGTGGTCTGGGTGTCGAGGGTGCCGTCAGGGCCGGCCAGGCGATCCTGGCGGCTGCGGATGTCGAGCTGGACCCGGTCGCCCTGCACGTGGGCGACCACCTCGAAACCGCGGTTGATGTCGCGATACTCGGTGTATTCGCGCGGGTAGCCATGGGCGTCGCGTCCGTAGCTGGTCAGCGGCACGCTCTCGCCGACCAGGATCTGCGCGGGATAGCCTGCGGTCGCCTGCACCTGCTGCACCGAGCCGCTGCCGCCGGCACTGCTGCGCCGGATGATGCGCACCTCGTCGCGGCCGTGGTGTTCGCCGCGGCCGCCGATGATCTCGACATTGCCGGCGCTGATGCTGCCGTCGACCCGGTAGCCATCCTGGCGGGCGCTGCTGTCCTGCTGGCTGTCGACGGTGATCAGCAGGCGCTGCGGCGGCGTGTCGAGCTGCTGCAGCAGCTCCTGCAGTTCGGCGATCTTGTCCGGCTCGGCATTGACCACCAGCTGGTTGCCGTAGGCGCTGACACGGCCTGCACCATCCAGCAGCGACTGCGCGATCGGCAGCAGTTCCTCGGCCGAGCGGTAGTGCAGCGGCAGGATTTCGGTGCGCGGGGTCGCCCCGGCGCTCAGGCTGCAGGCCAGGGCAAGCAGCGTCAGCCAGGAGCGGGGTGTCACAGCAGGAAGCTCCTCAGGTTCGGATCGCCGCCGGCGCTCTCCCAGGCCTGGTCGAACTGGCGCTGCAGCTGGCGCACCCGGCCGCGGGCCTGGTAGTGGACCTGTGCGGCGGGCAGCAGCGGTGCACTGCGCAGCAGCAGGCCGCAGTCGTCGACCAGCAGGTAGGCGGGGTCGTCGGCAGGCTGGTCGGGGCCGAGCCTGCGGATCTGGCAGTTGCTCGGCAACTGGCGGGCCAGGCGCAGCAGGGCATGGCCTTGGCGTACCGCCAGGGCGCTGTCGCGCAGCAGGATGCGCAGGCAGTTGCGCGGATGGGCGCGCAGCAGGCGGCTGCAGGCCTCGGCGATGGCGCGCTGGTCGTACAGCCAGGGCTCCAGGTCCGGCGTGTACAGGCACAGCGAGCGGCGGGCCTGCTGGATCAGCGCCAGGGCGTGGCTGCGCAGTTGCGCCGGGCTGTCGGTGCGTTCGACGGCCTCGTGCTGGCCGAGGGCGAAGGGGGCGGGCTCCAGCTGGCTGGCCGGCGCGCCGCCCTCGGCGGACGGGTTGTGGATGGCAAAACGCCCCGGAGAGCGGAAATCGAGGGCGGGCAGTGGAGTGCCGTGGTCGTTGTCGCGTTCCGGGGCGTTGCTCATCGGGTGGCCTCTCAGGCGCTGTCGCGCACCATGTCGACGTGGGGGATGCCGGCCTCGAGGAATTCCTCGCTGGCTACCCGGAAGCCTAGCCGCTCGTAGAAGCGCACGGCATGGGCCTGGGCGGTGAGCATCTGGCGGCGCAGGCCGCGGCGTTCGGCCTCGGCGATGGCCGCCTGCATCAGCATCTCGCCGATGTGCAGGCCGCGCCAGTCCTTGATCACCGAGACGCGGCCGATCTGGCCGTCCGGCAGCAGGCGCGCGGTGCCGACGGCGAAGTCGCCCTCGAAGGCGAGGAAATGCACGGCGTCGACGTCCTCGGCGTCCCACTCCAGCTCCGGCGGCACTTCCTGTTCGACCACGAACACCGCCTCGCGGATGCGGCGCAGGTCGGCGTTGTCGGCATGCCAGTCGGCGATCCGTACGGTGAGCTTATTCATCGGCGGCAAACTCCAGACTTCCCTGTTTGACCAGTTCGTAGATCAGCGTCAGCGCCTCGTCGCTCTCCAGCCAGGGCTCGAGATTCTCCAGGTGCAGGGCGTCGGCGCTGCATACCAGCTTGAGCAGTTCGCGCAGCGAGGCGTCGAGGCGGCGGCTGTTGCCGCTGGCGAACAGCACCAGATAGTCGTCGATCTCGCTCCAGGCCAGGCGCGCGCTGGGGTTGCGCACCAGCACGGCGCCGTCGCCGAGGGCGGCGAAGAACTCGTCCTCGGCGAGCTCCTCGCCTGCGACCAGCTCCGGGTAGCGCGGCTCGGTCATGAACTGGCCGAACCAGGTCAGCAGCAGCTTCTCGTCGCTCATGTGGCGGTCGATCAGCCCGCGCAGGCGTTCGAGGGCGTCGCGCTGGATCTGGTTGGGGTCGCCTGCAGGCTGGCAGCCGGCGTCGCTGTAGCGCTCCTCGTCGGGCAGGAACTGGCCGAGGAAGTCGGTGAAGTGGGTCAGCACCTCGCTGGCGCTGGGCGCGCGGAAGCCCACCGAGTAGGTCATGCACTCGTCCTCGGCGATGCCGTAGTGGGCCAGGCGCGGCGGCAGGTAGAGCATGTCGCCGGGCTCCAGTACCCATTCGTCACTCTGCTCGAAGCCGGCCAGGATGCGCAGGTCCGGATGCTCGAGCAGCGGACTGTCGCTGTCGCACAGCTGGCCGAGCTTCCAGCGGCGGTGGCCGTGGGCCTGGAGGAGGAACACGTCGTAGTTGTCGAAATGCGGGCCGACGCCGCCGCCGGGGGCGGCGTAGCTGATCATCAGGTCGTCGATGCGCCAGCTGGGCAGGAACAGGAACTGCTCCATCAGCTCGCGCATTTCCGGCACGAACTGGTCGACCGCCTGCACCAGCAGGGTCCAGTCACGCTCCGGAAGATTCTGGTAGGTCTCTTCGCTGAACGGGCCGCGACGCAGCTCCCAGGGGCTGGCGCCGTGCTCGAGGACGATGCGCGACTCGACTTCCTCCTCCAGCGACAGGCCGGCCAGTTCGTCGGGGCTGATCGGGCTCTGGTAGCCGGGGATGGCCTGGCGCACCAGCAGCGGCTTCTGCTGCCAGTAGTCGCGGAGGAATTCGCGGGGCGTCAGGCCGCCCAGCAGTTGCAGCGGGGTATCGGGTGCCATATCCAACTCTTCAAATATGAAAACGCCCGACCGCAAGACTGGAAGTGGCTGCCAGTCTGGACGGTCGGGCGAGAGGCCGTTCAGGCTGGGATCAGATGCGTTTGGCCTGGGCCACCGCGTTGCCGATGTAGCTGGCCGGGGTCATGGCGCGCAGCTCGGCCTTGGCCTGCTCGGGGATCGCCAGGGTGTCGATGAACTCGCGCAGCGCCTCGGGGCTGATGCCCTTGCCGCGGGTCAGTTCCTTGAGCTTCTCGTAGGCGTTCTCGACGGCGTAGCGGCGCATCACGGTCTGCACCGGCTCGGCCAGCACTTCCCAGCAGTTGTCCAGGTCTTCGGCCAGGCGGGCGGCGTTCAGTTCCAGCTTGCCGATGCCCTTGAGGCTGGCCTCGTAGGCGATCAGGCTGTGCGCCAGGCCGACGCCGAGGTTGCGCAGCACGGTGGAGTCGGTCAGGTCGCGCTGCCAGCGGGAGATCGGCAGCTTGCTGGCCAGGTGCTGCAGCAGGGCGTTGGCGATGCCGAGGTTGCCCTCGGAGTTCTCGAAGTCGATCGGGTTGACCTTGTGCGGCATGGTCGAGGAGCCGATCTCGCCGGCCACGGTCTTCTGCTTGAAGTAGCCGAGGGAGATGTAGCCCCAGATGTCGCGATCGAAGTCGATCAGGATGGTGTTGAAGCGGGCGATGGCGTCGAACAGCTCGGCGATGTAGTCGTGCGGCTCGATCTGGGTGGTGTAGGGGTTCCAGCTCAGGCCGAGGTCGTCCTCGATGAACTCGCGGGCGTTGGCTTCCCAGTCGACATCCGGGTAGGCGGACAGGTGGGCGTTGTAGTTGCCCACGGCGCCGTTGATCTTGCCGAGCAGCGGCACGGCGGCGACCTGGGCGATCTGGCGCTCCAGGCGGTAGACCACGTTGGCCAGCTCCTTGCCCATGGTGGTCGGCGAGGCCGGCTGGCCGTGGGTGCGCGACAGCATCGGCACGTCGGCGAACTGCACGGCCAGGGCGCGGATGGCGTCGGCCAGCTGGCGCATCAGCGGCAGCAGCACGCTGTCGCGGCCTTCGCGCAGCATCAGGGCGTGGGACAGGTTGTTGATGTCCTCGCTGGTGCAGGCGAAGTGGATGAACTCGCTCACAGCGGCCAGCTCCGGCAGCCTGGCGGCCTGCTCCTTGAGCAGGTATTCCACGGCCTTGACGTCGTGGTTGGTGGTGCGCTCGATTTCCTTGATGCGCTGGGCGTGCTCGAGCTGGAAGTTCTCCGCCAGCTCGTCGAGCAGGGCGTTGGCTTCGGCGGAGAACGGCGCGACCTCCGGGATGCCGGCGTGGGCGGCCAGGCGCTGCAGCCAGCGCACTTCCACCTGCACGCGGCAGCGGATCAGGCCGAATTCGCTGAAGATCGGACGCAGGGCGGCGGTTTTGCCGGCGTAGCGGCCATCAACGGGGGACACCGCAGTGAGCGAGGAGAGCTGCATGGGGACGTTCTCGACAGTCTGGCAACAGAAAGGGGCAGGATTATACACGGAAAGACGCCGCTCGGCCCGCGCTCAGCGCGAACGGCGCAGCAGCGGGATCAGGCTGGCGGCGAAGATCAGCCCGGCGCCGAGCAGCGAGGCGCCGGCGGGCACCTCGTCCCAGCGCAGCCAGGCGATGATCCCGGCGAAGACGATGGCCAGGTAGGCGACCGGGCCGATCAGGCCGGGCGGGGCGTAGCTGTAGGCCTGCGACATGGTCAGCTGGCCGAAGCTGGCCACCACGCCGGCGGCCAGCAGCAGGAGCAGCTGGTGGCGGTCGAGCGGTTGCCAGGCCCACAGCAGCGGCACGGCGGAAACCAGCGCGCTGAACAGGGCGAAGTAGAAGACGATGCGGAACGCCGGCTCGGTGTTGCTCATCTCGCGGATCGAGACGAAGGCGCAGGCGGCCATCACGCTGGCGAGGATGCCGATCAGCGCGATGCCGGAAACCACAGCGCCGCTGGGCTTGGCCACCAGCAGCACGCCGGCGAAGCCGATCGCGGTGGCCAGCAGCATGCGCCTGGTCAGCGGCTCCTTCAGCCACCACCAGGCGATCAGCGGGGTGAACACCGGCGCGGCGTAGCTGAACAGCATGGCGTCGGTCAGCGGCAGGTGGGCGAGGGCGTAGAAGTAGCAGTACATCGCCGCCAGGCCGCACAGGGTGCGCTTGAGGTGCGCCCACGGCCGTGCGGTGCGCAGCGGGCCCAGGCCGCGGGTCAGCGCCAGGGGCAGGAAGAACAGCACGCCGACGGCGTTGCGGAAGAACACCACCATCGCGTTGTTGACGCCCTCGACGGTGGCTTCGCGGATGAACACGCCCATCAGGGTGAAGAACAGCGCCGACAGCGCCAGCAGGGCGGCACCCCGGGCCGGTCGGTGCAGGCGGGCCGGGGTGGCGGAGGGCTGGCCCACGGTTCAGCCGCGCAGCAGCGGGTAGAGCTCGTTCAGCAGCTTGCGCCGGCTGAACAGCAGCTGCCAGCGGTGGCCGCCGAGCTGGCGCCAGAGCATGGCGCTGCGGATGCCGGCGAGCAGCAGGGCGCGGATCTTCTCGGCGTTGCGGCTGTTCTGCAGGTGCTGCATCTCGCCATGCACCTGGATGCGCTGGCGGAAGGTGCTCAGCGTGTCCTGGTACAGCGCGGCGCAGGCGGCCACCACGTTGTCATGGGCGATGCCGAACAGCTGCGCCTGGCTGTCGATCTGCTGCAGGCGGCTGCCGATCACCTGCAGCATGTCGCTGCGCTTGTCGAGCTGGCGCTGCAGGGCCAGCAGGGCCAGGGCATAGCGCAGGCAGTCGCGCGGCAGGTTCTGCGGGTTGCGCTCGAGGGCGCCGGCCAGGGCGCGCAGGCCCTCGCGCAGGTTGAAGTGGTCGCCACCGTACACCTCGAGGGTGTCCTTGGGGTTGCGCACCAGCAGGCTGCCGAGCATGCAGGTCAGCGGCCCCTCCTGGACCTGGCCGGTCTTGGCCAGGCGCTCGACCAGTGCGGCGGCGGTGAACACCCCGGCGAGGGCGATCAGGCGTTCCTGTTCGCGGGTCATGGGCGCTGGATCTCCGCATCCCAGGGCGTGGCGGTCTCGATCACGCCGCCGCCGAGGCAGACCTCGCCAGCGTAGAACACCACCGACTGGCCGGGAGTGACCGCCCGCTGCGGCTCGTCGAAGGTGGCGACATAGCCGCCTTGCGCGGTGCGCGCCAGGGTGCACGCCTGGTCCTGCTGGCGGTAGCGCACCTTGGCGGTGAGGCGCAGCGGCTGGCTCAGGTCGACCGGGTTGACCCAGTAGATCTGCGAGGCATTGAGGCTGCGTGACATCAGCCACGGGTGGTGGTGACCCTGGCCAACGATCAGCACGTTGCGCGCCAGGTCCTTGGCCAGCACGTACCAGGCGTCGTCGCCGGCATCCTTCATGCCGCCGATGCCCAGGCCCTGGCGCTGGCCGATGGTGTGGTACATCAGGCCGTGATGGCGACCGATCACCTTGCCGTCGACGGTCTGGATGTCGCCCGGCTGGGCCGGCAGGTACTGCTTGAGGAAGTCGCGGAAGCGCCGCTCGCCGATGAAGCAGATGCCGGTGGAGTCCTTCTTCTTGGCGGTGGCCAGGCCGTACTGCTCGGCGATGGCGCGTACCGCCGGCTTCTCCAGTTCGCCCACCGGGAACAGGGTCTTGCCGATCTGCTCGCCGCCGACGGCGTGCAGGAAGTAGCTCTGGTCCTTGTTGGGGTCGAGGCCCTTGAGCAGCTCGCTGCGTCCGTCGATGTCGCGGCGGCGCACGTAGTGGCCGGTGGCGATCAGGTCGGCGCCGAGCATCAGGGCGTAGTCGAGGAACGCCTTGAACTTGATTTCCCGGTTGCACAGGATGTCCGGGTTGGGCGTGCGGCCGGCCTTGTATTCGGCAAGGAAGTGCTCGAACACGTTGTCCCAGTACTCGGCGGCGAAGTTGGCGGTGTGCAGCTTGATGCCGAGCCGGTCGCACACGGCCTGGGCGTCGGCCAGGTCCTCCCTGGCGGTGCAGTACTCGGTGCCGTCGTCCTCCTCCCAGTTCTTCATGAACAGGCCTTCGACCTGATAGCCCTGCTGCTGCAGGAGCAGGGCCGAGACGGAGGAGTCCACGCCGCCGGACATGCCGACGATCACGCGGGTATGGGCTGGGTCACGCATAGTCATCCGGGAAACCGTTGCTGGAGTGCAAAGGGGCGATTCTAGCAGGTCTGTCGGCGCGCGCGGACCGACCGCGCGGAGCTACTTCCCGGCGGTGAGGAAGGCCGGCTCGCGGATCAGTTCCAGCGGGTAGCAGCCGCCGGTCAGATAGTCGTCGATGCAGCGCGGCACCAGGGCGCTGCGCCATTGCTCGCGGCGCTCTTCCAGCTCCTCGCGGGTCAGCCAGCGCGGGCCGATGATGCCGTGATCCAGTGGCAGCTCCGGGCGATGGCGCAGCGGGCGGGCGGCGAAGCACACGCGCTGGTAGGTCACGCCGTTGGCCGGGGCGGTGTACAGGTAGATGCCGGTGACGCCGGTCAGCTCGACCTCCCAGCCGGTTTCCTCGAGGGTCTCGCGCAGCGCGGCCTCGAGCAGGGTCTCGTCGGCTTCCAGGTGGCCGGCGGGCTGGTTGAGCACCAGGCGACCCTCGGCGCGCTCCTCGACCAGCAGGAAGCGGCCCTGGTCCTCGACCACGGTGGCCACGGTGACGTGGGGGATGAAGCGTTTCATGCGGGGCTCCGTTCCTCGATGGCGGCCGCACGGGCCGCGGAAACAGGAACCCCGGCGCGCGGCCGGAGTTCATGCGTTCTAGTGTGTTCTGTCCGTTTCCAGTGGATGCTAGATTCTATGCGGCTTTCAGCCTAGTATGCGTCCACTAAAGTCCACCGATAACCAGCCCGTTCCGGGTGCAAGGTGGGGGAACAAGTGGGGGAACAGGATTTGTTCCCCCGCCAGTGGAGACGAACATGCGCAAGCTTAACTCAAAGCAAGTCGAGAACCTGATAGAGCCGGGCACCTATGAAGACGGCGACGGCCTGCGCCTGGTCGTAAAGGCCACCGGGCGCAAATCGTGGGTGCTGCGCTATCAGCTCAACGGCAAGCGCCGGGAGATGGGCTTGGGGAGCTTCCCCGAGGTGAGCTTGAAGGCCGCCCGCCTGGCTGCCGGGGATCAACGCAAGCTGTTGGCTGCTGGCGCCGATCCGATGGCCGCTCGTGACGCCGAACGCGAGCGCCAGCGCGAAGCCCTGCGCCAGCAGGAAGCCAACCGCCGCCCGTTCGAGGTTCTGGCCCTGGAGTATCTGGAGGCGCACGGGGCCGGCTGGTCGGATCAATGGCGCAAGGGCTGGCGCTCCAAGTTGGAACGCTACGCCTTCCCGGTTATTGGCAAGCTGCCGGCCAGCGCCATTGAAACGGAACACGTCCTGCACGTGTTGCAACCGATCTGGGGAACCGTCACCCGCACGGCTGACGAGGTGCGCGGGCAAATCGAGCGCGTGCTAGATGCCGCCAAGGCCCAAAAACTGCGCGAGGGCGACAACCCGGCACGCTGGCGCGGGCATCTGGAAAACCTGCTGAGCAAGGCCGACAAGTCCAAGGCTCGCAAGCGCCAGCACTTGCCCGCTATGAGCTGGCGCGACGTGCCGGCGCTAATGGTGAGGCTGGCTGCCGATGGTACGCGGGACGCAGTGGCAATGCGCCTGCTGATCCTGACTGGCTCCCGGTCGCACATGATCCGCTTTGCCGAGTGGTCGGAGTTCGATTTGAAGGCGGGCGTCTGGTCGCTGCCTGCCGAGCGTATGAAGATGCGCCAAGCCTTCGACATTCCCCTGGCGCCCGAAGTGGTCGAGCTGCTGGAAGCCATCCCGCGCACCGATGGCAGTCCGTACCTTTTCCCCGGTCAAGGCCGGTCGGGCGTCATGCAGTCAAAGGCGTTTCTGCGCCTGCTGCTGCGCCTGGAACTGGAGGGGGTTACAACCCATGGCTTCCGGTCGAGCTTCCGCGACTGGGCGAACGAGCGCACCCACTACCCGCGTGAAGTCTGCGAGCTGGCGCTAGCCCATGATGAGCGCGACCAGACCGAGGGCGCCTATTCCCGGTCGGACTTTCTGGAGAAACGCCGCGCCCTGATGGCTGACTGGGCGAAGTACATCACCACCCCGCCAGCGGCAAACGTCATTCAAGGCGACTTCAAGCGCGCCTAACCGAGCACCGGCCAGCCTAGGGGCATTCCCGAAAAGCGGACTTCCCACCCGCCCGGCTGGCCGATCTATTCAGGAAGTGGGAGCGCCTGGGAGGGCGTAGCAGTGGCCAAGATTGACCGCGTAGAAGACCTACCGGGATGGTTCAAGCAGGAGCATTACAGCGGCTGCAAAAGCTTTAGGGCAGTGGATTGGCATGGAGAGTTAAGCCGCCGGAAAAGCCTATGGGAGTTCTACGAGACGTATCCGGATATGCAGTTTGGAACGTTCAGTGAGACTGTTCGGTGGCTCACGATAGGTATTCAAGAAGAACCAATTATTGCCCGCAGGACGGCGGATGTGGGGGTGGTCGCGCCCATCCAAAGTGTGACTGCGGGGGAACTTATGTTCCAGAGATGCTTTGACCGTGCGAATGGCTCGGACGCGGCTCTATTTTGGGACGCAATAGAATTCCGTCACACCAAGGAGATCAGCAAGGTTCTCGGGAAGCCACTTTTCTTGAGTTGCGACAGGCGGCACGAATGCCCGAAGCCTGTTATTCAGATCGACTTAGAGGCCACTGATTCAGTATTGAGGGACGCTTTCGATTCTTGGCTGAAGCGCACCCGAGATGAGCAAGGCGGCGCAGCCAAGCGGGAATGCCCGGCCTACAAGAATTGGGCGAGCTACGGGCTGTTGCCGTATCTGGACCTGCGGATTTGGACAATGGAAACCGGCAACCAGATACCGCTTCACGTCATGGCGCAGGCGGTCGGCTACTGCAAAGGCGGCGATAGTTTTCGGAAGACCGTACAGAAACTGGCGTACGAACTGATGAGCAGCCTAGCCGAACTGAAGGCGCTGGCCGCTATCGAGGCAGCATCGGAAAAACCCGTGGCCTGAATCTTTCCGGAAAAACTCGGGGGCTGAATCTCGGCATGGTCTGGCCCCATTTTGGTGTATTTAATCCCTAACCGAATCCACTAAGCGCCAGCGAGCGCAAAGGAGTTTCGGTTATGCCAACCGCCGTTGCCACCCAACCCCGCCGCATCATGCGCCTGCCGCAAGTACAGGCCGCCACCGGCTTTGGCCGCGCCTGGATTTACGAGCTGATGAAGCGCGGAGACTTCCCCCAAGCCCGCAAGATCGGCACCCGCGCCGTGGGCTGGCCCAGCGATGAAATCGAAGCGTGGGTGTCTGATCGCCTGGAGGGCCGCGCATGAAAAAGGCGACCCGTCCCGAAGAACAAAGCCGCCCGCGCAAGGCCGATTCTAGCACCGCCGCCCCGACCAAGATCGCCCGAATTCTGGCGCACCTGCTGGCCGGCGCCAGCATCAACCGCTTCGAGGCCGAAGACCTGGGCGACCACTGCTTGCCGTCCACCATTGCCGTGCTGGCCAACCGCCACGGGCTGATCTTCCAGCGCCAGCGGGAGCGCGTCCCGAACCGCTGGGGCAAGCCTTGCACCGTCAACCGCTACAGCCTGCCGGCCAGCGAGTGCGACAAGGCCCGCAAGGTGCTGGCCTACCTGAAGCGCCCCACCCGCCCCACCACTGAGGGCTGACCCCATGACGAACATGCACACCCGCCCCTGTGGCGGGCTGCCCCCCCTATTGCCTGATGAATGCCGCCGCATGGCTTCACCGTCACCCGCTGGCCGTCGAGCTGCTGGCGCTGGCCGCTGTGGTCGGCCTGTTCGCCCTGGAGGTGCTGCCGTGACTGATCCCGTGATTCTGTTCCGCGACGAGCTGGCCGTGACCTTCGGCCCGCTGGATTGGCTGCCGATCCCTGACGGCCAGATTCACCGCTTCCACGTCCCCGGCGACCGCGCAGGCTCGCGCAATGGTTGGTACGTCCTTCACCTGGACGGGATCGCCTGTGGTGCGTTTGGGAGCTGGAAGGCCAGCGGCTCAAGCATCTGGAGCAGCCGCCGTGCCGCCGATCACCTGGAGGCGCAGTTGATCGCCCAGCGCATCGAGCAGGCCAAGCGCCAGCGCGAAGCCGAGCAGCACCAGCGCCAGCAAGCCGCCGCCATTGAGGCCACCGGGCTGTGGGCGGTCGCTGATCCTGCCGGCCCCGATCACCCGTACCTGACCCGCAAGGGCTGCCAGCCGCACGGCCTGCGCCAGTTGGGTGACGTGCTGCTGGTCCCGCTGGTCCATGACGGGCGCCTGGTGAACCTGCAACGCATCGCCCGCGACGGCTCCAAGCGGTTCCTGTTCGGCGGCCGGGTGACGGGCTGCTACTCGCCCATTGGCCGTCTGGAGCCTGGCCAGCCGCTCTACATCTGCGAAGGCTGGGCGACCGGGGCGACGATCCACGAAGCCAAGGGCGCCGCCGTGGCCTGCGCGATGAATGCCGGAAACCTGTTTGCCGTGGGCGACCGCCTGCGCCGTGCCTACCCGGAAAGCCCGCTGATCGTGGCCGGCGATGACGACCGTATGACCGAGGGCAACCCCGGACGTACAGCAGCCGAGCGCGCCGCCGCCGACCTGGGCGCCGTGGGTGTGGTGTTCCCGCCGTGGTGCGGTGACGAGCCGCTGGAACTGTCCGACTTCAACGACCTGCGCCAGTGGCGGGAGGCCCACCAATGACCAACGTAGTTGAGCTGATCCCCGAGGCGGACGGCGCCAAGCTGGTGCGCCCCAGCCATCGGGTTTACGACCACGGCACCACCCTGGATGGCGAGAAGCTGCGCCCCGGTGTTTGGTTTCACGGCACCAAGCGCGACGGCGAGGACGGCGAGAAGCCGGTAAACGAGTGGCTATGCGGTCCGCTGTATGTGGACGCAGTGACCCGCAGCGACTCGCAAGAGGCGGATTACGGCCTGCTGCTGCGCTTTCGCAATCAGGATGGGCGCTGGCTGACCTGGGCAATGCCCAGCGAGCTACTAGCCGGCAGGCCCGAGGCCATCCTGTCCGTTCTGCTGAGTATGGGGCTCAAGATCGCCCACCGGCACCGCGCCCGCGTGGTGGCCTACATCGCAGACCAAGAGCCAAGGAAGCGCATCACCGCCGCCACGGCAACCGGCTGGCACGGCCCGGAACTGTTCATCACGCCCACCGGCAACATCGGCAAGGGTGAGGCCATCTATCAGGCCGAAAGCGCCGCTGACGGCGACTATGGCAAGGCCGGCACCCTGGAGGGCTGGCGCGAAGGCATCGGTGCCTTGCTGCCGGGCAATCCGCTGCTGCAACTGGGCATCGGCACGGCCCTGGCTGGCCCGCTGCTGCAACCGCTGGGTATCCATACGGGAGGTGGCTTCCATCTGCTGTGGGACAGCTCCAACGGCAAAACCACCGTGGTGCAATGCGCCGCGTCGGCCTGGGGGCATGGCGTCCACTTCACTCTGAAGTGGAACGCGACGGCCAACGGTATGGAGGGTATCGCAGCCCTTCGCAATGACTGCCTGCTGGCGCTGGATGAGCTGGGGCAGGCTGACCCGCGCTATGTGGGCGACGTGGTTTACAGCGTGGCGGACGGCATCGGCAAGCAACGTGCCGGACGGTCGAGCGCGGCCCGCAAGGTGCGCCGCTGGCGCGTCATGCTGCTATCGAGCGGGGAAGTCACCTTGGAAACCAAGATGGCCGAAGCTGGCAAGCGCACCCGTGCCGGGCAAGACGTGCGACTGGTGACGGTATCTGCTGGGCGCACCTTCGGCGCCTGGGACAACCTACACGGCCACCAGACCGGCGCCAGCCTGTCCGACTCGCTCAAGCGTGCCAGCGCCATCCATTACGGCCACGCCGGCCCGGCTTTCGTGCTGGCGCTGGTCGAGCGCGGCGAACTGGGCGACCTGCCGGCCATGCTGGAAGCCATCCGCGCCCACTTCCCCGCCGATCCGGGCCAGTCGGCCCGCGTGGCGGAACGCTTCGCCATTGTCGCGCTGGCCCTGGAGCTGGCCGTGGGTGTGGGGCTGCTGCCGATGGCGAACGGCGAAGGCATCGCCAGCATGGTTGAGCTGTTCAAAGGCTGGCAGGCCGGACGCGGCGAAGGCCCGAGCGAGGACGGCCAGATTCTCAAGGCGCTGGCCGACTTCATAGACCGCCACGGCGGAAGCCGCTTCCAATCCGTCGAAGCTGGCTCAGATGAAGTGCGCGACCGTGCCGGCTACTGGGAGAACACCCCCACCGGGCGTCTGTACCTGTTCACCCGCAGCGGCCTGGAGGAAGCCACCAAGGGCTTCGATCCGTCCCGCGTGGTGCGTGCCCTGGATAGCGTGGGGGCGATTGCCAAGCGTGACCGGGGACGGGCGCAGGCATCCAAGCGGCTGCCGGACGGGAGCAATCCGAAGCTGTATTGGATCAACCCGGCCCGCCTGGAGCCTGACGGCTGATTGCGTTTTGTTGTTTTCGACTGGGGACAGTGGGGACATAGGGGACAGCCCAGCAGCCATGCGGCTTTCAGGCGTCCCCACCCATGAAAAGCGACTGGGGACAGTGGGGACAAACTCCCGCCCGTCCCGGGTCGTGTCCCCAGTGTCCCCACCCGTGAAATGGCAGTGGGGACAGCTGGAGGCCGCGCCGTTACTGGCTTGTCCCCACTGTCCCCAGTGTCCCCACGCAGAAACAACAAAGGACACGCGCAACATGGGCACTTTGCTTGATCTGATCGCCGGCCTTGCCCCTGCGCCAGCAGTCACGACCACCGCCGCACCACTGATCGCAGCCACCAGCATACCCGCTGCCAACGCCCCCCAGCAGCCGGCCAGCGAGCCGCCACAAGCGCCAGCAGTACCGATACCAGCACCAACCCCAGCGCCAGCAGCGGAAAGCGCAGCAGAGCCCACCAGCGAGCCGCAGCGTAACGCCTGGACGATCACCCGAGGGGGCCGGCCGATCTGCCGCATGGTCGGCGCCCCTTGCACCCGTACCGAAGCCCTGGCCGACGCCCGCTGGCGCTGGCCTGATGCCGACATTCTGGAGAACTGACACATGGCCCACCTGAGCAACATCGGCACCTTGGCGCGCATTGGCTTGAAGCCGGGCGCCAGCCTGCGCGACCGCCTGACCATCGCCCGCCACGTCCTACGCCAGCTGTGCGCCGAGCGTGAAGCCATCCACGACGAGCGCCACGCCCTGCGCCGCAAGGCCAACCAACTGCGCCGGCATCTGCCATTTACCCGGCTGGCCGTCGAGCGGATGGAGCAGCAAGCACGCGACCACCGCGCCGACGAGCTGAAGCTGTTGCGGCCGGTGCTGCTGGCCTATGGGCAATCGCTGATCCACGACCGTGACGGCTACATGGCTGCCCTGGGCTTCGATGCCGTGTGCGACCTGCTGAACGTCAACCGGGTGGAGCGGGAGCAGGCCCGCGCAGATGGCGTAGACGACCTGGCCGGGCTGATCTTCGTTCACAACCTGGAGGACAGCGCCAGCCACCGGGGCGAGGACAGCAAGCGCGGCCCGTTGTTTGAGGCGTGCTATTCCGCGTTCTGCGAGTTCATCCGCACCGCCCCACCCGGCACGCTGCCCGATCCGTTCGCGCCGGGCGCCCCGTTCGGCCCGAAGCTGCCGCCCGCGCTACGCATAGTCGGCAAGTAGCCCGCCAACCGGGTGACGACGGGAGCATGAGGCGCGGGCGAATGAAATAAGGGCATGCCACGCGCTAGGGCCGCCCGTCTTACCGCAATCTTATCGTTACCCAACAGCTGGATATTTCGCGCGCGAGGGCTGCCCGTTACTGGTTAGTGGCGAGGTTAGCGCCGTGGTTAGTGCTGAGGGGAGGACATGCCGCGCGCGAGGCACGAAACGATGGGGGAACGCTTCACGCGCCGTCGAAGTGGGGGAACAAGTGGGGGGACAAATCGAGGGGGAGAGGTAAGGTCCGCAGGCTGCGCAGCCTGTAGAAACAAGAACCCCGGCGCGCGGCCGGGGTTCCTGTCAGGCTGCGGGCGACCGGAGTCGCCCGTCACGCTGCTGCGCTCAGACCAGCGCGGCGATGGCCGCGTTGAGGGTCGCGCTCGGACGCATTGCCTGGCTGGTCAGCTGCGGGTCGGCGTGGTAGTAGCCGCCGATGTTGACCGGCTTGCCCTGCACCTCGTTCAGCTCGGCAACGATCTTGTCCTCGTTGTCGCTCAGCACCTTGGCCAGGTTGGCAAACTGGGCCTGCAGCTCCAGGTCCTCGCTCTGCGCGGCCAGGGCCTGGGCCCAGTACAGCGCCAGGTAGAAGTGGCTGCCGCGGTTGTCGAGCTGGCCGACCTTGCGCGACGGCGACTTGTTGCTGTCGAGGAACTGGCCGTTGGCCTGGTCCAGGGTCTTGGCCAGCACGGCGGCCTTGGCGTTGCCGTAGGCGTTGCCCAGGTGCTCCAGCGAGGCGGCCAGGGCGAGGAACTCGCCCAGCGAGTCCCAGCGCAGGTGGTTCTCTTCCATGAACTGCTGGACGTGCTTGGGTGCCGAGCCGCCGGCGCCGGTCTCGAACAGGCCGCCACCGGCCATCAGCGGAACGATGGACAGCATCTTGGCGGAGGTGCCCAGTTCCATGATCGGGAACAGGTCGGTCAGGTAGTCGCGCAGCACGTTGCCGGTGACGGAGATGGTGTCCTTGCCGGCGCGGATGCGCTCCAGCGACAGCTTCATCGCCTCGACCGGGGCCATGATGTGGATTTCCAGGCCGCTGGTGTCGTGGTCCTTCAGGTACTTCTGCACCTTCTCGATGACCAGGGCGTCGTGGGCGCGCTTGGCGTCCAGCCAGAACACCGCCGGGGTGTTGCTCAGGCGGGCGCGGTTGACGGCCAGCTTGACCCAGTCCTGGATCGGGGCGTCCTTGACCTGGCACATGCGCCAGATGTCACCGGCCTCGACGGCCTGCTCCATCAGCACGTTGCCGGCCTCGTCGGTCACGCGCACCACGCCGGCGGCGGCGATTTCGAAGGTCTTGTCGTGGGAGCCGTACTCCTCGGCCTGCTGGGCCATCAGGCCGACGTTCGGCACGCTGCCCATGGTGACCGGATCGAAGGCGCCGTTCTTCTTGCAGTCCTCGATGACCACCTGGTACATGGTGGCGTAGCAGCGGTCCGGGATCAGCGCCTTGGTGTCGTGCAGCTGGCCGTCCGGGCCCCACATCTTGCCGGAGTCGCGGATCATCGCCGGCATGGAGGCGTCGACGATGATGTCGCTCGGCACGTGCAGGTTGGTGATGCCCTTGTCGGAGTTGACCATGGCCATGGCCGGGCGCTGGGCGTATTCGGCTTCGATGTCGGCCTTGATTTCCGCCTGCTTGGCTTCCGGCAGCGACTGGATGCGTGCATACAGGTCGCCGATGCCGTTGTTCGGGTTGAAGCCGGCTTCGGCCAGCACGTCGGCGTGCTTGGTCAGGGTGTTCTTGTAGAACTCGGCGACGATGTGGCCGAACATGATCGGGTCGGAGACCTTCATCATGGTGGCCTTCAGGTGGGCGGAGAACAGCACGCCCTGGGCCTTGGCGTCCTCGATCTGCTCGGCGATGAAGGCGCGCAGGGCCTTCTTGCTCATCACGGAGCTGTCGATGATCTCGCCGGCCAGCACCTTGGTGGAGGCCTTCAGCACGCTGACGCTGCCGTCGGCGGCGACGTGCTCGATCTTCACCGAGCCGGCCTTGTCGATCAGGGCGCCCTTCTCGCTGCCGTAGAAGTCGCCTTGGCCCATGAAGGCGACGTGCGACTTGGAGTCGGCGCTCCAGGCACCCATCTTGTGCGGGTGCTTGCGGGCGTAGTTCTTGACCGACAGCGGGGCGCGGCGATCGGAGTTGCCTTCGCGCAGGACCGGGTTCACGGCGCTGCCCTTGATCTTGTCGTAGCGGACCTTGACGTCCTTCTCGGTGTCGTTGGCCGGCTCGTCCGGGTATTCCGGCAGCTTGAAGCCCTGCTGCTGCAGTTCCTTGATGGCGGCCTTCAGCTGTGGGATGGAGGCGCTGATGTTCGGCAGCTTGATGATGTTGGCTTCGGGGGTCTTGGCCAGCTCGCCCAGTTCGGCGAGGTGGTCACCGATGCGCTGCTCGTCGCTCAGGTATTCGGGGAAGGTGGCGAGGATGCGACCTGCGAGGGAGATGTCCCGCGTTTCGACCGCGATGCCGGCGGATGCGGTGTAGGCCTGGATGATCGGAAGCAGGGAGTAGGTAGCCAGCGCCGGTGCTTCGTCGGTAAAGGTGTAGATGATCTTCGGAGTGGACATCTTTTTAATCTAACCCTCAGTTTTGCTGTGGTTGCATAAAGTCTTGATGCGCTCAAGAAGATGTTTCTTGAGGCAATTTTGAGCGCATCGGCTTTTGGCCTTGGGCGGCTGTTCTTGACTATTATTATGCGATGAGGATCGACGCAAGCTGGACTAAAGGCAAAGAGCCCGCTCCAGCCCGGCGCGGTTCCCTGTGCCATCGCAGTCGCGCGCGCAGCATAGCACGATATGCCTACCTCTTCATGGTCTTGATGCGCCCCGCCCCTGGGGCTCCGGGGGCGGGCTGTCCTGCAGCGGTGTCGCCGGAGATGCCGGAACGGGAAAGGTCGAACCCGGCGGATCGGCCTTTCCAGGGGCAGTCTCGGGATGTGTGGGCGACGTGTCAGTCGCTGCCGCGTGAGGGGCGAGGCGGGGTGCCGAGGGGTTGGATGTTGACGGCATGCAGCCCCTTGGGGCCCTGCAGTATCTCGAAGCTGACCGGCTGGCCGGCCTTGAGGGTCTTGTATCCATCACCCTGGATGGCGGTGTAGTGCGCAAACAGGTCCTCGTCCCGTCCGTCGGCCAGGATGAAGCCGTAGCCCTTGGCGTTGTTGAACCACTTGACCTTGCCGCTCAGCATGCTGACTTCCCTCTGCAAAGGACTCCATTGCTGGAGTATCATCCATTGAGGCCCGCGCTGCGGAACTCCGGTTCCTGATCGCGATGCCCATGTACCCGTCATGGGTATGCCTTTGTGTTTGTAACACCGATTTACCGATAGTCAAGGCAGGGCACCTTTCGGTTGCAAAGCGCTTCATGCTTGCCCCTGCGATCCCATCCATACCATCAGCGTTGTCCATCCGAGCATGCATGCAAGCCGCCAGATTCGACTAACATTCAATCATGACTCGCCCGGGCCGTCGGCGGACGATGAGGCGGAGATCGCGGTCCAGGAGGCCAAGCCGGCGCTCAAGCCGCCGGCAATGTACAAGGTGATCCTGCTCAACGACGATTACACGCCGATGGACTTCGTGGTCGAGGTGCTGGAGAGTTTCTTCGGCATGGATCGCGAGAAGGCGACCCGGATCATGCTGGCGGTGCACACCGAAGGCCGGGCGGTGTGCGGGATCTACACCCGAGACATCGCCGAAACCAAGGCGATGCAGGTCAACCAGTACGCGCGGGAGGCTCAGCACCCGCTGCTCTGCGAGATCGAGAAAGACGACTGATTGATTGTAGGCCCTTGGGCACGAGGTGAAGTGAGGTGAAGTATGTTGAACCGCGAACTTGAAGTCACCCTCAATCTCGCCTTCAAGGATGCTCGGGCCAAGCGTCATGAGTTCATGACAGTCGAGCACCTCTTGCTGGCCCTACTCGACAATGGTGCCGCGGCCACCGTCCTGCGTGCCTGCGGTGCCAACCTGGACCGGCTGCGCCACGATCTGCGCGAATTCATCGATTCGACCACGCCGCTGATCCCCGCCCACGAGGAGGAGCGCGAAACCCAGCCCACCCTCGGCTTCCAGCGCGTCCTGCAGCGGGCGGTGTTCCATGTGCAGAGCTCCGGCAAGCGCGAGGTGACCGGGGCCAACGTGCTGGTGGCGATCTTCAGCGAGCAGGAGAGTCAGGCGGTATTCCTGCTCAAGCAGCAGAATGTCGCCCGCATCGACGTGGTCAACTACATCGCCCACGGCATCTCCAAGGTGCCGGGCGAGAGCGAAAGCCACGAACAGGAGCAGGAGTCGCAGGAGGAGGAGGGCGGGGAAAGTCCGGTGTCCGGCAACCCGCTGGATGCCTACGCCAGCAACCTCAACGAGCTGGCGCGCCAGGGGCGCATCGATCCGCTGGTCGGGCGCGAGCTCGAGGTGGAGCGCGTGGCCCAGATCCTCGCCCGGCGGCGCAAGAATAATCCGTTGCTGGTCGGCGAGGCCGGCGTGGGCAAGACGGCGATCGCCGAGGGCCTGGCCAAGCGCATCGTCGACGGCCTGGTGCCCGACCTGCTGGCCAACAGCGTGGTCTACTCGCTGGACCTCGGTGCCCTGCTGGCCGGCACCAAGTACCGCGGCGACTTCGAGAAGCGCTTCAAGGCCCTGCTCAACGAGCTGCGGCGGCGCCCGCATGCCATCCTGTTCATCGACGAAATCCATACCATCATCGGAGCCGGCGCGGCCTCCGGCGGCGTGATGGACGCCTCCAACCTGCTCAAGCCGCTGCTGTCGTCGGGCGAGATGCGCTGCATCGGCTCCACCACCTTCCAGGAGTTCCGCGGCATCTTCGAGAAGGATCGCGCGCTGGCGCGGCGCTTCCAGAAGGTGGATGTGCTCGAGCCTTCGGTGGAGGATACCGTCGGCATCCTCAAGGGGTTGAAGAGCCGTTTCGAGCAGCACCACAAGATCAGCTATACCGACGAGGCGCTGCGTGCCGCCGCCGAGCTCGCGGCGCGCTATATCAACGACCGGCACATGCCGGACAAGGCCATCGACGTGATCGACGAGGCAGGGGCCTACCAGCGCCTGCAGCCGGAGGCGCGGCGTGCCGCCTGCATCGATGTGGCGCAGGTCGAGGACGTGGTGGCGAAGATCGCGCGGATTCCGCCCAAGCACGTCACCACCTCGGACAAGGAGCTGCTGCGCAACCTCGAGCGCGACCTCAAGCTGACGGTGTTCGGCCAGGACGCGGCGATCGAGGCGCTGTCCACTGCCATCAAGCTGTCGCGGGCGGGGCTCAAGGCGCCGGACAAGCCGGTCGGCTCCTTCCTTTTCGCCGGTCCGACCGGTGTGGGCAAGACCGAGGTGGCGCGTCAGCTGGCCAAGGCGATGGGGGTCGAGCTGGTGCGTTTCGACATGTCCGAGTACATGGAGCGGCACACCGTGTCGCGCCTGATCGGTGCGCCGCCCGGCTATGTCGGCTTCGATCAGGGTGGTCTGCTCACCGAGGCGATCACCAAGACGCCGCACTGCGTTCTGCTGCTCGACGAGATCGAGAAGGCGCATCCGGAGGTGTTCAACCTGCTGTTGCAGGTGATGGATCACGGCACCCTGACCGACAACAACGGGCGCAAGGCCGACTTCCGCAACGTGATCCTGATCATGACCACCAACGCTGGGGCGGAAACCGCGGCGCGGGCATCGATCGGCTTCACCCAGCAGGACCACTCCAGCGATGCGCTTGAGGTGATCAGGAAGAGCTTCACGCCGGAGTTCCGCAACCGCCTGGACGCCATCATCCAGTTTGGCCGGCTGGATCATTCGATCATCAAGAGCGTGGTCGACAAGTTCCTCACCGAGCTGCAGGCGCAGCTGGAGGACAAGCGCGTGCTGCTGGACGTCAGCGAGGCCGCGCGCGGTTGGCTGGCCGAACGTGGCTACGATGCGCAGATGGGCGCGCGACCGATGGCGCGTCTGATCCAGGAAAAGGTCAAGCGTCCGCTGGCGGAGCAGATCCTGTTCGGTGAGCTGGCCGATCACGGAGGCACCGTGCACATCGATGTGCGTGACGGCGAGCTGGTATTCGAGTACGAGAACCTGGCGTTACCGGCCTGACGGAGGCCAGCGCCTGCCCGAAAACGACAACGCCCGGCTATGCCGGGCGTTGTCGTTCGCGAGCCTGTGTCGATCAGCGGGCGCGGTAGGTGATGCGGCCCTTGCTCAGGTCGTAGGGCGTCAGTTCGACGCGCACCTTGTCGCCGGTCAGGATACGGATGTAGTTCTTGCGCATCTTGCCGGAGATGTGCGCGGTGACGACGTGCCCGTTTTCCAACTCCACGCGGAACATGGTGTTGGGCAGGGTGTCGATGACAGTGCCTTCCATTTCGAAGCTGTCTTCTTTCGACATGCAGTAAAGCCCTCAAGTACTTTAGGATGGCCCGGTTGACGTGGTCGGGCAAAAACGGCGGGCATTGTGCCCGAAAACCCCCTCTTGCGCCAAGGGGCACTCAGGTGAGCACCACCCAGCGCTGGTTTACGTACAGCTCCAGGGGGCGGTATTCGCTCTTGTAGCTCATCTTGCGGCAGTTGCGGATCCAGTAGCCCAGATAGACGGCCGGAAGTCCGCGCCTGCCGGCTTCGGCGATCTGCCAGAGGATCGCCAGGCGTCCCAGGCTGCGTCTTTCCTCGTCGGGATCGAAGAAGGTATAGACCGCCGACAGTCCGTTGGGTAGCACGTCGGTGACTGCGACCGCCAGAAGGCGCTCGCCCTGGCGGAACTCGAAGAACACGCAGAATGGCAGATCGCGCGCCAGGAAGCTGGTGAATTGCTCGCGGCTGGGTGGATACATGTCGCCGTCGGCGTGGCGCTGCTCGATGTAGCGAGCATACAGGACATAGTGCTCCTCGCTGAGCCGCGGGCGCACGGCGCGGACCTGCAGGTCGAGGTTGCGCCTGAGGATGCGCTTCTGCTGGCGGTTGGGGCGGAAGTCGGCGGTCGGGATGCGCGCCGGAATGCAGGCTTGGCAGTGCTGGCAGTGGGGGCGATACAGGTGTTCACCGCTGCGCCGGAATCCCATCTCGGACAGTTGGGCGTACATCTGGGCATCGACGGCCTGGCGCGGATCGAGAAACAGGGTGGTCGCTTTCTGGTCCGGCAGGTAGCTGCAGTCATGTGCCTGGGTGGCGTAGAACTTCAGCTCGGCAAATTCGGTCATGGCACGATCCTCGCTAGGGCGAGCGGTGCGAGAAGTCCATAGCAAGTGTATGTCAAGCCGAGCGCTCCGCCCAGGGTGTCGGTCCTGCCTGGTCCAGGTGGCGCTTCAGGCAGGTGGCGAACTCGTGGCGCGGAATGGGGCGGGCGCCGAAGCTGGCCAGGTGACGGGTGTACATCTGACAGTCGATCAGGGCGAAGCCGCAGTCTCGCAGGCGTTCGACCAGGGTGACGAAGCCGATCTTCGAGGCGTCGGTCGTCCGGCTGAACATGGACTCGCCGAAGAACAGTCGGCCGATGCTCAGGCCGTAGAGACCGCCGACCAGCCGATCGTCCTGCCAGACTTCCACCGAGTGGGCGAGGCCGCGACGATGCAGTTCAAGGTAGGCGGCATGCATGGCCGGGGTGATCCAGGTGCTGTCGGCATAGGTACGCGGTTCTGCGCAGGCGCGGATCACGGCGGGGAAGTCGCGGTCGAAGCTGACGGCAAAGCGCCCCTGTCGCAGGGTCTTGCGCAGGCTGCGCGAGACGTGCAGTTCTGCGGGGAGCAGCACCATGCGCGGATCGGGCGACCACCAGAGGATCGGTTGCCCGTCCTGGAACCAGGGGAAGCAGCCGTGCCGGTAGGCGCTGATCAGTCGCTCGGGACTGAGGTCGCCGCCAAGCGCGAGCAGGCCGTCGGGCTCGCGCAGGGCGTGCTCGAGTGGCGGAAAGTTTAGGCTCTGGCGTGACAGGGAGGCGAGAGGCATGGGGGAGGCGGGCCCGCAGGCCCGCTGCGCCTTACTGGTCGAGATAGCGTTCGGCGTCGAGGGCTGCCATGCAGCCGGCGCCGGCCGAGGTGATGGCCTGGCGGTAGACGTGGTCGGCAACGTCGCCGGCGGCGAACACACCCTCGATGCTGGTGGCGGTGGCGTTGCCTTCGCTGCCGCCCTTGACCTTGAGGTAACCGTCGCGCATCTCCAGCTGATCGGCGAACAGCTCGGTGTTGGGCTTGTGGCCGATGGCGATGAACACGCCGGTGAGCGGCAGTTCGCTGCTGGCGCCGCTGTTCACGTCGCTGATGCGTACCCCGGTCACGCCGCTGGCATCGCCGAGGACCTCGTCGAGGGTGTGGTTCCAATGCAGGCGAATGTTGCCGTTGGCGGCCTTCTCGAGCAGCTTGTCCTGCAGGATCTTCTCGGCGCGCAGCTTGTCGCGGCGGTGGATCAGGTGGACTTCGCGGGCGATGTTGGAGAGGTAGAGGGCCTCCTCGACCGCGGTGTTGCCGCCGCCGATCACGCAGACCACTTGGTTGCGATAGAAGAAGCCGTCGCAGGTGGCGCAGGCGGATACGCCGCGGCCCATGAAGGCTTCCTCGGAGGGCAGGCCGAGGTATTGCGCCGAGGCGCCGGTGGCGATGATCAGGGCGTCGCAGGTATAGGTTCCGCTGTCGCCCTTGAGGACGAAGGGGCGCTGCTGCAACTCGGCGGTGTGGATGTGGTCGTAGACGATGTCGGTAGCGAAGCGCTCGGCGTGCTCGCGCATGCGCTCCATCAGCGCCGGGCCGGTCAGCCCCTCGACATCACCGGGCCAGTTGTCGACTTCGGTGGTGGTGGTCAGCTGGCCGCCGGCCTGCAGGCCGGTGATCAGCGTCGGCTTGAGGTTGGCGCGGGCAGCGTACACCGCAGCGGTGTAGCCGGCCGGACCGGAGCCGAGGATGACCAGCCGCGAATGTTTCGATTCACTCATAAAACACCCTATAAGTCTTTGTCACGAAAGAGAATGCGTGCTCCAATTGAGCTTAAGTGCCGCTACTGTCCAGCATGCTACACCGGGTGGGCTGGGGCGGCAAAATCTGCTGTTCCCGGCGATGAGCCGGCAGGTCGGCCCTGGCGCCAGGGCGGCTTGGCTGCCTGCATGGCATCCGCCGGGTAAAGTCTTACAATAGGCAGTGTGCTGGCTGTCTACCGTTTCGAGCGCCGGGCGCGTGCAGGAATCCCTACGTTTTGAAGAGCTCCGCGAATACCGTCAAAGCCAACCCATGGCGTCAACAGTTGCACTACCGTCTCAAGGAGGGTGCGCTGATCGCGCTGGGCGCCCTGTGCATCTATTTCTGGATGGCACTGCTGACCTATTCCCCAATGGATCCCGGGGTCGATGTCTCCACTAGCGTTGGTCAGGTGCAGAACGCCGCTGGGCGGGTGGGCGCCTGGCTCGCCAGCTTCTTCCTGTTCGTCCTCGGCTACGCGGCCTACCTGCTGCCCCTGTTGATGGTGATCAAGGTCATCGACCTGTTCCGTAGCCGCCACCAACCCTTTCACTGGAACGGCTGGCTGTTCTCCTGGCGGATCATCGGTCTGTTCTTCCTGCTGCTGTCCACTTCTGCGCTGGCGACGATCCAGTTCCAGTCGCTGGGGGTGAATCCGCAGGCGCCGGCCGGGGGCATCCTGGGGCAGAGCCTGGGCGAGTGGGGTGAGGATGCACTCAACGTCCAGGGCAGTACCCTGCTGTTCATCGCCTTGTTTCTCTTTGGACTGACCGTGTTCACCGATCTTTCCTGGTTCCGGGTCATGGACCTGACCGGCAAGATCACCCTCGACCTGCTCGAGCTGATCCAGGGGGCGGCGGGACGCTGGTGGAGTGCCCGCCTGAGCCATCGTGAGCTGCGGCTGAAGCTGCGCGAAGCAGAGCAGGCGCCGCCTGCTCCGCCGACCTCCCGGCGTGCCCGGGTCGCGGTCGCCGCCCCGCTTGCCAGGGCAGCGGCCTCCGCCGCCGAGCCCGTGGCACCGCTGGAACGCCCGCTGGCAGCGAGCGAGCGCATCGAGCCGGTCGTCGGCCTCTCGGCGCTCGATCTCGATGATGAGCCCGAGCTGGAGCTTGCCCCTCTGACCCTGGACGACAATGAGGGGCGGGGTCTGCCCAAGCTCCCTGCCGTTCCGGCAGAGTCCGAGATGCTGGACGAGGCAGACTCGCTGCAACTGCCGGAGGATGTCTTCGACGTGCCCGCCCCGGTTGCGGTGCAGCAGCCGGTGTCGCCTCGCCTCGCCGAGGCCCCGAGTGCGGCTCCCCGTCGCCCGGTCGAGCCGCCCAGGCCGGTAGTCCATTATGTCGACGAGGCGGTAGCCGGTACCCTGCCCCCGCTGAGCCTGCTCGACCCTGCGCAGGCCAAGCCCAACAGTTTCTCGCCCGAGGCGTTGGAGTCGATGTCGCGCCTGCTGGAGATGAAGCTCAAGGAGTTCGGCGTCGAGGTCCAGGTCGTCGCCGCCTATCCGGGGCCTGTGATCACCCGCTTCGAGATCCAGCCGGCACCGGGCATCAAGGTCAGCCGCATCACCAACCTGGCCAAGGACCTGGCGCGTTCGCTGGCGGTGATCAGCGTGCGGGTGGTCGAGGTGATCCCTGGCAAGACCACCGTGGGCGTCGAGATTCCCAACGAGAACCGGCAGATCGTGCGCTTCTCCGAGGTGCTGTCCACGCCGGAGTACGAGGGTGCCAGCTCGCCGGTGACCATCGCGCTCGGCCATGACATCGGCGGCCGGCCGGTGACCGCGGACCTGGCGAAGATGCCGCACCTGCTGGTGGCCGGCACCACCGGCTCGGGCAAGTCGGTGGGGGTCAACGCCATGCTGCTGTCGATCCTCTACAAGTCGACACCCGAGCAGGTGCGCCTGATCATGATCGACCCGAAGATGCTCGAATTGTCGATCTACGAGGGCATCCCGCACTTGCTCTGCCCGGTAGTCACCGACATGAAGGAGGCGGCCAACGCCCTGCGCTGGAGCGTGGCGGAGATGGATCGGCGCTACCGGCTGATGGCCGCCATGGGCGTGCGCAACCTGGCCGGCTTCAACCGCAAGATCAAGGATGCCGAGGAGGCGGGCACGCCGCTGACCGATCCGCTGTTCCGCCGTGAAAGCCCCGACGACCAGCCGCCGCTGCTGCAGGCGCTGCCGACCATCGTGGTGGTGGTCGACGAGTTCGCCGACATGATGATGATCGTCGGCAAGAAGGTCGAGGAACTGATCGCACGCATCGCCCAGAAGGCGCGGGCGGCCGGTATCCACCTGATCCTCGCCACCCAGCGTCCGTCGGTGGATGTGATCACCGGCCTGATCAAGGCCAACATTCCGACGCGCATCGCCTTCCAGGTGTCGAGCAAGATCGACTCGCGCACCATCCTCGACCAGGGGGGGGCCGAGCAACTGCTTGGCCATGGTGACATGCTCTACCTGCCGCCCGGCACGGGCCTGCCGGTGCGCGTGCACGGGGCCTTCGTTTCCGACGACGAGGTGCACCGCACAGTGGACGCATGGAAGCAGCGCGGGGCGCCGGATTACATCGAGGACATCCTTGCGGGCGCCGAAGAGGGCGCCGGCGGCTCCTACGACTCGACCGGTGGCGAAGGCGGCGAGGGCAGCGAGGAGGATCCGCTGTACGACGAGGCGGTGCGCTTCGTCACCGAGAGTCGCCGCGCCTCGATTTCCGCCGTGCAGCGCAAGCTGAAGATCGGCTATAACCGCGCCGCTCGAATGATCGAGGCGATGGAGATGGCCGGTGTGGTTACCCCCATGAATACCAACGGCTCCCGCGACGTGATCGCGCCGGCGCCGATCCGAGACTGAGCGAGGCTCTATGCGTCTGATTCGAGTGTTGTTGCTGGCTGCCCTGACTCTGGGTGGGGCCACCGTTCATGCCCAGGACGACGCCAGGTCCGTACAGCGCCTGACCGAGCTGCTCGGCCAGGCGCAGACCCTGACCGGGCGCTTCTCCCAGCTGACTCTGGACGGCTCCGGTACCCAGTTGCAGGAGGCCAGTGGCGAGATGAGTCTCAAGCGTCCTGGCCTGCTGCGGTGGCATACCGATGCACCCATGGAGCAGTTGCTGGTGTCCAATGGGGAGAAAGTCTGGTTGTACGATCCGGACCTGCAGCAGGTGACCATCCAGGCTCTCGACCAGCGCATGACCCATACCCCGGCGCTGCTGCTGTCCGGTGATGTGTCGAAGATTCGCGAGAACTTCACCATCAGCCACAAGGAGGGTGGCAGCGTGGTCGACTTCATACTCAAGCCCAAGGCCAAGGACACCCTGTTCGATACCCTGCGCCTGTCGTTCCGCAATGGCGTGATCAACGACATGCAACTGATCGACAGCATCGGTCAGCGCACCAACATCCTGTTCCTCGGCGTGAAATTGAACCAGCCTCTGGCGGACAGCCAGTTCACCTTCAAGGTGCCCGAGGGCGCCGACGTGATCGAGGAGCAGTAGGGTTCCGTCATGGACCTGTTCGATCGTCCCCCTGTTGCCCAGCCGCTGGCCGCGCGCATGCGCCCGACCAGTCTGGACGAGTATGTCGGCCAGGAGCATGTGCTGGGGCGCGGCAAGCCGCTGCGCGAGGCGCTGGAGCAGGGCGCGCTGCACTCGATGATCTTCTGGGGGCCACCCGGGGTGGGCAAGACCACTCTGGCGCGCCTGCTGGCGCAGGTCGGCGATGCCCATTTCGAGACCATTTCCGCCGTGCTGGCCGGAGTCAGGGAAATCCGCCAGGCAGTGGAGGTGGCGAAGCAGCAGGCTGCGCAGTATGGGCGGCGCAGCATCCTGTTCGTCGATGAGGTGCACCGCTTCAACAAGGCGCAGCAGGATGCCTTCCTGCCCTTCGTGGAGGATGGCACGCTGATCTTCATCGGCGCGACCACCGAGAACCCATCGTTCGAGCTGAACAGCGCGCTGCTGTCGCGGGCTCGTGTCTATGTGCTGAAGAGTCTCGACGAGGCGGCTCTGCGCCAGATGCTCGCTCGGGCGCTGAGCGAGGAAAGAGGGCTCGGAGCTCGCCACCTGCGCGTCAGCGAGGAAGCCGTCGGCCTGCTGCTGGCGGCTGCCGACGGCGATGGCCGGCGCCTGCTCAACCTGCTGGAGAATGCTGCTGATCTGGTCGAGGATGGCGAGGAGATCGGTGTCGGGCTGCTGGAGAGCCTGCTCGGTGACAGCCGTCGCCGCTTCGACAAGGGTGGCGAAGCCTTCTACGACCAGATCAGTGCCCTGCACAAGTCGGTGCGCGGATCGAGCCCGGATGCCGCGCTCTACTGGTTTGCGCGCATGCTCGACGGTGGCTGCGATCCCCTGTATCTGGCGCGCCGGGTGGTGCGCATGGCCAGCGAGGACATCGGCAACGCCGATCCGCGAGCGCTGAGCCTGTGCCTGGCCGCCTGGGACGTGCAGGAGCGCCTGGGCAGCCCCGAGGGCGAGCTTGCCGTTGCCCAGGCCATCGTCTATCTCGCCTGCGCGCCGAAGAGCAATGCGGTGTACATGGGGCTCAAGGCGGCCAAGCGGGATGTCGCTGCGCATGGCTCGCTGGAGGTACCGCTGCACCTGCGCAACGCACCGACCAAGCTGATGAAGAACCTCGGCTACGGCGACGAGTACCGCTACGCCCATGACGAGCCGGAGGCGTACGCTGCTGGCGAAGACTATTTCCCCGAGGCGCTGGAGCCTGAGCCCTACTATCAGCCGGTGCCGCGCGGGCTCGAGCTGAAGATCCGCGAGAAGCTGGCGCATCTGGCCGAGCTGGATCGACGCAGCCCGCGACGGCGGAGGAAGCCATGATCCTCGCGGTGCTCGCTGGCGTCGTCACCGGCAGCCTGCTGACTCAAGTCGTCTCCAGGAGTGGCGGCCTCCAGCGTTGCCACACCCTTGCTGGGCCGCTCGGGCGTTTAGTGGTGCTGGGAGCCGCTGCCGACAAAAGTGCGGCAGGCTGCCCGCTGGTGCCCGTCAGCGGGTAAACTCTCGTTCCGATCATCCGCACCTGGCTGCGATAGGCAGCGCAGCAGGGGCGATAGCAGCAGACCGCTGCACGACTACCTTCATTATTTGACTGCTTCGACTGAAGAGAATTCTCCATGCTCGACTCCAAACTGGTTCGTGGCCAGCCGCAGGAAGTGGCCCAGCGTCTGGCGACCCGCGGCTTCCAACTGGACGTGGCGCGCCTTGAGGCGCTGGAAAGCCGCCGCAAGGAAACCCAGACCCGCACCGAACAGCTGCAGGCCGAGCGCAATGCCCGCTCCAAGAGCATCGGCCAGGCCAAGCAGCGCGGTGAGGACATCGCTCCGCTGATGGCCGACGTCGAGCGCATGGGGGCTGAGCTGGGCGCAGGCAAGCAGGAGTTGGACGCGATCCAGGCCGAGCTGGATGCACTGCTGCTGACCATTCCCAACCTGCCGCACGAATCGGTGCCGGTTGGCGCTGGCGAGGATGAGAACGTCGAGGTGAGTCGCTGGGGCGTCCCGCGTGAGTTCGATTTCGAGGTCAAGGACCACGTGGCTCTCGGTGAGCAGCACGGCTGGCTCGACTTCGAAACTGCAGCCAAGCTTTCCGGCGCCCGCTTCGCGTTGATGCGTGGTCCGATCGCCCGTTTGCACCGTGCTCTGGCCCAGTTCATGCTCAATCTGCACACTGGCGAGCATGGCTACGAGGAGGCTTACACGCCCTACTTGGTGCAGGCGCCGGCGCTGCAGGGGACCGGTCAGCTTCCGAAGTTCGAGGAAGACCTGTTCAAGATCAGTCGCCCGGGGGAGGCCGACTTCTACCTGATTCCCACCGCCGAAGTGTCGTTGACCAACATCGTCTCCGGCGAGATCCTCGATGCCAAGCAGTTGCCGCTGAAGCTGGTCGCCCATACCCCCTGTTTCCGCAGCGAGGCCGGGGCTTCCGGTCGCGACACGCGTGGCATGATTCGCCAGCACCAGTTCGACAAGGTCGAGCTGGTGCATGTGGTCGAGCCGGAGAAGTCCTTCGAGGCCCTGGAAGAGTTGACCAGCCATGCCGAGAAGGTCCTGCAACTGCTCGGGCTGCCTTATCGCAAGCTGGCGCTGTGCACCGGAGACATGGGCTTCGGTGCGACCAAGACCTACGATCTGGAGGTTTGGGTGCCGAGTCAGGGCAAGTATCGCGAAATCTCCTCCTGCTCCAATTGCGGCGACTTCCAGGCCCGCCGCATGCAGGCGCGCTGGCGCAATCCGGCTACCGGCAAGCCCGAGCTGGTACACACCCTCAATGGCTCCGGCCTGGCTGTCGGTCGCACCCTGGTGGCCGTGTTGGAGAACTACCAGCAGGCCGATGGCAGCATCCGGGTGCCGGAAGTGCTCAGGTCGTACATGGGCGGGCTCGAGATGATCGGCTGAACGCCGTCGTGCTGCCGGTGGCCTCTCGAGGCTCCCGGTAGCTCTTCCCTGTGGGGCGCAATACGGGCCGGTACTCTCGATTGTCGGCCTTTCCATTTGTTCTGCACCTGTCGTGAGGCTGCCCATGGACTTCCTTCCCTTGTTTCACAATCTGCGTGGTCGCCTGGTGCTGGTGGTCGGTGGCGGAGAGGTCGCTCTACGCAAGGCGCGCCTGCTGACTGAGGCCGGCGCCCGCTTGCGGGTGGTCGCGCCTCAGGTCGAGGAGCAGCTGTGCAGCCTGGTCGAAAAGGGGGCGGGTGAGTTGCTGCTGCGTGGATATGCAAGCGCCGATCTCTCGGGCTGTGTGCTGGTTGTCGCGGCCACCGATGACGACCAGCTCAATGCGCGAGTCTCGCGCGAGGCCGGGGAGCGGGGGGTGCCGGTCAATGTGGTGGACGCTCCGGCGCTGTGCAGCGTGATCTTCCCGGCCATCGTCGATCGATCGCCGCTGATGGTGGCGGTGTCCAGCGGTGGCGATGCGCCGGTGCTGACGCGACTGGTGCGCGCTCGGCTGGAAACCCTGATTCCGGCAGCCTATGGCCGTCTTGCAGGGCTGGCTCGCAAGTTTCGCGGAGCTGTGAAGCAGCGTTTTGCCGATGTGCGGCAACGTCGGGTGTTCTGGGAAGAGGTGTTCCAGGGAGTCATTGCCGAGCAGGTATTGGCCGGGCGTGATGCGGATGCCGAGCGCCTGCTGGTCGACAAGCTGGCCGGCAGTGGCGATCGCGAACTGGGAGAGGTCTATCTGGTGGGAGCCGGTCCGGGAGATCCTGACCTGCTGACCTTTCGGGCATTGCGGCTGATGCAGCAGGCTGATGTCGTGCTCTACGATCGCTTGGTCGCGCCTGCGATCATCGATATGTGTCGCCGCGATGCCGAACGGATCTATGTTGGCAAGAAGCGTAGCGAACATGCGCTTCCACAGGAGCAGATCAATCGTCGACTGGTCGATCTGGCTAAACAGGGCAAGCGCGTGCTGCGGCTCAAGGGAGGGGATCCGTTCATCTTCGGCAGGGGTGGTGAGGAGATCGAGGAACTGGCGGCTGAGGGGATTCCCTTCCAGGTCGTTCCGGGAGTCACCGCCGCTGCTGGTTGCGCTGCCTATGCCGGAATTCCCCTGACTCATCGCGACTGCGCCCAATCGGTGCGCTTTGTTACCGGGCACCTGAAAGACGGCAGTTGCAACCTGCCGTGGCGCGATCTGGTGGCTCCGGGGCAGACCTTGGTCTTCTATATGGGTCTGGTGGGGCTGCCGGTTATCTGCAGGGAGCTGATCAACCACGGTCGAGCTGCCGACACCCCGGCTGCGCTGGTGCAGCAGGGCACAACCCCTCAGCAGCGAGTGTTCACGGGCACCTTGGCCGATTTGCCTCAGCTGGTTGCCGAGCACGAGGTGCATGCACCGACCTTGGTGATCGTCGGCGAGGTAGTTCTCTTGCGTGAAAAACTGGCGTGGTTCGAAGGGGGAGCTCAGCGGTAACCCGGAAAGTTGCAAAACAAGCATTGACGTCGCCGCCGATGTCTCTATAATGCGCCCCACTTCCAGCGGCAATCTGATCGAAAAGCCTTGTAAATCAAGTGCTTGGATCGGGTGGTGGTGGAAGTGCAGGGTTGCTTTCCTGCGGTGTCGTCAGTCTCCGGGTTGAAGGCGCGTTGTTCGGAGATGTTGACAGCGGCTCTGGTTGCTGTATGATCCATCTCCCTCGCTTCGGTGGTCGAGTTCTTCGCTGAAGCGCAAGCGGTTGATTCGAAAAGAAAATTTTCGAAAAACGCTTGACAGATTGAAAGGCTGCTGTAGAATGCGCGGCCTCGGTTGAGACGAAGCGGAAACGCTGAGTGAATCGATCGAAACGCTCTTTAACAAGTTGAATCAAGCAATTCGTGTGGGTGCTTGTGAGGTAAGACTGACAGTCGCAAGATTATCAGCATCACAAGTAACACTCGTGAATTCGAGAGTTTTTTGCGATTGCTGAGCCAAGTTTAGGGTTTTCTCAAAACCCGAATTGATTTGAACTGAAGAGTTTGATCATGGCTCAGATTGAACGCTGGCGGCAGGCCTAACACATGCAAGTCGAGCGGATGACGGGTGCTTGCACTCTGATTCAGCGGCGGACGGGTGAGTAATGCCTAGGAATCTGCCCGATAGTGGGGGACAACGTTTCGAAAGGAACGCTAATACCGCATACGTCCTACGGGAGAAAGTGGGGGATCTTCGGACCTCACGCTATCGGATGAGCCTAGGTCGGATTAGCTAGTTGGTGAGGTAATGGCTCACCAAGGCGACGATCCGTAACTGGTCTGAGAGGATGATCAGTCACACTGGAACTGAGACACGGTCCAGACTCCTACGGGAGGCAGCAGTGGGGAATATTGGACAATGGGCGAAAGCCTGATCCAGCCATGCCGCGTGTGTGAAGAAGGTCTTCGGATTGTAAAGCACTTTAAGTTGGGAGGAAGGGCTGTCGGCTAATACCCTGCAGTTTTGACGTTACCAACAGAATAAGCACCGGCTAACTTCGTGCCAGCAGCCGCGGTAATACGAAGGGTGCAAGCGTTAATCGGAATTACTGGGCGTAAAGCGCGCGTAGGTGGTTCAGCAAGTTGGATGTGAAAGCCCCGGGCTCAACCTGGGAACTGCATCCAAAACTACTGAGCTAGAGTACGGTAGAGGGTGGTGGAATTTCCTGTGTAGCGGTGAAATGCGTAGATATAGGAAGGAACACCAGTGGCGAAGGCGACCACCTGGACTGATACTGACACTGAGGTGCGAAAGCGTGGGGAGCAAACAGGATTAGATACCCTGGTAGTCCACGCCGTAAACGATGTCAACTAGCTGTTGGGTTCCTTGAGAACTTAGTAGCGAAGCTAACGCGATAAGTTGACCGCCTGGGGAGTACGGCCGCAAGGTTAAAACTCAAATGAATTGACGGGGGCCCGCACAAGCGGTGGAGCATGTGGTTTAATTCGAAGCAACGCGAAGAACCTTACCTGGCCTTGACATGCTGAGAACTTTCCAGAGATGGATTGGTGCCTTCGGGAACTCAGACACAGGTGCTGCATGGCTGTCGTCAGCTCGTGTCGTGAGATGTTGGGTTAAGTCCCGTAACGAGCGCAACCCTTGTCCTTAGTTACCAGCACGTTATGGTGGGCACTCTAAGGAGACTGCCGGTGACAAACCGGAGGAAGGTGGGGATGACGTCAAGTCATCATGGCCCTTACGGCCAGGGCTACACACGTGCTACAATGGTCGGTACAGAGGGTTGCCAAGCCGCGAGGTGGAGCTAATCTCACAAAACCGATCGTAGTCCGGATCGCAGTCTGCAACTCGACTGCGTGAAGTCGGAATCGCTAGTAATCGTGAATCAGAATGTCACGGTGAATACGTTCCCGGGCCTTGTACACACCGCCCGTCACACCATGGGAGTGGGTTGCTCCAGAAGTAGCTAGTCTAACCTTCGGGGGGACGGTTACCACGGAGTGATTCATGACTGGGGTGAAGTCGTAACAAGGTAGCCGTAGGGGAACCTGCGGCTGGATCACCTCCTTAATCGAAGACTTCAGCTTCTTCATAAGCTCCCACACGAATTGCTTGATTCACTCGCGAAAGGCGATTGGGTCTGTAGCTCAGTTGGTTAGAGCGCACCCCTGATAAGGGTGAGGTCGGCAGTTCGAATCTGCCCAGACCCACCAATTGTCGTGGTGCGCAGGCCGATCGAAAGATGGGGCCATAGCTCAGCTGGGAGAGCGCCTGCTTTGCACGCAGGAGGTCAGGAGTTCGATCCTCCTTGGCTCCACCATTATCGCCGAAAGCTCAGAAATGAGTGTTTACCCCTGTCGTCCGGTGGACGATTTCGAGGATGAAACATTGATTTCTGGTCTTTGCGCCAGAATCGTTCTTTAAAAATTTGGGTAAGTGATAGAAGTATTGAACTGGAGAGTGTTTTCACTGCACTTTTCAGGTCAAGGTAAAATTTGCGAGTTCAAGCGCAAGTTTTCGGCGAATGTCGTAATTCACGATTATAACCAGATTGCTTGGGGTTATATGGTCAAGTGAATAAGCGCATACGGTGGATGCCTTGGCAGTCAGAGGCGATGAAAGACGTGGTAGCCTGCGATAAGCTTCGGGGAGTCGGCAAACAGACTTTGATCCGGAGATCTCTGAATGGGGAAACCCACCCGGGATAACCCGGGTATCTTGTACTGAATACATAGGTGCAAGAGGCGAACCAGGGGAACTGAAACATCTAAGTACCCTGAGGAACAGAAATCAACCGAGATTCCCTTAGTAGTGGCGAGCGAACGGGGATTAGCCCTTAAGCTTCTTGGATTTTAGCGGAACGCTCTGGAAAGTGCGGCCATAGTGGGTGATAGCCCCGTACGCGAAAGGATCCTTGAAGTGAAATCGAGTAGGACGGAGCACGAGAAACTTTGTCTGAATATGGGGGGACCATCCTCCAAGGCTAAATACTACTGACTGACCGATAGTGAACCAGTACCGTGAGGGAAAGGCGAAAAGAACCCCGGAGAGGGGAGTGAAATAGAACCTGAAACCGTATGCGTACAAGCAGTGGGAGCCTACTTTGTTAGGTGACTGCGTACCTTTTGTATAATGGGTCAGCGACTTATATTCAGTGGCGAGCTTAACCGATTAGGGGAGGCGTAGCGAAAGCGAGTCTTAATAGGGCGTTTAGTCGCTGGGTATAGACCCGAAACCGGGCGATCTATCCATGAGCAGGTTGAAGGTTAGGTAACACTGACTGGAGGACCGAACCCACTCCCGTTGAAAAGGTAGGGGATGACTTGTGGATAGGAGTGAAAGGCTAATCAAGCTCGGAGATAGCTGGTTCTCCTCGAAAGCTATTTAGGTAGCGCCTCACGTATCACTCCAGGGGGTAGAGCACTGTTTCGGCTAGGGGGTCATCCCGACTTACCAAACCGATGCAAACTCCGAATACCTGGAAGTGTCAGCGTGGGAGACACACGGCGGGTGCTAACGTCCGTCGTGAAAAGGGAAACAACCCAGACCGCCAGCTAAGGTCCCAAAGTTGTGGTTAAGTGGTAAACGATGTGGGAAGGCTTAGACAGCTAGGAGGTTGGCTTAGAAGCAGCCACCCTTTAAAGAAAGCGTAATAGCTCACTAGTCGAGTCGGCCTGCGCGGAAGATGTAACGGGGCTCAAACCACACACCGAAGCTGCGGGTGCATCGCAAGATGCGCGGTAGAGGAGCGTTCTGTAAGCCTGTGAAGGTGAGTTGAGAAGCTCGCTGGAGGTATCAGAAGTGCGAATGCTGACATGAGTAACGACAATGGGTGTGAAAAACACCCACGCCGAAAGACCAAGGGTTCCTGCGCAACGTTAATCGACGCAGGGTTAGTCGGTCCCTAAGGCGAGGCTGAAGAGCGTAGTCGATGGGAAACAGGTTAATATTCCTGTACTTCTGGTTACTGCGATGGAGGGACGGAGAAGGCTAGGCCAGCTTGGCGTTGGTTGTCCAAGTTTAAGGTGGTAGGCTGGGATCTTAGGTAAATCCGGGATCCTAAGGCCGAGAGCTGATGACGAGTTATCTTTCAGATGACGAAGTGGTTGATGCCATGCTTCCAGGAAAAGCTTCTAAGCTTCAGGTAACCAGGAACCGTACCCCAAACCGACACAGGTGGTTGGGTAGAGAATACCAAGGCGCTTGAGAGAACTCGGGTGAAGGAACTAGGCAAAATGGCACCGTAACTTCGGGAGAAGGTGCGCCGGTGAGGGTGAATGATTTACTCAGTAAGCCCATGCCGGTCGAAGATACCAGGCCGCTGCGACTGTTTATTAAAAACACAGCACTCTGCAAACACGAAAGTGGACGTATAGGGTGTGACGCCTGCCCGGTGCCGGAAGGTTAATTGATGGGGTTAGCGCAAGCGAAGCTCTTGATCGAAGCCCCGGTAAACGGCGGCCGTAACTATAACGGTCCTAAGGTAGCGAAATTCCTTGTCGGGTAAGTTCCGACCTGCACGAATGGCGTAACGATGGCGGCGCTGTCTCCACCCGAGACTCAGTGAAATTGAAATCGCTGTGAAGATGCAGTGTATCCGCGGCTAGACGGAAAGACCCCGTGAACCTTTACTATAGCTTTGCACTGGACTTTGAGCTTGCTTGTGTAGGATAGGTGGGAGGCTTTGAAGCGTGGACGCCAGTTCGCGTGGAGCCATCCTTGAAATACCACCCTGGCAATCTTGAGGTTCTAACTCTGGTCCGTCATCCGGATCGAGGACAGTGTATGGTGGGTAGTTTGACTGGGGCGGTCTCCTCCCAAAGAGTAACGGAGGAGTACGAAGGTGCGCTCAGACCGGTCGGAAATCGGTCGTAGAGTATAAAGGCAAAAGCGCGCTTGACTGCGAGACAGACACGTCGAGCAGGTACGAAAGTAGGTCTTAGTGATCCGGTGGTTCTGTATGGAAGGGCCATCGCTCAACGGATAAAAGGTACTCCGGGGATAACAGGCTGATACCGCCCAAGAGTTCATATCGACGGCGGTGTTTGGCACCTCGATGTCGGCTCATCACATCCTGGGGCTGAAGCCGGTCCCAAGGGTATGGCTGTTCGCCATTTAAAGTGGTACGCGAGCTGGGTTTAGAACGTCGTGAGACAGTTCGGTCCCTATCTGCCGTGGACGTTTGAGATTTGAGAGGGGCTGCTCCTAGTACGAGAGGACCGGAGTGGACGAACCTCTGGTGTTCCGGTTGTCACGCCAGTGGCATTGCCGGGTAGCTATGTTCGGAAGAGATAACCGCTGAAAGCATCTAAGCGGGAAACTCGCCTCAAGATGAGATCTCACTGGGGACTCGATCCCCCTGAAGGGCCGTCGAAGACTACGACGTTGATAGGCTGGGTGTGTAAGCGTTGTGAGGCGTTGAGCTAACCAGTACTAATTGCCCGTGAGGCTTGACCATATAACACCCAAACAATCTGCGATCCCAGGATCACAGTGGGTGCGACAGGCCGAAAGCTTGCAGAACCGCAAATTACCGAATCTGATACACTATCACTTGCCCAATTCGGGGTAGCGCCATGGCGATGCCCCAACCGAATTGCTTGACGACCATAGAGCGTTGGAACCACCTGATCCCATCCCGAACTCAGCAGTGAAACGACGCATCGCCGATGGTAGTGTGGGGCTTCCCCATGTGAGAGTAGGTCATCGTCAAGCACCTACACAGAAACCCCGACCAGCCACGCTGGTCGGGGTTTCGTCCTTTCGCTCCGGAAACTGCGCGTAAGTGCGCCATGACACGGCAAAATGACTTGTATCGGCCGTATGCTTGGCGCGTAGTCAAATACCTCAACCTGCATACAGGGAGTACGAACTTGGCCGGAAGCAGTCTGCTGGCATTGATCGATGACATTGCCACCATCCTCGACGATGTTTCGGTGATGACCAAGGTGGCGGCGAAGAAGACCGCCGGGGTGCTTGGCGATGACCTGGCCTTGAACGCCCAGCAGGTCACCGGCGTTGCGGCAGAGCGAGAGTTGCCGGTGGTATGGGCGGTCGCCAAGGGTTCACTGCTCAACAAGCTGATCCTGGTTCCCGCGGCCTTGCTGATCAGCGCGCTTGCGCCCTGGGCGATCACGCCTCTGCTGATGCTGGGCGGCGCCTTCCTGTGTTTCGAGGGCTTCGAGAAACTGGCTCACAAGTTCCTGCACAGCAAGGCGGAGGAGGAAGCCAATCATGCCCGTCAGCTTGACGCGCTCAATGACCCGGCCATCGACATGGTGGCGTTCGAGCGGGACAAGATCAAAGGAGCAGTCCGTACGGACTTCATCCTTTCGGCCGAGATCATTGCCATCACGCTCGGGGCTGTCGCTGCGGCCAGCTTTCTGAAGCAGGTGCTGGTGCTGTCGCTGATTGCCGTCGTCATGACGGTAGGGGTCTATGGCCTGGTAGCGGGGATCGTCAAGCTGGATGACCTCGGCCTGCATCTGCGACAGCGGGAGTCGCGTCTGGCACAGCGCTTCGGTGGCGCCATCCTCGGCGCTGCCCCCTACCTGATGAAAGGGCTGTCCGTGGTGGGGACGGCCGCGATGTTCATGGTTGGCGGCGCCATCCTGACTCACGGCATATCCCCGGTTCATCATGCCATCGAGCAACTCGCTCAGGCGAGCGGTAGCCTCGCCGCAGTCGGCGCTGTCGCCGAGGCCCTGCTTCCCACACTGCTCGATGCCACCTTCGGCGTGCTGGTTGGCGCCCTGGTGGTCGTGCTGGTGACGCTGTGCAGCAAGCTGCGGGGCAAGCCAGGTCTGGTAGGGTAGCGTCTGGGCGGACTTTCAGGTTCCGGCTTCGAGCAGCTGGGTATAGATCTGCAGATCCGCTGCGGAAAAGCAGCAGAACACCACCGACTCGATGGTCGGCAATGTCGCGACCCTGGCCCGCACGGTGGCCACGGCGATGGCTGCGGCGGCGGCGCTGGGATAGCTGAAGATGCCGGTGCTGATGCTCGGGAAGGCCAGGCTGCGGGCGCCGGCCGCTGCGGCGACTTCGAGGGAGCGTCGATAGCAGGAGGCCAGTACCTGTGCTTCGCCCTGCTGGCCACCCTGCCAGATCGGGCCGACGGTGTGCACGACGAAGCGGGCTGGCAGCCGATAGCCGGCAGTCAGCTTCGCCTCGCCGCTGGCACAGCTGCCGAGCTGGCGACACGCCTCGACCAGTTCGGGGCCTGCCGCGCGCAGAATGGCTCCGGAAACGCCACCGCCGCCGAGGAGCGATGGATTGGCGGCATTGACGATGGCATCTATCGCCAGGCTGGTGATATCGGCCTGAAGGGCCAGCAGTCGGGCAGGCATGCTGCAGCAACCTCGCACTTCACAAGGGTGGCCTGCTCCTGAGGGTAGCCGCCGTTTCTGCCAGCTGCATCGTCAGGGCGTCGACTGCTCGCTGCGCTGTTGCTGCAGGTGCCACATCTGCGCGTACTGGCCGTTCATGGCGAGCAACTGCGTGTGGGTGCCGCGCTCGATGATGCGGCCGCTGTCCATCACCAGGATCTGGTCGGCATTCATCACGGTGGAAAGGCGGTGGGCGATGACCAGGGTAGTGCGCCCGATCTGGATGTGCTCAAGTTCCGCCTGGATGGCCCGCTCGGACTGCGAGTCCAGCGCGGAGGTGGCTTCGTCGAAGATCAGGATGGCCGGATTCTTCAGGATTGCTCGGGCGATCGCCACCCGCTGCTTTTCGCCGCCGGAGAGTTTCAGGCCGCGTTCGCCGACCTGGGTTGCGTAGCCGTCCGGAAGGTTCTCCACGAACTCGTGGATGTGTGCGGCACGAGCGGCGGCCTCCACTTCCTCGCGACTGGCTTCCGGGCGGCCGTAGAGGATGTTGTAGTAGATGCTGTCGTTGAACAGCACGGTGTCCTGCGGAACGATGGCGATGGCTGCGCGCAGGGAGGCCTGGGTCAGTTGGCGCAGATCTTGGTCGTCAATGGTTATCCGACCGCCGTCGACGTCATAGAAGCGGTACAGCAGACGTGCCAGGGTCGACTTGCCGCAACCGGAGTGGCCGACCACCGCCACAGTGCCGCCGGCGGGGATCTCGAAGGCGATGTCCTGGAGGATCTGCCGGCGCGGGTCGTAGCCGAAGCGCACATCCTCGAAGCGCACCTGGGGCTGGCGGGTGACTAGCGCTCTGGCATCGGGCGCATCCTGCACGTCCTGGCGCTCATCGAGCAGGCCGAACAGGCGCTCCATGTTGGTCAGCGCCTGCTTGACCTCGCGATACATCATGCCGAGCAGGAACAGGGGGGCGGAGAGCTGCAGTAGATAGGCGTTGACCAGCACCAGGTCACCGACCGTCATGCTGCCGTCGACGACCCCGGCGGCAGCCAGCCACATCATCGCGGTGACTCCGGCCGACACCACCACCGCCTGGCCGAGGTTGAGCACGGCCAGGCTGACCGTCGCCTTGACCTTGGCATCCTCCAGATGCCGCAGGTTCTCGTCGTAGCGAATCGCCTCGTGCTCCTCGTTGTTGAAGTACTTGACGGTCTCGTAGTTGAGCAGGGAGTCCACCGCCCGCTCGTTGGCACGGGTGTCGGCCTCCACCGAGGCGCGGTAGTAACGGGTGCGCCATTCGGTGACGGCGAAGGTCCATGCCCCGTAGGTCAGCAGGGTGGCGAGGGTTACGGCCGCAAAGCGCCAGTCGTAGGCCCAGACCAGCACGGCAGTGACCAGCAACACTTCCAGCAGGATCGGGATGATCGAGTACAGCGTCCAGTCGAGCAGATCGGCTATGGCACTGCCGCCCCGTTCGACATCCCGCGCCACGCCGCCGGTGCGCCGCCCGAGGTGGAATTTCAGACTGAGCCCGTGCAGGTGGCGGAACACCCGGAGCGTGACCTGGCGCGAGGTGCGCGCCATGACCCGGGCGAACACCACCTGGCGCAGTTCGGTGAACAGGGTGACTCCGATGCGTGCCGCGCCGTAGGCCAGCAGGAGTCCGACCGGCAACAGCAGCAGACTGGGTTCGACATTGAGGTCGTCGACAATCTGCTTGAGAAGAATGGGAACCAGCAGGTTGAGCAGTTTGGCGGCCACCACCAGGCCCAGTGCCAACGAGATGCGCCCCAGGTAGGGACGCAGGTAGGGCAGCAGGTCGGCGATCACGGCGAACTCGCCGCGTACCCGCGGGGAGCGACTCAGCGGAGAGATGCTGGCGTGTTCTGGGGGATTGCTGGGTGTCATCGTCACCGGATCCTTGGGCGCGCGCCGCGCGAGGGTGGCGCAGTCGGCCGATTGATAGGGGCGACCATGCTGGGCCGCTCGTGGCTTCCGTGCAATGGGCGAACTGCCGGCGCACGGTGGACGGGGTTCTCGTCCCGGATGATGATCATGTGCGTATCTGCGAGGGTTCCGGGCGTGACGGAGCACGCGCTGGGGTCTCTTAACCTATTCTGCGGAGGAACCCTGTCGCTTGGCGATAGTCCTACTGCGGATCTAGAAGAAGGAGCGTTTCATGTACAAGCGAGCATTCTCTCGCCGGCTGGCTAGCGTGCTGGTGGCATCCCAGTTGCTGGTGGTGGCTCAGGTACCGCTGGCGCAGGCGGCAATGGTCGGTACCGGCGAGGTCCTGCAGGCTCAGCAACAGCAGGTCGATCGCCAGCAGCTGCTGGCCATGCTGGATGACAGGGGGGTGCGAGACAAGCTGGCCTCCCTCGGCGTCGAGCGGGAGCAGGTCGAGCAGCGCATCCAGAGCCTGACCAATGCCGAGCTGGCGCAGTTCAACCAGCAGCTCAGCGAGGCACCGGCCGGCGGCATCATCGGCATCATCGTGCTGTTTCTGGTGATCTTCATCATCACTGACCTGCTCTGCGCCACCGACCTCTTCACCTTCGTCAAATGCATCAATCGCTGAGATTGCTGGGGGCGGGACTGCTGCTGTTGCTCGCCGGCTGCGCGACGGCGCCGAGGCTGTCGCCGCAGGTCGAGCGGTTGCCGGAGCGAGTCGAACTGAGCGAGGTGCCGTTCTTCCCTCAGGCGCAGTACCAGTGCGGCCCGGCGGCTCTGGCCACCATGCTCAACCAGCGTGGAGTGACCACCACCCCAGGGCTGCTCAAGGACCGCGTGTTCCTGCCTGGTCGCCAGGGCAGCCTGCAGGTCGAGCTGGTGGCGGCGGCGCGCGACCACGACCTGCTGGTCTATCCCCTGGCGCCTCGCCTGGACGCCCTGCTGGCCGAGGTCGCGGCTGGCAATCCGGTCCTGGTATTGCAGAACCTGGCCTTCGACTGGTACCCGCGCTGGCATTTTGCCGTACTGGTCGGCTTCGATCGCAAGGCGCAGCAGCTGATTCTGCGTTCCGGCACCACGCGGCGCTGGGTGACTGACTTCGCCAGCTTCGACGCCACCTGGGCGCGTGGCGGGCGCTGGGCGGTGCTGACGCTACCACCCGACCGGCTGCCGGCGCAGGCCGAACTGACGCCCTGGCTGCAGGCTGCGGCCGATCTGGAGCAGACGGGGCATGCCCAGGCGGCGCAGCGTGCCTACCAGGTGGCGGCACGACAATGGCCCGATGAGGGAGTGAGCTGGTTTGCCCTGGGCAATTCCCGATACGCAGCAGGCGATCTCAAGGGGGCGCAGGCTGCCTTGCACAAGGCGACCACTGCAGCTCCCCGTTGGGCGCCGGCGTGGGGCAACCTTGCCCACGTGCTGGCCGAACAGGGTTGTGCGCAGCAGGCGCAGCGGGCGCGGCAGTGCGCCCGGCAACTGGCTCCGCAGGACAAGCGTTTTGCCGAGGCGTTGCCTGCGGCCAAGGGGGCGGGTGTCTGCCCGACTCTGGAGGGCTGTCCCCGCTAGGCGGTAGTCATGAACGACAACGGCCCTCCCGGGGCCGTTGTCGCTTTCCGGTCATACGCCGAACCGATCGCGCAGCTGGTAGTACCAGGCGCCCATGGCGGTGAAGGGCACGCGAAACAGCCGCCCACCGGGGAACGGGTAGTGGCGCAGGCCGGCAAAGGCGTCGAAGCGCGCGGCCTGGCCGTGCAGGGCCTCGGCGAGCACCTTGCCGGCCAGGTGGGTGTAGGTCACGCCGTGGCCGCTGCAGCCCTGCGAATAGTAGATGTTGTCTCCCAGGCGTCCTACCTGCGGCAGGCGCGACAGGGTCAGCAGGAAATTGCCGGTCCAGGCGAAGTCGATCCTGACGTCCTTCAATTGCGGGAAGGTCCTGAGCATCTTCGGGCGGATGATGGACTGGATGTCGGCCGGATCGCGGGCGCCGTAGACCACGCCGCCGCCGTAGATCAGCCGATGATCGGCGGAAAGGCGGTAGTAGTCGAGCAGGTAGTTGCAGTCCTCGACGCAGTAGTCCTGCGGCAGCAGGGCGCGTGCGCGCTCCTCGCCCAGCGGTTCGGTGGCGATCACCTGGCTGCCGCAGGGCATCGACTTGGCCGCCAGCTCCGGCAGCAGGTTGCCCAGATAGGCGTTGCCGGCGACCACCAGGAACTTCGCCCGCACGCGTCCCTCTGCCGTATGGGCGACCGGGCTGCTGCCGCGCTCGATGCGCAGCACCGGCGACTGTTCGTGGATGACGCCGCCCAGCGACTCCACGGCCGCGGCCTCGCCGAGGGCCAGATTGAGCGGATGGATATGGCCGCCGCTGCGGTCGAGCAGGCCGCCGACATAGCTGTCGGTGGCCACCGCCTGGCGGATCTCCTGGCGGCCCAGCAGCTCGAGCTGGGTATGGCCGTAGCGCTCCCACAGCTTCTTCTGGGTTTCCAGGTGGTGCATCTGCCTGGCGGTGAAGGCGGCGAACACGCCGCCGTCCTTGAGGTCGCACTGGATGCCATAGCGCTGGATGCGCTCGCGGATGATCCGTCCGCCCTCGAAGGCCATCTCGCCGAGCAAGCGTGCGGCAGGGGCATTGGTGCTGTGCTCGATGACATCGATGTCGCGGCTGTAGCTGTTGACGATCTGGCCGCCATTGCGTCCGGAGGCCCCGAAGCCGACCCTGGCTGCCTCCAGCACGATGACGCGAAAGCCATGCTCGAGCAGGGACAGCGCGGTGGACAGCCCCGTGTAGCCGGCACCGATGATGCACACGTCGGTCTCCTGTTCGCCCTGCAGCGCCGGACGTTCCGGAGCCGGGTGGGCGGAAAAGGCGTAATAGGACTGTGGGTAGGAGGTGTGCGTCATCTTGAGCCTCTGTCGAATATCCTTTACGAGCGTTTCGATCCTACGCCGGATTGGCCGTGGCGACCACCGGGGGGCAGCACGGCCTGAAATTGCCCGGAGAACCAAAAGATGGAGTTTTTTCAGTGGCTTAGCGAAAAAAGTGTTGACGGGGTTGGGGATGCTCCGTAGTATTCGCGCCACTGCAGGCGCATAGCTCAGTTGGTTAGAGCACCACCTTGACATGGTGGGGGTCGTTGGTTCGAGTCCAATTGCGCCTACCAAATTGCAGGCACATAGCTCAGTTGGTTAGAGCACCACCTTGACATGGTGGGGGTCGTTGGTTCGAGTCCAATTGTGCCTACCAAATTACAGAAAAGCCGGTCATTTTGACCGGCTTTTCTGTTTTCTGCGTCTTGGAATTGCTGCGTGAGGTGTGTGGGTGGAAACGGCGGTATGGCATCTGGCGGATTACGCGCTGAAGGGTGTCCAGCTGGGCGATGGAGTGCCGCTGTTGCTGGTGCATGGCTCGTTGTGCGACCACCGCTTCTGGTCGGCGCAGCTTCCGGTGCTGGCGGAGCGCTGGCGGGTGCTGGCGCCGAGCCTGCGGCGCTGCTTTCCGGAGCGCTGGGATGGCCGGGGCGGCGGTTTCTCCACCGTGCAGCATGTGGCCGACCTGGTCGAGCTGATCGAGCGCCACGGCGAGCCCATGCATGTGCTCGGCCATTCCCGTGGCGGCAACATTGCCCTGCGCCTTGCCGCGCAGCGTCCGGATCTGGTGCGCTCGCTCGCCCTTGCCGATCCGGGTGGTGACTATGCGTCCGGGCTGTTCGCGGCGGCCGGGGTGCCGGCGCCGGTTGCCGGAGGCGAGCGCAATCAGTTCCGCCTCGAAGCTCTGCGCCTGATTCGCGAGGGGCAGGCCGAGGCTGGCCTGCAGCTGTTCGTCGACACCGTCAGCGGTGCGGGTATCTGGCAGCGCTCCTCGGCGCGTTTCCGGCACATGGCGCTGGACAATGCCTTCACCCTGGTGGGGCAGGTCGAGGATGGGCCGGAGCCGATATCGGCGAAGCTGCTGGCCGGGGTTCGTTGTCCTGTCCTGCTGCTGGGCGGTGAGCGCAGCCCGCAGCCGTTCCCGGCAATATTGCGAATGCTCGAGCATCAGTTGATGGGGGCGCGCTGTGTGCTCTTGCCGGGGGTGTCGCATGGCATGAATGTGCAGCGTCCGGCGCTGTTCAATCGCCTGGTGGGCGAGTTCCTCGAGTCGCTCTGACCGGCTGGATGGCGCTTTGCTTGCGCCTGAGCGGCTTTTCTGAAACGATGTCGGGCTAATTTTTCCAGTGATCTCCGCCTGTGTGCGGGAAGGCCGTTTTTCCGGTCCTGCCATCGTGAGGCAGTTTTCCCGTCGGGCGCCGCTTACTGGCTCATCCCACCCCATGTGGCCTTTGGTAGGGGTCACCACTGAGAGAGGAGGCGCCATGCCCATCATTACTCTTCCCGACGGTAGTCAGCGCTCGTTCGAGCAGCCGGTCAGCGTGGCCGAGGTGGCCCAGTCCATCGGTGCCGGCCTGGCCAAGGCCGCCCTGGCCGGCAAGGTCGACGGCCAGATGGTCGACACCTCGCATGTCATCGAGGCTGACGTCGCGCTGTCGATCATCACCGCCCGGGATGCCGAGGGCGTCGACGTGCTGCGTCACTCCTGTGCTCACCTGATGGCCATGGCTGTGCAGGAGCTGTTTCCCGGCACCCAGGTCACCATCGGTCCGGTGATCAACGACGGTTTTTACTACGACTTCGATTGCGAGCGTCCCTTCACCAGCGAGGATCTCGAGAAGATCGAGGCGAAGATGTACGAGCTGGCCAAGGCCGACTTCCCGGTCAGTCGCTCGCTGATGTCGCGCGACGAGGCGGTGGCCTTCTTCGACAGGCTCGGCGAGAAGTACAAGGTCGAGATCATCGAGTCGATTCCTGGCAACGAGCAGCTGTCGTTCTACAGCCAGGGCGATTTCATCGACCTGTGCCGCGGCCCGCACGTGCCGTCCACCGGCAAGCTGCAGGCGTTCAAGCTGATGAAGGTGGCCGGCGCCTACTGGCGTGGCGACTCGAAGAACAAGATGCTGCAGCGCATCTACGGTACCTGCTGGGGCAGCAAGCAGGACCTCAAGGACTACCTGCATCGCCTGGAGGAGGCCGAGAAGCGCGATCACCGCAAGATCGGCAAGCGCCTGGACCTGTTCCACACTCAGGAAGAGGCCCCCGGCATGGTGTTCTGGCATCCCAACGGCTGGACCCTGTACCAGGTGCTCGAGCAGTACATGCGCCGCGTGCAGCGCCAGAACGGCTATCTGGAGATCAAGACGCCGCAGGTGGTCGACCGCGTGCTGTGGGAGAAGTCCGGTCACTGGGCCAACTATGGCGACCTGATGTTCACCACCGAGTCGGAAAGCCGCGACTACGCGGTCAAGCCGATGAACTGCCCGTGCCACGTGCAGGTGTTCAACCAGGGCCTGAAGAGCTACCGCGAGCTGCCGATCCGTCTGGCCGAGTTCGGTGCCTGCCACCGCAATGAGCCGTCCGGCTCGTTGCACGGCATCATGCGTGTGCGCGGCTTCGTACAGGACGATGCGCACATCTTCTGCACCGAGGGCCAGATGCAGGACGAGGCGGCGGCCTTCATCAAGCTCACCCTCGACGTCTACTCCGACTTCGGCTTCAAGGACATCCAGCTCAAGCTGTCGACCCGTCCGGAGAAGCGCGTCGGCTCCGACGAGCTGTGGGATCGCGCCGAGGCCGCCCTGCAGTCGGCACTGGACAACGCCGGTCTGCCGTGGGAGCTGCAGCCGGGCGAGGGCGCCTTCTATGGTCCGAAGATCGAGTTCTCCCTCAAGGACTGCCTCGGCCGTGTCTGGCAGTGCGGTACCCTGCAGCTCGACTTCAACCTGCCGATCCGCCTCGGTGCCGAGTACGTCAGCGAGGACAACAGCCGCAAGCACCCGGTGATGCTGCATCGCGCGGTGCTCGGCTCTTTCGAGCGCTTCATCGGCATCCTCATCGAGCACTACGAGGGCGCGTTCCCGGCCTGGCTGGCGCCGACCCAGGCGGTGGTGCTGAACATCACCGACAAGCAGGGTGAATTTGCCGCTCAGGTGGCAAAAGAGCTCGAGGCCAATGGCTATCGTGCCAAGGCCGACTTGAGAAATGAGAAGATCGGCTTTAAAATCCGTGAGCATACTTTGCTCAAGGTTCCCTACCTGCTGGTGATCGGGGATCGCGAAGTCGAATCGAAGACCGTCGCCGTGCGTACGCGCGACGGACAGGATCTGGGCTCCATGACCGTAGGCGAGTTCCAGAATCTGCTGGCCGAAGCCGTATCGCGGCGCGGTCGGTAACCCATTGGAGTAATCACTATTAAGCAGCGCGACATGAGACAAGACAGGCGAGCACAGTCCCGGCCCCCGATCAACGAAAACATCACCGCCCGCGAAGTTCGCCTGATCGGTGTGGATGGTCAACAGGTCGGCGTGGTTTCTCTCAACGAAGCCCTGCAGGCTGCCGAAGACGCCAAGCTCGACCTGGTTGAGATCGTTGCTGACGCGGTTCCGCCTGTATGCCGGATCATGGATTACGGCAAGCACCTGTTCGAGAAGAAGAAGCAGGCTGCCGAGGCGAAGAAGAACCAGAAGCAGGCACAAGTCAAGGAAGTGAAATTCCGTCCCGGTACGGAAGAAGGGGATTACCAGGTAAAACTACGCAACCTGGTACGTTTCCTTAGCGAGGGGGACAAGGCCAAGGTATCCCTGCGATTCCGCGGTCGTGAGATGGCCCACCAGGAGCTGGGCATGGAGCTGTTGAAGCGGGTCGAAAACGACCTCGCCGAATACGGCGCCGTTGAGCAGCATCCGAAGATGGAAGGACGCCAACTTATCATGGTCATCGCCCCCAAAAAGAGAAAGTAACCTCCAGGGCACTGGCAGGCCTTGCGGTTATGCGTAATCACTGAATGCGGAGTACTAAACATGCCAAAGATGAAAACCAAGAGCGGTGCCAAGAAGCGCTTCAAGCCGACTGCAAACGGCTTCAAGCACAAGCACGCTTTCAAGAGCCACATCCTGACCAAGATGACTACCAAGCGTAAGCGTCAGCTGCGCGGCACCTCGCTGATGCATGCATCGGACGTTGCCAAAGTCGAGCGCATGCTGCGCGTTCGTTAATCCGGTCAAGATAATCAAGAGGTTACAACATGGCTCGTGTTAAGCGTGGCGTCATCGCCCGTCGTCGTCACAAGAAGATTCTGAAACTCGCCAAAGGCTACTACGGTGCGCGTTCGCGCGTATTCCGCGTTGCCAAGCAGGCGGTGATCAAGGCCGGCCAGTACGCCTACCGTGACCGCCGTCAGAAGAAGCGTCAGTTCCGCGCTCTGTGGATCGCCCGTATCAACGCCGGCGCACGCGTCAACGGCCTGTCCTACAGCCGTCTGATCGCTGGCCTTAAGAAGGCTTCCATCGAGATCGACCGCAAGGTTCTGGCCGATCTGGCAGTGAACGAAAAAGCGGCGTTTGCTGCGATTGTCGAGAAAGCCAAAGCCGTTCTGGCCTAAGCCCCACGACAATCATCGGGTCCTCGGGCCCGGGCAACGTCACCGATAGGGGAAGGGCCTTTGTGCCCTTCCCCTATTTTGTATCTGGAGTCCGTACATGGAAAACCTGGATGCGCTGGTCTCCCAAGCCCTGGAGGCCGTGCGACACACCGAAGATGTGAATGCCCTGGAGCAGCTCCGGGTTCATTACCTCGGCAAGAAGGGCGAGCTGACCCAGCTCATGCAGACCCTGGGCAAGCTCTCGGCCGAGGAGCGCCCCAAGGCTGGCGCCCTGATCAACGCCGCCAAGACCAGCGTTCAGGATGCCCTCAATGCGCGCAAGGCCGACCTCGAGTCCGCCGCGCTGGCAGCCAGGCTGGCCGCCGAGCGCATCGACGTGACCCTGCCGGGCCGTGGCCAGGCCAGTGGCGGCCTGCACCCGGTGACCCGCACCTTCGAGCGCATCGAGCAGTTCTTCACCCGCATCGGCTACAACGTTGCCGAGGGCCCGGAAGTCGAGGACGACTACCACAACTTCGAGGCGCTCAACATCCCCGGCCACCACCCGGCGCGGGCGATGCACGACACCTTCTACTTCAACGCCAACATGCTGCTGCGCACCCATACCTCGCCGGTACAGGTTCGCACCATGGAGTCGACCCAGCCGCCGATCCGCATCGTCTGCCCCGGCCGCGTCTATCGCTGCGACTCCGATATCACCCACTCGCCGATGTTCCACCAGGTCGAAGGCCTGCTGGTCGACGAGAACGTCAGCTTCGCCGACCTCAAGGGCACCATCGAGGAGTTCCTCCGCGTGTTCTTCGAGAAGCCGCTGGGCGTGCGTTTCCGTCCGTCGTTCTTCCCCTTCACCGAGCCGTCGGCCGAGGTCGACATGGAGTGCGTGATGTGCTCCGGCAAGGGCTGCCGCGTGTGCAAGCAGACCGGCTGGCTGGAGGTGATGGGCTGCGGCATGGTGCACCCGAATGTGCTGCGCATGTCCGGCATCGATCCGGAGAAGTACCAGGGCTTCGCCTTCGGCATGGGCGTCGAGCGGATGGCCATGCTGCGCTACGGCGTCAACGACCTGCGCCTGTTCTTCGACAACGACCTGCGCTTCCTCGCGCAATTCCGCTAGGTCGACCGGTCAACCCGCTTTCAGGAGAACAGGATGAAATTCAGCGAACAATGGCTGCGCACCTGGGTCAACCCGCAGGTGTCGCGCGATGAACTGGTGGCCCGCCTGTCGATGGCCGGCCTCGAGGTGGACAGCGTCACCCCGGCCGCCGGAGTCTTCAGCGGCGTGGTGGTCGGCGAGATCCTCGCCACCGAACAGCACCCGGACGCCGACAAGCTGCGCGTCTGCCAGGTGAGCAACGGCAGCGAGACCTTCCAGGTGGTCTGCGGTGCCCCCAACGCCCGTCCGGGGATCAGGATCCCCTTCGCCATGCTCGGCGCCGAACTGCCGGGCGACTTCAAAATCAAGAAGGCCAAGCTGCGCGGCGTCGAATCGTTCGGCATGCTCTGCTCGGCCTCCGAACTGCAGATCAGCGACGACGACTCCGGCCTGTTCGAGCTGGCTGGCGATGCGCCGGTCGGTCAGGACATCCGCAGCTACCTCAACCTCGACGACGCCAGCATCGAGGTCGACCTGACCCCGAACCGCGGCGACTGCCTGTCGCTGGCCGGTCTGGCCCGCGAGGTCGGTGCCCTGTACGACGTTCCGGTCAGCCGTCCGGCCATCGCCGTGGTGCCGGCTGCGCACGACGAGGTGCGCAGCGTCGAGCTGCTGGCGCCCAGCGCCTGCCCGCGCTACCTCGGCCGGGTGATCCGCAACGTCGACCTGTCGCGGCCGACCCCGCTGTGGATGGTCGAGCGCCTGCGCCGCTCCGACGTGCGCGCCATCGACCCGGCGGTCGACGTCACCAACTACGTGATGCTCGAACTGGGCCAGCCGATGCATGCCTTCGATCTCGCCGAGATCAAGGGCGGCGTGCGCGTGCGCCTGGCCGAGGCCGGCGAGAAGCTGGTGCTGCTGGACGGCCAGGAAGTTGAGCTGCGTCCCGACACCCTGGTGATCGCCGACCACGAGCGCGCCCTGGCCATCGCCGGCGTGATGGGCGGCGAGCACAGTGGCGTGGCCGCCGGCACCCGCGACCTGTTCCTCGAGAGCGCCTTCTTCGACACCATCACCATCGCCGGCAAGGCCCGCTCCTACGGTCTGCACACCGACGCCTCGCACCGCTACGAGCGTGGCGTCGACTCGCAGCTGGCCCGCGAGGCCATGGAGCGCGCCACCGCGCTGCTGCTGGAGATCGTCGGCGGCGAGCCGGGCCCGATCGTCGAGGTGGTCAGCGCAGAGCACCTGCCGCAGGTCGCCCCGGTCACCCTGCGTGCCGAGCGCATCGAGCAGATGCTCGGCCTTTCGCTTCCGGCCGTCGAGGTCGAGCGCCTGCTGACCGCGCTGGGCCTCAAGGTTGCCGCCAACGGGGCAGGGCAGTGGCAGGTGGAGATTCCCAGCCACCGCTTCGACCTGTCCATCGAGGTGGACCTGATCGAGGAGCTGGCCCGCCTGTACGGCTATAACCGGCTGCCGGTGCGCTACCCCGAGGCGCGCCTGGCGCCGCAGCCGCAGAGCGAGGCGCGCGCCGAACTCGGCCAGCTGCGCCGCCTGCTGGTCGCCCGCGGCTACCAGGAGGCGGTCACCTTCAGCTTCATCGATCCCAAGTGGTTCGAGCTGTTCCACCCGGGCGTCGCACCGCTGACCCTGGCCAACCCGATCTCCGCCGACCTGGCCGCCATGCGCGCCTCGCTGTGGCCGGGGCTGGTCAAGGCGCTGCAGCACAACCTCAACCGCCAGCAGAGCCGCGTGCGCCTGTTCGAGTCGGGCCTGCGCTTCGTCGGCCAGCTCGACGGCCTCAAGCAGGAGGCCATGCTCGCCGGGGTGATCTGCGGCAGCCGTCTGCCGGAAGGCTGGGCCAACGGCAAGGAGGGTGTGGACTTCTACGACCTCAAGGCCGACGTCGAGGCGCTGCTCGGCTACGCCGGCGCCGGCTCCGCCTTTTCCTTCACGATCGGCGAGCATCCGGCCCTGCATCCGGGACAGACCGCACGTATCGAGCGCGACGGCCAGCTGGTCGGCTTCCTCGGTGCCCTGCATCCGGAACTGGCCAAGGCGCTGGACCTGGATCAGCCGGTGTACCTGTTCGAGCTGGTGCTGGCCGAGGTGGCCGCCGGTCGCCTGCCGCAGTTCCGCGAGCTGTCGCGCTTCCCCGAAGTGCGTCGCGACCTGGCGCTGCTGGTCGGGCGCGAGGTGCCGGCACAGAGCCTGCTGGACGACATCCGCGCCCAGGCCGGCGAGTGCCTCACCGACCTGCGGCTGTTCGACGTCTACCAGGGCAAAGGTATTGATCCACATAGCAAAAGTGTGGCAGTCGGCTTGACCTGGCAGCATCCATCGCGCACTCTTAACGACGAAGAAGTCAATGAAAACCTGCAAAGTATCATTGCTTCCCTGGGAGAAAGGTTCCAAGCCACGTTAAGGAAGTAAGCGTATGAAGGCCCTGACGAAAGCCGAGATCGCCGAACGCCTCCATGAGGAGTTGGGCCTGAACAAGCGGGAAGCCAAGGAGCTGGTCGAGCTGTTTTTCGAGGAAATTCGTCAGGCGCTGGAGCACAACGAGCAGGTCAAGTTGTCCGGCTTCGGCAACTTCGACCTGCGCGACAAGCGCCAGCGGCCGGGCCGCAACCCCAAGACGGGCGAGGAGATTCCCATCACCGCCCGTCGCGTGGTCACCTTCCGTCCTGGGCAGAAACTCAAGGCGAGGGTCGAGGCCCATGCTGGAGACAAGCCATAACCACGAACTGCCGCCGATTCCCGGCAAGCGCTACTTCACCATCGGCGAAGTAAGCGAGCTGTGTGCGGTCAAACCGCACGTGCTGCGCTACTGGGAGCAGGAATTTCCTCAGCTCAGTCCCGTCAAGCGTGCCGGCAACCGCCGCTACTACCAGCGCCAGGATGTCCTGACCATCCGTCAGATCCGCGCACTGCTCTACGAGCAGGGCTTCACTATCGGTGGCGCCCGCCAGCGTCTCTCCGGCGCCGAAGCGCGCGACGACAGCAGTCAGTACCACCAGTTGATCCGGCAGATGATCGTCGAACTGGAGGGGGTTCTGCAGATCCTCCGCAAGCCGTTATGAGCCCGTCTCTGCCAGAGAGCTCGCGCTGCTCAGTGCGTTGAGTCTCGCTCGACCTCGAACCCCACCACGCTGCGGCTCTCGCGGCTGAACTCCACGCCGATCAGATGGATCGGTTCTCCCCGAGAGCGATACTTCTCTGCGTAGCCGCGATCACGAATCTGTTGTAGCGCCTTGCCCTCGGGCACCAGCTCCACCACCTTGAACTCAAACAGATAGACTTGGCTATTGAACAGTACGGCCATGTCGATGCGTCCGCGGTTGGTCACATCCTCGAGGCGGATATCCAATCCCAGTGCTGCGAAGTGACTGTAGAACACGCTGGCCCAGTAACCCTCGTACTGTGCAATCGGGTTGTTGCGGTACCAGTCATTGGGAATGCTGGCAAAGAAAGAGCCGAACAGCTGCTGCAGTCCGGCGAAATCGTTGCTCAGCAGACGGTCGTAGAGCTGCGGCAGATGAATACCGCATCGTGCCGGATCGTCGCTCCAAGCCTGTAGGAGGGCGCTGTTCAGGCAACTGCGAACCTCGAGATTTGGATAGCGCAGGGTCATGTGCAACTGTCCCGGCAAGCGCCGCACACTGTCGATGGTCAGGTAGCCGGCCTGGAACATCAGCGCTTCGACGGGGATGTGGTCGACATCGAAGCTGGACAGCAGGGTTTCCAGCGCCATGACCCGTTCCAGATCCGGCGTGAAGGTCCGCCGTGTCGTCAGCAAGTCGACAAGGAAGGTCGGCGTCCCCGTTTCGAACCAGAACGGGCGGAACTCGCGTTCACGGAACAAGAGCAGCAGATCGAAGGGGTTGTAAACAGAGGTGCCGGTCCAGTTGTAGCCGTTGTACCACTGGCGGACGTCATCCCGATCCAGGCCGACCAGCTCCGGGGCGAATACCGTATCCACGTCCTCGTCGGTATACCCACAGATGGCGGAATAGCCGGGTGACAGGGTGATATCGCGCAGGTTGTTCAGTCCAGAGAACAGACTGACCTTGCTGAACTTGGACACCCCGGTGAGCATGGCGAAGCGGATGTGCGCGTCACTGTCCTTGATCACTGAATACAGATCACGCAGTCCATCACGAATCTCGCGGGCGATCTCGGGGCGGGTCAGGTTGTCGAGAATCGGCTTGTCGTACTCATCGACCAGGATCACCGCCCGCTGGCCATGCAGGCGTTCGGCTTCGCGGATCAGCTCGGCAAAGCGGCCACGGTTATCGCGCTGTGTACAACTGACCTGCAGTCGGCGCTCGTTGATGCCCAGCAGCTCGTCGATCTTGGTACCCAGATCCGCTGCATCACGGATCACTCCGCCGCCGAAGCTGAGACGGATCACCGGAAAGCGCCGGCTCCAATCCCACCGCCCATGGACCGCCAGCCCACGAAACAGCGCCTCGTTGCCCTCGAACAGCTCGGCCAGGGTGTCGAGGAACAGGCTCTTGCCGAAGCGCCTCGGGCGGGAAAGGAAGTAGTAGTTACCCTCCTCAATCAGCTGCAGGGCGATGCCGGTCTTGTCGACGTAGTAGCAGTCATCCTCTCGGATGCGGGCGAAGGTCTGGACACCTATGGGCAACTTCTTGCGTGACATGACAGGCAACCTGTAGGTAGATGCGGCGATTGTAGCCCATGAGAGCGGGCGGGCTCAGCTAGGGCGAGAGGGGATTTGGCGGGGCTGCTGCTGTAACAGGCTGCATCAAGACGCGCTGCCTTTGGCGGGTACAGAGCGCTGCCCAACTGGTAGGTCTGTTTGTTCTGTCGAGCTTCTGGGGGGGGGCAGAAACGCTTGCTGATAGCGGGTGAGTTGCGTCTTTAACGAGGGAGAGGCGCCTCCTCTCCATACCCTTCGGGGTAGAGAATTGAATTTTGAGGAATACAGCGATCGGATCCCAATTTCGTCGAGACGCATGAGGCGAAGATCATGATCCACTCTGGATCTTCCCTGTTTAATAACTCTGAGGGTAGAATGAAGGAAATATTGGTTTTAAGGTGGAAGAAAGGCGAACATGTTAAAGGGAGAAGCGTTTTTTGGTGGTGATGACTCTCAGGAGGAAAAAATAATAATAAAGCTTCGAGATCATCTGCAATCTCTTGGCTTTACCAAGTCCGAAGGTGGAGCTTTGCAAATCCCTGGGAATACCAAGGATGCGATCCGGACCCTCCACTATGCTCAAAGAGAGGAGCGTCTCTCAGCAAATCAAAAGTTCCTCTCGCGCGCGAGCGGGAAGCTAATTAGGTTTTTCGCGTCAGGCAAAGATGTTGATCCCTGCAATATATCACCAGTGCTTGAGCGTGTCTCATCTGAAACATGGCAAGGGGATCTATTTAGGATTGCCGCACTATCCTGGTCTGTCCCCGTCTCAAACGGATTCGGAAGGCGTATTCGCTATCTCGTCTGGGATGAGAACAATGGGAAACTGATGGGGCTTATTGCGATTGGGGATCCCGTATTCAATCTCGCTGTGCGAGACAAATTTATTGGTTGGGATATCGCTGATAGAGGGGCGCGTCTCGTTAATTTGATGGATGCCTACGTTCTGGGAGCGGTCCCTCCATACAACAAGCTTTTAGGTGGGAAGCTGATAGCATGCCTGCTTCGCAGTCGAGAAATTTATGATGATTTCTCGAGAGCCTATGGAGGAACAGCTGGAGTGATATCTCGGGAGGAGAAGAAAGCGCGCCTTCTCGCGATTACGACAACATCCTCAATGGGGCGCTCTTCAGTTTACAATCGCCTAAGGCTTAATGGAATTCAGTACTTCAAATCCATCGGTTACACGGGGGGGTGGGGGCACTTTCACATACCTGACGTGCTGTTCGCAGAGCTGCGCGAATACCTGCGAGACATTGATCACTCATATGCGGATCAACATGGGTTTGGCCAGGGACCAAACTGGCGATTGCGAACGACACGAGCAGCGCTGTCCGCACTGGGCTTTAAGGAGGATCTGATGCGGCACGGTATCCAGCGTGAGGTTTTTATCTGTCAACTTGCAAATAATGCTACCGAGATTCTGCAGACGGGAAAAGGTCAGCCTGACATTGCGTCGCTTCTGTCTGCAAAGGATATTGCCGCACAAGCAGTGGAAAGATGGGTGATACCTCGCTCAAGGAGCAGGCCTGAGTACATCGACTGGACTTCAAGTGAGTTCATTGATATGTTTGGAAGTCAAGCGCAGGGCATGCGCAACCAGATCGATAAAGCAGAGATAGCCGGGGCGACTGGCGGACTGTAAGGATGCAGGGAGAGACGCTTGGAATACGCCGTCAACAATTTTACAGGCAGGTTAGAGTTGGCGAGTACGACCTCAGGGCGAGGCCAATACTCGTGCCCGGTCTGCCATGCGAAGGTCGGCCTCCGTTCTGGTTCGAAAAGGGCGGCGTATTTTGCCCATTGGCGTGGTGAAGCGACGCCTGAGTGCGAGAATTTCGCTCCAGGACATTACGGGCAGTACCTTCAAGACCAGGCTGCTGCTGCACAAAAGAAGAAGATGGAACTCCGCCTGCTAATCCCGGCGAGGGAAGACTGTGCTCGGTGGTCGCTTGAGTTGGCGCTCCCCCCGTGTCGCGCATGTCGAGCTACAGTCTTGCTGGATGTAGGCGGAAGGATCCAACCACTTAACATGCTTGGCATGCCGAGTCGTCGCTGCGTGACTGCCGAATTTTCGACAAAACCCTACCGCATAGTCTCGTTCGATGGGAGGCCTGACCCCTCGTTCGAATCCGGCGTAGAGAGGGAATGTCCGGGTCTACCCTTGTCTGGCGCTGCCACCTTTACCGCATCAGGACGTGGGGTGCTCAAGAGTTTTCCTCGAGCACAGGAGCTAAGGAGTTCTGAAACCTTTGCTCTGCTGTGGAATGAGATTGCTGAGCGCGAATTCCACGCTGAGTTGTCGGTAGACAAGTTGCCGGGACGGCAGGGCTGGAGCCTGGCCCTTGTCACGATCCCAGATCACCCATCCCCGGAGTGCGCCGATTGGCTCCAGTCTTTTACCGGACTCTCCCTAGCTCCACCCAGACCCTCGGCTATCCTCGCATGGCCGTTCTTGGTAAGAAACTCTAGCGTCAATAGCGTCGAATGTGTCAACTCGGGTATAGCCCTATTATCCACAGGAGCTATGCCGACCGGAGAACAGGATCAAGGACCGACCATACAGGTTCAAAGCGCATCTGGAAAGATTCTTGCCAAGGGTGTCGAGCGCTCGCCAGCACTCTTTGCCCTAAAGCCCGGTGGCGTGCAACATTTTAAGGTGGAGGCGGAAGTCCCGGGCATTATCGAGGAGTTTTTCTCGCTCTCCCTCCATCCGAGACTCCCCTCAAGGTATCCCGAAGTGGAGTTGGTGTTCACGACTGCGGAAGGGGGGCGTCAAATCGTTCCTCTGCACAGGCAACGATGCGCGGAAGTTGCTGCCAAGGCAAGGAAACAGGGAATGCGGCTTGAATACTTGTCCATGCCCCCAGGTGTAAGAGGCATGCTTCGCGTAGATGGGCCGGGCGGGTACAGTGTGACTTCGCTCTTCTCCGAGGGGAGAAGCTCACCACACAGTCGGTATATGTGTCTCCCGTCACCTGACATGCTAGCCACACTGGTATCTGTCCTGGCCGATCCGACTTGCTCCGTAGAAATTGACTTCCGCGGTCTGGGGCGCCTGTACCTCACCGGCGTGAGAACATGCGTTAACCTTGGAGGAGACCGGCGAGACCTTCCCCCGGCGCTAAGGTCAAGGTTACTAAGTTTCATGCTTCAACTGCGGCTAGCCGAACCGGCAGCCATGCATGGGGGCGACACTGCGCTGGTCGAGGCCCTGGCTAAGCTCAGGCCAGAACCGTCGCTCTTACCACATTACCGTTCGCTGGTGAAGGAAGTTCTCGCCTGCGGCTTCAAACTTAACCGCTTAGAAGAAGGCGTCTCGCCATGAGCTACCAATATGACCAGGAAGCCAAGGAGCGGATCTCCGCATTGGGGCAAGCGGCGCTCACCGAATTCTTTGAGGAGATCCCTCCGAGCTTGCGTCGACCTGCCTATAGGTCTCTGCCACGAATCCAAGGCTTCAGGCCGGACTCGCCGGCCGAGTTCAAGGAGAAGCAGAAGCGCTTGATCGGTCACCTGATCCATCCGCCGGCAGGCTCTAGGGAGACTTCCGATTGGAGGGTTTTCAGCCAGCTTTGGGAGGTCTGGGCGAGGGGGCGGCTTGGCAAAGAATTCCCGCCAGGTAACAATTTTGAGTTTTCCTCCGAGGCCGGTACCGCCTTCTTGAAGGAGCTCGCCGAGCGCTTTCCAGATGCCGCCAGGGAGGAAATTGAGCGTTTATTCATTTTCAGCGGCTTTCCAGACCATCCCGATGCAGCAGAGGCGCTCGAGCGTTTCCGTCCTGCCTCGACTATTGCACATGACCGGATGATCGAGGGGCTTCCGGTGCGCATGGAGGATATCGAAGGCCGCCTTGGCGTTGCCGAAACCGCTTCTGCGGATGCAGTCAAGCGGATTGAGCAGCTCGAGATCGCCTCTGCTGGCCTCGATACAGAAGCGAAAAATGCGGCTAGGAGTATTGACCAGAACTCCAGCGCGATTTCCGAGTTGCGAGTTGCTCTGGATGCGGAATCAACGCGCGCTCGCGCAATCGAGAAGGTCGTCAATGCGCTAGACAATGAAAGCAAGAGGATCGCTGAAGCTGTCCTCGCTGCCGATAGCCGGGCCGACGATCTTGAGCAAAGCCTTCAGGCTCTTGTGACACGCAAAGAAGAGTGGGACGGGGCTATAACGGAGATAGTTGCGCTCAAGGAGGACGTCGCCGGACTTTTGGTGCGCGAAACCGACTGGGCCAGAGCCTCCGAGGCCATTAGTGTGCTGGCAGAGCGAGTGACCGCTCTTGAGAATATCCTGGCAGGGGGCAACGCAGGATTGGGAGCTGGGCAGCGGGGTAGGCTGCTTGAGAACAAGCAGGAGGGTCCGTTCGTTGACATTACTTCCGTCGAGGGCGCCTGCGCCCTGATTGCATCGAATCTTCAGGCGGTCGGCGTCATGAAGGGCGCAGCCGTTGACGCAGCCCGCCTGGTAGTCGGCGCCTTTATCGCCGGCCAGATTGTGCAGTTTTCAGGCTCGCTCGCAGACTTTGTCGCTGATGCCGTGGCGGCGGCCGTTGGCGGCCAGACCTACAGTGAATGGCGGGTGCCTGTCGGGCTTGTTTCCCACGAGGTCGCATCCGACTGTATTGAAACTGCTGCGGAGTCATCGGATTGCCTGCTGCTGAAGGGGGCGAATCTTTCGGCCTTTGAGGTCTATGGCTCCGCGATTCGGGATGTCGTCGTACGCCGTCAATTTTCCGCAAATAGCTTCGGACGCCTTGCGCTGGTCGCATCTTGGGCGCAGGGGGCAGCGGTATTCCCCGATGGTGGCACGCTTGCCGAACTAGGCCCGGTGTTCGATACAGATACGTTCCGGATGCGAGGAGTGTCGGCAAAATTACCCCAGATGAAGTTCGGTCGCCTAGCGAAGGATGCCTGGTCGGAGATCGTGGATCGTGACGATGCTGCTTCCACACCAGCAGAGAATAGATTGAGCGAGCTTCTGAAGGAGGCCGGCTTTAAGGGGGGGGGTCTATGGAGACGTGTGACCAGCCAGGCATACGCGATCCTTCGATCTATACCCGGCGGGAATCCAGAAGGAGACCTTTACTCGCTGTTGATCTTGTGGGCCATTCCTTGGGCCAAGGCAACAGGTGGCCCAGCTAAAGAGATAGCTCAAATCGCTGAGCGTGAGTTGGCCGAATGGCGCACAGAAACAACGCTTTGAGTGTAGGGGGCTCGATGGAATTGCTGGCAGTCCCGCGTGAGAGGGCGCGAAAAATTGTTGCGGCGGGAATGCGCTGCAAGCTGGAAGGGGAAGGACTCCGGATCTCAGCCGTATCGGAGTGCCTGCGGGCGGCGTCACATCTGTCCTCCGCCCCGGTGAGCGAGCACGGGATATGGGAGCCTGCCGCCTCTCTCCGCCTCGCCAGCATGGTACGGCGTAGGCTGACTCCGCTGTGGCCGGAGCTTGCTGGTGACGGAGAGGATACGTGCCCAGGGGCGCTTGACGTACTAAAGAGCCTGGCCGAACTGGGCGACATGGCCGGGCTGGAGGGAGGCAAGTGGCTCGTATCACCGCCACATGCTGTGTGGGCCGGCGATGGGCTAGCTGTACTTTTGGGAGGTGGCCCAATGGAGGTGCTCCCCCGTGCAGTGGCCGCATCGGCCTGGGTTTCAGGGCGAGGACGCTTGGTCGAGCCTGCCGTTTGCGAGGGCTGGGCTGATCTATGGGATGCGAAGGACTGGATCGGTGCCCCAGCCGAGGGGCTTGAGGCTTGGTCTGTGCGGCTGCTGGCCGAGGCTGCTGCCCGGCTTAAAGATGCCCCAAATGATATGAGCGAAGCCTTCACTTACCTGCGCAGCCGCTGGGTCAGACTTGCGGAGCTTCCGGCGGACGAGGGCGGGCTGTTTCTTTTTAGAGAACGCATTGGGCAGGGGAACTCATACTTCGTCGGCGAGCTTGCTAGGAAACGCATCCGGAGGTTGAGCGCTATAGGGGCATCGGATGCAAGGCGCCTACGCTTCTATTTGGACGCACAGGCTAATCGCCCCGTTAGGGTGAGGGCTATCACTGCTTCACAAGGACTGGTGACACTTCGGTTAGCACGTGCCTTGCCCGATAGGGAGGCACGGGTACTCCTCCTTGGCTGGCGGGTCCCCTCCCCAAAGGATGAGCACCCTGGCGTAACGCACCATGTGTTCCCCGTGGAGACTCTGCCGATTGTGCGCAGAGTATTCGAGGGGCTGAAGATCGTGTTGGACGAGCGCTTTGACGTAAGGAGTGGTGATTGATGAGCGGAGTATCGAAGGTGGTCGAAGCGACAGGCGTCCACGAGGCAGCGAGGAGCCTAGCGGAAAGCCTCAGGCAATATATCGAGGCCCAGTATCACATCCGTGACGAAGGGCTGGTCAGAGAGCGTCATGCGCTTCTCAGGGCTGTTTCCACAATCGCTCAGGCGCCCTATGTGGAGGCCACGCCGGTCTACAAGCAAGGCGACTCCTACGGCAGCTTATCAATCCCCAAGGCAGCAATCGATGCCCTGACCCAACTCGCTGAGATGGAGGTTGGCCTTTATCCTCGCCCCTACGAACACCAGTCGCAGGCGCTTGAATCTTTCCTCGGTGATGAGGCGGCCGACTTGGTCGTGGCAACGGGCACCGGCTCGGGAAAGACCGAAAGCTTCCTGATGCCTGTCATCGGTAAATTGGCAATCGAGGGAGTGGAAAGGCCTGAGTCTGCGGCGCTTCCAGGCTGCAGGGCGATGCTGTTGTATCCGATGAACGCTTTGGTCAACGACCAGCTTGCACGTATCCGGCGTTTGCTCGGCAACCCCGAGGCCGCAAAGGTCCTTTCGAAGGGGCGGCCAAAGCCCGTTCGTTTCGGTAGCTACACAGGACGCACACCCTATCCAGGACGCCGCTCTTCTCAGCGGGACACGCTCTTCATAAAGCCGCTTTTCGATGGGTTCTACCGTAAGGTGGCCGAGAAGCAAGCTGTCCGGATGGAACTGGAACGGATCGGTCGCTGGCCGAGCAAGGACCTCGATGCCTTCTATGGGCACGAGGCGGCCCAGACCAAGACTTACTCCAAAGGGAAGAACGCGGGCAAGCATTACATCGAGAACAACTGGAATAGCCGGCTGATAACACAGCCTGGCGACCGCGAACTTATGACGCGGCACGAAATGCAGCATAAGTGTCCCGAACTGCTCATTACCAACTACTCCATGCTCGAGTACATGCTCATGCGCCCCATTGAGCGCAGAATCTTCGAGCAGACTAGGGACTGGCTCAAGGCTGACCCTCGAAACGAGTTCATCTTGGTCCTCGACGAGGCGCACATGTATCGAGGGGCCGGCGGTGCGGAGGTTGCGCTCCTCATTCGGCGTCTCTGCGCACGCCTGGAGATACCCCGCGAGCGCATGCGCTGCATCCTTACTAGCGCGAGCCTTGGCTCCGGCCCAACTGCGATTGAGGACGGTGAACGCTTCGCTCGGGATCTGACTGGGCTTTCGGAGAATTCCTCCCGGCGCATCAGAGTGATCCAGGGTACGGCGGAGCACCGCCCATCCTCACGCCCCTCCACGCGTGAAGAGGCCGAAGCGCTGGCGACCTTTGACCTAGCCCCCTTCCAGAATGCTGCCAACGATCTGGACGGTGCGCGGGCCGCCGCGGCGGCCCTGGCCATGGAACTGGGATGGAAGATGCCGCCCGTAGGCGACCATGAATTGTTTCGGGACTGGATCTTCGAGAGCATGACGGGCTTTGGCCCCCTTGAGGATCTGATAACGGCAGTGTCCGGCAAGGCGATCAGTCTCGATGCCCTCAGTGAGGCGCTTTTCCAGGACTGCCCTTCGAATATTGCAGCTCGAGCGACCGATGCGCTGCTCGCCTTGGGTAGCCATGCCCGACGGCGCTCCGATGGGCGCATCCTGATCCCGACCCGTCTGCACCTCTTTCACAGGGGCCTGCCTGGCCTCTACGCCTGCGTAGCCCCCGAATGCTCGGAAAGGCTCGGTGGTCACGCCGCCTCCACTATTCTGGGTCGCCTGCACACAAAGCCCCTGGACAGGTGTGGCTGCGAGTCGAAGGGGAGAGTCTACGAACTACTCACCCACCGTGATTGTGGCGCCGCGTTCATCCGCGGATATGTAAGCTCCGACAAGAGCTTCGTCTGGCACCAGCCGAGCGGCCCCTTGTCAGATGGCGAGACTGTCGATCTCATCCCTATCGAGATCTTGGTCGAGGAGAGTGTCCACCCACTCAGCCGTCATCAGGATATGTGGCTGCACATTTCGACCGGGATTCTGTCTTCGAGCTGCCCAGCGGGAGTTTCGGGCTACCGGAAGGTGCGTGTGCCCGATAAGCCCACGATCGGTCCGGAGATTTCCTTCGACGAATGCCCTGTCTGCATGCGCAAGACCCGAAGCGCCAAGAATGAGCCCTCCAAGGTGATGGATCACGTGACGAAGGGGGAGGCTCCGTTCACTGCATTGGTCCGCACACAGATGACTCGCCAGCCAGCCAGCCGTGCCATTGATGCCAGGCATCCCAATGGTGGTCGGAAGGTGCTCATCTTCTCTGACGGTCGACAAAAAGCAGCCCGGTTGGCGCGCGACATCCCCCGGGATATCGAACTCGATGTGATTCGACAAACGGTCGCGCTTGCGTGCGCTCGATTGGAGGGGCTTTCGCATGAGCCGAGGCCGACTCAAAACCTCTACCTCGCATTCTTGTCCGTTCTTTCCGACCATGACCTCCCCATTTTCGACGGGCAAGATGCGAAAAAGGTTGCTGCTGCCCGCATCGAGTTCGAGCGTGACTGTGACGGTGACTTGAGCCAGGCCTTTGAGGATGAGTTCACTCCATCGGAGGCGCCACCTGCGCGATACCGGATTGCGCTACTCAAGCTCCTGTGCAGCAATTACTACTCGCTCTCGGGGACGACTGTAGGCTTCGTTGAGCCCGCACGGGCGAAGCTCAAAAAACTGAAGAGCGACATCAAGGATGCGGGGGTATCGCTTGGGGACGAGGACATCAGGGCGCTTGCGGTCGCCTGGATCGACGACTTGCTTCGAGAGTTCGCGTTCGACCCATCACTTGATCCGGCACTTCGCTGCAAAGCGGCCGGTTACTACAAGCCGGACTGGGGGAGTAAGGGACGCTTCGACAGGGCTTTAGGTGAGGCTCTTGCTCTTCGCTCCGGCTGGGGGAAGCATACCATCGAGGCTATCGAGGCCGTTTTCCGTGGTCAGTTGGCTTCCGAGGAGAATGGCGCCTGGTTCCTTTCTCCGAACTCTCTGCGTCTGAGGATCGACCTCTCCCATATTTGGCATCAGTGCTCGGACTGCACCGCCCTCATGCCACTCGCTTTCGCTGGGACGACTTGTCTTGCCTGCGGGAGTGAGAGCGCCAAACCCGTCGATGCCACGGCGAGCTACATCGCCGCCCGCAAAGGCTTTTGGCGGCAGCCAGTGCAAGAGGCCCTTGCTCCCGGCGCCCGACTCTCGAATCTCAGTGTCGAAGAGCACACAGCTCAACTATCGAATCGGGATCGCAGAAGCGTCCACTCCACCACAGAGCTTCATGAGCTGAGATTCCAGGATGTCCTTATCGAGGACTCCGACAGACCGATCGACGTACTCAGTTGCACCACTACCATGGAGGTTGGTGTCGACATCGGCTCCCTGGTTGCAGTCGCGTTAAGAAACGTGCCGCCTCAGCGCGAGAACTATCAGCAGCGCGCCGGCCGTGCGGGGCGCCGCGGAGCCTCAGTCTCGACCGTAGTGACTTACTCCCAGACCGGGCCGCATGACAGCTACTACTTCCTGAACCCCAAGCACATCGTGGCCGGGTCGCCACGTACGCCGGAGGTGAAGGTTGATAACGCCAAGATCGCCCGACGGCATGTGCATGCCTACCTGATTCAGACATTTTTCCATGAGCTAATGGAGCAAGGTGCCAGCGGCCCTGGCGAGAAGACGTCGATGCTGGAAAAGGCGCTCGGCCTCACTCGAGAGTTCTTCCACGGCGCCCAAGACACGGGTATCAACCTCGAAGGCTTCAAGGACTGGGTGTCGCGCCGCGTCCTCGCCGCAGAAGGCGACTTGAGAGCCTCAGTCACTGCCTGGCTTCCCCCGTCCCTTGACACCGGAAGCACCTCCTTGGAGGAGTGGCTTGCGGAGACAGGAAAAGAGTTCTTGGCGAAACTGTCCGAACTAGCCGCGGATGTCCCGCCACCTGTCGTCTCGGATAACGGCGAAGATGACGATGAAGCAGAGGATGACGACAAGGCAGGACCGAAATTCGAACAGGAAGAGCTCCTGGAGTTTCTGTTCTTCCATGGCCTCCTGCCGAGCTATGCATTCCCGACAAGTCTCTGCAGTTTCCTAGTAGAGAAGCGCGAGAAGACCCCCAAGGGCGTCTGGGAGAATCGCATTGTCCAGCGGCCTCAACAGTCGATCTCGCAGGCGCTGAGCGAGTATGCCCCCGGGCGACTGATCGTTATTGACAAGAAGACCTATAGGTCAGGGGGGGTATTCGCCGACCGGTCGGCTGATGAGGTTAGCCGGGCCAAGCCACTTTTTTCCGCTGCAAAGAAACTCGTCCATTGCAAGGCGTGCTCCTTCATGCGTGATCCTCATAAAACCTTCGGTGGGGATACCTCATGCCCTGTATGCGGCGGGGCACTGGAGGAAGAGACGATGATTCAGCCGGAGGTCTTTGGTCCAGAGGGTGCCAGAGAACTCCCCGAGGACGACCGTGAGCAGGAGATTACCTTCGCAACGATGGCTCAACTCCCGCAACCTGTCGATCCGGAGGCATTCACCTTCAGTGCCTGCGGGCCGAACGCCAGCTTTACCCATGCGACGGACCAAAGATTGGTGACCGTCAACTGGGGCAAAGAGGGAGGCCAGGCTGGCGGATTCTCCGTGTGCATTGAGTGCGGGAACGCCTCAGTCTATGAACCGTTCTCGCCAGCCAAGGGACCGCATCAGCGCCCGTACCAAAGCTCAAAGCCGCAATGTTCCGGTGAGTTCAGGCGCGTGCTTCTCGGCCATCATTTCCGCTCTGACCTTCTGTTGCTGAGGCTGAAAGTCGCAGCGCCAATCGTGACTGATACTACCGACATTGTTTCCCTGCGGATGCTTGAAGACGCACTTCATTCGATCGCCGAGGCGATCAGGCTTGCGGCAAGTCGTCACCGGCAGTTGGACCTTGATCCGGCCGAATTCGGTTCTGGTTTCCGCATTATGCCGGCTCTCCAGGACGAAGCTCGGATGCTGGATATCTTCCTATATGACACCCTTTCAGGGGGGGCAGGCTATGCCGAGGTTGTTGCCAGGAACCTGCCCGAGATCCTGGAGGCTACGCTCCGGGTCTTGGAAGATTGCTCATGCGACACGTCATGCACTGAATGCCTCAATCACTTCCACAATCAACACATTCAGGGGCGGCTGGACAGGAAGCTCGGGGCGGCTCTCCTGCGCTACGCAATACATGGCGATGAGCCGAGTTGCTCCTCCCCTGACGAGCAGGCAGCCGCACTGTCCCAACTGTGCGCCAGTCTTGAATTGGACGGTTTCCACTGTTCGAAGGGGGGGGCGCCCGAAATGCCCATCTTGGTCGAACGAGATGGCTATGACGTAGCTGTGGGTTGCTACCCGGGACTCATCGGCAGGCCGGAGTTCATCCATCCCGTCAAGGGGGCGAGCAATGTTCGCAACACTGTGGCATTGAACGAATACTTGCTCAGGGCCAACCTGCCTGACGCCCATCAGAGGGTTCGAAATATGTTCCGTTAGCCTACGGCAGGGGTGTGCACGGAACGTCCCAGTGACATCTAGACGTGTTGACGTTTCGCATCGGTAGCCATGGTGGCGCGCAGGCCATGGCTGCCGTGTTTGCATGATTTGGTTTCGGCTTGTTGCAACGGAGTGCTACCGCTCGGGGCTCTGAGAGGAGTGCAAAGCCGATCTCAATTGGCAACCAATTGGCAACCAGAGTGGTCAACATTCGATCAGCAGCAAAAACAGACAGGCATAAAAAAACCCAAGCACCTATGGGTGCTTGGGTTTTTTGGAGTTTTTGGTCGGGACGGAGTGATTCGAACACTCGACCCCTTGCACCCCATGCAAGTGCGCTACCAGGCTGCGCTACGCCCCGAAGTGTTTCCGTCTGCCGGAAAACGAGGGTGACTATACACTAAGCTTCTGAAATGTGGAAGTTTTTTTCAGCCTCTCCCTGTTTGCATCGAGGTGTGGCGTCAGGTGCTGGCGCCCGCAGCGGACGGCCGGCTGTGCCGTGTCACCGCAACGCAGACTCCGCCCAGCAGCAGGACGATGGCGAAGGCCTCCAGCAGGCTGGGCAGGCGCTGCAGGTAGACGAAGCCGTAGACCAGGGCGAACAGGGTCTCGAAGACCACCATCTGTCCCGACAGGGTCAGCGGCAGGCGGCGGGTGCTGGCGTTCCAGAAGGTGTAGCCGAGCCAGGAGGCGACCACGGCGAGGGTCAGGTTGACCAGCCAGAAGGCTTGCCAGCGCTCGGTGGGCAGTTCGACCCGGGCGGTGGCGAGGCCGAGCAGGTCGGCTGCCAGCCACAGGCCGCCGGCCAAGAGGCCGGTGACCACGCCGGTGAGCAGCGACCACTCGTTGCTGTTGAAGTGCGTCTGGCGCTTCAGGCAGCGTGCGTTGTCGGCGGCGAACCAGCTCCAGCAGGCCAGCGCCAGCAGCGCGCAGAGCATGCCCAGTACGCGCTCGCCCAGCGGCTGTTCCGGAGCGCCGCCGAGCAGCAGCGCCTCCAGGTTGATGCAGGCGATGCCGGCCAGCACCGCCAGCAGCGGCCAGAGCAGCCGGCGCAGGGACGGGGCGTCGGCCTCGTTGCGGCCGAGCAGGGTGATGGTCAGCGGCAGCACGCCGATCACCAGCGAGGCGGGTGCGATGCCGACCCGCTGCACGGCGGCGGCCAGCAGGATGAAGTAGACGACGTTGCCGGTCAGCGACAGGCGCACCAGCGCCAGCAGGTCGGCCAGGGTCAGCCGGCGCCACAGGCTGCGTGCCAGCGGCAGGCCGATCAGCAGGGCGATGAGGCCGTACATGAGGAAGCGCCCGCAACTGAGCAGCAGGGGCGAGAAGTCGGGGAGCAGGGCCGGCGAGAGGAACACCAGCCCCCAGGCGGCGCCGGCCAGGCCGCCGTAAATGACACCATGCTTCATGAGTCGTCTCCTGGGGCTGCATGGCCAGTATCCGCAACGCATGGAAGTCCATGCGGCGGGAGTCGCTGGCTCGTCGTGTGCCGCGCTGTGTGCGGGTAGCGCATGGTGCGGATCAAGGATTGTCCTAGCGAGTAGCGGATAGACGCAGGAGCCCGCTCTGCGGGCTCCTGCGGGGCGGGATCACCAGCCGGCCGGCAGCAGGTCCAGGGCGCTGCAGACCGCGTAGGCGGCGCTGGCCAGGTAGATCGCCACGATGGTCGCCTGCACCGCCGGATGGGCGATCCAGCCGCACTGCCAGGCCGGCTGCAGGTCGCCGTGGCGACGCGCGGCACGCAGCATCAGGATCGGCATGATCGACAGGATCACGCCGCTGAAGGCGCCGGCGAAGTACAGCGCGTTGACGAAGCCGACCATGCCGCTGTAGGCCAGCACGAAGGGCGGCACGCACACCAGGCCGAGCACCACCAGGCGGGTCTTGGGCTGGGTTTCCGCGCCCAGGGAGTGGAACTTGTCGAAGATGTTGGTCAGGAAGCTGCCGCCCAGGCCCCAGTAGGAGGTCAGCATGGCGCACAGGGCGAAGGTGTTGGCGGTGTAGAACGCCCACTGGCCGAGCGCCTGGCCCCAGGCCAGGGTGGCCACCTCGGTCTGGTTCTCCAGCCCGGTCAGGGAAATCACCGACATCGGCACGATGGCCAGCAGCACGAAGGTCAGCGCCATGCCGGTGATCACCGCCCTGGGCAGGCGCGCCGGTGCGTGGCTGAAGCCGCGGGCCATCTCCGGCACGATGTACTGGGCGGAGAAGCAGAACACGGCGATGTTGAACACCGGCACCATGTACACCCAGTCGCCCTCGAACAGACGGGCGACGTCGGTGTTGTCGTGGATCAGGGTGGCGACGACCAGCATGACGATCATGCTGACCATGCCGATGCTGATGAACTTCTCGCCCTTGCCGATGGCGCCGAGGCCGAGGTAGAGCACCAGCGCCGCGGGCGCGAAGAACAGCAGGCTGCCCAGCGCCGGGTCGATGCCGAGGAAGGCGCTGAGGATCTTGCCGCTGCCGCTCATGTAGGCGATCAGCGCGCCGATGCTGTTGACCGCCACCGAGACGAAGATCGCCCAGGCGCCGAACGAGCCCACGTAGCGCTGGGCCAGGCCGCTGAGCTGGCTGTGGGTGCGGGTGCGCAGCGCGGTTTCCGACACGTACAGCATGGAAATGGTGGTGAACACGCCGGCAACCGCCAGCCAGATCAGCAGCGGCATGAAGCCGGCCTTGCGGCTGGCGTAGGCCATGGACAGCACGCCGGCGCCGATGTTGGTGCCGACGATCATCGCCACGGCCTCGAGGAAGCTCAGGCGCGTGACCTCCAGCCCCGACGAATCGACGGACTCCACTGCGACCTGATCCTGATGGGACTGGATCCGGGTATTACTCATAGAAAGCGCCTCGCATCAACGTTCAACAGAAACAGGAGGACCGGGACCTTGAACTGCCATGGCCTTCAGGTCTGCGAATGCGCGAGGACACTGCGGGGCAACGGTGGGTAAGGCGCCTCCTGGCAATCGTCCTGACACCGTGGCGGCACCGGACTGGCTGCAGGAGTGCAGGGGGCCGGACCGCCGGTTTCAAACGGGCGGTGAAAATATCACACGGGCTGTTGTTTTTAATTGATGTTTTTCTACGACTTTAGGTGGGGGCATCCTGCTGCTGGCATGATCGATGCCGGGCGGTTTTCGCCGGGCATGGGTGAACGCTGGACACAAAAAAGGGAGGCCGGACGAATCCGGCCTCCCTTCGCGCCAGGGCTGGCGGCTATCACTTCAGGCCGGGAATCTTCCAGCCGTTGACGTCGTACTCGCTCATGCACTTCTGCGACAGTTCGCGCATCTTCTTCATCTCGCCGGTGGCGCGGGCGCTGCCCAGGCACTGGATGCGGATGGCGTCGGCGGTGCCGGCGTAGTTCAGCTCGTACAGGTGGTGGCGACCGCCGAACTCGGTGCCGATGGCGTCCCACATCAGCTTCATGATCTTGATCCGGTCGGTGTGCTTGATGTCGCCGGAGCCGCGGCAGTAGCGGGCCAGGGCGGCGTCGAGCTCCGGATTCTGCAGGTCGACGTTGCTCCCCGGCAGGTAGATCAGGCCGCTGGCCGCGGTGGTCTTGATGATGTGGAAGATCTTGTCGTAGGCCATCGGCGCGAAGGTGCGGTAGTTGAACGCCGACTCGGTCGGCGGCAGGTAGGCACCGTTCTGCCACTTCTCGGCGGCCAGGCACATGTGGTCGGTGATCGACCAGAACAGGTTGCGCCAGGCCACCACTTCACCCAGATCGGCGCTCACGCTGCGGAAGTCGATGGCACCGGTGCACTCCAGCACCTGCTCGAGCAGGCCGGCGAGGAAGTCCAGCTTGACCGCGAAGCGGGTGCAGGCCTGCAGCGGGTAGAGGCGACCGAAGCCGGCGGCGAAGCCCCACTGCACCAGCTTCTGCTTGTCCTTGTAGATCAGCACGTCTTCCCAGGGGATGAACACGTTCTCCAGGATCAGGATCGCGTCGTTCTCGTCGAAGCGCGAGGACAGCGGGTAGTCGAACGGCGAGGCGGTCTCGGTGGCGTTCTTCTCGTAGGACACGCGGGAGATCAGCTTGACCCCCTTGGCGTTCATCGGGGTGATGAACAGCAGGGCGAAGTCGGGATCGTCGCCGATCTCCTGGGCTGCGGTCTGGCCGATGAAGTTGTAGTGGGTCAGTGCGGAGTTGGTTGCCACTACCTTGGCGCCGTTGACGTAGATGCCCTCGTCGGTTTCCCTGGTGACGTGGACGTAGATGTCCTTGACCGAGTCGCTCGGCTTGTTGCGGTCGATCGGCGGGTTGACGATGGCATGGTTCAGGTACAGGCAGTTTTCCTGGATGCGCTTGTACCAGGTCCGCGCGTTGCCTTCGAAGCGGCCGTAGAAATCCGGGTTGGCGCCCAGGGTGTCACCGAAGGCAGCCTTGTAGTCGGCGGTGCGGCCCATCCAGCCGTAGCTCATGCGCGCCCATTCGGCGATGGCGTCGCGCTGCTCGAGCATCTCCTCGCGGGAGCGGGCGTAGCGGAAGAACTTGTGGGTGTAGCCGCCGTTGCCGGTGTCGGTCGCCCAGCACAGCTTGTCCTTGGTTTCCGGGGCGTGCAGGGCATCGTAGAGAGAGGCCACGGTCTGTGCCGAGTTGCGGAACGCCGGGTGGGTGGTGACGTCCTCGACACGCTCGCCGGCGTAGTAGACCTCGCGACCGTCGCGCAGGCTGGCGAGGAACTCCTCGCCATTGAACGGACGACCGGCTTGCTTGATGTGGCTCTCGGGTTTCATGGGCACGCTCTCTCTCGATTCTTGTAGTGGGTTACTACTACGAAGAGATCAGGTTAATGGAGCCTGCCGGAGGGGGTTGTCACCTGAAAATGGTGACAGCTAGTGGCCTGTGCGGTTGGTTGGTTGACTCAAGTTCGGATGACCATGGTTCCGAGACAAGGCGCCGCGACGAGTCATAGCAGGGCCATGGGCGCCGAAATTGACCAACTGAACCAGCCAAACAGGCCACTATTGACAGAGGGCGAACAGCTGGGCGCGGCTGGAGATGCCGAGCTTCTCGTAGGCGCGTTTGCGGTAGGTGGCCACGCTGTTGAGCGACACTCCCAGTTCGTCGGCGATCAGCTCGCTCTTCTTGCCCTGCAGCACCGCCTGGCAGACCTGCTGCTCGCGGTGCGAGAGGAAGGCCAGCGGGCCCTGGGCGAGCATCTTCTGGTTGATCAGGTAGTGCTTGACCAGCAGGCTGCTGAGCATCCGCGCGGCGCTGGCTTCGTCCTCGGGATGGCGGAATGCCTCGCCGAAGCTGCCCGCGCGGCGGTACAGGTTGAGGTAGTAGTTGCCCGCTTCGTGGCCGCGGATGATCGACAGCTTGTCCTTGAAGCCCGGCTCGTCGAAGAAGCGCCGCCGGTAGTTGGGGCCCATGTCGTTGCCCAGGTGTTCCAGGTGCAGCACGTGCAGCTCGCCCGGCGGGCATTCCTTGAGCAGGGCGAAGTTGGGGTCCTGCATGTAGCGGCGCTCGCTGATGTAGGAGTGGGCGAGGGCGCGGGCCGACTCGTCCTGGGCGAAGTCCTTGTACAGCAGGGTGGAGACGCGCTTGTCCGCGGCGCAGAAGAACAGCATGCACTGGTCGGCGCCCAGCACGGCGTGGACCCAGTCGAGGAAACGCTCGAGGAAGTCGTCCTCGCCGAGACCGTCGAGCAGGGCCAGCAGGGCGGGGGAGGGCAGCCAGCCGGGTGCGGGCTGGCCGGTGGGGGATGCGGTCATGGCTTCACTCTTCGTCGCTGGCAGCGTTGTCCGATGACAAGTGTAATCCTCCGGCCTCGGCGACAGCCTGCGTCTCGGGGACAGTGGCCGGGCTGTCGTCATGCCTGGAAAATGTGGGGGCGTAAGCTTGTCAGCATCTTCGCCCATCGTCATCAGGCGCCGCGCTCCCGCCCGCGCAGGCGCGGCACCACGATCTCCCACTGCACGCACCGGAGGCCGTCGCGGAACTGTTCCTCGCCGTCCTCGGCGTAGCGGGTGAGAATGCCGGCCACCTCGCAGTGCTCGATCTCCAGGCCGTGGCGGAAGGCGAGCGAGGTGCGGCCGATGCAGCGGCCCCGGCCGTCGAGCAGCAGATGACGCTCGCCGTCCGCGCGCAGCTGCAGCGGGTCGCCGGGCTGCAACTCGGCGATGGCTTGGTGGATGGGCGCCTGCGCGGGGTGGCGGCCGGCGAAGCCGAGGTCGATCTCCTGCAGGCCGAGCGTGCGGTAGCGGGTCGCCAGCTGCGGGTCGTGGCGGCCGGCGAAGTCCCGTTCCTGCACCTCGCCGGCGAGGGCGCGGGACAACGGGTTGCCGGGCTGGAAGGCGGCCAGGGTCAGGGTTTCCCGCGCCCGGGTCATGCCCACGTAGTACAGCCGACGCTCCTCCTCCAGTTGCTCCGGGCGCTGCTGCCAGCCGCCGTCGAGCAGCGCCACGTGGCGGAACTCCAGGCCCTTGGCCGAATGCACGGTGCCCAGATACAGGCCGGGGCGCGCCTGCTGGCGCAGTTCGCGGGCGTAGTCGTACAGCCAGTCGATCAGCGCCGCGCGCGACAGCCGGCAGTCGCCCAGTTCGCCCTGCAGCTGCTCCAGGGCGGTGGCGAAGAACGTCCGCCACTCGGCCCCGGCCGCCCACTCGGTGAGGCTTGCGCGCAGCCCGGCGACGTCCGGCAGCGCATCGCCCGCGCGTAGCCGCTCGATGGCGTGGACGAAGCCGCGCTGGCGGGTCAGCGGCAGGCTGTCCTGGTCGTCGGCGAGGTGGTAGGCGACGCCCCGCTGCTCGCACCAGGCCTGCAGTGGCTGCAAGTAGCGGCGGGTGCGGGCGAGCACGGCGCAGCCCTGCCAGTCGCTGCACTGCTCCAGATCGAGCAGGCGCTGCAGCTCGCCGAGCAGCGCCTGGGCCTGCAGGTTGCCGTGCTCGCGGTCGCTCGCCGGCAGCTGCAGGAGCAGCACGCGGCCCTGGCGCTGCGCATCCAGCGCCTGCCAGCGGCCGCCGTGCGGCTCGGCCTGGCGCTGCCGGTCGATGCGGATCGGCTGCGCGGCCTTGAGCCGCCCCGGATTGCCTTCGATCAGCCGGTTGGCGGCGGCGATGATCGCCTGGCTGGAGCGGTAGTTCTCCACCAGGTAGCTGATCTCGGCGGCGTACTGTTCGCGGTAGCGCTCGATGTAGCGGTTGCTGCCACCGCGCCACTGGTAGATGTTCTGGTCGTCGTCGCCGACGGCGAGGATGCACAGGTCGGCGTCGCCATCCTCGCTGCGCCGCCTGGCCTGGGCCAGGGCGCTGACCAGGCGGTACTGGCGCTCGTCGATGTCCTGGTATTCGTCGACCAGGATGTAGCGGTAGCCGCGCAGCAGGCGCTCGCGCAGGTCGTCCTCCTCGCCCTCCACCAACTGGCGGCCCTCGAGCAGTTCGGCGGCGCGCTCCAGCAGGGCTTCCAGTTCGCGCTCGTCGACCTTGTCGCGGCGGGTGAAGCTGGTGCCGGTCAGGCGCATGGCCATGGCGTGGTAGGTCAGCACGGTGAGGCCGAAGGCCTCCTGGCCGACCAGTTCGAGCATGCGCCGGCGGATCTCGTTGGCGGCGTGGCGGTTGAAGGTCAGCGCGATGATGGCGCTGGCCGGCACCCGGCGCACGCGCAGCAGGTAGGCGATGCGATGGACGATCACCCGCGTCTTGCCCGAGCCGGGGCCGGCGAGGATCAGCCGGTTGCGCTCGCCGTCGGTGACGATGTCGCGCTGGGTGGCGTCGAGCGGCCCGGTGATCGCCCGCCAGGAGGCCTCGCTGGTGGCCAGCGCCAGCACCTTGTCCCTGCCGGCGAAGTAGCGGCGCAGGAACGCCTGCTTGCTGTCGCTGAAGTAGTGCAGCACCAGATTGAGCGCCGCGGCCATCTCGCGCAGGGCGATCTCCGCGTACTCGCGCATCACGTGCACCTGGATGCGCCGCTCGCGGTAGTGCTCGTCGAGGCGCTGGAAGTCCTCCTTGAGGTAGTTCTGCCTGTCGCGCTCGGGGTCGATGGCGATGGTCATCGCCCGGCGCATCACGGTCATCCCGTGGTTGAGGGTAAGCACCTCCTGCTGGTGCAGGTACAGCAGCACGTGCTCGAGGGCGGCCTGGCGCTGCTCCGGCCGGATGCGCGGGCCGAGCTCCAGGTCGGCCTCGAGCAGCCCGCGCAGTTCGCCGAAGGTGGTGGTCACCAGCAGGTCCTTGCCGCGCGCACCGGCCGGCAGCTTGCCGAGCAGGAAGGGCAGCAGCACAGCGGCGATGGCGCGGCGCTTCTCGCCCAGTTCGGCCACCTGGCGCCAGCCGTAGCCATTGCGCAGGCGCAGCTTGAGGTAGTCGCGGTTGAGCTGGCGCAGCTCCAGGCAGCTGCCCTGCTGGCGGTCGCCGTCGCGGTCCTGGGCCAGGCTGTGCAGCAGGCGCAGGATGTGCAGCGGCAACAGCCCGGGCAGGGTGGCGGTCTCGCGCAGCTGGGCGGTCAGCGCGGGCAGGTGCAGGTCCTGCCAGTCGCCCTCGCCGGCGTCCGGCGCCAGTTCGGCCAGGGTTTCCAGCAGGGCCTGTTCCAGCTGCAGCGACTGGCGCAGGCGCTCGGCCGAGGCGTCGGCCATGGCGTGGCGCAGGTAGAGGGTCAGCTGGGTGTCGTTCTCCAGCAGGCCCAGCTCCTCCAGCTGGCGCAGGCTGCCGGCGACTTCCTCGGCGGTCTGCCCGGTGAGCGTCATCAGCCGGTCGGTGTTGACGCGCTCGTCGGCCTCCGCGGCGTAGAGGTACTGCAGGATGGCGCGGAACTCCTCCAGACGGCGGGCCGGCAGGCGGGCCTGCTTCAGGCGCGCCTCGGCTTCGTCTTCCGGCAGGCTCAGGCGCGCCGGGAACACCCGCGTGTGGTTCTCCTCGCGGCGCAGGAAGCGGCCGCGCTCCAGCCAGGCGATGGCGGTGACCACCTTGGTCTCCGCGTCGCGGTCGTCGGCGTCGAAGCTGGTCTGCACGCCCTGGAGGATCTCGCCGGCGCTGATCACCAGTTGGCCGCCCTTGCGCCGCTTGCTCTCGTCGCGCAGCTTCCTGAGGATCTGCTGGATGTCGCGCTGGCTGAGCTGCGAGCGCTCGCTGAGGCCGAACTGGGTCTCGATGTCCTGCGGGTCGTAGAGCAGCACGCAGCGCGCCTGCTGCTGGTCGCGCCCGGCGCGGCCGGCCTCCTGCAGGTAGTTCTCCAGCGAGCCGGGGATGTCGGCGTGCACCACCAGGCGCACGTCTTGCTTGTCCACGCCCATGCCGAAGGCGTTGGTGGCGACGATCACCCGCAGCCGGCCGTCCTTGAACGCGTCCTGGATGTCCTTCTTCTCGTGGGGCTGCAGCCCGGCGTGGAAGTGGCGGCAGGCCCAGTCCTGGCGCTGCAGGAATTCGGCCAGCCCCTCGGCGTTCTTGCGGCTGGAGACGAACACCACGGCGCCGCCGTCGCGACCGGCCAGCTCGTCCTCGAGCAGCTGGTGGGTGCGCGGCCACTTCTCGCCGGGACCGACCGGCTGCACCTCGAAGCTCAGGTTGCTGCGCTCGGGCGTGCCGATGAACTCGCGGAACTCGATGCCCAGCGCGTCGCGGAAGTGGCTGCGGATGTCCTCCAGCACGTCGAGCTTGGCGGTGGCGGTGAAGCAGCCGACCGGCGCCAGCGGCGCGTCGCCGCTGAATTCGCGGATGAAGCGCGCGACGTACAGGTAGTCGGGGCGGAAGTCGTTGCCCCACTTCGACAGGCAGTGCGCCTCGTCGAAGATCCACGCGCCGATCTGGCGCTGGGCGAGGGCGCTGCGCAGCGCCTTGTTGCGGAACTGCTCGGGCGACACCAGCAGCAGGCCGACGTCGCCGAGCTGGAGCTTCTCCAGCACGTCGGCGCGCTCGGGCAGGGTCAGCAGGCCGTTGAGCGCGGCGGCGCACTGCACGTTGCGCGCCAGCAGGCCGTCGACCTGGTCCTTCATCAGCGACTGCAGCGGCGAGACGATCACCGTCAAGCTGCCGTTGCGGTGGTAGCGGTTGAGCGCCGGCAGCTGGTAGCACAGCGACTTGCCGCCGCCGGTGGCGAGCACCGCGAGCACCGAGCGGCCCTGCATGCCGGCCAGCACGATGTCCTCCTGCGCGCTGGCGCCGCCCGCCTCGCGGCGGAAGTCGTCGAAGCCGAAGTAGCGCCTGAGCTCGTGGCGCGGGTCATGGGCGCTGCGGCAGTACTGGCAGGCGGGATCGCTGCACGGCTGGTCGCGCAGCTCGCCGATCAGCTGGGCCACCGCCGGGAACTGGTGGCGCACCCAGGGTGCCAGCACCGAGTTGCCGCCGGCCACCCGTAGCCAGGCGAGGGTGTAGGCCAGCGGCCAGTGCCGCTCTGCCTGGTGCAGGTCATGGGCAATCAGGCTGGCCAGACGGGTGCGGCAGACCTTGAGATCGCGGGACAGGGTGGGATTGCTTTCCCGCAGCAGCGTCGGCAGCAGTTCGCCGAGGCGCTCGACCGGCAGCGGCCGCTGGCCGCTCATGTGCATGAAGAAATTGCCGAGACCGGCGCCGACCTGCGGCGCGACCAGCGCCTGGTAGCAGAGCAGCTCCTCGTTGCGGCTCGCGTGCAGCTGGCGGAACGCCTGCTGCTGGTCGAGGAACAGCGCCAGGGTCGCCCGGCAGTCGGCCAGCGGCGAGTTGAGGCTGGCGCGGATCAGCTTGTAGTCCTTGATCAGCCGGTGGTACGGATTCTGCGGGAAGGCCAGCGGCGACAGGCGCAGGGTGTCGATGGCCGGCAGGCGCAGCAGGGCGAGGCCGGGAGCGGCCGCCTCGAGCAGCGGCAGGTCATGGCCCAGCAGGTTGTGGCCGAGCAGGAAGCTGGCGCCTTCGGCCAGTTGGTCCAGCTGCCTGAGCGCGGCGTCGAGGCGCTGGGGTGACGGGGTGTCGAACTCCAGCTCCGCGCCGGTGTCCGGACGCAGGGCGCCGAGCTTGATGATCCGCGCCGGCTGGTCGGCAGTTGCCGGCACCACCTCCAGATCGAATACCAGACACTTCGGTTGCGCAGGCACCGCCATGAATCGCCTCGTCCCTGTGAAAAATCCAAGCAGGGCGCGACTTTAGCGCATGCGCAGGGGAGCGGGAAATGTGACGGAGTCAACGTCTCTGCGCTGAACTCCCGGCCGCCCGCTCGTCATCCCCCCTTGCCGCCGGCCAGGTTGCCGAAGATGTCGGGGAAAAGACGAGCCCGCGCGCGGGTAGCGGCGGGCTCCAAGGCGTCCTCGTGGGACGGGGCGCCATCCATGGCATGGAACACCCGGTTGGCGGCTGGCCCTCAGGCGACCAGCCGGCGCGACTCGGCAGCGGCCAGGCGCCACATGGCCTGGGGATCGTCGGCGAAGGGCAGGTGCGCGGCAGCGTCCAGCTCCTCGGCGGAATGGCCCTTCAGGCTGAGGTACAGGCCGAACAGGCTCAGCAGGGTGAGGCAGGACAGGATCAGCATGGCGGTTCTCCTCAGTGCGCGACGGCGGCAGGGATGCGCGGCGCCACCCGCTCGCCGCTGCGCACGGTGCACCAGGCGTTCCAGGCCATCAGCAGCATGCCGCTGGCGAAGATGCCGCCGCCGATCAGGCGCACCACGTAGCCGGCATGGCTGGCTTCCAGCGCCTCGACGAAGGAGTAGGTGAGGGTGCCGTCGGCGTTGACCGCGCGCCACATCAGGCCTTGGGAGATGCCGTTGACCCACATGGCGGCGATGTACAGCACGGTGCCGATGGTCGCCATCCAGAAGTGCGCGTTGATCAGCGCGATGCTGTGCATCCGCTCGCGGCCGTACAGGCGCGGGATCATGTGGTAGAGCGTGCCGATGCTGATCATCGCCACCCAGCCCAGCGCGCCGGCGTGCACGTGGCCGACGGTCCAGTCGGTGTAGTGGGACAGGGCGTTGACGGTCTTGATCGCCATCATCGGGCCCTCGAAGGTGGACATGCCGTAGAAGGCCAGCGACACCACCAGGAAGCGCAGGATCGGATCGGTGCGCAGCTTATGCCAGGCGCCGGAGAGGGTCATCATGCCGTTGATCATGCCGCCCCAGGACGGCGCCAGCAGGATCACCGACATCACCATGCCGAGGGTCTGCGCCCAGTCGGGCAGCGCGGTGTAGTGCAGGTGGTGCGGACCGGCCCAGATGTACAGGGAGATGATCGCCCAGAAGTGCACGATGGACAGGCGGTAGGAGTAGATCGGCCGCTCGGCCTGCTTGGGCACGAAGTAGTACATCATGCCGAGGAAGCCCACCGAGAGGATGAAGCCCACCACGCTGTGGCCGTACCACCACTGGATCATCGCGTCGGTGGCGCCCGAGTACAGCGGGTAGGACTTGAGCAGGCCCACCGGGATGACCGCGTGGTTCACGATGTGGACCATCGCCGTGACGATGATGAACGCGCCGTAGAACCAGTTGCCGACGTAGATGTGACGCACTGTGCGCCGCGCGATGGTGCCGAAGAACAGCCAGGCGTAGGCGATCCAGACGATGGTCACCCACAGGGCGATGGGCCACTCCATCTCGGCGTATTCCTTGGAGGTGGTGAAGCCCAGCGGATAGCTGAACAGGATGGCCACCACCGCGGCCTGCCAGCCCCAGAACACGAAGCTGGCCACGCGATCGGAGATCAGCCGCACCCGGCTGGTGCGCTGCACCACGTAGAAGGACGTGGCGAACAGGGCGCCGCCGCCGAAGGCGAAGATCACCAGGTTGGTGTGGATCGGCCGTATGCGGCCGAAGCTGGTCCAGGGCAGGCCGAGGTTCAGTTCGGGCCAGACCAGCTGGGCGGCGATGACGACGCCCATGGCCATGCCGAACACCCCCCAGAACAGGGTCGTCAGCGCGAACTGGCGGACCACCCTGTAGTTGTAGGTGGCTTCGGAGTCGGGAACGAATTCAGTTGTCATGGCTGTTCCGGATGCACGCAGGTTTTTGGGTTTTTGCCCTGTAATCGGGCCTTGGCAAGGCCGCGATAGTCTGGCGCGCACGGAATGATTCAACAAACTAATAATTATGAGCTATAAATGCATTATTTTTGATGGCTGGCCGGGTGCCATGCACCACCGCAAGGCCCCCGGCCACACTTGGCAGCCTCCACCGGAACGCGCAAAAAATGGACATCGAACTTGCCCGCACCTTCCTCGAAATCGTCCGCTGCGGCAGCTTCATCGCTGCCGCCGAGCGGCTGCACGTCACCCAGACGGCGATCACCGCACGGGTGCAGAACCTGGAGGGGCAGCTCGACTGCAAGCTCTTCGTGCGCAACCGCTCCGGCGCCACGCTCACCGCCAACGGTACGGCGTTCGTCGCCTACGCGAACCAGCTGATCCAGACCTGGGAGGCCGCCCAGCGCGATCTGCCCCTGCCCGAGGGGTACCGCAAGCTGCTCCATGTGGGAGGCGAGGTCAGCCTGAGCAGCCCGCTGCTGCTGCAGTGGGTGCGGCGCCTGCGCGAGCGCTTCCCGCAGCACGCCATACGCGCCGAGACCGGCGCTCCCGCGCAACTGCTGGAGCAGCTTGAGGATGGCCGCCTGGATGCGGCGCTGGTCCACAGCCCCGTCTATTGGGCCGGCCTGCAGGTCGAACCGCTGCTGGAGGAGCGACTCGTCCTGGTGCGCTCGGTGAAGAACCCCGAACCCTACCTGTACATCGACTGGGGCGAAGATTTCCGCCGCGGGCACGACGCTGCCCTGCCCGAACATGCGCGGGCCGGGCTCAGTTTCAACCTCGGTCCGCTGGCCCTGCAGTACCTGCTGGAGCAGGGCGGCACCGGCTATTTCCGCACCCGGGTGGTGCAGGCCTACCTGGAACGCGGCCTGCTGGAGCGGGTGCCCCGGGCTCCCGAGTTCAGCTACCCCGTGTATCTGGTCTACGTCCGCGAGCGCGACACCGCGGAGCTGCAGCAGGCCTTCGCACTGTTGCGCGAGGTGTCCCGGCAGGAACGGGACTGGTCGCAGCGCTGGGATCCACTGATCTAGGGCCTTGCCCGCCCAGCGGCGAACGGAGTGCGGCTGGGCGGCATGGGGCTCTGCGCAGCCGGTCGTCAAAGCAATCGTTAACCTGAGCGTAACGATCGACCGCCGGGCTTGATTGAACGCCCCCGCTCCGAACCCTACCGTGACTCCACGACAGCGGAACCCGTGGAGTAGCCATGACAACAACAATTTCCCCCCCGCCGCAGTGGTCGCGTCGGCGCAGCGAGAAGCAGCGCCGCCTCGCCCAGGTGCGCCAGCTGGCCGACGGCGTGGTCTTGCCGACCGAGCGGATCGTCGCCGCCCTGGAAGCGCTGCTCGCCCCCGGCGACCGCGTGGTGCTGGAAGGCAACAACCAGAAGCAGGCCGACTTCCTGTCCCGTTCGCTGGCCAAGGTCGATCCGGGTCGTCTGCACGATCTGCACATGATCATGCCGAGCGTCAGCCGCAGCGAGCACCTCGACCTGTTCGAGCGCGGCATCGCCCGCAAGCTGGACTTCTCCTTCGCCGGCCCGCAGAGCCTGCGCATCGGCCAGCTGATGGAGGACGGCCTGCTGGAAGTCGGCGCCATCCATACCTACATCGAGCTGTACTCGCGCCTGCTGGTCGACCTGATTCCCAACGTCGCCCTGGTGGCCGGCTTCGTCGCCGACCGCGCAGGCAACATCTACACCGGGCCGAGCACCGAGGACACCCCGGCGCTGGTCGAGGCGGCGGCGTTCAGCGACGGCATCGTCATCGTCCAGGTCAACGAGATTGTCGACGACGTGCGCGACCTGCCGCGCGTGGACATTCCGGCCAGCTGGGTCGACTTCGTGGTGCAGGCCGACCGGCCGTTCTACATCGAGCCGCTGTTCACCCGCGATCCGCGCCACATCAAGCCGGTGCACGTGCTGATGGCGATGATGGCAATCCGCGGCATCTACGAGAAGCACAAGGTGCAGTCGCTCAATCACGGCATCGGCTTCAACACCGCGGCCATCGAGCTGATCCTGCCGACCTACGGCGAGCGCCTCGGCCTCAAGGGCAAGATCTGCCGCAACTGGACGCTCAACCCGCACCCGACGCTGATCCCGGCCATCGAGACCGGCTGGGTGGAGAGCGTGCACTGCTTCGGCACCGAGCTGGGCATGGAGAACTACGTGGCGGCGCGCCCGGACGTGTTCTTCACCGGCCGCGACGGCTCGCTGCGCTCCAACCGCATGATGTGCCAGCTGGCCGGCCAGTACGCGGTCGACCTGTTTATCGGCGCAACGTTGCAAGTGGATGGCGACGGCCATTCCTCCACCGTCACCCGCGGCCGTCTGGCCGGCTTCGGCGGCGCGCCGAACATGGGCCACGACCCGCGCGGCCGCCGCCACGCCACCCCGGCATGGCTGGACATGACCGAGCCGGTCACCCTGCTCGAGCGCGGCAGGAAGCTGGTGGTGCAGATGGTCGAGACCTACCAGGAGGGCGGCAAACCGACGTTCGTCGATCAGCTCGACGCGGTGGAGGTGGCGCGCAAGGTCGGCATGCCGCTGGCGCCGGTGATGATCTACGGCGACGACGTCACCCACCTGCTCACCGAGGAGGGCATCGCCTACCTGTACAAGGCGCGCTCGCTGGAGGAGCGCCAGGCGATGATCGCCGCGGTGGCCGGGGTCACCAGCATCGGCCTGCGCCACGACCCGAAAGACACCGAGCGCATGCGCCGCGAGGGGCTGATCGCCCTGCCGGAGGATCTCGGCATCCGCCGCACCGACGCCAGCCGCGAGCTGCTCGCCGCCAAGAGCATCGCCGAGCTGGTCGACTGGTCCGGCGGCCTCTACAACCCGCCCGCCAAGTTCAGGAGCTGGTGATGAACGCCCGGATTGCGGCACGCCCGCAACTCAGTCTGGCCGAGGCGCTCGCCGATCTTGCCGTCGAGGCACTGATCGACGAGGCCGAACTGTCGCCCAAGCCGGCGCTGGTCGACCGCCGCGGCAGTGGCGCCCATAGCGACCTGAATCTCGAGCTGATGCACGCCTCGGCCTGGTCGCTGTGGGCCACCTTCCACGACATGGCCGCCGCCGGCGAGAAAGCCGGGCAGGTCGATGTGGCCCTGCGCGAGACCCTCGGCCGCCTCGGTCGCGACGGCGAGGCGCAGATGCTGGAGGTCACCGGCGGGGTCAACACCCATCGCGGGGCGATCTGGGCGCTGGGCCTGCTGGTCACTGCCGCCGCCCAGGAAGCGCAGCCGAGCGCGGCAGGCGTGACCTTGCGCGCCGCACGCCTGGCCCGGCTGGAGGATCGCCACATCCCGCAGCGCGCGCCGAGCAACGGCGAGCGGGTGCGTCAGCGCTACGGCGTCGGCGGCGCCCGCGCCGAGGCGCAGGCCGGCTTCCCCGGCGCACTGCACCACGGCCTGCCGCAGCTCAAGCGCAGCCGCGCCGCCGGCGCCGGCGAGAGCCACGCGCGGCTGGATGCGCTGCTGGCGATCATGGCCCAGCTCGACGACACCTGCGTGTTGCACCGCGCCGGCCCGGAAGGGCTGGCCTGCATGCAGGACGGCGCCCGCGCGGTGCTGGAATCTGGCGGCAGCGCCAGCCTGGCCGGCCGCCGCCGGCTCAGGGAATTGGACGTCTGTCTCTTGAGGTTGAATGCCTCGCCCGGCGGTGCAGCCGATCTGCTCGCCGCGACTTTATTCCTCGACCGCCTGGAGCTGCAGCTCCGGGCGCAGATTGGGAGCCTGTGAACATGGAAACCCTGTCCTTTGCCTTCCCCGCCGGCCTGCCGGCGCGCCAGCGCGCCCAGGTGGGCTGCGTCGGCTCCGGTGATCTGGAAGTGCTGCTCGAGCCCGGCCAGGCCGGCACCCTGAGCATCCAGGTGGTCACCTCGGTGAACGGCAGCGCCGAGCGCTGGCGCCACCTGTTCGAGCGCATGTTCGCCGGCGCCAACCCGCCGGCCCTGAACGTCGATATCCACGATTTCGGTGCCACCCCCGGTGTGGTGCGGCTGCGTCTGGAACAGGCGCTGGAGGAGGTGAGCGATGTCTGACCTGAATGCACTGCTGCACAGCCGCAGCTTCGTCGAACTGGGCGCCCGCCAGCGCGCCGCCGCGCTGCTCGATCAGGGCAGCATGCGCGAACTGCTCGACCCCTTCGCCCGCGTCAAGTCGCCGTGGCTGGAGGCCCAGGGCATAGTCGCCCAGGCCGACGACGGCGTGGTGGTGGCCAAGGGCACCCTCGGTGGTCGTCCGGCGGTGATCGCCGCCATCGAGGGCAACTTCCAGGGCGGCAGTCTGGGCGAGGTCGGCGGCGCCAAGCTGGCCGGCGCGCTGGAGCTGGCCGCCGAGGACAACCGCAACGGCATCCCCACCTGCGCCGTGCTGCTGCTGGAGACCGGCGGCGTGCGCCTGCAGGAGGCCAATCTGGGCCTCGCCGCCATCGCCGAGGTGCAGGCCGCCATCGTCGAGCTGCGCCAGTACCAGCCGGTGATCGGCGTGGTCGCCGGTCCCGTGGGCTGCTTCGGCGGCATGTCGATCGCCGCCGCGCTGTGCAGCCACCTGCTGGTCACCCGCGAGGCGCGCCTGGGCCTCAACGGCCCGCAGGTGATCGAGCAGGAAGCCGGCCTCGACGAGTACGACTCGCGCGACCGCCCGTTCATCTGGAGCCTCACCGGCGGCGAGCAGCGCTTCGCCTGCGGCCTGGTCGACGCCTACCTCGCCGACGAGGTGAGCACCATCCGCGCGCGCCTGCTGGCCACTCTCGACCAGCCGGGCGACGCCCTGCCGCGCAGCCGCCAGTACGCCCGCTTCCTCGATCTGCTGGAGGGCTTCGATGCCACTCCGCAGGCCGACGCCGCCTCCGTGCGCGCCCTCTACCAAGGAGACCAGGCATGAGCACCGTCCTTTCGCAACGCGGCCTGAACTGGCTGCGCGCCCTGACCGGCAACGCCGCCGAGCAGCCGGGCTACCCGGCCTCGGTGCGCGTGGTCGACGCCGCCCTCGGCGGCCAGCCGGCCCGCTACATCGCCGTGGTGCCGGATGCGCAGAGCCGCTTCCCACGCGCCCGCAGCGGCGAGGTCGGCCTGCTCGAAGGCTGGAGTCTCGGCCGCGCGCTGGACGAGGTGATCGCGGCCGACTTTGAGGCGCCGATCAAGCGCGCGGTGGTCGCCGTGGTCGACGTACCCAGCCAGGCCTACGGCCGCCGCGAGGAGGCCCTCGGCATCCATCAGGCGCTGGCCGGCGCGGTGGACGGCTACGCCCGCGCCCGCCTGGCCGGCCATCCGGTGATCGCCCTGCTGGTCGGCAAGGCCATGTCCGGCGCCTTCCTCGCCCACGGCTACCAGGCCAACCGCATCGTCGCCCTGCGCGATCCGGGGGTGATGGTCCACGCCATGGGCAAGGAGTCCGCCGCCCGCGTCACCCTGCGCACGGTCGACGAGCTGGAAGCCTTCGCCGCCAAGGTGCCGCCGATGGCCTACGACCTTGACAGCTACGCCTCGCTCGGCCTGCTCTGGGAAACCCTCTCGGTGGAGGCCATCGAGACGCCGCAGGGCGAGGACCTGGCGCGGGTGCAGGCCTGCCTGGAACAGGCGCAGGCCGATATCCGCGCTGGCGGCACCGACCTGCGCGGCCGCCTCGGCGCCGCCAACCGCGCTGCCTCGCAGCGTGTGCGCGAGCTGCTGCGCGCGCAGTGGTAAGCGGGAGGACTCGCCCATGCCTGCCATCGACTTCCAGCCGCACGCCCACGACCTGCTCTGGGGCATGCACCCCGCGCAGCTCGACGCCGGCGCGCCGGACTGGGCGCGCGAGGTGCTCGCCGCCGGCCTTCCGGTGGTGGTGCGTCGCGGCCCGGCACCGCAGGGCCAGGTCGCGGTGGGCGTGCGCGGCCGTGGCCGCGAGCAGCGCCATGCGACCTGGATGCCGCTGGCGGCGATCCGCCGCCGCGTGGCGCCGGAGCAGTTGACCGGCGGCGGGGCAGGGCAGGACGCCTGGCCGGCCCTGCGTGCCCTGGCCTGGCTGGCGCCGCAGCTGGATGCCCTGGGTCTCGCCTGGGGCGTCACCGGCAGCGCCGGCTACCAACTGGCCAGCGGCGCGCAGGTGCTGCACGGCAACAGCGACCTCGACCTGCTGCTGCGCGCGCCGCAGCCGCTGGAGCGCGGCGCTGCCGCAGAATTGCTGGGCCTGCTCGACCGCGCCCTGTGCCGGGTCGACCTGCAGCTGGAGACCCCGCTTGGCGCCATCGCCCTGCGCGAGTGGGCGGGGCCGGCGCCGCAGGTGCTGCTCAAGGCCGAGCAGGGTCCGCGCCTGGTGGCCGATCCCTGGCAGGAGGTGGCGGCATGAGCAGTCTGTTCGCCTTCCCCGGCCAGGGCGCCCAGCAGCCGGGCATGCTCCACCAGTTGCCGGACGCGCCCGAGGTCGCCGCCTGTCTGCGCGAGGCCAGTGCGGTGCTGGACGAGGACGTGCTGGCGCTGGATAGTGAGAAAGCCTTGCATTCCACCCGCGCCGTGCAGCTGTGCCTGCTGCTCGCCGGGGTGTCCTGCGCGCGGCTGCTGATGGCGCGAGGCGCGCGGCCGGACTACGTGGCCGGGCTGTCGATCGGCGCCTGGGCGGCGGCGGTGACCGCCGGGGCGCTGCAGTTCGCCGACGCGGTGCGCCTGGTCGCCCTCCGCGGCGAGCTGATGGAGCGCGCCTGGCCGCAGGGCTACGGCATGACTGCGATCATGGGCCTGGAGCGTTCGACCGTCGAAGCGCTGCTGGCCGAGGTCAACGACGCGGACGGCCCGGTGTACCTGGCCAACGTCAACGCCGCCAACCAGCTGGTGATCGCCGGCAGCGAGGCGGCCATGGCGGCGGTCGGCGCGCGGGCCCGTACCCTCGGCGCCGGCGCGGTCAAGCGCCTGGCGGTCAGCGTGCCCTCGCACTGCGCGCTGCTCGACGCGCCCGCCGCACAACTGGCCGTAGCCTTCGCCCAGGTAGAAGTGCGCCGGCCGGTGCTGCGTTATCTCAGCAGCAGCTCGGCGCGGCTGGTCATGGAGCCGAGCGCCCTGCGCGACGACCTGGCCTTCAACATGTGCCGCCTGGTCGACTGGCAGGGCACCCTGCGCAACGCCTGGGAACGCGGCGTGCGCCTGCACATCGAACTGCCTCCGGGCACGGTCCTCAGCGGACTGGCGCGGCGGGTCATGAGACAGGGAACCGTGGCTGCCTTCCAGGGCGCCCGTCTCGACACCCTGGTCGCGCTGCTGCGCGAGGAGGGCTGCGTCGACCGCTGACAGCTCCCTCGCGAAGTACAAGAACAACAACTTCGATCCACTAAAGGACAACAACAATGATCATCTACGGTGTAGCCCTGCTGTCCATCTGCACGCTGGCCGGCCTGTTCGTCGGCGACCTGCTCGGCGTGCTCATGGGTGTGCCCTCCAACGTCGGCGGTGTCGGCATCGCCATGATCCTGCTGATCTTCGGCGGCGGCTGGCTCAGCAAACGCGGCCTGCTCGCCGGCAAGACCGAACAGGGCATCGAGTTCTGGAGCGCCATCTACATTCCCATCGTGGTCGCCATGGCTGCCCAGCAGAACGTGCTCGGCGCGCTGTCCGGCGGTCCGGCGGCGATCCTCGCCGGCCTGGCGGCGGTCACCATCAGCTTCGCCCTGGTGCCGGTGCTCGACCGCCTCGGCCGCAAGGACGAGGCAGCCGCGGAGCCTGAAGCCAAGCCCGCAACCCCTGTCGCTACTGCCAAACCTGCCGCCTCCAGCGCCCAACGGTGATTGCCATGATCCTCGAATCCCTGACCAAGGTACTCAACGGCTACGGCATGATCAGCGGCTTCGCCGTGATCGGCGCGACCATGTGGCTGTCCTACTGGATGTCCGCCAGGCTGACCAAGGGCCGCCTGCACGGCTCGGCCATCGCCATCCTCATCGGCCTGGTGCTGTCCTACTTCGGTGGCCTGTACACCGGCGGGCAGAAGGGTCTGGTCGACATCCCGCTGCTGTCCGGCATCGGCATCCTAGGCGGCGCCATGCTGCGCGATTTCGCCATCATCGCCACCGGCTTCGGCGTCAATCCCGCAGAGCTCAAGCGCGCCGGGGCCAGCGGGGTGCTGGCGCTGTTCGTCGGCATCTTCGCCTCCTTCGTCGCCGGCGCCGGCGTGGCCCTGGCCTTCGGCTACACCGACGCGGTCAGCCTGACCACCATCGGCACCGGCGCGGTGACCTACATCGTCGGCCCGGTGACCGGCGCGGCCATCGGCGCCAGCTCCGAGGTGATGGCGCTGTCGATCGCCGCCGGCCTGATCAAGGCCATCGTGGTGATGGTCGCCACCCCCTTCGTGGCGCCCTTCATCGGCCTCAACAACCCGCGCGCCGCGGTGATCTTCGGCGGCCTGATGGGCACCTCCAGCGGCGTGGCCGGCGGCCTGGCGGCCACCGATCCGAAGCTGGTGCCCTACGGCTGCCTGACCGCGGCCTTCTACACCGCCCTCGGCTGCCTGCTCGGCCCGTCGCTGATCTACTTCCTGATGCGTGGCCTGTTCGGCTGATCGGGAATGCCTTCGTCAGCGGCCCGCCTTGTGCGGGCCGTTGGCGTTTTGGGTTTGCACGATGTGCTCGGTGAGGGCGGAAATAGGCCCGTTTCCCTCGATTACCGCGCAATGCAGCATCGCCTGATGTAAAGTGATGCACATTTATGCTTCGTGGTGAACCGACATGAAGTCCGCACGTACCACCATCTCCTTGCCTCCCGAACAGCTCGAGCAATTGCAGGCTCTGGCCGACCGTCACGGCCTGTCGCTGGCTTGGGTCATCCGCCAGGCCATCGGCGAATTCCTCGCCCGGGTCGAGCACCCCGCCAACTTTGACCCCCTTGCATCCAGGAAGGAGGGGTGATGTACACCCCCTATCAACGCGCCTATCTGGCCCACTGGCTGTCGCTGTCCAGAGGCGACGAGCAGGCGCTGACGCAGACCATGGCCAGCGCCAGGGTGGACATGAACCCGCATCAGGTCGATGCGGCGCTGTTTGCCCTGCGCTCCCCCTTGTCGCGCGGCGCCTTGCTGGCCGACGAGGTCGGTCTGGGCAAGACCATCGAAGCCAGCCTGGTGCTGGCGCAGAAGTGGGCGGAGCAGCGTCGCCGCCTGCTGCTGATCGTTCCGGCCACCCTGCGCAAGCAGTGGAGCCAGGAGCTGGCCGACAAGTTCGAGCTGCCCTCGATCATTCTCGACAGCAAGAAATTCAATGCCGCCCGCAAGCAGGGCGTCGACAATCCGTTCGACGAGCAGTCGGCCATCGTCATCTGCTCCTACGAGTTCGCCGCCCGCAAGCAGCGGGAGCTGGGACTGATCCAGTGGAATCTGGTGGTCTTCGACGAGGCGCACAAGCTGCGCAATAGCTACAAGGCTGAGGGCGCCAAGATTGCCAAGGCGCTGGAGGCCGCCCTGGCGGGCAGCTCCAAGCTGCTGCTGTCGGCCACCCCGCTGCAGAACAACCTGCTGGAGCTGTACGGCCTGGTGTCGATCATCGACCCGCATTTCTTCGGCGATCTGGAGTCCTTCAAGGCGCGCTATTGCCGGCCGAAGATGCCGGCTGCCGAACTGATGCAACTACGCAGCCGGCTCCAGAGCGTTTGCAGGCGTACCCTGCGCCGACAGGTGCAGGAGGAGGGCGGCATCAACTTCACCCGTCGCTATTCGCTGACCGAGGCCTACGATCCGTACCCGGATGAGAAGGAACTCTATGCGCGGATTTCCTCCTACCTGCAGGACGAAAGCACGCTGGCTATCCAGCCGAAGGCGCGGCAACTGGTCACCCTGGTCATCCGCAAGATCCTCGCCTCCTCGTCTCACGCCATCCAGGGCACCCTGCAGCGGATGATCGATCGCCTGGAAAAGCGCCAATCGTTGGCCGAGGCCTTGCAGGACTACGAGGAGCTCGACGACCTGAGCGATGCCACGGCGGTAGACGACGAGGACTTCGTCGACCCCGTCGCCCTGCAGGCGGAAATCGACCGGCTCAAGGATTTCCTGCAACTGGCCAGCGGGATCGCGCGCAATGCCAAGGGCGAAGCCCTGCAGCGCGCTCTGGAGCGGGCCTTCGACTCTGCCGAGCGTCTGGGCGGGCCACGCAAGGCGGTGATCTTCACCGAGTCCGTGCGTACCCAGGCCTGGCTGTTCGAGCAGCTCTCCTCCGCCGGCTATGCGGGGCAGATCGTGCTGCTCAACGGCAGTAATGACGATGCCGACTCGCAGCAGACCTACCGAGCATGGCTGGAAAAACATAAGGGCAGCTCGCGCATCTCCAACGCGAAAAGCGCCGACATGAAGGCCGCCTTGGTCGAACGTTTCCGCGAGCAGGCCAGCATCATGATCTGCACCGAGGCCGGTGCCGAAGGTATCAACCTGCAGTTCTGTTCGCTGCTGATCAACTACGACCTGCCATGGAATCCGCAGCGGGTCGAGCAGCGCATCGGCCGCGTGCACCGCTATGGCCAGTTGCACGACGTGGTGGTGGTGAACTTCATCAACAACGGTAACGTGGCCGACCGGCGGGTTTTCGAGCTGCTCAACCGCAAGTTCCAGCTGTTCGAAGGCGTGTTCGGCGCCTCCGACGAAATTCTCGGCGCCATCGAATCTGGCGTGGATATCGAGCAGCGCATCCACAGGATCTACCAGCTGTGCCGCACTACGGCAGAAATCGAGGCCGAATTCGACCGCCTGCAGGCCGAGCTGGAGGAGCAGATCGACAGCCGCAACCGCGAAGCGCAGCGTGCCCTGCTGGAGAACTTCGACGTCGACGTGGTACAGCGCCTGAGCATGCGCCGCGAGCGTGCCTGCCGTGAGCTGGACGACTACCAGCAACGCCTGCTGTTGCTGGCGCGCATGAGCCTGCCGCAGGCGCACTTCGAGGCCGAGCGCTTCCAGCTCGACGGCCAGTGGTACGCCCCCCACTGGCAGAGCGCCGAGCAGACGGATGCGCGCTTCTTCCAGCCGGCCACCGGGCTGGGCGCGCAGTTGATCGCCGAGGCCCAGGCTGCGCTGACCGGCGCCGGACCGGCCGAGCTGGCCTTCGTCTACGAGCCGACCGGCAATGGTCAACTGTCCGATCTGCAGCGGTTCATCGGTCAGTCCGGCGAACTGCAGGTGGAAAAACTCTGCCTGACGAGCGGTGAAGAACGGCGCGAATACCTGCTGCTGGCCGGCCGCAGCGACAGCGGCGTGGAGCTCGACGAGCGTACCTGCAACCGTCTGCTGCAGCTGAAGGCCCGCGAATTGTCGCCTGCCGCCACGCTGCGCCATGGCGCAGCCCTGCAGTTGCAACTCGACGCCTTGCGTCTCGCCCATCTGGCCGAGGCCGAGGCCCGCAATGCCCGCTTTTTCGAAGAAGAAACCGGAAAGTTCGAGCGCTGGGCCGAAGACAAGCGCATCGGCCAGGATCTGCGAATCAGACAGCTCGATCAGGAGATCAAGGAAGCCCGCAAGGCCGTCCGTCAGCTGGAAACCCTGCAGGAGAAGATGGCCGCCAAGAAGGCGCTGCAGAAACTCGAGCGCGAGCGCGACCGGCTGATGCTCGACTACCACGAGGAAAAGAAGAAGATCGAGACCGAGGAAGACCGGCTGCTCGAGGAGATCGAAAGGAAACTGCAGATCGGCGAGCGGCAGGAAGCGCTGTTCGCTCTGCGCTGGCGCCTGGAGGGCGAGAGATGATCAACACCACGGAACTGGTACGCGAGCTGATCTACCAGATACGCCTGGGCGAGGATTCGGCCTACGAATTCAAGGCGGTGACCATCGAGGGCAGCAAGGTCGCCAAGCCGCATCGCGACAGCGTCGCCGACGAGCTGGCCGCCTTCGCCAACGGCAGCGGCGGGGTGCTGCTGCTCGGCGTCAACGACAAGACGCGCGAAGTGGAAGGCATCGAGCGCGAGCAGCTGGATATCGTCGACTTGTGGCTAAGCAATATGGCCAGCCAGGCCATCGACCCGCCGCTGCCCATCGAGACGCGCCTGGTGGAGGTGCCCGACCGTCAGGGCAACGCCCGGCCACTGGTCTGGGTGCGGGTGGCCAAGAGCCTGTTCGTCCATCGCAGCCCGCATGGCTACTTCCACCGTGTCGGCTCCAGCAAGCGGGAAATGTCGCCCGAGCTGCTCGCCCGGCTGTTCCAGCAGCGCAGCATGGCGCGGCTGATCCGCTTCGACGAGCAGCCGGTGCCCCGGACCGGCGTCGAGGATATCGACCCCGCGCTCAAGGCGCGTTTCCTGCGCAGTGACCTGCCGGAGCTCCTGCAACTGAAGAAGCTCTACCTGCTGGTCGAGGACGAGGAGCTGCGCCTGCGCCTGTCGGTCAGCGGCGTGCTGCTGTTGACTCGTCGTCCGGCCGACTTCCTGTCCTCGGCCTACGTGCAGTGCGTGGCCTATTCCGGCAGCGAGCGCAATGCCGAATACCAGCTCGACGCTCAGGACTGCGACGGCCCGGTCGACGAGCAGATCCGCCAGGCGTTTAACTTCGTCAAGCGCAATATGCGCGTGGAGGCGGTCAAGCGCCCCGGCCGCATCGACATTCCCCAGTACGATCCGGGTGCGGTCTACGAGGCGCTGGTCAATGCCGTGGCGCACCGCGACTACGCCATGTACGGCGCCCGCATCCGTGTGCACCTGTTCGCCGACCGGATGGAAATCTCCACACCTGGCGGGCTGCCCAACAGCCTGACGGTGGCGAGCATGGACGCCAACAGCATCAGCCGCAACGAAACCCTGGTGAACCTGCTGAGCCGCTACTACCCGGCCGACCCGGTCACCCGCCGGCAGAACCTGATCGAACGGCGCGGCGAAGGCGTGCCGACCATCCTCGCCGCCAGCGAGCGGCTGTCCCTGCGGCGCCCGCTCTTTGAGCAGATCGACCATACCGAACTGAAACTGACGATCTACGCCGCCAGCCGCGAAAGCAACGGTCTGCTGGCGCAGTTCGACGACGAATAAGGCCGTACCCCGCAATGAGCGAAAAAACCAAACTGGAGCTGACCTGGATCGGCAAGGACAAGCGTCCGCGCCTGGAACCGCGCATCCTGATCGAGGACAAGGCGCTGTCCTACAGCGCCGAGACCGCCCTGCCGCGGCAGGGCGACCTGCTGACCGACCAACCGCCGCCGAGCTACAACGACAACCTGCTGATCCAGGGCGACAACCTGCTGGCGCTCAAGGCGCTGGAGTCCAAATACGCCGGCCAGGTGAAGTGCGTGTTCATCGATCCGCCGTACAACACCGGCAGCGCCTTCAGCCATTACGACGACGGGCTGGAGCATTCGCTGTGGCTGACCATGATGCGCGACCGGCTGGAGCTCATCCGTACCTTGCTGGCGGACGATGGCTCGTTGTGGATCACCATCGATGACAATGAAGCGCACTATTTGAAAGTGTTGTGCGATGAGGTGTTTGGGCGCCGGAATTTTGTGGCCAATATTGTTTGGCAGAAGCGCACTTCAAGAGAAAATCGGGCTGCAGTCGGATCAGCTCATGATCACATGCTCGTATACGCAAAGTGCGGCGCAGTGGATTGGAAATCTACCAGGCAGCTTTTGCCGGCAAACAGCGCAGGATACGCAAATCCAGACAATGATCCTCGCGGTGAGTGGCGTTCTATTCCATTCAGTGCACAAGGTTATCGTCCGAACCAGATGTATAAAATAAAAACTGCGAGTGGTGACTTTGTCGAGCCTCCCAAGGGGCGTTGTTGGGGCGCCACTGAACCAGTCTACTTGGAGTACTTGAAGGATAATCGGGTTTATTTTCCCAGTAGCGGCACAGGGAAACCCAGAATCAAGCAGTTCCGAGGAGAGGAAAAAGGTCTTGTGCCAATGACTTGGTGGGATTCTGAGTTTGCTGGTGACAATGAAGCCGCAAAGAAAGAAATCCTGGCTCTCTTTCCTGACGATGAGCCGTTTGGCACTCCAAAGCCGGAGCAGCTTTTGGAACGAGTGATACATATTGCCACTCGTCCCGGCGACCTCGTCCTCGACTCCTTCGCCGGCTCCGGCACCACCGGCGCGGTGGCGCACAAGATGGGGCGGCGCTGGATCATGGTCGAGCTGGGCGAGCACTGCCATACCCATATCGTGCCGCGCCTGAAGAAGGTCATCGACGGCGAGGACCAGGGTGGCATCAGCAAGGCGGTGAACTGGCAGGGCGGCGGCGGTTTCCGCTACATGCGTCTGGCGCCGTCGCTGCTGAAGAAGGACCAGTGGGGCAACTGGGTGATCAATCCGGCCTACAACGCCGAGATGCTCGCAGAGGCCATGTGCAAGCACATGGGCTTCACCTACGCGCCCAGCCAGACCCATTTCTGGATGCACGGGCAGGGTAGCGAGACGAGCTTCATCTACGTCACTACCGGCAGCCTGAGCCACGACCAGTTGCGCCTGATCAGCGAGGAGGTCGGCAGCCAGCGCAGCCTGCTGATCTGCTGCAAGGCGTTCATGGCCGACACCGATGCCTTCCCGAACCTGACCTTGAAGAAGATTCCCAGGGCCATTCTCGGCAAGTGCGAGTGGGACCACGACGATTACAGCTTCAGCATCGATCTGACCGGCGAAGCAGCGGACGAAGACGACTTCGACGACGAATAACGGAAAGGAAATCTGTCATGGCTGAGCCGATCAAGGGCCAGAGAGTAGCCAACCAAATCAGTGCCAACCTTTCGCTGCGCAAACCCCAGCGCGAATCCCTGCAGGTGCTGGTCGATCTGCTCGACCAGTTGCCGCTGGGCAAGGAGCCGGACCTGCAGCACTGGCTGCAGGTGATTCAGGCCCACTACCCGAGCATGCAGGCCTTCGAGCGGGCTTTCCCCTCGCTGTGCTTCGCCCTCGCCACCGGGGTGGGCAAGACGCGGCTGATGGGCGCGATGATCGCCTGGCTGTTCATTACCGGGCGCAGCCGGCATTTCCTGGTGCTGGCGCCCAACCTGACCATCTACGAGAAGCTGAAGAAGGACTTCACCCTCGGCCAGCCCAAGTACGTGTTCGCCGGCATCCCGGAAATGGCCAATACGCCGCCGGTGGTGATCACCGGCGAGGACTACGAGGATGGCCGCGGCGTTCGTCTCGACTACGCCGTGCCGGCCACCCTCTCCGGCGACCTGTTCGGCGCTGACTCCACGTTGCACATCAACATCTTCAACATCGCCAAGATCAACGCCCGCGACAACAAGAAGGGCGCCGTCAAGTCGGCTACCGCCAAGGTGCGCCGCCTGCAGGAGTATCTGGGCGAGTCCTACTTCGAGTATCTGGCCAACCTGCCCGACTTGGTGGTGCTGATGGACGAGGCCCATCGCTACTACGCCGATGCCGGTGCCAAGGCGATCAATGACCTCAAGCCGGTGCTGGGGCTGGAGCTGACCGCCACGCCGAAGACCGTCGGCGCCAGGCCGCGCCCGTTCGGCAATGTGGTCTACCACTACCCGCTGTCCTGCGCGCTCAAGGACGGCTACGTGAAGATCCCGGCGGTGGCCACGCGCAAGGACTTCCGCTCCGACCAATACACGACCGAGGCGCTGGAAACCATCAAGCTGGAAGACGGCATCCACCACCACGAATACGTCAAGGTGGAGCTGGAGAACTACGCCCGCAGCCAGGGCGTGCGCGCCGTCAAGCCGTTCATGCTGGTGGTGGCGCAGGACACGGCCCACGCCGCCGAGATTCGCGCGCGTATCGAGTCGGACGAGTTCTTCGGCGGTCGCTACCGGGGCCGGGTGATCGAGGTGCACTCCAACCAGTCCGGCGAGGAGTCGGACGAGTCCATGCAGCGCCTGCTGGCGGTGGAGCACGACGAAACCACCGAGGTGGTCGTCCACGTCAACAAGCTCAAGGAAGGCTGGGACGTCACCAACCTCTACACCATCGTGCCGCTGCGCGCCTCGGCGTCGGAAATTCTCACCGAGCAGACCATCGGCCGCGGCCTGCGCCTGCCCTACGGCAAGCGTACCGGCGTGGATGCGGTGGATCGCCTGTGCATCGTTGCTCACGACCGCTTCCAGGAAATCGTCGACCGCGCCAACCAGGACGACTCGCTGATCCACGAGAAAATCTACATCGGCAGCGGCGCCGATGCCGACGTGCCGGATCGCCAGCCGCAGCAGCTCGAGGCCCCTCCCGTTTCGGTGGTGCAGACCTCCAGCGAGGACGCCACTCCAGCGGCCGAAAACGCCGCTCGCTATCAGGTGGCGGTGCGCTCGGAGCAGGAGGCGAAGATCGCTGCGGCGGCCATCCAGGCCGTACAGGAGGAGGCGCGCAAGCTGACCTCCAGCCGCCAACTGGCCGACGAGTCGCTGCAGCAGAAGCTGATCCGCCGCGTGCAGCGCACCCTGCAGGAGCAGCGTCCCGTTCAGCAGGAACTGGGCGGCCTGGAAAGCGAGCCGCTGCCCAGCACGGCCGAGATCGAGAGCCTGGTGCGCAGCGTGACGGAAAAGGCCGTCGAACTGACCATCGACATCCCGCATATCACCGTGCTGCCCAGCCGCGAGGTGAACTACGGTTTCCACGATTTCGATCTGCAGAACCTGAGCAAGATCCGCTTCGAGCCGGTCAGCCAGGAAATGCTCCTGCGCCATCTGGAAAGCGAGCGCAGCGCAAGCATCCAGTGGGGGCCGCAGCAGGCCCGCGAGGCACGTCCGGAGGATTACCTGGTTCGCCAGTTGTTCGCCCGCGACGAGGTGGATTACGACCAGTATGCCGACCTGCTGTACAAGCTGGCGGGGCAGTTGGTCGAGCATCTGCGCAGCTACCTGCACGACGAGGCGGAGGTGGAGAATGTCCTGCTCTACTGGCAGAAACAGCTGGGCGACTTCATCTGGGCGCAGATGCAGGAGCAGCGCTGGACCACGCCCTGCGACTATCGCGGCAAGGTGATTGCAGGCTTCGAGGTGTTGCGCCCGGCTACCTTCATCCTGCCGGCGGGTGAGAAGCCTCGACATTTCCGTGCCCCCATCACCGACCGCCGCGCGATCCGCCAGATGGTGTTCGAAGGTTTCCAGAGGTGCTGTTTCCCTTACCAGAAGTTCGACTCGGTCGAGGGTGAGTGGCGCCTGGCACAGCTGCTCGAGGACGACGACAAGGTGCTCAAGTGGATGAAGCCGGCCCCCGGCCAGTTCCGTATCGAATACCAGGAAGGGCGCAACTACGAGCCGGACTTCGTGGTGGAAACCGATAGGGTGCATCTGATCGTCGAGCCCAAGCGCGCCGACCAGATCGACCATGACGAGGTGCAGGCCAAGGCCCGTGCCGCAGTGCGCTGGTGCGGGTTTGCCAACGAGCATGCGCTGAGCAACGGCGGCAAGCCCTGGACTTACCTGCTCGTCCCGGACGATCAGATCGTACTTGGGATGAGCGTCGCACGCTTGGCGGCGGAGTTTGAGCACTGTCCTGAAGGCTGACGCTCTGCTGACGTCATGGAGGCGTACGTGCACGACTTTGCGATCACTGTCTTTGGCATGTCGCGATGCGCGCGGTGGCCTGATCGGATCGCTTCACCCAGGTCCAGCCAACGGCCCGCCTTGTGCGGGCCGTTGGCGTTTGGGGCATGACGCCGCCGTTCGGGGTACGGATCAGGCGCGGAAGTTGTTCCAGTCATCACAGCGGCCACGGCAAGAACCAGGACAGGCACATCCCGTGCGGCTGCGCCCGGTGGCCTGCTCCATGCGCCGCGCCACCTCCGGGTCGTCCGCAAAGGGCAGCATGGTCGCCTCGTCCAGACCGCGCTGGCTCTTGCCCGAGAGACAGAACTGCACGGCGGCGATGAACAGGGTCGCGCAGGTCAGCAACCAGAACTCGTTGGTCATGGTGTTGCTCCTCAAATGAAAAGGCCCGGTGCAAGCGCCGGGCGAAAGGTCATGCGCACTGCGCATGAGCCTGAGAGACGACAGGGTCGGCAAGGCGCACGGTGCGCCAGGTGTTCCAGGCCATCAGCAGCATGCCGCTGAGGAAGAACAGGCCGCCGATCAGTCGCACCAGGAAGCCGGCGTGGCTGGCCTCCAGCGCCTCGACGAACGAATAGGTCAGGGTGCCGTCCTCGTTGGTGGCCCGCCACATCAGGCCCTGCATGATGCCGTTGACCCACATCGAGGCGATGTACAGCACGGTACCGATGGTCGCCAGCCAGAAATGCAGGTTGATCAGGGCGACGCTGTGCATCTGCGCGCGGCCGAACACCTTGGGGATCAGGTGGTACAGCGAGCCGAAGGTGATCATCGCCACCCAGCCGAGCGCCCCGGCGTGCACATGGCCGATGGTCCAGTCGGTGTAGTGGGACAGGGCGTTGACGGTCTTGATCGCCATCATCGGCCCCTCGAAGGTGGACATGCCGTAGAAGGCCAGCGACACCACCAGGAAGCGCAGGATCGGGTCGGTGCGCAACTTATGCCAGGAGCCGGATAGGGTCATCATGCCGTTGATCATGCCGCCCCAGCTCGGCGCGAGCAGGATGATCGACATCACCATGCCGAGGGTCTGCGCCCAGTCGGGCAGCGCGGTGTAGTGCAGGTGGTGCGGGCCGGCCCAGATGTACAGGGTGATCAGCGCCCAGAAGTGCACGATCGACAGCCGGTAGGAATACACCGGGCGGCCGGCCTGCTTGGGCACGAAGTAGTACATCATGCCGAGGAAGCCCGTGGTCAGGAAGAAGCCCACCGCGTTGTGGCCGTACCACCACTGCACCATGGCGTCGGTGGCGCCGGAGTAGAGCGAGTAGGACTTGAACCAGCCGACCGGGATGGCCAGGTGGTTGACGATGTGCAGCATCGCCGTGGCGAGGATGAAGGCGCCGAAGAACCAGTTGCCGACGTAGATGTGCCTGGTCCGGCGGCGCATCACCGTGCCGAAGAACACCACGGCGTAGGCGACCCAGACGATGGCCATCACCACCGCGCCGGTGAACTCGATTTCGGCGTATTCCTTGGTGGTGGTGTAGCCCAGCGGCAGGCTGACCAGCATGATGGCGATCACCGCCTGCCAGCCCCAGAAGGTGAAGCCGATCAGCGGGCCACCGAACAGGCGGGCCTGGCAGGTGCGCTGTACCGTGTAGTAGGAGGCGGCGAACAGCCCGCAACCGCCGAAGGCGAAGATCACCAGGCTGGTGTGCAGCGGGCGCAGGCGGCCGAAGCTGGTCCATCCGAGGTCGAAGTTGAGGGCGGGCCAGACCAGCTGCGAGGCGATCAACACCCCCATGGCCATGCCGACGACGCCCCAGACCACGGTCATCACGGCAAACTGGCGGACGACTTTGTAGTCGTAGGCCTGTTCGGAAATCGTTGTGCTCATGTCGAAACCTTTCTGCTGACGGTGTCCAGGCGGCCGCAGCGCAAGGCGCGGCACGTTGCACACTGTAGAAGGCAGGTTCGCGGCAAAACAGACTCAGATCGACGCGATTCGACCGGATCAGAACGAGGCGATGATGCGCCCGAGCACTTCCATGGCGCGCTCGCTCTGCGCGTCCCACGGATGGCCGTAGTTGAGCCGCGCGCAATTGCCGAAGCGCCGGGTGGCCGAGAAGATCGGCCCTGGCGCCAGGCTGATGCCCTGCGCCAGGGCCAGCTGGAACAGCTGCAGCGAGTCGACCTGCTCGGGGAATTCGAACCACAGGAAATAGCCGCCGCCCGGCCGGGTCACCCGCGTGCTGGCCGGGAAGTGCCGCGCCGCCGAGGCCAGCATCGACGCCTGCTGGCTCTCCAGCGCGTGGCGCAGCCGGCGCAGGTGGCGGTCGTAGCCGCCGTGCTGCAGGTAGTCGGCGATGGCCGCCTGCGCCGGCACCGACGGCGAGATGGTGGTCATCAGCTTGAGCCGGCGGATCTGCTCGGCCCAGCGCCCGCCGGCCACCCAGCCGACCCGGTAGCCCGGCGCCAGGCACTTGGAGAACGAGCCGCAGTGCATCACCAGGCCCTCGCGGTCGAAGCTCTTCACCGGCTTGGGCGGCTGGCTGCCGAAGTACAGCTCGGCGTAGACGTCGTCCTCGATCAGCGGCACCTGATGGCGCTGCAGTAGCTCGTACAGCGCACGCTTGCGGTCCTCGGCCATGCTCGCGCCGAGCGGGTTCTGCAGGCTGCTCATGAACCAGCAGGCCTTGATCGGCAACTGCTGGAGACTGGCCTCCAGGCTGGCCAGGTCGATGCCCTCGCGCGGGTGCACGGGGATCTCCACCGCCTTGAGTTCCAGGCGCTCGAGTACCTGCAGGGTGGCGTAGAACGCCGGCGCCTCGATGGCCACCAGGTCGCCGGGGCGGGTCACGCACTGCAGGCACAGGTTGAGCGCCTCCATGGCGCCGGTGCTGATCACCAGCTCCTCCAGTGGCAGCATCACCCCGCTGACCATGTAGCGCAGGGCGATCTGCCGGCGCAGGTCGGCGTTGCCCTCGGTCATGTCGGCGATCACCCCGCGCGGCGACAGCTCGCGCACCGCGTGGCTCATTGAGCGTGCCAGGCGGGCGAGGGGGAACAGGTCGGGGCTGGGGAAGGCCGAGCCGAACGGCACGGTGTTCGGGTCCTTCAGCGAGCCGAGCACCGAGAACACCAGTTCGCTGACGTCGACCACGCTGGTCTGCGCCTCGCGGGCGCTGATGCCGGGCTCCGGCAGCGGGCGCTGGGCCAGCTCGCGGACGAAGTAGCCCGAGCGTGCCCGGGCCACGATCAGCCCGCGACTCTCCAGCAGGTAGTAGGCCTGGAACACCGTCGACGGGCTGACCCCGTAGGTGCTGCTGGCATGGCGCACCGAGGGCACCCGTTGCCCGGGGGCGAGGATGCCGGAGCGAATCAGTTCGGCGATCTCGTCGGCGAATTTCTCGTAGCGTTTCATCTTTTCCGGGCTCAGCGGCCTGCGGATGGACGTCAGGTAGTCTAACGGCTTGCCACTGCTCATGGCTCGGCTCCGGGGGTTGGGCTGGCACCTGGCTTGTAGGGGCGAATTCATTCGCCTTGCTGCGGTCGTTGGCGAATGAATTCGCCCCTACAGGGAGCATCAGCGATGGCGCGGCGACACGAAGGTGCTCTTGGTGGTGACGCGTACCTCGGGATCGTCCAGATCCGCCACCGCGAAGCGCAGCGGCGTGGCGCTGTCGGCCGCGTGCTCGGCGGTCAGCGCCACGCTCACCGCCACGTCAAGGATCTCGCCGGGCGCCAGCTGCAGCTCTTCGGCGCCCTGCAGGACGAAGGGCCCGGGCTCGACCAGCGTCACGGCATAGCGGTGCGCCTGCTGGGTCTTGTTGATCACCTTGAGGCGGTAGATGTTCTCGATCTGCCCGGCGCTGTTCTCGCGGTACAGGCCGCGGTCCTTGGTCACGTCCAGCGAGACCAGCGGCCGTGCGCTCAGGGCCCAGCCGAAGGCGCCGAACATCAGCAGCAGCGCCGCGGCATAGCCGACCAGACGCGGGCGCAGCCAGCGGGTCTTGCCGCCGGCCAGTTCGCGTTCGGAGCCGTAGCGCACCAGCCCGCGGGCGTAGCCCATCTTGTCCATGATGCTGTCGCAGGCGTCGACGCAGGCGCCGCAGCCGATGCATTCCAGCTGCAGGCCATCGCGGATGTCGATGCCGGTCGGGCAGACCTGCACGCACAGGGTGCAGTCGATGCAGTCGCCGAGGCCGAGGGCCCTGGGATCGGCTTCCTTCTTGCGCGCGCCACGGCTTTCGCCGCGCGCGGCATCGTAGGAGACCACCAGGGTGTCGGCGTCGAACATCACGCTCTGGAAGCGCGAGTAGGGGCACATGTCGCGGCACACCTTCTCGCGCAGCCAGCCGGCGTTGAGGTAGGTGGCGGCGGCGAAGCAGAACACCCAGAAGGCGGCGGTGGCATCGAGCTGCAGGGTGAACAGGTCGTGGACCAGCGCGCGGATCGGCGTGAAGTAGCCGACGAAGGCCAGCGCGGTGACCAGGCTGACCGCCAGCCACAGGCCGTGCTTGGCGCCGCGGCGCAGCAGTTTCTCGGCCGACCAGGGCGCGGCGTCCAGCTTGACGCGCTGCTGGCGGTCGCCTTCGGTGACCTTCTCCGCCCACATGAAGATCCAGGTCCACACGCTCTGCGGGCAGGCGTAGCCGCACCACACCCGCCCGGCGGCCACGGTGATGGCGAACAGGCCGAAGGCGCAGATGATCAGCAGCGCCGAGAGCAGGATGAAATCCTGCGGCCAGAAGGTAGCGCCGAAGATGTAGAACTTGCGCCCGGCCAGATCCCAGAGCACCGCCTGGCGCCCGTTCCAGTTCAGCCAGGCGGTGCCGAAGAACAGCAGGAACAGCGCGCCGGCGCCGGCCAGGCGCAGGTTGCGGTACAGGCCGGTGAAGCTGCGGGTGTGGATCGGACCGCCGGCCTGGGCGGGTGTCAGGCGCGTGGGGCGCGGCTCGACCGTCTCGACGATCCGGGCGGGAATGCGTTCGCTCATGGGATGGCTCCAAAGGGCCTGCAAAAGATGGGGCCATGATCGGAGATCGACTGCCGGGGAAACAGGCTCAGATCCATCGATAAAAAGCGGATCAGATGAGATTGGACAGCTTGCGACAGCTGCCGCGCAGGTGGGCTGATACGGTTTTTTCAGCGGGATCTGACGCTGTTTTTGCGCGTTCCCGCTGGGCATAGTCGCCGCCCTGAGTGCCCGCCGCCGCGACGGTGCGGGCCGGCCGGACGAGGTAGCCCATGTACCAATACGACGAATACGACCGCGCCCTGGTGCTCGAGCGCGTCGCGCAGTTCCGCGACCAGATCGCGCGGCGCCTGAGCGGCGAGCTGAGCGAGGAGGAGTTCCTGCCGCTGCGCCTGCAGAACGGCCTGTACCTGCAGAAGCACGCCTACATGCTGCGCGTGGCCATCCCCTACGGCACGCTGTCGGCGGATCAGCTGCGCACCTTGGCGTACATCGCCCGCCACCATGATCGCGGCTACGGCCACTTCACCACCCGGCAGAACATCCAGTTCAACTGGATCGAGCTGGAGCAGGTCGGCGACATCCTCGAACGCCTGGCCGAGGTGGAGATGCACGCCATCCAGACCTCCGGCAACTGCGTGCGCAACATCACCACCGAGGCCTTCGCCGGGGTCGCCGCCGACGAGCTGCTCGACCCGCGGCCGCTGGCCGAGATCCTCCGCCAGTGGTCGACGGTCAACCCGGAATTCCTCTACCTGCCGCGCAAGTTCAAGATCGCCATCTGCTCGGCCGAGCAGGACCGCGCGGCGATCATGATGCACGACATCGGCCTGTACCTTTACCGCGACCAAGCCGGCGAGCTGCTGCTGCGGGTGATGGTCGGCGGCGGCCTCGGGCGCACGCCGATCCTCGCCCAGCAGGTGCGCGAGGCGCTGCCCTGGCGCCACCTGCTGTCCTACGTCGAGGCCATCCTGCGGGTGTTCAACCGCCACGGGCGCCGCGACAACAAGTACAAGGCGCGGATCAAGATCCTGGTCAAGGCGCTCGGCGTCGAGGCCTTCGCCCGCGAGGTGGAGGAGGAGTGGCAGCACATCAAGGAGGGCCCGGCCGAGCTGACCGAGGCCGAGTACCGCCGCGTCGCCGCCCATTTCGCGCCGCCGGCCTATGCCGTATTGGACGATGCCGACCTCGGCTACGGCAGCGCACTGGCCAGCGATGCCGCGTTCGCCCGCTGGGCCGAACACAACCTGCAGGCGCACAAGGTGGCGGGCTACGCCGCGGTGGTGCTGTCCACCAAGCCCGGGCCGGCCATGCCGCCGGGCGACGTCAGCGCCGAGCAGATGGAGGGCGTCGCCGAGCTGGCCGAGCATTACGGCTTCGGCGAGATCCGCATCGCCCACGAGCAGAACCTGGTGCTGCCCGACGTGCGCAAGGCCGACCTGCATGCCGTCTGGCAGCGCGCCAGCGAGCTGGGCCTGGCCACGCCCAACATCGGCCTGCTCACCGACATCATCGCCTGCCCGGGCGGCGACTACTGCTCGCTGGCCAACGCCAAGTCGATCCCCATCGCCCAGGCCATCCAGGCGCGTTTCGCCGACCTCGACCACCTGCACGATCTGGGCGAGCTGAGCCTGAACATCTCCGGCTGCATGAACGCCTGCGCCCACCACCACATCGGCAACATCGGCATCCTCGGCGTCGACAAGAACGGCAGCGAGTGGTACCAGGTCACCATCGGCGGCGCCCAGGGCAAGGCCAGCGCACTGGGCAAGGTGATCGGCCCGGCGTTCGGCGCCGAGCAGATTCCCGAGGTCATCGAGCGGCTGGTCGACACCTTCGTCGCCTACCGCGAGGGCGACGAGCCCTTCGTCGACACCGTGCAGCGCATCGGCCTGGAGCCGTTCAAGGAGCGGGTCTACCGCCAGCAGGAGGCTTCGGCATGAACAACCTGATCAAGCTGGTGGAAGGCGGCTCATGCCTGGTCGACGACGACCCGTGGAGCTGGGTGCGCGAGCCGCTGGAACCGCTGCCGGACGGCCCGCTGCTGTTGCCGCTGGCGCTGTGGAGGGAGCGGCAGAGCGCGGACGTGCTGGCCGGCCGCGCCGATACCCGCGACGGCCTCTGGCTGGCACCCGACGACGAGCCGGAGGAGCTGGCGCCCTGGCTGGCCGGCCTGCCGCTGATCGCCCTGGAGTTCCCCAGCTTCCGCGATGGCCGCGCCTACAGCCAGGCCTACCTGCTGCGCACCCGCCTGGGCTGGCAGGGCGAACTGCGTGCGGTGGGCGACGTGCTGCGCGACCAGCTCAGCCACATGCGCCAGTGCGGCTTCGACGCCTTCGCGGTGCGCGAGGACAAGTCGGCCGCCGACGCGCTCAAGGGCCTGAGCGGCATCAGCGTGCTGTACGGCCGCTCGGTGCTCGAACCGCGTCCGCTGTTCCGCCGGCGCAGTGGCGCAGACGCGGAGGAGTAGGGCATGAGCGTGCATGGCCTGCTGCTGCGCTGGGGGCGGGGCGGCGAGCAGGGGCTGGATTTCTCCGGGATGGCCGCCAACATCCGGGACAACCCGCTCAGCTACGGGTTGGCCTTTGCCGGTGCCATCTCTGGGCGGCCTATTGCACGGTGACCGCGCGGATTGCCGGCGGCAAGAATGGCATCACCCTGTTCTTCATGCTGACGGCGCTGGTGCTGTGGGGCAAATACCTGCTCACCGGCGGGGTGCCATGGACTTCAGCTCCCAGTCGACGATCTACCTGGCGCCCGCCGCGACAGGACCGGGTTCAGATGCCGAACCTGAGGGTGGTGATGGCGAGGGCTCCGACCAGCAGCCAGCCGAGTCCGGAGGTGACGGCGAGGGCCATGCCGCCCAGCCAGATGCCCAGGGCGATCTCCCAGGCCAGGCGCCGCTCGCGGCGCGGCGCCGGGGCACGGCGTGGATAGTCGTCGTAGTCGTCTTCGTCTCGGAGTGCGCGCATGCTTGCTTCACCGCAGGGTGGTTCGATTTCGGGCGCGGACGGTAGTCAATTTCCGCTTCGCCTGCAATCGGTGCCTGGCGTATTCAGCCCGCGTGCCGCTTGGCATACATCCGGCACTCGGCCAGCAGCGCCAGCAGGTTGGGGTCGCGCTCGCGGCTCTTGAGGAACACCACGCCGATCTGCTGCTGCATGCGGTAACGCGCCTGCAGCGGAATCAGCCGCACGCGGTTCTCGTACACCGCGGCGATGCGCCCGGGCAGCAGGGCGTAGCCGACCCCGGAGCTGACCATGCTGAGCAGGGTGAAGATGTCGTTGACCTGCATCGCCACCTTGGGCGCGAAGCCGGCCTGCTGGAACACGCGCTGGGCGTCCTGGTGGGTGGCGAAGCCCTGGGTCAGGGTGATGAAGGTGGCCTCGCTGAGGTCGGCCAGGTCCACCTCGGCCTGTCTGGCGAACGGCGAGTCGGTGGGCACGGCGAGGAATATGTCGTCGCTGAACAGCGGCAGCGACTCGCAGTCCGGGTCGGCCACGCTGTCGTTGAGCGACACCAGGATGGCGTCCAGTTCGAGGTTCTTCAGCCTGTACAGCAGGTCGACGTTGGAGCCGAGGATCAGGTCGATGTTCAGCTCGCTGCGCCGCAGCTTGAGGCCCATGATCAGCTGCGGCACCGTCTTCACCGTCAGCGAGTAGAGCGCGCCGAGCTTGAAGCGCTCGGCGGAGAAGCCGGCCGCCTCGCGGGTCAGGCGCACGGTGTCGAGCATGTCGGCGACCAGCTTCTGCGCGCGGTCCTCCAGCACGTGGGCGCTCTCCAGCGGGGTGAGCTTGCGCCCCTCGCGCTTGAACAGCGGGCAGCGCAGGGCGCTCTCCAGCGAGTGGATGGCGCGGTGCACGCTGACCGTGCTGGTGTCGAGCTCGGCAGCGGCGCGCGACAGGTTGCCGCTGCGCATGAAGGCCAGGAAGATTTCCAGCTTCTTGAAGGTCAGTTCTTCGTCGATCTGCATGGTCGGTTTCGGCGGCGGCGGTCCTGTCGATTGTGCCGCAATCCGGGCGAACCTGCCCGCCCATCGCCTTTCCTGCAATTTCTCCTCAACTGTGCGGTCCAACTGCCTGACTTTGCTGGAAAAAACCTTTACCTGCACGGCAGCCGCGGATACTGTTCGCCCGTACAGGTGCCTGGCGCCTTTTCCCCCATGAACACTGCTGCCGACGCCAGCGCGTCGGCACTGGGCCGTCGTAGCGCGGCCCGCCGCTGGAGACCCCCGGATGTCCGAACACGCCCTTGCCCCGGAGCAGAGCCGCAGCGCGGAGAACGACCCGCCCGGGACGACGGACATCGCCGGTTCCGAACGTCACCCGTGGCCCGGCTATCGCGAAGCCCCCGAACGGCTGGCGGCCTTCTGCCTGCCCGGCCAGGGCGTGTTGGACAAGCTGCTGGCGCTGGCCGGCGAACTGCTCAGGCGCAACGGCCACGACGCCAGCCTGCACGGCTATGCCAGTGCCGATACCGCGCGCCTCGGCCTGCAGACGGCGGCGCTGTGGAACGTGCTGCTCGGCCTGCGCCTCGATGGCCTGCCGCTGCCCGCGCCGCTCGGCGAGGCGCAGCGCCTGCGCAGCCCGGCGCAGATCGTCCAGGGCCGCAGCGCCAGCGTCCTCGACACGGCATTGCTGTGCGCCGCGCTGCTCGAACGCCTCGGCCTGCATCCGCTGATCGTGCTGGAGGACCAGCATGCCTACGCCGGCCTGTGGCTGAACGGCGAGGGCGGCTTCCCGCGCATCTGCACCAGCGACGTGCTGGCCCTGCGCAAGCGCGTGCAACTGAAGGAAGTGCTGCTGTTCGATACGGGCCTGCTCGGCCAGGGCGTGCCGTTCAAGGAGGCGATCCGCGCCGCCCAGCAGCGCCTGAATGACGACGAGCGCTTCGTGCTGGTGCTCGATCTCGCCCAGGCGCGCACCGCGCAGATCCGCCCGCTGGATGCGCCCGCCATGCCGGCCGCCGACCCGCGCGTGCTGGAAGCGCCGGAGCTGGCCGTGCCGGCTGCGGCGGACGACGAGCTGCCCGCCGGTCCGGGCGGGCGCCTGGCGCAGTGGCAGCGCCGCCTGCTCGACCTGTCCCTGCGCAATCCGCTGCTCAACCTGCGCGACAGCAAGGTCGCCATCCCGCTGCTGGCGCCCGATCCGGCCGCGCTGGAGGACCTGCTGGCCGACGGCAGGAGCTTCGCCGTCGATGCGCTGCCCAAGCGTCCCGCCAGCGCTGAAAGCCCCGCCACGCCCGAGGAGGCCGCCGGCCAGGCGCAGGCGGCGCTCGCCGCGCTGGCCAAGGGCCGCCTGTTCGCACCGCTGGAGGCCGACAAGCTCGATGCCACCCTGGTCGAGCTGTACCGCAAGGCGCGCACCGACCTGGAGGAGGGCGGCGCCAACACCCTGTTCCTCGCCATCGGCATGCTGCGCTGGCGGCGTCCCGGCGAGCCGGAGCGCAGCTACCGCGCGCCGCTGATCCTGGTGCCGGTGAGCCTGACCCGCAAGTCGATCAACGCCGGCATCCGCCTCTGCCTCGGCGACGACGAGCCGCGCTTCAACACCACCCTCCTGGAGATGCTGCGCCAGGACTTCGCCCTCGACATCCAGGGCTTCGATGCCCTGCTGCCGACCGACGAGCGCGGCCTGGACATCGCCGGCATCCTCACCCGCCTGCGCCGCGAGGTGCTCGAGCTGGACGGCTTCGAGGTGGTCGACGAGGTGCTGCTGAGCACCTTCTCCTTCGCCAAGTACCTGATGTGGAAGGACCTGGTCGACCGCGTCGAGCAGCTCAAGGACAACCCGGTGGTGCGCCATCTGCTCGACACCCCGCGCGAGCCGTTCGCGCAGAGCGGCGAGTTCGTCGAGCCGCGCGAGCTGGACCGCCGGCTGAGCCCCGAGCAGCTGTTCACTCCGCTGTCCGCCGATTCCTCGCAGCTCGCCGCGGTGGTGGCCGCCGCCGAGGGGCGCAACTTCGTGATGATCGGCCCGCCGGGCACCGGCAAGTCGCAGACCATCGCCAACATGATCGCCCACAACCTGGCGCTGGGGCGCAGCGTGCTGTTCGTCGCCGAGAAGGCCGCGGCGCTGGAGGTGGTCTACCGCCGCCTGCGCGAGCACGGCCTCGGCGAGTTCTGCCTGGAGCTGCACTCCAACAAGGCGCGCAAGCAGGACGTGATCCGCCAGCTCGGCGCGGCCTGGCAGGCCGGGGCCGAGCTGGGGCCGGGCGAGTGGGAGCGCGAGACCCAGCGCCTGCGCCTGTTGCGCGACGAGCTCAACCAGCTGGTCAAGGCCCTGCACGAGACCCGCCGCAACGGCCTGAGCGTCCGCCAGGCGCTGGCCAGCGCGGTGGCCGGCGCGCAGGTGCCGGAGGTGCGCCTGCGCTGGGCCAGCGCCGACCAGCACGATGCCGCGGCGCGCGAGCAGCTGCTGGCGGTGGCCGAGCGTATCGACCTCAACGCCGCCGAGCTGGGCGATCTCGCCGGCCATCCGCTGGCCTTCGTGCAGATGGAGGAGTGGAGCCTGGCCTGGCAGCAGGCGCTGCTGCAGCAGGCCGAGACCCTGGCGGCACGGGCGCGCACCCTGCAGGGTGCGCTCATCGAGCTGAGCCAGCGCCTCGGCCTGATCCGCCCGCTCAACGGCCGCGGCCAGCTCGCCGCGCTGGAGCAACTGCTCGACCTGCTGCCGCAGACCATCGGCAAGGAGCTGGGCTTCGCCTTCCAGGCCGACGTGCTGGAGCGCCTCGATGCGCTCAACCGGGCGGTCGGCCTGCTCGAGCGCTTCGCCAGGGCCGAGGGCGAGCTGTCGGTGCCCTGGCCGCGCGAGCGCCTGCTGGCACTCGACCTCGCTGCCATGGAGCGGCGCTGGCGCGAGGCCAGCGAGTGCTGGTGGCCGCTGAAGATCCTCAAGCTGCGCCAGTTCCACGCCTGGCTGCACGAACAGGCCGGCGTCGGCGAGGCCGCGCGGATCGACGCCGATCTGCCGGCGCTGTGCGAGTTGCAGGTGGTCAACGGCGAGCTGCAGCCGCTGCTCGCCCGCCTCGACGGCCTGCCCGGCTGGCGCGGGCTGGACTCCGATGCGCAGCAGCTGCGTGCGCTGGCCGATACCGCCTGGCGCCTGCGCCAGCTGCTCGCCGCGCTGGCCACCGATCCCGAGCAGCTCGCCGCGCTGCGCAGCGGCCTGCGTCTGCTGGTGGTCGACGCCAACGAACTGCTCGCCGCCGATGCCCCGGTCGGCCGCCTGTGCGGCCGCTACCTGCAGCTGCAGGGCGATTTCGCCGAGGCGCTGGAGGAGTTCGCCGGCCTGGCCGGGCGCAGCGTCGACGAGCTGTACAGTCCCGGCCTCGCCGGCCTGGAAAGCCTGCTGGAACTGACCGCCCGCCTGCAGGCCGGCCACGGCCGCCTGCACGCCTGGTGCGCCTGGCTGCGCGTGCGCGGCGAGGCGCTGGCGCTCGGCCTGCTGCCGCTGGTCGAGGCCCTCGAGCAGGGCCGCGTGCCGGCCGGCCAGGCGCAGCGCGCTCTGGAGGTCAACTACGCGCGCTGGTGGCTGGTGCAGAAGATCGACGCCACCCCGGCGCTGCGCAACTTCGTCTCGGTCGAGCACGAGCGCAAGATCGCCAGCTTCCGCGCCCTCGACGACCGCGTGCGGGAGATCACCGCGCAGTGCATCCGCATGCGCATCCGCCAGGGTCTGGTCGACCGCGAGGACGCGCAGAAGTCCAGCGAGTTCGGCATCGTCCGCCGCGAGCTGGAGAAGAAGACCCGCCACAAGCCGCTGCGCCAGCTACTCGCCGAAGCGCCCAGCGCCATCGGCGCGCTGACCCCGTGCCTGCTGATGTCGCCGCTGTCGATCGCCCAGTACCTGCCGGCCGGCCAGGCCTTCGACCTGGTGATCTTCGACGAGGCCTCGCAGATCACCGTGTGGGACGCCATCGGCGCCATCGCCCGCGGTCGGCAGACCGTGGTGGTCGGCGATCCGAAACAGCTGCCGCCGACCAGCTTCTTCAGCGCGGCGCAGGCCGGCGAGGAGGAGGGCAGCGACGACGAGGATCTGGAGAGCATCCTCGACGAACTGCTCGGCGCCAACCTGCCGACCGTGGGCCTGTCCTGGCACTACCGCTCGCGCCACGAGAGCCTGATCGCCTTCTCCAACCACCGCTACTACAAGGGCGGGCTGATCACCTTCCCGTCGCCGGCCACCGAGGACCGCGCGGTCAACCTGCAGTACGTCGCCGGCAGCTACGACCGCGGCGGCAGCCAGACCAACCGCGCCGAGGCCGACGCGGTGGTGGCGGAGATCGAGCAACGGCTGGAGAATGTCGAGCCGGGCGCGCTGACCCTCGGCGTGGTCACCTTCAACCAGAAGCAGCAGACCCTGATCCTCGACCTGCTGGACGCCGCGCGGCGGGCCAACCCGGCGCTGGACCGCCACTTCGACGAGGCGCTGATCGAGCCGGTGTTCGTCAAGAACCTCGAGTCGGTGCAGGGCGACGAGCGCGACCTGATCCTGTTCAGCACCACCTTCGGCCCGGACAGCCTCGGCCTGGTCAGCATGAACTTCGGCCCGCTGAACAAGAGCGGCGGCGAGCGCCGCCTCAACGTGGCGATCACCCGCGCGCGCAGCGAACTCAAGGTGTTCACCAGTCTGCGCCCGGAGCAGATCGACCTGTCGCGCACGGCCGCCGAGGGGGTGAAGGACCTCAAGCACTTCCTCGAATTCGCCGAGCGCGGCGCGCGGGCGTTGGACGAGGCGGTGCACGGCTCGGTGGGCGGCTTCGACTCGCCGTTCGAGGAGGCGGTGGCGCGCGCCCTGGCCGAGAAGGGCTGGGTGCTGCACCCGCAGGTCGGCGTGTCGCGCTTCCGGATCGATCTGGGCGTGGTCGATCCCGACGCGCCGGGGCGCTACCTGGCCGGCATCGAGTGCGACGGTGCCACCTACCACCGCTCGGCCACCGCCCGCGACCGCGACAAGATCCGCGAGAGCGTGCTGCGTGGCCTCGGCTGGGAGATCCTGCGCCTGTGGTCCACCGACTACTGGCTCGACCCGGTCGGCACCCTCGACAAGCTCGACCAGCAGCTGCTCAGGCTGCTGGAGCGGCAGCGGGCCAAGGCCGGCGCATAGCGGCACATCCGCTGTAGGGGCGAATTCATTCGCCAAAACGCCTCGCATAGGCGAATGAATTCGCCCCTACTACAGAGAGCAGCTTGCTCGCTGGGGGGCGGAGCGCCCGTGCGGGGTGCCCACGCGGGAGCGTGGGCACCATCGTCAAGGTGTCAGCCGACGATGCTCAACGCACTGGCCCCGTTGCCCTGGCGCTGCACGCGGATCTGCACCGGGATGCGCTCGTGCATCTCCTGAACGTGGGAGATCACCGCCACCTTGCGGCCCTGGGCCTGCAGGTTGTCCAGCGCGTCCATGGCCAGCTGCAGCGACTCGGGGTCGAGGCTGCCGAAGCCTTCGTCGATGAACAGCGACTCGATGCGCAGCTTGCTCGACGCCATCGACGCCAGGCCCAACGCCAGGGCCAGCGACACCAGGAAGGTCTCGCCGCCGGACAGCGAATGCACCGAGCGCAGCTCGTCGCCCATTTCGGTATCCAGCACCAAGAGGCCCAGCGCACTGCCGCCGCGCTGCAGGCGGTAACGCCGGGCCAGCTGGCGCAGTTGCAGGTTGGCGTGCTGCACCAGCAGGTCGAGGTTGTAGGCCTGGGCGATCTTGCGGAAGGTGGCGCCGTCGGCCGAGCCGATCAGCGCGCTGATCCGCCCCCAGCGCAGGTGTTCGGCCTGTGCGGCGGCGATGCGTGTCAGCAGCTCGCGGCTCTGCTGGCAGCGGCGGTCGTCCTCGACCAGCGAGGCACGCAGGTCGGTGGCCTGCTGTTCGGCCTGCTCGCAGCGCTGACGCTGTTCGCCCAGCGCCTGCTCCAGCATAGCCGGCTCGGGCGCTTCGCTCACCTTGGCCAGGTGCGTGGCCAGCTGCTGGCTGCGCTCGTCCAGGCGTACCCGGCCCTGGGTCACGGCGTCCTCGGCGGCCTTGAGCTGCTCGCGCAGCTGGGCGAGATCGCCGGCCGGGCGGGCGAGCAGGGCGGCGAGGGTGGCGTCGTCCAGCTGCGGGTGGCCGGCACGCCAGACGCCCAGTTCCCGCTGCAGTTCGGCCTGCTCGGCCTGCAACGCCTGCAGGCGCTGGCGCAGGTTGTCGCCCTCGCTGTTCAAGCGGATCTGCTGCTGGCGGGCCTGCTGCAGCGCCTCGCTGCCAGCGTTGGCGGCAGCGCGAGCCCGGCTTTCCGCCTGCTCCAGCTGGCGTTGCCAGGCGGCGGCGCTGGGCTGCTCGCCGAGGCACTGGCGCAGGCTGGCTTCGGCCGCGTGACGCAGTTGCTCCAGCTCGCCCAGGCGGGCGCTGCAGGCCTGTAGGGCCTGCTGGCGATGGGACTGGTCGTTGCGTTCCTTGTCCAGAACGGTCTGCCGCTCGCGGTATTCCGCCTCCAGCTCGCGCTGCTCGTCCAGCTGCTGCAGGCGCTCGGCCACCTGGCGGTCCAGCGCCATGAAGCTGCGCGCCGGTTCGCTCTGCCAGCGTTGCAGCCAGTCGCCGGGCAGCAGGGTGGCGAAGGCCTGCAGCTCGGCGTCCAGGCGCTGCTGGTCTTCGCCCAGCCGCTGGTTCTGGTGGTCCAGATTGCGGCTGGCGGTCTGGCTGGCCTGCTCGGCAGCCAGATGCTGGCGCTGTAGCTGCTCGCTGCGCTGCTGAAGCTTGAGCAGTTCATCCTGGCGCTGCTCGGTTTGGCGGATGGACTGGTGCAGGTCGGCCAGTTGCGCGGCCAGCCAGTCGCCGCGCCGTTCCTCTGGTTGAGCGAGCAGTTCAGCGTGAGTGGCGAGGTCGCCGTCCAGCGTGCCCAGTTCGCCGGCGAGCCGTTGCTGCTCCTGGGCTGCTTCGCCCTGCTGGCGTTCCAGCTCGCGATACTCGGTGCGCAGTTCGGTCTGACGCTCCCTGAGCCGCTCGACCTGTTGGCGGGCGCGCTGTTCTTCGGCTTCGTCCTGGCTGGCGAGGGCAGCGAGCAGAGCATCGCCGTGGTGATACGGATGCTCGGCGCTGCCGCATACCGGGCAGGGTTCGCCGTCGCGCAGCTGGGCGCGCAACTCCTCGACGCTGGCGCTGCGCGCCAGGCGCTGCCGTTCCAGCAGCTTGACGGTTAGCTTGAGCGCCTCTTCTGCGCTCTGCAGTTCGGCGGTGGTCGTCTTGCCGCTGGTCACGCACTGTTCGCGGCGGGCCTGCAGTTCGGCGGCGCGCGCCTGGGTCTTGGCCAGCCCGCTGGCCAGCTCCGCACGCCGCTGCCAGAGCCGTTGCGCTTCTTCCAGGGCGCTCAGGCGCGGGCGCCACTCGCCGAGCTGGCATTGCAGCGCGGCCAGTTGTTCCGCCGCCGGGTTGCCGCCGAGTTGCCGCTGCAGGGCGTCGAGCTGCTGGCGTGCGTCTGTCAGCTGCTCCTGCGCGAGGCGAGCTGCCTGTTGCAGCCCCGGTAGTTCCTCGCGGCCCTTGGCCAACTGGTTGGCCAGTTGCACGGCCTGCTGCAGGCGCGGGCGGTGGCCGTCCCAGGCGTTGCCCAGCGCGTGCAGGGCGCTGCTGCGCTGCAGGCGCTCGGCCAGTGCGGCCTGCTGGCCGCTCAGGCGGGTCTGGCGCTCCTGCAGCCCGGCCAGCGCGGTTTCCCCGGCGCGCCAGGCGTCGCGCGCCTGCTGCTCGGCCTGCTGCGCCCGGGTCAGCTCCTGCTGCAGTTCGGCCAGGCGCTGTTGCTCGGCATAGGCCTGGCGCAGCGGCGCCTCGGCCTGCTGGCGGGCTTGCTCGGCGGCCTCCTGCGCGGCGGCGCTCTGTCGGGCGGCCGCTTCCAGTTCGCCCAGGCGCTGTTGCAGCGCCTGCTGCTGCTCGCCATGGCGCTGCAGGTCGATTTCCAGTCCGGCCAGCAGCGGCCCCTGCTTGGCCTGACGGGCGAAGCGGTGGCGCTCGGGGGCGAGCTGTTCGAGCAGGGCGAGGGTCTGGCGTTCGCCGGCCAGGCTTGCCTGATCGGCGAGGGCGGCGTCCAGCTGCTCCTGCGCCGCCTGCTGCTCGCCCTGCAGGCGGTCACGCTCGACCAGCCACTGGCGCTGCTGCTCCAGGCTCTGCAGGGTGGCCTGCTCGGCCTTGAATTGGGCGACGGCCTCGGCGTGCTGCTGTTCCAGCGTCCGGCGCTCCTCATCGGCCAGCGGGCGGATGCCGCCGGCCTGGCGCTCCAATTCCTCCAGCGCTTCGCGGGCGCGCTTGGCCGCGGCGTAGGCCGCCTTGCCGATGCGGCTGTACACGCCGGTGTCGGTGAGCTTCTCCAGCAGTTCGCCGCGCTGGTTGTCGTCGGCCTTGAGGAAGGCGCTGAACTCGCTCTGCGCCAGCAGCACGGCGCGGGTGAACTGCTGCAGGTTGAGGCCCAGGCGCTGCTCCATCTGCTCGGCGAACTCGCGCTTGCTGGTGGCCAGCAGCTGGTCGCCGTCCAGGTCGCGCAGGCTCTGCTGGCTGTTCTGCAGTTTGCCGGTCGCCTTGTCGCGGGCGCGGCGCACTTCCCAGCGCGCCCGGTAGCGCTTGCCGTCGACGCCGACGAAGTCCACTTCGGCATAACCGCCGCTGGCGCCGCGGCGCAGCAGGTTGCGGCCGTCGTCGCTGCCGAGGGCCTCGTTGTCGCTGCCGTCCGGCACCTTGAGGGCGGCTCTGGCGTGCTGCAGGCGCGGCGTCTCGCCGAACAGCGCCAGGCACAGCGCGTCGAGCAGGGTGCTCTTGCCGGCACCGGTCGGTCCGGTGATGGCGAACAGGCCGGCGCTGGCCAGCGGTTCGGCGGTGAAGTCGACTTCCTGCTCGCCGGCCAGCGAGGCGAGGTTCTTCAGGCGGATGGCGAGGATCTTCATGCTGGCTCTCCCTGCAGTTGCACTTCCTGCAGCAGGGTCAGGAAGTCCTCCAGCACCTGGGCATCGGCTTCGTTGCCGTATTCTGCCTGCCAGCTGCGGCGGAACAGCTCCTGCGGGTCGAGCTGGTCGAGGCCGACCAGTGGGGCGGCTTCCTCGCCGCGCCCGCGGTATTCGCTGGCGATGCGCACCAGCCGGCAGCCCTTGCCGTCCAGCGCCGCCTCGATCTGCTGGCGCAGGTCGGGCTGCGGCTGCTCCAGCTGCACGCGCACCTCCAGCCAGGGCTGGCGCTCGCGCTCAAGCGCGCTGGCGGGCAGGGCGGCGAGCAGCTCCAGCACCTCGACAAGGGGAGCCGGGCCGACGCGCAGCATGTCCACCGCGCGCGGCACGCGGATCGCCTCGACGCTGCTCAGACTCGCGCCGTCCAGCTCAATCAGCAGCACCTGGTGCGGATAGTTGACCTCGGCGAACGACAGCGGCAGCGGCGCGCCGCTGTAGCGGATGCGTGGTTGACCTGCGACCTGCTGCGGCTTGTGCAGGTGGCCGAGGGCGACGTAGGCGACGGCCTCGGGGAACAGGCTGGCCGGCAGCGCCTCGGCATTGCCGATCACGATGTTGCGCTCGGAGTCCTCCGACACCGCCGCCCCGGCCATGTGTGCGTGGCTGACCGCCACCAGCGCCTGCTGCGGCGTGCGGCGCGCCTCGGCGGCGGCGATCAGCTCGCGGTGCACCCGCTCGATGCCGGCCAGGTAGTCGTCGCCCACCGCGCCGCCGGTGACCTCGGCCGGGCGCAGGAACGGCATGGCCAGGCACCAGGCGCCGATCTCGCCGTCCTCGCGGAGCAGCGGCAGCAGCAGGCGCGCGCTGTCCAGGGCGTCCTCGTCCAGCCACTCGATGCGGCCGAGGGCGTGGGCGTTGAGGCGGCGCATCAGCGGCGCCGGCAGCTCGATGCGCCCGCCGGAGTCGTGGTTGCCGGCGATCATCACGATGTCCAGGCGCGGCAGGCGGCGGTGCGCCTCGACCACGAAGTCGTACAGGCGCTCCTGGGCCCTGAGCGGCGGGTTGACCGTGTCGAAGATGTCGCCGGCGATCAGCAGGGCGTCGGCCCGCTGCGCCACCAGCGTATCGAGCAGCCAGGCGAGGAAGGCGGCGTGCTCGAAGTCGCGGTCCTGGCCGTGCAGGGTCTGCCCCAGGTGCCAGTCGGAGGTGTGGATCAGGCGCATGATTCGCTCCCTCAAGGCATGCGCAGCAGCCAGGCGGCCGCGGCGATCGCCAGCATGTGCAGCGGATAGAAGAAGTAGGCCCAGCGGCCGACCGGCGGGACGCGCAGGCTCGCCGGCAGCACCGCGCGCAGCAGCCACAGGCCGAGCGGCAGGGCGGCGAGGCAACTGAGGGTGATCAGCCAGTCGCGCGGCTCTCCGGCCTGCAGCGCGGCCGACAGCCGCGGGGTCAGGTTGGCCAGCAGCACCGTCAGGGTCGCCAGCGCCGGCCACGGGCCGCCGCGCTGCAGGGCGAGCAGGCACAGGGTCGGCAAGAGCACGCCGAGCATCCCGTAGGTCAGGCTGGCGTGCAGCCAGGCGGCGCCGGCGGTGAGCAGGCCGGCGAGCAGCAGCGGGCCGCGCTGCAGGGCGTTGCAGCCCCAGGCGATGCCCCAGCCGATGGCCAGGCTGACGAGGATGTTGAACTTGTGGGCGTTACCCAGCATCAGGTCGTGGGCCGGCTCGCTGAGCACGGCGAACAGCAGCAGGGCGCCGAGATGCCGGCGCTCGCTGGAGCCGAAGGCACCGGGCGGGCGGCGCGCCAGGTTGGCGGCCAGCGCCAGGCAGAACAGCGGGAAGGCCAGCCGGCCGGGGACGAAGCTCCAGCCGAGCAGCGCGTGGCCGGGAATCAGGAAGCGCAGGTGGTCGACGGCCATGCTGGCCAGCGCCAGCCACTTGATCAGGTCGAGGCCGCGTTCGCGCGCCTGCGGCAGCGACCGCGAACTCGGCGCATGGGCATCGGCAGCGACCGCCACGGCGCAGCCTGCGGATCAGTCGCCGCGGTATTCGCAGCCGCTGGTGCAGGTCTCGTGCACGCGCACCCGCGACAGCTCCGGCAGCAGCGGCTTGAGCTGCTGCCAGATCCACTTCGAGAGGTTCTCGCTGGTGGGGTTCTCGAGGCCGGGGATGTCGTTCAGGTAGTAGTGGTCGAGGCGGTCGTAGATCGGCTTGAAGATCGCCTTGATCTCGGAGAAATCACGGATCCAGCCGGTGTAGGGATCGACTTCGCCCTCGATGTAGATCGCCACGCGGAACGAATGGCCGTGCAGGCGTCCGCACTTGTGACCCTCGGGAACGTGGGGCAGGAGATGGGCGGCTTCGAAGGTGAATTCCTTGAACAGTTCCACGGCGACACTCACGGCTGGAAAAAAATCCGCGACAGTCTACCAGCTTTGCCGGCGGCATTCCCCGCACTGCCGCCCGTCGGCAAACGGGTGTTTTTCCCCGGTCGGGTACTGATGGCCACTTGGCAGCGTCCGCGCTGGACTATGTTTGTGACAGAGCACACAGGGAACCGTGCGGGAAGACAGCCGGGGGCAAGTGGAGGGGCTGTCCTCTCGCCATAATAAAAAACAAGGGGATGGTGATGGTGTCGGGTCCGCAACCATTCAATCTGCTCAGATGGTTCTCGCTGGTCAGCTTCGGTCTGATCGCCGCGGTCGCCGTGTCGCTGGCGATCAGCGCAACGCGCTACGCCGTCGTCGAGAGCATCGAGCGCGACGCTCTGCTTACCGCCCAGTTCATCCGCGCCCTCACCGAGGGTGAGATCCGCCATGCCAACTTCGGGCCGGGCGTGACCATGGGCGAGTTCCTCGATTCCCGCGAGGATGGCTCGGCGGACGGTATCGACCGCCTGCATCTGGAGCGGGTGCGCCGCGAGTTCTTCGACCATGTCTCCAGCCTGCCCGATGCCCTGCAGACCAACATCTTCGCTCCCGATCGCACCATCGTCTGGTCGACCAATCCGGAGCTGGTCGGCCGTCGCCTGCTCGACCGCGAGGAGCTCGAGCAGGCATTCGAGGTCAAGACCCATGTCGCCCACGCCCATTGGCGGGTGGAAGGCGGCCGCACCGAGCAGCAGTTCATCCGCAGTCCCCAGGGCCTCTATTTCGAGAACTACATCCCGCTGACGGACAATGCCGGCAACGTGGTGTCGGTGGTGGAGATCTACAAGGAGCCGGCCGACCTGATCGCGCGCATGGAGCGAGCCTACCTGCTGCTGTGGCTGGCGGCGGGGCTGGGCGGCGGGCTGATCTATCTCGGCCTGTTCTGGATCGTGCGGCGCGCCTCGCGGCTGCTGGCCGCGCAGCAGCACCAACTGATCGAGAACGAGACCCTGGTGGCCCTCGGCGAGATGTCCTCGGCGGTGGCCCACGGCCTGCGCAATCCGCTGGCGGCCATCCGTACCAGTGCCGAACTGGCGCTGGACCTGGACTGCTCGCCGGCGCGCAAGAACATCCACGACATCGTCCTGCAGGTCGACCGCCTGTCGAAATGGGTGCGCGAGCTGCTGCTGTGCTCCAGTCAGCTCAACGACGAGCACGAGGCGGTGGACCTGGTCGGCGCGGTCAACGAGGTGCTGAACACCTTCGAGCCGCAGATCGCCAAGGCCGGCATCCAGCTGGAGTGGTCGCCGGCGGCGGCGCCCAAGGTGCTCAGCCATCCGGTGCTGCTCAACCAGGCGCTCAACAGCGTGCTGGCCAACGCCCTCGAGGCGATGCCCAAGGGCGGACGCCTGCGCCTGGAGCTGACCCGCGACCAGCGCCGCAAGCGGCTGATCCTGAGCGTCAGCGACACCGGTATCGGAATGAGCGAGCAGCAGCAGGTGCTGGCGTTCAAGCCGTTCTATTCGACCAAGCGCGGCGGACTGGGGGTCGGCCTGTCGCTGGTCAAGCGGATCATGGAACGATTCGGCGGCGCGGTCAGCCTGACCAGCCGCGAGCAGGTAGGCACCCATGTGTGCCTGAGCTTCAGGGTGGCCGAGGGAGGCTGACGTCGTGGAGCACAGCGTACTGATCGTCGAGGACGACGAAACCCTGGCGGACAACATCCGCACCTACCTCGAGCGCAAGGGCTACGAGGCGCAGGTCTGCTCCAGTGCCGAACAGGCGCTGGATTGCCTGGCCTGCCAGCATCCCGACGTGCTGCTCACCGATCACTGCCTGCCGGGGATGACCGGCATCGAGCTGATCCGCCAGGTGCGCAGCCTGGACGCCCAGGTGAAGACGGTGATGATGACCGCCCACGGCAACATCGAGTGCGCCGTCGAGGCCATGAAGGCCGGCGCCTACGATTTCCTCACCAAGCCGGTGGTGCTGGCCGAGCTCAAGCTGCTGATCGAGCGGGCCATCGAGACCCGCCAGCTCGAGCATCGTCTGTCCTTCTACCAGCATCGCGATGCCCGCGGCGCCGGGCTGGACGCGCTGATCGGCGAGTCGGCGCCGATGCGGGCGCTCAAGGCGATGGTGCACCAGGTGCTGGATGCGGAAAGCCACATGACCGACAGCGACCTGCCGGTGGTGCTGATCAACGGCGAGACCGGCACCGGCAAGGAGCTGATCGCCCGCGCCCTGCACTACGACGGCGTGCGTCGCGACGGACCGTTCGTCGAAGTCAACTGCGCCTCGATCCCCTCGCACCTGCTGGAGGCCGAGCTGTTCGGTCATGAGAAGGGCGCCTACACCGACGCCAAGGAACGTCGCGCCGGCCTGGTCGAGGCCGCCGACGGAGGCACCCTGTTCCTCGACGAGGTGGGCGAGATCGACCTGGCGCTGCAGGCCAAGCTGCTCAAGCTGCTGGAGGACCGCACCATCCGCCGCCTGGGCTCGGTCAAGGAGCGCAAGGTCGACCTGCGGATCATCAGCGCCACCAACTGCGACCTGGAGCAGATGGTCAAGGACGGGCGTTTCCGCCGCGACCTGTTCTACCGCCTGCGCATCATCGCCATCCAGGTGCCGCCGCTGCGCGAGCGCGGTGGCGACGTCCTCACCCTGGCCCGCCATTTCCTCGCCCTGCACGGCCGCCGCTACGGCAAGTCCGACCTGCAGTTCACCGTCGAGGCCGAGGCCCTGCTGAGAAGCTACGACTGGCCGGGCAACGTGCGCGAGCTGCGCAACATGCTCGAGCAGACCGTGCTGCTCGCCCGCGGCACACGGATCACCCCCGACCAGCTGAGCCTGGCGGGGTATCACGGCGGCAGTCCCGTCCATGTCGAGGACTGCCCGCCGCCGCTCGCCGCCCCGGTCGATGACGACCCGCCCAGCCTGCCGGAGGTGGAGCGCCAGCTGGTGCTGCGCACGCTGGAGCGCACCGACTGGAACGTCACCAAGTCGGCTCGCCTGCTGGGCCTGAGCCGCGACATGCTGCGCTATCGCATCGAGAAGCTGGGGCTGGAGCGGCCGGATCGGCACCACTAGGAACGGCGCCTGCCTCAGTGGTGGACGTGCTCCTTGCCGTCGGCATGCACGTGGACCTTCTTCTCCGGGGCTGCCGGTGCGTTGGCGACTTCCTGGTCGTGGCCATGGTCGTGGCCATCACCGTGGTGGGGTGCTGCCGGTGGTTGCGGGCTTGGCGTTGCCCCGGAGTGGTCGTGCTGGCGGCTGTGGTCGTGCATGTCGCCTTCCCCGCCGCCGTGCGAGTGGCCGTCGCTGGCCGCCACCAGGGCGCGGTACTGCGCCGCGTCCAGGCTCGGCAGCTGCTGCAGGAAGGCAACCATGCCCCAGATGTGTTCGTCGCCCATGCTCTTGCCCCAGGCCGGCATGCCGGTGGCCTTGATACCGTGCTTGACGATCCAGAAGGCCACCGACGGATTGCCGTTGGTGCCGATCTGCGCCAGGTTCGGCGGCGCCGGGTAGAGGTTCTGGCTGAGTTCGGTAGGCGCCATGCCCGGTGCCAGATGGCAGCCGATGCACATGGAGTGGTAGTTGCCGGCGCCGCGGCGGATCAGTTCGGGGGCGCTGAGATCGGGCACCGGGATGTCGGCGGCGCGCACGGCGATCGAGCGCTCGCGGGTGGCGCTCAGCAGGGCGTGCACGCTGTCGAGGTGCGGATCGTCGGCGCCGACGTTGATCAGCCCGGACCAGATGATGCCGGCGCCGGCCGCGGTGGCCGCAAGGCCGGCCAGCGTCAGGGTGGTTATTGTTCTTTTCATTTATCTGCCTCAGAACCAGAAGCGCACACCGGCGACCAGGCGAGCCTCGCTGACATCCTCGTCGTCTTCGCGCAGCAGGTCGGCGGTGTTGCCGTAGGCGCGATGCCAGTTGACGCCGATGTAGGGGGCGAACTCGCGGCGGATCTCGTAGCGCAGGCGCAGGCCCAGTTCGAGGTCGCTGAAGCCCGAGCCGACGCCACGCTCGTCGTCGTTGCGGCCGTACAGGTTGGCCTCGGCGGCGGGCTGCAGGATCAGCCGGTTGGTCAGCAGGATGTCGTACTCGGCGCTGAGGCGCAGGGCGCTCTGCCCGGCCTCGCCGAGGAAGGCGGTGGCCTCGGTCTCCAGGCCGTACAGCGGCATGCCCTGCACGCCGAAGGCGGCCCAGGTCTGCGGCGAGCCCGGCTTGAAGTCCTGGCGCACGCCGGCCACGGTTTCCCACCAGGGGCCGATGGCGTGGCTCCACAGCAGCTGCAGCTCGGCTTCCTCGGTGTGGCCATTGAGCCGCTCGCCTTCGGAGCGGAAGGCGAGGCGGTCGATGTCGCCGCCGACCCAGCCATTGAGGTCCCAGCTCAGGGCGCTGCCCTCGTCGGCGTCCTGCCATTCCAGCTGGTCGGCGACGAACAGGTAGTTGATCCCGCCCTGGTGCATGGCGTGGGGCGGCAGATCGGGGAAGGCGGCGGCGCGGTCGGCGTCGGTGACCGGCGGCACCGGGCTGCCCGGGTAGCCGGCGGGGTGGTGGCCGGCGTGCTCCGCGCCGCTCGGCGCTGCCTGCGGCTGGCCCTGCATCTGCTGCATGTGCTGCTGGTGCATCTGCATCATCTGTTCGTGGCTCATGCCGCCGTGGCCCGCCTGGCCGCCCTGCATCTGCTGCATCTGCTGCATCTGCTGCATGTGCTGCTGATGCATCTGCATCATCTGCTCGTGGCTCATGCCGCCGTGGCCCGCTTGGCCACCCTGCATCTGCTGCATGTGCTGCTGATGCATCTGCATCATCTGCTCATGGCCCATGCCGCCATGGCCCATCTGCCCGTGATCCATCATCGGCATGCCTGCAGCCGCCGGCGCCGCTGCAGGTGCGGCTGTCTGCGGGTGATGGGCGCTGTGCTCGTCGCTCTCGGCCGATGCCGCCTCGGCAGCGGTTTCGCCATGGCCGGCATGGCTGGAGTGATCCTCCGGCTCGGCCGCCTGCGCGGCGGCGATCAGGCCGAGGCTCAGGGCCAGGGCGAGGGGAAGCTTACTGGCCATTTTTCCCGTCCTTGGTTTGGGGCGCGGCCTTGGCCGGCGGCATGCTGCCGTGGTTCATCTGCCCCTGGCCCATGTTGCCGTGGTCCATCTGGCCGTTGTTCATGTGCTGCTCGTGCATCTGCTGCATCATCTGCTCGTGGCTCATGCCGCCATGGCCCATCTGGCTGTGATCCATCATGCCGCCTTGCGGCATCTGCTGGCTCTTGCCCATGTTGCCCTGGGCCTGCCTGGCGGCGGCCGGTGCGTTCTGCGGGTGGTGCCCTTCGTGCTCGTTCTGCGCCACGGCCTGCGACAGGGGCAGGGCGGCCAGCAGACCGAAGGCCAGGGCGGAGGCGAGCAGGGTGTTGCGCTTGGTGAAGGTGGTCATCGGGTGTCTCCTCATTCCTCGACGCGGACTTCGCGGAACATGCCGAGGTCCATGTGCATCAGCATGTGGCAGTGGTAGGCCCAGCGGCCGAGGGCGTCGGCGGTGACGCGGTAGCTGCGGATCGCACCGGGCGGCATGTCGATGGTGTGCTTGCGCACCCTGAAGTTGCCCTGCTCGTCCTCCAGGTCGCTCCACAGGCCGTGCAGGTGGATGGGGTGGTGCATCATGGTGTCGTTGACCAGCACGATGCGCATGCGCTCGCCGTACTTGAGGCGGATCGGCTCGGCGTGGGCGAAGGGCACGCCGTCGATCGACCAGGAAAAGCGCTCCATGTGGCCGGTCAGGTGCAGCTCGATCGTGCGGCTCGGGGCGCGGCCGTCCGGGTCGGCGAAGCGGCTGCGCAGGTCGGCGTAGGTCAGCACGCGGCGGCCGTTGTCGCGCAGGCCGATGCCCGGATCGTCCAGCTTGGCGGTGGGCGCCATGGTCTGCATGTCGATCAGCGGATTGTTCGCCTCGCTGGCCGGGTGACCCTGCATGGCTATGGCCGCGCCGGCCGGCGCACCGTGATTCATGCCGGCCATGCTGCCGTGGTCCATGCCCGCCATCTGCCCGTGATCCATCCCGGCCATGGCCGCGTGCGCCATGCCGCCCTGCGTCGCTGCGCCGTGGCTCATGTCGCCGTGGTTCATTGCGGCATGGTCCATGCCGGTCGTGGCTGAACCATGGCTGCCATGCGCGCCATGATCGCCATGGCCCATGTCGGCCATGCTCAGTTCGGGGCGCGGATCGGGCGCCGGCACCGGTGCGGAGAGGCCCTCGCGCAGCGCCAGGGTGCCGCGGGCGTAGCCGCTGCGGTCCATGGACTGGGCGAACAGGGTGTAGGCGTCCTGACTGCCATCCGGGGTGACGATCACGTCGTAGGTTTCCGCCACGCCCAGGCGGATCTCGTCGACCTCGACCGGCTCGACGTTCTGGCCGTCGGCGGCGACCACGGTGAGCTTGAGGCCGGGGATGCGGAAGTCGAAGTAGGTCATCGCCGCGGCGTTGATCAGGCGCAGGCGGATGCGCTCGCCCGGCTGGAACAGTCCGGTCCAGTTGCCGTCCGGTGCCTGGCCGTTGAGCAGGTAGGTGTAGGTGGCGCCGCTGACGTCGGCCAGATCCGTCGGGCTCATGTTCATCTTCGCCCAGGCCCAGCGCTCGCTGAAGGTATCGCTCCAGCCCTGTTCGCCGACGTCGCGGATGAAGTCGCCGACGGTGCGGCGGTGCTGGTTGTAGTAGTCGGCCTGCTTCTTCAGCTTGGCCAGCACCCGCGCCGGGTTCTCGTCGGTCCAGTCGGAGAGCATCACCACGTAGTCGCGCTCGTACTGGAACGGCTCCGGCTCCAGCGGGTCGATCACCAGCGGGCCGTAGAGGCCGCGCTGTTCCTGGAAGCCGGAATGGCTGTGGTACCAGTAGGTGCCGCTCTGCTTCACCTTGAACTTGTATTCGTACATGCCGTCCGGGGCGATGCCGGCGAAGCTGAAGCCCGGCACGCCGTCCATGTTGGCCGGCAGCAGGATGCCGTGCCAGTGGATCGAGGTGTCCTCCTTGAGGCGGTTGCGCACCCGCAGGGTCACCACGTCGCCCTCGCGCCAGCGCAGCAGCGGCGCCGGCAGGCTGCCGTTGACCGCCACGGCGGTGCGCGCCTTGCCGGTGAAGTCGACCGGCAGCTCGTCGATGGTCAGGTCGAACTGGGTGCCGGCCAGCACGCCCGGCTGGCCGGGCCGGTCCAGCGCCCACACCGGCTGGCGCCACAGGCCGAGGCCGGCGAGCACGCCGCCGGCAGCCAGGCCCTTGAGGAAGGTTCGTCGTGAAGTCAGAGATGGCATGCTGTTCCTGTCCCGTCTTTTCGGGGGCGCGCAGCGGCGCTCCCGGGCTGATCCGCCTGCGGCGGAATTCCCTCGATATGGTCACACCATAGCCGGCGCAAGCTGTCGGGAAGCTGAGACGAAGATTACGCTTTTGTCAGGTTGCCGATCAGGAGCGGGCGCCCCGGCCTTGCCGGCCGCAGCCATGTGCCATACTGGCTGCAGATGGCGGCTTGAACAGCGCCGCTGTCCGGACATCCTTTCGAGCGCCTCGGCGCCAGGGACTTCGCAGCTTGACCCCATCCCGTCAGATCCGGGATCTTCGGGGCTCAGGCGGTCGATTTCAAAGGACGGAAGCTCATGCCGAACATTCCCGAACACCTGCGCCAGGCCAGCATCGCTTTGCTGGAGAGTAGCGCCGGCAGCTTGAGCCTGCTGCAGGATGCCCTCGAGGCGGCCGGCCTGAAGAACACGCGGGTATTGGCCGATCCCGCGAACGGTCTGGCCTGGCTGCTGGAAAACACCTGGGATCTGCTGCTGCTCGATCTCGACATGTCCCGCCCGGGTGGTTTCGAGATCCTGCGGCTGCTGCGCAAGTACCTGCCGGAAAACCAGCCGATACTCGCGGTTTCCTGCCGCAACGACGTGGAGAGCCGCCACCGCGCCCTCGACCTGGGCGTCAGCGACTATCTGTGCAAGCCGGTCGACCACCGGGAGATGCTCCTGCGTCTGCGCAACCACCTCAACCTCTGGTTCACCCGTCTCGAGCTGGACCAGGAGCGGCGCTGGCTCGAGCAGCGCGTCGAGGAGCACGGCCGCGAGCTCGAGAAGGCCACGGAAACCATCGTCCGCTGTCTGGTGCGCGTCACCGAATACCGCGACAACCAGAATGGCCACCACATGATGCGCATCGGCGAGAGCGTCGCCCTGCTGGCGCGTGCCTGCGGCTGCCGGGAGGAGTGGGTCGGCCAGCTGCGGGTGGCCGCGACCATGCACGATGTCGGCATGGTTGGCATTCCCGACTACATCCTGCTCAAGCCCGGCCCGCTCGACGAGGCGGAGACGCAGGTGATGCGCCGGCATGCGCAGCTGGGCCACCAGTTCCTCAGCGACTCCGCGGCCAATCCGCTGCTGCAGCTCGCCGCGGAGGTCGCGCTGCACCATCACGAGCGCTGGGATGGCAGCGGTTACCCTGCGGGGCTCAAGGGCGAGGCCATCCCCCTGTCCGCGCGCATCGTCGCGCTCTGCGACGTGTACGACGTGCTGCGCACCCCGCGGCCGTTCAGGCCGGCGTGGACCGTGAAGGAGGCGCAGCTCTACATCCGCGAGCAGTCGGGGCGGCAGTTCGACCCCGAGCTGGTCCGCCTGATGGACCGGCACATGTTCGAGCAGTTCGAGAGCCTGCGCCTGGTCTGGAGCGATTGACTGCCGGGCGTCACGGCACCCTGGGCAGCGCGCGCTTGTGGGCGGTGGCCGCCCAGGTGCGCCGGATGATATCCGCGGCGCGTTCGGATACCGGCTGGCCGTGCAGGAAGGCGTCGATCTCGGCGTAGCTGACGCCGTGGGCTTCCTCGTCGGGACGGCCGGGGCGCAGCTCCTCGAGGTCGGCGGTGGGCACCTTGTGCACCAGCTCGGCCGGCGCACCGAGGCGGGCGGCGAGGGCGCGCACCTGGTGCTTGACCAGCCCGGTCAGCGGCGCCAGGTCGCAGGCGCCGTCGCCGAACTTGGTGAAGAAGCCCATCACCGCCTCGGCGGCGTGGTCGGTACCGATCACCAGGCCGTTGCGCGCGTTGGCGATGGCGTACTGGGCGACCATGCGCACCCGCGCCTTGACGTTGCCGACCACGAAGTCGCGGCGCCCGGGGGTAAGCGGGTCCAGCTCGGCGACCTGCTCGACCAGCCCGCGCACGGCGTCGCCGATGTTCACCGTCTGCTCCTCGTCGGCGGCCACGAAGCGCATGGCCGCCTGGGCGTCGGCCTCGTCGTGCTGGCTGTCGTGGGGCAGGCGCACGGCGATGAAGCGGTAACCGGCATCGCCGCTCTCGGCACGCAGTTCCTCGACGGCGAGCTGCGCCAGGCGGCCGGCGGTCGACGAGTCGACCCCGCCGCTGATGCCGAGCACCAGCACCTTGAGGCCGGTGTCGCGCAGGCAGCGCTTGATGAAGGCCTTGCGCCGCTCGATTTCCGCCAGTTCGGCGGCGGCATCGGCGAAGGGCGGCACCACGGCGAGTTCTTCGGCGATCCGTTGTTGCAGTTCGTTCATCTCAGGCTCCTTGGCTGGCGCTGGGGACGCGGAATACGTGTTTCAGGTAGGCGACGAAGTTGGGGTCGCGGCACTGGGTCTTTCCCGGCGCGTCGGAGATCTTCGCCACCGGCTGGCCGTTGCAGGCGGTCATCTTGATCACCATGTTGGTCGGCGTCACCCCCGGAATGTCGCAGGTCAGGCTGGTGCCGATGCCGAAGCTGACGTTGATCCGCCCGCGCAGCTGGCGGTACAGGGCCAGCGCGCGCGGGAAGTCGAGGCCGTCGGAGAACACCAGGGTCTTGCCGCGCGGGTCGATGCCGAGTTTCTCGTAATGGGCGATGGCCTTCTGCGCCCAGGCCAGCGGGTCGCCGGAGTCGTGGCGCAGGCCGTCGAAGAGCTTGGCGAAGTACAGGTCGAAGTCGGCGAGGAAGGCGTCCATGGTGATGCAGTCGGTCAGGGCGATACCGAGCAGGCCGCGGTACTCGCGCACCCAGCAGTCCAGTGCGGCGCGCTGGCTGTCGATCAGCCGCGGGCCGAGCTGCTGGTGGGCCATCAGCCATTCGTGGGCCATGGTGCCGATGGGCTTGAGGCCGTACTCGCGCGCCAGGTGCACGTTGCTGCTGCCGACGAACTGGCCGGGGAAGTCGTGGCGCAGGATGTTCACCACTTCCTCCTGGGTGCGGTAGGAGAAGCGCCGGCGGGTGCCGAAGTCGGCCAGCTGGAAGCCGCCCAGCTCCTCGGCCGAGGCTTCGCGGCGCAGCCAGTCGAGCTTGGCGTACAGCCGTTCGGCGACCTGTTCGAGCACCACTTCGCGATAGCGGTAGCGGTTGCGCACCTCGCTGACGATGGCCAGCAGCGGCACCTCAAAGAGGATCACGTGCAGCCAGGGGCCGCGCACGCGGATCGCCAGCTGGCCGTCCTCGACTGCGGTATGCACATAGCGCAGGTTGAAGCGGAACAGGCCGAGGAAGCGGATGAAGTCGGCCTTGAGGAAGGGGATGCGTTCGAGGAAGGCCAACTGGTCGGCGCTCATGGACAGTTCCTCGAGGCGCGCGATCTGGTGGCGGATCTCGGCCAGATACGGGCTGAGGTCCTCGTCGCTGCGGCAGCGGAATTCCCATTCCACCTCGGCGTTGGGGTAGTTGTGCAGCACCGCCTGCATCATGGTCAGCTTGTAGAAGTCGGTGTCGAGCAGGCTCTGCACGATGCGCTCGGCGAATACGCTCTCGGCCATCTCAGCGCTCCCGGGCGGCGGCGAAGGCGGCGTCCAGGGCCTGCGCGGTGGGGTAGAGGGCAACGCCGGCGGTTTCCAGCTCGGCGAGGGCGATGCGCGCGCTGTCCTCGGCCAGCGCGCGGCAGGCCGGCAGGTAGACACCGACGGCGAAACCGGCGCGGCGCAGCTGCAGGGCGGTGGTGCGCACGCAGTAGTCCAGCGCCAGGCCGCCGACCAGCACCAGATCGACCGCCTGCTGGCGGAGGAACTCGATGGCGCCGGTGCTGCGCCGCTCGGCCAGGTCGTGGTAGCAGGCGCCGTAGGGGTGCAAGTCAGGCTCGATGCCCTTCCAGACGAAGAAGTCGTAGTCCACCGGCGCCGGCAGCGCGTCGAGCAGCTCGAAGCCGGGTGTGCCGGTCACGCAGTGGCTGACCCAGGTCAGGTCGGCGTTGGCCAGCGCCAGCGGCTGCAGCATGTCGGCGTGACGCTCGACCCGCCAGGCCGCCGCCGGGCTGTGGGCGTCCTTGCTGCCCAGGCGCAGGTGCGCCTTGCTCGCCAGGTGGTTGAGCGCCGGGGCGATCTGGTCGCCGCCGGGTACCGGCAGCTCATCGGGGCAGAGCGGGGTGAAGCCCTTCTGGGCATCGACATCGAAGCTGGCTATGCGCATGGCCGGGGTCTCGGCTTGGGGTGTGGCTATATATTTCACCTAATAAAATAAGTAGTCAAGCGTTGCTCGAGATCGGCGGCTTGCAGGCTTTCCCCGCGCGTTGCACCTGTCCAGCCTGTAGGGGTGAATTTACTCGCCAGCGCGGCCTCGTCAGGCGAATGAATTCGCCTCTACAGAGAGCCTGCACCTGCTAGCCTCGATCACGCTTTTATTTCTTATTGCGTAAAAAGTGGCAGAATACAAGCAGATGGCATCGACGGTTCGGGAGGCTGGATGAACTCGGCGGAAATTCTGGCCAGCGTGGACATAGTGGCGCTGCGCCTGGGCGGGGAGGGGCTGGAGGTGCTGCTCAGGCGGCGCCCCGACAGCGACGAGATTCCCTACCCGGGCAAATGGGCGCTGCCGGGCGTGCTGATCAACGGCCTCGAGAGCGACCGCACCCTCGAGGACGCGGTGGAGCGCGCGTTGACCTTCAGGGCGCACATCGAGCCGGCGCATCTGGAGCAGGTCGGCACCGAGGGCAACGACGTGCGCGACCCGCGCGGCTGGTCGATCACCATCTTCTACCTGGCGCTGCTGGCGCCGCAGACCACGCTCCAGGAGGCCGACCTGCGCTTCGTGCCGCTCGGGCAGATCCTCGACGGCAGCTTCCCTTTGCCGTTCGACCACGCCCAGCTGGTACACCGGGTGGCCGAGCGGCTGGCCAGCAAGTCGGTGTACACCGCGCTGCCGCTGTACCTGCTCGGCCCACGCTTCACCGTCGGCGAGGCGCTGACCGCCTTCGAGGCCTGCCTCGGCCAGGCGGTGCAGCACACCACCCTGCGCGGGCGGCTGGAGAAGATGAAGAGCCAGGGCTGGATCCGCGACACCGGCGAGAAGAACCAGCCGCCCATGGGCCGGCCGCAGGTCATCTACGAGCACTGCCCGCCGAAGGGCGAGGTGTTCGTCTTTGACCGCAGCCTGCTGGCCTGAGCCTGGCCGGTTGCCGGGGCCTACACGGCTCGGCCGGCAGCCGCGCAGCCGGTCACTTGGCCGGGTAGTCGGCCACCACCTCGTCGGTGCCGTCCCTGGTCAGGCCGATCACCTGGTAGGCGTCCCGGCGGTCGCCGTATTCCATGCCCGGCGAACCGGCCGGCATGCCCGGCACGGCGAGGCCGAGCAGGTCGGGGCGCTGGCGCAGTTCGAGGATCTGCGCCGCCGGCACGTGGCCCTCGACGAACTTGCCGTCGATCACCCCCGTATGGCATGAGGCCAGCCGCGGCGCCACGCCGAGGCGCTGCTTGACCGCGCTCATGTCCGGCTCGACGTGGTCGCGCACGCTGAAGCCGTTGGCCTCCAGGTGCTTGATCCAGTCCTTGCAGCAGCCGCAGTTGGCGTCGCGGTGGACGTCGATGGTCAGGGCGTCGGCGGCCTGGACGGCGCCGCTCATCAGCAGGGCGGCGAGGGTGGCGATACGCAGTTTGGCGTGCATGAGAATCCTCCGTTGGTTAACCGTGACAGCCGCAACCGACGCCGCAGCCGCCGGTCTTGGCGGCTGCCGGTGCGCTGGCCGGGCCGGCCAGTTGCGCCGGGTAGCCGGCGTCATCCAGGGCGGCGATCAGGGCGGCGCCGTCGGCGCTGCCGCTGACGAGCACGCGACCGGCCTGCAGGTCGACTTCCACCGCCTCGACACCGGGCAGCGGGCTCAGGGCCTGGGTGACGTGCTTGACGCAGGAACCACAGGTCATGTCCTGGACGTTCAGTTCGATGCTGCTCATCGTGGAACTCCTCTCATGGTGGCCGGCGATTCCGGCCTTGCCATCATCTTCGACCTTGACCTCGTGGCAAGGTCAAGGGTTTTTCTTCAGTCGATCCGAGCCTGGCGCAGGCGCAGGGCGTTGAACACCACCGAGGCCGAGCTGACGCTCATCGCCAGGGCGGCGATCAGCGGCGACAGCAGGTGGCCGGTCAGCGGGTAGAACAGGCCGGCGGCCAGCGGGATGCCCATGGCGTTGTAGAGGAAGGCGAAGGTCAGGTTCTGGTGCATGTTCTTCACCGTGGCCACCGACAGGCTGCGTGCACGCAGGATGCCGAGCAGGTCGCCCTTGACCAGGGTGATCTGGGCGCTGCTCATCGCCACGTCGGTGCCGGTGCCCATGGCGATGCCGACGTCGGCGCGGGCCAGCGCCGGGGCGTCGTTGATGCCGTCGCCGGCCATCGCCACGCGGCGGCCTTCCTGTTGCAGGCGGGCGGCCAGGCGCTCCTTGTCCTGCGGCTTGACCTCGCCGTGCACTTCCTCGATGCCCAGCTGGCGGGCCACCGAACGGGCGGTGGTGAGGCCATCGCCGGTGGCCATGATGACGTTCACGCCAGCCGCCTGCAGACGCTCGACCGCCAGCTTGGAGGTCGGCTTGATCGGGTCGGCCACCGCCAGCAGGCCCGCCAGCGCACCGTCCACCGCCAGGTACATGATGCTGGCGCCCTCGCCGCGCAGCGCTTCGGCCTGGGGCTGCAGGGGCGCGGTGGTAACGCCGGCGTCCTCCAGCAATGTGGTGTTGCCGAGCAGCAAGGGACGGCCGTCGACCTGGCCGCGCACGCCGATGCCGGAGGCGGACTCGAAGGTCTGCGGCGTGCTCAGCGCCAAGCCCTGGGCGCGGGCCTGCTCGACGATGGCATGGGCCAGCGGATGCTCGCTGCCCTGGTCGAGGCTGGCGGCCAGGCGCAGCACTTCGTCGTCGCTGAAGCCGGGGGCGGCGAGGGCGCTGTGGAAGGCCGGGCGGCCCTCGGTGAGGGTACCGGTCTTGTCGACGATCAGGGTGTCGATCCGGCGCAGGTGCTCGATGGCCGCGGCGTCGCGGAACAGCACGCCGCTGGTGGCGGCCTTGCCGGTGGCGACCATCACCGACATCGGTGTGGCCAGGCCGAGGGCGCAGGGGCAGGCGATGATCAGCACCGCCACCGCGTTGATCAGGCCGAACACCCAGCTCGGCTGCGGTCCCCACAGGCCCCAGCCGAGGAAGGTCAGCACGGCGATGGCGATCACCACCAGCACGAAATACCCGGCGATCACGTCGGCCAGGCGTTGCAGCGGCGCCTTGGAGCGCTGGGCCTGAGCGACCATCTGCACGATCTGCGCGAGCATGGTCGCGCTGCCGACCTTCTGGGCTTCCATCACCAGGCTGCCGTGGCGATTGAGGGTGGCGCCGATCAGCGTGTCGCCGGCGCGCTTGGTCACCGGCAGCGGTTCGCCGGTCAGCATCGACTCGTCCACTGCGCTTTCGCCTTCCAGCACGCGGCCGTCGACCGGCACCTTCTCGCCGGGGCGCACGCGCAGCTTGTCGCCGCTGTGTACGTGGCTCAGCGGGATGTCTTCTTCCGAGCCGTCGGCATTGATCCGCCGCGCGGTCTTCGGCGCCAGCCCAAGCAGCGCCTTGATTGCCGCCGAGGTCTGCGAGCGCGCCTTGAGTTCGAGGATCTGGCCGAGCAGGGTCAGCGAGATGATCACCGCCGCGGCCTCGAAGTACACGCCGATGCGCCCGTCCATCACGAAATTGGCCGGGAACACGCCGGGTGCCAGGGTGGCGGCGACGCTGTACAGCCAGGCGGCGGCGGTGCCCAGGCCGATCAGCGTCCACATGTTGGGGCTGCGGTTGAGCACCGACTTTACGCCGCGCACGTAGAACGGCCAGCCGGCCCACAGCACCACCGGGGTGGCCAGTGCCAGCTCCACCCAGTTCTGCGTAGCGCCATGGAACAGCATCAGCTGGTGGCCGGCCATCGCCAGCACGGTGACGACCACGGTCAGCGGCAGGCTCCACCAGAAGCGCCGGCGGAAGTCCTTGAGCTCGGGGTTTTCCTCCTCTTCCAGCTCGGGGATCACCGGCTCCAGGGCCATGCCGCACTTGGGGCAGGTGCCTGGACCGATCTGGCGCACCTCCGGGTGCATCGGGCAGGTGTATTCGCTGCCGGCTGCAGCCTGGGCCGCCGTGGGCGAGGGCGCCGCGTGCGCATGCTCATGATGGCCGGCGTGGTCGTGCGGGTGGGGAGACGATGAGGTCATGCGCTAGTTCCTTTTCCGCTCCGGATCGTCACGCTGCGCGGAGCGATGGGTGTGGCCACTGTGGGAGTGGCCGAACAGGTGCATCAGCGGGCAGAGCAGCAGGATCAGGTAGGGCAGCAGCCCGGCGGCGTGGGCGTAGTGTTCGCGCGCCAGGTAGAACAGGGCGATGACGGCGAGCATGCCCAGCACGATGCCGGGCTTGCTGCGCCAGAATGAGCGGGACGGTTCGCCCGGGGCGTGGCCTGGATGCATGGTGGGATCTCCTGAAAGAAACGGCGTCCAGTGGACGCCGATTGTCCGAAGGGGCAATGCCAGACAGAAATACTTGCATCGTCATGCTAGACGGCCCTTGCTTACGGAAGGCTGAGCGGCGGATTACATTTCCGTCAGCTACCCGCAGCGTCCGGCGCCCGGGACTAGAGTGAAACTCTCAACCCGCCTTCGCGAGGGCTTGCAGATGAACCGGACGATTCTTTGTGGCGCAATCCTGCTGCTGGCTGCAGCGGGTAGCGCCTGGGCAGAAGAGCAGGCGGCGCCGCCCGAGCAGCAGTGGCAGCAGCACATCACCGAGATGCGCACGCTTCACCAGAACTGGATGGCCGGCAAGACGCCCGAGGAGCGGCAGAAGCTGATGGAGCAGCACTGGCAGGCCATGGGCCGCGGCATGCAGAGCATGGGCGGCTGCATGGGCGGTGGCCATGGCATGGGGATGGGCATGGGCCAGGGTATGGGGCCGGGCATGGGCGGCGGCTGGGCGAGCATGGATACGGTCGAGCAGGTGGATCTGCGCATCCAGCACATGGAGCAGATGCTCGAGCAGTTGCGTGCGCATCGCGAGATGCTGGCCAAACCCAAGCCCTGAGCAGCCGCCTCGCCCGGGGCTGCGTGCGGGGTGGCTCAGGCCAGCTCGCTGCGCCGCGCCTCCCAGCCCTCCAGCCAGGCCGGCAGGCGTTCGGCGGGCATCGCCTTGGCGATGAACCAGCCCTGGGCGACGTCGCAGCCGGCGCCGCGCAGGTGATCCCAGTCGGTGCGGTCCTCGATGCCTTCGGCCACCGTGCGCATGCCCAGCCGGCGGGCCATCTCCAGGCTGGCGCCGAGAATGCCGTCCAGCGACTTGTCGCGCCAGGCGCCGTGCACGAAGCTGCGGTCGATCTTCAGCTCGTTGAAGGGTATGTCGCGCAGCTGCACCAGCGAGGAGTGGCCGGTGCCGAAGTCGTCGATCGACAGGCCGATGCGCTTGAGGCGCAGGCGGGTGAGGATGTCGAGGGCGGCCTGGCGGTTCTTCATCAGGTGGCTCTCGGTGACTTCCAGCACCAGGCTGGTCAGCGGCGCGCCGGCGGCCAGAGCTTCCTGCTCGACCAGGTCGGGGAAGTCCAGCCCCACCAGATTGTCCATCGACACGTTGACCGCCACCTGCAGCTCGATGCCCCGGGCGCGCCACTGCCGCGCATCGGCCAGGGCGTTGCGCAGCACGTCGAGCATCAGCGCGTCGATCAGGCCGTGCTCCTCGGCGAGGGTGACGAAGCGGTCTGGGTAGACCAGGCCGTCCTCGGGGTGCTGCCAGCGCACCAGGGTCTCGACCCCGCTGACCTGCCCGCTGGCGAAGTCGACCTTGGGCTGGTAGTGGTTGACCAACTGGCCGGCGCGGATGCCGTTGGCCAGCTCCTCGGCGCCGTAGCTGCGCGCCTCGCCGGTCCGTGGGGCATCGCCGCCGGGCAACGCCTGCAGGAGGCGCTGCAGCTGCTCGCTGGAGACCGGCTTGTACAGCGCGCCCGCGACCCGCAGGCGGTGACCGCGGGCCAGGCGCTCGGCGCTCTGCAGGATGCGCTCGTCCTCGCCGCTGACCAGCACCAGGGCGCCGGGGTAGCCCAGGCGCACCAGGTGGCGGATGAACTCGATGCCGTCCATCCCCGGCATCTGCAGGTCGCAGAGAATCAGATCGGTGCCGTCGGGCTGCCGCTCCAGGTGCTCGACCGCGGCCTGGGCCTGCTCGCAGGCGAGTACCTGCTGGTAGCCGAGGGTCTTCAACTGGCGGACCAGCAGCTTGCGGATGAACGGGTCGTCGTCGACCACCAGGATTCTCATCGGGATTGCCTCCTGCTCAGACTGGGTTGCCTTCTTTCAGCAACCGGTCGATCCATGCTGCCGTGGCGTGATGAAGGGGATGGAACTCGGCCATGCCGTGGGCCAGCGCGGCACTGTCGCTGTCCTTGATGGCCTGTTCGAGTGCCGTGCACAGCTGGCCCAGGCGCACCGCGCCGACCGCGCGGGACGACGACTTGAGGCGGTGGGCGATGGCGTCGATGCTGTCGCAGTCGTTGCGGGCGAAGGCCTGCAGCAATTGCGGCGCCAGGCTGCGCAGCGACTCGGCGTAGTCGCCGAGAATCTCGCGGATCATCTCGCGGTCCGTGCCGACCAGTGCCGCGAGGACTGTCGCGTCGACCAGCGGCTGGTCGTCCGGCCCCGGCCCGGCGTCAGCCGGCGCCGGGCGGGCCTGCTGGGGCAGCCAGCGCGCCAGGGCGGTCTGCAGGGTGGCCAGGCGGATCGGCTTGGTCAGGTACTCGTCCATGCCGGCCTCCACCGCCCGTGCGGCTTCGCCGCGCATGGCGTTGGCGGTCAGCGCGAGGATCGGAATGCGGCGCTGGCCGGCTTCCTCGGCGCGGATCCGCCTGGCCAACTGGTAGCCGTCCATTTCCGGCATGTGCAGGTCGCTGAGGATCAGGTCGAAGCCGCCCTGGCGCCACAGGCTCAGGGCCTCGCTGCCCTGGCTGGCCAGCGTGAAGTCGTAGCCGAGCAGGGCGAGCTGCTGGCGGATGACCTTGCGGTTCACCGCGTCGTCCTCGACCACCAGCAGGCGCCGGCTGGCGGGGGCCCCGGCGACCGGTGCGGCCGGTGCCGCTGGCTCGGCGGCCGGCTGCGGCGCGCTGGCCAGGGTCAGCGGCAGGCTGACGGTGAAGCGGGTGCCGTGCCCCGGGGTGCTGGCGACGGCGATCTCGCCGCCCAGCAGCTCGACCAGGCGCCGGCAGATGGCCAGGCCCAGGCCACTGCCGCCGAAGCGGCGGGTGGTCGAGGACTCCGCCTGGCTGAAGGGCTGGAACAGCTGGCCGAGATGTTCGGCGGCGATGCCGATGCCGTTGTCCGTCACATCGATGAGCAGGCGCTGCGGGTCGTCCGCGGCCGGACGCACGCCCACCACGACCCGGCCGGGCTGCTCGTCGCGGCCTCCGGAGAACTTGATGGCGTTGCCGATCAGGTTGAAGAGGATCTGCCGCAGGCGCATGGCGTCGGAGCGGATCCAGGGCGGCACCCCGGCGGCGATCTCCGCGTCGAGACGCACCCCGTGCGTGACGGCCAGCGGGCGCAGGGTATCGCACAGGTTGTCGAGCAGCTCGACCAGGTTCAGCGGCGCATGCTCGATCTCCAGCCGGCCGGCCTCGATCCTGGAGAAGTCGAGGATGTCGTCGATCACCCCCAGCAGGGTGCCCGATGATTCGCGGATGGTGCGGACCAGGTCGGCCTGGTGGGGCGGCAGCTGGTCCTGGGTGAGCACGTCGATCAGGCCGACCACGCCGTTCATCGGCGTGCGGATCTCGTGGCTCATGGTGGCGAGGAAGGCCGACTTGGCGCGGCTGGCCTGTTCGGCCTCCTCGCGGGCCTGGGTCAGGCTGGCGATCAGCGCCTTGAGCTCGCGGATGTCGCGCAGGGTGCCGATGAAGAAGCGCTGCCCGTGCACGCGGTACTCGGAGACGCTGAGTTCGAGGGCGATCGGCTGGCCGTCCTTGTGCCGGCCGCTGACCTCGCGGCTGGAGCCGACGATGTGCCGCTCGCCGGTCTGCAGATAGCGCGCGATGTAGTCGTCGTGGTGCTCGCGCAACGGCGAGGCCATCAGGCAGGAGATGTTGCGACCGACCAGCTCCTCGGGACGGTAGCCGAGCAGCGGTTCGATGGCCGGATTGACGCTCTGCACGATGCCGCGGCTGTCGATGGTGATCACGCACTCGAGCAGGTGGTCGAGCACCGCGTGGATCTCCGCCTCCTTGGCGTGCAGGTCGGTCAGGGCCTGGCCGCGCTCCTCGATGCGCTGCTGCAACTGGCTGTTCAGTTCGGCGAGCTGGGCGGTGCGCTCGGCGACCACGCGCGAGACCAGCGCATGCCGTCCGGCACTGCCCAGGGTCGCGAAGGTGGCGAGAAAGGCGGTGAGCACGGCGAAACCGAGGAACAGGCGCTCCTCCGCCGTCGAACCGGGCCGCCACAGCGGGAGCCGCGGGTACATTTCCAGGCGCCAGACGCGTCCGCTGGCGTGGACGTCGCGATGCCAGTCGGGCTCGGCCCCGGCCGGCAGCGAGTTGCTCAGGATGCGCCGGGGCATGCCGGCGGTGACGTCCGAGATGCGCAGGGCGAACTGGCGATCCTCCGCCTTGCGCCGCAGCGGGGCGAACAGCTGCTGGATGTCCAGGGCGCCGACCACGTAGCCGACCGGCGCCTGCTGCGCAGCGGCGTCGAGCCTGTGCACCGGCACGAAGAGCAGCGATGCCTGGCGTGCGCTGCGGACCAGCCGGATGCGGTCGGAGGCGATGGACTTGCCGTGGTCGAGGGCCTGCCTCATCGCCGTGTGGCGCATCGGCTCCGAGCCGTGGTCGAGGCCCAGCACCGTGCGCCCCAGCGCCAGCGGCTCGCTGTACAGGACGGGAAAGTATTCGGCGCGCTCGGCGGCCGGCTGCAGCCGGCCGCGGCTGTCCAGCTCGACGATGCGATAGCCGGGGAAGCCGCTGGCCGCGACGGCGGCCTCGAAGCCGGCCCGCTGCCGGGCGTCGACCCGCGGCGCCCAGTCCACCCAGAGGATGGCGGGGCGCTGGACGAAGCTCTGGGTGTACTTGCGGAACTCCTCGCGGGTGACCTCCGGGCTGGCGGCGATGAAGTGCGCCAGGCCCTCCAGCGGCAGCAGGGTTTCCGCGACGTCCTGGGTGATGCTGTCGCCGATCACCTCCATCAGCGTGCGCGCCTCGCTGCGGGCGCGCAGGTCCTCCAGTTGCGACAGACCGAGGTGGCCGACGATCAGCAGGGTGAGGGTGACCACCAGCGGCAGGGCGAAGCGGTGGTTGCCCTCGCCGCCGCGCAGGGTCCGGCGGCCCGGCCACAGCAGCAGCGCCAGCGGCGCGAACAGCAGCACGCCGAGGGTGTCGCCGGCCCACCAGCGCAGCCACTCGTTGAACAGGTCGTCGCTGGCGATCCTGCCGCCGGCGACCAGCACGGCGCTGCCCAGGGTCGGCGCGATCAGGCAGGTCAGCGGGCCGGCGGCGAACAGGATGGACACCAGCCGGCGGTCGCGGGCGACCTGCCAGCGTCCCTGCAGGTAGCGCTGCACCAGCCAGACGCAGAGCAGCGTCTGGACGGTCGCGGCTGCGGCGGTGAGGCTGGCCAGGCCGATGCCTTGCAGCGACGCGTCGCGCGACAGGTCGATCAGCAGGTCGCCGAGGAACACGCCGGGCCAGCAGCGCCAACCCCAGATAAGCAGCCCCGCCGTGGCCATGCCGGTCGCCGGCCAGATCGGCGAGGCATAGCCGGTGGACTGGCTCAACAGGACGCCGACGATGCCGGCCAGCAGGTAGAGGCCGGTGAGGGCGAGCACCTTCCAGAGGTAATGCCGCCAGCTGCCCGGAGGCGTGAAGAGTGACGCACCGGTCGGGGTGTCGTGGTCTGTCGCGTGCATCGGCGTCCCGCTCGGTGAAACATCCAGCCCCGGGTGCCGGGGTGATTCGGCCCGCATCATATTCAGGGGGGAGCGCTCATGCCAATGATCCGTGCTCCGCGACGGTGCACCGACCCGGGCGGGCAGATTACATTCGCGTCAGCTTCTGGCTGTCGCGGGCGGCCGGTTGCACAATCCGCCTGGCACTGATGGCCAGCACTTGTGGCCGGAACTTGTGGCCGGAACTTGTGGCTGGAACTTGTGGAGAGTAGCGCGATGAAGATCCTGGTGGCCGAGGACGATCCGAAGATCGGTGCCTACCTGCGGCAGGGCCTGAGCGAGGCGGGGTTCGCCGTCGACCGGGTCGCGGATGGGAGCGAAGCGCTGCACCGTGCCCTCGGCGAGCGCTACGACCTGCTGATCCTCGACGTGATGATGCCCGGCCTCGACGGCTGGGAGGTGCTGCGCCGCCTGCGCGGCGCCGGGCAGGGCGAGCCGGTGCTGTTTCTCACCGCGCGCGACGGCATCGAGGACCGGGTCAGGGGGCTGGAGCTGGGCGCCGACGACTACCTGGTCAAGCCGTTCGCCTTCGCCGAGCTGCTGGCGCGGGTGCGCACCCTGCTGCGCCGCGGCCAGGCCAGTGCGGCGCCGACCCGCCTGCAGGTCGCCGACCTGGAGGTGGACCTGCTCAAGCGCCGCGCCAGCCGCGCGGGCCAGCGCATCGACCTGACCGCCAAGGAGTTCGCCCTGCTCGAACTGCTGCTGCGCCGCCAGGGGGAGGTGCTGCCCAAGTCGCTGATCGCCTCGCAGGTGTGGGACATGAACTTCGACAGCGACACCAACGTCATCGAGGTGGCCATCCGCCGCCTGCGCGCCAAGATCGACGACGGCTTCGAGCCGAAGCTGATTCACACCGTGCGCGGCATGGGCTACGTGCTGGACCTGTCCGAGTGATCGCCCGCCTGTCGCTCACCGCGCGCCTCGGCCTGCTGTTCATGCTGGCCCTCACCGGCGTGCTGCTGGCCGCCGGCCTGGCGGTCAGCCACCTGAGCCGCGAGCACTTCCTCGATCTCGACCGCCACGCCCTGCACGACAAGCTGCAGGCCAGCCGGCGCCTCCTCGGCAGCCTAGAGCGCGCGGACCGGCTGGAAACCCTGGGCCCGCAGCTGCACACGCTGCTCGGCGCGCACCAGGACCTGCGTGCGCAGATCCTCGCCGGCGATGGCCGGGTGCTGTTCGCCGAGCCCTCCGAGGCGGCGATTCCCGCGCGCTTTCGCACCCGGATCGGCGGGCTGTGGGAGTGGTGGGAGGGCGAGCGTCTGCTGCGCGGAATGACCGCCGAGGTGGCGCTGGCCGAGCCGGGGCAGTCGCTGACCCTGCTGCTGGCGCTGGACGTGACCCACCACGAGGACTTCTTCGCGGCGCTGCAGCGCTGGCTGTGGATCGCCCTGGGGGTGTGCGCCCTGCTCAGCGCCGGGCTCGGCTGGCTGGTGGCGCGCAGCGGCCTGCGCCCGCTGCGCGAGGTGACCCAGGTGGCCGCCGGCGTGTCGGCGCGCTCGCTCAAGGAGCGCATCCCCGAGCAGACGCTGCCGGTGGAGCTGCGGCCGTTGGTGTCCTCGTTCAACGGCATGCTCGAGCGCCTGGAAGAGTCCTTCGTGCGCCTGTCCAACTTCTCCGCCGACATCGCCCACGAGCTGCGCACGCCGCTGACCCAGCTGATGACCCACACCGAGGTGGTGCTCGGCCGCGCGCGCAGCCTGGAGGAATACCGGGAGGCGCTGTATGGCAACCTCGAGGACCTCAAGCGCATGGCGCGGATGATCGACGACATGCTGTTCCTGGCCAAGGCCGACAACGGCCTGATCGCCCCCGAGCGGCGGCCGCTGGCGCTGCACGAGCTGGTCGAGCAGCTGCTCGACTACTACCGTCTGCTGGCCGAGGAGGCCGGGGTCGAGCTGGCGCAGGGCGGCGAGGGCTGGATCGAGGGGGAGCCCGGGATGCTGCGCCGGGCGCTGTCCAACCTGCTGGGCAATGCCCTGCGCTACACGCCGGCCGGCGGCTGCATCCGCGTGCGCATCGGGCAACGCGGCGGGCAGGTGCTGCTGGAGGTGGAGAATCCCGGGCCGACGATTCCCGCCGAGCATCTGGGGCGGCTGTTTGACCGCTTCTACCGGGTCGACCCGGCGCGCCGCGAGGGCGGCCACGCCGGGCTGGGGCTGGCGATCACCCGCTCCATCGTCGAGGCCCACCGCGGCAGCATCCGCTGCACCTCGGCCGACGGACTGACCCGCTTCGAGCTGGGTTTCCCCGCCCTCAGCGCTGCGGACGGAAGCGGTAGCCGCTGAAGCTCAGCACCACGCCGTCGCTGGCGATGCGCTCCAGGGTGATGCCCGGCGCGGCGCTTTCGCCCTGGCGCAGCACCTTGTCGTTGATCACCGCCATGCGCAGGTCCGGCTGTTCGGCGTAGGAAAATCCGGACACGGACAGCGGCGGGATGCGCTCGCGCACCGTCGGCGGCAGCTCGTAGAAGGCCAGCACCCGGTTGGGTGGGGCGGGGAGCGCGGCGGCCGGCGCCGGCTGTGCCGGGGGCGGGGCGGCGGGCAGGGACCTGGCGGCGATGGGCGTGGGTTCCTGAGCGGGGAGCACGGTTCTGGGCGCCGGAGCCGGCAGCGGCTCCGCGGCTGGCGCAATGGCTGGCTGCGGCTGCGGCTGCGGCTGCGGCTGCGGCTGCGGCTGCGCGGCGGGAGCGCTCGGCGGCGGCGCAGCGACCAGCGTCTGCACCGCCGGGGCGCTCGTCGTTCCGACCGGTGGCTCGACGGGCGGCGCCGCGACCGGTGCAGCTACGACCGGCGCGGCGCTGGCCACTGGGGCCGGCATGGCGGCGACGGGCGAGGCGGCCGGGGCAACGGTCGCCTCGGGCGGCGGCGACTGCCAGGGGCGCCACCAGCCGGTCACCGCCACCGCCAGCAGCAGAGCGCCGCCGGCCAGCAGCGGCAGGCGGTCGGCGGCGAACGGCAGGTCCGGCGATGCCTCCGTGGCGGGCAGGGTGGCGAGATCCGGCACCCTGCCTTGCTGGCGGGCGTATTCGGACTTCTTCAGGGCTTCGAGTATGTAGGACATGGCTAGTGGTCCTGCTGGGCCAGAACCGGCGCTTCGGCGTCGGTGAGGGCGGCGAGGCGGGCCAGGGTCATCCGGCCGACCAGGCCGTCGGCCTTGAGGCCGTGGGCGCGCTGGAAGTCGCGCACCCGCCGGGCCAGATCCTCGGTGAACAGGTTGCCGGCGCTGTCGCGCGGGGACGCGCCCTCCCAGCGCGCCAGACGCTGGTCGATCCAGGCCACCGCCGGATCGCGGGCGCCGATGCCCAGCCCGCGGCCCCAGCCCTCAGGGGCGCGCCAGAGCAGGGTGTAGCGGCCGGTCCACTGGCGCATCAGGCTGTCCAGCGGCACTTCCTGGATCTTGCCGGCCACGGCCAGGCGGACCTGCTCCGGCCCCAGCTCAAGCAGGGTGGCGAGGAAGTCGGGACCGTCGGTCTGGCGCAGTTCGACGATGGCCGGGCTGTTGAAGCTGCGCAGCGAGGCGAGGCCGTCGTTCATCGGCAGGCAGTGCAGGTCCACCTGGCCGGCGCGCCGGCAGGCGTCCTCCAGGGCGGTCGGTTCGGCGACCTCGATCTGCCACTGGGCGAACAGGCTGCGTACCGCCATGGCCTCGTGCAGCCAGTGCTCCTCGCGGCCCGGGGCGGCGATGATGCCGGGAGAACTCTCGCTGCTGGCGGGTTGCCGCTCGGCGGGCGGCGCGGGCTCTGCCGTGTCAGCGGCAGGCCCGCTACTGGCGAGCGGCTCGGCAGTGGCCGGCGCGGGAGCGCTGTCGCTGGCCGCCAGCGGCGGCGTCTCCTGCTCTGCCGGCGCAGGTTCGCGGTCCGCTGCCGGGACGACGGCAAGCGGCGGGGCGGGGCGGTCCGCGGCCACCGGCGCGGTCGCTTCGCTGCGCTGCTCGATCTGCATCGGGGGCGCGGGGCGCGGCAGCTGCGGGACGGGCAGGCCGTGCTGTATGGCCACGGCCAGCCCGGCGAGCACGGCCACGGCGAGGGCCGTGGTCAGCGTCGGCGGCAGGCGTGCCGGCGGTCTGCCGACGGGTTCGCCCAGCACCTCGCGGGCGGCGCGCTTCAGGGTGGCGCTGTCCACGGCCTGCCGGCCCCTGACGTAGGCGCCGAGCAGGGCGCGGTCGCAGATCAGGTTGATCAGCCGCGGCGTGCCGCCGCTCAGGTGGTAGAGGCGTTGCAGCACGCGCGGCGGAAACAGGGCGGCGCGCGCGCCGGCCACCGCCAGGCGGTGCTGCACGTAGGTACTGACCTCCTGGCTCGACAGCGGCTCCAGGTGGTAGCGCGCGACTATGCGCTGGGCCAGCTGGCGCATCTGCGGCTGCGCCAGGCGCTCGCGCAGTTCCGGCTGGCCGAGCAGGATGATCTGCAGCAGCTTGCGCTGGCTGGTCTCCAGGTTGGTCAGCAGGCGCAGCAGCTCCAGCACGTCGTTGGACAGGTTCTGCGCCTCGTCGACGATCAGCACCGTCTTGCGGCCGCGGGCGTGGCTGGCCAGCAGGTGGGCATTGAGGCGGTCGACCAGCGCCTTGAGGCCGCGCAGGTTGGCGGGCAGCTCGATATGCAGTTCGTCGCACAGGGTGCGCAGCAGCTCCAGCACGTTCACCTTGGGATTGAAGATGAAGGCGATGTCGCAGTGTTCCGGCACCTGCTCCAGCAGGCAGCGGCACAGGGTGGTCTTGCCGGTGCCGACCTCGCCGGTGAGCAGCACGAAGCCGCCGTCGATGCGCAGGCCGTAGAGCAGATGGGCGAGTGCCTCGCGGTGCCGCGCGCTCATGAACAGATAGCGCGGGTCGGGCGAGATCGAGAAGGGCGTCTCGGTGAGGCCGAAATGCTGCTTGTACATGATGGCTTTCCGTGTCTGCTGCACGGCGCAGGGCGGCGCCGTCCCCCGCAGGTCTTCTTCCAGGGTTGAGCATAGTCCGCCTGGCGCAGGGCGCGAGTCGGCCCGACCAGCAGTTTTTTGCTACTGGCGCATCAGGGGCGATGGACTACGCTCGAAATGGGGAAACAAAAAACAGGCGGGAAACGCCATGGAAACTCAAAGACCATCAACGGGGGATTCGTCTGGTTGCGTGCTGGCCTGCCTGCTGCGCAGGCCAGCGCTTTTCCGCGCCTTGGGTCTGGCCTGCGCGCTGCTGGCGGCGCCCCTGCAGGCGCCCCTGCAGGCGGCCGAAGAAGAGGACGAGATCCGTGGCTTCATCGTCGACAACAGCATTTCCCACATCGGCCACGAGTTCTACCGCTACTTCTCCGAGCGACTGCGCGACACCAGCCGGCTGGACTTCAACCTGGTGGTCAGGGAACGGCCTTCGGCGCGCTGGGGGAGCCTGGTATGGGTCGAGTACGAGGGCCGCACGCTGTACCGGCGCTTTCTGGCGCCGAACGTTTCCGAGGTGCAGCCGGTGGCCTACGAGGCTGCCGACCTGATCCAGGAAGCCGTCACGCGCCAGAAGCTGGAGAGCCTGCTGCAAGACACCTACGACTTGGACAAGGATGAGCTATGACCATGAAAAAACGCCCTCTCGCGGCCTGTCTCGGGCTCACCGGTGTCTGCTTGCTGGCGCCGGTGCAGGCCACCGAACTGGTCTACACCCCGGTCAACCCGGCCTTCGGCGGCAACCCGCTGAACGGCCCCTGGCTGCTGGCCAACGCCCAGGCGCAGAACGACCACAAGGACCCGGACCTGGGGGGCACGGGGACCGGCACCACGGCCCTGCAGCGCTTCACCAGCCAGCTGGAGTCGCGCCTGCTTTCGCAACTGCTCGCCAACATCGAGAACGGCAATACCGGCAGCCTGACCACCGACTCCTTCCTCATCGATATCGTGGATGTCGACGGTTCCCTGACGATCGTGATCACCGACCGGCTGACGGGGGAGGTCGCCGAGGTCATCGTCGACGGACTCTAGCCCATCAATCGACCGCCGCTGGCATAGAAGCAGGAAGCTCAGGACCATGAACAAGATCATCGCGATGGCAGTGCTGCTAGCCGCCGTGCAGGGGTGCGCCCTGCGCGAGCCGATGCCCGCCGAGAAGGAGCCGGAGATTCCGACCCTCACCCCGCGGGCTTCCACCTACTACGACCTGCTCGCCCTGCCGCGTCCCAAGGGGCGCCTGGTGGCCGCCGTGTACGGCTTCCGCGACCAGACCGGCCAGTACAAGCCGACCCCGGCCAGTTCCTTCTCCACCAGCGTGACCCAGGGCGGCGCCAGCATGCTGGTGGATGCGCTGCAGGCCAGCGGCTGGTTCGTGGTGCTGGAGCGCGAGGGCCTGCAGAACGTCCTCACCGAGCGCAAGATCATCCGCGCCTCGCAGAGCAAGCCGGACACCCCGGCCAACATCCAGGCCAACCTGCCTTCGCTGCAGGCGGCCAACATCCTGCTGGAGGGCGGCATAGTCGCCTACGACACCAACGTGCGCAGCGGTGGCGAGGGTGCCCGCTACCTGGGCATCGGCCTGTCCGCCGAGTACCGCGTGGACCAGGTGTCGGTCAACCTGCGGGCGGTGGACGTGCGCAGCGGCCAGGTGCTGGCCAACGTGATGACCAGCAAGACCATCTACTCGGTCAGCCGCAGCGCCGGGGTGTTCAAGTTCATCGAGTTCCAGGAGCTGCTCGAGGCCGAGGCCGGCTACACCACCAACGAGCCGGCGCAGCTGTGCGTGCTGTCGGCCATCGAGGCGGCGGTCGCCCACCTGGTGGCCCAGGGCATCGAGCGGCGCCTGTGGCAGGCCGCGGATGCCGGCACCTTCGAGAATACCTCGTTGCCCAAGTACATGACCCACGGGCAGGCCACCGCCGCCGCGCAGTAGCGCCCAGACGCCCATGGCCGGCCCGTGGGCTGCGGCTATTCGAGTCGCAGCTCGCGGGTTTCGGCGGGCTGCTCCAGTCCATCCACCCACCAGAGCAAGCGGCCCTCGATCCGGCTGGCGCCGGCCATCCGCACGCCGTCGGCCAGCGGGCAGCGCGCCTCCTCGCCCGCTTCGAGCCGGCCCGCCTGGCGCGAGCGGCTGCGTCCCGCCGGCCCCAGGGCGAGTACCTCCAGTTCGTAGCGGACCTGCTGTCCCGTGCCGCGGAAGCACAGGTGCACCGCGGCTTGGCGGGGCGCCGGCTGGCGCAGTTCGAAATCGACGGCGACACTGCCGGTCGCGGCCAGCAGCAACCCGGTCAGGCTGAGAAGCGGCATGCGTGCCTACCTCCGCTGGACAGAAAAATGCCGCCCGCGAGGGGCGGCAGGCAAGGACGGCAGGCTCAGTTCTGGTTGACGTTGGCGACGTTGCCGGTACCGAACTGGCTGACGTAGGCGGTGTGGCCGAAGTTCACCTGGTTCACGTAGGCCTCGTTGCCAGAACCGCCCTGGGTGACGATGGCGTAGTTGCCGCTGTCGCTCTGCACGATGCTGGCGAGGTTGTTGTCGCCGTACAGCTGGGCGACCTCGGCGACGTTGCCGCTGCCCGACTGATCCAGCTCGACCATGTTGTCGGTGCCGCTGCTGGTGCCGCCGGCATAGTTGTAGCTGCCGCTCTGGTTGACCACCAGCATGTTGCCGCTGCCTTCCTGCTCGAAATACAGCTCGTTGTAGCTGTCGGTCTGGGCCACCGTGGCCTGGTTGCCGTTGCCGCGCTGGCTCAGGTCGAGGGTCTGGTCGCTGCCGTCCTGGCGCATGCTGATGACGTTGTCGCTGCCCTTCTGGCGCAGCGAGGCGTACTGGTAGCTGCCGTACTGGCCGCCGTTGTTCGGATCCAGCGAGGTGCCGGCGTAGATCTGGTTGCCATTGCCGCGGGAGGAGGCGGTGAGGATGTGGTCGCTGCCTTCCTGGTAGACGTAGCCGAGGTTGCCGATGCCGCTCTGGAAGACTTCCGCGCGCATGCCGAGGGCGTCGTACTGCTCCACCTGCACGGCGTTCTCGTCGCCGAGCTGCACCACCGAGGCCTGGTTCCAGGCGCCGTCGGTCTGGTCGATCACCGCCTCGCTGAGGCTGCCGTCCTGGCGGATGGAGGCGTCGCTCTGGTACTGGTTCTCCTGCCAGGTTGTCGCGTAGTTGTTGTAGCCCTTCTGGTTGGTGCGCGCGTAGTTGTCCTCGCCGCCCATCTGCTCGACATAGGCATCGTTGCCTTCGCCGTACTGCTTCACCTCGATCTGGCTGGCCAGGGCGTTGCCGTCCTGCAGGGTCGCTGCCCGGTTCAGGTCGCCCTCCTGGCGGATATGGGCGACGTTGTCCATGCCGCCGATCTGGTCGATATTGGCCGTGTTGCCGCCGACGGCATGGCCCTCCTGGTGGATGACCGCCTCGTTGTAGAGGGTGCCTTCCTGCCAGGTGTAGGCGCCGTTGTCCGGGCCGCGCTGCACCTGCCTGGAGAGGCTCTCCAGGGTGCCGAAGACCTGGCTGCTGGCGGCATCGTTGCCGGAGCCGTTCTGCTTCTGCTCGGTCAGGCTCATCCAGTCGCTGTCCTGCTCGATGAAGCCGGTGTTGGTGCTGCCCTTCTGCGTCTGGGTCGCGGTGCTGGTGGTGTAGCTCTGCCAGATGGCGGCGCCGTTCTGGCTGCCGTTCTGGCTCTGCTCGGCGGTGCTGTAGCTGGCCGAACTCTGGATCACGTCGGCGAGGTTGTAGTTGCCGCTCTGGCTCTGGCTGGACGTGCTGTCGTCGGCCATGGCCTGGACACTGATGACGGCCAGTACTGCTGCGGCGAGGGGTTTGAACTGGAACATGGTGTTGCCTCCTGGTATGCCTTTTGTTGACGCATGACGAGAGAGTCACCGACCTCAGCGGTACTGGTTGATCAGCACGCTCTGGTTGTTGCCGTATTGCGCGATGCTGCTGTGCAGCCCTGCTCCGGATTGCTCGATGCGAGCGGAGTTGTAGGCGCCGTTCTGCACGATGAGCGCCTGGTTGTCGGACCCGTTCTGCACGATGGCGGCGCGATTGCCCGTGCCCTGCTGACTGATCAGGGCGAACTGGTCCGTGCCTTGCTGGAGGATGAAGGCTTCTTGGGCGCTGCCGTCCTGGACGATCTGGCCCAGCAGGGACTGGCCGTTCTGGGTCAGCGTGGCCCGGTTGGCCTCGCCCTGCTGCCGCACCACGGCCTGTTGGCCGGGCGGCAGGAAAGCGGGAAGGTTGAACTGCTCGAACAGATCGGCATTGCCTGCCAGATCGAAGTTCTCCATCAGGTCTGCAGCCTGCACGGCCGTGCTGCCGAGGCAGAGGGCGAGCAGGGTTGCGAAGCAACGCCTGTCAAAGCGGGTAAGCGGTGGCATGGCAATATCCTTTCACCGTCCTTTCACCACCCGGACGTGACCATCTGTCCGGATTCGATGTCGTGTGGCTTCTCAGCCTCGAGAAGCCGAACCGGCCTCCCGACTCAGGCGCTTACCGGGCGACCTGAGGAGCGGGAGGCTGGTGCAGGGCTCAGCGGACCTGCAGCGGTACTGTCACCACCCGGCCGAAGGCCGAACGAACGGTGGCGGTGGGGTTGGCCGACGGCCCGGCCCCGGTGGTTTCCACCGACATCCGCCAGCGACCGGCGGCAGTCAGGGTGGCGGTGCCGAGGTTCAGCGGCCCGGCGGTGGTGGAGACGCTGACCGTGATGGTGTTGCCGTTGGCCCGCGAGGTCTGCCCACTCAGGTCCCAGCGGAAGCGGTTGCCGGTGCGGGCGCGCACGGTGGCGGTCGCCACGGTCAGGTTCTCGGCCACGGCCGGCGGCGGGGTGACCGCCACGGTCACGGTCGCCGGAGTCGCCGAGACGGCGCCGAGCGAGTCGCGGGCCTGGTAGGTGAAGGTCGCGTTGAAGGCGGTGGTCACCGTGGCCGGCGGCGTGTAGGTCACCGTGGTGCCGTCGGTGCTGACGGTGCCTCCGCCGGTCACCGCGGAGAGGTTGACCACGCTGAGCGGCACGTTGCCTTCCGGGTCGGTGTCGTTGTTCAGCACGGCGATGGTCACCGGTGCCGTCGAGGCGGCGGCGGTGTCGTTGTTCGCCGTCGGCGCCCGGTTGGCCGCCACGGTGACGGTGACGGTGGCCGGAGTCGACTGGCCGCCACGGGCGTCCTGCACGCGGTAGGTGAAGGTTTCCACCAGCGGTGCGCCGTTGACCACGGTCGGCGGGGTGTAGACCACCGAGTTGCCGCTGCGCGTGATGCTGCCGCGCGCCGGGGCCGGCGCCAGGGCCGAAAGGTCGATCAGGGTGAGCGGCGTGTCGTTGTCGGGATCGCTGTCGTTGGCCAGCGGGTTGATGGTCACCGGCACCCCGGCGGTGGTGGAGGCCGAGTCGGCCACGGCCAGCGGCAGCTGGTTGGCGCCGACCACCGGAGCGCTGCCGACCACCGTCACCATTTCGGTGTCCGAGCCGCCGGCCGCCGACTTCACGGTGACGCTGGCCGGCGGCTGCTCGAGGTTGGTCACGGTCAGGGTCTGCAGGGTTCCCGACTTGCTCAGGCGGCCGTAGCCGTCCGCGGCCATGTCCGGCACCACCACTTCGTCGCTCGATCGGGCCTCGATGGTCAGCGTGCGGTTGGCCCAGGAGAAGCGGGCGGTGCCGATCTTCACCACGTCGGTGAGCCGGCTCGACAGCGCGGTCGGCCGGGTCGTGCCGTTGGGGTCGGTCGCGGTGACCACCAGGAAGGGCGGCAGCGCCTGCTGCGGCGGGTTGTTGGCGAAGAAGTAGCCGTTGTTGTTGCTGGTCAGGTTGAACAGGCACGGCGACGGGGTGGTGCCGGGGACCAGCGCCAGGGTTTCGCGGTAGCAGACGTTGGTGCTGGCGTTGGCCGGCGGGGTCTTGGCGAACACCGAGATGCGGGTGCCGGCGCTGGTGCGGTTGTAGGTGCTGCGCTCGACCTCCACCTGGGTCGGCGCCCGCGTGTCGGCGACCTTGCCCGACAGGGTGAACAGGTTGGTCTGCAGCGTGCCCGCCGGGCCCTGGATGCGCACGAAGTTGACGCCGTTCAGGCCGCCGGTCACCTGCTCCGGCAGGTTGGGGTTGCCGATGAAGGTCTCGGTCTCGCCGGTTTCCGGGTTGGTGGCGGTGATCGGCCCGCCGACCCGGGTCAGGAAGGGGCCGACATCGCCGGTCATGGCGCCGGTGAACACGCCCGGAGCGCCGATGCCGATGTCGCGGGTCATGTTGATCGCCCGCCGACCGGGGGTGGTCACCACCACGGTGTCCACGCCATACGGGTGGGTGATGGTGTAGGTGCCGGCCACCGGCACCGAGGCGCGGATGCGGATGCGGCTGAAGCTCACCTGGTCGCCTTCCTGCGGCAGTTCCTGGCCGAAGGCTGCCTCGATGCCGGCGACGTAGGCATCCAGCGAGTAGCCGGCGACGGCACCGGCAGGAATGGTGGTCTCGGCCAGGAACCAGAACAGTTCTGACGGCCAGTTGGCCGGGAAGATCAGCGGCTGGGTGTCGTCGAACACGCCCGGTTCGGGGATCAGCGTGCACAGGTAGTTGCCGGGACCGCCGAGCACCGCCTTGGAGCGGCACAGTTCCAGCTGGAGATCGTTGTTGTCCTGGTACCAGAGGGGAAATCCGCCGGTCGCCCCCGTGTAGGGGCCGGGGTCGACGGCCTTGAGTACCGCTTGCGCAGTGCCGGTCAAGGCGAACAGCCCCAGAGCGGTCACTGCTATTCCTAGCTGCTTGTTCATGATGCCTCCAGGCTCGAATTCGAGTGAGCTTGTCTCGGGTGTTGCTGCCTCAGGGGAGAATGACCACTTCTTCGGTGTCGCTGCCGCCGCTGGCCGAGGTCACGGTGACCTTGGCCGGCGGGATCGGCGAGATGCTGGCCGACAGCGACTTGACCACCCCCGCGCCACCCAGGGCGCCGATGGCTGCGCCGCTGCTGGTGGCCGTTGCGTTGAGGGAAGGCAGGACGGTTTCGTCGCTGGAGCGGGCCTCGATGACCAGCTGGCCGGACGACAGGCTGTACTCGGCGCGACTGATGGACACGTGGTCGACCAGCGGCGAAACCCTGGTGGTCGGCGTGCTGGTGGCGATGGCCACACTGTTGTCGGCGGTGATGCTGACGTTGGCGCCGGGGGTCGGGGTGCTGGTCGACTGGCCGTACCAGTTGCCGGTGGCGGTGGCTTCGCTCATCTCCACCGCGGGGGCGCCGGCGGTGTCGACGAAGCTGGCCTTGCCGGGCGGCGGCGGCGCCTGGACGAACACGTCCTGCTGCACCACGCTGCCGCTGCGGGCATAGGTGCTGCGGTTGACCAGCAGCGGGGTCGGCAGCTGCACGCTGGACAGCTTGCCGGAGACGGCGAACAGGTTGGTGCGCAGGTCGATGCCGTTCGGGCCCTGGATGCGTACGTAGTTGGTGCCGAACGGGCTGCCGGTGACCTCCTCTTCCAGGTTGGGGTCGCCGATGAAGGTTTCGCTGGCGCCAGTGTCCGGGTTGGTCTCGGTGTAGGGGCCGTTGACGCTGCGCAGGAAGGGGCCGATGTCGCCCTTCAGGGCGCCGGTGAACACGCCTGGAGCGCCGATGCCGATGTCGCGGGTCATGTTGATGGCGCGGGTGCCGGGGGCGTCGACGTTGAACACCTCGACCCCGTAGGGGTGGGTGACGATGTAGGTGCCGGCCACCGGCACATCCACGCGGATGCGGATGCGCGCGAAGCCGACCTGATCGCCGTCGATGGGCTCTTCGGCCGCGAATGCGGCTTCCAGGGCCGAGATGTAGCCGAGGTCGATACCGGTGGCGGCGTCCTGGATGAAGGCGTCGCCGGTGAACCAGAAGGTTTCGCCGGGGAAGTTGCCCGGCAGTACCAATGGCTGGCTGAGATCGAGCCCCGGCTCCGGGAGCAGCGAGCACATGTAGCTGGGCGCATCCGGTGTTCCTGCCACGCGGGAGCTGACCGCCTTGGACAGGCACAGGTCCAGAGCCCGACCGTGGGTGTCCTGGAACCAGGCTGGATAGCCGGCGGTAGCCGCGGTATAGGGACCGGGATCCACGGCATTCAGCGCCGCCTGGACAGAGCCGGCCAGTAGCCCGAGTCCGAGCAAGGCCGCCATTTTCGATGATGGTTTGTGCATGATTTTGCCCTTTCTTGCAGATGGACGTCGTCTCGGGTTGTGCCGTGCTTGCGTCACGGATTTGCTGCTAAGCATGAATGGCAATATCCGTACCACCGTTCGCAGGCCCCGGCGAGATCGGAAAATCCATTGCAGAACAATGGGTTGCGGAAGATTTGTGGCGGCGCGGCAAGGCCCGGAAAGTGGGGGTCAGTCCCCACAAGTGGGGGATTTCCGGTGGGGAGTGGGGGGCGAGGTACGCAATGCCGGGAGGCCTGCGGTGCACCATGACGAACGACAGGTTCCACCGCCTGCGCAAGCGGGCGGTGGAACCTTGGGTAACCGTGAGGGAAGGGGAGTTGCGACCTACTGGATGCTGGAGGCCAGTTCGAAGATCGGGATGTACATCAGGATCACGATGACGCCGATGATCAGGCCGATGAACACCATCAGCAGCGGCTCGAAGAGACGCACGAACCACTCGACCCAGCGGCCGGTTTCCTCATCGTAGAAATCGGCGGTGCGTTCCATCATCGCGCCGAGATTGCCGGACTGTTCGCCGGCGCGCAGCATGCGCAGGGAGACCGGGGTGGCGAGCTGGTTTTCCTCCAGCGCCTGGGACAGCGAGTGGCCCTCGCGGATGCGCTCGGCGGCGCGGTCGAGGCGCGCACGGCTGTTCACCCCGAGCAGGCCGCGGACCATGGCGATGGCGCCGAGGATCGGGATGCCGCCCTGCAGCAGGATGCCCAGCGAGCGGTAGAAGCGCGCCAGTTCGTAGATGAACAGGCGCTCGTGGATGGTCGGCACCCGCTCGATCAGCCGGCCGAGGGCGCGGCGCACGGCGCCCTGGCGCAGCAGCAGGGCGGCGCCCAGCAGGCCCAGCGCCAGGCCGCCGAACACCGCGGCCTGGTGGGCATGCAGGAATTGCCCGACCGTCAGCAGCACGCGCGACAGCCACGGCAGTTCGGCGCCGACGCCCTCGAACACCAGGCTGAAGCGCGGCACCACGTAGCCGATCAGGAACAGCAGCACGCCGCAGCCGACCACGAACAGCAGCGCCGGGTAGACCGCGGCGCTGACGATCTTCTGGCGCACCTCGTCCAGCCGCTTGCGGTAGGCCACGTAGCGGCCCAGCGCATCGCCCACCGCGCCGGTCTTCTCGCTGGACTGCACCAGCGCCACGTAGAGCGCCGGGAACACCTCGGGAAACTGGCCGAGCGCCTGGGAGAACGACTTGCCCTCGTAGAGCAGGCGCACGACGTCGGACAGCACTTTGCGCGCCTGCGGATCGGCTTCCTTCTCGGCCAGACTCTCGAGGGCGTCGATCAGCGCCAGGCCGGCGCCCAGCAGGGTGGTCAGCTCCTGGCTGAACAGCACCAGCGGGAAACCCTCGCGCGAGCGCCAGGGCAGCGCCGCCCAGCGCCGCTCGGCGCGCAGGGTCAGCACGCGCAGGCCCTGATGCTCGGCGAGGCGGCGGGCGTCGCTGGCGCTCGGCGCATCCAGCCGCAACGACACCACCGCCGACTGCTTGTCCACTCCCTTGACCTGAAAGCGCATGGCGTTTGGCCCCGCTCACTGCCAGTTGGCGATTTCGGCGTTTTCCCCGTCGCCGCCGGGCTGGCCATCCTTGCCCATCGACAGCAGGTCGTATTCGCCGTTCTCCCCCGGCGAGCGGTACAGGTACTCGCGGCTCCAGGGGTCGAGGGGCACGCCCTTCTGCAGGTAGGGGCCATCCCACTTGGGCTCGTCGCTCGGGCGGGCGACCAGCGCCATCAGGCCCTGCTCGGAGGTCGGGTAGCGGCCGACGTCGAGGCGATACAGGTCGAGCGCCTTGGCCAGGCCCTCGATCTGCGCCCGGGCCACCTTCGCCTCCGACTTGCCCAGCTGGGAGAAGTATTTCGGCCCCACGATGCCGGCCAGCAGGCCCAGCACCACCAGTACGACCAGCAGTTCGAGCAGCGTGAAGCCGCGTCCGTGCCGTTGAACATGCAGGCGAGTGTTCATCGCTCCGATCTCCCTGTGCGGCGATTAGCTGTCAGCTAAGGTCAGGATCGGAGGAGCGTCAAACGCGACCTGCATCACGGGAGGCCGGCATGCCGCTTGCTTCGCCGAGAGGGTTTTCCTCCGGATCGGAACAGGCAGGAGGCGCGACGAACATGCGGCGACTGACGTGGATCTGTCTGGGCATCCTGGCTGCCCTTGCGGCGCTGCCGGTGCGGGCGGACATCTACCGGGGGGTGTCGGCGGATGGCACGGTGATCCTCACCAACGTCTACCGGCGCGGGCACAACTACGTGCGCATCCGCAGCACGCCGAAGCCGCCGCCGGCCAGGGCCAGGCCGGTCGCCGCCGCCCGCTCGTCGCAGGCTCAGGCCCTGTCCGGCAAGCTGCCCTACGCCGCGCAGGTCGCGGCGGCGGCGGCCGAGCACGAGTTGCCGGAGGCCCTGCTGCATGCGGTGATCCGTACCGAGTCGAACTACGATCCGCGGGCGATTTCCGGGCGCGGCGCCATCGGCCTGATGCAACTGATGCCGGACACCGCCCGCGAGCTGGGGGTGGCCGATCCCTGGGACCCGGCCGCCAACATCCGCGGCGGGGCGCGCTATCTCAAGCGGCTGCTGGCGATGTTCGACAACGACCTGCAGCTCGCCCTGGCCGCCTACAACGCCGGTCCCGGCGCGGTGCTCAGCCGCGGCCGCACCATTCCTCCCTATGCCGAGACCCGCAGCTACGTGCCCAGGGTCATCGAGCACTTCAACCGGCTGCAGGCGAGCGGGCGCTAGACGCCCGCGCGGCCGTCCCTGTCCCGCCCCCTGCGATTTGCCCCGCCATTGGGGGAAACAGTGGGGGATCGGGTGGGGCAATTTCCCCGATTTCATCCTGCCATCACCGCAACCTTCGACAAATCGCGGGCCGGCGCGCTGGCACGGCTCTTGCCGTATCTCAACTGGCTGTTATCGCGTGCGGTGACGAGGCATTTGTCCCGTGCCCAGGGTGAGCGGAGGCAGAGCAATGAACACCAACGACTCTTTCGAACAATCGCCGGGTGGCAGTCCGGGGCGCAGGCCCGGGCATCGGGCAGGTTATGCGGCGCTGCTGCTCGGTGGCGTCCTGCTGGCGATGGCCGGCTCCGTCCAGGCGGCCATCAGTTGCCAGCGCAATCTGGTGGCCGACGTGGTGGCGATCGACCAGCCGCTGATGTTCAACCGCCTCGGCGCGCAGAACGTCAACGGCATGATGTTCGCGCTGCGCCGCGACGTGATCGACGAGGACGACAGGCCGCTGCACAAGGGCGGCCGCGCGCTGCCGGGGCGGGTCCTGCTGCGCCCGGACAAGCGGCCCAAGCCGCTGGTGCTGCGGGTCGCCGAGGGCGACTGCCTGACCGTCAACCTGCAGAACCTGCTGGCCACCCGGGCCAACCCGCGCAAGGGCGAGGTGGTGCCTGAGCTGCAGATCGACGACCAGGTGACCGACCGCCACATCGGCTTCAAGGTCACCGGCATGCAGGCGGTCAACTCCATCGCCGACATTTCCGCCAACACCGGCAAGAACGGCAACTTCCTGCTGGCGCCCGGCGCCAGCCGCAGCTACAAGCTGTACGCCGAGAAGGAAGGGGTGTTCGTCGCCATCAGCGACGGCGCGACCTTCGGTGGCGAGGGCACCGCCGGCAACATCTCCAACGGCCTGTTCGGCCAGATCGTGGTGGTGCCCAAGGGCGGCAAGACCTATCGCAACACCCTGACCGAGGAGGAGATGCGCCTGGCCACCACCGGCCGTACCCAGGCCGGCCAGCCGATCATCGACTACGAGGCGCGCTACCCGATGCGCGAACCGTGGATCAGCGAGGGCAAGGCCGGGGCACCGATCGTCGCCATGGTCGACGGCAGCCAGATCGTCTCCAGCGAGACCGACGCGATCGTCATGGGCCCCAACGCCGACGGCAGCTTCCCGGCCAGCACCTACCCGCTGGAGCGCGTGGGCCAGCGCAACCCGGCGCTGCCCAACCGCCTGGAGGCGTTCCGCGACTTCTCCGCCAGCTTCCAGGACGAGGCCGTCGCGGCCCAGGCCTTCCCCGGCTACTGGCGCGACCCGGTGTTCGCGCACGTGCTGCAGCCGGTGCGCGACGCCTTCATGATCAACTACGGGGCCAACGGCGTGGGCGCGGAGGTGATCGCCAACCGCCTGGGCGTCGGGCCGATGCACGACTGCCTGTCCTGTGCCTACGAGGAGTTCTTCCTCAGTGCGCACACGGTCGGCGACGCCGCCATGCTGGTGGACGTGCCGGCCAACGTCGGCCTGGAAGGCCTGGCGCCGGGGCAGGTGCCACCGCCGGAGGCGACCGGGATCAAGGCCTCCATGGCCCTGTACCCGTCCGAGCCGTCGAACGTGAACCACAGCTATACCGGCGACTTCGTGAAGATCCGCAACACCCACGTGGGCCACGAGCAGCACGTCTTCCACCTGCACGGCCACCAGTGGCTGTACAACCCCAACGACGACAACTCCGACTACATGGACGCCCAGGGCATCGGCCCGGGAGCGGGCTACACCTACGAGATCGCCTACGGCGGTTCGGGCAACCGCAACCGCACCGCCGGCGACGCCATCTACCACTGCCACTTCTACCCGCACTTCGCCCAGGGCATGTGGAACATGTGGCGGGTCCACGACGTGTTCGAGGAGGGCACCCGCCTGGCGGTGTCCGAGGAGGGCGACGACGGCTTCCACGAGCAGCCGTTCGCCCTGCGCAGCGGCCTGCCGGCGCCCGGCGCCCGTGCGCTGCCGGACGGCGAGATCGTCGCCGGCACACCGATCCCGGCCATCGTGCCGCTGCCCGGCAAGGCGCTGCCGCCGATGCCGGGCAAGGTGACCGTGGTGCCGAAGATCGCCCAGGGCGGCGAGGATGACGACGGGCGGATCGTCGGCTCGCTGGCCAGGGTCGACCGCAGCGAGACCAACCGCAACGCCGACGGCACCCTGAAGAATCCGGGTTACCCGTTCTGGATCGGCGGCATGGAAAGCAGCGTCGGCCAGCGTCCGCCGACCCCGCCGCTGGACATGCTCGATCCGGCCAAGGCCCAGGCGCTCAGGGACAGCGGCAAGGCCCTGTGGGCCAACCTCGATCCGACGCAGGCCGGCGGCTGGGACGGCGGTCTGCCGCGGCACTCGCTGGACGGCTGGTCGGCCGGCGGCGAAGCCGAGGTGACCACCAGCGCCCTGGACTTCTCCAAGATCATCGAGAAGGCCAAGCCGATCTACTTCCCCGAAGAGGGCACCGAGGTCGAGCAGGCCGCCATGGCCTTCCACGCCAAGCCCGAGCATCCCAGCTTCGCGGTGATGCCCGATCGCAGCGTGGTGGCGAAGAACTTCCGCACCAACGGCGCGCTGCCGGTGGGCGGGGCGCCGTTCTTCGAGCCGTGCATGGACGACCGCGGCGTACGCCTGACCTCCTCGGCGGGCGCCGGGCAGTTCTTCGGCGGCAGCGGCCTGTCGTTCACCGGCTCCTCGACCTTCACCGCGGACCGGCCGCGGGTCTACAAGGGCGCCAACATCCAGTTCGACGCCGTGTTCAACAAGGTCGGCTACCACTTCCCGCAGGCGCGCATCCTCACCCTGTGGGAGGACGCGGTCCCGGTGATCGACAAGCAGAAGCCGCCGGAGCCGCTGGTGATGCGGATGAACACCTTCGACTGCACCATGTACCACCACACCAACCTGGTGCCGGCGTTCTACGAGCTGGACGACTACCAGGTGCGTACGCCGACCGACATCATCGGCCAGCACATCCACCTGCCCAAGTGGGACCTGACCTCCGCCGACGGCTCCGGCAACGGCTGGAACTACGAGGACGGCGTGCTCTCGCCGGTCGCCGTGGTCGAGCGCATCCGCGCCATCCGGGAGTACAACGACTGCACGGCCAACGATCCCCGCGAAGGCACCGCGGACTGCCCGGTGGCCAAGCAGCACCCGTACTTCGGCCGCTACAACCGGGCCGACTGGCTGGGCGCCCGCACCACCATGCAGCGCTGGTTCGCCGACCCGGTGGTCAACCGCTGGAACGTCGACCGTGGCCTGGGCAACATCTTCACCCACGACCACTTCGGCCCGTCCACCCACCAGCAGGTCGGCCTCTACGCCACCGTGCTGACCGAGCCGGCCGGTTCGCAGTGGTTCCATGCCGAGACCGGCACGCCGCTGTACACCCGCCAGGATGGCGGCCCGACCTCCTGGCAGGCGGTGATCGCCACCGGCGACCTGGAGGGCGACGGCAAGAACGACAGCTTCCGCGAGTTTTTCATGGAGTACAGCGACTTCCAGCATGCCTACGAGGCGGGCGTGTATGTCGGCGCCGGCCCGGACGGGGTGCCCAACCCGACGGCCTACCCGGCGACCGCCAACAGCTTCCGCTACGCGGTCAACCCGCCGATGCGCAAGAACTCCGCCCGGCTGCTGGAGTCGATGGTGGAGGTGGCCGGCGGCCAGGTGATCGGCTGCCCGACCCGCCCGTGCCCGCAGGCCATCTCGGCCGACGACCCGGGGATCTTCGTGGTCAACTACCGGCATGAACCGGTGGGCCTGCGGATCTTCGACCCGCAGCGCATCGCGCCCGACGGCAAGCCGGGCATGCAGGCGGCCGGCCTGGCCGGCGACCTGGCCTATGCCCTGCAGAGCCGTACCGACCGGGCCATCGCGGCGCTCAACCTGGCGCCCAGCGCGGTCACCCAGGCGGTCGGACCGACCGGTGGCACCACCACCTTCCCGCCGCACATCAACGCGGCCGGCGACCAGCCGGGCGACCCCTTCACGCCGCTGCTGCGCACCTACACCGGCGACAACGTGCGGGTACGCATGCACGCCGGCGGCCACGAGGAGGAACACAACGTCACCATCCACGGCGTCAAGTGGCTGCAGAACGGCACCGGCTACGGCACCAGCTCCAACTCGGGCTGGAAGGCCTCGCAGATGGTCGGCATCTCCGAGCAGTTCGGCTTCGTCGCCCCGGTGGCGATGATGTCCAGCGCCGCCGCCGAGACCGCCGACTACCTGTACTCCATGGACGCCTCCCTGGAGGGCTACTGGAGCGGCATGTGGGGGGTGATGCGCAACTACTCGACCAGCCGCAACGACCTGTTCGCCCTGCCGAACAACCCGCGTCCGGTGGCCGCGCGCAATACCGTGGCCTTCGACGGCGTGTGCCCGCGCTACAGCCCCAACCCGACCGGCAGCGGTACCCGGCCGACACCCAAGCGCAACATCGAGGTGGTGGTGGCCCTGGCCAACGACATCCTCGACAACCCGCAGGGGCTGACCATCGGCGACCCGCAGGGCGCGGCCGACCATGTCGGCGGCCCGCTCAAGGCCAACGGCGGCACCCTGGTGTTCAACCCGCGGCAGGTGAGCATCCCGCAGGTCAGCGTGGTGGACGACGAGACCGGCCAGGTGACCACCGTCGGCGGCCAGAGCGGCCCGCTGCACGACCCGACTGCCGTGCTCTACGTGCGCAAGGACGACCTCGATCCGGCTACCGGCAAGCTCAAGGCCGGCGTCCCGGTCGAGCCGCTGATCCTGCGCGCCGCGGCGGGCGACTGCATCACCGTGACCCTGGAGAACCGTCTGCCGGAAGCCATGCCGGACCTGCCGACCTACGCCATCATGCAGGGCGTGGTGAAGCGCGACCGCAACGGCCCGCAAGGCTCGACGACCTTCAACAACAACCTGATGCGCCCGTCCAGCCATGCCGGCTTCCATGCCCAGTTGCTGTCGTACGACATCACCAGGTCGGACGGCGTCAACGTCGGCATCAACCCGGTGCAGACGGTGCCCCCGCGCGCCGCCGGCCAGAGCGCCTGGCCGACCCGCAGCTACCAGTTCTACGCCGGGCACCTGGAGCGCGAAGGCAAGCCGGTGTCGCAGGTGGTGCGCAACGTCGACAACATCAACGCCACGCCCATCGAGTTCGGCGGCCTGAACCTGCTGCCGGCGGACCCGATCAAGCAGGCGCAGAAGGGCCTGTCCGGCGCCATGTCGATCCTGCCGGCCGGCTCCACCTGGACCGAGGACCCCGGCATGCGTGCCGCGGCCACGGTGCAGGCGCCGGGGCAGACGACGTTCCGCGACTTCTCGCTGATCTGGCAGAAGGGGCTGAGCATGCGCTGGGCCAACGGGCGGCCGGTGGAGAGCATGTCGACCGAAGGCATAGGCGTGCCCAACGATCCGAAGGACAACTCGGCCATGGCGGTCAACTACAAGAGCGAACCCCTGTGGTACCGCTTCGCCAAGGCTCCCGACGCGCCCTTCGGGCATACCGGCTGGGGCGACATCCCCAATGCCCACATGGCCTACAGCAACGCCCTGGTGGGCGGCGACCCGGTCACGCCGATCCTGACGGTGGCGCCCGGCCAGCCGTTCCGCACCCACGTGACCATGCCGGCGGGCGGCAGTCGCGGGGCGACCTGGCAGCTGGATGGGCATATTCACCCGCAGGAGCCGTATCAGTCGGAAAAAAACGACGCCAGTGGCTACCCTCTGAAGTATGCGGGCATCGGTTCGGTGCGCATCGGCAACAACCCGCTGTCGCGCTGGAGCGGCTCCCAGGAAAGCGTGCTGCCGGCCGCGCACTTCAACTTCGTGTATCCAAGCGCAGGGGGGATGAACGCAATACCGGGGGACTACCTGTACCGGGACTACGCGGTGTTCGGCAACACCGGCGGGATGTGGGGGCTGCTGCGGGTGATCAACCAGCAGAGCGCCACGACGACCACCACTACCCCCCCCCGGAGGCGCTGACCGCGTAACGCATAACAACAACACGGTGCGTTCGGTCGGCCTGGAGCTGTCAGCCAGGCCGGCCGCTTGCAGGAGCGAATGGGGGCGACGATCGTGAAACCCGTAGGCAGAAATGGATTTGGCGTTCTCTTGCTGTTATCCGCACTTGGCCTGGTGGCTTCCGCCAGTCTGGCTGCCGAGCCCGGCGCCGGCGCGGCGGCGCAGCCGGACAATCCCAACCGCCTGGTGCGCAACGGCGTGGCGATCGAGTTCGAGGCCAGGCCGGTCGATACCGCCCGGCTGCTCGAAGGTGGGTTCGCCGACATCCGCTTCCGGCTGACCGATGCCAACAGCGGGCAGCCGCTGACCGGCCAGACGCCGGGCGCCTGGCTGGACCTGGCCGCCGTCGCCGGGGACAAGCGCGAGGCGATGTCGTGCCGGGCCAAGGTCGGCCTGTTCCTCAAGGGCACGCCGGGCATGCGCCCGATGCTCGACCTCAACAGCTATTACCTGCTGATCCTGAACAAGGACCCCAGCATCTCGGTGATCGACCCGCAGACCTCGGTGGGCGGCATCACCAGCACGCTCGGGCGCATCCAGCTCAGGCGCGCGCCCATGGACTGGGTCGCCAGCGCCGACGGCAAGCGCCTGTTCGTGTCCATGCCGGATGCCGGCGAGGTGGCGGTGGTCGATACCGAGAGCTTCAAGGTGATCGACAACCTCAAGGCCGGCCACGACCCGGTGCGCCTCGCCCTGCAGCCCGACGGCCGCTACCTGTGGGTCGGCAACAACGCGCGCCGCGAGGGTGACAGCGGGGTGACGGTGATCGACACCCAGACCCTCAAGCCGGTGCTGAGCGCCGCCACCGGCAAGGGCCACCACGAGATCGCCTTCGACGCCGCCTCGCGCCATGCCTTCGTCGGCAGCCGCGATGCCGGCACCCTGACGGTGTTCGACGTGGCCAGCCTGAAGACGGTGCGCGAGATCCGCACCGGCCCCATGCCGCTGGCGGTGGCCTTCTCGCCGCTGTCCGGGGCCGTCTACGTGGCCGACGGCAAGGCCGGCACCATCAGCGTGATCGACGCCGGCAGCCTGAAGCTGCGCAAGACCATCCAGGCGAAGCAGGGCATCGGCCCGCTGCGCTTCACCCCGGACGGCCGCTACGGCTTCGTCCTCAACACCCTGGAGAACACCGCCACGGTGTTCGACGCCGCCAGCGACGAGATCCTGCACACCCTGGAGGTCGCCGCCGAGCCCTGGCAGATCGCCTTCACCCGCGGCTTCGCCTACATCCGCGGGCTGGCTTCGCCGAAGGTGACCATGGTCGACCTCGCCTCGCTGGGCAAGGACCGCCAGCCCGGCGTGCTGGGCTTCGACGCCGGTCCGGCCGCGCCCAAGCTGGCCGGCGACCTGCCGCTGGCCTCGGGCATCGCCGCGGCGCGCGACGATGCCGCGGTGTTCGTGGTCAACCCGGTGGACAACACCACCTATTTCTACATGGAGGGCATGAACGCGCCGATGTCCGGCTACCTCAACCGCGGGCATACCTCGCGGGCGGCCACGGTGGTCGATCGCAGCCTGCGCGAGCTGGAGCCCGGCGTGTTCGGCGCGCGGGTCCAGCTGCCGGCGGCCGGCCGCTTCGACGTCGCCTTCCTGCTCAACCAGCCGCAGATCACCCACTGCTTCGCCACCGAGGTGGAGGCCAACCCCGAGCTGCAGCGCCAGTTGGGCGCGCCGCGGGTGGAGTTCCTCCTCGACAGCCCGACAGTACGCGCCGGCTCGCAGGTGAAGGCGCGCTTCCGCGTCGTCCAGGGCAGCCCCAGCCAGCCGCGGACCGGGATACAGGATCTGCGCGTGCGCTACTTCCTCGCCCCGGCCTCGCGCCCGCGCGAGGTGGCGGCCAGCGAGGTCGGCGAGGGCGTCTACGAGGTCACGGTGGATGTGCCGGAGGTCGGGGCCTGGTACCTGCACGTGGGCTCGGACTCGCTGGGGATGAAGTACGGCGACCAGCCCTACGTCAGCCTGCGCGCCACCAGGGCCAGCGGGACACAACCATGATCCCGGGCGGCAGCCGCCCGGGTACAGCGGAGAACAACAACATGCAAAGACTCCAACGACTGCAACTGGCCCTGGCCATCGCCCTGTGCAGCCTCGGCCTCGCCGTCGCGCCGGCCCAGGCCCACTCGCCGGAAGAACATGCCGGGCATCAGGGCCACGCGGGGCATGCCGGCCATGCCGCCGCGCCGACGCCGCCGGAAGGCACCCGGGTGCGCTTCGCCGACGTGCTGCTGACCGACCAGCACGAGCGCCAGGTACGCCTCGGGGACGAGGTGGTGGACGACCGCATCGTGGTGATGGGCTTCGTCTACACCAGCTGCACCACGGTCTGCCCGGTGGTGTCGGCGATCATGCAGAAGGTCCAGATGCAGCTGGGCGAACGGGCCGGGCGCGAGGTGCAGCTGGTGTCGATCAGCGTCGACCCGCTGCGCGACACGCCGGCGCGCCTGCGCGAGTACGCCAGCCTCTACAAGGCCGGGCCGGGCTGGACCTGGCTGACCGGCCCGGTGCCGGCGGTCAACGACACCCTCAAGGGGCTGGGCACCTGGAGCGCCGACTTCGAGAACCACACGCCGGTGATCCTGGTCGGCGACGCGCGCAGCGGGCAGTGGACGCGCTTCTACGGCTTCACCGATCCGGCGGTGCTGCTGGCCAAGGTCGAGGAGCTGAGCGCCCAGCGGCAGGACCACGAGGGGCATGAGGGGCACCAGAGCTTCATGGTCAAGGGAGAGCGGCCATGAGCCGGCGCCGCCGGATCGCCCTGGCGCTGGCCGCCTGCCTGGGCTCTGGCCTGCTGCAGGCCCACGAGGAGCACGCCGGCCACCAGGCGCCGCCCGCCGCCGGCCCGGTGGCGCAGGAGGTGAAGGGCGGCGGCACCCTGGATGCGCGCAGCTATTTCACCGATACCCCGCTGCTCGACCAGGATGGCCGCCAGGTGCGCTTCTACAGCGATGTGCTGCAGGGGCGGGTGGTGCTGCTCAACGTCATCTTCACCAGCTGCGAGGACGCCTGTCCGCTGATCACCCGCAAGCTGCGCGAGGTGCGCGAGGCCCTGGGCGAGGATGCCGGGCGGGTGCACTTCATCTCGCTGACCAGCGACCCGCAGAACGATTCGCCGCAGGCGCTCAAGGCCTATGCGCGCAAGCAGGGCGCTGACGATCCCAACTGGATCTTCCTCACCGGTAGCAAGGAGCAGATGGACGTGGTGCTGGGCCGCCTCGGCCAGCTGTCGCACAGCCCCGAGGAGCACTCCACGCTGCTGATCGCCGGCGACGTGGCCAACAAGCGCTGGAGCAAGATCCGTCCGGATGCGCCGCCGCAGGCCATCGCCCAGCGCCTGCAACTGCTGACCCTGCCGGTGGCGGGGCGCTGACGCGCGGACGGGGGCTGGGGCGCAACAGGCCGCCGAGTGGAGGAGCGACAGGGAGGAACGGGCATGGGTGCTATCCGGGCGTTGCTGTTGGGCGTGCTGCTGGGCTGGGCCGGCATGGCCGTGGCTCTGCAGCTGACGCCCGAGGAGGCGGCCGGCCGGCAGATCTACCTGCACGGCACCAGCGCCTCGGCCGATGCGCTCATCCACGCGCGCATCGGCGCCGCCGGCACCTCGATGCCGGCGGCGGTGGTGCCCTGCGCCAGTTGCCATGGCAGCGACGGCCGCGGCCGGCGCGAGGGCGGCGTGCGGCCGCCGGACATCACCTGGCGGCGGCTGAGCGCGCCCTACGGCCAGGTGCTGCCCAGCGGGCGCCGGCACCCGGCCTACGACGAGGCCGCCTTCGCCCGGGCGCTGGTCGAGGGGCGGGACCCGGCCGGCAACCGCCTCGACCCGGCCATGCCGCGTTTCGTCATGTCGCAGCGCGACATGGCCAACCTCACTGCCTACATCAAGCGTATCGAGGAGGATCGCGACCCCGGCCTGCACGAGGACGTGGTGCGCATAGGTACGCTGCTGCCGGCCAGGGGGCCGCTGGCGAGCCTGGGCCGGACCGTGGAGGCGGTGCTGCGCGGGGCGATCGGCGGCATCAACGAGACCGGCGGGGTCCACGGCCGGCGGCTGGAGCTGGTGATCGCCGACCCCGGCGCCGACCGCTCCAGCGCGGAGGCGGCCCTGCGCGAGCTGATCGAAAGGCGCGACGTGTTCGCCCTGGTCGCGCCGCTGGCGCCGGTGCTCGAGGGCCACTACGGCGAGCTGCTGGCGCCGGCCGGAGTGCCGCTGATCGGCCCGCTGGTGCAGTTCGCCGACGGCGCCGACAGCCGCTTCGTCTTCGAGCCGCTGCCGGGGCTGCGCGAGCAACTGTTCGCCCTGGCCGCCTACGCCGACGACCAACTGGGGATGGGCGATGGGCAAACCCTGATCGCCTATCCGGACGAGCCGCGCCACCGGGAGCTGGCCGAGATGCTGGCCGGGCACCTGCAGCAGCGCGGCTGGCGCAAGGTGGGGCTGATGCGCTACGGCGGCGCGCCGGCCAGCCTCGACAGGCCGTTGGCCGGCGAGCTTGCGGCGGTGTTCTTCCTCGGCCTGCCCGAGGCCTTCGTCGCCCTGGCGACGACCCTGGATGAGGCCGGCCAGGCGCCGCTGCTGTTCGCCTCGTCGAACCAGGTGGCCGGTTCGGCGCTGGGCATTCCGGCGAGCTTCAGCGGCCGGCTGTTCCTCGCCTATCCCTTCCTGCCCGGCGACTGGACGCCCTCGGGCAGCGCGGCCCTGCAGGCGGTGCGCCGGCGCGGCGGGCTGAACGGCCAGCATGCGGCCTTGCAGGTCAGCACCTACAGCGCCGCGCTGGTGCTGGTCGAGGGGCTCAAGCGCGCCGGGCGCGACGCCAGCCGGGAGAAGCTCTTGACCGCGCTGGAGAACCTGCACGCCTTCCAGACCGGCGTGACGCCCGAACTCGGCTTCGGGCCGGGCCGGCGCATCGGCGCGCCGGGTGCGCACATAGTGACGGTGGATCTGCAGCGCAAGCTGTTCCGTCCCACCGGTCGTTACCTGAAGGTGGAGACGCCATGATCAAGGGACTCTTCCAGGCGCTGATGGCGCTGTTTCTGGTCCTGCTGGTGGGCTACGAGCTGTCGGCGCAGGAGTACGGCAGCGCGGCGCGGGTCAATGGCGCCGAGATCAGCCAGTTCCGCCTCGAGCGGCACTTCGAGGACTACCTGCGCGAGCAGCAGCGCAGCGTCGCGCAGATCCGCAACCCTTCGGTGTACAAGCGCCTCAAGCGCGAGGCGCTGGAGCAACTGATCGACAAGGAACTGCTCTGGCAGGAAGCCCGGCGGCTGTCCATCGAGGTCGGCGACGAGGAGGTGGCGCGCGCCCGCGCCGCGGTGGCGGCCGGCTTCGCCAACCCGGCCGCCTTCGAGCGCCGCCTGCAGGCGGCCGGTTTCGACGAGGCGGGCTACGCCGCCTACCTGCGTCGCGAGATCGCCGCCAGCCGCGTGCTCGACCGCCTGCTGCCCGTCGTCACGGTCAGCGACGAGGAAGTGCGCAGTTTCTACCAGGCCCTCGGCACCCAGCTGCAGGCGGCCGGCGCGGAGCAGGGCGGCGACGAGGCCCGGCGGCTGGCCGTGGTCCGCCAGTTGCTGCTCGCCCGGCGCACCGCCGAGGCGCGCCAGGCCGTGCTCGAGCGGCTGCGCGCCGGAGCCCGCATCGAGCGCCTGGTGCCGCTGTAGCGGCCGGGGCGGTTTTCCCCACTTTCGGGGAAAACCGCCGGAGAAAATGGGGGATGGCCCGCGCCCCCGCTGCGCGTTGCCCCCACGCATTTCCCCCACGTCCCTCGCGCTCGAAATAATCCTTTCCAGATCAATGACTTGAGAGTCCATTGCGGGCGCCTCGGCGCTGGCGTGGAGCGTGCATGGGCGAGCGTGCGATGGCGAGCGGCCCGCTGGCCACAGGCATCGCAGGAGGTGTGCGCAGCTTGCGGACACCCGGCCCCCAGCGTATCCGGAGTCCCAGCCGTGGATGCCTTCTCCATACCCAGTGCGGCAGTCAAGGTTCTGGTCGTCGAGGACGAGTCGGTCCTGGCGGAGAACATGAACATCTATCTGTCCGCCCTGGGCGGCGAGGTGCGGGTGGCCAGCGATGGAGCCAGCGCCGTAGGCCTTGGCTGCAGCTTCGCGCCGGACGTGCTGGTGCTCGACTACAGCCTGCCGGACATGACCGGCTTCGAGGTGCTCGATGGCCTGCGGCGCTGTGGCTGCCTGTCTCCCTGCGTGCTGATCACCGCCCATCCCGGGCATCGGGTCAGCGAGGAGGTGCGTCGGCGCGGTATCGCGCATGTGCTGTTCAAGCCCTTCGCGCTGGCCGATCTGGCTGCCCAGGTGCTCGGGGTGACGGTCGGCCGCCGCTGAGGGGCGCGCGGCCGTGCGGAGTTGCAACGCCAACTATACTCAGTCTGCCGGACGGGGTCGGAGAGCATCACCATGGATCGAGTGATAACAATAACTACACCTGCGCCGAACGTTTCCGCCGAGATCCATCCAGAGCGCATCGAGACCGTCCAGCTGCATGCCGCCCGCGAGCGGGCCGCGGCCAGCGGGCGGCGGGTGCTGGACGAGCTGGAGGAGGGGCTGGAGGGCGAGCCTGCGGAGTTCATCCGTCGTCTGGGGGCGACCCTGTGCTATCCGGTACTGGCCGGCGATGCGCTGTTCGCCTGCGCGCCGCTGTTCGACCGGGTCTCCCTCGCCCAGGCGCTCAAGCGCGAGTTCGCCTTGGTCAGCCGCGACGGCGAGACGGTCGGCGTGTTCAGCGACCCCTTCGATGCCCAGCGCCTGGCCTGGATCGACGAGCAGCTGCGCGGCGCACCGCTGTACCTGGTGCATCCGGCCGACCTGGCCGGCTACCTGGCCCGCCATGAGGAGGACTTCCACGCCGTCGAGTCGCTGGCCGGCGAGGCCGAAGGCAGCGTCGAGGTGGAGGCGGTCGAGACCCTGTCGCTGGCGCAGATCAGCGAGGACGCCAGCGTGGTGGTCAAGCTGGTCAACTCGACCCTCTACGACGCCCTGAAGATGCACGCCAGCGACATCCACCTGGGCGTCACCGGCAACGGGCTGGTGATCAAGTACCGCATCGACGGCGTGCTCAACGGCATCAGCCGGGTGCCGGGCGCGGAAGTGGCCGAGCAGGTCATCTCGCGGATCAAGGTGATGGCCGAGCTGGACATCGCCGAGAAGCGCGTGCCCCAGGACGGCCGCTTCAAGGTCGGCATCAAGGGCCGGCAGATCGACTTCCGCGTGTCGATCATGCCGAGCATCTTCGGCGAGGATGCGGTGCTGCGGGTGCTCGACAAGCAGGACCTGAGCGACCAGATCAGCGGCGTGCGCCTCGAGGCGCTGGGCTTCGACGAGCCCACCAAGCGCACCCTGCGCCGCCTGGCCGGCGAGCCCTATGGCATGGTGCTGGTCACCGGCCCCACCGGCAGCGGCAAGACCACCACGCTGTACGCGCTGATCAGCGAGATCAACCACGGCGTCGACAAGATCATCACCATCGAGGACCCGGTCGAGTACCAGCTGGCCGGGGTGCTGCAGATCCCGGTCAACGAGAAGAAGGGCCTGACCTTCGCCCGCGGCCTGCGCTCGATCCTGCGCCACGACCCCGACAAGATCATGGTCGGCGAGATCCGCGACCCGGACACCGCGCAGATCGCCGTGCAGTCGGCGCTCACCGGCCACCTGGTGTTCACCACCATCCACGCCAACAACGTGTTCGACGTGATCGGCCGCTTCGTGCAGATGGAGGTCGATCCCTACAGCTTCGTCTCCGCCCTCAACGGCATCCTCGCCCAGCGCCTGATCCGCCTGGTCTGCCCCGGTTGCGCCCAGCCGCACCAGCCCGACCGCGAGCTGCTGCTGTCCTCCGGCCTCGATCCCGAGCGGGTCGGCGACTACCGCTTCGTGCACGGCACGGGCTGCGGCCGCTGCCGCGGCACCGGCTACCGCGGGCGTACCGCCATCGCCGAACTGCTGCTGCTCGACGACGAGCTGCGGCAGATGATCATCGAGCGCCAGCCGATCACCCAGGTCAAGGAACTGGCACGCCGCCGCGGCCTGCGTCTGCTGCGCGAGTCGGCGCTGCAGCTGGTGCGCGAAGGGCGGACCTCACTGGAGGAGATCAACCGTGTCACTTTTGTCGCCTGAACGCTATATCGTCGTCCTCGGCGCCACGCGGGTGCAACTGGTGCGCCGCCGTGCCGGCCAGCTGCTCGACCTGGGCAGCGCCGACTACGCCAGCCGCGACCTCGGCGACTGGGCCGCTCCGGCCGACGCCCTGGAGCGCCTGCTGGCCGGCCAGCCGCGCCGGCGCGGCAGCCTCAGCGTGGTGCTGTCCGAACATTTCGCCCGCTTCACCCTGGTGCCCTGGAGCGAGGCCATCGTCTCGCCTGCCGAACTCTCCGCCTATGCGCGCCTGCGCTTCGAGGAGATCTACGGCAGCGATGCGGCCGGCTGGGCGCTGCAGCTGTCGCCGGAGGCGGCCGGCCAGCCGCGCCTGGCGGTGGCCGTCGCCAGCGGCCTGCTCGACCGGCTGGCGGCACTGGCCAGGGGGGCCGGGCTGCGCCTGGCGTCGGTGCAGCCCTACCTGATGAGCGCCTTCAACCGCCTGTGCCGCCCGCTGGCCGGCGACGACTTCCTGTTCCTGCTGGCCGAGCCTGAGCGCAGTTGCCTGCTGGTGGCCCGCGAGGGGCGCTGGGTGGCGGTGCGCTCGGTGGCCGGCAGCGACGCCGATGCGGCGCTGGCCGTGCTGCTGGAGCGGGAGAGCGAGCTGCAGGAGCTGGATGCCAGCACGCCCACGGCGATCTACGTGCATGCGCCGGGGCGTCCGGACCTGATGCCGGCCAGGGTGCACGGCGTGCGGCCGCAGGTGCTCGGCGCGCCGGCGCGCGGCCCCTCCGGCGAGGCGGTCAACCCCCTGTGGGCCATGGCGGCGACGGTGAACTGAGATGAAGACCAAACGGATGCGGCCCCTCGATCTCGACTTCCGCCGCCCGCTGGCCGGCCCGGCGGGCTGGCTGCTGCTGGCCGCCGGGGTGCTGCTGCTCGCCCTGGTGCTGCTGGCCCGCCAGCAGCTCGCCATGGCCGGCGCCGCGGCGCGTGCCGACCTCGCCGAGAGCGAGCGGCGCCTGCCGGGGGTGGCGGCGCTGCCGCTGTCGGCGGCAGAGACGCGCGCCCAGCAGGCGGCGCTGGCCGAGATGCAGCGCCTTTCGGCGCAACTGAGCCTGCCCTGGGAGCGGCTGTTCGGCACCCTCGAGGCCCTGGCCAATGACGACATCGCCTTGTTGAGCCTGACTCCCGATGCGCGCAAGCAGCAGCTGCGCATCACCGCCGAGGCGCGCGACCTGGCGGCCATGCTGGCCTACCACCGCAGCCTCGAGGACAGCGACGACCTGCGCGACGTGGCGCTGGTCAACCACGAGATCGTCAGCGAGGTGCCCGAACGCCCGGTGCGCTTCAACCTGACCGCCACCTGGATGGTGCAGCATGCGAAGCCATAGCCTGATCCTGCGCGAAGCCTGCCAGCGGCTTGGTCGGCCCGGAGCCGTCGGCGCCGCGCTGCTGCTGGTCGCCCTGGGCTGGAGCCTGTTCGGCCTGTGGCCGGCGAGCCGCGAAGTGCAGCAGCTCGAGGCCCGCGCCGCGGCAGCCCGCGAGCGGGTGACGCGGGTCGCCAGCGGGGCCGAGGCGGCGCCTCTGCGGCCGGGGCAGCAACTGGCCAGCCTGCAGCAGAACCTGCCGGCGCAGCAGGAGGCCACCGCCGCCATCGAGCGCATCTACGCCACCGCGACCCGCGAGGGCATCTCCCTGGCCCGCGGCGAATACGCCCTGGCACTCGATCCGCAGACCCGCCTGGCGCGCTACCAGATGCTCCTGCCGGTGCACGGCAGCTACCCGCAGCTGCGCAGCTTCCTGGCCGCCGTGCGCCGCGAGCTGCCGGCGCTGGTACTGGAGGACATCGACCTACAGCGCAAGCAGATTTCCGAAAGCCAACTGGATGGCCGTATCCGTATGGCCCTGTACCTGACGAGGTAGCCATGGACAACAGGCGAGCCGTGTTCTGGTTGCTGTTTCTCGGCGGCGCGGCGGTGGTGGCGCTGATTCCGGAGTACTTCTTCGCGCCGGAGGAGGAGGCGCTGCTGGTACCGCCGGCGACCCGTGACGGCAAGGTGGCGGCGCCGATCGCCGCGCCGTTGCCCGTCGAGGCCGGGACGGTAGCCGCGCCGGCGCCGGCGCTGGCGATGCTGACGCCGGGCAGCGGGCTGTTCAGCCCGCACAGCTGGCGGGTGGAGCCGCCGCCGGCCCCGGTGTCGGCCTGGACGCCGCCGCCAGCGCCGCCGGTTGCGCCGCCGCCACCGACGGCCCCGGCGCTGCCCTTCGAGTTCATCGGCAAGCTGGACGATGCCGAGCGCCTGCGGGTGTTCCTCACCCGCGGCGAGAAGATCTACACGGTGACCGTCGGCGACGTGATCGACGGCACCTATCGGGTGGAGCGGATCGGCGGCAGCGAGATGGTCCTGACCTATCTGCCGCTGAACCTTACCCAGACTTTGTCCGTGGGGGGCAAGTTATGACGACGACCATGGGGCATCCGGCGGGACGCTGGTGTGGGGTGGCTTTCTCGCTGGTGATGTTGGCCGGCTGCGCCGGCAACGCCGTGCGCGAGGGGGTCGAGCTGATCGACGAGGGGCAATACGAGGAGGGTCTGGCGACCCTCGAGGAGGCGGCCCGCGCCGCGCCGCGCGATACCCGCACGCAGATGGCGCTGACCACCCAGCGCGGCCGCGTGGTGACCACCCTGCTGACCCAGTCCGACCGCGCGCGGGCCGGTCGCGACTATGCCGCCGCGGCGGAGGGCTACCAGCGGGTGCTGACCATCGAGCCGGACAACAGCCGCGCCGCCGATGCGCTGCACCAGCTCGAGCAGATGGGCAGCCTGGCCGAGATGCAGCGCCAGGGCCAGCTCGCCATGCGCCGCGGCGACCTGGAGGGAGCGCAGCGCCAGGTGGAGGCCATCCAGGCGCTGGAACCCGGACACGAGGGCGCCAGCGAACTCAAGCGGCAGGTCGACGCCGTGCGGATGCGTACCGTGCAGCCCTACCCGCAGCTGCGCTCCAAGCTCGGCCAGCCGGTATCGCTGGAGTTCCGCGACGCCAGCCTCAAGCTGATCTTCGAGGTGCTGGCGCAGACCGCCGGACTCAACTTCATCATCGACAAGGACGTGCGCCCCGATCTCAAGGCCACCATCTTCGTCCGCCAGGTGGCGGTGGAGGATGCGGTGAACATGCTGCTGCAGCAGAACCAGTTGCTCAGCAAGGTGGTCAACGACAACACCATCGTCATCTACCCGGACACCCCGCAGAAGCTGCGCGACTACCAGGACCTGGTGATGCGCACCTTCTACCTGACCAACACCGACGCCAAGACCGCGCAGGACATGGTCAAGACCATGCTCAAGACCCGCGACGTGTTCATCGACGAGCGCCTCAACACCCTGACCATGCGCGACAGCGCCGAGGCGGTGCGCCTGGCCGAGAAGCTGTTCCAGGCCCAGGACCAGTCCAACCCCGAGGTGGTGCTGGAGGTCCAGGTGATGGAGATCTCGCGCACCCGCATCCTCGATCTCGGCCTGCAGTGGCCCAACACCTTCGGCGTGGTGAACGTGATCAGCAACACCGACGGCACCCAGACCATCAGCGCGGTCAACCTGCTCGACCAGCTGCGCGGGATCAACTCCGGGCGCATCTCCATCTCGCCGCCGCCGCAGCTGAAGATCAACGCCAACGACAACGACATCAACACCCTGGCCAGCCCGGTGATCCGGGTGACCAACCGCGAGAAGGCGAAGATCCACATCGGCCAGCGCGTGCCGGTGGTCAGCGCCACCTCGACGCCCTCCAACCAGGGCCCGGTGATCACCGAGAGCATCACCTACCTGGACGTCGGCCTGAAGCTGGAGGTGGAGCCGACCGTGCACCTCAACGACGAGGTGGCGATCAAGGTGGCGCTGGAGGTGAGCAACGCCACGCCGCTGGCGGAGACCCGTTCGGGAACCATCCCGGTGCAGGTCGATACCCGCAACGCCGAGACGATGCTGCGCCTGCGCGACGGCGAAACCCAGGTGCTGGCCGGGCTGATGCGCAACGACCACAGCAACAGCGGCGACAAGATCCCCGGCTTCGGCGACATTCCCGGCGTCGGCCGGCTGTTCGGCAGCAACAAGGACACCTTCGGCAAGTCCGAGCTGGTGCTGTCGATCACCCCGCGCATCGTGCGCAATCTGCCGTACATGAGCCCCCACGAGATGGAGTTTCCCTCCGGCACCGAGGGCAGCATGCGCGTGCGCCCGGCCAACCTGCGCCCGGTCACCGGCGACAGCCTGACCCTCGAGCTGCCGGCGGAGTCCGCTGCGCCGGCCGCCCTGACGGCGCCGTCGGCCTCGACGCCGGCACCTGCCGCCAGCGGCCTCACGCTGTCCTGGGAAGGGCCGACCCAGCTGCGCGCCGGCGAGGAAGCGACCATCGTCCTGCATGTCGCCGGCAGCCAGCCGCTGCGCAGTTCGACCCTGCAGCTGGCCTACGATCCGGCCGCGCTGCAGGTCACCGAGGTGGTCGAGGGCGATTTCCTCAAGCAGGGCCAAGCGGGCACCTCGTTCGCTCCGCGCCTCGACCCGGACAGCGGGCGGGTGTACGTCGCCCTGTCGCGCAGCGGCAGCAGCGGGGCGACCGGCGAAGGCGGCCTGCTGCGCCTGCGCGTCCGCGCGCTGGCGCCCAGCGAGGCGGCGCCGATCCGCCTGCTGACCTTCTCGGCGGTGGGGCAGGGCAACCGCCTGGTCGCGGCGGCCCTGCCGCAGCCGATGACCCTGGCGGTCGGACCCTGAGCCATGAAACGCGCCCAGGCTGGCTTTTCGCTGGTCGAGGTGGTGGTGACCGTGGCCATCGTGGCCCTGCTCGCCGGAATCGCCGCCCCCCTGACCGAGACGGTGGTGCGCCGCGGCAAGGAGCAGGACCTCAAGCAGGCGCTCTATCAGCTGCGCGACGCCATCGACGCCTACAAGGTCGCTGCCGATGCCGGCTACATCGAGAAGAGCGCCGACAGCTCCGGCTATCCGGAATCGCTCGAGGTGCTGGTGGAGGGGGTGCGCGACATGCGCAGCCCCAAGGGCGCCAAGGTCTACTTCCTGCGCCGCATCCCCCGCGACCCCTTCGCCGACCCCGAGCTGCCGGCAGCCGAAAGCTGGGGCCTGCGCAGCTACGACAGCCCGGCGGACGACCCGGAGGAGGGCGAGGACGTGTTCGACGTCTACTCGCTGGTCGACGGCGTCGGGCTCAACGGGATTCCCTACCGGGAGTGGTGACAGCATGAGAAGACAGGCCGGCTTCACCCTTATCGAGCTGATGGTGGTCATGGTGATCATCGCCACCCTGCTGACCATCGCCGTCCCGCGCTACTTCACCAGCCTGGAGAATTCCAGGGAGACGTCGCTGCGCCAGAGCCTGGCGGTGATGCGCGAGGCGCTCGACCACCACTACGGCGATACCGGGCGCTACCCCGATTCGCTGCAGGCGCTGGTGGAAAAGCGCTACCTGCGCCAGCTGCCGGTGGACCCCATCGTCGAGCGCAGCGACAGCTGGGTGACGCTGCCGCCGCCGGCCGGGGCCGAGGGCGCGGTGGGCGACGTCAAGAGCGGTGCGCCCGGCATGGCGCGGGACGGGACGGCCTATGCGGAGTGGTAGCGCGGGAGGCGGTCGCCAGGCTGGCTTCACCTACCTCGGCGTGCTGTTCCTGGTCATGCTGATGGGCGCGGCGCTGGCCGGAGCCGGCCAGTTGTGGTCGACCGCCAGCCAGCGGGCCCGGGAACGCGAGCTGCTGTGGGTCGGCACCCAGTACGCCCAGGCGCTGCGCAGCTACTACCGCGCCTCGGTCGGCGTCGCCCAGTATCCGCAGCGGCTCGAGGAGCTGCTGGAGGACAAGCGCGTGCCGAACGTGCGCCGCCATCTGCGTCGCCTGTATCCCGATCCCATCACCAACAGCCTCGACTGGGGGCTGGTGCGCTCCTTCGACGGGCGCATCACCGGGGTGTACAGCCGCTCCGAGCGCGCGCCGCTGAAGGTGGCCGGCTTTCCGCCGCAATGGACGGATTTCGCCGGCACCGCCAGCTATTCAGGCTGGCGCTTTGTGGCCGAAAGCGCCTTCCTCGAAACGCCGCAGTCCGGCGGGGGCGGCGAGGACGACGCACCGCCGGCCCCCGGCGCCCCGGCCGACAGCGGCCGGCCGTAGACGCGCGGCTCAGTGGGCGAGGAAGCGGCGCAGGCTGCCCATTTCCACCTGGATCAGCGGCATCTTGGTCTGCAGCACCCTGGTGCTGTTGCTCACCTGGCGGTCGTCGGCGTGGCTGACGTCCATGCCGGCGAAGCTGCCGCTGGCGAACGGCAGCACCAGCTTGTACTGCTCGCCGAGGAAGGCCAGGCGGTCCCAGTCGCCGGCCAGCAGCAGGCGGTCGGCCTTGGGTTCGAACAGGCTGTGACCGATGGCGTAATCCTGGCCGGGGTTGCGCACGCCGAGCAGCGGCAGCAGGGTCGGCAGCAGGTCGACGTGGCTGGTGCGCAGGCTCTCCCGGTGCGGTTCGCGGCCGGGAATCCACAGCACCAGCGGCACGCGGATCTGCTCGTCGACGAAGGTGGAGTTGTGGCCCCAGCGGCCCTTCTCCATGAACTCCTCGCCATGGTCGCCGGTGATCACCACCAGGGTGTTGTCCAGCAGGCCGTTCTGCTCCAGGTGCGCGGTGACCCGCGCCAGCTGGCTGTCCAGGTGGTGCACGGCGTTCAGGTAGCGGTTGTGGATGCCCTTGATGTCGCGGGACAGATCCATGCTGGCGTAGCTGAAGTCCGGCAGATAGTCAGGCTCGATCACCGACTCGGGCGGGAAGTTGTAGTTGGCGTGCGGCGACTCGAAGAACAGGAAGGTCATGAACGGCTTGGCCGGATCGCGCCGGTCGACGAACTCCAGCAGACGGTCGACGTTGCGGCGGTCGCGCTCCCAGGTATTGCCCTTGTCGTCCTCGACCATCTGCTCGCGCGGCACCTTGACGAACAGGGTCTTGTCGAACTCCGGATAGCTGAAGCGCGCACTGGTGAACAGCTTGATCTGGTAGTCCTGCTGCTGCAGCACGTCGATCAGCGGGCTGCCGACGCGGGCGTCGAGCACCGGGAACCACAGGTTGGCCGGCAGGCCGTAGAACTGGCTGAACATGCCGATGCGCGTGCCGTTGCCGCCGGAGAAGTGGCTGACGAAATGCTGGGCGCGCTGGGCGAAGGCGTGGGTCTGCGGCATCACCCGCTCGTTCAGGGTATCGGCGCGCCACGACTCGGCGACCAGCCAGACGATGTTCAGCGGCTTGGCCGGAGCCTCGATGCGCAGCGGTGCCTGCGGGTAGCGCAGCTGGCCCTTGAGCTCGGCGCTGGCCACTTCCATGCGCTGCGGGCGCTCCAGGCCGAACTGCTTCTCCAGCACGCGGCGCATGGTCAGCGGCTGGTAGAAGGGCACGCGCTGGGCGCTCTCCAGCAGCGGGCTATAGCCGTAGAAGTGGCCGACCCCGTAGCTCACGCGCTCGCCGAGGGTGGCGACCAGGAACAGCGGCAGCACCCAGGCCAGCCGCGGCGCCGGCAGGCGCAGGCGGGCCAGGCCGTGGGCCAGCAGGCGCAGCAGGCCCTGGCCGGCGAAGATGCCGACAGCCAGCAACGCCACCTCGCGCTCGGTGGACGCCGAGGAGCCCAGTGCCTCGATGCCGCCCGGGGTGGTGACGATGTTCCAGACGAAGCCGTTGAGGTGGAAGCCGTACAGCTGCCAGAGCAGGTGGTCGCCGTACAGCGCCAGTTGCACCACGCCGGCCAGCAGCACGGAGAGCGCCGCGCCGGTCCGGGGGGCGAAGCGGCCCACCAGGCGACTGATGGCCCAGGCCGGGGCGACGAACAGCAGCGCATAGCTGCCGATCAGCACCAGTTGGTAGACCAGCAGCCAGGAAGACGGGGCGAGATCGAAGAAGCGCCCGAGGTTGACGGCCACGGCCAGCCAGGTGAGCAGCCAGTAGAAGGCGCCGGGGCGGCGCGGTACAGCAAGCGGCATGGTTGATCCTTGCGTTGTCGGGTTGTTGTTGGATAGGACCGGGTGGACAGGGTTTCCCGGTCAGGATGACCGGAGACGGTAGCGCGGGAGACTTAAGGCAGACTTAATCGAAACGGGAGCGATCCTTTGCAGTGCGTCGTGGTCGCCATTGTGACACTTGCTTCGTTTTGTCGCACTGCGCGGCGGCAGATGCAGCCAGAGCCTCGGCAATGACCTTGATCTGCAAGGAAAACGCCATCTGGCACGGATAGTGCTTGGATATGCGCCATATGCTGCCGCTCGACACGGCCTGCCCGGGGCAGGACCACAACGCATCGTCACGGCGCCAGTCCCCATCGGAGCTCCCACCATGCTGATGCCAGTTTTCCGTCTCGATACTCCCGCCGAACTGGGCCTCAAGGCCATCGCCTTCACCCTCCACGGGCTGAACAACCGGCTGGCGACGGCCCGCCTGCAGCATCGTCTGGTCGAGCTGCGCGCCGCCTTCGACGCCGAGCGCTGCCGGGGCGTGCAGCAGGGCTTCGGCGTCCTGCGCCGGCAGATCGGGCGGCTGCCCGCCGCCCTGCCGCCGTCGCCGCAGGCCCTGCTCGATCTGTACCAGGCCCGCGGCCGCCTGCCCAACGTCTCGCCGCTGGTCGATCTGGCCAACCAGTGGTCGTTGAACAGCGGTCTGTCGATCTCGACCCACGACCTGGCGCACCTGCGCCTGCCGGTGACCCTGGCCCTGACCCGCGGCGGCGAGCGCTTCCAGGTGCGCGACAGTCTGCCGCCGGTGGCGCTGCCGGCTGGCGAGTACGCCTGCTTCGACGGTCGCGGCCAGGTGCTGAGCCGCCTGGAGGCGCTGCAGTCGGCCGCCACCGCGGTGCGCAGCGAGACCCGCTCGGTGCTGGTGATCGTCCAGGGACACGCGCAGACCGAGAGCGACTACCTGTACGGCGTGGCCCAGGGGCTCAAGGCCGATCTGCAGGAGTATTGCGGCGCCAGCCTGGTCCGCCCGGTGACGGCGCCGCTCGAGCGCTACGCCATCGCCCGCTAGGTGTTCAGCCGGCCTTGCGCAGGGTGAAGTTGATCCGCCGGGCGCCGAGCAGCGGGTGCACTGCCGCCTTGACCGGCAGGATGCCGTGAAAGCGCAGGCGGTCCTCGCCACCCCACACCAGCACATCGCCGTGGACCAGCGGCACCCGCCGTGCCGGCTCGCGGCGCGTGTATCCGCCGAACAGGAACACCGCCGGGATGCCCAGCGAAACCGAGACGATGGGGTGCGCCAGGCTGCGCTCGGCGCGGTCCTGGTGCAGGCCCATGCGCGTGCCGGGCAGGTAGCGGTTGACCAGGCAGGCGTCCGGCGCGAAGTCGGCGAAGCCCGCGGCCGCCGCCGCTTCCCGGGCCAGATGCAGGAATGCCGGGGGCAGCGCCGGCCAGGGGCGGCCGCTCAGCGGATCGAGCGGCTCGTAGCGATAGCCGCGGCGGTCGCTGGTCCAGCCCAGGGTTCCGCAGTTGGTCAGCGCCACCGACATCGTCTGCCCGCCGGGGGTGAGCATCTGCCGGAACGGCGCCGCCTGCTCGACTTCCGCCAGCGCCGGTAGCAGCGCCTCGACGAAGGGCAGGGCGAAGCCGCGCAGCAGCCAGGCCTGTGCGCCCAGCCGCTCCGTGGCAGGCAGCGGTTCGGCGAGGCTGGCGAACAGGTCGGGGGTGATCGGTGGCGGGGTCTGCTGCGGCATGGCGAAGCGCCGGTTGGCGTGGGGGTTCCCGACTTTACCCCGTCGCTCAGTACAGCGAAATGCCCGCAGAGCGCACTCGCCCGGCAAGCCTGCGGGCGATCCCTTCTGGTGACCGTCGCAGCGTTTTCATGCGCTCGCTCCAGCGGACAGCTCGGGGCAGTGATGGATCTCGATGGTCGAGTGGACGATTTCCTCGTGCACCGACAGGCGCTCGCGCACGTCATCCGGCGTCAGCGTCGCGTCCTGGGTCACCACCGTCATGGCGCAGGAGTAGACCTGCTTGCCCACCCGCCAGACGTGCAGGTCGGTGATCCGGGTTGCTCCGGCGTCGCTCGCGGTCTCCACGACTGCGCGGATCTCGTCGACCACCGGGTGATCCATCTCGCGGTCGAGCAGCACCTTGCCGGTGTCGACGATCAGCCCCCGGGCCCACACCGCGACCAGCACGGCACCGACGATCCCCATGAGCGGGTCCAGCCAGGCCCAGCCATACAGCCAGCCGCCGAACAGGGCCACGATGGCCAGCACCGAGGTGGCCGCATCGGTGATGACGTGCAGGTAGGCCGACTTCAGGTTGAGGTCGTGATGATGGTCGTGGTGATCGTGGCCATGCCCGTGGCCATGGGTATGACCATGGTCGTGATGGTGCGCCTTGCCGAGGATCAGCGCGCACACCAGATTGACCAGCAGGCCGAGGATGGCGATGGCGATCGCCTCCAGGTACTGGATGGGCTGCGGCGAGAGGATGCGCTCCACCGAACCCACCACCATCATCACGGCCACGCCGAGCAGGAAGATGGCGCTGGAGAAGCCGCCGAGGATCTCGATCTTCCAGGTGCCGAACGCAAAGCGCGGATCCCTGGCGTAGCGCCGGGCCGTGGCGTAGGCCAGCGCGGAAAGGCCGATCGCCACGGCATGCGAACTCATGTGCCAGCCATCCGCCAGCAGGGCCATCGAGTTGAACCACCAGCCCGCGGCAATCTCGACCACCATGGTCGCAGCCGTGATCCACATCACCACCCGGGTGCTGCGTTCGGCGGCGGAGTTGCCGGTATCGAAGACGTGGTCGTGCATCCATCGGGACAGTTTGTCGGCGTGCATGGCAGCTCTCACTTCAGGTAGGTGCGCAGGACGGCGATCAACTCATCGGCACCTTGACGGCGCTCGGCGTCGCTGGTGATCGCCGGGTCGGCGATGTGCGCGCGCACGTGCTCCTCGAGCACCTCCACCATCAGGCCGTTGATGGCGCCGCGCACGGCAGCGATCTGGTGCAGGATGTCGGCGCAGCCCTTCTCGGCCTCGAGCGCGCGCTCCAGGCCCTCGACCTGACCCCGGATGCGTCGCACCCGTCCCAGTAGCTTCGACTTCTGATGGATGATGTGGCCCATGCTCGCCCGCCCGGATATGGTATAGGGGGGTATGGTATCAGAGGCGGAAGAAAGGCGTCGGCGGAGGCCGGACGGGCGAGGGCGAGAGGCTCGTGCCGGGCGGGACCCTCACAGGCGGGCCGGCGGCCCGGCAGGAGCGACGAGCATGCAGGCAGGCGATGGTTCCACCCTGAAGCAGATCCCGGCGGGCATCTGGATTCTCGGCCTGGTCAGCATGCTGATGGATATCTCGTCGGAGATGATCCACAGCCTGCTGCCGATGTTCATGGTCACGACCCTGGGCGCAAGCGCCCTGGTGGTCGGCCGATGTTGCTGTGGGTCAACGATTTCCGCGCGGTGTTCTGGGTGGCGGTCATTCACGGCCTACGGCTTCTTCAGCCTGGTCAGCGGCATCGCCATGCTGTTCGCCAGCGCCGTCGCCGGTCTGCTGTGGGACAGGCTGGGGGCGGCGGCGACGTTCCAGGCGGGGGCCGGTTTCTGCGTGATTGCCCTGATCGGCCTGGCTTGGCGCGCGGTTGTGCGGCCGCCCCGAGGTTGATCGGGGGAAAACGAAAAAGCCCCTGATTCTCCAGGAGAATCAGGGGCTTTCGAATATGGCGGTGAGGGAGGGATTCGAACCCTCGATACGGTTTCCCGTATACACACTTTCCAGGCGTGCTCCTTCAACCGCTCGGACACCTCACCATATTTGACATCGCCGGGGCGTTGCCCTGTCGACGGCGCACAATGTATTCGAAGCCTTTTCGAAAAGCAAAGGTTTTTTCAAATTTTTCATTGGCTTAGGGCTGCGCAGAGGCGTGGCGGGGTTCCTGCTAGACTGCGCGCCGGCAAGTGACGGAGGCGCGCATGGCGAGCTGGGACATTTTCTGCAGTGTGGTGGACAACTACGGCGACATCGGGGTGACCTGGCGGCTGGCCCGTCAGCTGGCGGCCGAGCATGGCCACCGGGTGCGCCTGTGGGTCGACGAGCCGGCAGCGTTTGTCGCGCTTTGTCCCCAGGCCGATGCCGGGCTGGCCTGCCAGGTGGTGGCCGGGGTGGAGGTCTGCCACTGGGCGGCGGACTGGCAGCCCCGGGCCCTGGCCGACGTGGTGATCGAAGCCTTCGGCTGCACGCTGCCGCAGGCCCTGGTGGCGGACATGCGCGCCGCCGAGCGCCAGCCCCTGTGGCTGAACCTGGAGTATCTCAGCGCCGAGGACTGGGTGGTCGGCTGCCATGGCCTGCCGTCGCCCCAGGGCCAGGGGCTGCGCAAGTACTTCTTCTTTCCCGGTTTCGTCGCCGGTACCGGTGGCCTGCTGCGCGAGCGCGAGTTGCTGGCGCGGCGGCAGGCGTTCCAGGCCGATGAAGCGGCGCGGCGCGCGTTTCTCGCCGGCGTCGGCGTCACCGTGCAGGCGCAGGCGCGGCTGATCTCGCTGTTCGCCTATGAGAATCCCGGCCTTGGCGAATGGCTGGATGCCCTGGTCGCCGACGCGCAGCCGACCCTGTTGCTGGTGCCGCGCGGGCGCATTCTCGGCGATCTGCGCCAGTGGCTGGGCGAGACGGCGGAGCTGGAGCCGGGGTTCGTCGCCCGCCGCGGCAATCTGCAGCTGCAGGTGCTGCCTTTCGTCTCCCAGGATGACTACGACCGCCTGCTGTGGTGCTGCGATTTCAATGCGGTGCGCGGCGAGGACTCCTTCGTGCGCGCGCAGTGGGCGGGGCGGCCGTTGCTCTGGCACATCTACCCGCAGCAGGAGGACGCCCACTGGGACAAGCTGGAGGCGTTCCTGGCGCTCTACCGGCAGGGGCTGTCCGCCGGGGCGGGGCAGGCCCTGCAGCAATTGTGGCGGGCGTGGAATGCCGGGGCGGGCATGGGGGAAGCCTGGCTGGCGGCGCAGCGGCACTGGCCGGAGTGGCAGGAGCATGCGCAGAACTGGTGTGCGGAGCAGGCCTCTCGTCCTGATCTTGCCGCTGCGCTGGAACAGTTTTACCAAAATTCGCTATCATGCGCGGCTTAGATCTTGTACCTCCAGTCACATCCGGATATTTCGCATGAAAACCGCACAAGAAATGAAGGCCAACAACGTTGCCCTGATCGACGGCCAGCCGTGGCTGATCCAGAAGGCCGAGTTCACCAAGTCCGGTCGTAACAGCGCCATCGTCAAGATGAAGCTGCGCAACCTGATCAACGGCTCCAAGACCGAGACCGTTTACAAGGCCGACGACAAGATGGAGCAGGTCATCCTCGATCGCAAGGAAGTGACCCTGTCCTACATCAGCGGTGAGGACTACGTGTTCATGGATCCGGAGTACAACTCCTATGAACTGCGTGCGGAAGATCTGGAGAGCGTCCTGCCGTTCATCGAGGAAGGCATGACCGACGTCTGCGAAGCCGTGTTCTTCGAAGGCAAGGTGATCTCCGTCGACCTGCCGACCACCATCGTGCGTCAGGTCGTCTACACCGAAACCGCTGCCCGTGGCGACACCAGCGGCAAGGTGATGAAGCCGGCCAAGCTGCGCAACGGCACCGAAGTCAAGGTGGCCGATTTCGTCAACATCGACGACTGGATCGAAATCGACACCCGCGACGGCTCCTACAAGGGCCGTACCCAGGCTCCGCAAGCCTGAGTCTGACGCGAGTACCCCAGAGCCCGGCCTAGCGCCGGGCTCTTTCGTTTCTGCGCGGCCTATCTGTCGAAGCGGGCCTGCAGCGCCTGGTCCCACGGGGGCAGCGGACCGAAGCGGTCCTTGAGGAACTCCAGCAGCAGGCGGGTGCGCGAGGCGGCGGGCTGGGGCAGGCGCAGGGCGTAGATGCCGCTGGGTTCGGGTGGCGGCAGGCCGGCGTCGCAGAACAGCGGCACCAGTTCGCCGCGCAGCAGGTGGTCGCTGATCAGCCAGGTCGGCAGGTGGGCGATGCCGAGGCCGGCGACCGCCGCGAACAGCAGGGTCTCCGCGTTGTTGGCGGTCATCCGCAGGCGCCCGGGGCGGATCAGGCGGCTCTGTCCGTCGATCTCGAAGCGCCAGGCGTGCGGCGGCGCCAGGGCATCCCAGTCCAGGCCGTCGTGTTCGGGCAACTGGCGCGGATCGCTGGGCGTGCCGCGGCGCTTCAGGTAGTCCGGGCTGACGCAGGCGATGCGCCGCATCGGCGCCAGCGGCGTGGCCACCAGGCGGGTGTCGGCCAGCGGGCCGATGCGCAGCACCAGGTCGACCTCGCCGAGATGCTCGCCCTGCAGGTCGACGAAGCTGTCGATCAGTCGCAGCTGCACGTCCAGTCCCGGCCAGGCCACCAGGAACTCGGCGATCGCCGGCGCCAGGTGGCGGCGGCCGAAGGGCGCCGGGGCGTCGATGCGGATCAGCCCCTCCGGGGCCTCGCTCAGCGACACCGCCTCGGCGCGCGCCAGACGCAGCTCGTCGAGGATACGCCGGGCGCGGTCGGCGAAGGCCAGTCCTGCCGGGGTGGCCCTGACCGCATGGGTGCTGCGCTGGAACAGCGGGCTGCCGAGGGACTGCTCGAGGGCGTCGATGCGCCGCGCCACCGCCGAGGGGGTGAGCTGCTGGCGGCGGGCGGCGGCGAAGAAGCTGCCGCAGGCCAGCACATCGAGGAACAGGGCGAGCTGGGTGGTCAGGGCGTCGGGATTCATGGCGTATCTGCTTTGCAGGATCTGCACAGCCATTGTGCGTGGCTTTGCGTTTCCCGGCCAGCCATGGCTGCGTAGCATGCGCCTTTTCCGGAGGTGCCATGACTCTCTCGGTGTTCTTTCTCGATCTCGGCCTCGGCCTGCTGCTCGGCGCGCTGGGCGGCCTGTTCGGCATCGGCGGCGGCCTGCTGGCCATTCCCGCGCTGGCTCTGCTGTTCGGCCTCGACCAGCAGCTGGCCCAGGGCACGGCGCTGGTGATGGTGGTGCCCAACGTGCTGCTGGCGCTGTGGCGCTACCACCAGCGCAACCGCATCGAGTGGCGGCACGCGCTGCTGCTCGGGGCGTCCTCGTTCTGCCTGGCCTGGATCGGCGCCGCGCTGGCGGTGGGGCTGGAGGCCGAGGCGATGCGTCGCGGCTTCGTCGGCTTCCTGCTGGCGCTGGCCGCGTGGAACCTGACCCAGGTGTTCCTGCGCACCGGCGCCGGCAGCGCCGGGCTGAGCCGCCCCTGGCCATGGCTGGGCGCGCTCGGCGGCGGTGCCGGGCTGGTCGGCGGACTGTTCGGCGTCGGCGGCGCGGTGGTGGCCACGCCAGTGCTGACCCTGCTGTTCGGCGTCAGCCAGGTGGTGGCCCAGGGGCTGTCGCTGGCGCTGGCGGCGCCCAGCACGGCGGTGGCGCTGGCGACCTACGCCGGCCACGGCCAGGTCGACTGGGCGACCGGTCTGCCGCTGGCGGTCGGCGGCCTGCTGAGCATCGGCTGGGGCGTCCGACTGGCCCATGCCCTGCCGCAGCGGCTGCTGCGCGGCCTGTTCACCCTGTTCCTGCTGCTGTGCGCCGCGCTGCTCGGCCTCAAGGCCTGAAGCCGTCGGCAATGTGCTCGGCGAGGGCGTCGGTGACCGGCGACTCCGAGCCGGGGCGGCGCAGCAGGACGATGCTGGTGGTCGGCAGCGGCGGCAGACCCTCGGCCTCGCCGAGGATGCGCAGGTCGGCAGGGATCAGGCTCTGCAGCTGGGCGGTGACGGCCAGGCCGGCGCCGACTATCGCCAGCAGCGCCGCGAGGCTCGGGCTGCTGTAGGCGATGCGGTAGGGGCGGCCGAGGGCGTCCAGGGCGTTGCACGCCCAGGCCCGGCAGAAGCAGCCGCTGTTGAACATCGCCAGCGGCATCGGCGACTGCTCGTGGGGGCTGAAGCCGCGCGCCTCGGCCCAGACGAAGCGCTCCTGGCGCAGTAGTCGACCGATCTCGCTGCCCGGCTCGCGGGTGACGATGCTGAAGTCGAGGTCCTGGCGCTGCAGCAACTGGTACGACGGCTCGCAGTGCACCTCCACCTGCACCAGCGGGTGGCTCTGCGCGAAGCGCGAGAGGATGCCGGGCAAAAAGCGCATCACGTAGTCGTCCGGGGTGCCGATGCGCACCGCGCCGACCATGTGCGGCTCGCGCAGGGTGGCCAGCAGCTCGCCCTGCAGCTTGAGGATGCGCCGCGCGTAGCCGAGCAGCACCTGGCCCTCGGCGGTCAGCCGTACCTGGCGGCCGTCGCGCGCGAACAGCGCGCGCTGCAGCACGTCCTCCTCCAGGCGCTTCATCTGCATGCTCACCGCCGACTGGGTGCGGTTGACCGCCTCCGCCGCGCGGGTGAAGCCGCCCTGGTCGGCGATGGCGACGAAGGTGCGCAGCAGCTCGCTGTCGATGCTCGGATAGCTCATTCATCAACCTCCGAGATGTCTGTCATCACAAGTATTCGTTGGATTGATCCTATGCCCGCGCCGAGACTGAATCCACAGGCAGAGGAGGATCAGGCGATGAAAGGGCAAGTGCAGGTAGTGGGAAGCGGGCGGCGGGAGGTCCTGCCACCCTGGTGGCGGCGGGCGTGGCAGAAGGTGCGGCGCTGGCGGCAACTGGCGCGCCAGCGCCGCCAGCTGGCCATGCTGAGCGACGCGACGCTCAAGGATATCGGCCTGAGCCGTGCGGACATCTGGGTGGAGAGCCACCGGCCGTTCTGGGACGACCGGGGCTCGCGTCAGGATTAGCGCCGTACCTGCTTGAGGGTCTCGGCGATCAGGAACGCCAGCTCCAGCGACTGGTCGGCGTTGAGGCGCGGGTCGCAGTGGGTGTGGTAGCGGTCAGACAGGCCGGCCTCGGTGATCGGGCGGGTGCCGCCGATGCACTCGGTGACGTTCTGCCCGGTCATCTCGATGTGGATGCCGCCGGCGTAGCTGCCTTCGGCCTGGTGCACCTGGAAGAAGCGCTTCACCTCGTTCAGGACCTGGGCGAAGTCGCGGGTCTTGTAGCCGCTGCTGGCCTTGATGGTGTTGCCGTGCATCGGGTCCGAGCTCCACAGCACTAGGCGGCCTTCGTCCTCGACCGCGCGGATCAGCTGCGGCAGGTGCGCCTCGACCTTGTCGGCGCCCATGCGCACGATCAGGTTGAGGCGCCCCGGGTCGTTGTCCGGGTTGAGGATGTCGATCAGGCGCAGCAGCTCGTCATGCTGCATGCTCGGGCCGACCTTGACGCCGATCGGGTTGCCGACGCCGCGCAGGAACTCGACGTGGGCGCCGTCGAGCTGGCGGGTGCGGTCGCCGATCCACAGCATGTGCGCCGAGCAGTCGTACCAGCCGCCGGTCAGGCTGTCCTGACGGACGAAGGCCTGCTCGTAGTTGAGCAGCAGCGCCTCGTGGGCGGTGAAGAAGCTGGTCTCGCGCAGCTGCGGGGCATCCTCCAGGCCGCAGGCGCGCATGAACGCCAGGGTCTCGTCGATGCGGTCGGCCAACTGGCCGTACTTCTCGTTCAGCTCGGCGTTGGCGATGAAGTCGAGGTTCCACTGGTGCACCTGGTGCAGGTCGGCGAAGCCGCCCTGGGCGAAGGCGCGCAGCAGGTTGAGGCTGGCGGTGGACTGGTGGTAGGCCTGCAGCAGGCGCTCCGGGTCCGGCACCCGGCTCTTCTCGTCGAAGCCGATGCCGTTGACGATGTCGCCGCGGTAGGCGGGCAGGGTGACGCCTTCGATGGTCTCCTCGCCGGCCGAGCGCGGCTTGGCGAACTGGCCGGCCATGCGTCCGACCTTGACCACCGGGCAGCCGGCGGCGAAGGTCATGGCGATGGCCATCTGCAGCAGCACCTTGAAGGTGTCGCGGATCTTGCCGGCGGAGAACTCGGCGAAGCTCTCCGCGCAGTCGCCGCCCTGCAGCAGGAAGGCGCGGCCCTGGGTGACCTCGGCGAACTGCCGGCGCAGCTCGCGCGCCTCGCCGGCGAACACCAGCGGCGGATAGCCGGCGAGGGTCCGCTCGACGCGCGCCAGGTGCTCGGCGTCGGGGTAAACGGGTTGCTGCTGGATGGGCTTGCCTCTCCAGCTGTCGGGGCTCCAGGTCTGGCTCATCGGACTGCTCGCCTTGCGTGTGTCGGTATGCCGCTATGGTAACCGATGCATCCTTCCGCCGGGCCGATGGCTCCGATAGGGTCTCTGCATCTCAACGGTGGCTCTGCTAGGATGCCGGGCCATTTTTCCGGGGGCACGAGATGAGCGACTACCAGCAGCTGGCCGAGGTGCACGACGACTACGGAGTGATCCGCGTGGTGCAGTCCGGCGACTACCGCTTCCTCGAGTTCGGCGACGAGGTCGAGCAGAGCTGCAGCTATGTCCCCGATCCGGCCTGGCTGGAGTACGACTACACCCGCGCCATGCTGCTCGGCGCGCTGCTGCCCGAGCGCGCCGAGCATGCGCTGTTCCTCGGCCTGGGCGGCGGCAGCCTGACCATGGCCTGCCTGAAGTATCTGCCGTTCGCCACGGTGGAGGCGGTGGAGCTGCGCCCCGAGGTGCCGCGCCTGGCCCGCGAGTTCATGGGGCTGGCCAGCGATCCGCGCCTGAGCATCCGCATCGGTGACGCCCAGGAGCGGCTGGACGAGTGCGCGCCGGCGGACGTGATCTTCTTCGACCTCTATACCGACACCGGGCCGGCGGCGGCGCACCTCGCCTGGGGCTTTCTCGAGGCCTGCCGCGCGCGCCTGCGCCCCGGTGGCTGGCTGGTGATCAACCAGTGGAGCACCGCCGACGGCAAGCCGCTGGGCGCGGCGCTGCTGCGCGGGTTGTTCCGCCGCAGCTACTGGGAGATCCCGGTCAGCGACGGCAACGTGATCCTCTTCATTCCGGCCGACGCCGGGCAGGAGCTGGACGAGGAGCGTCTGCGCCAGCGCGCCTCGGTGCTGGAGGGGGCGCTCGGCTATTCCCTGGAGCGGCTCATCGCGGCGCTGCGCCCGGCGAGCTGACGGGGCGGGACAAAAAGGGCGCGACTCGGCACACATTTTGCGTTATGATGCGCGCCGGCTTTGACACGCGCCCTTCCGGAACATCTTTTCCCGGGAGCGCTGCTTCTGCTGTGCGTCCGTCCCCACGGACATTTCTTGACGAACTATCCTTTCACGCGATTTCGCAAATCCCCGCCGACCAGGCTGCCAGGGTGACCCCACGGGTCTTGCTTTTGGCTGGCGCAGCGCTGGCCATGGGTCTTTGCGGATTACACGAGGCAAATACCCATGACCGAATCCATCGTTGGCGGCTTCGCCGCGCTCAATCTTCACCCGGCCGTGCTGTCCGCGATCACCGCGGTCGGCTATGAAGAGCCGTCCGCCATCCAGTCGCAGTCGATTCCGGTGATCCTCGCCGGCCACGACATGATCGGCCAGGCGCAGACCGGCACCGGCAAGACCGCGGCCTTCGCCCTGCCGATGCTGTCGCTGCTCGACCCGGCCCGTCGCGAGCCGCAGATCCTCATCCTCACCCCGACCCGCGAGCTGGCCCTGCAGGTCGCCGCCGCCTTCGAGCGCTACTCCAGCGACATGGGCAGCGTGAAGGTGGTGGCGGTGTACGGCGGCGCGCCCATGGGCCCGCAGCTCAAGGCCCTGCGCCAGGGCGCCCAGGTGGTGGTCGCCACCCCGGGCCGCCTGTGCGACCACCTGCGCCGCGACGAGAACCTGCTGAACAGCGTCCAGCGCCTGGTTCTCGACGAGGCCGACGAGATGCTCAAGCTCGGCTTCATGGAGGACATCGAGGCGATCTTCCAGGCCCTGCCGGAAAGCCGCCAGACCGTGCTGTTCTCCGCGACCCTGCCGGCGTCGATCCGCGCCATCGCCGAGCGCAACCTGAAGTCGCCCAAGCACGTCAAGATCGCCAGCAAGACCCAGACCGTCGAGCGCATCGAGCAGGCTCACCTGATGGTGCATGCCGACCAGAAGCAGGCCGCCGTGCTGCGTCTGCTCGAGGTCGAGCAGTTCGACGCGCTGATCGGCTTCGTGCGCACCAAGCAAGCCACCCTCGACATCGCCGAGATGCTCGAGCGCAACGGCTACCGTGCCGCCGCGCTGAACGGTGACATCGCCCAGGCCCAGCGCGAGCGCGTGGTCGAGTCGCTGAAGAACGGCGTGCTGGACATCGTGATCGCCACCGACGTGGCCGCCCGCGGCCTCGACGTGCCGCGCATCACCCACGTGCTGAACATCGACATGCCGTACGACCCGGAGTCCTACGTGCACCGCATCGGCCGTACCGGCCGTGCCGGTCGCGAAGGCCGTGCCCTGCTGCTGGTCACCCCGCGCGAGCGCCGCATGCTGCAGGTGATCGAGCGCGTCACCGGGCAGAAGGTCGCCGAGATCAAGATGCCGGATGCCGAAACCGTGCTGGAAGCGCGTCTGCAGCGTCTGGCCAACAGCCTCCAGCCGCTGCTGGCAGACGCCGAAGCCAGCCGCGGCCAGGTCTGCGCCGAGCTGTGCCGTCGCCTGGAGTGCACCCCCGAGGTGCTGGCCGCCGTGCTGCTGGCCAAGCAGACCCAGGGCCAGGCCCTTGATCTGGAAGGCGTGCGCCGCGAGCAGCCGCTGGCCCCGGCTCCGGCCCGCGAGCGTGCGCCGGCTGGCGAGCGCGGCGAGCGTGGTGGTGAGCGCAGCGGCGAGCCGCGCGCCCGCCGCCCGATGGAGCCGCTGGCCGAAGGCCGCGTGCGCTGCCGCACCGCGCTGGGCAAGCGCGACGGCATTGCCGCCAAGAACCTGCTCGGCGCCATCATCAACGAGGGCAAGCTGGTGCGCGAAGCCATCGGCCGCATCCAGGTGCGTGAGACCTTCAGCCTGGTCGAGCTGCCGGAAGAGGGCCTGGAGCGTCTGCTCGGTCGCCTGAAGGAAACCCGTGTCGCCGGCAAGGCCCTGCGCCTGCGTCGCTACCACGAAGATTGATCCTGCGCTGACACGAAAACGCCCCGCCTGGTTCGGGGCGTTTTTGTTTGTGCCGGCGAATGCCCGGTGCTCAGCCGAAGCGGTAGATGTCCATGGCGATGGTGGCCTTGCTGAACCCCTCGTACTCGACGCTGAAGGCGCCGCCCGCGCCGCGGGCGAAGAACAGCGGCAGCAGGTGCTCGTCGCTGGGGTGGCTGCGCACCGCCCAGGGGGCCTGCTGGCGGTAGTCGTGCAGGGCGGCCTCGTCGTCGGCGGCCAGATGCGCGACCAGCCAGTCGCGGAACTCGCGGGCCCAGGGCTCGACCGTGCCGGGGGCGGCGTCCCAGTCCAGTTCGCGCAGGTTGTGGGTGATGCTGCCCGAACCGATCAGCAGCACGCCGCGCGCCCGCAGGTCGCCGAGCAGGCGGCCGAGTCGGGTCTGCAGCGCCGGCCCCTGGCGGCTGGGCAGCGACAGCTGCAGCACGGGGATGTCGGCCTCGGGGTACATCAGCAGCAGCGGCACCCAGGCGCCGTGGTCGAGCGGGCGCTGCGGGTCGAGGTGCGCCGGCAGGTCGGCGTCCTCCAGCAGTTCGACGATCTCCAGGGCCAGATCGGGGGCGCCCGGCGGCTCGTAGTCCAGCGCGTAGAGCGCCGGCGGGAAGCCGTAGAAGTCGTGCCAGGCCTGCTGGCGCGGCGCCGAGGTCAGGCGCAGGTCGCTGGTTTCCCAGTGCGCGGACACCACCAGGATGGCCCTGGGCCTGGCCAGCTCGCGGGCCAGGCGGGCGAGGGCGCGGCCGGTGTCGCCGGGCTGCAGGGCGACCATCGGCGAGCCGTGGGAAATGAACAGGCTGGGCAGCATGGGGTGTCTCCGGATGGCGATGTTGCTATCTTCGGCAGGCCAATGATCGAAATCCAGCATAAGTTTTCGACCATTGATATCGAATCCGGCAATCGAAGGGAGGCCCCGATGCACGAAGAGTTCTGGCAGGCGCGCTGGACGCGCAACGAGATCGGCTTTCACCTCCGGGAGGTGAACCCCTATCTGCAGGCCCACTGGGCCAATTTGCAGCTGCCGGCAGGCAGTGAGGTGCTGGTGCCTTTGTGTGGCAAGAGCCTGGACATGCCCTGGCTGGCTGCGCAGGGTTGCCGGGTACTCGGTGTCGAGCTGGCCGCGAAGGCGGTCGGTGATTTCTTCGCCGAGCAGGGGCTGCACGCCACAGTCAGCAGCGACGGCGGGCTGCAGCGGCACGAGGCGGAGGGCATTGCGCTCCTGCAGGGGGACTTCTTCGCTTTGGTACCGGCGCAGGCCGCCGGCTGCAGCGGCTACTACGATCGTGCCGCACTGATCGCCCTGCCGCCGGAGATGCGTCGGCGCTATGTCGCTCACTTGCAGACACTGCTGCCCAGCGGCTGTCGCGGCCTGCTGGTGACCCTCGACTATCCCCAGGAGCAGATGGATGGTCCGCCGTTCGCGGTGAGTGACGCCGAGGTGCACGCGCTCTACGGGGAGGGCTGGCAGATCGAGCTGCTGGGTGAGTACGAAGTGCGGGACAAGAACTGGCGCTTCGTCGAGCGTGGCCTGAGTCGTCTGCACGAGCGGGTCTACCGACTGACCCGCCGCTGATCCGGGGGGGAAGGCGGGGCGCGGCGGCCCCGCCAGCCTCAGCCGGCGCTCTGCAGGCGGCGCACGAAGGCGTCGGATTCGTCGATGGCGCGCTGCATGTCGCGCAGCAACTGGTCGACGTTGCCCTGCAGGGTGCGGTACTCGCCCTTGAGTGCGCCGATGGCGCGGGCGTTGAGGTTGTGCTTGAGGAACAGCACCTGGTCGCGCAGCACGCTGAGCACCGGCTCGATGCGCCGTTCGGCGGTCTTCATGCGCTGGATCAGGCTGCGGTAGTCCTGGCGGGTGCGCGCCAGCTCGCGGGCGCTGGCGCTGCGCAGGCTGGCGTTGCTGTACTGCGCCAGTTCGCCTTCCCATTCGTCGAACAGCGCCTCGGCCACGTCCTCCACCGCCGCGATGCGCGCGCGCACTGCCTTGGCGCTGTCCTCGCTGGCGCGGTATTCGCTGTCCAGCGCCCGGTAGCGTTCCTCCAGCTCGCCGCCGTCGACCTGCACCACGCTGCGGTAGCGCTCCAGGGCGTCGCGGAACTGCTCCTTGGCCTCCTGCTGGGCGTCGCGCGCCGCCTCGACGCGGTCGACGAGGATGTCGCGCTTGTGCACGCCGACCTTTTCCATGGCGGCGTAGTAGGTGCTCTGGCAGCCGGCCAGCAGGAACAGGGCGGCGGCGAACAGCAGGGGAAGGGGTTGGCGCATCGGGAGATCTCGCTGACGGATGACGGCGCCATGGTAGCGAGCGGACAAAAAAAGGGCGACTCGCGTCGCCCCCAGTGTGAAACCTTGCCGCAGTCGCCGATCAGCGGCCGCGCTGCATCAGCGCCTCGATGCGGTCTTCCAGCGGCGGGTGGGTCATCAGCAGGCCGGCCAGGCCGTGCTTGAGGCCGCCGTTGATGCCGAAGGCGGTCATGCTCGAGGGCATGTGCACCGGCAGGCCCTGTTCGGCGCGCAGGCGCTGCAGGGCGTTGATCATCGCGCCGGTGCCGGCCAGGTCGGCGCCGGCCGCGTCGGCCTTGAACTCGCGATGGCGGGAGAACCACATGACGATGATGCTGGCGAGGATGCCCAGTACCAGCTCGGCGAAGATGGTCGCGACGAAGTAGCCGATGCCGTTGCCTTCCTCGTTCTTGAGGATCGCCTTGTCGACGAAGGTGCCGAAGATGCGCGCGAAGAACATCACGAAGGTGTTCACCACGCCCTGGATCAGGCTCAGGGTGACCATGTCGCCGTTGGCCACGTGGCCGATCTCGTGGGCCAGCACGGCGCGCACCTCGTCGGGCGAGAAGCGCTCGAGCAGGCCCTGGCTGACGGCGACCAGCGCGTCGTTCTTGTTCCAGCCGGTGGCGAAGGCGTTGGCCTCGTAGGCCGGGAAGATGCCGACCTCGGGCATGCGGATGCCGGCGTCGCGCGACAGCTGTTCGACGGTCTGCAGCAGCCACTGCTCGTGGCGGGTGCGCGGCTGGCTGATGATCTCGGTGCCGGTGCTCATCTTCGCCATCCACTTGGAGATGAACAGCGAGATCAGCGAGCCGGCGAAGCCGAACACGGCGCAGTAGATCAGCAGGCTGCCGTAGTTCTGGCCGGTGAAGCGATCCACCCCGAGCAGCTTCAGGGTGATGCTGGCGATCACCAGTACGGCCAGGTTGGTGGCCAGGAACAGCAGAATACGCATCATGATTTGAACCGTCTCCTTGCGGCAGAGTCGCGATGAGTCTAGGCGGCTATATAAGGCTGCCCCGGGGGGCAATTCAACCGCAGCGCTATTTCAAACTGTGTCGCCTGCGCCGCTCTGGCTCGGGGCGAAGAGCAGGCGGGCATGGCGGATCAGGCGTTCGCTGTCGCCGCTGGCCAGGCTTTCCTGCAGTTGCCAGGCGAGGGTGGCGTGCACGCGCAGCACGCTGGGCGGCAGATGGCTGTCGGTCAGCGCCGCGTCGGCGATGCGGCCGCTCAGGCGCAGGAAGCCCTTCTCGCTGAGTACCGCCTGCTCCAGCGCCTCGTGGCGGATGGTGCCTTCGTGGCGCAGGTAGCCTTCCTCGCCGAGCCACAGCAGGGTGCCCAGGCAGCTCTGGTGGCGCGCGGCGGGCAGGCCGTACTCGTCGGGCTCGTGGTAGCCGATCAGGTCGTCGATGTAGAGGGTGGTCTTGCGCGGGAAGGCCCGGTAGAGGGCGAGTAGGGCGCGGCTGGCGTCCTGGTAGAAGTCGTCGATCTGCAGGTGCATGGCGAGGCTCGCACCCGCCGCCCGGAAGGGGCGGCGGGCCGGGAGTGGCTTACTGACGGTAGCCCTTGATGAAGTTGCCGATGCGGCCGATGGCCAGCTCGAGGTCGTCGACCCGCGGCAGGGTGACCACGCGGAAGTGGTCCGGCCACGGCCAGTTGAAGGCGGTGCCCTGGACGATCAGCAGCTTCTCGGAGAGCAGCAGGTCGAGGACGAACTTCTCGTCGTTGTGGATCGGGCAGACCTTGGGGTCGATCTTCGGGAAGGCGTAGAGCGCGCCCATCGGCTTGACGCAGCTGACTCCGGGGATGTCGTTGAGCAGTTCCCAGGCGCGGTTGCGCTGCTCGTACAGGCGGCCATGCGGCAGGACCAGGTCGTTGATGCTCTGGTAGCCGCCCAGCGCGGTCTGGATCGCGTGCTGGGCCGGCACGTTGGCGCACAGGCGCATGTTGGCGAGGATGTCGAGGCCCTCGATGTAGCTCTGCGCCTTGTGCTTGGGACCGGAGATGATCACCCAGCCGGAGCGGAAGCCGGCCACCCGGTAGGACTTGGACAGGCCGTTGAAGGTCAGGCACAGCACGTCCGGGGCCAGCGAGGCGGTGGAGATGTGCTCGGCGCCGTCGTAGAGGATCTTGTCGTAGATCTCGTCGGAGAAGATCACCAGGTTGTGCTGGCGGGCGACCTCGACGATCTGCTCCAGCACTTCCTTCGGATACACCGCGCCGGTCGGGTTGTTCGGGTTGATCAGCAGGATGGCCTTGGTGTTGCTGCTGACCTTTGCCTTGATGTCGTCGATGTCCGGGTACCAGTTCGACTGCTCGTCGCACAGGTAGTGCACCGCCTTGCCGCCGGCCAGGCTGGTGGCCGCGGTCCACAGCGGGTAGTCGGGGGCGGGGATCAGCACCTCGTCGCCGTTGTTGAGCAGGGCCTGCAGGGCCATGACGATCAGCTCGGACACGCCGTTGCCGAGGTAGATGTCCTCGATGGTGACGCCTTCGATGTTCTTCTGCTGGCAGTACTGCATCACCGCCTTGCGCGCGCTGAACAGGCCCTTGGAGTCGCTGTAGCCCTGGGAGATCGGCAGGTTGCGGATCACGTCCTGGAGGATTTCCTCCGGGGCTTCGAAGCCGAACGGCGCGGGGTTGCCGATGTTCAGCTTGAGGATGCGGTGGCCTTCCTCTTCGAGGCGCTTGGCGTGCTTGAGTACCGGCCCGCGGATGTCGTAGCAGACGTTGGCGAGCTTGTTGGATTTGCTGACCTGCATGAGGGGACCCCGATATGACCCGCCCGCTTCGGCGCTGGCGCAAATCGTCCGGGGGGCGGCTTGGCAGGCGCAGACGCGGGTGACAGACTGAAAGCCACGCATCATACGACTGCCCCGTGCCCGGTGAAAGGGAAGGGGCGGGCTTTTTTCCAAGGCGAGGTGAATTACATGGACAAGGTCGAGAAACCGCTGGAGTCCTGGCGCGAGGAGCTGTCGGAAAGCCAGTTCCAGGTCTGCCGGCTCAAGGGCACCGAGCGGCCTTTCACCGGCGAGTACTACCACTGCACCACGCCGGGCACCTACCACTGCGCCTGCTGCGATGCGCCGCTGTTCGATTCGGACGCCAAGTACGACTCCGGCAGCGGCTGGCCGAGCTACTTCCAGCCGGCCTCCGCGGAGGCGCTGCGCCAGGTGGAGGATTTCAGCCATGGCATGCACCGCGTCGAGGTGCTCTGTGCGCGCTGCGATGCCCACCTCGGGCATGTGTTCCCCGACGGCCCGGCGCCGACCGGCCTGCGCTACTGCATCAACTCGGTGGCCCTGCGCCTCAAGCCCCGCGCCTGAGGCGGCCCGTCGCGGTGCGGGCCGGCTGGCGGGTCGGCATGGTTTCCAGCGTCTCGCGGCGCTGGCCTGCCTGGAGGAAGGGCGCCGGCTGAAGGGGATATCCATATACGAAGGGCGACGCTGTGTGGCTGCGGGTGGCGTGGCCGCCCGGTCGCCGGTGTCGGCGGCCGGCGCGTCGCCGTCATTTTCAGGGAGTCTTGCGTGGAAAGTCGTCTGAATGAATTCCTGGGGCGGGTCGAAGGCCTGCTCGAGCGCGTCCGGCCGTTGTTGCCCGAGCCGGTGCAGACCATCGACTGGGAGACCTGTCTGGCGGCGCGCTGGCAGCGCAACGGTAGTCATGGTGCGCTGCGCCCGCTCGAGGTGCGCCTCGATCTGCAGCTGCACGATCTGCTCGGCGTGGACCGTCAGCGCGAGCAGCTGGGGCGCAACACCCGGCAGTTCGTCGCCGGCCTGCCGGCCAACCATGCGTTGCTGTGGGGCGCGCGCGGCACCGGCAAGTCGTCGCTGGTGCGCGCCCTGCTGGCGGCCTACGCCGCCGAGGGGTTGCGCCTGATCGAGATCGAGCGCGATGACCTGGCCGACCTGCCGCGGGTGGTCGCCCAGCTCGCCGGCCTGCCGCAGCGCTTCGTGCTGTTCTGTGACGACCTGTCGTTCGACGCCGGCGAGGGCGACTACCGGGTGCTCAAGAGCGTGCTGGACGGCTCGCTGGAGCAGGCGCCGGAAAACGTGCTGCTCTACGCCACCTCCAACCGCCGCCACCTGGTTCCCGAGCGGCTGAGCGACAACCTCGACTGGCAGCAGGTGGACGGCGAGGTGCATCCCTCCGAGGCGGTGGAGGACAAGGTCGCCCTATCCGACCGCTTCGGCCTGTGGCTGTCCTTCTATCCGTTCACCCAGCCGGAGTATCTGCAGGTGGTGCAGCACTGGATCGGCGTGCTGGCGGCGCGTGCCGGACTGGACTGGCAGTGGGACGAGGCGGTGGAGAAGGCGGCGATCCGCTGGGCCAGCGGACGCGGCAACCGCAACGGTCGCTGCGCCCAGCAGTTCGCACGGCACTGGGTGGGGCTCGCCCTGCTCGAGGGCGAGGCGCGCTGAGCGGGCCGGCGCTCGATCAGGCCGGGGTGGCGTTCTGCGCGCGGGCCAGCAGCTTGGCTAGCAGGGTGCACTCGTCCGGCAGCACGCCCTGCAGGCTGGCGCGCTGGCACAGGCGCGCGTACAGGGCGGCCAGGCCCGGCCAGCGCGCGGCGTCGATCGACTCGCCGCCGTGCTGGAGGTTGGCGATCTGGCAGGCGAAGGCCAGATCGGCCACGCTCAGGCGGTCGCCGACGAAGTAGTCGGCGCCGCCGAGGGCCTTCTCCAGATAGTCGAAGTGCCTGGGCAGCTTCTCGGCGAGAGCCTTCTGCACCGCCTCCTCGTTGCACGGCTTGCCCATGGTCGGGTTGAGCGCGCGGTTGAGGAACACGCAGAAGGTGGTCAGCGGCGCCAGCTCGTAGTCGGCGTACTTCTCCAGCCAGCGGATGCGCGCGCGCTCGACGGCGTCGCGGCCGTACAGGGCGGGTGCCTCCGGATACTGCTCCTCGATGTACTGGGCGATCACGCCGGAGTCGGCCAGGGTCAGCTCGCCGTCGCGCAGGGCCGGGATGCGCCCCAGCGGGCTGATCTCCATGAACCAGTCCGGCTGGTTGAACGGGGCGACGATTTCCAGCTGGTAGTCGAGACCCTTTTCCGCCAGCAGCAGGCGGACCTTGCGGACGAAGGGCGAGAGCGTGGCACCGTAGAGGATCAGGCTCATGGAGCGATTCCTTGTTGTGGTCGGAGGCATCGTTTATAGCATGTGGCCCGCGTGAGGGGGAGTGACTCTTATGGCGCAGGTGCCGGGTGGGGCCGGGTGGGCTGGAGGCCAGGCGTGGCGCGGGATTCGGGGTGCGGGTGGGGCGCGACAGTGATTGCGCGAAACTGCACCGGATTGAGCATGTTCTGAAAAAAGATGCGCGTTATCTGGCGCGGAGTGAGCGGGGAGTGCTCCCTCCTTGGTGAGGCCGGGATGCGCGGCGCGGCCGACCGTGTGCCGGTCATATCAGGCCACCCTTCCATACGGCTCGGCCGACCACGTGAAGGCTGTCTGCCGTGGCCTCGAACTCTGGGTACAGACGGTTGTCGCTGATGACCCGTATCACACCGCCCAGCTTGCGCTGCAGGCGCTTGACCAGGAGCGTCTCGCCGTCGCGGATGACGAACACCTGGCCGTCCTGGATCTGGGTGTGGGCCATGTCCACCAGGATGGTGTCGCCGCCGCGGATGGTGGGCTCCATGCTGTCGCCCTTGACGCGGATGGCCGCGAGTTGGCTGAGGCAAAGGCCGACCTTCTTGATCCAGTAGCGAGTGAAGGCCAGGTCGGCCAGCTTGTTCTCTTCGCCGTTGAGCAGGCCGTGACCAGCGGAGACGGTCACGTCGTACAGCGGCACCAGCGCGAAGCGGTCTTCATCGAGTGCTGTGTTGGCTTCAGCGGGCTTGGGGCGAATCTCTCCCTCGCCAGAAACGAGCCAACCAACATCAGCACCAACCGCTTTTGCGATTTCAACGCACCGAGACACCTTCGGTTCGCGCTCCCCTGTCAGGTAGTACTCAAGCGTCCGACGTGGGATAGCCGTTAAGCGCGAAAGCTCGTCGCCGCTTCCGGCTATCTCTGCGCATTGTCTGATGCGTGCTGCCAGACCCTCGTTCATTTCGCTTTCTCCCCAGAGGAAAACGAAAGCCGCTCCCTAGTGGTGGCGAAATTTCGCTTTCCCAAAAAAGCCTTAAAAAACAATGGCATAGCTCTAATGATCCAAGAATTGCCGCTTTGGGCTTGGCGAAATGCCGCTTTTCGCTTTACTGCCAAGCACAAAGCGGCTATGTTTGTGCCGTAAGTGACGTTAACTAGCCCAAAAAAACCACCCCGCCAGGTGGTTGAAATGGATGCAAGGCATGAACACAACCGAAATCCCAATCGACCCGCTCCTGCGCTGGGAATGGATCAAGTTCCAGCTCCGCACCAGAGGTACCTCGCTGGCCGCGCTGTCGCGTGAGCTGGGTGTTTCCGACACCGCAGTGAAGAACACCAAGCGCACGGCCTACCCGCGCATGGAGCGCGCCATCGCCGCAGCTTTGGACCTACAGCCGGTAATGCTGTGGCCCGAGCGCTGGAACGTCGATGGCACACCAAGCCGCTTGCGGCCAAGGCGCGCGGAAAGCAACGCAGTCTATGACCAAGAGCATAAACAAGTTTGTGCCCTTGAACACGTTAAAGCGGGTGCGGAGGGCTGAGCCCATGCGTAACTGGTACACAGCCAAGGAACTGGTAGGGCTGCAGGGCATGCCAGGAACAGTGCGTGCGGTGCAGCTTCGGGCTCAGCGCGAAGGCTGGGAAGGCCAGCGCCGCCTCGGCAGCAAGGCGATCGAATACAACATCGCCGTACTCCCGGAGGCGACCCGCGCCGCTCTGCTGAAGGCTGCCGTGACCGAAGTCGCCGAAGCCCGCGCCGCTGCAGCGCCGGCCGCCGAGACACTGCCGGTCGTCCAGGAAACCGCCGTCGCCCTGCGCCCGCTGTCCTCGACCGGCGCGCTGAGCCACCGCCAGACCCTGACCCGCGACGCCCGCCTGCTGGCAGTCAACATGCTCAAGCGCCTGATCGCCGGCGGCCTGAGCCAGAAGGCCGCCATCGCCCGGCTGCGCGAGTGGGCCGCCCGGGGCGAGCTGCAGCCGCAGGTTCTGGCTGCGCTGGCCCTGGGCAACAACAAGTCCGGCCTGGAATGGGCGATCCGCCTGGTCGACGGCCTGCCCAGTGCCGAGCTGCTGCCTGGCCAGGACGTGCAGGCTGCCGCCTGCGACGTGAGCGTGCGCACCCTGGAGCGCTGGCTGCAGCAGGAGCGCGACGGCGGTGCCGAGGCACTGGCCCCCGGCAAGCGCGAGAAGGACATGAGCGTCAAGCCGTGGGTGCCCTACCTGCTGGAGCGCATGCAGCGCCCGCAGAAGCCGTTCCTGTCGGACGCCTGGCGCGAGATGTGTGCGGCCCTGCCGGCGCACATCGAGGCGCCCAGCTACCACGCCGTGCAGCGCTGGTACCGGGAGAAGTTCTCCAGCCTGGACAAGCAGCGCGGCCGCCACCAGGGCAGCGCGCTCAACCCGCACAAGCATCACCTGATCCGCACCAGCGAGGGCATGCAGCCGATGCAGGAGCTGCACAGCGACGGCTGGGGCAGCAAGTTCACCGCGCCCCATCCGGTGTCGGGCAAGTACGTGAAGCTCGAGGTCTGGCACAGCCACGACGTGGCCACCCGCTACGTGTTCCGCCCGAGCGTGGGCCTGTCCGAGTCGATGCTGGTGATCATGGGCAGCCTGTTCAACGCCGTGGCTGAGGGCGGCGTGCCGGCCGTGTGGCAGACCGACAACACCGGCAGCGTGAAGAACGACCGCGTCAGCTTCGACCCGGTGACCTCGATTCAGGCGCGCGCTGGCATCCACATCGTCCACAACCTGCCGGGCAACAGCCAGGCCAACGGCATCGCCGAGAGTTTCAACAAGTACCTGGATCGTCGCGCCCGCGAGCTGGCCACCTACATGGCCAGCCGCATGGACCCCTTGGCGCAGAAGAAAGTGCTGCGTGTCACCCAGAAACTGGTCAAGGCCGAGGCCCTGGACGAGCGTCGTCGCCTCAAGGCCGAGGCCGAGAAGCTCGGCGCCGGGGTGCTGGTGGAGAGCTTCGAGGAGGCCCGCGAGCTGATCTGCCGCTGGTGCGAGGAATACAACCACACCCCGCACCGCAGCCTGCCGAAGATCGCCGACCCGGTGACCGGACAGCGCCGCCACCAGACCCCGGCCGAAGCCTGGGCCGCCCATGTGGCCGCCGGCTGGCGCCCGATTGCCGTGCAGGGCGAGCAACTGGCCGACCTGTTCCGCCCGCACGAAACCAAGGTGGTGCGCCGGGCCACGGTCACTCTGTTCACCCAGAAGTACCACCACGCCGAGCTGGAGCACTGGAACGGCCAGGAGGTGCAGGTCGCCTACGACATCCACGAGGGCGAACAGGTGTGGGTCAAGACCCTGGAGGGCCGCCTGATCTGCGTCGCCAAGCTCGACAGCGTGCGCGGCTACCGCGCCATGAGCGTGTACGAGATGGCCATGGAGAAGCGCGCCGACGCCGCCATCGCCCGCCACGAGGCGCACATCGCCGAGATCGAGCGGCAGCGCCCGGTCCACGTCATCAGCCACGACGCCCCGCTCAACCTGCCGGGCCTGGGCGAGATCACCCCCCAGCGCCTGCAGGAGCGCTTCGCCGCCGTGACCATCGAGGTCCAGGCCGAACGGTTGCCGGAGCCGGCCGCACCGCCGGCGCCGATCCCGGCCGCCGTGCCGGCCATGGCCGAGGTGTTCGTCCTCCCGGAAAGCCCGGCCCAGCGCTACCGCCAGTGGTGCGCGCTGGACGAACGGGTCAGCGCCGGCGAGGAGATCGAGGACCACCGCACCAGGCGCTGGTACGAGCTGTACCCGCAGAGCAAGGAATTCGCCGCCCAGCGGCGCCAAGCGTAAGACCGCAATCAATCGCAGTAGAGACAAGGAAATCAGCATGAGCAGTCTGAATACCCCCATCGTCGGCCCCGGCCTCGCCCAGATCGCCAACCTCGGCCTGTGCGACATCGCCCTGGAGCGCGCCCTGTCGCGCACCACCAGCCTGCCCGGGCTGGTGTGCTTCTACGGGCCGAGCGGCTTCGGCAAGTCCATGTCCGCCGCCTGGGTGGCCAACGCCCGCCGCGCCTACTACGTGCAGGCTCGCAGCATCTGGACCAAGAAGCACTTCCTCAAGGCCATCCTGGTCGAGATGAACATCAAGCCGGCGCCGACCGTGTCGGAGATGGCCGACCAGGTGGCCGAGGAACTGGCCGCCAGCGGCCGTCCGCTGATCGTCGACGAGATGGACCATGTGGTGGAGCGCGGCTCTGTGGAGCTGGTGCGCGACATCTACGAGGCCAGCCAGGCCGCCATCCTGCTGATCGGCGAGGAGGGGCTGCCGACCAAGCTGCGCAAGTTCGAGCGCTTCCACGGCCGGGTGCTGAGCTGGGTGCCGGCGCAGCCGGTGAGCCTGGAGGATGCGCGCAGCCTGGCGCCGGTCTACTGCGGTCAGGTGACCGTGGCCGACGACCTGCTCGAGCACCTGGTGACCCTGGCACAGGGCTCGGTGCGCCGTGTGGCCGTTAACCTCGAGATGATCCGCGACAGCGCTTTGACGCTCGGCCTCGACCAGATGGATCTGGTCACCTGGGGCGAGCGCGAGCTGTACACCGGCGAAGCGCCGAAGCGGAGGGTCTGAGATGCAGGGACGCAGGATTCCCGGGCGCAAGATGCATGGGCGCAAACCCGTGCACCTGGAGACCCGTGGTGGCAAGACGCCCCGACAGCTGCTGTGGGAGGCCATCCGTGCTTGCCGCGACGGCTTCACCGACCACTGCCTGAGCCAGGCGACCAAGGTCAACTACGGCACCACCTCGGCGTTCACCTGCTCGCTGCGCAACGGCGGCTATCTCGGCTGGCTGGATGCGCATGAAGAAGGCAGCGGCGAGCGCCTGCAGACGCTGATCAAGGACAACGGCGCCGAAGCCCCGGCCATCCGGCGCGACGGCAGCCGCTGCAACAAGCACCTGGGCTCCGAGGCGATGTGGCGGACCCTGCGCATCCTCGGTGAAGCCTCCGCCGAGGAGCTGGCCAGCCTCGCCAGTGCCGCGGCGCCGGTCAGTATCCCCAGGGCCAAGACCTACCTGAACTGGCTGACCCGCGCCGGTTACCTGCAGGCCAAGCGGACTGCAGGTCGCAGCACGCGGTATCGGCTGATCCCGTCCCGCTACAGCGGCCCGCTGCCCCCCAAGATCCAGCGTACCGGTCAGGTCTACGACCCCAACCTGGGCAAGGTGGTGTGGCGCACGCCACCCAAGGAGATCCCGGTATGACAGCCCCCTGGCTCGACCTGCTGCGCGGCGCCGTCGCCGCCAGCAGCATGACCGCCGTTGCCGCCCGGCTCGGCATCTCGCGCACCGCTGTCAGCCTGGTGCTGGCCGGCAAATACGGCGCCAAGGTCGACCGCATCGCCGCCAAGGTGCTGGACGTCCTCGGCGAGTCCGTGGACTGCCCGGCCAAGGGCGCGGTGATCGCCAAGAGCGAGTGCCACGAGCTGCGCAGCAGGAAGGCGCCCATGCACAACCCCATCGCCATGCAGACCTGGCGCGCCTGCCAGCGCTGCCCACACAACCCGAGCTGCCACGCCAAGGAGGCCTCCGATGCTCGCCACTGAGAAACAACCCCTGCAGATCCGCAACGCCGGCCGCATGTGGCGCGTGTGCCAGGGCGAGCGCGTGCTCGCCTTCGCCCGCACCTACCACCTTGCCAAGACCCGCGCCGCCGACCTGGAACGGCAGCCGACCCACCACTGAAGGAGCAACACCGCATGACCGCACAACCGCAAACCATCCCCGCCGGCTACCGCCGCGACGCCCAGGGCCGCCTGGTGCACGAGGAGCAGATCAAGCCCGTCGACAAGCTGCGCGACGAGCTGGTGCTCGCCCTGGTCGAGCGCGCCCGCACCACCCACGAGGCCCTGGTGCAGTACAAGGCCGCCGCCTTCGGCGAGATCGAGGCCTTCCTCGACCTGTCCGCCGCCGAGTACGGCGCCAAGATCGGCGGCAAGAAGGGCAACGTGAGCCTGCTCAGCTTCGACGGCCGCTACAAGATCCAGCGCGCCGTCCAGGAGTCGATCGCCTTCGACGAGCGCCTGCAGGCCGCCCGCGCCCTGATCGACGAGTGCCTGCGCGAGTGGACCGAGGGCGCCCGCCCCGAGCTGGCCACCCTGGTCAACGACGCCTTCCGCGTCGACACCAAGGGCGAGATCCGCACCGCCCGCGTGCTCGCCCTGCGCCGCCTGGACATCACCGACGAGCGCTGGCTGCGCGCCATGGACGCCATCGGCGACGCCTGCCAGGTGGTCGGCTCCAAGAGCTACATCCGCGTGTACGAGCGCATCGGCGACAGCGACCAGTACCGGCCCATCAGCCTCGATATCGCGGGGGTGTGAGATGGCAGGCGAATACACCATCCACCTGACTGTCCGCGAGACCGAGGAAGGCCTGCATATCGAGTCGCAGAACGACCTCGGCAGCGGCGACAGCCACGGCTCGATCTTCGCCAAGGCTCTCTTCGGCGCCATCAAGCGCGAGGTGCGGACCATGAAGGCCAAGGTCGAGGCAAGCGCTGCCGCCGAATCCAGCAAGACCCTCCACTGAGCAAGGAGCACCACCATGACCAGGAAGGACCTGATCGACGAGATCACCCATGTGCTGAAAGTCACCGGCACCCCGATCAGCAAGGTGCAGGTCACTGCCGTGCTGGATGGTCTGGCCTCGATCACCACCCGCGAGCTGATGGCGAATCGGGTGATGCACCTGCCCCGTATCGGCGGCCTGCAGCCGGTGAGCGGCCAGCAGGGCGAGCGCAACGGCGTGATGTTCCACCCGTGGCCGGCGCTGGATGACGCCCTGAACCTCAACCCCTGAGCGAAACCGCCCCGGGCAACCGGGGCGGTCTGCCCGGCGTGGTGGCCGGGTACTGATGAGCAGCCGAGGAAGAGATGGAACAAGCCGATTGGGATGCGCTCAAGGCGCAGATGGAAAGCCCGTGGGGCGTGATGAAGCTGCAGTGCGACCTGTACGTGCTGACCCTGGTGCAGGAGGCATCCAGCAAGAGCAAGAGTTGGTCGACCGCGGTGTACGTGGATGGCTTCTTCAAGGGGGCATGGATGGAGGCGAGCAAGGACGGCCAGCCGCTGCATGAGGAGGCGCGCCGCTTCTACCGCAAGGTCAGCAAGAGCATGCACACCCGCAAGGAGATCGAGGCATGGCGCAAGGCCTTCGGCAAGCGCGAGGCCGCGAAGATGGAAGCGAGAAAGTTCGTTCTCTTCCATCCGAACTGGAAAAGCTTCAACTCCCTGAAGAAGCACCTGCTGGCCAACAACACCAGCATCACCCGCCTGGACTGAGGTGACGACCATGCACACCAGTACCCAGCGCACCGCCCAGTCCGCTGCCCTGCAGGCCCTGCAGCTCCAGGGCTTCGCTCGCCAGTCCGCCGACGACGGCGTGATCGTCGTCCGCCGCGGCGCCGACGTGCGGATCGTCAGACGGGACGGCAGCGTCCGCCGCTGCGACCGGATCAAGTAGCGAAACCAGGCCCCCCCGCCGGGGTCTGGTCTGCCCGGCGTGGTGGCCGGGTACTGACGAGCAGCCAACTATGAGCAAGGAAACCAAGGAACAGCGCAAGACCCGCCTGGCGCGCGAGCGCAAGCAGGCCCAGCGTGACCGCGAGCGCGCGCACCGCGCCGCGGTCGACGCCCAGGAGTACCGCATGGAGATGTACGCCGGCACCCGTGCCGAGCTGGCCCGGATCTGCCAGGCCGGCCAGTTCGAGGAGCCGGCCGAAGCCATCACCCTGCTGATCCACAACGCCGCCGAACTGATCGAGCGTGACCCGTCACGCTTTGCGGAAATTCTGCGCGCGAGGTGTCACGCATGAGCGACAACCGCGAGGCTTTCGAGGCCTACATGCTCCACGACGTCGGCCTGCAGCCCGAGCAGCTGCTGCGCGACCGGGAAACCGGCGAGTACGACTGCTTCCAGGTACAGGACTACTGGCTGGTCTGGTGCCGCGCCTGTGCCGAATCTGCCGCGAGGGCCGAGGCATGAACGTGCAGCCGACCCAGCAGCCGAAGCTGCGCGAGACCTGGTACGGCCCGGAGAAACAGTGCACCCGCTGCGGCGAGTGGTGGCCGGCGGATGCCGAGTTCTTTCATGTGCGCCTCGGCCAACTGGTCGCGGCCTGCAAGGCCTGCTGCAACGAAGACCGCAAGCGGAGGGCCAAGGCATGAACCTGCGCCAAGCCAACCTGGCGAAGATCCACATCGCCAAGAAAGCCCTGGGCATGGACGACGACATCTACCGCGCCCTGCTGGCCCGCGTGGCGGGCGTCACTTCGGCCAAGGACCTCGGCCCGCGCCAGGTGTCGGCGGTACTGGCCGAGTTCCAGCGCCTTGGCTGGCAGCCGACCAGCAATCCGCGCGCCGGGCGGGCGCGGCCGAAGCTCGCGCGCAGCCGCCAGGCGGTGATGAGCAAGGTCGAGGCGCTGCTGGCCGAGGCCGGGAGGCCCTGGTCCTATGCCGATTCCATGGCCGAACGGATGTTCCGGATCGCTCGGGTAGAATGGCTGGACGACAACCAGCTGACCCGCCTGATGCAGGCGCTGATCATCGACGCCGGACGCCATGGGAGGCCCACAAGGTGAAACTGGAGCAGGTTCAGGAGCTACTGCCGCGCAGCGTGCGCGAGATGTCTCAGCGTCTGGGCCTGCCCGCCACACTGGTGGTGGTCGAGAAACTCGGTGGGATCAGTTGGCGAGTGGCCGAAGGTCGAGGCGGGGAGGGCGAGGCCCGCCGCGCCGCGCTGGCCGAGCTGGTCGGCAGCGATATCGAGGAGCAGCTGCACCACCACTACGCCGGCGAGGAGCTGTACCTGGCAAAGTGCGACGCGGCCCTGCGCCGCCTGCGCGACCTGCAGATCCACCGCCGCTTCGAGGCTGGTGTGCGCCAGGGCCGCGGCGCCCGCGACCTGGTCGCCGAGCTGGCCCGCGAGTACAAGCTGAGCGACCGCTGGGTCTGGGAGATCCTCGGGCGCTTCCTGCCCGAGCCGGAGCAGGGGACGTTGTTCCACTGAGAGGGCTACCACAGTCCTCGGAATCTGTAACCAAGGTCTGCCTGTGCAGAAAATACATCGAGTTGGCTTGCGTGCGTTAAACGCCCCCATATGATGGGTATCGACTTTTCTGTCGATGGAGCAGTTTGATGTCGGAGCAAGAAACTTTCCAGGCCAATCTCGAGCGCCTGAACATGCTGGGTCGCTGCTTGAGAGCAGTGGCCGATCTGCTTTCCCCTGAGCCGGATCTGAGCGTAGTTGATCGCCACGATCTGGCCTGTCTGTTGGATGTGCTGCACTGTGAGTACGACAAGGCGCAGGTGGGGTTGCGGCAATCTTGGCAGAACTACTGAATGGGTCAAAAAGAAGCCCCGCACTGTGCGGGGCTTCTCTCGTTTAACGGTCTGTTTCGGCGTGGCTATCGGCCCAGCCTGGCGGGTTGTGGCGTGCTGCCCGTGCGGCTAAATCCATCGACGCGCCCATCCGGGCCAACCTTGACGGAAAGGCTCTGAACTTCGGTGCCGATCCCCATGAAGCCGATGTGCGCATAGCCCCACGCCAGGAGCTGGGAGCCGTCCGAGTTGTAGGTCTCGGTGGTCGGGGCGCCGAACAGGGTGATCAAGTCGGAGCGGGTGGTTTGCCCGTTGATAACCTGATCCATCTTGTCCTGGGTGATACGCTGCCCGCTGCTGGCGCAGCCCGCCAGTAACATGGCCATGAGGCCGGCCGTCATGATCTTGCGCATGGGTTTCCCTCCCGGTATGAAGTGGCCGGACTGTAGCAGAGCAGCGGCGCCGGAACCCAGATGTCCAGGCGCTGAAACAGCTCATCTAGCACTGTCTCGCCAGCGCTGAACCGATTCCTGCTCTTGTCCCCACATGCCGCCAGCACCATGGCGGCATGACTACTCGAACCTCCCACTCGCCCCTGCGCACCCCACGCGACCATGCCGCGGCCATCCTGGCCGAGCCTTCGCGCGAGCGGCGCAACCAGCTGTTGGCCGCCTGCCCCGAGCACTGGCGCGAGCTGGTGCGCGAGCACGTGGCGAGCGCCTTCGCGCGAGTCCAGCAGTACCGCCAGCACAAGGCTGAGCGCGTAGCGGCGGCCAAGCAGCCGCCCAAGCCCGCACCGCGGCGCGAAGACACCACCTTCCGTATTTCCGACCACAAGAAGTCCGCCCCGGAGGTAGGCCATGCCCATCTGGCCGAACTGCGCGCCCGGCTCAACCCAACCCCGCAAGGACGCCCCCATGTCTGAACCCGCCAGCACGGCCGCCGCCGGTGGCGCACTGATCAAGTACTTCGGCCTGCACGTCAGCGCCGGCGCCCTGGCTGCGGCGCTGGGCTTCCTGGTGCTGTGGCCGCGCTCGATGAAGGAAGGCTTCGCCCGGCTGTTCTGCACCATCGTCGCCAGCTCGGTGTTCGGCCCGATGCTGGTGGTACAGATGCACTCCAGCCGGCCAGAACTGTTCGCCTCGGCCGACCATGTGGCCACCTTGTACGGCCTGGAGCCGGCGCTGGGGCTGCTGTTCGTCGCCACGCCGCTGCTGGTGATCGCCGGGCTGCCGGCCTGGTGGCTGATCGGCGCGGCACTGCGCCTGTTCGAGCGCGATAGCGATTCCTGGCTGGGCATGTTCGCCCAGTGGCTCAAACGCAAACTGGAGGCGTGAGATGGCCAAGCAACCCCGCGGTATCCGCAACAACAACCCCGGCAATATCGACTACAACGCGCGCAACAATTGGCGCGGCCAGCTGCCGCACGACCCGGCCGTCGAGCCGCGTTTCGCCCGCTTCGATACGGCGCAGAGCGGCATCCGCGCCTTGGCCAAGCTGCTGCTCAACTACCGCAAGCTGCACGGCCTGCGCACCGTCGAGGCGCTGATCGCCCGCTGGGCGCCCTCCAACGAGAACGACACCAAGCAGTACGCCCGCGCGGTGGCCGCCCAACTGGGCGTGCACATAGCCCAGCCGCTGCACCTGGACGAGCCGACCCTGGCCGGCCTGGTGGCGGCGATCATCTACCACGAGAACGGGCAGCAGCCGTACCCGCCCGCGCTGATCGGCGCGGCGGTGCGCGAGGTGCTGGCGTGACCCTGCGTGCCTGGCTGGCAGTCGCCCTGGCGCTGTTGCTGGCGCTGGCCTCTGCCTGGTGGGCTGGCCAGCAGGCGGGTTTTGCCGCCGGCAAGGCTGCCAGCGCCGAGTCTGCGTCCGACCAGTATCGCAAGCTGCTCGAGCAGTCCGGCGAGCAGATCAAGGCCTCCCAGCAGGCCAGCACAGCGCTGTTCCAGCGCCTGGACCAACGCGCCCGGGTTGACTGGGCGACCACGCAGGAGCTTCACGATGCCCTGGCCAAGACCGCTCTTAGCCGTGCCGATTGCCGCTTTCCTGCTGACGTCATGCAGCAGCTTGCCGCCGCCCGCGAGCGAGCCGCGGCCGCCATTGCCGGCGGCCTTGGCTCAACCTTGCCAGCCGCCGGTGGCGCCCGCTGACGACAGCATGGACGCCAGTGCTCTGGCCCTCAAACAGCTCTACGACCAATACGGCCAATGCGCCGGTCTGCACTGGGAAACGGTGCAGCACTATCAGAAGGACTGACCCCATGCCCGACCGCAAACCCGAATTCGAGCTGCTGCAACGCATCGACCAGCGCCTGGAGCGCATCGAAGACCGCTTCCCCGAGATGGAGCGCAAGGCGATGACCTACGGCGCCGCCGCCGGGGCGCTGGCCGGCACCCTGAGCGGGGCGATTGTCTCCGCCGGGCTGCTGGCGGCGCGTATCAAGCTCGGCGTGTAAGGACAGGCCATGGCCCACCCCAAGGAAACCCGCGACGGCCTGCGCCGCGCCTACGTGTTCGAACGCCAGAGCCTGGAGGTGGCGGCGGCGATGTTCGGCGTCTCCTACGGCACCGCGCGGCGCTGGAAGCAGGCCGCCCTGGAGGCCGGCGACGACTGGGACAAGGCCCAGTCCGCCCAGCTGCTGGCCGGCGGCGGCATCGAGAACGTGGCGCGCCAGGTGCTGGCGGGGCTGGTCACCCAGTTCCAGGCAACCATGGAGGCGGTGCAGAGCGATGCCGAGATCGGCCCGGCGGCCAAGGTGCAGATGCTCGCCAGCCTGGCCGATGCCTACAACAAGACGGTATCCGCCTCCAAGCGCGTGCTGCCGGAAACCAGCGCCCTGGCCACGGCCATGCAGGTGCTGCAGCAGCTCGCCGCCTTCATCCGCGAGCGTTACCCCCAGCACGCCCCGGCCTTCGCCGAGGTGCTGGAGCCGTTTGGGGATTTGATTGCGCGGGAGTTGGGGTGATGACGCTGGCTGAACACCTGCGTGCCGAGATGCAGAAGCGCGGCGCCGCGTATGCATGGTTTGGCGATCCGGACTTGTGCATAGGTGCCTACTTGAGGTCAGGCGGCCGAGTAGAGCATCCGCTCAACAAGGTCAAAGCCGTGCTTGATGCTGCACGCCGCTCGCCGCTGTTCACCCAGGACGGCTACATCCGCTGCTGCGACTGCACTGGGCGCAGGGAGATCCTGCGCCCAGTGTTCAAGCTGAAAACTGAATAAGGGAGCTGGGCTGATGCCTCTGATTCAACTCGATAGAAGCACTGGGCTGGCGGTCAATGTGGCGGAAATCAGCCATATGATGTTCACCCAGTCGAATGGCGATAACTACCTGGTCATTACCCTGTGCTCCGGCAAAGAGCTGCGGGTGCAGCACTGGCCGTATAACGGTACCAACATCTGGGAGCTGCATCGGCAGATCCTTGCGCTATCCGCCCAGGCGGAGGCCATGGAGTGAAAGCCAAGTCCTTCCTCGCCGACATCGCCCAGCTGGCGGGCGAGTTTCGCCGCCAGATCGAGGCGGCGGTGGACGGTTTCGACCCCGATCCCTCGGCCAGCCGCACCCGCCGCAAGCGTTCCTGGAGCGATTACGAGTACTTCGCCCGCACCTACTTCCCGCACTATGTGAAGAACGGCAACGCGCTGCTGCACGACTACCTCTACAAGCGCCTGCCCGAGCTGGTGGACAGCCCGGACGGCCAGCACGAGGCCATCGCCGCGCCGCGCGGCAACGCCAAGTCGACCCTGGTCAGCCAGATCTTCCTGATCTGGTGCGTGGCCACCGGGCGCAAGCGTTACCCGCTGATCATCATGGACGCCTTCGAGCAGGCGGCGACCATGCTCGAGGCGATCAAGGCCGAGCTGGAGTTCAACCCGCGCCTGGCCATGGACTTCCCCGAGGCGGCCGGCAAGGGCCGGGTCTGGCAGGTCGGCACCATCGTCACCGCCAACGACGCCAAGGTGCAGGTGTTCGGCTCCGGCAAGCGCATGCGCGGCCTGCGCCACGGCCCGCACCGCCCCGACCTGGTGATCGGCGACGACCTGGAGAACGACGAGAACGTGCGCAGCCCCGAGCAGCGCGACAAGCTGGAGAACTGGCTGAAGAAGACCGTGCTGAGCCTCGGCGCCGCCGACGACAGCATGGACGTGATCGTCATCGGCACCATCCTGCACTACGACTCGGTGCTCTCCCGCCTGCTCAAGAACCCGCTGTGGAAGCGGCGCAAGTTCAAGGCCATCCTCGAATGGCCCAGCCGCATGGACCTGTGGGAGAAGTGGGAGGAGATCCTGCTGGCCGACGGGGAGGATGCCGCGCGGGCCTTCTTCGACGAGCGCGCCAGGGCGATGGAGGAGGGTGCAGTGATCTGCTGGCCGGACGGCCAGCCGCTCTACAAGCTGATGCTCAAGCGCGCCCGCGACGGCCGCGCGGCCTTCGACTCCGAGCAGCAGAACGATCCGGTGCAGGGCGACAACGCTCCCTTCGCCGCCTGCATCACCTTCTGGGTCAACCGCCTGCGCGAGTGGCTGTTCTTCGGCGCCTGCGACCCGTCGCTGGGCAAGCAGGGCGCGAGCCGCGACCCCAGCGCCATCCTGGTCGGCGGCTTCAACCGCGAGACGGGCATCCTCGACGTGGTCGAGGCGAGCATCCGCAAGCGCCTGCCCGACCGGATCATCGAAGACGTCATCGCCTACCACAAGGCCTACCGCTGCCTGGTGTGGGGCATCGAGGCGGTGCAGTTCCAGGAGTTCCTGCGCACCGAGCTGGTCAAGCGCTCGGCCAAGGCCGGCTGTCCGGTGCCGGCCCGCGCGGTGACCCCGCACGCCGATAAGCTGCTGCGCATCGAGAGCCTGCAGCCGCACATGGCCAACGGGCTGATCCGCCTGCACCCCAGCCAGACCACCCTCGAGCAGCAGCTGCGCCACTTCCCGGCAGCCGACCACGACGACGGCCCGGACGCCCTGCACATGCTGTGGATGCTGGCCACCACCGGCTTCGGCCCCATGGAGTTCGCCAGCGCGCCGCGCCGGCACCAGGGCCGCGGCGATTCATCCGACGACATTGATCTGGGCCGCTACGGCGGCGCCTGGTAGGAGCGCGACATATGGCACAACTGCTCGACATCCACGGCAACCCGCTGCGCCGCGAGACCCTGCGCGAGCCGCAGACCGCCCGCCTGGCCGGGCTGCACCGGGAATTCGCCGAGCACCCGGCGCGCGGCCTGACCCCGGCCCGCCTGGCGGCCATCCTGCAGGACGCCGAGCAGGGCAACCTGCAGTGCCAGGCCGAGCTGTTCGCCGACATGGAGGAGCGCGACGCCCACCTCTATGCCGAAGTCAGCAAGCGCAAGCGCGCAGTGCTCGGCCTCGACTGGCGCATCGAGCCGCCGCGCAACCCGACGCCCAGTGAGACGGCCGACGCCGACTACCTGGAGGAGCTGCTACAGGACCTGGACGGCTGGGAGGAGCTGCTGCTCGACCTGCTGGACGGCATCGGCCACGGCTACAGCGCGGTGGAGATGGAGTGGCAGCTGTACGGCCGCGAGTGGCTGCCCAAGCGCTTCCACCACCGCCCGCAGGGCTGGTTCCAGCTCGACCGGGACAACCAGGACGCGCTGCGCCTGCGCGACAGCAGCGGCCTGGGCGTCGAGCTGCAGCCGTTCGGCTGGCTGCTGCACCGGCCGCGGGCGCGCTCGGGCTACGTGGCGCGCGGCGGCCTGCACCGGGTGCTGGCCTGGCCGTACCTGTTCAAGCACTACGCCACCCGCGACCTGGCCGAGCTGCTGGAGATCTACGGCCTGCCGATCCGCCTGGGCAAGTACCCGAGCGGCACCGGCGCCGCCGAGAAGGCCACCCTGCTGCGCGCGGTCACCGAGCTGGGCCATTCGGCCGCCGGGATCATCCCCGAGTCGATGGCCATCGAGTTCGTCAAGGCCGCCGAGGGCAGCTCCGATCCGTTCCTGGCGATGATGAGCCAGTGCGACGCGAGCATCTCCAAAGCGGTGCTGGGCGGCACCCTGACCAGCCAGACCAGCGACTCCGGCGGCGGCGCCTACGCCCTGGGCAAGGTGCACAACGAGGTGCGCCACGACATCCTCGCCGCCGACGCCCGCCAGCTGGCCGGCACGTTAAGCCGCGACCTGCTGTGGCCGCTTTTAACGCTCAACCGCCCCGGCGACGCCGATGCCCGCCGCGCGCCGCGGCTGGTGTTCGACCTGCGCGAGCCGGCCGACCTGACCGCCATGGCGCAGGCGCTGCCCGCCCTGGTGAAGATCGGCGTGCAGGTGCCGGCCAGCTGGGCGCAGGACAAGCTGGGCATTCCGCTGCCGGCCGCCGGCGAGCGGGTACTGGGTGGTGGCGCCGCGCCGGCCGTGCTCGGCGCCCGCCTGCCGGTGCGGCGGGCGGCGCTGGCCTCCATCGTCGCCCCGGCCTACGCCGACCAGCAGGCGCTGGACCAGGTGCTGGGCGAGATCCCCGCCGCGCAGCTGCAGCAGCACAGTGACGACCTGCTGGCGCCGCTGCTCGAGGCCCTGGCCAGCGGCGCCGACGAGGGCGAGCTGCTTGGCCTGCTGGCCGAGGCGCTGCCGGACATGGACGACAGCGGCCTGACCGAGGCCCTGCACCGCCTGCTGTTCGCCGCCGATGCCTTCGGCCGCCTGCATGCTGCCGCCGAGCGGGGCGAGTGATGGCCGGCCCGACTGCGGCGGATCTGCGCGCCATCCTCAACCTGGAGCCGGAAGCGGCCATCGCCTACCTGGAGCGCAAGGGTTTCCGCATCACCTGGGACTGGCACGCGGTGGACGCGGCCACCCATGCCCGCGCCTTCACAGTGGCGAAGATGACCCGCCTGGATCTGCTCCAGGACGTGCGCAACGCCCTGGCCGACAACCTGGCCAAGGGCCAGACCCTGCGCGAGTTCCAGCGCGCCCTGCGGCCGACGCTGGAGGCCAAGGGCTGGTGGGGCAAGCAGATCGTGGTCAACCCGGCCGGCGAGGCCCAGCCGGTGCGGCTCGGCAGCCCGCGGCGGCTGGCCACCATCTACCAGACCAACCTGCAGAGCGCCTACATGGGCGGGCGCTATGCCGAGGCCTTGAAGGCCAGCGCCACGCACCCGTACTGGATGTACGTGGCGGTGATGGACAACGTGACCCGCCCCAGCCATGCCGCCCTGCACGGCAAGGCGTACCGCTTCGACGATCCGATCTGGCAGCACATCCTGCCGCCCAACGGCTACAACTGCCGCTGCCGCTTCGTCGCCCTCAGCGAGGCGGAGGTCAAGCGCCGCGGGCTGAAGGTCGAGTCCAGCACGGGCAAGACCGGCAGCGTGACCGTGGAGACCGGGGTGGACGCCCGCACCGGCGAGATCCGCAGCGAGACCGTCACCACCCTGGAGACCACCAACCGCGCCGGCAAGCCGGTGCTGTTCCGCCCGGACGCCGGCTTCGACGGCAGCCCGGTGCAGAGCCACCTGATGGACGAGCTGCTGCTGGCCAAGGCCGGCCGCGCCCTGGGCGATACGGCGGCGCTGGCCGAGGTGAGGCAGGTGCTGCTCGATCCGGTGCGGCTCAGGGGCTGGGAGGCGTTCGTGGACACGGCGCTGGCCGAGGCGCCGCAGGGCCAGACCATGGCCTTCGGCGTGCTCGCCGGCGAGGACATCGCCCATGCCCAGGCTCGTGGCGCCCGTCTGGCCTCGGGCGTGGTCAGCCTGGACGACCGGCAACTGGCCGCCGCCCGAGCCAGCCGTCAGGGTGCCGCTGCGCTGTCCCGGGCCGAGCTGCAGGCGCTGCCCCGGCTGTTCGCCGATGCCGAGCAGGTGCTCTGGGAGCGCGGCAGCGAGTCGCTGGTGTACCTGCTGGCCGCCGATGACGACCCCGAGAGCCGCCTGCTGGTGCGCCTGCGCGGCGAGGTCTACGGCGCCGGGCAGATGGAGAACGTGGCGCGGGTCAGCCGCGGCACCCTGGCCAGCATCCGCGACGGACTGGCCACCGGCATCTACAAGAGGGTTCGCTGATGGCCAACCGTATCGAAATCCAGCTCGACGACAGCCAGGTGCGTCAGCGCCTGGATCAACTGATGGGCGCCCTGGCCGACAGCCGGCCGCTGATGGCCGGCATCGCCGCCGAGCTGGCGGCACAGACCGAACTGGCGTTCCAGGATCAGGGCCCGGGTTGGGCGAAGCTCAAGCCGGCCACCATCCGTGCCCGCGAGAAGGCCGGCAAATGGCCCGGCCAGATCCTGCAGGTGAGCAACGCCCTGGCGCGCTCGATCATCACCCGCTCGGGGCCAGACTTCGCCCAGATCGGCAGCAACGTGCCCTATGCCGCCATCCACCAGTTCGGCGGCACCATCGACCGCGCGCCCTACGGCGGCAAGCTACGCCTGCGCACCGACCGCAAGGGCAACCTGATACGCCGGGGCAAGAACGGCAAGCTGGCCACCTTCGCCAAGGAGAAGGGCGCCAAGGCCCACAAGAACTACGTGGAGCGCCAGTACGAGGTGCAGGCCTACCAGATCCACATCCCGGCCCGCCCGTTCCTGCCGGTGACCCGCGACGGCCGCCTGACGCCCAATGCTCTGGAGGCGGTCATGGAGGTGCTGCAGCGGGCGCTTTCGGGGTGAAATCGGCAAACGCTCTGGGAGGCGCTACAAGGCGCGTTCGTGGTCTGGGTGCCACCCTTGCCCGTCCGGGCGCGTTGCGACGTTTTTAACGGGGGGTTAACGGGGTTTGCGTGGGCTATAACTAGCCATCAAGGCATTCAATTGGACTGATCCCGCTGTTTTTCGCATTATGCGCGCCGGTTTCAATGGCTAGAGACGGTAGGGATACCAGGATGATCGACGACATGGGTCAACACTTCCGCTTCCACCTTGTATACGACGGGCCGGCGCTCGAGGAGCATCGCATGGATGTTCGTGCGCTGGCGCCTGCGCTGTTGGCCATGGGCGATCTGGTCGAGCGCGCCAACCTGTTGCTGAATGGCGAGCAGGTCAAGGTTTCCGTAGACGTGCACGCCTCGTTCAAGTCGGGCTCCTTCGGTATCGACATGGAGCTGGCGCAGAGCCTGTGGCAGAAGGTGCTCGACCTGGCCAGCAGCAATCCAACGACCAGCATCGCGACCATCTGCGGGCTGTTGGGATTTTCTGCGAAGGAGGCGTTCACCGGAGTTATCCAGGTGATCCGTTGGCTACGCGGTCGCGGCGTGACTCGTATCGAGCCGCTGGAAAATGGCGTGGTGCGCCTGTTCGTCAACGACGAGCACCTGGACACCGAGGAGCGGGTGCTCAAGCTGGTGCAGGACTACAAGCTGCGCAAGGCTCTGGAAGGCGTCATTGCCGAACCCCTGGAGCGCGAGGGCATCACCTCGGTCGCCACGGTGGAGGACCATCAGGTTGCGATGCACATCGAGCGCCTGGAGTCCGGTTATTTCAGGGCTCCTGCTCCCCAGGACGAGACCCTGAGCGAAGATACCTACGTTGCCAACCTGCAGGTGCTCAACGTGGCCTTCCAGGACGGCAACAAATGGCGTTTCACCGAGGGTGGCGGAAACATCTTCCACGCCATGGTTCTCGACGAGGACTTCCTCAAGCGGGTGCGTCTCAACGAGGAGCAGTTCGCCAAGGACGACATCATCCGGGCCAGCGTCCGGCGTATCCAGCGCATCACCAAGGAAGGCCTCCGGGCGGACTACGAGGTGATCAAGGTTCTTGAGCATCGCAGCGCCACGCCGAAAGTCCAGCTCAGGATGAACTTCGGCCCGGACGCCGAATAATCCGCTGAATCCCCTCGCGTAACCCGTCCCACATGCCGCCAGCACCATGGCGGCATGAAAAGAAAACCTCTCTCCATCGCCATCGCCGCCTGTTCCTTCGGTCTACCCCGGATCGAAGGCGACAGCCTCTGGCTGCAGGTCACCCCCGCCGGGGCGTTCGCGCCCAGTGACGGGCGGGCCATGGACGTGCCGGCCTGGCGCCTCGATGCCGCCAGCGCCTCGGCACTGATCCAGCGCTTCCAGGCCCGGCAGACCCCGCCGGTGCTCGATTACGAGCACCAGACCCTGCACAAGGAAGCCAACGGCCAGCCAGCTCCGGCTGCCGGTTGGTTCCGCGAGCTGGAGTGGCGCGACGGCCAGGGCCTGTATGCCCGCGTCGAGCTGACCGCCCGCGCTCGCGAGCTGGTCCAGGCCGGCGAGTACGCCTTCTTTTCCCCCGTCTTCAGCTACGCCCCCGACGGCACCGTGCTGGCGCTGCACATGGGCGCGCTCACCAACAACCCGGCCATCGACGGCATGGAGCCCCTGGCTCGACGTGCCGCCGCGACCTTTGGCCTGCACTCCCCACGCGAGGAAGCCCCCGTGACCGAAGAAGAACTGAAAGCCCTGCGCAAGGCTCTGGGCCTGGCCGACGACGCCCCGGTGGCCGAGGTGTTGGCCGCCGCCGAGGCGCTCAAGCCCAAGACCCCCGAGGAGAAGGCCAAGGACGAGGAGGCCAAGGCCGCCGTAGCCGCGCTGTCGGCCCTGCGCACCACCCTCGGCCTGCCGGCCACCGCCAGCGGCGAGACCATCGCCGCCGCGACCGCCGCGCTGAAGGCCGGCGCCAAGCCCGACCCGGCGCAGTACGTGCCGGTGTCGGCGGTGACCGAGCTGCAGAGCCAGGTGGCCGCGCTCTCCGCGCGCATCAACGGCGGCGAGGTGGACGGCCTGATCAAGGGCGCCATGGCCGATGGCCGCCTGCTGCCGGCGCTGGAGCCCTGGGCGCGCGACCTGGGCAGCAAGGACCTGGGCCAGCTCAAGGCCTACCTGGACAAGGCGCCGAAGATCGCCGCGCTGTCCGGGATGCAGGGCCAGCCTCCGGTCGACGACAGGACCGGCCTGAGCGCCGAACAACTGGCCGTGTGCAGCGCCATGGGCGTCGCACCCGCCGACTTTCTCGCCGTCCTGAAGGCGTAAGGAGCCCCCATGACCGCCCTGACCCGTGACCGCAACACCCCGCTGAAGGATGCCGAGGTCATCGCCGTGCTGGCTGCGGCCAGCGCCGTGATCCATGCCGGCGCCATCGTGGTGGCCAATGCCGGCGGCTATGCCGCACCCGGCAGCACCGCCACCGGCCTGACCTACATCGGCCGCGCCGAGGAGTCGGTGGACAACACCGGCGGCGCCAATGGCGCGGTCGCCGTGCTGGTGCGCCGTCGCAATGCCTTCAAGTGGGCCAACGACGGCAGCATCACCCAGGCTCACCTGATGAAGACCGCCTACATCGTCGACGACCAGACCCTGGCTGCCACCGACGGTACCGGCACCCGCTCGGCCGCCGGCCGCATCGTCGGCATCGACACCGACGGCGTCTGGATCGAATAACAGGAGACTTCCCCATGCTGGTGAACAAGCAAACCCTCTCGGCGATTTTCATCTCGCTGAAAACCGTCTTCAACAAGGCCTTCGGCGCGGCGCCGTCCACCTGGCAGAAGATCGCCATGCGGGTGCCCAGCACCTCTGGGCAGAACGACTACGCCTGGCTGTCCAACTTCCCGAAGATGCGTCGCTGGATCGGCGCCAAGCAGGTCAAGAGCCTCGAAGCCTACAAGTACTCGGTGGTCAACGAGGACTGGGAGGCCACCGTCGAGGTCGAACGCAACGACATCGAGGACGACGCGCTGGGCATCTACGAGCCCCAGGCGCAGATGGCCGGCTTCTCCGCTGCGCAGTTGCCGGACGAGATCGTCTACGAGGCGGTGAACAAGGCCTTCGCCACGCTCTGCTACGACGGCCAGTACTTCTTCGACACCGATCACCCGGTGGGCAACGCCTCGGTCAGCAACAAGACCACCGCGGTGCTCTCCAACGCCACCCTGGCCGCCGCCAAGGCCGGCTACGGCGCGGCGCGCACCGCCATGAAGCAGTTCAAGGACGAGGAAGGCCGCTCGCTGAACATCCTGCCCAACGTGCTGCTGGTCGGCCCGGCCCTGGAAGACACCGCGCGGATGCTGCTGACCAACGACAAGCTGGCCGACGACACCCCCAACCCCTACAAGGGCACCGCCGAGCTGGTGGTGGATGCGCGCATCGAGTCCGACACCGCCTGGTTCCTGCTGGACACCAGCAAGCCGGTCAAGCCCTTCGTCTACCAGGAGCGCAAGGCGCCGGTGTTCGTCGAGCAGACCAACCCGCAGGCCGAGGACGTGTTCAACCTCAAGAAATACAAGTTCGGCGCCGAGGCCCGCGCCGCCGGGGGCTACGGCTTCTGGCAGATGGCCTTCGGCTCGACCGGCACCGGCCTGTAAGGAGGTAGACCATGACTGACACCACCAAGCCCAAGGCGAACAAGGCGGCCCCCGCGGCCGCCGACAGCGCCGAGCCGAAGCTGCTGGACGGCATCTTCGTGCGCAGCCTGCCACCGCGCTTTCGCCGCGCCGGCTTCGAGTTCACCCGTGAAGGGTATGGCCTGCTGCTGGCCGACCTGAGCGAGGAGCAGCTCAAGGCCATCGAGGGCGAGCCGCTGCTCAGCGTGGAGCGTATCGAGGTCCCGGCGACCGCCGCGGACGATGCGCTGCTCGCCGAGCTGGTCGAGTCCCAGGCGGAGTAACGGCCCATGACCTACTGCACCCTGGCCGAGCTGGTCGAGATCTACGGTGAGGCGGACATCCGCAACCTGTCGGACCGCGCCAACAAACCCGCTCAGGCCATCGACGAGCAGGTGGTGGGGCGGGCCATGGCGGACGCCGCGGCGGAGATCGATCTGCACCTGGAGGCGCGCTACCGGCTGCCGCTGGCCAGCGTGCCGCGGGTGCTCACCCGCATCGCCTGTCAGCTGAGCTACGCCGGCCTGCATACCCGGGTGGATGCCGAGCACCCGGCGCAGCTGGCCGCCGAGCGGGCGCGCAAGCTGCTGGCGGGGATCGCCGCCGGCAAGCTCAGCCTGGGCCTGGACAGCGCCGGCGCCCCGGCGCCGCTGGCCGACACGGTGCAGATCGCCACCGGGCGCAACGACTTCGGCGGTACCTGGTGATGGCCGAGCCCTTCGATTACCTGTTCCTGGAGCCGCTGCTGGTCGAGCGGGTACGGGCAGAGGTGCCCGGGCTGGCGCTGGTCGGCGGTGTGCCGGATCTGGCCGCGGTGGCCGACCGGCAGCAGGCCAGCCCAGCGGTGTACCTGATCTACCTGGGCGACGAGCTGGCCGCAGGACCGCAAGCCCAGGGCGGACAGGGCCGGGTGCAGACCGTGAAACAGCTGTGGGCGGCGGTGCTGGCGCTGTACTGCGCCGACGCCAGCGGCGAAGGGGAGGGCGCCCGCCGCGAGGCCGGGCCGCTGCTCGGCCAACTGCTGCAGGCCCTCACCGGCTGGACGCCCCGCGCCGATGTGGAGCCGCTGACGCGCCGGCAGGGGTCGGCCGAGGTGGCCTACGCCGACGGCTACTTCTACTACCCGCTGGTTTTTCAGGCCAGCTTCGTCTTCCCGAGGATGCGCACATGGCAACCCCAACCGTGAAAGTCACCCTGAGCAAGCCCCATACCCACGCCGGCAAGCGCTACGAGAAAGGCGCCGAGATCGAGGTGCCGCGCGTCGACGCCGAGTTCCTGCTGCGGGTCAAGGCCATCGACAAGCTCCCTGCTGCCGGCAAGGCCGAAGGCAGCCAGCCCCCGGCGACCGTCGTCGCCCACGTTTAACGGAGACCGACCATGGCTCAACAGGAAACCTACTACTACGGCCAGGGCAAGGTGAAGCTGGCCGTCATCGCCGCCGACGGCAGCCTCGGCCCGTGGCGCTGGCTGATGGACGTGTCGGCACTGAGCGCCGCCATCCAGGAGGAGAGCGTCAGCCACCGCGAGTCCTACTCGGGCAAGAAGGCCAAGGTGCGCGAGTTCGGCATCTCGGCGGATATGACCCTGAGCGCGACCCTGCGCAGCCTGGATACCGAGAACCTGGCGCTGTTCACCCAGGGCACCGCCACCAGCACCGCGGCCGGCACTGTGACTGGCGAAGTGCTGCCGAGCGGGCTGGTTGCCGGCGATGTGGTCAACCTGGCGCAGATCAACGTCAGCGACCTGGTGATCACCGACAGCGCCGCCAGTCCGGCGACCCTGGCAGCCGAGCACTACAGCCTGGAAGCGCTGTACGGCAGCGTCGAGATCCTCAGCCTGCCGACTGCGCCGGCGCCGACCCAGCCGCTGAAGGCGGCCTACAGCCACGGCGCGAGCAAGCAAGTGACCTTCCTCACCGCCGCCAAGCGCCCCAACGTGGCCCTGCGCTACGAGGGTGTGAACCTGGCCGAGGGTGGCGCCCCAGTGGTGATGGAGCTGTACAAGCTGGCTCCCGGCCTGCTCCAGGAGCTAGCGATGATCACCGAGGGTACCGAGGTGGCCGGCCTGCCGGTGACCTTCGCCGCCCTGCTGGATACCAGCAAGCCCGCCAACGGCCCGCTGGGTCAGTTCGGCCGCATCGTCCAGGCCGTGTAAGGAGGCGCCATGAGCAGACCCGAACAGGCCGCCGAGGCCAGCGAGCTGGACGTGCTCTTCCCCGACCGCGAGATCCGGGTGGCCGGGCAGACCGTCACCGTGCGCGAGCTGCGCTTTGCCGAGCAGCTCAGGCACCACCACCAGCTGGCACCGCTGGCGGCGGCGCTGGCCGAGGCCGAGCCGACCGAGCTGGGCGGGCTGGATTCGGTAAACCGCATCTACGACCTGCTGGCCGCGCACGAGGAGCAGGTGATCGCCCTAGTGGCGGTCTGCTGCGACCGCGACGAGGCCTGGGTGCGCGAGCTGCCGGCGGCCGACGGCGAGAACCTGCTGCTGACCTGGTGGGGCGTGAACAGCGGTTTTTTTATGGTTCTTCGCGGGATCGTGGGGAAGAGCGGATTGACAGACAGGGAAGCAGGTAAATTGGCAGTCGCCAAACACACCAACGCCTGCCCCCTGCTGTCACCGTGCATCCTATTGATCTTGCTGCTTTCTGGCCAGGCTACGACGTTGTAGCCTGCAGCCATTCCGTCGAAAAAAACCTCACGCTGACCCTCGAACCCCGAGCGGCCGACCTTCCACGCTGTGGTCGCTGTCAGCAGCCCAGCCCCCTGATCCATGACCGACGCATTCGCCTCGTTCGCGACCGGGATCTGTTCGATCAGCGCGTCCAGTTGCGACTCCCCATACGCCGAGTGGACTGCCTGACGTGTGGGCGAGTTACCGAGCACATTTCCTGGTTGGCCCCGGCCTCGCGGCTGACCCGCCGGCTGTGTTCCTGGGTCGAAACCCTGCTGCGGTTCATGCCCATCAGCCATGTCAGCCAGCTCACCGGGCTGCACTGGCACACCATCAAGACGCTGGACAAGCGGCGTCTCCAGGCCGCATTCGGCACCTTCGAGCCGGGCGATGTGCGCCGTCTGGTGATGGACGAGTTCGCCCTGCACAAAGGCCATCGTTACGCGACGGTGATCATGGATGCCGAGCGTACCCGCGTTCTGTGGGTTGGCCTGGGTAACAGCCGCAAGGCCATACGCCCGTTCTTCGAGCAACTCGGTGAGCGCTGCCAGCAGATCGAGGCTGTGGCGATGGACATGAATACGGCCTTCGACCTGGAAGTGAAACAGCACTGCCCTCAGGCCGAGGTTGTGTACGACTTGTTCCATGTGGTCGCCCGCTACGGACGTGACGTGATCGACCGCATCCGGGTAGACCAGGCCAATGCCCTGCGCCATGACAAGCCCGCTCGCCAAGTGGTCAAGCAGAGCCGTTGGCTGCTGCTGCGCAACCGGGAGAACCTGAAGGAGGATCATGCCGTTCGACTGCAGGAGTTGTTGGCAGCCAACCAGCCACTGGCCACGGTCTATGTGCTCAAGGATGCGTTGAAGGAGGTCTGGTACGCACCCAGCGTGCGGGAGGGCTGGCGGCGCTGGCGAACCTGGCTGAGGCATGTCCGGGAGAGCGGCTTGGCGCCGCTACAACGCTTTGCCCGCAACCTCCAGCGCTATGCCCGGGGCATCCTCGCCAGTGCACGATTCCACATGCACACCAGCCTGCTGGAGGGGGTGAACAACCGGATCAAGGTGATCAAGCGCATGGCCTATGGCTTCAGGGACGCCGATTACTTCTTCCTGAAAATCAAGGCCGCCTTCCCCGGGAAAATGCGATGAACCTTTTTTATCCGCCGCGTATGGCGCCCCAAGCTGGTCGAGCAGGCAAGACGGCAGGCTGGGGCGTCATCTTCGCCACCCTGATCGCTGCCGGGCACTCCCGCGAGGCGCTGGGCGGCTACACCGCCCGGCAGCTGGAGTTGTTCTATCGCGAGGCGCTCAGCCGCGAAGACCGCCTGCAGGCACGACAACTGCTGGCAACCAACCTGGGCTTTGCCGGTGGCGCAGCCGCCGAGGCTGAGCTGAGACGACTGGAGGGCTGAATGGCCGACCCGAACATGACGCTGGCGCTGCGTATCCAGGCCGACTTCAAGCAGGCCGAACAGGCGATGGGCGGGCTTGGCCAGCAGCTGGACCAGACCGGCCAGCAGGCCCAGCAGACCAATACCCAGCTGGGTGCTACCTCTGCCGCCGTCGACAAGCTGGGCGCCGAAAGCGCCGCGGCCACGGCTGCAGTCAAGGGCGTGGCTGCGGCCTCCGCCAGCAGCGCCGCCGGCCTGGCCCAGCAGGCAGCGATCATGCAGCGCGCCGGCCTGACCGCCGGCCAGTACAACCAGGCCATGCGCATGCTGCCGATGCAGCTGACCGACGTGGCCACCTCGCTGGCCTCGGGCATGCCGCTGTGGATGGTGGCGATCCAGCAGGGCGGGCAGATTCGCGATTCATTTGGCGGGATCGGTAACGCTGCGCGGGCCGTCGCTTCGGCGATCAGCCCGATGGCTGCTGCCGTTTCGCTCGGGGTTGCGGCGCTGGCCGGCCTCGGTTGGGCCTGGTTCGAGGGCAGCCAGGAGGCCGTGCGCTTCAACGAGGCGCTGATCCTCACCGGCAGCTACGCGCGCATGACTTCCGGAGATCTGGCCGGCCTGGCGCAACAGATGGATGGGATGACCGGCGTCACCCAGCGCAGCGCCTCGGCGGCGCTGACCCAGGTGGTGGCCACCGGCAAGTTCGCCGGCGAGCAGGTCGAGCTGGTGGCGGTGGCCGCCGAGCAGATGCGCGTGGCCACCGGCAAGGCCATCGAGGACACCATCGCTGAGTTCGTCAAGCTGGGCGGCGATCCGGTCAAGGCCATCCTCGACCTCAACGACCAGTACCACTTCCTCAGCCGCTCCCAGCTCGAGCAGATCCGCTCGCTCCAGGAGCAGGGTCGCCACCAGGAGGCGGCTACCGAGGCCATGCGCACCTATGCCGGGGTGATCGCCGAGCGCACGCCGCAGGTCGAGCAGAACCTCGGCTCGATAGAGCGGTCCTGGCGGCGCATCAAGCAGCTGGCCGGCGAAGCCGTGGACGCTGTCGCCGGCATCGGCCGGCCCGGCCCACTGGCCGAGCAGATCGCCGAGGTCGAGGCCGAGTTGGCCCGCAACCGTAACCTGAAGTTCCGCAGCTTCGACGACGACTACAAGGCCAACGAGCTGGAGCAGCGCCTGGCCTACCTGCGCAAGCAGCTGGACCAGGAGCGCCAGGCGGCCGAGCGTGTGAAGGCCGGCGGCGGCACCGTCGACTCCGGCGAGGAGCGTGCCCGGAAGCAGGCGCAGGAGCAGTTCGACCGTCTGGCCCTGTCCAATCTGGACAAGAAGGCCAAGCTGGAGCGCGAGATCGCCGATATCCGCGAGCTGGGCCTGAAGGCCGGCAAGAGCGAGGCCGAGATCGAGGCGCAGATCGCCGCCGCCCGGGCGCGCTACGAGGAGAGCCTGCCGAAGGCGCGCAAGCCTCGCGAGCGCGCCTACACCGACGATGCGGCTACGCGCATGCTGCAGCAGCTGCGCAACCAGGAAGCCAGCCTCCGCAGCCAGTTGACCGCCAACGACAAGCTGTCCGCTGCGCAGCGCGCCCAGGCCGAGTGGGCGCAGCAACTGGCCGACCTGAAGGGCAAGGCCATCCTGACGGCCGAGCAGAAGAGCCTGCTGGCCAACCAGGACGCCATCACCGCCCAGCTGGCGCAGAACGCCGCCCTGGACGAGCAGATCCGCAAGCTCGCCGAGATCAACCAGCTGACCCAGCGCTCGGCACAGATCAACCAGTCCATGGCCGCCGCCCTCGAGGGCCAGCGGGCGCAGAACCAGCGGGAGCTGGACGGCTACGGGCTGGGCCAGCGCGAGCGTGAGCGGATCGCCAGCGAGCGCGACATCCGCGCCGAGTACCAGCGCTACCAGGACGAGCTGAACGAGGCCACGCCAAAAGACCTGCTCGGCAGTTCCGAGTACCTGGACGCCTCGGCCGAGATTCAGCGCGGCCTGACCGCCGCGCTGGACGAGAACGTGGCCGCCTATGACCGGCTGATCCAGAAGCAAGGCGACTGGAGCGCCGGTGCCAGCGAAGCCTTCGCCAACTACATGACCGAGGCGCAGGACATCGCCGGGCAGACCGAGCAGATGGTCGGCGGAGCACTGGATTCGCTGACCCAGGGGATCGGCGATTCGTTTGCCCAGGCAATCGTCTATGGCGACGACCTGCGGGCCAGTCTTCAGGGGGTGGCGCAGACCATCCTGGCCGAGGTGATCAGTGCCCTGGTGCAGATGGGCGTGCGCTACGCGATCAATGCGGCGATGGGGCAGGCCACGGCTGCCGCCGTTACGGCTGCTGGTGCTGCAATGGCTGCGGCAACCGCTGCGGCCTGGGCGCCTGCAGCCGCCGCTGTGTCGCTGGCGACTATGGGAGCCAACTCGGCGCCGGCCATTGCCGGGATGACCGCCGCACAGACCGCTGCTTCCGGTTTTGCACTGGCGCCCGGCTTCTCCACTGGCGGCCACGTCACCGGCCCGGGCACCGGCACTAGCGACAGCATCCCCGCATGGCTCTCCAACGACGAGTTCGTCACCCGTTCGGCGGTTGTCCGCCAGCCCGGCGCGCTGCCGTTCCTGGAGGACTTCAACCGCCGCGGCATGTCCGCCCTGGACGACTGGGCGGCCGCCGTCCGTCACAGCACCGGAGGCCTGGCCGGCGTGCCGGCTCCAGCATTGCCGGCACCGAGCCTGGGCAACGTCCAGCTGGCCGAGCCGGCCAAGGCGCTGAGCGCCACGGTGAACCTCAAGCAGCGGGTCACGCCCGTTCTGAGTGCCTCCACCGTTGCCGACCTGATGAACACCCCTGCAGGCGAGGAAGTGTTGCTCGTGCACATCTCCAAAGACCCAGCCAAGTACCGCAGCGCGTTAGGACTCTGATATGCCCCACCAGATCGGCTACGTCGACAACTCGGGCGGCACGCTCGCCCACTACAAGATGCTCCAGGTGATCCGCGACTTCGCCAGTGCCAACGGCTGGACCGTGCTGCGCTACGACGATGTATCGGCCAACCGCGAACTGATCCTCAAGGGCGCCGGCCTCTCCGGCGAGGAGGAGATCTTCGTCGGCTTCAGGACCTACCAGGATGCCAATGCGGACTACTACAACCTGCTGGCCGGGGTGTTCACCGGCTATGTGGCGGGCAACAGCTTCGACACCCAGCCCGGGGCGCGGCTGTCCGGCGTGCCGGCGCACAACCAGCGGATCGACTACTGGCTGACCCTCAACGGCCAGCGGATCGTGCTGGCCATGAAGGTGGGGACGCCGGTCTACGAGTCGGCCTACGTCGGCAAATGCCTGCCCTACGGCCGGCCGTCGCAGTACCCCTATCCGGTGGTGTGCGGCGGGATGCTGTCGGGCGCGGCCGCCACGCGGTTTTCCGACACCGCGCACTCGATCCCCTACAAGGGCAACCGGGCCAACATGGCGCTGCGTAGCAACGACGGCTGGCTGCAGCCGCATTGCTATCCCTGGGGCAATGCACTGATCGCCGGCAGCACCACCAACCTGCGCGACACCGGCGGCGTGTACCACCTGCTGCCCATCGAGCTGCACGACAACAGCGCGAACCTGTGGGGCGCGCTGGACGGCATCTTCTACATCTCCGGGTTCGACAACGCCGTCGAGAACACCCTGACCATCGAGGGCGTCACCTACGTAGTGATCCAGGACGTGGCGCGCACCGGGCATGCCGACTACTACGCGATGAGGCTCGACAGCTGATGGCTTACTACACCGGAACAGCGAACGACATGGCGGCGCTGCGCCAGGTGCTGATCGATGCCTGCGTGCTGGAGGGCTGGAGCTGGGATGCCGGCGCCGAGGTCCTGAGCAAAGGCGGGTTGTATCTGCGCGCCACGCTTTCTGCGGATGGCCTATCCCTACTCGGCAGGACCAGCGCCGCCGCCGGTAGCGCCCCCAATGCTGTGCGGATCGGCAAGCTTTTCCAGAAGGTCGGCCAGCCCACCTACGACATCGAGTTTCCGGCCACTTACGAGATCTTCGCGCACCCTGGCGAGGTGTATCTCGTGGTCAACTACGCAGCGGACCGCTACCAGTGGGCGGCGTTCGGTCAGTCCACGGTCGACGGGATGTCCGGAACGGGCATGTGGTTTGCCGCGACATCGGCGCAATTGGTGGCGGGCAGTCCTGGAGGCACCCAGACCGCGCCGATTGATATAGGCCTGACCGGCACGGGGGCCGGGTCGATTCTGACGTCGGCCGCACCGTTCTGGGCGCGCTCGTCGAATTACGCGACTGTCAACAATGGATTCGTGCATTCCGACCTGGACGGCCAGGGGTGGCAGATGGGGGCCGGTGCCAACCTAAACGATTTCGGTATAGCGCCCGCCGCGACGCTGCTTGGCATCCTGCCCAACAGCTGGAACAGCGAGGCCGTGCTGTTGCCGATCAGGGTCTACAAGGCGCGGTCGGCGAACAAGATCAGCCTGGTCGCAGATCTTGAGCATGCGCGGTATACCCGGGTCGACAACTACGAGCCCGGTCAGGTCATTGCCATCGGCGACGACCGCTGGAAGGTGTTCCCGTTCTATCGGAAAAATGCCGCCGTTCGGAGTGGCGGCGCCGGCATCAATCACACCGGCACCTTCGGCTGGGCCATCCGCTACGAGGGCCCGTAAATGGCCGTTCTGACCGGACAGCGTGCCCGCAGCGCGCAGGGCGGGTTCACAGATCCGCTGTGGGCTGCTGACCTATACCGTCACGCCTTCGTCGAGCAGCCCTACGAGTCCGAGGTGCAACGCTGGCCGGGCGGCGCGGTGCTGGCCACCCACTGGCCGGTGGAGGCCAGCGGCCGCGCGCTGGCAGGCCAGCGGATGCGCGCCCACCGCGACGACTTCTACAACCGCATCCACATCAGCCCGGCGCAGTTCGACCTCGGCAACGTCGTCTCGACCCAGACCAGTGCCGTGCGGCTCTGGAACGCCTACCTGGAGCCGCGCACCCTGGCCGCCATCGACGGCCTGGCCGAGGGCGTCGAACTGTCCGGCCAGCCTGCCGCACCGCTGCTGTTCAGCGGGCTGCAGGAGCGCGAGTGGCAGGTCAGCGTCACCCCCGACGGCCAGCCGGTGCTGGATACCCGCCTGGTCTGGCAGTTCGACAATGGCGACTCGGCCGGCCTGCGCATCACCGCCACCCGCATCATCGCCTGGGCGTTCGCCCCCGACTGGGGCGACGGGATGACCGAGACGCTCACCTGGGCGACCGACATCCTGCAGAGCGAGTCGGGCATGGAGCAGCGCAGGGCGATCCGCCTCGCGCCGCGCCGCGAGTTCGAGGCGCCGATGCTGGTCGAGGGCCGCGAGCGGCAGCTGCTCGACCTGAGCCTGTTCGGCTGGGGCGCACGGGTCTGGGCGCTACCGATCTGGCCGGATGTGCAGCTGCTGCCGGTCGCGGTAACGGCCGGCGCGACAAATATCGCGTGCGCCACGACCCGGCGCGACTTCAGCGCCGGCGGCCTGGCCCTGCTGCGCGGCGAGTCGGCTTTCGCCGTCGAGGTGGTCGAGGTGCTGAACGTCACGCCGACCGGCCTGACCCTCAAGCGCGGCCCGCAACAGACCTGGCCGGCAGGCTCGCGGCTGTACCCGGCCCGCCCGGCGCAGTTGCTCGAGCAGCCGACCAGCAACCGGCTGACCGACCGCGCCGAGCGCCTCGACGTGCGCTTCCTGGTGGTCGAGGCCTGCGACTGGCCGGCGGCGATGCCGGCCACCCTGTACCGCGGCTGGCCGGTGCTCGAGGAGCGCCCCGACGAGTCCGAGGACCTGACCCGCGCCTACCAGCGCCTGCTGCTCGAGCTGGACAGCGGCTCGGCCCTGCCGCTGACGACCGACACCGCCGGCCGGGCCTTCCCGGTGCTGCAGCATCGCTGGCTGCTCGACGGCCGTGCACAGCAGGCGGCGTTCCGCTCGCTGCTCTACGCGCTCAACGGCCGGCAGGCGGCGCTGTGGCTGCCGACCCATGCTGACGACCTGAGCCTGGCGGCGATCGTCAGCGACGTGGCCACCACCCTCGATGTCGATGCCATCGGCTACACCCGCTTCGCCTCGGCCAGGGCCGGCCGGCGCGACATCCGCATCGAGCTGGTCGACGGCAGCGTGCTGCATCGGCGCATCACCGGAAGTACCGAGCTGTCGGCGGACGTGGAGCGGCTGGCCATCGACAGCCCGCTGGGGCGCACGGTCAATCCCGATGAAGTGCTGCGCATCAGCTGGCTGGTGCTCTGCCGGCTGGACAGCGACAGCGTGACCATCAAGCACGAGACCGACGCCGACGGCGTGGCGCGCAGCCAGGCCGTGTTTCGCGGTGTGCGCGACGAGGAGTTCACCCCATGACCTACGATCTGACCGAGCGCTCGGCGGCGGCCGCCAGGCCGGTACGCCTGTACCGCTTCACCCGCGGCACGCTGGCCTGGCGCTACTGCAGCGCCGACCGCGACATCGTGCACCAGGTGCAGACCTTCAAGGCCCTGCGCGGCGGCATCAAGGACGGCGGCATCCGCCAGACCGGGCAGAGCAGCCCTGACCTGCTCAAGCTCACCGCGCCGGCCGATCTGGAGGTGGCGCAGCTGTACCGCGGCGCCGCGCCCAGTTCGCCGATCCAGCTGACGGTGTTCGCCCGCCACTACGGCGTCGACGACTACCTGGTGATCTGGTCCGGCGAGATCCGCAGCGTGAAGTGGCCGGCGCTGGATCGCTGCGAGATCAGCTGTTCGCCGCTGACCGAGCGCATGGACATGCAGGGCCTGCGTCTCGGCTGGGAGCGCAACTGCCCGCATGCGCTGTACTCGACGGCCTGTGGGGTCGACATGAACCTCTACCGGGTCGAATCGACCGTGCAGGGCATGGACGGCGCGAGCATCAGCAACGGCGCGTTCGCCGCCTACCCGGCCGGCCACTTCACCGGCGGCCTGGTCGAGTGGGCTATCGGCGGCGGCGAGTTCGAGCGGCGCGGCATCGAAGCGCACAGCGGCAGCACCCTGATCCTGCTCGGCGGCAGCGGCGGCCTTGGTCTGAGCCAGGCGATCCGCGTCTACCCGGGCTGCGCGCAGACCGTCGCCAGCTGCAAGAACCGCTTCGACAACCTCGCCAACTACGGTGGCATCCCGCATCTGGCGGGCAAGTCGCCGTGGGACGGCAGCAACGTGTTCTGAGGAGGTCCGCATGTGGCAGTACCTGGTGGTGGCCGTGGTGGCCATCGCACTGACGTCGCTGATCCAGCCGAAGATGGAGAAGCCCAAGCCGCAGGCGCTCGACGAGGACGACCTGCCGAAAACCGACGAGGGCGAACCGCATTGCGTGTTCTTCGGCGACTGCTGGACCGCCGACTTCCATGCGCTGAGCTACGGCAACCAGCGCACCTCTCCGATCAAGACCAAGAGCGGCAAGTGATGGACGACCTGTTTGTGACCTTCGACCACCTGCACAGCGTGCCCGGCTGGGGCGCGCGGCCGGGCTACTGCCACCGCGGCGCCCGTGCGCTGTGCGAGCGTTACGGGCTGGACTGGGCTGCCATCGTCAGCGCCGGCGGCATCCCGGCCAGTGTGTTGTTGGCCACCGGCGACGCCCTGGCCGTGCATCTGGTCGAGCACGCGCGGGAGGTGAGCCATGGGTAGCAAGAAGAGCGTCACCATCGGCTATCGGTACTACATGGGCATCCACATGGGCCTGGGCCGCGGTCCGGTCGACGAGCTGGTGGAGATCGAGGTCGGCGGCAAGAAGGCCTGGACCGGCAGCGTGACGTCCAGCCAGGCGATCACGATCAGCAAGCCGGACCTGTTCGGCGGCGACAAGAAGGAAGGCGGTATCAGCGGCCAGCTCGAGGTGATGATGGGCGCGCCGAACCAGACCGCCCCGGCCAAGCTTGCGGCCATGCTCGGTGGCGACGTGCCGGGCTTTCGCGGCGTGGTGACGCTGTTCTATGACGGTCTGGTCTCGGCCATGAACCCCTACATCAAGCCGTGGAAGTTCCGCGTGCGGCGCGCGCTGGCCGGCTGGGATGGCGAGGCCTGGTATCCGACCAAGGCCAAGATCGAGCTGTCGGCCGGCGCCATCCACGCCATGAACCCGGCGCACATCGTCTACGAGTGCCTGACAAACCGCGACTGGGGCGGCGGGATGGATCGCTCGCGGCTGGACGATGCCAGCTTCCGCGCCGCTGCCGATGCCCTGTATGCCGAGGGCTTCGGCCTGTGCCTGCGCTGGAACCGCGGCGATGCGGTCAGCGACTTCATCCAGGAGGTGCTCGACCACATCGGCGGCAACCTGTACCTGAGCCGCTTCGACGGCCTGCTCCACCTGACCCTGATCCGCGACGACTACGACGCTGCCAGCCTGCCGCTGTTCGACGAGGACAGCGGGCTGCTGGGCGTCGACGAGGACGACAACAGTGCCAGCGCCGGCGCGCTGAACGAGATCGTGGTCAAGTGGCACGACCCGGTCAGCAACGAGGCGCGCAGCTGGCGGGAGCGCAACCTCGGTGCCGTGCGCGCCGACGGCCATGTGCTCAGCGAGAGCAAGAGCTATGCAGGCCTGCCGACCGCCGAACTGGCCGGGAGGGTCGCCGTTCGCGAGCTGCGCGCTGCCTCGGCCGGTCTCAAGCGCTTCAAGGTGCGCCTCGACCGCCGCGGCTACCGCATCGAGCCGGGCCAGCCGTTCCGCATCCGCTCGCTCAAGCGCGGCATCGAGAGCATGGTGGTGCGCGCCGGACGCATCGAGGACGGCAGGCTGGACGATGCAACCATCACCATCACCGCCGTGCAGGACGTGTTCGGCCTGCCGGCCAGCAGCATGACCACGGTGCAACCCTCGGGCTGGACGCCGCCGAACGCCACGCCGCAGGCCATCGGCGTGCGCAGGCTGATCGAACAAACCTACCGCGACATCGCCCAGGATACCGATCCGGCCAACCTGGAACTGATCGACCCCACGGCCTGCTACCTGCAGGCGCTGGCGGTCAAGCCGACCGCGCTGTCGCAGGGCTACGCGATGCAGGTGCGAGTAGGCAGCAGCGAGTGGACCGAGGCCGACGACGGCGGCGACTTCTGCCCGAGCGGCTTGCTGGTGTCCGCGCTCGGCCCGGCCGATACAGCGTTTACCCTGACCTCGGGCAGCGACCTCGACTTCGTCACGCCAGGCGGCGCTGCGCTGATCGGCGACGAGATCGTGCGGGTGGACTCGTTCGACCACGCCACCCTGAGCGGCACGCTGGGCCGCGGCTGCGTCGACACAGTGCCGGCCAGCCACGCCGCCGGCACGCGGCTGTGGTTTATCGAGGACGCGGGTGCGCTCGATCCCGCCGCCTACAGCCCTGGCACCACCGTCCAGGCCCGCCTGCTGACCCAGACCAGCCAGGGCCAGCTCGACCCGGCGCTGGCCGCCACCGACAGCCTCACCCTGCTGGGACGCCAGGGCCGGCCATACCCGCCGGGCCAACTGCGGATCAACGGCGAGAGCTACCCGGCCAGCGTGACCGGCGATGTGGTGCTGACCTGGGCGCACCGGGACAGACTGCTGCAGGCCGACCAGTTGATCGATACGGCGATGGGCAACATCGGCCCGGAGGCGAGCACGACCTACTCGGCTCGGTTACTGCGGGCGGATACGCAGGCGGTGTTGGTCAGCCAGATCGGCATCGCCGGCACCACGGCAACTCTGAGCACGACCTATGAGGGCAGCGTGATCGTCGAGCTGTGGGCGGTGAGGGATGGGCTGGAGAGCTGGCAGTGGTGGCGATTGTTGCTTGATCGATTGGCTCAGTAATCCAGTGCTCAAGCGAAGTCTTTAACGGCGCCAAGCGCCACATTTTCAAGGAGAAAGGCAATGGCTGATATCTACGTACAACCCAAGCAGTGGGTGAATGCCTATACCGCCGCGGGACTTCCTGTTGGCACGGCGATGCTGTTGCAGAACAAGGGCGACCCGGTGTTGCTGCAGGAAGCGGCGGAGCAGCCCTCGGCGGTGAGCGATGACGGCTTCTACTTGGCTGCCGGGCGCTCCGTCGAGGTTGACGCCGGTTCGCCTGGGGTCTGGATCAAGGCGCCTTTCCAGATCTCGCGGCTGTTCGTGCAGGAGGTGCTGTCGTGACCATTCGACCCGTAGGCATTCCTGGAGCGGCCCGCCGTTACGTGGCGCCGCGCACTTTCAGCAAGCGCGATGGCCATGCCCCGGCCTGGTCCGTGGCTGGCAACGTGGTTTCCGTGTCGCAAGTCATCAACGTCGAGGTGGCAGGGCGCCTGCTGGCCTGGCCGGCGGGGGCGCTGGTCAGCCTGCCGGCGCTGGTGGCGGGCACCGATTACGCCATCTACGGCACCCGCGATGGTCGCCTGCTGGCCAGCGCCGACTTCACCTCGCCGGCGGGCGAGCCAGTCGGCACCACGCGCCTGCTCGGCGGCTTCCATGTCGCGCTGACCGGGGAGATCCTGCAGTACAGTCTGTGGGATCAGCACTGGCGCCCGCAGTGTCCAGACCCCCGCGGCATGGTCTGCATCAACGGCATGTTCTGGGCTGACATCTACCTGCTCGGCGTCAACCACCACGTCGATGGCACCAGCCGCGCCGGCGCGACCATCGCCGACGGCAGCAGTCCGCCGAAGATCCCGGCGGCCTACAACGGCGACGGTTCTACCGCCTACGGCAACTTCACCTGGTTCGTCGCCCAGGACGTGCTGCAGAGCCACGGCAAGCGCGCGCCAAGCTGGGCGGAATTCTCGATGCTGGCCTTCGGCGTCACTGAAGCGGCTTCGGTCGGCGCCGATCCGGTCACCACAAAGAACGACGCGCCACGCCGCAGCAAGTGGGGCGTCGAGCAGGCCACCGGCAACCTGTGGGTCTGGGGTGCCGATATCCAGGGCGTGACCGGCGAGACCGTGGCGACCAGTTGGCAGGCCATCACCAGTGGCCGCGGCTCGGTCTACACCGGCACCACTCGTGCCGTCCTGCTCGGCGCCAACTGGAACGCCGGCGCCGACTCGGGCTCGCGCGCGGCGGCCTGGAGCTACTCGCCCAGCTACTCGGTCAACTTCATCGGCGGGCGCGGCGTGGCGGATCATCTGCGCCTGAGCGCGGAGCGATAGGAGAGACCTATGCGAATCGTACAAACGGCACATGATCTGGAAGCACTGAAGGCGGTAAGCCGTGATGACTACCGCCTCCAGTTGGAGCGCCTGTTGGGGGCCAGCGTGGTGCGCAGCAACGTCGCCGAGTACCCGGAGGACTACGACCACAGCCTGCAGCCCGGCGACGCGGGGTACATCGCACCGCACTGGCAGGACCATGATGATCTGGCGGTGATACGGCGCTTCGGCTTCGCCAGTCGGGACGAGTTGATCAGCGCGCTGGCGTCAGTCGCCATTTGAAATTCATTTGGCGCATGCGGAAGGATTCTATTGCGCCATCTATCTCGCACGGCTGCGCCAGATTTCGCGCGGCGCTACATTATAGCATGTGGCCCGCGTTCGCCAAGCGGCTTCGCGATCCGCCGCAGTCGCTGCGAATCGTGTGCAAGCCATTGATTTGAAAAAAAATTCGAAACAGGGGTTGACGCCTGGGGAGGCGCTTTCTAGAATGCGCGCACTTCCGGAGCGAAGCCCACGACGAAGCGAAAGCCGATTCGAGGGAAAGCCGGAAGGATTGGAAAGTGTGGCAGTCAAAAGCTGTTGTAAGTTCCAGGCCGCGTCCCCTTCGTCTAGTGGCCTAGGACACCGCCCTTTCACGGCGGTAACAGGGGTTCGAGTCCCCTAGGGGACGCCACTTTTGCGGGAATAGCTCAGTTGGTAGAGCACGACCTTGCCAAGGTCGGGGTCGCGAGTTCGAGTCTCGTTTCCCGCTCCAGTTTGCATCAGGCGCCACGCGCAAGCGGGGCGTAACTCCGGAGAGATCCGGAAGCCGTCAAGGCAATGCGGGAATAGCTCAGTTGGTAGAGCACGACCTTGCCAAGGTCGGGGTCGCGAGTTCGAGTCTCGTTTCCCGCTCCAGTTTGCACCAGGCGCCGCGCGCAAGCGCAGCGTAACCCCGGAGAGATCCGGGAGCCGTCAAGGCACTGCGGGAATAGCTCAGTTGGTAGAGCACGACCTTGCCAAGGTCGGGGTCGCGAGTTCGAGTCTCGTTTCCCGCTCCAGTTTGCACCAGGCGCCACGCGAAAGTGCGGCGTAACCCCGGAGAGATCCGGGAGCCGTCAAGGCACTGCGGGAATAGCTCAGTTGGTAGAGCACGACCTTGCCAAGGTCGGGGTCGCGAGTTCGAGTCTCGTTTCCCGCTCCAAATCGAAAAAGACGCCACCTTCGGGTGGCGTCTTTTTTTGTGCGCGTTTTTTGCCGGCGCAGGCCTCTCCCTTGTGGGGAGAGGCGGGCACGGCTTCAGTGGCGCGGGCTGTCGTCGGGCAACGCCAGCAGCTGCTTCTCGCGCTCCCAGTCGAACGGCTCGTCATTCTCCTCGGCGGCGAAGCGGCGCTCGTCGAGTTGCTGGTACAGCTCGATTTCCTCGTCGGGCATGTAGTGCAGGCAGTCGCCGCCGAAGAACCACAGCAGGTCGCGCGGCACCAGGTGGGCGATCTGCGGATAGCGGTGGAACACCTGGGCCATCAGTTCCTGGCCCAGGTAGATGGCGTCCTCGGTCTGGCGCGGCAGTTCGGCGAGCAGCTCGTCGAAGCGCTCGAGGAACAGCGCGTGATTGTCTTCCGGCACCTGCTCGGCCTCGCCCAGGGCGGCCAGGATGGTGCGCAGATGGGCGAGCAGGGCGAGGTGATGGTCGATATAGGAAGTGGCCATGGCAGAATCCGGCAGTGGAACGGCGGGCGAGTATAGCAGCTGGCCTTCGTGCGATTAGCGCCCGCAAATGCCCGCTCGCCGGTGCTCCGTGGTTGCATTTGCCTTCCCCAGCCCTTATCTAGTGCGCTCGAATTGTCGCGCGTGCCTCCTTTCAATGACTTCCGCACTGACCATCCGCCAGTTGACCAAGACCTACGGCAACGGCTTCCAGGCCCTCAAGGGCATCGACCTGGAGGTCGCCGAAGGCGACTTCTTCGCCCTGCTCGGTCCCAACGGGGCGGGCAAGTCGACCACCATCGGCATCCTCTCCACCCTGGTCAACAAGACCGGCGGCACGGTCGAGGTGTTCGGCCATGACCTCGACCGCGATCCCTCCGGGCTCAAGCGCTGCCTCGGCGTGGTGCCCCAGGAGTTCAACTTCAACCAGTTCGAGAAGGCCTTCGACATCCTCGTCGCCCAGGCCGGCTACTACGGCATCCCGGCGCGTCTCGCCGGCGAGCGCGCGGAGAAGTACCTCACCGAGCTGGGCCTGTGGGACAAGCGCAACGTGCCCTCGCGCATGCTCTCCGGCGGCATGAAGCGCCGCCTGATGATCGCCCGCGCGCTGATCCACCAGCCGCGCCTGCTGATCCTCGACGAGCCCACCGCCGGGGTCGACATCGAGCTGCGCCGCTCGATGTGGAGCTTCCTCACCGAGCTGAACCAGCAGGGCATCACCATCATCCTCACCACCCACTACCTCGAGGAAGCCGAACAGCTGTGCCGCAACATCGGCATCATCGACCACGGCCGCATCGTCGAGCACACCAGCATGCGCGAGCTCTTGATGAAGCTGCACGTGGAGACCTTCCTGCTCGACCTGCGCAGCCCGCAGCCGGCGGCGCCGCGCCTGGAGGGCTACCCGGTGAGCCTGGTCGACCCGCTGACCCTCGAGGTGCAGGTGGAGAAGAGCCAGGGGGTGAACGCGCTGTTCGCCCAGCTCGCCGCGCAGGGCATCGAGGTGCTCAGCCTGCGCAACAAGACCAACCGCCTGGAGGAGCTGTTCGTCTCCCTGGTGGCCAAGAATCTCGCCGGAGGCCAGTGAATGTCCGTTGAACTGCAAGCCAACTGGGTGGCGCTGCAAACCATCGTGCGCAAGGAAGTGCGCCGCTTCATGCGCATCTGGCCGCAGACCCTGCTGCCGCCGGCGATCACCATGGTTCTGTACTTCGTGATCTTCGGCAACCTGATCGGCCGGCAGATCGGCGACATGAACGGCTTCTCCTACATGGAGTACATCGTTCCCGGTCTGATCATGATGTCGGTGATCACCAACTCCTACGGCAACGTGGTGTCGAGTTTCTTCGGCACCAAGTTCCACCGCTCCGTCGAGGAGCTGATGGTCTCGCCGGCCTCGCCGCACGTGATCCTGGTCGGCTTCGTCATCGGCGGCGTGCTGCGCGGTCTGGCGGTGGCAGCCATCGTCACCGCGCTGTCGCTGTTCTTCACCCACCTGCAGATCCACCACGCGCTGGTGACCTTCGCGGTGATCCTGCTGGCGGCGACCATCTTCTCGCTGTGCGGGTTCATCAACGCGGTCTATGCGCGCAACTTCGACGACATCTCGATCATCCCGACCTTCGTGCTGACGCCGCTGACCTACCTGGGCGGGGTGTTCTACTCGATCCACATGCTGCCCGAGTTCTGGCAGACGGTATCGCTGGCCAACCCGATCCTGCACATGGTCAACGCCTTCCGCTACGGCATCCTCGGCGTCTCCGACATCCACATCGGTACCGCCATCATCCTGATGCTGCTGGCGGCGGCGATCCTCTACACGGTCAGCCTGCAGCTGCTCAAGCGTGGCGTGGGCATGCGCCAGTGACTCCGGCCGGATGGTCGCCGGGCGGGCTTGCCTTTGCCGCCCGCGGCCGTCAGGCTTCCACTTTTACGTTTGTCGAGTTTCGCAATGGCGCAAGACGTCCACCATTCCCCGCTGGGCAAGACCACCGAGTACGTGGCCGAGTACGCCCCCGAGCTGCTGTTCCCCATCCCGCGCGAGCCCAAGTGGCGCGAGCTGGGCATCGACCCGCAGGCGCTGCCGTTCCAGGGTGTCGACCTGTGGAACTGCTACGAGCTGTCCTGGCTGAACGACAGGGGCAAGCCGCTGGTGGCCATCGGCGAGTTCGCGATTCCCGCCCATTCGCCCTGCATCATCGAGTCCAAGTCGTTCAAGCTGTACCTCAACTCGCTGAACCAGACCCGCTTCGCCAGCCGCGAGGCGCTCGCCGAGGTGCTGGCGCGCGACCTGTCGGCGGCGGCCGGCGCATCGGTGGCGGTGCGCGTGCGCACGCTGGACGAGGTGGCGGAGGAGGGCGTGGCACGCCCCGCCGGCGAATGCCTCGACGAGCTGGACGTGGCCATCGACTGCTACGGCCCGCCGGATGCCGGACTGCTGGCCTGCGATCGTGCGCAGGTGGTCAGCGAGACGCTGTACAGCCACCTGCTCAAGTCCAACTGCCCGGTCACCGGCCAGCCTGATTGGGGCACGGTGGTGATCGACTATCGCGGTCCGGCACTGGATCGCGCCGCGCTGCTGGCCTACGTGGTGTCGCTGCGCATGCACGGCGATTTCCACGAGCAATGCGTCGAGCGCATCTACCTCGACCTCAAGGCACTGCTCGCGCCAGAGCATCTCTGCGTGCATGCCCGCTACGTACGCCGCGGCGGCCTGGACATCAACCCCTACCGCAGCACCCATCCGGTCAATCCTGACAACCGCCGGCTGGTGCGCCAGTAGCCGGACAGGCGAAAGCCGACCGGTACGAGTCGGCCTCGTCGTCCTGTCGCCGGCTCAGATGCCCATGTTGGCCAGGGTCTGCAGGATCGAGCGCAGGCTGCCGGCCAGGGTGGGATGGCTGGCCTCGAAGCGCTCCACCGCCAGGTTGACCCCGTCCACCAGGCTGGCGTCCGGCTCGCTGGCGATCTCGCGAGCCAGCTGCACTTCGATTTCGCTCATCAGCTCGATCAGTGCGGCCCTGTCCTCATCGTTCAGAGGCGGATCTTCGGCCAGATGGTCGCGCAGGTCTTGCAGTTGCTGCTGGAGTTGGCGTGCGGGCATGACGTGGTTCCTTTTGCGGTGGAGGGGTGGCGACACTGCGGCCGCCCCCGTGTTTTCAAGACTAACCCACCGCGCGAGCTCGTGGGTGATCGGCGTCAAGCGCCGCGGGTCGGCAGTGGCTGCAAGAAATCGCGGCAGGCGTATACTGCGCGGATAGTAAGTGGCCGGCCAAGAGGGCTGGTCGTGTGGAAGCACGAGGAGAAGGTACATGCGCGATCGTTGCGCTCGTTGGCTGAGTCGTTCGGCCGGTCTGCTGGCTGTGGCCGGCCTGGCGCTGCTGCCTGCCGTCACCCAGGCCAGCGAGGAAGATCCCTGGGAGGCTTTCAACCGCCCGGTCTTCGTGTTCAACGATACCCTCGACATCTGGGCGCTCAAGCCGCTGGCGCGGGGCTACCAGGCCGTGACGCCGCAGTTTCTCGAGGACGGTATCGGCAACGTGTTCGCCAACCTCGGCGAGGTCGGCAACTTCGCCAACAACAGCCTGCAGGGCAAGTTCCACGCTGCTGGTGTCGACACCGCGCGTTTCCTGATCAATACCACCGTCGGCGTGGGTGGCTTCTTCGACGTGGCCCGCCACGCCGGCCTGCTGCGCAACGACGAGGACTTCGGCCAGACCCTGGGTGCCTGGGGCGTTTCCTCCGGCCCCTATCTGGTGCTGCCGTTCTTCGGCCCGAGCTCGCCGCGCGATGCTTCCGGGCTGGCGGTGGACAGCCTGCACTCGTTCTATCGGGCCATCGACCATGTGCCGACGCGCAACACCACCCGTGCCGTCGACGTGGTGGATACCCGCGCCGAGCTGCTGTCGGCCGAGAAGGTCGTCACCGGCGACAAGTACGTGTTCATTCGCAACGCCTACCTGCAGAACCGCGAGTTCAAGGTCCAGGATGGCCAGGTCGAGGACGACTTCTGAACCTGGCTGCCTGACGGGAGCTGTCGCCGTGCGGCATCGGGCCGCTGCAAGCAGCCATGTCGGCAGCCGGCCCCCGGCTTGAACCCCGCAGCCGATGCGAGTAGTGTCGCGCCATAGATCGGCGGCCCCGGCCGCCGCTGTGATCAAACCGAGTTTCGAGCCGCCCGCGGCGCCGTTTGCCTGGATGATTCATGCACACAATCAGTGCCAAGCTGCTGGTCATTGATGACGACGACGAGGTTCGTGCCAGCCTGCACAGCTACCTCGAGGATGCCGGATTCTGTGTACTGCAGGCTGCCACTGGCAGTGCCGGTCTGCAGTTGCTCGAACTCGAGCGCCCCGATCTGGTGATATGCGACCTGGCCACGCCGCAGCTCGACGGGCTGGAAATGATCCGCCAGATCGCCGAGCGCGACTGCGAGGTGCCGGTCATCGTCATTTCCGCCGCCGGGGTGATGAGCGACGCTCTCGAGGCCCTGCGCCGCGGCGCGGCCGACTATCTGGTCAAGCCGCTGGACGATCTGGTCATGCTCGAGCATTCGGTGCGCCGCGCGCTCGACCGCGCGCGCCTGCGCCAGGAGAATCGCCGCTACCGCGAGCGTCTGGAGGCTACCAACCGCGAGCTGCAGGCCAGCCTGAGTCTTCTCCAGGAGGACCAGAACGCCGGGCGCCACGTGCAGATGAACATGCTGCCGGTGACGCCCTGGGAGGCCGGCGAATTCCACTTCGCCCACCAGATCATCCCGTCGCTCTACCTGTCCGGCGACTTCGTCGACTACTTTCGGGTCGATGAACGGCGGATCGGCTTCTATCTGGCCGACGTCTCCGGGCATGGCGCCTCCTCGGCCTTCGTCACCGTGCTGCTCAAGTTCATGACCACGCGCCTGCTCTACGAGTCGCGCCGTCACCGCAACCGTCCGCTGCCCGAGTTCCGTCCTTCCGACGTGCTCGGCCACATCAACCGCGGTTTGATCAACTGCAAGCTGGGCAAGCACGTGACCATGCTCGGCGGGGTGATCGACGAAAGCACCAACACCCTGACCTACAGCGTCGGTGGCCACCTGCCGCTGCCGGTGCTCTACTGCGATGGTCAGGCGCGCTACCTGGAAGGGCGAGGCCTGCCGGTCGGCCTGTTCGAGGAGGCCACCTTCGAGGATCGCGAGCTGCAGCTGCCCGAGCGCTTCAGCCTGACCCTGTTCTCCGATGGCATCCTCGATCTGCTGCCGGGCGACACGCTCAAGGCCAAGGAAGCCATCCTGCCGCTGATGGTCGGCCAGGCCGGCGGCAGTCTGGAAGGGCTGCGCCAGGTGTTCGGGCTGGCCAACCTCGGCGAGATGCCGGATGATATCGCCTTGCTGGTGCTGAGCAGGAAGTTTGCATGAGTACGGGTAAGATCCAGTTTGCCGAGCAGGATGGCACCTTCGTTCTCAAGTTTGTCGGTGAAGTGCGTCTGACCCTGTGCTCGGCGCTGGATGCGACCATCGAGAAGATTTTCGGGGCGCGCAATTTCTCGTCGATCGTCATCGATCTGACGGAAACCTCGAGCATCGACAGCACCACCCTCGGCCTGCTGGCCAAGCTGTCGATCCTCTCGCGGCAGAAGGTCGGCCTGCTGCCGGCGCTGGTGACCACCAATCCGGACATCACCCGCCTGCTCGAGTCCATGGGCTTCGACCAGGTGTTCAACATCCTCGGTACCCCGGTGCCCTGCCCGGACTGCCTGAGCGACCTGCCGGCGCAGGATGTTTCCGAGGAGCTGGTCAAGGCCAAGGTGCTCGAAGCACACCGCATCCTCATGGGGCTCAACGAGCACAACCGCGAGGCCTTCCGCGACCTGGTGACGGCGCTGGAGCGACACTGATCCGGCCGTGAATGAAAAAGCCGACCTGAACAGGTCGGCTTTTTTCGTTGCAGGGGGACTCAGGCCTTGCTGGCCAGCAGCGCCTCCAGCTTCTCCTGGTCGCGGGCGAACAGGCGGATGCCCTCGGCCAGCTTCTCGGTGGCCATGGCGTCCTCGTTCATCTTCCAGCGGAAGGCGCGCTCGTCGAGGCTCTCGCGGGCTTCGCCTGCGGCGCCCTCGGCGCAGAGATGGCGGGGCAGTTCGCCCTGGTCGTCGGCCAGCTGCTGCATCAGCTCGGGGCTGATGGTCAGGCGGTCGCAGCCGGCCAGCTGCTCGATCTGGCCGATGTTGCGGAAGCTGGCGCCCATCACCACGGTCGCGTAGCCATTGGCCTTGTAGTAGTTGTAGATGCGCGTCACCGAGCGCACGCCGGGATCCTCGGCGCCGACGAAATCGCGGCCCTCGGCCTTCTTGTACCAGTCGTAGATGCGGCCGACGAAGGGCGAGATGAGGAACACCCCGGCATCGGCGCAGGCCTGGGCCTGAGCGAAGGAGAACAGCAGGGTCAGGTTGGTCTGGATGCCCTCGCGCTCGAGCTGCTCGGCGGCGCGGATGCCTTCCCAGGTCGAGGCGACCTTGATCAGCACTCGTTCGCGGCCGATGCCGGCGGTCTCGTACAGGCCGATCAGGCGCCTGGCGCGCTCGATGGTGGCGGCGCTGTCGAAGGACAGCCGCGAATCCACCTCGGTGGATACCCGGCCGGGGATGATCTGCAGGATCTCGCTGCCCACCGCCACCGCAAAGCGGTCGCAGGCCAGGCCCAGGTCCTGCCCGGCGCCGGCGATGGCCGTCTTGAGCTGACCCTCGTAGCGGGGCAGGGCGGCGGCCTTGAGCAGCAGCGACGGGTTGGTGGTGGCGTCCACCGGCTGCAGGCGGGCGATGGCGTCGAAGTCGCCGGTATCGGCGACCACGGTGGTGTACTGCTTGAGTTGCTCCAGCTTGGATGACATCAGACGAAACCCTGTCGTTACAGATCATCCGACATTAACCGAGCTGAGCCCCTGTGCTCAACGCCATTTCGGTGACGCCGGGCAAGGCGCAGGCGTATTTTCGCCGGTGCGCAGTTGGTCAGTGGCTGCCGAGCAATTCGATGGCGTGGTCGAAGACCCCGAGCGGATCGTCGCTCTTGTGCACGTCCACCGACAGCACCTGGCGGAAACGCCGCGCCCCCGGGAAGCCCTGGGCCAGGCCGAGCACGTGGCGGGTGATGTGGTGCATGGCGCCGCCCGCGGCCATGTGCCGCTCGATGTAGGGGCGCAGCTGGCGCAGCACCTCGCCGCGGCTGGGCACCGGGCGTTCGATGCCGAACAGCTGCTGGTCGACGCGAGCCAGCAGGTAGGGGTTGTGGTAGGCCTCGCGGCCGAGCATCACGCCGTCGAAGGTCTGCAGATGGGTCTGGCACTCCTCCAGCGTCTTGATCCCGCCGTTGAGGACGAACTCCAGGTCGGGGAAGTCGCGCTTGAGCTGCGCCGCCACTTCGTAGCGCAGCGGCGGCACCTCGCGGTTCTCCTTGGGCGACAGGCCCTCGAGGATGGCGATGCGCGCATGCACGGTGAAGCTGCGGCAGCCGGCCTCGGCCACCTGGCCGACGAAATCGCACAGCTCGGCATAGCTGTCGCGGCCGTTGATGCCGATGCGGTGCTTGACCGTCACCGGGATGCTCACCGCATCCAGCATGGCCTTCACGCAGTCGGCGACCAGCGCCGGATGGCCCATCAGGCAGGCGCCGATCATGTTGTGCTGCACCCGGTCGCTCGGGCAGCCGACGTTGAGGTTCACCTCGTCGTAGCCCCATTCCTCGGCCAGCCTGGCACAGGCCGCCAGCTCGACCGGCACGCTGCCGCCGAGCTGCAGCGCCAGTGGATGCTCGCTCTGGTCGTAGCCGAGGAAGCGCTGGCGATCACCATGCAGCAGCGCGCCAGTGGTGACCATCTCGGTGTAGAGCAGAGTGTTCCGGGAGAGCAGGCGCAGGAAGTAGCGGCAGTGGCGGTCGGTCCAGTCCATCATCGGCGCAACGGAAAAGCGGCGGGACGGCTCGGGGCGCGTGGTTACTGGGTTAGAGCTTGATTTCATCGGGGTCTCAGTGGTGCGCGTTTCCGGGTTTTTTCGGGTGTTTCCGGGCATTTTTCAAATTTCAAAGATCGGTGGTAAAAATTACCACCTCGAAAATCAGATTTACCACCGACCTCAAGTGCTTACCACCATGGCCACCATCCGTACCCGGAAGAACAAGGACGGCTCTGTGATGTACACCGCGCAGTTTAGTGGTCCGTTGGCGGACGAGTGAGGACTTTTACTGCCCCTTCCCGTATGGGCGGGGCGGAAAAGAGGGGGCTGCTCAGCCAAGCAGGCCCCAAACCCCATGCGTGGCTTAAGGGCTGAAACTCAGCGGTTCGGCTGCGGGGTCAGGCGCAGATAGGGCTTGACCGCGCGGTAGCATTTCGGGAGCGCTGGCGGATCTCTTCCTCGTCCTTGAGCGAGGGCACGATCACCCCCTCGTCGCCGTCCTGCCAGTTGGCCGGGGTAGCAACCTTGTGGTTGTCGGTCAGCTGCAGCGAATCGATCACCCGCAGGACCTCGTGGAAGTCGCGCCTGGTGCTGGCCGGGTAGGTGATGATCAGGCGCACCTTCTTGCCCGGGTCGATGATGAACAGCGAGCGCACTGTTAGGGTGTCGCTGGCATTCGGGTGTATCAGGTCGTAGAGGTCGGACACTTTGCGGTCGGCGTCGGCGAGGATCGGGAAATTGACCTGGGTGTCCTGGGTCTCCTCGATGTCCTCGATCCACTTCAGATGCGAGTCCGCCGGGTCGACCGACAGGGCGATGGCCTTGACACCGCGCTGGGCGAATTCGTGCTTGAGCTTGGCTCAGTGCTCGCTCTGTTTATTCTCGAAATGACTATCTCAGTAACCAAATATTCTTTTATGGAATAAAAGGGATTTCCTATAGTCCAGCTTTCTTGTGTCCAGACTCCAGGGATTGCCCGATGAAGCGACTGCTTACTTCTTCCCTGCTGGCGGCCAGCGTGGCGCTGGCCTCCGGCGCCGCCCAGGCCGCCAGCCTGCTCAACGTCTCCTACGACGTGATGCGCGACTTCTACAAGGAGTACAACGTCGCCTTCCAGAAGCACTGGCAGGCTGCGGGCAACCCGCCGCTGCAGATCCAGATGTCCCATGGCGGCTCCAGCAAGCAGGCGCGCGCGGTGATCGACGGCCTGCCTGCCGACGTGATCACCATGAACATGGCCACCGACATCAACGCCCTGCACGACCACGGCCAGCTGCTGCCGCAGGACTGGGCCGCACGTTTGCCGGACCACAGCGCACCCTTCACCTCGGCCACCGTGTTCATCGTCCGCAAGGGCAACCCCAAGGGCCTGCAGGACTGGCCGGACCTGCTCAAGGACGGCGTCGAGGTAGTGGTGCCCAACCCGAAGACCTCGGGCAACGGCCGCTACACCTATCTGTCGGCCTGGGGCTATGTGCTCAAGAAGGGCGGCGACGAGGCCGCGGCGCGCGATTTCGTCGGCAAGCTGTTCAAGCAGGCGCCGGTGCTGGATACCGGCGGCCGCGCGGCGACCACCACCTTCATGCAGAACCAGATTGGCGACGTGCTGGTGACCTTCGAGAACGAGGCGGAGATGATCGCCCGCGAGTTCGGTCGCGGCGAGTTCGAGGTGGTCTACCCGAGCGTGTCGGTGCAGGCCGAGCCGCCGGTGGCGGTGGTCGACAAGGTGGTCGACAGGAAGGGCACCCGCGCCGAGGCCGAGGCCTACCTGAAGTACCTGTGGTCGGACGAAGGCCAGCGCATCGCCGCCGCCAACTACCTGCGCCCGCGCAACCCGGCGATCCTCAAGGAGTTCGCCGACCGTTTCCCGCAGGTCGAGCTGCTCGATGCGGTGCAGACCTTCGGCGAGTGGCCGCAGATCCAGAAGATCCACTTCAACGATGGTGGCGTGTTCGACCAGGCCTACGGCGCGCAGTAAGGCAGCAGCAAGGCAAGCAGCCCGGCGGGGTCACCCGGCCGGGCTTTTTGTTGTCTGCATGGCCGGGTGGAGCCCTGCTTCCCGGGCACGATAAAAAGCCCTGCGGCAGCGCTCGCAGGGCTTTCGGTGTGCGACGGGGCGGCAGTTGCCTGCCGCCCGCAAGCGCATTACAGCAGCGGCAGGGTGTAGCTGACGATCAGGCGATTCTCGTCGAGGTCGGTGCTGTCGTTGCCGCGCAGCGAGGCGTTGCGCCAGGTGAAGCCCAGGCCCTTGAGTGCGCCGTCCTGCAGGACGTAGTCGAGGCGCAGGTCGCGTTCCCACTCCTTGTTGTCACCGCTGGCCGCGTCGATGTTGTCGCCGCTCAGGTACAACGCGCTGGCCTTGAGGCCCGGGACGCCGAGCTTGGCGAAGTCGTAGGCGTAACCGGCCAGCCAGGTGCGCTCGCCGGCGCTGGCGAACTTGTTGATCTGCACGTCGGTGATCAGGTAGCTGGAGGAGCCGTCGCCCTGGTTGAGGAACGGGAAGTCGCTGTTGCCGTCGACCTGCTGGTAGCCCGCGCTCAGCGCATGTCCGCCCAGGGTGTAGGTGAACAGGGCGCTCCAGGTCTGGTTGTCGACCTCACCGCGGTTGGCGTCGCCGGCCTTCCAGAAACCGTTGCTGCTATAGCCATCCAGGCGCCCGGCGGTGCTGGCGTTCTTGCCGTCGGAGCTGCTGTCGAAGTAGCGCAGGTCGGTCTTCAGCGCACCGACCGGTAGTGCCCAATTGTGCACCAGGCCGAGGAAGTGCTGATCGTAGAAGTTCTCGAGATTGCCGAAGTAGTACTGCGCGGTCAGATCCTTGGTCAGCTTGTAGTCGCCGCCGGCGTAGTAGAACTTGTTCGAGTCGGCGTCGTTGGTGGCGCCGGCAATGCGCAGGCCGGTGCTGTCGGTGGAGCTGCGGCCTTTCGCATGCTCCAGCTGGCCGGCGGTCAGGGTCAGACCGTCGATCTCGCCGGAGGTGATCTGGCCGCCCTCGAACAGTTGCGGCAGCAGGCGACCGTCGTTGAAGTTCACCACCGGCAGCTTGGGCTGCAGGGTGCCGAGGCGCAGTTCGGTGTTGGACACCTTGGCCTTGGCGGTCAGGCCGGCCTTGCTGTACTCGTCCACCGCGCTGCCGTCACTCTCAAGGGGGAACAGCTGCCCCGGACGGCGATCGCGCCCGGCCTTGTTATCACGGCCACCGGAGTCCAGCTTGACGCCGAGCAGGCCCACGGCGTCGACGCCGAAGCCCACGGTGCCTTCGGTGTAGCCGGAGGCATAGTTGAAGATGAAGCCCTGGCCCCACTCGCTGGCCTCGCTGTTGTTGTTGGCGGTGTTCTTGTCGTTGCGGTCGTAATAGAAGTTGCGCAGGGTCAGGCTGGCCTTGCTGTCTTCGACAAAGGCGGCCTGGGCGGTGCTGGTCAGAGCCAGGGTGCCGGCGATGACCGCGAGGGCCAGGGGGGACTTGTTCATTGCGTGATTCTCCGTGAGTACATGGCTGCACAGCGGCGGGTTTTGGCGTGCTTCCCGTCGGGGGGGCGCACGGCAAGATGACCGCTATATGTCAGGCGGAGAGGGTATGACAGGATTTATAAATCAAAAAAGAATAATTAATTATTTTTAAATTCTATCCTGGAATATGACATGCAGCATGTCACTCGTGTTGCAAGCACCGGAAAGAGCCGATCCAGACACTCAGGCAGGCCGGCAGCGCATTTGTCGCACACTGCCTGCTTTCGGTCAGAACCGCGGCAGGCAGGTCGCCCTGCCAGGCGAAGTCGAGCGGCTTGTTGTCCAGCGCCTCGTTGAATGCCGGGCCGGCGCCCTTGAAGTAGGCCCACTCGACCTTGATGCCATCGGCTTCCAGCTCCTTCTAAACAAGCCGGGAGGCGCCCAGCTGCAGCGCTTCGCCTCTGCTGTTGCAGGAGCCGCTGCGCAGGCAAGCGGCGAGGCGGGCAGGGCCTCGGAGAGGGATCGCACAGCGCTGCGGACGATCTGTGGAAAAGGCCACAGTGGTGATTCAGGCGAGGCTGGACAGGCTGAGCACCAGCCCCGAGGCCAGCAGCAGCCACAGCACCAGATAGCGGAACTGCTGGTCGTTGACCCGACCGTACAGGCGCAGGCCCAGCCTAGTGCCCAGCAAGGTCGCGGGCAGGCAGAGCAGGCTCAGTTCCCAGACACGCGGCGTCAGCAGGCCCTGGCTGGCGTAGATACCCAGGGCGATGCTCAGCACGATCAGGTTGTAGGGCTGATAGATCCCGCGCTGGCGGTCGGCGCTCCAGCCGCGCAGGCCGCACCAGATGCTCATCAGCACGCCCGACAGGCCGGCGATGCCGCCCAGCACGCCGCCGCTGGTGCCGACCAGGCCGTCGGCCAGCCGGCCGCCCCAGTGGCTCACGGTTGGCAACTGGCGCAGGGTGAGCATCAGGCCGGTATAGCCGACCAGGAAGAGGCCGAGGGCGGACTTGAGCGTCTGCGCATCGATGATCTTCAGCGCCAGCACACCGGCGGGCACGCCCAGCAGGCCGCCGAGCAGGAACGGCCAGGCCAGCGTCCAGCTGACGGCACGGCGCACCCTGCACAGCGATTGCAGCTGGCCGACCACCGAGCAGATCACCACCAGCGCGGCGGCAATGGCGGGGTCCACGACATACAGCCAGAACCCCAGGGCGGTCAGGGCGGTGCCGAAGCCGGCCAGGCCGGTGACGACGCCGCCGCTCAAGGCGCCGGCCACGATGATCGCTTCGGTAAGCATGTTGTTGTGGTCTCCGTGAACGCAGTAGGCCGGCCGTTGCCGCCGGCTGCGCAGGTAATCGCCGCGAGGGGCGGAGGAATGACAAACGCTCCGGGACCTCCGGGCGATGGCCCGGGCGGTTCTCCAGAGCGTGGTTGTGAAGGGGGCGCAGGTATGCTCACCTGCGCTGGGGGCGGGGAATCAGCGACTGACCACGCGGTTGTCGGCGTCGTACAGCGGCCACAGCGCCTGCAGGCCGAGCCGTTCGATGGCGCGCTCGACGTACTTGGGCTCGACCCACTGCTCGACGTCGACGTCGTTGCGGATCAGGCCGAGTTCCTTGGATTCCTTGACCGTGGTGCGGTAACGGTCGATGAAGAACTGGTCGATGCGTGGCGAGTAGCGGCGAGCGAACGACTGGCCCTCCTGCTCGGCGCGCAGCGAGGACTCGGCGGTGCCGGAGTTGGCCCACAGCTTGTAGACCGCGTCCTGGTTGCCATCCTGGGTGGCCCAGGCGGCGGTCTTGACCAGCGCGTCGGCCACCTTCTGCACCAGCTCCGGGTGCTGGCGCTCGAACTCGCCGCGCACCAGTACGTGGGCTTGGCGGGTCAGCTTGGCGTCGGCGGCGCGGGAGTCGTAGATGATCCGGCCGACCCCGGAGGCCTGCAGGTCGAAGGCCGTCTGGTGGAACCAGGCGCCGTCGATGTCCTTGGAGGCCAGCGCGGCGGACATGGTGGCGAAGTCCATGTTGACGTGGCGGAAGTCACGCTCGCGGAAACCCTCGTGCTGCAGGGCGCGGAGGATCGCCAGGTGCAGGTTGGTGCCCTTGAACAGCGCCACCTTCTTGCCCTTGAGATCGGCCAGGGTCTTGACCGGCGAGTCGGCGGGGACCACCAGATAGGTGGAGCTGAGCAGGCTGTCGGTGGCGATCAGCCGGGTATCCAGGCCGCCGGCCTTGCCGACCACCGCCGGCAGGTCGCCCTGGGTGGCGAAGTCCAGCTGCTGGTTGGCCAGCGCCTCGTTGACCGCCGGGCCGGCGCCCTTGAAGTAGTGCCATTCGACCTTGATGTCGTGGCCTTCGAGTTCCTTCTGGATGGCCTTGCGCTGGTCGGCCAGGCCGGCGATACCGCCGTTGGAGTAGGGCACGCCGCCCTTGCCGACCTGGGCTACGCCGAAGCGGATGACCGTGGGTTCTTCAGCGGCCAGCAGGGCCGTGCTCGGCAACAGGCTGCCGCTCAGCAGGCCGAACAACGTGGCGGCCAACAGTTTCTTCTTCATCGCAATTTCCTTTTCAGAGGCACACAGGGCTGGAGCAGGCGGGCTGCCCGTTAAATACGGAAAAGCAATTGATGTGCCTTTTTTGAAAATAAAAATGCATATGTATATGCGCGGCAGCCGTCGCCAGCCAAGGTGTGGTCTGACGGGCGGAGCAGCCGCTGGCGTATGTGTGAAACGCCGAGTCCGGACGCGGAAGGTGCTGCGGGATACGCCACAGTCCTGCAGCGCTTTGCCGAAAAAACGACAGTTGCACCGGATGGGCTGGCGCGCTTGGGCGGGGAGAGTGGCGGGCGGCAAGGCTTGGTGGACGTTGGCATGGCGGCTGCAAAGGGCTGAGTCAACCACGAGGCGGCAGGCAAGCCGCCCGATCTGCCAAGAGGAATCCCCATGAGTCAGCGCCAACTAGCCCTGAACGCCTTCATCCTGCCCACCGGCCACCACATCGCCGCCTGGCGGCGCGCCGACGTGCCCGAGCACGCCAACCACGACTTCGCCGAGTACGTGCGGGTGGCCAAGGCCGCCGAGGCGGCCAAGTTCGACGCGGTGTTCGTCTCCGATTCGGTGGCGGCGGCCTCGGGCAACGGCGGCAGCAGCCTGGAGGAGCTGGCGCTGACCGCCCGCGGCACCCGCCTGGAGCCGTTCACCCTGCTTTCGGCGCTTGCCGCAGTGACCGAGCGCATCGGCCTGATCGGCACGGTGAGCACCACCTACAACGAGCCCTACCACCTGGCGCGCAAGTTCGCCTCGCTGGACTGGATTTCCGGTGGGCGCGCCGGCTGGAACCTGGTGACTTCCTCGGCGCCCGCCGAGGCGCTCAACTTCAACCAGGAGGCGCTGCCCGAGCACGGCGAGCGCTACCGGCGCGCCGAGGAGTTCCTCTCCGTGGCACAGGGGCTGTGGGACAGCTGGGAGGACGATGCCTTCGTCCACGACAAGGCCAGCGGCCAGTTCTTCGACCCGGCCAAGCTGCACGTGCTCAACCACCAGGGCCCGTACTACAAGGTCAAGGGCCCGCTGAACGTGGCGCGCTCGCCGCAGGGCTATCCGGTGCTGGTGCAGGCCGGCTCCTCCGAGCCGGGCAGGGAGATCGCCGCGCGCAGCGCCGAGGCGATCTTCACCGCCCACCAGACCCTGGAGAGCGCCCAGGCCTTCTACGCCGACGTGAAGGGACGCCTGGCCAAGTACGGCCGCAGCCCGGATGAGCTGAAGATCCTGCCGGGCATCTTCCCGGTGGTCGGCCGCACCGAGGAGGAGGCGCAGGCCAAGTACCGCGAGCTGCAGGAGCTGATCGACCCGCGGGTCGGCGTCAACCTGCTCAGCGCGCTGATCGGCGCCGACCTGTCCGGCCACGACATCGACGGCCCGCTGCCGCCCCTGGCGGTCACCAACCAGAACCAGAGCCGCCAGGCGCTGGTGCAGGAGCTGGCCCAGCGCGAGAAGCTGAGCATCCGCGAGCTGTACCTGCGCATCGCCGGCGCCCGCGGCCACTGGACGGTGGTGGGCAGCGCCGAGCAGATCGCCGACCAGATCCAGCTGTGGTTCGAGAACGGCGCCGCCGACGGCTTCAACGTGCTGGCGCCCTGGCTGCCGGGCGGGCTGGACGAGTTCATCGAGCTGGTGGTGCCGGAGCTGCGCCGCCGCGGTCTGTTCCGCGAGGAATACAGCGGCAGCACCCTGCGCGAGCACTTCGGCCTGGCCCGGCCGGACAACCAGTACGTGGTGCAGCGCCAGCAGCGCGCCGCGGGCTGAGGCGCTTTCCCATCCTCCGGGCGGCCGCACCAGCGGCTGCCCCAGCACAGGAGCCGCCCATGCCAGCCAGCCAACTGCGTCACCCCGAAGTCCCTTCCGCGGCAGGGCTGTCGGTCACCCCGCTGTCCATCCACATCGGCGCACGCATCGACGGCGTCGACCTCAAGCGCCCGCTGTCCGCCGCGCAGCGCGAGGCGATCCACGCCGCGCTGCTGCGCTGGAAGGTGCTGTTCTTCCACGACCAGCACCTCGACCACGCCCAGCAGGTGGCCCTCGGCCGCCAGTTCGGCGAGCTGACCATCGGCCATCCGGTATTCGGCTACGTCGAGGGCCATCCCGAGGTCTATTCGGTCGGCCGCGACCGTTTCACCAGCCGTTTCAGTGAGGAACGACTGGTGCGGCCATGGAGCGGCTGGCACACCGACGTCACCGCGGCGGTCAACCCGCCGGCGGCGGCGATCCTGCGCGGGGTGGACATCCCGCCTTACGGCGGCGACACCCAGTGGACCAACCTGGTGGCCGCCTACCAGGGGCTGTCGCCGACCCTGCGCGCCTTCGTCGACACCCTGCGCGGCGAGCACCGCTTCACCCCGCCGGAAGGGAGCGTGGCGCGCCAGGGCTTCATCGACCCGCTGGCGGCGACCCCGCTGGTCAGCGAGCACCCGCTGGTGCGCGTGCATCCGCTGACCGGCGAAAAGGCGCTGTTCGTCAGCCCGGCCTTCCTCAAGCGCATCGTCGGCCTGAGCCTGCGCGAGAGCGAGCAACTGCTGGCTCTGCTGTTCGAGCACGCCATCCGTCCCGAGTACACGGTGCGCTTCAAGTGGCAGGCGGGCGACGTGGCGTTCTGGGACAACCGCGCCACCGCCCACCTGCCGCCAGAGGACATCTATGCCAGCGACTTCGCCCGCCAGCTGTACCGCGTCACCCTGGTCGGCGAGGTGCCGGTCGGCCCGGACGGACGTGAGTCGACCGCCATCGAGGGCCGGCCGGTGCTGGCGCATACGCGGGAGTAGAGGAAATCAAGAACCCCGCCGGCAACGACGGGGGCTCGCTCAGCCGGCGTTGCTGTAGCGCGCGCCGGTCGGCGGCGGCAGCAGATCGTAACGTTTCATCAGGGTGCGCAGCGCATGGCGGCTGATGCCCAGGCGGTCGGCGCTGTGCACCTGGTTGAAGTGGTGGCGGGCGAGGGTGGTCTCCACCAGCAGCTCCTCCCAGCGCGCCAGCAGCTCCGGGTGCTCGTGGTCGAGCAGCTCCTGCAGCTGCTGGCGGATGCCCTGCCAGAGCGGGTCGGTCGGCGCGCCCGCATTGTTAGGCGGCGCACCAGCGGTCGTGGTCGGAGCCGGGGCAGGCGCAGCCCGGCGGCTGAATTGCAGGTGGCGTCCCTCGATCAGCGGCCCGCCGGCCAGCAGGGCGGCGGACAGCAGGGTGTTCTCCAGCTCGCGGATGTTGCCGGGCCAGCTGTGCGCCAGCAGGCGCTGCACGGCGTCGGCGTTCAGCTCGGGCAGCGGGCGGGCGTGTTCGCGGGCGAACTGGCCGAGGAAGTGCCGGGCCAGCGGCAGGATGTCGCCGGGGCGGTCGCGCAGCGGCGGGATGCGCAGGGTGACAATATTCAGCCGGTAGTAGAGATCTTCGCGGAAGCGCCCGGCGGTGATCGCCGACTGCAGGTCGACGTGGGTGGCGGTGACGATGCGCACGTCGATGGGAATCGGCTTGCGTCCGCCGACGCGCACCACCTCGCGCTCCTGCAGCACGCGCAGCAGCTTGACCTGCAGCGCCAGCGGCAGGTCGCCGATCTCGTCGAGGAACAGGGTGCCGCCCTGGGCGGCCTCGAACCAGCCCTCGCGGCGGCCGTTGGCGCCGGTGAAGGCGCCGGCCTCGTGGCCGAAGAATTCGCTCTCGGCCAGGCTTTCGTTGATCGCCGCGCCGTTCACCGCCACGAACGGCCCCTTGCGGCCGCTGCGCTTGTGCAGGTGACGGGCCAGCAGTTCCTTGCCGGTGCCGGTTTCGCCGTGGATCAGCACGGGCACGGGGCTGGCGGCGACCAGCTCGGCCTGTTCCAGCAGTTGCTGGGAGCGGATGTCGGCGAACAGCAGCGCCTTGGCCCGGATTTCCTCGCGGCTGTTCTCATGGGGAGCCAGAGTCAGGACGGGTGCGTTCATGGCGGCCTCGCTTGCTACGGGTTCTCGATCCGGCAGGACTGTAGCGGCACATGCTTATATTTAAAAATAATCGAATTTACTTTAGATATTCTTTTTTTGTTTTTATCCGGGCGATCAGGGCGGCTGCTGGAAAATCGGCAGAACGCGGATTTCTCTGCGCAAAATCCAACATCTATACGTCATCGCTGGGCAAAACACGCGAAATTGCGGGATTTGATGGGTTGGCACGCTTGCTGCAATCGCTCTGGCAGCGCCGCAACGGGCGGCGACTGGATTGCCAACGAGATCGGCGGCATCACCGCCAGGGATAACCGACATGAGCCTGAACATCCAACCCATCACCGGCCGCATCGGCGCCACCGTCAGCGGCGTGCGCGTGACCGACCTCAGCGACGCGCAGTTCGCCGAGCTGAATCAGGCGCTGCTCAAGCACAAAGCGCTGTTCTTCCCCGAGCAGCACCTCAGTGATGCCGAGCAGGAAGCCTTCGCCAGCCGTTTCGGCGACCTGGTGGTTCACCCGACCACGCCGTCCGAGGCCAACACTGCCGGCATCCTCGAGGTCGACTCCGAGCGTTCGCGCGCCAACTCCTGGCATACCGACATCAGCTTCGTGGTCGACTACCCGAAGATCACCTTCCTGCGCGGCGAGGTGATTCCCGAGTTCGGCGGCGACACCGTGTTTGCCAACACCGCCAGCGCCTACCAGGACCTGCCCGAACCGCTCCAGCAGCTGGCCGACCGCCTTTGGGTGCGCCACACCAATGACTACGACTACGCCGCGCCCAAGCAGATCGAGGCGGTGGTCAACAAGCGCTTCCGCGAGCAGTTCACCTCCACCGTCTACGAGAGCGAGCACCCGCTGGTGCGCGTGCATCCGGAAACCGGCGAGAAGGCGCTGCTGCTCGGCCACTTCGCCGACCGCATCGTCGGCCTCAACTCGCGCGACTCGCGCGCGCTGCTCGACCTGTTCCAGGCGCACATCGTCAAGCTGGAGAACATCGTGCGCTGGCGCTGGAGCCAGGGCGACCTGGCGGTGTGGGACAACCGCGCCACCCAGCACATCGCCGTCGACGACTATGGCAGCGCCCGCCGCATCGTGCGCCGCAGCACCGTGCACGGCGAGATCCCGGTCTCGGTGAGCGGCGAAACCAGCCGCGCCATCAAACCCAGCGCCGACACCCGCACGCCGCTGACCGAGGCCGACAAGCTGGCGCTAAAGCAGGCCAGCTGAGTTCGCCGCCCCCCTGAAATGAGACAGGCGCAGGGAAGCGCCGAGGCAGGAAGCCCAGCGTGCCGGCGGGCATCAGGAAGATCCCCGCCGCACATCCATTCCCGGATACCCCGCAGCCTGTGCGGGCGTCCCTTCCATGAGGTATTCGATGAGCGTTCTTTACGTTGCCCCCGGCGCCTGTTCGCTGGCCGCCCACAGCCTGGTCCACGAGCTGGAGCTGCCGATCCAGGTCGAGGTGGTCGCCCTGCGCACCCCCGATTCGCCGATCCACCGCATCAACCCGCTGGGCCGGGTGCCGGCGCTGTCGCTGGACGACGGCACGCTGATCACCGAGAACAGCGCGATCCTGCCGTATCTGGCCGACCTCAAGCCCGAGGCCGGGCTGTTCGCCCCGGCCGGTAGCGCCGAGCGTGCGCAGATCCAGAGCTGGATCGGCTACCTGACCTCCGAGGTGCACGTCGGCGGCTTCCGCCCGCTCAACCGTCCGGAGCGCTACTCGGCCGACGAGGCGGCCCATCCAGGCATCCGCGCCCAGGCTGCCGAGCAGCTGCACCAGGCGCTGGCGCATGTCGATCGCCACCTTGAAGGCCGCCAGTGGCTGGTGGGCGAGCGCTACAGCATCGCCGACGCCTACCTCGGCGTGTTCGCCGGCTGGCTGCCGCGTCTCGGCGAGCGCTTCGCCGATCTGGCCAACCTGGCCCGCGCCCGCGAGGCGTTCCAGTCCCGCCTGGCCACGCAGCAGGCGCTGGCGGCCGAAGGCCAGCGCTAGCCGCCGCGCTGACCCGCGGTCCTCACCCATCCAGCCCGCCGTCACCCCTGTGGCGGCGTTTTTGCTTTTTTCTGCAGGAGATACCGATGATTTACCGCCCACTCGGCAAAACCGACATCCAGGTCAGCGCATTGGCGCTCGGCAGCATGACCTGGGGCGAGCAGAACAGCGAAGCCGAGGGCTTCGCGCAGATCGACCGCGCGCGGGCCGCCGGGATCAACTTCATCGACACCGCGGAGATGTATCCGGTACCGCCGAAGGCGGAAACCGCCGGCGCCACCGAGACCATCATCGGCAACTACTTCAGGCGCCACGGCGGGCGCAGCGACTGGATCGTCGCCAGCAAGGCGGCCGCGCCGGGCAACGGCATCACTCACATCCGCGGCGGGCGCAACCACTTCGACCGCGCCAACCTGGTCGCTGCGGTGGAGGGCAGCCTCAAGCGCCTGCACACCGACTACATCGACCTCTACCAGCTGCACTGGCCGGATCGGCAGACCAACTTCTTCGGCCAGCTCGGCTACCAGCATGACCCCGACGCGCACCTCACCCCCATCGAGGAGACCCTCGAAGTGCTCGACGAGCTGGTCAGGAGCGGCAAGATCCGCCACATCGGCCTGTCCAACGAGACGCCCTGGGGCGTGCACCGCTTCCTGCAGCTGGCCGAGACCCGCGGCTGGCCGCGCCCGGTGTCGATCCAGAACCCCTACAACCTGGTCAACCGCAGCTTCGAGGTGGGCCTGGCGGAAATCGCCATCCGCGAGCAGGTCGGCCTGCTCGCCTACTCGCCGCTGGCCTTCGGCCTGCTGTCCGGCAAGTACGAGAACGGCGACCAGCCGGAGCGGGCGCGGCTGACCCTGTTCGAGCGCTTCCAGCGCTACAACAGCCCGCAGACGCGCAGCGCCGCCAGCGCCTACATCGCCCTGGCCCGCGAGCACGGCGTCGACCCGGCGCAGCTGGCGCTGGCCTGGGTGACCAGCCGGCCATTCGTGACCAGCAACATCATCGGCGCCACCAGCCTCGAGCAGCTGGACAGCAACCTGGCGAGCCTCGAGCTCAAGCTCACTGACGAGCTGCTGGCCGGCATCGAGCGCATCCATACCGAACAGCCCAACCCTGCGCCCTGAGTGATCGCACTTGGCAGCGTCGCCCGGCGCTGCCTCGGCAAGCCCATTGCAGAGCCTCCGCGGGCGGGTTTCGAGCGACAGGAACGGCCATATGCTTAATCGTAAAAGTTATTTAATTTAATTTTTATATTCCCATATAGTCATTTTGCCGCGTACTTATAGGCCAACCGTTGAGCCGCGCATGAATCGGATGGACGCACCACCCGCGTCCCGAATCGAACCCCGCGTTACCCACGCGACCATGCGAATGGAGTCCCTCATGTCTGCGGCCGAAGCCCTGCTGTCCGTTTCCGAAGTCCCCTCCCAGTCCTTCGACGTGCGTCCGCTGGATGCGCCCCTCGGCGCCGAGATCCTCGGCCTCGACCTGTCCCGTCCGCTCAATGCGCAGGACTTCGCCCGGGTCCACCGTGCCCACCTCGATCACGGTCTGTTGGTGTTCCGCGACCAGCACATCACGCCCGAGCAGCACATCGCCTTCAGCCGCCGTTTCGGTGAGTTGCAGATCCATGTGCTCAAGCAGTTCCTGCTCGCCGGCCATCCGGAGATCTTCATCATCTCCAACATCGTCGAGAACGGTCAGCCGATCGGCCTGGGCGATGCCGGCAAGTTCTGGCACTCGGATCTGTCCTACAAGGAGCTGCCCAGTCTCGGCTCGATGCTCTATGCCCAGGAGCTGCCGGAGGAGGGCGGCGACACCCTGTTCGCCAGCCAGCAGCTGGCCTGGGAAACCCTGCCGGCCGAGCTGCGCCAGGCCATCGAAGGCAAGCGCGCCGCGCATTCCTACACCGCGCGCTATGCCGACGAGGTGTTCGCCGGCATCCAGCGCCCGACGCTGACCGCCGCGCAGATCGCCGAGGTCAAGGCGGTGGTCCATCCGGTGGTGCGCACCCACCCGGAAACCGGGCGCAAGGGACTGTTCGTCAACGAGAACTTCACCACCCATATCCTCGACATTCCCGAGGACGAGAGCCGGCAGATCCTCGCCGAGCTGTTCGCCCACAGCGCGCGCCCCGAGTTCGTCTATCGCCACCAGTGGCAGCCCCACGACCTGCTGTTCTGGGACAACCGTGCGCTGATCCACCTGGCCACCGGCTGCCCATCGCACCTGCGCAGGCGCATGCACCGCACCACCATCCAGGGCGACGCGCCGTTCTGATTTCCCGTTTCCAGTGCAGTTCTGCCATAGCCGCCGTGCCCGCCGGGTACGGCCGTGGCTGCACGCATTCGCCATCTTTCAAGGAGTTCGCCATGACCCACAAGAAACGCTTCCCCGGCCTGTCCCGTTTCGGCCGCCTGGCCGGCGGTGTCGGCCTGTCCCTGAGCCTGCTGGCCGGCAGCCTGGCGGTCCCGACCGCCGCCCACGCTGAGGGCGAGATCCGCATCGCCGAGCAGTTCGGCATCGTCTACCTGCTGCTCAACGTGGTGCGCGACCAGCAACTGATCGAGAAGCACGGCAAGGAGGCCGGCCTCGACATCAAGGTCGACTGGACCCAGCTGTCCGGCGGCGCGGCGGTCAACGACGCGCTGCTGTCCGGCTCCATCGACATCGCCGGCGCCGGCATCGGCCCGCTGCTGACCGTATGGGACCGCACCCACGGCAAGCAGAACGTCAAGGGCGTGGCTTCGCTGGGCAACTTCCCGTACTACCTGCTGAGCAACAACCCCAAGGTCAAGACCATCGCCGACTTCACTGACAAGGACCGCATCGCCGTGCCGGCGGTAGGCGTCTCGATCCAGTCGCGCTTCCTGCAGTACGCCGCCGCCAAGCAGTGGGGCGACAAGGAATACAACCGCCTGGACAAGTACACCGTCGCGCTGCCGCACCCGGAGGCCACCTCGGCGCTGACCAGCGGCGCAACCGAGCTGACCGGGCATTTCTCCAACCCGCCGTTCCAGAACCAGGCGCTGGACAACCCCAACGTGCACGTGGTGCTCGACACCTACCAGCTGCTCGGCCCGAACTCGCCGGTGGTGCTGTACACCACCGAGAAGTTCCGCGAGGAAAACCCGAAGACCTACCAGGCCTTCGTCGCCGCGCTGGCCGAGGCCGCCGAGTTCGCCCAGAACGACAAGGCCGCGGCCGCCGACACCTACATCCGCGTGACCAAGGCCAACATCAGCAAGGAAGCCCTGCTGAAGATCATCGACAACGAGCAGTTCCAGTTCAGCGTGACGCCGACCGGCACCTTCCAGCTGGCCGAGTTCCTGCACCGCGTCGGCGCCCTGAAGAACAAGCCGGCCTCCTGGCAGGACTACTTCTTCGCCGATCCGCGCCTGGGCCAGGGGAGCTGATGCGATGAACGCTCCGTTGCCAGGCCACACGGTCAGCAATCTGGACTCCGCGGCGCCCGTGCGGGCGCTGCTGGAGGTGGACAAGGTCAGCCTCGAATACCGCACCCCGCAGCGCGTGGTGCGCGCCACCCACGAGGTCAGCTTCGCGGTCGACCCGGCCGACCGCTTCGTCCTGCTCGGCCCGTCCGGCTGCGGCAAGTCGACCCTGCTCAAGGCGGCGGCCGGTTTCATCGCCCCGAGTGCCGGCGAGATCCGTCTCGACGGCGTGCCGGTCAGCGAGCCGGGCCCGGACCGCATCGTGGTGTTCCAGGAGTTCGACCAGCTGCCGCCGTGGAAGACGGTCAAACAGAACGTGATGTTCCCGCTGCTGGCCTCGCGCACCCTCGGCCGCCAGGAGGCCGAGCAGCGCGCCCTGCACTACCTGGACAAGGTCGGCCTGGCGGCCTTCGCCGACGCCTACCCGCACACCCTGTCCGGCGGCATGAAGGCGCGGGTGGCGATCGCCCGCGCCCTGGCCATGCAGCCGAAGATCCTGCTGATGGACGAGCCGTTCGCCGCGCTCGACGCGCTGACCCGGCGCAAGATGCAGGAGGAGCTGCTGGCGCTGTGGGAGGAGGTGCGCTTCACCCTGCTGTTCGTCACCCACTCCATCGAGGAGGCGCTGGTGGTCGGCAACCGCATCCTGCTGCTGTCGCCGCACCCGGGGCGGGTGCGCGCCGAGGTGCACAGCCACCAGTTCGGCCTGCACAGCCTGGGCGGCGTGGCCTTCCAGCAGACCGCGCAGCGTATCCATCGCCTGCTGTTCGACGAGCAGCCGGATCAGGTGCCGCTGGATCTGCGCTTCCAGGACATCCGTCTGTCCTGCTGACTTCTCGCACCCTCCGTTACAGGAAATCCGCCATGAGCCTTCCATCATCGCCGGTGCGCCGGGAAGAATACGAAATCGACCTGCCGCCGCTGACCGACGCGCCGCTGGAGCGCGAGCTGCCGCTGGCCACCCGCCTGTGGCAACAGGGCTGGCTGCGCAAGGGCCTGATCCTGCTGCTGCTCGCGCTGGTCTGGGAGCTGGCCGCGCGTTACCAGGGCAACGACCTGCTGCTGCCGAGCTTCCTGCAGACCGCCCGCGCCTTCGCCGAGGGCGTCGCCAGCGGCGAGCTGCTGGAAAAGGTGGCCATCTCGCTGGGCGTGCTGCTCAAGGGCTACCTGCTCGGCATCGTGCTGGCCTTCGCCCTCACCACCCTGGCGGTGTCGACCCAACTGGGCCGCGACCTGCTGTCCACCCTGACCGCGATGTTCAACCCGCTGCCGGCCATCGCCCTGCTGCCGCTGGCGCTGCTCTGGTTCGGCCTGGGCGAGGGCAGCCTGATCTTCGTGCTGGTGCACTCGGTGCTGTGGGCGCTGGCGCTCAACACCTACGCCGGCTTTCTCGGCGTCGCCGAATCCCAGCGCATGGCCGGGCGCAACTACGGCCTGCGCGGCCTGCGCTTCGTCGCCCTGATCCTGATCCCGGCGGCGCTGCCGTCGATTCTCTCCGGCCTCAAGGTCGGCTGGGCCTTCGCCTGGCGCACCCTGATCGCCGCCGAGCTGGTGTTCGGCGCCAGCTCCGGGCAGGGTGGCCTCGGTTGGTACATCTTCCAGAACCGCAACGAGCTGTACACCGACAAGGTGTTCGCCGGCCTGGCCGTGGTCATCCTGATCGGCCTGCTGGTGGAGAACCTGGTGTTCAGTCTTATCGAGCGGGTTACCGTCAAGCGCTGGGGCATGCAGCGCTGACAACCCGCGCCGTTCAATTCATGTAGTCGCAACAGGAGCTTTGCAGATGGGCAAGATCGTCTTCATCACCGGCGCCACCTCCGGTTTCGGCCGCGCCGCGGCGCGGCGTTTCGCTGCCGACGGCTGGGCGCTGGTGCTCACCGGGCGCCGCCTGGAACGCCTGCAGGCATTGCAGGACGAGCTGGCCCGCCAGGTGCCGGTGCACATCGCCGCGCTGGACGTGCGCGACGCCGAGGCGGTGCAGCAGGTGGTCTCCGGGCTGCCGGAAGGCTTCCGCCAGGTGCACGCGCTGATCAACAACGCCGGCCTGGCGCTTGCGCCGCAGGCCGCGCAGAGCGTCGATCTGGCCGACTGGCACACCATGATCGACACCAACATCAAGGGCCTGGTCAACGTCACCCACGCGCTGCTGCCGACCCTGATCGCCAGCGGCCGCGGCGCCAGCATCGTCAACCTCGGCTCGGTCGCCGGCCAGTGGCCCTACCCGGGCAGCCACGTCTACGGCGGGACCAAGGCCTTCGTCCAGCAGTTCAGCTACAACCTGCGCTGCGACCTGCAGGGCACCGGCGTGCGGGTCACCGACATCGCCCCGGGCATGGCCGAAACCGAGTTCACCCTGGTGCGCACCAAGGGCGACCAGGCGGCCTCGGATCGCCTGTACCGAGGCACCGAGCCGCTGTCCGCCGAGGACATCGCCGAGCAGATCTTCTACGTCGCGACCCTGCCGGAGCACATCAACATCAACCGCCTGGAGGTCATGCCGACCCGCCAGGCCTGGTCGCCGTTCGCCGTGGATCGCGACTGATAGTCCGGTTGCCCGGCCGCCGTGGCCGGGCAACCCTTGCTGCCTTCCCATTCACGGATCAGCCGCGCAGGAGCGCCATGAAAAAGAACGTCTTCGTCTTCAGCCGCCTCAGCCCCGAGCATCAGCAGCGCCTGCGGCAGAACTTCAACGTCACTGTGCTCGACCCGGCCGGCGACATCGACGCCCAGTATGCCGCGGCGCTGCCCGAAGCCCACGGCCTGCTCGGCGTCGGCCGGCCGTTCGGCCGCGCCCAGCTGGCACAGGCCGAGCAGCTGGAAGTCATCTCGACCATCTCGGTGGGCTACGACAACTACGACCTCGCCTATCTGAACGAGCGCGGCATCCTGCTCGCCAACACCCCGGACGTGCTCACCGAAACCACCGCCGACCTCGGCTTCACCCTGCTGATGGCGGCGGCGCGGCGGGTGCCGGAGCTGGACGCCTGGGTCAAGGCCGGCCACTGGCAGGCGCCGGTGGGACCGGCGCAGTTCGGCTGCGACGTGCACGGCAAGACCCTGGGCATCCTGGGCCTCGGCAACATCGGCGCGGCCATCGCCCGACGCGGCCGCTTCGGTTTCAACATGGAGGTGCTGTACAGCGGCAACAGCCGCAAGCCGCAACTGGAACAGGAACTGGACGCGCGCTACTGCGGCTTCGACGAGCTGCTCGGCGCGGCCGACTTCGTGGTGCTGGTGGTGCCGCTCAGCGAGCAGACCCGCCACCTGATCGGCCGCCGCGAGCTGGCGCTGATGAAGCCGGGCGCCATCCTGGTCAACGTCGCCCGCGGCCCGGTGGTGGACGAGGCGGCGCTGATCGAGGCGCTGCAGAACGGCCAGCTGCGCGCCGCCGGCCTCGACGTCTACGAGAAGGAACCGCTGCGCCAGTCGCCGCTGTTCGCCCTGCCCAACGTGGTGACCCTGCCGCACGTGGGCTCGGCGACCCACGAGACGCGCCAGGCGATGGCCGAGCTGGCGCTGGACAACCTGGAACGCGCGCTGCTCGGCGGCACGCCGCGGCACGTGGTCAATCCGCAGGTGCGGGTAGGGTAGGGCGCTTTCGTCCCCGTCCCCGCCCGTGGCCATGGGCGGGGACTTCCTCGGGTTGTACTGATCTCGTCCCCCGCGCTACTCTCGACGCCTGCCATCGGCATATACAAAGGGACTTGGCGCCATGGTGCATAACCTGCCTTCACCACCATCACTCTTGTCAAAGCTGCGTCTCAGAGCGGTTTTCCGTTTCTCTGGCGGAGTTTTATCCACCAGTCCCGCTCGGGGTGTTATGCACCAGTTGGTGCCTATTTATAGTTATTCAACAATATCCACCATTGGCTCACGGAAACTGTAAATGACAAGGAATCCGGCTGGACGAAAAGCGAAAAATCAGCTAATACGCTGTAGGCGCTCCTGGCGGGGCATAACGAAGTTAATGCCCCGCCAGGAGCGCCTACAGCGGTGGAAAAGCCGTTTTTCGATTTTCCGTTCGCCCGAGCATCCATTGCATTTACAGCTCTGCTTCGCAGAGCGGTGTGTATTGTCGAATAACTACTCGCCGGAGCACACACCCACGCTGCGCGTGGGCGGTGCTCAGCTCGAACCTTGTTAGAGCGCACATGCCTGAACAACGAAATCATTGCTCATACTGCAACGTGGTTAACAAGGTTTGTTTTTGGGGGCCGCGCCCTGAAGCCACCTGGAAACGACCTGTTCTTATTTTGTGCGCTCTGCCATTCGCCTTCGGTATCCCTGCTTTGTTGTGGCATTTCTGGGGCCGTCCTGACAGCGTATTGCTTTGGTTATTGGGCATCCCATTATTCCTGCTCGCCATCCTCGGCCTGCTTGTTGGTGTTAATGGGTGCAGTGCTTGTGTCTCTCGGCTTTTCGGGGAGCTCTAACATGGCGCTCAACCTCGCTCCCTTCGGTCGCTGGACTCGCCAAAGCTGCGCTTTGGCGAGCCGGTTAGCTCTACGTTATGCATTAAAGGACAACACATGATTCCCATTCAGGAAATTCAGATTTCAACCAGTGGCAATGCGTTGCACACAATCCACATTATTCAGCCCAGCCAAAGCACAACCTTTGGTGCGGAAGTGATCGTTTACGATCCTCAGTTCAATACCAGCTACTCATCGCTAGTGCCAATTAGTGGGAGCTTTCCCACTGCATCGGATGCTTTTGAGGCTGCGTTCAAATGGGTCAATGGTTGGCTTCAGGCAAAGAGCCAGACAGCATCTAAAATCAACAATCCGTGCAATTGCGAGTTCTTGTCTGCAACTGACCAAGAGTCTATCATCCGGCAGTGCGGTATTCAGATAACTGTTGAAGTTAATGCATAACAAGTCCGTCAACCGGGCCGTCAAAAAGCTGCGCTTTTTGTCGTCCGGTTACGTCCAGCGTTATGGGTACGCGTACATACGGAGTTCGCAAATTATGAGCCAGGCACTACTATTCCTTTCTCATATCCATGAAGAAAAAGACCTTGCTGCAATTATAAAGTCAGCCATAGAAAACGAGTTCGCTGGATTTGTTGAGGTTTTTGTATCCTCTGACGGAGTAAGCATCCCTGCAGGCGCAAATTTTTTAAAAAGAATAGAAGACGGATTGGTAAATTGTATAGGCGCACTATATTTAATAAGTCCAAACTCAATAAATCGCAACTGGATAAATTTTGAGCTTGGTGCGATATGGATAAGAAACGCAATCAGTATTCGCGCCTCAGAGCCTGAAATTCCATTACTACCTCTATGCCACTCGGGTATTGCGCCAAGCGAATTACCTCAGCCCGCCAATAATCTCAATGCAATAATTGCCAGCCAATCGTCTCAATTGGAGTTCGCATTCCGATCAATTCAAAGCGCGGTTGGCGGCAAAGGCACACTTCGAACAGACTTTGATTCTTTAGCGCAAGAAGTCATACAGTTCGAACGAAAGTATACGCTGATCAAGAGCATCGGGGAGGTACTGAGGTTATTAGAATTAAACAACGAGGAATTCAAGAGCTTCTGCCTGCAGGAGCCACGACATCCAATCGTAACGATTGCCCCAAGCTATGTATCAGCTGAAACCATAAAGGCACTAAAAATATATGAAAGCAAGCTTAATGGCTCCTTCTCCATTGCCGTAAACGCCGAGTCGGGGCTGGCTTTTAACAAAGAGACTGGCGAGACAGGACAGCAGGCTACAATTACTTTAAATAGAGCAGCCGTTATTGAAGCAATGTCCCCATAACAAATGGTATGTGGACTCTCCCCGCAAGTAGTGAGCAACCCTGTTCCAACCCTGTCGTCAGTGCGGTTGCATTCGTATATCCGGCCTTCGCTGGGCGTTACCGTCCGGGCCACGCTGTAGTTCGCGCAACGGGGCCAAGCGTTCAATCGATCACGGGGATCATGATTGTTATCGGCCTTGTTCCGTTGCAGGACTCGCCTGTTCCGACAGTGTCGCTGTTCACCACAACCACAAGAAAACCTGCTCCTGCCTACTCCGGCCCGCCGTCAGGCGGGCTTGCTGCTCTGCCAGTCGCCGCAGAAGCGCCGCTCGTGACACCACACTGCCCAGCAGATCCGTACCAGCTTGTTTGCCAGCGCCACCGCGGCCTTGTTGTGGCCGATCCGCGCGGCGGTTTCCACCGCCCAGCGTTGCAGGCGGGTCAGGCGTTCCGGCGTATTGGCCTGGCAACGCTGCGCCGCCAGCAGGGCCGCTCGCGCGCCGTGGATCAGCAGGGTGCATACGTGGCGAAGACACGCAATCGAGGTCTTCGCCCCTGTACTTTCCGGGTCAGGGCTTTACCAGCCGAACTCGCCCTCGGCAGCGATGGCCTCCAGCGCCAGGCGCGGGCTGGGTGTCTCGCGGGCCTGCAGGGCCTCGGGCAGGCTGGTGGCGTCGCCGCGCTTGCCGACGGCGACCATGGCCTGGACCTCGTAGCCGTCCGGGATCTTCAGCTCGCGGCGCGCCAGTTCCTTGTCGAAGCCGGTCATGGCGTGGGTGTGCCAGCCGGCCAGGTGCGCCTGCAGGGCGAAGAAGCCCCAGGCCGCGCCGGTGTCGAAGGCGTGCGAGGGGGCGGGTTGTTCCTCGCTCTTGCCCGGCGGCACGAAGGTGGTTTTCGAGACGATCACCAGCAGCGCCGAGGCGTGCTGCGCCCAGCCGCGGTTGAACTCGATCAGCAAGCTCAGGTAGCGCTGCCAGTCGGCGCTGTCGCGGCGCGCGTAGAGGAAGCGCCAGGGCTGCGAGTTGTAGGCCGAGGGCGCCCAGCGCGCGGCCTCGATGAAGCCGAGCAGGGTGGCCTCGGGGATGCTCTCGCCGGTGAAGGCGCGTGGCGACCAGCGTTCGAGGAACTGGGCATCGACGGCGTGGGTAGCGACGCGGGGGTTATTGCTCATGGGGTCTCCTTGGTGGGTTAAGCCCGGATCGTACAGGGGGCCTGGGTGTGTTGCCTTTATCGGCGCGTCGTGCCCATGGCAATCGCCGGAACGCCCGAGTTCCTCAGGGTACGCCGCTTCATGCCGGTTCTCCCTGGCGGAGCGGGGTGGCGGACGGGACATGGCGTTGAGCGGCCGCCGGGTGGCGCGCCGGCAGGCGGTCGCCTTCGCCGAACAGCTTGTGGCGCAGGCTGCCCTCGGCGTAGGCGGTCTTGTACGAGCCGCGGCTCTGCAGCTCGGGGATCACCAGGTCGATGAAGTCCTCGTAGCTTTCCGGGGTGACGGTGCGCGACAGGTTGAAGCCGTCGACGCCGACGTCGTTGGCCCAGGATTCCAGCTCGTCGGCGACGTAGTTGGCGTCGCCGACCAGGGTCGGGTAGCGGCTGCCGAGGCGGAAGCGTTCGAGCAGCTTGCGCCGGGTCAGGGCGTTGGCCTGGGCGGTCTGCGCCGCCGACTCGATGGCGTTGCCGCCGCGGTAGTCGATCGGCTCGTCGAGGCCGTAGCGGGCGAAGTCGACGTTGACGCTGCTGGCGAAGTGGGCGAGGCCGGCTTCGGCGCTGGCGTAGTGCCAGTAGTCGTCGAACTTCTCCTGCGCCTCGCGCCGGGTCTGGCCGACCACCGCGGCGATGCCGACGAAGATCTTCAGGTCCTCCGGCCGGCGTCCGGCGGCCACCGCCTGGGCGCGCAGCTCCTGCACCACCTTGCGGGTGGCGGCCTTGTCCTGGGCGCTGATGAAGATCGCCTCGGCATGCCGGGCGGCGAACTGCTGGCCGCGCGGCGAGGTGCCGGCCTGGAACAGCAGCGGCGTGCGCTGGATTGACGGCTCGCACAGGTGGTAGCCGTCGAGCTGGTAGTACGGCCCCTGGTGCCGGATGCGGTGCACTTTCGCCGGGTCGGCGAACACCCGCGCGGCCTTGTCGCGGCGCACCGCGCCGTCCTCCCAGCTGCCTTCCCAGAGCTTGTAGACCAGCTCCAGGTAGTCTTCGGCGCGCTCGTAGCGCTGGTCGTGGGCGGTCAGGCCGTCCAGGCCCATGGCTTTGGCGCCGCTCTCCAGGTAGCCGGTGACGATGTTCCAGCCGATGCGCCCGCGGGTCAGGTGATCCAGCGTCGACATGCGCCGGGCGAACAGGTAGGGCGGCTCGTAGCTGAGGTTGGAGGTGATGCTGAAGCCCAGGTGCCGGGTCGCCGCGGCCATCGCCGAGACCAGCAGCAGCGGGTCGTTGACCGGCAGCTGGATCGACTCGCGCAGGGTCAGGTCGATGGAGCGCTGGTAGACGTCGTAGACGCCGATGATGTCGGCGATGAACAGGCCGTCGAACAGCCCGCGCTCCAGGGTTTTGGCCAGCTCGGTCCAGTACTCGAGGGTGTTGTAGTCGACCGAGTTGTCGCGCGGGTGGGTCCACAGGCCGTGGTTGATGTGGCCGACGCAGTTCATGTTGAACGCGTTGAGCAGGATCTGCTTCTTCGCCATGGTCAGAGCGCTCCGTGCCGCGGGGGCAGCGTGTCGTTGAGGTAGTAGTTGCCGATGGCGTGGAACTTCCAGCGCACCGGGTCGTGCAGGGTGTGGGTGCGCGCGTTGCGCCAGAAGCGGTCGAGGTTGTGCTCGGCGAGGCTGGCGCCGCTGCCGCCCAGCTCGAACAGCTTCGAGCCGGCCTTGAGGGCGATTTCGGTGGTCAGCACGCGGGCCTCGGCCACCGCCACGGAGGCAGCGGCCACGCTGCGCTCGTCCGGCGCCGCCTGGCTGGCGTCGAGCACCCTTCCTGCGCGGCGCAGCAGCGCCTCGGCGGCGCTCAGGCGCACCGAGAGCTCGCCGACCCGCTCGATCAGCAGCGGATCGTCGCTGGCGCGCGCCACTCCGGAGTCGATCCAGGCCCGGCTGTGCTGGCGCACGAAGTCGAGGGCGGCGGCGTAGGCACCCTTGGCGATACCGAGGTCGAGGGCGGCGTGGATGATCTGCGCCAGCGGGCCGATGGTGGTCGGGCGGTCGAACGACGCGGTGAACGGCACCACCCAGTCGTCCTGCACCGGCACGTCGGCGAAGATCACCGAACCGCTGCCGGTGACGCGCTGGCCGAAGCCGTCCCAGTCGTCGACCACGGTGACGCCGTAGCTCTGCCGCGGCACGAACACCAGCCAGCCGCTGCCCTCGTCGTCGACCGCCAGGGTGGGGATCCAGTGGGCGAACAGCGAGCCGGTGCAGTAGTACTTGCGCCCGTCGATGCGTAGCCGTCCCTCGGCGTCGCGCGACAGCCGGGTGCGACGCTTGAAGTCCTTGTGGCCGATCTCCGCCAGGGCGTTGCCGAAGCGCTGGCCCTGCAGCGCCTGGGCGTAGAAGAAGCGCTTCTGCGCCTTGCTGCCGCCGACGCGCAGCACCTCCAGCGAGTAGAAGTGGTTCTGCGGGATGTGGGCGATGGAGCTGTCGGCGGCGGCGAGGATCGCCGTCACCTCGGCGAGGGTGACGTTGGACACGCCGGCGCCGCCGTACTCCTTCGGCACGCTGATGCCCCACAGGCCGCTGCGCGAGAAGCGCTCGACTTCTTCCCAGGGCAAGCGTCGCTGGCGGTCGCGCTCGGCGGCGCCGGCGGCGAATTCGGCGGCCAGCTCGCGTGCCACGGCGATGGCCTCGGCGTCGTCGCGGAGGATGGCGACGCTGCCGCTGGGCGGGCTGACGTAGGGCGTGGCGATGGTCTCGAAATGGGTCATGTCAGCCTCCTCAGTTCCACTGGTGACGTTTGGGCAGCACGCCGTTGAGGGCGTAGTTGCCGAGCAGGTGGTACTTCCAGCGCACCGGATCGTGCAGGGTGTGGGTGCGCGCGTTGCGCCAGTGGCGGTCGAGGTTGTGCTCGCTGCGGGTGGCTGCGGTGCCGGCCAGCTCGAACAGCTTCTCGCTGGCCTCCAGGGCGATCTCGGTGGTGAGGATCTTCGCCGCGGCGATGGCCAGCGAGGCCTCGGCGCTGGACTCGGCGGTGACCGGCGCGGCCGCGATGCGGTCGAGGGTCGCGGCGGTCTCGCGCAGCACTTCGTTGGCGGCGTGCAGGTCGATCTGCAGGCGGCCGACCGCCTGGATGATGTAGGGGTCGTCGCTGGCGCGCTCGCCGCCGAAGTCGGTCCATGGTCGCGAGCGCTCGCGCACGAAGCGCAGGGTGTCGTCGATGGCGGCCTGGGCGATGCCGGCGTCGATGGCCGCCTGGATCAGCTGCGAAGCCGGCCCGCTGAGGCCCGGGCGGTCGATCAGCTGCCAGGCCGGCAGCACGTCCTCGGGGGCGATGGCCACCGCGGCGAAGTGCACGGTGCCGCTGGCGGTGGTGCGCTGGCCGATGCCCGACCAGTCGTCGACCACCTGCACGCCCTCGGCGTGGCGCGGGGCGAACACCAGCACGGTGCGGCCCTGCTCGTCCTCGGCGCGGCTGGGAATCCAGTGGGCGAACAGCGCTCCGGTGGAGTAGAAGCGCGTGCCGGAGAGGCGCAGGCTGCCGTCCTCGCGGTGCAGGCGGGTGGTCTGCGCCAGCATGCTGGCGGTGCCGCGCGCCGGACCAGCGTTGCCGAAGCGCTCGCCGGCCAGGATGCGACCGTACAGGCGCTGTTTCTGTTCGTCGCTGGCCAGCTCGTGCACGGCGAACAGCACGCCGAACTGGTTCTGCGGGATCTGCCCGAGCGCCGGGTCGGCGGCGCACAGCAGGCGGAACACCTCGGCAATGGTGACGAAGGAGGCGCCGGCGCCACCGTAGGCCTTCGGCACGGCGATGCCGCCCAGGCCGCTGGCGGTGTAGTGGTCCAGCTCGTCCCAGGGCAGGCGGCGCTCGCGGTCGCGCTCGGCGGCGCCGCTAGCGAATTCGACTGCCAGGGCCTGGGCGACCTCGATGGCTTCGGCATCGCTGTGGATCACCCGCACCTGGCTCGGATCGAGCGGCAGCGGGCGCGGATCGCGGGAGCGGGGCGCAGCCGGCCCCGGCGCCGCGCTGGCGCGGCGTTGAAGATTTTCGGACATGGGGTACTCCTGCCGGGTGGCCGCCAGCGGCGGCGCCCGGGCGTCGAATGGGTTACTTGCGTTTGTTGAGGGCGTGGGCGAGGCGGTCGCCGCCGAACTGGATCAGGGTCACCAGCAGCACCAGCAGGACGATCACGGTGACCATCACCTGGGTGTCGAAGCGCTGGTAGCCGTAGCGGTAGGCCAGGTCGCCGAGGCCGCCGGCACCGATGGCGCCGGCTACCGCCGAGGCGTTGATCATGCTCACCAGGGTGATGGTGAAGCCGGCGACGATGCCCGGCCGCGCCTCGGGCAGCAGCACGTGCCAGACGATGTGCCAGCGCCGGCAGCCCATGGCCTGCGCCGCCTCGATCAGGCCGCGGTCCACCTCGCGCAGGCTGACCTCGGCGATGCGCGCGAAGAACGGTATGCAGGCCACGGTCAGCGGCACCACCGCCGCCCACACGCCGTAGCTGGTGCCGACGATCAGGCGGGTGAAGGGGATCAGCGCCACCATCAGGATCAGGAAGGGGATCGAGCGCAGCACGTTGACCACGCTGCCGATGGCACCGTTGGCCCAGCGCGCCTCGAAGATGCCGCCGCGTGCGCTGGTGACCAGGAACAGCGCCAGCGGGATGCCGAGCAGCAGGGTGATCAGCGACGAGACGCCGATCATCAGCAGGGTGTCGAGGGTGCCCTGCAGCAGGCGGTCAAGCAGCAGCGACATAGCCGAGCCCTCCCACGTGATCGGCCAGGCCCCTGGCCCGTTCGAGGATTGCCGCCTGCGGCTCGTGCGAGCGAACGCCGACCAGCAGGTGGCCGAGGGCGCGGCCCTGGATGCGGTCGATGCCACCGTGCACCAGGCGCGTCTGCGCGCCCAGCGTCTGGCCGATGGCCAGCAGGTCCGGCTCGCGCAGGCTGGCGCCGGTGAAGTGCAGATCGAGCAGGAACAGGCTGTGCTCGCCCTGCGGCTGCGGGCGGATGCGCCCGACCAGGTCTTCAGGCAGGTCGTGCTGGCGGGTACCGAGCAGGGTGCGGGTGACCTCGTGCTGCGGATTGCCGAATACCTGCCACACCGGGCCTTCCTCGACGATGCGGCCGCGCTCGAGCACCACCACGCGGTGGCAGATCTCGTGGATCACCTCCATCTCGTGGGTGATCAGCACGATGGTCAGGCCGAGTCGGCGGTTGATGTCGCGCAGCAGGGCGAGGATCGCCTGGGTACTCTCCGGGTCGAGCGCCGAGGTGGCCTCGTCGCACAGCAGGATCTGCGGCTCGTGGACCAGCGCGCGGGCGATGCCGACGCGCTGCTTCTGCCCGCCGGACAGCTGTGCCGGGTAGATGTCGCGCTTATCACTGAGACCGACCAGTTGCAGCAGTTCGCTGACCCGCTGCTCGATCTCGAAGGGCCGCTTGCCGGCGACCCGCAGTGGCAGCGCGACGTTTTCCCAGACGGTCTTCGCCGACATCAGGTTGAAGTGCTGGAAGATCATGCCGACCCTCCGGCGCAGGGAGACAAGTTGGTCTTCGTCCAGGCTGCCGATGTCGACGCCGTCGATGCGCACCCGGCCGCCAGTCGGCCGCTCCAGACGGTTGAGGGTGCGAATCAGCGACGATTTGCCGGCGCCGCTGCGTCCGATGATCCCGAAGATCTCGCCGCGGCGGATGTTCAGATCGATGTCGTCGAGTGCCTGCACCACGCCCTGGCCGCCGGTGTAGGTCTTGCTCAGCCCTTCAAGGCGGATGTGACTGATGGCCTGCTCGATGTCGGATTCGTAGCGGCTCATGGCATCAGTTCTCCCAACCCGGCGAGTAGAGCTTGCCCTGGGTGCGGTCGAGGGCCGCGCGGACCACCGGCGAGTTCTGGTAGACCTTGATGAAACTGTGCAGACGCTCGTCGTTCTGGCCTTCCGCACGGGTCACGAACTGGATGGCATAGATCTTCTGCTCCTGGCCGTCGAAGATCAGCGCGCTTTCCGGGTCGATGGTGCCGGCCAGGCGCAGGTAGTGCGGCATGCCCTGGGCCAGATCGACGTCGTCCAGGGTGCGCGCCAACTGCACTGCTTCCAGCTCGATGATCTGCAGCTTCTTCGGATTGTCGACGATGTCGGCCACGGTGGTCTGGTAGCCGGTGCCGGGCTTCAGCTTGATCAGCCCGGCCTTCTCCAGCAGCTGCAGGCCGCGCGCGCCGTTGACCGCGTCGCCGGCGATGGCCACCTTGGCACCTTCAGGCAGCTCGGCCAGGCTCTTGTACTTCTTCGAGTACAGGCCGACGTTGTTGATCACCCCGGGGGCGACCGCCTTGAGGTCGAAGCCGCCTTCCTTGTTGGCGTTGGTCAGGAAGGGGATGTGCTGGAAATAGTTGGCGTCGATGTCGCCGTGGGCCAGGGTGACGTTGGGCGTCTTCCAGTCGCTGAACTCGACCAGCTCGACCTTGACGCCCTGCTTGGCGGCTTCCTCGGCGGCGACTTCCAGCACCGGCACGAAGGCGGCGGTGGTGCCGAGTTTCAGCGGCTGGTCGCTGGCGGCGTGGGCGACGCCCAGTGCCGAAGTGGCGGCGGCCGCCAGGGTCAGCGACTTCAGCCACTTGCTGACGGCGCGGGAAAGGGAAGTTGGCTTGGACATATAGGACTCCTGAATCCGGATTCGCATTGATTTGGCGAGCGCTTGATGCGCCGTGAATTCCACAGGAGCAAGTTGGATGCCAGTTCTTCGATGGCGCGTCGAATATGAGGTTCGGCATTGCTTTTAAATACTCCGCTGTTGGAGTTTTCGCTGAACTGTTTGCCAACTGTTGTCTGGCAGACAGTTTTCCAGATCAACAGAGCCTGCATTCCTGAGCGGCTGAGCGTGAACTTCAAATGCCGGGAGATTTCCGGCTGCAGGCGCAGTTGAAAGCACTGCTGGATATTCAACAGTTCGTGCGGGTGACTGTTGGCATTTGCGCAGCTTCGCCCGATTGCAATGATTTTTCCTCCATGAATCAGCGGGTTGAAGCTGTTTGATGGGCTGGCACAGCTATTGCTGAGCACTTGGCATTCGATTCGGGCTGAATTCAGCCAAGCGTGCCAAGGAAAAAACAGATGAGCGTAAACATCAGTCGCAGATCGGCCCTCAGAACCCTCGCCCTGTTCGGCGGCGCCGGCGCCGCCAGTCTTGTCCTGCCCGGATGCTGGGAAAAGGAGGGCGCCAAGAGCGCCGCCGCCCCCGCCGTGGTGAAGAGCGTCGGCGACAAGGTGGTGGAGTTCAAATACCCGGATAACCCGTCGTTCGACCTGATCTATCTGGCCGAGGAACTGGGTTATTTCGAGGGCACCCTGGCGCGGCCGAAATATGTCGGCAAGATTGCCGCGCCGCAGCTGATCCCGCTGGTCGGTACCGGCGAGATCGACTTCGGCATGCGCATGGTGCCGCTGGTGATTTCCGCGATCGCCAGCGGCCTGGACCTCAAGGTGGTGTCCGCCGGTGGCAAGACCCTGGAAGAGGCGCCGCACATGAAGTACTTCGTGCGCAAGGACTCCGGCATCCGCACGCCCAAGGACCTCGAGGGCAAGACCATCGGCTTCAACAGCTTCGGCGCCTGCGCCGAGTTCGTCACCAAGACCTACCTGCGCCAGCACGGCGTCGACGTCGACAAGATCAACTGGCTGGTGGTGCCGGACAACCAGGGCGAGCAGACGGTGGAAACCGGCAACATCGACCTGGCGATCATCCATCCGCCGCATTCCGGCGGCGCCGAGCAGAACCCGGCGCTGCTGCGCCTGTGGAGCGACTATGACCTCGACCGCGGCCTGGGTGGCATGGCGCCGTACAGCGCGCACGGCCGGTTCATCCGCGAGCATCCCGAGGCGACCCGCGATGTGGTGCGGGCCATCGCCCGCGCCGGCAACTGGGTCAATGCCAATCCGGAGGAGGCGCGCAAGATCACCGCCAGACGCATCGGCATGGACCTCGGCAAGGTGGAGCGCTACGCCTACGTGGAGAACCTGGTGGTCACCGAGCCGCCGATCCAGTACTACATCGACATCCTCGAGAACGAGGGCAAGATCCCGCGCGGCAAGGTGCAGGTGAAGGACGTCTACACCAACGAGTTCAACCCCTTCGCCGGCCAGAAGGCCTGAGGTGCGCAGCGTGAGCGGCAAGATCGTGGCGCGCGACCTGCGCATGGAGTTCAGCACCAGGAACGAACACGGCCAGGCCGAGCGGGTGGTCGCCCTGCAGGACTTCGATCTGGAGATCCGCGAGGGCGAGTTCCTCTCGGTGCTCGGTCCCTCGGGCTGCGGCAAGTCGACCTTCCTCAGCATCCTCGCCGGGCTGGCCGACAAGAGCGGTGGCAGCATCCACATCGACGGCCGGCCCCTGCAGGGCATCAACGCCAACCAGGGCGTGGTGTTCCAGGGCTATGCGCTGTTTCCCTGGCGCACCGTGCTGGAAAACATCGAGGTGGGTCTAGAGATCCGCGGCGTCGGCAAGGCCGAGCGCCGCGAGCGGGCCCGCGAGTACCTGGAGCTGGTCGGGCTGCACGGCTTCGGCGCGCGCTACCCGCACGAGATTTCCGGCGGCATGAAGCAGCGGGTGGCCATCGCCCGTTCGCTGGTCTACGAGCCGGACGTCCTGCTGATGGACGAGCCGTTCGCCGCGCTGGACGCACAGACCCGCGAGATCCTCCAGGGCGAGCTGCTGCGCATCTGGGATCAGCGCAAGAAGACCATCGTGTTCATCACCCACAGCCTCGACGAGGCGATCTTCCTCTCCGACCGCATCGCGGTGATGACCCACCGCCCAGGCCGGGTCAAGGAGATCATCGAGGTGCCGCTGGCGCGGCCGCGATTGGCCGAAGTGCGCAACTCCGAGGAATTCGTGCACCTGCGCCAGCGCGCCTGGGAGGTGCTCAAGGACGAGGTGCGCTTCGCCTCGGCGCCGGTGCCGGCGCCGACCTCGATACGCGCGGCCGACTGGCCGGCCAGCGCGCAGACCGCCGAGATCAAGGGGTAGTCATGAAACTTTCGCTGAATCTGGCCGGGCTGTTCGAGCGCAGCCTGGGCGTCCTCGTCTTCGTGCTGCTCTGGGAGCTGCTGCCGCGCCTGGGGCTGGTCAATCCGGGCTACCTCAGTCCGCCGTCGGCGGTGCTGCAGGCAATCTGGGAGCTGGCGCACAACGGCGCGCTGCTCAAGCATCTGGCGGCCAGCCTGCAGCGCTCGCTGGCCGGCCTGCTGCTGGCCATCGCCAGCGGGGTGAGCCTGGGCCTCTTGATGGGCTGGTTCGCCCGCCTGGAGGCCTTCGTCGACCCATTGCTGCAGTTCTTCCGGCAGACCTCGGCGCTGGCGCTGTTCCCGGTGTTCATCCTGTTCTTCGGCATCGGCGAGCTGTCCAAGGTGGCGATCATCTTCTGGGCTTCGTTCTGGCCGATCCTGCTCAGCTCCATCAGCGGGGTGAAGCAGGTCGACAAGCTGCTGATCGACTCGGCCCGCTCGATGGGCGCCTCGCGCGGCTTCCTGTTCGCCAGGGTGGTGCTGCCGGCGGCCGCGCCGTCGATCTTCACCGGCATCCGCCTGGCCGGCGCCTACTGCGTCACCGCGCTGGTGGCGGCGGAGATGATCGGCGCGCACTCCGGACTGGGCTTTCTGACCATCAACTCGCAGGAAGTCTTCCAGGTGCCGAGCATGTACGCCGGGATCCTGCTGCTGGCGCTGGTCGGCCTGTTGCTCAACCTCATCCTCGCGCTGATCGAGCGGCGCCTGACCCGCTGGCGCAAGGGACTGAGCCACAATGCCTGAGCTGCTGTTGCCGGCCTACCTGGGCGAGTTGCGCCCGTTGCGCGAGGCCGAGCCGCCCCGTCAGCCGCTGCCCCCTGGCGTGCGGCTGACGCTAGTAGTAGTGGCGGCCGGGCTGATCCTGGCCGCCTTGCTCGGTGGCAACTGGCCCAGCGCCTGGTGGGCGCCGCATCCCGCTGACCTGCCGCCGGGGCCACTGCTGGCGCAGGCTCAGGAACGCGGCAAGCTGCTGGTCGGGGTGCGTGAGTATCAGCGGCCGGCGCTCCCCGGCGCGCCGGTGCAGGCCGAACCGGATCTCGTCGATGCAGCGCTGGCCAGGACTCTTGGCGATTACCTGAACCTGCCGGTCGAGCTGGTCGGCCTGCCACCCGCGCAGCGCGAGGTGGCGCTGGTCGAGGGGCGGGTCGATCTGCTGATCGCTGGTAGCACAACACGACCGGCGCTGGGCACCCATCTGGTCCTGCCAGCGTCGGCGCGTCACGACGAGGGGGCGCTGCTGGTCCTGCGCGGCCGGCCTCTTTCGGCCGGAGCACCGCTGCGTGGGCGCAGCGTGTGCCTGGCCGAGGGCAGTCCCTACCACCAAGAACTGACCAGAGAACACGGCGCCGAAGCGCACAGCTATCCATCGGCGGTGCAGGCCATCGCCGCCTTCCAGGCCGGCGAGTGCGCCGTGCTGGCGGAGGAGGCCAGCCTGGTCGCCTGGCTGTTGCAGCAACCCGACTGGCGCTTCTACCGGCGCTTACCCATCACCCTGCGCGCTGCGGACGGCGGCCATGTGCGCCTGCCTGCCAGCGAGCCGCAGAGCCGTGCCTGGCTGGCCGCCGCGCTGGCCGACTGGCGGCGACGCGGCGGCCAGGATGCCGCACTGGCGCACTGGATAGGCGAGCTGAGCGTCGACGTGCTCAAGCTTGAACAGGGGCTGATCTGCCACTGACCTGATCTGCCGATGAAATGTCCCGAACCACGACCAATAGAGTCCATCTGCAATGAATCTGCCCCTGGATACCCTGCTTGCGCGCATCAAGGCCACTGCGGTGGAGCGCGATGCCCGTGGCGGCCATGCCGCCGAAGAGAAGGCGCTGCTGCGCGATGCCGGCCTGCTCAACCTGTCGATCCCGCGCGCCTACGGCAGCGATGAGCGCCCCTGGCCGGAGATCTACGCGCTGGTACGGCGCATCGCGGCGGTCGACAGCTCGCTGGCCCATGTATTCGCCTTCCACCATCTGCAGGTCGCCACCGTGCTGATCTACGGCAGCGAGGAACAGCAGGAGCGCCTGCTGCGCCAGACCATCGAGCGCCAGCTGTGGTGGGGCAATGGCATGAACCCGCTGGACCGTCGGTTGGTGGCGCGACAAACCGCCAGCGGGCTGCTGCTCGATGGCGTGAAGTCGTTCTGCTCGGGGATTGTCGGCTCGCAGTTGATGACTCTCTCGGCGGTGCTCGATGAGGCCGCCCAGCCGCTGCTGGCCGTGGTGCCGGTCGAGCAGCCCGGCGTGCGCATACTCGACGACTGGGACCCCATCGGCCAGCGGCAGACCGACAGCAACTCGGTCAGCTTCGCGCAGGTTCCGCTGGCCGAGCGCGACGTGCTGCGCGCCCCGGAAGTGCCGCCGACGCCGTTCCATACCCTGCGCAACTGCTTCGCCCAGCTGGTGCTGGTCAACCTGTACCTGGGCATCGCCGAGGGCGCCCTGGCCGAGGCGCGCGACTACGCGCACACCCAGGCGCGCCCGTGGCTGACCTCGCAGGCCGATCACGCCACCGACGACCTGTTTACCCAGAACCGCTTCGGCGAGATGCACGTGCAGATCGCCGCCGCCCGCGCCCTGGCCGACCGCGCCGCGGAGCAGGTCGCCGAGGCCTTCACCCGCGGCCCGGCGCTGACGGCCGGCGAGCGCGCCGAGGTCGCGGTGGCGGTGGCCGAGGCCAAGGTGCTCAGCCACCGCGCCGGACTGTTCGCCAGCCAGGAGCTGTTCGAGGTGGTCGGCGCGCGCGGCACCAAGGCCGCGCTGGGCTTCGACCGCTTCTGGCGCAACGTGCGCACCCACACGTTGCACGACCCCATCGACTACAAACTCAACACCCTCGGCCGCTGGGCCCTGAAGGGCGAGGCACCTGATCCGCTGAACTATTCGTGAGCAGCGCAGACATCCATCATAGGGAGCACGACCATGACGACTGACCAGGCCCGCCTGCGGGTGGTCGACAACGAGCTCGAGCTGGCCAGCACGGCGCGGGCGTTGCGCGATCTGGTGACGCCCGGAAGCGCCGAGCTAGAGTGGCTGCTCGCCGCCATCGCCCGGGATGCCGAGGCGCGCCGCCAGCCGGGGCAGGAGGGCCATCCGTGGCGGACCATGGAACTGGTCCGCCTGGCACGGCTGGGCGCCTTGCGCCTGCCCAGGGAAAGCGGCGGCGCCGGCGCCAGCCTGCGCGAACTGTTCCAGGTGCTGATCCGCCTGGCCGAGGCCGACCCGGACGTGGCGCACATCCTGCGCGCCCACTACCTGCTGGTCGACGAGCTGTTGCGCGCACCCGCCGACCCGCTGCGCGACGCCCGCCTGCAGCGCGTGGTGAACGGGGAGATCTTCGGCAACGCCTTCACCGAGCAGTCCGCGCGGGCGGTGGGCGACTACCGCTTCGAGACCACTCTCAGCGTGGAGGGCGACGGCTACCGGCTCAACGGTACCAAGTACTTCAGCACCGGCACCCTGTATTCCGACTGGGTGCTGGTCTCGGCCAGCGATCCGGATGGCAGTGCCCTCAGCGCGCTGATCCCGACCGACCGGGAAGGCGTGCAGGTCTTCGACGACTGGGATGGCATCGGCCAGCAGTACACCGGCAGTGGCACCACCCGCTTCGCCAACGTGCGCGTCGAGCGCGACGAGGTGATCCGCCGCGATACGGCGACCAAGTCCAACGCGCTGCCGCAGTTGTATCTGCACGCCATCATCGCCGGCATCCTGCGCAGCGTGGTCAGCGATGCGGTGGTCTTGCTGCAGGGCCGTGCGCGCAGCTTCAGCCACGCCGTGGCGGAGCGGCCGGCGGACGATCCCCAGTTGCTACAGGTGGTCGGCCAACTCTCCAGCAGCGCCTTCGCCGCCGAGGCCATCGTGCTGGCGGCGGCCGAGGCCCTGGACCGCGCCTTCCTCGCCGCGGCAGCGGGGGAGGACGCTGCGGCGCTCAACCTGGAGGCCTCGCTGCGCGCCGCCCAGGCCAAGGTGGTGGTGGACGAGCTGGCGCTCAAGGCGGCCAGCGACCTGTTCGAGGTGGGCGGCGCCTCGGCGGCCCGCCGTTCGGCGCACCTCGACCGCCACTGGCGCAACATCCGTACCCTGGCCTCGCACAACCCGGCCGCCTACAAGGCACGGGCCATCGGCGACCTGCTGGTGAACGGCACCGAACTGCCGCGCAACGCCTACTTCTGACTGAACATCTCCGCTGCGGACCTACATCGCCGTGCACGCTTGGCCGAAGCGGTCAGAGCGCAGGGGTTTCCGCTGCGCTAGGCACCGCCTTCTCCCCACCCACCATCCATCCTCAAGGACACTCCCATGAGCAACCACCCCCAACCCGTCGCCGCTCCCGCTGAGCTGCTGGCCGTCGACGACATCGAGGTGATCTACGACGGCGCCATCCTCGCCGTCGGCGGCGTGTCGCTGCGCGTCGAGCAGGGCGGCATCGTCGCCCTGCTCGGTGCCAACGGCGCCGGCAAGAGCACCACCCTCAAGGCCATCTCCGGGCTGGTGCAGGCCGAGCGCGCCGAGGTCAGCCGCGGCAGCATCCGCTTCCTCGGCGCGGACACCGCCGGGGTGGCGGCCAACGTGCTGGCACGGCGCGGCATCGTCCACGTCCTCGAAGGGCGCCACGTGTTCGCCCACCTGACCGTCGAGGAGAACCTGCGCAGTGGCGGCTTCCTGCGCGGACCGAGCCGCCGCGAGCTGGAGCAGGATCTGGAGCGCATCTACGCCTGGTTCCCGCGCCTGAAGACCAAGCGCAGGACCCAGGCCGGGCTGACCTCCGGCGGCGAGCAGCAGATGCTGGCCATCGGCCGCGCGCTGATGACCAAGCCCAAGCTGGTGCTGCTCGACGAGCCGTCGATGGGTCTGGCGCCGATCATCGTCGAGGAGATCTTCGATATCGTCGCCCAGCTCAACGCGAAGGAGGGCATGAGCTTCCTGGTCGCCGAGCAGAACATCAACGTCGCCCTGCGCCACGCCGACTACGCCTACATCCTGGAGAACGGTCACGTGGTGGGCGAGGGCGCGGCGCAGGAGCTGGCGGCGCGCGAGGACATCCAGCATTTCTACCTGGGGGGCAAGGCGAGCGATTGAACCGCTGTTGATCCGGCAACAGTTCGCGGGACAACTGTTGCCGGGCCAGCAGCGTGATCATCCATGACCCGCTTGCAGGCCCGGAAATCGCGGTGTTGCGGGCTGGCACGCAATCTGCTGAGTCAAGGTACCTGCGCCTCGGGGCGCGCCCATTTCTTCAGTACAGGTTCACCCGCCATGCCCGCACTTGCCGACGCCGCCTTCGACACCGTCGAGACCGCCCTTGCCGCCATCGCCCGCGGCGAATTCGTCGTCGTGGTCGACGACACCGATCGCGAGAACGAAGGCGATCTGATCATCGCCGCCGATGCCATCACGCCCGCGCAGATGGCCTTTCTGGTCCGCCACAGCAGCGGCCTGGTCTGTGTCGCACTGCCCGGCGAGCGCCTCGATGCGCTCGAGCTGCCGCTGATGGTCAAGGCCAATACCGAGTCGCACCAGACCGCCTTCACCGTCAGCGTCGACTACCGCCACGGCACCAGTACCGGCATCTCCGCCGCCGACCGCGCGGCGACCCTCAATGCCCTGGCCGACCCGGATTCGCAGCCGGACGACTTCGCCCGTCCCGGCCATATCTTCCCGCTGCGCGCCCGAGCCGGCGGCGTGCTCGAGCGCCCCGGGCATACCGAGGCGGCGCTGGATCTGGCCGTGCTCGCCGGGCGCCGGCCGGCGGGCGTGCTTTGCGAGATCGTCAACGACGACGGCAGCATGGCGCGCCGCCCCGAACTGCTGGCCTTCGCCCGCGAGCACGGCCTGCCGATCATCACCATCGAGCAGCTGATCGCCTACCGCCACGCACTGGCCCCGGAACCGGCACCGCGACTGCTTGCCGAGACCCGCCTGCCGACCCGCCACGGCGAGTTCCGTTTGCACCTGTACGCCTTCGCGGGCGGCGAATACCCGGTGCTGCTGGCTGGTGAAGTGGCCGGCGATGGGTTGTTGACCCGGCTGCACTCCGAATGCCTGACCGGCGACGTGCTCGGCTCGCTGCGCTGCGACTGCGGCGAGCAGTTAGACCTCGCCCTGGCGCGCATCGCCCGCGAAGGGCGCGGGGCGCTGCTCTACCTGAGCGGCCATGAGGGCCGCGGCATCGGCCTGGCCAACAAGTTGCGCGCCTACGCCCTGCAGGACATGGGGCTGGATACCGTGGAGGCCAACCAGGCGCTCGGCCTGCCGGTGGACGCCCGCGACTACCGCGCTGCCGCCGCCATCCTCCGCCACCTGGGCGTGCGCTCGGTGCAGTTGCTCAGCAACAACCCGGCCAAGGCGCGCGCCCTGCAGGCGCTGGGCATCGGCGTGCAGCGGCAGCTTGGCCACGAGGTGCCGGCCAACCCCGCCAACCACCACTACCTCGCCACCAAGCGCGAGCGCCTGGGCCATCGCCTGGTGCTGCCGGTGGTGGTGCAGGGCAGGGGGTGAGCGGTGGCAAGTAACGGCTTCGACGTGATGCGCCGATAACGTGCCGCTCCTTTATTGTGATAACTTTTCTACAAATTTGTAGAAAGGTAATCACAATGACCTGGTTGGCTCTCGTCATCAGCCTGCCTACGGAAAACGCCGCCCTGCGCCAGCGGATCTGGCGCGCCCTCAAGGCCTCCGGCGCGGCCACGTTGCGCGATGGCGTCTACCTGTTGCCGGACCGCGAGGACTGTCGGGGCATCCTCGATGGGTTGGGGGCGCTGGTGCGGGAGGGGGGCGGCACCGCCCGGCTGCTTGGCGTCTGCTCGCCTGAGCAGGAGGACTTTCGGGCGCTTTTCGATCGCAGCGAGCAGTATGCGGCTTTGCTCGCCGAGGTCGTGCAGGCACAGGCAGCGCTTGGCCCCGATAGCGTGAGCGATACGCTCAGGCAGGCGCGCAAGCTGCGCAAGGCATTCGCCAGCTTGTCCGCCATCGACTTCTTTCCCGGGGAGCCGCAACGCCAGCTCGACGCCGCACTGCAGGCGCTCGAGTTGGCCTGTGCGCGCACCCTGTCCCCGGACGAGCCCAGTGCCTTGTCCGGCGAGATCGGCACGCGCAACCCTGGCGATTACCAGGGGCGGGTCTGGGCAACACGGCAGCGTCCCTGGGTGGACCGCCTGGCCAGCGCCTGGCTGATTCGCCGCTTCATCGATGCCCGGGCGCGGATTCTCTGGCTGCCGAGCCCGGAGGAGTGCCCGCCGGATGCCTTGGGTTTCGATTTCGACGGCGCCACCTTCAGCCACGTCGGCAACCGCGTCACCTTCGAGGTACTGACCGCCAGTTTCGGCCTGGAGCGGCCGGCGCTGGCACGCCTGGGCCTGATTGTGCACGGCCTCGACGTCGGCGGCATCCAGCCGCCGGAGGCGACCGGAGTGGAGAGCGTGCTGGCCGGCCTGCGCACGACCATCGACGACGACGATCTCCTGCTGGATGCCGCCTGCGCGGTATTCGACGCGCTGTTGGCCAGTTTCGAGAAGGGAGGACCCACACCATGACCCAGACCACCACACCGCATTCCGAGGCCGTCTCGGCCACGCCCCCGGTCAGCTTCTGGCAGGCCTTCGCCTTCTGGCTCAAGCTCGGCTTCATCAGTTTCGGCGGACCCGCCGGGCAGATCTCGATCATGCATCAGGAACTGGTCGAGCGGCGGCGCTGGATATCGGAGCGGCGCTTCCTGCATGCGCTCAATTACTGCATGGTCCTGCCCGGTCCGGAGGCCCAGCAGTTGGCCACCTATATCGGCTGGCTGATGCACCGCAGCTGGGGTGGCATAGTCGCCGGGGCGCTGTTCGTGCTGCCCTCGCTGCTGATCCTGATTGTCCTGTCGTGGGTCTATATCGCCTTCGGTGACGTCCCCGTGGTGGCCGGACTGTTCTACGGTATCAAGCCAGCGGTGACCGCCATCGTCGTGCAGGCGGCCCACCGCATCGGTTCGCGGGCGCTGAAGAACGAATGGCTGTGGGCGATTGCCGCGGCCTCCTTCGTGGCCATCTTCGCCCTGAAGGTGCCGTTTCCGGCCATCGTGGTGGCGGCGGCACTGCTCGGCTACATCGGCGGGCGCCTGGCCCCGGAAAAGTTCAGGGTCGGCGGCGGTCATGGGCAGTCCGACAAGGCGTTCGGCCCCGCCCTGATCGACGACCACACCCCGCCGCCGGAGCATGTCCGTTTCCGCTGGAGACGCCTGGCGCAGGTGGCGCTGGTCGGTGGCCTGCTGTGGCTGGTGCCGATGGGCCTGTTGACGGCGTCGTTGGGCTGGAGCCACACGCTGACCCAGATGGGCTGGTTCTTCACCAAGGCGGCCCTGGTCACCTTCGGTGGCGCCTATGCGGTACTGCCCTATGTCTACCAGGGCGCGGTCGAGCGTTTCGGCTGGCTGAGTCCGACGCAGATGATCGACGGCCTGGCCCTGGGGGAGACCACGCCGGGACCGCTGATCATGGTGGTGGCCTTCGTCGGCTTCGTGGGCGGCTACCTGAAGGCCCTTTTCGGCCCCGATGCGCCGTTCCTCGCTGGCGCGGTTGCCGCCTGCCTGGTCACCTGGTTCACCTTCCTGCCGTCGTTCCTGTTCATCCTCGCCGGCGGGCCGCTGGTCGAGTCCACCCATGGCGACCTCAAGTTCACCGCGCCGCTGACCGCGATCACCGCGGCCGTGGTGGGGGTGATCCTCAATCTGGCGCTGTTCTTCGGTTATCACGTGCTGTGGCCGGAGGGCTTCGCCGGCCGTTTCGACTGGCCGTCGCTGCTGCTCGCGCTGGGCGCGGCAGTGGCGCTGTTCCGCTTCAGGTGCAACGTCATCCACGTCATCGCAGCATGCGCCGTGGCGGGGCTGGGTCTGCACATGCTCCTGCCGTGAGGGCGTACCCACCATCCCAGGTACTCGTGCCTGCTCATGCGAAAGCCCCGCTGCCTTTCGGCCGCGGGGCTTTCTTCACTCCGTAAAGCGGATCAGCGCGTCACAGCCACGGATGGCGCGGCGGCTTGATGCCGTTCAGGTAGTAGTTGCCCACCGCATGGAACTTCCAGCGCACCGGGTCGTGCAGGGTGTGGGTGCGCGCGTTGCGCCAGTGGCGGTCGAGGTTGTACTCCTCGAGGGTGGAGCGGGTGCCGATCAGTTCGAACAGCTTGTTGGTCGCCTGGATGGCGACCTCGGTGGTCAGCACCTTGGCTTCGGCGACCAGGATGGAGGCTTCGGCGACAGTGTCCTCGTTGGGGGTATCGACGGCGATCTGGATCTGGTCGGCGGCCAGGTCGAGCACCGCCTCGGCGGCGCGCTGGCGGATCTGCAGGTCGCCGACCGCCTGGATGCTGTACGGGTCCTGGTGGGCGAACTCGAGGCCCGAGTCGATCCAGGCACGGGCGTTGCGGCGCACCTGGGCGATGGTCTCGGCCAGCGCGCCGCGGGCGATGCCGGCGTCGATGGCGGCCTGCAGGAACTGCGAGATCGGGCCGGCGGCGGTGGGGTTGGCGAAGGCGTTGTAGACCGGCACTACGTGTGAGGCCGGAACCGTGACGTTCTCGATCAGCACGGTGCCGCTGGCGGTGGTGCGCTGGCCGAAGCCGGACCAGTCGTTGATCACCCGCAGATTCTCGGTGTCGCGCGGGATGAAGGCCAGGTGCGGGCGCTTCTCGGCGTCCACGGCAACGGTGGGCACCCAGTGGGCGAGCAGGGCGCCGCTGGAATAGAACTTCTGACCGTTGACGCGGAAGCCGTCGCCTTCCGGCTCGATGCGCGTCTCGAAGTCGGCCACGGTACGGCTGTTGCGCTCGGAGAAGGCGTTGCCGAAGCGCACGCCGTCGAGCACCAGGCCGAAGAAGTGGCGCTTCTGTTCCTCGGTGCCGTCCAGGCGGATGTGGTCGACGATGACCAGGTGGTTCTGCGGCAGCTGGGCCAGCGAGGGGTCGGCGGCGGCGATGGTCTTGATCACTTCGGCGACGGTGCGATAGCTCACCTCGGCGCCGCCGTAGGCCCTGGGCACGGTGATGCCCCACAGGCCGCTCTGCGAGAAGGCGTTGAGTTCGTCGATCGGCAGGCGGCGCTCGCGGTCGCGCTGGGCGGCCTCACGGGCGAAGTCGGCGGCCAGGGCGCGGGCAATCTCGATGGCCTCGGCATCGCTCCGGATGCGGTGCGCCGGTCGGGTCGGCAGCGGTTGCAGGTAGGGGTCGACGACGCGGTCGGCAATTTGCTGTTCGCTCATGGCGGGTTTCCTTGTGCTGGGTAGGGGGGGAGGGAGTTCAGAAGCGGTAGCCGAGATTGAGGCTGTACACCGTGGGGTCGACGGCGACGCTGCCGACCTTGACGCCGTCGACCTTCACGGTGCTGTCGATATCGGCGTAGCGCACGTCGCCGCCGACGCTCCAGTTGTCGTCGAGGGCGAAATCGAGGCCGACCTGGAAGGCGGCGCCCCAGGAGTCGGAGAGTTCGAGGTCGGCGCCGTTGTCCAGCTTCTCGTCGTAGAAGTACGTGTAGTTGAGGCCGACGCCGACGAAGGGGCGCAGGCGCGCCTCGGGGGCGAAGTGGTACTGCAGCGAGACGATCGGCGGCAGCTGCTTGGTGCTGCCGATCTTGCTGCCGTTGAGCTTGATGTCGTGCTTGAACGGCAGGCCGCCGAGCACGTCGATGGCCAGGTTGGGGGTGAGGAAGTAGGCCAGGTTGAAGGTCGGGCCGGTGTCGCTGTCGATGTCCACCTCGCCGGGCAGGATGCTGCCGGAGTCGGAGGTGGGGACGATCTTGCTGACGCCGATCCGCGCCTGCCAGGGGCTGTCGGTAGCGTGGGCGCCGAGGCTGCCGGCGAGGAGCAGTGCGCCGAGGGTGGCATGGCTGAGCCAGTGCAGTGACATGCGGTATTTCCTTGTACGTGCTGTTGTGCGAATGCGGCGCAGGGCCGCGCTACGGGGCGCTCCACGCGTCCGTACGTCCGGTCGGCAGGGGTTGCACAAGGACTAGAGCAGGCTTCGTGCCATATTCTTAAGTGATTGTTTTTAAAGGACTTTTAAGGATTTTTTGGCTGGCGGGGCTGTGTGCCGGAAAACAGCGCTGATGAACCGCTGTTGGTGGCGGAACACCGGCTGCAGCGGGGCAATTGCCGATGCAAAAAGGCCAGCGCAAGCGCTGGCCTCGGGGCAGGGGGGATGGGGCGCTCAGTCGCGCGGGAGCGGCGGGCAATGGCTGATGCGGCAGTCGACTAGCGCCAGGTACTGCTCCTCGGCCGCCATGGCGGGCTGCTCGATGCTGCCGCGCAGCAGCAGGGCGAGGCCTTCGAAGCACAGTTGCAGGAATTTCGGCATGGCGGCGCTCCCGGTCACTTGGCGGCGGAAGGGCCGCTGCCGATCTGCCAGACGTAGGGCGGCTCGCTGCCGTTGACTTCCCAGTCGCCGATGATGCGCTCCTTGTAGATCAGCGGGTTGTGCGAGGCGGCGGTGCGCGCGTTGCGCCAGTGGCGGTCGAGCTGCTTCTTCTCGCTGGTCGCCGAGGCACCCAGGGTGTTGAACAGGTCGGTGGTGACGCGCAGCGCCAGGTCGGCGATCACCACCTGGGCCTGCGCCGACTCCAGTTCGGCGGCGACGTTGGCGGCATGCTCGGCGGCCGCGTCGTTGCCGAAGCGCGCCTCGTAGGCGCGCTGCGCCGGAATGGCTGCACGCAGGGCGGTGGCCTCGGCGGCGTAGACCTGGGCCGAGGCCTTGCCGATCACCTGCAGCACCTGGGCGTCCTGGCTGACCCGCGGGGCGTTGCCGGTGCTGAAGATGCGCGTGCGCTCGCGTACCTCGCGGGAGAAGTCGCGCAGCGCGGCGCGGCCGCTGCCGGCCAGCACGGCGATCAGCACCAGCTGGTAGAAGGCGGTCTGGTATTTGAAGCGGGTGTCGAAGTCGAGGAGGTTCTCCTCCTCGACCACGGCATCGGTGAATACCGAGGTGCCGCTGCCGGTGGTGCGCTGGCCGAAGCCGTCCCAGTCGTCGCTCTGCTGCACGCCGCCCTGGTGGGTGCTGACCGCGGCGATCACGTTGCGGCCGTTGTCGTCGCGCTGGGCGAACAGGTCGATCCAGTCGGCGAAGATGCTCCCGGTGCTGTAGTACTTGGTGCCGTTGACCACCCACTTGCCGTCCTTCTGGCTGACCCGGGTGCCGACTTCGCCGATCTTCACCGCGCCGACCTCGGTCCAGGCGTTGCCGACCAGCTCGCCGGCGACGAAACGGGCGAACCACTTGTCCTGCGGCACGCTGGCGTGGGCGTTGAGGCGGTCCTCGACGAAGGCGAAGTGGCCGCGCAGGGCCTGCGGCACGCTGGAGTCGGCTTCGGCCAGCTCGATCAGCAGCTGGAACAGCTGCGGCAGCGAGGCGCCGGCGCCGCCGTAGGCCACCGGCACGCGCACGGCGCCGAAGCCGGCTTCCTTCAGCCACTGGATCGGCTCGAAGGGCAGGCTGCGGCTGCGCTCGCGCTCGACGGCGCCTGCGGCGATGCGCGCGAAGATCGGCCGGAAGCGCGCGGCCAGTTGTTCGTAGTCGGCGCCGGTGGAAAGCGTATTCAGTTGTTGCTGGGCAGTCATGACAGGGCTCCTGTGAACGGTCTGCTGGGGCGGCCTGGATGGCCGCGGGTGCCGTTGACAGATGCATGGCACAGCGCGTGCCAAGTGCTGCAGGCCAGTATTCATGCGGCCTCCAGCGTTTCGATAGGGAATGTGCGCTGTTGGCTTCGGGGCAGGTTGCTGGCCGACTGCTGCTCAGGCAACAGTGGCTGCCCGCCGGGAGAGCCCGGTTTCTGCGGACTGTTCTCCTTCCAGCTGTGCGCCAGGCAACAGCTGTTCAGCAGCCTGCTCGGATCGGGACACTGCGCAGAATCCCTGATATCAATCTAAATCATTGATATTAAAAGGATTTTATAAGTGGCACGGTTGCTGCTCTAGGTCTCTTGCGGGTGCCGCTCCGGCGCCCTTGGCAACGAGGCTGAGCGATGAGCAAGAAACTGAAGGTGGTCGCGGTGTCCGGCAGCGTGCAGCAGCCATCGCGCACCCTGGTGCTGGTCAAGGCGCTGCTGGCGCAACTGCAGCAGGCGCTGCCGATCGAGGTGCGCCTGGTCGAGCTGGCAGAGGTCGGCCCGCAGTTCGCCGGGGTGCTCAAGCGCGAGCAACTGCCGCAGTCCGTGCGCGACGACCTGCTGGCCATCGAGAACGCCGACCTGCTGATCGCCGCCAGCCCGATCTACCGCGCCTCCTACACCGGCCTGTTCAAGCACCTGTTCGACTTCGTCGACCACCAGGCGCTGGAGGGCGTGCCGGTGCTGCTCGCCGCCACCGGCGGCAGCGACCGCCATGCGCTGGCCATCGACCACCAGCTGCGCCCGCTGTTCGCCTTCTTCCAGGCGCAGACCCTGCCGATCGGCGTGTACGGCGCCGAAACCGATTTCGACAACTACCGCATCGCCACCCCGGCGCTGCACGAACGCATTGCGCTCGCCGTCGAGCGCGCCCTGCCGTCCCTTGCCTTGCGTGCACACCCGGCCCGCCTCGGCGTGGCCTGATCCCAGCCATTCCCTTACCGATTCCGATACGGAGAAACGAAATGAGCCAGAACAACATCAAATTCGCCTACTGGGTACCCAACGTCAGCGGCGGCCTGGTGGTCAGCAAGATCGAGCAGCGCACCAGCTGGGACATCGACTACAACCGCAAGCTGGCCCAGATCGCCGAGAACGCCGGCTTCGAGTATGCCCTGTCGCAGATCCGCTTCACCGCCGGCTACGGCGCCGAATTCCAGCACGAGTCGGTGTCCATCAGCCACGCGCTGCTGGCTTCGACCGAGAAGCTGCGGGTGATCGCCGCGATCCTGCCGGGGCCGTGGCATCCGGCGGTGCTGGCCAAGCAGATCGCCACCATTTCCGAGCTGACCAACGGCCGCATCGCGGTGAACATCGTTTCCGGCTGGTTCCGCGGCGAATTCACCGCCATCGGCGAACCATGGCTGGAGCACGACGAGCGCTATCGCCGCTCCGAGGAGTTCATCGACGTGCTGCGCGGCATCTGGACCCGCGACGATTTCACCTACAAGGGCGACTTCTACCGCTTCCACAACTACAGCCTGAAACCCAAGCCGGCACGGGTTCCGGAGATCTTCCAGGGCGGCAGCTCGCGCGCTGCGCGTGACATGGCTTCGCGTGCCTCCGACTGGTACTTCACCAACGGCAATACTGTCGAGGGCATCAAGGCCCAGGTCGACGATATCCGCGCCAAGGCCGCGGCCAACAACCACCAGGTCAAGGTCGGTGTGAACGCCTTCATCATCGCCCGCGACACCGAGGAAGAGGCCAAGGCCGTGCTCGCCGAGATCATCGCCAAGGCCGATTTCGAGGCGGTCAACGCCTTCGGTCATGAGGTCAAGCAGGCCGGTGCGGCCAGTCCGGAAGGCGACGGCAACTGGGCCAAGTCCACCTTCGAGGACCTGGTGCAGTACAACGACGGCTTCAAGACCAACCTGATCGGCACCCCGCAGCAGATCGCCGAGCGCATCGTCGCCCTCAAGGAGGTCGGCGTCGACCTGATCCTCAGCGGCTTCCTGCACTTCCAGGAAGAGGTCGCCTACTTCGGCGAGAAGGTGCTGCCGCTGGTGCGCGAGCTGGAAGCCCGGCGCGCCGCCGAAAAAGCCGCGGCATAAGGAGCTGAGCATGGTTCGGTTCGCGGACAGCGGGGCGGGCAGCCCCGCCACCCTGCCCGAGTGGTTGCAGTGGCAGGCGCGCCAGCAGGACGCGGGCATCGCCCTGCGCCACAAGCGTCTGGGCGTCTGGCAGGTGCGCCGCTGGGCGCAGGTCGCCGCCGAGGTGAGCACGCTGGCCGGCGCCCTGCAGGCGCGCGGCTTCGCCAGCGGCTCGACCCTGGCGATCCTCAGCCGGCCGCGCCCGGAGGCGCTGCTGGCGGCGCTGGCCGCGCAATGGCTGGGCGGGGTGGCGGCGCTGTTCGATCCGCTGGAGGCGGCGGGCGATCAGCTCGAGCTGCTGCGCGAACTGCAACCGGAGTTCGTCTTCGCCGAGGGCCTGGAGGAGCTGCAGCGCCTGCGTGCCGCGGCGCTCGCCCCGCGTCTGGCGTTCTACGCCGACGGCCGCGGGGTGAGCGAGGAGGAGGGCGGGGCGCAGGCCTACGCCCGCCTGCTCGCCGAAGCCTCGGCGTACCAGACAGCGCCGCAGGCGCATGCCGAGCGCAGCGCCTTTGCCTTCTACCGGCGCGGCGCCGACGGCGGTCACGAGCAGCAGCGCATCAGCCATGCCGAGCTGCTCCGCGAGGGGCGCCGGCTGGTGGACGTCGAGCAGCTCGGCCCTCGTGAGGAGGCGCTGGCGGCGCGCGCCTTCGCCGCCGGCGGCCAGGCGCGCTACCTGCTGGCGCCCTGGCTGATCGCCGGCTTCCGCCTGAACTTCCCGGAGAGCCTGGCCACCCGCGACAACGACCGTCGCGAGCTGGGCCCGACCCTGGTGGCCGGCACCCGCGAGACCTACGGCCGCCTCTACGAACTGGCGCTGGCCCGCCTGCCGCAGCCGGGCACGCTGCAGCGCCGCCTGGTGGACTGGGCGCTGGCGCGCCGTCCCGGCCTGCTGCGCCGCACGCTCGGCCACGCCCTGGTGTGCCGGCCGCTGCGCGACGTGCTGGGTTTCTCGCGCACCCACGCGCCGCTGCTGGTGGGCGAACCGCTGGCCGAGGAGGCGCAGCAGTTCTTCGCCGGGCTGGGCGTCGTGGTACGCACCTGGCCCGACCCCGCCGAGTGGCAGCGCCCGCCGCAGCGCCCGGTTCCGGCCGTGAGCGGCTGGATCGACGGCAGCTCGCAACTGGCCTGACGAGGAGAAGCACCGATGTCGCAACCACTGCTCGAGCTGGAGCACATTTCCCTGTCGTTCAAGGGCGTCAAGGCGATCACCGACCTCAGCTTCGCCGTCGCCCCCGGCGAGATCTGCGCGCTGATCGGCCCCAATGGCGCGGGCAAGAGTTCGCTGCTGAACATCATCAATGGCGTGTACCGGCCACAGTCGGGCCGGATCCGTTTCGACCGGGTGGAGCGCAACAGCATGCGCCCGCACGCCGCCGCCGAGCTGGGTATCGCCCGCACCTTCCAGAACATCGCGCTGTTCAAGGGCATGAGCGTGCTCGACAACGTGCTCACCGGGCGCAACCTCAAGCGCCGCAGCAGCTGGCTTGAGCAGGCGCTGCGCATCGGCCGCGCGGCCGGCGAGGACGACCGCCAGCGCGCGGCGGCCGAGCGGGTCATCGAGTTCCTGCGCATCCAGCCGTGGCGCGAGGCCATCGTCGGCCGGCTGCCCTACGGCCTGCAGAAGCGCGTCGAGCTGGCCCGTGCACTGGCCGCCGAGCCGCGCCTGCTGCTGCTCGATGAGCCGATGGCGGGGATGAATGCCGAGGAGAAGGCCGAGATGAGCCGCTTCATCGTCGAGGTCAACCGCGAGTTCGGTACCACGGTGGTGCTGATCGAACACGACATCGGCGTGGTGATGGGCATCTCCGACCATGTGGTGGTGCTCGACTACGGGCGCAAGATCGGCGACGGCCCGCCGGAGCAGGTGCGCCGCGATCCCGAGGTGATCGCCGCCTATCTGGGCACCCGGCACTAGATGGCAGCGTAGGGTGGGAAACTCGCGCAGCGATTTCCCACCGGGTGGCCAGCCACCGCCGGTGGGCAAGGCTGCGCCGTTGCCCACCCTACAAAAAAACCGCAATCGACAACGCCCGCCTGCGCGCAGGCGGCCAGGGCGCCTTGCGCCCGCAAACGGGAAATCCAACATGGAATTCTTCTTCGAAGTGCTGATCGGCGGGCTGCTGGCGGGGGTGATGTACTCGCTGGTCGCCATCGGCTTCGTGCTGATCTACAAGGCCTCGGGCGTGTTCAACTTCGCCCAGGGCGCGATGGTGCTGTTCGCCGCGCTGACCTTCGTCAGCCTGCTGGAGCGCGGCGTGCCGTTCTGGCTCGCCTTCCTGATCACCCTGGCAGCGATGGTGTTTCTGGCACTGCTGATCGAGCGCGCGGTGCTGCGCCCGCTGGTCAACCGCTCGCCGATCACCCTGTTCATGGCCACCCTCGGCCTGTCGTACATGATCGAGGGCTTCGCCCAGGCCCTGTGGGGCGCCCAGGTGCACGGTCTGGAGCTGGGCATCAACGACGCGCCGCTGGAGGTCGGCGGCCTGCTGCTGTCGCAGTTCGACCTGTTCGCCGCCGGCATCGCCGCCGCGCTGGTGGCGCTGCTCTCGCTGCTGTTCAACAAGACCCGCATCGGCCTGTCGCTGCGCGCGGTGGCCGACGATCCGCTGGCCGCGCTGACCGTGGGCATCCGCCTGCAGCGCATCTGGGCGGTGGTGTGGGCGGTGGCCGGCTTCGTCGGCCTGGTCGCCGGGCTGCTGTGGGGCGCGCGCCTCGGCGTGCAGTTCTCGCTGTCGCTGGTGGTGCTCAAGGCACTGCCGGTGCTGATCATCGGCGGCTTCACCTCGATCAGCGGCGCCATCGTCGGCGGCCTGATCGTCGGCGCCGCGGAAAAGCTCGCCGAGGTCTATCTCGGCCCCTTCGTCGGCGGCGGCATCGAAAACTGGTTCCCCTATGTGCTGGCCATGCTGTTCCTGCTGGTGCGCCCGGCGGGGCTGTTCGGCGAGCGCGCCATCGAGCGCGTGTAAGGAGATCGCGACATGCTCTATCAAGAAGCCGGTCAGTTCAGCACCCGCTACGCCGACGACCGCCGCCTGTTTCGCCTGCGCCAGGACCGCCTCGGCCTGGTCCTGCTGCTGGCCTTCGCCTTCGTCGTGGTGCCCTTCCTCGGCAACGACTACTGGTTCAGCGCCATCCTGATTCCGTTCCTGGTGCTGTCGCTGGCCGGGCTGGGGCTGAACCTCTTGACCGGCTACGCCGGCCAGTTGTCCCTCGGCTCGGCGGCGTTCATGGCGGTGGGCGCCTTCGCTGCCTACAACTTCGAGCTGCGCGTGCCGGGGCTGCCGCTGCCGCTCAGCCTGTTGCTCGGCGGGGTGGTCGCCGCCCTGGTGTCGCTGCTGTTCGGCCTGCCCAGTCTGCGCATCAAGGGTTTCTACCTGATCGTCTCGACCCTCGCTGCGCAGTTCTTCGTGCAGTGGGCGCTGACCAAGTTCGGCTGGTTCTCCAACGACAATCCGTCCGGGGTGATCAGCGCGCCCAAGCTGGAGATCCTCGGCGCCGACTTCGGTTCGCCGGACGGCCGCTACCTGCTGACCCTCGGCGTGGTGACGGCGCTGTTCTGGCTCGGCCACAACCTGGTGCGCAGCGAGCTGGGCCGCAACTGGATGGCGGTGCGCGACATGGATACCGCCGCCGCGGTGATCGGCATCCCGCTGGCGAAGACCAAGCTGCTGGCCTTCGCCATCAGCGGCTTTTTCCTCGGCATCGCCGGCGCGCTCTGGGCGTTCGCCTACCTGGGCACCGTGGAGCCGCACGGCTTCGACCTCAACCGCTCGTTCCAGGTGCTGTTCATCATCATCATCGGCGGACTGGGCAGCATCCTCGGCAACTTCCTCGGCGCCGCCTTCATCGTGCTGTTCCCGCTGCTGCTCTCCAACCTCGCCGGCCTGCTGCCGGCCGGGCTGATCGACGCCGGACAGCTGGAGAACCTGCAGAAGATGCTGTTCGGCGCGCTGATCATCGCCTTCCTGATCAAGGAGCCGGAGGGCCTCGCCCGTCTCTGGCAACGCCTGCGCGAGCGCGCCCGGGTGTGGCCGCTGCGCTACTGAATGGCGCTTTCCCGAACCCAAGCACTACCGGACGCCGGTCCGGCCCCGACCTCCCATTCTTCGACAAGGACAATCACGATGTTCAAACGCAGTTTCGTCGCCAGCCTGGCGCTGTCCATCAGCCTGGGCAGCGCGGCCCTCAGCGCCCACGCCGAGGGCGAACAGTACTTCCCGCTGCAGAGCTACCGGGTCGGCCCCTACGCGGCCGGTGGCACCGGCTTCTTCGGCGGCTTCATCGACTATCTCAAGTACGTCAACGCGGGCGGCGGGGTCAACGGCGTCAAGCTGACCTGGAGCGAGTGCGAGACCGAGTACGTGGTGGAGAAGGGCGTCGAGTGCTACGAGCGCCTCAAGGGCGGTCTGAACGGCGCGCCGGCGGCGGCCACCAACCCGCTGTCGGTGGGCATCGCCTACGCCACCCTCGACCGCTCCACCGCCGACAAGCTGCCGCTGATCACCATCAACCACGGCCGCACCGACTCCACTGACGGCAGCGTGTTCCCCTACGCCTTCCCGCTGCAGCTCAACCCGTATTCCGAGGTGTCGGCGATCGTCAACTACATCGGCCAGCAGGCCGGCGGCCTCGACAAGCTCAAGGGCCAGAAGATCGTCACCCTCTACCACGGCTCGCCCTACGGCAAGGAAACCAACGAGGTGCTGAAGATCCTCGCCGACAAGTACGGCTTCGCCCTGAGCCTGGTGGAGGTGCCGCACCCGGGCAACGAGCAGCAGTCGCAGTGGCTGAACATCCGTCGCGAGAAGCCGGACTGGGTGATCCTGCGCGGCTGGGGGGTGATGAACCCGGTGGCGCTGAAGACCGCGCAGAAGGTCGGCTTCCCGGCCAACCGCATCATCGGCAACATCTGGAGCAACTCCGAGGATGACGCCGCCCCGGCCGGTGCTGCGGCCAAGGGCTTCATCGCCATCACCACCCACCCGTCCGGCACCGAGTTCCCGGTGCTGCAGGGCATCAAGCAGGAGGTGGTCGACAAGGGGCAGGGCGACCTGGCCGATGCCAAGCGCTTCGGCAACGTCTACTACAACCTCGGCGTGGTCAACGGCATCCTCAACGTCGAGGCGCTGCGCATCGCCCAGGCCAAGTTCGGCAAGCAGCCCTTGACCGGCGAGCAGGTGCGCTGGGGCTTCGAGAACCTCAAGCTGGACGACACCCGCCTCAAGGAACTGGGCGCCCTGGGTCTGGTGCAGCCGCTGCAGCTGTCCTGCTCCGACCACGAGGGCGGCGGCGCGGTGCGCTTCCAGCAGTGGGACGGCGAGAAGTGGAACCTGATCAGCGACTGGGTGCAGGCCGACCGCGCCCTGCTGCGGCCGATCATCGAGGCGTCCTCGCGCAAGTACGCGCAGGAGAAGGGCATCACCCCGCGCGATTGCAGCAAGGAAGCCTGACTCCTCCAGCGCTCGCATGACGGCGAACCGGGCCATCAGTCGATGGCCCGGTTTTTTGTCGGCTGCAGAAAGTGCTGGCCACGCGGCCGGCAAGCGGTGCCGGCGGAAAGCAGCAGCCCGCCGGCACCTGGAGGTGGCGGCGGGCTGGGTAGTGGGCGTTGCGCACGCTCAGATCGAGATGTTGACGACCTTGCTCCCCTGGCTGGCGTCTGCCGGACGGCGGCGGTTGACCACCAGTTCGCCGAATTTGATCAGCAGCGCGCGGGTGACGTTGCGGCTGAGGCCGAGCAGGCTGGCGGTGTGCACCTGGTTGTAGTGGCAGAAGCGGTAGGCCGCGCGCAGCAGGGATTCCTCGACCTTCTCGTGAAGGGCGCCGCTCTGCTCCTCGAACAGCTTGAGGAAGGCGCGCTGCAGCAGGGCGTCGGCCGATTCGTCCTGTACCGTTGCCGCCTCCGCCGGACGCTCGATGCGCAGGTTGGACAGGTGCAGGTCGTCGGCGCCGATCACCTGCTCGCGGCAGAGCAGCAGGGTGTGGTGGATGACGTTCTCCAGCTCGCGGATGTTGCCCGGCCAGGAGTAGCCGAGCAGCTTTACCTCGGCATCCTTGCCCAGGCGGATGCCGCTGTAACCCAGACGGCGGCTGTACTCGGCGATGAAGTGGCGGGCCAGCGGCAGCACGTCGCCCGGACGGTCGCGCAGCGGGCTGAGGTTGAGACTGACCACGTTGAGCCGGTAGTAGAGATCCTCGCGGAAATGCCCGGCGTTGATCGCCTTCTCCAGCTGCACGTTGGTCGCCGCCAGCACCCGCACGTTGATCGGGATGCTCTTGCGCGAACCGAGGCGCACCACCTCGCGCTCCTGCAGCACGCGCAGCAGCTTGACCTGGATCGGCATCGGCAGGTCGCCTATCTCGTCGAGGAACAGAGTGCCGCCGTTGGCCTCCTCGAACCAGCCGGCCTTGGCGCTCAGGGCGCCGGTGAAGGCGCCCTTCTCGTGGCCGAACAGCTCGGCCTCCACCAGGGTTTCCGAGAAGGCTCCGCAGTTCACCGCAACGAACGGGCCGCCGCGGCGGACACTGAGGTTGTGCAGATGACGGGCAACCAGCTCCTTGCCGGTGCCGGTTTCGCCGATGATCAGCACGCTGGCGTCGCTCGGCGCGACCTGCTGCAGGTGTTCGAGCAGGGCTTGCGACTTGGCGTCCTCGAACACCTGCGCCGTGGCGCGGATCGAGGTGGCGAGGGCGGGGGAGTGCGGCAGGGTCAACAGTTCCATGGCGTTCGCTACGAATAGAAGGTGGGGGTCGGCAGCGCCTCGTTCAGCGCCCAGTCGCCCAGCTCATGGAGCTTGTAGTCCAGCGGGTCGTGCAGGGTCTGGGTGCGCAGGTTGCGCCAGTAGCGGTCCAGACGCAGGGCGGCGTGGGTCGCGCGGGCGCCGGTGACTTCGAACAGGCGGCTGGTGAGATCGAGGCCGACCCGGCTGGCGGCGACCTTGGCGCTGGCCACGGCCACGGCCAGGCGGCCGCGCTCGTCGGCGCTGAGGTTGTGTTCCTTGCTCCAGGCCTGGTCGAGCAGGCCGTTGGCGCGCTCGACCAGGACACGCACGCTCTCCAGGCCGACCCAGAACTCGCCGTAATGGCGCAGTACGTAGGGATCCTCGCCGGCGTGCTCGACACCGGACTTGAACCACGGCCGGCTCTCCTTGAGCGTGTAGTGGCGCGCCTCGGCGAAGGCGCCCTCGGTGATGCCGAGGAACAGGTTGGCGAAAGTCAGCTGGGCGATCAGCGGGCGCAGGCAGGCGAAGGGCGTGCTCAGCGGGCCGGGATCGAGGAGCAGCTCGTTCTCCTCGACGCGCACGCGCTCGAAGGTGACGCTGCCGCTGTCGGTCTGCCGCTGGCCCATGTTCTCCCAGTCGCCGTGCAGGGTGATGCCGGTGCGGCTGCTGGGGATGGCGGCGATCAGCAGCTTGCCGCCGGCCGCCTCGTCGAGGGCCGAGGCGATCAGCATTTCCGAGTCGGCCGAGCCCGAGCAGAAGCTCTTGCGCCCGGAGAACTCGCGCCAGCCGTCGCGCTTCTTCGCCACGGTGCGGGTGTCCAGGGGATTCAGGGCGTTGCCCCAGAACCAGTTGTTGCGCGCGGTATGTTCGAACCAGGGTTGCCACTGGTCCGGGCGGGAGAACAGGCGCACGGTGGCCAGCATCAGGTGCTGGAAGCCGTAGACGTGGGCGATGGAGCTGTCGACCCGGGCGAATTCGCGGACGACCTCCAGGGTCTCGCTCCAGCTGGCGCCCTGGCCGCCATACTGGCGCGGGATGCTCAGGGTCAGCAGGCCGCTGCGGCGCAGGGCATCGCGCTCGGCTTTCGGGGTGCCGCCCTGCTGGTCGCGTTCGACGGCGCTTTCGGCGAATTCGGCAGCCAGTTGGCGGGCTGTCTGCAGGGGCGACAGCACTTTGGGTGGGGTGATGGCAGTCACTCGCTGTTCCTCTTGGTGGTGGCTGGCGAGAGGCAGGGGAGAGAGCGGCCGGATGTCCTGACGAGCAGCGATCCGGCGCCCCGCTGGAGGTGGCCGTGCGCTGCTCAGGCGATCTTCTGCAGACGGGCGGAGCCGGCGGCGAGCGTCGGCAGGGCGCGTTCGATGGCCAGGCGCACGCGTGCCTTGAGGGCTTCGCTGCTGATCCGGTAGTCCGTGAAATCGGCTTCCGCGGCATACACGCCGATCGGCAGGGTGAGCGACTGGAAGAAGCTGAACAGCGGCCGCAGCTGATGGTCGATCACCAGTGCATGGCGCTCGCTGCCGCCGGTGGCGGCCAGCAGCACCGGCGTGCCGACCAGCGCGTCCTGACCGATCAGGTCGAACAGGTGCTTGAACTGTCCCGGGTAGGAACCGCGATAGACCGGCGCGGCGACGATCAGCAGGTCGGCGGACTCGATGGCGCGCAGCTCGTGCTCGACGGTTTCCGGCAGCTCCTTGCGCGACAGCGCGCCGCCCAGCGGACGGGCGATGTCGCCCAGCTCGACGATGCGGCTGTCGATGGGCAGGCGATGGGCGAGTTCGGCGACCAGCGCCTCGGTCAGCGCCAGGGTGCGCGAGGGGCGGAAGGTGCTGCCGGTGACGGCGACGACTTTCAGGGGAGTGCTCATGGAGTGTGTTCCTTTCAACAGTTGCTTGCGGTACAGGAACACAGCAATGCTCGTGCCATGACTTAAATCCTTTTAAAATCAGGTGCTTGTGATGTTTCGCCGAAAGGCCGCTGTTGCCTGCCTCGGCAATCTGTCGAGTCGCTGCTGCTTGGGCAACAGTTGTGCGGCTGTTGCCCGGGCAGCAGGAGTATTGCCGCCGCCCCGCTGCCCGCTGGGCGGAAGTGCTGGCCGGCTAGCTGACGCTGCCATTGCCCACCTGGTTCTGCACGTTCGCCTGGCTGACGTTGCTGCCCGGAGGCACACTGCGCGTCAGCCAGACGTTTCCACCGATGGTGGAACCGGCGCCGATGGTGATGCGCCCGAGGATGGTGGCCCCGGCGTAGATCACCACGTCGTCTTCAACTATGGGGTGGCGCGGTTGCCCCTTGAGCAACTGGCCTGTTTCGTCGGACTCGAAGCGCTTGGCGCCCAGGGTCACCGCCTGGTAGATGCGCACCCGTTCGCCGATCACCGCGGTTTCGCCGATCACCACGCCGGTGCCGTGGTCGATGAAGAAGCTGCTGCCGATCCGCGCGCCGGGGTGGATGTCGATGCCGGTGGCCGAATGGGCCAGCTCGGCAATGATCCGCGCCAGCAGCGGCAGTCCGGCGCTGTAGAGGTGATGGGCGATGCGGTGGTGGATCACCGCGATGATCCCCGGATAGCACAGCAGTACCTCGTCGACGCTGCGTGCCGCCGGGTCGCCGCGATAGGCGGCCATCACGTCGCCGTCGAGCAGGCGGCGCAGCGCCGGAAGGGCGAGGGCGAAGTCCTGGACGATGCGCCGCGCCTGGCGCTCGATCTCCTGACTCGGTCGCACGCCCGGCTGGGCGGCGTGGCCCAGCTCCAGGCTGGCCTGCTGCAGCAGGGCGTTCAACGCGGCGTCGAGAGTGTGGCCGACATAGAGGTCCTCGCTCTCCTGGCGCAGGTCGGGCGGGCCCAGGCGCATGGGGAACAGCGCGCCCGCCAGCGCCTCGACGATTTCGCCCATGATCTGCCGCGAGGGCAGCTCGCGGCCGCCCGGCTCGCGGTCGCGGCCATGCTGCGCCCGCCATTCGCGACGCGCGGCGCGCAGGTCGCGGACGATACTCTCCAGTTTCCAGCCGCTCGCGGCGGCAGGACTCACACGCTGATCCATCGATTGCTCCATCCCGTGGTTCCGACGGCTGCCGGGTGCCCCGGCAGCCGTCTGTTGCTCTGTCAGTCCTGCAGCCAGGGCAGGCCGCGATACCGCCAGCCGCCGCTGTCGCCGCGCTGCTGATTGGCGTCGAGGTCGCCCTCGAAGCCTTCCAGCACGTTGAACACCCGGGTGAAACCTGCCTTGGCGGCGGCGCTGGCTGCGGCCGCCGAGCGTTTGCCGCTGCGGCACAGCAGCACCAGCACCTCGTCGCGCTGGCTGCGGGCTTCCAGCTCGCGCAGGAAGCGCGGATTCCTGATCAGCGCCGGGCCGGTCTGCCAGGCGACGTGTTGGCTGTGCGGCACCCGGCCGACGAACTTCAGCTCCTCGGCAGTGCGCACGTCGATCAGCCGCGCGGCGCCGCTTTCCACCAGCGCCCATGCCTCGGTGGGATACAGGCTGCCTGTGTAGTCGAGCTGGGCCTGCCGGCCGCGCAGACGGCCACGCTCGAGCAGTTGCTGCGGCGTGAGCGCCTGGGCGGCGGCCAGCTCTAGGGCGGGGAGGGGTTCAATGGAGAAATGAGATTCGGCGGCGGACATGGTGGAGTCCTCTGGAGGGCTGGTCGGTTCGGCGCAGCGGCCGAGTGTCGGCACTCTAGGGGTTGGCGAATATATCTAAAAAATAATTAATAATTTTATTTTTATTCCTTTATCGAATATTTGGGGGTGTGTTTTGTCCGTGGCCGTGAAAACCTAGCGGGCGGGGCTGCCGACAGGCGTCCGGCGTCGGGAACTGTTCCCCAGGCAACTGTTGGCCGCTCAACAGCGATTCGACAATCTGCCGGATTTAGCACAGTTGCCGGATGCGGGGCTACGGCACGGGCAGAGGGAGGTCAGCTCGATGATCGCTGGGTGATGACCGGTTCTTCGCCGTCTTTTCGTGCTTTTTAGTGGGTATTTCGGCTTCTGGTACGGTGCTTGCTGAAGTTGAGGGAAGGGCGACACAGAGCGCCCACCGGTACCACGCCAGCGGCGAGCCGCTGTGCGCCTTGCGATGACCCTGGTCGTGCGCGACCGCAATAGGCCATCCCGATAGACACTTGAGGCAAGCATCCATGAGCCTGGACATCTTCTGGTTCCTCCCCACTTCTGGCGACACCCGCTATCTGGGCAAGTCCTCCTCCGGGCGCCCGGCAACCAACGAGTACCTGCGGCAGATCGCGGTGACCGCCGAGAGCCTCGGCTACGACGGCCTGCTGATCCCCACCGGCTCGAGCTGCCTCGACCCCTGGGTCACCGCTGCCAGCCTGGTGCCGGTGACCAGCCGCATCAAGCTCTTGGTGGCGCTGCGTACCTCGGTGAGCGGGCCGACCGCCACCGCGCGCCAGGCCGCGACCCTCGACCAGGCGCTCAAGGGCCGCCTGCTGCTCAACGTGGTACCCGGCGGCGACGCCACCGAGCTGGCCGCCGACGGCGTGTTCCTCAGCCACGACGAGCGCTACGAGGCCGCCGACGAGGTGCTCACCGTATGGCGCGAGCTGTTGCAGGGGCAGACCGTCGACTTCGCGGGCAAGCACGTCACCGTCAAGGGCGCGAAGAACTTCTTCCCGCCGGTGCAGAAACCCTATCCGCCGCTGTACTTCGGCGGCTCCTCCCCGGCCGCCCACGAACTGGCCGCCAAGCATGTCGACGCCTACCTGACCTGGGGCGAGCCGCCGGCGGCGGTGGCCGAGAAGATCGCCGACGTGCGCGAGCGGGCGAAGAAGTACGGCCGCACCGTGCGCTTCGGCGTGCGCCTGCACGTGATCGTGCGCGAGACCAACGAGGAAGCCTGGGCCGCCGCCGAGAAGCTGATCAGCCACCTCGACGACGAGACCATCGCCAAGGCGCAGGCCAACTACGCCAAGATGGACTCCGAGGGCCAGCGGCGCATGGCCGCGCTGCACGGCGGCCGCCGCGACCAGCTCGAGGTCAGCCCCAACCTGTGGGCCGGCGTCGGCCTGGTGCGCGGCGGTGCCGGCACCGCGCTGGTCGGCGACCCGCAGACCGTGGCGGCGCGCCTCAAGGAATACGCCGACCTGGGCGTCGACAGCTTCGTGCTGTCCGGCTACCCGCACCTGGAGGAGTCGATCCGCTTCGCCGAGCTGGTGTTCCCGCTGCTGCCGGGCAAGCAGGCGGTCACCGTCGAGGAGGAGGTCACCGGCGGCGCCTTCGACGTGCGCGCCACCAAGCAGGGCGAGGCCGCGGCATGAAGGTCATCGACATGCGCTGCCGGCCGGCGTACCTGCACGACTTCTTCGGCGCCACGCCGGGCAATGCCGCCCATGCGACGGCGCGCTGGCTGAACCGCCGGGTCGGCACTCGCGGCGACGATGCCCACTTCGAGCGCTCGCTCACTCAGGAGGGCTTCCTCGCCGAGGTGCGCGAGGCCGGGCTGAGTCGCGCGGTGGTGGTCGGCCGCCACACGCCGAGCCAGCACCTGCCCAACGACTTCATCCACGAGATCGTCCACGGCCACCAGGAGCTGCTCGGCATCGCCGGCATCGACCCGGCGCTGCAGGGCGGGGAGGGTGCCATCGCCGAGATCGACCGCGCCATCGACCGGCTGGGCCTGTCCGGCATCGACCTGGAACCGGGCTTCGGCGAGCCGGCGCGGCATCCGGACGATCCGCTGTACTGGCCGATCTATGAGCACCTAGCGGCACGGGGCATCCCGCTGTTCCTGATGAGCGGGCCAACCATCCCGGACCCGGCGTTCAACGACCCGGGCCGGCTGGCGAAGATCGCCCGGACGTTCCCCACGTTGCAGATCGTCTGCTACCACGGCTACTGGCCGAACGTGGACCAGTTGCTCGGCGTGGCCTTCCGCTACGAGAACATCCTCGCCGTGCCGGACATGTACCTGTTCCTGCCCGGCAGCGCGGCCTTCGTAGAGGCAGCCAACGGCTTCCTCGGTGAGCAGCTGCTGTTCGGCTCATCCTACCCGTTCCGACCGATCGGCCAGTCCATCGACGACTTCCTCGCCCTCGGTTTCAAGGAAAGCGTGCTGGACCGGCTGCTCTACGGCAACGCGGCGCGGCTGTTCAATCTGCCCGGCTGAGTGTGCCCCGGAGGCGGCCGTGGTGGGGCGCGGCCGCCTCCTCCTCTTCACGTGGCCGCGGGTGCTACCCTGCGGCCACGCTCCTTCCCGGATTCCCGCCATGTCCAAGCCTTCTTCGAGTTTCGCCACCCGCGCCGTGCACAGCGGCAACGACGTCGACCGCCAGATGGTCACCCACGCCAAGACTCTGCCGATCTACCAGACTTCGGTGTTCGTCTACGAGTCGCTGGCGCAGGTCGACGACTTCCTCGCCGGCAACCCCGACAACTACATGTACACGCGTATCGGCAACCCCAACCCGGCCGCGCTGGAGGCGCTGATTCGCGACCTGGAAGGCGGCGAGGACGCGCTGTTCTGCGCCTCGGGGATGGCGGCGATCAGCGCCGCGCTGCAGGGCGTGCTGAGCGCCGGCGACCACCTGATCGCCAGCCGCGAGCTGTACGGCACCACCCAGAGCCTGATCGAGAAGGAGCTGGGCCGCTTCGGCATCACCGCCACCCTGGTCGATATCGGCGACCTGGCCGCGGTGGAGGCGGCGATCACCCCGCAGACCCGGCTGATCTACACGGAAACTGCGTCCAACCCGTTGGTGCGGGTCAGCGATATCCCGGCGCTGAGCCGGGTGGCGAAAAAACATGGTTCATCGCATTTTCCCGGGGAAGGCGGCCTTGATTTTCAGGAAGAAGTAATCGGCGTCCCTGAAGCCATAGGCCATGCGCTTGATCACCTTGATCCGGTTGTTCACCCCCTCCAGCAGGCTGGTGTGCATGTGGAATCGTGCACTGGCGAGGATGCCCCGGGCATAGCGCTGGAGGTTGCGGGCAAAGCGTTGTAGCGGCGCCAAGCCGCTCTCCCGGACATGCCTCAGCCAGGTTCGCCAGCGCCGCCAGCCCTCCCGCACGCTGGGTGCGTACCAGACCTCCTTCAACGCATCCTTGAGCACATAGACCGTGGCCAGTGGCTGGTTGGCTGCCAACAACTCCTGCAGTCGAACGGCATGATCCTCCTTCAGGTTCTCCCGGTTGCGCAGCAGCAGCCAACGGCTCTGCTTGACCACTTGGCGAGCGGGCTTGTCATGGCGCAGGGCATTGGCCTGGTCTACCCGGATGCGGTCGATCACGTCACGTCCGTAGCGGGCGACCACATGGAACAAGTCGTACACAACCTCGGCCTGAGGGCAGTGCTGTTTCACTTCCAGGTCGAAGGCCGTATTCATGTCCATCGCCACAGCCTCGATCTGCTGGCAGCGCTCACCGAGTTGCTCGAAGAACGGGCGTATGGCCTTGCGGCTGTTACCCAGGCCAACCCACAGAACGCGGGTACGCTCGGCATCCATGATCACCGTCGCGTAACGATGGCCTTTGTGCAGGGCGAACTCGTCCATCACCAGACGGCGCACATCGCCCGGCTCGAAGGTGCCGAATGCGGCCTGGAGACGCCGCTTGTCCAGCGTCTTGATGGTGTGCCAGTGCAGCCCGGTGAGCTGGCTGACATGGCTGATGGGCATGAACCGCAGCAGGGTTTCGACCCAGGAACACAGCCGGCGGGTCAGCCGCGAGGCCGGGGCCAACCAGGAAATGTGCTCGGTAACTCGCCCACACGTCAGGCAGTCCACTCGGCGTATGGGGAGTCGCAACTGGACGCGCTGATCGAACAGATCCCGGTCGCGAACGAGGCGAATGCGTCGGTCATGGATCAGGGGGCTGGGCTGCTGACAGCGACCACAGCGTGGAAGGTCGGCCGCTCGGGGTTCGAGGGTCAGCGTGAGGTTTTTTTCGACGGAATGGCTGCAGGCTACAACGTCGTAGCCTGGCCAGAAAGCAGCAAGATCAATAGGATGCACGGTGACAGCAGGGGGCAGGCGTTGGTGTGTTTGGCGACTGCCAATTTACCTGCTTCCCTGTCTGTCAATCCGCTCTTCCCCACGATCCCGCGAAGAACCAAAAACATGGCCTCAAGCTGGTGGTCGACAACACCTTCCTGTCGCCGGCGCTGTACCGCCCGCTGGCCGACGGCGCCGACCTGGTGCTGCACAGCACCACCAAGTACCTCAATGGCCACAGCGACGCCACCGGCGGCATCCTTGCCGGCGATGCCGAGTGGGTGGCGCAGGCGCGGCGCTTCCAGATCAACGCCGGCGGCAGCGCCAGCCCGTTCGAGGCCTGGCTGACCTTCCGCGGCGCCAAGACCCTGGCCCTGCGCATGCAGGCCCATTCGCGGGGCGCCCAGGCGCTGGCCGAGGCCCTCGAAGCCCATCCGCAGGTGGCGCGAGTCTACTATCCGGGCCTGCCGTCGCACCCCGACCATGAACTGGCCAAGCGCCTGTTCTCCGGCGGCTGCTCGGGCATGCTCAGCTTCACCCTGAAGGGCGGGTTGGCCGAAGTCGACCGGCTGATCCAGTCGCTGCAGCTGGCGGTGTTCGCCCCGTCGCTGGCCGGCGTGGCGACCAGCATCAGCCATCCGGGCAAGACCTCGCACCGTGCGCTTTCGGCGGAAACCCTGGCCAGCCTGGACATCCACGATGGCACCGTGCGCGTCTCGGTGGGCATCGAGGAGGCGGCGGACATCGTCGCCGACTTCATGCAGGCACTGGATCGGCTCGCTCCCTGAGTCGCGCTCAGGTCCAGAGCAGACGGGCGCCGGCGGCGACCAGGGTGATGCCGAGGATCCGGTAGACCGCCTGCAGCGGAAGATGCTGACTACCCAGCTGTGCCCCCACGGCGCCCCCCAGGGCGGCCGCCAGGGCCATCCATGCCAGTCCCGGCGGTAGTCGCATGCTCGCCGTCAGGTGGCCGAGCAGCGCGACCGCCGAGTTGACGAAGATGAACACGGCCGACACCGCAGTCGCCGTGCGCGGCGTGGCCCACTGGCAGTACAGCAGCAGCGGGGTCAGCAGGACACCGCCGCCCATCCCGGTCAGCCCCGAGAGTAGCCCGATGCTGCCGCCCGCGGCAGCGGAAGCGGCGCGCGAAGGCGGCGTGGCGCGCGCCTGATGATCGGGCTTGCGCACCAGGAACGGCAGGCCAGCGAGCAGCAGCAGTGTGCCGAGCACGGCGCTGAACGCCGCCACCGGCAGACTCAGGTAGCCGCCGACGAAGGCGGCCGGAAGCGACGCGACCAGAAAGGGCCACAGCAGCGGCCAGGAAAAATGCCCGCTGCGGCAGAAGCGCGCGGCAACCACGCTGGAGACCAGCACATTGAGCACCAGCGCGGCCGGCTTGAGCGTCTCCGGCGCCAGGCCGAACAAGGCCATCGCCGCCACGAAGCCGGAGGCCCCCGCCTGGCCGACGCAGCCATACAGCAGTGCGACCGTGAACAGGGCGCTGCAGATCAGGATCAGGGCGGGGCTATCTAATGCCATTGGCGGACTACCGGGGCGAGCACAAGGTGGCTGACACGCGGACTTGCGGGGTTTAGGGGGAACAGGAGTGCTGCTGCCTCGACCCGTGGCCAAGGCAGCAGCAGTTGCCGGCTGCTTGTTCAACCCGGCGCATGGCTCCAGCGCCGGTACAGCGCCCGCGCGGCGGCGTCCAGGCAGAAGCCGAGCACGCCGATCAACAGGACCATGGCCATCAGCTCCGAGTAGGCCAGACGATCGCGGGTGTCGAGGATGTAGTAGCCGAGGCCGGCGCTGACGCCGAGCATCTCGCAGGGCACCAGCACGATCCATAGGATGCCGATGGCCAGGCGCACGCCGGTCAGCACGTGGCCGAGCACCCCCGGCAGGATCACCCGCGAGAGAGTTTCCCAGCGCGTGGCGCTGAGGCTGCGGGTCAGCTGCAGCCAGCGCTTGTCGAGGCTCTTCACTCCGGCAGCGGTGTTGAGCAAGATCGGCCACACCGCGGCGAAGGCCAGCAGGAAGTAGATCGGCCGGTCGCCGACGCCCATCAGCATCACCGCGATGGGCATCCACGACAGCGGCGAGATCATGCGCAGGAACTGGAAGGCCGGCGTGGTCGCCCACTCCAGATTGCGTGAGGCGCCGACCAGCAGGCCCAGCGGCACGCCGACCAGCAGCGCCAGAGAGAGGCCGACCAGGATGCGCTGCAGGCTGACGCGGACGTGCTCGTACAGCTCGCCACGACCGAGCAGCTCGATCAGGCTGGCCAGGGTGGCCTGCGGCGAAAACAGCGCCGCCAGGCCCGAACCCGAGCCGAACAGCGCCACGCCCAGCCACCATAGGCCGAACAGCAGGAACAGCCCGCCCAGGCCGAGCAGCCAGGACCAGCCGTGGCTCTTTACGGCATTCAAACGCGAATCTCCTCGGTTCTTTCGAAACTGTCGGGCAGGCCGAAGGCCTTCAGCCCGCCCACGGCCGCCAGGCTGTTGCGCACGAAGCGGTCGTCGACCAGCTCGCGGGCAGCCTGTTGCGGATCGAGGTTGGCGAGGAAGCCCTTGTCGCCCTCGATCACGGTGTCCTTCAGACGGCGCACCAGTTCCTCGGTGTAGCTGGGGAACGGATAGGGCTGGAAGTCGATGCGCCGGTCGTCCCATGTCTGATGCTGGATGGCGCCGCTGGCCAGGTACTGCGCGCGCTCGGCGGCGTCCGGGGCCAGCACCCGGCGCAGCACCTCGGGCGCGTGGGGGGTGTAGCGGTTGGCGCCGTCACGGGACAGCAGTTGCGCGGCTTCGGCGCGGTGCTCGCGGGTCCACAGCTGCGCCTTGACGATGGCGTTGACCACCTTCTGCGACCATTCCGGGCGGTTGTTCAGATCGTGCTCGTGCATGAACACCACGCAGCAGGCATGGTTGCGCCACACGTCGCCGGTGAAGCGCTGGATGCGGCCGACCTTGAGGTTCTCGGCCATGGCGTTGAACGGCTCGGCAACGATGTAGCCGGCGATGCGCTGGCTGGCCAGCGCCGGCGGCATGTCCGAGGGCGGCAGCACCACCAGGTTGACCTCGTTGGCGGCGATGGCGCTGCCGGCCGGCTTGCTCACCGGGGTCAGGCCGCTGTCACGGAATACCTGCTGCACCACCACGTTGTGGATCGAGTACCAGAACGGGATGGCGACAGTCTGGCCGCCCAGTTGCTGCACCTCCGTGATGCCGGGGGCGACGGTCAGCCCGGAGCCGCCGACGTGGTTCCAGGCCACCACCTTGGCCGGCACTCGGCTGGCGAAGCGCGCCCACACAGTCATCGGCGACAGCAGGTGGATGACGTTGACCTGGCCGGAGATGAACGCCTCGATCACCTGCGCCCAGCTTCGCAGCAGCACCGGACGTTCGGACTGGATGCCCTCGGCCTCGAATAGGCCGTTGTTGTGCGCCACCAGCAGCGGGGTGGCGTCGGTGATCGGCAGGTAGCCGATGCGCACCGGGGCGTTCGGGTCAGCTGCGGCATGGGCTTGCAGGCTGGTCAGCAGCGGCAGGGTGGCGGCAGCGCCGCCGAGCAGGGCGCTCAACCTGAGGAAGTCGCGGCGCGAATATTGGGTGTCGTTGCAGTCGTGGCACATGGCAAGTCTCCAGCGGATCGAGTGTGGGAGTCGTGGCTGCGGCTTGCCCGCCGTAGGGTTTTGAGGATGTCGATGCGCAACTGGCCAAGCTCGTCGACCAGCTCTTCGCGGGGCTGGGGCAGGTCGACGTGCCACTCGCCGAGCGCGTGCGCTGGGGTGCCACCCAGTAGCAGGATGCGTTCGGAAAGCAGCAGGGCCTCATCGATGTCATGGGTGATCAGCACCGCGGCGGTCTGCCGCTCGCGGACAATCCTGAGCAGCAGTTGCTGCATGTCGGCGCGGGTAACCTCGTCCAGCGCGCCGAAGGGTTCATCGAGCAACAGCACGTGCGGCTCGCGCGCCAGGCAGCGGGCCAGCGCAGTGCGCTGCGCCATGCCGCCGGACAGCTCGCTCGGGTAGCGGCCGCGGGCGTGCTCGAGGCCAACCGCGACGATGGCGGCATTCACGCGCTCATCGCGTTCGGCGGCGCTGCGCCGGGGCTGGTGCTTGAAGTCCAGGCCGAAGGCGACGTTGTGCTCGAGGTTCAGCCAGGGCAGCAGCGAAGGGTCCTGGAAGGCCACCGCGACGCGCGGGTGCGGGCCGGCGAGCGGCTCGCCGAACAGGCGCACCTCGCCTTCCAGCGGCGCCTGCAGGCCGGCCAGCACGCGCAGCAGGCTGGATTTGCCGACGCCGCTGGGGCCGAGGAGGGTCACCACCTCGCCCGGGCGCAGGTTCAGCGCGAAGTTCTCCAGGATGCGGCGCTGCCCATAGCCGAGGGCGATGCCGCTGGCCTGCAGGACCGGCGCGCTCATGCGGCGGCTCCCGCATGACGCTGCAGTTCGCCGCGCAGCTGCACCAGGCTGGGGGTAACGATGGGCACGAAGGCTGATTCGCGCAGGCGGCGGGCGAAGCCGGCGCCGTGCTGCTGCAGGTAGGCCTTGCCGCCGCTGGCCTGCAGCTCCAGCTGCACTGCCTGCCCGGCCAGTTCGGCGAGGGCAATGCGTAGCTTGAACAGGCTGGCCGGCTCGCTCAGGAAGCGGCCGGCGCACAGGCCGTGCTTGAGTTCGGCCACGCACTGTTCGAGCCGCGCGCACAGATCGCGCCATTCTGCCTCCAGCACCGAGCGGCTGCCGGCCAGATGGCGTTCGACTTCCTGCAGGCAGCGGCGGGTCAGGCCGATGGTCATGCCGCACTGCAGGCCGAGGAAGCCGGGGCGCACGCGTGGCAGGTATTGGCGGGCGTCGTCGGCCAGCAGCCAGTCACGCTGCAGCTGCAGGGCGTCGAGCTGCAGTGCCGCGGTGTTGCTCGATTGCAGGCCGAGCAGTTGCAGATCTTCGCTGCGGGTGAGCCCGGACAGATCGTCGGGGATGGCGGCGATGAAGGGCGCCGCGCCCGACAGCTCGACTGCGGCCGCGACCACGAAACCGCGCTTGCGTAGGTTGGTGACCCACGGCAGGTGTCCGTCCAGCTGCCAGCCAGCTGCGCTAGGCGTGGCGCGCACGCCCAGCTCCTCGATACCCGACAGGTACTTCATGGCATTTGACAGGCCGGTGGCGCCGGCCTGGGTGCCGTCCAGCAGCTCGCCGAGCAGGCGCTCGCGCAGGGCGGTGTTGTCGGTGTGCAGCAGGTATTCGATGAAGGTGCGCTGGCCCCACAGCACGAAGGCGGCGGTCAGCGAGTGGCCGGCGACGGCGGCGATAGCGTCGATAGCGGCGCAGGTGTCGCCACCGGCACCGCCGTACTGCTCGTCCACGCCCAGACCGAGCACGCCGGCAGCGGCCAGCTGTGGCAGTACGTCATCGGCTTCGCGCAGACCGCGATCTAGGGCGTCGGCTTCGGCTTCGAGCCAGTGGCTTAGGTTGCTATCCAGCATGGTCGTTCTCTCCCAGGCAAATGGACGTGGTAATCAGGCGCTGACGGCTTCCCAGCGGTAGCGGCCCAGCTCGGGGTTGAGCGGGGTGCGGGCGAAGCTGTTGGCGAAGTTGCACAGGGTCGCCAGGCTGACGCCGAGGATCACTTCCAGCGCCTGGCCCTCGCTGAAGCCGGCAGCGAGGAAGGCCTGGTAGTCGACATCGGCGACATTGCCGCGGGTAGCAATGACGTTGCGGGTAAACTCGGCCAGCGCCTCGTAGCGGGCGTCCGGCAGCTCGCCGCGGGCGCGCAGGGCCTCGATCACCTCGGCCGGCAGCTTGGCCTTGTTGGTGGCCACGGCGGTGTGGCCGGCGACGCAGAAGGTGCAGCCATGGGTGGTGGCGGCGATCAGCTGGATCACCTCGCGCTCGGCCAGGCCGAGGCTGGCCTTGCCGTTGAGGGCGGAAACGGTGACGTAGGTTTCCAGCGCCGCCGGGGCGTTGGCCAGCACCGCCAGCAGGTTGGGGATGAAGCCGGAGTTGTTCTGCGCATTTTCCAGGAACGGACGGGCCTCGGCCGGAGCGCTTTCGAGGGTGTGCAGGGTGACGCGGGACATGGACAGGACTCCTGAGAGAAAGTGTGCAGGAATTCTGTTGGTTATAAGAATCGCGTTCAATATTCTAGAATCCTATTCACTTGCTCTGGAGTCTTTCGATTAGATGAATTCGTCCACGACTCTTATCGATTGGTTATTAGAAAGCCTGGAGCTGGACGCCAGCCTGTTCCATGTCGGCCGCTACTGCGGTGGCTGGCATGCCAGTACCCAGGGCATGGCCCGCTCCAGCTTCCACCTGCTGGTGCAGGGCAGCTGCTGGCTGCATGTCGACGGCCAGGCGCCACAGCAATTGCAGGCCGGCGATGCGCTGTTCATCCTGCGTGACGTGCCCTATCGGCTGTCCGGCGAGGCCAGCAGCGAGGCGGCCTGCGCGGCGCCGCGCGGGCAGATGCAGGCGCTGGAGCCCGGGGCGGAGGAGGGGGTCGGCCTGGTCTGCGGCTTCTTCCATTTCCAGCCGGGACTCAGCGAGCTGATCGTCGACTCGCTGCCGACCTGCCTGCTGCTGCGTGCCGGCGATCCCACCCTGGCGGCGGCGCGCAGCCTGTTCGAGCTGATCCTCGCCGAGTGCGCCCGCGAGCAGGGACCGTCGGCCGGCGTGCTCGAGCGTCTCAGTCAGCTGCTGTTCCTCTACGTGCTGCGCCAGCACGGCACGACCAGCACCAGCGGCGAGCTGCGCGGCCTGCTGGCACTGGCGCGGCAGCCGGCGTTCGGCGGGCTGCTGGAGCGGCTGATCGCCGCACCGGCCGAAGCCTGGACGCTGGAGCAGATGGCCGCCTGCGTCGGCCTGTCGCGCGCCGCGTTCGCCAAGCGCTTCCATGAGCTGGCCGGGCAGACGCCGGGCCAGGTGCTGCTCGGCCTGCGCATACGCGCGGCGTGCCGGCTGCTGAAGGAAGGCCAGGCGGTGGCCGAGGTCGCCGAGGCGGTGGGTTACCAGTCGGTGGCGGCCTTCACCCGCGCCTTCGACAAGCTCATCGGCCTGCCGCCGGGGGCCTACCGGCGCAGTCGTTAGGGTGGTGCTCGGCACGGCGCATCGCCCGCTCAGGTACCAGGCGCCAGTTCGAGGTGCTCGGGCTCGATCACCTCGCCGCACACCAGCAGGGCGAAGTGCATGACGCTTTCCAGTTCGCGGGTGTTGCCCGGCCAGCTGTAGCGTTCGAGCAACTGCTGGGCCGCCAGGCTCAGGCTGGGGGGCGGCAGGCTGAGGCGCTGGGCATGCACGCCGAGGAAGTAGCCGGCCATCGGCAGGATGTCACCCGGGCGTTCGCGCAGCGGCGGCAGCTCCAGGCGGCCGTCGACCAGGTAGTGCAGCAGGCGCTGGTCGAACTTGCCGACCGCCGCCGCACGGGCCAGGTCGAAGCTGGTCGCGGCGACCAGGCGCACGTCCACCGCGCTGGCCTCGCGGGCGCCGACGCGCAGCACCTCGCGGGTTTCCAGGGCGCGCAGCAGCTTGTGCTGCAACGCCAGCGGCAGGTCGCCGATCTCGTCCAGATACAGGGTGCCGCCGTGTGCCGAGCCGAACCAGCCGGCGCGACTGCTGGATGAGCCGTTGTAGACGCCGGGGGCGTGGCCGAACAGTTCGGCTTCGGCGTGCTGCGCGCTGAGGCTGGCGCAGTTGAGGGCGACGAACAGGCCGGGGCGGCCGCTCGAGCGGTGGATATGGCGGGCCAGCAGCTCCTTGCCGGTGCCGGTCTCGCCGCGGATCAGCAGCGGCTGATAGCCGGGGGCCAGGCGCTCGACGTCGTCATGCAGCTGCCGCGAGCGCGGGTCGACGAACACCAGCGCCTTGGCGCGGATGCTCAGCGGGCTGCGCTCGGCATCGGCGAAGGTGAGGATCGGTTGGCTCAGCGGGTTGTGCGGACTCATGACAGGCTCCCGGGCGGAACCTGGCTCCGCCCGTTCAGAAGGATTCGCGGCGCGCCACAGGGCAGGGCATGCGCGGTTCAGGCCCGGCGCCGGGCCTGCTGCTCGATCAGGCCCTGCAGGCGGTACAGGTAGGCAAAGCCCTGCTCCCACTGGCAGTGCCCGGACTTGACGTTGATGTGCCCGACGCCGCTCAGCAGCACCGCCTCGGCACCCCACTGGTGGGCCATCTGCATGGCCCGCGGCGCGCTGGCGGCCGGATCGTTGTCGGAGCCGACCAGCAGGCTGGGGAAGGGCAGCAGGCTGCGCGGCATGGGCGCGAAGTTCTGCAGCGCCTCGGGACAGCCGGGGCGCTCGACGTCCGCCGGTGCCACCAGCAGGGCGCCCTGTACCTTGGCCAGCAGCGCCGGGGTGGCCTGCGCCGCCCAGTGGGCGAGGGTGATGCAGCCCAGGCTGTGGGCCACCAGAATCAGCCGGCCGGGGGCCGCGGCGATGTGCCGCTCCAGGCGGGCGATCCAGGCATCGCGTTGCGGATTCAGCCAGTCGGCCTGCTCGACCCGGCTGGCATCCGGCAGGCTGCGCTGCCAGTGGCTCTGCCAGTGCTCGGCTGGCGAGCCTTGCCAGCCCGGCAGGATCAGGTAGTGGATGGCGTGACGGCGCATGGGCGGCCCTCGTACAGGCTGTGGATCAGCGCAGTCTAGGCAGTAGAGAAAAGGATGTTAAGTAATAAAAAATTATTTATTTATGCTTTTTGGTTTTTAGTGGCTGAGGAGAGGATGGCGTCCGTCTGTCAGTTTGTTATTTCATGTAGGAATATAAAAATTCTTAAACAGTATTTTTAAGAATATTTCTGGCACGCCTAATATCCGCTCCAGCCGCCGCGAGTCGTGTCATCCAGCGGCCCCTTTCCAAGGAGCATTTCCATGAGCGCCAACCTACGCAGTGTTGCCGGACAGGATGAAGCCGGCCTGTTGCGCGAGATCCACAATGCCCTCAATGGCCTGCGTTACGGCGCGGTGGAAATCACCGTGCACAACGGCCAGGTGGTGCAGATCGAGCGCAAGGAAAAATTCCGTCTGCAGTCGCCGACCGGCAGCAAGCCGGCCTGATTCCAGCCAGGCCCGACTGGACCTCCAGAGGGCGTGAGCATGACCCCGAGCCATAGCCACAACAAGATGAGCACGAGCACAGCCATGAGCACGCACCCCTACCGCTGCTGTTGCTGGCGAATGTGTCGCTGAAGTTCAGCCAGACCTTCACCACCCGGAATTGATCAACGTGCCAGAGCGGCACGTACAAGGAGCAACAGCATGTCCATTCGTCGTTTCGCCCTGGCTGCCATCGCCGGCCTGTCCCTCAGCGCAGCCGTACAGGCGCAGACCACCCTGCTCAACGTGTCCTACGACCCGACCCGTGAGCTGTACAGCGAATTCAACACCGCCTTCAACCAGCACTGGCAGGCCCAGGGTCACGAGGCGGTGACCATCCAGCAGTCCCACGGCGGCTCCGGCAAGCAGGCCCGTGCGGTGATCGACGGCCTCAAGGCCGATGTGGTGACCCTGGCTCTGGCCGGCGACATCGACGAGCTGCACAGGCTCGGCAAGCTGATCCCGGAGGACTGGCAGTCGCGCCTGCCGCAGGCCAGCACCCCCTACACCTCGACCATCGTGTTCCTGGTGCGCAAGGGCAACCCCAAGCAGATCAAGGACTGGGACGACCTGGTCAAGCCGGGCGTGGAAGTGATCACCCCCAACCCGAAGACCTCCGGCGGCGCGCGCTGGAACTTCCTCGCCGCCTGGGCCTACGCCCAGCAGCAGTACGGCAGCGAGGACAAGGCCAAGGCCTTCGTCGAGCAGCTGTACAAGAACGTCCCGGTGCTGGACACCGGCGCCCGCGGCTCGACCATCACCTTCGTCAACAACAACATCGGCGACGTGTTGCTGGCCTGGGAGAACGAGGCGTTCCTGGCGCTCAAGGAGCAGGGCGGCGAGAACTTCGAGATCGTCGCGCCGTCGCTGTCGATCCTCGCCGAGCCGCCAGTGGCGGTGGTCGACAAGAACGTCGACCGGAAGGGCACCCGCGAGCTGGCCACCGCCTACCTGGAGTACCTGTACAGCGAGGAAGGCCAGCGCATCGCCGCCAGGCACTTCTACCGTCCGCGCAACGAGAAGGTCGCCGCCGAGTTCGCCCGGCAGTTCCCGGCCCTGAAGCTGGTCACCATCGACAAGGACTTCGGCGGCTGGAAGGCCGCGCAGCCGAAGTTCTTCAACGATGGCGGCGTGTTCGACCAGATCTACCAGGTGCAGTGATCTCCGTCTGCTGATCGAACCCCCGGTGTCCGGCACCGGGGGTTGTTGCTTGACCACAACCCGGACGGCCTCCGGGCCACGAACCTTGCGAGGAACCTATGTCCCGCCGCACTTCCCCCGTCATACCCGGCTTCGGGCTGACGCTGGGCTACACCCTGGTGTATCTCAGCCTCCTGGTGCTGATTCCCCTGGGTGCCATGTTCGTCCACGCCGCCCAGCTCACCTGGGAGCAGTTCTGGGCCATCGTCAGCGCGCCGCGGGTGCTCGCCGCGCTCAAGCTGAGCTTCGGGGTCGCCCTGGCTGCGGCGCTGCTCAACGGCGTGATCGGCACCCTGCTGGCCTGGGTGCTGGTGCGCTACCGCTTCCCCGGGCGCAAGGTCATCGACGCGATGATCGACCTGCCGTTCGCCCTGCCCACCGCGGTGGCCGGCATCGCCCTGACCGCGCTCTACGCGCCCAAGGGGCTGATCGGCAGCCTGGCCGCCGAGATCGGCCTGAAGATCGCCTACACCCCGCTGGGCATCACCCTGGCGCTGACCTTCGTCACCCTGCCGTTCGTGGTGCGCACCCTGCAGCCGGTGCTGGAGGACATTCCGCGCGAGGTGGAGGAGGCCGCTGCCTGCCTCGGCGCCCGGCCGCTGCAGGTATTCCGCCACGTGCTGCTGCCGGCGCTGCTGCCGGCCTGGCTGACCGGCTTCGCCCTGGCCTTCGCCCGCGGCATCGGCGAGTACGGTTCGGTGATCTTCATCGCCGGCAACATGCCGATGAAGACCGAGATCCTGCCGCTGCTGATCATGGTCAAGCTCGACCAGTACGACTACACCGGCGCCACCGCCATCGGCGTGCTGATGCTGGTGGTGTCCTTCGTCCTGCTGCTGCTGGTCAACCTGCTGCAGCGCCGCATCGAAACGCCGTGAGGAGGCCGCCATGTCATCCGTAACCGTCGCCTCCGGCGCCGCACAGGCCAACGCCGCCCGCCGCGGCCATGCGCTGGGCCGCAGCCTGCTGATCGCCGGCGCCTGGCTGGCGTTCGCCCTGTTCCTGCTGCTGCCGCTGTACGTGGTGCTCGGCGAGGCGCTCAAGCAGGGCCTGGGCACCTTCTTCACCGCGATCCTCGAGCCGGACGCCCTCGCCGCGCTGCAGCTGACGCTGACCGCCGTGGCCATCGCCGTGCCGCTCAACCTGCTGTTCGGCGTCGCCGCCGCCTGGTGCGTGAGCAAGTACGAGTTCCGCGGCAAGAGCCTGCTGGTCACCCTGATCGACCTGCCGTTCTCGGTGTCGCCGGTGATCGCCGGCCTGATCTACGTGCTGCTGTTCGGCGCCCAGGGTTTCTTCGGCCCGTGGCTGCAGGAGCGCGACATCCAGATCATCTTCGCCGTGCCCGGCATCGTGCTGGCCACCGTGTTCGTCACCGTGCCCTTCGTCGCCCGCGAACTGGTCCCGCTGATGCAGGAACAGGGCACCCAGGAGGAGGAGGCCGCGCGCCTGCTCGGCGCCAACGGCTGGCAGATGTTCCGGCACGTCACCCTGCCCAACATCAAGTGGGGCCTGATCTACGGCGTGGTGTTGTGCACCGCGCGGGCGATGGGCGAGTTCGGTGCGGTGTCGGTGGTCTCCGGACATATCCGCGGCGTCACCAACACCCTGCCGCTGCACGTCGAGATCCTCTACAACGAGTACAACCACGTCGCCGCCTTCAGCGTCGCCAGCCTGCTGCTGGCCCTGGCGCTGTGCATCCTGCTGCTCAAGCAGTGGAGCGAAAGCCGTCTGACCCGCCTCAAGTCGAATGCTGCCGAGGAATAAGCCATGAGTATCGAGATCCGCAACGTCAGCAAGCGCTTCGGCGCCTTCCAGGCCCTCGACGCGATCAACCTGGACATCCACAGCGGCGAGCTGGTGGCGCTGCTCGGCCCGTCCGGCTGCGGCAAGACCACCCTGCTGCGCATCATCGCCGGCCTGGAGACTCCGGACGTGGGCAGCATCGCCTTCCATGGTGAGGACGTTTCCGGCCACGACGTGCGCGACCGCAACGTCGGCTTCGTGTTCCAGCACTACGCGCTGTTCCGCCACATGACGGTGTTCGACAACGTCGCCTTCGGCCTGCGCATGAAGCCCAAAAAGGAGCGCCCCAGCGAAGCGCAGATCAGGGACAAGGTCCACGAACTGCTGAACATGGTGCAGCTCGACTGGCTGGCCGACCGCTATCCGGAACAGCTCTCCGGCGGCCAGCGCCAGCGCATCGCCCTGGCCCGCGCCCTGGCGGTGGAGCCGAAGATCCTCCTGCTCGACGAGCCGTTCGGCGCGCTGGACGCCAAGGTGCGCAAGGAGCTGCGCCGCTGGCTGGCGCGCCTGCACGAGGAGATCAACCTGACCTCGGTGTTCGTCACCCACGATCAGGAAGAGGCGATGGAAGTCGCCGACCGCATCGTGGTGATGAACAAGGGGGTGATCGAGCAGATCGGCGCGCCGGGCGAGGTCTACGAGCAGCCGGCCAGCGACTTCGTCTACCACTTCCTCGGCGACTCCAACCGCCTGCACCTGGGCGAGGAGGGGCACATCCTGTTCCGTCCGCACGAGGTGTCGCTGGCGCGCGAGGCGCTGCCCGGCCATCTGGCCGCCGAGGTGCGCGACATCCGCCCGCTGGGCGCCATCACCCGGGTGACCCTCAGGGTCGAGGGGCAGGGCGAGCTGGTCGAGGCCGAGGTGGTGAAGAGCCATGCCAGCCTGGTCGGTCTGCAGCGTGGTGACGAGCTGTACTTCCTTCCGCGCCCCCTGGCGGCAGGAGGCTGACCAGAGCGCCAGGTCGGTCACTGGCGAGCCGGGCCCGCCAGCGCTTGCCGTATCGTCAGCCAGACCCGTGCCCTTGGCTTCAAGGTTTCGCTGATCAGCAATGGCAGCCACCTCGACCATGAGCTGCTGGGTCGACTGGCGCCGCAGCTGAGCTGGCTGGGCATCAGCATCGACTCGGCCTGTCCGGCGACCAATCGCGCCATCGGCCGTGTCGACCGCCGCGACCGGCTGCTCGACCTGGATGACCTAGCGACCGGCCTGGCCAATGCTCGCCAGACCAACCTCGGCCTGCGCCTCAAGTTCAACACCGTGGTCAACCGGCTCAACCATGGTGAGGATCTCGGCCCGCTGATCCGCCGCCTCGCACCGGACAAGTGGAAGGTCCTGCGCATGCTACCGGTGGTGAGCCAGGACCTGGTCGTCAGCGACCGCCAGTTCACTGCCTTCGTCGCCCGTCATCACGCCTGCAGCCATGTCCTCTGTGCCGAGGACAACCAGGACATGCGCGAGTTCTACCTGATGGTCGATCCCACGGGCGTTTCTTCCAGAACAGCCCGCTGATCGCCGGGCAGAGCTTTGCCTACAGCCATCCGATCCTCGAGGCTGGCGCCGAGGCGGCCTTTGCCCAGATGGCCTTCGACCCCGAGCGCTTCAGTTCCCGCTACAGCCCGGCGCTGGCAGGAGAGGGCGCATGAAATACTGCTCGAACAAGGAAGTCGACCGGCTGATCCGCCAACTGGTCAGCCAGGGCTGGGGTTTCCGGCGTGGCAGCAAGCATGGCCGCCTCACTCCTCCGAGTGGTTGGCCGACCCTGACCGTTTCCAGGTCGCCCAGCGACTGCCGCAGCCTGCAGAACTTCCGCCGTGACCTGCGCAGCGCCCAAGTGGGCGTCAATGGTGAGTGACGTCATAGGGCCGTCATGGCAGCGTGATTGGCGTTAAAGCTCTTTTAAATCATGCTGTTAGGAGTTGCTTGATCCCGTCCATCATCGGCGCAACGCTGAAGCGGCGGGACGGTTCAGGCCGCGTGGTTTCTGGGGTTGAGCTAGGTTTTGAGGTGTTCACAGCGGTGTGCATTTCCGGGGTTTTTTGGGTGTTTCCGGGTGTTTTTTGAAGGTCAGTGGTAAAATTTACCACCTGAAAAATCAGATTTACCACCAATCTCGAAGGACTGCCGCATGGCCACCATCCGTACCCGGAAGAACAGGGACTCCTCCGGCGGCAAATCTGGACGGGTGAACAGCGGGTGGAGCACACCGTCGAAGTCGAGAAACAGGATCATGGCTCGTCGTCATCGAACATGTGGAGAACCCAGCGCTCGCGCTTGAGCGTCGACATCGCGTAGCCGAAGCAGGACTTGCACAGGCGCATGCCCTCGGCCTCGCCGTCGCGCCACTGGGCCTGCAGGACGCCATGGCCGGTCTCGGCGGTGCTGGCATCGCACACCTCGCAACGCACGACCTTCGTCAACCGCAGCGCCGCGCCATCGTTCGGGTCGCGCTCCACCTCCAGGGTGTCGCCCATCGCCAGGCCGGCGGCCTGCAGAAGATCGTCGGGCAGCTCCAGGATTACGTCGCCGCTGCCGTCGCCGGCGTCACGGCAAGTCACTTTCCAGCTCATCTCAGCCCCTCCGGTGCCCGCGTCGCTCCAAGATCAGCAGAGCCTGCTGGCCCTTGCCGACATGCGCCAGGGTGAATCGCCAGCGCCAGATTATTTGCCTGCGCGACGGAGGCGCTGACGTCGGGGCGTTGCCAGCGTGTACCTGCTGAGCGCCACGTTCAAAGCCTTGTTAATCGTCAGGAGTAGCATATCCACAGGTCATGTGGAGTGCTTGCCTCAATAGTGACGTTGCACGGAGTATCTAGGCCATCCTCCCTTAGCGATGAATAGCCGTCTTGAACATCGATAACCGCATCAAGTTCCGCCACCTCACCTGCTTTCTGGAGATCGCCCGCCAGCGCAGCTTCGCCCGCGCCGCCGACAGCCTGGCGGTGAGCCAGCCGGCGATCTCCAAGACCCTCAAGGAGCTCGAGGAGATACTCGACCACCCGCTGTTCGAGCGCGGCAAGGGCGGCGTGGTGCTCACCCCGGCGGGGGAGACCTTCCTGCGCTACGCCGGCCCTTGCGTGCAGGCGCTGCGCGACGGCGTCGGCGTGGTGCGCGGCCATGCGCCGCAGGCGCTCGAGGTACGCGTCGGCGCGCTGTCCACGGTGGAGAGCCAGCTGCTGCCCGAGACCATCGCCCTGCTGCACGCCCGCCACGGCGCGTTGGTGATCCAGGTCGCCGGCGGCTCCAGCGCCCAGCTGCTGGCCCAGCTCAAGGTCGGCGAGCTGGATCTGGTGGTCGGGCGGATGACCGACAGCCCGGAGATCCAGGGCCTGACCTTCGAGCACCTGTACAGCGAATCGATGACCCTGGTGGTGCGCGCCGGCCATCCGCTGCTGGCGCTGGGCGAGGGCGCGCTGGCGCGCCTGGCCGACTATCCGCTGGTGCTGCCGCCGGCCGGCACCACCATCCGCAAGTACGCCGACGCCCTGTTCGTGCAGTGGGGCGTGCCGCCGGCCGCGCAGCGCCTGGAAACCCTGTCCATCGCTCTCGGCCGCCGCTACGTGCTGGGCAGCGAGGCGATCTGGGTGGCGCCGCAGGACGCGGTGAGCCAGGACCTGGCCGACGGCGTGCTGGCCGAACCGGCCCTCGGCATCCGCGAACCGGGCGGCTCCATCGGCATCTGCTCCAGCAGCGCGCGGCCGCTGCCGCTGGCGGCGCAGTGGTTCTGCAGCGTGCTGCGCGAGGTGGCCGCCGAGCGCAGCGGGGAGGGCACACATAACCAATAGGTTATGAACCAAACAGTACAATTCAATTTCCTCGCGGCGGGGAGCCGGGCAGACTGAACTCACTCAGATCCGCTCCGACAACTCCAACAAGAGGAACGCAGCATGCACGACGCGGAAAACAGCCGGTTCGTCACCCGTGACCGCAACTGGCAGCCGAAGGCCTACACCCCCGACTACAAGACCTCCGTGCCGCGCTCGCCGCGCCAGGCGCTGGTGAGCATCCCGCAGTCGATCTCCGAGACCACCGGTCCGGACTTCTCGCACCTCAAGCTCGGCAAGTACGACAACGACCTGCTGCTCAACTTCAACAACGGCGGCCTGCCGGTGGGCGAGCGCATCATCATGTTCGGCCGCGTGGTCGACCAGTACGGCCAACCGATCCCGCACACCCTGGTGGAGATGTGGCAGGCCAACGCCGGCGGCCGCTACCGCCACAAGAATGACCGCTACCTGGCGCCGCTCGACCCCAACTTCGGCGGTGTCGGCCGCACCCTGACCGACGCCAACGGCAACTACTTCTTCCGCACCATCAAGCCGGGTCCCTACCCGTGGCGCAACGGCCCCAACGAGTGGCGTCCGTCGCACATCCACGTGTCCATCGCCGGCCCGTCGATCTCCACCAAGCTGATCACTCAGATGTACTTCGAGGGCGATCCGCTGATTCCGAAGTGCCCGATCGTCCGCACCCTCGCCAACCCGGACGCCGTGCAGACCCTGATCGGTCGCCTGGACATGAGCATGGGCACGCCCATGGACAGCCTGGCCTACCGCTTCGACATCGTGCTGCGCGGCCACCGCAAGACCCACTTCGAGAACCAGTGAGAGAGGAGCCGACCATGAATTTCGACCTGCTGCCGGAAACCCCTTCGCAGACCGCCGGCCCCTACGTGCACATCGGCCTGGCCCTGGCCGCCGCCGGCAACCCGACCCGTGACCAGGAAGTCTGGAACGAGATGGCCAAGCCCGGCGCCGCCGGCGAGCACATCGTGCTGATCGGCCGCGTGTTCGACGGCAACGGCCACCTGGTGCGCGACTCCTTCCTCGAGCTGTGGCAGGCCAACCACGAGGGCGTCTACGACTGCGCCTACGACCTGGAGAAGCCGTTCAACGGTTTCGGCCGCACCGCCACCACCTTCGACGCCGGCGAGTGGACGGTGCAGACCGTCAAGCCGGGCGCGGTGGGCAGGCAGGCGCCGCACATCAACGTGTCGCTGTTCGCCCGCGGGATCAACATCCACCTGCAGACGCGCATCTACTTCGAGGACGAAGTGGCGGCCAACGCCGCCGATCCGGTGCTCAACCTGATCGAGGCGGTGGAGCGCCGGCAGACCCTGATCGCCAGGCGCTGCGAGGTGGACGGCAAGACCGCCTACCGCTTCGACATCCGCATCCAGGGTGACAACGAGACGGTGTTCTTTGACTTCTGAGTCCCCTGGCAACCCGCTGTACCGACAGGCCGCCGCGCAGCTCGCCGCGCGTGGCCTGTCCCTGGACGGGGCGCAGCACCAGGCCCTGACCCGGCTGGCCGACTGGCTGCAGGCACGCCTGCAGCCGTCGGCCTGGCGCCGTCGCGCGCCGGCCGGCGCCTATCTGTGGGGCGGCGTCGGGCGCGGCAAGAGCCTGCTGCTGGACAGCCTGTTCGCCGCCGCGCCGCTCACAGCCAAGCGCCGCGTGCACGTCCACCAGCTGCTGCAGGAGCTGCAGCAGCGCCTGCTGGTCCACAGCGGCCAGGCCGATCCGCTGGCGCGGGTCGCCGCCGAGCTGGCCGGCGAGGCGCACCTGCTGTGCTTCGACGAATTCCACGTCCACGACATAGGCGACGCCATCCTCCTCGGCCGCCTGCTGCAGCAGCTGCTGAACGCCGGGACCATCCTGCTGTTCAGCTCCAACTACGCACCTGCGCAGCTGTGCCCCAATCCGCTCTACCACAGCCGCTTCAGGCCCTTCGCTGAACTGCTCGAGCGCCACTGCCTGGTCGTCGAGATGGCCGCCGGGGTGGACTACCGCCCGCTCAGCGACCGCCACTGGGGCCACTACCTGCAGGCGCCGGAGGCCGGGCTCGAAACGCTGCTGGCCGAGCGCCTGCAGCTGGTCATGCCGGCAGCGCCGCTGGCGCTCGGTCCGCGGCAGATCCAGCCGCTGGGGCAGGGCAGGGAAGTGTTGTGGCTGTCCTTCTCCGAGCTGTGCCAGCGCCCGCTGGCCAGCGCCGACTATCTCGACCTGTGCCGGCGCTTCGCGCGCCTGGCGGTCAGCGGGCTGCCGGAGCTGGCGCGCTGCTCGGCGGACGCCCAGCAGCGCCTGGTCAACTTCGTCGACATCGCCTACGACGCCGGCCGCGAGCTGCTGCTGCATGGCGAACAGCCGCTGGAGGCGCTGTGCGCCGGCGTCAACCACATCGATTTCGGCCGCACCCGCAGCCGCCTGGCGCAGCTGCGCCGGCTGACGGCGGCCGACCACAGGGAGTATCAGGCATGCTAGCCGTGCTCGGCGTCACCGCGCCGATCTTCATCCTCATCGCCCTCGGCTTCCTTTCCGTGCGCGGCGGCCTGATCGACCGCGGGCAGATCCGCGGCCTGGGCGCCTTCGTCATCAACTTCGCCCTGCCGGCGCTGGTGCTGCGGGCGCTCAGCGAGCGCAGCCTCGGCGAGGTGCTCGACGGCCCCTACCTGCTGGCCTATGCGCTGGCCTCCCTGGCGGTGTTCGCCGGCGGCCTGGCGGTGGCGCGCTGGCTGCGCGGCCAGGACCTGTCGGCCAGCGCCATCCTGGCGATGGGCATGTCGGTGTCCAACAGCGGCTTCATCGGCTATCCCATCGTGGTCATGGTGCTCGGCCCCACGGCGGCGCTGGCCTTGGCCCTCGGCATGCTGGTGGAGAACCTGCTGATGATTCCGCTGGCCCTGGCGCTGGCCGAGATCGGCCAGCAGTCCGGCGTCCGCGGCCGGGCGCTGGCCCGGGAAACCGCCCTGCGCCTACTGCGCAATCCGATGATCGGCGCCATCGCCCTCGGCTTGCTGCTGTCGCTGCTGGAGCTGCGCCTGCCGCCGCTGCTGTTCCGGGTGGTGGACATGCTCGCCGGTGCCTCGGCGCCGGTGGCGCTGTTCGTCATCGGCGGCACCCTCTACGGCCTGCGGCCGCGCGGCATGTGGGCGGACGTCGGGCAGACCGCCCTCGGCAAGCTGGTCCTCCACCCGCTGGCGCTGCTGGTCGCCTTCGTCCTGGTGCCGGACATCGATCCGCAGCTCAAGGTGGCCGGCCTGCTGTTCGCCAGCGCACCGATGATGAGCATCTACCCGATCCTCGGCCTGCGCTTCGGCCTCGAGGAACGCTGCGCCGCCGCGCTGGTGGCGGCCACCGTGCTGGCCTTCGTCACCATCAGCACGCTGATCGGCGTGCTCGGGCAGGCGGGCTACCTGCAGACCTGAGTGATGCGGTTTGCGATTATCGGACCTCGGTTCGATAATCGACTGAACTTTCCCGCCCACCCCGGAGGCCCCATGAGCGATCTGCAACCCACCCCGTCCGGCCTGGCGCCGCCGCCGCAGCAGCTGGCCGTCGAGCAGATCAAGGCGTTCAGCGGCGATCCCAACTTCATGTCCTCGCTGGCGCGCGGTCTGGCGGTGATCAACGCCTTCCAGGAGCGCAAGCGCCACCTGACCATCGCCCAGATCAGCCACCGCACCGGCATCCCGCGCGCCGCGGTGCAGCGCTGCCTGTACACCCTGATGCAGCTCGGCTACGTCGCCACCGACGGGCGCACCTACGCGCTGCTGCCCAAGGTGCTGACCCTCGGCCATGCCTACCTGTCGTCGACGCCGCTGGCGGTGTCGGCGCAGCCGTTCCTCGACCGCATCAGCGAGCAGCTGCATGAGGCCTGCAACCTGGCCACCCTGGAGGGCGACGAGGTGCTCTACATCGCCCGCTCGGCGATTCCGCAGCGGCTGATCTCGGTCGACCTCAGCGTCGGCAGCCGCCTGCCGGCCTACTGCACCTCGATGGGCCGCATCCTCCTCGCCGCGCTGGACGACGACAGCCTGCGCGCCTACCTGGCGCGCGCCGATCTCAAGCCGCGCACCAGCCGCACCCTGCACACCCCCGAGGCGCTGTGGGAGAACCTGATGCAGGTGCGCGAGCAGGGCTGGTGCATCGTCGACCAGGAGCTGGAGCAGAGCCTGCGCTCGGTGGCCGTACCGGTGCGCGACGCCAGCGGCCAGGTGCTGGCGGCGATGAACGTCAGCAGCCACGCCGGCCGGGTCAGCCGCCAGGAGCTGGAGACGCGCTTCCTGCCGGCGCTGCTGGCGGCCAGCAGGGAGCTGGGCGCGCAGTTGTGGCGCTGAGGTGCGCGGCCATTGGCGGTTGAAGAACGGTCCGATTATCGAACAGATCATCGATTATCGGATTGTTCTGCAGGGCTCGCTTCCCTACTGTTGACCCACAGCCCGGCGCGATGCGCTGGACGACGTCAACCGAGCAAGAGCACAGCCAATGGCCGAAATCCTCACCCTGCGCGAAGCCGTCCAGCGCTTCGTCAACGATGGCGACACCGTTGCCCTCGAAGGCTTCACCCACCTGATTCCGACTGCCGCCGGTCACGAGATCATTCGCCAGGGCAAGAAAGAGCTGACCCTGGTGCGCATGACCCCCGACCTGATCTACGACCAGTTGATCGGTTCCGGCTGCGCCAAGAAGCTGATCTTCTCCTGGGGCGGCAACCCCGGCGTGGGGTCGCTGCACCGCCTGCGCGACGCGGTGGAGAAGCAGTGGCCGCACGCCCTGGAGATCGAGGAGCACAGCCACGCCGACCTGGCCAACGCCTACGTCGCCGGCGCCTCCGGCCTGCCGTTCGCCGTGCTGCGCGCCTATGCCGGCTCCGACCTGCCCAAGGTCAACCCGCTGATCAAGTTCATCAACTGCCCGTTCACCGGCGAGCAGCTGGTCGCGGTGCCGAGCGTACGTCCGGACGTCACCGTGATCCACGCGCAGAAGGCCGACCGCAAGGGCAACGTGCTGGTGCAGGGCATCCTCGGCGTGCAGAAGGAAGCCGTGCTGGCCGCCAAGCGCGCCATCGTCACCGTCGAGGAGATCGTCGACGACCTCAACGCGCCGATGAACGCCTGCGTGCTGCCGACCTGGGCGCTGTCCGCCGTCTGCGTGGTGCCGGGCGGCGCCCATCCGTCCTACGCCCACGGCTACTCCGAGCGTGACAACCGCTTCTACCAGGCCTGGGACCCGATCGCCCGCAGCCGCGACACCTTCACCGCCTGGATCGACACCTTTATCCGCGGCACCGCCGATTTTTCCGAATTCAAGGCCAAGCTGGCCGCGCAGCAGGAGGCCCAGTGATGAGCTACACCACCAATGAAATGATGACCGTGGCCGCCGCCCGCCGCCTGAAGAACGGCGCCGTGTGCTTCGTCGGCATCGGCCTGCCGTCCAAGGCCGCCAACCTGGCGCGCCTGACCTCGTCCCCGGACGTGGTGCTGATCTACGAATCGGGCCCGATCGGCGCCAAGCCGAGCGTGCTGCCGCTGTCCATCGGTGACGGCGAGCTGGCCGAGACCGCCGACACCGTGGTGCCCACCGGCGAGATCTTCCGCTACTGGCTGCAGGGCGGGCGCATCGACGTCGGCTTCCTCGGCGCGGCGCAGGTCGACAAGTACGGCAACATCAACACCACCGTGGTCGGCGACTACTCCGCGCCGAAGGTGCGCCTGCCCGGCGCCGGCGGCGCCCCGGAAATCGCCGGCAGCGCCAAGGAAGTGCTGATCATCCTCAAGCAGGGCCACCGCAGCTTCGTCGACAAGCTCGACTTCATCACCTCGGTCGGCTTCGGCGAGGGCGGCGACCATCGCCAGCAGCTCGGCCTGCCGGGCAAGGGCCCGGTCGGCATCATCACCGACCTGTGCATCATGGAGCCGGAAGCCGGCACCAACGAATTCGTCGTCACCGCCCTGCACCCGGGCGTGACCCGCGAGCAGGTGATCGAGAACACCGGCTGGGCGATCCGCTTCGCCGCCGACGTGACCGTCACCCCGGAGCCGACTGCCGTCGAACTCGACGCACTGCGCGCCCTGGAAGCCCGCACCGCGGCCGCCCACGGCGGCCAGGTCGGAGGTGAGGCATGAGCCGCGAAGTCTACATCTGCGACGCCGTCCGTACGCCCATCGGCCGCTTCGGCGGCGGGCTGGCCGCGGTGCGCGCCGACGACCTCGGCGCCATTCCGCTGAAGGCCCTGCTCGAGCGCAACCCGCAGCTCGACCCGGCGGCCATCGACGACGTGTTCTACGGGTGCGCCAACCAGGCCGGCGAGGACAACCGCAACGTGGCGCGCATGTCGCTGCTGCTCGCCGGCCTGCCGCCGAGCGTGCCGGGCGTGACCCTCAACCGTCTGTGCGCCTCGGGCCTCGACGCGGTGGGCAGCGCCTTCCGCGCCATCGCCCTCGGCGAGATCGAGGTGGCCATCGCCGGCGGCGTCGAGTCGATGAGCCGTGCGCCCTATGTGATGGGCAAGGCCGATAGCGCCTTCGGCCGCAGCCAGAAGATCGAAGACACCACCATGGGCTGGCGCTTCGTCAACCCGCTGCTGAAAGCCCAGTACGGCGTCGAGGCCATGCCGCAGACCGCCGACAACGTGGCCGAGGACTTCGGCATCTCGCGCGCCGACCAGGACGCCTTCGCCTTGCGCAGCCAGCAGCGCGCCGGTCGTGCCCAGGCCGAGGGCTACTACGCCGAGGAAATCGTCCCGGTGGTGATCAAGGGCAAGAAGGGCGACACCGTCATCGACAGCGACGAGCATCCGCGCCCGGACACCACGCCGGAAGCCTTGGCCAAGCTCAAGCCGGTCAACGGCGAGGGCAAGACCGTCACCGCCGGCAACGCCTCGGGCATCAACGACGGCGCCGCCGCGATGATCCTGGCTTCCGCCGAAGCGGTGGCCAAGTACGGCCTCAAGCCGCGCGCCAAGGTGCTCGGCATGGCCAGCGCCGGTGTCGAGCCGCGCATCATGGGCATCGGCCCGGTGCCGGCGGTGCAGAAGCTCTGCGAGCGCCTGAACCTGGCAGTCGCCGACTTCGACGTGATCGAGCTCAACGAAGCCTTCGCCGCCCAGGGTCTGGCCTGCATGCGCGAGCTGGGCATCGCCGACGACGACGCGCGGGTCAACCCGAACGGCGGCGCCATCGCCCTCGGCCACCCGCTGGGCATGAGTGGCGCGCGCCTGGTGCTGACCGCCGTGCACCAGCTGGAGAAGTCCGGCGGCAAGCTGGGCCTGGCCACCATGTGCATTGGCGTCGGCCAGGGTCTGGCGCTGGCCATCGAGCGCGTTTGACGGCCAACGCGGAGCAGGGGAGTGGCGTAGGGTGGAAGACTCGCGCAGCGATCTTCCACCACGCCCCGCGCCATTGGTGGGAACTGCCTTCGGCAGTTTCCCACCCTGCGGCTGCGCTGGACCCCGCCGTGCTCCGCTGCCAACCTTGGTCCTATCCCCACGCTCACAGGATGAAACCGTCTTGAGCAACCAACTGTTCGATGCCTACTTCACCAGCGCGCCGATGCGCGCGGTGTTCTGCGACCAGGGCCGGCTGCAGGGCATGCTCGACTTCGAGGCCGCGCTGGCGCGTGCCGAGGCGGCGGTCGGGCTGATCCCGGCTTCCGCCGTAGCGCCCATCGCCGGGGCCTGCCGCGCCGAGCTCTACGATATTCCCGCGCTGGCCACCGCCATCGCCAGCGCCGGCAACTCGGCGATCCCGCTGGTCAAGGCCCTCGGCCGGCAGATCGCCGCCGTCGACGCCGAGGCCGAGCGCTACGTGCACCTCGGCGCCACCAGCCAGGACGCCATGGACAGCGGCCTGGTGCTGCAACTGCGCGCCGCCATCGACATCTTCGAAACCGAGCTGGCCGCGCTGGCCGACGACCTCGCCGCCCAGGCCGAGCGCCACGCCGCCACGCCGCTGGCCGGGCGCACCTGGCTGCAGCACGCCACCCCGGTGACCCTCGGCATGAAGCTGGCCGGCCTGCTCGGCGCGGTCACCCGCCAGCGTCAGCGCCTGGCCGAATTGAAGCCGCGCCTGTTGGTGCTGCAGTTCGGCGGCGCCGCCGGCACCCTGGCCGCGCTCGGCGAGCAGGCCCTGCCGGTGTCCGAGGCGCTGGCCCGCGAACTGGACCTGACCTTGCCCGAGCAGCCCTGGCACACCCAGCGCGACCGTCTGGTCGAGTTCGCCGGCTGGCTCGGCCTGCTTGCCGGCACCCTCGGCAAGCTCGGCCGCGACCTCAGCCTGCTGATGCAGACCGACGTGGGCGAGGCGTTCGAGCCGGCCGCGCCCGGCAAGGGCGGTTCCTCGACCATGCCGCACAAGCGCAACCCGGTCGGCGCCGCCGTGCTGATCGGCGCCGCCACCCGCGCGCCGGGGCTGGTCGCCACCATGCTGGCGGCCATGCCGCAGGAGCACGAGCGCAGCCTCGGCCTCTGGCATGCCGAGTGGGAAACCCTGCCCGAGCTGTGCTGCCTGCTGTCCGGCGCCTTGCAACAGGCGCGCCTGCTGCTGCCGGGGCTGGAAGTCGATGCCGCGCGCATGCGCGAGAACCTCGACCTGACCCGCGGCCTGGTGCTGGCCGAGGCGGTGAGCATCGCCCTGGCCCAGCGCATCGGCCGCGAGCGCGCCCACCACCTGGTCGAGCAGTGCTGCCGCCAGGCGGTCAACGACGGTCGCCACCTGCGTGCCGTGCTCGGTGAGCACGCCGAGGTTGCCGCCGAGCTGTCCGCCGCTGAACTGGATCGCCTGCTCGATCCGTCCCATTACCTCGGCCTGGCGCAGAGCTGGGTCGCCCGTGCCGTGGCCGAACACCGCGCCACCCACCGCTAAGGAGTCTTCCATGCCGACCGTGCAACTCGCCGATGGCGCCCTGAACTACCAACTGGACGGCCCGGCCGGCGCGCCGGTGCTGGTGCTGTCCAACTCGTTGGGCACCGACCTGCACATGTGGGACGCGCAGATCCCGGCGTTCGCCAAGGAGTTCCGCGTGCTGCGCTTCGACACCCGCGGCCACGGCGCATCGCTGGTCACCGAAGGCCCGTACAGCATCGAACAGCTCGGCCGCGACGTGCTGGCACTGCTGGATGCGCTGGACATCCAGAAGTTTTCCTTCTGCGGCCTGTCGATGGGCGGCCTGATTGGCCAGTGGCTGGGCATCAACGCCGGCGCGCGCCTGGAGAAGCTGGTGCTGTGCAACACCGGCGCGAAGATCGGCACTGACGAGGTGTGGAACACCCGCATCGACACCGTGCTGGCCGGTGGTCAGCAGGCCATGCGTGACCTGCGCGACGCCTCCATTGCCCGCTGGTTCACCGCCGAGTTCGCCAGCGCCCAGCCGGCCAAGGCCGAGCCGATCGTCGGCATGCTGGCGCAGAGCTCGCCGCAGGGCTACGCCGCCAACTGCGCCGCGGTGCGCAACGCCGACTACCGCGAGCAGATCGCTTCGATCACTGCGCCGACCCTGATCGTCTGCGGCAGCCATGACGCCGTCACCACCCCCGAGCACGGCCGCTTCATGCAGGAGCGCATTGCCGGCGCCGAGCTGGTCGAGTTCCACGCTGCGCACCTGTCCAACGTCGAGGCCGGCGATGCCTTCACCCAGGCGGTGCTGGCGTTCCTCAGGAAGTAAGTACGGGCGTAGGGTGGACAACGCGCACAGCGCTTGTCCACCAACGGCCACGGTGGGCAAGGCTGCGCCGTTGCCCACCCTACAAGATACAGCCCGCCTGACCGGGCGGGGCGGGGCGCCGCACTAGTGCACCCGCCACCATAATCATCAGGCCAGCCACCCGCGGGTGAGCAGGCCGAGCCTCTCACGGAGCCAGCGATGGACGAGAAACAACGCTACGAAGCCGGCATGCAGGTGCGCCGCGCGGTGCTCGGCGACGCCCACGTCGACCGCAGCCTGAAGAACATCACCGAGTTCAACGGCGAGTTCCAGGAAATGATCACCCGCCACGCCTGGGGCGACATCTGGACCCGCCCGGGCCTGCCGCGCCACACCCGCAGCCTGATCACCATCGCCATGCTGATCGGCATGAACCGCGAGGGCGAGCTCAAACTGCACCTGCGCGCCGCGCGCAATAACGGCGTGAGCCGCGACGAGATCAAGGAAGTGCTGCTGCAGAGCGCCATCTACTGCGGCATCCCGGCGGCCAACGCCACCTTCCATCTGGCCGAGGAAGTGTGGAACGAGCTGGGCGTCGAGTCGCTGGAGTGACGGAGGCGGGGCGGTGGCCGGGAGGTGGAACGTATGGTTAATAAGTTAACATTGCCCCCTGTGCCCGCCGCCGTCCGCCCGGACGGGGCAGCACTCCCTGCCTACCTGACCAGGAACCTCCTTTCCGGATGACCATGTCCCGCCCGCTCAAGGGCATCCTGCTGACCTGCGCCGCGGTGTTCGCCTTCGCCTCGCTGGACAGCCTGTCGAAGTACCTCACCGCCTTCAACAGCGTGCTGATGATCCTCTGGGTGCGTTATCTGGCGCAGACCTTTCTGCTCGCCGCCTGGCAGCTGCCGCGCCACGGCCTGCGCGTGCTCAAGGTCAATTGCCCGGGCCTGCAGGTGCTGCGCGGCCTGTCGCTGCTGTCGATCAGCCTGTTCTTCCTGTTCGCCCTGCGCTACCTGCCGATCGGCGAGGCCACCGCGGTGCACTTTCTCACCCCGCTGCTGGTGATCCTGCTGGCCATCCCCATGCTCGGCGAGCGCGCCAGCCTGGCCCAGTGGCTGCTGGTGGCGGTCGGCTTCGCCGGCGTGCTGATCATCGTGCGCCCCGGCGGCGGCCTGCTGACGCCGGCCATGCTGCTGCCGGTGGCCTCGGCCTGCAGCTATGCGATCTTCCAGCTGCTGACCCGGCGCATCGGCACCCGCGACAGCGCCGCCACCACCAACCTGGTCACCGGGCTGGTCGGCGCCACCTGCCTGACCCTGCTGCTGCCGCTGTTCTGGAGCGGCCTGCCGGCCTGGCCCCAGCTGCTGGGGATGCTCTCCCTCGGGGTGATCGCGGTGACCGGGCACATGCTGCTGACCGTGGCTTTCCAGTACAGCTCGCCGGTGCTGCTGGCGCCGTTCAGCTACCTGCAGATCTTCTTCGCCGTGCTCTATGGCTTCCTGCTCTTCGACCACGCGCCGGACTCCGGCGCTCTGCTCGGCATGGGCGTGATCGCCCTCAGTGGCCTGGGCAGCGCCTGGCTGCAGGCCCGCCGCCACGCCTGATCCGGAGACTTCCATGCACAACCAGCCGATCCGCATCCTGCTCGCCGGCGAGGGCGCCATCGCCGGCATCCATATGACCGCTTTGCAGGAAATATCCGGCGCCGAGGTGGTCTGCGTCGCCGGCGGCGTGGCCGCCGATACGGCGGCCTTCGCCGCCAAATGGGGCATCCCCGCGCATTCGCTCGACTACCAGGCGTGCCTGGCGCGCGGCGATATCGACGCGGTGATCCTCGCCAGCCCGAGCCCGCTGCATGCCGCGCAGGCCAGCGCGGCGATTGCCGCCGGCAAGCACGTGCTGGCCGAGATCCCCATGAGCCTGAATCTCGTCGACGCCGAGCGTCTGGCGGCCGAGGCGGCGGCGACCGACAAGGTGTGCATGGTCGCCCACACCCGGCGCTTCAGCGCGCCGCACGTGGAGCTGAAGCGGCGCATCGCCGCCGGCGAATTCCACCTGCAGCATCTGGTGGCGGAGACCTGGTTCCTGCGCCGCGACAACCGCAACATGTTCGGCCAGCCGCGCAGCTGGACCGACTGCCTGCTCTGGCACCACGCCTGCCACAGCGTCGACCTGTTCGCCTGGCTGCTCGACGACTTCGAGCTGGACGTGTGGGGCAGCGCCGGCCCGCGCCACCCCGAGCTGGGCATCCCGATGGACATGAACATCGGCCTGCGCGCGCGCAGCGGGGCGATGGCCACCCTGGTGCTGTCGTTCAACGCCCGCGGCCCGTTCGGCGGCCACTACCGCTACATCGGCGAGGAGGCGACCCTGCACGCCTACCGCGACGAGCTGAAGGACCACGAGGGCATCATCCAGCAGGTGCCCGAGGGCAGCAGCTTCGCCCGCCAGGACGCCGAGTTCCTCGCCGCCATCCGCGAGGGACGCACGCCCGAATCCTCCTTCGCCGCCTGCCTGCCGAGCATGCGCCTGCTCGACAGGATCGACCGGGCGATGGGGCTCAGCCGGCGCTGAGCAGGGGGTTCACCCGGCCTTGCGCAGGGTGAAGTTGATCCGCTGCGCGCCGAGCAGCGGATGCACCGCCTCCTTGACTGGCAGGATGCCGTGGAAGCGCAGGCGGTCCGCGCCGCCCCACACCACCACGTCGCCGTGCAGCAGCGGCACCCGCTGCGCCGGGTCGCGCCGCGCGTGGCCGCCGAACAGAAACACCGCCGGGATGCCCAGCGACACCGAGACGATGGGATGCTCGAAGCTGCGCTCGTCGCGGTCCTGGTGCAGGCTCATGCGCGTGCCCGGCAGGTAGCGGTTGACCAGGCAGGCGTCCGGGGTGAAGTCGGCGAATCCGGCGGCCGTCGCCGCCTCCCGCGCCAGGCGGAGGAATGCCTGCGGCAGCGCCGGCCACGGCCGCCCGCTCAGCGGATCGAGCGGGCTGTAGCGATAGCCGCGGCGGTCGCTGATCCAGCCCAGCTCGCCGCAGTTGGTCAGCGCCACCGACATCGCCTGGCCGCCGGGGGTGAGCATGATGCGGAACGGCGCCGCCGCTTCCACTGCCGCCAGCGCCGGCAACAGCGCGTCGACGAAGGGCAGGGCGAAGCCGCGCAGCAGCAGCGCCTGGGCGCCCAGACGCTCCTCGCGCGGCAGCTCGGCGGGCGTCTCGCCGAACAGGTCGGGGGTGAAGGGCGGATCGGTGCGGTGCGGCATGGACGGCGTTCCGGGCTGCTGGCCCGGTCGATTCTCCAGCCGAGGCCGCCGTGCCGTCCAGCCGGTCCCGCCCGTGCCTGCGCTGTCGGCTATGCTGCACCACACATGCCGAAGACTCCGGAGGCGCTGACATGACCATGCGCGGCAGCTGTCGGTGCGGAACCGTGCGCTACGAGATTGCCGGCGCCTTCAAGTTCGTCGGCAACTGCCATTGCTCGATCTGCCGCAAGTCGCACGGGGCCGCATTCGTCACCTGGGGCATCATCGATCCCGGGCAGTTCCGCTGGGTGGCGGGCGAGGAGTGCGTCTGCGGTCATGAGTCCTCGCCCGGCACCCTGCGCTGCTTCTGCGGGAACTGCGGCTCGCCGCTTGTGTGCATGCATGCCGGCAAGGTCGGCGAGGTCGCGGTGGGAAGCCTGGACGACGATCCCGGCATGCGGCCGAGCGAACATATCTTCGTCGGATCGAAAGCCTGCTGGCACGACATCACCGATGCGCTCCCCCAGTACGAGGAGTGGCCCCCTGGCATGGCCTCCGCGCAGTAGTGCACAGGACTCCCGCTATAGTTGTCTGGTGTCAGCCGTTGCGCACTCGCGGAGGAAACAGCCATGGCCGCAGACGAGCGCAAGGTGCAAGCCGTACGCCCCGATACCGAGGTGATGACCCGCCAGCGGCTGCCCTATTTCGTCGGCATCTCGGGGCAGACGGTTGGCGCACAGGGGCTGTCCATGCACCTGGTGGTCATCCCGCCCGGCGGGCGGGCCGAACCGCACCTGCACCTCGGTTACGAGACAGGCATCTACGTGCTCGAAGGCCGCGTCCTCACCCGCTGGGGCGCGGCACTGGAGAACGAGATCGTCAGCGAAGCCGGCGAGTTCCTGTTCATCCCGCCCGGCGTGCCGCACGAGGCAATCAACCTCAGCACCAGCGAGCTGGCCCGCGCGGTCGTGGCGCGCAACGATCCGGCCGAGCAGGACAGGGTCGAGCCCTATGCCGGCACGCCTGTCCCCAGGCCATAGACTCCGTCGAAAAAAGAGCCCGTCGCGAGGACGGGCCGAAGAGGGACGAATCATCCCGGGAGACGGCCGCCGCTGCCACAGCGACCGGTGTTGCACGCGATCAGAAGATGTTCAGCGGGTAGTTGACGATCAGGCGGTGCTCGTCGAAGTCGGTGCCGTTGCTCACCCAGTCCTTGCGGATGCTCGAGGTGCGCCACTTGACGTTGAGGCTCTTCAGCGGACCGGCCTGCACGGTGTAGGCCAGCTCGATGTCGCGGATCCACTCCGAGCCGTCGTCGATGGCGGCGTTGACGTCGATGTCGTCGCCCTTGATGTAGCGGACCATGCTAGTCAGGCCGGGCACGCCGAGGGCGGCGAAGTCGTAGTCGTAGCGTACCTGCCAGGAGCGCTCGTCGGGGTTGTCGAAGCTGGCGTTGAGGCTGTCGTTGGCCAGGGTGCCGCCGCTGGTGCCGTTGACGCGCATCCAGCCGTTGTCGCCGCTGACCTTCTGCAGGCCGACGTAGAAGGTGTGCGCCTTGTACCTGGCGGAGAACAGGCCCGAGGCGGTCTTGTTGTCCAGCTCGCCGGCCAGTTCGTCGCCGTGCTCGCCGCCGATGAAGTAGCCGAGGTTGGCGCCCAGGGTCCAGTCGCCGAGCGGCTGGCTGTGCACCAGGTTGAAGTACTGCTGGTCGTAGATGTCCTCCAGCTCGGCGTACCAGACGCCGACCAGGGTGCGGTCCTGGTTGAAGCGGTACTCGCCGCCGGCGTAGTTGAAGCGGTCGGAGGTGGCGCCGAAGGCGTTCATGTCCTCCATGCTGGCGTCGTTGCGCGGGCTGTTCTGGCGGAACTGGCCGCCGTGCAGAGTCAGGCCGGTGATTTCCCTGGAGGTCAGCATGCCGCCCTGGAAGGTTTGCGGCAGCGAACGGCCGTCGTCCGAGCGCAGGATCGGCAGCACCGGCATCATCTCGCCGACCTTCAGCTCGGTGTTGGACAGCTTGGCCTTGCCAGCCACCGCCAGGCGGCCGTAGTCGTCGGCCGGCTTGCCGTCGTCGTGGATCGGCAGTAGCTGGGTGCCGCGGGTGCCTTCGCCGCCGTCGAGCTTCACCGAGTACAAGCCCATGGCGTCGACGCCGAAGCCGACCGGACCCGGGGTGTAGCCAGACTGCACGTTGAGGATGAAGCTCTGTGTCCATTCCTCGGCGCGGCTCTGTGCGGTGCTGTCGGCATGGCGGAAGTCGCGGTTGATGTAGTAGTTGCGCAGGTTCAGCGAAGCCTTGCTGTCCTCGACGAAACCTGCTGCTGCGGCCGGCAGGGACAGGGCGGACAGACTGCCGAGGGCGGCGATGGCGACGGCGAGGGGGGTGCGGGACATCATTTGTTGTTGTTCTCCGTTTTTCTGGACGAGCTGACCCGTGCGGCTCGCGAAGGAGCGCAGTGGGCAAGATCTGGGAGTCCCCCGGCAGGGCGGGGCTGGCGCGTCAGTCCGCGGCGACTGGCGGGCTGGTGCCGGGCATGGCAGCAGGCATTCGGGGCATGGCGACTTCGCTCTTGTTGTTGTCGTGGCATGCGGCGACGCGGCGCCGGAGGCGGCGGGTCGACCGAGATATGGCCGCATGGTGCGTGGCGGGCTGGACCCGGGTCAATCGGCCGGGGAATGGATCCGTTCGCTGATCGAACACAAAACTAACTGGTTAGTACATTTTTGTTGCCGCTGCCGGAGGGCTGCCCGATACTCGAGCCATTCCATCCCGTCGGCGCGAGCCTGCCTTGCTGTTGCGCTGCACCGACCGCCTTCATCCCAGGAGGACGCATGCACCGTTCAATCGCCACCGTCTCGCTCAGCGGCACCCTGCCGGAGAAGCTCGAGGCCATCGCCGCCGCCGGTTTCGACGGCGTGGAAATCTTCGAGAACGACCTGCTCTACTACGGCGGCAGCCCGCGCGAGGTGCGCCGGCTGGCGGCCGATCTGGGCCTGGAGATCACCCTGTTCCAGCCGTTCCGCGACTTCGAGGGCGTGCGCCGCGACCGCCTGCAGCGCAACCTCGACCGCGCCGAGCGCAAGTTCGACCTGATGCAGGAGCTGGGCACCGACCTGGTGCTGGTGTGCAGCAATGTCGCCGCCGACGCCCTTGGCGACCGGCAGATCCTCATCGACGACCTGCACCTGCTGGCCGAACGCGCCGGCGCCCGCGGCCTGCGCATCGGCTACGAGGCGCTGGCCTGGGGCCGCCACGTCAACACTTACCAGCAGGTGTGGGACATCGTGCGCGCTGCCGACCACCCGAGCCTGGGCGTGCTGCTCGACAGCTTCCACACCCTGTCGCTCAAGGGCGACCCCAGCGCTATCGCCGAGATTCCCGGCGACAAGATCTTCTTCGTGCAGATGGCCGACGCGCCCCTCCTCAACATGGACGTGCTGGAGTGGAGCCGGCATTTCCGCTGCTTCCCGGGGCAGGGCGACTTCGATCTACCCGGCTTCCTCGCACCCATCCTCAAGAGCGGCTACCGCGGCCCGCTGTCGCTGGAGATCTTCAACGACGGCTTCCGCGCCGCGCCGCCGCGCGCCACCGCGGTGGACGGCCTGCGCTCGCTGCTGTACCTGGAGGAGAAGACCCGCCTGCTGCTGGAGGAACAGCACCAGCCGGTCGAGGAGGGTGTGCTGTTCGCCCCGCCGCCGGCCAGTCGCTACGACGGCATCGAGTTCCTCGAATTCGCCGTCGACGGCGAGCACGGCGCGCAGCTGGCACAGTGGTTGACCCGCTTGGGCTTCGTCGAGGCCGGCAGCCACCGTTCGAAGAACGTCAGCCTGCTGCGCCAGGGCGACATCAACCTGGTGCTCAACGCCGAGCCGTATTCCTTCGCCCACAGCTTCTTCGAGGCCCACGGCCCGTCGCTGTGCGCCACCGCGCTGCGCGTGCGCGACAGCCACCAGGCGCTGGAGCGCGCCAGCCAGTTCGGCGGCCAGCCGTACCGCAGCCTGATCGGCCCCAACGAGCGCGAGATCCCCGCGGTGCGCGCACCGGACGGTAGCCTGATCTACCTGGCCGACCGCGACGCCGAGGGCCACAGCATCTACGACACCGACTTCGACCTGAAGGGCAACAGCGACGCCGGCATGCTCAAGCGCATCGACCACGTGGCCATGGCCCTGCCGGCCGAGGGCATGGACTCCTGGGTGCTGTTCTACAAGAGCCTGTTCGACTTCGAGGCCGACGACGAGGTGGTGCTGCCCGATCCCTACGGGCTGGTGAAGAGCCGGGCGATCCGCAGCCGCTGCGGCAGCGTGCGCCTGCCGCTGAACATCTCGGAGAACCGCAACACCGCCATCGCCCGCTCGCTGTCCACCTACCGCGGCTCGGGCGTGCACCACATCGCCTTCGACTGCGACGACATCTTCGTCGCAGTCGAGCGCGCCAAGGAGGCCGGGGTGCCGCTGCTGGACATCCCGATGAACTACTACGACGACCTGGCCGCGCGCTTCGACTTCGACGATGACTTCCTCAGCAGGCTGGCCTACTTCAACATCCTCTACGACCGCGACGCCCAGGGCGGAGAGCTGTTCCACGTCTACACCGAGCCGTTTGCCGAGCGCTTCTTCTTCGAGATCCTGCAGCGCAAGAACTACGCTGCCTACGGCGCCGCCAACGTCGCCGTGCGCCTGGCCGCCCTGGCCCATGCCCGCTCCGGCCGGCGCAGCCCCAAGCTGTGACTCCCCCAGGCCACGCCGCCGCGGGCGGCGTGGCTTCCCTCCCGCCGGGCGGCAACCGATAATCGCGCAATACCTTTGCCAACGAGTTCGCCAGCCATGTCGCCAGTCACCGCTCCCCTCGAGGCACGCCAGCCGCGCAAGAACAACCCGGAGAAGACCCGCCAGGACATCCTCGAGGCGGCCATCGCCGAGTTCGCCGAGCACGGCCTCAGCGGCGCGCGGGTGGATGCCATCGCCGAGCGCACCAACGTCTCCAAGCGAATGATCTACTACTACTTCACCAGCAAGGAGCAGCTCTACCTGGCCGTGCTGGAGAAGCTCTACGGCGACATCCGTGCCACCGAGGCGGCGCTCAAGCTCGACGAGCTGGACCCCGAGGCGGCGATCCGCCGCATGGTCGAGTTCACCTTCGAGCACCACGACAGCAACGTCGACTTCATCCGCCTGGTCAGCATCGAGAACATCCACCACGGCGCCCACTTGGCCGAGTCGCAGGTGATCCGCTCGTTGAACCGCTCGATCCTCGCCGAGATCGCCAGCATTCTCGACCGCGGCGTGGCCGCCGGGGTGTTCCGCCCAGGCATCGAGCCGCGCGACCTTCATCTGCTGATCAGCTCGTTCTGCTTCTTCCGCGTGTCCAACCGCTACACCTTCGCCACCATCCACCAAGTCGACTTCACCGACCCGGAAACCCGTGCGCGGCACAAGGAGATGATCTGCGAGGCGGTGATTCGGTACGTGAGGGCTTGAGACATTGGCCGCGGCATGCGAGGCATGCCGTGGGGAGAGGGGGGCTGCTGCCGACCCGGAGCAGTCAGTCGGACTGTGGCCAAGGATCCCGAATTTCATACCAGGGTGCCTTGGATGTCACCTGGATGTGCTTCTGCTTCTCCGACGTGAACGGAGTATCCAGGGTGCCGAGCGCTATCGAGATCCAGTCGGAGTGTTCACCTTGGCTTTCGACCAGAACAGTGACGAGCCACAGTGGGCACAGAACTGGCGAAGCACCGATGCCGAGGTAGAGTATGACTTGATGTCATCCGCGCCCTGAACCAGAAGCAGTTCATTACGCAACACGCTGCCATAGCTGGCGAATGCGGCTCCATGGCCTTTGCGACATTGGCTGCATACAACCTCAAGGACTGCGAGCTGGTGACGCGCATCTTCGCAAAGCCTATCGACTACGACCATTACGTGACGCGCCAGCTGCAGCCGGTGGCCGACGCCATCCTGCCCTTCGTGCACAGCGACTTCCAGCGTCTGGTGGATGGTCAGCTGGAGCTGTTCTGAAGCGAGAAAAGTCGATGCCGCGCTGGTGCGCGGCATCGGCTTTTGCCTTGGCTGGAAGGCGGATCAGCCTTCCAGCTTGCGCGGCGCCATGAAGTACAGCCAGGTCAGCGCCAGGAAGTACATGGCCGGGATGATGGTGAACAGCACGGCGTAGTTGTTGTTGGTGACGGTCAGCACGTAGCCGACGATCTGGGTCATGAACATGCCGCCGATCGCCGCGCACATACCGCCGAAGCCGAACACGGTGCTCATCAGGTGCTTGGGCGTGTAGTCCATCACCAGGCTCCAGATGTTGGCGGTCCAGGCCTGGTGGGCGCCCACGGCCAGGGAGATCGCCAGCACCGCGACCCACAGGCCGCTGGCCTTGGCGGCGAACACCACCGAGCAGATGCAGGCAGCGAAGATCAGCATCGACACCAGGCGGGCGCGGATCGGGTTGACCCCGCGGCCAATCAGGAACGACGACAGGATGCCGCCACCGATGCTGCCGAAGTCAGCGGTCAGCCAGATCAGGATCAACGGGATGCCCATCTGGGTGACGCTGATGCCCAGGCCGTACTGCTGGTTGAGGAACGGCGGCAGCCAGTACAGGTAGAACCAGAACACCGGCGCGGTGATCATGTAGGCCACGGCGAAAGCCCAGGTGCCGCGACGGCGCAGGATCTGCGAGAAGGGCACCTTGGTCGGTTCGGGCTCGACGTCCTTCTGGATGTATTCCAGCTCGGCTTTGCTGACGGTCGGGTGTTCTTCCGGGTTGTAGTAGTTCAGCGCCCAGAACACCAGCCAGACCAGGCCGAGCAGGCCCATGCCGATGAAGGCGGCCTGCCAGCCCCAGACGGACAGGATCAGCGGCAGCAGGGCCGGGGTGACCATGGCGCCGACGTTGGTGCCGGCGTTGAAGATGCCGGTGGCCAGGGCGCGCTCCCCGGCCGGGAACCACAGACGGGTGGTTTTCACGCAGGCCGGGTAGTTGGCCGCCTCGGTGAGGCCGAGGATGAAGCGGCAGATCATGAAGCCGACCGCCGAGGTCGCCAGGCCATGGGCGCCGGTGGCCAGGCTCCACAGCAGCACGGCGAGGAAGAAGGCGCGCTTGACGCCGACCCTGTCGATGAAGCGACCCTGCAGCAGGAAGCCGACCGCGTAGCCGACCTGGAACCAGAAGTTGATGTTGGCGTAGTCCATGGTGGTCCAGCTCATCTCCTTGGCGAGGATTGGCTGCATCACACCGAGGGCGGCGCGGTCGATGTAGTTCAGGGTGGTGGCGAAGAACACCAGGGCCAGCATGCCCCAGCGCATCTTGCCGACGGCGAGGGCGGCGCGGATCTTCTCGCCGACACCGGCGTGGGGGTGCACCGAGGCGAACGTCTGCGGCGATACGACTGGGCGAGCCGTGGAGTTGGACATGAGCGTTTACCCGATTCTTGAAATTGTTATGGATCAGCTTCAGCTGACTCGGCCGGATGGCGATCTGCGGCAGGCAAGGGAGCATCCGGTCTGGTGTAGATGTTGGGATTCGCGCTGGCTGGGGTCAATCCGATAAACGCCCATCCGTTCGATTATCGAACAAAACCTAACCAGTTAGTCCATTTTAGCCTGAGAAGGGATTGGCTCTAGTCGAAGGTCTATTGTCGTCCGTCGCGGGCCGCAAACCGGCCAGTGCCAGGCCGGCCAGATAGCCGAAGGTCATCCCCGGGCCGAGGGTGATGCCGCCGCTCGGATAGTGGCCATCCATCACGCTGGCCATGTCGTTGCCCACGGCGAACAGTCCGTCAATGGGCTGGCCGCCGGCATCCAGCACCCGCGCGCAGGCGTCGGTGCGCAGTCCGGCGAAGGTGCCGAGGCTGCCGGGGACCAGCTTCACGGCGTAGAACGGCCCCTGTTCCAGTGCCCCCAGCGACGGGTTGGGGCCATGGCGGGGCTCGCCCTGGGCGCGGTTGTAGGGCGAGGCGCCGCGGCCGAAGTCGGGGTCCTCGCCGCGGGCGGCGTGCCGGTTGAAGAGCGCCACGCTGGCGGCGAGCTGCTCCGAGTCGATATCGCACTGACGGGCCAGCTCGGCGAGGCTGTCGCCTCGTTTCAAGTAGCCGTTGCCCAGCCAGGGCGCATCGGGGAAGGGGAACGGCCGCACCGCGCCGATGCCGTAGCGGCTACGCGCGCGGCGGTCGGCGATCAGCCAGGCCTCAGCCGCCTCGCCGGTCGGGGTGGCGGCGAACAGCGAACTCATGAAGGCATGGTAGGAGTCGGACTCGTTGGCGAAGCGCCGGCCGTCGCGACGCACGGCGATGAAGCCCGGCTTGGCGCGCTCCATCAGATGCGGGAAGGCGCCGAAGTTGCCATCCCGGCGCGGCACCCGCGACACCGGCGCCCAGGCGCCGGCGTGGACCAGATCGTCCGCCACCCGTCCGCCGACCGCCTCGCCCAGGCGCAGGCCGTCGCCGCTGTTGCAGGGCGGCGCCGCCGAGTGGTGACCGTGACCATCCGGCGCGTGGGGGAACAGCTCGGCGATGCGCGCGCGATCGTGGGGAAAGCCGCCGCAGGCCAGCACCACGCCACGGCGGGCGTGGATCTCGGTCGGCATGCCGAGATGATCGAGCAGGGCGCCGATCACCCGGCCGTCGCGCTCGAGCAGGCGGCGTACCGGCGCTTCGCTGAGCAGGCTGACCTTGAGGTCCAGCGCGCTGCGCAGCAGGCGGGCGACCAAGGCGTTGCCGTTGACCAGGTGCAGGCTGCGGCCGTGCAGCAGGCAGTCGCGAAAATGCCGCAGCAGGCGCCCGGCGGCGTACAGCGCCGATCGTGGCGCGCGGGTGGCGTCGAGGAAGTGGGCGAGATCGGCGCCGCCGGCGATGCCCATGCCGGCCAGGCTGATCAGGTCCAGCGGTGGGCGCAATTTCTCGATCCACTCGCCGAGCTGGCGGCCGTCGAACGGAGCAGCGCACAGCGAGCGCCCGCCCGGCACCGCGCCGGGGCCGTCGTGCATGTCCGGCATGCGGCTGCCGGACTGGAACTGCACGGCGGTGTGGCGCTGGAAGAACTCGACCATCGCCGGGCCGTGGGCGAGGAAGGCGCGCTGGCGCGGGTCCAGTTCGCTGCGCTGCAGCTGCTCGCGCAGGTAGCGCTCGGGGGCATCGGGCTCCTCGAGCTGGCCGTCGGCGACCGCCAGCGGATTGCGCGGAATCCACAGCCAGCCGCCGGACCAGGCGCTGGTGCCGCCGAGCAGCGGCTCCTTTTCGGCGACCACCACCTTCAGGCCGTGGTGCGCGGCGGTCACCGCGGCGGCCAGCCCGGACGCGCCGGAGCCGATCACCAGCACGTCGCATTCGATTCTGTCGGGCGTGTGCATGTTTTGCCTCTTGTTGTTGTAGGAGGGGCAATCGCACGCAGCTGGCGTGGACTCACCCCCTGTAGGAGCGAATTCATTCGCGACCCCGGCGGCTCGGTTGCGAATGAATTCGCTCCTACAGCGTTCATGCGATTGCCTTGGGGCTTACTGCAAGGGCGAAAAACCGGTCGGCTTCATCAGCCGCGACTCCAGGCGCTCCACCGCGTCCAGCTCGCGGTTCTTGCGCGCGAACGCCGTCCAGCGCGGGTCGGCGGCCATGCTGGCGCGCCGCACGGCGCGGTCGTCGAGGCTCTCGTAGGCCCAGATGTGCACCACCTGGTTGGCCTCGCCGAACTCGGTGGTGAAGAAGCCGACCAGCCGGCCGAGGTGCTCGGTCTGCACCGCCAGGGCGTCGCTCTGGTACAGCGCCAGCCACTCGGCGAGGCGGGTCGGCTTGATTGTGTAGGTGCGCAGTTCGTAGTACATGCGGGTATCTCCGTCGAAAGGTCAGTTGCCGGCCAGCAGGCGCTCGGCGATGTGGCTGGCGGCGATGTAGCCGAAGGTGATGCCCGGGCCGAGGGTGATGCCCGGGCCGGGGTAGGTGCCGTCCATGATCGAGTTCATGTCGTTGCCGGCGGCGTACAGCCCAGGGATGGGCGCGCCATCGAGGTCGACCACGTTGGCGTGGCGGTCGGTACGCAGGCCGCGCGCCGAGCCCAGATCGCCGGTGTCGACGCGGATGGCGTAGAACGGAGCCTTCTCCAGCGGCGCCAGGCAGGGGTTGGGCTGCTGGTGCGGGTCGCCGAGGTGGCGGTTGTAGCTGTTGCCGCCCTTGCCGAACTGGCGGTCGACGCCAGTGCGGGCATCGCCGTTGTGCAGCTCGAGGGTGGCGCGCAGGCCCTGCGGGTCGACGCCGATGGCGCGGGCCAGCGCCTCGGGGGTGTCGGCGCGGTGCAGGTAGCCGGCGGCGATCAGCGCCGAGTTGTCGACCGGCTTGGGCCGCGCCAGGCCCATGCCGTACTTGCCGAGGGCTTCGGCGTCGGCGATCAGCCAGCAAGGCGCGTGGCCCTGGAACATCGCCTCGACGAAGCAGTGGTAGGAGTTGGACTCGTTGACGAAGCGCCGGCCGCTCCTGTCGACGGCGATGATCCCCGGCTTGGCGCGGTCGGTGACCAGGTGTGGGAAGCGCTCGAGACTGCCGTCCGGGCGGCGCAGCACCGACACCGGCGCCCAGAAGAAGTTGGCGGCCAGCTTCTGCCCACTGGCGGCGGACACCGCCGCGGCCAGGCGCAGGGCGTCGCCGGTGTTGGTTTCCGGCGACATGCTCCAGTGCGCCGCGGCGCTCTGCGGCCGTTCGCTCGCGGCCTGCGCGGCGGCGCCGAAGCCGCCGGTGGCGCAGACCACCCCGCCGCGCGCCAGCACCCGCTCGCTGCGCCCGTTGCGGCGCAGCTGCACGCCGCGCACCGTGCCGTCCTCGACGATCAGGCTCTCGGCCTGGCAGTCCAGCCACAGCTCGACGCCCCTGGCGAAGGCGGTGGTGGCCAGCCGGGCGATCAGCGCGTTGCCCACGGTCAGGCGGGTGCCGCGCGGGTGCTTGAGGCGGTCGCGACCGTAGCGCGCCATCAGCTTGAGGCAGTGCCACAGCGACTGCGGCGAGCGGCGGAAGTTGAGGAAATGCTGGATGTCGACGCGGTTCACCATCATGCCGCCGAACAGCAGCATGCCCTGCGGCGGCACCTTGAGGTCCTTGAAGCGCTCGCCGAGGCGGCGGCCGTCGTACTCGACCATCTCCAGGGCGCGGCCGCGGTCGGTGGCGCCGTCCTCGTCCGGGTAGTAGTCCGGGGAGAGCGGGCGCAGGGCGTAGGCCAGCTCGCTGTGCTGTTCGAGATAGCGCAGCGCCTCGCTGCCGCGTTCGATGAAGGTGTCGACCAGTTCGGCGTCGTAACCGGCGCCGATGGTCTTCTTCAGGTAGGTGCGCACCGCCTCGTGCGAATCCTCGATGCCGGCGGCGCGTGCCTGGTCGCTGCCGGGGATCCACACGGCGCCGCCGGAGATCGCCGAGGTGCCGCCGAAGGTGCTCGCCTTCTCGACGATCAGCACGCGCAGGCCGCGGCAGGCGGCGGTGGTGGCGGCGGCGAAGCCGGCCGCGCCGCTGCCGAGCACCACCAGGTCGTATTCGTGGACGGCAGTGCTGGGGGCGATGGAGGGATGGATTGCGGTGGTCATGACGTGCTTCCTCTGCCGGTCAGATCTGCTGCGGGGTGACGCCCATGAAGGCGCCGAGGTTGCCGAGCTGGGCGAAGGCCATCTCGGCGCCGGTCTGCACCTGGCAGCCCATGCGCTGGGCGAAGGCAAGCAGCGGGGTGATCTCCGGCGAGGTCACCACGTCGGCCACCAGGGCGCCGGCGCGCAGGGTTTCCAGTTGGGCGAGCGGTAGGGGCAGTTCGCCGCTGCCGCCCATGCCCACCGGCGAGGCGTTGACCACCAGGTCGAAGCCGGCCAGCGACGGGTAGTCGCTGTGCACCGCCAGGCGCGGGAAGGCGTCGCGCAGCAGCGCCGCCAGGCCTTCGGCGCGCGTGGCGCTGACGTCGGCGAGGGTCAGCTCGGCGACCCCGGCTTCGGCCAGCGCCCAGGCGATGGCGCTGCCCACCCCGCCGGTGCCGACCACCAGGGCGCGCTGGCCGTGGCCCTGGAAGCCGTGCTGGCGCGCGGCGTTGAGGAAGCCGTCGCCGTCGACGTTGTCGCCGAGCAGGCGGCCGTCGGCCTCGCGGCGGATCACGTTGACCGAGCGCAAGGCAGCGGCACGTGGGCTGACGCCGTCCAGGCGCTCGGCCAGCACCTGCTTGTACGGCACGGTGACCACGCAGCCGCGCAGGTTGCGCCAGCCGCGCAGGGTGGCGAGGAAATCGTCCAGCGCCGCCTCGGTCAGGTCGATGGCGATCATCGCCAGGTCCCTGTGGTGCTGGGCGAACCAGGTGTTGAAGTTCTCCGGCGACTTCACCTGGGCGATGGGGGAGCCGACGATGGCTACCAGTTCGGTCGAACCGCGGATCATGCTGACCTCCAGCTGTTGTGCTTGTTGTGCGGCGAGTATTGCGAGGGGCTCGCCGGGCCAACAACGCGCTGAATGGTCATTCTGGTTGTTAATCGCATCGACACTGCGATAATCGCACTGAATGGCGAAAATTCCCGAGGAGTGTCCATGAGCCAGGCGGAGATCAACCCGCGCGACCTGATCGCCGGCCTGCAGAAGGGCCTGGCCCTGATGCAGCTGTTCAGCGAGGAGAATCCGCGCCTCGGCGTGGCGCAGGCGGCCCGGCTGTCCGGGCTGACCCCCAGCGCGGCGCGGCGCTTCCTGCTGACCCTGGTGCACGAAGGCTTCGCCGACAGCGACGGCCGCCAGTACTGGCTGACCGCCAAGGCGCTGCGCATCGGCCAGGCCTACGTCGACTCGGCGCAGCTGCCGCGCATGCTGCGCCCGGTGGTCGAGCAGGTGGCGCGTACCACCCAGGAGCACGTCGCGGTGGGCCTGCGCGACGGCGACGACATCGTCCACGTGGTGCGCAGCCGCTACAGCCACATCGCCTCGCTGTCGATCCGCCCCGGCTCGCGGGCGCCGCTGTACTGCACCGCCAGCGGCCGGGTGTGGCTGGCGCACCTGCCCGAGGAGGAGCTGGCCGGTTACTTCGCACGGGTGCCGCGCCGCCAGCTGACCCCGCACACCCGCACTGAAGAGGCGGCGATCCGCGCCGAGCTGGCGCAGATCGCCGCGCAGGGCTATGCGCTGGTCGACCAGGAGTACGAGGTGGGCATGCGCGTGCTGGCGGTGCCGCTGTACGGACGCGGCGGGCGGCTGCAGGCGACCCTGTCCATCACCACCCACGCCTCGCGCCTCAGCCTGGAGGAGATGCGCCTGCGCTACCTGCTGCCGCTGTACGAGGCGCAGGCGCTGCTCAGGCCGGTGCTGGACTGAAAAAGCAAAAGGCCGCGGCGGATCGCTCCGCCACGGCCTTTTGCTCGGTGCCGACCGCTCACTCCCAGTCGCTGACCCCGGCGATATGCCGGCCGGCGATGTAGCCGAAGGTCACCGCCGGGCCGAGGTTGATGCCGCCGGCCGGGTAGTGGCCGCCCATGATGCTGGCCATGTCGGTGCCGGCGGCGTACAGGCCGGGGATCGGCTGGCTGTCGCCGTCCAGCACCTGGGCGCTGGCGTTGGTCTTCAGCCCGGCGAAGGTGCCGAAGCAGCCGGGCTGCACCTTCACCGCGTAGAACGGTCCGTGCTCGATGGGCGCCACGCAGGGGTTGGGCTGGTGGGTGGCGTCGCCCTGCTTGCGGTTGTAGAGGGTCGAGCCGCGGCCGAATTCCGGGTCCTCGCCGTTGCGGGCGTGGCGGTTGTATTCGGCGACGGTCTTAGCCAGCCCGGCCGGGTCGATGCCGCAGGCGCGCGCCAGCTCCTCGATGGTCTTGCCGCGCTTGAGATAGCCGTTGCGCAGCCAGCCGCCAAGCGGCACCGGCGCCGGGCGTGAGATGCCCAGGCCGTAGCGGCGCTGGAAGCGGTGATCGCAGACCAGCCAGGAGGCGACCTCCTGGCCCGGCGGCACCGCGGCGACCATCGCCGCGGTGTAGTCGTAGTAGCCGTGGGCCTCGTTGACGAAGCGCCTGCCGTCGGCCAGCACGCCGATGATCCCCGGCTTGCCACGCTCGATGATGTGCGGGAAGTGGCCGCTGCTGCCGTCCGTATGGCGCACCAGCGACACCGGCGCCCAGGCCACCGGCGACACCAGGTCGGTGGCCACCTGGCCGCCGGCGGATTCGCCCAGGCGCAGGCCGTCGCCCGAGGCGCCCTGCGGCGGCAGGGCGAGGTGCTCGTGGCCGGTGGGCGTGCGCGGGAACAGTTCCTTGCGCCGCTCGATGTCGTTGGGGAAGCCGCCGGCAGCCAGCACCACCGCCTTGCGCGCGCGGATGCTGACCTCGCCCTGCGCGGTCTCCACCGCCGCGCCACGCACCGCGCCGTTTTCCAGCAGCAGGCGGCGCGCCGGCGCCGACTCGATCAGCCGCACGCCCAGCTCCTCGGCCGACTTGGCCAGGCGGGCGACCAGCGCCACGCCGTTGACCAGCTGCATGGCGCGGCCGTGGCGGGCCAGATCGACCAGGTGGCGGCCGAAGCGCCTGCCGGCGTAGACGAACGAGCGCGCCGAGCGGGTGACGTTCATGAACGCCGCCAGATCCTTGCCGGCCATGATCGGCATGCCCACGAACGAGGTCTCGCGCATGGTCTTGCGCAGGCGGTGGATCAGCGCGCCGGCCTCGCGGCCGTCCCAGGGCGCGGCGATCACCGAGCGCCCGCCGGTGCCGGCGCCGGGGCTGTCGCCGTGGATGTCGGCGATCTGGTTGCCGTCGGCGAACTGCAGGCGGGTGTGCTTCTCGAAGAACTCCACCATGTGCGGGCCGGCCGCGAGGAAGGCGTCGATGCGCGCAGGGTCGTACTTCTCGCCCAGCTCGTGCTTGAGGTAGGTGCGCGGCAGCTCGGGGTCCTCGACGATGCCGGCGCGACGCGCCAGCGGGTTGCACGGCACCCACATCCAGCCACCGGACCAGGCGGTGGCGCCGCCGAACACCGGGTCCTTCTCCACCACCACCACCTGCTGGCCGTGCCAGGCGGCGGTCACCGCGGCCGACAGGCCGGCGGCGCCCGAACCTATTACCAGGACATCGCATTCCACCGGGTGGGTGAGGGGACTCGCAGGCATCGCAGTTACTCCAGCTGGGCGCACGGCGCCATGTATTGTTTCTGGAACTTGGTTCCAATAATAAGTCTGGGAAGGGTTGCCGCCAAGAGGCAGAAGCCGCTGGCGACGAAGTGCAGGCCGTGAAAACGACAGGCCCGGCGCAGAGCTGGGCCTGTACGGGAGGGGCGGGATCAGGGCTTGGCGATGCCCAGGCTGTCCGGGGCGACCGCCACCGCCTTGGCCTTGTACATCGACCAGGCGGTGACCGACTGCCAGCGGTTGAGGTATTCGCTGGCCTCCGCGCCGCTGAGGTTCAGCGACTTGGCGCCGTAGTCCTTGAGGAAGGCCTGGAACTCGGGGCTGGCCACCGCCTTGCTGTAGGCGGCAGTCAGCTTCTGCTTGATGTCGTCGGGGGTGTCCTTGTGCACCCAGACACCCCAGAACGGCCCCCACGGCAGGTAGTCGGCGATCCCCGGCAGGGTCTTGCTGATCGGCTCGACGCCCGGCAGCTCCGGGTGCGCCTCGGTGCTGACCACGGCGAGGGCCTTGAGCTTGCCGGTGCGGATCAGCTCCTTGGCGGCGGCCAGGCTCAGCGGCATGAAGTCGATGTGCTTGCCCATCAGCGCGGTGATGCCGGGGCCGTCGCCGCCGAAGGTCACCTCGCGCACCTCGAGCTGGTCCACCGCGCTGATCATCGAGTGCACGGTGTTGGGCAGGGCGCCGGCCCCGGCGCCGCCCATGCGCAGGGTGCCGGGGTTGGCTTTGGCCGCGGCCATCAGGTCGGCCATGTTGTTCCACGGGCTGTCGGCATGGGTGGCGATCACCGCGACGTTCTGGCCGATCAGGTTGATCGGGTAGAGCGCGCTGTAGTCGAACTTGGCCAGGCCCAGCACCGGATACAGCTGCGGGTTCTCCGCGCCGAGCAGCACGGTGTAGCCGTTGGGCTGCTGGCCGAGCACGTAGGTGGTGCCGATCACCGCGGTGCCGCCCGGGCGGTTGTTGAGGATCAGCTTGCCGCCGAGTTCCTTCTCGACGTAGGGCGACAGGCTGCGCATCACGTTGTCGGTGGCGCCACCGGCGCCCCAGGGGATCACCGCCTGGATCGGCCGCTCGGGGTAGTCGGCATGGGCGGCGAGGGCGAAACCGGCGGCGCAGGCGGCGAGGGTCATTCCGGCGAGCATTTTCTTCAGCATGGGAGGTACTCCGCTTGTTGTTGTTTTCGGATCAGGGGGTGACAGGGTTTGAGGTGCACTTCTTCTTCAGCCAGCCCGCAGCCGGGGTCTTGCCGAGGAGGATCAGGGTGATGCCGAGGCTGAGGATCAGCGACACCGGGTTGCTGACCAGTTCGCCGAGCAGCGCGGACGGGTCGTCGCCGACCGAGGCCATCGCCTGGCGATACGAGTTGTCCATCATCGGGCCGAGGATCACGCCGAGGATCACCGGGCCCATCTGGAAGCCGAAGGCCTTGAGGAAGTAGCCGAGCAGGCCGAAGCCGAGCATCCAGTACACCTCGGTCATGCTGCTGTTGATCGAGTAGGTGCCGACCACGCAGAGCACCAGGATCAGCGGGATCAGCAGGGCCTTGGGCAGTTCGACCAGCTTGGCGAACAGCTTGATGCCCATCAGGCCGAACACCAGCAGGAACAGGTTGGCCAGCGCCAGGTTGCCCACGGTGAACCAGAAGATGTGCGGGCTTTCCACCATCAGCATCGGGCCGGGGTTGAGGCCGTGGATCACCAGCGCGCCGATGATCACCGCGGTCACCGCATCGCCCGGGATGCCGAGGGTCAGCATCGGCACGTAGGCGCCGCCGACCGCCGCGCTGTTGGCGGTTTCCGGCGCCACCAGGCCCTCGTAGGCGCCCTGGCCGAACGGCCGGCTGGGCTTCTTTACCGTGCGCTTGGCGTGGTCGTAGGCCATCAGCGCGGCGATGTCGCCGCCTACGCCGGGCAGCGCGCCGACCAGCACGCCGATCACCGCGGTGCGCAGCGACAGCGGCAGGAACTTCAGCACCATCGCCACGGACGGGATGATCTTGTCGACCTGCTGGCGCACCGCTGGCACGTCCAGGGTATGCAGCTGGTAGAAGGCCTCGGCGACGCCGAACAGGCCGATCATCACCACCACGTAGTGGATGCCGCCCATCAGCTCGACCTGGTCGAAGGTGAAGCGGCCCTGGGCGGTCACCGGGTCCATGCCGACCAGGCCGATCACCGTGCCCAGCGCGGCGGCGAACACGCCCTTGGCCAGCGAGCCTTCCGACAGACTGCCGACCAGCAGCAGGCCGAGCGCGGCGATCAGGAAGTAGTCGCGCGGGGCGAACTTCAGCGCCATCTCGCCGATCACCGGCGCCGCGCAGGCCAGCACCACCGTGCCGGCCAGGCCGCCGATCACCGACATCACCGTGCTCAGGCCGATGGCGCGGCCGGCCTCGCCGAGCTTGGCCAGCGGGTAGCCGTCGAAGCCGGTGGCCACCGAGGAGGGTGCGCCGGGAATGTTGAGCAGGATGGCGCTGCGCGAGCCGCCGTACACCCCGCCGATGAAGATGCCGACGATCAGCGCCAGGGCGCTATTGACCTCCCAGGAGAAGGTGAAGGAGACCAGGATCGACACCGCCATGGTCACAGACAGACCGGGGATGGCGCCGATGTAGATGCCGGCGAAGGTGCCCAGCGCGGTGAGCATCAGCAGCTGCGGATCGAGCCAGGCCATCAGCAGGTAGGAGAAGGTTTCGCTCACGGGGGATTCCTCAGGGCAGGTAGACGCTGAAGGCGAGACTGAACAGCAGCCAGATCAGGCCCGTCGACACGCCGCTGGCCAGCAGCGCGGCCAGCGGCCGGCCGCGGCCCAGGTAGAGGGCCGCCAGCAGCAGGAAGACGAAGGTGGCCGGGTAGAAGCTGGCCCACTGGATGCTGGCGAGGTAGGCCACCGCCAGGGCGACGAACACCAGGATGCAGCGCGGGAAGTGCTGGGCGGCGAACTGCCGCGCCGCGTCCAGCCAGCCGCCGGCGCCGCAGGCCGGCTTGCGCAGGGTGTCGAGGCCGATGCAGATGCCGGCCAGCAGCAGCACGGCGCTGACGCCGAGCGGGAAGGCGCCCGGCGAGCTGATGCCGCTGAAGCCGGCGATGCGCCAGGCCTGCACGGCGACGCCGGCGGCCAGGGCGAGCAGCAGGCAGACGAAGACCAGTTCGCCGACCTGGCGTTGTTCGAGCGGTTTTGACATGACGAGTCTCTCCGCCGGAGGCGCGAGCGCGCCTCCGCAGGGTCATGGATGGGGAGCAGGCAGGGCGCCCGGCGGTCAGGCGATCAGGCGCAGCAGCCGGCGCAGACGGCCGGCAACGGCGCTGGGTGAGCGGGAGGGCTGTGCGGGGCGCGTGGTCGGCTGGGCGTCGAAGTGGACCAGCGGGGATAGGCCGGTCCAGCAATCGGTCAGGACAGCGGCGGGGGTGCGAGCTAGCGATGCATCGTGCATGAGGGGGTACCCGTATTCTTGTATTTATCGGTCTGCCGCAGCGCTGGTGTGGCGGTGCAGGTGGTGAGATTATTGGAACCAGGTTTCATAAATGGCAATTCGGCCTGATCGATAATCGAACCAAAATGAACCGGCCGGAACATTTTCCGGGCAAGCCGTCCGCCAGCGCCGGTGGATCGCACGGTTTCCGTCAGGCCCGGGGCTCTTCTAGAATCGCCGCTTCTATCGCAGGGATACCAACATGGCAGGCAGTCAAATCGAACGTGCGCTGAGTCTTCTGGAGAGCCTGACCGCCGATCCGGGCGGGATGCCGCTGCAGACCCTGGCCGACCAGCTGCAGATCCCCAAGAGCGCCGCCCACCGCATGCTCGCCGAGCTGATCCGCCTCGGCTATGTGCGCCAGGACCCGCAGACCAGCCGCTACCAGCTGTCCACCCGGCTGGTGGCGCTGGGTTTCCGCTACCTGGCCAGCAGCGGCGCCGACGTGGTGCAGCCGATCCTTGACCGCCTGGCCGAGGAAACCGGCGAACTGGTACGTCTGGGCGTGATCGACGGCGAGCGCCTGACCTGGATCGCCAAGGCGCAGGGCGCGCGCGGCGGCCTGCGCTACGACCCGGACATGGGCCGCGATGCGCCGCTGTCCTCCACCGCCTCCGGCCACGCCTGGCTGGCCAGCATGAGCGACGCCGAGGCGCTGGCCAGGGTGGCGCAGCAGGCGCCGGTCGACCCCGCCGAGCTCGGCCCCAACGCCCCGCGCAGCGAGGCCGCGCTGCTCGAACGCCTGCAGCTGGCACGCCAGCACGGCTACGCCTGGGTGATGGAAAGCTCGGCGGTGGGCATGGCGGCCATGGCCTCGGTGATCCGTCACCCGCGCGACGGCCATCCCATCGGGGTGCTCAGCCTGGCCGGCCCCAGCGCGCGCCTGAGCGAGGCGCGCATGCACCAGCTGGTGCCGCGCCTGCTGGCGGCCGGCGAGGAACTGTCCCAGGCCAGCCTGGCGTCGGAGCTGTTTTCCTGAGGGCGGGCCAAGGGTGTTGCCGCTCTTGGCGTGGCGCTCTGGATTTTCCGGAAAGTCCGCGATTTACTGGCATCTGGCTGGCCTTTTCCAGTGTTTTTCGCAGTGCCGCTACGGAGTCCGCACTCCGGGCAAGAGGGCATCTCCAGCCAGCTGGCTTCTACGAGGGCTTTCAGGCCGGACCGGCCCACAGCGCCGCCGGCACGCACACCTGGCCATCGAACAGCAACCGCGCGGTGCGCATCAGGCCGCAGCCGGCCAGCTCGCCATCCCGCAGGCGTAGCTCGACGGTGAATTCGCCGCTGGGGTGCTCCACCGACAGGCGCTGCAGTTCGCCGCCGGGAATACGGGCGACGGGCGCGGCCACCGAGCCCTCGACCAGGCAGGCCGTCGCCGCACTGACCGCGCCGAACACGCCGATCGAGGCGTGGCAGCGGTGCGGGATGAAGCTGCGGGTACTGATGGCTCCGCCGGAACGAGCTGGAGCGATCAGGCACATCTTCGGCACGTTGCACAGGCGGACGTCGCCGAGGTTCATGCGCGGACCTGCCTGCAGACGGATCGACTCCAGGCGGGCCTTCAGCTCGCCGTCGGCGTCCAGCGCCTCGCGGCTCTCGTAGCCGCTGCGGCCAAGGTCCTCGGCGCGCAGCAGGACCACCGGCATGCCGTTGTCGATGCAGGTGACCTCAATGCCGTCGAAGCGGTCGCGGGCGTTGCCGGTGGGCAGCAGGGCGCCGCAACTGGAGCCGGCGACGTCCTGGAAGTCGACCACCAGCGGCGCCGCGCTGCCGGGCACACCGTCGATGCGCGCATCGCCTGCGTATTCGACCCGCCCGCCCGGGGTCGGCACCCGGGCGACGGCGATCTGCCCGGTGTTCTCCATGAAGATGCGCACCAGGGTGACCTCGCCGCAAACCGCCACCAGCCCGCGCTCGATGGCGAAGGGGCCGACGCCGGCGAGGATGTTGCCGCAGTTCTGCCCGTAGTCGACCCGCGGCTCGTCCACCAGCACCTGGGCGAACAGGTAGTCGACGTCGGCGTCCGGCCGCATGGAGGTTTGGACGATGGCCACCTTGCTGGTCAGCGGGTCGGCGCCGCCGAGGCCGTCGATCTGCCGTGGGTCCGGCGAGCCCATCACCGCGAGCAGCACGCGATCGCGCTGCTCCGGTTGCGCCGGCAGATCGCTGGCGAGGAAGTAGGCGCCCTTGGAGGTGCCGCCGCGCATCAACAGGCAGGGAATGCGGGTCTGGGTCATGCTCAGCCCTCCAGCTCTTCCAGGCTGTCGACGTAACGCAGGCCCTTCTCGGCCAGGCGCGGACGCATGGCGTAGATGTCCAGGCCCAGCTCGCCGCTGGCCAGACGCAGGCGCTTGTGCTCCTCCAGATCGGCGCGCTTGCGGGTGGCTTCCAGCACCGCAGGCAGCTCGTCGCGGCGCACGATCACCACGCCGTCGTCGTCGGCCAGCACCACGTCGCCCGGGTTGACCAACTGTCCGGCGCAGACCAGCGGCAGGTTCACCGAGCCGAGGGTCTCCTTGATGGTGCCCTGGGCGTTGATGTGCCGCGACCAGACGGCAAAGCCCATCTCGCGCAGCGTCTGGCTGTCGCGCACGCCGGCGTCGATCACCAGGGCGCGCACGCCGCGGGCCTGCAGCGAGGTCGCCAGCAGGTCGCCGAAGAAGCCGTCACTGCACGGCGAACTGGGTGCCACCACCAGGATGTCGCCGGGGCGGCACTGCTCGACGGCGACGTGGAACATCCAGTTGTCGCCGGGGGCGACCAGCACGGTCACCGCCGAGCCGGCGATGCTCACGCCCTGCTGGATGGGGCGCAGGGCGCTGTCGAGCAGGCCCTTGCGGCCCTGGGCCTCGTGCACGGTGGCCACGCCGTAGCGCCCCAGCTCGTCGATCACGCCGCTGTCGGCGCGCTCGATGTTGCGCACCACGATGCCTGTCTTGCCGATCAGGCCGCTCATGCCAGGTTCTCCGTGACGCGCGGGAAGACGCTCTGGAAGCCCTCGGCGTAGACGATGTTGCGCGCGCTGGTGATGCCGACGTTGCGCTTGGCCTGCACGCCGCGCTGCAGGGCGACACGGGTGTAGTACTCCCACAGGTGTTCCTGGCCGGCCATGCACTGGATGGCGGCGTATTTCCTGTCCCACACCTCGGTGATGTCGAGGAAGGTGTCCGGGCGCCACTCGCACTGCTCGGGCTGGTGCGGTTCGAAGGCATACACCGGCGGCGCGCCGACGATCTTCTCGCCGGGCTTGTAGCCCTCGGCCTGGGCAACGATGCGCGCCTCCTGGGTCAGGTTCATCGCCAGCGGGTGGTCGTAGTTGTAGGGGTCCTTCGGCGAGTGGCTGAGGACGAACTCCGGTTGCACGCGGCGGAACACGTCGGCCAGGCGCAGCAGGGTGTCCGTGTCGGCGCGCATCGGGTAGTCGCCGATGTCGAAGAACTCGACGCTGGCACCGAGGATCTCGGCGGCGGCCAGGGCTTCCTCGCGGCGTGCGGCCTTGACCCTGTCCTCGGTCATCGCGCCCTTGCGCCACAGCTTGGCCGACTCGCCGCGCTCGCCGAACGACAGGCAGACGATGTGCACGGCATAGCCCTGCGCGGCATGCAGGGCGATGGCGCCGCCGGCGCGCCAGACGAAATCGGCGGAGTGGGCGCTGACCACCAGTGCGCTCTTCTGGAATGTCTCGTTCATTGCGGGTTGCTCCTCCTGTGTTATGGCCGGGAAAGCATGTCACCCGGTCTTTCCCCGCAAGTAATGCTTTAAACCGCCCTTGCTATGCGTTTTGTTTATTGCCGATATCGGAGATGGGCGGGCATAGTTGCGCCATTTCCGAGATGGGCGAGGCCTCGAGCGCATGAGTGAAAACGAACTTCCCAATCTGATGCAGGTGCGGGCCTTCGTGCGGGTGGCCGAGCAGGGCAGCGTGTCGAAGGCCGCTTCGGTGCTGTACCGGGCGCAGTCGGTGGTCACCCGGGCCATCGCCGATCTGGAAACCGGGCTCGGCGTCACGCTGTTCGAGCGCCACACCAACGGCATGCGCCTGACCGACTTCGGCGAACGGCTGCTGCCGCGGGCGCGCCGCGTGCTGGCCGAACTGGAAAGCGTGCCGCGCCTGCTCGGCAATGCCACGGAGCCGCTGTACCTGTTCCAGGCCCGGCGCCTGCAGGTGTTCGTCAAGCTCTGCGAGACCCGCCACATGCAGACGGTGGCCAGCCTGTTCGGCCTCACCCAGCCGGCGGTCAGCGCCGCCCTCAAGGTGCTGGAAAGCGGCACCGGCCAGGCGCTGTTCGAGCGCACGCCGCGCGGCCTGCAGCCGACCCGGGCGAGCCACGAGATCCTCTTTCCCGTGCGCCGGGCGCTCAACGAGCTGCGCCACCTCGAGGCCGACGTCGCCGCCATGCGCGGCCGCCTGGAGGGCGTGGTGCGGGTGGGCGCGCTGCCGCTGGGGCGCACCCGGATCCTGCCTGAGGCCATCGTGCGGCTGACCGCCGTGCATCCGGAGGTGCAGGTGGCCACCGACGAGAGCCCGTTCGACCTGCTGGCCACCGAACTGCGCAGCGGCGACGTGGATTTCATCTTCGGCGCCCTGCGCGCGGCGGAGTACGCCAGCGACCTGGTCGGCGAGGCCCTGCTCAGCGAGGAGATGGTGGTGCTGGTGCGCAGCGGCCACCCGCTGCTGGCCGGGGACCTCGGCCCCGAGGCGCTGCAGCACGCCCGCTGGGTCCTGCCTCGTGCCGGCTCGCCGGCCCGCCAGTTGCTGGAGGGGAGTTTCGCCGAGCTGGGCATGCCGCCGCCGCGGCCGGTGGTGGAAAGCGGCGACCTGGCGATCATCCGTGGCCTGCTGCTGCGCTCGGAACTGCTGGCGGCGGTGTCGGCGCACCAGCTGGAGCGGGAGATCCGCTCCGGCGAGCTGTGCGTCCTGCCCTGGCCGCTCAGGCACACGGCCCGGGTGATCGGCCTGATCCAGCGGGCTGGCTGCCTGCATACGGCGGCAGCCCAGGCGCTGATGGACGCCATCCGCGCGGTGATCCGCGAGCAGGAAGCATGACGGCGCCCGCGGGCGCCGTCACACAAGGGGCGAGCGTGGCCGCTCAGTTCAGCCAGCGCACCAGGCAGAGGGTGATGGAGGGGAACAGCACCAGCACCACCACGCGCACGATGTCGGAGGCCAGGAAGGGCACGATGCCGCGGAACGCCTCGCGCAGGCTGACGTCCTTGCTCATGCCGCTGATCACGTAGACGTTCATGCCCACCGGCGGGGTGATCATGCCGATCTCCACCACCATCAGCACCAGGATGCCGAACCAGATGGCCTTCTCGGTCTGGTCCAGGCCGTAGAAGTCCAGGCCCATGACCATCGGAAAGAAGATCGGGATGGTCAGCAGGATCATCGACATGGTGTCCATCACGCAGCCGAGGATCAGGTACAGCAGCAGGATGCCGGCCAGCACCACGAAGGGCGGCAGGCCGCTGTTGCCGATCAGGTCGGCGAGCGCCACGGGCAGCTGCGACAGGGCCAGGAACGAGTTCATCACGTCGGCGCCGAGCAGGATCATGAAGATCATCGCGGTGGTCACCGCAGTGCCGTAGAGCACCTCCTTGAACTCGGCCAGGCGCAGCTTGCCCAGCACCACGGCGAAGAAGCCGGTGCCCAGGGTACCGATCGCCGCGGCCTCGGTGGGGGTGAACCAGCCGCCATAGATGCCGCCGAGCACCAGCACGAAGATCAGGAAGATCGGCCAGACGCCCTGTTGCGCCGCCAGCCGCTCGGCCCAGCGTTGGCGCGGCTGCGCCGGCCCGGCCTCGGGATTGAGGCGCACGAAGATGGAGATGGCGATCATGTAGCCGACCGCGGCCAGCACGCCGGGCACGAAGGCGGCCATGAACAGGGCGGAGATGTTCTGCTGCGAGAGGATCGCGTAGATCACCAGCACCACCGACGGCGGGATGAGGATGCCCAGGGTGCCGCCGGCGGCCAGACAGCCGACCGCCAGCGAGCCGGAGTAGTTGTAGCGCTTGAGCTCGGGCAGGGCGACCTGGCCCATGGTCGCCGCGGTGGCGATGGACGAGCCGCACACTGCGCCGAAGGCCGCGCAGGAACCGACCGCCGACATGGCCAGGCCGCCGCGCCAGTGGCCGATCATCGCCGCCGCGGCGCGGAACAGGCCCTTGGCCAGGCCGCCGCGCGAGGCGAACTGGCCCATCAGCAGGAACAGCGGGATCACCGACAGGTCGTAGACCGTGTAGCGCGCGTAGGCCACTGATTTCAGGTAGCTGAGCAGCGGGTCCCAGCCGCCGATGGTCACGTAGCCGGCGATGCCGGTGAGCAGCATGGCGATGGCGATCGGAATGCGCACCACCAGCAGCACCAGCAGGATGGCGAGAAAGAGTCCGCCGATTTCGACAGTGCTCATGGGTTTTCCCCCTTGCCGGTCAGGTCGTTCCAGGCGGTGTACAGCGACACCAGAGCGAGCAGCGCGAAGCCGGGCGCGAAGGCGCTCATCGACCACCACAGGGGCAGCCCCATGATGATCGACTCTTCGCCGCTGCCGTAGGCGTCAAGGACGCCGAGCGCCGAGCGCCAGGCGAGCAGGGCGGCGGCCACCGCCATCAGCAGGCCGCCGAGGGCGTCCAGCCGGCTGCGCACGCGCTGCGGCGCATGCAGGGTGAACACATCGACGATCACGTTGCCGCGGCGCAGTTGGCACAGCGGCAGGAAGAACACGATGGCGATGCCGCAGCCCATTTGCACCAGCTCCACGTCGCCGAGCAGCGGCTCGTCGAACAGCACGCGCATGGCGATGCTGTACGACGCCATCAGGGTGATGGCCACCAGCAGCAGGCCGCCGATGCCGGCCAGCAGGCGCGACAGGGCATCCAGCTGGCGGCCGAGGGAAGACTCAGGCAGCGCGGCTGCCTGGACAACAAGTTCACTCATGGGAATCTCCGAGGCAGGGGCGCCGGCGTTGCCGGCGCCGCGCAGGGGTCAGCGGGCCAGTTGCGCGCTGTAGCGGTCGATCAGCTGGCGGGCGTCGTCGAGCATGGCGGCGCCATTGGCATAGCCCTTGTCCTCGACCTCGTCTATCCAGTCCTGATTGAGACGTTCGCCGACCTTCATCCACTCGCGCTGTTCGTCCTCGGGCAGCGCGGCGATCTGGTTGCCGCGGCTCTGCGCCAGCTGGTGACCGGTCTCGACCACCTGGGTGTCCCACAGGTGACCGGCCTGGCGCGACAGGGCGAGGCCGCTGTTGTCGTCGATGATCTTCTTCAGGTCGGCCGGCAGGCTGTCGTACTTGGCCGGGTTCATGGCGAGAACGATGGCCGTCTGCATGAGGATCGGCTGGTTGGGTGCCATCTCGGTGTGGTACTTCACCAGCTCGTGCAGCTTGAGTGCCGGCACCACGTCCCAGGGCACGATGGCGCCGTCGACCACGCCCTTGGACAGCGCCTCGGGGATCTGCGGCACCGGCATGGCCACCGGGGTGCCGCCCAGCAGGGAGATCAGCTTGGTGGAGGTGCGGTTGGCGGAGCGGATCTTCATGCCGCGGAAGTCGGCCATGCTCTTGATCGGCTTCTTCGAGGTGTGCACCAGGGCGCCGTCGGTCACATGGGTGGCGAGCAGGTGCATGCCGGCGAACTCCTTCTGCCCGTGCTTCTGCACGAAGTCCCACATCGCCTGGCTGCTGGCCTCGGCGGAGCGGCTCATGAACGGCTGCTCGAACACCGAGATCAGCGGGAAGCGCCCGCTGGTGTAGCCGGGCAGGGTCCAGACGATGTCGGCGACGCCGTCGCGGACCTGGTCGACCAGCTGCGGCGGGGTGCCGCCCAGCTGCATCGAGGGGAAGAACTGGAACTGGATGCGTCCCTTCGACTCCTCGGTTATCTTCCGGGTCCAGGGCTCGAGGAAGTCGGCATGGGTCACCGAGTGGGTCGGCAGGAAGTGATGGACCTTGAGGGTCACCACGGGATCGTCGGCCAGGGCGGTCAGGCTGAACGAGCCGGCGGCCAGCAGGGTGAGCAGGGCCTTGACGGGTTTGAGCATGGTCATTTCCTTTGTTGTTGTTCTGGGGGCTTTCGCGGTTGCGGGAATGCTGTCACGCAAGGCGCCGGAGCGAACAATGCGTAAGCCTTTCCAGATCATGCGTTCTGCTTATGAGCCTGGAAAGAAGAGCCCTGGAAGTCCGTCCGCAGACGGGCGCAGGGAATGTTGGTGCCTGGCCTCATCGATGACAATTCGGCATGACCGCTGATCGAACACAAATGAAGCCGCACAACATTTTCAGAGCAGGTTGAGCGGGTAGTTGACGATCAGGCGGTTCTCGTCGAAGTCGGTGCCGTTGCTGGCCCAGCTCTTGCGGATGCTGGCGTTGCGCCACTTGAGATTGAGGCTCTTCAGCGGGCCGGACTGCACCACGTAGGCCAGCTCGGTCTCGCGTACCCATTCCTTGCCGTCGCTGACGCCGGCGACCTCGGCGTCCTCGCCGCTGATGTAGCGGGTCATGAAGGTCAGCCCCGGAATGCCCCAGCCGGCCAGGTTGTAGTCGTAGCGCAGCTGCCAGGAGCGCTCGTTGGCGTTCTCGAAGCTGGAGTTGAAGCTGTCGTTGGCCACGGTGCCGCCGCTGGTGCCGTTGACGCGCATCCAGCCGTCATCGCCGCTGACTTTCTGCAGGCCGACGTAGAAACCGTGGTTGCCGGTCTTGGCGGAGAACAGTCCCGAGACGGTCTGGTTGTCCAGCTCGCCAGCCAGCTCGCCAGCCAGCTCATCGCCATGCTCGGCACCGATGAAGTAGCCGAGGTTGGCGCCCAGCGTCCAGGCGCCGACCGGTTGGGCATGTACCAGGTTGTAGTACTGCTGCTGGTAGATGTCCTCCAGTTCGGCGTACCAGGCGCCGACCATCGTGCGCTTGTCGTTGAAGCTGTACTCGCCGCCGGCGAAGTTGAAGCGGTCGGAGGTGAACGCCGGTCTTCCGAAGATCGACAGGTCTTCCATGCTGGCGTCGTTGCGCGGGCTGTTCTGGCGGAACTGGCCGCCGTAGAGGGTCAGCCCGGCGATTTCCTTCGAGGTGAGCTGCGCGCCCTGGAAGGTCTGCGGCAGCGAGCGGCCGTCGTCGGCGCGCAGGATCGGCAGCACCGGCATCCACTCGCCGACCTTCAGCTCGGTGGCCGAGATCCTGGCCTTGCCGGCCACGGCCAGGCGGCCGAAGTCGTCGGCCGGGCGGCCGTCGTCGTGCACCGGCAGCAGCTGGGTGCCGGCGGTGCCCTTGCCGCCGTCGAGCTTGACCGAGTACAGGCCGAGCGCATCGACGCCAAAGCCGACAGTGCCCTCGCTGAAGCCGGAGCGCGCATCGAGAATGAAGCTCTGCGTCCATTCCTCGGCGCGGCTCTGCGCACTGCTGGCGGAGTGGCGGAAGTCGCGTCCCAGGTAGAAGTTGCGCAGGTTCAGGGTGGCGGTGGCGTCTTCGGCGAAACCGGCGGCCTGGGCGCCCAAGGGCAGGGCGACGGCAACGGCGACGGCACAGGACAGGGGACGGAAGCGTTTGGCTTGCATTGTTGTTGTTCTCCATTTTTTGGGGAAAAGCGTCCCCCGCCCGACGATGGCCGGGGTTCAGACAGGGGGTAGGTGACGAACGATCAGGGCCTGCCAGCAGGACAGGCCCGTGCCCCGCGGGGCGAACTCAGCGCGAGGACTTGCCCGACACCGGTTTGCCGGCCACGGAATAAACGACCTGCTGATTGCGGGTCTTCATGAACTCTTCGAGGCTCTGGCCGCGCATGGCCGCGTAGATGTCCAGGTTGGAGACGCCAAGCACCGCGCCGAGCTTCTCCAGCATGAAGAAGATCACCCCGTAGTGGAGCAGGCCGCGCCAGTCGCGGCGGCGCAGCAGCTCGCGCTCCTCGTCGCTGAGCCCGGCCTCTTCGAACAGCGCCTCGGGGTTCTCGAGGAAGCGCAGGCGCCAGGCCGGCTCGATCATCCGGTGCAGGAACTTGTTGAGGCGGTAGCCCCTGGCGCTGCGCTCCAGGGTGAAGGGGTAGGTGCCTTCCAGCTTGTCGGCGCCGGCCAGCTGGCGGTTCATGTGCTCGCGGTGGCGGGCCTGCACGTCGGCGGGCACCGCCTGGTCCTGGTTTTCCAGCAGCAGGGTGCAGATGCCGGTCATCGACGGCAGGTAGTAGTCGTGGTGCAGCTTCTTCACGCTGCTGGACAGCGCGCCGCGCATGATCAGCCACATGATCACCTCGGCGCCCTCCATGCCGCCCAGGGTGGCGTACTCGGCCAGGGTCAGCTCGGTGAGGCGCAGCGGGTCGTTGACCAGCAGGTCGACGAACTGGGCATCCCATTCCGGGTTGTTGAAGCCGCAGCGCTCGCCGTGCACCTGGTGGGACAGACCGCCGGTGGCGACGATGGCCACCTTGAGGTCCTCGGGGTAGCTCTCGATAGCGCGGCGCAGCGCCTGCCCGAGCTTGTAGCAGCGCGCGGCGCTCGGCACCGGGAACTGCAGCACACCCACCTGCAGTGGCACGATCTCCAGCGGCCAGCCCGACTCATGCGGCAGCAGCGCCGACATCGGCGAGAAGAAGCCATGGTCCAGCGGCTTGTCGCGGAAGAAGCTCATGTCGAACTCGTCGGCCACCAGGCTGGCGCCGATGTGCCGCGCCAGCGCGGCATGCCCGCCGATCGGCGGAAGGTCGCGCGGGTTGCCGCCCTCGTCGGCGACCTCGTAGCGCTCGTCCACACCGAGGGAGAAGGCGCCGTAGTGGTCGAAGAAGAACGAGGTCACGTGGTCGTTGAAGACGTAGAACAGCACGTCGGGTTTTTGCTCCTCGAGCCAGGCGCGGACCGGCTCGAAGCTCTGGAAGATCGGCGCCCAGGCGGCCTCGCCCTGCTTGTCGTGGTCGACGGCGAAGCCGATGGTTGGGGTGTGGGAGACGGCGAGACCGCCGATGATGCGTGCCATGTCGATTGTCCTTGTTGTCGGTGAGGATCAGTGGGCCTGGGCGGCTCGACCGGTGCGGGCGTGGCATGGCCGCTGGCCCGGCTCCCAGACGCGCAATGCGGTCGGTCAGGATGCGACTCTACTTTCTCGGCCTCGTATCAGGCTGCTGGGAAATCCTTAATCGGGTATCGCTTTTTCTTATCGACAACCCAGTCTTTCGTCGATGTCGGATAAAACCGGCTGCCTAGCTGCATCAGCAAGGCAGGATTCGCCTTCAGCAAGGGGCGATCGGTGTCTGTGTTGTCCGTTAATCGCACAGGTATGGTCTGACGTATCTTGCTTGAAAGTGGAACAAGGTTCTAAATTTATGGCAGCGCACCGCAAGACAGCAGCTATCCGGCACTGCTGACCCGGCCGCCCGCCACAACAACAAGAGGAACCTGCCTTGACCGAGCCACTGCGTATCGCCCTGATCGGCGCCGGTGTCATGGGACGCCAGCACCACCAACACCTCAAGGACCTGCCCGAGGCGCGGCTGTGCGCCGTGGCCGATCCCGCCCCGCAGGCCGCGGCCTTCGCCGCCGAATGCGCCGTGCCGTACTTCGCCGAGCACCGGCGCATGCTCGAAGAGGTCCGACCGCAGGCGGTGATCGTCGCCAATCCCAACACCCTGCATGTCAGCACCGCGCTGGACTGCATCGCCGCCGGGGTTCCGGTGCTGCTGGAGAAGCCGGTCGGCGTGCACCTCGACGAGGTGCGCGAGCTGATCGCCGCCTCGCGGAACGCCGGTGTGCCGGTGCTGGTCGGTCACCACCGCCGGCACAACCCGCTGATCGTCCGTACCCGCGAGCTGGTGGAGGAGGGCAGCCTCGGCCGGCTGACCACGGTCACCGCGCTCTGGCAACTGCAGAAGCCGGACAGCTACTTCGACATCCCCTGGCGCCGCGAGCCGGGCGCCGGGATGCTGCTGACCAACCTGATCCACGACCTCGACCTGCTGCGCCACCTGTGCGGCGAGGTCGCCGAGGTGCAGGCGCTCACCGGCAACGGCGTGCGCGGCTTCGCCAACGAGGACAGCGCCGCGGTGCTGCTGCGCTTCGCCAACGGCGCGCTCGGCACCTTGACCGGCTCCGACGCAGTGGCCGCGCCCTGGAGCTGGGAGCTGGATTCCGGCGAGAACCCGGTCTATCCGCGCCAGGACGACCAGTCCTGCTACCTGCTGGCCGGCACCCGCGGCGCGCTGAGCATCCCGCAGCTGGCCCGCTGGCACTACGCCGAACCCGGCGCCGGCTGGCACCAGCCGCTGCTGTGCAGCCAGGAGAGCTGCGTGCCCGGCGAGGCGCTGGCGCTGCAGTTGCGCCACTTCGTCCGCGTCGCCCGCGGCGAGGTCGCGCCGCTGGTCAGCGCCGCTGACGCCGGCAACACCCTGGCGCTGCTCGAAGCCATCCAGCGCGCCGCCGCGAGCGGCCGCACCTGTGCTCCCGAACTCCTTTCCATCCAATAAGAAGAGAACCGCCATGAGCGAACGCAACCTGTCCCTCGCCGCCCTGACCGTACTCGAGCTGTCCCCGCCGGACATGGTCGAGGTGGCCGCCCGCGCCGGCTACAGCCACGTCGGCCTGCGCCTGGTGCCGGCCACCGCCGAGGAGCATCACTTCCCGCTGGTGGCCGACGCCGGCCTGCGCCGGCAGACCCAGACGCGCCTGCGCGACAGCGGCGTCGAGGTGTTCGACATCGAGATCCTGCGCCTCAAGCCGGAGACCGCGGTGGCCGACTTCGAGCCGATCCTCGCCGCCGGCGCCGAGCTGGGCGCCAGTGCGGTGCTGGTGGCCGGCAACGACCCCGACGAGGCACGGCTGGCCGACAACTTCGCCGCCTTCTGCGAGCTGGCGGGCGGCTTCGGCCTCTATCCGCACCTGGAGTTCATGCCCTGGACCGACGCCAGGGACCTGCTGCAGGCCATGCGCATCGTCGACAACGCCGGACAGGCCAACGGCTGCGTGCTGGTCGACGCCTTCCACTTCAACCGGTCCGCCTCGCGCCTGGAGGACCTGGCGCGTCTCGATCCGGCGCGCATGCGCTACGCCCAGCTGTGCGACGTGGCCGGCCCGGTGCCGGCGGACATGGACGAGATCCTCCGCCAGGCGCGCAACGAGCGGCGCTTCCCCGGCGACGGCGATTGCGACCTGCTCGGCCTGTTGCGTGCGCTACCGGCCGACCTGCCGCTGAGCCTGGAGATTCCCACCCGCCAGCTCTACGAGCAGGGCGTCGGCGCCCTGGAACGGGCGCAGATCGCCATCGACAAGGCGCGCACCCTGCTGGCGCGGATCTGAACGAACAACGCCCCCTGCCGGCGGACGGCAGGGGGCGTTGTCAGGAAGGGGACTGCCGTGAACTCACTGGCCGGCGCGCACCTTGTCGATGGATTCGTACATGGCCTTGACCAGCGCCGGGTCGAGATCCTTGGCGAACTGCTCGACCACCGGCTTGACCTTCTCGCGGAAGCGGTCGATCTCGGCCGGGGCGATCTCGTTGGCGGCGATGCCTCCCTGCTTGAGCTTGTCCAGCGCCGCGCTCTGCGCCTTCTCGGTAATCTCGCGTTGGTAGGTCTGCGCTTCGCTGGCCGCTTCGCGGATCAGCGCCTGCTCGTCGTTGCTCAGCTTCTGCCAGGTCTTCTGGCCGATGACGAACGACTGCGGGTTGTAGATGTGGTTGGTGGAGGACAGGTACTTCTGCACCTCGTGGAACTTGCTGCCGAGGATCACGGTGTAGGGGTTCTCCTGGCCGTCCACGGTGCGCTGCTCCAGCCCGGTGTAGACCTCGGGGAAGGGCATCGGCACCGGGTTGGCGCCGAGCGCCTTGAAGGTTTCCAGGTAGATCGGCGACTGGATCACGCGGATCTTCAGGCCCTGCATGTCTTCCGGTTTGGTCACCGGGTGCTTGCTGTTGGTCAGGTTGCGGAAGCCCAGGTCCCAGTAGCCGAGGCCGATCAGGCCCTTGCTCTCCAAGCGCGAGTGCAGCTGCTGGCCGACCTCGCCGTCGATCACCGCATGGGCCTCGGCGGTGTTGTTGAACAGGTAGGGGAAGTCGAGCATGGCGAATTCCGGTACCTGAGCGGCGAGGATGCCGGAGTTGAGCACGGTCAGGTCGAGGGTGCCGCCCTGCAGCGCGGACACGGTCTGCAGGTCGCCGCCCAGGGTGCCGCCGGCGAACAGGCGCACCTTGATCTTGCCGCCGGACTTCTCGCTGACCAGCTCGGCGAACTTCTGCGCGCCCTGGCCCTGCGGGTGATCCTTGACGTTCTGGAAGGCGAAACGCAGGGTGCGCTCCTTGATCTCGGCGGCGCTGGCGGCGCCGGCGAACAGCACGCCGGCGGCGCAGGCGGTGGCGAGCAGGGTTTTCAGCAGTTTGGTCATGTCTGTGGCCTTTCTCTTGTTGTTGGTTGGGGTCGACAGGGTTTTCGGGGTCAGCCGGCGAGGTACTTCATCGGCACGGTGACCAGCTCGGGGAACAGCACCAGCAGGAACAGCACGATCAGTTGCGCGATCAGGAAGGGGCCGACGCCGCGGACGATCTCTTCCATCTTCAGCTTGGAGACGCCGCACACCACGTTGAGCACGGTGCCCACCGGCGGGGTGATCAGGCCGATCGAGGTGTTGATGATGAACAGCACGCCGAAGTACACCGGGTCGATGCCGGCCTGGGTGACGGCGGGCATCAGCACCGGGGTGAGGATCAGGATCGCCGGGGTCATGTCCATCACCATGCCCACCATGACGATCAGCAGCATGATCACCAGCAGCAGGGCGGTCGGGTTGTCCATGAACGGCTCGAGCAGGCCGGCCAGCTGGCCCGGCAGGTCGGCGATGTTGACCAGCCAGGAGGAGACCATCGCGGCGGCGACCAGGAACATCACCACCGAGGTGGTGCGCGCGGCGGAGATGACCACCTCGTAGAGGTCGCCGAGCTTCAGCTCGCGGTAGATCACCACGGAGACGAACAGCGAGTAGACGGCGGCGACCACCGCGGCTTCGGTCGGGGTGAAGATGCCGAACTTGAGGCCGAAGATGATGATCACCGGCAGGCCCATGGCCCAGCTGCCGTCGAGCAGGGCGCGCAGCACTTCCTGGCGCGAGCGCTTGGGCGGCATCTCGACGTTCTCGCTGCGCGAGACGAACCACCAGACCACCGCCAGCGCGGCGCCGAGCATGATCCCCGGCACGATGCCGGCCATGAACAGCTTGGAGATCGATACCCCGGAGGCGACGCCGAAGACGATGAAGCCGATGCTCGGCGGGATGATCGGCGCGATGATGCCGCCGGCGGCGATCAGGCCGGCCGAACGCGAGCGGCTGTGGCCGGCGCGCACCATCATCGGCACCAGCAGGGCGGCCAGCGCCGCGGCGTCGGCGACCGCCGAGCCGGACAGCGAGGCGAGCAGGCAGGAGGCGATGATCGCCACGTAGCCGAGGCCGCCACGCTTGTGGCCGACCAGGGCCATGGCGATGTTGACGATGCGCCGCGACAGGCCGCCCGCATTCATGATCTCGCCAGCCAGCATGAAGAAGGGCACGGCCATCAGCGGGAAGCTGTCGGCGCCGTTGAGCAGGTTCTGGGCGATGATCTGCGCGTCGAACAGGTCGAGGTGCAGCATCAGCGCGACGGCGACCAGCAGCAGGGCGAAGGCGATCGGGATGCCCAGCGCCATGCTGCCGAGCAGGGTACCGAGGAAGATGGTCAGGGTCATCAGGCGTTCCTCCCGGCAGCGGCTTGCTGGTGATGCAGGTGCTCGATTTCGTCGGCGGCCTCGCCGTCCTTGAGGGTCACCAGCTCGTCGGGATTCAGGCGGCCGGTGATGGCGAGGAACAGTTCATGGAGCAGGATCAGCCCGGCGCTGACGCCGAACACCACGCCGACGCCGTAGAACCAGGCCATCGACAGGCCGGAGGCGGGGGCGACTACGTCGAGGTTGATCTGCGCCTGCTGCCAGCTGCCGCTGAGGATCAGCCAGGTGACGAACAGCATGAGCAGGTGGCCGACCACCAGGCAGAAGCGCTTGCCGAGCGGCGGCAGGCGCTTCACCAGGCTGTCGAGGCCGAGGTGGGCACGTTCGCGGAGGGCGACCAGCGCGCCGAGGAACACCATCCAGACGAAGAACCAGCGCGACAGCTCTTCCGAGACGCTGATTCCGGAGTTGAAGGCATAACGCAGGACCACGTTGCCGAAGACCAGCACCACCATGCCGAGCATGCACAGCACGATGAGCAGCTTGAGCAGGCGGAAGTAAAGGTCGGCTATTTTTTTCATGATTGACCTCGTTGGGTTGTCCCGGGGCTGGCCGGCGCATGGCACTCCCTGCCGGTGCGATCAAGCTCCCGGTGTGTGTGGCCGCCGGGGCGGCCACCTATGGCGTGTTTCAGCTCATGCTGGCGAAGTGGGCCAGCATGCGCTCGGCATCGGCCGCGCGGCCGGTGAAAAGCTCGAACGCCTTGACCGCCTGGAACACCGCCATCTTGCTGCCGTCGAGGGTCTGGCAGCCGAGGGCACGGGCGGCGCGCAGCAGCTCGGTTTCCAGCGGGAAGTAGATGATCTCCGCCACCCACAGGTCGGCGTGCAGCAGCTCGGCCGGCAGTGGCAGGCCAGGCAGCTTGGCCATGCCCACCGGAGTGGTGTTGACCAGGCCCTGGGCCTCGGCCATGGCGGACGGCAGGTCGCCGCCGGCCTGGGCGCGGTCGGCGCCGAAGCTGGCGTTGAGGCTGGCGGCCAGCTCGGCGGCGCGCGACGGCTCGACGTCGAAGATGGTCAGCTGGCGCACGCCTTCCTGCAGCAGGGCATGCGCCACTGCGGCACCTGCGCCGCCGGCACCCATCTGCACCACGTGCTCGCGCGCCACGCCCGGCAGGCCGCGACGGAAGCCTTCGGCGAAGCCCAGGCAGTCGGTGTTGTGGCCGACGCGCTTGCCGTCCACGAACACCACGGTGTTCACCGCGCCGATGCCGCGCGCTTCCGGCGACAGCTCGTCGAGCAGAGGGATGATCGCCTGCTTGCACGGGAAGGTGATGTTCAGGCCGGTGAAGCCCAGGCGCTGGGCGGCGTCGAGCAGCTCGGGCAGGGCGGCGCTGGTGACGCCGAGCTGGTCGAGGTCGATCAGCCGGTACAGGTAGCGGATGCCCTGGGCGTCGCCCTCGTGCTCGTGCAGGGCGGGGGTGCGCGAGGCCTGGATGCCGGCGCCGATCAGGCCGGCGAGGATGCTGGAGGTCTGGGTCATGATGGTCTCAACCGTTGAGCAGGTGGACGAAGTGGGTCAGGCCCATGCGGTAGCCGTGGCTGCCGAAGCCGCACAGCACGCCGACGGCGACGCCGGAAACGAAGGAGTGGTGACGGAACTCCTCGCGCTTGTGCACGTTGGAGAGGTGCACCTCGATCACCGGCAGCTCGGCGGCGACCAGCGCGTCGCGGATGGCCACCGAGGTGTGCGTCCAGGCGCCCGGATTGATCAGGATGCCGGCGCAGCGGCCGCGCGCCTGGTGGATCCAGTCGATCAGTTGGCCTTCGTGGTTGGTCTGGCGGAACTCGACTTCCAGGCCATGCTCGGCGGCGGTGCGCTGGCAGAGGGCTTCGACGTCGGCGAGGGTTTCATGGCCGTAGGTGGCAGGTTCGCGGGTGCCCAGCATGTTCAGGTTGGGACCGTTGAGGACGAGGATCAGGTGCGACATGCGCGCGCTCTCCGTTGTTGTTCTTGTCGCCGGTGGTGTGCCGGTAGTGACCAGAAAAATGTACTAACTAGTTAATTCAGTCAATAGCGCACGATCAGGCGGCTCGCCCTGCGAACGTGCTACGGCGTTCCTCCGAGCGATCAGACTGCGGGGCGTAAAACCTCTCTAGAGCAATACTTTCAGGGCTTGTGCCGGGTGGCGCAGAGGCTTTCGGAGTGGGGGATTGACCAGGCGATTGTGCTGAGTGGCTGGGTATAAAGCGTTCGTTAATCGGCTAGTTGCACGATTGCCGTCCGAGCGACTGTCAGCGAGGACGATGGTCGCAGTGGGGAGGAGTCAGGGCAGGAACGTAGGACAGGTTCGGCGGGCGCCTACTCTCTGGGAGATTTCGCTGCCGAGCCGAGCTATCAGGTCAGCTTTTCACAGCACTACCGGCAGCTGTTGCTGGCTTGTTTCTGATGGTCGCTATCACTGCATTACCCCTACGGCGCTGGAAATGGCGGACGTTGCCTACGATGTGCTGCTGGAGGTGGGCATCCGGGTATCGCCCTTGCCGGTTTGGCTGGATGAGTGGATGCACCCGGATACGCACTGCAATCTGGCGCTGCTGCGCAACATCGCAGGGCATTCCTATCCTGGAGGTGAACGATGCACTGGAAACTGACATCCCGTGACTCCGGCGACGGCAGCGGCGATGTGATCCTGGAGCTGCCCGACGACCTGCTCCAGGCCGCCGGCCTGACCGTGGGTGACACCCTGGAGCTGTTCTCTGATCCGAATGACAGCACGGCGATCCGGCTGACGAAGGTCGTGCACTGCGACGTGTGCGATGCCAGTACTGCCGAGACCGGCCACGGCGTCTTGCAGGCCCAGTGGCGCGACGGCGAGGCCGAGGGTATGCGCCTGTGCAAGTCTTGCTTCAGCTTCGCGATGTCGACGTTCAAGCGCGAGCGCGAGGCTTCCCGCATGTTCGATGACGAGCCAGATGCTGATGAGTAAGGCCGTGATCTTCGATGCGTTCGGAATGCTCCTGAAAATCCAGGCGGGCCAGCACCCGTACCGGCGTCAGAGCAAACTCGGAATTGCACAGGGGCGCCGGCCGCAGGCAGACGATATCCGGCGCATCCTGACCAACCCGTGGGGGATTCGCGAGGCAGCCCAAGCGTTCGGTATAGCTATTCCAGATGCGATCTTGCTTGCGTGCTGACGGCCGAGGTAGAGAGCATTGAGCCCTACCCGGATGCCCTGAGCGCCGTCAAACTATTCCAAGAGGAAGGGGTGGCCGTATGTTCTAAAGGTCTGTCCAGTCGAGCATCGGCGCAACGCTGAAGCGGCGGGACGGCTCAGTCCGGGCGACTGCAGGGGGCGAGCAGGAGATCTACGACTACACCCGAGCCTTCTGCGACGCCACCGACCTGGCCGTAATGCTGTTCCCCATCCCGCTGTGGGGCTTCGAGCGCGTGCATCCGCAGGGCATGTCGCCGGCGCTGATCCGCTACCTGCTCGACGACTGCCCGAACATCGTCGCCATCAAGGCCGAGCAGGGTTTCCCGCACGTGGCTGGCCTGATCGAGACCTACCACCGCTTCGGCAGCGAAACCATCATCAGTTGCCCGATCGAGAGCGACGTGATCCCGCTGATGAAGTTCATGGACCTGCAGTTCTCGGGTACCAGCTACACGCAGTGGATGGGCGACTACTTCCCGAAGGTCTTCCAGCTGGCGAAGAACGGCCAGTGGCAGGAGGCCATGGACCTGTACTGGCAGGTGCAGCCGGCGCGCTGCTGGCCGAGCTGCCGGTGTGCAAGAAGGCCGAGACCGAGTTCGCCATCGAGGCCGCCGACCGAGCCCTCCGCGCCTGGAGCCAGACCACCGCCAAGCACCGCTCCGAGGTGGTCAACCGCTGGTACCAACTGGTGGTGGAGCACAAGGAAGACCTAGCCACCCTGATCACCCTGGAGGAGGGCAAGCCGCTGAGCGAAGCCCGTGGCGAGATCGACTACGCCGCCTCCTTCCTGCAGTGGTTCGCCGAGGAAGCCAAGCGTGTGCGCGGCGACGTGATCCCGGCGACCAAGCCCAGCCAGCGCATCCTTGCCGGCGGCCGCCGCCACGCCCTGGGCGGCGCTTTCTTCGAGCCGACCGTGGTCGCCGACTGGCTGCCCACGGCGACAAGCCCGGCGTGGAGGAACCCCGCCGGATCGTCGAGCAGGTGCTCAGGCTGCACGAAGAAGGCCTGCAGCCAACGCTGCGGCGTATAGAACAGCTCGGCGGCGGCAGTGAAGTGGGGCGGGCGATCTGGGAACGCTATCCGGGCTGGTGAGATGCATCGGCCTGCGGGTCCGGGGCAGCAAGCTTGCCAATCGGTTGCCATGCTGGCACGGCCAGCAAGATGTGCACATGCAGCCATTCGGAGAGAGCAGTGCCTGTGTACATCGCCATCGAAGGCCCCAAGGGGGTTGGCAAGAGCACTCTGGTGGAGCGGTTGCGCGCCTATGGCGTATCCGTGGCCCTGCTGTGCCCGACCCGGCCGATTCCGCTGCCGCATCCCCTGGAGGAGCTGGCCGCCAACAGCGACGACGATGCCCTGCGCGAGCAGCTGTATGCGGCGCGCTCCAACCACCATGCCGCCCATGTGGAGCGGCAGGTGGACCTGATTCTGGGGGATCGCAGCATCCTGACCAGCTACGCCACCCGCTGGGAGCGCGCGCCGGCCGGGGAGAAGCGCCAGTGGATCGAGCGGGTGAATATCCTGGAGCACCTGATCGGCCTGCCGGATCACGTGATCCAGCTGCAGGTGCCGCAGGCACAGTTGCTGGCGCGCCTGCAGGCGCGCTGCGAGCGCAGCTACGGCCGGCACGACGAGACGCCGGAGCGCATCCGCGCCATGCAGGCGGCCTACCGGGAGCTGCGCGAGCGGGGGAACGAACTGGGGCTGGGCAGGATCGTCTGGCGCGACGTCGACGCCAGCGCCACAGCCGAGCGCGTGCTGGCGCGGGTGGTGGTGAGGATTCTGGAGATTCTGGCCCGGGCAAGGCTGCTGCGTCCTGCACAGCGCCGGGTGGGGTGAGCGGTCGGTAAAGCAAAACGCCGAGTGGGCTGGCCTGCTCGGCGTTTTTGGCGTTGTGGCGTTGGGCTGGTGCAGTCCTTCGGGCCGACGACTTCGGCGACTGCGTCGAGGGCCAGTTGTCTTAAACCCCCTGCAAGGCGGGGTAGTCCGTCGGACACCACCTGTACCACCACTAAACAGCACTGAGATAGTCTTAATCCCCTACAAGGCGGGGTAGTCCGTCGGACTCTACCGGCAAAAAAATCCCTTGTAAATCAGGATGTTGCACAGGGCAAAATGCTGATCGTTTTTTGATCAAAAAGTTGATGAAAATTTGATCAATCATCCGCCTCGATCCGGGCTGGCAAAGGGCTACAGGGACAGGGTGGAAGCATAACGCCCTGCCTGGAACGGCGCGACCGCTTGCCGCCTGATCGCGACAGCCGGGCTGCGGGCATGGTGTGAGGGTCAGAAGGCCACCCCGGGGCTGCAGGCCAGCAGGCGGGCGATTTCCTGGCTGAGCGCATCGAGGTTCCAGCCGGTCGCCGCGCTGCAGGGCACGATGCGCGGCATCTCGGGAAACAGCCGGCGCAGGTCGGCCGCCTTGCGCTCGATGTTCTGCAGCTGCTCGTGGCTCGGCATGACGCTGGCGCGGCGCTGCAGCGGCTCGATCTTGTCGCAGCCGTTGAGCGCGAGGATGACCTTGCGCTGCTGGCTGGCGCAGTCGAACAGCCGGGCGAAGGCCTGCTGGTCGATGCTGTAGTCGCGGCAGTCGGCGCGCAGGGTGTACACCACCACATCGGCCTTGGCGAGTATCTGCCGGTACAGCGCCAGGTACTCGGCATCGCGCTGCTGCGACTCGCCCAGCCCCGGCAGGTCGGCCAGCGACAGGAAGTTGCCGGGGCGGATGGCGTATTCCACGCTCTGCGCCACCCGCGTGCAGGCCTCCACGTCGCTGGTCGCCATCGCCGGCAGGCCGCTCAGGGCGTTGACCAGCGAGGACTTGCCGTAGCCGCTCTTGCCGAGGAACACCACCTGCAGGTCGTGGGAGTGGCTGGCGCCGTCGTTGCGCCGCCAGTACCGCCAGTCCTGGGCGGCGATCCGCGCATGCTGCAGGCGGGCGAAGGCCGGCTGGCGGCGCACGAGTTCGCCGAGGGTGCCTTCATGGCGGACATGCACCTGCATCAGAACCAGCTCCCGATCCAGTCGAACACGCGGACGATGGCCTTGGCGACGAACTTCACCGGCGCCGGCAGCGGCAGGGCGTCGATCACCGTGCCGAGGGTTTCGGCCACACCGCTGCGCGCCTGTTCGCGGGCGGCCTGCGAGCGGTACTCCTCCTGCACCTCGCGCAGCACGCTGACGCGCTTCTCCGCCGGCAGCTCATGGATCACCCGGTCCACCAGCTCGACCAGGCCGTAGCGCTCGTTGGCCGACACGGCGAGCACCTGGTTCAGCGGCAGGCCGAAGAAGCCGGCCACCGAACGGCGCTTGTCCTCGATGTTGGCGGCCTGGCGCGGGCCGGGCTGGCGAGCCTGCTCGTCCCACTCGCGGAACGGCTCGACCTTGTCCACCTGGTTGAGGACGATGAAGAACGGCTTGCCGGCCTCCAGGTAGGGCTTGACCAGGCGCTTGTAGAAGTCCTCGTCGGAAGCCAGCGCGCGGTCGTCGGCCTTGATCACCCAGAGCACCAGGTCGAGCCTGGGCAGCCAGTCGCGGTACAGGGCGTCGTACTCGGCATCGCGCCGGTCGCTCTCGCCGACGCCGGGCACGTCGAGCAGCTTCATGCCCTTCTGGCCGACGTTCAGCGCGACTTCCTGAACCGTGCGGGTGCAGGCACCGACATCGCTGATCGGACAGATGTCGCGGCCGAACACGGCATTGCACAGGCTGGACTTGCCGGCGCCGGTCTTGCCGAACACCCCGACCAGCGGCTCGTAGCCGCGGATGCGTTCGAGCCGGTCGGTGATGGTACGGCGGTGTTCCGCGGGCAGCTGCAGGCCCTGGCGGGCGAGCGCGTCGAACAGCTGCTCGGACTGCTGCGGGGACGGGGTGTGGGTCATGCTGACTCTCCTCGGGGTGGTGTCTGAACGTGATTGCAGGATGCCGCAGGGGTGCCGGCCGGTGCCGCCGGCAAGCTTGTCGTGCTCACGGCGCGTCCGGGTGGCGGGGGTGCAGGGCGACGATTTCCAGGTCGACCAGCGCCTCGCCCAGCTGCACTTCCTCGGCGTACTCGCCGACCTTGAGGCCGAACAGGGCGGCGCCCAGCGGCGCGTCATAGGCCACGCAGGCGCGCTGCGGGTCGCTGTCGCCGTGGCCGCCGATCTCCCAGGTTTCCTCAGCGGCAGGGCCGTCGTCGCCCCAGCGCACGAAGGTCACCAGGCTGCCGACGGCGACCTCGGCGGTCGGCCGCTGGCCTTCGACGATCTCGACGACCCGGCCCAGGGCGAGCATGTCGTTGAGCTTCTTGATCTCGCGGTTGCAGTTGGCCTCCATCTGCTGGGCGCGGTTGAACTCCGGGTTGTCGTGCCAGCCGTCGCCGGACAGCTCGAAGGCCACCTGGCGCTGGGCGCGGATGTCCTCGTACTCGTCGAGCTTGCGCACCAGGCGCTGCTGCAGACGGGCGAAGCCGGCCGGGGTGAGGGTGACGGACAGAACATCGCTCATGCGGGTACTCCTGTGGGGATGGTGGGATGGTCAGGCGGCGAGGGCCGGGAACAGGCCGGCCAGGGCGGTGAAGTGGCCGATGCCGGCGCGCAGCTCGGCCACGCTGAGGCGGCGCGCGGCCACTTCCGGCAGCAGGCCTTCGCGGCCGGCGATCAGCCGGGTGTGGCCGGCAACCGCCGGGCCGGAGCACATCAGGGTGGCGACCAGCTGGCGGCCGTGGCTGCAGATGCGGTGCAGGGTGGCCGGCGGCAGCGCGTAGTGGCTGCCGGCGCTGCGGCTGTTGCGCTCGACCAGCCGCAGCGGGGCGCTGTGCAGCGGGATGGCGCGTGCCGGCTGGCCGTCGACGGCGGCCTGGTAGCGGTACTCGCCGGCCTGAAGGTCGAACTGCTCGTCGTTGGCGGCGTCGGCCCAGATCTCGCTGTGCAGCGAGCCGGCGAGGATGGTCGAGGCGATGCTCCAGCGGTGGTCGTGGATGTTCTCCTCGCAGCTGGCGCCGGGCAGCCACAGGTGCAGGCGCAGCTTGAAGCCGCGGTCGAGCAGCACGACCTTGAGGAAGCCGTTGCCGTGGCGGTAGGAGCGCGCGGCGACCTGGGCGGCGAAGACGTCGTCGGTCAGCAGGGCCTCGCAGAGCGCCGCCTGCCAGTCCGCCGTTGCGGTGTCGGCCAGCAGCGCGGCCAGCGCCTCATCGGCACTGCCGCTGTGCTGCAGGTGGGCAGCGATCTGTACGGAGAGGGACTGCAGGACGGCGGGGGTGTGGGGCATTGCGGCAACCTTCGTGGCTTCGGGGTGAGGCCATGATGAAGGTGCGCAGGAGGGGTTCCGGTTTTGGCAAGCTTATGAGGGGCGGCCCGGCGTGTGCCGGGCCGCACGGTGGGGGAGTGTCAGGAGATCGCGTCGCGCTCGCGGATTTCGACCAGCGTGATGCTGCCGACCGGCAGCGGAATGCCATAGCCACCGCCCTTGGCCTTGCCGGTCTGGTCGAGCCGCTCGCCGGCATCGTCCCAGATGAGTTCTGGGGTCAGCCAGTTGCTGACGCGCTCGGTGAGTTTTTCCTTGAACAGCTTGCTCAGCTCGCTCTTGCGCTGGTCGAACCAGGTGTAGGTGAGCGGAGATAGCAGCGCGTTGAGCGTACTGTCCTTGAAAAGGCCGCGCAGCGATTGGATGCTGGTTTCGAGCGAGGCGCTGGCCGGCTGCTCGTGCAGGGCCAGCAGTTCGCGGAGCACCAGGTCACGCAGGACCTCGCCGGCGGCGCGCGCATATTCGCCGGAAGGGCGATACAAGGTGCTTTTGCCCTCCAGGGTGGCGCGCGCCATGACGGCGTAGAACGCGAGCGCCAGAAGTCCGGGCTTGAAGGTGAATGACAGCGAGCCTGGCATATCGCTGACGATGATCGTCTGTTCGGGCAGATCGATGCGCAGGCACAGCTCCTCGGGCAGCTCGCCCAGGTTGATGAGTCGCACCAGCTCGCGGAAGTGCACGGCGCCTCCGCTCTGCGGCAGCAGCTCCGGCAGGTCATGGCGATGGCGCACGAACGGGATCGGCGCCAGCGTGACCTCGGCATCGCCCGGCATCAGTGGCATGCCATCGGCAGTGAACAGCGGCTTGCCATCGTAGCCGTGCAACTGGCCTTGCTTCAGGCTCGGATACCAGAAGTCGCGCAAGCTCTCGTAACCCTTGCTGATCAGCACATGACTCAGGCTGTCCTGCCGGCGCCCGAACAGGCTCATGGCATAGCCCAGATAGAAGGTCATGGTCTTGCGCCCGCCGGCCAGCGAGGCATGCACCGTCTGCTGATCATCGGCAGTCAGGTCGCGGACCCGGGTCATGATGAAGTTGGCCAGCGCCTCGTGGTCTTCGAGGCTGCGCGCATCGTCCACGTCCTGGCCTTTGGCGCCCGGCACCACTTCGATATGGCCGGTGTCGAAGGCGGGTTGCGGCCTGGCGATCTCATCGCACAGGCGAGCCAGGTGGCCCTCATCCAGCAGCCCCTTCTCGGCGCGGGCCTTGCCCACGGTGGTGGTGACCAGGCGGATCTCGTCCGGCCAGGTCAGGCCCTCCTTATGGATGGCATACAGGGTTTCGGTGACCACCTGAGGCGATTCGCCGGTGGTGGCGAGGAGGATGTGCTTTCCCATGAGATTCCTTTCGATTCCTTGTGGATGATGGCGGGCAGATCAACCGGCCCGCCGCGACGGAGTGAATGCTGCGCTGCTCATGTCCGGGCGCGCCAGGTGCGGTGGACCTCCCGGAGATTGAAGCCGAGGCCGGCCAGCCAGACCGGGATGGTCAGCGCGGCCAGCAGCGGGTGCAGCTGCGGCAGCTGGAAAGTGACCAGCAGGGCGACGGTCCAGATGGCCTGGAACTCCAGGGCGCGCCGGGCTTCGGTGCGGATCGCCTCTGCGCCTTTCCGGACCCGCAGCCAGTTCGCCAGGGTCAGCAGTGCGCCGCTGACCGGGACCAGCCAGGTGGTGAGGCCGAGTGCATGGGCCAGCACGCCCTGCCTGCCGGCGCCGCTGGAGGCCGGCAGCGCGACATTCTGGTCGTCTCTAACCAGCAGCGGACTCGGGCTGGCTTGCTGAGCCGGGCGGGAACGCAACAGGCGAAAGAGCAGGACGATGATCGCCGCGCCAGCGAGCATCAGCAGCAGGTTGGTCAGCAGGTGCTGGCCGAAGCGGTAGGTGCTCAGCCACTTCGCCGACTCGAAGAACGCCACCGCGGCCTCGACGACCAGGCTGCCGGCGAGCGACAGGATCAGCAGGCGGTTCCAGCGCTGCGCCGGACCGCAGAGCAGGCCGATGAGCAGGGCGGCGATCAGTGCAAGAGGGAGTCCCGGGTTGTTCAGCATCTTTCCTTCCTTGTAGGGCGAAATCGGGTGTCAGTGTGTCAAGGCGGTGCGGTACAGCTCGGTCCAGGCCTGCCACTGGCTGCCTGCGAAGCTGCCGGCGAAGGCGCAGTAGCCGAGGCCGAAGGTGTCTGCCAGTGCCGTGGCCCCGCAGCGCATCAGCCAGCGTTGCAGTGCTGCCGCGCTGGTCATGCCGAGCATCAGCCAGAGCAGGAGTCCCGGCGGGTCGATGCCGTCGCGCCGCAGGGCGATGGCGCTGAGCAGGAACATTTGCAGGGCGAACCAGCCGAGCAGCAGGCGGGCTGGCGCCGGTCCGGGTCTGATCAAGGGTGCCTCCTCCTGCTCAGACCCGGCAAGGGCCATGGTCGTTGGTGGCCGGATAGCTGGGCTGGCACATGTAGATGAGCAGCCAGAACAGGCCGATGACATTGACGTAGGGAAGGAACAGCATGATCAGCCACTTGCGCGAGATTTCCGCATCGTTGAGGCGCTGGCACATGGCGAATCCGGTGAGGACGAGAAACACCAGGAAGGCCGCCGCGTTGAGGACGGGAATGCCGTGCACCAGGTAGGTGAGCATGGCGTTGACCAGGGTGAAGGTCCAGAACTCATGGCGGCTCATGCGCTGGTTGTAGTAGCCGGCTTGCCGCAGCTGGTCGAAGTAGGTGGTCGTCGGTGGCATGTGCTGTTCTCCCCGGGAGGCTGGTGGTGTCGAGGCGGGCGATTCAGCGGCCCAGCAGGCGACGCAGGGCGGCGGGGCCGCGGCAGAGCCAGGCGGCAATCGGGCGCAGCGGGTTGGCCATGAGGATGCGCTCGTGTTCGGCATCGACATGCCGGGCCCATTGCAGCGCCTCCTCGACGCGCCGCGCCGAGGTCTGCAGCTCCTCCGGGCTGGCGACCGGTGCCCGCTGCTGCGCGTAGACCATGACGCCCTCCATGTGGATCAGCCCGTTCGACAGGGCGATGCAGCGCAGGCGGACCACGCCGTTGGCGCCCTGCGAGCTGGCGAAGTCCATCAGCATCTGCCGCGCCTGGTCGCGCAGCGGCGCCCTGGCCCAGCAGGGCGCGCTGTAGGCATGGAGGATCTCGGCGTCGCGCAGATGCTCCTGCTCGGTCATCCGGAAGCGCTCCGGGTCGACCCACATCTCGCTGCAGTCGGCGATCACGCTGATGTTCCTCGCCGCCGGCCCGCGTGCTGTGGCGACAGCCTCGAAGCCCACACGGAGCTGGCCGGCGGGTTCGATGCCGTCCTGGATGTCGCCGGTGCGGAAGTAGTACTTCTGCCCGTCGTCGCCCTTGATGAAGCCATAGCCCTTGCCGGGGACATGGATCGCGATCATCCCTTCGCGGTATGCGGTGCTCATCGGTTGCCTCGGACTCCGTTGCTGTCGTGGGGCTAGTGTGGGGGCAAGGCAGGCCGCCTTCGGGGTCGGCAAGCTTGTCGACAACCGGTGTGGGCGGATTTCACGCCTCGATGCGTTCGCGCAGCGCCCAGTAGCCGGCACCGGCGACAGCCAGGATGGCGGTACCGCCGGCCACCCAGGGATTGCCGAGGGCGACCCGGCCCGCGCTTTCGGCTAGCCTGCCCGCCGCCTGCAGCAGACCGCGCCCGGCCGCGCTGCGCGCCAGGGCCAGACCGGCACCGGTGGCACCCACCCGCGCTACCGTTTTGGCCGCGTTGCGTACCTGCTCGCTGGTTTCCTCTCCGGTGCAGCACCAGGTGGCGAAGTGCTCGCAGTTGCGCAGCCACAGGCTGTAGTCGTCCTCGCCCAGGCGGCTGCGGGCGCGCGCCATCACCTGCTCGGCGCTGTAGCGACGGCCGGGGTGCTGGCGCACCTGCACGGGCTGGCCGGCGGCGAACTCCATCAGGGTGATCCGCTCCACCTTGCGGCTGCCGCCACCGCTGAAGCCGTTGGCATAGCCGGCGTAGTGGATCACCTCGTCATGGCCCATGTAGATGCCGTGGTGGGTGTAGTGGCGGCCGGTTTCGCCGATCAGCGACCGGTGGACGAAGAGGTGATCGCCCTTGCGCATCTGCGTGCTCTCCTTGCTGCGAATGGTGATGGGGGAGGAATGGTCGGCGTGCGCTCTCAGGGCGCCCTGCGTGCCCGCTCGCGGTCCAGTTCCCGCTCGAGGTTCTTGCCCTCGGCGGCCTTGGTGGCGATGACGCCGCCAATCACCATGCCCAGGACGAGGAAGGCGAGCTCTTTCATGGCGTGTACTCCGGTGGTCTGTGGGCTGGGGCAAGTATGGCGGTGGCGCCGGATCGGGCCGACGTTCGCAAGCTTGTGTCGGCGCGGGGCCTCAGCCGTAGTGGCCCTCGAACCAGCCCTCGTCGGGGCCGCCCAGCAGTTCTTCCCACGCCTCGTGGTCGAGGCCGTCGAGCCAGTCGCTGTCCTGGCTTTCCGGCGCTGCGCCGTCGCTGGATTCGGCGCGCACGGGGGCGCTGCACTGGCGCAGGCGCTCTTCCCAGAGACGCTGCGCCTCGGCCCGGCCGAGGTGGTTGAGTCCTGCGCAGAGTTGGTTCATCGGCGTGCTCCTGTCGTCGTGGGGAATGGCGACAGTGTGCCGTCGTGGCGGGGGTGGCAGTCGGGAGGCAAGCTTGTGAGGGGCGATGCGGGGGGAGGGTGGCCCGCTCCGGGGTGGGCTGCTCACAGGGTGGTGCGGGGGAAAGGCGGCGTGAGGCGGAAACGCAAATGCATTTACTCCCTGCGAAGCGGGGCAGTCCGTCGGACTCAACACCCAGAACGCGGCAGTTCGCAGTCGCTTGTCTTAATCCCCTACGAAGCGGGGTAGTCCGCCGGACCGTCAATCCTGCGGTAGTGGGTGCCGGCGGCAAGTCTTAATCCCCTACGAAGCGGGGTAGTCCGTCGGACGGAACCTTGTAGGGGACACGCTGACTGAGGGGGTCTTAATCCCCTACGAAGCGGGGTAGTCCGTCGGACCAACGATGTAGCCGGCATGGTCAGCGAAGGTGTCTTAATCCCCTACGAAGCGGGGTAGTCCGTCGGACGCCAGGGCCGCAACAGCACCATGAACCGCCTCACGTCTTAATCCCCTACGAAGCGGGGTAGTCCGTCGGACGGCCGGGCAGGCCGTGGATCGCCTCGCCCTTGAGGTCTTAATCCCCTACGAAGCGGGGTAGTCCGTCGGACAGTGTGAGTAGGTCGTGGAGAACCGACTGCCGTGTCTTAATCCCCTACGAAGCGGGGTAGTCCGTCGGACCCGATCCTTCGGCCATCCAAGCGTTGGTCTCGAGTCTTAATCCCCTACGAAGCGGGGTAGTCCGTCGGACCATTGCCGCGTCTTCATCGCCGAGGTGACTGCGTCTTAATCCCCTACGAAGCGGGGTAGTCCGTCGGACTCTAGCGATCCAAAAATCCCTTGTAAATCAGTATTTTGACCATGGCAAAACGCTGATCGTTTTTTGATCGAAAAGTTGATGAAAATTTGATCAATCACTGTCCGCCCCGGCCGGCGACAAAATCCAGCAGCTCGGCCTTGCCGGTGCAGAGGATCACGCTGTTGGCCTTGCAGCGCAACTGGAAGCTTTCCCAGCGTCCTTCGCCGCGCAGGCGGCGCTGCAGCAGCGGGCCGAGCAGCAGGCTCTTGCGGGTGCGTCCGAAGCGGTCGCCGAGGCTGGACACCTGCTGCTCCAGTTCGGCCGGCGAGCCGCCCGGCGGCAGGCCTGCCTTGGCTTCGACCAGCGAAGTGATGCTGCGGTAGTGCACCAGCAGGTCGGCCTCGCGCTGGCTGCTGCTGTTGCCGGGCACGAGGCCGCTCTTCAGGTTGAGGGCGATGGCCTCGTGGGGAGTCCCCGCCTCGCGCAGCCAGCGGTAGGCCAACTGCTCCAGCCAGGTGCCGCTGATCCAGGCACGCAGATCCTTGGCCAGCTTGTGGGCGCCATTGCCCGGCAGGGTCAGGGTTTCGCCATCCCAGTGCAGGCAGTCCGGGGCCAGGGCGCGAAAGCGCTCCAGCCAGGCGAGCAGCCCGTCCGGGCAGCTCCGGCCGGCGAGAAACTCGCGCCACGGCAGGGTCAGCAGGTTGCAGACATAGGCCGGCTCCTTGCTCTCCTCGCTCCACAGCCACTCCAGGCGCTCGAACAGCAGGAGCAGGTCCGCATCCTCCCCGGCCAGCGCTTGCCAGAGCGTCTCGGCCAGTTGCAGGCTGGCCTCGGGATGCCGGCTGGCGATGCGGCTGGGCTTGCCGATGTGCACGTCGTTGCCGTGCAGCAGCGCCACCTCCAGCGGCGACACATCCGGCACCGGCAGCCGGGGCAGGGCATGGAAGTCCAGTCCCGGCCGTTCCCCGGCGGATTCCGCGCGCAGCACCTGCAGCTCGCGGCGGCCCTGGGCGCGGTAGTCCACGCTCTGCCAGCGGCAGCCATGCAGCAGCGCCACCGCCATCGCCTTGGTTCCGCCGGTGAGGTTCAGCCGCGCCTCCTTGCTCTCCCGTGCGAGCCCGTGCAGGCGCGGCAGCAGGACGTCCCGCACCCACTGCTGGCCTTGCAGCAGGTCGTCGCCGTCCAGCGGCTGGCCGGTTTCGCTCTGGTGCAGCATGTGCACGCGGATGCCGGCCAGGTTGCTCTCCAGGCGTTGGCGCAGGCGCTGCGCCCCGGCGATGAAGCCATCGCTCACCACCAGCAGTGCGTCGCTAGGGCGGCGCAGCAGGCAGGCCTCCAGCTCCGGCAGGTTGTAGCTGGAGACCAGGCAGACATAGGCCATCGGCTGCAGGGCGGGGCTGTCCATGGCGGGCTCCCGGCTCAGTGGAAGTTGAAGGGCAGGCACTGGCGCAGCGCCGCGAGGATGGCGTCACGCGCCAGCGGTCCGGCGCTGGCGAACTGCGCCAGGGCCGCATGCGGTGCGTGCAGCAGGCGCTGACGCAGCTGCTCGCGGGCCTGCGCCGAGCTGTGCTCGACCTGCTCCAGGCCGAGCGCGCCGGCCAGGGCGCGCAGCACTTCGGCCATCCAGTGCAGGGTGGCGCCGTTGTCTGCGTCGGCGCAGGCGTCGATGGCCGCCTGCAGGCGCTCGCCGGCCTGGCGTGCCTGTCCGGCGTCGTGCAGCAGCCAGGCGCGGTAGGCTTCGATCAGCGGCCAGGGATGATCGTCGCCGCTCTGCCATTGCTTCTGCTGCTGCAGGTAGCTGGCCCGCGCCGCACCGGCGGCGTCGGGGAAGGTGACCAGTGCGCGCAGCCACAGGTGATGGGGGTAGCGGAGCCCCTGGCCGGAGCAGGCGAGGCTGCGGCTGATCTCCGCGGCATCGTGCTTGCCGAGCTGGGCGCCGAGGTGCCGGCACAGCGCGTCGAGCAGCTGCTGCGGGTCGTGGTCGGGCGCATCCATGCCGGCGGTCAGCCGGTAGCTGGTGGTCTGGGCCATCTCGCGGGCTGCCTGCGCCGGGTCGGACAGCCGGGCGAAACAGGCCAGCGCACGCTCGAAGTGCTCGATGGCCGGCCCGGGCTCCGCGCTGAAGGCACAGAGCTGGCCGAGCGTCGAATGCAGCTTGGCATGGTTGAGCAGACCCGGCACGGCGACCGGCTGCGCGAGCCACTCCTCGATGGCCGCACGCAGGGCGTCGAACTCGAAGTTGTTGGCGGTGCTGACGGCCAGGCGCAGGATGGCTTCGCAGGCTTCGGCCGGCGCCTCGTCGCGCAGCTGGCCGGCCAGTTGCAGGCAGGTCAGGATGCGCTGCCGGTTGACCAGCCCGCGATGGTTCTCGGCGGCCAGACGCGCGGTTTCCAGCTGCAGGCGCTGGGCCGCCGGCAGGGTCAGGCCGGCCGGGCTGCAGTGCTCCAGCCAGGCCAGTGCGTGCCCCAGGCTGTCGAGGTGGTACTGCTTGAGGCGCTGGCGCTGGCGCACCTCGTCCAGATAGCCCTGCCAGATGCCCGGGTGCTCGTGCACGCGCTCGCCGAGGCGGGCGAGGAAGTGGCCGAGCAGGCCGCCGGCCGGTTCGCTGGCGGCAGCCGAGCACAGCTCGTACCAGTCGGCAGGTGCCAGCGGGCGGGTGCTGCTGAGCGCCAGGTACAGGCGCTCCAGGGCGTGATCGCCGGGGCGCAGCAGGCAGCGCCCGGCCAGTGCCGACTTCTTCAGGCGGTCGCGGCTTTCCGCCGCCTGGCTGCCCCAGGTGAAGGCCAGCGCGTCGACGTAGCCGTTGAGCGGGTGCTGCTTGTCCATGAAGCTCAGCGACAGGTGCAGGCCGGCGTGGCGCTGCGGCTCCAGGCGGCGCAGCTCGCCTTCCAGGGTCTCGGCCAGGGCGCGCAGGCTGTCGCGGAGCTGATAGCCGACGTTCTGCTCGATCCGTACATCCACCCGGCACGGCTGGCCGGCCTCGATCGGCAGCTGCAGCAGCACCCAGCGCACCAGCTGCTGGACATGGCCGATCCAGTGGCTGGTGTGCACGGCCGGGTCCTGCACGGTGAAGCCGAAGATGCCGATGGGCGCGTGCAGCAGCCGCTGCAGGGCCTCGTCGACCTGACGGGCCGGTGCGCTGGTGGCATGGAAGCCCCTGGCCAGCGGCGGCAGGCTGACGCCCTCGGGCAGCGCCAGCGCGACCAGGCGGCCGAGCTTGCTGTCGGTGCTGTTGAGGGCATCGGCCTGCTCGTCGAACAGCACGCCGGTTTCGTCGATGCATACCTGCCAGGCGCTGGCCGGGGGCAGGTGGCGCAGGCTGTTGGGGTGATGGCCGTCGACCAGCTCGACCGGCTGCAGGGACGAGACATAGGCGCGCTGGCCGGCGTGGCGCTGCTGCAGGCCCTGGCGGCGCTCGCGCCACTTCTTCAGGGTCACCTGCAGGTGGCCGCGTACCCGCTCATGGTTGCCGGCGCAGGCCTGCTCGATCCAGGCCTCCACCTCGGCATCGCCGGCGCGATCCAGCTGGCGCAGCAGCGCGCCGGCCAGTTCGCAGGCCAGCTCGCCATTGCGGCGGGCCTTGGCGACGATGTCCGGCAGGCCGGGGTTGCGCGCGGCACGGCTCCAGGCTTCCTCCTCGATCTCGTCGAGCTGGCGGCGGTTTTCCGGCTTGTCGCTACCCCAGGAGGCGTACAGGAAGCTCTTGCCGATCAGGTCCTTGTCCGGCCAGTCGCACAGGATGCCGGAGGCGCGCTCGACCGGACGGGCTGCCGGCGCCGGGCTGGCGCTCGCTCCGGGCTGTTCGCTGGCGGCGGGAGTGGGCTCTGCGGATGGGATCGGTGCCGCGCTGGCGTCCGGCTGATCCGCCTGGGCGAGATCCTGCCACTGTGCGTCGGCATGGCAGAAGTACCACGGCCGGGCCTGCGGAAAGGCCCGCGCCGCCAGCAGCCAGACCTGCGGCGGCGTGAGGTCGCTGCCCAGCAGGCAGTCGACCCCCGACAACCGGTCCAGCGCGGCGGCGATGCGGACAGGGTCGTGCCAGTCGGACTCGCCGAGATCGAGCGGCTGCGCTGCGGCGATGTCGTCGGGCAGGCGGTCAGGGCAGGCGGGCAGCAACAGGCTGATGGGCATGTGAGTTCCTTTCTTCATCCGGGTCGAGGCGGCCAGCGCACAGGCTGCCGTTGGCCGGCGCTACTTTACCGGGGCCGCCGGGGAAAATCCCGCGTGGCTATGGTGGAGCCGGGCGCCGCTGGCAGAGCGCAGTCTGGCAGGGCGGGAGAAGAAGGTGGGGGAGGCAAGTTTGCCTTGCCTTCTTAGGTAGGCGAACGGAGGTGAGGTAGTCCGTCGGACCTATGACCAATACCTTACTGGCGACATCTGGGGGTCTTAATCCCCTACGAGGCGGGGTAGTCCGTCGGACAAAGCAAATATTCGACATGGGCAGCAAAGTGCGCGTCTTAATCCCCTACGAGGCGGGGTAGTCCGTCGGACCTACAGGAGTTGTCGAACGGACTATTGAGCAATGTCTTAATCCCCTACGAGGCGGGGTAGTCCGTCGGACAACAGCTTCGCTCTGTGAGCTGAGACTCGTAGCGTCTTAATCCCCTACGAGGCGGGGTAGTCCGTCGGACTCTAGCGGCAAAAAAATCCCTTGTAAATCAGAACCTTGCACAGGGCAAAAGGGTGATCGTTTTTTGAACAGAAAGTTGATGAAAATTTGATCAATTCCTGCGTTCCCGAGCGGGGCAAGCGCCGGTGATGCGGCCCTTGCCGGTGCAGAGTGTCATCCTGCGCGCCTGGCTGCGCAAGCCCTTGCCGTCGCCCGGCCTCACCCGGCGGGCTGCGGCTCGCTCGCCATCGCGATCTCGCTGGCCAGCAGGGCGATGCTGCAGTCGTCGCCACTGGTGCCGCTGCAGAACGCCTCGCTGTAGAAGCTGCGGGTCAGGTCGCGGCGCGGCAGCTTGCCCTGGCGCAGGGCCTCCAGCCAGTGCCCGAGCTGCCTGGCGACGCGGCTGCCATCCTGGGCGATCAGCTTCTCGGCCGCGCCGTCGCTCATGGCGGCCAGGCCGGTGATGTCCCGAAGCTCGAGCAGGCCGCTCTGCACGTCGGCAGGGCTGAGCCGGTCGTCGATGAACTGGGTGGTGTTGGCGAACTCGCCCTTGCCCGGCGCGCCCAGGGTGTGCAGCTCGGCCTGCAGGCTGCCATCGGCCTGCCGGCTGCGCCGCTCGAACACCAGCGCGCCGTCGCCGATCTTCAGCCACAGCGCCCGTGCCGTGCCGGCGACGATCAGCAGCAGGGTGCAGCGGAAGTCCCGCGCCGGGCGGCGGTGCTGCTCGGCCAGGTCGTCGAGTACGCCCCTGGCATGCTTGACCAGCAGCAGGGAGAAGTTGCGCGCCTGCAGGTCGTGGCTGTCCGGCTCCTGCGCGGTGACCGGCCCATCGAGCAGGCCGGCGACCTGTTTGTCGAGGGTGTGCAGGAGGCGAGCCGTGGCGCCGACCACGGCCTGGGCGCCGACTTCGGACAGGGCGGCGCTGCCGGCGCCATCGGCGACCAGCAGGGTGGGGCGCGGCTGGCAGCGGCCGAGTGCGGCATCCTGGCAAGGCAGCGGTGGGTTGGCGTTGCGGTGCGACAGGCCGACGACGGCTTCGTGCACGGACTGCCAGCTGCGCTGGTCGTTCAGCAGCAGGGCCGGCGGGAGCGGCGCAGGGGGTGCCTCAGGCTCCGCCTGCTGCAGGACGGTGGCCGGCGCCTGGGTGGCGGGGTCCGCCTGTTCTGTGCTGTCTGCCGGCGGTGTCGGCATTGCAACGGTCCGGGCGTTCATTTTCTGAGCCTTGCGCCGGCCGCGCAGGCGTTGGGGGAGTTGGTCGGTCATGGCAGGCTTCCTCGGGGTGACTGATCGGATGCTGTTCAGGCGTGGCTGCGGCTGCCGCGGTAGGCCTGGGGTTTCGGCTGGGGCGGCTTGATGTCGGTGGCATGCCAGCCCTTGTCCATCTCCCGCTGGTAGAGGCTCAGGGCCTCGTGCCACTCGGCCGGAGTGGGGCGGCGCTCCGGGTGATCCGCGCCTTCGCTGAAGGTCTGGATGAACAGCGTCTTGAGCCGGTGCGGCATGTGGCTCCAGATGTTGTACCAGTGCCCCCTGGGGATGCCCCGGTTGCCGATGCCGTAGGCGAAGTCGCCGCGGCAGAGGTTCTGCACCGGGTCATCGCCACCGACGATGTCGTAGGGGTGACGGCCCAGCATCAGCACCTTGAACAGGATGATGGCCAGGGAGAACGCCTCGCTCTGCGGGGTGCGGACCAGTTGCTCGAAGGGCTGGTTCTGCTGCTCCTTGGCGGTCATGTCGGCGCTGCCGACCGGGCAGGGGTAGTGCCTGCCGGCGATGCGGATCTGGTAGCTGTCGCAGTCGATGAAGCTGACGGCGTCGCTGTCGGGGTCGCAGAGGAAGTTGTTGAGGTTGTAGTCGCCGACCATGACCTGCTGGGCATGCAGGGCCTGCACCTGGCTGGTCAGGGCGCACAGGTAGCCGACCAGGCGGCGGCGGTCCAGGCCGGGGAAGTGCTTCTGGTAGAGCAGGGCATGGGCCAGCTTGAACATCGGCACGCCCTTGCCGCGGTACATGCAGTAGCCCACCCAGTTGCGCTGCTCGTCGAAGGCATGGATCAGCGGCCAGGCGAGGTTCCGGTCCTGGCGCAGGGCGGCAAGGCTGCGCATGGCCTCGATCTTGGCCTGCAGGGCCGCACCGCGCCTGGCCAGATGGGCCGGGTGGTAGCGCTTGAGGAGAACCTCCGGGCGATCGCGCAGCGGGTAGATCTCACCTTCGCCGCCCTGGGCCAGCTTGTCGCCGAGGATCTGGGGCTGGTGGTTCAGGTCGTAGACGGTCGAGTGGGCATGGCTCACGGCAACGGTTCCTCGTGGCGGGGCGGACGGATGGACTGGGAGAGCGGCGTGGCCGCTCAGATGCTGGCCCAGCCGTCGATGGCCGGCAGCACGACGCCTGCCGTGGTGGATGCCGAGGCCGAGACGCGGCTCATGCTGGCCGACAGCCACTGGAAGAACGCGGCGAAGTTCAGGCCCTCGAGCCTGAGCGCCGGGCGGTTGCTGAACTGGCCGAGGACCTGCATGTCGGCATCGTTGACGCCGACCATCAGCGACACCAGCTTGCGCTGTTCGGCCATGCTGCGCGCCCGTTGTGCGGCGGCCTGCCAGTCGTCGGTCGGGACGCCGTCGCTGATCACCACCAGCCAGGGCTGGTAGTAGGCCACGCCGTTCTGGCGGTACTCGGCCTTGCGCTGTTCGAGCATGTCCAGCCCGCGCGTCACGGCCTCGCCCAGCGGCGTCAGGCCACTGGCCGAGAAGGGCGCGCAGCTCTCCAGGTGCATGGCGGTGGTGAAGGGCAGGGCCTGCTGGACACGGCTGCCGGCGGTGAGCACGGCCAGCTCGACGGAGCAGGCGGCCACTTCATCGGCATTGAGCTCGGCGATGAACTGCTGCAGGCCGCTGTTGAGCTGGGCGATGGGGGCGCCGGACATGGAGGCCGAGGTGTCGAGCACGACCAGGCAGGGGCAGCGCGGCGACGGGTTGTCGATCAGGTCGGTGGCGTGAATCAGCGGGTAGTGCATCCCGGTATCTCCTTCGTGGCCTGGGGCAATGTGCTGTCGGTGGCCAGTATGGGGTGAAGGAGTGGGAGTGCTTCTGCAGGCAAGCTTGTCAGGTTGTAGAGCGGAAAGCCCCACCCCGAAGGGCGGGGGAGAGTGTCACTGTTCCGTGGCCTTGCTGAGTTGCTCCAGCCGGCTTTTCAGCCGTTCTTCGCTCTGCAGGTGCTGGGCGGTGTAATTGCCCATCGGGCGGATGCCGTGGCACAGGCTGTTGCGCAGGTATTCCAATTCCTTGCTGTCCTCGCCGCGCTCCAGCTCATAGGCGCGCTTGCGGTCGGTGAAGTCGTTGCTGTCCCAACCGCGCAGCAGAGTGGCCCGGGTGATGTTGGATTCGTACAGATAGGTGGCTGCCCGCAGGTAGTCGCCCCGCTCGAGGTAGGCATTGCCGAGCGCCCGCTCCCAGTCGCTGCGGTTGCCCTTGCGGAACCAGCTGATGCGGCGGGCTAGGGTGTCGCGGAACAGCCGGCCCAGCGCGCCGCCATGATTCTTCACCGACTCGATCACGCTGCCCAGCTTCTGCTGGGCCTGCACCGGGTTGCCGGTGCGTTCGTAGAAGGAGGCCTGTCTCAGCAGGGCGGCCTGCCGGCTGTCCATGCCATCGGCCTCCAGCAGCGGGGCGAACACCCCGTAATCGCCATCCTTCTCGTAGGTGGCCAGCGACTCCACCCAGTCGAGCATGTGCAGCAGGCTGCCCAGCCTGAGCACCGGGGTTTCGCCGGCCGCGCTCATCTCCAGTGCGCCGTAATACAGCTCCTCGACCTGGACCTGACGCACACGGGCCAGGTAGCGGGCGGCGACCAGCGCCAGCATGGGCAGGTGGCGGAAGCCGTGGGTGACGTCGATCACCACCGACTCCCGTTCGGCAATCACGCTGGCCAGCGCCTGCAGGATGGCCACCTGTTCGTCCGCGTTGCGGGCATAGGGGATCAGCAGGCAGGTCACCGGCCGGCCGAGCTGCCGGCTGAGGTGGGGCTCGCAGCTGGTGAGCAGCGCCTGGGTGACGGACTCCTGTTCGACCGCCTCCATCAGTTGCAGCACCGTTTCGTCGGCGGCGGCCTGATGCTGCAGCAGGACATCCCATATGCTGCCGGCCGTACCGGCCACCACCAGCCGCTGCGGCTGGATCTGCCGGGCCAGCGCCAGGCCGAAGAAGGGTTCTTCGCGCACGCTGCCATCGTCGAAGCGGTAGCGTGCCGTCTTATAACCGGTTTCCGGGTCGTGCTTGCCCTTGCCGAGCAGGCTGATGAGGGTGGTCATGGGGGCTCCGTGTAGGCGGCTCCGGTCATGGGGCCATGACCGGAGGTTGGTGGGCATCAGGAGAGCAGCGTGGCCAGCAGGGCCTTGAATTCCTTGTCCTTCTTGCTGCTGACCATGAACTTCCTGTCCCTGGCGCCCTTGATCAGGGCATGCAGCCCGGCTTTTTCTGCCGGGCCGCCTTCGGCTGCTACCTGTTCGATGCCGACCTTGATGCGCTCCCAGAGCTCCGCGCTGCGGGCGTCCGAGGCTGGCATCTTGTCCGGCAGGCTTTCCAGGTAGCTTTCCAGCTCCAGTTTGCAGCGCTGCGCCGGCGAGGCGCTGGCCAGCGCCTGCTGGTGCTGGCGCTCGGCCCTCCGTTCGGCCTGTTTCAGGCGCTGGCTGTCCAGTTGTCGGGCGACTTGCTGCTGCAGGTTCGCCTCGAATTCGAACAGCCCGTAGCCGATGGCCGTCTTGGCGCCGGCCCCGACCTTCGACAGACCGTATTCCAGTGCTTCCCATACGTCATCCAGGGCGATGGCCTCGGCGCCCGGACGCGGCAGGATGGTGAACTGCAGTTGCAGGTTGCTGGCGACCAGCCAGGTGACCGGGACCGGGGAGTGCCAGTCGCCGGGCATGGTGTCGGCCTTCAGCGGATCCTTGCCGCCTTTTTCGTACCACTTGCCCATGTGCGGGGTCAGCACTTCGGCCTTCAGGTCGCAGGGAGCCACCGGCAGGGCATCGAGGAAGATCAGCGCGCCGGCCTGCTCGGCGACGTCGCCCTTGGCCTCGGTGCCGAACCACAGCTTGAGCAGCCGCTTGCGCGCCTCGTCGCTGTCGTCCAGGGCGGTTTCGATCACCGTGCGCACCAGCCCCTTGACCGCGCTGCCGGGCAGGTAGGGCATGCCGAGGGTCGGGTGCCAGGTGAAGCCGTTTTCCAGCGGGTGGGCGTTGCCGGTGCCGGTCACGAAGCGCCCGGCACAGTGGAAGATGCGCGCATCGCCAGCGAAGCTGCGGGCCATGTCGAGGGTGCGCACGGCCTTGTCGAGCAGGCGGCTCTTGAACTGTTCGCCGTAGTTGTGACGGGTACAGGTCTTCAGCCACTCGCCGCGGGCAACCTCGTCGACGCCATCGAAGTCGTCGGGATAGGCGGAGAAATAGCGCTCGAACCACAGCCCCATATGGCTGCTGTGGTCAGGCTTGGCCGGTGCGAGCAGGCCTTGATAGAGCGGCAGCACCATGCTCAGTCCTCCTTGTGCAGCAGGGCGGTGGCGAACTTCTTCAGCCACTCCAGCAGGGCCAGCGCCTCGTTCTGCGCGGCCATGTAGCAGCGGTAGTCGCTGCCGGTGATGGCCTTGAGCAGATCGTGCTCGGTGCCGTCGAAGACCCGTCCGGCCTTGTCCTGGCACAGCCACTTGCCGAGCAACTGGTAGATCAGTTCATGGCTGCTGTCGCTGCCCTTCATGCGGTAGAAGGCCAGCGCCTGGCCCAGGCCGTTCATGTGGATCAGCGCCGGGATCTGGATGATGTAGCGGCGCAGTTCGGTCTGGCGGGTCTTGTCCTGCTTCAGCAGGAAGCCTTCGATGGTCTGCAGCGCGAAAGCGGCGCGCTGCTGATCCATGGTCTGAACGTTGCGGGTGTTGTTCATGGTGCGCTCCTCAGACCTGGCCGCAGTTGAGACTGGCGCGGCACCAGCCCATGCCGGTGGTTTCGTTGCCGCCCAGCTGCAGCCAGCTGCGCTGTTCGAGCAGCGCAGAGAACAGGTCGAGCATCGCACCCGGTGCGCGCTCGCTGCCCTTGCGGCGGCTGGCGGTGGCGGTCAGCGCGACATACAGCAGGCTTTCCGGCGGCAGGGTTTCCTCGTACCAGAGCGCACCGTCCTTGACGGTCTTGCTGGCGGCATCGAGGGCGATATGCGCGTTGACGGCGGTGGCGTTGCTGGCCAGGAAGCTGAAGATGTCGTCGGGGACGATGACCAGGCGCTCCTGCAGTTCGCGGGCATCCGGGGTGCCATCGCACAGGCCGGCCAGTACCCCGGCCAGGTGTTCGATCAGTTCGCTGGCGCTGGCCTGCAGGCGGAACTCCTCGAGGAACAGGTTGCCAGCCGTGCCGGCCAGTGCTTCGGTGCCCGCGAGTGCAGGCAGCTGCAGTGCCTGCAGCTCGATGCCCAGGCGTTCCGCGTCGCGCTGGAAACGCTTGAGGATGGCCGGGCAGGTCACCCACTTGAAGCAGGATTGCAGCGAGCGCACCGGCAGCAGCAGCAGGCGGGCATCGCCGACCAGCAGGGCGCCGGCGTGGCTGCTGTCGCGCTCGCCGGCCGCGGCGGCATGTTCCGGGCCGAACAGCTCGGTCAGGTCGTCCTTGTTCATGCGGTCGTGGAAGGCGCGGGCGCGCAGCGCGCCCTTGACGGCGGAGCCGTACACGCAGGGCCAGTTGGTATGCACCTCGCGCTGGATCGGCAGGTCGATACCTGCCACCGACTGGCCGGTGCCGGCGTGCAGCGGGGTTTCGGTGGAGAGCATCAGCAGGGCGGATCGAGTGGTCATGATTCAGTTCCCGGAAGTGGAGAGGTTCGGCAGACGGCCAAGCAGCAGTTGGCCACGGCCCAGAGCAGCGTCCGGGCCACAGATCAGGTTGTGCAGGGCGAGCAGGCTGGCGGGATTGCCGTCCAGCGCCTCGACGAACAGGGCGCTGCCGGCCGGCAGCAGGCTCTGCACCGGACGCGACTGGTGGTTGGCCATGTCCCAGCCGCCTTCACGCAGCGGGCGACCACAGGCCACCGAGAGGATGCGTACCCCGATGCAGGCGATTTCGCCCTCCCAGACATCGATGCCGTTGCGCTGGGAGGCCTGGAAGCCGGCTGGAATGCCGGCCGGCATGCCGGCGGCGCAGGGCATGGGCGTCAGGGTGTAGAGCAGCAGCGGGCTGCTATCCGGCAGGCCGGGCGGCGTGAGGTCCGTATCGGCCTGGCTGCGCTGCAGGCTCAGGCAGGCCTGGCGGCCTTCGCCGCCGAGGCGGATGACCTGGCGCTCCGGCAGGTTCAGTGGCTCCAGGGCCGCATCCGCCAGCCCGTCGAGCTGCAGCTCGACGGCGACATCGTCCAGCAGGCGCAGGTGGCGGGTCTGGTAGAGCAGGCCATGGGATACGGCGCTGCGCGCGTTGTCGCGGCCGATGCCCAGGCGGGGCTCTTCGTGGAACAGGGCGCTGGCCGGGACGATCTGTTCCGGCGTCGGCGCCCGACCGGCGAGCACGGCCTGCCAGCCGGCAGCGGTCAGCCAGCACTGACCGAGTGGCTTGGCGCCGGCCAGGTTGTCCAGGCCGGCGACGCGCTCGGGAAATGCCGGCAGATGCAGCCGGCCCAGATCGCAGTGCACCGGATCGCCCAGGCCGAGGCTGAAGCAGATGCTGTCCTTGATCATCAGGGTGGCCGGCGCCGGATACAGGCGCTGTTCGCCCTTGACCAGCCAGGGACCGCGGCAGCGCAGGTTGCCGAGGTTGTCGGCATGGCCGATCAGAGCCTGCAGCTCGGCAAGCTGGGCGAACTGCCGCCAATTGGTACCGTGCCGGGCATGCCAGGCATCGCCAATGGCCGTGCGGACGGCGCCGAGCAGGGTGCGCAGCGGTGGCGGGAACACGCTGCCCAGCTCGCTGCTGCCGATGCTGCCCTGCGGGCGGGACTCGCGGAAGAACCAGGTATCGAAGGGGGTGAAGCGGCAGATCAGCGTCATTGGGAGTCCCTCTCCATGCCCTTGTCGGCGAGGAAGCGCACCAGCAGGGCGGCATCCGGGTTGAGGCCATGCGTGGTGAATTTGGCGTGGATGCCGGCGGTTTCCAGCTGGCGCTGCCAGCGGAAACTCTGCTCCAGCAATTGCACCAGCGAGATTTCGGGCAACTGCTTGCCGCGGGAGCCGAACGAGTGCTGGTATTCGGCCTGCAGCACTTTCAGGAGGGCTTCGGGCTTCATGTCCGGGAAGCCCTCGATCACCTGCTTGGCGCGGAAGAAGAACTTGCTGGAGAAGTGCGCTTCCTCGCCCTGCTGGTTGGCGAACTGCTCGGCCAGCTGGCAGATGCGAACCTGGCCGTCGGCATCCAGCGCCTTGTCCCAGGGCATGCTCCACTGTGCGGCGAGGCCCGAGGGCTTCCAGACGCGCACGGCCACGGCATCGCGGCCGGTTTCGTCCTTGGCCACCTCGTCGAGCAACTGGTGGGCATCCTGCAGCACGCGGGTCAGCGGCGTGCGGATATGCACGAACTCGATGGCGCCCGACAGGGTGGAGGGCACCCGGCCGCCGGTATGCTCCCGGAAGCAGCGCTTGTAGAAGGCCTGCAGCGCGGCGGCGGCCGGCAGGGCATCTTCCAGCGGCAGCAGGGCCAGCACGTCGTCACCGCCGGCATACACCAGGAAGCCGTTGTGTTCGCGTACCAGCTCGCCGGCCTGTGCGGTGAAGGCATTGAGCGCCTGGCTGATCGGCTCCTGCTTGCTGGTGTCGCCCATATGGCTGCCGAGCTGGTCGCCGTCCATCAGCAGGATGGCGTAGAAGGGCGAAGGCAGCGTGGCCATGCCAGCATCCTGGCGCAGCCGGTTCAGGGCCTTCAGAACCTTGCCGGCCTGTGCCTGGTCGTCGAACAGGTTGGGATTCTGCAGGGCCGAGGGGAAGTACAGTTGGCCATCCAGCCCGGCCCACAGGCGCCGGAAGCCGGCTTCTTCGCGCTGACGGCGGCGTGCGGCATCGCTGACGCAGTGGATGTCGATCTCGAAAGCCTCATCCTGCACGTGGGCGGCTTCCGAGTAGCTGGACAGTTTGCGCGCCTCGGCAGCGAACTGCTCGAAGGCCGCCAGCGGCGCCTTGTCGATGGCCTCGGCGACCCAGTGGGCGGCGGCGAGGAAGGACACCGAGGGCACCGCGCTGGGCAGTCGCCAGCCGTGGATCGTCATGTCGCTGCCGGGCAGGGTGACATGCACCTGCTCGAAGTAGCGCGAGAAGCGGCGCTTGATGAAGGCCAGCGCACAGAGCTGCTCGCCCGTGCGCAGGTCGGTCTGGATGCCCGGCTTGCCGCTGGCGGCGAGCGTTTCCCAGAAGCGGTTGACCGCCTTCATGTCGGCGGCCAGCACGCCGGACAGCTCCTGCCAGCCGTCCATCATCATGCACTTGTGGCCCGGCTCGTCCGGGGCCACCGGGTTGCGCCAGTTCTTGCGCCGGTCGAGCAGGTTGCCGCCCTCGCTGGCGGAGAGTACCCAGCTGATCTCCCAGAAGTTGGCGACCTGGCGCTGCCAGATGGTGCGGGTCTGCTCACCGGCCAGGCCGTCCAGGTCATTGCGCCATACACAGTCGGCCAGCGCCTGCCAGGCAGCGCGCACACTCTCGGTGACGCGCTGTGGCTCGAAGTCCTCCGGCACTTCGGCGGTCATCGCCTTGAAGCGGTTGGGCACGCTGCCCTGCAGCGGCGGCTGGCCGCTTTTCTTGCCGTGCAGCCAGTCCAGATAGTTGCCGTCCGGCACCGGGAAGCTGATCTTGCCGCCCTGCTGCTGGATGCAGGCCATGGCCACGCTGGACAGCCAGGACAGGATGAAGGAGCCGGCCCAGAAATCGCGGGTCCGCCGCGCCTGCGCCACGAAACCCTGCACCGGGCCGAGGGTGAACTGGAAGATCTGCTTATTTTCCATGGCGCAGCACCTTGTGATTCTTGAATCCATCGAGATAGCGGTGGATGACGTCGTAGTCCACGGCGGGGTCGGTGAGGGTATTGCTGCGGCGATTACCCCTCAGCTCGACTTCGGTATTTTTCGGCAGGAAGCGGCCGGGCAGCAGAGTCTGTACTGCCATGCACTGTCCGTCAGGAAACTCGTGGATGTGAATCAGCAGCGGGGAGGCACGACGGCTTCTGTTGCTGTCTTTCGGGGCGATCCCCAGGGAAGCCCTGCTGGACGAAAAGTAGTAGTTGTGCGGCAGGCCGAACACTCCGCGCTTGGGCAGTTCGGCAATCCGTTCGCCATTGGCGGCCTTCAGGGCGTTGTCGTGGTCGGGGACGAAGTTGCGGCGGGCCTCCTGTCGTCCCACCATGCCGTTCCGGCCATAGCTGCGATACAGCTGCATTTCATTGCCGATTTCCGCGAGGAGTGCCATCGCGTTGCTGCCGGAGCTCAGGCAGTCGATACGCGACTGGTTGGAAAGTGCTGACAAAGGTGTGTTGCCCGGGGCACTGAAATCCAGTCCGGCGATGAACTGCTCGACTTGCTCAAGGCTGCTGAAGCGATAGGGGGCTTCCGCCTTTTGGCCAATATGCTGGATCGCCAGCGAACCGAGTCCCTTGCGGGCACGGCTACCCAGGCCGCCGAACAGGCCCAGTGCAATCAAGGCTTCCTTGACTGAGTCAATGTCTGCCGCAGCGGTGCCGGGCTTGAAGCGTGCAGCGACTTGCAGGCTGCCACCTGACAGGTGGGGGCGGAGCAGCCCTTGGTTGAAGTGATAAAGCCCCTGGCCCAGCAGATAACCCAGCGAGGCAAGCCCCGGACCGGCAGGCTGCTGCCGACATCCCTCCAGCTTGCTACTCAACTGCACCCGACTCTGCACCGAATCCTTGCCATCGCTGGCCCTGCCGAAAATTTCGCCTTCGCGACGATGCAGGGCCTTCAGCGCCTCGGCCTCGTTGCCATTGGCAGCCTTGAGCACGCGCCCCCAGTTCAGTGCCCGCCACCAGAAGCGCAGGGCGCCCTTGAGCGGGGCATTGCGGAACTGCTGCGCATCGATGCCTTCCGCGGGGAAGGCGCCGCCGAGGAACATCGGCGTGGTGATCTTGTATTCGGCGGTGACTTCCACCGGCTGGATGAACTTCATGGCATGGGCTTCCCGTCATTGACAGTGGATTCGTGGGCGGCCATCAGCCGATACCCCCCCAGCCCTAGCGCGGTCTTTCCGCCGATGTGCAGCCACTGGCCAAGGGCCAGGGCATCGCGCAGGGATTGAGGGAGCGGGCCGCCGAGTTGGATTTCGCCGCTCAGGCCGTACAGCGGCATGCGCTGCTGCTGGCGGTTGGAGTGGCGGGCGTAGTGGTGTTCGTGCAGCCGGGCCGCGAAGCGCAGGGATGAGCCGAGCGCCAGCCACTCATCGAGCGCGGGCAGTGGCGTGGCGGGCACGCCATACAGCCGGTGGGTCAGCTCGAGGCGCCGGTGCAGGGCGACCAGCAGGTCGTCGATGCCAAGCTCGTGCGGGCGCAGCGGCTGGCTGTGTGGCTGGCCGGGCAGCTTGCGTTTGAACAGCAGCGGGCTGGTCAGTTGCAGGTGTACGGTCGTGCTGCCGGGTGCACAGGGCAGGCAGTGTTCATGGCCGAGCGCCTGCAGCCGGGCCGGCACCTGCGCCTTGCCCAGTCCCTGGCTGGCGGCCTGTTGCCAGGCCTGCCAGATCAGTGCGCGCTGCTCCAGCGTCGGGCCGAGCAGGGTAAAGGCGAAGTCCAGTTGCTGCCGGTTGTCGGCAGCAGCGGGCGGCGGGGTGATGACATAGGCCGGCGGGCAGTCGCGGTAGCGCAGCGGCCAGTCGCTCGGCGGCAGTGGCTCGAAGATCTGCCGGCACAGGCAGTCGGGCCGGTGTGCCGGCGCAGGGCAGCGACAGGCCAGCGCCTTGAGTGCATGCCCGAAGGCGCCGCGCAGCATGGAGCCACAGTGCTCGAGGGGTTGGAGCGGGCGTGCGAGCTGCAGGCGCAGCGACCAGCGTTCGATGGGGACTGGCAGGGCAACGGGTGGCATGACACATCCTGTGAACCGTATGACTTCCACCCGGTAGAGCGTCCGGGCGAGCGATGGCCCGGGTGCAACCTGTGAAAACCGCCACAGATTGCCGCAAGCCCGGGGTGTCAGGCAAGCCGCCACCGGATCAGGCCGCCAGTGCCGGATGCTGGCGCTGCGCCAGGTTCTCGGCCATCGCCCAGCCGGCCGCCTCGACCAGCCCCGCGCTGAGGGCCGGTGCGACGATTTGGCCGAGGAAGGGCACCAGCTTGGACAGCTCCTTGGTCAGCGTCCTGATCGGCTGCTTGAGCATGCTGTTCTTGATCGCGGCGAAGGCCAGGGCGCGGGCTGCCTCTTCGCTCAGGTTGCCGCCGAACACGGCGGCCAGGCCGACGCTCATGGCGGTCATCGCCACCATGTCCGCAGCCACGCCGGTGCCCGGCACCGGCACGAGGTTGCCCGCTCCGGCCGAGACGGCGGCGGTATAGATGATGGCGTGGCACTTGTTGCGTTGCGCGTTGGTCATGCTCATGGCGGCGTCTCCCGGTGTGGTGTGTGGGAGTGAGCATGCCAGCAGCTTGCTGAGGCGGGGGGTAGGCAAGCTTGTGACGGGGTGGGGCAGGGTAGTCCGGCGGACCGACTACGACGCCCTGACGCAGCGGTGCAGGGAGGTCTTAATCCCCTACGAGGCGGGTAGTCGTCGGACTGTCGCGCAAATTCAGCGCGAAATGCAGCACAAGTCTTAATCCCCTACGAGGCGGGGTAGTCCGTCGGACAGCAGAGGAAAGTGGCAAAGCTAACGGGGCTTGGTCTTAATCCCCTACGAGGCGGGGTAGTCCGTCGGACCCGACGCACTGTTCTCACTGCGGCATCTTGATCGGTCTTAATCCCCTACGAGGCGGGGTAGTCCGTCGGACTGCCCAGTCGTGCATGCGGTTGGCCTTGATGCCGTCTTAATCCCCTACGAGGCGGGGTAGTCCGTCGGACCGAAGTACGGCGATGCAGCCCTGTTCGCCTCGGGGTCTTAATCCCCTACGAGGCGGGGTAGTCCGTCGGACTCTAGCGGCAAAAAAATCCCTTGTAAATCAGAACCTTGCACAGGGCAAAAGGCTGATCGTTTTTTGATCAAAAAGTTGATGAAAATTTGATCAATCATGCGGCATCCAGATGCGGCTTTCCCGGTGCTCCACCAGCGGCGGCAGGCTGAAATCATACAGCCCCTGCGGCAGACAGGCAGTCCCCCAGCGATGCATCGGACGGTCGGTACGCAGCGGGTAGATCAGCAGATCGTCCTCGCTGGCGCGAATCTCCCTGGCCAGCGCCGCACGCAGCTGTTCGAGCGCCTGGAGGCTGCCCTGGAAGGCGAACAGCGACTCCAGCAGTGCGGTGGCCTGGCTGCGCAGCAGGCGGTGGACCCGTTGCAGGCGGCGCGGATGGCAGATGTCGTAGCTGATCAGGTACCAGTTGCGCGCATTGTGCATGGCGATCACTCCTGAGGCTGCAGGGCAGGAAAGTTGCTGGCCTGGCTGTCGACATGCCTGGCCAGCAGCGCGGCATAGCGACCCAGGCGACGGCTCCAGGCGGGCAGTTGGGCATGCCAGAGGCCGTAGTAGAGTTCGCGCCCGACCTTGCCCAGCAGGCAGCCGCCGTCCCGCTGGGCGAAGTGCCGGCGATCCAGCTCGCCCTCGACGAACAGCCGCACCACCCAGGCCTCGACCAGCGGGCGCAGCGGCTCCATCAGGTCGCAGGCCAGCGACATGCGCCCCGCCGCCAGCTGGTGATAGAAGCCCAGCCACGGGTCCAGGCCATGCTGCAGGCACTGGCGCACGGCTTCCTCGTGGATCAGGGTGAAGGTCAGCGACAGCAGTGCGTTGACCGGGTCCGGCGGCGGCCGGCGCTGCCGAGATGTGAAGCCCAGTTCCGCGGGCAGGCACTGCCGCCAGTGCTCGAACAGGCGGCGCTGGGCGACCCCTTCATGGCCGCGCAGGGCCTCGGCGTCCGCGCATGCCTGGACGGCACGGCTCTGGCGGATCAGCTCCTCGCGCACGGCCTGGCTGTCTGCACCCTCCAGCAGGCGACGGGCGACGGCCAGCTTGTGGCGTACCAGGCGCTGCGCCACCGGCAGGGCCAGCTCGGGCTCGCTGGTCAGCCGATACTGGCCCACCCTGCGCTGGGCCTGGCGCAGGTGGTTGGCATGCACGGCGAAGCTGTGCGCGCTGTGCCGTGCGTTGATGACGATGAAGTCGACGCCCAGGCGCTGGCAGTGACCGATCAGCCGGGTGGCCACGTTGACGCTGTGCATGCAGAGGATGCGCTGCAGGCGGGGCAGCGGCACGCTGCGCGGCGGGTGGTCCGGCTGGCGGATCAGCAGGCAGTCGCCTTCGTAGTCGAGGCTGACGTTGCGCTGGTCGATGATCAGGGTGCTCATGCGGATGGCCTCGCGTCAGTTGACCAGGAACAGGCTCTGCCCGCCGTGCGCCCAGCGCTGGCCGAGCGCACTGCTGTGGGCGGGGTGAATCCAGGCGAAGATCAGTCCGTCTTCCTCGGGCTCCAGGCGTTCGGTCAGTGTCGTGAACAGGGCTGCGGTTTCCCGCGGCGTCAGCTCGCAGTCGAAGAAGGACTTCTGGTAGCAGGCGGTGAGCGCGCGCAGGGTCTTCAGCGCCTGGCGCCGGCGGGCGTTCCGGTGGATGTCGTAGCCGATCAGTACGCGGGACATGGCGGATCTCCTCAGTTGGCTCGCGGCCAGCCATCGCGGATCTGCCGCAGCAGTTCGCTATGGCCGGCCAGTCGCAGCAGGTCGTTGAAGTCGGTCGGCTGGTGCTCGGCATGCCCGGCGGCAAACACTGGCAGCAGCACCCGGTCGCCCGGCCGGCAGGCTTGTTGTGCGTGCAGCAGGCCGGTGTTGCGCCGCGCCCAGGCATCGTGGTCGGCGAAGAACACGCAGGGGCGCTGGATCATCTGCCGCACGTTGGCCAGGTTGCCGGCATCCAGGGCGATGGCCAGCGGCCCGGGCCAGCCCAGCGCCACGCTGAGCGCTGTGAACACGCCCTCGCAGATCGCCACCGGCCAGCTTTCATGCCCCGCCGTGGCGTGGATGCAGGCGAAGGAGCCGCGCTTCATGCCTGCCTGGCGGATCACCAGTTCCTGGGTGCGTCCGCTGGCATCCAGCGGTGCGGCGTGCAGGAGCTGGAAGCCGGTGTGGCCGTGCTGGTGATTCAGCAGGCGCACCATCAATCCTTCGCCATATCGTCCATGGAAACTGCGCAGGCTGAGGCGCCCGAGCAGCTCGGGCGAGGCGTGACCGCACAGGCGCCTGGCCAGCAGGGGGTGGTCTGGTGACGGGACTTCGGTCGCGTGCCATTGCCGGCAGTGGCGCTGAAATCTCTCGAGGCGCCAGCGTGCCTCCTGCAGCTCGCGCTGACGATCCTCCTCGCTGCGTGAGGGGGAGAGCGCGATGGCGTGGCTGGTCGTGAACGGCCTGCCGGAGGTGAAGCGCAGCCAGGCCCAGCGATAGCCATGAAAGATCTGATGGACGCCGCCGTGACGGAAGCTCATGAACACCAGGCAGGGCCAGGTATCGCCGTAGCGGTTGGTGTTCAGGTGCCAGACGAAGGCGTTGCGCCCGCGGTCGCGCGGGGCGAGCACCGGAACCCGGTTGCCCTTGAGCAGGCTGCCGCAGGCGGGCAACTGCTGGCGCAGCGTATTCCAGTCGATGCCGGATTCGCCGGCCATATGGGCAATCTCGTCTCCGGCCTGGATGAGCAGGTGTCGCCAGTCGTTCAGCTGCGTCTGGCGGATCCAGGTGGCAAAGCCGTGCGCGTTGTTGCCGGCAGGGTGGGTGGCTCCGGGCATGCTGCAGCTCCGCGATCTCGATGGAGCCACTGTGGGCTGTTCGCTGTGCAAGGCAGGGGCTCGCAAGCTTGCCTGGCCGGGAAGCAGCCCCAGGCCGCGGCAACATGTGCCTCACACCGGCTTGTCACGCAGACGAGGAGAGCGCGCATGAGCGATTGGGAGGACTTCTGTGAAGGCATGGGCATCGATGCCCATGATCCGGAACAGTTCGAGGAACTGCTGGCTTCCTGGTCCCGGGAGTATCAGCAGGAGGTCGCAATGGCGATGGGGAGGGTGCCGCAGCCCAGGTCGACAGGCCTGGCCAACCCGAACTGCAGTCGTTGCGGCGGGAGGGGTTACATCGGGCGCTATCGCCACGTCGAACACGGACGTTGCTTCAAGTGCTTTCCCGGCTAGCTGTGCCTGGCTGGGGAGGTGAGGGATCGGGCCGGGGATGCGGCAAGTCGTCGAGGGAGGGAGACATGAGCAAGTGCTGGTTTGTCAGTCGCCATGCCGGTGCACGGGAATGGCTGGAACGCCAGGGGTGGACAGTGGATCGGCAGGTCGCGCATCTCGACCCCGAGCAGGTGGGAGCGGGGGATGTGGTCTACGGCACCCTGCCGGTCCACCTGGCGGCCGAACTCTGCGCCCGTGGCGCGCAGTACCACCACCTGATCCTCGACCTGCCGGCCGAGGCGCGCGGGTGTGAGCTGAGTGCGGACGAGCTGGAACGCTTCGGGGCGCGGTTGGTGAGGTTTCACTGTGAGGCGGTTCGATCGGGGGATGCAGGATAACGGTGAAGTGTCCTGCCTCCTTCAGGCGAGCGTGTGAGGGTACGGCCAGCCCAACCCGCTGGCGCCGGTCAGCGGCGCCACTGGCGAGAACAGCACGGGCCGCTCCCCGATGGCACGCAAGTTCCGCATGCCCGGTTTCAAGTTGAGCGACCCGGCTGGGCCAGATCTTCAAGCAGAATGCTGGCAACGGCTTCCTCGGCGATTGCGAGGCCGTGGGCGATCATCGTCGCACGCAGTTCTCCGTCCCATAGTGCTTCTACCCCGACGGGATCCAGGTCGCACGGTCGCTCAGGCGCTGTTGCAACCGCCTCGAGGTAGTCGCCATGCCCGAATCGCCAAGGAGTCGCCTTCCAGGTGCGTATGACATGGTTGCCGATGGCGATTCCTGGCCAATCGTAGTCGCCGTGATAGTGCAGGCGTGCGCCGGCAGCGGTCAGTTGGTCGAGCAGAACTCGCTGGGCGGCTGCGGGCATGCCGTCGGTGCAGACCAGCGGGGCACTGTCGGCGCCCAAGCGGTCGGCGACTATGGCGACGACGTTCGGGTTCTCGCAAACATAGACATGGCGACCGGCGACCTGCCAGGTATACGGCTGGCGCAGCAGTTGACGCAGCGAGAGGTAGCCAGGCTCGCCAGGCAGCCAGGTGCGAGTGGCATCCGTTGTCGATGGCAGGTTGAGGAACAGCGCGGGGCGGGCCAGCTCGTTGACGAGAACGCCTGCGCTCGACCAGACCTCGCGCAGGCGCTCTTCGGCGCCGCCACTGGTTTCATCTGTCGCTGCGTCTGCAGAGGACGTCCCGGAGCGCTTATGCAGGCGCCACGCCGACAGTACCAGGGCCGCCACAGGGCGGCCGGCATCCAGCGCATGGGCATCGCCGAGGGTCTCGGCGGCCAGTTGCGAGCGAGGCACTCCCTGCGCAGGCAGGCGGCGGAGCACGCGGTCAGCCGCGGTTAGTAACTGTGTGGCGCGAGCAGGATGGCCTCCCAGACGCTTGAGCAGAGGGCTGGACGTAGTGGTGTCTTGCAGCCAGGCGCGTAGAAGAGGGCTGCCTTCGGCTGCAGCCGATGCCGTCAGCGCCGACCATTGCGTCGAAAGTGTCTTGCGCAGACTGGCTTTCGCGACGATGGTGCCGTCCAGTCGTTCCAGCGCGTCCTTCAGCGATCTGGCAAGCCCGGCGGCGCGCAGACGCCCATTGAGGTCGGCTATGTCCAGCGTCATCGAGCGCGCGATGCGCGAGGACCGGCCGGTCAGTTGGCACAGTGCCGAGTACTCTCCCGGCTCAAGGTTGCTCAAGTGAATCGCGGACGGCTCCGCCCCTGTCTCGGCCAGTTCGTAACGGCGCCGCAGGCGCTGACGCAAGGCCGCCAGTCCTGGCCCGCCGAGCAGCCGTTGCAGGCGTGGGTCGGCTGTGATCGTCATGCCAGGGGGAACCTGCGCTCAGGGTCTTCTCCAAGTCGCCTGGAGCGGCCATCCCAGGTCCAGCGTGAGACGAACACCGCGTCGATGCCTTCGCGGCGCTGCAGTTGGCAGATCGATACGCCAGGCAGCTCCGCGTAGCAGGCCCATTCCCGTTCGCTGGTGATGACGAAGTCCAGGTCGAACTCCCGAACCAGCCCCATGCAGTGGGCTCGGGCGGTATCGTCGATGCCGGCGAAGGCTTCGTCGAGTAACATCAGGCGTGGCGCCAGTGGGCTGCCACCGTGGCCGTAGAAACTGGCGATGGCGGCGAACAGTGGTACGGTAAGACCCAGTGCGCGTTCGCCACTGGAGGCCGGGCCGGACAGCTTGCGCCACTGGCCGTCCTGCTGGCGCTGGATGCGGAAGCGGTGCCAGTAGCGGTAGTCCAGCGCGTTGGCGAGCTGGTCGAGCAGGCTTCTGCCGGCGCTATCGGCATCGGCCTGGGCGCGTTCGGCGGCGATCTGCTGCTGCAGCATCATGCCTACCGTGCGCCGGTCCTCGGTCGACCACAGGTCGGCGCTGGTATTGAGCAGGCTCTGGCGAGCGGCCGCCAGGCCGGCCGGGGCGCCTTCCTCGGTGGATAGCGGCTCCCATAGCAGGCGGTAGCGGACACCCGTGGTGGTCGGGCGTTTGTGCAGTTCGTGGTTTATCGCCTTGACGCGGTCGTCGGCAGCCCGCATCAGGCGCTGGAGTTCGGCGGCGATTTCCGCCTGGAGGTGGTTTTCCAGCACTTCGCGCTCGCGCGCCGTCAGCAGTTCGCTGCGCTGGGCGATGTCCTCGGTCAGCAGCAGCGCAAGCGTATCGGGGCGCTCGGCGCGGTTCTGGTACTGGATGGTGACGGTGATGCCCCAATCGTTGGGTTCCGCGATGGCCTGATGGTTCAGGGCGCTCAGCCCGCGCTGCAGTTCGCTCAGGTCTTCGGCGATCTGTTTCTGGACCCGGCCCCAGGTGGTCTCGTCATCGCTGATGTGAGTCAGAGCCTGCTCGATGCGTCGGGCCAGGTTCAGTGCCGGGTCGATGCTCCAGTGTTCGGGCAGCTCCAGGTCGGGCAACGCCGCCGCCAGCAGGCCGCTGGCGCTAAAGTGGCGAAGTCGATCGACGGACGTGGCGCGCGCGTCGCTACGCTCGCCAAGGGCCTGCTCGGCCCGTTCGGCGTGCGCCTGGGCTACGGCCAGCCGGTTGTCTGCTTTGCCCAGCGCCTCGCGGCGCATCTCGACGTCCTGCTCGGCCTGCCTGCGTTCGGCGCGCGCGGCGGCCAGTTTGCCCTGCAATTCTTGCACCTGCTGGCCAACCGACTGGCGTAGCGTCTCGAAGCGGACCCGGGCCTGTTCGGCCTGCTCCTCGGCGAGCACCAGGGCTTCCTCGGCCTGCTCCAGCGCCAGGCGCGCCTCGTCTTCGCGTTGTTGCTGGAGGAGCTGATCGGGCCGGGCGCGCTGCCATTCGCGCGCCGCCTCCAGCAGGTGCGCCTGGGCCTTGTCGAAGAGATCCAGGGCCGCTTCGGTGGCCGGTAGCTGCTCGGCTTCGGACGGCAGACGCAGGTCGGCCGCGTCGCCCAGCAACTGCTCGTGCGCGGCTTGCAAGGCATCTTCGGCTTCCTGGCTGAGCCTCTTGGCCAGGAGCAGACGCTGTCGGGCCTGTTCGGCAGCACGGCCGGCCTGCAGGGCGGCGGCAATCGCCTCGTGCAACGGCCGCTCGGACGGTGCTGTCTGTCTTTCGCGTTCGGCCTGGTTGCGCTCGGCTGCCAGCGTCTCGTACTGCCGTGCGAGCTGTGCTTGGGTCACATCGAGCTCGGCCAGGAAGGTGGCGAGCGTCTCCAGCCGGCGCTGCCGGGCCAGCTCCCGTGCGCGGCGGCCGATGTAGTTCGCCTCGGGCTTTGTCCAGGCCCCGGCCAGCGGCCCCAGACGATAGCGGCCATCCGGCGATAGCCAGGCCTCGGCACCGGCTGGCTCCTCTGCACCATAAGCCACTGCCGCCAGCACTGCACTCAGGGTCGCATCCGTGATCGGGCAGGCCTCGGGCAGCGCGGGAACCAGCGCGTCGTTCAGGTTGGCAGCGTTCAACGGCCTGCGCTGGCACCAACTGGAATCCAGCAGGGGCGCGCCGTCCTTGTCGTTCAGTGCGCCATCCGGCGACAGCCAGGCATCGAGCAGGCCGCTGGCCTCCAGAGCGGCTTCCAGTCCGGCACGCTCTGCGCTGCTCAGCGACGGGTGAAAATCCACCAGGCGCCAGAGCGGTGCGCCCTGCCGCTGCAGGCGCACGGCGCCGGCCCGGGTGGGAGGCTCGGGAGGCAGCGCATCCTCGCCGGCGGTCAGGCGGGCGATCTCCTCCTCGATATCGCTGAGCTGTTGGAGCAAGGTCGCGGACCTGGCATCCAGCTCGGCCTGTCGTGCTGCGTATCGCCGCAGCGCCGTCTGCCAGGTGCTGTCCAGTGCCGTTTGTGCCGGGTTTTCGCCTTCCGGACGGGCCACCCACTCGGCCAGTCGGAGCAAGGGTTGCTCTGTCTCGAAGCGCAGTTGTGCGAGCTGAGCGCAGTGCGCGGACCAGGCCTCGAGCAATGCGCTGCCCTGCTGTTCGGCCTGTCGGTCGGCCTGCTCGCGTTGCGCCAGCGCGGCGTCCAGTTCGTCGCTGACGATCCGCAGGTTTTCCTGCTTGCTCGCCAGTACCGCTCGGCGCTGGCCGACCTCGGCATGGCGCCGCTGCAGATGGGCGATGTCCTGGCGTCGACGAGTCACCAGGCTGCGCAGAGCCTCCCCGGCTGCCCGATGCTCCTGCGGGTGGGCTGCCAGCGCCTCGACTTCAAGGTGGAGCAGAGGGTTGTTCGCAATGTCTGCGGCCAGGGCGATCGCCTCGGCGCTGTCCCGCGTGCGGGTACGCGCCCTTTCCAGCTCATCGCGAGCCTGGTTGGCCTGGGCGCTCCGTTGCCGTCCAAGTTCGGTTTCGTTGTTCAGCTTGCGCTGGGCTTCGTCGCGCTGGCGGGCCGCCGCGTGGGCCGCACGTAGCCGCTCGGTGGCATGTTCCTGTTCCTGGGCGAGACGGTTGGCGTCCTGGTTGGTGGGGTCGCTCTGCAGCGTATCCACCTTCTCATCCGCGGCCGAATACGCCAGCTTTGCAGCTTGATATGCCAGATTGGCGTCATGTTGATCGCCCTGCGCCTTGGTGAGCTCGTCCTGCGCCCGGTTGCGTGCCTCGCTGGCGTTGTCGAATGCGGTCTGGGCCTGGCGCAGTTCGCGTGCCTGGCGTCTTGCCAGCATGCCGGCGTAGGTGCGGTAGCGCTGTTCGAACTGGGTGACGGTCTGCTCCAGCCGGCGAGCCTCTTCGAGCTGGATGCGATCCTCTTCCAGCTGGTTGAGCGCCTCGGCCACATCGCCCAGCAGTTCGGCGGGCAGCGGAGGCAGTGACTCGCTCAATGCGTTGGACAGGCCGGTCTCGTCGGGTTTCTTCGACAGCTGCGGCTGGCGTAGCTGGATCAGCGTATCCATCAGTGCGTCATAACGCCGTGTGCCCAGCTGGAACAGGCGTTCGTCCACGGCGCGGCGATAGAGCTGATGGTTTTCGAACAGCTGCCCTCGCCCTGCAAGTGCATCGCGCAGGCGTTCGCGAGTGAGGACATGCCGTTCGGCGGTGGTCAGCCACAGGTCCTCGCCGATACGAGAGTCCGCCGTCGTGCCGTCGCCTTCGATGATGAAGAACCAGCCGTCCACCTGCGCTCGTCCATCGACTGCCGACAAGCCGACCCCCAGGGTCAGGTAGCGGGGGCGGCCATCACGGTCGCGCCGGCCGAACTCGATCCAGCTGTAGCCGATACGGCGGGGATAGGTGCCCAGCAGGAGGTTCCAGGCCATCTTCTTGCCGCTGTCGCCATCGGGCTCGACACGGGACGGACGCAGTTGCGCGTCCAGCAGCAGCGGCAAGGTCAGCGACAACACCTTGGACTTGCCGGTGCCGTTATTGCCGCGCAGCAGCAAATGGCCGTCGTGGAACCAGAATTCCTCACTGTCGTAGTGGAACAGTTCGACGAGTCCCAGCCGCAGGGGTTGCCAGCGTTCGCGCCGGGGCTCGGGCAGTGCGGGGCGGCAGGCGGTGCTGAAGAGATCGCTGGTCATGCATCAGGCTCGGCTAGAAACAGGGATTCGGCGCTCCGGGCGTTGCGCACCTCGGTCTGCCCGAGGGAAAAGCGGGCGATGGCGGGCAACGGGAGCACGCCGCGCTGGTCGCGCCGCATCAGGCCCAGACGGCACAGACGCGCGATGGCGATTGCCGCCAGCTCGTGTTCGGCACCGGATGCGCGCGCCGACTTGCGCCAGTAATGGCCATAACGTCCCGCGGCCCCGCGCAGGAACAGGGCGATGTCGCTTTCGGCCACATGCTGCGGGACGCGGGTTTCCCGCAGGCGCCGGGCCAGATGCTCGGCCACCAGCAAGGTCACATGGGCCTCGGTGCCTTCGGCGGGCATGGCCACGTCGGTCAGTTGTCCGCTCTCGTCGATCAGCGCCAGGCCTTCGGCGCGCTGTTCGGCGACCAGTCCGGTGGCTTCGCAGAGACGGCCGGCGAGAATGCCGCGCTGATTGACGAAATAGCTGCGCGCCTCCTCGTCCAGGGTGTCGGTGTAAAGCACCGGATCGTCGAGCAGTCGTCGCGCCAGATGGTGGCGTATGGCATCGCGCCGGCCTTGTTCGCTGTCCACCGTAAAGCCGGTCACCAGCGCATGCAGCCGTGCCTCGGTGCTTCCCGGTGCTTCCTCGCTGCTCCAGGTCGAAGGGCCGCGCACCGCCGCCAGCAGGCCGGCCAGCAGGCGGCGGTGAATGTCGTAGAGCGCGTCGGACTGCGGCCCGCTGCTGTCCTGGACGAAGCCTTCTTCCTCACCGGCGACCCGTTCGAGGATGCCTTGCTCCAGCAGTGTGCGGCACACCGCGACCAGCTCGCGCCGTTCGGCGGCACCGTGCAGGGTGAAGGCAAAGCCCAGGGCCTCCAGTATCGGGCCGGCGGCTTGCTGCACGATCCGCTCGCCGATCTGCCGGAGGGTGATCTGCGGATCGGCCCGTTCCAGCACCGCCGCTGCCAGGCACAGCAGTACGTAGCGGCGCCGGTCGTAGTCCGGCAGGCCGCGGGTCGGGTCGGACAGATCGGCCGGGCGCTTGAGCAGGCGTGCACCCTCGCGATCTACATGCAACGGCCAGCCGGTCTCGCGGGCGAACCACTCGCGCAGGCGTTCGGCCTGGCGCCGGACGGCAGGGAAGTCAGCGTGGTCCGCCGGCATGAGCGGGCGCATCAGCAGGCTGCGCAGCGCTCGGCGGAACTCGTCCTGTTGCTGGGCCTTCTGCGCTTCTCCGACATGTCGGGCGCCGCGGCGGGACGAGGGGCTGTTCATGACGTTTCCTCGCTGAGCCGGATCGTCAACAGATGATCCCGACCGGAGAACACTCCGGCCGGTGTGCAGATTCGGGCGCGACTGCCCTCGGCCAGGGGCTCCAGACGAATGTGCAGCAGACCGTCGCCGGTCTGGCGCTCGACCGGACTGTCCGGATCGTGCTGCTCGGCCAGTGCTTCGCCGAGCAGGCCCAGGAACAGGCCGAAGGCATGCGTGTCGAGTTCGCCCAGCTCCGACAGGCGAATCGGCCGACCGGTCGCCAGGCGGCGACGCGCGGCCTCGACCTGGCGCGACTCTTCCGCCAATTGCCGTGCCATCAGCGCACGATCCCGGCTGCGGTCCCGTACCTTCGCCAGCGTGCCGCGCGGTGCGGCTTCGCCGTACTCGCGCAGGCGGGGATTGATGACCAGCGGTGGTGCATCCAGCCAGGAGGCGCTCGCCGACACATCGTCCGCGTCAGCAACCTCCAGCGAGAAATGCCGCGCCGGCTGCAGCGCGAATGCCGCATGCGCGAGGCGGTGGGCATCGTCGTCGCTATCGCAGGCGGCGAACCACTGTGCCAGGACACGGAAATCGGCCGAGCGGTCGCTGCGCCCGCTGCGTCGCTCGTTGATCGCCGCGATGGCACCCAGCAGCTGCGGAATCGCCGAGCGCGCCCGGGCGCGCAGCAGCTCAGCCTGGGGCGGTTCGTTGCCGCTGGCCAGGAACCAGCCGCGTAATCCCCTCCAGCGCTCGCGCCAGACATCATGGCGACGCTGCGCTTCTTCCGTCGACTCGGCGCTGCCGTCGGGTGCGGCGTCACGCGCCTCACGTACGGCGACCTGGCGCAGGACCTGGTCGATAGAGGTGGACAATTCGTGCAGCGTGCGGGCGATGGCATCGGAGCGGCGGATCAGATCGCCCATGAAGCGCTCGAGATAGTCGATCAGCCGGCGCTTGTAGGCGACCAGCGTGGTCGCGTCGGCCTGTTGCAGTTCCAGGCTGCGTGCCACTCCAGCCATGAACGCCTGGGCATTGTCGGCAAGGCTCTCGAACACCCGTACCAGGTCGCGCAGGATCTCGTGTGCCTTGGCAGTATCCAGGTTGCCGCTGGATTTCGCCTCGCTCATCAGGCGCCGCAGGGCATGCAGACGGCTGTCGATATCCTCCAGCGCGACTGTCTGCAGTTCTGCGCGGTGGTGGAGGCTTTGCGCGAATGCCGCCAGGCCAGCCTCCACCGCTTCGCCACCGTGCGATAGCCGATAGAGGAAGCGTGCGCGGTAATAGTCGTTGAGCGTGGACACGCGCGTCATGTCCGGTTGCGATTCGAGATTGCCCCAGGCAGCCAGTTGCGCCAGCGCGGCGGCGACCTCCTCCTGCGCCGGCGGTGTTCGGCTCCCCCAGTTCGCTTCGGCCAATACTTCGTCGGGCCGCAGCTGCAGACGGTACTGGCGCTTGGCGGCGGCGAACACCGCCATGATGGTGCGATAGAAGGCCGCCTTGTCGGCAGTCGCGTGGCGGAACAGGTCAGCTGAGGCCGCCTGCCAGGACGAGTCGCACATCACCAAATCCTGCTCCAGTGACCTTCCCTGATCGATGGGGCATTCTCGAACTCTCTTCGGCATTTGCCAAGCGGTCATCCGGAATGGGACTGGCTGGATGGTGAATACCGCTTCCGCCCGCAGGGCAAGCTTGCCATGGGGCCGCCGCGATGGCGTTCCGGCCGGCCAACCGCACCAACCCGCTGGCCAGGCGGATGAACTGGAGCACCGTCCGCCTCAACCTGGCCGGTGGCGAGCCGCTGCTGCACGCCGACAAGCTGCCCGCCATCGTCAGCCAGGCCCGTGCCCTTGGCTTCGAGGTTTCGCTGATCAGCAATGGCAGTCACCTCGATCATGGGCTGCTGGACCGACTGGCTCCGCAGCTGAGCTGGCTGGGCATCAGCATCGACTCGGCCTGTCCGGCGACCAATCGCGCCATCGGCCGTGTCGACCGCCGCGACCGGCTGCTCGACTTGGCGACCGGCCTGGCCAATGCTCGCCAGACCAACCCCGGCCTGCGCCTCAAGCTCAACACCGTGGTCAACCGGCTCAACCATGGCGAGAACCTCGGTCCTCTGATCCGCCGCTTCGCACCAGACAAGTGGAAGGTCCTGCGCATGCTGCCGGTGGTGAGCCATGCAGAACTTCCGCCATGACCTGAACGGCGCTGCAAGGATGGCATCGCTGCTATGCGGCACCGATCAGGTCTATCAGGAAGCCAGACCTCCGATTGCCAGCAGGCCGCTCAGGCCTGGCTCAAGCGACGGGAGCCCGAACTGGCTCAGCCCAGGACCGGCCTGCCAGCGGAGGCCGGTCCGGTCAGTTCAGCTCATTTCTGTCTGAGCCTTCTCCACGGCAGGCGACGAAACGTCATCCCCATACATCTGCAGGCCAGCCACCAGTTGCTTCTGCAGCTCCTGGCGCAACCCCTGTGGTTCCTGTACGACGATCTTTCCGGTATGCGACAGCAGCCACCAGCGCAGTTGCCAGCTGTCCTGCAGGGTGGCGCTGAGCCGGTAGCCGTCGCCATCGGCTTCCAGATGCATGTCGTCGGTCAGCGGGGTTTCGCGCAGCTGGCGGGCGAGTTCCTCGCTGATCCAGGCGCGCAGCGCGATCATCCCCGCGCCCGGGCTGGTGAACTGCAGGGCGCCACCGGCGATGTACTCGTCCAGGTTGAAGCCGTCCGGTCGGCGGCAGGGGGCATCGAGCAGCTCGACCTGCTGGAAGCGATGCGCGGCGAACAGGCGCACGTCCTCGTAGGGGTCGACGATGGCGGCGAGGTAGGTGATGTTGCCGCGCTGGATCAGTGCCAGCGGGTTGAGCTGCAGTTCGCGGGTCTTGTTGCTGTGCGCGGCAAAGTAGCTGCAGCCCAGCCGGCGATCCTCGAGCAATCCTTGCTGGATGCGTTCGAGCAGTTCGCCGTTCATCTCGGGTGCCTGCAGCGCCAGCTCCGGCGGGACGCTGGCGATCTTGTCGATCCAGCGCGCAGCCGGCACCTGGTCGCCGAGCGCCTGCAGCTTGTGGTGGGCCTGGGCGAAGCGCGGTTCCAGGCTCTTCAGCAGGTAGGCGGGCAGCAGCGGGCGCAGGCTGTCCTCGACCAGGCGCAGGGTCAGCGCCTCGCTGAGGGTCAGGCCGGGCAGCTCGGCGGTGGCGCCCGGTGTCCAGTACCAGCCATAGGGCGTGCTCTTGTCGCTGCATTGCAGCGGGAACAGGCTGGACAGCTCGATCAGGTCGCGCTCGACGGTGCGCTTGCTGACCGTGAAACCGGCATCGTCGAGCAGGTCGACCAGTTCCTGCGCGGTGATGCCCGGCGGACGGGCCGGCAGGCTGCGCAGCAGCTCCCACTGGCGGCTGATGGTGTTGCGGGTGGCGGTGGCGGACATGGTTCTTCCTTGAGCTGAGGGTTCAGTTGCTGGTGCTGACCGGCAGATGCGGGCCGACGTAGGCGATCACCACCTGGCTGTCGATGATATCGAAATACACGCGCATGCCTTCAAGCCCGGTCTGGTTGCTGACCCGCAGATGGCGCACGAACAGCCGCTTCTCGCCCTGCCAGTTGAACTCGCGCAGGGCGCGCAGACGGGCGTCGCTGAGGGTGGTCTCCGACTCCTTGGCGCAGTAGGCCTTGCTGCCGAAGATGCCGCGCGCCTGGGTATCCGGGGTGCCGGCGTTGATCGCTTCCAGGTAGGGGAACAGCAGCTTGTCGAGCAGATCGAACAGCCGCTCGCTGGCCACGAACTGGCCCGGATACTCGGCTGCCGAGTCCCAGGCGCTGTCCAGCACCATCAGGCGCGAACCGGCGAGCTGGCTGAAATAGGCCAGTACCTCGCTGGGGCTGAGGCTGTCGCGGGCGCTGGCGACCCGGCGCAGCAGGGTGGTATCGACCGCAGGAGCCGCGACACGTGGGGGCAGGGCGCCGACCGCCTCGGCCATGCGCTGCAGACGGTGCTGTTCGCCGCGGGCATCCTTCAGTTCCACGCGCAGTTGTGCAGCCGCGTGGAGGGCGTCGTGCAGTTGCTGGCGCAGTTGCAGGATGACCGCGCTTTCGCTGCTGGCTGTCGGGGCCGGGAGGCTGGCCTGCGGCCCGGCACTCGGGCGCTCGCGCCGATCGCTGTTCCGCGCCCGCTGCAGCTTGTCGATGCCCTCGTAGAAGCCTTCCCAGAGCGCCACATAGGGGCGTGTCTCGGCCAGCGAGCGGGTGAACCAGTCGCGGTTGGCGAGGATTTCCTGGCGGGCGGCCTCGGCCAGCTCGGCGATCTTCAGCAGGCCGGAGACCGAGGGCGTCTGCCCCAGCGCCACGATCTGCGCGTGCATGGCCTGCAGACGGTCGAGACGCTGCTGGCTGGCGGCGAGCAGTCCGGGGATGTCGATGCACTCGGCTTCCTGCACGATCAGCGCACGCAGGCGCTGTTGCAGGGCCGCGTGGTCGGCGATGCGCTCGAACGGCAGTGGCCGGCCGATCAGCTGCGCCGGCAGCGCGCCGGCCTCCAGCTTGATCTCCAGGGCGGCGCTGTAGCGTACGAAGGCCTCGCGCAGCTGCGCGTAGCGCGGCCCGGCGTCCTCGTTGCAGAAGCGCTGGTAGAGGTTGGCGAAGGTGCGCGGCAGGCTGCCGTGCTGGACCAGACGGGCCTCCAGCTGGCGCACCTGATCCAGCGCCGTGCCCGGGTCCTCGCTCCGGTTGCTGGCGTCGGCGCACAGCAGGTAGGCCAGGGTGTCGCGGGCCACCTGCGCGTCCATCTGCTCCCAGGCCGGGCGTGCCGGGTCGAACGTCTCGCCGTTGAGGCCGAAGAAGTGGAAAGGCTGCGCACCGCACTCCCTGAACGGCGGGGCATGGATGGCCAGCAGGGCGGCCAGGCGCGGCGGCAGAGCATGCAGCAGCAAGCTGGCAGCGAGGAGGGCGCGCCCACGCTCGGCTCCCGACCAGGCGCCGGCCTGCAGACGCTCGCGCAGCAGCCCCAGCTGCAGCAGCGGCTCGACCAGATGGGGCAGATAGGCACCCTGCTCATGCAGCCAGGCCATGCACGGCCAGTGTGTCTCGATGCGCCCGGCCAGCCCGACAGCGGTGCCGTCGCGGCATTGGCGTGCCAGTTCCCCATGCGCCTCGCCGAGCAGGCTGCGCAACTGGCCGGCCAGACGGCGCGCCGGATCGGCCTGCTCCCGATCAGCGGGTGACAGCTGTCGCAGCAGACGCTCCCCCAGGCGGGGATTGCCGAGCAGCATCGACAGCACCACCGCCGGGCTGGAACGTTGGGCATTGCGGGCAAAGGCGGCGGTTTCCGGGGTGCGCACCTTGAGCAGCAGGTCCATCACCCGGGTGACCTGGCGCTGGCTGCCGTACCAGTGATTCCAGACGAGAGCCGCGCTGCCGGGATTGCGCAGGCACAGCGGCAGCTCCAGCAGGTCGCCGAAGCCGCAGCCGATGTTGCCGCTGGCGAGGTCGCTGGCGATCCACTGCGGCAGGGGCTTCCGGTTGGAGCCGGACATCGGTGGCGGACTGGTGCCATCCGGCAGCGCGGCGCTGTCCTGCAATGCCCCGGCAGGGGCGAGGTCGCTCAGGAACCTGTGCCAGCCGTGCGACTGCAGATCATCGTCCAGGGTGCTCGGGGGGAGTGCGGTCACTGCGTTGTTCATGGGGGACTCCTGTCTCAGGCCGTGGCAAAGGTGAGGACGCTGGCAGGGTATCGGGTGGCAGCGACAGCTTGTGTCGCGAGGCGTCGGGATGGGGCGGGCGCGACGCAGGCTGTCGCGTAGGGCGAGCATACTGATCATCCCCATCCTTCATGGAGAGATCAGTCATGCCCGGATCCGAAAGGACGCGCGCCTGCATGTCACCCCGCTCACCCGACGCCATCCTCGGCTGCCTGCTCGGCGGCGCAGTGGGCGATGCCCTCGGCGCCCCAGTCGAGTTCCTCGCCTGGGCGCAGATCCGCCAGCAGTTCGGCGAGTGCGGCATCGTCGATTTCGTGCCGGCCTACGGCCAGCTTGGCGCCATCACCGACGATACCCAGATGATGCTGTTCACCGCCGAGGGCCTGCTGCGTGCCCAAGTGCGTGGTGTGGCGCGAGGGATCTGCCATCCGCCGGGCGTGATCCACCACGCGCTGCTGCGCTGGCTGCTGACTCAGGGCGAGCGCGCCGCCACCGAGGTGGGACAGGATGGCTGGCTGTTTGCCGAGCGGCGCCTGTGGTCGCGTCGCGCGCCCGGCAATACCTGCCTGTCCGCTCTGCGCGCCAGCCGCCACTTCGGCGAACTGGCCGACAACGACAGCAAGGGCTGCGGCGGCGTGATGCGCGTGGCGCCCTGCGCCTTCTTCCCCGATGCCTTCGCCAATGCCGCCGAATCCGCGCACCTGACCCACGGCAACCCCACCGGCTACCAGGCCGCCGGTCTGTTCGCCGACATCCTGGCGCGGATCTGGGAGGAAGGCCTGCCCCTGACCGAAGCCACCCGCGCCAGCCTGACTGCCCACGGCGACCAGCCCGGTATGGAGGAAACCCGCCAGATCGTCGAGCAGGTGCTCAGGCTGCACGAAGAAGGCCTGCAGCCAACACCGCGGCGCATCGAACAGCTCGGTGGCGGTTGGGTGGCCGAGGAGGCCTTGGCCATCGGCCTGTGGTGCGCGCTGGCGGCGGGCAGTCTGGAGCAGGGCGTGGTCTGGGCGGTCAACCACAGCGGCGACAGCGACAGCACCGGTCTGATCGCCGGGCACTTCCTGGGACTGATTCATGGCCCCGACGCCGTACCCGTCCGCTGGCTGGACAAGCTGGAATTACGCGAGGTGATCGAGCAGGTGGCGCGGGATATCGGCGCGGTGCCCGAGCAGTATCAGGGCGGTGGGAGTGACCTGGAGCGGGCGATCTGGGGGCGTTATCCGGGATGGTAAGTCGCGCAGGTGGATAATAGGAGTCGGCTGGGGCTGTAGTGGTGCTGCTTATGAGCAAGTCTGAGATGTTCTGCAGTCAAGAGTCAGAAGCAGCATTCAGCACAGAAAGGCGTTCATTTTACAGGAGTCGGCGCTTTCACATGCATTCACCATTCTGATGTGGATTGTCAGTCTGGCGGCGGATGAGGATGGCTGGCTACTGACGCCAGTAGCCAGCCGGATAGGGCATCAGAAGCTCTTGCTGACGCTGGCCACGGCGGTGGCCTCGCAGAGGTCGTCGTAACCCAGGAAGTTGTCGCATTCGGCCTTGCTCATGTCCGTGTCGACATAGGCGATTCCCCAGGTCGCGCCGAGCAGGTCCTTGGTCAGTTTCACCTCCCATTCGTTGTAGGTCGAACGGGTATTGCCGGAGCTGGAAACCAGTACCTCATCCTTGTAGTCGACCAGGCCATAGCGCAGTGCCAGGCCGATGTCAGCCGGCAGGCTGGTTTCGTAGCCGAGGTATGACCAGCTGTAGGCCTGGTCGCCGGCATAGTCGCTGGCGTACTGGTGGCCGAGTTGCACGCCGTAGGCGCTGAGGATGGCGTAGCTCTCCGCGTAGTTGAGCTGTCCTTCCTTGGAGTAGGCGTACTTGACGTAGCCGAGATCGAGGCTGACCTCGTCGTGGATCTGCCAGAAGTAGCCGGCGTAGTAGTCGACTTCCAGGCGGGTCTTCAGGTCGTTGCCGAAGTCGACGTTGGAGGCCCAGGCGCCCAGGTAGAGGCCACTGTCGTGGGTGAGCGTGGCGGAGGCCTGCAGGGCTGGATCGCCGAGGGTCTGCGACTGGCCGCGCGAGCGGTAGTCGCTGACCGCTTCGGCGGTCAGGGTCAGCTCCAGGCTGTCGCTGAGCGGAATGGCCTGAGCGGGAATGCTGGTGGCGAGCAGGCTGGCCAGACCGGCCAATGCGAGTCTTTTCATCGATGCGATGCCTCGGGATGTCGAAGAAGGAGAGTCCGCGGCGCCGGCGAGGGCGCGCCGCAGGCGTGCGGGATCAGGCCGCGGAGGGTGCCGGGGAGGCGATGCTGGCCTGCTGGCGCACGGCAGCCAGCGGCACCAGCACGGTCAGCGCGGTCAGCAGCACCACGGCGGTGATGCCCCAACCGACCAGGGTGAAGCCGCCGCTCTCGGCGAGCAGGCCGGTGAAGGCCGGACCGACGGCGATGCCGAGGGTCAGGAAGGCGCCGGAGGCGGCGGCGATGCGACCCTCCTGATCCAGCGAGGCAGCCAGGGCGGTCAGGTAGGCCAGCGCATAGAAGTAGGTGGTGGAGATCATCATCACCGCGATGGTGTACATCTCCTTCGAGCTTTCGCCGAGCACGTAGCCGAGGCTGACTGCGCCGGTGCTGAATATGCCGAACAGTACCGGGGTGCTCATGCCGAAGCGCTTGCCGATCATCGCCGCGGCCAGCGGACCGAGCAAACCGATCACCGACTGCAGGGAGAACAGATTGCCGAGCTCCTCGCCGTTGTAGCCGACGCTGATGCCCACCTGTTCGACGAACGCCCAGCCCATGGTGTCGCGCATCGAGAAGAAGAACATCGCCGCCATCATGCACACCGCGGTCACCGAGAACAGGTTGCGGTGCTCGCGTCCGTGCTGGAAGCCGGGGGCATTGGCGTGGAGGATGGCGCGCTGCGGCATGAAGGCGATCAGCACCAGCATCAGTGCGTTGGTCCCGGCGATGGCGTAGTAGAGGCCGGCTAGACCGTGCTTAGCCATGGCGTCGGCGAACACGATCATCACGATGGCCATCAGCGCCACGAACAGGATGTTCATGTGCCCGGCAGCCTGGTCGGGGTCCTTGGCGCTCGCCACCGAGGCGTTGCCGCAGGCCAGGCACAGGCCGGCGCCGATGCCGGCCAGGCAGCGTACCGCGGCCAGCCAGTAGACGTCCTGGATCGAGGCCGAGACGATGTTGGCGCCGATCACCAGCACGGCGCCGCCCAGCGCCAAGGTGCGTCGCGGCGCACGGCCCATGGCCGGCGCGACCACCAGCGAGGCGAGCATGGTGAACACGAACTCGGCGGACATCAGGAAGCCGGACTGGGCGGCATCCAGCTTGAGGTCGTTCATGATCGCGCTGATCAGGAAGGGCAACGCCAGCAATGGCAGCAGACCGACACCATATGCCGCAGCAAAGGCCGAGAACACCAGCCCCCAGTTATCCGGAAGGAATTGACGCAGGTTCTTCATGTTGAGTGCTCCAGTTCTTGTCGGCAGTTTTCAAGCACAGTGAATGCCTGCGCGGTGGCCGCGCAGGTGGTCCGTCTCAGCGGCTCAGCGGTTTTTCCGGATGTGCGGCGTCGACCGGCAGGCCGTCGTCGTACTGCGCCAGCCAGGCCACGGCGGCATCGCGATAGCGGGTGAAGCCCTTGTAGTCGACCAGCTCCTGGTCGAGGGTCTTCAGCACGCGGTGCATGCGCTTGGCCCACTGCGGGGCGAAGGTGCCCAGCTCCTGCAGGCTGACCAGGTAGGTGCGCACCGGGAACAGCACGGCGTTGCTGCGCGGCAGGCGGTGCAGCGGCTGCAGCTCGATGCGCAGGTTGACCAGTTCGCCGGCGTTCTCGGCGGTGACTATGGTGCGGTCCGGCGCCCAGTCCGGCAGGGTCTCGGCCGAGGTTTCCATGCGCGGGTGCACGGTCAGCGACCAGTTGGTGCGGCGCACCGGATGGCCGGGGCGCAGGCGCAGGAGGAACTTCAGCGCGCGCTCGAGGATGCCCATCTCGTGCAGCTTGGGGACCGGGCCGTGGAACTCCATGAAGCTCATGCCGAGGTTGAAACGCAGCGAGTAGTCGGCCCGCTGGGTGGCCATGCCGGCGCCGATCACCAGGGTGTTGTCGCGCTCCTCCAGCAGGATGAACTCGCCCTGGGCCTGGCGGGTGATGTACTCCATCGGCTCCATCGGCAGGGTCGAGGTGTCGCCGAAGGTGAAGGTCTGGTCGATGCCCAGCGGGCGGTTGATCCAGTGCCACTGGCTGCCGTTCTTCGCGAGGCTGAAGTGCTCGGGGAAGTCGCGGGAGTACGACTCCATGATCAGCTCCAGCAAGTCCCACTGCGCCTCGAGCATGTGCGGCAGGCTGACGTAGTGCGCGCCCGGCTGGGCTTCCAGCGCCAGGGCCCGTTCCCGGCACTCGGTGACGTAGTGCTCGTCGATGTCCAGCGCCGCCTTGAGCGCGCCCTCGCCGAAGGGCACGTGCGGCTCCACGTTCATGGAGTACATGTACTGGTCTTCCGGGTAGGGGAAGGGCAGGCGCAGTACGCAGTCGCGGCTGTTGGCGTAGCTGTAGTCGTCGCGGTAGGTTTCGTGTTGCTTGAAGATGGCGTTCATTGACTTTCCCCGTTCAGAGGTCGATGACCAGGCGCTTGCCGCAGGCACGGGACACGCAGGGCATGATCTTGGTGTTGCTGCGCTTGTCGTCGTCGGACAGCCAGTCGTCCTTGTGCTGGATCTCGCCGTCGAGTTCGAGCACGGCGGTCTCGCAGTAGCCGCAGGCGCCGCCACGGCACAGGTAGGGCGGCGTGTAGCCGGCTTCCTCCATGGCTTCGAGCATCGACTGCTCGGCGGCGACCTCGATGGTCGCGCCCTGGCGGGCCAGGGTGACGCTGAACGGCTGGCCGCTGGAGCCCTGCTCGACGAAGCGTTCGTAGTGGATGTGGCTGTCGGTCCAGCCCAGGCGGCGGGCGCTGTCGATGGTGTCGTCGATCATGCTGCCGGGGCCGCAGACATAGACGTGGCTGCCCAGCGGCCGCTCGGCCAGCACCGCGGCGATGTTCAGCTGCGGGCCTGCGCCGTCGACGTACAGGTGGATGGCATCGCCGTAGCGGACCTGCAGCTCGCGGCCGAGTCCGGCATGTTCCGGGCCGCGCACGGCGTAGTGCACCTCGAAGGGCAGGTTCTTCAGGCGCAGCTCTTCCAGTTGCGAGAACACCGGGGTGATGCCCACGCCGCCGGCGATGAACAGCTGCAGGCGGGCATGCTTGGCGAGCGGGAAGAGATTGACCGGGGCGACGATCTGCAGCTTGTCACCTTCCTTGAGCTGCTCGTGGATCAGCTTCGAGCCGCCGCGACCGTTGTCGACCTTGCGCACGGCGATCTGGTAGGAGCTGGAGTCGTAGGGCGAGCCCATCAGCGAATAGGCGTTGCGGATGGTCTGCTCGCCATTGGGCAGCACGACGACGATGTTGCTGCCGCCGGAGAAGGGCGGCAGGTGTTGCCCGTCCGGGGAGACCAGGGTCAGGCGGCGGATGTCCGGGGTGACATCCTCGGTGCGCGCTATGCGTACGCGCAGGGTTCCGTGGTTGGACATCATGTGTCGAGTTCCTCTGCAGGGGGCAGTTCGCCGGGGACTTCGCCGTCGGCCTTGACGCCCTGGAAGGCGGCCAGGCGCCGCGAATAGTGGTCGCGCACGATCAGGTCCAGGCCGCAGCCGGGGCAGCGGAAGACGCGCTGGGTGACGTTCTCGGTGTAGGTGTCGCAGTGCACGCACCAGACGCGGCGCACCAGGGTGCCGCTGTGCTCGCGCAGCACCTCGTCGCGATTCATGTCGTAGGCGCCGGCGACCTGCATGGCCGTGCCGATGAAGCTTTCCGAGCCGGCCAGGTACAGGCGGGTGCCCATGTGGGCCTGGCCCAGCAGCTCGCGCAGGGCGTCGAGCAGGGCCTGGTTGCTGGAGAACTCGCGCAGATCGGCGAGGGCGCAGTCGCGCAGGGCGGCCAGGTGGTTGTGGCCGGAGAAGGTTTCGGTGGAGTAGAGCAGTGTGGTGGCCTGGCGCTGGGCCTCGCTCATTTCGCCGAGCAGGCGCAGCAGCGCGGCGCCTCCGCTGCCCTGTGCGGCCAATACGTGCCGCAGGCCACCGCTCATGGGTTTGAGCTGGTCGTAGACCGGCCGGCTCTTGATTCCTGTGATCAGCATTGCGCGAACCTCCGGTGTGTTCTGCTCGGCAGCAGGCTGGGGGTGACCGTCTGTGGTGCCGCGTTTCGTTCGGTTTTTGTCTTTTGATTTGTCATATGTTTTTAAATGTATTTAGACGGAAAGTCTACTCCCTTGATATGACCCGGGGACCGGCGGTGGCTGCACCCCGCCGGTGGCCCCGGCCGCTCCATGACGGAGCGGGGCCCCTTCAGTGCTTGACCATCACATGGCGGATGGCGGTGTAGTCCTCGAGGCCGTACATCGACATGTCCTTGCCGTAGCCGGAGAGCTTCATGCCGCCGTGCGGCATCTCGCTGACCAGCATGAAGTGGGTGTTCACCCAGGTGCAGCCGTACTGCAGGCGGGCGGCCATGCGGTGCGCGCGGCCGATGTCGGCGGTCCATACCGAGGAGGCCAGGCCGTAGTCGGAGTCGTTGGCGAAGGCCAGCGCCTGGGCCTCGTCGTCGAAGGCGGTGACCGAGACGACCGGGCCGAACACTTCGCGGCGGACGATCTCGTCGTCCTGGCGGGCGCCGGCGAGCACCGTGGGCTCGAAGAAGAAGCCGGGGCCTTCGACCTTGTTGCCGCCGGTGACCACGCGGATGTGCGGCTGGGCCTTGGCGCGCTCGACGAAGCCGGCGACGCGTTCGAGATGGGCCGCGGTGATCACCGGGCCGAGTTCGGTATCTTCCTCGTCCTGCAGGCCGTACCTGATGCTGCTGACCGCCTCGCCCAGGCGGGCGACGAACTTCTCGTAGATGCCCTGCTGGGCGTAGATGCGGCAGGCCGCGGTGCAGTCCTGGCCGGCGTTGTAGAAGCCGAAGGTGCGGATGCCCTCCACCGCGGCGTCGATGTCGGCATCGTCGAAGATGATCACCGGAGCCTTGCCGCCCAGCTCCATGTGCATGCGCTTCACGCTGTCGGCGGTGCTGGAGATGATGTTCACCCCGGTGGCGATCGAGCCGGTCAGCGACACCATGCGCACCTTCGGATGATTGGTCAGCGGCGCGCCGACGCTCGGGCCGCGGCCGAACACCAGGTTGACCACTCCGGCCGGGAAGATCCCGGCGATCAGCTCGGCCAGGCGCAGCGCGGTCAGCGGAGTCTGCTCGGATGGCTTGAGCACCACGCAGTTGCCGGCGGCCAGGGCCGGCGCGAGCTTCCAGGCGACCATCATCAGCGGGTAGTTCCACGGCGCGATGGAGGCGACCACGCCGACCGGGTCGCGGCGGATCATCGAGGTATGCCCCGGCAGGTACTCGCCGGCCGCCGAACCCTGCAGGCAGCGCACGGCACCAGCGAAGAAGCGGAACACGTCGGCGATGGCCGGCAGCTCGTCGTTGAGCGCGGCCGCGTAGGGCTTGCCGCAGTTGCGCGACTCCAGGCGGGCCAGTTCCTCGGCGTGGGCGTCGATGACCTCGGCGACCTGCAGCAGCGCTGCCGCGCGTTCCTTCGGCGGGGTCTGCGACCAGGCCGGGAAGGCCGCCTCGGCAGCGTTCACCGCGGCATCCACCTGCTCGGCGGTGGCTTCGGGGATCTCGGCGATCGGGCTGCCGAGCGCCGGGTCGAGGACGGTCTGGATGGGGCCGTGGCCGGCGACCAGTTGGCCGTTGATCAGCAGTTTGGTTTGCATCGTGGTCATCTCTCTCTGTGAGTCTTGCTTGCCCTGAGGCGTGGGTCCGTCGTGACTCAGGCCAGCTCGTCGAAGCACTCGGCGAGGATGGCCAGGCCCTGCTCCAGCTGGGCGTCCGGGATGGTGATCGGCATCAGAAAGCGGATCACGTTGTAGTAGGTGCCGCAGGACAGCAGGATCAGGCCCTTGTCGCGGGTGCGGGCGACGATCCTGCCGACCAGCTCGGCGGCTGGCTTGTGCACGTCGCCGTCCTCGAACAGCTCGATGGCGACCATCGAACCCAGGCCGCGCACGTCGCCGATGACCTTGTGCTTGGCCTGGATCTCGCGCAGGCCGGCCTTCAGGCGCTCGCCGACGGCCTGGGAGCGCTCCAGCAGGTTCTCCTCGTCGAACACCTCGAGCACGGCCAGGGCGGCAGCGCAGGCGATCGGGCTGCCGGCGTAGGTGCCGCCCAGGCCGCCGGGGGCGACGGCGTCCATGATTTCCGCCTTGCCGCACACACCGGCGATCGGGAAGCCACCGCCCACCGACTTGGCGAAGGTGGTCAGGTCCGGGACGATGCCCAGCTGCTCGGTGGCGAAGAAGGTGCCGGTGCGGCCGGCGCCGGTCTGTACCTCGTCGGCGATCAGCAGGATGCCGTGCTGGTCGCACAGGGCGCGCAGGCGCTGCATGAAGGCCTTGGAGTTGACGTAGAAGCCGCCCTCGCCCTGCACCGGCTCGATGATGATCGCGGCGATGTCCTGCGGCTGGGCGTCGTTCTTGAAGATGCGCTCGATGCTGGCGATGGCGTCATCCTCGCTGATGCCGTGCAGCTCGCAGGGCGCCAGGGCGCGGTAGACGCCGCCCGGCATCAGGCCCATGCCGGCCGAGTAGGGCACCACCTTGCCGGTCAGCGACAGGGTCATCATGGTGCGGCCGTGGTAGGCGCCGGTGAAGGCGATCACCCCGGCGCGGCCGGTGGCGGCGCGGGCGATCTTCACGGCGTTCTCGACGGCCTCGGAGCCGGAGGTGACCAGCAGGGTCTTCTTGGCGAAATCGCCCGGCACGCGCTTGGCGATTTCCTCGCACAGGGCGATGTAGGGCTCGTAGGCCAGCACCTGGAAGCAGGTGTGCGACAGCTTGGTCAGCTGCTCCTGGACGGCGGCCACCACCTTCGGATGCAGGTGGCCGGTGTTGAGCACGGCGATGCCGCCGGCGAAGTCGATGTACTCGCGGCCTTCGACGTCCCACACGGTGGCGTTCTCGGCGCGCTCGGCGACGATCGGGTGGATCTGGCTGACGCCGCGGGCGACGGCGGCCTGGCGGCGTTGCAGCAGGGAAGCGTTGGTCTGGCTCATGGTCTTTCTCGTTGCCGGTATTGAATGGAGGCGGACTGGCTCAGATGGCCAGGCACAGGTACTTGATCTCGAGGTAGTCCTCGATGCCGTACTTGGAGCCCTCGCGGCCGAGGCCGGAGGCCTTCATGCCGCCGAACGGCGCCACTTCGGTGGAGATGATTCCGGTGTTGATGCCGACGATGCCGTACTCCAGCGCCTCGGCGACGCGGAACACCCGGCCCAGGTCGCGGGCGTAGAAGTAGGCGGCCAGGCCGAATTCGGTGTCGTTGGACATGGCGATCACTTCGGCCTCGTCCTTGAAGCGGAACAGCGGCGCCAGGGGGCCGAAGGTTTCCTCGCGGGCCACCTTGGCCCCGGCGGGGACGTCGACCAGGATGGTCGGCTCAAAGAAGTTGCCGCCCAGGCTAGTGCCGCCGACGAGCAGGCGGGCGCCCTTGCCGAGGGCGTCGTCGATGTGCTCGCGGACCTTGGCCACCGCCTTGTCGTCGATCAGCGGGCCGGTGGTGACGCCTGCCTCCAGGCCGTTGCCGACCTTCAGGCGGGCCACGGCGGCGCGGAGCTTCTCGGCGAAGGCGTCGTAGACGCCGTCCTGCACGTACAGGCGGTTGGCGCACACGCAGGTCTGCCCGGCGTTGCGGTACTTGGAGGCCAGCGCCCCCTCGACGGCGGCGTCGAGGTCGCCATCGTCGAAGACGATGAAGGGCGCGTTGCCGCCCAGCTCCAGCGACACCTTCTTGATGTCCTTGGCGCACTCGGCCATCAGCTGGCGGCCGATCTCGGTCGAGCCGGTGAAGGTCAGCTTGCGCACCAGCGGGTTGCCGGTCAGCTCGGCGCCGACCTCTGCGGCCGAGCCGGTGACCACGCTGAACACCCCGGCGGGGATGCCGGCGCGGCTGGCCAGTTCGGCCAGGGCGAGAGCGGAGAAGGGCGTCTGCGAGGCCGGCTTGAGCACCATGGTGCAACCGGCGGCCAGCGCCGGGCCGGCCTTGCGGGTGATCATCGCGCTGGGGAAGTTCCACGGAGTGATCGCCGCGGTGACGCCGATCGGCTGCTTCAGTACCAGCAGGCGCTTGTCAGGCTGGTGACCAGGGATGCTGTCGCCGTAAACGCGCTTGGCTTCCTCGGCGAACCATTCGAGGAAAGACGCGGCATAGAGGATCTCGCCGCGCGCCTCGGCCAGCGGCTTGCCCTGTTCGAGGGTCATCAGCCGGGCCAGGTCCTCCTGGTTCTCGAGCATCAGTTCATACCAGCGACGCAGCTTGCCGGCGCGCTCCTTGGCGGTCAGGGCGCGCCAGGCGGGCAGAGCGCGGTCGGCAGCCTCGATGGCGCGCCGCGTTTCGCTGGCACCCATGCGCGGGACCTGGCCGAGACGTTCACCATCGGCCGGATTGTCGACCGCGATGGTGCGGCCGTCGTCCGCGTCCAGCCACTGGCCATCGATGAACGCCTGCTGGCGGAAGAGGACTGGGTCGTTCAGGTGCATGGCGGACTCCTGGCGGGATGAAGGCGGTGAGGAAAACGCTAAATGTTATGAAACCATATCTTATGTTTTTGTGGATGCCAATACCCATGGCGAAAGCGGCTGGATCGGCCCTTGTGGGGCTGCCCATGGCGTGATGCCGGCGGGCGATTCAGTCGGCGCCGGCAAATAAATTCGCTGCGCAGGGCAAAAAGGGCATTGAAAGATATGAAACCATATTTTAAATTCAAGCCGTCCCAACCCGATGCCACAGCGGCGAACCGCGCGGCCGGGCGCTGCGGGCGCTGCCAGGAGACGGCGACTCGTGACCGCAGCCAACTTCAATCCCCATCGGAGGTGCGCATGACTGCCAGCGTTAGCAACCTGTTCGAATCGGCTCCCTATCTCGACGTCACTGACCCGGCGTTCTCCATCCGCTCGCGGGCCGTCATGGAGGCGCGCGAGAAGAGCTGGTTCGCCCGCACCCCCTACGGCATCGCCATCCTGCGCTACGACGAGGTCAACAACCTGATCCGCGACCAGCGCCTGCGCCAGGGCAGCTACGCCTGGCCGGCGCACAACAAGGCCACCGGCAGCTTCGCCGAGTGGTGGGTGCGCATGCTGCTGAGCCGCGAGGGCGCCGATCATTCGCGCCTGCGCCGGCTGGCCAACCCGGCCTTCGCGCCCAAGCTGGTGCGCAAGCTGACCCCGGACTTCCAGAACATGGCCAGCGCGCTGATCGACGGCTTCATCAAAGACGGCCAATGCGATTTCGTCAGCCAGTTCGCCGAGCCCTACGCCACCCAGGTGATCTGCAGCCTGCTCGGCCTGCCGACCAGCGAGTGGCGCGCGCTGGCCGAGCTGGCCTCCGACATGGGCCTGGCCCTGGGCGTGACCTTCAAGCAGGACGAGGCGCGCATCAATGCGGCGACCGACAAGCTGGTCGCCTATGCGGTACAGGCGGTGGAGAAGGTCAAGCAGCAGGGGCTGGGCGACGACTTCCTCAGTGCACTGGTCAAGGCCAACGCCGAGGACAAGTCGGCGCTGAGCGACCAGGAGCTGTACGACATGATCGTGCTGGCGATCTTCGGCGGCATCGATACCACCCGCAACCAGATCTCCCTGGCGATGGACACTTTCCTGCAGCATCCGGAACAGTGGAAGCTGCTCGGCGAGCAACCGGAGCTGGCGCGCGCGGCGGTGGAGGAGGTGATGCGCGTGCGTCCGACCGTGACCTGGGTGACCCGCGAGGCGCTGGAGGACTTCACCTTCCAGGGGCTGGATATCGCCAGGGGCACCACCGTGCACCTGTTCAGCCAGGCCGCCGGCACCGACCCGCGGGTGTTCGACAACCCCGGGTTCGACATCACCGCCAAGCGCCAGCCGCACTTCGGCTTCGGTGCCGGCGCCCACCACTGCATCGGCCACTTCATCGCCCGCGGCGACATGACCGAGGCGCTGGCCCTGCTCGCCCAGCGGGTCAGGAATCCGGCCTACAACGGCGAGCCGAACTGGCTGCCGGACAGCGGCAACACCGGGCCGCTGAGCCTGCCGATCAAGTTCGATCCGGAGGCCTGAGCCATGGCCAGTCCTACCGTCGCGATAGTCGGCTCCGGCCCTTCGGGCTGCTACCTGGCGCAGGCGCTGCGCAAGGCCTGGCCGGATGCCGAGATCAGCGTCCTCGACCGCCTGCCGGTGCCCTACGGGCTGGTGCGCTACGGCGTGGCGCCCGACCATCCGGGCACCAAGGCGGTCACCCGGCAGTTCGACCGGCTGTTCGAGCGCGAGAACATCCGCTTCGTCGGCAACCTGGAGATCGGCCGTGATATCGCCCTCGATGAGCTGCGTGGCGCCTGCGATGTCGTGGTGCTGGCCACCGGCCTGTACGGGGACCGTCGTCTGGGCGTGCCCGGCGACGATCTCGAGCGCGTGCATGGCGCCGGGCGGCTGACCCGCTTCTTCAACGACCATCCCGACGAGGTCGGGCTGGCGCCGCGCTTCGGCCGGCGCACGGCGATAGTCGGCAACGGCAACGTGGCCATCGACCTGCTGCGCCTGCTGGCCAAGTCGGCGGACGAGTTCGCCGGCTCGGACATCTCCGAGACGGTGCTGGCCCATCTGGCCGGCGAGCGGCCGCAGACCATCCACATCGTCGGCCGCTCGCCGGCGATGCTGGCCAAGTTCGACACCGTGATGCTGCGCGAGCTGGGCAAGCTGCAGGACGTGACCTTCGCCCTGGGCGAGGGCTCACTGCTGCACGCGGAGGAGGGGGATGCCGCCAAGCTGGGCGCCCTGCAGGAGCTGCTCGAGCGCCCGGCAACCGGGGCGCGCCAGGTACTGTTCCACTTCGGCTGGGAGCCCGAACGGGTGCACGGCGCCAGCGGCGTCGAGGGCATCTCCTTCGTCCGGCAGGGCGGCGAGCGCCTGGAACTGGCGGTCGACAGCGTGCTGACCGCCATCGGCTTTGCCGAGGATGCTGGCGGCGCGCTGCGTCGCGACAGCCTGTCCGGCGCCGTCGCCGAACTCGACGCCGGCTGCCTCGACCACGGCCTGTACTGCGCCGGCTGGTATCGCCGCGGCCCGCGTGGAACCATCCCGGAGAACCGCGCCGATGCCCGCGGGGTGGCCGACGCCATCATCCAGGCGGTGAGCGACGGCAGCCTGACCCTGGGCAAGCCGGGCTTCGCCAGCCTGGGGGCGGCATTCGCCGGGCCGCGGGTGGCCTACGAAGGCTGGAAGCGCATCGACGCATTCGAGCTCGAACAGGCGCCGGCGGACCGCCAGCGCCGCAAGATCCGCACGATTTCCGACATGCTGCGCATCGCGCAGCCCTGAATGCAATGGAGTTCCCGAGATGAAAACCACCATCCTGTTCGGTACCGAGACCGGCAATGCGGAAATGGTCGCCGAGGACCTCGGCGAGGCGCTCCAGGGCGAGCTGGACGTGGTCGTGCGCGACATGTCCGGCTTCACCGTCGACGAGTTCGCGGCGGACACCTTCTATCTGGTGGTCTGCTCGACCTATGGCGACGGCGAGCTGCCCGGTTCGGCGCAGCCGCTGTTCGACGCCCTGGACGGCGAGCGCCCGGACCTGTCCGGCGTGCGTTTCGCCGCCTTCGGCCTGGGCGACAGCTTCTATGCCACCTTCAACAACGGCAGCCAGATCATCGCCGACAAGCTGATCGAGCTGGGCGCCAGCCAGGTCGGCGAGCGCGGCCAGCACGATGCCTCCAGCGGCGAGCTGCCCGGCGACGTGGCGCTGGCCTGGGTGAAGACGGTGCTGGCCCAGCTCTGAAACCATGGCTCCGACCCGGCGTCGCCGCCAGCGACGCCTGCCCCACGAACAAGGAACCCTTCCATGACCGACCAGCCCCTGAATCTGTGCATCATCGAGAACGGCCTCACGCCGCCCGATCTGCAAGAGACCTTCGGCAGCTATCCGCAGATGATCGAGCGCTGGCTGGCGCCGCAGCTGCCCGGCGCCCGTTTCACCTATGTCTCGCCGGTGAGCGGCGGGCCGCTGCCCGCCCCGGAGGCGTTCGACGGCTATCTGTTGTCCGGCTCCAAGCACAGCTGCTACGAGGGCCTGCCCTGGATGCAGGCGCTGATCGGTTTCCTCGGCCAGCTGCGCGAGCTGGAGCGACCGGTATTCGGTATCTGCTTCGGCCACCAGATCATGGCCGATGCCTTCGGCGGGCGCACCGTGCGTGCCGAGAACGGCTGGGGCGTGGGCGCGCAGCTGTACCGCTACGCAGCGGAGCAGGCTCCCTCGGCGGGCGCCGCGCTGATCTTCCATCAGGACCAGGTTCGCGAGCTGCCGCCCGAGGCGCGCTGCATCGGCGGCTCCGAGCACTGCCCGCACGGTGTGCTGGCCTACCGTTTCCCGGCATTGTCGGTGCAGTTCCATCCGGAGTTCACCCCGGCCTACATCCGCGCCCTGACCGAGAAGTACCGCGGCAGCCTGCTGCCCGAGGCGATCGCCAGCCAGGCGCTGGCCAGCCTGCAACAGCACGAGGTCGACAGCGTGCGCATCGCCCGCTGGGTCGCCGAGTTCTTCCGCGCCAACGTGCGCACCGCCGTGCCGGCCTGATTTCCGGTCGTCCCTTTGGCGCGCGATCCCTTGCGGGTTGCGCGCCTTTTTTCGTCTGCAGGTGGGGTGGGGCAGGTGGGAGCCGGGCAAGCAGGCGCCCCCGCAACCAGGCGGGGGCGCCGGGGATCACAGCCTGATCCAGGTGGCCTTGATCTCGGTGTACTTGTCGAAGGCGTGCAGCGACTTGTCGCGGCCGTTGCCGGACTGCTTGAAGCCGCCGAACGGCGCGGTCATGTCGCCGCCGTTGTACTGGTTGATCCACACGCTGCCGGCGCGCAGCGCCCGCGCGGCCTGGTGCGCCCTGGACAGGCTGGCGGTCCAGATCGCCGCGGCCAGGCCATAGGGGCTGTCGTTGGCGATGCGGATGGCCTCGTCGAGATCGTCGAAGGCGATCACCGACAGCACCGGGCCGAAGATCTCCTCGCGGGCGATGCGCATGGCGTTGCTCACCCCGTCGAACAGGGTCGGCTCGACGTAGGTGCCGCCGGTTTCCTCCAGCACCTGGCGGCCGCCGCAGCGCAACTGTGCGCCCTCGGCGCTGCCGGCGGCGATGTAGCCAAGCACGGTGTCGAGCTGCTGGCGGTCGACCACGGCGCCGACGCGGGTGTCCGGGTCCAGCGGATGGCCGGGGCGCCAGGCGGCGAGCGCCTCGACCACCATGGGCACGAAGCGCTCCTGGATCGAGCGCTCGACCAGCAGGCGCGAGCCGGCGACGCACACCTCGCCCTGGTTGAAGGCGATGGCCGCGGCGGCAGCCTCGGCGGCGGCACGCAGGTCGGGGGCGTCGGCGCAGACGATGTTCGGGCTCTTGCCGCCGGCCTCCAGCCAGACGCGCTTCATGTTCGACTCGCCGGCATACACCATCAGTTGCTTGGCGATGCGGGTGGAGCCGGTGAACACCAGGCAGTCGACGTCCATGTGCAGGGCCAGCGCCTTGCCGACGGTGTGGCCGTAGCCGGGCAGCACGTTGAGCACTCCGGCGGGAATGCCGGCGTCGACCGCCAGCTGGGCGATGCGGATGGCGGAGAGCGGCGACTTCTCCGAAGGCTTGAGGATCACCGAGTTGCCGGTGGCCAGCGCCGGCCCCAGCTTCCAGCAGGCCATCATCAGCGGGAAGTTCCACGGCACGATGGCGGCGACCACGCCGATCGGCTCGCGGGTGACCAGGCCGAGTTCGTCGTGCCCGGTGGGCGCCACCTCGTCGTACACCTTGTCGATGGCCTCGCCGCTCCAGCGGATGGCGCGTGCCGCGCCGGGCACGTCGACCGCCAGGGCATCGCCGATCGGCTTGCCCATGTCGAGCGTCTCGAGCAGGGCCAGTTCCTCGGCATGTGCTTCGAGCAGATCGGCGAAACGCAGCATCGCGGTCTTGCGGCGGGTCGGCGCCAGGCGGGACCAGACGCCTGCCTCGAAGACGGCACGGGCGGCCTGTACGGCGAGGTCGGCATCGGCGGCGTCGCAGCTGGCCACCTCGGCCAGCTGTCGGCCGTCGATGGGGCTGAGGCAGGCGAAGGTGCGGCCGTCGGCGGCGGGCTGGTAGCGGCCGGCGATGTAGGCGCGCGACTCGATGGCGAGCCGGCTGGCGCGCTGTTCCCAGTCGGCGCGGGTGAGCTTGGTCATGGGGTGTCCTCGGTGTGGGCGGGTAGGGGGAGTCAGAGACTGTCGAGGTATTCACGCAGCAGCAGGCTGCAGCGCGCGCGGTTGGCCGGTTCGCGCTCGGCGATCTCGGCGCGCATGCGCTCGGGCAGGTCGCCGGCGGTGGCGAGGAAGCGCTGGCCTTCCTCGCTGCACTGCCAGTAGTCGATCCAGGTGTCGAACATTTCCGGGGTGATTTCCGGGTGGAACTGCACCCCCATGGCCTTGCCCTGGCGATAGGCCTGCGCCGCCAGGTCGGTGCGGCCGAGCAGGGTGGCGCCCGGCGGCGGGGTGAAGGCGTCGAAGTGGAAGTTCAGCCAGGGTCCTTCGTGGGCGCCGCTACGCTCCACGGCCTGCACCGGCGTCCAGCCGATCTCTGGCTGGCTGTTGCGGTACACCTCGCCACCGAGGGCGCGGGCCAGCAACTGGCTGCCGAAGCAGATGCCGAGTGTCGGGCAGCCGCGCTGCTGGACTGCCCTCAGCCAGGCCAGCTCTTCTGGCAGCCAGGGCAGGCGGTGGTCGTAGGCGGACTCCGGGCTGCCCATTACCACCAGCAGGTCGAGTTGCTGCGGATCGGGCAGGCCGCGGGTGATGGGAACGACCTCCAGGTTAAGGCCATGGCTGGCGAACAGCTCCGGCAGGCTGCCGGCCGAGTCGGTCTCGGCATGGATGATGGCGACGGCACGGGTGGACTGCATGGGGATGCTACCTCTGGGTCAGACATTAAACATGTGAAACCATATCTCATATTTATTTTTCTGCCAATCGGAGTGCCTGCCTGGGCCGGACAAGGCTGTTGCTGATCCTCCAAGGCATCAGCGTTTGCCTGAAATGGCAGGCTTGCGGGACGCAGAGAGATTTTTCGTTGTCCTCTTGAAAGATATGAAACCATATCTTAAATTGATTTCGACGCTGCGGCATGACCAGTCGCCGCAGCCCAGCCAGTCCCCTCTTTGCTTCGCCGGCACGCAGAGTGCCTCGGGAGAGCCAGATGACAGCGTTAGACCTGCACCGCGAACTGAACACCAGCTCCAGCGCCGCCGCGGACCTTGCCGCGAAAATCCGTGAGTCGGGTGTCGAGTACATCTATTACCAGGTGGTCACCCTGTCCGGCCGCGTGCTGGCCAAGGTGGTGCCGGCCAAGCACCTGCTGCGCAACCTGGAGAAGGGCGTGCAGTTCCACCGCACCGCACTCACGGACCTGCAGACCACTCGCTCTGGCGTGCTGCTCGGTGGCGGCGCCCAGGCTGCCGAGTTCACCGCGATCCCGGATATCGCCAGCTTCAACGTGCTGCCGTGGGATCGCTCGATCGGCGCCTTCTTCTGCCGCCTGTACGAGCCGGACCACCGTCCCGAGATCGGCGGCATGCCGCTGGCTAGCGACGCCCGGGGCAATCTGTATCGCGCCCACGACGAGTTCACCCGCGATACCGGCCTGCGCCTGAAGTCCGGTTGCGAGCCGGAGATGTCCTGGCTCGGCGAGAAGCTGGAAGTGCAGGTGCGCACCGGCGCCAGCCCCGCCTATCACCTGGGCAACCTCGAGCTGATGCGGCCGATCTTCAAGAAGGTCATGGAGTACTCCATCGCCATGGGCCTGGACATGATCGAGGGCGACTACGAGGATCCGGGCCAGCTCGAGCTGAACTGGATGTTCGACTCCTGCGAACTGACCGCCGACCGCCTGCTCACCTACCGCATGATCTGCCGCCAGGTCGCCCGCGAGTTCGGGGTGATCGCCAGCTTCATGCCCAAGCCGAGCACCGGTTCGATGGGCAACGGCTGCCACCACAACGTCAGCCTGTGGCGCGGCGAGCAGAACGTCTTCGCCGAGCCCGGCCGCCGCGAGCTGCACCTCACCGACATCGGCCTGCACGCCCTGGGCGGCATGCTCCACCACGCGCCGGCCTCGATGATGGTGATGGCTTCCACCGTCAACTCCTACAAGCGCTTCTGGGACACCGGGCTGTTCGCGCCGACCCGCATCAACTGGGGCATGGACAACAAGACCTGCACCGTACGCCTGTCGGCCAACGGTCGCCTGGAGTACAAGCTGCCCGATGCCAGCGTGAACCCCTACCTGTCCCACGCCCTGCTGCTTGCCGCCATGCGCGACGGTCTGCAGAACCGCATCGATCCGGGGCCCTCCGAGAGCCAGGACAGCTATGCCGGTGGTGGGGCGGCGGTGCGCCTGCCGCTGACCCTCGGCGAGGCGGTGAACGCCTTCGACCAGAGCGAGGTGATGCGCGCGGCCCTGCCGGAGGAGATGAGCCAGCTGTACCGCGACCTGAAGGCCGATGAATGGGCCCGTGCCTGCGGTGCGGTCACCGACTGGGAACGCAAGATGTATCTGGAGTACCTGCCGTGAGCGACGCAATGAACGAACTGAGGGTGATCTGCGCCGACCTGCCGGCACCGCCGTTGTTCTGGCGCGACGGGCTGGGCGAGCGGCACGGTTACGAGGCCGACGTGGCGCGCCTGCTGGCGCAGGTCATGGGGCTGCGGGTGCGCTGGGAATATCGCAACTGGGGGGACTTCTATCCCGTCCTGCAGGCCGGGGAAGGCGACATAGTCCTCTGCGGTCAGGGAATTTCCGAGTACCGCAAGACCCTGGCCGACTTCAGCGCGCCCTATGCGGTGTTCGACGAGTCGATCATGGTGCTGCGCGGCAGCCCGGTGCGTTCGCCCGCCGACCTGCGCGGCAAGCGGGTCGGCGCCATCGCCAACAGCCTCAACATGGCCCTGGCGGAAACCTTCGAAGGGGCGATCTGCGTGCCGTTCGGCGGCGACAGCGACGACGTGATGGGCGACATGGTCAAGGCGCTGCGCGCCGGCAGCATCGACGCGATGGTCGACGACGACGTGGCGCTGGTGCCGCTGGCCGAGGAGGAGGATCTGGCCATTGCTTTCACCGTGGCGACGCGCAATCGCTGGGGCATCGCCGTGGCCAAGGAGCGGCCGGAGTTCCGTGCCCGGGTCGACGCTGCGCTCGCCGAGGTGATCGCCGACGGCAGGCTCGAACAGGTATGGCGCAAGTGGATGCCCACCCTGGCGTACCCCTTCGCCTGAGCATCGTCGACAACGAGACCATGACAGCACCGCCCCGGCCTTGCCGGGGCGGTGCTGTCATTGATGAAAAAATCTGATGTTACAGGTATGAATGCCCGGCAAGCTGCCAACTTTGGTAAATTAGCGCCATTGCGTATGGAGCGCCCGCTGTCCGTCCGGTCAGCGGGAGTTCCTGCGACGTCTTGGAACAGGTGATCTATGAGTGCAGTCAGCAAGGCCCATGCTGCTGGTTTCATCCGTCTGCGTCAGGAAGGGCGCACCGAGGAAGTGGTACGCCGGCTGATCGAAGTGATCGATCTGGGCTTGCTTGCCGAAGGCGAGCAGCTCCCCAGCGAGAGTGAGCTGGCCATGCAGCTTGGCGTGGCCACCGTGACCCTGCGCGAAGCGCTGGCGGTGCTGCGTCAGCGCGGCCTGATCGAGACCCGCCGCGGACGCAATGGCGGCAGCTTCATCTGTGCACCGGTCGAGATGCCAGAGGACTTCCTGCTGCAGCGCCTGGAGGAGATGAGTGCGCTGGAGTTGCGCGATCTCGGCGACGAGATGATGGCCATCTCCGGCATGGCGGCACGCCTGGCGGCGCAGCGCTCCGCTGCGGAGCACCATGAGCGGCTGCTGCACTATGTAGAGGCGCTGGGTGTCGCGAGCAGCCGTCTCGAGCGTCGGCGCGCCGACGCCCGCTTCCATATCGAGATCGCGGTGGCAGCCCAGTCGGTCCGTCTCACCCATGCGGAAATGCAGCTGCAGGCCGAACTGGGCGAGTTGCTTTGGATCCAGGCGGACGGCGTCGCCGATACCGCGGCCATCCAGCAGGAGCACCGTACCATCCTCGACGCCCTGGTGGCAGGCGATGCCAATCTGGCTGGGGCGCTGGCCGAGGCGCACGTCGCCCGCGGTATCAAGCGGCTCGCCAACCTGCGGCTGGCATTGCTGGCTGCTGGCGACGAGAACGAGTGATGGCATGCGACTTGCGTAAACTCCGGAAAGGCTGCCTGCCGTGTAGGTGTGAGTAGAAATTTCACGCTATCCCCGCCGGCGGCACTCTTCGGAATAACAACAAGAAGAAACAAAGACCTTAGTGTGAGGTGCATCGTGTCGATCCAGCCCAATCTCCATCCTCTGCAGGCCTGTGCGCAGCGGATCAATGCTTCGATTGGTAACGTTTTTGCTCAGCTGAACCAGCTCATCGATGAGGTCCGTGCGTTGTGGGAAGCTGCCGAGGCGGCGGGGCGACAGCCATGCTCTCGCGACCTCGAGGTTCTGCGCCCGAAGATCGATGCCCACCTCCTGGAGTCCCGTTCCTGCGCCTATGGTGCCGGAGTTGTGCTCGAGCCCGGGGTACTGGCCGACCAGGAAATGTATCTCGAGTGGCGCCGCCTCGTCGGCCAGCAGAAAACTGTGCCGTTGCGCCTCAACTTCAACCAGCGCAGCGAGAACTTCTACAACTATCTGGGCATGCCCTGGTTCCGCGTGCCGCGCGAGACCGGCCGTAGCACGGTCGCCAGTCCCTACGTGGATCTTTACGGCTCCGACATGTACGTGATGACCTTCACCACGCCGATCATGGTCGGTGATCGCTTCATCGGCGTGGCGGGCGCCGACGTTCCGCTGCACAGCTTCGAGCGGGTGCTGGCGCGCAGTCTGGTGCGTCTCGAGCAGGATGCGCTGGTGCTCTCCGCAGATGGGCGAGTGATAGCCTCCAGTACCGCCGACTGGAGTGTCGGCGAGCTGGCCAGCCATTTCCTGGCCAACGCAAATGACGGTTGCTCGGTGCTGAAGCTGAGCGAGATGGCCACCTGGTCACTGGTCTGCCTGCCGAGCTGCCGACGCATGGCAGCAGCCTGAGTCACCGCCCTTCATGCCGGCGCCCCGTGGGGCGCCGGTTGCCTCGTCTTCAGCTGCTGCAGGCATGCCATCGCTGGAGGGGAGCTGCAGCCCAGGTGCAGGCTCTCATCCAAATGACGGCCGGACGCCCATCATCAACTATCGATGCGAGACCTGATGCGCCCGATGAACCGGAGCGCTTGAGGTGGTGTTTGCCGGGGCGTGGTGCGTCCCGGCGCTGGAGGGATCAGTGGCTCGTACCAAAGTCTGCGAGCAGTTGCAGTATCCACTGCGGAGCTAGACGGTAAAAGCTGGGGCAGGTGCTCGGCAGAATGATTGTCATGGCAACCTCCACTCGGTAAGGGGCTGGAATGCGCGTCGAGTGCGCAGTCCCAGGCTTTATGGATATAAAATATGAAAGTATATTTTATGTCAAGCAAGCCTATATCCCGCATGTTGCCGAAGAGCTGTCCAGCGAAGGCGTGTCGCTGTGCCACTTGTTCGCCCCTTCAGCCGCTGGGGGCTGGCCGCTGCGACAGGGCGGTCAGTACTTCGCGCACAAGCCGGAAGCCCAGCTGGCGGAGCTGGACATCGTCGAGTGTATGGACGTCCGATGGCGTGACGTTGAATGCGCGCATCGGTTGCGCCTCGCAACGGAAGGCGACCTGACTCCACCGAGGCATCGCTGGCTTGAGGCAGCCGGCTGCCTGAGCCCGCCTCGGCAACGATCTACGCCCAGGCAAGCCCAGCGGCAGCGGGCGAGCCGATTCCCAGGTTCGAGGCGGTCATGTGCTCGGTGTCGTTCGCCATGGCCTCGGTCCTGAAGTTGGCGACCAGTTGCCTCATCTGGCTCGCCTGGTCTTCCAGGGTGGCGACGGCGGCCCGGGATTGTTCGGTCAGGGTGGCGTTCTGCTGGGTGGTGCTGTCCAGCTGGTTGATCGCGGTATTGATCTGGCCGATGCCGGCGCTCTGTTCGCGGGTGGCGCTGGCGATCTCCTGCATCAGCGTCGAGAGCTGGCCGATCGAGACGACGGTTTCACGGATGGTCTGGCCGCTGTGCTCGGCCTGGTGCACGCCATGGCCGATCTTGGTGGAGATCGTCTCGATCAGCTGGCGAATCTCGCTGGCCGAGGCGGCGCTGCGGCTGGCCAGGCTGCGTACCTCGGCGGCCACCACGGCGAAGCCGCGGCCCTGTTCGCCGGCCCGGGCGGCCTCGACCGAGGCGTTGAGGGCGAGGATGTTGGTCTGGAAGGCGATGGAGTCGATGACCTGGATGATGTCGTTGATCTTCTGCGAGCTGGAGGCCAGTTCCTGCATGAGACGGATGCTCTGCTCGACGTCCCGGCCGCCGCTTTGTGCCGTGGCGGCGGCCGCCGCGGCCAGGCGGCTGGCCTGCTCGGTGGACTCGCTGTTCTGCTGCACCAGGGCGGTGATCTGCTCCATGCTCGAGGCCGTCTGCTGCAGGGCGGCCACCTGCTCGTCGGTGCGCGCGGCCAACTCCTGGCTGCCGAGGAGGACCTCGTGGGCGCTGGCGAACACCTGGTCGCTGTTGTCATGCAGCGAGGCGACCAGATCCGAGAGTTTGCGGTTGGTTTCGCCCATGGCTTCGAGCAGCTGGCCGGTCTCGTCGTGGGTGTTGCCGTGGATGGCCTGGGTCAGGTCGCCCTCGGCGACCCGGCGGGTGGCCTCCAGGGCGCTGCGCAGCGGGGCGATGATGCCGTGGCTGATGCGCACGGCCATGATCCCGGCGATCAGCACGGCGAGGGCGGCAAACGCCAGCAGGCCGGCCAGGGCATTGCGGTGCTGCTGTTCGATCCTGTCGTCGGCGCTGGCCGCCAGCCGTTGCGCGGCCTGGGCGATGGCGATGGCCTGCTGGTCCAGCTGCTGGATCTCGTCGTTGAACTGGCCGAAGACCATGTCGGCGATGGCCGGATCGCTGATCTCACCGGCGGCGATCCGCTCATAGACGCCGCTGAAGCCGAAGTGATAGGCGTCCAGCAGGGTGGCCGACTGGCTGTACAACTTGCCCAGACTGCTGTCGGGCGCCAGGCCGACGCCCTGCTGCAAGGTCGCGGTCAGCTCCTGGTGGGTGGCGTCCCACTGCTGCTTGTAGTTCTGCACCGCCTGCGGGTTGCTGACGTTGAGGAACAGGCTCTTCTCGATGCGGCGTCCCTCGAGGGTCAGCCGGCGCACTTCGGCGGCGTTCTGCAGGAGCGCCATGTCGACATGCAGCAGTTCGTTGGCGGTGCGCTTCTGGGTGGCCAGCCCCTGTACGCCAACGACGGTGGCGGCGACCAGCAGGAGGACGATGCCGCCGAATGCCAGGTGCAGGCGGGCGGCGATGTTGAGACGGGAGAGCATGCAAGTTACCGGATCACAAGTGATGCCGGATTGATATCACTTGAATGTTGCGCTTCTGTGACTGCGCTGGTCCGGAATCTGCTGGGGGTGGCGCGGTGGTGTGATTCAGGCGCGGGAGGCGAGGGCGCCGTGCCGCCCATGGCGGGACTGGCCGTCCGGGCCGTAGAGTCCGCTGCCGCCAGCCTCGCGAAGGAAGTTGAGCATGCGCTGGTTCTGCTCCAGGCGCGCGCGGATGCCGTCGCCATTGCGACGGTTGAGCTGCTGTGCCCGGCTGGCCTGGACGAGCAGCTGCTGCCAGCTGTCGAGGCAGCCGGCGTCGGCGGCGGCACGTGCCGCTCCCTGGCGATCGTCGCCATAGCCGAGGCGGAGCTGGGCGTGCCGGCGTTGCGCCTCCAGCTGTTCGAGCGTGTCCAGCAGCGCCTGTTTGCTGGCGGCCAGTTCGCTCAGGCGCTGGCCGTCCACCTGGCCCTGGGCCAGGGCGCGCTGCTCGTCTTCGAGCAGGAGGATGAACTGCGCCAGGGTGGCGGATTGGCGGGCGAGATGCTTGGCCAGGCTCATGCGGGCTCCGGAATACGGGTCAGTTCTGCTCGAGCTGTTCGCGCACGCTGGCGATCAGGCCATCGGCGATGCGCTCGGCATCGATTTCCAGGCGACCCTCGCGGATGGCCTGGCGCAGTTCGGCGACGCGCGCCAGGTCGATATCCTCGCTGCCCGAGCGGTTGTCGGACGTGCTGAGGTGGGTCACCGTGGACGGTGACTGGTCCGCTGACGCCGCCTGGGCGCGCTGGGCGTGGGTTGCCGGCTCCTTGCCCGAGGTGGCAAGCGGGCGAGCCGGTGGCTGTGAGCTGTCGATCTTCACGGGAAACCTCCCTTGCGTGGTGCCTGTCTTCACTATCGGCCCGCGGCGGGCCGACTTGAGTGCCCGGTTCGCGGGAAAGTGCGCTCCGTGTCGCAGATTATGCGCCTGGAGCAAGCGGGTTAGAAATCGACCGTCAGCAGATTGCGGCTGTGCACGCGGGCGCGCAGGACGGCGCCGGTCTCGGTGCGGATGCGGATCTCGTCGCCCTGGCCGCCGCTGTCCAGGGCGGTGCCCTCGCGGCTGGCCACGAAACCGCCGGCGCGCGCCTCGACCCGGACGCGGGCGCCGCGCTCGACCAGCGGCACGCTGCGCAGGGCGTTGACCGGCAGCGGGCTGCCCTTGCCCAGCGCCCGGGTCAGCTCGCGGCCGATGACCTGCTCGGCGTCCAGCGCGGCATGCCGCGGCAGGCGGCCGAGGTCGCCCTGCTGCAGTTCGAGCAGCTCGGCGGTGACCACTTCGCCGGCCGCCAGCGCCCGGCGGGCGACGGGGTAGGCGGCGTGGATCGTGATCGTCGCCTGCCGGTAGCGGGTGGCGCCGTCGCCGCAGCGTACGCCGACGGCGACGCGGCCCAGCAGGCGCTGGGTGGGCTGGGGCAGGAAGGGTTGCGGCTGGGCGCAGGGCGGCAGGTGCGCGGCGACGGACGCCACCGCCACGGTCACCTGGCGATCCGGACGGGCGGCTTCGCGGCGGAGGAAGTCATGGATCGCGACAGCCACCGGGTCGCTTTCCGCGGCTGACGGCGCACCGGCCAGCAGCAGGGCGAGCAGCCCGGCGAGGCCGGTCAGGCCGCGCGAAAGGTGGAAGGGACGCGGCATGGCGGCGCCTCGAGGCAAGCGGGAGGGCCAGATTCTAGGCAGGCCGGCCGGCAGCCAAGACGGAAATTGAACGGTAAATACCGGCCTGTTCGCACCTTTGCGCTGACGGCCGCCCCCCTATTCTGTGTCCTGAACAACTTTCCCTTGTGCGCCGAGTGGCGCGGAGGACGTCCGCATGATCGACAAGCTCGACGGTGCGCTGCGCATGCACCAGCTGGCGCTGGGCTTGCGTGCCGAGCGTCAGCAGGTGCTGGCCAACAACATCGCCAATGCCGATACGCCCAACTTCAAGGCGCGGGACTTCGATTTTGCCGCGGAGCTGGCCAGGGCCGCCCAGGCGCAGCCGGCTGCCGGCCCCCAGGCGCTGAGAACCACCGATGCCCGTCACCTGAGCGGCCGCCTCGGCGGTCTGGCCAGCGAGCGCGAGCTGCTCTACCGCATTCCCGGCCAGCCCAGCATGGACGGCAACACGGTGGACATGGATCTGGAGCGCGGCGAGTTCGCCGACAACGCGATGCGCTACCAGGTCAGCCTGACCCTGATGAACAGCCGCATCCAGGGGCTGAAGACCGCCCTGCAGCCCGAGTAAGCCGCCATGACCATGTTCAACATCTTCAGCATTTCCAGTTCCGCGCTCAGCGCGCAGTCCCAGCGCATGAACGTCACCGCCAGCAACCTGGCCAATGCCGACAGCGTCAGCGGGCCGGACGGCCAGGCCTACCGCGCCAAGCAGGTGATCTTCGAGGCGCAGGGGGGCGACAGCCAGGGCGTCGGCGGAGTGAAGGTGGCGCAGGTGATCGAGGACGATGCGCCGATGCGCATGGAATACCGCCCGGGGCACCCGCTGGCGGACGAGCGGGGCTACGTGACCCTGCCGAACGTCGAGCCGGTCAACGAGATGGTCAACATGATCTCCGCCTCGCGCTCCTACCAGGCCAACGTCGAGGTGATGAGCACCAGCAAGCAGCTGATGCTCAAGACCCTGACCCTGGGCGACAGCTGAGGAGCGCCGGCATGAGCAACACCATCGACAGTTCGGTCATCAGCTCGATCAACGGCGGCGGCAGTTCGGCCGGCGTCAGCGAGCAGAAGAAGGCCGACGATCTGCGCTCGAACTTCATGACCCTGCTGGTCACCCAGCTGCAGAACCAGGATCCGCTCAAGCCGATGGAGAACGCGGAGATGACCTCGCAGCTGGCGCAGGTCAACACCCTGAGCGGCATCGAGGAACTCAACGAGACCCTCAAGGGCATCACCGGGCAGATCGACGCCGGGCAGACCCTGCAGGCCTCGGCGCTGATCGGCCGCGGCGTGCTGGTGCCGGGCGACCGCGTGCTGGTCGGCAGCGGCGAGACCACCCCGTTCGGTGTCGAACTCGGCCGCGCAGCCGATCAGGTCAAGGTCAGCATCTACGACGGCGCCGGCCAGCTGGTGCGCCAGTTCGACCTCGGTGCCCTGCCGGCGGGGGTCGAGTCGTTCGTCTGGGACGGCACCCTCAATGACGGCAGCGTGGCGCCGGATGGCGCCTACCGGGTGGCCGTCGAGGCCCTCGCCGACGAGCAGGCCCAGCCGGCCACCGTGCTCACCTATGCCCGGGTCGGTGGCGTGAGCAGCGGCGCCAGCGGTCCGCAGATCGACCTCGGCGCCACCCTGGGGCGGGTCGGTCTGCAGGACATCCGCCAGATCCTCTAACCACCTTTTCATCGTTGCATTCGCGCAGCTGGCGGTCAGCCACTGCGCCAGGGAGTCAAGCAATGGGCTTTTCGCAGGCACTCAGCGGTCTCAACGCGGCATCCAAGAACCTCGACGTGATGGGCAACAACATCGCCAACTCGCAGACCATCGGCTACAAGAGCGCGAGCATGCAGTTCGCCGATGTGTACGCCGGGGCCAAGGTCGGTCTGGGCGTCAGCGTCGCCGGGGTGCAGCAGAACTTCAAGGACGGCAACCTGGAAGCCACCGGGCGCAACCTCGACCTGGCGATCAGTGGCGGCGGCTTCCTGCGCTTCGACATGGGCGAGCAGATCGTCTATGCGCGCAACGGCCAGTTGACCATGACTCCGGATGGCTACCTGGAGAACGCCCAGGGCGGCCGCCTGACCGGCTACCCGGGGGCGGCCGGCAACGGCGGCCAGCTGCAGCAGCTGAACATCTCCGCGTCCGGCCTGCCGGCCAAGGCGACCAGCGAGATCAAGGCCACCCTGAATCTGGACGCCACCCTGCCGAGTCTGGATCCGGCGGCCTTCGACCCGCTCAAGTCCAGCACCTATTCCTACGCCAACGGCGCCACAGTGTTCGACTCCCAGGGCACGCCGCAGACGCTGACCCTGTACTTCATCAAGACTGGGGTCAATACCTGGGACGTGAAGACCGCGCGCGCCACCCCGGCGGGGCAGGAGTTTTCCTCCGACTCCACCCGGTTGACCTTCGACAGCAACGGCCTGCTGGCCAGCAGCACGGCGATCCATACCGCGCCGGACGGCACCGTCACCAGCGGGCCGCTGCAGGCGCCCTATGACGCGACTCCGATCAGCTTCGCGTTGACCAATGGTGCCAACGACATGAGCTTCAAGCTCAACGTCGCCGGCAGCACCCAGTTCGCCAACGAGTTCGAGCTGGGCAGCCTCAACCAGGATGGCTACACCTCCGGCAGCCTGGTGGGCATCAGCGTCGACAAGAAGGGCCAGGTCATCGGCAACTACTCCAACGAGCGGACCCAGGTGCTAGGCACCATCGGCATGGCCAACTTCCGCAACCCGGAGGGCCTGACTCCGGTCGGTGGCGGCTGGGTGGAGACCAGCGATTCCGGCCAGGCGCTGATCGGCGAGGCCGGTACCGGCCTGTTCGGCGACATCGAGGCCGGCGTGGTGGAGTCCTCCAACGTCGATCTGACCAAGGAGCTGGTGGCGCTGATCATTGCCCAGCGCAACTTCCAGGCCAACGCCCAGACCATCAAGCTGCAGGACGAAGTGCTGCAGCAGGCAGTCAACCTGCGCTGACCGGACTGAGCCATGGATCGCATCCTCTATACCGCGATGAGCGCGGCGCGCTTCACCCTCGAGCAGCAGGCGGCGGTCAGCCACAACCTGGCCAACGCCGCCACTCCGGGCTTCCGCGGCGAGCTGATGGCCATGCAGGCGGTGCCCGTGGAGGGCGCCGGCCTGGCCACCCGCACGCTGACCGTGGCCAGCACGCCGGCCGCCGACTTCAGCGCGGGGCCGGTATCCGGCACCGGACGCGAACTGGATGTCGCCCTGCGCGGCGACGCCTGGCTGGCCGTGCAGGCGCCCGATGGCAGCGAGGCCTACACCCGGCGCGGCGATCTGCAGATGGATGCCACCGGCATGGTCACCATCCTCGGCCGCCCGGTGATCGGCGAGGGCGGCCCGCTGATCGTGCCGCTGGGCAGCACCCTGAGCATGGGCGTCGACGGCACCATCAGCGCGATCGGCGAAGGCCAGGGGCCGGAGAGCATCGCCGAGGTCGGTCGCCTCAAGCTGGTTGCCGCCGCCCCGGGCAGCCTGGTGCGTGGCGAGGACGGCCTGTTCCGCAGCCAGCCGGACGCCAACGGCGTCGGCGCCACGCTGCCGGCCGACGACAACCAGCGGCTGACCCCCGGCGCCCTGGAGGGCAGCAACGTCAGCCCCACCGAGGCGATGGTGGCGATGATCGACAACGCCCGCCGCTACGACATGCAGATGAAGGTGATCGGCAGCGCCGACGAGAACGCCCAGCGCGCCAACAGCCTGCTGTCGCTGCAGGGCTGAGGCCCTGGCGACCCACCCAATCCCGAGGAATTCCGATGATCAGATCGCTGTGGACGGCCAAGACCGGCCTGGAATCGCAACAGGTCCAGCTGGACGTGATCGCCAACAACCTGGCCAACGTCAGCACCAATGGCTTCAAGCGCTCGCGCGCGGTGTTCGAGGACCTGCTGTACCAGAACCTGCGCCAGCCCGGCGCCAGCAGCACCGCGCAGACCAGTCTGCCGTCCGGCCTGCAGATCGGCACCGGCGTGCGCCCGGTGGCCACCGAGCGCATCCACAGCCAGGGCAGCCTGCAGAACACCGAGAACTCGCGGGATCTGGCGATCAACGGCAACGGCTTCTTCCAGGTGCTGCGCAGCGACGGCACCACCGCCTATACCCGCGACGGCAGCTTCCAGATCGACCGCGACGGCCAACTGGTCACCGCCAGCGGCTACCCGCTGCAGCCGAGCATCACCATCCCCGACAACGCCCTGTCGGTGACGGTGGCCCAGGACGGCATCGTCTCGATCACCGAGCCGGGCAGCACCCAGAGTCGCCAGGTGGGCCAGCTGACTCTGGCTACCTTCATCAACCCGCCGGGGCTGCAGAGCATCGGCGAGAACCTCTACCTGGAAACCGACAGCTCCGGGGCGCCCAACGAGAACGTGCCCGGCCTGAACGGCACCGGTGTGCTCTACCAGGGCTACGTGGAGACCTCCAACGTCAACGTGGTGGAGGAGATGGTCAGCATGATCCAGACCCAGCGCGCCTACGAGATCAACAGCAAGGCCGTGGAGACCTCCGACGAGATGCTGGCGCGGCTGGCCCAGCTGTGATGCGTACCTCCCGCGCGACCGCTGCCGTCCTGCTGGCCGCGCTGCTGGCCAGCGGCTGCGCCCAGCTGCCGCGGCCTTCGGTGGTCGGCGAGCAGGAGCGGGTGCAGATTCCCGAGCGCCCGCTGCCGCAGGCCAATGGTTCGATCTACCAGTCGCGCCAGGGCTTCCAGCCGCTGTTCGAGGACCGCCGCCCGCGCATGGTCGGCGACATCCTCACTGTGGTGCTCAACGAGCAGGTCAGCGCCAGCAAGAATGCCGCCGCCAACGCCAGTCGCAACGGTTCGGCCAGCCTGACCCCGATCACCGTGCCCGACAAGCTCAGCAAGCTGTCCGAGTGGGCGACGGAGCTCGAGGGGGAAAACGTGTTCGCCGGCAGTGGCGGCGCCAAGGCCAACAACTCCTTCAACGGCACCATCACCGTGTCGGTGCTGGAGGTGATGGCCAACGGCAACCTGCGCGTGCGCGGCGAGAAGCAGATCGCCATCAACCAGGGCACCGAGTTCATCCGCTTCTCCGGGGTGGTCAATCCGCGCGCCATCACCGTGCAGAACACCGTGCCCTCGACCCAGGTGGCCGATGCGCGCATCGAGTACGTCGGCGACGGCTACATCAACGAGGCCCAGACCATGGGCTGGCTGCAGCGCTTCTTCCTCAACATCTCGCCGTTCTGATGGGGCCGCGACCGCCATGCGACTGAATATCCCGCTTCCCGCCCGCCTGCTGATGCTGCTGCTCGTGCTCTGCGCCGCCGGCAGCGCCCGCGCCGAGCGGCTGCGCGACCTGGCCGAATTCTCCGGGGTGCGCAGCAACGCCCTGGTCGGCTACGGCCTGGTGGTGGGCCTGGACGGCTCGGGCGACCAGACCATGCAGGCGCCGTTCACCGGACAGAGCCTGACCAACATGCTGTCGCAGCTGGGCATCACCGTGCCGCCGGGCACCAACATGCAGCTGCGCAACATCGCTGCGGTGATGGTCACCGCCGACCTGCCGGCCTTCGCCCGGCCCGGCCAGCACCTCGACGTGGTGGTGTCCTCGGTGGGCAATGCGCGCAGCCTGCGCGGCGGCACCCTGCTGATGACCCCGCTCAAGGGCATCGACGGCGAGGTCTACGCCCTGGCCCAGGGCAACCTGCTGGTCGGCGGCGCCGGTGCCGAATCCGGCGGCAGCAGCGTGCAGATCAACCAGCAGGCCGGCGGACGGATCGCCCGCGGCGCCACCGTCGAACGCCAGGTACCGCTGCAGCTGGGCAACGAGCGCGGCCTGCTCGAGCTGCAGCTCAAGCAGCCCGACTTCGGCACCGCCCAGCGCCTGGTCAGCACCATCAACGCCAGCTTCGGGCGCACCGTGGCCAGCGCGCAGGATGCCGGACTGATCCTCCTCGACGCTCCGCGCGACCCCAACGGCCGGGTCAACTTCATGGCCCGTCTGGAGGGCCTCGACATCCTGCCGGTCGAGGCGCCGGCCAGGGTCATCATCAACTCGCGCAGCGGCGCCGTGGTGCTCAACGGCAGCGTCACCCTGCACAACGCCGCGGTGGCTCACGGCAACCTGTCGGTGGTGATCGAGAACCAGCCCAGGGTCAGTCAGCCGGCGCCGTTCAGCGAAGGCGAGACCGTGGTGGTGCCGGACTCGAAGATCACCGTCGAGCAGCAGGGCACCGGGCTGCGCATGGTGGCGCCGAGCACCAACCTGCTCGATGTGGTCAAGGCGCTGAATGCCCTGGGCGCCACTCCGCAGGACCTGATGTCGATTCTCGAGGCGCTCAAGGCGGCCGGTGCGCTGCGCGCCGAACTGGAGATCATCTGATGAGCGTCAACGATCTGAGCGGCCAGTTCGCCCTCGACCTGCAGGGCCTGCAGCGCCTCAAGCAGAGCGCCCGCCAGGACCCGGCCGCGGGCCTCGGCGAGGCCAGCCGCCAGTTCGAGGCGGTGCTCCTGCAGATGATGCTGAAGAGCATGCGCGAGGCCGGCCCGCAGTCCGGTCTGCTCGACAGCCAGCAGAGCCGCCTGTACACGGAAATGCTCGACCAGCAGTGGGCGCAGACCCTCGCCGGCCAGGGTCTCGGCCTGGCCGAGCAGATCGAAGGCCAGCTGCGCAGCCAGGCGGGCATCGCCGCACCGGCGCACGATGCCGGACTGATCGCCGGCATACCCCGCGGCACGCCGCGGCCGCTGTACGGTGCGCTGCAGCTGGAGCCGGCCGCCGCCGCGCCGGCGGGGACGGCGGCGGCCGAGCGGCCGCTGGCGCGGCTCGAAACCGTCTCCCGCCCGTCGCCGGTGGCGCAGCGCAGTCTCGCGGCTGCCGAGATCGGGCAGCCGGAACAGGCCCGCGGCGAAGGCGGCGGGCATGTCGCGACCTTCGTCGCCCGCCTGCACGAGCCGGCACGCGCGGCCAGCCGCGCCAGTGGCGTGCCGGCCGAGCTGATCCTCGCCCAGGCGGCGCTGGAGACCGGCTGGGGTCGCCACGAGATCGCCACGGCCAGCGGCGGCAACAGCCACAACCTGTTCGGCATCAAGGCCGGCGGCAACTGGCAGGGGCCGACCACCGAAGTGCGTACCACCGAGTACGTCGACGGCCGGCCGGTGAGCCGCATCGAGCGTTTCCGCGTCTACGAGTCCTTCGAGGCGGCCTTCACCGACTACGCCCGGCTGATCGGCGACAACCCGCGTTACGCCGGGGTGGTCGAGGCGCCCGACGCGGCCCAGGCGGCGCGTGCACTGCAGCGTGGCGGCTACGCCACCGACCCGGCCTACGCCGACAAGCTGATCGCGGTGATGGCGACCATCGCACCCTTCGATCCGGCCCGCCAGGTGGCGCAGCTCTGACCGGCGGGCGCCCTCGTGGCAGAAACTTGGCAAGGCGACTCAAGATCAGCGCGGCGCGGCCGATATCCCGAGCAAGGTTCAACAGGAACGGCTTCATGAGCATCTTTTCCATCGGCGTCAGCGGCCTGCAGACCGCGCAGACGGTGCTGGCCACCACCAGCAACAACATCAGCAACGTCTACACCCCGGGCTACAACCGCCAGCTGGCCCAGGTCGGCGAGCACTTCGCCGGAGGCGGCGTCGAGGTGGTGAACGTCGAGCGCCAGTTCAACCAGTTCGTCGCCAACCAGCTCAACCGCAGCAACGGCGTGGCCGGTGCGCTGAGCAGCTACCACTCGCAGGTCAGCCAGATCGACACCCTGCTGGCCGACCGCGAGGCCGGCCTGGCGCCGCTGATGAGCAGCTTCTTCTCCGCCCTGGAGGACGTGGTGGCCTCGCCGGCCGATCCGGCCGCCCGTCAGGGCGTGCTGGGCGCCGCGCAGACCCTGACCGGGCAGTTCCGCGCGTTCGAGGGCTACCTGAGCGACATGCAGACCAGCATCAACGGCCAGCTCAAGGACCAGGTCACCCAGATCAACAACACCGCCGGCCAGGTCGCCAACCTCAACCGCGAGATCGCCCTGGCCAGGGCCAAGACCGGCGAGGTGCCCAACGGCCTGCTCAACATGCGCGACCAACTGGTCGCCGAGCTGAGCCAGCGCATCGACGCCCGGCTGACCGTCCAGGATGGCGGCAGCTACAACCTGACCCTCGGCAACGGCCTGAGCCTGGTCAGCGGCACCAACAGCTTCAAGCTCGAGGCCATGCGCTCCTCCGAGGATGCCAGCCGCTTCGTGGTCGGCTACCGCGACCCGGGCGGCAACCTGGTGGAGTTTCCCGACACCACCTTCCAGGACGGCGAGCTGGGCGGCCTGATGACCTTCCGCCGCGAGACCCTCGACCGCACCCAGGGCCAGCTCGGCCAGCTGGCGGTATCCCTGGCGGTGGCCTTCAACCAGCAGCATGCCCAGGGCGTCGATCTCTACGGCGCGGCCGGCGGCGACTTCTTCACCATCGGTGCGCCGGTCAGCTTCAGCAACACCGGCAACCGCGGCGACGCCGTGCTCAGCGCCAGCTACGATCCGGCCGCGCTGGGCAGCCTCACCGCCAGCGACTACGACGTCAGCTGGAGCACGGCCGGCGGCTACAGCGTGGTGCGCCGCGACATCGGCACGGCGGTCGAGGCCAACTTCGACAGCGCCAACGGCACCCTGAGCTTCGGCGGCATGAGCGTGCAGATCAGCGGCACTCCGGCCGAGGGCGACCGCTTCCTGATCCAGCCGACCCGCGCCGCGGCGGCGCGCCTGGGCAACAACCTGACCGATCCGGCGCGCATCGCCGCCGGCCAGCCGGCAGGCGGCAGCGGCTCCGGCGACAACCGCAACGCCCTGCAGCTGCAGGCGCTGCAGACGCGCAGCGTGGTGGGCGGCCAGGCCACCCTGAGCCAGGGCTACGCGGCCATCGTCAGCGACATCGGCAACCGCACCAGCATCGCTGCGGCCAACCTCGACGCCCAGCAGGGCCTCAGCGAGCAGCTCAGCGCCCTGCAGCAGGCCGACTCGGGGGTCAACCTCGACGAGGAGGCCGCCAACCTGATCCGCTACCAGCAGTACTACCAGGCCAACGCCAAGGTCATCGAGATCGGCGCGACCGTTCTCGACACCCTGCTCGGCATCCGGGCCTGACCGACGGAGTAACGCGCGATGCGCATCAGCACCACCACCATGTACGAGCAGAGCCTCTCTGCGCTCAACCGCCAGCAGGGCGAGTTCCTCAAGACCGGCCTGCAGCTGTCCAGCGGCCGCCGTGTGGTCAACCCCTCCGACGATCCGCAGGCCGCCTCGCTGGCGGTGGGCGTCGAGCAGGCCAAGGCGGTCGACGAGCAGTACGCCAACGCCCGGGTCAGCGCGCGCAACAGCCTGTCCCAGGAGGAGAGCGTGCTCAGCAGCACCGCCGACTTCATCGTCCGTGCGCGCACCCTGCTGGTCCAGGCCGGCAACGGCACCCTCGGCGATGCCGACCGCAACGCCATCGCCCAGGAACTCAACGGCATCTACCAGGGGCTGGTCGGCCAGGCCAACTCCCGGGACGGCAACGGTCGCTACCTGTTCGGCGGCCATCAGGACGGCACTCCGCCGTTCGTGCAGGATGCCGACGGGCGGGTCAGCTACGTCGGCGACGAGGGCGTCAAGGCCCAGCACGTCGACTCGGCACGGATGATGCCCAGCACCGACAACGGCCGCGCGATCTTCGCCAGCGCCGAGGATGCCGACCTGTTCGGTGCGCTCAAGGACATGATCGACGTACTGTCCACCCCGGTGCAGGACGACGCCGGCCGCGCCAGCCTGCAGACGACCCTGGCCAAGGCCGGCGCCGCGCTGGACAAGGGTTTCGACAACGTGCTGTCGGTGCGCTCCACGGTGGGCGCCCGCCTCAACGAGCTGGACGTGCTCGACGTGGTCGGCAGCAACCGCATGCTCAACTACGAGCAGGTGCTCTCCGACCGTCTCGACCTCGACTACAACAAGGCGATTTCCGAGTACACCCTGCGCCAGGTCGGCCTGCAGGCAGCGCAGAAGGCCTTCGTCGACGTGCAGAAGCTGTCGCTGTTCCAGCAGATCTGATGGCCGGCGCTGGCGGGCCGGTTCAGTTCGCCAGCACCAGACTCGCCACCAGCTGGCGCAGGAACAGCAGGGCGTCGCCGAACAGCATCTCGAGGAAGCGCCCCAGGTCGTTCATCAGCACCATCAGCAGCACCAGGCCCACCAGCATGGTCAGCGGGAAGCCGATCGAGAACACGGTCAGCTGCGGCGAGGCGCGGTTGAGGATGCCCATCGCCAGGTTGATGGTCAGCAGTGCCGCCACCAGCGGCAGGGCCAGCAGCAGCCCGGAGGCGAAGATCACCCCGGCATGGCGGACGAGAATCTCGCCGGCGGCGAGATCCAGCGCCTGGCCGATCGGCAGGCTGGTGAAGCTGCCGGCGAGGATTTCCAGCACCAGCAGATGACCGTCCAGCGCCAGGAACATCAGCAGGCTGAGCATGTACAGCAGCCGCGAGAGGATCATGGTGTTGGTGCCGGTGTCCGGGGCGAAGAAGCTGGCGAAGCCCAGGCCCATCTGCAGGCCGATGATCTCGCCGGCGGCCTGCACCACGGCGAAGGTCACCCGCATGGTCAGGCCGATGGCGATGCCGATCAGCGTCTGCTCGAGAACGATGCCCAGGCTCGCCCAGGACACCAGCGGCACCGCCGGCAGCGGCGGCAGGGTCGGCCCGAGCAGCACCGCGAGCAGCACGGCCAGGCCGATCTTCGCCCGCATCGGGATGCTGGAATGGCCCCACAGCGGCGAGGCGGCGAGGAAGGCGCTCAGGCGCACGAACGGCCAGAAGAAGGCGGTCAGCCACTGCTGCAGCTGGGCGAAGTCGACCTCGACCATCTCAGCCGAGCATCAGCGGGATGTTGCCGAACAGCTCGCGGGTGAAGTCGACGATCAGCTTGATCATCCAGGGGCCGGCCAGCACCAGCACGGTGAACACCGCGAGGATCTTGGGGATGAACGACAGGGTCATCTCGTTGATCTGGGTGGCGGCCTGGAACAGGCTGATCAACAGGCCCACCAGCAGCGCGGTGAGCAGCAGCGGGCCGGCCATGAACAGGGTGACGCGCATGCCCTGGTAGGCGAGGTCCATGACCGATTCGGGTGTCATCGCGGTGCCTCCGTGGGCGGATCAGGTATAGAAGCTCTGCGCCAGCGAGCCGATCAACAGCTGCCAGCCGTCCACCAGCACGAACAGCATCAGCTTGAACGGCAGCGAAATGGTCGCCGGCGGCACCATCATCATGCCGAGGGCCATCAGCACGCTGGCCACCACGAGGTCGATGATCAGGAACGGGATGAAGATGGTGAAGCCGATCTGGAAGGCGGTCTTCAGCTCGCTGGTGACGAACGCCGGCAGCAGCACGCGCATCGGCACCTGCTCCGGCCCCTGGATGTCGCCGACCTGGGCCAGGCGGGCGAACAGTGCCAGGTCGGTCTCGCGGGTCTGGCCGAGCATGAACTCGCGAAACGGCTGGCTGCCGGTGGCGATGAACTGCTCGAAGTTGATCTCGTCGCGGGAGAACGGCTGCCAGGCCTGTTCGTGCACCTTGGTCAGCACCGGCGACATGACGAAGAAGGTGAGGAACAGCGCCAGGCCGACCAGCACCTGGTTGGGCGGCGTCGACGGCGTGCCGAGCGCGGTGCGCAGCAGGCCGAGGACGATGATGATGCGGGTGAAGCCGGTCATCATCAGCAGCATGGCCGGCAGGAAGGCCATCGAGCTGAGCAGCAGCAGGCTCTGCAGGCTCAGCGACCACTGCTGGCTGCCGTCGGCCAGCGGCTTGCTGATCACCCCGGGCAGGCCGGTTTCGGCCAGGGCCAGGCCCGGCAGCAGGAGCAGCGCCAGCAGGGCCGGCAGGTGGCGACGCAGCGGACGGATCATGGCTGGCGCGACGCTGCGCCGCCCAGGTTGTGCTTGAGCGCCTGGGCCAGGCGCGCGGCGAAGCTGCCGGCGGGCACGGCCGCGCCGGGCTGCGCGCTGGCGGCTGGCGGTGCCGGCAGCTCGTGCAGCTTGCTGATCTGCCCGGGGGTGACGCCGAGCACCAGCCAGGTGCCTTCGACCTCGACGATCACCACCCGCTCGCGCTGGCCCAGCGCGGTGCTGCCGCGCACCCTGAGCGGCTGGCCGGGCAGCTGCTGGCCGGCGCTGAGGCGCCGCAGCAGCCAGCTGCACAGCAGGATCAGGCCGATCACCAGCAGCAGGGCGAGGCCGGTCTTGCCCAGTGCGGCCATGCCGAGCAGGGCGTCGCCGCTGCCGGCGGCCTGCTCGGCGGGAGCGAGGCTGCTCATCGGTTGAGCTTCTGCACGCGTTCGGACGGGGTGATGATCTCGGTGATGCGGATGCCGTACTTGTCCTCCACCACCACCACCTCGCCCTGGGCGATCAGGTAGCCGTTGATCAGGATGTCCATCGGCTCGCCGGCCAGGCCGTCCAGCTCGATCACCGAGCCCTGGGCCAGTTCGAGCAGCTGCTTGATGGTGATGCGCGTGCGGCCGAGCTCGACGCTGAGCTTGACCGGGATGTCCATGATCATCTCCAGGTCGCGCATGCCGGTGCTGCCGGGCCCCTTGTCCAGCGGCTTGAACACGCTTTCCCCGGCGCTCTTCACGCTGGCGGCCGGCGGCGTGGCGGCGGCCTGTTCGGCGAAGGCGGCGGCCCAGGGATCGTCCTCGATGGCCGGCGCGGCGGTGGTCTGCTCGGCCATGGCGCTGGCCCAGTCGGCGTCGAGGCCGGATTGCTCGGGGGAGTTCGGATCAGTCATGGTTGGATTCCTTGGCCGCAGGCACGGCGCCCTTGGCGAACAGATCGGCGGAAGCCTTGGCTGAGGGCGGCGTGTGGTCGACCAGGCGGGTGACCCGCAGGGCACGCAGGCCGTTCTGGCTGCCGTATTCGCAGTGCATCACCGGCACGCCGTCGACCCGGGCGCTGACCTGCTCGGGCAGCTCGATGGGCAGCACGTCGCCGATCTTCAGCGCCATGATCCGCGCGATGCTGGTGGGGATCTCGACGAAGTCGGCGATCAGTTCCACCTGCGACTGGCGGATCTCGCCGGCAATGCGCTGGCTCCACTGGCGATCCTCGGCGGGATTGCTGTCGGTCAGCGGCCCGTTGAGCAGGTCGCGCAGCGGCTCGATCATCGAGTAGGGGATGCAGATGTTGAAGTCGCTGGCCAGGTTGCCGACTTCCAGATGGAAGGTGGTGTTCACCACGATCTCGTTGGGCGAGCTGGTGATGTTGGCGAACTTGACCTGCATCTCCGAGCGCAGGAAGTCGATTTCCAGCGGATAGACCGCGCGCCAGGCGTCGGTGTAGGCCTCCAGCGCCAGCCCCAGCAGACGGCGGATGATGCGCTGCTCGGTGTTGGTGAACTCGCGGCCCTCGTTCTTGGTGAGGAAGCGGCCATCGCCGCCGAACAGGTTGTCGACCACCATGAACACCAGGCTCGGCGGGAACACCACCAGCGCGGTGCCGCGCAGCGGCTTCATGGCGATCAGGTTGAGGTTGGTCGGCACCGGCACGTTGCGGGCGAACTCGCTGTAGCTCTGGTAGCGCACGCTGTCCACGGTGATGTCGGCGCTGCGCCGGATCAGGTTGAACAGCGCCATGCGGAAGCGCCGGGCGAAGCGCTCGTTGATGATCTCCAGGGCCGGCAGGCGGCCGCGGATCACCCGCCGCTGGGTGGCCGGATCGTAGGGGCGCACGCGCAGCTGGACGGCGCTCTCGCTGTCCTGGGACTCGTCCTCGCCGGTGACGCCCTTGAGCAGGGCGTCGATCTCTTCCTGCGAGAGCAGATCGTTCTGGGCCATGGCGCTACTGCACGATGAAGTCGGAGAACAGCACGCCGTCGATCGCCAGCGGCGGCTGCGGGCTGGTCAGCGGGGTGCCGAACAGGGCGAGGATCTGCGCGGTCAGGGCGTCCTTGCCGGCCGGGGTGACCAGCTCGGCGGCCTTCTGGCTGGCCATCAGCATCAGCAGGCGGCTGCGTACCTCGGGCATGTGCTCCTTGAGCAGGGCCTCGGTGGCCTTGTCGCCGACCTTCAGCGACAGGCCGATGTACAGCAGGCGCTGCTCGCCCGGCTCGGCCTGCAGGTTGACGGTGAACGGGCTGATCGGCACGAACAGCGGCGTCGGCGACTTGACCGGTGCGCTCGGCTCCGCCTCGGCGCCGCCCGTCAGGCTGCTCAGCTTGCCGCTGCCCATCAGGAAGTAGATGCCTGCCGCACTGCCGCCCGAGCAGAGCAGGATCAGCAGGACGATCACCAGCCAGGGAGTGGATTTGCCGGTGGATTCGGGGTTGGCCATTGGGTGTGCGCTCGAGGGACGGATTACAGGGTGACGAGTATGGCGGCGGCGGACGGGGCTCGATGGGCCGAAAAAGCCAGCCAATCGAGCCTATCTTCAGGCTTTGCCGTCAGCCGGCTCAGGCGTACAGGTCGACCTGGCCGAGCAGGGCTCGCTGCGCTGCCTGCACGCGCGGCTCGTCGCCGCCGTCGGCCACGGCGGCAGTGCCGGCGCTCTGGCGATTGCCCGCGCCGCTGCCGGCCTGCTGGTCGCCCTGCGGCTGGTGCTGCGCGCCCACCGAGGTTTCGCCCAGGCTGATGCCCTGGGCCGCCAGGGCCTCGCGCAGCTGCGGGATGGCCTGTTCTACGGCGGCGCGCACCTGCGGATGGGCGGAGAGGAACTGCGCCTGGGCGCCCAGCTCGCCGAGCCTGAGGCTGACCGACAGCGGTCCCAGCTCGCTGGGGTGCAGGTGCAGCTCGATCTGCTGTTCGCCACGCTGGTGCAGGCCGATCAGCTGCAGGCCGAGATCCTGCTGCCATTCGCGGCTGGCCAGCGGGGCGCCGAGGGTGACCGGCGCAGCGGCGCCCGACGCGGCGGCGCCCGACGCAGCGGCGCCCGGCGCTGCCGATGGAGTGGGCTGTGCCTGGGCTGCGCCGGGCGCCGTCAGGCCGAACAGCTGGCCGTCGCTTGCCGGGGCATCGCCGGTGGCGGCCAGGCTGGCGAAGGCTTCGGGTTGGGCTTGCTCGCTGCCGGCGGCCGCGGTGCTCGCGGTCGTGGCGGCTGGCGGCGCCGACTGCGGCAGCGGGTCCCCGCCGCTTGCGCTGGCCCGGGCGGGGCGGTCGAGCAGGCTGGGCACGCTCTCGCCGGCGGTGGCCGCGGCCGGGCTGCCTGCCGGCGCCGGCCCGGTTCCGGCCAGTGGCCAGCCGGCCTGGGCCGGCTGGGGGGCGAAGGCCGCCGCCGTCTCGGTCGGCAGCTGGCCGGCCTGCTCGATCAGCGCCAGGCGCCGACGGATCTCGTCGAGGGCATCGACAGCCTGCTCCGTGCGGGCGGCCAGCTCCGCCGTGGCGACATCCGGTGTAGCCGCCGCCAGCGGCTGGCCGGCGGGCAGGGGGAGCAGGGCGCTGTTGTCCGGCAGGGGAGCGGGTTGCAGCGGGTCTGTCGCCGGGCTGGCGGCCGCTGCCCGGGGCGGTGCTGCCTCGGTGGGCGACCGCTCTGCGCCAGCACCGCTGGCCGGATCCGCCGCGCTGGCGCCGGGGGCGGCCGGAGCGCTGCCCGCCGCCTGCTGCAGATGGCGGGCGAAGCTGTCCTCGCTGGCGGCCGGGTTCTGGCCGCTGCGTGTCCGGGCGGCGGCGAGGTTGCCGGCGCCGATGATGCTGATGTCCATGGGGCTGCTCACCGGCCGCTGCCGGAAGTGGAGGTGAAGGCGCTGCCGCGCAGGCGCAGCTGGGCGCTCAGCTCGTCGGTGATGCGCTGCTGGCTGCGGCTGTCGCGCAACTGCTCGGCCTGGGCGCGCCGGTCGACCAGGGTGTGGTAGGAGTTCAGCTTGCGCTGCTGCTCCAGCCACTGCTGCTGGCGCTGGCTGACCTGACGCTGCTGCTCGTTCAGGCTCAGGCGGGCGCGGTCGATGGCATTGTCCAGGGTGCCGAGGAAGGCCTGGTAGTTGAGCAGGCTGGCCGGCTCCATGCCTTCCTGCATGGCCTGCTGCAGGCCGCGGGCGTATTCCTGGCGGTAGTGCTGCAGGGTGTCCAGCTGCCCCTGCGCCTGCTGCTGGCTGCGCCGCGCGCCGGCCAGCTGGCGGCCGGCGTTGTCGACGGCCTCGCGGGTCAGCTCGATCAGGGTGTCGAGTGCGGATGAGCGGGACATGCCGGATCACCTCTCCATCAGGTCAGGCCCCGGGGACCAGGGCGGAAAGTTGCTGCAGGGTTTCCGCGATGCCGGCGCGTTCGTCGATGCGCTGCTGGAGGAAGCGCTCCAGACGCGGATACAGGTTGACCGCGTGATCGAGCTGCGGGTCGTGGCCGGCCACGTAGGCGCCGACGCTGATCAGGTCGCGGTTGCGCTGGTAGCGCGACAGCGCCTGCTTGAACTGCTGGGCGCGGCGGCGCTGGCCGTCGTCGACGATGGCGGTCATCGCCCGGCTGATCGACGCCTCGATGTCGATGGCCGGATAGTGGCCGCTCTCGGCCAGCTGGCGCGACAGTACCACGTGGCCGTCGAGGATCGCTCGCGCCGAGTCGGCGATCGGGTCCTGCTGGTCGTCGCCTTCGCTGAGCACGGTATAGAAGGCGGTGATCGAGCCGCCGCCGCGCGGGCCGTTGCCGGTCTTCTCCACCAGCCGGGGCAGCTTGGCGAACACCGAGGGCGGGTAGCCCTTGGTCGCCGGCGGCTCGCCGATGGCCAGGGCGATCTCGCGCTGGGCCATGGCGTAGCGGGTCAGCGAGTCCATGATCAGCAGCACGTCGCGGCCCTGATCGCGGAAGTCCTCGGCCAGGCGGGTGGCGTAGGCGGCGCCCTGCAGGCGCTTGAGCGGCGAGGTGTCGGCGGGCGCAGCGACCACCACGGCGCGGCGGCGGCCTTCCGGACCGAGGATGTTGTCGATGAAGTCCTGCACCTCGCGGCCGCGTTCGCCGATCAGGCCGACCACGATCACGTCGGCGCGGGTGAAGCGCGCCATCATGCCGAGCAGCACCGACTTGCCGACGCCGGAGCCGGCGAACAGGCCCATGCGCTGGCCGCGGCCGACGCTGAGCAGGCCGTTGATGGCGCGGATGCCGACGTCGATCTGCTCCTCGATGGGCGCGCGGTTGAGCGGGTTGATCGGTTCGGTGGCCAGCGGCGCGTAGTGGCAGTCCTCCGGCAGCGGCAGTCCGTCCAGCGGCTGGCCGCCGCCGTCGAGCACCCGGCCGAGCAGCGCGCTGCCCAGCGGGAAGCGCCGCGCGCTCTCGCGCTCGCCGGCGCTGTCGGCGAGGGGGAACACCCGTGCGCCGGGCAGCAGGCCGCTGATCTCCTCCAGCGGCATGAGGAACAGCTTCTCGCCGGCGAAGCCGACCACCTCAGCCTCGGCGCAGCTGGGCTGCTGCCGGGCAGCGCCGCGCGGCGACAGCTCGATGCGGCACACGCCGCCCAGCGGCACCTGCAGGCCGGTGGCTTCCAGCACCATGCCGGTGGCGCGGATCACCCGGCCGCTGGCGCTGTGGCGCGGCGTCGCGGCGATGCGCCGGCTGACGCTGGCCAGGGTCTGCTGCCAGTGATGCTGATGCGGATTGGCCTGCATGGGCTCAGACTCCCATGTCTGCGACGTGGCTGGCGTCGTCCGCCTGCTGGCGGTGGCGGATCTGCGCCACCAGGGCTTCCCAGCGCCGCTCGCGGGTGGCGTCCAGTTCGCCGCTGCCGGCGCTGGCGCGGCAGCCGCCGCGCGACAGTTCGCTGTCCGGCTGCAGGCGCCAGCCGGCGGCCTCCAGCTCGTCGCCGAGCTGGGCCTTGACCAGCACGAGGTCGGCCGGATGCAGCCACAGGCGCGGCTGGCCGCTCAGTGCCGGTTCGCTGTGCAGCAGTTCGCGGACGATCTCGAGGATCTGTTCGGGGTGCGCCGCCAGGGCCTCGCCGGCCAGTTGGCGGCCAGTGACCAGGGCCAGGTCGACCAGTTGCGCGGCGATCCGTTCGTCGAGCTGGGCGAGGGCGGCGCCGAACTGCGCGGCCAAGCCCTGCAGCGGCTGCAGGGTCTGCTGCAGCTGCTGCTGCAGCTCGGCCTCGCCGGCGCGCCGGCCTTCCTCGAGGCCGGCCGCGTAGCCGGCTTCGCGGCCCTCGGCGAAGCCGTCGCGGTAGCCCTGCTCGCGGGCCTGCTGCTGGGCCTGCTCGCGCAGCGCCTGCAGTTCGGCGTTGCGCCTGAAGGCCGCCTGGCGCAGGGCTTCCTGGCGCTGCGCTTCGCGCTGCTGGCGCGTGGCCTCGCCGGCGCTGCCCAGTTCGTCCATCTGCCAGGGGCGCCACTGCTCCCCGACGTGCGGCGGCCGGCGGTCAGACATAGGAGTCGTCCCCGCCGCCAAGCACGATCTCGCCGCTGTCGGCCAGGCGGCGGACTATCTGCAGGATCGCCTTCTGCTCGGCCTCGACCTGCGATACGCGGATCGGGCCGCGCGCCTCGAGGTCCTCGCGGAACAGTTGGGCGGCGCGCTGCGACATGTTGCGCAGGAACTTGTCGAGCAGCGCAGGCTCGGCGCCCTTGAGCGCCACCACCAGCGAGTTGGTGTCGACTTCCTTGAGGATGAGCTGGATGCCGCGGTCGTCGACGTCCAGCAGGTTCTCGAACAGGAACATCTCGTCGAGGATCTTCTGCGCCAGGTCCTCGTTGTGGGCGCGCAGGGTCTCGATGGCCGACTCCTCCTGGTTGGAGTTGAGCAGGTTGAGGAGTTCCGCCGCGGTGCGCACGCCGCCCATCTTGCTGCGCTTGAGGTTCTGGCCGTCGAGCATGCCGCCGAGCACCTCGGTGAGTTCCTGCAGCGCGGCCGGCTGCACGCCGTTGAAGGTGGCCACGCGCAGGATGATGTCGTTGCGCAGGCGGTCGTCGAACAGCTGCAGGATGTCGGCCGCCTGGCCGCGCTCCAGATGGACGAGGATGGTGGCGATGATCTGCGGGTGTTCGTCGCGGATCAGCTCGGCGACCATGCCCGGTTCCATCAGGTTGAGCTTGTCGATGCCGGAGCTGGTGCCGCTGGCGTCGAGGATGTCCTCGATCAGGGTCTCGGCGCGTTCGCTGCCGAGGGCCTTGGTCAGCACCGCGCGGATGTGGTCGCTGGACAGCAGGTTGATCGCCGCGTACTGCTCGGTCTCGTCGAAGAACCCGTCGAGCACCTGGCGCATCTCCTCGTGGGAGACCTGCTGCAGGCGCGCCATCTCCAGGCTGACCGCCTCGATGTCCTGGGTCGACAGGTACTTGAACACTTCCGCGGCGCTATCCTCGTCCAGGCTGAGGAGGAGGATGGCGCTGCGGCGGACGCCGGTCATCTCAGTCATTCTTCTTCATCCAGCCGCTGACGATCATGGCGATCAGTCGTGGGTCGTCCTGGGCCATCTCGCGCAGGGTGGCCAGGTTGTGTTCGTAGACGGCCGAGCGGCGGCGCTGGCGGCGCTGCAGCTCGCCGGTGGCGGCCGCGGTCGCCTCTACCGGGTCGACCGGCTCGGCGCCGCCGGCGCTGCTGGCCGGGCCGACGTTCGCGGCGTCGACAGTTTCCGCCCCGGTACCACCGGCGGCGGCCGGCGACGGTGCGTGGCGGCGCATCAGCGGGCGCAACAGCAGCAGCCAGAGCAGCAGGGCGGCGATGCCCACCATCAGGTAGCGGGCGATCGAGGTGGCCATCACGAAGAATTCCGGGGTCTGCCACCAGGGGCTGGCGGCAACGCTCGGCGAGGCCTCGGTGAACGGGCTGTTGACCACTTCCAGCTGGTCGCCGCGGTTCTCCGAGTAGCCCATGGCCTGGCGCACCAGGCGGTTGATCTGCTCCAGCTCGGCAGCGCTCAGCGCCTCGCGGGTCGGGTTGCCGTCGGCGTCGACGCCGTTGCGGTAGTTGAGCACCACGGCCGCGGTCATGCGCTTGATGCTGCCGCGGCGCAGCTGGACGTGCTCGACGCTGCGGTCGACCTCGTAGTTGGTCAGGCTGTCGCGCTGCGCCGAGCCCTGGGTGCTCCTGGCTGCGGCGGTCGCCGGATCGGCCGCTGGCGCTGCGTTCTGGGCGGGCTGGCCCCTGGTCTGTCCCTGCGGCGGGGCGGGCGGGGTCGGTGCCGATGGTGCAGGGGGCGTGTTGGACAGGGCGCCCGGCACGCCGCGAGCAGGCGCGGTGTCGCCGCTGAGGCTCTCGCTGGACTGCTGGCTGCGGATCGCCGCCTCGCCGGGATTCTGGTTGGGGGTGAAGCGCTCGGCGGTCTGCTCGCGATTGGCGAAGTCGATCTCCACTGCGACCTGGGCGCGCACGTTCTCGGCGCCGAGCAGCGGGCTGAGGATGCGCTCGATGCGGCGCTGGTAGGAGCTTTCCACCTCGTCGATGTAGCTCAGCTGGCTGCCGTCGAGATCGCGCCCCTCGCCGCCGGGTACCGACAGCAGGCGGCCGTTCTGGTCGACCACGGTGACCGCCTCGGCGGTCAGCTCCGGCACGCTGGAGCTGACCATGTGCACGATGGCGTCGACCTGGCCTTCGCCGAGGCTGCGCCCCGGGTGCAGGGTCAGCACCACCGAGGCGCTGGCCGGCTGGCGGTCGCGGACGAAGATCGACTGCTTGGCCATGGCCAGGTGCACGCGCGCCTTGGCCACCGGGCCGAGCGATTCGATCGAGCGGGCCAGTTCGCCCTCCAGGCCGCGCTGGAAGTTGAGGTGCTCGGCGAACTGGCTGACGCCGAAGGCCTGCTTGTCCATCAGCTCGAAGCCGACGTTGCCGGCCTGCGGCAGGCCCTGCTCGGCCAGTTGCAGGCGCAGCGCGTGCATCTGCTCGGCCGGCACCAGCAGGGTGCTGCCGCCTTCGCTCAGGCGATAGGGCACGCCGCGCTTGTCCAGTTCGGCGATGATGCGTCCGCCGTCGGCTTCGCTGAAGTTGGAGAAGAGCACCCGGTAGTCCGGCGCCTGGGCCCACAGCAGCAGGGCGACCAGCACCGCGATGGACGCGGCGCCGGCGATCAGTACGGGCAGCAGCGGGGTGCTGCGCACCCTGGCCAGCAGGCGCTCTAGCCCGCTGCCTGTGTTGCTGCTGGCGGCGGCGCTGCCGGGGATGCCGGCGGCGGCTGGCGTGGCGTTGCTCATGCGCAGTTCCGGGGGCCGGTCAGGATTGTTTCGAAGGGCATTGCGGGTTCCGCTTGCAGGGTCGGTCGCGAGGCTCCGCCGGGCGCGGGCGGAGCTGTGATGGCGTCATTATGCGTCTGGACCGCCATGCTAAAGGCCTGAAAAGCCACGGCTTTTGCTGTCAATTGGGGGCATGGGCGGCGGTCGCTGCCCGGTAGGCTTGCCAGCATCCCCAATCCCTGCCTGTCCGGAATGTGTCGATGAGTGCTCCAGCCATCCAGTCTGCCCTGCAACAGCTCCATACCCTGGCCGCCCAGGCGGCGGGGCAGTCCGCCCAGGGCGCGACGGCCGCCCAGGCGGTCGGCCAGGGCGGCTTCGCTGCCGAGCTGCGCGCCTCGATCCAGCGCATCAACGAGCTGCAGCAGACTGCCAGCAGCAAGGCGATGGCGCTGCAGTCCGGCGCTCCCGGCGTGGAGCTGAGCGACGTCATGGTCGACATGCAGAAGGCCAGCATCGCCATGCAGATGGGCGTGCAGGTGCGCAACCGGCTGATCACCGCCTACAAGGACGTGATGAACATGCAGGTCTGATCCGGCAGCTACGCCCGGTCGGGCGCGACCCGGTCAGGCGCGACCCGGTCAGGCGCGACCCGGTCGCCGGCGAGGCTCCCGCGATTCTGCCTAAAGTCTCCCGGCGGCCAGCCGATAAGGTTTTCAACGGCGCCTTGCCATCTCGCTGCAGGGCCTAACTGATAAGGACGCGCGCCAGGCCCGGTTGCCGGGTGCGCCTGGTTTGCAAGGGGAATTCCATGGCCTCCATTTCCTCGCTGGGCGTCGGTTCCGGTCTCGATCTCAGCGGTCTGCTCGACCAGCTGGACAGCGCCGAGCGCCTGAAGCTGCAGCCGGTCACCAAGCAGAAGAAGGCCCAGCAGGCCAAGCTGTCAGCCTACGGCCGGCTGGAAAGCGCGCTGACCAAGGTGCAGGACGCCGCCAAGAAGCTCGGCGACAGCAAGACCTTCCAGGCGGTCACCAGCAGCATCACCGGCACCGGCGTGACTGCCGCGGCCAAGAGCGATGCGGTGGCGGGACGTTACGAGGTCGCGGTCACCAATCTGGCCCAGGCGCAGAGCCTGGCGAGCGTCGGCCTGGCCGACCGCACGACCGATCTGGGGGCCGGCACCCTGACGATCACCCAGGGTAGTGGCGCGACGCAGAAGACCCTGACGGTGACCCTGGATGCCAATGCCAGCTCGCTGGAGGACTTGCGCGACGCCATCAACAAGCAGAATGGCGGGGTCAGCGCCAGCATCGTCAATGACGGCAGCGCCACTCCCCATCGCCTGGTGCTGACCGCCAAGGACACCGGTACCGACGCGCGGATGACCGTCACCGGCGATTATGGCGGCGTGCTGAATCTTTCCGAAAAGGTGGAGGCGCGCAATGCCGCGCTGAAGGTCAACGGCATCGACATCGCCAGCCAGTCCAACATGGTCGAGGGCGCGGTGCAGGGTGTCAGCCTGTCGCTCAGCGAGGCGGGTGGCAGTCATGTGCTGACTGTCGCGCGCGACAGCGCGGCAATCAAGTCGGCGGTCACCGGTTTCGTCGATGCATGGAATTCGCTGCAGGGTACCGTTTCCAGCCTGACCGCCTACAACGCGGATACCCAGGTGGCCGGCGACCTGCTCGGCGACGCCACCCTGCGTGGCGTGCATAGCCAGTTGCGCAACGTGCTCACTGCCAGTCTCGGCGAGGGCGCGCTGACCCGGCTGGCCGATGTCGGCATCGAGCTGGAGCTCAAGGGCACCCTGAAGCTCGACGGCAGCAAGCTCGACGGCCTGATCTCCGGCGACCTGATGTCGGTCAGCGGCTTCTTCGCCGGTGTCGGCACCGCCGATGGTCTGGCCGACAAGCTGAGCAGCACGCTGGAGACGGTCCTCAAGGACGGCGGTGCCCTCGATACGGTCAGCAAGGGCGTCGAGGGGCGGATCAAGTCGCTCGACGAGCGCTACGCGCGGATGGAGGAAAGCATCAGCGCCACCGTCGAGCGCTACCGCAAGCAGTTCACCCAGCTGGATCTGATGCTGTCGGAGATGAATGCCACGACCAGCTACCTGACCCAGCAGTTCGATGCGCTGAACGCCCAGCTCAACGGCTGATAACCACTCACTCGCAGAGAGAGAACCAAGAAGATGGTCACCAGTACCATGCGCGGCGCGGCTGCCTATGCCCGGGTGGGTGTGGAGAGCAGCGTGATGGCCGCGACCCCCCATCGGCTGATCGTCATGCTGTTCGACGGTGCCCAGGCCTCGATCCGCGCGGCGCGCCTGCACATGCAGAACGGTGCCGTCGCCGAGAAGGGCAAGGCGATTTCCAAGGCCATCGACATCGTCAATCTCGGCCTGATCGCTGCTCTCGACCCGCAGCAGGGCGGGGAACTGGCGCAGCGCCTCGAACAGCTCTATGACTATGTAGTGCGCCTGCTGCTGCAGGCCAATCTGCACAACGACGAGCAGTGCCTCGACGAGGCCGAGCGCCTGCTCGAGGACATCGGCTCGGCCTGGCGCGAAATCGGGCCGCAAGTGGACGGTTACTGAGCATGGCCAGTCAATCGCAGGTCATCGACTCCTACCAGCATCTGCTCCGCCAGTCGCAGCGGATGCTCGAGTTCGCCCGCCAGGGCGACTGGTCGAGCCTGGTGCTCGAGAAGTCGCGCTATCTGGTCGAGCTGGAGAACGTCACCCAGTGCGAGCGGCGCCTCGGTGTCGAGGGCGGCGACCGGGCGCGGCGCGCCTGCCTGCTCGAGCAGATCCTCGAGCTGGAGGCGGAGATCCGTTCCTGCCTGCTGGCGCGTCGCGACGAGCTGGGGCGGCTGATCGGCGTGTCGCGGCGCCAGCTCGAGCTGGGGCGCGCCTATCGCTCCGACGTGCCCGTCGGCCCGGACGGGGGCGGCATGTGAGCGGGATCACGCCGCTTCTGGACACCTTGCTGCATCAGGTGCTGGGGCGGCGTGTGGATATTCCCTTGCCCAGGGATCTGAATGCGGCGGTTGCGGCCGCCGCACCGGCGCAGGGCGCGCGGCCTCTGCACAGCGATTCGCGTCTGGATCCGCGCGAATCGGCGCCGGTGGCGCAGGCCGCGGCCGCGGTGCGCAGCCAGGCGGCGCATGCCTCGACAGCGCGCCAGCCGGGTGCCGCCGAGGTCGCGCCGCCCGCCCAGCCGCAGCCCTCGACCACCACCTCGTTCAGCGCCGCGGCGCGGCTGATCGGCGACCTGCTGCAGCGTTTTCCGGCACCGCCGGCGGTCATCGCGCCCGCCGGCCCGCTGCTGGCCGCGGCGCCGGCCGGGTCGCAGCCCGCCGCGCTGGTCGCCGGGCAGTTGCAGCAGAGCATCCAGTCCAGCGGGCTGTTCTACGAGGCGCATGTGGCGCGCTGGTCGCGCGGCGAGCTGCCGCTCGAGGCGTTGCGCCAGGAGCCGCAGATGCGGGTGGTCCCGGTGTCTGCTTCGCCGGCTGCGGTGCAGGCGGCGCCATTGGCGCAGGAGTCGCCCGGCGAGCCGGTGCCTGCGGCGTCCGCCGAGCGTCTGTCGTCGGTCGAGCCGGGATCGCCCGCTGCAGATGAAAGGCTGGCGAACGCCAGGCATGACGGCGGGGATGCCGGCGAGGCGCAGCTGCCGCTGCTGCGCCAGCAGCTGGAGATGCTGGCGCAGCCGCAGGTGCGCTGGGAGGGCAATGTCTGGGCTGGCGTATTCATGGCGCTGAGCATCCAGCCGCCGCCGGCGGAGGCGCAGGCGGAGAGTGGCGGCGAAGGCGAGGGTGAAACTTCAGCCGGGCAGGGCGCATGGCAGGTGCGCCTGGCCCTGCGCCTGGAAGGGCATGGCGAGCTGGAGGTGGCGATCAGCCTGCAGGGCGAGCGGCTGGCGCTGACCCTGCAGACCGAGTCGGCCAGCCTGCGCGGCTATTTCGCGCAGACTCGCGGAGTGCTGGAGGAGCGCCTGGCCGGCCATGGTTTCAGCGAGGTGCGCTTGCACCTGATCGAGCGTGAGGCGGAGGTGGGCGATGGCGGATGAGCGTTCCCATGTGCGGCGGCGCCAGGCGCTGGCGCTGGCCTACCGTGACGGCGAGGAGGCGCCGCGGCTGGTGGCCAAGGGCTATGGCGAGGTGGCCGAGCGGATCATCGCCGAGGCGCGCCGGCATGGCGTGCCGATCCACGATTCGCCCGAGCTGGTCGGCCTGCTGATGCAGGTGGACCTCGATGCGCGGATTCCGCCGCAGCTGTATCAGGTGGTCGGTGAGCTGCTGGCCTGGGCGGGCGGGCTGCAGGCGCTGCAAGAATAGCGCCATATCGTTGATTCAGGTCAAGGGTGTGTGGGGTCGGCGCCGGCCTTTAACAACTGTATAGGTTTTATGCAAGTGTTTTTTTGGCGCCAATTTGCCATTTTTGGGGCGTTTTGCCCGATCTTGTGAGAAGTGCTCTCAGTCGTAGTCCTCATGTTTCCTTTAGTGGTGCTATCAGGTTCACATTTTTGCGTGGTAGCATGCCGGCGTCGGCGGAACTTGGGCGTCAGGCAAGTGTCGCCGATCCTTCATCCATGCACAGCCGGAGTCCAATGCCAAGAGTGGCGCCAAAAGCGCTGTCACGGTTGTGTACAACTATTAGCTTGAGTCGCTAGGCGGCGTGCAGCCTTGATGACGTATGAAATTCAAGGGATTTCCATGAGTGTCGATAGCCTGCTGGATGATATCCAGGAGCTGAATCTTTCCTATCTGTTGCTGGCGCAGAAGCTGCTGCGGGAGGATCCGGTCACGGCGCAGTTTCGTCTTAAGCTCAGCCCCCAGACTGCCGAACTGATCGGCGGACTTTCGGCCAAGCAGCTCATGCAGCTGTCCCGCACCCGTCAGCTGCTGTGCCGCATGGTGCTGGACGATGCCGACCAGTTGGCGCAGTTGACCCAGAGCCAGCGCGAGCAGGATCTGGGGCGGATTCATGCCGCCCTGCTGATGGCTTCGGTGGCGCCAGCGGTTGCATCTGCAGGCTGAGTGAGTCCGTCATGAGCGAAAAGAGTCTGCTCAACGAGATGCAGCAGGTGCAGCTGGCGATCGATCTGATCGAGCTGGGGGCACGGCTGCAGGTGCTCGAAACGGAGACGGACCTCAGCCGTGGGCGGCTGATTCGCCTGTACAAGGAAGTGCGCGGCGTTTCGCCGCCGAAAGGCATGTTGCCGTTCTCTACCGACTGGTTCGTGACCTGGTTGCCGAACATCCATTCCTCGCTGTTCTACAACATCTACGAGAGCCTGGTGCTCAGCCATGGCTGCGAGCGCATGGAGGCCTTCGTCAAGGCCTATCGCCTGTATCTCGAGCATGTCGAGCTGGCCGAGGACAGCGAGGTGGTGCTCGGGCTGACCCGGGCCTGGACCCTCGTGCGTTTCTTCGAAAGCGAGATGCTCGAACTGGTGCGCTGTACCAGTTGCAGCGGTCGCTTCGTGGCCCATGCCCATGCGCCCAAGCGTGGTTATGTCTGCGGGATCTGCCAGCCTCCTTCGCGCGCCGGCAAGACGCGCAAGCACCGCGAGGCCAGTCTGGAAGCCTCCGCCAATGCCGGTGACGCCGGCTTCGGCGATGCGCCGCTGGCGGTCGCCGGCGGCTGATGCCCTCTCCGGGGCGCCCGTTCGTGGCGCCCCGGCTGGTCTGCCCATCCTCGCGTTGTCGTACCTGCGCCGTTCGGCGCTCCGCGCATTGCCGCCCTCAAGTTTCGCCCGCGACTGCCGATAGCACTCAGGTCATCTCCTGATCTGACCCAAGGAAGTGTTGTCGTGCTGATCGTGATCGGATTCGCCGTGGTACTCATCTCCGTGTTCGGTGGCTATGTGTTGTCAGGCGGCAGTCTCGGCCCGCTGTATCAGCCCACCGAAGTGCTGATCATCTGCGGCGCGGCGCTGGGCGCCTTCCTCGCTGCCAACCACGGCAAGGCGATCAAGAGCACCTTCAAGGCCGCCTCCACCCTCAAGCGCAGCCTCAAGTACGACAAGGCGATGTACATGGAGGTGCTGGCCCTGCAGTACAAGCTGCTGGCCAAGGCCCGCCGCGACGGCATGCTGTCGATTGAGCGCGACATCGACAGTCCGGCCGAAAGTGCGCTGTTCGCCGAGCATCCGCAGCTGCTCGAGGACACCATGATCATGCACTTCCTCACCGACTACCTGCGCCTGATGGTCAGCGGCAACATGAGCGCCCACGAGATCGACGAGCTGATGCTCCACGAGATCGAGTCGTTCGAGCACGAGGCGCACCTGCCGGCCGACGCGCTGACCAAGGTCAGCGACGGCCTGCCGGCCTTCGGCATCGTCGCCGCGGTGATGGGTGTGGTGAAGACCCTGAGTTCCGCCGCCGGCGCGCCGCCGGACGAGATGGGCATGATGATCGCCCACGCCCTGGTCGGCACCTTCCTCGGCATCCTGCTGGCCTACGGCTTCGTCGCCCCGCTGGCCAGCCGCATCGGCCGCCAGGTGTCCGAGGCGGTGAAGATGCTGCAGTGCCTGCGCGTGACCCTGCTGGCCAGCATCAACGGCTACCCGCCGCAGATCGCCGTGGAGTTCGGCCGCAAGGCGCTGGATACCGTCGAGCGGCCGACCGCCGCCGAGCTGGAGGAGCACGTGCGCAACCACAAGCCGGCGGCCGCGGCAGGTAGCGCATGAGCGACCACGACCGCCCGATCATCATCGTCCGCCGCAAGAAGGTCAGCCATGGCCATCACGGCGGCGCCTGGAAGATCGCCTTCGCCGACTTCATGACCGCCATGATGGCGTTCTTCCTGGTCATGTGGATCCTCGCCTCTTCGGATGAGAAGACCCGCCAGGCGGTCGCCGAGTACTTCAGCACGCCGCTGCTGGTGGCCATGGCCGGCGGCGACAAGCCCACCGCCAGCGACAGCGCGATTCCCGGCGGCGGCCCCGACCCGACCCATGCCGAAGGCGAGCAGATGCGTATCGACCTGCGCGAGAGGACGCGCAGCAGCGATGAGCAGGCGCGCCTGCAGGACCTCAAGCAGCGCATCGAGAAGGTGATCGAGAGCGATGCGGCGCTGCGCGAGCTGCGCGAGCAGATCCGCCTCGAGCTGACTCCCGAGGGGCTGCGCATCCAGCTGGTGGATACCGAGTCGCGACCGATGTTCGAGGTCGGCAGCGCGCGGGTCGCCCCCTACCTGCGCAGCCTGCTGCGGACCATCGCGCCGATGCTCAACGAGCTGCCCAACAGCATCCAGATCACCGGCCATACCGACAGCCGGCCCTATCCGGGCGGCGAGGCCGGCTACGGCAACTGGGAGCTGTCCAGCGAGCGGGCCAACGCCTCGCGGCGCGAGCTGGTGGCTGGCGGCCTGGCCCTCGACAAGCTGCTGCGGGTGGCCGGCATGGCCGACCGCGTGCCCTTCGCCGGTGCTGCCCCGCAGGATCCGATGAACCGGCGCATCGCGGTGATCGTCCTCGACTCGCGCACCGCCGCGGCGATCCTGGAGCAGAGTTCCTTTACCCCGGAAACCGTGCCGACGCCTGATGTCGCGCCCGCTTCCGGCACCACCCCCACGCCCGAGTGAGAGCCTGCATGGATATCACCGAATTCTACGCCACCTTCTTCGAAGAGGCCGCGGAGCTGCTGGACGACATGGAGCGCCATCTGCTGGAGCTGGATATCGACGATCCGGACCCCGAGCAGCTCAACGCCATCTTCCGCGCGGCGCACTCGATCAAGGGCGGCGCCGGCACCTTCGGCTTCGATGTGCTGCAGAAGACCACCCACATCTTCGAAAACCTGCTCGACCACCTGCGCCGCGGCGAGCTGAAGCTGCGCCGCGACATCGTCGACCTGTTCCTGGAAACCAAGGACATGCTGCACGACCAGCTGGACGCCTACCGACACAACGCCGAGCCGGATGCCGAGGCCTTCGCGCGCATCTGCCAGACCCTGCAGCAGCTGGCGCTCGAGGAGATCGGCCACGCCCCGGCCGCTGCCGCGGCCATCCCAGCGTCTGCCCCAGCGCCTGCTCCGGCGCCGGTGATCGAGCCGGAGCCGGTCGCGCCGGTCGTCGCGCCCCAGGCCGACGCCGCGGAGGGCGGTCAGGCGCGTCTGTGCGTGGCGCTGCTGGGCGTCAAGGACAAGGATCGCCAACTGCTGGTCGACGAGCTCAAGCAGTTCGGCACCATCGTCTGCCAGGGGGGCGACCAGCAGCGCTACGAGGTGGAGCTGCTGTCCGAGGAGGATCCCGGCGACATCGAGGCGGTGATGTGCTTCATCGTCGAGCCCGAGCAACTGGAGATCTGCGTGCTCGGCATCGGTGATGAGCCGGCGTCCAGTGCCGGGCTGGAGCCGATCGCCCAACTGGTGGCGGCCTTCGCGCCCGAGGCCGCTGTCGCGGCGGCAGCCCGGACGCCCGAGCCTGCACCCGTCGCCGTCAAGACCCCGGCGCCGGCAGCTCCGGCGGCACCTGCACCTGCTCCTGCACCGGCCGTGCAACCGCCCGCGGCGGTCGCCCCGCAGCCCGCGGCGCCTGCCGCCGCGCCTGCCGCCGCGCCGGCCAGTCCCGCTCCGGCCGCCGCTGCGCGCCCGGCGGCCCCGGCCAGCGCCGAATCCAGCAGCCTGCGGGTGCCGGTGGACAAGGTCGACCAGATCATCAACCTGGTCGGCGAGCTGGTGATCACCCAGTCGATGCTCGAGCAGACCGCCGGCCAGCTCGACGGCGCCCTGCACAGCGAGCTGCTCAACGGCATGGGCCTGCTCAAGCGCAATGCGCGCGACCTGCAGGAAGCGGTGATGTCGATCCGCATGGTGCCGATGGACTACGTGTTCAGCCGCTTCCCGCGCCAGGTGCGCGACCTGGCCGCCAAGCTGGGCAAGGAGATCGAGCTGGTCACCGAGGGCAAGTCCACCGAGCTGGACAAGAGCCTGGTCGAGCGCATCATCGATCCGCTCACCCACCTGGTGCGCAACAGCCTCGACCATGGCATCGAGTCGCCGGACCAGCGCGAGGCTGCCGGCAAGTCGCGCACCGGCCGGCTGACCCTGTCCGCCCGCCATCAGGGCGGCAACATCCTCATCGAGGTGCGCGACGACGGCGCCGGCCTCAACCGCGACAAACTGCTGGCCAAGGCGCGCAGCCAGGGCCTGGCGGTGAACGACGGCATGCCCGACGACGAAGTCTGGCAACTGATCTTCGCTCCCGGCTTCTCCACGGCCGAACAGGTCAGCGACGTGTCGGGGCGCGGGGTGGGCATGGACGTCGTGCGCCGCAACATCCAGTCGATGGGCGGCCATGTGCAGATCCTCTCGCGCGCCGGGCAGGGCACCACCATCCGCATCGTCCTGCCGCTGACCCTGGCGATCCTCGACGGCATGTCGGTGCGTGTGGGCAAGGAGGTCTTCATCCTGCCGCTCAGCGCAGTGCTCGAATCGCTGCAGCCGCGCGCCGAGGACCTCTACTCGATGGCCGGCACCGACCTGCTGCTCAAGGTGCGCGACGAGTATCTGCCGGTTGTGGCGTTGCATCAGGTCATGGATGTTGCCGATGCGCGTACCGCACCGACCGAGTCGATCACCGTGATCGTGCAGGGCGAGGGCCGCCGTTATGCCCTGCAGGTGGACGATTTGATCGGCCAGCAGCAGGTGGTGGTGAAGAACCTGGAAACCAACTACCGCCGGGTGCCGGGGATTTCCGCCGCCACCATCCTCGGCGATGGCAGTGTCGCGCTGATCCTCGATGTCGGCGACCTGCAGCGCCTCAACCGTAGCCAATCCGCCCTGCGCGACCCGCGCAGCACCGCAGCTCCCCTCCAGGAGGTTATCTGATGTCCTTCCAAACGACCGACAACGCCGCCGCAGAGGCGCGTCCGCGCGAGTTCCTGGTGTTCTCCCTGGGCAACGAGGAGTACGCCATCGACATCCTCAAGGCCCAGGAGATCCGCGGCTACGAGAACGTCACCCGGATCGCCAGCGCGCCGCCGTTCATCAAGGGTGTCACCAACCTGCGCGGGGTGATCGTGCCGATCGTCGACCTGCGCATCAAGTTCAACCTCGACCGCGTCGAGTACGACAGCCAGACCGTGGTGATCGTGGTGAACGTCTCCGGCCGGGTGGTCGGCGTGGTGGTCGACGGCGTTTCCGACGTGCTGAGCCTGACTCCCGAACAGATCAAGCCGGCACCGGAGTTCGGCCTGTCGCTGTCCTCCGACTACCTCAGCGGGCTGGCCAGCCTGGAGGACCGCATGCTGGTGCTGGTCGACATCGACCGCATGCTGACCAGCGAGGAAATGGCGCTGGTGGAGAAGACCGCGGTCTGAGCGGCCGGCTCGAAAGTTCTTCCCCGGATTGCCGATAGACAGAAAGGCCGCAAGAGCCGCGCGAGACCGGTCAATCGGCAAGCCATAAGTTAAAAGAAAAGACCTCGGGGGTATGGGATGCGCAATCTGACTACGAGCCAGAAGCTGTGGGGCACACTGATCGCCGCCTGGCTGGCCATGCTGGTGCTGATGTTCTGGAGTGCCTGGGTAACGCGCAGCGTGATGTTCGACGAGCGCAAGGCCAAGGTGGAGAGCCAGGTGGAAATCGCCCGCTCGGTGATCAGCGACGTGGCCGCGCAGGTCCAGCGCGGCGGCATGAGCCTGGACGCGGGCCAGCTGTATGCGAGCGAGCTGATCAAGAGCATGCGCTACGATGACGGGCGCGGCTATTTCTTCATCTTCGACGACAGCATGGTCGTCGCCCACCCGACCATCCCGGCCAGCACCTCGGTCGAGGACTTCAAGGATGCCGATGGCCGCCACCTGTTCGCCGAAATGGCCCAGGCGGTGAAGCAGTCCGGCGAGTCCGCCTTCATCGACTACCGCTGGAAGCACGCCAGCAGCGAGGAGCTGGAGAACAAGCGCTCCTACGTGCGCAGCTTCGAGCCCTGGGGCTGGTACATCGGTACCGGCACCTACATCGCCGACATCAACGACATGTTCATACAGAAGCTGATCCAGTCAGCCCTTGGCCTGCTGCTGGTCGGCATCCCGCTGTCGCTGCTGATGGGCTGGGTGATCCGTGACCTGCTGCAGCGTCTGGGGGGTGATCCGCGTTATGCCGTGGTGGTGGCCCGGCAGATCGCCGAAGGCGACCTCAGCCAGGCGCCGCAGCTGCGCGCCGGCGATAGCCAGAGCCTGCTGGCGGACATGAACCGCATGCGCGAGTCGCTCAGCCGCACCATCGGCGACATCAGCCACAGCGCCCACGAGGTTCAGGAGGAGGCCGAGGCGATCAGCTACGGCAACGCCGAACTGGCGGCGCGTACCGAGCAGCAGGCCGCCGCCCTGGCGGAAACCGCCTCGACCATGGAGCAGCTCACCTCCACCGTGCGGCAGAACGCCGAGAACGCCGACCAGGCGCGGCGTCTGGCGGCCAACTGCGCCGACAACGCGCACAAGGGCGGCAGCGCCATGGAGCAGGTGGTCGACGCCATGAGCGCGATCCAGGCCAGCGCCAGCCAGATGTCCAGCATCGTCGACACCATCGACGCGATCGCCTTCCAGACCAACATCCTCGCCCTCAATGCCTCGGTGGAAGCGGCGCGCGCCGGCGAGCAGGGCCGCGGCTTCGCCGTGGTGGCCGGCGAGGTGCGCAAGCTGGCCAGTCGCTCGGCCGAGGCGGCCCACGAGATCAAGGGGCTGATCGACAGCGCCGGGGGCCAGGTGCGCACCGGCAACGAGCGGGTACGCCAGACCGGCGAGGTCATCCGCAACATGGTCGCCGACATCGGCCGGCTGAACATCCTGATCAGCGAGATTTCCTCGGCCTCTGCGGAGCAGAGCAGTGGCATCGAGCAGGTCAACGTGGCGGTGGCGCAGATGGACCAGATGACCCAGCGCAACGCCGGCATGGTGCAGGACAGTGCGCTGGCCGCGCAGCGCCTGAGCAAGCAGAGCGCGCGGCTGAGCGAGCATGTGGTGCGCTTCGTCATCGGCGGTGGCGACGCCGCATCGCGCTCGCGGGTGAACGAGTCTGCCGCTGGCGAGCCGTTCGAGCTGCAGCCGGCAACGGCGCGCGGCGAAACCGCCTGGGCCTGAAGCATCGAGAGCGCGGCCCGTCGCCGGTGGCGGGTCGCTGCACAAGGAGAGCAAGGTGAAGCTACTGAACAACATGACCGTGCGGTTGAGCTGGAACCTGGTCCTGGGCCTGTTCGCCACGCTGGTCTGCGCCCTCAGCGCGCTCGGCTGGTACAGCCTGGGATTCGCCGAACAGAGCATCGCCGCCGTGCCGCAGGCCGGCGCGCAGCAGCAGGCCTTCGCCGAGTTCGCCGGCGCCGTCCGCTGGCTGATCGTCCTGGTCCTGCTGCTCTCGGTGGCCAGCATCTTCGCCGTGGTGTGGGGCGTCGGCCGCAACGTGATCCGCCCGCTGCAGCGGGTGGTCGGCCACTGCGAGCAGATCGCCGCCGGCAATCTGGCCGAGCCGATCGAGGCGGGCAGCAGCAACGAGATCGGCCAGCTGTTCGCCTCGCTGGCGCATATCCAGCAGCGTCTGACCGCCACCGTGGGCACCGTGCGCCACAGCAGCCAGCTGATCCACGAGGGCGCCCAGGACATCGCCGAGGGCAACCGCAACCTGTCCTCGCGGACCATCGATCAGGCCGCCTCGCTGGAGAATACCGCCTCCAGCATGGAGCAACTGACCGCCACCGTCGGCCAGAACGCCGACAACGCGCGCCAGGCCAGCCAGCTGGCGGCCACCGCCGCGCAGGCCGCGCAGCGCGGCGGCGAGGTGGTCGAGGAGGTGGTCAGCACCATGGGGCAGATCAGCAGCAGCTCGCACCGGGTCGCCGAGATCATCAAGCTGATCGACTCGATCGCCTTCCAGACCAACATCCTCGCGCTGAACGCCTCGGTGGAAGCGGCGCGCGCCGGCGAGCAGGGCCGCGGCTTCGCCGTGGTGGCCGGCGAGGTGCGCAGCCTGGCCAGCCGCAGCGCCGACGCGGCCAAGGACATCCGCACCCTGATCGGCGAGTCGGTGGCGCGGGTCGAGACCGGCAGCAACCTGGTCAGCCAGGCCGGCAACGCCATGCAGGAGATCGTCGAGGCGGTGCAGAAGGTCGCCGACATCATGGACGAGATCGCCGCCGCCTCCGCCGAGCAGAGCAACGGCATCGGCCTGGTCAACCAGGCGGTGACCCAGATGGACCAGGTGACCCAGCAGAACGCCGGCCTGGTGCAGGACTCGGCGCGTGCCGCCAGCGATCTGGTCGGCGAAGCCCAGCGCCTGCGCGAGGCGGTGGAGGTGTTCCGCATCGTCGAGACGCAGGCGTCGTCGCGCCCGCCGGCCCGGTCGTGGGCCCGGCAGCAGTACGAGAGCGCCGAGCGCGAGGTGGCTGAACTGGCCCGCACCGCTGACAGCCGTCCCGCGGCCAGGTCGGCGGACGAGGACGACTGGCAGACCTTCTGAACCGCCGCAGAGCGGTCGCAACGCCCCGAAGCCACTCACATCCATGGAGAGTCAGCATGCGCAACAACCAGCCGGTCACCCAGCGCGAATTCGAGTTGGCGGATGACACCTTCCTGATCTCGCGTACCGACCTCAAGGGGCGGATCACCTATGCCAACCCGACCTTCATCCGGGTCAGCGGCTATAGCTGGGAGGAGCTCAACGGCGCCGATCACAACCTGGTGCGCCATCCGGACATGCCACCGGCGGCCTTCGCCAACCTGTGGACGACCATCCAGGAAGGGCATTCCTGGAACGGCCTGGTGAAGAACCGTCGCAAGAACGGCGACCACTACTGGGTGCGCGCCAACGTCACGCCGACCGTCGAGGACGGCCGGGTGGTGGGCTACACCTCGATCCGCCGCAAGGCGAGCCGCGAGGAGGTCGACTCGGTCGTCGACGCCTACCGGCAGATCCGCGACGGCGGCGGCCGCCAGTTCATGCTCGATCGCGGCCGCCTGCTGCGCCGTGGCCCGGCCGGCTGGCTGGCACGTCTGCAGCCGTCCTCGCTGCGTTTCCGGCTGTGGCTGATCCGCCTGATCGCGGTGCTGATGGTGATCGGCAACAGCGTCTCCGGGGTGACCAAGTTCCTCGACGGCGCGGCGGGACCGGAGATGCTTGCCGAGGGTGTGATGGCGCTGCTCGGGGTGCTGCTGCTGACCATGACCCTGAGTACCGGGCGGGCGCTGCTGCGTGGCCTGGAGTTCGCCTCCGACTACATGGCGCAACTGGCCGCCGGCAACCTCGAGGTGCGCCTGCGCAGCAGCCGGCTCGACGAGCTGGCCCAGCTGATGCGCTTCCAGGACGCCCTGCGCAAGAGCATGCGCGGCATCTCGCTCGACGTCAGCGGCAGCGTCAATGCCTTGTCGACTGCGGTCGAACAGATCGCCGGTGGCAACGAGGAGCTGTCCGCGCGCACCGAGCAGCAGGCCGCCTCGCTGCAGCAGACCGCGGCGAGCATGGAGGAGCTGACCGCCACCGTGCAGCAGAACGCCGGCAACGCCCGTCACGCCAGCCAGTTGGCCAGCGACGCCGCCACCACCGTGCGCGAGAGCGGCGAGGTGATGGGCCAGGTGGTCGGCACCATGGGGCAGATCACCAGCACTTCGCGGAAGATGACCGAGATCATCAACGTGATCGACTCGATCGCCTTCCAGACCAACATCCTCGCGCTGAACGCCTCGGTGGAAGCGGCGCGCGCCGGCGAGCAGGGCCGCGGCTTCGCCGTGGTGGCCAGCGAGGTACGCAACCTGGCCAGCCGCTCGGCGGAGGCCTCGCGGGAGATCCGCGGGCTGATCGTCAGCTCCTCGCAGCAGATCGACGAGGGCGCCCAGTTGGTACAGCGCGCCGAGCAGAGCATCGAGGGGGTGGTGGATGCGGTGACCAAGGTCAACGACATCATGGGCGAGATCGCCGCCGCTTCGGCCGAGCAGAGCAGCGGCATCGGCCTGGTCAACCAGGCGGTGGCGCAGATGGACGACGTCACCCAGCGCAACGCCGGCCTGGTGCAGCGCGCCGCGCAGGCCGCGGTCGAGCTGGAGGTGCACCTGACCGACGCCCTGCGCACCATCGGCGTGTTCCGCCTGGATGGCCAGTCGCCTGCCGCGCCGCGCCAGCCTGCCAGCGGAGCGCGCCGGCCTGTGACCCCGGTCGCTGCCCCGGCGGCCAGCAGCCAGCCGGCGCGGCGCAAGAGCGCCGAGCCGGTCGAGGAGTGGAGCGAATTCTGAAGGGTTCGACCGACACACGGAGGTTGTCGCATGGAACGTCTGCTGACGCGATTTACCGCAGAGCGCTGTGGCCTTTCGCCACCGCGCCCTGCCTGCCAATGAATACGCCGGCCCCGTGCCGGCCTGCCACAGCCGTGGAGCAAGTCTGTTATGCGTAACAACCAGCCGGTCACCCAGCGCGAGTACGAGCTGCGGGATGAGCACTTCCTGATTTCCCGTACCGATCTGCAGGGCCGGATCACCTATGCCAACCCGAGCTTCATCGAGGTCAGCGGCTATTCCTGGGAGGAGCTGCACGGCGCCAACCACAACCTGGTACGTCACCCGGACATGCCGCCGGAGGCCTTCGCCAACCTGTGGTCGACCATCCAGGAAGGGCACTCCTGGAACGGTCTGGTGAAGAACCGCCGCAAGAACGGCGACCACTACTGGGTACGCGCCAACGTCACGCCGACCGTCGAGGACGGCCGGGTGGTGGGCTACACCTCGGTGCGCTCGAAGCCGAGTCCCGGCGAGGTTGATGCGGCGGGCCAGGCCTACCGGCAGATCCGCGAAGGGCGCGGCAGGCATCTGCGCCTCGACCGCGGGCGCCTGGTGCATCGCGGGCCGCGCGGCTGGCTGGTGCACCTGCGCCAGCCGTCCCTGCGCGCCCGCCTGTGGAGCATCATGGCCGCCGCCCTGGTGCTGGTGGTCGACAGCGGCTTCGACCTGGTGCAGGCGCTGATCAGTGGCGCGGGGGCTGCCGATCTGGCCGAGGAGGCGGGCATGGCGCTGGTCGGCCTGTTCCTGCTCGTCCGCATGGTGCGCACCGGTCGCACGGTGCACCGAGCCCTGCAGGGCTCGGTCGACTACATGGCGCAGCTGGCCGCCGGCAATCTCGAGGCGCGCCTGGGCGACTGCCAGATCGCCGAGATGGCCGAGCTGATCCGCTTCCAGGGCGCGGTGCGCAACAGCGTGGCCCGCATTGCCCGCGACGTGAACCGCAGCGTCGATTCGCTGGCCGAGGCGGTGGACGACATCGCCCATGGCAACGAGGAGCTGTCCTCGCGCACCGAGCAGCAGGCCGCCTCGCTGCAGCAGACCGCGGCGAGCATGGAGGAGCTGACCGCCACCGTGCAGCAGAACGCCGGCAACGCCCGCCACGCCAGCCAGCTGGCCAGCGACGCCGCCGCCACGGTGCGCGACAGCGGCGAGGTGATGGGCCAGGTGGTCGGCACCATGGACCAGATCACCGCCACCTCGCGCAAGATGACCGAGATCATCAACGTCATCGACTCGATCGCCTTCCAGACCAACATCCTCGCGCTGAACGCCTCGGTGGAGGCGGCGCGCGCCGGCGAGCAGGGCCGCGGCTTCGCCGTGGTGGCCAGCGAAGTGCGCAACCTGGCCAGCCGCTCGGCCGATGCCTCCAAGGAGATCCGCGGGCTGATCGTCAGCTCCTCGCAGCAGATCGACGCGGGTGCCCAGCTGGTGCAGCGCGCCGAGCAGAGCATCGAGGGGGTGGTGGATGCGGTGACCAAGGTCAACGACATCATGGGCGAGATCGCCGCCGCCTCCGACGAGCAGAGCAGCGGCATCGCCCAGGTCAACCAGGCGGTGGCGCAGATGGATGACGTGACCCAGCGCAACGCCGGCCTGGTGCAGACAGCGGCGCAGGCGTCGGTCGAACTCAAGAGCCATCTCGAGGACGCCCTGCGCACCATGGGCGTGTTCCGCCTGCGCGAGCGCCAGGAGCGTGCGGCGGGAGGCGCTCCGCGCCGTCCGGCGCCGAAGGCCTCGCCTGCCGCCGCGGCGGTCCAGCCCGGTGCGCCGGCAGCCACGCCGCCAGCGCGCCGCGAGGCGCCTGCGGTCGAGGAATGGAGCGAATTTTGATTACCAGCAGGAAATAGCTCTTGAGCAGTCCTATGAATGTCGAAGTGCCCGCCGTCAGCGGTTTTGGCCGCGATCTGGTCATGACCGATGCGGATTTCCGCCGCATCAGCCAGCTGATCTACGATCGCGCCGGCATCGTGCTGGCCGACAACAAGCGCGAGATGGTCTACAGCCGCCTGGCCAAGCGCCTGCGCCTGCACGGCATGAGCCATTTCGGCGAATACCTCGATCGCCTCGCGCGCCAGCCGGGCGCGCGGGAGTGGGAGGCCTTCACCAATGCGCTGACCACCAACCTGACGGCATTCTTCCGCGAGGCGCACCACTTCCCGCTGCTGGCCGCCCATGTGGCCGGGCGCCGGGAGCCGGTGCGCATCTGGTGCGCGGCGGCCTCCACCGGCGAGGAGCCGTATTCGATCGCCATGACCCTGATCGAGGCGCTCGGACCGCAGATGGCCAGCCAGTCACGGGTGATCGCCACCGACATCGATACCGAAGCCCTGGCCAAGGCGCGTACCGGTGTCTATCCGCTCAAGCAGGTGCTGGAGATGGGCGAGGAGCGGGCGCACCGCTTCTTCCTGCGTGGCAGCGGCGAGCGCATCGGCCTGGCGCGGGTGCGCCAGGAGCTGATGAACATGGTCGAGTTCAGCCAGCTCAACCTGCATGACGCGCAGTGGAAGATCGGCGGGCCGTTCGATGCGATCTTCTGCCGCAACATCATGATCTACTTCGACAAGACCAGTCAGGCCAAGATCCTCAAGCACTTCGTGCCTTACCTGAAGCCGGATGGCCTGCTGATCACCGGCCATTCGGAAAACTTCTCCTACATCAGCGACGACTTCGTGCTGCGCGGGCAGACGGTTTACACCCTGCGTGACGCCGCCGGGCCTAAAGGCTGAGCGGCATCTGCCGATAAGCTCTGATAATGAGCGTGAACCCCCCGGGTCCGTCCTTGCTGCGGGCAGGCCCGGGCGAAAAATCGCGACACGCGAAGGAGAGCAGTTTGAGTGTCCCCAAGATCAAGGTTCTGTGTGTCGATGACTCGGCGCTGATACGTGACCTGCTGCGCGAGATCATCAACTCGCAGCCGGACATGGAAGTGGTGGCGGTGGCCGCCGATCCGCTGGTGGCGCGTGACCTGATCAAGCAACACAACCCCGACGTGCTGACCCTGGACGTGGAAATGCCGCGCATGGACGGTCTGGACTTCCTCGACCGCCTGATGCGTCTGCGGCCGATGCCGGTGCTGATGGTGTCCTCGCTGACCCAGGCCGGTTCCGAGGTGACCCTGCGTGCCCTCGAACTGGGGGCGCTGGACTTCATTGCCAAGCCGCAGATGGGCATCCGCCACGGCATGCTCGAATACAGCGAGCTGATCGCCGACAAGATCCGCGCCGCCGCCCGTTCGCGGCCGCGCCAGACCGCGTCCGGCGCCCCGCGCCCGGCGGTGCTCAAGGCCCCGCTGATCTCCAGCGAGAAGCTGGTGATCATCGGCGCCTCCACCGGCGGCACCGAGGCGATCCGCGCGGTGCTCGAACCGCTGCCGGCCAACAGCCCGGCGATCCTGATCGCCCAGCACATGCCCGGTGGCTTCACCAAATCGTTCGCCGAGCGCCTCAACCGCCTGTGCAGCATCGTGGTCAAGGAGGCCGAGGACGGCGAGCGCATCCTGCCCGGGCATGCCTACATCGCCCCCGGTACCGCGCACCTCAAGCTGGTGCGCAGCGGCGCCAACTACGTCGCCCGCCTCGATGACGGCCTGCCGGTGAACCGTCACCGTCCCTCGGTGGACGTGCTGTTCCGCTCCGCGGCGGAAAGTGCCGGGCGCAACGCCATCGGCGTGCTGCTCACCGGCATGGGCCGTGATGGTGCGCGTGGCCTGCTGGAGATGCGCCAGGCCGGGGCCTTCACCTTCGCCCAGGACGAGGCCAGTTGCGTGGTGTTCGGCATGCCGCGCGAGGGCATCGCCCTGGGCGGTGCCTGCGAGGTGGTTTCGCTCGATCACATGGCCGAGCGGATTCTCAGTCAGGTCGCTGCTTCCGGGCGGGCGCAGCGCGTTTGACGCATTTTTATAATAATAAGGTGCATCTGCCATGGGGAAATTGATCGGTCGCCTGAGTATCAAGAGCGCTCTCACCGCCACACTGGTGCTCTTCGCCGTACTTCTGTTCGTAATGGGCGCGCTGGGCTACCTCGGGGGTGAGAAAGGGCTGAGCTCCGTGCTGGAGATCGATCGGGTGGCGGTGCGTCAGGTCGACCTGGTCAACCAAGCGAATATCGAGCGCCTGAAGATAATCGTCAACGCCGATGCCTACCGCGAGGCCCTGCGGGGCAATCGCTTCACCAGCGAAGGCGATAAGGGCGTCAAGCTGCAGTCCATGCGTGTCAGTTCGGGCAGTGCGCGTGAAATGTACGAGGCTTACCGCGAGGTGCCCGAGGGGATGCCGGAGAAGCCGCTGGTCGACGCGCTGGCAGCCGCTTTCACGCCGTTGCTGGATGTCCTCGATCAGCAGATCCAGGCGCTCGAGGCTGGCGATCTCGACGCCTATGCCAAGCTCGGCGAGCAGCAGCTGCCCTTGGTCAGCGCGTACGAAGATGCCTTGCGGCTCTATCTCAACCACAGTGCCGAGAAGATGGACCGCCTGCTCGCGGACTACCAGAGCATGCACCGGTTGTTCAGCATGATCGCGCTGGCCCTGCTCGGCGTCGCCCTGGCAACCCTGGCCGCCGTGCGCTTCGGTCTGCAGCGGGTGATCGTCCAGCCGCTGGCCGAGGCCGTAGACCATCTGCAGCGTCTGGCCAAGGCGGACCTGTCGCGGCCGATCAAGGTCACCTCGACGAACGAGGTGGGTCAGCTGCTGGCCGCCATGCGCGAGATGCAGGACAGCCTGTCGCGGATCGTCGCCAGCGTGCGCGACGGCAGCGGCTCCATCCTGGTCGGTGCCCAGCAGATCGCCGGCGGCAACGCCGACCTGTCCTCGCGCACCGAGCAGCAGGCCGCTTCGCTGGAGGAAACCGCCGCGAGCATGGAGCAGCTGACCGCCACGGTGAAGCAGAACGCCGACAATGCCCGTCAAGCCAGCAGCCTGGCCAGCGATGCCTCGAGTGCCGCCGGCGAGGGGCGCGAAGTGGTCGGCCGGGTGGTCTCGACCATGCAGGAAATCAACGAAAGCTCGCGGCAGATCTCCAACATCATCGGCGTGATCGACTCCATCGCCTTCCAGACCAACATCCTCGCACTGAACGCCTCGGTGGAGGCGGCGCGCGCCGGCGAGCAGGGCCGCGGCTTTGCCGTGGTGGCCGGCGAGGTGCGCAACCTGGCGGGGCGCTGCGCCGACGCCGCGCGCGAGATCAAGGCGCTCATCGAAGACTCCTCGCGCCGCGTGCGCGACGGTTCGGTGCTGGTCGACCAGGCTGGCAAGACCATCGGCGATGTGGTCAATGCGGTACGCCGCGTCACCGACATCATCGACGAGATTTCCGCTGCCTCCCAGGAGCAGAGCTCGGGCATTGCCCAGATCAACACCGCCATCTCGCAGATGGACGAGGTGACCCAGCAGAACGCCGCGCTGGTGCAGGAGGCGTCCGCCGCCTCCGAGTCGCTGGCGGACCAGGCGCACGCGCTGGAGCGCGCGGTGGAAGTGTTCCGCCTGTCGGGCGAGCAGGCTCGCCAGACGGCCGCGCCGCGCGACCTGCCAGGCCGGCAGGCGGCTCCGGTCGCGACCGAGCCCGCGAGCAAGCGCGCCGTCGCTGGTACCGAGGAGCAATGGGAGTCGTTCTGAGACGGGATGCCGGCTACCCGGTCGACAACCAGGGCGTCAGGTGCCCGCAGTGGCAGCTCTCGGCTGCCGATCATTCACCAGCCATCAAGATCGAGAGGATACAAATGGCCGACAAGAACATGAGCATGCTGGTAGTGGACGATTTCCCGACCATGCGCCGGATCGTGCGCAGTCTGCTCAAGGAGCTGGGCTTCAACAATGTGGAAGAAGCCGAGGACGGCCAGGATGCCCTCAACAAGCTGCGCTCGGGCAAGTTCGAGTTCGTGGTTTCCGACTGGAACATGCCCAACCTCGATGGTCTGGACATGCTCAAGCAGATCCGCGCCGACGAGAACCTCAAGCACCTTCCGGTGCTGATGGTCACCGCCGAGGCGAAGAAGGAAAACATCATCGCGGCCGCTCAGGCCGGTGCCAACGGCTATGTGGTCAAGCCGTTCACCGCCGCGATCCTTGAAGAGAAGCTCAACAAGATTTTCGAGAAACTGGGCAAATAACCGGCCCGGAGGAGACGGCTCATGAGCGTTGATGAACAGCACGCAGCTGGCAACTGGGACGTGGCGCCCGATGACCTGATCCAGCGCATCGGTCAACTGACCCGCATGCTGCGCGACAGCATGCGCGAGCTGGGCCTGGACAAGGAGATCGAGAAGGCCGCCGAGGCGATTCCCGATGCCCGCGATCGCCTGACCTACGTGGCGTCTATGACCGAGCAAGCCGCCGAGCGCGCGCTCAATGCCATCGATCGCGCCCAACCGCTGCAGGGCGAGCTGGCCAAGGGCGCTGGCGCCCTGGAGCAGCGCTGGGATGCCTGGTTCGCCAATCCGGTCGAGCTGGAGGAGGCCCGCGAGCTGGTCAGGGACACCCGTGCCTACCTGGCCGACGTGCCGCGCCAGACCCAGGCGACCCAGCGCGAACTGATGGAGATCCTCATGGCGCAGGATTTCCAGGATCTCACCGGACAGGTCATCAAGAAGATGAACGAGGTGATCCGCGAGATCGAGCACCAGTTGATCCAGGTGCTGATCGAGAGCGTGCCGGACGGCAGCGAGGCGATCATCCTCAAGCGCCTGGCCGAGAGCGAATGGGAGCCGGAAAAGAAGAAGAACCTGCTCAATGGTCCGCAGATCAAGCCGACCGCTGGCGATGCGGTGGTCAACCAGGATCAGGTCGACGACCTGCTCGACCAGCTGGGCTTCTGACAACTTCGATAGCGCGCAGGCGACTGCAGGGATACGGTGATGATATTCGCCAGCCGGAAACAGGCCGCCGAGCGTGAAGCGGCGGAGCAACAGGCCAGGAAACTGCTGGACGAGCTGCAGCAGCTGGAGCAGCAGCTGCAGGCCGCCGATCAGGCCAAGGATGGCCTGAGCCATGTGTATGCCAGCCACCTGAGGGGCAACGGCATGCTCGAGGTGGTGCGCCAGAGCATCGCCGAGCGCGCCGAGGCCCTGGTCGAGGAGCGCAGGGAGCTGGAGCTGCTGGACGACGTTTTCAGCGATGCGCGCACTGCGGTCGGCGCCCTGGACAGCCGTTCCCGGCGCATCAGCGAACATGCCGACAGCAGTGCCCGCAGCGCCGAGGTACTCGACCAGGCGGCCGGGGGCATCAAGGGGCTGGTGGAGAACATCCAGAAGATCACCGACCAGACCAATCTGCTGGCGCTCAATGCCGCCATCGAGGCGGCGCGGGCCGGCGAGGCCGGACGCGGCTTCGCCGTGGTGGCGGGCGAGGTGCGCCAGCTGGCGCAGCGCGCCGCCGTGGCCAGCGCGCAGATCGACGAGCTGGTGCAGGAGATCGTCGGCGAGATCGCCAGCATCCGCGCCGCTGTGCTGCTGACCCAGGACAGCGCCACCGAAGTGTCCGCCTCCTCGGTGCAGATCAACGAGGTTGTCGGCACGATGATCGAGCGTTCCGAGCATCTGCAGGGCATCATCCGCCAGACCACCACCACGTCCTTCCTCAATGCCACCAAGCTCGACCATGCGGTGTGGAAGAACCAGGTCTACCGGCACATCCACAATGCCGAGTTCGCTGCCCACCTGACCTGCCATAGCGAATGCCGCCTGGGCAAATGGTACTTCCAGGGCTATGGCGCCAGGCACTACGCCCAGCTGCACAGCTTCCAGGCGCTCGATGCGCCGCACCGCGAAGTGCACGAGGCCGGGCTGCGGGCCCTGCAGGCCGGCCAGGCGGGCGACACGGTGGCGATGCGCGAGGCGCTGGAGCGGATGGAGGATGCCAGCATGCAGGTGGTCGACTGCATCGACCAGCTGATGCGCCAGCTGTAGCGGCCAGGCGCCGCCCGGCCGCACCGGGGCCCGCCAGGGCATCCGGTGCCTGCCTGCGCCTGCCGCGCCGGATAAGCCGGGAAATTTCCGCTCTGTTTCGCCGATTGCCGCGGCACCCGCGGCCGCACAATGTCCCTTTGCCCGTATTGAGTCGCCGCAGGCGCGCACAAGGCCATGGCTGACGACAGCGATCAGGACGACAAGACAGAAGCGGCGACACCCCGGCGCCTGGAGAAGGCGCGCGAAGAGGGGCAGGTCGCCCGTTCCCGCGAACTGAGCACCTTCCTGCTGCTGGCCGGCGGGGTGGGTGGCCTGTGGGCGATGGGCAGCACGCTGTACGCCCAGCTCGGCCTGGTGGTGGAGCAGTCGTTCCTGTTCGAGCGCAGCGTCGCCTTCGACCCGGCGGTGATGGTCGCCCACTTCTGGAGCCTGGCCCAGCGCAGCCTGCTGGCGCTGCTGCCGCTGCTGATCCTGCTGCTGCTGATCGCCCTGGTGGCGCCGATGCTGCTCGGCGGCTGGCTGCTGTCGGCCAAGTCGCTGGCCCCACAGTTCTCCCGCCTCAACCCGCTCAAGGGCCTCAAGCGGCTGTTTTCCACCCACGCCCTGGCCGAGCTGGGCAAGGCGATCGCCAAGTCGCTGCTGGTCGGCGCGGTGGCGGTGCAGTTCATCTCCAGCCATGTCGGCGAGATGATGGCGCTGATGACCCAGCCGCTGCCGCAGGCGCTGGCCAATGCCCTGCAGCTGGCGGCCTGGGCCTGCGCGGTGATCGTGCTGACCCTGATCGTGGTGATCGGCATCGACGTGCCCTACCAGCTGTGGAGCCATGCGAAGAAGCTGCGCATGAGCAAGGAAGACCTGCGTCAGGAGCACAAGGAGTCGGAGGGCGACCCGCACGTCAAGGGCCGCATCCGTGCCCAGCAGCAGGCGGTGGCGCGGCGCAGGATGATGAGCAAGGTGCCGACCGCCGACGTGATCGTCACCAACCCGACCCACTATGCGGTGGCCCTGGCCTACCAGGAGGGCAGCATGGGCGCGCCCAGGGTGGTGGCCAAGGGCACCGAGCTGGTCGCCGCGCGCATCCGCGAGCTGGGCGCCGAGCATGGCGTGCCGCTGCTCGAAGCGCCGCCGCTGGCGCGCGCGCTGTACCGCCACGTGGATCTCGACAAGGAGATCCCCGCCGAACTCTACACCGCGGTGGCCGAGGTCCTGGCCTGGGCCTACCGCCTCAAGCGCGTGCGCGAGGAGGGCGGCGAGCTGCCCCAGACCCCGCACGACCTGCCGGTACCGGCCGAGCTGGCCGACCCGCCGCCGCGCGCCGCCAATGACGAGGAATCCCGATGAATGCACTGAGCGCCATGCTGGGGCGCGCCGGCCTGTCCGGCAAGGCCGACATGAAGCTGTTCGCCGGCCCGCTGCTGATCATCCTCATCCTGTCGATGATGATCCTGCCGCTGCCGCCGTTCGCCCTCGACCTGTTCTTCACCTTCAACATCGCCCTGTCGATCATGGTGCTGCTGGTCAGCATGTTCACCCAGAAGCCGCTGGACTTCGCCGCCTTCCCGGCGATCCTGCTGTTCACCACGCTGCTGCGCCTGTCGCTCAACGTCGCCTCGACCCGGGTGGTGCTGATGCACGGCCACGAGGGCGGCGACGCGGCGGGCAAGGTGATCGAGGCGTTCGGCCACTTCCTGGTCGGCGGCAACTTCGCCGTGGGCCTCGCCGTGTTCCTGATCCTGGTGATCATCAACTTCATGGTCATCACCAAGGGCGCCGGGCGCATCGCCGAGGTCGGCGCGCGCTTCACCCTCGACTCGATGCCCGGCAAGCAGATGGCCATCGACGCCGACCTCAACGCCGGCCTGATCGGCGAGGAGGAGGCGCGCCAGCGCCGCCGCGAGGTGTCGCAGGAAGCCGACTTCTACGGCTCGATGGACGGCGCCAGCAAGTTCGTGCGCGGCGACGCAGTGGCCGGCCTGGTGATCATGGCGGTCAACGTCATCGGCGGCCTGCTGATCGGCATGCTGCAGCACGACCTGCCGTTCGCCCAGGCGGCGGAAACCTACACCCTGCTGACCATCGGCGACGGCCTGGTGGCGCAGATCCCGGCGCTGGTGATCTCCACCGCCGCCGGTGTCACCGTATCGCGGGTCAACACCGACCAGGACGTCGGCCAGCAGATGCTCGGCCAGCTGTTCGCCAATCCCAAGGTACTGTGGCTGGCTGCCGGGGTGATGGGCCTGCTCGGCCTGGTGCCGGGCATGCCCAACCTGGTGTTCCTGCTGTTCACCGCGCTGCTCGGCGGCCTGGCCTGGTGGCTGGGCCGCCGCGAGGAGGAGCAGCAGCTGGAGAAGGTGATGAACCCCGAGCTGCCGCCGCCGGCCGAAACCCCGGAAGCCAGCTGGGACGACGTGCAACTGGTCGACACCCTGGGCCTCGAGGTCGGCCACCGGCTGATCCCGCTGGTCGACCACCGCCAGCAGGGCGAGCTGCTCGGCCGCATCAAGGGCGTGCGCAAGAAGTTCGCCCAGGAGGTCGGTTTCCTGCCGCCGGTGGTGCACATCCGCGACAACCTGGAGCTGGGCCCGAACACCTACGTGATCCGCCTCAAGGGCGTGGAGATCGGCCGCGCCGAGCTGCAGCCCGGCAAGTGGCTGGCCATCGATCCCGGCCAGGTCTCCGGCAAGCTGGAAGGCCAGGCTACCACCGACCCGGCCTTCGGCCTGCCGGCGGTGTGGATCGACCTGTCCCAGCGCGAGCTGGCGCAGGTCTACGGCTACACCGTGGTCGACGCCAGTACCGTGGCCGCCACCCATCTCAACCACCTGCTGCATCGCCACGCCAGCGACCTGCTCGGCCGCCAGGAGGTCCAGCTGCTGCTCGACCGCCTCGGCGAGGACAACAAGGCGCTGGTCGAGGAGGTGGTGCCCAAGGCGCTCAGCCTCACCACCCTGCAGCGCATCCTGCAGAGCCTGCTGGAAGAGGAGGTGTCGATCCGCGACCTGCGCACTATCCTCGACACCCTGGCCGAGCATGCCGGCGCGCAGGGCGATGCCCAGGATCTGGTCGCCGTGGTGCGCGTGGCCCTCGGCCGGGCGATCACCCAGCAGTGGTTCGGCGGCCAGGGCGAGCTGCGCGTGATCGGCCTCGACGCCGGTCTCGAGCAGGTGCTGGCCCAGGCCCTGAACAACGGCGGCGCGCTGGAGCCGGGCCTGGCCGGCAACCTGATGCAGCTGGCCGAGAACGCCCTCAACCGCCAGGAAGCCAACGGCGACGCGCCGGTGCTGGTGGTCCAGCACCGCCTGCGCGCGCTGCTGGCGCGCTTCCTGCGCCGCCGCCTGCGCCACCTGGTGGTGATGTCGCTGGCCGAGATTCCCGATGACCGCATGCTGCGCGTGACCAGCCTGATCGGAGGCAACAACTGATGAGTGTCAGACGTTTTGTCGGAGCCAACAGCCGCGAGGCGATGCGCCAGGTGCGCGCAGCCCTCGGCGAGGATGCCCTGATCCTGTCCAACCGCACCACCGCCGAGGGCGTGGAGATCCTCGCCATGGCCGACGACGAGCACCAGCGCCTGGTGCCCGAGCCGGGCGCCGTCGCGTCGGCCGCTGCGCCGGGGGCCGCCGCGCCGCGTCCGGCGCCGGCCGTCCAGCCGCCGGCCGTGGCGCCCGCGCCAGTCCCGCAGGCCGTGGCCGCCGAGGCGCGCCAGCCGGCACCGAGCTTCGCCGCCCAGCGCGCCGCCGCCTACCAGCGCACCCAGCAGGACAGCGCCGCGCCCGCACCGAGCGCGCCGCCCGCCGCCGCGCTGGACTTCGCCGCGCTCGGCGCGCGCCTGCTCGACGAGATGGCCGACATGCGCGCGCTGCTGGATCGCCGCACGGCGCCGGTCGCAGCGCCCGACAGCACCGCCGGGCGCCTGCGTCAGCGCCTGCTGCTGGCCGGCTTCGGCGCCCAGCTGGGCGACGAGATCCTCGCCGCGCTGCCCGCCGAACTCAACGACTGCGGCGCCGACGCCCCGGCCGTGCGCGCCTGGCTGGAGCGCCAACTGGCCGCGCGCCTGCCGGTGCCGGCCGACGAGAACGACCTGCTCGACACGGGCGGCGTGCTGGCGCTGGTCGGCCCCACCGGGGTCGGCAAGACCACCACCACCGCCAAGCTGGCGGCGCGCTACGTGATGCGCCACGGCAGCGGCCAGGTCGCCCTGCTCAGCACCGACAGCTACCGGATCGGCGCCCACGAGCAGCTGCGCATCTACGGCCGCCTGCTCGGCGTCGAGGTGCAGGCGCTGCCCGCCGAGGCGGCGCTGGACGCGGTGCTGGCCCAGCTGGCCGACAAGCGCCTGGTGATCATCGACACCATCGGCATGAGCCAGCGCGACCAGCGCCTGATCGGCCAGATCGCCCAGCTCGGCGGCGCCGGCCATGCGGTGCGCCTGATGCTGCTGCTCAATGCCGCCAGCCACGGCGACACCCTCGAGGAAGTGGTCTCCACCTACCAGCGCGCCGCCTGCGCCGCCGGTTCGCGCCTCGACGACTGCATCGTCACCAAGAGCGACGAGGCCGCGCGCCTCGGGCCGGTGCTGGACATCCTGATCCGCCACAACCTGCGCCTGCACTACCTGTCCTGCGGCCAGCAGGTGCCCGAGGACCTGCACCCGGCCGAGGCCGTGGCGCTGGTCCGTCAGGCGCTGGCGGCCAGCCAGGATTCGCCGTTCGTGGCGCCGACCACCCCGGCGGCGGCGCCCGCGCAGCGTCTGGAAGCGCTGTCGCGCGGCCTGCTCGGCCATGGCCGGGCGATGGCCGCGGCGCTCGACGGCCTGCGCCGCGAGGTGGAGGGCTTCGGCCTGCTCGAAGCGGCCTGGCAGCTCGCCGCGCTGCCGCGCAGCCTGCAGGGCGAGCGCCTCGCCGAGCTGCTCGCCGCCTGCCCGGTGGCGGACGCCGGCCTGCTGCTGTGGGGCCGCGCCGGCGCGCTGCCCGGGCAGACCTGGCAGATGCCGCTGCTGACCTTCTCCGCAGCCGGTCGCCTGCAGGCCCGGCCGTGGCTGGCCCACCAGCTGCCGGCCGGCGCCAGCGCACGCCTGGAGTGGGCCGCGCAGCAGTGGCCGCAGGCCGACCACCTGCTGGCCGGCGCCCCCGACGCTGTCACCCTGCGCGCCCTGGCCGCGCAGGGCAGCACCTGGCTGGCCGCCGCCAAGGGCAACAGCCGGGTCGACTATCTGGGCGAGCGCTATGCCCTGCAGACCCTGGCCGAGATCGCCATGCCGCAGGCCGGCCTCAGCTGCCGCCATCGCGGCCACGCCATGCAGCTCGACCTGGCGCTGCTCGACGTCGGTCTCGACGCCGGCCGCGAGCGTGGCCAGCACAGCGGCGCCTGGCCGCTGCAGGCCTGGTTCGGTCAGCTGCACGATCCCGACGGCGCGCGTCCGCCGCTGCAGCGCTTCTGGCTGGCCAGCAGCGCCCAGCCCGGCGAGCAGGGCCTGCGGCAACAGCAGCAGCTGCTGCTGCGCCAGCTGCAGTGCGACGACCTGCCGAGCCTGACCGGCCGCGCCTGGCTCAGCCTGGACAGCCTGTCCGGCAGCCTGCAGGCCGAGCTGCGCCTGTTCCTCGCCGCCGGCCTGGCCGCCACGGCCAGCCACTTGGAGCAGGCCGAGGGCGACTGGGCGATGGACGTGCGCGCCCAACTGCTCAGCCTCACCGGCGGCCGCCGCCAGCGCAGCACCCAGCAGCAGCTGGATGCCCTGCTGCACCTGCTGGCCGCGCGTGACACGCTGCGCCAGGTGGCCGGCAGCGCCGGCGTGCACGGATGACGGCAGGGGACCAGGCCGCCGGCCTGCGCCGCTGGGCCGAGCAGTTCGGCCGCGCCGAGGCGCCGTCCGCCGCGGCTCCCGCGCCCGCGCCGCAGGCGCCACCACGGCCCGAGGCCGAGCCGGCCACCCTGCTGGTGATCGGTCTGCCCGGTCCGCGCAGTGCACAGGGTCGCCGCGTGCTGGAGTGCCTGACGCGCTGGCAGGTCAACGGCCACCGCTGGGTCGGCGATCCGGCGCGCTGGAAGGTGGTGGCGCTGGAGGCGGACAGTCCGCATCTCGACGTGCTGGCCAGCCAGCAGCCGCGCTGGGCACTGTGGGTCGAGGACGACGCCGACGGCTTCCGGCGCTCCTTTCGCACCCTGCGGCGCCTGCGCGAACAGGGCGGGCCGCAGCGCCTGCTGGTCCTGCATGGCGGCATCGCCAGCCACGCCGGCCTGCTGCGCAACCTGCAGCAGGCTGCGGCGGCCTATCTCGACATGCAATTGCTGCTGCTGCCCGAGCAGGCGGGGGACGCGTGCTGAGGCGCGCCCTGGCGTTCGCCCTGCTGTTCGGGGCGGGCCTGGCGAGCGCCGATGGCGCTCCCGGCAGCTGGCAGGGCAGGGCGCCGGCCCTGCTGGTGGCGCGCAGCGACCAGCGGGTCTGTTCGCAGCCGATGCCGCCGCCGGCCCTGGCGGCCGGGCGGCGCCTGGCCAGCCTGGGCTGGCAGTTCGGCGTGGCGGCCGGCGCGCCGCTGCGCGCCTGGCTGTGTCACCCGCAGCAGTGCCTGGCGCTGCCCGGCAGCCGCGGCCGCAGCCGCGCCCTGAGCGGACTCGACGCCGGCCAGCCGCTGCAGCTGTGCTTCCGTCTCGACGAGGGTGGCCGGCCGCAGCGCATCGGCGACCTGCAACTGCTGGTGGAGTACCGCTGAGCCCGGCGTCGGCTCAGAAGGCTTCCCAGGCCTCCTCGGCTTCCACCGCACGCTGGCGTTGCGGTCGCGGCGGATTGCCGACGGCCGCCGGCGCCCTGGCGGGCGGGGCGGCATCCGGCTGCAGGCGTTCGCGCTGGCCGATCTGCAGGATGGAGATCGCCTGCGCCAGCCCGCGCACCTGCTCGTTGAGGTCGTGCGACACATGCCGGGCGTGCTGGACCATGCCGGCGTTCTTCTGGGTCACGCCGTCGAGCTGGACGATGGCCTGACCGATCTGGGCAATCCCCGCGCTCTGCTCGGCCGAGGCGCTGGAAATCTCCGCCATGATGTCGCTGACCCGGGTCACCGACTCGATGACCTCGTCGATCGCCTGCTCGCTGGCCCTGACCAGGCCGACGCCATCGTCGATCTCCTGGCTCGAATTGGCGATCAGCTCATGGATCTCCTTGGCCGCCGCGGCCGTGCGGCCGGCCAGCAGACGCACCTCGCTGGCCACCACGGCGAAGCCGCGGCCCTGCTCGCCGGCTCGCGCCGCCTCCACCGAGGCGTTCAGGGCGAGGATGTTGGTCTGGAAGGCGATGGCGTCGATCAGCGCGATGATCTCGCTCATCTGCCGCGAAGTGGCGGCGATCGACTCCATCTTGCTGACCATCCGGTGCATCACCTCGCCGCTCTCGCGCACCGAGCCGGAGGCCTGCTCGGCGAGCTGGTTGGCGTGGCGGGCGTTGCCGGCGTTCTGCTCCACGGTGGCGGTGATCTGCTCCATGCTCGCCGCGGTCTCCTGCAGCGAGGCGGCCTGCTCCTCGGTGCGCGCAGCCAGGGCGTGGTTGCTCTGGGCGATGTTCGCCGCGTCCTCGGCGACGCTGTGCATGCTGCGGTTCACGTCGAGGGCGATGCTCGACAGGCTCTTGCGCATGATGTCCATCAGCGGCCCCAGCTGGGCCAGCTCGCCGCGGCCGAGATCGGGCAGGCAGGCGCTGAGGTTGCCGGCGGCGATCTGCGAGTTGAAGCGCTTGGCTGCCTCCAGCGGCGCCAGGCTGGCGCGCACCGTGCGCCGGCCGAGCAGGCAGGGCAGTGCGGTGCCGCCGGCGAGCAGCGCCAGGTCGAGGCCCGGCACGGGGACATCCGTCATGCCGCTGCTCCGCCCCAGCCAGTAGCAGGCCGGCAGCAGCACGGCTACCAGAGCGCTGGTCGCCGCGCTGCCGAAGCCCAGGGAGGCCGGATTGATCCGCCCGAGCAGACCGGCCAGGCCGCTGCGGCGCAGCTCGCCGTCGACCAGCCGGTAGCCGTGTGCGCGGCCGCTGGCGAGCGCCTCGTACACGCGGTTGGCCAGGGCGATGGCCTGCGGCTCGGCGCGGGTGCGCACCGAGGCATAGCCGACCAGCTGGCCTGCCTCGAAATAGGGGGTGACGTGCGCCTGTACCCAGTAGAACTCGCCGTTCTTGCGGCGGTTCTTCACCAGCCCGTTCCAGGCGCGGCCGGCCTTGACCGTCGACCACAGGTTGTCGAATGCCTCGCGTGGCATGTCCGGGTGCCTGACGATGTTGTGCGGGGCGCCATGCAGCTCGTCCCAGGCAAACCCGCTGACTTCGATGAACGCCGGGTTGGCGTAGGTGATCTTGCCGGTCAGATCGGTCCTCGAAATCAGGAAGTCGTCCGGGCTGAGGGTGTATTCGCGGGAGCTGGAAGTGCGGATGTTCATGTACTCGATCACGGTGGCTGACACAGCCCGATTATGTGACGCGCGTCACATTGCTGGCGCTGACGCCGGTCAATTTTCTGTCGCCGGCAAATCGTGGAATAGTCGCGCTGGAGATCGACTATTCCGCGATTGGCCCGGCCCGCGCTGCGGTAACAATGGAACGTGGATTGTCGGAGCCGCTCGTGGGGAGCGCCGGCACGTCATCGGCAGTCGTCCGCCGCGCGGTGCGGACCACCGGCCGAATCGCTCGGACTGGCGCAGAGGCAGACGGATGTACAACGCACAAGGCAAGATCAGGCAGCGTGACCTCTTCGACGAGCATCTGCCGCTGGTGCGCCGGCAGGCGCTCAGCCTGCAGGTGCGCCTGCCGGCCAGCGTCGAGCTGGACGACCTGATCCAGGCCGGGATGATCGGTCTGCTCGATGCGGTGAATCGCTTCGATGCCGGCCAGGGCGCCAGCTTTGCCACCTTCGCCAGCCAGCGCATCCGCGGTGCGATGCTCGACGAGCTGCGCAGCCGCGACTGGGTGCCGCGCAGCGTGCGGCGCAATGCGCGGCTGCTCGACGAGACCATTCGCCGCCTCGAGCAGCAGCTCGGTCGCCCGCCCGAGGATCGCGAGATCGCCGCCGCCCTTGATGTCACTCTCGAGGAGTTCCACCACCTGCTGATGGACGCCAACGGCAGTCAGCTGGTCGCTCTCGACGAGCTGTCGGAAGAAGAGGGCGACAGCCTCTCGGCGGGGGCGCATGCCACGCCCCTGGCCGAATTGCTCGAGGGGCGCCGCCGCGCGGATCTGGTCAAGGCGATCGAGCGCCTGCCCGAGCGGGAGAAGCTGCTGCTCACCCTCTATTACCAGGAAGACCTCAACCTCAAGGAAATCGGCGCGGTGCTCGGTGTCAGCGAGTCGCGGGTCTGCCAGCTGCACAGCCAGGCCGTGGCCCGCCTGAGGGCCGCGCTGGCGGCCTGAGCCGCGCTACGGCTCAGCTGCGGGGCGTCGGGCTGGCTGCCTCGGCGGTCAGCGCATCGCCGAGCAGGATGCCGCCGCCGCTGCGCTTGGCCGCATACATCAGCTGATCGGCTCGGTGGATCAGCTCCAGGGCGTCCAGCCAGTGCTCCGGGCCGTTCTGCACGATGCCGATGCTCAGGTGGGGCGCATGGGCGCTGTCTGCCAGCCGTCGCAGCAGCCGCTCGGCGAAGCGGCTGGCGCCCTGCACGGTGCAGTCGGGCAGCACCACGCAGAATTCGTCGCCACCGTAACGGCAGCAGATGTCGTAGGTGCGGCTTTCCTCGAGCAGGATCGTGCCGATGGTGCACAGGACCGCATCGCCGGCCAGGTGGCCGGCACTGTCGTTGATCTGCTTGAAGTTGTCGACGTCGAAGTACAGCAGCGACAGCGGCTTGCCCGCGCGCTGCGCGCGTGGCAGCTCGTTGCCCAGGCTCTCCATGAGGAACCGCTGGTTGTACAGGCCGGTCAGCGAGTCCTGGCGGGACAGTTCCTCCAGCTCGCGGGTGCGCTCGGCGATCTGCTCCTCCAGCGACAGCGCGTGGCGAATGGCCTCGTTCCTGGCCGCCTCGACCTCGGCCAGCAGGCTGTGGATGTAGGTGTCGAAGACCAGGCCGGTATCGAAGTGGAACAGCTTGTCCAGCGCCTGCCGGGTGGCCTCGCGCAGGGGGCCGGCGCCCAGGTGGGTGTCGAGGACCTCGAGCAGCAGATGCTTGAGCAGGTGCATCGCCGCCAGAAAGTGCTTGGGCTCGATCGCCAGGCGCTTGTGGATCATGCCGATGTGCAGGCGGTCGTTGACGTACGCCGCGCCGTAGTCGCCGGAGAACAGGTCGCTGACGTAGCGGCTCAGTTCGCCGCGCAGGCGCCTGAGGGTGTCGGCATCGCCGATGATCTCGGCGACCTCCGCGATCTCGGTCTGCAGGCGGAAGAAGCGCCCCACCAGCTCGTCGGTCCGCGCGGCGATGCAGGGCCGGCAGGCGGCCAGCAGTTCGGCGTCCCTGGCGGTGAAGCCGAACAGTTCCTTGCGCCGGGCGATTTCCAGGTCATTGATGTGCATCCGCTGCGCCGGGCTGTAGTGCGTCGGATTCATGCGCTTACCTCGGCTGACAAGGATCGGGTGCGAGCAGGCGGCTTCCCATGCCGGGGGCCGCGCCGGCAATCGGCCGGCCTGGGGACGGATTGGGCGGCGGGCTGTTTCATGGGGCGGCCCTGCCGAGCGGCGGATGCGCGGGCGCAGCCTGCTCCCGGTCCGTCAGGCGTTCGAGGTAGAAGCGTTGCAGTTCCTCGGCGGGCATCGGCTTGCCGACCAGATAGCCCTGGATCTGGCTGATGCCGATGGCATCCAGGTAGTCCTGCTGGCGCTGGGTTTCGATGCCCTCGGCGATGGTGGTCAGGCCCATGCTCTGCGCCATGACGGTGACCGCGCGGACGATCGCCCGGTCGCTGGGCGACTCGACGATGTCCTTGATGAAGGCGCGGTCGACCTTGATCGCGTCCAGCGGAAAGCGCAGCAGATACTCCAGCGAGGAGTAGCCGATGCCGAAGTCGTCGATGGCGATCTGGAAGCCGCGCTCGCGCCACTGGCGCAGCTGCTCGACGGTAGCCTGCGGATCCTGCATGGCGGTGCTCTCGGTGATCTCCAGCTTGAGGTCGCGAGGACGGATGCCGGCCTCGTCCACGCACTGTTCGAGGATGGCCGACAGGTTGCTGTCCTGGAACTGGCGCGGCGACAGGTTGATGCTCATCTGCAGGCGGATGCCGGCGTCCTGCCAGCGGCGCAGCTGCCGGCAGGCGGTGCGCAGGATCCACTCGCCCAGCAGGTTGATCAGCCCCAGCTCCTCGAGTATCGGGATGAAGCGCGGGGGCGCCACCGGGCCGAGCTCGGGATGAGTCCAGCGCACCAGTGCTTCGACACCGACGATGCGGTTGTCGTTCAGGCGCAGTTGCGGCTGGTAGACCAGATGGAACTGCGCGAAGTGGTCCTCCAGGGCCGCGCGCAGGGCGAACTCCAGCTTCAGCTCGACGGCCTTGTTGGCGCTCACCGGTCTGGCGATGGCCAGCGGCTTGCCCTGCAGGCGGGCGTGCTGGCGGGCATCCTGGGCGGCCTGGATCATTTCCTCGGCGCTGCCGGCATGTTCGGGGAACAGGGCGATGCCGGCGGTCATCGAGACGAACAGGGTTTCCTCGCCGATGGTGATCGGCTGGCCGGTGCGGCTGAGGACCGCCTCGGTCTTGAGGCGCACCCGGCTCAGGTCGTTGTGCTGCACGAGCAGGGCGAACTCGTCGCCGTCCAGCCGGGCGATGCTGGTTTCCAGTGGCAGCACCTGGCGCAGGCTGTTGGCGATGCGCGCCAGCAGCTGGTCGCCGGCCTGCATCCCCAGGGCGTCGTTGATGCGGCCCAGGCGATTGATGTCGAACAGCACCATGGTCACGCCATGGCCCTGATGGCGGGCGCGCTCGATGGCAGCCTCGAGCTGGCGCAGGAACAGCTTGCGGTTGGGCAGGCCGGTGAGGCTGTCGTGCAGGGCCAGGTGCTGGACCAGCTGTTCGGTCTCGCGTACCTGGGTGAGATCCTGGAAGGCGCCCTCGAAGAGTTCGGGGTTGCCCGGGGAGGGGTGATGGGCGGCCACCAGGTGCACCACGCGCACGGTGTCCTGCGCTGCCAGCAGGCGGATCTCCTGATCGAGCCGGCTGCGCGCATCCCGGGCCACCTCCAGCGCCAGGGTCAGGCGCTTGCGGTCATCCGGGTGAGTGCAGGCGAGCAGGGCCTGGCGGTTGCCGAGCTGCCCGCCGTCCAGCCCGGTCAGCTCGGTCAGGTCCGCCGACCATTCCAGGCTGTCGTCCTCGGCATCCCAGGCCCAGAAGCCCATGCGGGCGATCTTCTGCGCATGTTCCTGGCGCAGACGGGTGCGCAGCAGCTCGCGATTGGTGCGACGGGCGCGCAGTGCGTGGCGTATCCGGGCGATCAGCAGCGGCCAGCTGATCGGCTTGCTGATGAAGTCGCTGGCGCCGGCCTCGAAGGCGTGCTCGACATCGACGCCCGCGTCCGCGGCGGTGAGCATGATGATCGGCGTGCCCTGTTCCGCTTCGAGCTGGCGCAGGGCGCGACAGGCGGCGAAGCCGTCGAGCCGCGGCATCATCACGTCCATCAGCACCAGGTCGGGGCTTTCCCGCTGGAACGCTTCGACGCCCTCCTGCCCGTCGGCGACCTCCAGGATGCGGAAGCCCTGGCGGACGAGGACCGACCGGATCAGTCGCCGTGTCGTGCTGTCGTCGTCGACGATGAGGATGGTTTCCAGCGTAGTCATGCGTTGCGCGTCACTCCGTGTCGAGGGAAGAAGGGCGAGCAGGCTCCCCGGCTGCTGGCAGGGGCTGCGCCAGGTAGCGCTCGGCCAGTGCCGAGCGCGTGGCGGCAGCCAGCGCCGCGAGGGAAGGAGCGTCGGCGGCCGGGATCGCCTGGTGCTGGCGGGCCTGCCACTCGATCCGCCGCGCCAGGTCCGTCAGCGCCAGGGCGCCCATGCTGCCGGCGCTGCCCTTGAGGCTGTGCGCCTGGTGGCGGATCGACTCATGATCGCCGCTGCGCAGGCTGAGCAGCAGGGTGGCGACCATGCCGGGCAGCTTGCCGCAGAACAGGGCGACCACCTCCTGCAGCTCCTCGCCCAGGATCGCGTCGAGGGTGTCGAGCAGGCTGTCGTCCAGCAGCGGCTGGTCGTCGGGCAGCGCACGGAGCGTGTGGCTGATGCTGGCGAGGGGGGTGTCTTTCATTCAACGTCGGCCTGGCGAGCTGGCTGATGCAGCCTGATATGTGACCTTCTTCACATATTATCGGTCGTTCGCAAGCGAACTTGAACCACCTGCGAAGCGCCGCCGCCGAGCAGATCCCCTGCAGGTGCCTGGGAGGGCTCCGGGAAGAGTCGTCGTTTCCATCCGCGCGGGAATCCCGGCTCCTGCCGTCGCGGCAGCGAGGGCAAGGGCCTTTCCGCGAAGTCCCTAAAGAAATCCTGCCGGTGGGCCGATACAGAGCGGTTGGGAAGTATTGCGCCGTTGACCAGTAGAGGCCTTGTGATGGAAGAGCAAATCGACACGCCCACCCGGATCGAACACCCCGGTGAGTGTCTGTCCCTGCTTGAAGGGCTCTGTCAGCCGGGTGGCGCCGCACTGCTGTTCGCGGCCCAGCCGGGACAGCCGCATCCGGTGGTGCTGATGGAGCTGGATCCGGAGGAAGGGCTGGTGATCGACATCAGCGCCACTCCGGAGCTGGCCGGGCGGATCGAGCGCAACGACCCCTTCCATCTGTGCGGCCAGGTCGACGGCGCCATGCTGCGCACCCCCAGCCTGAACGTGCTGGGGCGGTGCGAGGCAGCGGGGCGCGTGCAGTTCCTGTGCGCCTATCCGCAGTGGCTGGACCTGCTGCACCGGCGCAGTTCCTATCGTGCCGAACTGCACAGCGACATGCTGGTGGTGGTCGAGCTGCACCTTCATGGCGGCGAGCAGGTCCTGCGCGGCCGCCTGGTCAACCTGTCGCTGGGCGGCTGCCTGGTCGAGTTGCCGGCCAGGGAGGCGGTGCGCCTCGAGGGGCCGCAGGTGCTCGACCGGCTGGTGCTCGGCTTTCCCGGTGGCCAGCGTCTCGAAGTGCCCGCGCGGGTCTGTCACATGCACGGCGAGCTGGACTGGCAGAGCATGCGTTTCGGCTGCCAGTTCCTCGGCATCAGCGGCGACCAGGAACGGCGCCTGTGGTTGTACGTGCGCGAGATCGAGCGGGAGAAGGCCCGCGCCAGCCATAACGGCAACCGGGCCCTGCAGCCCTCGGCCCTGTTCATCCAGCGCGCGCCGCTGACGCAGGCGCTGCCGGCAGGCGGCAACCCGCTGCCAGGCAGCAGCATCGGCCGACGCCTGGGGCGGGTGGCGGCCTATCTGGACACCCAACTGATCAAGCTGCGCCACGGTGCGGCGGTCGACTCCAGGCAGCTGTCGCGCCACAGCGATCTGCTGCTCGAGCTGCTGGCGACCGACCGCGATTCCCTGCTGTTCGCCGTGCTGCACCAGCCCGGCGAGCCGCTGCTGGTGCAGCACGGCATCGCCCTGGCGGTGCGCATGGCGGACATGGCCCAGGCGCGCAACCTGCCGCGTCAGGCGACCAAGGCGATCGTCGCTGCCGCCCTGGTGCATGACCTGGGCAAGGCGCTGCTGCCGGTCGAACTGCGCCTGGCCAGGCATCTGGATGCCGGCCAGCGCCTGGCCTTCGGCAGCCATGTGGGCCTGCTGCGCGAGCGTCTGGACAGCTGCAAGTGGCTGGCCGGACCGGTGCTGGATGCCGTGGTGGGAGCGATCAACGAGCGCCTCGATGGCAGCGGCTACCCGCAGGCGGCTCCAGCCGAGCGTCTGGGCGAGCTGGCGCGCATGGCCACGGTGATCGATGTGGTCGACGCCATGAGCCGTCCGCGTGCCGATCGCCCGCCCCAGCCGATCGACGCCATCTACCGTCACCTGCTCGCCAGCACCGGCCAGTTCGACCCGCAGTGGAGCCAGCGCTACATCCGCCATTTCGGGCTGATCCCGGTCGGCAGCCTGGTGCGCTTCGGCAGCGGCCAGCTGGCCTGGGTGCGCCGCCTGGATCGCGAGGGGCAGGTGGGCCAGGTGCAGCTGACGGCCAGCCCGGCGCTCGATCCGCGGGGCAGCGGGCCGCTGCTCAGTGATGCCGAACTGAGCGGGCTGGGGCCGATCGAGAGTATCGTGCTGCCAGAGCTCGAATGATGGCCGGTGCCTGGCCGGGCGACCCACTGATTCTCATGGTGCTGGGCATCCTGGCGCTGGGGGCTCTGGCCGTGTTGCTGGACGGGTTGCGTATCGGGCGTCGGAACCCGGAGGGGCGCGACATGGAAGGCGCGTTCGCCGCCCCGGCTCATGCCAGCGACCCGGTCAGCCAGATGGCGGCCATCCACCGGGTCATGGCGGTGATCGAGTTCGACCTGCAGGGCCGCATACTCACCGCCAACCAGAACTTTCTCGATCTGTTCGGCTGCCGCCTAGAGGAGATCCGCGGGCAGCCGCACAGCATCTTCTGCCCGCCGGGAGTGGCGCACAGCCAGGACTATCAGGAGCTGTGGGAGCGCCTGCGGCGTGGCGAGCACGAAACCGGCGAATACCGCCGGCTGGCCCTCGACGGTCGCGAGCTGTGGGTCCAGGCCTCCTACCACCCGATCTTTCCGCCCGCTGGCGGGCCGGGCAAGGTGGTCAAGTTCGCCAGCGACATCAGCTTCCACCGCGAGATGGAGGCGGAGCTGCTCGAAGCCAAGGAGCGCGCCGAGCGGGCGGCGGCCGCCAGGAGCGCCTTCCTGGCCAACATGAGCCACGAGATCCGCACGCCGATGAACGCCATCATCGGCTTCACCGAGCTGCTGCTCGGCAGCCGGCTGGACGACACGCAGCGCCGCCACCTGCAGACCGTGCAGCACTCGGCCCGCTCCCTGCTGGCTCTGCTCAACGACATCCTCGATACCGCCAAGCTCGAACGCGGGGTGGTCGAGCTGGAGGCGGTCGACTTCTCGCTGCGCGAGCTGGTCGAGCGGATCTGCGCCCTGCTGCGCCCCAATGCGACGGCCAAGGGCCTGACGCTGTCGCTGCACTACGCGGCGGAGCTGGGCGAGGGCTTTCGCGGCGATCCGCTGCGCATCCAGCAGGTGCTGCTGAACCTGCTCGGCAACGCGATCAAGTTCACCCCGCAGGGCGAGGTGAGCCTGCATGTGCAGGCCGAGGGCGAGCAGGTGTGCCTGGCCGTGCGCGATACCGGTATCGGCATCGCGGCCGACCGCCTGCAGAAGATCTTCGAGCCGTTCGCCCAGGCTGACGCCTCGATGAGCCGCCGCTTCGGCGGCACCGGCCTCGGCACCACCATCGCCCGCCAGCTGGTGGAGCTGATGGGCGGCCGCATCGAGGTGCACAGCCGGCCCGGTGAGGGCAGCACCTTCCGCATCACCCTGCCGCTGCCCGCGGCGCAGGCGCTGCCGCGGCAAGCGGTGCCGAGCCTGCCGCACCTGCCGCCGCTGCACATCCTGGTGGTCGACGACGTTGAGCAGAACGTCGAGCTGCTGGCGCTCGGCCTGGGCCGCCTCGGCCATCGCATCGGCACCGCCCGCGACGGCGCGCAGGCCCTGGCGGCGCTGGCCGGCGGGCGCTTCGACCTGGTGCTTATGGACGTGCAGATGCCCGGCGTCGACGGCCTTGCCGCCAGCCGCCAGTGGCGCGCCCACGAGCAGGCCCATGGCCTGCCACGCACCCCGCTGATCGCCTTGACCGCCAGCGTGCTGGAGAGCGACCGCCTGGCCGCCCGCGAGGCGGGCATGGACGGTTTCGCCGCCAAGCCGGTGGAACTGGAGCGGCTGCTGGACGAGATCGTCCGCGTCACCGGGATTGCCCCCGCCCAGGCCGGCGTGGAGCCGGGTGCTGCGTCCATGGCCGTTGCCGCCTGTCCGCTGGCAGACAGCTGCCGGGCGACGGCCTGCACGTCTGCCAGTTGTCCGCTGGTCGAGGTGCCGGTGCTGCTCGAGCGCCTGGCGCGCGTCTGGCGCCGCGGCGAACTGGACGACTTGGCGTTGCGCCAGCTGCTCGCCAGGCTCGACCCGCAGGGCAACTCGGCCAGCCTGGCCGCCCTGGTGGGTGCAGTAGACGAATTCGAATTCGACCGGGCCCTGCAGCTGCTGGAAGTGCTGCGGAGCCGGCTGGAGACATTGCCCGAGGGCCAGCCAGCATGACCACCGACATCGCCGAACGACGCCAGAAACTCCTCCTCGTCGATGACGAGCCGAGCAACCTGCAGGTCCTGCGGCATATCCTGCAGGACAGCTACCGCCTGCTGTTCGCCCGCGACGGCGACAAGGCCATCGAGCTGGCCGGCCGCGAGCAGCCCGACCTGATCCTGCTCGACGTGATGATGCCGGGCATGACCGGCTACCAGGTGTGCCGGGCGCTCAAGCGCGATCCGGCGACCCGCGCGATCCCGGTGATCTTCGTCACCGCCCTGACCGATACCGACGACGAGGCCGAGGGCTTCGAGGCCGGCGCGGTGGACTACATCACCAAGCCGGTCAGCCCGCTGATCGTCAAGGCGCGGATCCGCACCCACCTGTCACTGGTACGCGTCGACGAGCTGCGCGAGACCCGCCTGCAGATCGTCCAGCGCCTGGGCATGGCCGCCGAGTACAAGGACAACGAGACCGGCCTGCACGTGATCCGCATGAGCCACTATTCGCGCCTGCTGGCGCTGGCCGCCGGTCTCGGCGAGGCCGAGGCCGAGGACCTGCTGCACGCCGCGCCGATGCACGATGTCGGCAAGATCGGCATCCCCGACGCCATCCTGCGCAAGCCCGGCAAGCTGGATGCGGACGAGTGGAGCGTGATGCGCGAGCACTCGCGCATCGGCGCGAAGATCATCGGCGAACACCCCGGTGGGCTGCTCAGGATGGCGCACAACATCGCCCTCTGCCATCACGAGAAGTGGGACGGCAGCGGCTATCCCCATGGTCTGCGCGGCGAGGCGATTCCGCTGGAGGCGCGCATCGTGGCGATCGCCGACGTGTTCGACGCGCTGACCAGCGAGCGCCCGTACAAGAAGGCGTGGAGCGTGGAGGAGGCGGTGGCGCTGATCCGCAGCGAGGCGGGCCGTCACTTCGAGCCGCGGCTGGTGGAGCTGTTCATCGACCGCTGCCTGCCGCAGGTGCTGGAGGTCAGGGAGCTGTGGAAGGAGCTCGAGGTCAGCTGCGCATCAGCCTGAGCATCTCCGCCTCGGCCTTCCACAGCTTGTCGTACAGCGTGGCGGCGGCCTTGCTGGCGGCCGGCGGCACTTCGCTGGTGATCTTGAAGCGATGCTCGCGGGTCAGGCCGATGGCTTCGCCGAGCAGCGCCATCACCTCCAGCGGCAGCACCGCGCCATGGCGGGCCAGGTATTCGCCGAGCGCGGTGTCGATCTTGGCGAAGTCGTAGGCGATCTCGTTGCATGCCGCCTCCCACGCCATGCCGGGGAAATGGAAGGTCGGCAGGAACTGGCGCAGCAGCGCCACCAGCGCCGAGGTGGCCTCGAGTTCCTTGTCCAGCAGCAGCGCCGCCTTGCGCGCCTGCAGTTCCAGCCCGCGGTCCTGTTCGCGGCGTACCCGCTCGGCCCATCGGCGACCGATCCAGCCGGCGAGCAGCAGGGTCAGCAGGCTGCCGGCGACGATGGCGGCGAAAAGGACGATGGCGATTTCCGTGGTGGCGCGCAGTTCCATGATGGGGCTCGAAACAGGGGAAGGGAGCGGTACGTGCAGGCGAATTCCTGCGGTGTCAAAAAGTTATCGTCAGAGAGGTGACGAACTTTAGGGCATTGTTCGGGAATGTGGCAGGTCCTTGAGATCGCTCACTGGTACGGCCCAATCGACAGTTTCTGCTGGGCTGGTGCGGTGGGCAGTGCATGTGCCTGACGCTGCAGAAGAGCCTTGGCCTGCAGTTCGTGCAAGGCCAGGTAGTCCTCTTTCATCTGTGCCTGCAGGCCGTAGTCCTCGAAGCGCTGCAGCAGGTGGGCGATATCGGCGAGCAGTCGGTCGAGTTCGTCGATCACTCGCTGCTGGTCGGCGGCGCTCAGCTCGGCCGGTGTCGCGACCGCTGCCGGGGTGTTCACGCGAAAGTGTTGATCTGCGTGCCTAGAGCGCCCTCGGTGGCCAGCTCGACAGCCGGCCTGGTCGATTGCAGCAGCTGCTGCACCGAGGCGGCTTCGGCCTGCACGGCCTTCTTGAAAAGCAGCGCCTGCTTTTCCTGTTCGCCTTGCACCTGTTGCATCTGCAGGGCGCTGTTGACGGTGGCGTTGACGGAAATATCCATGGCTGGGGCTCCTTGCGGTGCAGTTCAGAAAGAAAAAGGCGCCAAGAAGGCGCCTTTTCCATGGGCTGGAGCTGGCGGGGAAGCGCGGCGCGCCACGCTTTCCCATCCAACCATCAGCGCAGCAGGGACAGCACGCCCTGCGGCAGCTGGTTGGCCTGAGCCAGAACCGAGGTGCCGGCCTGCTGCAGGATCTGCGCGCGGGTCATGTTGCCCACTTCCACAGCGTAGTCGGCGTCCTGGATGCGCGAGCGAGCGGCGGTGATGTTGGTCTCGTTGGTGCTCAGGTTGGTAATGGCCGACTCGAAGCGGTTCTGCACGGCACCCAGGTCAGAGCGCAGGGCGTCGACCATTTTCAAGGCCTCGTCCAAGGTTTCCAGCGGGTCTTCGGTCTTGGTGCCGGCGGTAGTGGCATCAAGAGTGAACTCATCGTCGGTATTTTTGTAGACCAAAGCGCCATCGGTTGCAGTTACCTTGCCGTTGGCCTGCAGCACATAGGTTTCAGTCGTGTTAGTGGTCACGCCGCCGGTGGTAGTGGTTGCGTTGTTGCTGAGTGAGCCGCCCTCTACGTACACTGCGCCGCCGCCGTCAGTAACGGCGCCGCCTGTCGCTGCGGTGCCGGCTGCTACGGTATAGCCTGTGCTGGTCGTATAGCCGGCAACATTTGCGAGGGTGGTTAGTTGAGCTGCGCCAATCTTGCCGGCAACATCGAATACGTTACCGGTTGCGGTGTCTGCGGTCAGGACGGTGTCGCCCGACTGGATGGTGCCGCCGGTACCGGTGGCGTTGTTACTCATGCTGCTGGTGAGGTTGGTCAGTGTGGCGGCGGGCGGGGCGCCTGCAGTGTTCTTGGTCAGGTTGCCACTGGTGTCGAGGTAGAGCGTGGCGCCGTCGTCGGCGGCGGTGATGTTGCCATCGCTATCGATGAGGATGTCCTGACTGGTGCCGCCGATGGTGACGGTGGCTGCCTTGATGTCACCGGCTGCGGGTTTCAAGTTGTTAATGACATCGGTATTGCCAACATCTGCCAGGGCGAAACCGAAGGAGCCGCTGCCGTCGCTGGTAAATGCGGCGGTCTTGTTCGTCGAGCCGAAACCAACGTTGACGGTGCTGGCGGTGGTGACGGTATCGCCAGTGGTAAGGCTGGCAATCACGTCAGCGGAAGTGGCTGCCGCGTTGTTGGTTGTCACGACAGGGGTGGTGACGGAGGTGGTCTTGGTGTAAGTCTGAGCGCCGCCAGCAGGGTCAAGTGTGCTGAAGCCTGCCAGTACCAGGTCATCCTTAGTGGCTGCGGCGTTGGCAATCTCGGCCTTGCCATCTACGTTGAAATTGCTTAGGCCCAGGCTTTCGGCATTGATTTTGCCCAGGTTGATTTTGATGGTCTGACCGTCATTGGCACCGACCTGAATGCTGACCTCTTGGTCTTGCGCCAGCACTTTGACGCCGTTGAAGCTGGTTTCTTCAGAGATGCGGTTGATCTCGTTCAGGCGCTGGCCGATCTCGTTCTGGATCGAGCCCAGGTCTTCGTCGGAGTTAGTGCCGTTCTGAGCCTGCACGGCCAGTTCGCGCACGCGCTGCAGGTTGTCGTTGATCTGGTTCAGTGCGCCTTCGGCGGTCTGGGCGACGGAGATGCCGTCGTTGGCGTTGCGCTGGGCCTGGGCCAGGCCGCGAACCTGGGCGGTCATGCGGTTGGTGATCGCCTGGCCGGCGGCGTCGTCCTTGGCGCTGTTGATGCGCAGGCCGGAGGACAGACGCTCCATGGCGGTGGTCAGGGAGCTCTTGGAGCTGGTCAGGTTCTTCTGCGCGATGACAGAAGTGATGTTGGTGTTGATCACGGACATGGAGTGACTCCTTGCTGTTCAAGTTGGTGCCAGTGGCGAGCTGTGCTGCGCGCGTGCTGCGCCTGGCGACAACGGCGCCGTTGGCCGTTACCTCAGATATCGACGGGGAGCGGGGAAGCTTTAGGGCTGGCGACGATTTTTTGTGAGTGGATCGGCATTTTTTGATCTGCCTCAATCCTGCGAATTGCCGGCAGGCCGGCCATGCGCCGGTCGACAGGTCGGGTCAGTCCGCAGGCCGGCGCTCGACTGAGCGGGCTGGCGGCTTGCGTGCCAGCTTGCGCGGAGCCGACCCGGCCTGCGTTCAGGCCATTTCCAACTTGCGTGCCGCGCAGAACTCGATGAACTGCTCCACCTTGAGCGGCGGCGAGTACCAGTAGCCCTGGGCCAGTTCGCAGCCCATGCCCCTGAGCATTTCCGCCTGTTCGGGCTTCTCCACGCCTTCGGCGACGGTGATGCAGCCGAAGTTGCGCGCCATGTCGATCACGGTCTCGGCCAGGCGGCGGTCCTGGGGTTCGGTGTCCATGTTGCTGACGAAGGCGCGGTCGATCTTCAGCACCGAGACCGGCAGGGTCTTCAGGTAGGCCAGCGAGGAGTGGCCGGTGCCGAAGTCGTCGATGGCCACCGGGACGCTGTGGCGGGCGAGCAGGCGCAGCTGTTCGCGGGCCAGCTCGACGTTCTCCATCAGTCCCGATTCGGTGACCTCGACCTCCAGCGCGCCGGCCGGCAGGCGGCTGCGCAGCAGGCGGTTGAGCAGGTTGCGGGCGAAGTCCGGGCGGGTCAGCTGCTGCACCGAGACGTTGACCGCCAGGCGGAAGTCGGGGGAGACCTGTCTGGCGGTCAGCCATTCCTCGAGCTGGCGGATGGCGTGCTCGATCACCCATTCGCCGATGCGCAGGATCTCGCCGCTGTCCTCGGCCATGGGGATGAAGTCGGCCGGGGAGACGAAGCCCAGGGTCGGGTGCACCCAGCGCAGCAGGGCTTCGGCGCCGACGACCCGGCCGCTGGGCAGTTCGATCTTCGGCTGGTAGACGAGGAAGAACTCCTGGTTGTCCAGGGCGACGCGCAGCGCCTCGTGCAGGCGGATGCGCTTCTGCAGGGTGTCCTCGATGCTCGACTGGTACAGCCGCCACTCCGCGGCGGTGTCCGGCAGGGCGAGGGCGGCCAGGCGCAGCAGGTGGTCGGCGGACTGGTGGGGCATCGCGGTGTGGCTGATGCCGATGCGGGCGTCGAGGCGGACCTGGACCTGGTCGATGCTGAAGGGCTGGGCGATGCAGTGCAGGATCGCCCGCGCCTGGTTGCTCAGTTCGCCCCTGGCCAGCGGCTGTTGGGTGATCATCAGCCACTTGTTGGTGTTCCAGACGCCCACGGTGGCCTGGGGGGCGAAGTGCTCGAGCAGGCGGTCGCGCAGGTGCAGGCTGAGGGCCTCGCTGGTCGCATAGCCATGCAGGCGGGCGATGTCGTCCACGCCTTCCAGGGCGATGAAGTACAGCGCCGCCGGCGCCTTCTCCCGCAGGCGGCCTTCCAGCTGGGCGAGCAGGGCGCGGCGGTTGGGCAGGGCGGTGACCGGGTCCTCGAGGGACAGACGGGCGATGGCGGCGGTGCGTTCCTCCACCAGGTTCTGCAGGAGGATGGCGCGGTCGTTGCGCTCCTTGAGCAGGAAGTGCACCTGCAGGGCATTGCGGATGCGCTGCATCACCTCTTGCTGGTCGAACGGCTTGGTGAGGAAGTCGCGCGCGCCGAGGTCGAGGGCCTGCATGCGGGTGTCCCGGCTGGTCTGCGCGGTCAGCACGATGACCGGCGGCGCCTGCTCGCCCCAGCGGGTCTTGAGCCAGGCGAGGATGTCATGCCCGCTCAGGTGCGGCATGTTGATGTCCAGCAGTATCAGGTCGGGCAGTTGCTCCTCGAGCATGGGCTCGACCCAGCGCGGGTCGTTGATGCCCTGGCAGTTGCGGTAGCCGTAGTGCTCCAGCAGCGCCAGCAGCAGCTTGACGTTCACCGGGCTGTCATCGACCACCAGGATGTTGGCGTCGGTGTGGAGCGGTGCGGTTGACTGCACCGGACCCTCTGGCGGACAGCTTTGGGCGACGGGCGCGGCTGCCAGGTCGGGGCCTGCGAGAGTGCCGTGATTGCTGGTGATCATCGTGGTCCCTGTGGGGCGGCGTGGTTCCTCAACGGAATAACGGCCCGGGCAGCGAAAACTTTATGACGTTTTGTCGGTGGCGCTGCTCGACGGGTGCGGTTTTGTGCGGTGCTGCACGCCGAGGGCTTCAGAAATGCCCGCGGCTGCCGATAGTTGCGCAGAGGCCCGCCCGGGAGGCGTGCCGTCCCGTCCCCGGTATGCATACGGAGTCCGCATGAATCCCTCCACGCTTATCGGCATCCTCTCCAGCGTCGTGCTGCTGGCGGTGGTGCTGGTCTTTTCCGCCGAGGATCCGTCCCTGTTCCTCGACCTGCCGAGCCTGGGCATCGTGCTGGTGGGCACGCTGGCGGCGACCTTCATCAGCTATCCGCTGGGCGAGGTGCTGCGGGTGTTCGGGCTGTTCGCCACGGTGATGCGCAACGAAAAGCTGTACACCCGCGACGACATGGAGGAGCTGGTGAACATCTCGCGGCTGTGGATGTCCGGCAACCTGCGCCAGGTGGAGGAGGCGCTGCAGCACGTGCGCAACCCGTTCCTGCGCACCGGGGTGCAGCTGGTGGTCGACAACACCCCCGAGGAGGACATCATCGAGCTGCTGCAGTGGCGCATTTCCCGTCTGCGCGCCCGCGAGCATGCCGAGGCGCAGCTGTTCCGGGTGATGGCCAGCTTCGCGCCGGCGTTCGGCATGGTCGGCACCCTGGTCGGCCTGGTGAACCTGATGTTCCTGCTCGGCGATGGCGACATGACCGCCATCGGCCGGCAGATGGCGATCGCGCTGATCACCACCTTCTACGGCGTGCTGCTGGCCAACCTGGTGTTCAAGCCGGTGGCGGTGAAGCTGGAGCGGCGCACCGAGCAGCGCGTGGTGGTGATGAACATGGTGGTGCAGGGCATCTCCATGATGTGCAACAAGCGCAGTCCGGGGCTGATGCGCGAGACGCTGAAGTCGTTCATGGCCCAGTACCAGGACGAGATCAACGATGGCGGCGCCGGGGCACGCGGCCTCAATGGCGGCCGGGCCTGAGGAGCGCCGAGCGATGAGCGAACAGGCAGCCGAGGGCGCCGCGAGCGACGCCGGCACGACCACGGCGATTCCCGCCAGGCAGGCGTTGCTGATGCGCCAGCGCGAGCTGGAGGCCGAGCTGGCGCACGCGCGCCAGGTGGCGGGGCGGGCCAAGCGCAAGATGGGGGAGGGCGAGCCGCTGGCGACCGAGCCCGAGGAAGAGTCCTGGCTGATGACCTACCTGGACATGATGACCCTGATGCTGGTGCTGCTGGTGGTCATGCTGGCCTTCGCCGGCAAGGGCGCGCTGGAAGGGCTGCGCCAGGCGGCCAGCAACCTGCGGCCGGCCCATGAGGGCGTGCTGCCGGCCACTGACGGCCTGCTGCCGCAGTCCGCCCTGCAGGTGCCGACGCCCCTGCCGTCCAAGGCGCCCGTCGATCCGCTCAAGGGCCTGCCGCTGGACCAACTGGGCGACGACATCGACGTGGTTGTCAACGAGAGCACGGTGAGCTTCCGCATCAGCAGCGAGATCCTGTTCAGCTCCGGCCAGGCCGATCTCAGTCTGGCCGGCCTCTCGGTGCTCAAGCGCCTGGTGCCGGTGCTCAACAGCACCAGTCACCGCATCGCGGTGGAGGGCCACACCGACTCGGTGCCGGTGCGCAGCGGCCGCTATCCGTCCAACTGGGAGCTGTCCGGCGCGCGGGCGGGGGGCGTGGTGCGCTATCTGGAAGCCAACGGCGTGGCCAGCGGGCGCCTGCGCGCGGTCGGCTACGCCGATACCCGGCCGCTGGGCGACAACGCCAGCGCCGAGGGGCGGGCGAGCAACCGGCGCGTCGAGCTGATCATGGAAGCGCCGGGTTCATGATGGTGCACTGAGCTGCTCCGTTGTGGTGCGCGAGCCCGCCAGAGGTGCGCGGCGGTTTCCCCGTGCCTGCAATATGACGCCATTTTGATGGCATGCTTCTTGCTGTGACGCAGTCATCACTTTTGTTGCACGGAAGAACCCCGATGTCGTCACAGCAAAGCAAGCGCATGGACCTGTCGTCGGCCGAACGCCGCTGGCTGCCCTGGCTGGGCAGGACCGGCAAGCTGGCCATGGGCTGGTCGTGCTGGCTGAACCGCGATACCTGCGCCGAGGTGGAGAAGGTCTTCGAGGGCATCGCGCAGACCCGCAGCCACCTGCTGCACAACTGGGCGCTGACCCAGTGGGCCTGGCTGGCGGAGCTGGCCGATGGCCTGGCGCGCGACTTCACCTGGCTGGACAACCGCCTGCTGCAGGAGCGGCTCGCCCAGTCCGCCGACTGCTCCGAGCTGTTCGTGGTGTCGCCGCAGGGCGTGGTGCTGGCATCGAGCTGGCCCGGGCACTGCAACGCCCGCGATCTCGACCCCGCGGCCCTGGCGGCCGGCCTGCGCCAGCCGTTCCTGCACGGCCCCTATGTCGACCCGCTGACCTTCGACATCGGCCCGTCCAGCTCGCGCTTCCACGACGAGGTGACGCTGATGTTCTATCAGCCGATCCGCCGCGACGACCAGTTGCTCGGCTGCCTGTGCGCGCGGGTGCCCAACGACGTGCTGGGCGACCTGATCCAGCGCGAGGCCGGGCACGTGTACGCCGAATCCGGCGACAACTACCTGTTCATGGTCGAATCGCGCTTCGATCCGCGCATCCGGGCGGGCACCGCGCTGTCGCGCTCGCGCTTCGAGGACAACACCTTCAGCCACGGCGAAAACCTCAAGACCGGCGTGCACACCCGCTGGGGCACAGTACGGGTCCGCCGCCACACCGAGCTGGAGCTGCGCTTCGTCGACCCGGCCACCGGCGAGCTGCACCCGGGCGTGCGCGAGACCATCCGCAAGGGCGCCAACCTGTTCGTCACCTATCCCGGCTATTCCGACTACCGGCACGTGCCGGTGGTCGGCAAGGGCGTGACCTTCCAGTTGCCCGGCTCGCCGGATCGCTGGGGGATGATGTGCGAGGCCGACCTCGAGGAGGTCTACCGGCGCCGCTCGCTGACCTTCGGGCTGATGCGGACCTTCCTCTTGGTGATGGGCGGCTGGTACGCCGCCAGCACCGGCCTGCAGCACTACAGCGGCCTGCCGCAGAGCGTGCTCGACCTGCTCGACCTCGGCCTGCTGGGGCTGTGCGGGCTGCTGTTCGCCGCCCTGGGGCCGCGGCGGCTGGCCAGCCGCATGGGCGAGATGACCGCGGTGATCCGCACCATCGCCGAGGGCGGCGGCAATCTGAGCCAGCGCCTGGATCGCGGGCGCATGGCCAACGACGAAAGCGGCGACATGGCGCGCTGGATCAACAGCTTCATCGACAACCTCGACGGCATCGTCGGCGAGGTGATCCGCGCCTCGCACAGCGTCGGGCAGACCAACGCGCAGATGCTGGCGCACAACAACGCAGCCTGCAGCACCTCGTCGGCGGTGGCCGAGTCCATGGGCAGCATGCTGGCGCTGGTGGAGGCGCAGCTGACCGAGATCCAGCAGGCCTCACTGACCGCCGAGGAGATGAAGAGCGCCATGGAGGCGGTGATCGGCAGCGCCCGCGAGAGCACCCAGGCGATCCGCAACGTGGTGGACCGCTCGGCGCGCAGCGTGCAGTCGCTGGACAGCCGCATGGGGCAGATCGGCAACATCGTCGAGCTGATCAGCGAGATCACCATCCAGACCAACCTGCTGGCGCTCAACGCCGCCATCGAGGCGGCGCGGGCCGGCAGCCACGGTCGCGGCTTCGCCGTGGTGGCCGGGGAGATCCGCACCCTGGCCTCGCGCACCGCCAGCGCCGCCGACGAGATCCGCCACGTGATCGAGGGACTGCAGGAGGAGACCCGCGACGCGGTGGCCTTCATGACCCATGGCGTGTCGAACGTCGATGCCAGCCTGCGTCAGGCCGAGCAGGGTTCCAGCGAGAACCTGCGCCTGCAGCAGGCGGTGCAGCGCATGTTCGAGCTGATCAAGCAGCTCGACCAGCGCAGCCAGCACTACGGGGACACGATCCGCGGCGTCGACCAGGTATCCCAGAACATGCAGCAGACCCTGCGCACGCTGCAGGGCAGCACCTCCCGGGTGCGGCACACCACCAGCAAGCTGCAGCAGCTGGTGGGGCAGTTCGCCGTCACCCAGGGCTGAGCAGGTCTCAGGCCGACATGGCCGCGACGAGGGAGGCGGCGAGTTCGCTGTCCTCCGCGCTGTCGACCTCGCAATCGAGGCCGAGCTTGGCGAAGGCGGCTACCTGGCCCCAGTCGACACCGGCCAGCAGGTGGTCGGTGTCGAGATAGCTCTGCAGCACGGCGACCTGGACGACATCGGCATAGTCGACATCGTTCGTGTCGCGGCTGAAGTTGAGATGCTGGGAGGGGATCGAGGCGATCGACTCGGGGAAGTTCCACTGGTGCAGGATGCGGTCGCCGATCACCGGGTGGACCTCGTCGATGATGAAGGTCAGGCTCTGCGGGTCCTGCAGCAGCTCCGGGTGGTTCTCGGCATAGGTCAGGATCGGCAGCGCGCCGATCTGGTGGACCAGCCCGGCGAGGGCCGCCTGCTCCGGAACCAGGGTCGTGTAGTTGCGGCTCAGCACATAGCTGATGCTCGACACCTCGAGGCTCTTGCTCCAGATCTCGTGCATCTTGCGCTCGATGATGGGCGACTTGGCGCGGAACATCTGCTCCAGCGCCAGGCCGATGGCCAGGGTGCTGGTGTAGTTGATGCCGAGGCGGCTGATTGCCATCTGCAGATCGGTGATTTCCGTGCGCGCCCGCAGCAGCGGGCTGTTGGCCACCCGGATCAGGCGGGCGGTCAGCGCGGTGTCGCTGCCGACTTCCCGGGCCAGTTCGGCGATGCCGATGTCGGGCTGCTGCACGGTCTGGCGAATCCGCAGCGCCGCCTCGGGCAGGGTGGGGAGGACCAGATGGTCATTGCGAATGGCCTGTAGCAGTTCCCGGCTGACCGTCTCTGCAAGTCGGCTCATGGCTTGGTGTTCCTTGTCGATTCTGGGTGTGACACTGGCGGAGCGCAGGGCTTGCGCCTGGAGGCGGCAGTATTGCCGATCTGGCAGGCAAGAGCGAGCCGGCCGCCTGTCCCGGGCAATGGACAGCGCCTGCCGGCGCCCCTCCATCGGGTATTGCCGCAGGGGCTCGACGCCGAAGGCGTGGCCGATGCGCAACCCGGCCAGTTTGCCGTCCGCGCCCTCGCTGTGCACGCGGAAGCCGCCATCGCGGTGCTGGAAACGTGACCTGATCCCGTTGTGCCGGGCTGCCACAGGGCTAGAGCCGGCGAGACGGGCAGTCAGGCCCGCCGCTGCCCTGGCCGGCGCGTCTCGTCCGTCAGAGCAGCATGACCGGCCAGCCGTGGAGGTAGGGCATGACGCAGCCATGGAGAGGCAGCGCTGCCGGGCACCCATCGGCCGGCTGGCTGCTCGTGCTGCCTTCGTAGTTGCCGCCGAAAACCATCACCAGGCTGACGACCAGTGCGCCGGCCAGCCAGACATAGCCATCAATGCTCATGACACGACTCCTCTGTCTGCTCTTGTTGTTGGCGGAGGCTGTGCGGTCCGTGCGCTTGCAGGAAGGCGCCATTGGCTGGGTGCCGGAGTCCTGCAGGGGCTTGCCACACGGTTCCTGTCGAGGCTCAGCTTAGCCCGCACCCGATGGTCGCTGCATTCAGGAAAACCGAATGATCCGTTCGGTTTAACCGGATCGTGGCGGGCCATGCCGCCGGTTATCTGCGCCAGTCTCCCGGAACCCATGACGGGAGTCCGGCAAGGAAGGCGGCACTCACCATCTTGCAACTTAACTGAACAACCCCTTCGCCCCGGCTGCCTGTCATCCCCGCCGTCCCCTGCAAATAATCCGGCCCAACAGGTCAGCGGATTCGAGGAAGGGGACCATGCAGGATTTCGACGTCATAGTGATCGGCGGGGGCAATGCGGGGCTGTGCGCCGCGCTGTCGGCCCGCGAGCAGGGCGCGCGGGTGGCGCTGCTGGAGCGCGCCCCCGAGGAGCTGCGCGGCGGCAACTCGGCGCATACCGGCGGCGCGTTCCGCGTCGCCTACCGCGGCGTCGACGACCTGCGCCAGCTGATGCCCGACCTGCTCGACAGCGAGATCGAGAGCAGCGACTTCGGCAGCTACACCCAGGACGACTTCTACGGCGAGCTGGCCGCGCAGAGCCAGTACCGCGCCGATCCGGAAGTGCTCGACACCGTGGTCAGCCAGAGTCTCGACACCCTGGGCTGGATGACCCGCCAGGGCGTGCGCTTCATGCCGATCTACGGTCGCCAGGCGTTCAAGGTCGACGGCAAGTACAGGTTCTGGGGCGGTCTGACCGTCGAGGTGTCCGGCGGCGGCCTGGGCCTGGTCGAGGCGCTGATGCGCCGCGCCGAACGCAGCGGCGTCGAGCTGCACTACGCCTGCCGCGCGCAGAAGATCGGCCGCGTCGACGGCCGCTGGCAGGTCGAGTGCGCCGATGGCCGGCGCTTCTCCGCCGCCGGGCTGGTCCTCGCCACCGGCGGCTTCCACGCCAACCTCGAATGGCGCGCCAAGTACCTGGGGCCGGGCTGGGACCTGGCCAAGGTGCGCGGCTCGCGCTTCAACACCGGCGACGGCATCCGCATGGCCATGGACGTCGGCGCGGTGGCCCACGGCAACTGGTCGGGCTGCCACGCGGTGTTCTACGACGTCAACGCCCCCGAGCTGGGCGACCTCGACCTGCTCAACATGCAGAAGAACTACTTCCACCTCGGCGTGGTGGTCAATGCCGACGGCAAGCGCTTCGTCGACGAGGGCCTGGATTTCCGCAACTACACCTACTCGGGCATGGGCGCCAAGGTGCTGCAGCAGCCGGGCGGCGTCGCCTGGCAGCTGTTCGACCAGCACAGCGAACACCTGCTGCCCGATGAGTACCGCGTGCGCCACGCCACCCGCATCCAGGCCGACAGCCTCGAGGAGCTGGCCGGCAAGCTCGAAGGCGTCAACGTCAACGCGCTGCTCGACACCCTCAGGGAATACAACGCCGCGGTGCGCCGCGAGGTGCCGTTCAACCCGGCGATCCGCGACGGCCGCTCGACCCAGGGCCTGGCGATTCCCAAGTCGAACTGGGCCAACCCGCTGGAGCGCGGCCCCTTCGTCGCCTACGCGGTGACCTGCGGCATCACCTTCACCTTCGGCGGCCTCAAGGTGAACAGCGGGGCCCAGGTGATCGACGAGGACGGCCAGCCGATCCCCGGCCTGTACGCCGCCGGCGAGCTGGTCGGCAACCTCTACTACGTCAAGTACGCCGGCGGCGCCGGCCTCACCTCGGGTTCGGTGCTCGGCTGCATCGCCGGCGCGGCTGCAGCCAGCCAACAACAATAAGGAACCACCATGACCATCCGCATCTGGCACCAGAGCTTCACCGTGCTCAGCGACCTCGGCGCCTACGACGCCGCCCTGCGCGCCCACTTCAGGAAGGTCGCCCGCCTCGACACGGTGATCGACATGCACGGCATGCAGCCGGGCACCTACCGCAGCAACTACCCGGGCGACGACATCAAGTACGCCGCCATCCAGTACCTGCACGGCCTGCAGTTCATGGCCGCCGGCATCAACGCCGAGCAGCAGGGCTACGACGCCTACGCCATCAGCACTCTGCCGGAGCCGGCGCTGCGCGAGATCCGCAGCCTGCTCGGCATCCCGGTGGTCGGCTACGGCGAGGCGGCGATGCTCACCGCCTGCACCCTGGGCCGCAGGTTCGGCGTGCTGGTGTTCATCGACGAACTGGCCGAGCTGGTCACCGACAACGCCCAGCGCCACGGCCTCGGCCAGCGCCTGGCCGGGGTGCGCCACGTCGGCTTCCGCTTCGCCGACGTGCTGGCCGCGTTCAGCGATCCGGCGTCCTTGATCGACCGCTTCCGCACTGCCGCCTGCGCGCTGATTGCCGCCGGCGCCGAGGTGATCATCCCCGGCGAGGCGCCGCTCAACGTGCTGCTCGCCACCCACGGCATCAGCGAGGTGGACGGCGTGCCGGTGCTCGACTCGCTCGGCGCCTGGATCAAGCAGGCCGAGTCGATGGTCGACCTGCAGCGCGCCAACGGCACCCGCACCTGCAACCGCGGCTACTTCTCCGCCCAGCCCGACCCCGAGCGGGTGCGCGAGATCTTCGCCTTCTATGGCCTGGCCCAGCGTTTTCTCGAGCCGCGCTGAGGAGCGACCGACATGAGCGAGATCCTGAATACCCAGCTGCTGGTGATCGGCGGCGGCCTGGCCGGTTTCGCCGCCGCGCTGAGCGCCGCCGAGGCCGGCGTCGACGTGCTGCTGCTGGAGAAGACCGCCGCCACCGGCGGCTCCTCGGCGATGAGCGGCGGCTGCCTGGCCTTCGCCGGCACCGACCTGCAGCGCGAGCGCGGCATCGAGGACTCTTCCGCGCTGCTGCTGCGCGACCTGGTCGACGTCGGCAAGGGCGAGTGCGACGAGGCGCTGGTGCGCGCCTACGCCGATAACCAGCTGGCCACCTACGAATGGCTCAAGGCCCACGGCGTGGCCTTCCAGCCGGTGATCGAGACCGCCTCCGGGCAGTCGGTGCCGCGCGTGCACAACGTCGATCCGGCCGACATGGTGCGCCAGCTGGAGCTGGCCGCGCTGAACACCGGCAAGGTCGAGGTGCTGCGCAACGCCCGCGCCCGCCGCCTGCTGCGCAGCGCCGGCGGGCGGGTGATCGGCGCCAGCGCCGAGCGTGACGGCCAACTGCTGGAGGTCCGCGCCGCGCGCGGGGTGATCCTCGCCTGCGGCGGCTTCGTCCACGACCGCGAGCTGATCCACCGCTTCGCCCCGCTGTACGACAACGCGGTGTTCATCGGCGGCGAAGGCAACGAAGGCGACGGCCTGCGCATGGCCTGGGCGCTGGGCGCCGATGTGCGCGACATGGTCCACATCAAGGGCACCTTCGGCAAACACCCGATGGACGAGAACAACCACCACGCCTGCCTGGCCGTGTACAAGGGCGCCATCGCGGTCAACCAGGAGGGCCGCCGCTACGTCGACGAGTCGCTGTCCTACAAGCTGCTCGGCGACGCCTGCATGCAGCAGTCCTACGGCGTGACCTACCAGATCCTCGACCGCGACATCATGGAAAGCGGCGACGACCGCGTGCGCATCCTCGACTTCGAGCGCCGCCTGGAAGAGGGCCTGTTCGTCGAGGCCGACAGCCTGCAGCAGCTCGCCAAGCTGCTGGAGCTGCCGGTCGACGACTTCCTCGCCGAGGTGGCCGCCTACAACGCCGCGGTCGGCGCGGGCGAAACCCCGGCCTTCGGCCGCCGCCACCTGGTCCACCAGCACGGCGCGCTGCGCACCATCGCCCGCCCGCCGTTCTACGCCTACCCGTCCACTGCCGCGGTGTTCGGCACCTACTGCGGCGTGAAGGTGGATGCGCAGATGCGCGTGCACGACGTGTTCGGCGCGCCCATCGACGGCCTGCTGGCCGCCGGCGAGATGGTCGGCGGGCTGCACGGCGCCGCCTACATGACCGGCTCGGCGCTGGGCAAGGCGGCGATCTTCGGCCGCCTGGCCGCCGCCACCGCCTGCCACGGCTGAAGGGGGAAGGGCAGATGAACATCCTGGTACTGCTGGCCGGCGTGGCCGACGTCCGCTATCCGCTGCACGACATCCGCATCGACGCCGCCGGGCTGATCGAGGAGAGCGGCCTGTCGCGCCGCCAGCTCGGCCCGTTCGACGAGGGCGCCCTGGAGCTGGCGCTCAAGCTGCGCGATGCCCGCGAGGACTGCCGCATCGAGGTGCTGGTGCTCGGCGGCAGCAACAACGACAACCTGCTGCGCAGCGTCGCCGCCTTCAAGCCCGACCGCCTGCGCCTGCTCGACCTGCAGCCGTGCCGGCCCTGGGACGCGCGGCTGAGTGCGGCGCAGATCGCCGGGCTGATCGGCACGGAAGGCACTCCCGACCTGCTGCTGATCGGCCGCGAGTTCGGCGACCTCGACGAGGGCAGCCTGCCGGTGCTGCTCGCCGCGCACCTCGGCCTGCCGCTGTTCGCCCTGGCCCAGTACGCCGAATGGCGGGACGGTCGCGTGCGCCTGCTGCGCGAGCGCGGCATCCGCCAGCAGTGGCACAGCGTCGCCGGCCCGCTGCTGGCCACGGTGACCAACGATCGGCGCAACAAGCTGCGCCACCCGCTGATGAAGAACGTGATGCTGGCCAAGAAGATGACCTTCGACAGCGTGACCGCCGGCGCGGCGGCGGACAGCGACGTCCGCCTCGCCGACCTGGCCCCGGCCCGCGAGGTGCAGCGCGGCGGCCAGTGCCGGCTGCTCGATGGCGACGTGTCGAGCCAGGCCCGCGCGCTGGCCGGCTACCTGCGTGGCGAAGCAGAGGAGAATGCGGCATGAGCGCACCACTTGAGATACGCGAGATTCTGGCCCTGATCCCCCTGGCCTGGGGCGAGGACGCCCTCGACATGACCCTCGGCGCCGCCCAGCGGCTGGCCGCCGACGCCGGCCTCGGCTTTGCCGCGCTGCTGCTCGGCAACGCCGGCGCCGAGGAGGGCGCCCGCCGCGCGGCCACCGCCGGCGCCGCACGCATCTGCCTGGCCGCGCATCCCGGCCTGGCGCTCGACGCCGAACCCGCTGCCCTGGCGCTGGCCGGCGCCGAAGCCGTGCGCCGCCAGACTGCCGCGGCGCAGCGCCTGCTGCTGGTGCCGCCGGGCGCCGACGGCGAGGAACTGGCTGCGCAGCTGGCGGCGGCGCTGGACGCCCAGCCCCTCGGCCGCTGCAGCGCGCTGCGCTGGACCGAGGCGGGATTGCAGGCCGAGCGCGCCACCTGGGGGGGCCGCCTGCGCCTGGGTATGACCCAGGCCAATGGCAACGCCGTCGCCTGCCTGCGCCTCGGCAAGGCCGAGCTGAGCTGCAGCGCCGAGCCGCCGTGCGAGCGGCTGGAACTGGATACCGTCCTGCCCGCGTCGCTGGCGATGGAGGAAACCACCAGCGGCCAGCGCCTGCCGCCGGTGGAGAGCGCGCGCATCGTGGTGTCCGGCGGTCGCGGGGTCAACGAACAGGGCTTCGTCCTGCTCGAGGAACTGGCCGAACGCCTGGACGGCAGCCTCGGCGGCAGCCTGCCGGCGGTCGACGCCGGCATGGTCCCGGTAGTGCGTCAGGTCGGCGTGTCCGGCAAGTTCGTCAGTCCGGACATCTACCTCGCCGTCGGCATCTCCGGCACCCCGCAGCACCTCGCCGGCATCAGCCCGGACACCCGCATCGTCGCCATCAACAAGGACCCGGCGGCGGACATCTTCAAGGTCGCGAGCGTCGGTGTGGTGGGGGATTGGGAGCAGGTGTTGCCGGAGTTGTTGAGGGTGGTGGGGGAGGGGCGGAAAGTATCTTAGGGAACTTAAGCTGCTTTGATGGGGAGTTTTAAAGTTATACTGCCGATATGCCGATATGCGATGGGTGAGTGGGCAGCCAATGACGCTGCCCTGGATAGTGATCAGTTCGTCGTTGCAATCAGCTGTGGAGCAGGAGGCGCAATCTGGCGTCTGCAAAGAGCTTTAGGGATTTCGCTAGTCACAAAATTTCCATGATGCTCGTTCAGGTCTCCCAAAATGCTATCAAGGCCACCTTTTTTCAACGGAAGCATGATCGTTCCCGCGCAGCAGTGATCTTTTGCCAATCCTTCCGAATGTTTGGCTAGTGGTCGATTATTTTGGTTGGGCAAAGTGTCTGAGCAGTTCTTGGATATCTGTGTGCAAGCGATATAAGGTGTATTTTTATGGAGGGCTTCACGAGTTCCTGCAATAATTTCTGGACGTGGAGTGCCATGTGCACCTCTGCCTAGCGAGAAAAGCACGAGCTTTGGCTTAACAGACGAGACTAGATTTTTTGCGAATAATTTGTTGTCTGCCGTCCCTCCGATATGGCCGCCATGATGAGGGAAAACTAGAATTTCGGCGCTCAAGTCTCTATTTTCACCCATCATTATATCAAGGCTGTGACGGCCTGAATCGGCAGCAAGTAGGCATACCCTTTCTCCATCGTGCACAATCAATACAACAGCGGACATGCTGTTTGCATCCAATCTGACGCCGTCTGTATGGTTTCCTGCGTTAGTTGCAAGACACATCTCAGGTGTAGGGTGGAGAACGTGAATCGTGGTCTCGGATAGGGCTAGGTTTTTAGGGTCGTCGATGTTCAGTGAAGGGTGAATAGTTGTCCCTTGTTGTTTTCTGGCATCTCCGGCGGCTATTCTGAATTGGTGCCAGGAACTCGTGCTCCGGTCATCTGGATTGACATATACGTGCCTCACCGGGCGCTCTGGATTCATCAGGATAGGTATAGCGCCGGACAGATGATCACTGTCTGCATGAGATATGAGAAGGGCATGGACTGATTTTATATTAAGTTCGTCTAGTGCTTTGGCGACTACTGGTCGCCCAGGCGCGTCAATTATTATAGCCTCATTGCCATGCTTGATTATCGTGCAGTTTCCATGGCCGACGTCAAGTATTATGAGTTCACCGCAAGCCATCATCCCACTCCGGTTCGGATGCTAGTTCTATATTTTCGAAATATAAATCTACTTTCTCGGTGGTGCTGACATTTGTTAAGGCTGTTAGTATGCTGAAGCGCCCGACCTTTTCCTGGTCTTTTGAATTAACCAATGATAAGGGGAAGCGGACGGTATCTTTTGGGTTCCAGCCGTTTACGATGGCATCAATAACCTTCACGCCACCTACGTCAGATACATCCATGACATTAAGTAGAGTCCTATGTAACTTTCGATCATCTACTTTGCCGCGTCTAAGTTCATATTTGCATCGGGCGAAACCCGCGCGAAGTTCATCTGGTTCGTCTGCATCCTCACGACGCAAGACCACAGGTAGATTGCTGCGATGACTGCGGATGGCTATATCCGCGTATTGGTCAAGATATTGAGTGACCAGTATAGTAGGGTGCCCTCTTTCTACTAGTGCTGCAGCTAGTTCCGCGCCAGATATGTCAGCAAAGGCGCCATATCTTAGCCGATGGTCACAGACGGCTGCGTCGGAATTAAGAATTATCAATTCAGTAAGTTCCGCCAAGCTATCGGCGGCTTCCTGGCGATAGGGGGTGAGGCGGCCATCTTCCAATGCATGGATAATGGTCAGAGCCGCATGGTCATCATCGTCTACAACCGCAACCGTCCTGATTGGTTTCATACGTGTCACATATTCGTTGGATTGGTAAGTAACGGAAATACAAATTTAAAGTTTGCCCCGGAATTATCGACTGTTGAGGCGCTGTAATTTCCGCCTAAATCGAGAACCGAGTCTTTAACAATAGTGAGCCCGAAGCCCGTGCCCTCTTGTCTGGTGGTTTTTCCAGGAAGCCAAATTTCATTTATATCCATATTTATCCCGGGGCCATTGTCTTCAACTTCGATGGCTACAGTGTTTCCTTCGATGTTGACCTTTATTTTTATTAGTCTGTCCTTTGTCCTGGCTCCTGGTCGTTCAAAGGCGCTTACCGAATTTGTAAGGCAATTTGTTATTATTGTTTCTACTAATGCTTCAGCTCCGTATATTACTGCGTCATCAGTTTTGTGTGGGGCTAGCTCAAGCTCAATTTTTGCGTCTTCTAGTATGGGCTTCCAGAGATCGTGAAGACTTTGTATAACCTTGTTAAGGTTAACGGCGCCATGTCGCCTTTTTTCGCGTTTCAAAAAATCTATCTGCATCGAGGCGAATCTAGTCAGTCGCTCGGAGGCGTTAACGATTAGATTTAATGGTGGCTCTAATTGCGCTCCAATATTATCAGGGCATAATTTATTGACTCTTCGGCGTATTGTTTTTTCTCCGCCTGCAATCGTTCTGATGGGTTTTCCAATTTCATGGGCAAATACTGCAGCAGTAGTCCCCGCAGTGGCAAGGGATCGATATAGGATCAAGTCCTCTCTTGTGGATCGAAGCTCTTTCTGAAAATTTTTCTCTAACTTGTCGAGGGCTTTTATTGGTTCATCGCATTTTCCCGGGGAAGGCGGCCTTGATTTTCAGGAAGAAGTAATCGGCGTCCCTGAAGCCATAGGCCATGCGCTTGATCACCTTGATCCGGTTGTTCACCCCCTCCAGCAGGCTGGTGTGCATGTGGAATCGTGCACTGGCGAGGATGCCCCGGGCATAGCGCTGGAGGTTGCGGGCAAAGCGTTGTAGCGGCGCCAAGCCGCTCTCCCGGACATGCCTCAGCCAGGTTCGCCAGCGCCGCCAGCCCTCCCGCACGCTGGGTGCGTACCAGACCTCCTTCAACGCATCCTTGAGCACATAGACCGTGGCCAGTGGCTGGTTGGCTGCCAACAACTCCTGCAGTCGAACGGCATGATCCTCCTTCAGGTTCTCCCGGTTGCGCAGCAGCAGCCAACGGCTCTGCTTGACCACTTGGCGAGCGGGCTTGTCATGGCGCAGGGCATTGGCCTGGTCTACCCGGATGCGGTCGATCACGTCACGTCCGTAGCGGGCGACCACATGGAACAAGTCGTACACAACCTCGGCCTGAGGGCAGTGCTGTTTCACTTCCAGGTCGAAGGCCGTATTCATGTCCATCGCCACAGCCTCGATCTGCTGGCAGCGCTCACCGAGTTGCTCGAAGAACGGGCGTATGGCCTTGCGGCTGTTACCCAGGCCAACCCACAGAACGCGGGTACGCTCGGCATCCATGATCACCGTCGCGTAACGATGGCCTTTGTGCAGGGCGAACTCGTCCATCACCAGACGGCGCACATCGCCCGGCTCGAAGGTGCCGAATGCGGCCTGGAGACGCCGCTTGTCCAGCGTCTTGATGGTGTGCCAGTGCAGCCCGGTGAGCTGGCTGACATGGCTGATGGGCATGAACCGCAGCAGGGTTTCGACCCAGGAACACAGCCGGCGGGTCAGCCGCGAGGCCGGGGCCAACCAGGAAATGTGCTCGGTAACTCGCCCACACGTCAGGCAGTCCACTCGGCGTATGGGGAGTCGCAACTGGACGCGCTGATCGAACAGATCCCGGTCGCGAACGAGGCGAATGCGTCGGTCATGGATCAGGGGGCTGGGCTGCTGACAGCGACCACAGCGTGGAAGGTCGGCCGCTCGGGGTTCGAGGGTCAGCGTGAGGTTTTTTTCGACGGAATGGCTGCAGGCTACAACGTCGTAGCCTGGCCAGAAAGCAGCAAGATCAATAGGATGCACGGTGACAGCAGGGGGCAGGCGTTGGTGTGTTTGGCGACTGCCAATTTACCTGCTTCCCTGTCTGTCAATCCGCTCTTCCCCACGATCCCGCGAAGAACCCTTTTATTGCCCTCTCTTTTTCATGAGCGGGTAGTGACTGAGAAATGGTGTCTAGTAAGTCTGCGCGAGCTTGAGTTGGCGCTATTCGAGATTCTTGTTTTTGAAAGTCTCGCCGTGCTTCTGCATCTCGCAGTCGGCGGCGCGCAAACCATTCCAACGCATCTTTAGCAAAGCGCCGGATCTCTAGGAACTCATCGCTTTCGATGAAGCCGACCCGGTCAGTTTTTTGCTTCAATATTCCATCTGGATCGTCAACGATCACCCTTCCGACGCTTGTATTTGTGGATGGGCGCTCTTCCGGGCTACGAGCACGAGAAAGGTTCATGTCTAGCCAGTCATGGCCAGGGTCGCCATATGGTGGGACCCTGAATTGACGGTGGTAGAAGTGAACTCCACCGACTACCTTAAGCCAATTTTTAACCTCAGCTATTGTTGATCCTCGACCGGCAAAGGCGTTTCTGTTGAAAATATAACTATAGAGTTCGAAGGTTGTCGGTGGTGCGCTGTAAATGACCTGCCCCTTCTGTTTTTTTGTTGGCCACTCGTTGGATGTGGCGCTATAAAGAACATCGCCTTTGAAATCTAGTACCTCTGCATAGCCTGATCCATCTGGTAAAAGATCCGCTCGCAGAACGTATTCGGCATCATCCAGATAGCCATTCCTAACTCTAGCCTCCAATTCTGGAAAATCAGGTGCAATAAGATTAATCCTGAAGTCCGTACCTTCATGGAATGGGCTGGTCAGAAGAACAATGCTTCTCCCTAGGCGGTCAGTTTCGCTCCTTCCGAGCGTTCGCTTGATTCCTTTGAGAATGGTAGTCGTGCCATGGTTTTTGCGCGTGCTCTTTTCTATCGGAAGACCAATTTCCTCGACTACTGTGGCTTTGTCGTATTTGCTCCATTCGATAGTGATGGAGTGAGCCTCGTCTGCTTGCTCACTTAGATGTCGGGTAGTCATTTCAACGGACGAACCAGCTCTTAATGCGGCAAGCCGACCTAGGCCCTTGTCTCCAACAGTTCTCCTGCCTTTGGGTGTAAGTTTAGTGCTTTCTTTTGATGAGCCGCCCAATACTAGCCAGTTATTTAGTATCTGGTGATGAGTCATGCCCGAGCCATTATCAGAAATTTTAATGGTTCCACCATTTATGGTGTCCATTTTTATCTCAACCGTGCACTCAGATGCATCCGCATCGTAGGAGTTACGGATTAGCTCGATGATGGCTTGGTCAAGGTTTGGTACTAATTCTTCACCTAGCCGAACAAGGATGGAAGGGGCAAATCTAAATCCTAGTATGGGCGATTCCATGTGGTTTGCTCCGTTTCAATCTGCGATCCAAGGAAGCATTTTGAGCGCGCCTACGGTCAGGTGACGGCACCTTATTTGGTTGTTGAGCCATGCATCCGTGCTCTGGTCTTCTAACACGCGTAGCAAAGCACGACATGTTGCTACCTTCTTGTCCTTGGGTTTGAGAATCAAAAGATGGTTTTCTACTAAGAATTCTTCTCTAGTTGTGACTAAAGTACTTCTGGCCCTTTTTCTATCCGTGGGGCTTGAGGTTCGGCGAACTACGACGAATGGGCCTTTCTCCAGTCGACAGGCATATGTGGCGAATTCCATGGGTGAAGATATTTCCGAGCCAATAGTTGCATTTTTGGCTGTGAGATATCCGTGCATTTGGCCGGTGACCGATGTGCGATGGGGGACGACAGGGCCTACTGAAATATCAAAAAAATCGCCGACACATAGTCCGCAAGAAATATCTGGCTCAGGTGCTTCGACTCGCTCTTCCTGATTCGTTGATGTTGCGACTAGTATTGCGACGTCAATGTCAGCTTGTGCCCCAAAAGCACCAGATGGATCGAAGGAGGAGATTACAGCTCTCTTGCCTAGCTCTTTCCTGAATTTTTCGTAAGAGCTGCCGCTTCTCAGTACATCAGGGATAAGTGCAAATATTCCTACTCCAGCGGGAGCTTGAAGAAGCACATGCTCCAGATGAAGGGCTGCGGCAGAGCGCTTGCCTTTTCCAACGAAGCTATAAGGGGGTGCTGAAATGCGCTGGTATGGAGGGTTCATGACTACGCAATCGTCTTGGCGTAGTTTGAGATCTGTTGAAAGCGCGTCTCCAATAATAAAGTTCTTTGGCAGCTCTTTAAAGATAAAATCACATGCTTGCGCTTTCTCGGTATTGTGCCGGTGCACCGCAAGTGCTTGAATTCGCATCCAAGCAATATCAAGAAAGGATTTTCGTAGATCAACTGCGACAAGACGCTCGGCCCAGTCTTCCAGTGTTTGATTGGCTGATTCTTTTAGAGGTAAGGATTTGCATACTTCTAAAAGTAAATCTCCAATGCCTACGCTCGGGTCGATAAATCTTTGCCACTTCGAAAGCTCTTGGCCTGACAGGATCTTATGAGCCCAAGATGGCCCTGAGAAAAAAATCCCATGCGTACGTCGGTCTGACAATGACAGTGTGTTGTACACGAAATCAGTAGCATGCCCGTTCATTAGGCCGCTCACAATCTTTTCAGGGCACACCGTCTCATCATCCTGATCGCCTGCTGTCATCAGCTTTGTGGCAAAGGCAGAGAGGGAGATTTCGCCATTCATCAATGAGGTTCACGTGTCTTGGATAGCCGGAAGAGTCTGCAGACTGTGAGTCTGAACGGCAAGAAGTATCGCTACTAGGAACGTACTGAAGCCTTGCAGAGCGTATCCTGCTCTCCGCCTACTGGCCTCAGACACCCTGGCTAACCGCCGATCAGGAGGTGGCAATCTCATCACCTCAAGGCCACCATCTGCAGGACTCGTTTTTACCCCCGCCCCCGTCTCCCCACATGCAACCCCACACTCGCCCCCGGCGCTGGGCGGCGCTGGGCGGCGCTGGGCGTCCAGGCTCGCCAGCAGGAATTCGATGAAGGCGCGGGTGCGCGGGGCGACGAAGCGGGATTTGGGGGTGACTATGAAGAAGGTGCGCCCGTAGGTCTACCAGCCGGGGAACAATTCCACCAGCTTGCCCTGGGAGAGCAGTCGGTTGACGAACACGTCCAGCACGTAGATGACGCCGAGGTCGGCCTGCGCGGCGTCGATCAGGGCGCCGGTGCTGTAGCGGTGCTGGGTCTCGACGAGCGGCCAGGGAGCAGGCCTGCCTATGCGACTGCACTGCGACACTCCTCGATCACCTGAGCGATCTGCCCCACCGTATCGCGCCGGATCGGATGCCCGCTCGCCCGCTGGCGGAATTGCCCGGCCTGTTCGAGGATGCGCTCGATGATCGCGTTGGCTTCGGCAGGTTCCACTCCGCCCTGGCTGGCGAGGGTGAGCAGGTGGGTGCGGGTGATGCGGCGTCCTTCGCCGCAGATGTCGGTCTGGTGTTCGCCGCCCGGGCCCTGGCTGAAGGTCAGGTCGTAGGCCGGGGCGAGTTTCCAGCGGCGGTCGCTGTCCAGCCGGTAGGCGAAGTTCTTCGCGTGGTCGTCGCGGTTGTGGAACACCACGTTGAATACCGCGTGGGCGAAGGCCTGTTCCACTTCGCGCTGGTCCCTGGTCATCAGGCGGGTGGCGCGCAGGAAGGTGGTGTAGTCCAGCGAGGGCAGGCGGAAGTCGGCATGCAGCAGGCCGGCCAGGCTGTGCACCGGCACGCGTAGCTCGCCGGCGCGGTCGAAACGGGCGATGCCGAAGCCGGCCAGCTTGGGCGACAGGTCGAAGTAGGTGGTGGCGGGCATGCGCAGCCCGCAGGCGCGCGCCAGTTCGGCGTAGAGGTTCTCGATGGCGCACACCTCCTTGTGCTCGCCCTGGGCCTGGAACTTCACCAGCCAGGGCTCGCCGGGGGCGCCGGGCAGGGTGCTGACCTGCTGCGCCTGCGGGTGGTACTGCACCAGTGCCTTGGGTCTGGCACCCTGCGGCGAGCCGCCGGTGAGCACCAGCTCCATCAGTACGGCGGACTCCTCGCCGGCGAGCACCAGTTGCGACTCCTGCGCCAGCGCCAGCAGCTGCAGGTCGGCTTCTGGCAGCGGCGTGTCTGCGGCGGGTACGAAGCTCAGCGCCCCCAGCGCACGGTCGCCGATGAAGGTCAGGCGGTCGAGTGGGCCGGGGCTGATGCCCTGCCTGCGGAACAGCCGGTCCATTAGCAGCAGGCCCCAGCCATCGGGGAGGGCGTCCGCCACCAGTCCCGGCAGGCGATGCTGGTAGGCAGGAAAGCCGCCGTAGGCCTGCGCGCGCAACTTGAGGTGGCGGGGCGACAGTTCCAGCTTCTGGGCCAGTGCCTCGGGGGAGTACTCGAACAGCAGGCTGGCGCCGTCGTCGGCCAGGGTGCCCAGTCGCCAGTGCTCACCCCAGCCGCAGTAGTACACGTCGAGCTTTTTCATGGGCGCTTTCTCCGCGGCGCCCGTACCCGTTGTGTCTGCCGTGCCTGTTCGGCCTGCTCCATCTGGGCGATGGATTGGCTGGGCAGCACGAACAGCGCCTGCAGCTCATCGGTCAGCCCGAGGGCCTGCACCACGCGCACCACGGTTTCCAGCGAGGAGGTGCCGTTGCCCTCCAGCTTCTTGATGGTGCCGGGAGCGACGCCGGCCATGCCGGCCAGCTCCTGCTGGGTCAGCGCCTGGGCCAGTCGCTGGAGGCGCAGACGCTGCCCGAGTTCCTGGAGGATTTCGCTGCGGTCTGCGAATGAGAAGTCCACTATATTGACCCTTGGCAGGTGGATATCAGCTTAAAGGATATCATAGTGACTCTTATTTGATGGGCTGGGTGCGCAATCGCGTGGAGCGAGTTTCCCAGTCGGTAGGGGCGAATTCATTCGCCTGACATGGCCGCGTTGGCGAATGAATTCGCCCCTACAGGGGATTTGGAAGCCATCCAGCCCTCAGCCCCGCCCCCGTCTCCCCACATGCAACCCCACACTCGCCCCCGGCGCCGGACGGCGCTGGGCGTCCAGGCTCGCCAGCAGGAATTCGATGAAGGCGCGGGTGCGCGGGGCGACGAAGCGGGATTTGGGGGTGACGGTGAAGAAGGTGCGGCCGTAGGTCTGCCAGCCGGGGAACAGTTCCACCAGCTTGCCCTGGGAGAGCAGCCGGTTGACGAACACGTCCAGCACGTAGATGAAGCCCTGGTCGGCCAGCGCGGCGTCGATCAGGGCGTCGGTGCTGTTGAAGTTCAGCTTGCCCATCGGTTGCAGGTCGTGGGCTTCTTCGCCAAGGGTGAAGGACCAGCGCGCCGGGGTGTAGCTGCTCTTGGGGAACAGGCCCAGGCACTGGGTGGGGTCGAGCTGGGCGGGGTGGTCGGGGGTGCCGAGCTTCTCCAGCAATGAAGGAGTGGCGCAGGCGACGTAGTGGGCCTGGTACAGCGGGCGGGCGACCAGGTCGGCGTCGTTGACCGAGTCGATGCGGATGGCCATGTCGGTGCCGCTCTCGATCAGCCCCTCGGGGTGGTCGGTCAGGCGCAGGGCGATGCGCAGGTCCGGGTGGCGGGCGCCGAATTCGGCGAGCAGCGGGGCCATCACGTCCTTGCCGAAGGCGGCCGGCGACTCGATGCACAGCTGGCCCTGCACGCTGGCGGTCTGCTCCATGACTTCGGATTCGGCCTGCTCGACCTGGCGCAGCAGCTCGACGCAGTGCTTGAAGTAGCGCTCGCCGGCGTCGGTCAGGCGCAGGGTGCGGGTGTTGCGGCTGAGCAGGGTGACGCCCAGGTGGGTCTCCAGGTTGCGCACGCTGGCGGTCACCGTGGCGTTGGCGATGTCCAGCGATTCGGCGGCGCGGTTGAAGCTGGCGCATTCCACCACGCGGGTGAACACCTGCATGGCCCAGAGTTTGTCGATCCGGCTCTTCATTATTTTCTAATGCCCCATTAGCTCGGCCGGCCTCGTTCCGCGGCCGGCGCCTTCCTATCGTAACAACCACCAGAGGGAGGCTCAAAAATGACCGATCTGAATTTCGATTTGATTGTGGTGGGGTGCGGTGCCGCGGGGCTGTCCACGGCGGTGTCGGCGGCGGAGAGCGGCCTGCGCGTGGCGGTGCTGGAGCGGGCGAAGAAGGAGGAGCGCGGCGGGCAGACCCGCTTCACCGAGGCCTACTTCCGCATGAAGAACCACGAGGAGGTGACCGACGACTTCGACGCCTTCCTGGCGGAGAACTCCGGCTTCTACCAGGACCCGGACTTCGTCGCCGAGAGCCTCAGCGAGCGCAGCGCCTGGTCGGTGCAGACCCGCGCGCTGGCGGCCATTGACGCCAATGTGATCGGCACCTTCGCCGCCGAGGTGCCGGGCACCGTGCAGTGGCTGAAGGACAACGGCGTGAAGTTCGACTTCCTGCCCACCCAGTTCCTCACCAGCACCCAGCCGCGCCTGCTGCCGGTGGGCGGCGGCGAGGCCATCGTCGAGGCGCTGGCGGCGCGCGCCGAGGCGCTCGGCGCCGAGTTCTTCTACGAGACCACCGCGCGCGGCCTGCTGACCGCCGGCTGCAACGAGGTGGTCGGACTGCGCGCGTATTCGCCGGCCCGTGGCGAGATCCGCTTCGGCGGCGCGGTGATGCTGGCCTGCGGCGGCTTCGAGGGCAACCTGGAGATGCTCAGCCGTTACGTCGGCCCGCGCGCCTCCTTCATGCGCCCGGTGTGCAAGGGCGGCTACTACAACCGCGGCGAGGGCATCCAGATGGCGCTGGAGATCGGCGCCGCCGCTGCCGGCGAGTACGGCAGCTACCACGCCGAGCCGGTCGACCCGCGCTCGGGCATCTCCGAGCCGTCGATCTTCATCTTTCCCTACGGCGTGCTGCTCAACAAGGAAGGCTTGCGCTTCACCGACGAGGCGCCGGGCACGGTGGATGCCTGGTACGAACGCGTCACCCGCAAGATCTTCGCCCAGACCGACGGCATCGCCTGGGTGATCCTCGACCAGAGGGTCAAGGACATCCCCAACTACCGCCTCGGCATCCGCACCGACCAGCCGGCTATCGAGGGCGCGAGCCTGGCCGAATTGGCGAGCAAACTCGGCCTGCCGGTGACGGCGGTGGAGCGCAGCGTGGCCGAGTACAACGCCGCCTGCCGTCCCGGCGAGTACCGCCCGCTGCAGCTCGACGGCCTGGCCACCGAGGGCCTGACCCCGCCGAAAAGCAACTGGGCGCTGCCGCTGGATAAAGGCCCGTACCTGGCCTACCCGATCATCTCCGCCAACGTGTTCACCTTCGGCGGCCTGAAGACCGACGAGCAGGCGCGGGTGATCAACGTCGACGGCGAGCCGATCCGCAACCTGTACGCAGCCGGGGAAACCGCCGGCATGTACTTCGGCAACTACTGCGGCGGCACCTCGGTGCTGCGCGGCCTGGTGTTCGGCCGCATCGCCGGCCACACCGCTGCGGAGAGCCGCTGAGATGGCCGTGGCAATGGTGACCGGCGCCGGCGGCGCCATCGGCAGCGCGGTGTGCCGGCTGCTCGCCGCACAGGGCTACCGGGTGGCGGCGCTGGACCTCAGCGAGCCGGCGACGCTGCCGGCCGGCGCCTGGTTCCGCGCCTGCGACGTGTCCTCGCGCGCCGCCGTGGCGGCGGCGGTGGAGGAGGTGGAGCGCGAGCTGGGCGAGATCGACGCGCTGGTCAACGTGGCCGGTGTGGTCTCCAAGGGCAGCGCGCTGGATCTGGATGAGGCCGAGCTGCAGCGGGTGCTGCGCATCAACGTGCAGGGCACGCTGATTCCCTGCCAGCTGGTCGGCCGGCGCATGGCCGAGCGGGGCAGGGGCGCCATCGTCAACATCGGTTCGGTGGTCGGCAAGAACGGCGGCAACGCCCGCCCGTGGCTGGACCCGGCCGAGCAGGCCAGCGCCGGCAACGTGGCCTACGGCATGTCCAAGGCGGCGGTGCACAGCCTGACCCAGTTCCTCGCCAAGGAGCTGGCCAGCCGCGGCGTGCGGGTCAACGCCGTGGCGCCCGGCCCGATCGCCACCGACATGACCACGACCTTTCCCGAGACCCTGCGCGCGCTGATCCCGCTCGGGCGCATGGGCCGCGCCGAGGAGGTCGCCGAGGCGATCGCCTTCCTGCTCTCCGACAAGGCCGGCTTCATCAGCGGCGAAATCCTCGACATCAACGGCGCCCTGTGGTGCGACTGATTCAACCCAGCAGAGACTTGAAACAATGAAGAGCATCTACCTGGTTCTGGACATGCAGAACGACCTGATCCACGAAGACGGCGCCAGCGGCAAGTCGCCGCTGGGCGAGCAGGTGCGCTCGCGCGAGATCGTCGCGCGCACCGCCGCGGCCATCGACAAGGCGCGCAGCAAGGGCATCCCGGTGGCCTTCGTGCGCGTGGCGTTCTCCGACGACCACCGCGAGGCCAACCCGAACTCGCAGGTGTTCGGCCCGATCGCCAGGAACGGCATCCTCAAGATGAACGCCTGGGGCGGCCAGGTGCACGAGGCGCTGGCGCCGCAGGCCGGCGAGTGGGATATCGTCAAGCACCGCGTCTCGCCGTTCTACCAGACCAGGCTGGAGCTGCTGCTCAAGCGCGAGGGTATCGAGCGCATCTACTGCAGCGGGGTGAGTACCCAGGCGGTGGTGCAGGCTACAGTACGCGACGCGCATGACCGCGACTTCGACGTGGTGCTGCTGGAGGACTGCTGTGCTTCGCCTTCGGCCCAGGAACATGCCAACTCGGTGGCCAGCATCGGCCGCTTCTGCACGGTGACCACCTCGGACGCCGCGTTCGACTGACAGAGCTGGGTGGACCAGCGGAGATACGGAAATGACCACGCTGGAAAACCCGTCGCTGCGCACCGAGGACGCGCCCGTGCAGGGCGCCGCTCTCGGCGCCACTGCCGCGCTGATCGTCGGCACCTTCGCGGTGGTGATGTCGGCGACCACCATCAACATCGCCATCGTGCCGATGATGCAGGAGTTCGCCGTCAGCCACCGGGTGGCGCAGCTGTTCTCCTCGCTGTTCCTCGGCGCCACCGTGCTCACCGCGCCGCTGGCCGCCTGGCTGTCGCGGCGCTGCGGCGCGCGCCAGGTGTTCCTCGGCGTGCTGCTGCTGTATGCGCTCGCCTCGCTGGCGGCCACGTTCTCCGACTCCTTCCTCTCCATGCTGCTTGCCCGCGGCCTGCAGGGCGCCTGTGCCGGGGTCATCCAGCCGCTGTCGATGTTCCTGGTGCTGGCGGCCGCGCCGCCGGAGCGCCAGGGGCGGGCGATGTCGCTGTACGGCCTCGGCGTGGTGCTGGCCCCGGCGCTGGGGCCGACCATCGCCGGCTGGTTCGTCGATCACGTCGGCTGGCGCAGTACCTTTTCCCTCGGCGTGCCGCCCTGCCTGCTGGCGCTGGGCCTCGGCTGGTTCTGCCTGCCGCGCAGCGCGGCGGAGCGGGAGGAGGGCGGCAGCTTCGACTGGCCGGGCCTCGCCCTGCTCGGCGTGCTGGTGATGCTGGTCTTCGCCACGCCGCTTGCGCTGGAGCGTTCCGCCGTGCTGGCCGGGACGCTGTGCCTGCTGTGGCTGGGTACCGCCTGGCTGTTCTGGCGCGTCGAGCGCGCTCGCAAGGATGCGCTGCTGCCCTTCGCGCTGTTCGCCAGCCCGGGCTTTCGCGCCGCGGCGCTGGTCAGCGTCGCCTACGGCGCCGGCATGTACGGCTCGACCTTCCTGATCCCGGTGTTCATGCAGGGCGCGCTGGGCATCCCGGCGCTGACCACCGGCAACATCCTGCTGCTCGGCGGCGTGGCCCTGGCGCTGAGCACCAGTCTGGCCGGGCGGGTGGTCGACCGCCTGTCCGCGCGCCTGGTGGTGGCCGGCGGGCTGGCCTGTTTCGCCCTGGCCTGCGCGCTGCTGGCCTGGGCCCGCGAGCTGCTGTGGATCGCCGTGGCGGTGGTGCTCTGCCGTATCGGCCTGGGCCTGGTGATTCCCGGCTTGTACACCGGCATGGCCCAGGTGGTGGTGCCCGGCGGCCTGCGTGAGGGCACCGCGGTGATCACCCTGCTGCGCCAGGGCGGCGGGGCGCTGGGGGTGTCGCTGATCGGCGTGCTGACCGCCTCCGCCGGCAGCGCCGAACTGGCCGGCTGGCTGGGCCTGGCGCCGGCGGGCAGCGCGGCCGCGGCGCCGGCGACGGTGTTCGCGGGGATCGCCCTGCTGTTCGTCGCGGCGCTGGGAGTGGTGCGGCGGTTGCGCTGAGGCCACCCCATCCCTGTAGGGGCGAATTCATTCGCCTGTGCGCGGTGATTTGGCGAATGAATTCGCCCCTACAGTCCGGATCAGGAGCCGACCAGCCAGGCGCCCGCCGGCACGCGATGGCGTAGCTTGCGGCAGTCGCCGGGCGGCGGCTGTTTGCCTGGCGAGCGTTCCGGAAACCAGATGCGGCATTGCCCCCGTGGCGGCCGATGGCCGCGAGGGATGCGGTAGATGTCCGCCTCCTGCACCGTGTCGTACACCGCCGCCTGCATGCCGGACTCCTCGAAATCGTCTCCGTATTCCGCGTCCCGCGACCAGCTCCGCTGGCTGCTGCGGGCCTGCTCCTGGGCCAGCTGCTCGCGCAGGGCGGCAGCCCGGGCTTCGGCCTGCTGGCGCTTCTCGATTTCCTCGTTGAGCTGCTGTTGCAGGGCAACCTGCTGGTCATCCGCGGGCTGCGCGGCTTCCGCCGGGGGAAGTCCCTGCACGGCGGCCTCCCGGGCGGCATTGATCAGCCAGACGTTGCGCTCGCGCAGGGTGCGGTCGCCCCCGGAGAGGACGTCGGATTTGGCGGCCAGCGCCTCGGCCTGCGGGTAGTTGCCCTGGCGCAGGCGCACCTGGCCGAGGTAGTGCACGATCACCGGATTGCCCGGTTCGATGCGCTGGGCGCGCTCCAGGGTGGCGGCCGTCTGCTCGGTCCGCCCGGCCGCGAGGTCGCGGGAGGCGCTTTCCACCAGGGCGCGCACCACCGGGCTTTCCGGGCGAAGCGGGCGTTCGGCCGCGCTGGCGGTGAACGCCGTGCAGGCGGCCCAGATCAGCAGTCCCGGCCACAGGGCGGCCTTGCTCAAGGTTTTTTTCATCATGATGGCGAGCGGTCGTCGAGGCCTCGGTGATCCTCCCGCCCGTGCTCCGGGGCAGGGGCTTGCGGTCCTCTTCGATCGCCTTTCGCGGCTGCCGTTCCCAGGCGCGGCAGCTCTTTTTGCCGGCCGCCTCAGCCTTCGCCCTGCGCCATCTTCTTCAGCCGGTAGTCGAGCTGGGCGCGGGTATAGCCGAGCATCCCGGCGGCCTTGGAGACGTTGCCTTCGCTGAGCTCCATGGCCACCTCGATGTACACCTCCTCGATGTCGGTCAGACGCACCGGACCGCGCTGCAGGGTGCGCCTGGCCAGCGCCTGCAGCTGGTCGCGGCTGGCGTTGTCCTGCAGGCCCATGCCGACGCCGACTTCCTCGCCCGCCGGCAGGCGGATGCCGATGGCCGGGGCGGCCTCCCAGCTCACCGTGCCGACCCGCTCGCGCTGCTCGGCCAGATTGAGGCCGGACAGGTGGCGCAGGTCGATGGCCTCGTCGTCATCGGCGAGGATCACCGCGCGTTCGATGACGTTCTCGAACTCGCGGATATTGCCCGGCCAGTGGTAGTCGAGGATCGCCTGCAGGGCGCGCGGGGTGATGCCGGTCAGCCGGCGGCCGTGCAGCGCCGACAGCTTGGTCATGCACAGGTCGAGCAGCAGCGGCAGGTCGTCCTTGCGCTCGCGCAGCGGGGCGATGGTCACCGGGAACACGTTGAGGCGGTAGAACAGGTCGCTGCGAAAGCGTCCTTCCCTGACCGCCACGGCCAGATCCTCGTTGGTGGCGGCGATCACCCGCACGTTGACCTTGAGCGTCTTGTTGCTGCCCAGGCGCTCCAGCTCGCCGCTCTGCAGCACGCGCAGCAGCTTGCCCTGGGCGGTCATGCTGAGGGTGCCGATCTCGTCGAGGAAGATGGTGCCGCCGTCGGCGAACTCGAAGCGCCCGGCGCGCGGCTCGGTGGCGCCGGAGTAGGCGCCGCGCTGCACGCCGAACAGTTCGGATTCGATCAGCGCCTCGGGAATGGCCGCGCAGTTGATCTCGACGAAGGGGCCGGTGGCGCGCCGGCTGTTGGCGTGCACCTCGTGGGCGAACATGGTCTTGCCCACGCCGCTCTCGCCGAGCAGCAGCACGGTGGCATTGGTGCTGGCGACGCGGAGGATCTTGTGCAGCGCGGAATGATAGGCCGCCGAGCTGCCCACCGGGCGATCCAGCTCGGGCAGGCTGTTGCGCGGCTGGCTCAGGCCGAACGGTGCGGGGCCCAGGCTGGCCGGTTCGGAGCGCTTCGACGGCGGCGGTGCCGGTTCGCCGCGGCGGTGGTCGGCGGCACGCGGCTGGAAGTACTTGAGGTCTTCCTCGGCGTCCTCCCATTCCTCCACCGGCCGGGCCACGGCGCGGCACACCTCGTCGCCGCTGGCGCGGCACTCGGTCTCGCGCACCAGGATGCGCTTGCCCATCAGGCGGGTCAGGAAGCCCGAGCTGTAGCCCACCTCCATCCAGCAGATCGGGTCGCTGCCGGTGCCGTTGCTGGCCACGTGCAGGTCGCTCTCCACCGAGTGCTTCCAGATGAACTCGCCGTACAGGTAGCCCTTGCTCTGGTCGAACTCGATGCACACCGGGGAGACCTCGACCATCCCGGACAGCGCGTGCAGCTGGGCGCCGGCGGCGAGGATGTCGAGCTGGGAGCCGCTGGTGCGGGTCCTGATCGCCAGCTCGGCGTCGCGCAGCCCGGTGAGGTAGCCGAGGCGGGTGAACAGGCCACGGGTGTACTCGACGCCCATGGACTCCAGCAGCTCCTGGCGCATGGCGCCGAAGGCTTCGGCGTGGACCAGCAGCATGCGCTTCTCGCCGAGCCAGATCAGCCCTTCCCGCGGGTTGAAGTACAGGTGCTCGGCGAGGTCCTGCATGTCCGGAAAACGCAGGTCGGTGATGATGCCACGCGCGTCGCCGCGCATTCCCTTGCCTGCGCCTGCGCTGTTTTCGGTCGTGGTCATGGTGATGTCCGTTGTCGTTCTTTGCTTGTCGAGGGCTCTGACGGCCGTTTTCAGCTTCGCCCGCCCGCTCCGGCGCCGGCAAGGGAAAGTTGCGATTTTTCATCGCGGATTTTCTGAGGCTTGCGAATTTTCGCAAGGCCGGCCCGACGGCCGAGGCGCCGGTGCGAGCCTTCCGCTTGCGGCAATTGATTTTCTATCTATCTGATTCAAAAGAATTTTCCTGTCGATTCTGGCGGCCTCCACGAACTTGGCACGCCGCTCGCAATGTTCCTCGCAAGACGAAGCCCCGCTCAGGGGCACTTATAAAAACAACAGAGGAACGAGCAGTGGCAGAGATCAACTCACTCGGTTACGTCGGTCTGGGCGTCAGCGATCTGGAACAGTGGCATTGGTTCGCCACCGAGATTCTCGGCATGCATGTGGGCCAGCGCGACGCCCAGGGCATGAGCCTGCGCATGGACGAGCACCAGCAGCGGATCTTCCTCGAGGAGAACAGCGCCGACGACCTGCTGGTGGCCGGCTGGCAGCTGAAGACCGAGGCGGGCCTCGAAGCCTACGTGGCCGAGCTGCGCGAGAAGGGCGTCGAGGTCACCGCGCTGCCGGCCGAGATCCTCAAGCGCCGCAAGGTGGAGAAGGCCTACGCCTGCCAGGACCCCAACGGCTTCACCCACGAATTCTTCTTCGGCGCCCATGTCGCCGAGCTGCAGGACGTGTTCCGCTCCAAGGTGCTGAAGAGCCGCTTCATCTGCGGCGAGCTGGGCGTCGGCCACATCCTGCCGTTCGCCAAGGCCGGCAAGGGCGAGCAGACCCTGAGCTTCTACAAGGACGTGCTCAAGCTGCGGGTCAGCGACTACATCCGCGAGGAGATCATGCCCGGCCTGCTGGTCGACGCGACCTTCTTCCATACCGCCAGCGGCCGCCACCACTCCATCGCCACCGCCGAGAACCCGGTGGCGACCAAGACCCTCAACCACATCATGTTCCAGGTCGAGGACATCGACGACGTCGGCCTGGCCTACGACCGCACCGTGAAGGCCGGCATCCCGGTGGCCCTGGAGCTCGGCCACCACCCGAACGACCGCATGTTCTCCTTCTACGCGCGCACGCCGTCCGGCTTCAACTTCGAGATGGGCTGGGGCGGGGTGGTGATCGACGAAGCCACCTGGGAAGTGCGCAGCTACTCGGAGATGAGCGACTGGGGCCACAAGCGCAACCAGATCGCCTGACCGGCACCACGGAGAATCGAACATGAGCATTTGGCTGGATTTCCTCGGCGCCGAGATTCGCTTCGTCGAACTGCCCACCTACGGTCGCACCCGCATCGCCGAAGCCGGCAAGGGCAAGGCCGAGACGCTGATCCTGATGCACGGCATCGGCGGTCATCTGGAGGCCTACGCGAAGAACGTGGTGGCCCTCGGCGAGCACTACCACGTGATCGCCTTCGACTACGTCGGCCACGGCCTGTCGGCGAAGAAGACCGACATCGAGTACTCGATCGCCGACTACGTCGAGCAGCTGCGCGAGCTGATGGATGTCCTCGACATCGAGCGGGCGCACATCTCCGGCGAGTCGCTGGGCGGGGTGGTCACCGGCGACTTCGCCGTGCGCTACCCGCAGCGCATCGGGCGCGCGGTGCTCAACACCACCGGCGGCATCCCGGTGGTCAGCGACAAGGGCCGCGCCGACCTCAAGTACCTGGCCGAACTGTCGGCGCGCAGCTTCGGCCAGGCGCCGACCTTCGACAGCATCCGCGAGCGCATGCAGTGGCTGCTGTTCGAAGGCAACTGGCACCTGCTGAGCGACGAGCTGATCGCCACCCGCCTGGCCTTCTATTCCTCGGCCGGCTACCAGCAGTGCGCGCCGCTGATCTACTCGCGCCTCAAGCGGGTCAAGGAGGGCGGCAAGCCCGACATGATCGAGCTGGAGCAGGTGCAGTGCGAAACCCTGCTGCTGTGGACCACCCACAACCCGATCCACGACGTGGCCGCCGCCGAGGCCGCCCTGCCGCGCCTGCCCCGGGGCCAGCTGTACGTGATGAAGACCGAGGCTGGGCACTGGCCGCAGTACGAGGACCCCGAGGAGTTCAACGGCGTGATGCTGAAGTTCCTCGCCAGCGGAAAGCTCTGAATCCCGCACAACGCTCAACCGCATCTCCCCGCCGCCCGTTGCGGGCGGTGGGCTGCCGATAACAAGAACAGAGAGATCACACCATGAACCAAGTCCTGAAGAAGTCCGAACTGCTCGCCTGCCAGCAGATTCCCAGCGAAGCCGAGATCCTGCAGCGCGCCCGCGACCTGATCCCGATGCTGCTGGAAAAGGCCACATCGGTGGAAAAGAACCGCATGGTCTCGAAGGAAACCATCCAGGCCTTCGTCGATGCCGGTTTCTTCAAGATCCTCCAGCCGGCCAAGTTCGGCGGCTGGGAAATGAATCCCAGCGTGTTCTACAAGGTGCTGATGGAGCTGGGCCGCGGCTGCTGCAGCAGCGCCTGGAACATGATGATCCTCGGCATCCACCAGTGGGAATTCGGCAGCATGCCCGAGCAGGCCTGCGTCGACGTGTGGGGCGAGAATGATGCCACCATCATCGCCTCGTCCTACCCGCCCTTCGGCAAGCTCGAGGAGGTCGACGGCGGCTACCGCATCAGCGGCACCTGGAAGACCTCCAGCGGCTGCGACCACGGCCAGTGGGCTTTCCTCGGCGGCCTGCGCAAGGACGCCAACGGCAAGGTGATCGACCGCCTGTCCATGCTGGTGTCGGCTGACGACTACGAGATCATCGACGACTGGCACACCTTCGGCCTGGCCGGCACCGGCAGCAAGAGCCTGCTGGTCAGGGATGCCTTCGTGCCGGCCCACCGGGTGCATAGCCTGATCAAGTACGAGTACAGCGAGCGCGGCAATCACTACCTGTACCCGTTCAACCAGGTGTTCTTCGGCGCGGTGTCCTCGCTGATTGTCGGCATGGCCCAGGGTGGCGTCGACGAGTACATCCGCCAGATGAGCGTGCGCACCAACACCACCGACGGCAACAGCGCGGCGCTCAGCCCCTACGTCAAGGATCGCCTGGGCAACGCCGTGGTGCGCGTGCGCACCGCCCGCGCCCGCCTGCTGCAGATGATGGCCGAGACCACCGAGATCGTGGAGCGCCGCGAGCTGGTGCCGACCCATGACCGCGTGCACCACATGCTCGACATCGCCCGCGTCGGCCGCGAGTGCGAGGAGGCGGTGATGCTGCTGTTCAAGGCCACCTCGGCGCGCGGCATCTACCTGGACAACCCGCTGCAGCGGATCCTGCGCGACGTCATCGCCGCCGCCAACCACATCACCCAGAACGCCGACGACACCGCCGGCATGCTCGGCGCCTACCTGCTCGGCCAGCCGCTGCCGCCGATGATCTTCGGCCTGGAGCCGGTATCCATCCACGACTGAGGAGAGCAGAACGTCCGTATGTGTGCATCTGCCGGCCGCCGGGGCCGGCAGACATCCCGATAACAATAAAAGCGCTCAAGCGTAATTCGAGGTATCCACATGACTTCCAAGAAAGCCGCGCGGCCAGTCGACTCTGCCTGCGCAGTGGAAAAGGCCTTCAAACTGTCCGCACTGACCGTCGCCATCGTCCTGCTGCCGAACATGTCGGCGCAGGCCTTCCAGTTCGATACCGGCAGCGACATCGAGGTGCGCTGGGACAACACCCTCAAGTACAGCAACGCCTGGCGGATCAAGGACCAGCACGACAAGCTGATCGCCGACCCCAACCTGGACGACGGCGACCGCAACTTCGACCAGGGGCTGATCTCCAACCGTGTCGACCTGCTCTCCGAGCTGGACGTCAGATACCAGGACCTCGGTTTCCGCGTCAGCGGCGCGGCCTGGTACGACGATGTCTACAACAAGAGCAACGACAACGATTCGCCGGACACCGCCAACGCTTTCAGCGTCGACCACGACGAGTTCACCGACGATACCCGCGACCTGCACGGCCGCGATGCGGAGTTCCTCGACGCCTTCGTCTACGGCAAGTTCGCCATCGGCGAGGAGATGTGGGGCGTGGCCCGCCTGGGCCAGCACGCGCTGCTCTACGGCGAGAGCCTGTTCTTCGGCAACAACGGCATCGCCGCCGCCCAGCAGCCGATCGACGCAGTCAAGGCGCTGTCGGTGCCCAACTCGCAGTTCAAGGAACTCGGCCTGCCGGTCAAGCAGATCTCCGGCCAGTTGCAGCTGACCCCCAACTTCTCGGTGGGCGCCTACTACCAGTTCGAGTGGGAGCGCAACCGCATTCCCGGCTCCGGCAGCTACTTCAGTCCGGCCGACCTGCTCGACGAGGGCGGCGAGCGCATCATCCTCGCCACGGCGCCGGGCGTCGGGCCGGTGGCTTCCTTCTACCGCGGCAAGGACATCGAGGCGCGCGACTCCGGGCAGGGCGGCATCCAGCTGCGCTACCGCTCCGATGCGCTGGATACCGACTTCGGCCTGTACGCCGTGCGCTACCACGACAAGAACTTCCAGGTGCAGGTGCGTCCGGGCGCCAATGTCGGCCCGGGCCAGCCGGCGGACAAGCAGGGCGAGTACATGCTGGTGTTCCCCGAGGACATCACGGCCTACGGCTTCAGCGCCAACCGCGGCATCGGCAACGCCAACGTCGGCTTCGAGGCGTCGATCCGCCACGACGCCCCGCTGGTCAGCCTGACCGTGGCCGATCTCAGCGCCGTGGCGCCGGTGGCGGTGGGCGACAACGACCGCAATCCGCTGTACGCCATCGGCAAGACCGCCCATGCGCAGATCAACATGATCAACGTGCTGCCCACCGGCACCTTCTGGGATTCGGCGACCATCCTCGCCGAGCTGGCGTGGAACCGCACGCTGAGCGTGGACAAGAACCGCGAGAACCTCGACCCCAACTCGACCCGCGACGCCACCGCCATGCGCGTGGTGTTCACCCCGACCTACTTCCAGGTGCTCGACGGGCTCGACCTGTCGGTGCCGATGGGCTTCGGCTACGGCATCGACGGCCGTTCCTCGGCGGTCGGCGGCTTCAGCCAGGCCAAGGGCGGCAACTACAACATCGGCATCGCCGGCGACTACCTGAAGTCGATCAACTTCAGCCTGTCCTACAACGGCTACTTCGGACCCTCGGCGCCGATCAACATCAACGGCATCAAGACCTACGAGCAGACCAACGCCGACCGCGACTTCATCGCCTTCAGCGTCTCGCACACTTTCTGAGGTGTTGACCATGTACAAGAACAACAAAGCCCGTTTCCTGACTTGCGTATCCCTGCTGTCCCTGTGCATCGGCGCCGCCCATGCGGCGGTCAGCCCGCAGGAGGCCGAGGCCCTCAAGGGCAAGCTGACGCCGATGGGCGCCGAGCGCGCCGGCAACGCCGACGGCAGCATCCCGGCCTGGAACGGCGGCTTCACCGAGGTGCCGGCCGGCTACCAGCAGGGGCAGCGCAACGTCGACCCGTTCGCCGCCGACAAGCCGCTGTACACCATCACCGCGGCCAATCTCGACCAGTACAAGGACAAGCTGTCCGAGGGCGTGATCCAGCTGTTCAAGGACAACCCGCAGACCTTCCGCATCGACGTCTATCCGACCCGGCGCACCGCGGCGGCGCCGCAGTGGGTGTATGACAACACCCTCAAGAACGCCACCCGCGCCACCCTGGAGAACGACGGCCTGACCGTGAAGGGCGCCTATGGCGGCGTGCCGTTCCCGATTCCCCAGTCGGGCCTCGAGGTGCACTGGAACCACATGACCCTGTGGCGCGGCGAGTCCACCCACACCAAGTACAAGGTGTGGACCACCACCGCCGACGGCAAGCAGGTGCTGGCCACCGCCGCGGTCGACGACGGCCAGTATCCCTACTACTACAAGGACGGCTCGCTGGAGAGCACGCCCAACCCCAACTACATGCTGGCGATCCAGTCCACCTACGCCCCGGCCTTCCGCGCCGGCGAGGCGCTGATGGTGCACAACGTGCTCGACCACGTTAAGGGCCGCACCCTGTGGCAGTACCTGGCCGGCCAGCGCCGCGTGCGCCGCGCGCCGAGCATCAACTTCGACACCCCCAACGTGGTGGCCTCCGGGGTCAACTTCGTCGACGAGACCTTCGGCGGCGGCGGCTCACCCGAGCGCTACGACTGGAAGCTGATCGGCAAGCGGGAAATGATCATTCCCTACAACAGTAACAAGCTGCTGGCCAACGCCGACCAGGACGTGATGGGCCAGCGCCATGCCAAGCCGGAGATGATGCGCTGGGAGCTGCACCGCGTCTGGGAAGTGGAGGCGACCCTCAAGCCCGGCAAGCGTCACGCCGTGCCCAAGCGCAAGTACTACTACGACGAGGACAACTGGGGCACCGCGATCCTCGACGGCTGGGACGCCGAGGGCACCCTGTGGCGCACCGCGTTGACCACCCCGTTCGCCGCGCCGGACATCCCGGCCCAGGTGAACTACTGCACCGGCTTCTTCCACGACCACCGCACCAAGGCCTGGGTCTACAACTGCGCCCTGGGCGATGCCGGCAAGGACCAGTACGCCATGGCCGAGCGCCGCCGCGAGAGCCACTTCTCGCCGGAGTCGCTGATGACCCAGAGCGCGCGCTGAGTCCCGATGCGGTCGGCTGCCTTCCCCGCCCCGGCGGGGAGGGCAGCTCGTGCGGTACCCCGTGGTAGCGGAGATTCCAACAGTGAAAAGAACAATGATCGCCTTGTGCATATCCCTGGTCGGCGTGGTCGGGGCGGCGGCGAGCGCCTGCGCCGACACCGAGTTCCAGAAGCGGCCGGAGGTCGTCCGCGACGTCCCCGATACCCTGCAGCAGGCGGCCCTGCGCTCGCCGCTGGCGGCGCGTTCGCCGCTGAATGCCGCGGCCAGCGCCGGCGAGCGCATCGTCGCGGTGGGTGCGCGTGGCCACATCGTCTATTCCGACGACCGCGGACAGAGCTGGCAGCAGGCCGAGGTGCCGGTGTCGGTGACCCTGACCGGCGTGTGCTTCGCCGACCGCGACACCGGCTGGGCGGTCGGCCACCGCGGCGTGATCCTCAAGACCGTCGACGGCGGACGCAGCTGGAGCAAGCGCTTCGACGGCCTGCAGGCCGCCACCGCCATCGTCCAGGCCCGCGAGCTGCAGGACCCGGAGCGCGCCCACGATGCGCGGCGCCTGCAGATGGAGGGCGCCGACAAGCCGCTGCTCGACGTGCAGTGCCTCGATCGCCAGCGGGTGGTGGCCGTCGGCGCCTACGGCTTCGGCTTCGTCACCCACGACGGCGGCGACATCTGGCTGCCCTCGCTGGCGCTGCTGGACGGCACCGAGCAGCGCCACGTCAACGTCGTCCGCGAACACGGCGGGCAGCTCTACCTGGCCGGCGAGCTGGGCATGCTGCTGCGTCTGGACAGCGACCTGCAGCAGCTCGAGCCGCTCGGCGAGCCCTATCCGGGCAGCTTCTTCGGCTTGGTCGTCACCCAGCGCGGCCACCTGCTGGCCTTCGGCCTGCGCGGCAACCTGTTCCGCTCCGGCGATGCCGGCGCCAGCTGGCAGCAGGTCGAGTTCGCCGGCAGCCAGAGCCTGACCGCCGGGGTCAACCTGGCCGACGGCGGCATCCTGCTGGTCGACGAGTCCGGCGCCGGCTGGCTGAGCCGCGACGACGGGCAGAGCTTCAGGCCGGTCAAGCCCAGCGCGCAGTTCCCCTTCGCCGGCCTGCTGGCCACCGCCGACGGCGGCAGCGTGGCGGTCGGGGTCAACGGCGTTTCCTTCTTCGAGCCGGGCGCGCTGCGTTGAGTCGGTCAATAACAAGAGGTCAATAACATGGCTATCGGACATTCCACCGACGATTTCGCCGCCATCGCATCCCTTGCGGATTTCGACAGGCATTCGGGCAACCGCCTGGAGCGCCTGCTGTTCAACCATCGCAGCCTGGTGATCGGCGTCTGTCTGGTGCTGACGCTGCTGTTCGCGGTCGCCGCGACCGGGCTGCGCCTCAACGCCAGCTTCCTCAAGACCATCCCGGCCAACCATCCCTTCGTGCTCAACTTCCTCGCGCATGCCGACGAGCTCAAGGGCACTGCCAATGCCGTGCGCATCGCCGTGGCGGTGCCGGACGGGCGCGAGGGCGACATCTTCAGCGCCGAGTACATGGAGACCCTGCGCCAGATCAACGACGACCTGTACCTGGTGCCGGGCGTCGACCGCGCCTTCATGAAGTCGCTGTGGACGCCGCTGACCCGCTGGCAGGGCGTCACCGAGGAGGGCTTCGACGGCGGCCCGGTGGTGCCGGACGGCTTCGACGGCAGCGCCGAGAGCCTGGCGATCCTGCGCGCCAACGTCGAGCGCTCCGGGGAGATCGGCCAGCTGGTGGCGCGCGACCTGCGCTCGACCATCGTCCATGTGCCGCTCCTGGACATCGACCCCAAGACCGGCCAGGCGCTCGACTACCAGACCCTGTCCGACGCCCTCGAGCAGATCCGCAGCCGCTACCAGGCCAAGGGCGTGGACATCCACATCATCGGCTTCGCCAAGGTGATGGGCGACCTGATCGCCGGCCTGCAAGCGGTGCTCGGCTTCTTCGCCGTGGCGGTGCTGATCACCACGGCGATCCTCTACTACTTCACCCGCTGCTGGCGCAGCACCCTGGTGGTGCAGGGCTGCACCTTGGTCGGGGTGATCTGGCTGCTCGGCTGCCTGCCGCTGCTGGGCTACGAGCTCAACCCCTACTCGATCCTCATCCCGTTCCTGGTCTACGCCATCGGCGTCAGCCACGGCGCGCAGAAGATGAACGGCATCATGCAGGACGTCGGCCGCGGCACCCACAAGCTGATCGCCGCGCGCTACACCTTCCGCCGCCTGTTCGCCGCCGGCATGACCGCGCTGCTCGCCGACGTGGTCGGCTTCGCCGTGCTGACCATCGTCGACGTGCCGGTGATCCAGGAGCTGGCGATCATCGCCAGCGTCGGCGTGGGCATCCTGGTGTTCACCAACCTGGCGCTGCTGCCGATCATGCTGTCGTACACCGGCGTCTCTCCGGTCGCCGCCGCGCGCAGCCTCAAGCTGGAAGCGGGCGAGGCGGGCGGCCCGCGCCTGCTCGGCGTGTTCGAGCGCTTCACCGGCCCGCGGCCGGCGGCGCTGGCGCTGCTGGTGGCGCTGGGCATCGGCCTGTTCGCGCTGCTGGTCGGCCGCGAGCTGAAGGTCGGCGACCTCGATCCGGGCGCCCCCGAGCTGCGCGCCGACTCGCGCTATAACCGCGACAATCAGTTCGTCATCAGCCACTACCAGGCCAGCAGCGACGTGTTCGTGGTGATGGTCGACACCCCGGCCGGCCAGTGCATCGACTACGCCACCCTGCGCAAGGTCGAGGAGCTGGAGTGGCGCCTGCGCCAGCTGCCGGGCGTCGAGGGCACCAGCTCGATCGCCGGGCTGGCGCGCAAGATCAACGTCGGCATGAACGAGGGCAACCTCAAGTGGAACGAGCTGCTGCCCAACCAGGCGATGATCAACGCCGCCGCCATCCGCTCGCCGCGCGAGCTGTTCAATGACACCTGCGACCTGCTGTCGGTGTACGCCTACCTCAAGGACCACAAGGCCGACACGCTGAGCGACGTGGTGGCGGTCACCGAGCGCTTCGCCGCCGAGTACGACGACGAGCGCGCGCGCTTCCTGCTGGCGGCGGGCAATGCCGGCATCGAGAGCGCCACCAACATCGTGGTGAAGGAGGCCAACGGCCAGATGCTGCTGGGCGTCTACCTGGCGGTGACCCTGCTGTGCTTCGCCGCCTTCCGCAGCTGGCGTGCGGTGGTCTGCGCCATCCTGCCGCTGATCCTCACCTCGCTGCTGGCCGAGGCGCTGATGGTCAAGCTGGGCATGGGCCTCAAGGTGGCGACCCTGCCGGTGGTGGCCCTGGGCGTCGGCATCGGCGTCGACTACGCGCTGTACATCCTCAGCGTCACCCTGTTCTGGCTCAAGCGCGGCGCCACGCTGGCCGAGGCCTACGCCCGGGCCCTGCAGTTCACCGGGCGGGTGGTGGTGTTCACCGGCCTGACACTGTCGCTCGGCGTGGTGACCTGGATCTTCTCGCCGATCAAGTTCCAGGCCGACATGGGCGTGCTGCTGACCTTCATGTTCCTCTGCAACATGCTGGTGGCCCTGGTGCTGGTCCCGGCGCTGGCCTGCTTCATGCTCAGGCCGGCGGCGCCCGAGAGCTGCGCCAGCGGCCAGGAGGTGCCGGCATGAGCCTGCACCCCAACCCCGGCGCAGCAAGCCAGCGCCTGGGCGACCCGCTGAGCCTGCCGGCAGCCCACCAGGCCATCGCCGCCGCCCTGCGCCACGCCGAGGAGCGTGGCCTGCGGGTCAGCGTCGCGGTGGTCGATGCCGGCGGCCATCTGCTGGCCTTCTCCCGCCTGCCGCAGGCGCCGCTGCACACCATCGACATCGCCCAGGACAAGGCGATGACAGCGGTGTCCTTCTCCATGCCCACCGGGGCGCTCGGCGAGCTGATGAGCTGCGCGCCCGACCACGTGCGCACCTGCCTGCTGCTGCGTCCGCGCATGGTGCCGATGGGCGGCGCCTTCCCGCTGCTGGTCGACGGCCGGCTGGTCGGCGCCATCGGCGTGTCCGGCGCCAGCGAGGAGCAGGACATCGAGTGCGCCGCCGCCGGATGTCACGCCATCGCATGAGCCTGCACTTTCTCAATCCATTCCGCAGTTTCCCCGCAGAGGAGAACCACCCCGTGAACAGCACTTCCTTCGACATCGCGGCGCTGGGCGACGAACTGTTCAACGCGCTGCGCAGCGGCGAGGCGGTGGCGCCGCTGACCGAGCGCTTCCCGCAACTGGGCATTGAGGATGCCTACGCCATCCAGCAGCGCCTGATCGCCCGCCGCCTGGAGCAGGGCGAGCGCATCGTCGGCAAGAAGATCGGCGTCACCAGCCAGGCAGTGATGGACATGCTCAAGGTGAACCAGCCGGACTTCGGCCAGCTCACCGACCGCATGATCGTCGACCAGGGCTCCAGCGTGCCGATGGCCTCGCTGATCCAGCCCAAGGCCGAGGGCGAGATCGCCTTCGTGCTCAAGCACGACCTGGTCGGGCCGGGGGTCACCGTGGCCGACGTGCTGCGCGCCACCGAGGGCGTGATGGCCTGCTTCGAGATCGTCGATTCGCGCATCCAGGACTGGAAGATCCGCATCCAGGACACCGTCGCCGACAACGCCTCCTGCGGCGTGTTCGTGCTCGGCGACCGCCTGGTCGACCCGCGCCAGCTGGACCTGTTCACCACCGGCATGGTGCTGGAGAAGAACGGCCGCATCGTCGGCACCGGTGCTGGCGCCGCGACCATGGGCTCGCCGGTGATCGCCGTGGCCTGGCTGGCCAACACCCTGGGCCGCCTGGGCATGGGCCTCAAGGCCGGCGAGGTGATCCTCTCCGGCGCGCTGTCGGCCATGGTGCCGGTGGCGGCCGGCGACCAGCTGCGCATGACCCTGACCGGCATCGGCAACTGCTCGATCCGCTTCGACTGAGCGACATCCACAAGGAAATCCCGATGAACAACAAGAAATTGAAAGTCGCCATCGTCGGCTCGGGCAACATCGGCACCGACCTGATGATCAAGATCCTGCGCCACGGCCAGAATCTGGAAATGGGCGCCATGGTCGGCATCGACCCGGCCTCCGATGGCCTGGCCCGCGCCGCGCGCATGGGCGTGGCCACCACCCACGAGGGTGTCGAGGGCCTGACCCGCATGGACGTGTTCCAGGACATCGACTTCGTGTTCGACGCCACCAGCGCGGGCGCCCACGTCAAGAACGACGCCTTCCTGCGCTCGCTCAAGCCTGGCATCCGCCTGATCGACCTGACCCCGGCGGCCATCGGCCCGTACTGCGTGCCGGTGGTCAATCTGGAAGAAAACCTCGCCGCGACCAACGTCAACATGGTCACCTGCGGCGGCCAGGCCACCATCCCGATGGTCGCCGCGGTATCGCGCGTGGCCAAGGTGCACTACGCCGAGATCGTCGCTTCCATTGCTTCGAAATCCGCCGGCCCGGGCACCCGCGCCAACATCGACGAATTCACCGAGACCACCTCCAAGGCCATCGAGGTGATCGGCGGCGCCGCCAAGGGCAAGGCGATCATCGTCATGAACCCGGCCGAGCCGCCGCTGATCATGCGCGACACCGTGTTCGTGCTGTCCGAAGCGGTCGACCAGGCCAAGGTCGAAGCCTCGGTCGAGGAAATGGCCCAGGCCGTGCAGGCCTACGTGCCGGGCTACCGCCTGAAGCAGAAGGTGCAGTTCGACGTGATACCCGAGGACGCGCCGCTGACCATCCCGGGCCATGGCAAGTTCTCCGGTCTCAAGACCTCGGTGTTCCTCGAAGTCGAAGGCGCCGCCCACTACCTGCCGGCCTACGCCGGCAACCTCGACATCATGACCTCCGCCGCGCTGGCCACCGCCGAGCGCATGGCGCTTTCCATGATCAACGGCTGAGGAGAAGCGCCATGACCTTCGACCCGAGCAAGAAGCTGTACATCTCCGACGTGACCCTGCGCGACGGCAGCCACGCCGTGCGCCACCAGTACTCGATCCAGAACGTGCAGGACATCGCCCGCGCCCTGGACCAGGCCAAGGTGGATTCCATCGAAGTCACCCACGGCGACGGCCTGCAGGGCTCGAGCTTCAACTACGGCTTCGGCGCGCACTCCGACCTGGAGTGGATCGAGGCCACCGCCGACGTGATCAAGCACGCCAGGATCACCGTGCTGCTGCTGCCCGGCATCGGCACCGTGCACGACCTCAAGGCCGCCTACGACGCCGGCGCCCGCTCGGTGCGCGTGGCCACCCACTGCACCGAGGCCGATGTGTCGAAGCAGCACATCGAATACGCGCGCAGCCTGGGCATGGACACCGTCGGCTTCCTGATGATGAGCCACATGATCCCGGCCGAGCAGCTGGCCGCCCAGGGCAAGCTGATGGAAAGCTACGGCGCGCAGTGCATCTACATGGCCGACTCCGGCGGCGCGATGAACATGAACGACATCCGCGACCGCATGCGCGCGTTCAAGGCGGTGCTGAATGCCGAGACCCAGACCGGCATGCACGCCCACCACAACCTGTCCCTCGGCGTGGCCAACTCCATCGCCGCGGTGGAGGAGGGTTGCGACCGCATCGACGCCTCGCTGGCCGGCATGGGCGCCGGCGCCGGCAATGCGCCGCTGGAGGTGTTCATCGCCGCCGCCGAACGCCTGGGCTGGAACCACGGCACCGACCTGTACCGCCTGATGGACGCCGCCGACGACCTGGTGCGTCCGCTGCAGGACCGCCCGGTGCGCGTCGACCGCGAGACCCTCGGCCTCGGCTACGCCGGCGTCTACTCGAGCTTCCTGCGCCACGCCGAAGTGGCGGCGGCCAAGTACGGCCTGAAGACCCTCGACATCCTCGTCGAGCTGGGCCGCCGGCGCATGGTCGGCGGCCAGGAAGACATGATCGTCGACGTGGCCCTCGACCTGCTGGCGGCAGGCAAGGGCCACTGAGTTTCCCATTCGCATGCAATTCAACATCGAACAACAAGGAAAACAACCATGAGCCAGTACACCCAGGACAACACCAGCCACTTCGTCCAGGTCGGCGACCTGCGCCTGCACTACAACGACGCCGGCAGCGGCGAAGTGGTGATCATGCTGCACGGCTCCGGCGCCGGCGCCACCGGCTGGGCCAACTTCCACCGCAACGTCGACGCCTTCGTCGAGGCCGGCTACCGGGTGATCCTGCTCGACTGCCCGGGCTTCGGCAAATCCGACCCGATCCTCAGCGCCGAGCCGCGCTTCGTGGTCAACGCCCGCTACACCAAGGGCCTGATGGACGCGCTGGACATCGACCGCGCGCACCTGATCGGCAACTCGATGGGCGGCGGCAGCGCGCTGGCCTTCGCCGTCGAGTTTCCCGAGCGGCTGAACAAGCTGATCCTCATGGGCGCCGGCGGCGTCGGCAAGACCAGCCTGTTCACCCCGCTGCCGATGGAGGGCATCAAGCTGCTGTTCCAGGTCTACCGCGAGCCGACCCTGGACAACCTGAAGAAGATGCTCAACGTCTTCGTCTACGACCCCAGCACGCTGACCGAGGAGCTGATCCAGCTGCGCCTGAACAGCATCCTGGCCAACCCGCTGCACCTGGAGAACTTCCTCAAGAGCGTCGAGCTGAGCCAGTTCAACTTCGGCGACTTCAGCGCCGACCTGCCGGGCATCAAGGCGAAAACGCTGATCACCTGGGGCCGCGACGACCGCTTCGTGCCCATCGACTGGAGCCTCAAGCTGCTCAACGGCATCCCCGACTCGCGCCTGCACGTGTTCAGCCAGTGCGGCCACTGGGCGCAGTGGGAGCACGCCGCGGCGTTCAACCGCCTGGTGATCGACTTCCTCAAGCACTGAACCGCGACTGAGCAGGACCGAGGGGGAGGCGGCTTGCCTCCCCTTTTGCGTTTACGAAAAAGGAGAAGGCTTGTCCGTGACTTCGACCAGAGACGTACCGCTCATGCTGCTGTTGCTGCTGGGCACCCTGACCGCCATCGCCCCGATGTCGACCGACATGTACCTACCGGCCTTCCCGGCGATCCAGGCGGCGCTGACGCTGGCGCCCGGCGAGGTGGAGCTGAGCTTTTCCGCCTACTTCGTCGGCATGCTGCTCGGCATGCTCTGCTACGGGCCGATCAGCGACCGTTTCGGCCGCCGGCCGCCGCTGCTGTTCGGCCTGTCCCTGTACACCCTGGCGTCGCTGCTGGTCGGCAGCGACAGTCTCGCCGAGCTGTGCGGCTGGCGCTTTGTGCAGGGACTGGGCGGTTGCGCCAGTGCGGTGCTGGTGGTGGCCATCGTCCGCGACCGCTGCACGGCGCAGCAGACCGCCCGGGTGATGAGCCTGATCACCCTGGTGATGGGCGTGGCGCCGGTGCTCGCGCCGCTGGCCGGCGGCCTGGTCCTGGCGCTGTGGGGCTGGCACGCGATCTTCCTGGCCCTGGCAGGCTTCGGCGCCTTCTGCCTGCTCGGCCTGCTGACGGTGCTCGACGAGAGTCTTGCCCAGCGCAGCACGCGCCTGGCGCTGCGCCCGGTGCTGAGCGGCTACGGTCAGTTGCTGCGGGATAGGCGCTTCATCGGCCCTTCGCTGAGCCAGGCCTGCACCACCGGGGCGATGTTCGCCTACATCGTCGGCTCGCCGTTCGTGCTGATCGAGCTGCACGGGGTATCGCCGCAGCGCTTCGGCCTGTTCTTCGGCGTCAACGCCATCGGCCTGGTGCTGGCCAGCCAACTGGTGCGCCTGCTGCTGCGTCGGTTCAGCCCGCAGCAACTGTTGCCGAGAGTGCTCTGGGCGCCGCTGCTGGCCGGCAGCCTGCTGGTGCTCAACCAGCTCGTGGGTTTAAGCGGGCTGTGGCTGATCCTGCCGGCGTTCTTCGTGCTGGTGTCGAGCGTCGGCCTGGTCGGTCCCAACGCCACGGCGCTGGCGATGGCCGAGCAGGGTGCGCGCGCCGGCCAGGCGTCGGCGCTGCACGTCAGCCTCACCTTCGGCATGGGCATGCTCGCCGGGCTGCTGGTCAGCCGGCTGCACGATGGCAGCCTGTTGCCGCTGGCGCTGGTGGTGTTCGGCTTCAATGTCGCCGGCCTGCTGGCCTGGCGTCTGCGCGCCGAGCCGCTGGCCGAGCCGGCGCAGGAGGCCGGTGCCTGACGGGTTGGTGAGGAGGGAGAAGCGCGGGGCCGGGCGGCCCCGCGCGGGATGGATCAGCGGCTGGCCATGCCCAGGCGCAGCGCCTTCTTGAACACTTCCAGCTCGCCATCGCTGAGGGTGCCGAAGATGTCCTGCTGCGCCTTGCTCACCGTGGCCCACAGCGCCTCCAGCTTGGCGTGCCCGGCGGCGCTGACCTCGTGGCGCGTGCCGGCCGGTTGCAGGTAGCCGCGTTCCTGCAGGGCACTCAGGGCTTCCTCCACTTCCTGCGCCGGCATGGCGGCGGCCTGCTGCAGTTCGGCGAGGCTGGCGTTGGGCGCGCTGTCCAGCACCAGCAGCAGGCGTGCCTCGCTGTTGCGCAGGCCCAGCGCCAGGTTCTCCTGGACGAAGCGCGGATGGCAGGCGTTGACCGCCTGGATCAGCAGGTAGAACAGGTTGTCGCCGAGGCGGGTGTTGAGCAGGTCGCGGCTCTCGCTCGCCTCGCTGTCCTGCGGTTTGCGCCCGCGCGGATGCGGCAGAACCATGGCGTAGCCGCCTTGGTGGTAGACCAGCGGCGCGCGGCCGTGGTCCTCGTAGCGCTCCACCTTGCCGATCATGATCCAGTGGTCGCCGCCGTCGACGTGCTGGAACTGGCTGCACTGGAAGTTGCCGGCGCAGCCGTCGAACAGCGGCGCGCCGCCGAGCCCTGCGCTGTGCTCGATGCCGGCGAACTTGTCTTCCTGCGGGTGGGCGAAGTGGTTGGACAGGGCGATCTGCTCGGCGGCCAGCAGGTTGACCGCGAAGTGGCTGGCGTCCTGGAACACCTCCCAGGCGCTGGAGCGCTTGTCCAGGCTCCAGAGGATCAGCGGCGGCTCCAGCGAGACCGAGTTGAAGCTGTTGGCGGTGACGCCGACCTTGTGGCCGTCGGCGCCGCAGGCGGTGACGATGGTCACCCCGCTGGCGAAGTTGCCGAGGGCGCGGCGGAACTGGCGGGGATCGAGGCTGGGATCGAGGTTGTGGTCTGCACTTGTCATGTGGCTCTCCTGGGATCCTTCTGCGCCGCTGCCTGCGCGAGATCCGTCTGGTTGTCGAGGTAAGGTCATTCTGGCCAACCCGGCCGGCGGCTTCATCGACGTTAAAGCGAAAGCACCGTTCGCTTCGTTTGTCTGGTCGCCCGCTGCCCGGCTGGTAGCTTTGCCGTGAACCATGCCTGCAAAGTCAAAGGAGTTGCCCGTGCCCAGGATCCATCCCGCCGCCATCATGGCCTGTTCGCTGCTCGGTACTGCCGCCTTCGCCGCCGCTCCGCCCTGCACGCCGGGGCAAGGCTTCCAGCCGGTCTGCGGCATCGCCCCGCCGGAGGATCTGGAACTCACTCCGGACGGCCGCCAGCTGATCATGAGCATCACCCCCGGCCTGGCCGGCCAGCAGGTTTCGCGCCTGCGCATCATGGACCTGCAGAGCGAGACGGCACGCGACCTGCCGCTGCAGATCGCGCCGCAGGAAGGCTGGGGCGAGGCGGGCTGTAGCGCGCCGCCGCAGGCCCCCGGCGCCCATGGCATCCACCTTGCGCCGCGTGCCGATGGCCGCCAGCAGCTGCTGGTGGTCAACCACAGCGGTCGCGAAGCCGTCGAGTTCGTCGAACTGGTGGCGGATGGCGGCGACTGGCAGGCGTACTGGCGCGGCTGCGTCGAGCAGCAGGAGATTGGCCGCTTCAACGACGTGGCGGCCACCCCCGATGGCGGCTTCGTCGCCACCGTGATGTTCGAGTCGCCGAGCATGGCGCCGCCGCTGCCGCTCGAGCAGTTGCTCGACGGTCGCGACACCGGCTACCTGATGCGCTGGGCGCCGGGGCAGTCGCTGGCCAAGGTCGAGGGCAGCGAGGCGCCGTTCCCCAACGGCGTGCAGGTGTCGGCCGATGGTCGGCATGCCTGGTTCGCCGCCTGGACCGCTGGAGAGATTCGCCAGTTCGACCTGCAGGAAAAACGCCCGCTGGCGCGGGTCCCGGTCGGCTACATGGTCGACAACCTGAGCTGGGGCGCGGACGGCCGCCTGCTCGGCGCCGGCATCGACGACGTCGGCGCCTTCCAGCGCTGCTTCGCCAGCCATGTCGAGCACTGCCCGGTGGGCTTCAAGGTGTCTGCCGTGGATACGCAGAGCGGCGAGAACCGCGAGCTGTTCGCGGCGAAGGAGGGCGTGCTGGCCGGCGCCTCGGTGGCGGTCGACGCCGGCGGGGTACTCTATGTCGGCTCCTATACCGGGGATCGTCTGCTGCGCCTGCAATCCACCCAGGCGGATGAGTGAGCAGACTGGGCCAACAAGAACAACGGGAACATTTCATGAAACGACTCAAGCGGGCGGCCGGTGCCGCCCTGCTGGCCTGCGTATTGCCGGCCGGCACCGCCGCGGCCGAGCAGCCGAACATCCTGCTGATCCTCGCCGATGACCTGGGCTTCTCCGACCTCGCCAGCTTCGGCGGCGAGATCGAGACGCCGAGCCTCGACCAACTGGCCGGGGAGGGGGTGCGGATGACCGACTTCTACGCCGCGCCGACCTGCTCGCCGACCCGGGCGATGCTGATGTCCGGCACCGACAACCACCTGGTCGGCCTCGGCACCATGGCCGAGGTGCTGCCCTTCGCCAAGTCCCTGCAGGGCCGTCCGGGCTACGAGGGGCATCTCAATGGGCGCGCCCATTCGCTGCCGCGGCTGCTCAAGGACGGCGGCTATGTCACCTACATGGCCGGCAAGTGGCACCTGGGCAAGGCCGACGACCAGGGGCCGCACGCCTGGGGCTTCGACCGCTCGCTGACCCTGCTCGAAGGCGGCGCCAGCCACTTCAAGCCGCTGCCGGGCTCGACGGTGCGGGTCGAGAACGTCAGCTACCGCGAGGACGGCAAGCCCGTCGAGCTGCCGGAGAACTTCTTCTCCAGCGACTTCTACACCGACAAGCTGATCGACTACATCGAGTCCGGGCGAGCGAGCGGCAAGCCGTTCTTCGCCTACGCCGCCTACACGGCGCCGCACTGGCCGCTGCACGCTCCCGAGGCCTACATCGACAAGTACCGTGGCCGCTACGCCGCCGGCTACGACGCCATCCGTGAGGAGCGCATCGAGCGCCTGAAACGGCTCGGGCTGGTCGATCCGCAGTTCGTCGCCGCTGCGCCGGCGAGCGTGCCGAGCCCGCAGTGGCAGCAGCTCGATGCTACGGAGAAGGCGGTGCAGGCGCGCAAGATGGAGGTATACGCGGCCATGGTCGAGCACCTGGATGCGAACATCGGCCGGCTGATCGACTACCTCAAGCGCATCGGTGAATACGAGAACACCCTGATCGTGTTCATGTCCGACAACGGCGCCGCCGGCGAGGACCACGCCAAGGGCTACTCGCCGGGCGACGGCATGACCGACGACTCGCTGGCCAACATCGGCCGCCGGGGCTCCAACATCAACTACGGCTACCGCTGGGCCGAGGTCAGCGCGACGCCGTTCAGTCTGGTCAAGGGCACCACCGCCGAGGGCGGCATCGCCGTGCCGACCATCGTGCGCCTGCCGGCGGCCATGGGCGGCGGGGGCGGGCGCATCCTCGGCGGCTTCGGCCGGGTCGACGACCTGGCGCCGACCTTCCTCGAGGTGGCCGGCCTGCCGCTGCCCGGCGACAGCTACCGGGGAGCGCCCAAGGCGCCGATGACCGGGCGCTCGCTGTTGGCCATGCTCGCCGGCGGACGGGCCGACACGCCGCGACAGGTGGTTGGCGAGCTGTTCGGCCAGGCCTACGTGCGCGACGGCGACTGGAAACTGGTGGCCGCCCGCGCCCCGCACAGCGGTCCGCCGCTGCCCGACCGGCCCTACGAATGGAAGCTCTACAACCTGGCCGAGGATCGCGGCGAAACCACCGACCTGTCCGCCCGCCATCCGCAGAAGGTCGAGGAACTCAAGGCCCAGTGGCGGCGCTATGTGGACTGGGCAGGGGTGGTCGAGCCACCGCCCGGCAGCTGAATCCTTGCTGGCGAAGAGGCCCCCGCATCGGGGGCCTCTTGCATTGGCGCCGCGGCGGATTCTGCAGCAAAGCTGAACGCCCCCTTCGCTCGCCTTGCCTCCTCAACGCTGGGCGCGGCTGTCGATAATCCGTGCCACAGGCAAGCCCGTCCGGGCATGACAGCAACGAGCGAGGTGGTGATGAAGATTCTGGTGACCGTGAAGCGGGTGCTGGACTACAACGTCAAGGTCCGTGTCAGGGCGGACCACTCCGGCGTCGATCTGGCCAATGTGAAGATGGCGATGAACCCGTTCTGCGAGATCGCCGTGGAGGAAGCGGTACGCCTCAAGGAGCAGGGCATCGCCAGCGAGGTGGTGGTGGTCTCGGTCGGCCCGGCCGCCGCCCAGGAGCAGCTGCGCACCGCCCTGGCCCTCGGCGCCGACCGCGCCGTGCTGGTCGAGAGCGACGCCGAGCTCGGCTCCCTGGCCGTCGCCAAGCTGCTCAAGGCACTGGTCGACAAGGAGCAGCCGCAGCTGGTGATCCTCGGCAAGCAGGCCATCGACAGCGACAACAACCAGACCGGGCAGATGCTCGCCGCGCTGACCGGCTTCGCCCAGGGCACCTTTGCCTCCAAGGTCGAGGTTACTGGCGACAAGGTCAATGTCACCCGCGAGATCGACGGCGGCCTGCAGACCGTGGCCCTTGCGCTGCCGGCCATCGTCACCACCGACCTGCGCCTCAACGAACCGCGCTACGCCTCCTTGCCCAACATCATGAAGGCCAAGAAGAAGCCGCTGGAGACCGTCACCCCGGACGCCCTCGGCGTATCCACCGCCTCCACGCTCAGGGTGCTCAAGATCGAGGCGCCGGCCGCGCGCAAGGCCGGAATCAAGGTGGGCTCGGTGGCTGAACTGGTCGAGAAACTGCAGAACGAAGCGAAGGTGATCTGAGATGGCAATCCTGGTAATCGCTGAACACAACAACAGTGCCCTGGCTGCCGCCACCCTCAACACCGTGGCCGCCGCTACCCAGATCGGTGGCGACATCCATGTGCTGGTCGCCGGCCAAGGCTGTGGTGTGGTGGCCGAAGCTGCCGCCCAGGTCGCCGGTGTGGCCAAGGTGCTGCTCGCCGACGTCCCGGCCTACGCCCATCAGTTGCCGGAGAACCTCGCGCCGCTGATCGTCGGGCTGGCTCGCAACGCCTACAGCCATGTGCTGGCGCCGGCCACCAGCAACGGCAAGAACTACCTTCCGCGCGTCGCCGCGCTGCTCGACGTCGAGCAGATCTCCGAGATCGTCAGGATCGTATCGGCCGATACCTTCCAGCGCCCGATCTACGCCGGCAACGCCATCGCCACCGTGCAGTCTTCGGCCAGCGTCAAGGTCATCAGCGTGCGCAGCACCGGCTTCGACGCGGTGGCGGGCGAGGGCGGTAGCGCCGCCATCGAAGCGGTTGCCGTTGGCGGTGACGCCGGCATTTCCGCCTTCGTCGGCGAGGAGCTGGCCAAGTCCGAGCGCCCCGAACTGACCGGCGCCAGGATCGTCGTCTCCGGCGGCCGCGGCCTGCAGAACGGCGACAACTTCCAGCTGCTCTACGGCCTGGCCGACAGGCTCGGCGCCGCCGTGGGCGCCTCGCGTGCCGCCGTCGATGCCGGCTTCGTGCCCAACGACCTGCAGGTCGGCCAGACCGGCAAGATAGTCGCGCCGCAGCTGTACGTCGCCGTGGGCATCTCCGGCGCCATCCAGCACCTGGCCGGGATGAAGGACTCCAGGGTGATCGTGGCGATCAACAAGGACGAGGAGGCGCCGATCTTCCAGGTCGCCGACTACGGCCTGGTCGCCGACCTGTTCGAGGCCGTACCCGAGCTGGAACGCGTGCTCGCCGGGTAGGGCGCCAGGTCAGCCCTGGATGAGGGCGGCAACCTCGCTGGGGCTGAGCACCTTGCCCACGGAGACCACCTTGTCGTCGATGGCCAGGGCCGGGGTCGACATCACGCCGTGGGCGGCGATCTCGGCGAAGTCGGTGACCTTGACCACCTCGGCCTCGCGGCCGAGGCTGGCCAGCGCCGCCCGGGTGTTTTCGGTGAGGGTCACGCACTTCTTGCAGCCGGAACCGAGGATTTTGATGATCATCAGGTTTCTCCTGGGATGTATGAGCCGGTTCAGATGAACAGGTAGGCAAAGGCATTGAACAGATAGCCGATCAGCATGATGCCGACCACCACGATGGCGAAGAACAGCGCCAGCAGCGGCGCCTTGACCACCTTCTTGAGCATGATCAGCGAGGGCAGCGACAGCGCGGTCACCGCCATCATGAAGGCCAGCACGGTGCCGAGGCCGACACCCTTGGCCACCAGTGCCTCGGCGATCGGCAGGGTGCCGAAGATGTCGGCGTACATCGGCACGCCGACCACTGCCGCCACCGGCACCGACCACCAGTTGTCCTGGCCGATCACCGCGCCGATCAGTTCTGCCGGAATCCAGTTGTGGATCGCGGCGCCGATGCCCACGCCGATCAGGATGTACAGCCAGACGCGCTGGATGATTTCGCCGACCTGCGCGCGGGCGTAGCTCAGGCGATCGCGCAGGGTCAGTCGCTCCTGCGGCAGGTCGAGCGCCTTGTGCCGGGTGACGAAGGCTTCGACGTACTGCTCCATCCGCGCCTGGCCGATCAGGGTGCCACCGAGCACCGCCAGCACGATGCCGACCGCCACGTAGGCCAGGGCGATCGTCCAGTTGAAGACACTGGCCAGCAGGATCATCGAGGCCAGGTCGACCAGCGGCGAGGAGATCAGGAACGAGAAGGTCACCGCCAGCGGCAGCCCGGAGCTGGTGAAGCCGATGAACAGCGGGATCGACGAGCAGGAGCAGAACGGCGTGACCGTGCCGAGCAGCGCGCCGGTGAGATTGGCGCGGAAACCGCGCATGCCGCCGAGAATCCGCCGGGTACGCTCGGGCGGGAAGTAGCTCTGCACCCAGGAGATGGCGAAGATCAGCACCGACAGCAGGATGAAGATCTTGATCACGTCATAGATGAAGAAGTGCAGGCTGCCGCCGAGGCGGCTGGCCATGTCCAGGCCGAACACGTCTTCCACCAGCAGGCGTACCAGGGTGGAGAGCCAGTCCATGCGCAGCAGCTGGTCGTTCAGCCACTTGAAGATTTCCATGGAAGCTCCTTAGCGACGCGGCAGGGCGCGCTCGTACCAGGCGCGGCTGTGGTTGACCATGCGCACCAGGGCGAGCATCACCGGCACTTCGATCAGCACGCCGACCACCGTGGCCAGCGCGGCGCCGGAGTCGAAGCCATAGAGGACGATGGCCACCGCCACCGCCAGTTCGAAGAAGTTGGAGGCGCCGATCATGGTGGCGGGACCGGCCACGTCGTGGCGCACCTTCAGGCTGCGGCACAGCCAGTAACCGAGGGCGGCGATGAACAGGGTCTGCAACAGGATCGGCACGGCGAGCAGGCCGATCACCAGCGGTTGTTCGACGATGGCCTCGCCCTGGAAGGAGAACAGCAGCACCAGGGTGGCCAGCAGGGCGAGGATGGAGAACGGCGAGACCTTCGCCAGCGCGGCCTGGAAGGCTGCTTCGCCACGCTTCATCAATTGGGCGCGGATGAACTGGGCGATGGCCAGCGGGATGACGATGTACATCACCACCGAGAGCAGCAAGGTGTCCCAGGGCACCGGAATCGACGACACGCCGAGCAGCAGCGCGACTATGGGCGCGAAGGCGAACACCATCACCAGGTCGTTGAGCGCCACCTGGGTCAGGGTGAAGTTGGCGTTGCCGTTGCACAGGTTGCTCCACACGAACACCATCGCCGTGCAGGGCGCGGCGCCGAGCAGGATCAGCCCGGCCATGTAGCTGTCCAGTTCGCCGGCCGGCAGCCAGTCGGCGAACAGTACCTTGATGAACAGCCAGCCGATCAGCGCCATGGAGAACGGCTTGACCGCCCAGTTGACGAACAGGGTGACGCCCATGCCGGCCTTCTGCTGGCGTACCTCGTGCAGCGCGCTGAAGTCGATCTTCATCAGCATGGGGATGATCATCACCCAGATCAGCACGCCGACCGGGATATTGACCTGGGCCACCTCCAGCGCCCCGACCGTCTGGGCCGCAGCGGGCAGGTACAGGCCGAGCAGGGTGCCGGCGACGATGCACAGGAACACCCAGAGGGTCAGGTAGCGCTCGAAGAAGCCGAGCGGCGCGCCGGCGGCCTGTCTGGCCGCCACTTCACAGGGGCTGGACATCGATGTTTCCTTCCTTTCTTGCAGATGCCGGCTGCCGAGAGGCAGTGCCGGATATTCAGTGCCCACCGAGGGCTGCGTCGATCTCGCTCACCGTACTGCGCGCCGTGCGGGTCACGCCGATCAGGGTGGCCGAGGCGGCGCCGGTCCACTCGCCGTAGCCGACCAGCCACAGGTTCGGCTGCTTCAGCGCACGGGTATTCTCGACGGCCACCTTGCCGTCGGCCTCGATCACCCCCAGCGCGCTCAGGTGATCCAGAGCCGGGCGGAAGCCGGTGCACCAGACCACCGCATCGACCTCGGCACGACGGCCGTCGGCCCACTCCACGCCGTGTTCGGTGAAGCACTTGAACGGCCTTTCGCTGACCAGCACGCCACGGCTGCGCGCCTCGCGCACCGGTTCGACCATCACCACGTCGCCGAGGCCGCCGATCGGCTGCTCGACCGTGCGGCCCTCCTGCTGGGCCTTCCAGCGTTCGGTGGCGCGCTCGAACAGCACGCGGCCATCGACATCGTCGGCCAGGAACAGCGGCGGCTCGGGGGTGATCCACAGGGTTTCGGCGACCTTCGACACCTCGGCGAGGATCTGCGCGCCCGAGTTGCCGCCACCGACGATCATCACCCGCTGGCCGGCGAATGGGGCTGGGTCGACGTAGTGGGCCGAGTGCAGTTGCACCCCGGCGAACTCAGCGCGGCCGGGGTAGTCGGGAATGTACGGATGGCTCCAGGTGCCGGTGGCACTGACCACCGCGCGGGCTCGCCAGGTTCGTTCACCGGCGCGTACCCGCAGGTAATCGCCATCGCGCTCGACCGCCTCGACATGCACCGGGCGCAGCACTGGCAGCTGGTAGCGTTCTTCGTAGCGGCTCAGGTAGTCGATGACCTCGGCGCGGGTCGGGTAGGTGGATGCACTGGCCGGCATCGGCCAGCCGGGAATCGAACTCCAGGTGGCCGGGGAGAACAGCCGCAGCGAGTCCCAGCCGTGCAGCCAGGCGCCGCCGGGGCTGGCCTGTTCGTCGAGCAGCAGGAAGGATCGCTGGGTGCGGCGCAGGAAGTAGGCCGTGGCCAGCGCGGCCTGGCCGCCGCCGATGACAAGCACGTCCACTGTAGTCGGGGTGTTCAGCATGCCGGGCCTCGCATGTCCGTGATGGTCGCTGGCCACTGGGGCCGCTCAGGGTTCACCGGGATGGCAAAACCTTAACATTCGAATAGTCGAATATGTGAGCTTTTTCTGCCGGAGCGGCATGCGGTCGCAGGGGGATGCAGCAGCCAGACAGTTGATGCGGAGGTCGGCAGTTGTCCGTGCTTGCATGCTTTACTTCATATATGGCTGATAATATATTCGCCAAAACGCATTCTCAAGCGAGCCGACCCGATCGGTCACCGGCCACGCGTGCAATGTCGTCACCCCCTCCACGTGCGTACCGAGACATCCGCGCCGCGGAAGCAACAATGCAGAGGATTGCCATGGTCGAGCACCTGACCCCCACCACGGTTTTCAAATGCCTGGCCGACGAGACCCGGGCCCGCATGACTCTGCTGATCGCCCGCGAGGGCGAGCTGTGTGTGTGCGAGCTGACCGCGGCGCTGGAAGAAAGCCAGCCGAAGATCTCTCGCCACCTGGCGCTGCTGCGCAGCTGTGGCGTGCTGGAGGATCGTCGCCAGGGCCAGTGGGTGTACTACCGCCTGCATCCGCACCTGCCCGACTGGGTGCACGAGATGCTCGGCACCATCCTGGCGGCCAACAAGCACTGGCTGCGGCCGAACAGCGAGCGCCTGGAGGGCATGCGCAACCGCCCCGGGCGCACCAGCGCCTGCGCCTGACCCTCATTTGACAGCCCGGATTGACACCATGCACGACGACCTGCCCAACATCGATCCCGAACTGCTCGATCTGCCCGACCCGGACAGGCTCGGCCTGCCTGCCCTGCCCGAGCACAAGCCGCGCATCCTGCTGCTCTACGGCTCCAACCGCGAGCGCTCCTACAGCCGGCTGCTGGTGCAGGAGGCCGCGCGCCTGCTCGAGCGTTTCGGCGCCGAGACGCGCATCTTCGACCCGTCCGGCCTGCCGCTGCCGGACGACGCGCCCGAGGACCACCCCAAGGTCCGCGAGCTGCGCGAGCTGGTGCTCTGGTCGGAAGGCCAGGTGTGGTGTTCGCCGGAGCGCCACGGCGCGATGAGCGCGGTGTTCAAGGCGCAGATCGACTGGATTCCGCTGAGCATGGGCGCGATCCGCCCGACCCAGGGCAAGACCCTGGCGCTGATGCAGGTCTGCGGCGGCTCGCAGTCGTTCAACGCGGTCAACCAGATGCGCGTGCTCGGTCGCTGGATGCGCATGTTCACCATCCCCAACCAGTCCTCGGTGGCCAAGGCCTTCCTCGAATTCGACGAGGCCGACCGCATGAAGCCATCTGCCTACTACGACCGCGTGGTCGACGTGATGGAGGAGCTGGTCAAGTTCACCCTGCTGCTGCGCGGGCGCGCCGACTACCTGGTCGACCGCTACTCCGAGCGCAAGGAATCGGCCGAAGAGCTGTCCCGCCGCGTCAACCTGCGCACCATCTGAGTCTCCAAGGAAACCCCATCGTGCCCCATCCCTACGACATCCTCGACGTCCCCGGCTGCTCCGGCCGACTGATCTTCACCCCGTGCCCGGGCAGCAAGGACACCGGCGTGGCTGACGCCCTGGATACCTTGCAGGCGGCCGGCGCCGAGGCGCTGATCACCCTGATGCCGGCCAGCGAGCTGGAGCAGAACCAGGCCGCCGACCTGCCGGCACTGTGCGCCGCGCGCGACCTAGAGTGGTTCCACCTGCCGGTGGCCGACGAGCAGGTGCCGCTGGACGATTTCGCCAGCGCCTGGAGCCAGGCGCGCGAGCGCATCGCCGCCCTGCTCGGCGAAGGACGCAGCATCGCCATCCACTGCAAGGGCGGCTCCGGGCGCACCGGGCTGATCGCCGCGCGCATCCTGATCGACCGTGGCCTGCCGCGCGGCGAAGCGGTGGCCATGGTCCAGGCCCTGCGCCCCAAGGCCATCCAGCATCCGGCGCATGCCGCCTGGATCGCCCAGTTCGACGCTGAATAAACCTTCACCGGGAACGGAGACAACAAGACCATGACCATCAAGGTAGGCATCAACGGCTTCGGCCGCATCGGACGACTGGCCCTGCGCGCGGCCTGGGGCTGGCCGGAGCTGGAGTTTGTGCAGATCAACGATCCGGCCGGCGACGCGGCGACCCACGCCCATCTGCTCAATTTCGACTCGGTGCACGGCCGCTGGCAGCATGAGGCGGGCAGCGACGGCGACTGCGTAGTGATCGACGGCAAGCGCATCCGGGTCACCGCCAACAAGGCTATCGCCGATACCGACTGGTCGGGTTGCGATCTGGTGATCGAGGCCAGCGGCAAGATGAAGACCGTCGCCGTCCTCCAGGCCTATCTGGACCAGGGCGTCAAGCGCGTGGTGGTCAGCGCACCGGTCAAGGAGGCGGGCGCACTGAACATCGTCATGGGCGTCAACGACCAGCTGTTCAATCCCGAGCAGCATCGCATCGTCACCGCTGCCTCCTGCACCACCAACTGCCTGGCCCCGGTGGTCAAGGTGATCCATGAGGCCCTCGGCATCCGCCACGGTTCGATCACCACCATCCACGACCTGACCAACACGCAGAGCATCCTCGACCAGCCGCACAAGGACCTGCGCCGCGCCCGCGCCTCCCTGATGAGCCTGATCCCCACCACCACCGGTTCGGCCACCGCCATCGCCGAGATCTTCCCCGAGCTGCGCGGCAAGCTGAACGGCCACGCCGTGCGCGTGCCGCTGGCCAACGCCTCGCTGACCGACTGCGTGTTCGAGGTGGAGCGCGCCACCAGCGCCGAGGAAGTCAACGCGCTGCTCAAGACCGCCGCCAGCGAAGGCCCGCTCAAGGGCATCCTCGGCTTTGAGGAGCGCCCGCTGGTGTCCATCGACTACCGCACCGATCCGCGCTCGTCGATCATCGATGCGTTGTCGACCCTGGTGGTCAACGGCACCCAGGTGAAGGTCTACGCCTGGTACGACAACGAGTGGGGCTACGCCAACCGCACCGTCGAGCTGGCCCGCAAGGTCGGCCTGGCCGGCTGAGAAACTCGCGCTCGCCTATGTAGGGTGCGCCCTGCGCACCAGGGCTCCTTGCTCGGTGCGCGCGGCGCACCCTACGGCCTGTGTTAGCCGGGTCAGGCCGCAGGCCATAACCCACCCTACGGTTTCTGGCCAGTAGGGGCGAATTCATTCGCCAGCGCGGTTCCGTCAGGCGAATCAATTCGCCCCTACACGATCTGCCATACGGATTTCCCCATGCACGCCCTTGCTCGTCTCTCTCCCGAAATCCGCCAGTACCTGCTGGTCACCGGCAACTACTGGGCCTTCACCCTCACCGACGGCGCCCTGCGCATGCTGGTGGTGCTGCACTTCCACGGTCTCGGCTACAGCCCGCTGCAGATCGCCGCGCTGTTCCTGTTCTACGAGATCTTCGGCGTGGTCACCAATCTGGTCGGCGGCTGGCTGGGCGCGCACCTGGGCCTCAACCGCACCATGAACATCGGCCTGGGGTTGCAGGTGGCGGCGCTGCTGATGCTCACGGTGCCGGCGGCCATGCTCACCGTGCCCTGGGTGATGGCGGCGCAGGCGCTGTCCGGGATCGCCAAGGACCTCAACAAGATGAGCGCGAAAAGCTCGATCAAGCTGCTGGTGGCGGACAGTCAGCAGGGCACCCTGTACAAGTGGGTGGCGCTGCTCACCGGCTCGAAGAACGCGCTCAAGGGCGTCGGCTTCTTCCTCGGCGGTGCGCTGCTGACGACGCTGGGTTTCACCGGCGCGGTACTGGCCATGGCCGCCGTGCTGGCGCTGATCTGGCTGGCCAGCCTGGTGACGCTGAAGAAGGACCTCGGCAAGGCCAAGAGCAAGCCCAAGTTCCGCGACCTGCTGTCGAAGAGCCGGGCGATCAACATCCTTTCCGCCGCGCGGCTGTTCCTGTTCGGTGCCCGCGACGTGTGGTTCGTGGTGGCCCTGCCGGTGTACCTGTCCGCCAGCTTCGGCTGGGACTTCTGGCAGGTCGGCGGCTTCCTCGCCGTGTGGGTGATCGGCTACGGCTTCGTGCAGTCGTTCGCGCCGTACTTCACCGGCAAGCGCAGCGGCAGGGTGCCGGACGGCCGTGCGGCCTTCGTCTGGGCGGCGCTGCTGGCCGGACTGCCGGCGGCCATCGCCTTGGGCCTGGGCTCGGAGCTTTCCGCGCAGACGGTGCTGATCGGCGGCCTGCTGCTGTTCGGCGCGCTGTTCGCCATCAACTCCTCGCTGCACAGCTACCTGATCGTCAGCTACGCCAAGGAGGACGGGGTCTCGCTGGACGTCGGCTTCTACTACATGTCCAACGCCCTCGGCCGGCTGATCGGCACGCTGCTGTCCGGCTGGGTGTTCCAGGCCTGGGGCCTCGAAGCCTGCCTGTGGGTGTCCAGCGCCTTCGTGCTGCTCGCCGCGCTGATTTCCATCGGCCTGCCGCGACATGCCACCGTGGCCGCGGCCTGACGATGACAGTGGTGCAGTCCGGGCGGATCAGGACGAGGCGACGATGCTGCGCGGCTGACGAGGAAGCAGGCTCGGGCGGACCACATGGCGTGCGCGGCGCTTCAGGGGCGCAGCGTGCGCGCGTATAGTCGCGGGTCGATCCCGCCGACCTCAGGAGCCGCCGCGATGGGCCCCATCCTTCTCGCCGATGCCCGCAACCCCGAACTGCGCGCCGCGCTGCACGCCCTGTGCGGCGATCTCGAACTGATCGCGGCGGACGCCGCACCGGAGGCGCTGCGCCGCTGCACGATCTGGCTGGGCGAGCCGGACCGGCTGGTGCCGCTGCTGCGCGCCGGGCTGCGCCCGCAGTGGCTGCAGTCGACCTGGGCGGGCTACCGGCCGCTGCTGGCGGCCGATCTGCCCCGCGATTACCGGCTGAGCCGCGCCGTCGGCGTGTTCGGCCAGCCGATCGCCGAGTACCTGCTCGCCCACCTGCTCGAGCACGAGCAGCAGCTGCGGGCGCGCCGGGAAAGCCAGCGGCAGCGCCAGTGGGATGCGCGGATTCCCGGCAGCCTGTTCGGGCGCCGGCTGCTGATCGTCGGCGCCGGCGAGATCGGTCGCGAGGTCGCCCGCCTGCTGGCGCCCTTCGGCCTGCGCCTGACCGGCATCGCCCACCGGCCGCGCCCGCTCGAGCACTTCGAGCGCGTCGCCGGGCTCGACGCGCTGCACGCCGAGGCCGGCGCAGCCGACTACATCGTCAACATCCTGCCCGACACGCCGCAGACCGCCGACCTCTACGATGAAAGCTTCTTCCGCGCCGTCGCGCCGGGTGCGCTGTTCGTCAACGTGGGGCGGGGCAGCGCGGTGGTGGACGCGGCGCTGCTGCACGCCCTGCAGGAGGGCCTGCTGGCCGGCGCGGTCCTCGACGTGTTCCGCGAGGAGCCGCTGCCGGCGCAGCATCCGTTCTGGGACGCGCCAGGCCTGACGCTGACCGGGCACATCGCCGGCCCGCTGGTGCCGGCCGCACTGGCCCGGCTGTTCGTCGACAACCTGGCGCGTTACCAGGCCGGCGAGGCGCTGCACGGCGAAGTCGACTTCGCCGGCGCCTACTGAGCCACCGATGGCGAAGGTCGCGGCAAGGCGTTGCCCGGCCCGGGTCGGTTCGCTCAATAGGCGGCAGAGGACTGCATCGCCCAGAGATGCGCGCCGACCAGCGCGCGCCAGGGCGAGAACTCCGCCAGCCAGGCCCGCGCCTGCGCCTCGCTGACCTGCTCCGGCTGGCCGAGTAGCGCCTGCAGCCCGCGGCGCACGGCGGCATCGCCGTGCAGCGAGCCGTCCAGCCAGCCGAAACCGCGCAGCAGCGCGTAGTTGACCGTCCAGGGGCCGATGCCGCGCAGCGCCTCAAGCTGCGTCCGGACCTCCTCCACCGGGAGCGTGTGCATCCAGGCGTCGAGGGGAAGGCGCTGCTCCACCACCCCTCTGGCGAGGGTCAGCAGGGCGCCGGCCTTGGTCGCCGAGAAGCCGGCCTGGCGCAGGGTCGCTTCGCTCAGCCCGGCGACCTGGGGAGCCTGCGGGTAGCACAGCAGGCCGCCGGAATGACGCACGTTCGCCGCCATCACCAGCTTGCGGCGAAGGGCGACGGCGGCGCCGACGCTGATCTGCTGGCCGGTGATCGCCCAGGTCAGCGCCTCGAACGGGGTGGCGGCGAGCGGCACGCGCAGGCCGGCCTGTCGGGCGATCAGGGGGCCGAGCTGGGGATGGCGGCGGTGGCGCTGTTCGAAGGCCTCCACGTCCTGCTCCAGGCCGAGCATGCGGCGGACCATGGCCTCGAAGGCCGGCTGTCCGGCCTCCGCCACTGCGCCGTCGACGGACAGGCACGCCTGTGCCCGGTCGCGGTGGAATTCGATGGACAGGCAGGCCGCGGCATCGCCCCAGACGAGGCCCTTGTGCAGCGCGGTCGCATCGACCCGCTCGGCGATGGCCTGCGGGTCGCGGCGATGGAAGGCCAGGATATCCTGGGGGCGGAAGGTGGCGCCCAGCGCCATGGCGCAGGAAAGCTTGATGGTCACGGCGTGGCCTCCCGCTCGAGCAGCGCCCGCTTGCGCTCCACCCCCCAGCGATAGCCGGAAAGCCCGCCGTCGCTGCGCACCACCCGATGGCAGGGAATGGCCACGGCCAGCGCGTTGGCCGCGCAGGCGCCCGCCACGGCGCGCACTGCCTTGGGCGTGCCGATGCGCTGGGCGATTTCCGCATAGCTCGCCGTGGTGCCGGCCGGGATTTCCCGCAGCGCCTGCCAGACGCGCTGCTGGAAGGCGGTGCCGCGCACGTCGAGGGGCAGGTCGAGTCCGCGCCCGGGCATTTCCACGAAGCCGACGACCGTGGCCACCAGTTGCTCGAAGGCGGCATCCGCGCCGATCAGCTCGGCCTTGGGGAAGCGGTCCTGGAGGTCGCGGGCCAGGGCATCGGGATCGTCGCCGAGCAGGATGGCGCAGACGCCGAGTTCGCTGGCGGCGACCAGGATCGAGCCCAGCGAGCACTCGCCCACCGCGAAGCGGATGACCGCCCGGTTGCCGCCGTCGCGGAAGTTCCCGGGAGGCATGCCCAGCAGGTGCGTTGACTCCTGGTAGAAGCGGCCGGCCGAGTTGTAGCCGGCCGCGTAGATCGCATCGGTGATCCTGCCGCCGCCGCTCAGCGTCGCGCGGACCTTGCGGGCGCGGAGTTCCGCCGCGTAGGCCCTCGGCGTCACGCCGGTGACCGCCTTGAACAGGCGATGCAGGTGGAAGGCGCTCATCCCGGCGCCGCGCGCCAGCTCCGCCAGGCTGGGCGGCGTGTCCGCGGCCTCGATCTGCCGGCATAGCGCGGCCACCAGGGCGGCCTGCCGCTCGGCGAGGGGCGCCTGGTCGGGCTTGCAGCGCTTGCACGGGCGGAAGCCCGCCCGCTCGGCGGCGGCGGCCGAGGCGAAGAAGCGGACGTTCTCCGGCCGCTGCGTGCGCGAGCCGCACGAGGGGCGGCAGTAGACGCCCGTGGTCCGCACCGCGTAGCAGAAGCGGCCATCGGCTTGCGGGTCGCGGGCGACCACCCGGGCCCAGCGCGGGTCGGACAGGGTCGCTGCAGCAGGTTGTTCGGTTGGCTTGGACATGTCCGGATTATCCCACGAGTTCGACGCTGCCTACTGTAGGCCCGGCCGGGGGCGGACACACTCCGGGTCTTGCTTTCGAATTCGTCGGCGCCGTCCTTCAGGCTGCCGCCGAATGCCTGAGCGTCCTGATCAGCAGGTTGTGCAGGCTGTCCACGGCCTTGCAGCCCTGCGAGGCCCGGCTGCGATACACCGCGACCTCCATGGGTTCGAGCGGTCCCAGGCCATGTTCGCCACCCAGGATCTGCAGGCCGGCGGGCGCGCTGCACTGGGTCAGCACCGCGACGGCCAGCCCGCTCTCGACGGCGGCAATCTGCCCGGCCAGGCTCGAGCTGTTGTACACCACCTTGTAGCGGCGCCCCTGCAGGGCCAGGGAGTTGAGGGCGCTGCGCCTGGCCAGGCTGGTGCTTTCATAGACCGCGATGGGCAGCGGGTCGCGTCTCCAGACCTCGAACTGGGCGGAACCGACCCACACCATCGGCTCATGGAACAGCAGGGTGCCGTGTCGGGGGTGGTCCCGTGACACCAGCGCCAGGTCGAGATCGCCCCGCTCGACACGGGGGATCAGCGCGGTCGACTGCTCGCAGTTCAGCTCGATCTCCACCGCGCCATGATGGGGCGCGAAGCGCTTGAGCACGGGGGTCAGGTAACGCGCGGCATAGTCGTCCGGGACGCCCAGGCGGATGCGGCCGGCCAGTTCCTCGCCATGGAACGCCGCCTGGGTTTCCGCGTGCAGGTCGAGCATCCGCCGCGCATAGCCCAGCAGCAACTGCCCCTGCGCCGTGAGTTGATGCTGCCGGGGGCCGCGCACTAGCAGCTGGCAGCCCAGGGCCGCCTCGAGCTTCTTGAGCTGCATGCTCACGGCCGACTGGGAGCGATGCACTTCCGGCGCCGCGCCGGACAGCGAGCCGGCATCCACCACGGCAACGAAGCATTTCAGCCAGTCGATCTGCAGGTCCTGGAAGGTCATGGGGCACGCCTTGGTATTCGAACATCAAATAGCATACAGCAGGATTATGCGTTTTCCTTTTTGCTCGGCGCCGCGCATAGTCGTGGTCCGAGACTGCTGCGACGGCCGTTGCAGTGGCGGAATCGACATCGAGAAGTTGGAGAGGCTGCGGCATGACGGGCACGGATACCACCCTGCACGAGTTCGATCGCCAGATGGTGTGGGCTGGCTTCAGGCAGCTCGTCCCCATCTCCCTGTTCGTCACGGTATTCGGCGCGGCCTTCGGCCTGGCCGCCGTGCAGGCAGGGCTGCAGGACTCGGTGATCATGGCGATGAGCACGCTGGTCTTCGCCGGCGCCTCCCAGTTCGCCGCACTGGAGCTGTGGGGGCCCCAGGTCCCGCTCTTCACCCTGGTGCTTACCGTGTTCGCCATCAATGCCCGGCATCTGCTGATGGGGGCGACACTCTATCCGTGGCTGCGCCAGCTGCCGCCGGCAAGGCGCTACGGCGTCATGCTGCTGGCCTCCGATGCCAACTGGGCCATGTCCATGCAGGCGTTCGGTCGCGGCCAGCCGGGGATCGGCCTGCTGCTGGGCGGCGGCCTCGCCCTCTGGTCGTTCTGGGTGGTGGGCACCTGGCTGGGCATCTGTTTTGGCGGGGCCATCCACGATCCCCGGAGTCTGGGGCTGGACATGGTGATGGGCTGCTTCCTGCTGGCCATGGTGGTGGGCGGGGAAAAGAATCTGCGCATCCTGACCATCTGGTTCGTCGCCGCCGGCGCCTCACTGCTGGCCTACTGGTTTCTGCCGGACAACAGCCACGTCGTCGTCGGCGCCCTGGCAGGCGGCTTGACCGGAACCTTCCTGCCGGAGAAGAAACGTGAGTCTTGAAACGACGGGTTCCGGCGCACTGATCCTGGTGCTGCTCATGGCGGTAGTGACCCTGGCGACCCGTTGGGGCGGTATCTACGTGATGTCGTTCGTGCCCATCGGCTACCGGGTGAAGCAGTTCATCGGCGCCATGGCCAGCTCCGTGCTGGTGGCGCTGCTGGCCCCCATGGCGCTGGAGGGGGACACTGGCGCAAGGCTGGCCCTGCTGGCGACCGCCGCCACCATGCTGCTGCTGAAAAAACCGCTGCCCGCCATCGCTGCCGGCATCCTGGTGGCGGCGCTGGTCAGGCAGTTCTGAGCTGACGCTCAGGGCCGAGGGGCCAGCCGCAGCGGAATCCGGCGCTGGCCGAACGCGCCGGCCTGCTCGCACCGCTCTCGCTCGAATGGACTTGCCAACCGTGGCTGCTCGGCTCGCGGCTAAGCTCGGTCGCTCGAGGTGCCGCGGGCGTACTTCTTCTGCAGGATCATCGACGCTTCGTTGTAGGCAGTCTGGAAGGCGGCGCTGCTGATCCAATTCACTGCCGTGTCTTCGTCTTCATCGTGGAAGAACCCGCGATAGGCGATCAGCAGGCCCATCATGAAGTCGATGGCTGCCTCTTCCTCTTCCTCGACGACCACCAGCTCCAGCACCGGGTACTGCAGGAACACCAGGCACATCGCGAGCAGGCTGATGCCTTCGCCGACTTTCATCGCCTGGAACAGGTCGTCGAAGTGCGCCGGATCGAAACCGTTCTCCTCGATGTCTTTGAAGTCGAAGGTGCTCAGGTCGATTTCGACATCATCGAATGGCTCGTTGACCAGCGGATTGGCCAGTAGCGGATGTCCGACATTGGCCTTGGCTTTGCCCGAACGGTTCTGCTTGGCCTTGGCTTTGGCCCGCTGGGCACGTTTTTGCTGTTTATCCGGGGAGGCCATGGAGGCGGGTTCCTTGTTCGATGCAGCCATGTTCATGGCTCAGGGTAATCGGGTACCAATTGTATTGAGTCTTGGCCAGGTTCGTCGGCCATGGGGGCAGATTTTTGTGCTCTGAACGTTTGCTTCCGGCCACTCTCCAGCGACAGCGTGCGGCCCAAAGCAGCTGCGCGCCGAGCTGACCGTTCTTTCTCGCTGGCGGTCGCTGTGCGATGCGGCTACCTGGCCGATGGCGCCTGCGTCATCTAGGTTCCAACCTGCTGTCGGTCAGGCAGTCGACCAGGTCCGCGGCGAAGCGCGACAGCAGCTCGCGCTTGCGCACGCACACCTGCAGGTCGCGCTGTGCCCAGGGTTCCTCCAGTTCGACAACGGCCAGCGGCAAGCGCTGGCTGTGTTCGGCGATGGCGCTGCGCGGCACCAGGCCCAGACCGACGCCGGCGCTGACCATGCGGCACACGGCCTCGAAGCTGCGCACCTGGATGCGCACCTCCAGATGGCGGCCGAGCGCGGCGGCGGCGTTCATGGTGAAGGTGTGAATGGCCGAGCCGGCATGCAGCATCACGAAGGGGTGGTCCAGCACCTCGGCAAAGGCGGTACGGGCGCGTCTGGCCAGCGGGTGGTCGGGCGGGGCGATCAGTACCAGGCGGTCGGCGCGATAGGGGATCAGCTCCACTTCGGCGCCGGCCACCGTATCGGCCACGACTCCGACCTCCACCTCGCCGCGGGCGACGGCCAGGACCACTTCGGGGCTGGTGTGCTCTTCCAGCGAGATACCCACCTGGGGGTGACGCTGCAGGAAGGTCGCCAGGCTGTCCGGCAGGAAGGCATGGGTGGCGTGGGTGTTGGCCCACAGGCTGACGTGGCCGCGCACCCCCTTGGCATAGGGGCTGAGGTCAGCATGCATCTGTTCGAGCTGGGCGAACACCTGGCGCGCGTGGCGCAGCAGCACATCGCCGGCACGGGTCAGGCTGACGCCGCGGGCTTGGCGAACCAGCAACGGGGTGCCCGTCGACTCTTCCAGCAGGCGAATACGATGGCTGGCCGAAGAGGCCGCCAGATGGACGCGCTCGGCGCCGCGGGTGAGGTTGCGCGCCTCGGCAATGGCGACGAACAGGCGCAGGTCGGTCAGGTCGTAATGCATAGGATTGGTCAAATCCGAACGCTGTATTGCGGAAAAGCCAATTTAACCGGGTTTCGCTTGGCGTGATCATTCGTCTCAGAAAAAGTCTGAGAGGTGATCTGCCATGGCGTGGAACAACTGGTCGGCCGAGCGCTGGGGCATCGTGCTGGCGATTCTCGCGGCATTCGGATTTTCGTTTAAGGCGATCTTCGTCAAGCTGGCCTATGCCGCAGCGCCCGTGGATGCCGTCACGCTGCTGACCCTGCGGATGACCTTTGCCTTGCCGGTGGTGCTCTGGGTCAGCCTTTCGCTGTTGCGCAGCGGCCCCGCGCTGACTCGCCAGGACTGGGGGCTGCTGATCCTGCTGGGGCTGCTCGGTTACTACGGGGCCAGCATCCTCGACTTCGTCGGCTTGCAGTACATCTCGGCCGCCCTGGAGCGGCTGATTCTCTTCATCTATCCGACCCTGACCGTGCTGATCGGCGTGCTGTTCATGGGCAAGCGCCTGGAGCGACGGCAGATCGGCGCGTTGCTGCTGTCCTACGCCGGCATTGGCCTGGCGTTCGCCCACGACCTGCAGGTGGCCGACGACATGGGGGTGGTGCTGATCGGCGCGGCCTTCGTGTTCGGTTCGGCGCTGTCCTATGCGCTGTACAGTGCCGGCGCGGAGATCGCCATCAAGCGCGTCGGCTCCATGCGCTTTGCCGCGCTGGGGATCATCGTGTCGACCTTGGCGACGCAGATTCACTTCGCGCTCAGTCAGCCGCTTTCCGCGCTGAACCAGCCCGCACCGGTTTACCTGTATGGCGCGGGCATGGCCCTGTTTTCCACGGTGCTGCCGGTGTTCTGGCAATCGGCCGCCGTGCAGCGCATCGGCGCGGCGCGTACCGTGCTGATTGGCACCCTGGGCCCGATGCTGACGATCTTCTTCGCCTGGCTGTTACTCGCCGAGCCGGTTTCCCTGGCGCAGCTGGCCGGGGCTGGTCTGGTGCTGGCGGGAGTGCTGCTGGTGGCGCGGCGTGCGGCCCCGGCCCAGCCGCACCCGGTCGCCGAGGCTGCCGCTGTTGCCGGCGCCCAACCGGCATCGGCTGCCGTCGCTCCGCCCGGGCGCTAGCCGGCGCAGCGCCGCTGCGGCCCATCGACGGGAGGCCAGCCGTTCAGGACTGCGGGTTCAGCCGCAGCGGAATCCGGCGCTGGCCGAACGCGCCGGCCTGCTGGTCGAAGCGCCCGGCGATGGCGGTGTGGCACTGCGGGCAGCGGCCCTCGGCGGTCAGCCGGTAGTGCAGGATGCGGTGCCAGTCACGCTCGATCAGGGGCGCGCCGCAGCCCGGACAGAAGGTCGTGCCGCCCTCGGCATCGTGCACGTTGCCCGTGTAGACATAGTGCAGCCCCTGCGCCAGGGCGATCTGCCGGGCGCGCCTGAGCGTTGCCGGCGGGGTGCGCGGGGTTTCGAGCATCTTGAAGTCGGGGTGGAAGGCGGTGAAGTGCAGCGGCACCTCCGGCCCCAGCTCCCTGAATACCCAGGCGCACAGGGCCTCGATCTCCCAGTTCGAATCGTTGTGGTCCGGGATCAGCAGGGTGGTGATCTCCGTCCAGACGTCGGTTTCGTGGCGCAGATAGACCAGGGTATCCAGCACCGGCTGCAGATGGGCGCCGGTGAGCTTGAAATAGAAGCTGTCGGTGAAGGCCTTGAGGTCGACATTCGCCGCGTCCATCACCGCGAAGAATTCGCGGCGCGGTTCGGCGTGGATGTAGCCGGAGGTCACCGCCACCGTCCGGATGCCGCGCGCGCGGCAAGCGATGGCCGTATCGATGGCGTATTCGGCGAAGATCACCGGATCGTTGTAGGTGAAGGCCACGCTGGCGCAGCCCGAGTTCTCCGCCGCCAGGGCGATCTGCTGCGGGCTGGCCTGATCCATCAGATGGTCCATGTCCCGCGATTTGCTGATATCCCAGTTCTGGCAGAACTTGCAGGCGAGGTTGCAGCCTGCCGTGCCGAAGGACAGCACCGCCCATCCGGGGAGGAAGTGGTTGAGCGGCTTCTTCTCGATGGGGTCGATGCAGAAGCCGGAAGAGCGCCCGTAGGTGGTCAGCACCACCTGCTCGCCTTCGCGCATACGCACGAAGCAGGCGCCACGCTGCCCGTCGCGCAGCTTGCAGTCACGGGGGCAGAGGTCGCACTGGATGCGGCCATCGGGCAGGCTGTGCCACCAGCGCCCCGGGTAATGTGCGGACAGGTCATTCATGGCAAGCCTCCTACCGCGTGCCTGTCACTATGCCATTGGTGGCGGACCCCAACAATGTGCGGAACATGCTGGATCAGGCCAGGATATTGTCGCTTGTGAGTCGCCGCTTTTGGCCCCGCTACCATCGAGCACGTAGAATCCTACCTGTCGGCATTTTCTCAAGGTCATCGGCGTGGAAGGGCAACTGGGTTTCGTGCTGACGCGGCACTGGCGCGACACGTCGGCGGGCATCGAGGTCGAGTTCTGGCTGGCGACCGACGCCGGTCCGCGCCGCGTGCGGGTGCCCGTGCAGCCTGCGGTGGCCTTCGTCCCCGCCGAGCAGCGCCAGCGCGCCGAGCAGCTGCTCAAGGGCGAGGCGGATGCCGAGCTGCGCGAGCTGGAGCTGCGCGACTTCCATCACCGCCCGGTGCTCGGCCTCTACTGCCGGCAGTACGCGCAGCTGCTGCGCCTGGAAAAGGTCCTGCGCGCCGGCGGCGTAGATGTCTACGAGGCCGACATCCGTCCGCCCGAGCGTTTCCTGATGGAGCGCTTCATCACCGCGCCGGTGTCCTTCGGCGGCACGCCGGCTGACGACGGTGTGCTGCTGGATGCCCAGTTGCGTCCTGCCCCCGACTATCGTCCGCGCCTGCGCCTGGTCTCCCTCGACATCGAGACCAACAGCCGCGGCGATCTGTATTCCATCGCCCTGGAAGGCTGCGGCCAGCGCCAGGTGTACATGCTCGGCCCGGCCAATGGCGAGGCGAGCGGGCTGGACTTCGCCCTGGAGTACTGCGCCAGCCGTGCCGAGCTGCTGGAGCGGCTCAACGACTGGCTGGCGCGCCATGACCCCGACGCCATCATCGGCTGGAACCTGGTGCAGTTCGACCTGCGCGTGCTGCGCGAGCACGCCCAGCGCCTGAAGGTGCCGCTGCGCCTGGGGCGCGCTGGCGACGAGATGGGCTGGCGCGAGCATGGCAGCCGCAACGGCCACTTCTTCGCCGAGGCCGCCGGGCGGCTGATCATCGACGGCATCGAGGCGCTGCGTTCGGCGACCTGGAACTTCCCCTCGTTCAGCCTGGAGAACGTGGCGCAGACGCTGCTGGGGGAGGGCAAGTCGATCGACAATCCCTACCAGCGCATGGCCGAGATCGACCGCCGCTTCGCCGAGGACAAGCCGGCGCTGGCGCGCTACAACCTCAAGGACTGCGAACTGGTGACGCGCATCTTCGAGAAGACCGAGCTGCTCTCGTTCCTGCTGGAACGGGCCGCGGTCACCGGCCTGCCGGCCGACCGCAGCGGCGGCTCGGTGGCGGCCTTCACCCATCTGTACCTGCCGCCGATGCACCGTCTGGGCTTCGTCGCGCCCAGCCTCGGCGAGCGCCTGCCGGAGGCCAGTCCCGGCGGTTTCGTGATGGATTCGCGCCCGGGCCTCTACGAGTCGGTGCTGGTGCTGGACTACAAGAGCCTGTACCCGTCGATCATCCGCACCTTCCTGATCGACCCGGTCGGCCTGATCGAAGGGCTGCGCCAGAGCGACGACGCGCACTCGGTGCCGGGTTTCCGCGGCGCGCGCTTCTCGCGCACCCGGCACTGTCTGCCGGCCATAGTCGCGCGGGTCTGGGAGGGCCGCGACGCGGCCAAGCAGGGCGGCAACCAGCCGCTGGCACAGGCGCTGAAGATCATCATGAACGCCTTCTACGGCGTGCTCGGCTCCAGTGGCTGCCGCTTCTTCGACCCGCGCCTGGCGTCCTCGATCACCATGCGCGGGCACGAGATCATGCGCCGTACCCGCGAGCTGATCGAGGCGCGCGGCTACCAGGTGATCTATGGCGACACCGACTCCACCTTCGTCTGGCTCGGCCGCGCGCACGCGGAGGAAGACGCCAGCCGCATCGGCCGCGAGCTGGTGCAGCAGGTCAACCAGTGGTGGCGCGAGCACCTGACGGCCGAGTTCGGCCTCGACAGCGCCCTCGAACTACAGTTCGAGACCCACTACCGGCGCTTCCTGATGCCCACCATCCGCGGAGCCGAGGAGGGCAGCAAGAAGCGCTACGCCGGCCTGGTGCGGCGCGCCGACGGCAGCGAGGAGATGGTGTTCAAGGGCCTGGAAACCGTGCGCACCGACTGGTCGCCGCTGGCCCGGGAGTTCCAGCAGGAGCTCTACCAGCGCATCTTCCGGCGGCAACCCTTCGAGGACTATGTGCGCGACTATGTGCGCCGCACCCTGGCCGGTGAGCTGGACGAGCTGCTGATCTACCGCAAGCGCCTGCGCCGACGCCTGGACGACTACGAACGCAACGTGCCGCCCCATGTGAAGGCGGCGCGCCTGGCCGACGCGTACAACGCCCGCCACGGACGCCCGCTGCAGTACCAGCGCGGCGGCTGGATCAGCTACGTGATCACCACCGCCGGGCCCGAGCCTCTGGAGTCCCGCCAGGCGCCCATCGACTACGACCACTACGTGACGCGCCAGCTGCAGCCGGTGGCCGACGCCATCCTGCCCTTCGTGCACAGCGACTTCCGGCGCCTGGTGGACGGGCAGATGGAGCTGTTCTGAAGCGGCGATTTCCAGCAGACAGAAACGCCGGATCAGCCTTCCAGCTTGCGCGGCGCCATGAAGTACAGCCAGGCCGTACTGCTGGTCGAGGAGCGGTGGCAGCCGGGCGGCACCGGGGCGCAGGCGGGCATCGCTTTGTGCTCGCTGCGCTCGCAGTTTCCCCATTAGCAGCGACACTTCATGGAGCCGCCGCGCTCCAGCGGCCGAGGTGTCGTCCATGCTGTCCGAGCTGTCCCTCATCCACTGGCTCACGCTGGATGGCCTGATCACCGTGGTGGCCGTCCTCGTCTACGTCGTCAACTCCCATGTGCGGCGCCAGCGCCGGCATCCCGTGGCGGCGGTCGCCTGGATGCTGTTCATCCTGCTGCTGCCCTACCTGGCCCTGCCGGCCTTCCTGCTGTTCGGCACCCGCAAGCTGGCCCGTCCGCCGCTCGCGCCGGTGGCTGCACCCAGTGCCGAGGGCCGCGCCGGCGGCTGGGCTGTCGAAACCATCATGACGCTCGGCCAGCCCGCGCCGGCGCACTACCGCGAGCTGAACGTGCACACGGACGGCCGGCAGGCCGGCGAGGCGCTGTGGGCCACCATCGACGCGGCGCAGGTCTCGCTCGACCTGTGTACCTTCCTCATCGGCCGCGATGCCCTCGGCGAGGCCGTGCTCGACCGGCTCTGCCGGAAGGCCCGCGCCGGCGTGCGTGTCCGGCTGTTGCTGGACGGCATGGGCATCCTGATGGCCCGTCGGCCGAACCTGCAGCGCCTGACCGCCGCCGGCGGCGAGCTGGCGCTGTTCGCGCCGCCGCTGCACGCCCCGCTGCGCTCGCCGACCAACCTGCGCAACCATCGCAAGCTGCTGATCGCCGATGCGGGGCGGGCCGAATGCCGGCTGTGGTGCGGAGGACGCAACCTGGCGGCGGAATACTTCGAGGGCAAGTCCGGCGCCGCGCCGTGGGGCGACCTGAGCTTCGACCTGCGCGGGCCACTGAGCGCCCAGGCCAGCGCGCTGTTCGAGCGCGACTGGGCCTTCGCCAGGGGCCTGCCGGCCAGCCATCCCGGCTGTGCCCCGGCGGGGTTTGTGCCCGGCGGGGCGCAACTGGTCGCTTCCGGCCCGGACCAGGCCGACGACACCGTCTACGCGCTGCTGGTCAGCGGCGCCTACCAGGCCCGCCAGCGCATCGCCCTGGCCACGCCGTACTTCGTTCCCGAGACGGCCCTGCTGATGGCGCTGTGCCTGGCCGCGCGCCGCGGGGTGGCGGTCGACCTGCTGCTGCCGGCGCGTTCCAATCACCGCCTGTCCGACCTGGCCCGGGGGCGGCCGCTGCGCACGCTGGCCGCTGCCGGGGCGCGCATCTGGCTGGCGCCGGGGATGATGCACGGCAAGCTGGCGGTGTTCGACGAGACGCTGGCGCTGAGCGGCTCCGCCAACTTCGACAGCCGCAGCCTGTTCCTCAACTACGAGCTGATGGTCGCCTTCCACCGCGCCGAGGACGTGCGCCGCTTCGCCGCCTGGTTCGAACAGGAGAAGGGCGGCGCCAGCCCCTACGTCGCCAGCCAGCCGGGGCTGCTGCGCGACGCGGCCGAGGGCGTCTCGCAGTTGCTGGGGTTGCAGTTGTGAGCCGGTGCATTCGGGGCGAAGGCGGCGGCGAGGGCGGGGGTCAAGTCAGAACGCGCTGGCCAACGATCTTCGTTCCCAGCCGTGGCGGCATCGGTCACAATCCGCGCGAGCACGCCGCCGACGACCAGTCGCTCAGGGGCGTACAAGTACTGCCCAGGGTGGTCGCTCGTCGACTTCGCCAGTGAATCCGCTTTTGCTTGCCAGATTTTCCAGATGCCTTGCGGGGCGTCCGGCAGACCTGGCGCCATTCCAGAATTGATCTCCCCCCCATGAATACTCCCAGTCCAGGCAACACCTCCGCCGGCATTCTGCTCAATGTCCTGTCCTCGATCCTGTTCGCCGTCATGTATGCCTACACGGGGCTGCTGGCGCCGTTGAGCGGCGAGGAAATCTATGGCTGGAGAACGCTGCTCACGGTTCCGTGCCTGACGCTGCTGCTCCTGGCGACAGGCGCCTGGGATGAAGTGAGGTCAATCGGGCGAAGGCTGCGCCGCGAAAGCCTGTTCTGGGCCAAGCGCCTCCTGTCCGCCTTCCTGCTGGGCATCCAGGTCTGGCTGTTCATGTGGGCCCCGCTGAATGGCCACGCCCTGGACGTCTCGCTCGGCTACTTCCTGCTGCCCATCACCGCCGCCATGGTCGGGCGATTCGCCTTCCACGAGCGGATAACCCCGCTGCAGCTTCTGGCCTGCGGACTGGCCGGAATCGGCGTGATCAATGAGTTCACCGTGGTTGGCCGGGTTTCGTGGCCGACCCTGCTGGTCTGCCTGGGATACCCACTGTATTTCTATCTGCGCCGAGTCATTGGCACCAACAACCTGGGGGGACTGTGGTGCGACATGACCCTCAGCCTGCCGCTGAGCCTGTTCTTCATCTGGAAGGGCGGGATGGTGCTGAGTGGTGCGGATGGCGCCGCCCATCTTCCCCTGCTGATCGTCGGGCTGGGCGCCCTCAGCGCCTCGGCACTGGCACTTTCCGCGCTTTCGGCGCCGCGGCTCAACCTGGCGCTGTTCGGCCTGCTCTCCTATGTCGAGCCGGTCCTGCTGGTCCTGGCCTCCCTGCTGCTGGGGGAGTCCATCGCGCCGTCGCAGTGGCCGACCTACATCGCCATCTGGCTGGCGATCCTGGTGCTGATCATGGACGGCATCCGGTCGCTGCTGCGTCAGCGGTGGCGTGGCAGGCCGGCGGCAGGCGAGAGCGCCAGGGCTGCCGACAGGGACGCCGGCTAGCTAGCGGCCTCCCGACGTCCACCCGCGCTCGGCCTGGAAGCGGCGTGTGGATCAGTCCAGCAGCCTGATCCGGCGCAGCCAGGGCCGCCCCTCCTGATCGACGCCAAACACGCCGACGGAGTCGCTGCCGATGGGCCTGGAAATCCCCACCCGCCAGCTCTGCGAGCAGGGCGTCGGCCCCCTGGAGCGGGCGCAGATCGCCATCGACAAGGCGCGCACCCTGCTGGCGCGGATCTGAAGTCAGATTCCCACCGTGACCTCGCGGATGTGCTCTCCCTCGCGCACCAGGAACACCGCGCCCAGGCCCTGCTCGCGGGCCAGCCGGGCGCCTCGCTCGACGCCCAGCACCATCAGCGCCGTGGCCCAGGCGTCGGCGTACAGGCAGCTGCCGGTCAGCACGGTGACCGAGGCGATGCCGTTGTGCAGCGGCGTCCCGCTGCGCGGGTCGAGTGTGTGGGAATAGCGCTGGCCGTCGCGCTCGCGCCAGTGGCGGTAGTCGCCGGAGGTGGCGATGGCCGTGTCGGCCAGTTCCAGGCTGGCGAACACCTCGCGGCGGCCGTACTCGGGCTTCTCCAGGGCGACGCGCCAGGCACCGTCGGGCTTCGCGCCGCGGGCGCGCAGCTCGCCGTCGATGCCCACCAGATAGCGCTGGATGCCGTGGCGTTCCAGGCAGCGGGCCAGTTCGTCGACGCCGAAGCCCTTGGCGATGCCGTTGAGGTCGAGGCTGACCTCGGCCTCCTTGCGCACCGCGCGCCGCTCGGTGTCGAGGGTCAGCGCCGTGGCGGCCGTGCAGCGCGGCGTTGCGCTTGCGCCTGCCGGCGCCGGGCCGAAGCCCCAGGCGCTGACCTGCGCGCCGAGGGCGATGTCGAAGGCGCCGTGCGACAGGCTGCCGACGTGCAGGCCGGCGAGCAGCACCTGGTACAGCTCGTCCGGCAGCTCGAACCACTGGCCGAGCGGTGTGCGGTTCAGTTGCATCAGGGTGGAGTCCGGCTTCCAGGTCGACATCTGCGCATCGACCCGGTCCACCGCCGCCTGCAGCTCGGCCTGGATGGGCCGGGTGTCGAGCCCGGCGGCGGCGAAGAACACCGCGGTGAAGCGGCTGCCCATGGTCGGCCCGCTGAGGCTGTAGCGCAGCAGCGGTTCGCAATCAGTAAACGTCTTCACGGAAGCGCCCCTGTGCCTTGAGTTGATCGAGGTTGCTGCCCATCTCGGCCAGCAGGGCTTCCAGCACGGCGCGCACGCCGGCGGCCATCTCCCGCGAGCCGCAGACCAGCACCTGGGCGCCCTGTTGCAGCAGTGCGCGGATACTGACGCCATCCTCGCGCAGGCGGTCCTGCACGTAGGCCGGCGTCGGCCCCTCGGAGAAGGCCCGCTGCAGGCGCTGCAGGCGGCCGTCCGCCAGGCACTGCCGGAGTTCCTCGCCATACAGCTGGTCGCTGGCGTGGCGTCCGCCCCAGTAGAGCTGGATGGGGCGGCGGGATTCATTCCTGCGCACGAAGCCGATCAGCGGCGCCACACCCACGCCGGCGCCGATCAGCAGCACCGGATGCTCGCCGGCCTGCGGACGGAAGCCCGGATGCGGCTGGATGCTCGCCTCAAGCGTGGCGCCCGGCTGCAGGCCGTGCAGGTAGCTGGAGCACAGCCCCTGCGGATGGCGGCGCACGCAGATCTCGACGAAACCGTCGTCAGCGGCGCTGGCGATGGAGTACAGGCGCGGCGCAGTGTCTTTCTGCGAAGCGTCGGCCTGCGCGGTATCGACCGCCGTGGCATCGGCCGGCGCGGTGTCGACCGCCGCGGCATCGAGCGGACGGATGGCCAGCAGGTCGCCGGGGGCGAAGCTGGTGCTGCCGGGGGCCACGACGAAGCGCAGCACCGCGGCCGGCTGGCCGCCGCGCTCGCTGTAGCACTGGCGCTCCTGCAGGGTTAGGCGCACCGCGCTGGTCGGCAGCAGCGCCGATTGCAGGCGCAGCGGGGTGCCGAGACATTCGCCGAGCTGCCCGGCCCAGGCGTTCAGCTCGCCGCTGGCCTGGCGGTCGACGCGCTGCAGCGGCAGCAGCGGCTGGCAACCGCGTTGCAGCAGGGCCTGCTCGACCGCTTCGGCATAGGCGCAGAAGCGCGGGAACTGGCGATCGCCGAAGCCGAGCACCGCCACCGGCAGGCCGCGGGCCGGCCAGCGGACTTCGGCCAGGCGGCCGAGGAACTGTGTGGCGCTGTCCGGCGCCTGGCCGTCGCCGTAGGTGGCGGCGAGCAGCAGCAGGCAGCGTGCCTGCGGGTAATCGTCCTGCACGGCGTTCATGGCGGCGACGTGCACCGGCCAGCCGGCAGCCTCGAGTTGCGCCTGCAGCTGGCGGGCGTAGGTCCAGGTCGAGCCGCCCTGGCTGCCGACCAGGATCACCGCCTTGGCCTGTTCGGCCGGTACGCCCTGGTCCTGTACGCCGGCGCGGCCGCGCCGCTGCCACCAGCCGAGCAGGCCGCTGCCGCCGAGGAACAGGGTGGACAGCGCCAGGCCGGCGAGGGCCATGGACCACAACGGCATGCCCTCGCCGGTGTGCAGGGCGTAGGCGGTTTCATAGAGGTTCTGCGCCGCGCCGTTGCGCTGGAAGCTGATCCACTGGCCGCTGGCGGCGTTGACGAAACCGCTGCCGCTGGCGGTACGCACGCCGAGGTAGTGGATGTCGTCCGCGGCGCTGGGGAATTCCAGTTCGCGCAGCTGGGGCAGCTCCACCTGGCGCAGCGCCGCGAGGCTGCCCAGCGGCAGGTGCGGGGCGGCCTGGATGCCTTCCGGCCAGGCAGGCTCGTTGTCGGAGCCGTCGCCGAGCAGGCCCAGGCTGGTCGCCGACAAGTACAGGCCGCTGAGGGCGAGCACGGCCAGCCCCGGCAGAGTCCAGCGGGCGATCACCGTGTGCCAGTGCAGCATGCCCTGGCCGGCGCGGATCGGCGTCAGCAGGCGGCGCCAGCCACCGAGGCGGCGGGCCAGCAGGATCGCGCCGCTGATCGCCAGCAGCGCCAGGGCCAGCGCCGCCAGGCCGCTCAGCCAGCGGCCGGTCGAGCCGAGCAGCAGCTCGCGGTGCAGGTCGCGCAGCCACTCGAGGGTGGCCGACGGGACGTAGGGGCCGAGGTCTTCGCCGGTCGCCGGGTCGACCACGTGGACCGGCTCCTCGACATCGCCGCCGAGGGTGGCGAGCAGGGTGCCGTTGGCGCTGCGCTCCAGGCGCTCTACGTTGGGCAGGTGCTGGCTGACGCGCTCGGCGACGACGGCCACGCTGTCGCCGGGGGCGTCCAGCTGGCCGAACTGTTCGCTCAGGCTGGCGCCCGACAGCACCAGCCCGGTGGCGGCGGAAACCAGCAGCAGGGCGCTGAGCAGGAGGCTGGTCAGCAGGTGCAGGCGACGATTCATGGTGGCCTCGTGGGGATCAGAAACTGTAGCTGAGGCGGTCGACGTAGCCGCTGCCGCTGGCTTCGCCCGGCTCGCGGGTCAGCGGCAGGCGGACCTCGGCGCGGTTGTCGCGCTTGTCCTCGACCGCGCTGTCGACGCGGATCTCGTAGCCGGCATCGAGCAGGGCCTGCTCCAGTTCGACCTCGACCGTCAGGTTGTCGCCACTGCCGACGCTGGCGCCGGTCAGGCCGTCGTACTCGGCGCTCTGCGCGCCGCCACCACGGGTCCAGTCGCGCAGGTGGCGGTAGTACTTGGCCTTCTTGCCGGCGACCCACAGGGTCTTCTGGTACTGGCCGTCGGCATCGGTCAGGTAGATGGCCAGGTAGGCGCCCTTGCCGCGGTATTCCTTGAGGGTGACGTCCAGCGTCAGGGACTGGGTCTGTGCCTGGGCCAGCAGCGGTGCGGCGGTGGCGCCGGCCAGGGCCAGCGAGATGAGCTTCTTGTTCATGGGGGCAGGCTCCTGCGGATTCGATGTGGCTACAGTACGGAACCAGGCTGAATCCAGGCTGAAGGGCTGCGGGAATGGGCTTAATCGGGACTTAAGCCAGGTGTGCCTGCCGGGCGGTTGCCTGCCTGGAAAGAGAACGCCCGCTGTCTCCAGCGGGCGTTGCGCTATGCTCGGGCGCCAGCGGAGGTGGCCGGATGCGAGCGGGAGAGGGCGCTCCCCCCGCGTCGCCCCGTTCCGCTCGGCGGATCACAGCTTGGCGATGGACACCTCGGTGGATTTGACGAAGGCGATCACCTCGCTGCCGACGGCCAGTTCCAGCTCCTTGACCGAGCGGGTGGTGATCACCGAAGTGACGATGCCGGCGGCGGTCTGCACGTCGATTTCGGAGAGCACGTCGCCGAGGACGATCTCCTTGATGGTGCCCTTGAACTGGTTGCGCACGTTGATGGCTTTGATGGTCATGGTCTTGCTCCTTCAGGGGTATGGGTAAGGCTGGTGGTTTTGGACTGGGAATGGTTGGTCACAGGGCCCAGCGCAGCTGCGTGGGCAATGGCGATACGGGTTCGGCCGTTTCTTCCTGGGGTGGCAGGGCCAGCACGCGCTCGAGCACCTGGGCTTCCAGCGCGGCCAGCGCCGCCGAGGCGCGCGGGCGCGGACGGGCCAGGGGGATCGGCAGGTCGAGGCCGATGCGGCCGTCCTCGATCAGGATCACCCGGTCGGCCACCGCCACCGCCTCGTTGACGTCGTGGGTGACCAGCAGCACGGTGAAGCCGTGCTGCTGCCACAGGCGCTCGATCAACTGCTGCATCTCGATGCGGGTCAGTGCGTCCAGCGCGCCGAGCGGCTCGTCGAGCAGCAGCAGGCGCGGGCGGTGGATCAGCGCGCGGGCCAGCGCCACGCGCTGCTTCTGCCCGCCGGACAGCGCCGCCGGCCAGTCGTGGGCGCGCTCGCCAAGGCCGACCGCTGCCAGCGCTTCCAGTGCCTGGCTTTTCCAGTCGCCGGACAGGCCGAGGCCGACGTTGTCGATCACCCGCTTCCACGGCAGCAGGCGCGAGTCCTGGAACATCAGGCGGATGTCCTCGCGGGCCGCGGCCAGCGGCGCGTTGCCGGCCTGCAGTTCTCCGGAAGTGGCATGGTCCAGGCCGGCCAGCAGGCGCAGCAGGGTGCTCTTGCCGCAGCCGCTGCGGCCGACCACGGCGACGAACTGGCCGGCGGGGATGTGCAGGTCGATGCCGTGCAGCACCGTGCGCTCGCCGAAGGCCTTGGTCACGCCGTGCAGGTGCAGCGGGAGGCCGCGCTTCAGATCCTGGGTGCTCATCGGGCACCTCCTTGCTGGTAGGCCGGGTGCCAGCGCAGCCAGGCGCGTTCGAGGCCGCGGGCGGCGACATCGGCCAGCTTGCCGAGCACCGCGTAGAGCAGGATCGCCAGCACCACCACATCGGTCTGCAGGAACTCGCGGGCGTTCATCGCCAGGTAGCCGATGCCGGCGTTGGCCGAGATGGTTTCCGCCACGATCAGGGTCAGCCACATGAAGCCGAGGGCGAAGCGCACGCCGACCAGGATCGACGGCAGGGCGCCGGGCAGGATCACCTGGCGGAACAGGGCGAAGCCTGCCAGGCCGTAGCTGCGCGCCATCTCCACCAGCCCGGCGTCGACGCTGCGGATGCCGTGGTAGGTGTTGAGGTAGATGGGGAACAGGGTGCCGAGGGCGACCAGGAAGATCTTCGCGCTCTCGTCGATGCCGAACCACAGGATCACCAGCGGGATCAGCGCCAGGTGCGGCACGTTGCGGATCATCTGCACCGAGCTGTCGAGCAGGCGTTCGCCCCATTTCGACAGGCCGGTGACGAAGCCGAGCGCCAGGCCCAGGCTGCCGCCGATGACGAAGCCGATGCCGGCGCGCCAGCCGCTGATCGCCAGGTGCTGCCACAGCTCGCCGCTGCTCAGCAGCGCCCAGCCGGCGACGGCCACGGCGCTGGGCGCCGGCAGGATGCGGCTGGACAGCCAGCCGCTGCTGGCGGCCAGCTGCCAGACGCCGAGCAGCAGGACCGGCAGCGCCCAGGGCGCCAGACGCAGGAGGAGTTTCTCGGTATTGCGCGTACTCATGATGCCAACTCGTGTAGGGGCGAATTCATTCGCCTGGAGCAGGCCGTGGTGGGCGAATGAATTCGCCCCTACAACGTGCTCCGGCGAGCGGGGTTCGCGGCCTCAGCTCTGCGCTGCTGCCTTGGGCAGGATGTCGCTGGAGATCATCTCGCCGAACGGGCTGACGTAGCCGCGGCTCTCGGGACGCTGCGGCTGGGCGAGGTCGAGGTGCGGGAACAGCAGCTCGGCGACCCGGTAGGACTCCTCCAGATGCGGATAGCCGGAGAACACGAAGGTGTCGATGCCGAGGTCGGCGTATTCCTTGACTCGCGCCGCCACGGTCGAGCCGTCGCCGACCAGCGCGGTGCCGGCGCCGCCGCGCACCAGGCCGACCCCGGCCCACAGGTTGGGTGCCACTTCCAGGTTGTCCTTGCGGCCGCCGTGCAGGGCGGCCATGCGCTGCTGGCCGACCGAGTCGAAGCGCGCCAGCGAGGCCTGCGCCCTGGTAATGGTGTCGTCGTCCAGGTGGCTGATCAGGCGCTCGGCGGCGGCCCAGGCTTCCTCGTTGGTCTCGCGCACGATCACGTGCAGGCGGATACCGAACTTCACGGTGCGCCCGTGCCTGGCGGCGCGGGCGCGCACGTCGGCGATCTTCTCGGCCACAGCCTGCGGCGGCTCGCCCCAGGTCAGGTACAGGTCGACCTGCTCGGCGGCCAGTTCGTGGGCGGCCTCCGAGGAGCCGCCGAAGTACAGCGGCGGGTGCGGCTGCTGGATCGGCGGGTAGAGCAGTTTGGCGCCCTTGACCTGGATGTGCTTGCCGTCGAGGTCGACGGTCTCGCCGGACAGCACGCGTTTCCACACGCGGGTGAATTCGTCGGCCGCCTCGTAGCGCTCGGCATGCGACAGGTGCAGGCCGTCGCCGGCCAGCTCGTCCGGATCGCCGCCGGTGACCAGGTTGAACAGCGCACGGCCGTTGGACAGCCGGTCGAGAGTCGCCGCCTGGCGCGCGGCCACGGTCGGCGAGATGATCCCCGGACGCAGGGCGACCAGGAACTTCAGGCGCTGGGTGGCCGGGATCAGCGAGGCGGCGACCAGCCAGGAGTCCTCGCAGGAGCGTCCGGTGGGGATCAGCACGCCGCCGTAGCCGAGGCGGTCGGCGGCCTGCGCCACCAGGGTCAGGTAGCCGTGGTCGACGGCGCGGGCGCCCTCGGCGGTGCCTAGGTAGTGGCCGTCGCCGTGGGTGGGGAGAAACCAGAAGATGTTCAGACTCATCGCTATGTTCCGGGTAGTGGGCGCGCCGGCGGTGGGGCGTAGCTCATGCGCGCGATGATTCGGAAAGGGGAGCGGGCCGCCCCGAAGGGCGCCCGCGAGCGGATTTACTGTTGGGCGACCTTGGGCGGCGGCGTCCAGACCACGTCCTTGATGCTCAGGCGCCTGGGAATCAGCTTGAGGTCGGCGAAGGTGTCGGCGATCTTCTGCTGGGCTTCCACCACTGCCGGAGTCAGCGGCTGGGCGCCGTAGCCCTGGCGGGCGACGGCCTTGTGGGTGATGTCGGCCGGCAGGCCGATCAGCGGGGCGACCTGCGCGGTGACCCTGGCCGGATCGGCCTTGGCTTCCTCGCCGATGGCGCGGATCTCCTCGATCAGCGCGCCGACCACCTGCGGGTGCTGCTGGGCGTAGCTGCCGCTGGCCAGGTAGAACTGGTGGTTGTCGACCAGCCCGCTGCCGTCGCGCAGGGTGCGCGCCGCCAGTTGCTGCTCGGCGGCAGCCTGGAACGGGTCCCAGATCACCCAGGCATCGACGCTGCCGCGCTCGAAGGCGGCGCGGGCGTCGGCCGGCGGCAGGTACACCGGGGTGATGTCGGTGATCGACAGGCCGGTGTCCTCCAGCGCTCGCACCAGCAGGTAGTGCACGTTGGAACCCTTGTTGAGGGCGACCTTCTTGCCCTTCAGCTCGGCCACGTTCCTGATCGGCGAATCCTTGGGCACCAGGATCGCCTCGCCGGTCGGCGCCGGCGGCTCGTAGGCCACGTAGCGCAGGTCGGCGCCGGCGGCCTGGGCGAACACCGGCGGGGTCTCGCCGGTCACGCCGAAGTCGATCGAGCCGACGTTGAGGCCTTCCAGCAGCTGCGGGCCACCGGGGAACTCGGTCCACTGCACCTTCACGCCCTGGGCGGCGAGGCGCTGTTCCAGGCTGCCCTTGGCCTTGAGCAGCACCAGGGTGCCGTATTTCTGGTAGCCGATGCGCAGGGTGTTGTCGGCATCATCGGCGGCGAGGGCGGCGGAGGAGATCGCTGCAGCCAGCAGGGCGACCAGTCCGCGACGCAGGTAGGGGGTGCGCATGGCGCTCTCCTTGTATGCAAGTCGGTGGTGGTGGATGCCTGCTGGTCCGTTGGCGGACGAGTGAGGACTTTCAAGTGCCTCGCCCCGTGTGGGGGAGGGCAAAAAAGCATGGGCTGCGCGGGAGCGCTCGCCCGGAGGGGAGTCGTGGTTCAGACGCCCCAGCGGGCGCCGAGCAGCTGCTGTTCGAGCTGCCCCGGCTGCAGATGGCGCGGGCGGCGTACCAGTGCCTGATAGAACTGCTCCAGTGCCGCCTCCAGACGCTGTTCCAGTTCCCCGCTGAGGACCACGCGGCCCTCTTCGTAGCGAGTCTGGCGATCGTCGGCGAACACGCCCTGCAGCACTTCTTCGGCCTTCAGTGCGGCCAGCACGGGCTTGAGCGCGTAGTCCAGCGCCAGCAGGTGCGCCGGGCTGCCGGCGGTGGCCAACGGCAGCACCACCTGGTGGGCCAGGGCGCGCTCGGGCAGCAGGTCGAGCAGAGTCTTCAGCGCGCCGGAATAGGCGGCCTTGTACACCGGCGTGGCGACCAGCAGGCCGTCGGCGACGCGCACGCGCTCGGCCAGTTCGATGACCTGCGGGCTGTCGAAGCGCCCGTAGAGCAGGTCCTCGGCGGCGAAGTCGCGCACGCCGAAGCTGACCACTTCCACGCCGCGCGCGCTCAGCCAGCGGCGCGACCACTCCAGCAGGCCGGCGGAGCGCGACTGCTGCGAGGGACTGCCGGAAAGGGATACGACCAGCATCGCTGTTTCCTTCTCGTGTGAATAAAAAAGGGGCCTGTTCTGCCTGGCAGGCCCCGAACCCCATGCGTGGCTTGAGGGTTGAAACCTTGGTGTCGAAACTCAGCGGTTCGGCTGCGGGGTCAGGCGCAGGTAGGGCTTCACCGCGCGGTAGCCTTTCGGGAAGCGCTGCTGGATTTCCGCTTCGTCCTTGAGCGAGGGCACGATCACCACCTCGTCGCCGTCCTGCCAGTTGGCCGGGGTGGCGACCTTGTGGCTGTCGGTCAGCTGCAGCGAGTCGATCACCCGCAGGATCTCGTGGAAGTTGCGCCCGGTACTGGCCGGGTAGGTGATGATCAGGCGTACCTTCTTGGCCGGGTCGATGATGAACAGCGAGCGCACGGTCAGGGTGTCGTTGGCGTTCGGGTGGATCAGGTCGTAGAGGTCGGAGACCTTGCGGTCGGCGTCGGCGAGGATCGGGAAGTTGACCTGGGTGTCCTGGGTCTCCTCGATGTCTTCGATCCACTTCAGGTGCGAGTCCACCGGGTCGACCGACAGGGCGATGGCCTTGACGCCACGCTGGGCGAACTCGTCCTTGAGCTTGGCGGTGAAGCCCAGTTCGGTGGTGCACACCGGGGTGAAGTCGGCCGGGTGGGAGAACAGGATGCCCCAGCTGTCGCCCAGCCACTCGTGGAAACGGATGCGGCCGGTGCTGGAGTCCTGTTCGAAATCGGGGGCGATGTCGCCGAGACGGATGCTCATGGTTCTGCTCCTCAGAAGGGGATGTCCTTGGGTGGGAGCTACTATGCGCAGGATCTTTCAGGATTAAAAAGAATAAATTTCTATTTTGTAATTCTTTTTGGAGATATAAGACTGGCCGTCAGGCCTGACCTACTTCAACGATGCTGGCGTGTTCGACCAGGCCTACGGCGCCCGCTGAGGCCTGAGCGCACCTGGAAATCCCGGTGCCACCACGCATATCAGCATGGAGATTTCCCAGCCCCCGGTCCTGTATGGGTGACATGGTGGTCAGTCAGTCCGAGCATCTGCCGCTCGATAATCCGAGTATCATCGAGCAACGCGACCGCAGCCCACATCCTGAAAAGGCCGACCTTGAAAAATATTTCATTTTTCCTGCTTTCCAGCCTGTGCTCCCTGACCGCCTTGGCCGGCGATTCCGCACCGGCAGGCAACCGGCAGCCCTTGCACACGATTCCCGTACTCGATGTGCCTCGCTACATGGGCACTTGGTATGAAATTGCGAAGTATCCCAACTGGTTCCAGAAAAAATGCGCGGGCTGGACCAGGGCGGAATACAGCCTCCAACGAGATGGCACGGTGCAGGTCATCAACCGTTGCCGGCTGGAAAACGGGGAGATCCAGTCAGCGCTCGGCACGGCAAGGCAGGCAGGTCCGGCCACGTCACCCAAACTGGAGGTTCGCTTCGCACCAGCGTGGCTCTCGTTCCTGCCATTCGTCTGGGGCGACTACTGGATCATCGACCTCGATGAGCACTACCAGCTGGTTGCCGTGAGCGAGCCGGAAAAGGAATATCTGTGGATACTGGCCAGGACACCCGTTATCGCCGCCGATGACTACCGGAACCTGCTGACCCGGCTGTCGCATCAGGGCTTCGACATCCGCAGGCTTGAAGTCACCCGGCAGGACTGACGGGCATCGCCCGCCGGGCCGCCGAGGAGCGGCTGCGGTCGGTCCCCCGATTCTGGGCAGACTTGCCCCTGCTGGTGCCATCAGGGGCTTGACCCTCACGCAACGTGAGGCCTCAGCATGGACCGCGCCCTAGGAAACAGGAGTTGGAAGATGTTGCTGCGAGTAGGTGAACTGGCCAAGCGCACGGGGTTGACCGTCCGTACCCTCCATCACTATGACGACATCGGACTGCTCCGTCCTTCGGCCCGCACCGAAGCCGGCTACCGCCTCTACAACCGCGAGGACATCGCCCGCCTGCACCGGATCCAGGCGTTGCGCGGGCTCGGCATGACGCTGGCAGACATCGGCGCGGCTCTCGACCGTCCGGACCTCGCGCTCGCCCCCCTCATCGACCAGCAGATCATGGCCATCGACCGGCTGCTCGCGCAGCAGATCCAGCTGCGCTACCGGCTGAGCCAGCTCAAGGCCCGGCTCATGGAGGGGGAGGAGCCGGAGCTGGACGACTGGCTGAAAACACTGGAGCTGATGTCCATGTACGAGCAGTACTTCACCCAAGACGAACTCGCCAACCTGCCGTTCTACCGGGCAGACGACACCTTGCGGGCGGAATGGGCCGAACTGGCCCGCGAGGCCAACCTCCTCCACGCGGCGGGAGAGTCGCCGGCCAGCGAAGCCGCGCAGGAATTCGCCCGCCGCTGGATGCGGACCCTCGAGCGCGACACCGATGCCAACCCCGACTGGCTGGCCAGACTGGACGCCATGCACGCCAGCGAGCCGCTATTCCAGGAGCAGTTGGGCGTCGCCCCGAGCGTGGTGGCATTCCTGCTGGAGGCCTTTGCCGAGAGCAAGCTGGCGGTGTTCGCCCGCTATCTCTCGGCGAAGGAGTTCGCCTTCATGCGGCAGCACTATGTCCGGGAGATGAAGGGTTGGCCGCAATTGCTGATCGACCTGCGCAGCGCCATCGACGCCGGCGCCGAGCCGGATGGCGAGCGCGGGCAGCGCCTGGCCGGACGCTGGCTGGCCATGCTGCAGGGCTACGCCGGCAGCGATCCGGACACCCACGGGAAGATCCGCCAGGCCATGCAGCAGGAGCCCAGCCTCGCCGAGGGAAGCTGGCTCGACGCCCGCAGCCTGGCCTTCCTGGAAAAAGCCGTGGCTTCCGTGATGGGCTGCGCCCAGCCGCACGCCAGTTGACCGCGCACCTTGCCGATAGCGCTGCGATGACCTTCCAGCGCGGTGGTCCTGCACCTATCTGAACATGGCCGGCTGCGCTGCAGGTCGGCGCAGCCGGTCGCGGCGCCGATCACGCATAGCAACTCCGGAGCAACAGACAATCGTGAAAAGACCGCAAACAGGCCCGGCTCCACGGTACGAGCTCGCCATCTTCGACTTCGATGGCACGCTGGCCGACTCCTTCCCGTTCTTCGTGTCGGTCATCGACACGCTGGCCGACAGGTATTCGTTCAAGCGGGTTGATGCGGAGGAAGTCGAAATGCTCAGAGGGCGCAGCCCTCGCGAGCTGATGAGCCACCTCGGCATAGCCCCGTGGAAGCTGCCGGCAGTGGCGCAGGGTTTCATGGCGCTGATGCAGGAACGGATAGAAGGGATCCCGCTCTTCGACGAGGTGGACACGACACTTTCCTACCTGACCGAGCGCGGCATCGTTGTCGCGCTGGTGTCGTCCAATGCCCATGAAAACGTCACCCGCGTTCTCGGCACAAGCTGCCGGCATTTCAGCCATTTCGAATGCGGTGCGTCCATCTTCGGCAAGGCCTCGCGCCTGCGCCGGGTTCTGCGCCGAGTCGGAATAGCCCCCACGGCAGCCATCTACATCGGCGACCAGCCGACCGACCACGAAGCTGCCAGATCCGCAGGCATCGCATTTGGCGCAGTCGCCTGGGGTTATGGCACCCCGGAAGTCCTGGGCAGGCTGGCGCCTGAAGAAGAGTTCGCCAGCGTGCCTGATCTCAGAAGAATCGCCGTCAGTACGGTTTGATTCAGGCCAGGAGGGGGGCGTTATCGCTATGGGGCTGTTGCAATTGCACACGCAGATCGACATCCACGCCACGCCGGCGCAGATCTGGCGAGTGCTCACCGACTTCGCATCCTATCCGGAGTGGAACCCCTTCATCCGCCAGATCGAGGGGGAGGTGGTCGCGGGGGAAAGACTGCGCATCCGCATCCAGCCTCCCGGGCAAGGCGCCATGCGCTTCACGCCCAGACTGGTGGAGGTCGCCCCCGAGCAGTCGCTGCGCTGGCTGGGGCACTGGCTGGTGCCGGGCCTGCTGGATGGCGAGCATCATTTCGAGCTGCTCCCGCAGGGCCCCGGAACCACGCGCCTGGTGCATTCCGAAACCTTCAGCGGTCTGCTCGTGGGCCTGCTGCGCCGCAGGCTGGCACACACGCGGCAAGGCTTCGAGGCCATGAACCACAGCCTCAAGACACGCGCGGAGGTGTCAGTTGGCACGCAGCCTGAGGCAGGGCAGGCGGCAGAGGGCTCTGCCGCCGCATGGGTGAGTTAGAACAGCGGCAGGCTGTAGCTGACGATCAGGCGGTTCTCGTCGACGTCGCGCTGGCTGGCCAGGTCGCTGCGCAGAGAGGCGTTCAGCCAGGCAAAGCCGAGGCCCTTGAGTGCGCCACCCTGCACCACGTAGTCGACGCGCAGGTCGCGCTCCCACTCGCCGACATCGCTGGAGCTGTTGGCCACGTCGTAGTCGACGCCCTTGTTGTAGATCGCCCTGGCGGTCAGGCCCGGTACGCCGAGGGCGGCGAAGTCGTAGGCGTAGGAGGCGATCCACACGTCGGCGCCCGGGGCGCGGAAGCCGCCGATCTGCCGCTCGGCGATGGTGTAGCCGCTGACCCCGGCGCCCTGGTTGAGAAGGCCGAGGATGCTGTCGCCGCCGTTGTGCTGGTAGCCGAGGCCGAGGGCGTGGCCGCCGACCTTCCAGGTGAACTGGGCGCTCGACAGCTGGCTGTCGATCTCGCCCTTGTGCGGGTCGCCGGCCTGCCGGCCCAGGTCGCCGCCGACCGACCAGCCCTCGGCACGCCCGGCGGCGCTGGCATTCTTGCCGTCGGAGCTGCTGTCGAAATAGCGCAGGTCGCTGACCAGGCTGCCCAGCGGCAGGGCCAGGGTATGGGTCAGGCCGAGGAAGTGCTGCTGGTAGTAGTCCTCGAGGTTGCCGTAGTAGTACTGCAGCAGCAGGTTCTTGCCGATGCGGTAGTCGGCGCCGCCGTAGTAGAACTTGTTGGTGTCCGGCTTGTTGGGGCCGGCGGCGCTCAGGCTCTCGCGGTCGCTGGAGGCGCGCAGCTTGGTGTGTTCCAGCTGGCCGCCGATCAGGGTCAGGTTGTCGATCTCGTTGGAGGTGATCTGCCCGCCCTCGTAGGTCTGCGGCAGCAGGCGGCCGTCGTTGTAGACCACCACCGGCAGCTTGGGCAGCAGGGTGCCGAGGCGCGCTTCGGTCTTCGATACCCTGAGCTTGCCGGTCAGGCCGAGGTGGCTGAATTCGTCCACGGCCTTGCCGTTGCTTTCCAGCGGGAACAGCTGGCTGGGGCTGCGCTCGATGCCGGCCTTGCCGAAGCGGCCGCCGGAGTCGAGCTTGACGCCGAGCAGGCCGAGTGCGTCCACACCGACGCCCACGGTGCCCCGGGTATAGCCGGAGGTGTAGTTGAGAACGAAGCCCTGGCCCCACTCCTTGACCGACGGCGCATTGGCGTCGCGGATATCCTGGTTGAAGTAGAAGTTGCGCAGGCCGAGGCTGGCCTTGCTGTCTTCGATGAAACCTGCGGCGGACGCCTGCTGCACGGACGGCAGACCCACGATGCCCGCCACAATGGCGAGGGCCAGAGTGGACTTGTTCATTGCTCGATGCTCCAAATGATCGAATGCTGGGTGAGGCGGCCGTGCGGGCGTTTCGTGGTCGAATGGGCTGTCACTGGCCGACTGATGAAGCGACGTTGTTGTCGGCGAGAGCTAGGCTAAGTGAACCTTTGTAATTCCAAAAAGAATTATTAATTTGAATTTAATGTCTATTTTGAATATAAAAATCTGAGCGTGAAAAGGCGCCACCGGACCTGCCGGCGGCGCTTGGTTCAGGGTGAAAAAGGCCTGCGGGCGCGCTAACGAAACCGCCGCCGGCCGCGCGCTACCAGGCCATGGCGTAGCTGCGGAAGGCGCGCTGCTCGTGCTGCGGGTGCAGCAGCGGCGAGGCCTGGTGCTGGCTGAAGTCCTGCAGGATGTCGTTGCGCAGCTCGGCCAGGCGGTAGTCCTCGCGGCGGCGCGGGTGCGCCACGTCGACCTCGACGATGCGCTTGATCCGCCCCGGCCGCGGCTCCATCACCACCACCCGGTCGCCGAGCAGCACCGCCTCGTCGACGTCGTGGGTGACCAGCACGGTGGTGATGCCCTCGGCCAGCCAGATGCGCGCCAGCTCTTCCTGCAGCTGGGCGCGGGTGAGGGCGTCGAGGGCGCCGAAGGGCTCGTCGAGCAGGAGGATCTTCGGCCGGTTGACCAGGCCGCGGGCGATCGCCACGCGCTGGCTCATGCCGCCGGACAGCTGCGCGGGATAGGCGCGGGTGAAGTTCTGCAGGCCGACCAGTTCGAGGTGCCTATGCACGGTGTCCAGGCGCTCGGCTGGGGAGAACGGCGAGTTGGCCAGCGCCAGCAGCACATTGTCCTCCACGCTCAGCCAGGGGTACAGGCGGTGGTCCTGGAACACGATGCCGCGCTCGGGGTCGGTACCGCCGATCGGCACGCCGTCGAGCAGAAGGCGCCCGGCGCTGGCTTCCTCGAGGCCTACCAGCAGGCGCAGCAGGGTGGATTTGCCGCAGCCGCTGCCGCCGACGATGCTGATGAACTCGCCCTGGCGGATGGTCAGGCTGATGTTCTCCAGCACGCTGAGTTCGCCGTCCTTGACCGCGAAGCGCTTGTCGACCCCGTCGAGGGTCAGGAAATCGGTCTTGCTCATGGGTTGCTTCCTTCAATCAGTGGGGGCGCACGCGCCAGGCCAGGCTGCGGGTCTCGATCCAGGCGGCCAGGCGGTTGAGCAGCAGGCCGACGGCGCCGACCACCACCAGGCCGTAGAGCACCTGGTCCATCTCGAAATGCTCGCGGCCGTCGATCATGGTGTTGCCGATGCCGGGGCCGGCAGAGAAGAAGTATTCGGCGCCGATGGTCGCCAGCCAGGCGTAGATCAGCCCCAGGTGCAGGCCGGTGAAGATCGCCGGCGCGGCGGAGGGCAGCACCAGCTTGAACAGCCGCTGGGCGCGCGACAGGCCGAGCACGCGGGCCACCTCGTACAGCTCGACGCGGGTGGCGCGGATGCCCTCGAAGCTGTTCAGCGCCACCGGGTAGAACACCGCGAGGGCGATGAACGCCACCTTGGCCGGCTCGCCGAAGCCGAACCAGGCCGACAGCAGCGGGATCCAGGCGAACAGGGCGATCTGCTTGGCGGCGTGGAAGGTCGGGCCGACCAGTCGCTCGGCCAGCCGCGACAGGCCGAGCAGGCTGCCGAAGGCCAGGCCGATCAGGCCGCCGAGGACGAAGCCGGCGAGGTTGCGCTGCAGGCTGGCGGCTAGGTTGTGCCATAGCTCGCCGCCGACGGCGGCCTGCAAGGCGGCGTCGAGCACCGCCGGCGGGCTGGCGACCAGCTTGGTGTCCACCCACTGCAGCGCGGTGGCCAGCCACCACAGCAGCACCAGGCCGACCGGCACCACGAAGCCGCGCAGATCGGGCCGTCGGTGAAGCAGGGGAAAGCGTTTCGCAAGGTCGATCATCTTGTTGTTCTCCTCAGAACGCCTGGCGCTGCCAGCGCTGCAGGCGGGTTTCGATCAGCGCCAGGCCCTTGTCCAGCAGCAGGCCGACCAGGCCGATCACCAGCATCGCCACGATCACCAGGTCGAGCTGGAACATCTGCCGGCCGTCGACCATCAGGTAGCCGATGCCCTCGCTGGAGGCGAGCAGCTCGACGGTGACCAGGGCGATCCAGCCCTTGGTCAGGGCGAAGCGCACGCCGGTGAAGATGCTCGGCAGCGCCGCCGGCAGGATCACCCGGCGCAGGCGCTGCAGCAGGGTGAAGCGGTACACCTGCGCCACTTCCAGGTAACTGTGCGGAATGTTGCGGATGCCGGCGAAGGTGTTGATGGTCATCGGCACCAGCACCGCCTTGGCGATCACCAGGTACTTGAGCCCCTCGTCGATGCCGACCAGCATCATCAGCAGCGGAATCCAGCCGAGCACCGGCACCTGGGCGATGGCCTGGAACAGCGGCCACAGGTAGGCCTCGACCTGGCGCGACAGGCCCATCAGCAGGCCGAGCGCGAGGCCGGCCAGGCCGCCGAGCAGCGAGCCGACCAGCACCCGCTGCAGGCTGATCGACAGTTCGAACCACAGGTCGCCGCTGCGCGCGAGGTCGAGGAAGGTCTGCAGGACCAGCGCCGGCGGCGGCAGGATCTGTGCCGACACCCAGTCGCGGGCCACCGCGGTGTGCCACAGCAGCAGCAGGGCGACCGGCAGCAGCAGGGCACTGGCCTTGACGCCCAGCCAGTTGAGCGGGCGGGCCAGGTCCGGCCAGCGCCAGTGGGGCAACGAACGCGGCGCCGCCGCGACTCGGGTTGTGCTCATGGGGAAGTCCTCCGGGCGGAAAGATCGGGTAGCGGGCCGCGCAGCTGGCGCAGCAGGAAGCCGGCGAACGGCAGGATGAACAGCAGGAACAGCGGTTGCAGGCCGAAGCGGGCGCCGAGTAGGCCACCGAGCAGGCAGCCGCTCATGCTGCCGGCCGGCCCGACCAGCGCGGCCAGCCCGGCGACCCGGCCGTGGCCGAGGCGCAGGCCGCTGCGCGCGTAGCTGGACAGGGTGGCCACCTGCAGCATGCCCAGGCTCGCGCCCAGCAGCAGGGCGCCGGCCCACAGCAGCGGCGCGCTCTGGCCGAGGCCGAGGGTCGCCAGCGCGGCGCTGCACAGCAGCAGACTGGCGACGAAACCGCTGCGGCTGCGCGCGCCGAACACCCGGCCGAGCAGGAACAGCGCGAGGATGAACGCCAGGCCGTGGCCGCTGAGCAGGGTGGCGGCCTGCTGCGCCGACCAGCCGTAGTCCTGCACGGTGATGGCGACGATGAAGAAGGCGAAGTACATCGCCGCCGCCTGCACGCAGAAATCCAGCAGGCAGTTGCCGCGCAGCTGGGCATCGCCGCGCAGCAGGCCGAACTGGCGGCCGAGCGCAGCCAGGCTGAGGCGCTCGGCGCTGCGCCGCTGCGCTGGATAGATGCGCAGCACCAGCGGTGCCAGCAGCACCGGCAGCGCAAAGGCCAGACCGATCAGGCCCCAGCTGCCGGCCGTACCGCGCCAGTCGACCAGCAGCGCCGCCAGGGTCGGGCCGATCAGCAGCAGGCCGATCATCTGCGAGCCGCGGAACCAGCCGGCGCGCGCCTCGCCCATCTGCGCCAGCTGCTGCATGAACACGGTGTTCAGCGAGACGAAGCGGCACGGCATGCACAGCCCCACCAGCAGGGTCAGCGCCAGCAGGTACAGCGGGTGCGACACCAGCGGCACCAGCTGGTAGATGGCGGCGGCCAGCAGGCTGCCGAGGACGAACAGGCGCAGCGGGCCGAGGCGCTCGACCAGCACGCCGCACGGCAGGCTGGTGAGCAGCAGGCCGGCGGTCTGCGCCCCGGCGATCAGCCCCAACTGCAGCGGCGTGGCCTGCAGGTCGATGGCGTACAGCGCGGTGGTCACCTTGGCCAGGCCGACGCCGATGCCGGCCAGGGTGGCGAGCAGGATGAAGCTGGCCAGGGTGCGCCCGTGCGCCAGTCCGGCGGTGGTCGTGGTCATGCGCGGCTCACTGGTTCAGCGGCTGGTTGGCGGCGTCGTACACCGGCCACAGCTTCTGCAGGCCCAACTGCTCGATGGCGGTGTCGACGTACTTGGGCTCGACCCAGCCGGCCACGTTGACGTCACCGCGCAGCAGGCCCAGCTCCTTGGATTCGGCGACGGTGGCGCGGTAGCGGTCGACGAAGAACTCGTCCAGACGCGGCGAGTAGCGGCGCACCAGTTGCAGGTCGCCCTGCTCGGCGCGCAGCGAGTCGACCGGGGTGCCGGACTTGGCCCACAGCTCGAACGCCGCGTCCTCGTTTTCCGGCGCCGACACCCAGGCGGCGGTCTTCACCAGGCCGTTGACCACCTTCTGCACGATCTCCGGATGCTTTTGCTCGAAGTCACCGTCGACCAGCACGTGGGTCTGGCGGGTCAGGCGGGCGTCCACCGCGCGGGTGTCGTAGATGATCCGGCCGACGCCGTTCTTCTGCAGCTCGAAGGCGGTGGACGACAGCCAGGCGCCGTCGATGTCCCTGGAGGCCAGCGCCGCGGCGGCGGTGGGGAAGTCCATGTTGATGGTGCGGAAGTCGCGGTCCTGCAGGCCTTCGCGCTTGAGGGTGCGCGCGGTGGCCAGCTGCAGGTTGGTGCCCTTGAACTGCGCCACCTTCTTGCCCTTGAGGTCCTCCAGGCTCCTGGCCGGCGAATCGGCCGGCACCACCAGGTAGTTGGAGGCGAGCAGGCCGTCGGCGGCGATCAGTCTGGTGTTGAGGCCGCCGGCCTTGCCGATCACCGCCGGCAGGTCGCCCTGCCAGGCGAAATCGAGCTGCTTGTTGGCCAGCGCCTCGTTGACCGCCGGGCCGGCGCCCTTGAAGTAGGTCCACTCGACCTTGATGCCGTCGGCTTCCAGCTCCTTCTCGATGGCCTGGCGCTGGTGGGCCAGGCTGGTGACGCCGGAGGAGGCGAAGGGGATGCCGCCCTTGCCGACGGTGGCAAGGCCAAAGCGGATCACCTGGGGTTGCTCGGCGGCGAAGGCGGCGCCGAACCAGCTGGCGCCGAGGGCGGCGACGAGGGGGAGCAGCAGTTTGCGTTTCATGGGGGACTTCCTGTTTCCGTCGAAGGGGGCTTGCCGGAGCGCCGGATGGCGACGCGGCGAGTACAGGAAGGGTGGTTGCAGGTGTTATGCCAAAGTCTTTCGAATCTTTAAATTAAAATACCATAACGACATAACAGGCCGGCAAGCGGCCGTTTGGCGCGCTCTGCCGCTGGCGAGCGGAGGGCGCCGGTCGGGCGACGGTGCGCCGTGCGGCGCGGCGCTCGGCGAGGCTGTGGCGAATTGCGCAGCGCCGGCAGCGAACTGTTGGAAAGTCCGCAGCGCCGCGCTCCGGACGCCGCCAGGTTGGACAGGCTGGGCACCGGCCCCGAGGCCAGCAGCAGGCGCAGCAGCAGATAGCACGCAGAAGCCCGCCAGCCAGCGCGGGCGGGCGGAGAGCCGCCCTGCAACGGACCTCAGCCGGCGTTGCCGTAGCGCGCGCCGGCCGGTGGTGGCAGCAGGTCGTAGCGCTTCATCAGGGTCCGCAAGGCGTGGCGGCTGATGCCCAGGCGATCGGCGCTGTGCACCTGGTTGAAGTGGTGGCGGGCGAGGGTGGTCTCGACCAGCAGTTCCTCCCAGCGCGCCAGCAGCTCCGGGTGCTCGTGGTCGAGCAGCTCCTGCAGCTGCTGGCGGATGCCCTGCCAGAGCGGGTCGGTCGGCGCGCCCGCATTGTTAGCCGGCGCACCAGCGGTCGTGGTCGGGGCCGGGGCAGGCGCAGCCCGGCGGCTGAACTGCAGGTGGCGTCCCTCGATCAGCGGCCCGCCGGCCAGCAGGGCGGCGGACAGCAGGGTGTTCTCCAGTTCGCGGATGTTGCCGGGCCAGCTGTGCGCCAGCAGGCGCTGCACGGCGTCGGCGTTCAGCTCGGGCAGCGGGCGGGCGTGTTCGCGGGCGAACTGGCCGAGGAAGTGCCGGGCCAGCGGCAGGATGTCGCCGGGGCGGTCGCGCAGCGGCGGGATGCGCAGGGTGACAATATTCAGCCGGTAGTAGAGATCTTCGCGGAAGCGCCCGGCGGTGATCGCCGACTGCAGGTCGACGTGGGTGGCGGTGACGATGCGCACGTCGATGGGAATCGGCTTGCGTCCGCCGACGCGCACCACCTCGCGCTCCTGCAGCACGCGCAGCAGCTTGACCTGCAGCGCCAGCGGCAGGTCGCCGATCTCGTCGAGGAACAGGGTGCCGCCCTGGGCGGCCTCGAACCAGCCCTCGCGGCGGCCGTTGGCGCCGGTGAAGGCGCCGGCCTCGTGGCCGAAGAATTCGCTCTCGGCCAGGCTTTCGTTGATCGCCGCGCCGTTCACCGCCACGAACGGCCCCTTGCGGCCGCTGCGCTTGTGCAGGTGACGGGCCAGCAGTTCCTTGCCGGTGCCGGTTTCGCCGTGGATCAGCACGGGCACGGGGCTGGCGGCGACCAGCTCGGCCTGTTCCAGCAGTTGCTGGGAGCGGATGTCGGCGAACAGCAGCGCCTTGGCCCGGATTTCCTCGCGGCTGTTCTCATGGGGAGCCAGAGTCAGGACGGGTGCGTTCATGGCGGCCTCGCTTGCTACGGGTTCTCGATCCGGCAGGACTGTAGCGGCACATGCTTATATTTAAAAATAATCAAATTTACTTTCTATATTCCAGTTTTTGAATGTGAGCTGTTGCCCGTACTGCTGGCGAAAAATCGGCAGAACGCGGCCTGTGCTGCGCAAAATCCAACAGTTGCACGGCAAGAGACCGGTAAAAGCGCTGAATATGCGGGCTTCATGCAATTGGCACGCTTGCTGCAATCATCCTGTCAGCGCCGCAACGGGCGGCGATCCGAACCTTCTCGACCGACAGGGAGCCCCCATGAGCCAGCGTCAATTGAGTCTGAATGCCTTCCTGATGGCCACCGGCCATCACATCGCCGCCTGGCGTCACCCGGACGTGCCGGCCGGCGCCGAGGTGGACTTCCGGGAGTACCTGCGGGTCGCCCGGCTGGCCGAAGCCGCCAAGTTCGATGCCGTGTTCGTCGCCGACGGCGTGGCGGCCAATTTCGGCAGCGGCAGCCTGGAGGCGGCATCGCGCAATGCGCGGGCCTCCTTCCTCGAACCCTTCACCCTGCTGTCGGCGCTGGCCGCGGTGACCGAGCGCATCGGCCTGATCGGCACGGTCAGCACCAGCTTCAACGAGCCCTACCACCTGGCGCGCAAGTTCGCCTCGCTGGACTGGATCTCCAATGGCCGCGCCGGCTGGAACCAGGTGACTTCCAACACCCTGGCCGAGGCGCAGAACTTCAACCGCGACGAGCACCTCGAGCATGCCCTGCGCTACGAGCGCGCCGGCGAGTTCCTCGACGTGGTCAAGGGCCTGTGGGACAGCTGGGAGGACGACGCCTTCGTCCGCGACAAGGCCAGCGGCCAGTTCTTCGATCCGGCCAGGCTGCACGTGCTCGATCACCGGGGCAAGCACTTCCGGGTCAAGGGGCCGCTCAACGTGGCGCGCTCGCCGCAGGGCTACCCGGTGCTGGTGCAGGCCGGTTCCTCCGACGCCGGCAAGGAGATCGCCGCGCGCACCGCCGAGGCGATCTTCACCGCCCACCAGAGCCTGGAAAGCGCGCAGGCCTTCTATGCCGACGTCAAGGGCCGCCTGGCCAGGTACGGGCGGAGCCCGCAGGAGCTGAAGATCCTCCCCGGCATCTTCGCCATCGTCGGCCATACCGAGGAGGAGGCCCAGGCCAAGTACCGGCAGCTGCAGGAGCTGATCCACCCGCAGGTCGGCCTGTCGCTGCTGTCGGGAATGATCGGTGCCGACCTGTCCGGCTACGACCTCGATGGCCCGGTGCCGCAGGACCTGCCGGAAACCAACGGCGGCAAGAGCCGCCAGGCGCTGCTGCTCGATCTGGCCGCGCGCGAAAACCTGAGCATCCGCGAGCTGTACCTGCGCATCGCCGGCGCCCGCGGCCACTGGACGGTGGTCGGCACTGCCGAACAGGTCGCCGACCAGATCCAGCTGTGGTTCGAGAACGGCGCCGCCGACGGCTTCAACGTCATGCCGCCGTGGCTGCCGGGCGGCCTCGAGGACTTCATCGAGCTGGTGGTGCCGGAGCTGCGCCGCCGCGGGCTGTTCCGCACCGAGTACGCCGGCACCACCCTGCGCGAGCACTTCGGCCTGGCCCGGCCGGAAAACCAGTACGTCCGGCAGCGCCAGCAACGCGCCGCCGGCTGAAACCTGACAGACAACCTTCGCTTTGCCAACGAGATCGGCGGGCATCACCGCCAGGGAGAACCGACATGAGCCTCAGCATCCAACCCATCACCGGCCGCATCGGCGCCACCGTCAAGGGCGTGCGCGTCACCGACCTCAGCGACGCGCAGTTCGCCGAGCTCTACCAGGCGCTGCTCAAGCACAAGGCGCTGTTCTTCCCCGAGCAGCACCTCAGCGACGCGGAGCAGGAAGCCTTCGGCCGCCGCTTCGGCGACCTTTCGGTGCACCCCACCGCACATACCGCGGCCAACACCGCCGGCATCCTCGAGGTGGACTCCGAGCGCTCGCGCGCCAACTCCTGGCTCGCCGACATCACCTTCCTCGCCGACTATCCGAAGATCACCCTGCTGCGCGGCGAGGTGGTCCCCGAGTTCGGCGGTGACACCGTGTTCGCCAATGCGGTGGCCGCCTACGAGGAACTGCCGGCGCCGCTCAAGCAGCTGGCCGACAGCCTGTGGGCCAGCCACACCAACGTCTACGACTACGCCTCGCCCAAGGAGCTGGCCGGGGTCGAGCAGCACCTGCGCTTCCGCGAGGACTTCACCTCGGTCTACTACGAGACCGAACACCCGCTGGTGCGTGTGCATCCGGAAACCGGCGAGAAGGCGCTGCTGCTCGGCCACTTCGCGCAGAAGATCGTCGGCCTCAGCTCGCGCGACTCGCGCACGCTGCTCGACCTGTTCCAGGCGCACATCGTCAAGCTGGAGAACATCGTGCGCTGGCGCTGGAGCAAGGGCGACCTGGCGGTATGGGACAACCGCGTCACCCAGCATATCGCCGTCGACGACTACGGCAACGCCCGCCGCGTGGTGCGCCGCACCACCGTACACGGCGAGATCCCGGTGTCGGTCAGCGGCGAAACCAGCCGTGCCATCAAGCCCAGCCCCGAGGCGCGCAGCCCGCTGACCGACGCCGACAAGCTGGGCCTGAAGAAGGCCGGCTGAGTCCAGCCCGGAACCGAAACCGGCGCAGGGCGGCGCCGGCAGGCCACCGCACTGCGCAGGACCGCTCCGGCGCGCCCGGATGCGGCGGGGCTGGACCGGCCGCCGTATCCGGGCAATCCTTGCTGCCTTGTTTCCCCCGGATCAGCCGCGCAGGAACGCCATGAGCAAGAACGTCTTCGTCTTCAGCCGCCTCAGCCCCGAACACCAGCAGCGCCTGAGCCGCAACTTCAACGTCACCCTGCTCGACCCGGCCGGCGACATCGACGCCCAGTACGCCGCCGCGCTGCCGGCGGCGCACGGCCTGCTCGGTGTCGGCCGGCCGTTCGGCCGCGCCCAGCTGGCACAGGCCGAGCAGCTGGAGGTCGTCTCGACCATCTCGGTGGGTTACGACAACTACGACCTCGCCTATCTGAACGAGCGCGGCATCCTGCTCACCAACACCCCGGACGTGCTCACCGAAACCACCGCCGACCTCGGCTTCACCCTGCTGATGGCCGCCGCGCGGCGGGTTCCGGAGCTGGACGCCTGGGTCAAGGCCGGCCACTGGCAGGCGCCGGTCGGCCCGGCGCAGTTCGGTAGCGACGTGCACGGCAAGACCCTGGGCATCCTCGGCCTCGGCAACATAGGCGCGGCCATCGCCCGCCGCGGCCGCTTCGGTTTCAACATGGAGGTGCTCTACCACGGCAACAGCCGCAAGCCGCAACTGGAGCAGGAGCTGGGCGCGCGCTACTGCGGTTTCGACGAGCTGCTCGGCGAGGCCGACTTCGTGGTGCTGGTGGTGCCGCTCAGCGCCGCGACCCGCCACCTGATCGGCCGCCGCGAGCTGGCGCAGATGAAGCCGGGCGCCATCCTGGTCAACGTCGCCCGCGGCCCGGTGGTCGACGAGGCGGCGCTGGTCGAGGCGCTGCAGAACGGCCAGATCCGCGCCGCCGGCCTCGACGTCTACGAGCAGGAACCGCTGCGCGAGTCGCCGCTGTTCGCCCTGCCCAACGTGGTGACCCTGCCGCACGTAGGCTCGGCCACCCACGAGACACGCCAGGCGATGGCCGAGCTGGCGCTGGACAACCTGGAGCGTGCGCTGCTCGGCGGCACACCGCGGCACAGGGTCAATCCGCAGGTGCGGGTGGGGTAGGGCGCTTTCGCTCTCGTCCCCGTCCGTGGCCATGGGCGGGGACTTCCTCGGGTTGTGTTGCACTTGCGCCCCGCGCTACTCTCGGCACCTGTCATCAGCGCACACAAAGGGACTTGGCGTCATGGTGCATAACCTGCCTTCACCACCATCACTATTGTCAAAGCTGCGTCTCAGAGCGGTTTTTCGTTTCTCTGGCGGAGTTTTATCCACCAGTCCCGTTCGGTGTGTTATGCACCAATTGGTGTCTGTTTTTTGTTAGAGCTTCTCCGAATCGCGCGCGATTACTCTCTGAGGTTACGCATTCATGAGTTCGAGAACGTCAACCGTAATTTTCCTTTTCACGCTCGTTGCCATCCTCTTTTAGGGTCTAGTCTGGCACGCATGGAACACTGGAACCCTTAATGATTTCTCGGATGTATATCGCAACTTTGGGAATACAACCCCCAGAGCGTTGTCGTTTGGTGTTCGAACTTTGCCCTATTGGTGGGGCATCCCTTTCATCAACGCTTTGCTGCTGTCCGTGGTCTGTTTTGCTGCCAACCGCTCACGCTGGCTGCTCCTCCCACTTGCGCTTTCTCTTTCGTCAGCCAGCGTGATGCTCTACATCATGTACTCAGGGCCGCTCGTAAGAATGGGCGTCAATTGAACAAGAGTTTTCAATTACATGCACATCGGATCAGAAAGGCCGCATAGCGGTTAAGCTCAAGTTCGCCCAATACGAAGGAACAGAGCCTTGGGATGCTCAAGTAGCCTTGAATTTAGAAAGCGGAGTTATGGAAAAATATTCAAAAGATGTTAAGAAATTCTTCCATACGTGCATGGCTTCTAACTAGTGGTATATGGGCTCTCCCCACAAGTGGTGAGTAACCCTGTTCCAACCCTGTCGTCAGTGCGGTTGCACTCGTATATCCGGCCTTCGCTGGGCGTTGCCGCCCGGGCCACTCTGTAGTTCGCGCAACGGGGGCCAAGCGTTCAGTCGATCACGGGGATCATGATTGTTATCGGCCTTGTTCCGTTGCAGGACTCGCCTGTTCCGACAGTGTCGCTGTTCACCACAACCACAAGAAAACCTGCTCCTGCTGGCTCCGTCCCGCCGTCAGGCGGGCTTGCTGCTCTGCCAGTCGCCGCTGAAGCGCCGCTCGTGACACCACACCGCCCAGCAGGTCCGTACCAGCTTGTTCGCCAGCGCCACCGCGGCCTTGTTGTGGCCGATCCGCGCGGCGGTTTCCACCGCCCAGCGTTGCAGGCGGGTCAGGCGTTCCGGCGTATTGGCCTGGCAACGCTGCGCCGCCAACAATCGTCAGGCCGCGGGGTGCAGGCGCGTCGCCAGCGCCGTGCGGCGGATCACCAGCTTCTCCAGCTCGGCCACGCAGAACACCAGCAGGCCGGCGCCGAGTACCTTGAGCCACTCCAGCGGGGTCAGCCCGGCCGAGCCGAAGATCCCCTGCATGAACGGCGCGTAGGTGAAGGCCAGTTGCAAGGGGATGCAGGCGGCGATGGCCAGCAGCACGTAGCGGTTGCCGAGCAGGCCGCCGCGGCCGAGCACCGGGGCGAAGATGAAGCGGCTGTTGAGCAGGTAGAACATCTCCGCCACCACCACCGCGTTGACCGCCATGGTCCGCGCCGTCTCCAGGCTGGTGCCGGCGGCCAGCTCCCAGAGGAACAGGCCGAGCGCCCCGGTCATCATCAGCACCGAGACCATCAGCACCCGCCAGACGAAGAAGCCCGACAGCAGCGCCTCGCCCACCGGCCGCGGGCGGCGGCGCATGATGCCGCGCTCGGCTGGCTCGAAGGCCAGCGCCAGGCCCAGGGTGCTGGAGGTGACCATGTTGATCCACAGCACCTGCGCGGGGGTGAGCGGCAGGGCCAGCTCGAAGAGGATGGCGGCGATCACCACCAGCGCCTCGCCGCCGTTGGTGGGCAGCATGAACAGGATGAACTTCCTGATGTTGTCGTAGACCGCGCGGCCCTCGCGCACCGCGCTGGCGATGGTGGCGAAGTTGTCGTCGGCCAGCACCATGTCGGCGGCCTCCTTGGCCGCCTCGGTACCCTTGAGGCCCATAGCCACGCCGACGTCGGCGCGCTTGAGCGCCGGGGCGTCGTTGACGCCGTCGCCGGTCATCGCCACCACCTGGCCGTCGTCCTGCAGCGCCTGTACCAGGCGCAGCTTGTGCTCGGGGCTGGCGCGGGCGAACACGTCCACTTCCATCGCCACCCGGCGCAGGGCGGCATCGTCCATCAGCGCCACCTCGGCGCCGGTGAGCGCCGGCTTGCCCACGCCGATGGCCAGCTGCGCGCCGATGGCGCGGGCGGTCTCGGCATGGTCGCCGGTGATCATCTTCACGCGGATGCCGGCCAGGTGGCAGTCGGCGACGGCGCGCATGGCCTCCTCGCGCGGCGGGTCGATGATGCCGACCAGGGCCAGCAGCACGAAGCCGGATTCGGTGTCGGCGAACGCCAGCCGCTCGCGCTGCGGGGCGGCGCGCTTGCAGGCCAGGGCGAGCAGGCGCAGGCCCTGGGCCGCGGTGTCGGTGGCCATGCGCCGCCAGTAGTCGACCTCCAACGGCCGCTCGCCGTCGAGGTCGAGCTGCGCCACGCACATGTCGAGCACCCGCTCCGGCGCGCCCTTGACGAACAGCCATGGCTCGTCGTCTCCGTCGCGGTGGTAGGTGGCCATGAAGCGGTGCTGCGACTCGAAGGGAATCGAGTCGAGGCGCGGCCAGGCCTCCTCGCCCAGCTGCTGGGTGAAGCCGGTCTTGCCGCCGAGCACCAGCAGGGCGCCTTCGGTGGGATCGCCCTCCACGCGCCACAGCTGGTCTTCCTCGCGCAGGCGGGCGTCGTTGCACAGCACGCCGGCGCGGATCGCCATGGCCAGCGACGGATAGTGCGCGGCCTCGACGATGCGCCCGTCGAGGCTCATGTCGCCCACCGGCGCATAGCCCACGCCGCCGACGGCGAACACGTGGCCGGCGCAGACCACGCGCTGCACGGTCATCTCGTTGCGGGTCAGGGTGCCGGTCTTGTCCGAGCAGATGGTGGTGACCGAGCCCAGCGCCTCCACCGCCGGCAGGCGGCGGACGATGGCGTTGCGCCGGGCCATGCGCTGCACGCCGAGGGCGAGGGTGACGGTCATGATCGCCGGCAGGCCCTCGGGGATCGCCGAGGCGGCGAGGGCGACCACCATCATGAACATTTCCGCCGGCGCATGGCCGCGCCACAGGGTGCCGAGCACGAAGGTGGCGGCCGACAGCGCCAGGATGGCCAGCGCCAGCATGCGGCCGAAGCGGTCGACCTGGCGCAGCAGCGGCGTGCTCAGATTGCGGATGGCGGAGAGCATCTGGTTGATCTTGCCGAGTTCGGTGGCCGCGCCGGTGCCCACCACCAGGCCGCTGGCCTGTCCGTAGACCACCAGGGTGCCCGACCAGGCCATGCCGTGGCGGTCGCCCAGCGGGGCGTCGGCGGCCACGCTGGCGGCGCTCTTCTCGACCGGCAGCGACTCGCCGGTCAGTGCGGCCTCCTCGACGCGCAGTTCCTTGACCTCGACCAGGCGCAGGTCGGCCGGCACGCGGTCGCCCGAGGCGAGCAGCACCAGGTCGCCGGGGACCAGGTCGGCGGCGTCGATCTCGCGGCGCTGGCCGTCGCGGACCACGGTGGCGTGCGGCGAGAGCATGGCGCGGATGGCGTCCAGCGCCGATTCCGCCTTGCCTTCCTGGATGAAGCCGATGATGGCGTTGACCAGCACCGCCAGCAGCAGCACGCCGGTGTCGACCCAGTGGCCGAGGATGGCGGTGATCACGGCGGCGGCGAGCATCACGTACAGCAGGATGTTGTGGAACTGCAGCAGAAGGCGCAGCAGCGGGCCGCGCTTCTTCGGTGGCGCCAGCCGGTTGGGCCCGTGGTGCGCCAGGCGCCGCCGGGCCTCGTCCTCCGACAGGCCGGCGAGGCCGGTCTGCAGGGCCTGCTCGATCTGCGCTCGCGACAGGGTATGCCAGGCAGGTTGCGCGGCTTCCTGGGGGGATGGGGTCGGGTGATCGGTCATTGATCCGTCCTGTTCCGAGTTCCGTCGTGGGCAGGATAGGCCTGGCAATCCGGCAATTCCCTGCAGGATATGTGTGATCTTGTTTCGCGATCGTGTCGACGACCGCTACGGAAGGCGTGGCTGAGGGCGAGTCCCCGGGCACGGTTTGCCGAGCCCGGTTATAACTACAGGTCTCATCGTTCTAAACGCTTATGACAAAAAGCCGTTATTCTCCCGCGCAATTTGCGATGGGCTTGAGTTCGCTCTGCAGGGGTGATGATGGATTCGGCGATTTTCGGTTTCGTGTTTGCAGGCCTGGCGGTCGGCTTCATCGTCGGCATGACCGGCGTTGGCGGCGGTTCGCTGATGACGCCCATCCTGCTGTGGTTCGGCATCAATCCGGCTACCGCGGTGGGCACCGACCTGCTGTACGCGGCGATCACCAAATCCAGCGGCGTGCTGGTGCACGGCAAGAACAGGAACATCGACTGGGCCATCACCGGCTGGCTGGCGCTCGGCAGCGTGCCGGCCGCGGCGCTGACGCTGCTGTTCCTGCACAACCTGCATGCCGACCCGCAGGCCCTGAATGCGCTGATCAAGCAGGCGCTGGGCTTCGTCCTGCTGCTGACCGCGCTGGCAATCCTGTTCAAGAAGCAGCTGCTGGCCTTCGCCAGCCGGCATGCCGGCGACCACTACCAGCTCAGCCCGCCGACGCTGAATGCGCTGACGGTCGTCACCGGCGTGATCCTCGGCGTGATGGTGACGTTGACCTCGATCGGCGCCGGCGCGCTGGGCACGGTCGCCCTGTTCATGCTCTACCCGTTCCTGCCCACCCGCCGCCTGGTCGGCACGGAAATCGCTCACGCGGTGCCCCTGACCCTGGTCGCCGGCCTGGGTCATGCCGGCATGGGCAGCATCGACTGGCAGCTGCTGGGCTACCTGCTGGTCGGCTCGCTGCCGGGCATTTATATCGGCAGCCATCTGACCGGGCGGATTCCCGAGCATCTCCTGCGTCCGTGCCTGGCGATCATGCTGTCCCTGATCGGCTACAAGCTGGCGTTCTGAGCCAGTCCCCCCGGCCTGCGCGGCCGGCAGGGCAAGCCAACGATGGGCGAAGCACCTTGCGGTGTCTTCGCCCATCGCGTTTCTGGCGGGCTTACAGGCTGAATTCGCCTTCCGCGGCGATGGCTTCCAGCGCCAGGCGCGGGCTGGGGGTTTCGCGGGCCTGCAGCGGCTCGGGCAGGCTGGCGGCGTCGCCGCGCTTGCCGACGGCGACCATGGCATGGACCTCGTAGCCGTCCGGGATCTTCAGCTCGCGGCGCGCCAGTTCCTTGTCGAAGCCGGTCATTGCGTGGGTGTGCCAGCCGGCCAGGTGCGCCTGCAGGGCGAAGAAGCCCCAGGCAGCGCCGGTGTCGAAGGCGTGCGAGGGGGCGGGCTGTTCCTCGCTCTTGCCCGGCGCCACGAAGCTGGTCTTCGAGACGATCACCAGCAGCGCCGAGGCGTGCTGCGCCCAGCCGCGGTTGAACTCGACCAGCAGGCTCAGGTAGCGCGGCCAGTCGGCGCTGTCGCGGCGCGCGTAGAGGAAGCGCCAGGGCTGCGAATTGTAGGCCGAGGGCGCCCAGCGCGCAGCCTCGATGAAGCCGAGCAGGGTGGTTTCGGGGATGTTCTCGCCGGTGAAGGCGCGCGGCGACCAGCGCTTGATGAACTGCGGGTCGATGGCATGGGTGGCGACGCGGGAATTGTCGGTCATGGCTCCTGGATCCTTACTATCCGTTGATTGAAAACCTACCCTTATAATTCGATGGCCTGACTTTGGTAACCCGTTGCGGATTTTTCCGGGCCTTCGCCCGCGGCGGAGACTCCCCGGCCAGGTGCGCCTCGGCGGCAGCGACCTGTAGTCGACCGGCCGCGGCGTGGTTTACTGCGCCAGCCAGCCCGTCGCAACGTGCTTCGCGGGCCCATGGAGAATCCGCCCGATGCTTCGCCCCTTCGTGTCCGCTCTGCTGTCGTTGCTGATCACCGCTCCGCTGTTCGCCGGGCAGGTCGAGCGCCAGCCCCTGTTCGACTTCGTCAGCCCCGATGAGGCGGTGCAGCTCGCTACCCACAATGCCGCCCTGCCGGCACCCGCCGCCGAGGTCACGGCGCAGGGCGAGGCGCTGCGCCGGCTGACCTTCGCCGCGGGCGAGGTGGCGAGTGTGCGCCTGGCGCCGCAGGCGGGGAGCTGGGACTGGTCGCAGGCCGGCGCGATGAGTCTGCGCCTGCAGAATGCGATGGACTGGGCGCTGACCATCGACGTGAAGATCGAAAGCGCCGACGGCCAGGCGCTGGTCAGTCGCATCGCCCTGCCGGCCGGGCCGGCCCAGGAGCTGCTGGTGCCACTGCAGGCCAGCTCGCCGCGACAGCAGGGGATGCGCGCCGCGCCGCCGATGCCATGGGAGCACGGCGGCCAGCGCATCCTGCTGGCCACGCAGGTGGATGGCCAGCTCGAGCGCAACCGGGTGGTGGCGGTGACGCTTTCGCTGGATCATCCGCAAGCGCCGCAGAGCCTGCTGCTCGGCCAGTTCGGCGTGCGCGCCGGAACCGATCTCCAGCAGGCGGGCTATGCCGGCCTCGTCGACGGCTACGGCCAGTTCAGCCGCGGCCAGTGGCCCGGGAAGGTCGACAACGACGCCCAGCTGCGCGAAGCGGCCGCCGCCGAACGCATCCAGTTGCAGGGCTGGCTGGCCGGGCGCCCTCGCCAGGATCGCTACGGCGGCCTGCTGGACGGCCCCAGCTTCGTCGCCAGCGGCTTCTTCCGCACCGAGAAGCGCGACGGCCGCTGGTTCCTGGTCACTCCGGAGGGCCATCCGTTCTATTCGCTCGGCGTCAATGCGCTCAGCGCGGCGCAGAGCGCGACCTACGTCGAGGGCCGCGAGGCCATGTTCGCCGACCTGCCGGCGGCCGGCAGCGCCCTGGCCGGCTGGTACGGCAGCGACGACAGCCGGCGCGGCACCGGCGCCAGCCGCGACCTCGGCTTCGCCCACGGGCGCTGGTTCGACTTCTACCGCGCCAACCTGCAACGCAGCTATGCCGAGCCGCGCTGCAGCAGCCCGGCGCCCGCCGCCGCGGCGGACTGCAGCGCCTTCGACGCCCGGCGCTGGACGACGCACACCCTCGACCGCCTGCAGGCCTGGGGCTTCAACACCATCGGCAACTGGAGCGATGCCGCCCTGGTGGAGGCCCGTCGGGTGCCCTACACCCTGCCACTGCTTATCAGCGGCGACTACGCGGTGGTCAGCACCGGCCTCGACCTGTGGGGCGGCATGCCCGATCCGTTCGATCCCCGCTTCGCCGCGGCTGCCGAGCGTGCCGTGCAGGTCGCCAGCCGTGGCCATCGCGACGATCCCTGGCTGATCGGCTACTTCGCCGACAACGAACTGGCCTGGATCGGCAGCGGCGATCCGCTGCGGGCGCGCTACGCGCTGGCGCTGGGCACCCTGCGCCTCGGTCCGGAGTCGCCGGCCAAGCGCGCCTTCGTCGAGCAGTTGCGCGGCCAGTACGCCAGCGTCCGGCAGCTGGCGGCGGCCTGGGGCATCGCGCTGGCGGACTGGGGCGCTCTGGAGGGGGCCGGCTTCCAGGCGCCGCTGCCGCAGGAGGGCCGTCCGGCCATCGCGGAGGATCTGCAGCGCTTCCAGCGCCTGTACGCCGACCGCTACTTCCGCACCGTCGCCGCGGCGCTCGAGGCGCAGGCGCCCAACCACCTGCTGCTGGGCGGGCGTTTCGCCGGCACCACGCCGGAGGCGGTGGCCTCCTGCGCGCAGTACTGCGACGTGCTGAGCTTCAACTTCTACACCCGCGAGCCACAGCATGGCTACGACTTCACCGTGCTGCGCGCGCTCGACAAGCCACTGCTGGTCACCGAGTTCCACTTCGGCTCGCGCGACCGCGGGCCGTTCTGGGGCGGCATGCAGGAGGTCTGGGTCGAGGAGCAGCGCGGTCCGGCCTATGCGCACTACCTGGAGCGGGCGCTGGCCGAGCCGAGCATCGTCGGCCTGCACTGGTTCCAGTACCTGGACCAGCCGGTGACCGGGCGTCTGCTCGACGGCGAGAACGGCCACCTGGGCCTGGTGGCGATCACCGACCGGCCCTGGCAGGGCTTCGTCGAGGCGGTGCGCCAGGCCAACCTGGCGGTCGCCGCGCGCCTGCTGGCCGCGAAGCCCGCGGGAGACGGGCCGAAGTAGCCGGCGCTGCTGCTCCCGCCGGTAACGGGGCTGCGGCGCTGCGTCGCTCAGTCCGATTTGGGCGGCAGCAGCGCCGAGCGCGAAACCAGGATGCCGGGCAGCATCGGCGCCCAGAAGCTCAGCCCGCGGAACAGCAGCGTCGCCGACAGTGCCACCGGCAACGAGACGCCCGCCCAGTGCAGGGTGGTGACCGCGGCCCCTTCGAACACCCCCAGCCCCCCGGGCGTCACCCCGATGCTGCGCAGCAGGCTGGCCAGCATGAAGCCGGCGAACACGCCGCTCCACGGCGCGCCTTCGCCCATGGCGCGCACCAGCAGCCACAGCGTCGAGCCATCCAGCAGGATGATGCTCAGGTCCAGCACGACGGCCCGCGCCAGGAGCCGCGGGTTGCGCGTCAGGGCGGGATCGGCCTGCTGCAGCGTTGCCAGTGCACGGACGACCCGGGTGCGTTCGACCAGCCCGCCAGCCAGCCCGGGAAGGCGGCGCCCCGCCAGCAGGGCGACCCCCAGCGCCACGGCGAGGCTGCCCAGGGCGAACAGGGTGCCGGACACGATGAGCAGGGCGGTGGCATGGCCCTCGACGATCACGATGCCAAGCGCCGCCCCCAGCGCGAGCACATAGGCCAGCAGGTAGGAGGACACGCCGATGACCAGGCAGGCGATCACCACCGGGCGAGGAATGGCGAGGCGCGCGAAGGCGGCGGTGACCGCGAGGGCTCCGCTCAGCCCATAGGTCGGCAGCGCCTGGTCGATGAACAGCTTCACCAGCCCCAGTCTGCAGGCGCTGCGCAGGGTCAGGACGGCCCCTCCCGCATGGACCACCAGCCGGTAGATCTGCCCCTGCGCCAGATAGGTCAGCGCTTGCAACAGCAAGGCGAGGGCGAACCATCCGGGCTGCACCTGGTGCAGCAGCTGTGCCAGCTCATCGGCTTCGGACAGGTGCAGGGCGATCGCCACCACGGCAGCCAGCGCCGCGGCCCCAAGCAGCCACGACAGCCACAGCAATCGTTGCGAGCGCACCAGCGGCGGCGGGAGGGAATCGTCGGGAGGATCGGTGTATCCAGCCATGCCAGACCCGGGCAAGTAGGAGAGGGGCGGGCCGCAGCCCCTCGCGAGGTCGATCGGCACCTGCCTCAGATTAGCCTCCACGGAGGCGGCAGGCGCCAGCCGGCGTGCGCGGCGCCCCGGATGCAGCGCCGCACCGGACACAAGGCTAGAGCACTATGCCCACCAGCTTCTTCAGCAGTTCTTCGAGCGGCATGACGGTGAGCAGCAGCGGCACCACCGGCAACAGCGTCGCAAACGCGAGGCGCATGAAGACATCTCTGGTGACCGGAGCGATGCGCATCTCCTGTACCACTGCAAAGCTGTTGCCGAGATCGGCAAGCGACTGGATATCGCCGCTGCCCACCAGCGGCTCGTTGGCCGGAGCGCCACCGCGCAGCCATTTGCTGTCGAAGTCGCGCACGTAGTTCATCGCCAGACCGCCGTATTCGCGCAGGCCGATGCGCTTGGCGTTGGCCAGTTGCGCCGAGAAGACGAACAACGGGGCAATGACCAGGCACTCGACGAAGATCACCACCATGGCGATCTCGGCCTTGAAGGCCGGCAGCCTGGCGCCGATATAGAAGATCCGGTTGGCCAGCATCCCGGCCAGCAGCGCGCCGTGTGCCAGCGCCAGCGGCATGAAGGCGTAGGCCGAGTTGGCGAGGAAGCCCAGGCCGCCGACCCGGTCCGGATGGGTGGGTACCAGGTTCAGCTCGATGCGCGATACCTGCCAGAGAAAGCGCATCCAGATGAACAGGCGGAAGAACCAGCGGATCAGCAGGAACTGGAAGATCGGCACGCTCACGTAGCCGTACCAGATCCCGGCCAGCGACAGATCGAATCCCGAAGCGGTCGGCACCGTATACCAGGTGGCGGTATCGAGGACGGCGGAGCTGCGCCATACCACCAGCACGCCAACCCCGTAGACGAAGGCGATGAGCAGCACCTCGGCGATCACCGAGTTGCGCAGGCGCATGGCGGAGGCAATGGCGGTCTCGAATCTCGTCGTCGCAGCCTCGGGGACCAGCCGGCGCTCGAGGAACTGCCTGACTACCGGACGGATACGCTGATGGACGATCAGCTCGGCGCCGATCAGCAACGGCATCGCCACCAGGAAGCGGATATGCACGTCGAAGTCCATCAGAAAGGGGATGGCCACCCCGCCGCCCAGCAGTCGTCCCTCGAGCGCCGAGAGCAGCAGCAGCGGCAGCCAGGCCAGCAGCGCGATGAAGAGGATGCGTTTCTGCGCCAGTTCGAGCGCGTCGCCGGACAGCCGCGCGCGGCGGAACAATTGGAACAGCGGGCCGCCGAGAACCAGCGAGAAGTCGGCCGGATCACTGGTGAATCGTTCAGGCGCTGTCGGCTGGTCGGGTGCAGTCTTCATTCCGGCTACCATGGCGGAGTCAATGTCCCTGACTGGCCCGTCAGGGCGGGGAGCCTTGCCCAGACAGTCCTGCTTGCCGGCCCGGAACGCCCGGCGCGGTGTCCCCCGTTTCACGATAGACGATGAAGTACGGGCCGGCGGCCGGCGACTTCCTGATCGTCGCTGACCAGCAGGGCGAAGTGGATGACGCTTTCCAGTTCGCGGGTGTTGCCGGGCCAGGCGTGGCGCTCCAGCACCTGCTGCGCCGCCAGGCCCAGCGTCGGCGCCGGCAGGCCGAGCCACTGGGCGTGCACGCCGAGGAAGTAGCCGGCCAGTGGCAGGATGTCGCCCGGCCGCTGGCGCGGTGGATGTGGCGGGCCAGCAGTTCCTTGCCGGTGCCGGTTTCGCCGCGGATCAGCAGCGGCTGGCCGCCGGGAGCGAGGCGCTCGACCTCCTGGTACAGCGCCTGGGAGCGCGGGTCGACGAACACCAGCGCCTTGGCGCGGATGCTCAGCGGGCTGCGCTCGGCGTCGCTGAAGGTCAGCACGGGTTGGGCGAGCGGGTTGTCGGATGGCATGGCGGACTCCGGGCCGGAGTGCGCGCCGGCCGTTCAGGACGAGGGGAGGCCCGCCGCGCGGGCTTCAGGCCAGGCGGCGGGCATGCTGTTCGATCAGGTTCTGCAGGCGGAAGAGGTGGGCGAAGCCCTGCTCCCACTGGCGGTGGCCGGACTTGACGTTGATGTGCCCGGCGCCGGCCAGCAGAACCGGCTCGGCACCCCACTGGCGGGCCAGCTCCAGGGCGCGTGCCGGGGTGGCGGCGGGGTCGTTGTCCGAGCCGACCAGCAGGCTGGGGAACGGCAGCAGCTGGCGCGGGATGGGCGCGAAGTCCTGCAGCGCCTCGGGGCAGCCGGGGCGTTCGACGTCCGCCGGCGCCACCAGCAGCGCCCCCAGCACCTTGTCGCGCAGCGCCGGTGCCGCCTGGGCCGCCCAGTGGGCGAGGGTGACGCAGCCCAGGCTGTGGGCGATCAGGATCAGCCGCCGGGGCGCTGCCGCCACGTGGCGGTCGAGGCTGGCGACCCAGTCCTCGCGACGCGGCTGCAGCCAGTCGTCCTGCTCGACCCGGCTGGCATCCGGCAGGCTGCGCTGCCAGTGACTCTGCCAGTGTTCGGCGGGGGAGCCCTGCCAGCCGGGCAGGATCAGGTAGTGGACGGCGTGACGGCGCATGGGCTGGCCCTCGTGGAGGCTGTGGACCCGTGCAGTCTAGGTAGCGGATGAAATATTGTTAAGTAATAAAAAATTATTTATCTATTCTATATGGTTATTTTTGTAGCTCAACCATGCCCCGGCCGATGGCGGTGGGGCGCCAGCAGCCAGTGCGGATCCTTGCCCTGCAACCGCTGCATGCCGTTCTGCAGCCAGTGGCTGGTGGCCTTCTCCGCCCGCTGGATGAGTTCGGCGGTGTGCGAGAAGTCGAAGGTGTTGATGGCCAGCGGGCACAGGGGCGGCAGCACGATCAGTTCGCAGCGCTGCGCGAAGCGGTCGACGTCGGCCAGCAACTGGCGCATGGCCAGCAGGTTGATGGCGTGCAGGGCGATGGCCAGCGCGCCGTGGGGCGGCTCCTGCAGTGCACAGGGCGTGCCGGTGGGCAGGATCAGCACGCGGGTCGCCCCCAGTTCGATCGCTGCGGAAATCGGCGTGTTGCTGGCGATGCCGCCGTCCATCAGCGGCCGACCGCCGATGACCACGCTGGGAAACACTGCCGGGATGGCCGCACTGGCGAGCAGGGCATCGGCGGCATCGCCGGTGGAGAGGATGACTTCCCGGCCGTCCAGCGCATCGGTGGCGACCACGTGGCAGGGCAGCGCGGCGTCTTCCAGGTTGCGGTAGGGCAGGCGCGTGGCGATCAGGGCGCGCAGCGGGTCGGGCTGCGCCAGAAAGTCGCGGCGGCCGAGCAGGCAGAGCAGGGTGTCGCTGGTCGACAGCGGGAAGACATCGCTGCGGCGCAGGTCCAGCCAGATGCGCTCGAGCTGCGCGACGCCGCTTTCGTCGGGTGCGGCGGCATAGTAGGCGGCGTTGATCGCTCCCACCGAGGCGCCGACCACCAGATCGGGAGTAATGCGCGCGCGACACAGCGCCTTGAGCATGCCGACCTGCACGGCGCCGAGGCTGCCGCCGCCGGCCAGCACGAAGGCGGTCTTCGCCGCGCCCATGAGGTTTCAGGGCAACAGGCTGGGCCAGATGCCGATGTTCGGTGGCAGCGGGCAGTGGTGGACATGGTCACCGGTACACTCCTGTGCGAGCGGACCACTGGCCGCGCTCCGGGCCTGGCCGCCGGCGACAAGGGCGGCCCCCACGATCATGGCACCCAGCAGCCAGGGATAGGCATCAACCTTGACCTTCATGGCACGCCCCTTCGGTAGCGGTCAGGGAGTGCGGTCCGTGCATGCGGGGCAGGAAGCCGGCCTGCGGTTTCTGTCCCGGGCGTGGCGTGGGCGGAGCGGCCGTGGCCACGGGTCCTCACAGGCTGAGCTTAGCCCAGCCCATCCGGGGCGGCATGGCGAGGGGAGGGGCGCTGCCCAGGCGGCAGGCTGGCCGGCAGTCCCGGAGCGCGTGGCGCTCCGGGAGCCTATCGGGCTGACGGGTCAGCGGGAGGCGGAGGACAGGCTGCGCACGCCATCGACCAGCACCTTGCCGTCGACGCCGCTGGCGTCCTTGATCCAGGCATCGGCGACGCCTGCAGTGGCGTCCTGCATGGCCTTGTAGGCGGCGGCGTCGATGGCCACCAGGCCTTCGGCCGGGGTGGCGCTGCGGGCGGCGTCCATCGCCTTGTCCCAGGCGGTGGCGAAACGGTCGTTCAGCGCCGGGCCGCTGTTGCGGTCGATGATTTCCTGCAGGTCCTTGGGCAGGCTGGCGAACTTGTCCTGGTTCATCAGCATGGTCAGCACGGTGTAGCCGAAGGCGTTTTCGCCAGCCGGGGTGGCGCTGTGGTACTGGGTCACCTCGTTGAGCTTGGTGGCCGGGACCACTTCCCAGGAGGCCAGGGCGCCGTCGACCACGCCCTTGGAGATGGCTTCGGTCATCTGCGCCGGCGGCATGCTCACCGGGGTGACGCCGAGGGCTTCCAGGGTCTTGGCGGCGGTGCGGCTGGAGGCGCGCAGCTTCAGGCCCTTGAGGTCCTCGAGGGTCTTCACCGCCTTGCCGCGGGTGTGCAGGTCCATGCCGCCGTCGCCGAACACGGAGAGCACCTTGTAGCCCTTGAAGTCGTCCTTGGCGTACTGCTCGTAGAACTTCCAGATGATGTCGTTACCGGCCTTGCCGCCGTAGGGCAGCATGAACGGCAGCTCGAGGGCCTCGACGCGCGGGAACTTGCCGGCGGAGTAGGCGGGGGCGGTCCAGACGATGTCGGCTACGCCGTTGCGCGCCATGTCGGCCAGCTTGGCGGGGGTGCCGCCCAGCTGCATCGACGGGTACAGCTGGCACTTCAGGCGGTCGTTGGACTCCTGGCGCAGCTGTTCGCACCAAGGCTCGATGATGTTGACCTGGGCGTTGGAGGTGGACGGCAGGAAGTGCGCAACCTTCAGGGTATAGCTGTCGGCGGCCTGGGCGGCGCCGGCGGCGCCGATGGCGAGGGTGAGGGCTGCGAGCTTGAGGGTTTTCATGGAAGGAGGCTCCCGTTCTTGTTGTGGCTGGATTGTTAACATTTCAATCAAGGGGTTGCACGTGTTTTTTGAAGCGTTTTCACGCTTGCGCGGCGCGCCTGCATTCGCGGCAAGGCGCTGCCCGTGCGTGCCCGGCGACGCTGGCCGGCCATGCGGCATGGTCCGCGGGGATGGCGTCGGCCGCGACTTTCCGTGATCCCGCGACGCTACCTGAGCGATTGGCGTTGCGCACCGCGCAAAAGCTGACCCAGGTCAACGCCAGCTCCGATCCCGCGGAAAAGCCGCGCAATCAGGCGAGAAACGAGACGGCGCCGGCGGCGAGGCACGGCTGCGGCGCGGTCACTTCTTCTGCTCGTCGGCCAGTTCGGCCGCGGGATCGCTCCGCTGGCGAGGGCGGGCAAATAGGTCGAGAATGGCCGCCTGATGCGCGCCCGGCAATCGGCGCGCGCGACCACGGTCAGCCCCGGCAGGGGCCAAGCGGAAGGACAGCATGGACAAGATATGGCAACAGATGTGCACGGCGGCCGGTATCGACCCGCAGCGGCGGCTGGCGGCGCGCCGGGCGATCCTCGAGGACGCCCAGGCGCTGGAGTGCACCCTCTACCGCCCCGACGAGAATGACCCGGATGCCGAGGAGGAGGATCTGGGCGAGGCCCGCGTCCTGCTGGTCGGGCCGTTCCAGGCACCGGAGCACTGGGAGGCCGCGGAGCGCGAGGCGTTCTTCGGCGACGACGATCCGGCACTGTTCGTCACCGCGCTGATCGAGTGCGAGGCCGAGCCCGGCTCCGCGGCCTTCTTCCTCGCCGAGGAGGGCGACTACCTGGCGGCGATGACCGGCCAGGGCGAGGTGGCGATGTATTACGTCCACGACTGTGCCGAGGACGACCACGGCCGGCGTTGCGTGCTGATCCGCGACGACCAGCCGCTGGATTGAACGGCGCGCCTCAGTGGCGCAGCAGATAGGTCTCGTCGTCGGCCTGGACCTGTTCGAACACCCACTGCCAGTAGCCCAGCAGGGTGGCGCCGCCATTGATCGCGTGCAGCCACTGGGCGCGGGAGAAGTGCGGGTGTTCGGCGTGCCGGTGGCCGGCCGCGTACTTGTCCTGCAGCTCGTTGGGCGAGCAGCGGAAGTCGTTGAGATCGTAGGGAGAGGCCTTCCTCAGGGCTATCGTGCGGCCAGTGAGCGAGATGAACATGGCTGGGCTCCTTGCGGTTTGCTTCGATGACTGTCGCCCGGTGGGCGCCGGGACGGAGGGCGGACAGGCCCTCCGGCTTCCGGATTACTGTATATGCGTACAGTTAAAAATCAAGCATTCCTGCATGCGGAAACGACAAACCCCGGCGCAGGCCGGGGTCTGTGTGGCGTCATCCGGGGAGGGTGGCGGGGGGTGATGTGTTGCTTCAGTGCACGAGCTGCTCGAACAGGTAGTCGGGCAGCGGGTCGATCACGATGCTCTGGCCCCGGTAGTTGGCCTTCACCTCGTCCCTGGCGATCACGCCGTGCGGCAGGCGCGTGTCGTCGCCCAGTTGCTCGCGCGCGCGGTAGTCGATCAGGCAGCCGTCGGCTTCTACCCAGATATGGGGAGAGATCACCTTGCCGTCCAGTTCCACAGTTCCCAGCATTGCCCGATACGGAATCCGCTTCTCGGCGAGGCGCGTCACCACGAGGCGGCTCAGGCCGTCGCAGGCAGCCTTGGCGGAGTCCAGGTCATCGAGCAGGTTCTTTAGCTGGGGTTCGTTCATGAGGGGATTCCTCTGCTTGTCAAGGTGATCCCATTTTAGACCAAGGTCTAATGCTCGTGAATAGGTTAATGAAGGATTCGGGCAATTTTTTTGCGTCGCACAACGGGCGCTCGCTGCCCGGAGGCAGCCGGCGCCGACCTGGCCTGGCGTGGGCCGGTCGGCGCCGGGCAAGCGGGCCTCAGTGGGGCTTGCTGCGCGTCGACTTGCGCCGGGCAGTGGCCCCCTCGGGGCTCAGCAGGTGCAGGTAGTCCTGCAGGTAGTCCTGCAGGGTGGTGCTGATCGGCATGGCGCCGGTGGTTTCCTTGAGGGCGGCGGCGGCCTCCTTCTGCCAGGCGGATACCGCTTCCTGGGTCGCGGCGGAGAGCGAGCCGTGATTGCTCAGGGTGGTTTCCGCCAGGTGCTGCACGGCACGGGTCTGCAGCTGCAGGGCCTTCCAGTAGAGGTCGCTGGAGACCAAGGCCAGGCGGCTCCAGTCGCTGGCGTCGAGCATGCGCGTGGTGGCGCTCTCCAGTTCGGCGGCGCAGGTGTCGACCGCCCGGCTGCCGGCCTCGTTCCAGCGCAGGGCGTTTTCCCGCAGCAGGTCGCAGAGGCGGAAGGAGAACTGCAGATTGACCTTGTACAGCGTCAGGGCGGGCTGGGCATCGAAATACATGGCGACTTCCCTCGGGGCTGAGGTGGGAGGAGGGGCGGCAGGCTACTTTTCACGCACGTACTGGCCGGGCGCGTCGTCGAGCGGCGGATAGCCGCGCTCGGGGGCGCCCAGCGCGGGTGGCGCGACGGGTGACCCCGAGCGCTCCTGCAGCCAGGCCTGCCACTGCGGCCACCAGGAGCCCTCGTGGCGCGGTGCATTGGTCAGCCAGGCATCGGGGGCCACGTAGGTGCCGCCGGCAGGGCGGTCCATGACCTGGTAGTGGCGCCGGGCACGGCCCGGTTCGCTGACGATGCCGGCGTTGTGGCCGCCGCTGGTGAGCAGGAAGGTGATCGGCGCCGGGGTCAGGTAGTGCAGCTTGAACACCGAGCGCCAGGGCGCGACGTGGTCCTGGGTGGTGGCCACGCAGAAGATCGGCGTGTCGATGTCGCTCAGCGACACCGGGCGCCCGCCCACCGGGTAGCGTCCCTCGCTGAGGTCGTCGTTGAGGAACAGGCGGCGCAGGTACTGGGCGTGCATGCGGGCCGGCATGCGCGTGGCGTCGGCGTTCCAGGCCATCAGGTCGTTCATCGTGCCGCGTTCCCCCATCAGGTACTCGCCGACCATGCGCGACCACAGCAGGTCGTTGGAGCGCAGCAGCTGGAAGGCGCCGACCATCTGTCCGGCGGTCAGGTAGCCGGTTTCGCGCATCTGCGCCTCGAGCAGGCTGACCTGGCTCTCGTCGATGAACAGCGCCAGCTCGCCGGGCTCGGTGAAGTCGGTCTGCGCGGTGAACAGGCTGACCGAAGCCAGGCGCTCGTCGTTGTCGCGGGCCATGGCGGCGGCGGCGATCGACAGCAGGGTGCCGCCCAGGCAGTAGCCGGTGGCGTGCACCTTCTGGCCGGGGGCTATGGCGTTGATCGCCTCGAGGGCGGCGAAGAAACCGAGCTGCAGGTACTCGTCCATGCCCAGGTCGCCGTCCTCGGCGCCGGGGTTCTTCCACGACAGGCAGAACACCGTGTGACCCTGGTCGACCAGGTACCTGACCAGCGAGTTGTGCGGCGACAGGTCGAGGATGTAGTACTTCATGATCCACGCCGGCACGATGAGGATCGGCTCGGGATGGACGGTACCGGTGGTCGGCGCGTACTGGATCAGTTCGATCAGGCGGTTCTTCAGTACCACCTTGCCGGGCGTCGTCGCCACGTCGCGGCCGACCACGAAGTTCTCGGCGCCGGCCGGCGGCCGGCCGGCGGCCATCCGCTCGAAGTCCTCCAGCCAGTGGATCATGCCGCGCGCCAGGTTGCCGCCGCCGGTTTCCAGGGTGCGCTGCAGCACCACCGGATTGGTCGGCAGGTAGTTGCCGGGCGAGAACAGGTCGAGCAGCTGGCGGGCGGCGAAGGCCACCACCTCCTCGTGGTGGCGCGACACCCCGCGCACGCCGTGGGTCGCCGCGCGCCACCAGTCCTGGGTGAGCAGGAAGGACTGGTGCATCAGGTTGAACGGCCAGTCGTGCCACTCCCGGGCGGCGAAGCGGCGGTCGCGCCTGGGCGGTTCGACGCAGTCGTGGGCCGGGCAGTCGGGGGTTGCGAGGGCGATCTCGCGCAGGTACTGGCTGACCCGCCGGGTATGTTCCAGCGCCAGGCTGGTCAGCTCCAGCTGCTTGCCGGGCGAGCCGGCCAGGTGGCAGGACCAGTCGATCAGGGCGAGCAAGAGGGCGGTGGGGGAGAGCGACGAACTGGCCCGGGCGATCGCGGCGTGGACCTTGAGATCGAGCGGATTGGGGGCGCCTTCGTCCGGCACGGGCGTCGAAGGCGGCAGGGCGGACGCAGGGGTTGGCATGTTCATCGTTTACTCCTTCAACTGGCGGAACAGGCTCTCGCGGTGCCGCAGCGCTCCGTTGATGCGGCGCAGACGCCCGCTGGCGGACGTCTGGAAGGCTCGGGCCAGACGGTATCGAGATCGGGGCTCGAGGAACAGGATAGCTGTCTTTTGTGCGCTGCAACAGGAAAAGCTCGGGTGGCTCACTCCCGGGCATCGTCAGCGGTGCGGGTCAGCGGCGGCAGGAAGTCGCGGTCCGGGTCGTAGTCGGGCTTGAGCCAGGGCGACAGCTCCTGCAGGTCCTCCGGGCTGAGGATGCCGGCCGCCTGCTTGAGGCGCAGCTGCTCGAGGAGATAGCTGTAGCGCGCCTCGTTGTACAGGCGCACGGCGCTGTACAGCTGGCGCTGGGCATCGAGCACGTCGACGACGTTGCGGGTGCCCACCTCGTAGCCGAGCTGGGTGGCTTCCAGGGCGCTGCTGCTGGAGACGATCGCCTGCTTGCGGGCCTCCACCTGGGATACCGCGCTGTTCACCGCGCGGTAGGAGTCGCGGGTGTTCTGCACCACCTGGCGGCGCAGGCTCTCGCGCTGTTGCTCGCTCTGACTCAGGCGCTGCCAGGCCTCGCGCACCTGCGAGCTGGTCAGGCCGCCGCTGAACAGCGGGATGTTCAGTTCCAGGCCGATGCTCTGCTGCTCCACGTCGCTGATGAGCGGGCCGACGCGCCCGGACAGCGCGGTATTGCTGTAGCCCAGGCGGTCGTTGTCGCCCTTCTGGTACTGCGCCACCAGGTCGATGGTCGGTGCGTGGCCGGCCTTGCGCTGGCGCAGGGTCTGTTCGGCGCCGCTCACCGCGTACTGGCTGGCCTGCAGCAGGATGTTGCGCTGCATGGCGGTGTCGACCCAGGAGTCGGGTTCGTTGGGGGCCGGCGGGGCGATCGGCAGCTCATGGCGGACGCCCTCGACGAAGCGGTAGTGACGGTCGGTGAGGGTGGTCAGCGTCTGGAAGGCGTCCTCCACCCGGCGCTCGGCGATCAGCCGGTTGGCGCGCGCGGTGTCGCGGCCGGCCTGGGTCTCGAGCACCTCGGTGCGATCCGACAGGCCGACCTCGAAGCGCGCGCTGGCCTGCTCGAACTGGCGCTGGAAGGCCGCCTCCTCGGCCTTGGTCGCCGCCAGGGTGTCCTGGGCGCGCAGCACGCCGAAGTAGGCGTCGGCGCTCTGCAGGATCAGGTTCTGCTCCACCGCCGACAGCTCCAGCGCGGCCTGGCTGCTCACTGCCTTGGCGGCCTGCAGCTGGAACCAGCGGTCGGCGCGCAGCAGCGCCTGGCTGAGGCTGGCCTGGAAGAGCGGGCCGCTGCGCGAGAAGCTGGTCGAGGGCTGGTCCAGCTCGGTGCGGGTGTCGCGCAGGCTGGCGCCGCCGTTGAGCTGCGGCAGCAGGGCGGAACGCGCCTGCGGTACCGCTTCCTTGCGCGCCTGGTAGTCGGCGCGCGCGGCGGCCAGGTCGGCGTTGTTGCGCATCGCCTCCATGTAGACGCCGAACAGGTCGACGCGGGTCGACAGCGCCGGCTGTTCGGCTCGCAGGCCGTGGCTGGTGCCCAGGGCGATGGCCAGCGCCAGCAGGCGAGCGAGGCTGGGGGTCCGTTTCAAGGTGAGTTTCCTCATGTTCCTGATCTGCGAAGTATCCGTCACTGCAGCGACCTGCGCAGGCGGCCGAGTGCGCCGGCGAAGAAGGCCGCGCCGATGGCCGCCAGGGCCAGCAGCTGCGGCCAGACGATGTCGACCCCGGCGCTGCGGAACAGCACGGCCTGGGCCAGCTGGACGAAGTGGGTGGTGGGTGCGGCCAGCATCACCTGCTGGACCGCTTCGGGCATGCTCTCGCGCGGGGTGACGCCGCCGGAGAGGATGTGCAGCGGAATCATCACCAGGATGGTCAGCAGGCCCAACTGCGGCATCGAACGCGCCACGGTGCCGAAGAAGATGCCCATCGAGGTGGTGGCGAACAGGTGCAGGGCGCAGGCGCCGATGAACAGCGCCAGCGAGCCCTGCAGGGGAATGTCGAGCCAGCCGCGCACCACGAAGGCCAGCGAGAAGGCGGCGGCGGCCAGCACCACCAGGCCCATCGCCCAGATCTTGCCGAGCATGATCTCGACGGGGGTGACCGGCATCACCAGCAGGTGCTCGATGGTGCCGTGCTCGCGCTCGCGGATCAGCGCCGCGCCGGTGAGGATGATCGCCAGCATGGTGATCTGGTTGACCACCTCGTTGACCGCGCCGAACCAGGCGCGGGTCAGGTTGGGATTGAAGGCGGTGCGCACCACCGCCTCCACCGGCAGGGCCTCGGCGCTGCGGTAGCGCTGGACGAACTCGGCCACCTCGGCGGCGATGATCTGCTGGATGTGCCCGGCGCCGGTGAACGCCTGGCTGACCTGGGTGGCGTCGACGTTGAGCTGGATGGCCGGCCGGCGTCCGGCCAGCAGGTCCTCCTGGAAGCCCGGCGGGATGTTCAGGGTGAAGGTGTAGCGGCCATCGTCCATGCCGCCGTCCATCTGCGCGTGGTCGATGTACACCGGCGGCACGAAGTAGGGCAGCTGGAAGGCGTTGAGGATGCGCTGCGAGACCGGCGAGCGGTCCTCGTCGACCACCGCGATGGTGGCGCGGTGCGGAGCCTCGGGGATGGCGGTGGCACTGGAGTAGATCGCCAGGGTGAAGGAGTAGACGATCAGCACCACCAGCGCCGGGTCGCGGTACAGGCTGCGCAGTTCCTTGAGGCCGAGCTGGAGGATGTTGGACAGGGCGCGCATGTCACTTCTCCTGCTTGCGCAGGCCGGCGACGCTGGCCAGGGTCAGCAGCGGGATGGCCAGCAGCAGCGGGACGAACGAGGGCAGCAGCTCGCCCATGTCGAGCGCCTTGGAGAACACCCCGCGGCTGATGATCAGGAAGTGGCTGGTCGGGTACAGCTGGCCGATGAAGGCGCTGGCGCCCTCCAGCGCCGACACCGGGTGGGTCAGCCCGGAGAACTGGATGGCCGGCAGCAGGGTGGCGATGGCGGTGCCGAAGATCGCCGCGATCTGGCTGTGCAGGATCGACGACATCAGCAGGCCCAGCCCGGTGGAGCAGAGGATGTACAGCAGCGCGCCGAGGCTCAGGGTCAGCAGGCTGCCCTTGAGTGGGATGCCCATGACGAACACGGCGAGCAGCACCATGGTGAAGAAGTTGATCATGGCCAGGCCGACGTAGGGCAGCTGCTTGCCGAGCAGGAACTCCAGGCGGGTGGTCGGCGTGACGTAGAAGTTGGTGATCGAGCCTAGCTCTTTCTCGCGCACCACGCCGAGGGCGGTGAGCATCGCCGGGATCATCATCAGCAGGATCGGGATCATCGCCGGCACCATCGCCGGCAGGCTCTGCACGTCGGGGTTGTAGCGGTAGCGGATGGCCACCTCGGCCGGCTGGGTCGCGTCGACCCCGGCCTCGCGGGCCAGCTCCTGCAGGTAGCTGGCGTGCAGGCCCTGCACGTAGCCCTTGACGGTGTCGGCGCGCACCGGCATGGCGCCGTCGATCCAGAACGCCACCTGCGGGCGGTCGCCGCGCTTGAGGTCGCGGCCGAATCCGGGCGGGATCTCGATGGCCAGGCTGATCTCGCCGCTGCGCAGGCGCCGGTCCAGCTCGGCGTGGCTGGCCAGCGGCGCCTGCTCGATGAAGTAGCGCGAGCCGGCGATATTCTGCAGGTAGCTCTGGCTGGTGGTGGTCTGGTCGCGGTCGAGCACCGCGTAGCTGAGGTTCTCCACGTCGAAGCTGACGCCGTAGCCCATGATGAACATCAGCAGCACGGTGCCGAGCGTCGCCAGCAGGGCGCGCACCGGGTCGCGGCGCAGTTCCATGGACTCGCGGCGACTGTAGCTGAGCAGGCGCCGCAGGCTGAAGCGCGCGTGCTGTTCGGCGCTGCCGGCGACCTTGCGCGGCGCCGCGCGGGGCGCGCTGTCCGCGCTCGGCTGCTCCTCCGCGGCGTCGGCCTGCGCATCCTCCAGATAGGCGATGAAGGTCGCCTCCAGGGTCGGCAGGCCGCGCTTTTCCATCAGCGCCTGCGGCGTGTCGCTGTCCAGCACCTTGCCGGCGTGCATCAGCGAGATGCGGTCGCAGCGCAGCGCCTCGTTCATGAAGTGGGTGGAGATGAAGATGGTCACCCCTTCCTCGCGCGACAGCTGGATCAGCAGTGCCCAGAAGCCGTCGCGGGCGATCGGGTCGACGCCCGAGGTGGGTTCGTCGAGGATCAGGATCTCCGGCTGGTGGATCACCGCCACTGCCAGCGACAGGCGCTGGCGCACGCCCAGCGGCAGGTTGTCGGGCAGGCTGTCGAGTTCGTCCTGCAGCTCGAAACGCTCGAGCATCTCGCGGATGCGCGCCTGGCGGCGTTCGGCCGGTAGGTGGAACAGGCGGGCGTGCATCTCGAGGTTCTGCAGCACGCTCAGCTCGCTGTACAGCGAGAAGGCCTGCGACATGTAGCCGACGCGCTGGCGGGTCTGCAGGTCGTGCGGGTCCACCGGCTTGCCGAACAGCAGCGCTTCGCCCGCGCTGGCCGGCAGCAGGCCGGTGAGCATCTTCATGGTGGTGGTCTTGCCGCAGCCGTTGGAGCCGAGAAAGCCGAAGATCTCCCCGCGTTCGATGCGGAAGTTCACCCGGTCGACCGCCACGAAGTCGCCGAAACGCATGCTCAGGCCGTGCGCCTCGATGGCGATGCTGTCGTTGTGCTGGCGCGGCGGGATCACCAGCGCCTGGTGGTGCTGGCGCCTTTCCTCCGGCAGCAGGCGGATGAAGGCCTGCTCCAGGTTGTCGCTGGCGGTGCGCGCCAGCAGTTCGGCCGGCGTGCCGGTGGCCAGCACCCGACCGGCGTCCATCGCCACCAGGTGGTCGAAGCGCTGCGCCTCGTCCATGTAGGCGGTGGCCACCAGCACGCTCATCTGCGGGCGGCTGGCGCGGATGCGCTCGATCAGCTCCCAGAACTGGTTGCGCGACAGCGGATCGACGCCGGTGGTCGGCTCGTCGAGGATCAAGAGGTCGGGGTCGTGGATCAGCGCGCAGCACAAGCCGAGCTTCTGCTTCATGCCGCCGGACAGCTTGCCGGCCGGGCGGTCGAGGAAGGGGTGCAGGCCGGTGCTGCGGGTCAGCTCGTCGATGCGCCAGCGCCGCTCCTCGCGGGCCTGGCCGAACAAGCGGGCGAAGAATTCGAGGTTCTCGCGCACCGTGAGAGTGGGATAGAGGTTCCTGCCCAGGCCCTGCGGCATGTAGGCGATGCGCGGGCACACCGCGCGGCGGTGGTCCTTGTCGGCCATGTCGCCATCGAGCACCTCGATGGTGCCCTGCTGGATCTGCCGGGCGCCGGCGACCAGCGCCAGCAGGCTGGACTTGCCGACCCCGTCAGGGCCGATCAGGCCGACCATGCGCCGGGCGGGAATTTCCAGACCGATGCAGTCCAGGGCATGGGTCTTGCCGTAGACGAGGCTGACGTTGTCCAGCCGGGCGACGCGCTCCTCAGTCATTGGCCGGCATTCGCGTTCAACTGCAGGTGGGCGGGCCACTGGGCCTCAGGCGCGAGCTTGAGGTAGGCCATGCCGGGCAGGCCGGTCTTCACCTGGTCCTGGTGCTTGCGCAGCAGTTCCGGGTCGATGCGCGCCTTGACCCGGAACATCATCTTTTCCCGTTCGCTGGCGGTCTCCACGGTCTTGGGGGTGAACTGGGCGACGCTGGCCACGTAGCTGACCCGGGCCGGGATGACGAACTGCGGCGCGGCATCCAGCACCACGCGCACCTCGCTGCCCAGCGCCACCAGGCCGGCCTGGCGCTCGGGCAGGAAGAAGGTCATGTACACGTCGGCCAGGTCGACCAGGTTGAGCAGCTTGCCGCCGGCGCCGAGCACCTCGCCGGGCTGGGCGATGCGGTACTGCACGCGGGCGACGCGGTCGATCTTCAGCGCGCTGTCGTCGATGTCCGCCTGCAGGCGGGTCACCGTGGCCTTGGCGGCCTCGACGGCGGATTCGGCCTCGATCACCTGCGAGCGGGCCGCCTCGATGGCGGCCTGGTCGGACAGTACCCGGGCCCGCGCCGCGGCCAGCGCCGCCTGGGCGCCCTGCAGGGCGGCGAGGTCGTCGTCGAGCTGCTGCAGGGCCATGGCGTTGCGCTTGACCAGCGCCGCGGTGCGCTGGTGGCGCTTCTGCGCGGCGGTCAGCTCGGCCTGGCGCTGCAGCACCACCGCCGCGGCGGTGGCCTTCTCGCTCTCGCGCTGGGCGACCAGGGCGTGGGCGGTGTGGATGGCGTTCTGCGCCTGGCGCACCTGGGCCTGGGCCTGGCTGAGCTGCGCCTGCAGCACCGTGGTGTCCATGCGCGCCAGCACCTGGCCGGGCTGGACGAAGGCGCCCTCGTCGACCTCGATGGCGGCGATGCGCCCGGCCAGCTTGGTGGCCACGTCGATCTCGGTGGCCTCGATGCGCCCGTTGCCGCTGACGAAGCCCTCGCCGAGGCCCTTGGGCTGCAGCCCCTGCCAGACCAGCCAGCCGGCGCCGGCCAGCGCCGCGAGGAGAATGCCGCGGGCGATCCATTTGCGTTGATTCATCTCGTCCATCCGTTTGCGAGGGCGCTTCCTCTATCTATCAGACCAGCCGTGCATTGCCTATCGCTCAAGCGGACTATCCGCAGCGCCCCGGCCTGTGGACGCTGCATCAGCTGCGCCGCCGCCGCCGCAGTTGCCAGCCCAGGCGCAGGTCGTCGAACACCGGCACCAGCGCCAGGGTCAGCAGCAGGGCCGCCAGCGGTACGGTGACGAGAAAGCCGAAGTGCTGGAAGCCGAAGGCGCCGCTGACTCCGCCGGTGAAGAAGCAGCCGACCAGCAGGGCGTTGATGCGCAGGCGCTCGCGGTTGGCGCGTACCGGCGCCTGGTCCGGGCGCTCGTGGCGGTTGACGTAGAGCGCCTTGCCCAGCTCGATGCCGATGTCGGTGATCATCCCGGTGACGTGGGTGGTGCGGATCTCGGCGTTGGAGAGCTTGGTGATGATGGCGTTCTGCAGCCCCATGATGAAGCACAGCAGCATCACGGTGAGCGGCACGAAGAAGCCGGGAATCTCCATCAGCCGCGCCCCCAGCACGCCGAAGCACAGCAGCAGGCCGGCCTCGAGTAGCAGCGGCAGGGCGAACTGGCCGTGCAGGCGGCGCCGGCGCGAGAAGTTGATCAGCAGGGTGGAGGTGATGGCCCCGGCGACGAAGGACAGCAGGCCGCCGATACCGCCGAGGGCCAGGTCGCTGGCGCCGAGCACCAGGTTGTCGGCCACCGAGGAGAGGATGCCGGTCATGTGCGAGGTGTACTGCTGCACGGCGATGAAGCCGCCGGCGTTCGCCGCCCCGGCGATGAACGCCAGGCACAGGCCGAGCTGGCGATTGCTCTGCCGGGAACGGCGGCGATCGGTGAGGCGGCGGGCGTACTTGATCGGCATGGCTCCGGGGAATCCCTCCGTCCGGGCTGCGGGGTAAGTGGCCGGATTATACGGCCGGCTTGCAGTCACGTGGTGAGCTGGTTGGGCCTGGCGATCCAGCGGCAGTGGCGAGTGGGGGGCAGGCAGCCATTTTATCAGGCGTCACTTAACATAATGAATTGCGATCGCCCATGTTAGCACCACCTGCACGCTTCACCGGTCAACAGAAAGACGCATTGATCGCACGCGCCCATCGTCGATCCGCGGCGCCTGGCGTGGGCGCTGGCAAAGCCCGTGCCGCTGGCTAGATTCAAGAGGTCGCCGCCGAGGGCTTCGGCCCGGAGAGTCCCATGAGCACGTTCAAGATCGCCTGCCCGCCCTCACTGTTCGACAGCTTCATCCTCGAACACGCGATGATCGATCTGGCCAGCACCGACTTCACCAACGTGGCCGCCGTGGTGACGGCGGCGGACGAGGCGCGCGAGGTGCTGGCCCGGATCGCCCATACCGGTTTCCCGATCCCGCTGTTCGTCGCCCTGCGGCCGGGCGAGGCGGTGCCGGAGGACATCCTGTCGCGCATCGCCGGCACGCTGCAGGTGGGCAAGGGCGAGCGCCATTTCAACGGCAAGCGCATCGCCCAGGCGGCCGAGACCTACGCGCAGAAGCTCTACCCGCCGTTCTTCAGGGCGCTCAAGGAGTACGTGAAGACCGGCAACGTGGCCTTCGACTGCCCAGGGCACCAGGGCGGGCAGTTCTTCCGCGGGCATCCGCTGGGGAGGGCGTTCTTCGAGTTCTTCGGCGAGAACGTGTTCCGCGCCGACCTGTGCAACGCCGACGTCAAGCTCGGCGACCTGCTGATCCACGAGGGGCCGGCCCGCGACGCGCAGATGAACGCCGCGCGCATCTACAACGCCGACAAGACCTACTTCGTGCTCAACGGCACCTCGACCTCCAACAAGGTGGTTACCAGCGCGCTGCTGGCCAAGGACGACCTGGTGCTGTTCGACCGCAACAACCACAAGTCCATCCACCTCGGCGCGCTGATCCTCTGCGGCGCCAGGCCGGTGTACCTGGAGACGGCGCGCAACTGCTACGGCTTCATCGGCGGCATCGATGCGCACTGCTTCGACGAGCAGTACATCCGTGCGGCGATCGCCGAGGTCGACCCGGACAGGGCACAGCAGGAGCGGCCGATCCGCCTGGCGGTGATCCAGCTCGGCACCTACGACGGCACCATCTACGACGCCCGCCAGGTGGTGGAGAAGATCGGCCGGCTGTGCGACTACATCCTGTTCGACTCGGCCTGGGTCGGCTACGAGCAGTTCATCCCGATGATGCACGACAGCTCGCCGCTGCTGCTCGACCTGGGGCCGGACGACCCGGGGCTGTTCGTCACCCAGTCGGTGCACAAGCAGCAGGCGGGCTTCTCGCAGTCGTCGCAGATCCACAAGAAGGACCGTCACATCAAGAGCCAGCCGCGCTACTGCAACCACAAGCGGCTGAACAACGCCTACATGATGCATGCCTCGACCAGCCCCTTCTATCCGATCTTCGCGGCGCTGGACGTCAACGCGCAGATGCACGACGGCCTGGCCGGGCGCAACCTGTGGCGCGAGTGCATCAGGAACGGCGTGGAGGCGCGCAAGCTGATGCTGCGCACCTGCAAGTACATCAAGCCGTTCATTCCGGCGCAGGTGGACGGCCGCCCGTGGGCCGAGCACGAGACCGAGATGATCATCGACGACCTGCGCTTCTTCAAATTCCGGCCGGAGGACAAGTGGCACGACTTCGCCGGCTACGCCAAGGACCAGTACTACGTCGACCCGTGCAAGATGTTGCTGACCACCTTCGGCATCGACCCGACCACGGGGGGCTATGCCTCGCTCGGCGTGCCGGCCGCGGTGCTCGCCCACTACCTGCGCGCCAACGGCATAGTGCCGGAAAAGGCCGACCTCAACTCGATCCTGTTCCTGCTCACGCCCTCGGACAACTTCGCCAAGCTGCAGCATCTGGTCGCGCACATCGCCCAGTTCGAGCGCCATATCGACCACGACAGTCCGCTGAGCGAGGTGCTGCCGGCCATCCATGCCGCGCACGAGAAGTACGCCGACTACACGCTGCGCCGGCTGTGTCTGGAAATGCACGATTTCTACAGGCGCCACGCGATGAACAAGCTGCAGAAGCAGATGTTCCGCAAGCAGCACTTCCCCCGCCAGGCGATGACGCCCTGGGAGGCCAACCAGCATCTGCTGCGCAACAACGTGGAGCTGGTGCCGCTGGCCGAGATCGACGGGCGCATCGCCGCCGAGGGCGCCTTGCCCTATCCGCCGGGAGTGCTCTGCGTGGTGCCGGGCGAGGTGTGGGGCGGTGCGGCGCTGCAGTATTTCCTGGCGCTGGAGGAGGGCGTCAACGCGCTGCCCGGCTTCGAGCCGGAAATCCAGGGCGTCTACCTGCAGCGCGAGGCGGACGGACGCAAGCGCGCCTACGGCTACGTGATCAAGACCTAGGGCTGGGGCGCAGTGCCAGGCGGTGCTCGACGTGCAGCGGGCCAGCCAGCTCGCTGGCGGCGTAGGTGCTGTAGTGCAGTTCGTGGATAGGTAGCGCCAGCGGCTCGGCGTCGGCGAACCCGCCCAGCCGTTGCTGCAGGGCCTGCCGCGGCACGGCGCGGGCGTACAGGCCGACCGTCAGGTGCGGATGATAGGGTGCCTGGCGGATTTCCGCGCTGTGCTGGCCCAGCGCTGAGCGCAGGGCCTCCAGGCGCCGGTCGGGATCGCTCACGGTGAGGAAGGGCGCGCTGGCGTAGCTGTCCAGGTTGCCGATCTGCAGCTCGAAGCGGCCGGCGCGCAGGGCACTGAGGGCGTCGATCTGCGCGGCCAGGCGTTCGCCGGGAAAGTCGTCGTCGAAGCGCGCGGCCTCGGCCGGAAAGCCGCAGACGAACAGGGTCACATGCGCCTGGCGCCGGTAGTCGTCGTGCAGCCAGGCGCTCAGGTGCGCGCGCGCCCGCTCGAGGCGGGCGAGGATGCGCGGGCAATCGACCGGCAGGGTCCACACGCCATAGCGGGTGCGGCCGCGGTGCCACTCGGGATAGTCGCGCCGCTCGCAGGCGATGCTCTGCGCCGGTGCCTGCAGCGGATCGGAGAAGCGCACCTCAGGCAAGCGGCGCCAGCAGGGCGTCGAGGTCGGCCTCGCTCAGCGTCCAGTCGCCCTGGCCGCCGCCCTCCAGCACGCTGCGGGCGAGACTGGCCTTGCTCTGCTGCAGCTGCTGGATCTTCTCCTCGACGCTGCCGCGGGCGATCAACCGGTAGACGAACACCGGCTTGTCCTGGCCGATGCGGTAGGCGCGGTCGCTGGCCTGGGCCTCGGCGGCCGGGTTCCACCAGGGGTCGAAGTGGATCACCGTGTCGGCGGCGGTCAGGTTGAGGCCGGCGCCGCCGGCCTTGAGACTGATCAGGAACACCGGCACCCGGCCGCCCTGGAACGCCTCTACCGGCGCGCGGCGGTCCTGGGTGGCGCCGGTGAGCTTGGCGTAGGCGATCTTGCGCGCCTTCAGTTCGGCTTCGATCAGGCCGAGCATGCTGGTGAACTGCGAGAACAGCAGTACGCGGCGGCCCTCGGCGATCAGCTCCTCGAGCATCTCCAGCAGGGCGGTGAGCTTGCCGGAGTCGGCGCTGGCGTGTTCGGTGCCCTCGTCGCCGAGCAGGCGCAGGTCGCAGCAGGCCTGGCGCAGGCGCAGCAGCGCTTCGAGGATCACCAGCTGGCTGCGGCCCAGGCCGAGGCGCTGGATCTCGGCGCGCACCTTCTGGTCCATGGCCAGGCGCAGGGTCTCGTAGCGGTCGCGCTGCACGTCGGTCAGCTCGATGCGCTGGGTGATCTCGGTCTTCGGCGGCAGCTCGCGGGCCACCTGCTCCTTGGTGCGGCGCAGCAGGAAGGGCTTGACCCGCGCCACCAGGTGGGCGAGGCGCAGCGCATCGCCGCGCTTCTCGATCGGCGTGCGGTAGACCCGGGTGAACGCCTTGCTGTCGCTCAGCCAGCCGGGCATCAGGAAGTTGAACAGCGACCACAGCTCGCCGAGGTGGTTCTCCAGCGGCGTGCCGGTCAGGCACAGGCGCTGGTCGGCGGTGAGCTGGCCGGCGGCCTGGGCCGCGCGACTGCGCGGGTTCTTGATGTTCTGCGCCTCGTCGAGGATCAGCAGGTGCCAGTGGCGGCCATGCAGCTGCTTGAGGTCGCGCGGCAGCAGGGCGTAGGTGGTCAGCACCAGGTCGTGCTGGTCGATCTGCTCGAACAGCGCCTTGCGCCTGGCGCCGTGCAGCGCCAGCACGCGCAGGTCGGGGGCGAAGCGCGCCGCCTCGTCCTGCCAGTTGGGAATCAGGCTGGTGGGCATGACGATCAGCGCCGGGCTGGTCAGCCGGCCGGCCTGCTTCTCGGCGAGGATGTGCGCCAGGGTCTGCAGCGTCTTGCCCAGGCCCATGTCGTCGGCGAGGATGCCGCCGACCTTGAGTTCGCGCAGGGCCTGCAGCCAGGCCAGGCTGTGCTGCTGGTAGTCGCGCAGTTCGGCGCGCAGACCGGCCGGGGTGGCCACCGGCTGCTGCGGCAGCTCCTGCAGGCGGCGGGCGAACTCGCGCAGGCGCTCGCCGCCCAGCCAGTGCAGCGCCGGCACCTGCTCCAGAGCTGCCAGGCGCGCGGCGTCGGCGCGGCCCAGGCGCAGGCGTTCGCTCCAGATCGCGTCCTCGTCCTGCTCGGCGCGGAAGTACAGCTCGCCGAGGCTGGCCAACAGCGGCTTGAGGCGGCCGAAGGGCAGGGCGACGCGGCGTCCGCCGTAGCTGCGCGGCAGCGGCACCAGCAGCTCCTCGTCGTCGCCGCGCCGGGCCAGCGCCTCGCCGGTGAGCAGCCAGGGCGAGTGGCGGATGGCGTGGAGCAGGATCGGCAGCAGGCTGACCTTCTCGCCGTCCACCTCGATGCCCATCTCCAGGTCGAACCAGTCGCCTTCCTCGGCTTCCTCGATACCGACGTGCCAGTCGCCGAGGGTCGCCAGGTTGAACTGGAAGTCCGGCTGCAGGCGGATCTGCCAGCCCTGTTCGCGCAACTGCGGCAGCTGCTCGCGGACGAAGTGCAGCCAGGCGGCATCGTCGGGCAGCTCGAAGGGCTCGCCGGCGCTTTCCGGCAGGGCCTCGCTGCGGCGCAGGGCGATGCTGAAGCCGCACGCGGTGAGCTGCTGGCGCAGCGCGGCCTCGACTTCCAGCTGGCGGGCGATGCGCAGCTGCCGGCGGGCATCGAGGCTGACCAGCCACTCCTTCTGCGCCACCCGGCCGAAGGTGACGTGGCCCTGGTAGTCGAACGACAGGGCGGCGCGGTGCTGGGTCTGCTCGATCATCCGCCCCTTGCGCGCGTCGTAGTGCACGCGCACGTGGCTGCCGAGGATCAGCCGCGGCTGCGGCGCCGCGGCGGGCAGGTCGATGACCTCCGGCGGGGCGTCGCGGTCGGGCACGCTATGCCCCTGCAGCTGCAGGCGCTCGAGGGTCAGCAGGGCGGCGACCACGTGCTTGCAGTTGTAGCCGACCGGGCAGCTGCAGCGGCCGTCGACGTCCCAGTGCGCGCCGCGGTCGATCAGGCGGATGCGCTGGCGGTAGCGCTGGCGGCCGGAGCCGCGGCATTCGGCGAGCAGCACGCCCTTCTCGAAGCCGTCGATCTGCGAGCGGTTGTCGAGGAAATAGTCGCGGCCACGGCTGTAGTCGCCGGCGCCGAAGGCCTGGCGCCAGTCCTGTACGCGCAGCTGGTGGATGCTCAGGGTCATGGATGATCGGACCGCAAAGCCTCGGGCGGCTCCCGATCCGGCAGCCCACCCCGACGGCTCACCCCAGTCGACGCTCCCACAGTTCGGCGGCGCGCTGGAAGGCGGCCTCACGCTCCAGGCCCAGGCCACGCAGGGCGAGGGCCATGGTGGCGAGCACGGCCAGGCGGCCGTAGGCGTCCTCGGCCTCGCCGCGCCAGAAGGCGGCCAGGTGCTCGGGGTCGAGGCTGGCCGGCTTGACGTGGCGCTGCGCCGACAGCGCCGGCCACTCCTCGTCCCACGCCTGGCCGGCGGTGGCGCCGAACAGGTGGGTGTCGACGTCGGGATTGACCTCGATCTCGCCGCCATCGCCCTTGATGACGAGGGAATGGTCGCCGAGCAGCACGCTGGCCTCGCGGTGGATGGCCTGGTAGCCGGGGTGGAAGATGCTCTGCAGCACGCAGCGCGCGCCCAGCGGGTTGAGCACGCGGGCCAGCGAGTGGATCGGCGAGCGCAGGCCGAGGGTGTTGCGCAGGTCGATCATGTGCTGCAGGCGCGGCATCCAGGCGCCCAGCGGGATAAAGGCGAGGTGGCGCTCGTCCAGCGCGTGCACCACCGCATTCCAGTCGGCGCAGCAGGGGATTTCCAGCCGGTCGAGCAGTTGTTCGCTGTACAGGCGCCCGGCGGTGTGCGCGCCGCCGCCGTGCATCAGGATGCGCACGCCGCTGGCGGCCAGGGCCTTGGCCGCCAGCAGGTACCAGGGCAGGTGGCGCTTCTTGCCGGCGTAGCTCGGCCAGTCCAGATCGACCACGGTGGGCGGTGCGTTGAGGCGCTCGCGCACCGCCTCGGTGAAGCCGGCGATCTCCTCGGCGCTCTCCTCCTTGTGCCGCAGCAGCATGAGGAAGGCGCCGAGCTGCACCTCCTCGGCCTTGCCGTCGAGCAGCATGCCCATGGCCTCGCGGGCCTCCTCGCGGGTCAGGCTGCGCGCGCCGCGCTTGCCCTTGCCGAGGATGCGCACGAACTGCGCGAAGGGGTGTTCTGCGGGAGTCACCAGGGTCGGGGTCATATGCAATTGGTCGGTTTGGGCAGTCCGGCCAGCTTGGCGGCCAGTTTGGCGGGAGTGCCGTGGAACAGTTGGTTGAGGTGCAGGCTGTTGCCCTTTTCCGGGCCGAGCTGCTGGGCGGTGTAGCGGATCAGCGGGCGGGTGGCCGGCGACAGCTGGAATTCGGCATAGAAGCGCTGCAGCAGTTCGAGGATTTCCCAGTGCGCCGCGCCCAGCACGATCTGCTCGCGCGCGGCCAGCGCCTCGGCCACCGCCGGGTTCCAGTCGTCCAGCGCGACCAGGTAGCCGTCCTTGTCCAGGGCGATGTCCTTGCCGTCTACGGTGATCATGCTCATAGCCAGCTGTTGGTCCGCTCGAAACGCAGGGTCAGCTCGACGAAGCCGGGGTAGTCGAGCGGGTGGACGAACTCCGGCGCGGCGATGCCGCGGGCCTGGAGGTCCTCGGCGAGGGCGAACAGCCGGCGGTCGGCCGGCAGCGCGCGCAGCACCTCGAACGGCTGCGAGCCGGGTTGCAGGGCGTAGACGGCGTCGCCGCAGAGCAGCAGGCCATCGCCCGGGCCGAGCAGGCGCAGGCAGCTGGCGCCGCTGGTGTCGGCGAACGGCGAACGGGAAAGCAGGTGCAGGGTGGCCATCAGAGGGTGATCACCAGGTCGTGATGGTTGAGCAGGGCAGGCAGTTCGGCGTCGGGCAGCTCGGTGACCGGCAGGGCGAGCTGCCGGGCGGTGAGGCCGCGGTGCTGCAGGTCGCTGGCGGCGACGTACAGCGCCTCGACCCCGAACAGCGGCAGCGCCTGCAGGTTGGCGGTCAGGTCCTTCTGCTCGATGGCTTTCGGGTGCTGGCCGCTGTGCAGCTGGAACACGCCGTCGTCGAGAAACAGCAGGCTGATCGGCAGGTCGAAGGCGCCGCCGGCCAGGGCGATGTCCAGCGCCTCGCGGGCGGCCGGGCCGTTCCACGGCGAGCGGCGGCAGATCAGCAGCAGGGATTTGGCCATCTCAGTCCCCTCCGAAGCAGATCAGGCGGTCGGCGTCCTGGGCCGCCTCGTGCAGCTGGCCGAGACCGGACAGCTCCCAGGGCGCCTCCAGGTTGTGGCTGGCGCGGCCGTAGCGCTGCGCTTCTTCCGCGTTCAGCACGCCGCGGCGCAGGGCGGCGGCGATGCACACCACGCCATCCAGCTGGTGCTCGGTGACGAAGGCGCGCCAGGCGGCCGGCAGGTCCAGCTCGTCCTGGGCGCTGACCGTCAGCGCGGAAGCCAGCTGTACGGCATCCTGATAGACGAACAGGCGGACGATCTCGTGGCCGCCAGCCAGCACCGCCTCGGCAAAACGCAGGGCACGGCGGCTGGACGGGGCATGGGGCGGGGCGAACAGGGCGATGGCGAATTTCATCTGGAGCGGCCTGGCAACAATGCCGCACATGATAAACGCAAACGAAAGAGCCCGCCAAAAGGCGGGCTCCATGGAGTGCACGGCAGGGTGGGATCAGTCGTCGCTGCCCATGATGCCGAAGATCTGCAGCAGGCTGATGAACAGGTTGTAGATCGACACATACAGGCTGATGGTCGCCATGATGTAGTTGCGCTCGCCGCCGTGGATGATCTCGCTGGTCTGGTAGAGGATCGCCGCCGAGGAGAACAGCACGAAGCCGGCGCTGATCGCCAGTTGCAGGCCGCTGATCTCGAACAGCCAGGCGGCCAGCATGGCGCCGAGCAGGACGAAGAAGCCCACGGTGATGAAGCCCGACAGGAAGCTCATGTTCTTGCGGGTGGTCAGCACGTAGGCCGACAGGCCGCCGAACACGATGGCGGTCATGGTGAAGGCGCTGACGATCACGTCGGCACCGTTGGCCATGCTCAGGTAGCGATCGAGGATCGGGCCGAGGGTGTAGCCCATGAAGCCGGTCAGGGCGAAGGTGCTGAGCAGGCCCCAGCCGGAGTTGCGCAGCTTCACGGTGAGGAAGAACAGGCCGTAGAAGCCGACCAGGGTGATCAGGATGCCCGGGTGCGGCACATGGGCCTGCTGCGCGGCGAAGGCCACCAGGCCGCTGAAGCCCAAGGTCATCGCCAGCAGGGCGTAGGTGTTGCGCAGGACCTTGCTGGTCTCGATCTGGTCGACCTGCGTGCCCTGCAGGACATAGGGTTGTTCGCGCATTGTGCTTTCCTCCTGGACATGCAACGTCCGCCAGATTGGCGGGATGCCCGAATCTTAGCAAAGCCGGACGCCGCGCCAAGAAACAGAGTTTGACAGTCTGTTTCGATCGGGTAGTATTGCCGCCCGTTGTGGAAGCGTGGCCGAGTGGTTTAAGGCAGCGGTCTTGAAAACCGCCGACGGGCAACTGTCCTAGAGTTCGAATCTCTACGCTTCCGCCATCTATTCAGCGCAAAGCCCCGGAAATCGGGGCTTTGGCGTTTCTGGGCTTTGCTGTTCCCCATCTGTTCATTTCGTGGTTGCTTGCTGGTCTTGGTCAGTCTTCTGCATCGACGTCCAAGGCCCGGCGCGGTATCTACATGATCTCCGGTCGGTTGACGGTCGATGCGCCGAACTCGCCATGCACCAGATCGAAGCCTTCTAAGAGATCTACCTGTCGCTGTATCAGGTCGCCATCGGCAGCGAAGGGGAGAACAACGTCTACAAGCAGTGGTCCTGGCAAGTTCAGGCCGCTCCGTCCGCCATGGCTGTTTCAGGCTCAATTAAGCAGCGCTGGTTAGAGTGAACCCATCGAAAGCCACTCACTCCCCAGGAGATCGAAGATGAATAAACTCACTGCCCTGCTTGCCACCGCCCTGATCGCCGCCACCGCCGGTGTAGCCCAGGCCCGCGACCTCGGCCCGGACGAGGCGCTGAAACTGCGCGATGCGGGTACCATCATGTCCTTCGAGAAGCTCAACGAAGCCGCCATCGCCAAGCACCCGGGTTCCGCCGTCGAGGAAACCGAGCTGGAAGAGGAGTACGGCCGCTACGTCTACCAGGTCGAACTGCGTGACGCCCAGGGCGTGCAGTGGGACCTGGAGCTGGATGCCACCAACGGCCAGATCCTCAAGGACCACCAGGACGACTGATGATCAAGACCACGCCCTTCATCGCCGGATTGACCCTGTGCCTGATCGCCTCGGCGCAGGCCCGCGATCTCGACCAGGACGAGGCCCTGCGCCTGCGCCAGGAGGGCGTGATCCAGCCGCTGCAGCAGTTGCTGCAGCAGGCCATGCAGCGCTACCCCGGCGCGCGCCTGCTGGAGGCCGAGCTGGAGGAGGAGGACGACCAGTACGTCTACGAGGTCGAGCTGCTCACCGACGGCGGTCAGGTGCGCGAACTGGATCTGGATGCGGTCACGGGCCGCATCCTCAAGGACGAGGAGGACGACTGATGCGCCTGCTGCTGGTGGAAGACAACGTCGCCCTCGCCGACGAACTGCTGGCCGACCTCGGCCGCCAGGGCTATGCCGTGGACTGGCTGGCCGACGGCCGCGATGCCCTGGTGCAGGGCGCTACCGAACCCTACGACCTGGTGGTCCTCGACCTCGGCCTGCCCGGCATGCCGGGGCTCGAGGTATTGCGTCGCTGGCGCGCCGACGGCCTGGCCATCCCGGTGCTGATCCTCACCGCGCGCGGCAGCTGGGCCGAACGCATCGACGGCCTCAAGGCCGGCGCCGACGACTACCTGAGCAAGCCGTTCCACCCCGAGGAGCTGGCCCTGCGCATCCAGGCGCTGCTGCGCCGCGCCCACGGCGTGGCCAACCAGAGCGAGCTGAAGGCCGCCGGCCTGGTTCTCGACGAGGCGCGCCAGTGCGTGCGCCGCGGCGACGAGGAGATTTCCCTGAGCGGCGCCGAATTCCGCCTGCTGCGCTACTTCATGCTGCATCCCGGGCAGATCCTCTCCAAGACCCAGCTCACCGAGCACCTCTACGATGGCGAGAATGAGCGCGAGTCCAACGTCATCGAAGTGCACGTCAACCACCTGCGCCGCAAGCTCGGCCGCGGCGTGATCGAGACCCGTCGCGGCCAGGGCTACCGTTACGCCGGCGACGCGGAGCAGGACGGGTGAGGTCGCTCCAGAGCCGCCTCGGCCTCGGCCTGACGGCGACCCTGACGGTGGTCATGCTCGCCTTGCTGCAGGGCAGCCTGTGGCTGCTCGACAGCGGCCTGCGCCGCTACCACGAGAGCAACCTGCAGGATGAGGCGGAGACCCTGCTGATCGCCCTGGTGCGCGGCGAGGAGGGCGTGCAGCTGGACGAGCGGCGCCTGCACCCGGCCTACCAGCGGACCTTTTCCGGGCGCTATTTCCGCATCGACTTCGCCGAGGACGTCTGGCGTTCGCGTTCGCTGTGGGACAGCGAGCTGCCGCGCCCGCCACGCAAGGGGCTGGCGCCGGGGTTGGAGGACGGCATCGAGGGCCAGCGCCTGCTGGTCTATCGCGGCGACTTCCGCCGCTTCGGGCAGAACTTCTCCATCAGCGTGGCGCAGGACTACAGCCCGGTGCTCGCCAGCCTCGCGCGCATCCGCTGGCTCGGCCTCGGCCTCGGCGCCGGCGGCCTGCTGCTGGCGCTGCTGCTGCAGTGGCTGACCGTACGCCGTGCGCTGGCGCCGCTGGAGCGGGTGCGCGCGCAGATCGCCGAACTGCAGGCCGGCCGCCTCGGCGCGCTGGACAGCGACGTGCCGCGCGAGCTGGAGCCGCTGGTGGGGCAGGTCAACCACCTGCTGCACCACACCGAGGAGACCCTCAAGCGCTCGCGCCACGCCCTCGGCAACCTCGGCCATGCGCTGAAGACGCCGCTGGCGGTACTGGTCAGCCTGGCCAATCGCGAGGAGCTGCGCGCCCAGCCGGAACTGCGTGCCACCCTGCGCGAGCAGCTGGAGCAGATCGAGCAGCGCCTGGCCCGCGAGCTGGGCCGCGCGCGTCTGGCCGGCGAGGCGCTGCCCGGCGCGCACTTCGACTGCGCCACCGAGCTGCCCGCGTTGTGCGCGACCCTCAGGCAGATCCATCCGCACGTCGACATCGACTGGCAGGCGCCGGAGGGACTGCGCCTGCCATGGGACCGCGAGGACCTGCTGGAGGCGCTCGGCAACCTGCTGGACAACGCCTGCAAGTGGGCCGACAGCGCCGTGCGGGTCAGCGCCGGCGCGGATGGCGAAGGCTACTGGCTGTGCGTCGAGGACGACGGCCCGGGCATCGCGCCGGAACAGCGCGAGACGGTGGTCGCGCGTGGCAACCGCCTCGACGAGCAGGTGGCCGGCCATGGCCTGGGCCTGGCCATCGTCCGCGACATCGCCCAGGCCTGCGGCGGTAGCCTGAGCCTGGAGGACAGCGCCGAGCTCGGCGGGCTGTGCGCGCGCCTGCGCCTGCCGCGCCGCGCGCTCGCGTGATCCTGTAGGGGCGAATTCATTCGCCCAAGTGCCCCGCAACTGGCGAATGAATTCGCCCCTACGCCCGCCCCCTGTGCTTCCTGCTGCGACCAAGTGTCTCGCTCGGTCTTTCGCTATACCTGGGGGAGTACGATGACTGCAGCCCGCACGCCAGCGGTGTTCCGCACAGCGACTAGAGTGGTTCATTGGTCGCCGCCGGATCGCCGGATCGCCGGATTGGCGTCCGCAGGCTGAGGAGCTGTCGTCATGCCGCAAGTCCCCCCGCAGTCGCCGTGGCGCATCCCGCTGGTGCGTGAGATCGGCGTCATCCTGCTGGTCAAGCTGGCCATCCTGCTGACCATCAAGGCGGTCTGGTTCACCGAACCCACGGTGCCGGAAAACGGCACCGCCCGGGTCAGCGAGCGTCTGCTCGGCACTCCGCAAACCTCTCCCGCATCGCCCGCATCCCTGAACGAGGAGGAGCCGAGATGATCTCGGAAGCCGTCGTCGACCTGTCGCGTCTGCAATTCGCCATGACCGCGATGTACCACTTCCTGTTCGTGCCATTGACGCTCGGGCTGGCCTTCCTGCTGGCGATCATGGAGTCGGTCTACGTGATGACCGGCAAACAGGTCTACCAGGACATGGTCAAGTTCTGGGGCAAGCTGTTCGGCATCAACTTCGCCCTCGGCGTCACCACCGGGCTGACCATGGAGTTCCAGTTCGGCACCAACTGGGCCTACTACAGCCACTACGTCGGCGACATCTTCGGCGCGCCGCTGGCCATCGAGGGGCTGATGGCGTTCTTCCTCGAGTCGACCTTCATCGGCCTGTTCTTCTTCGGCTGGGACCGGCTGTCGAAGGTGCAGCACCTGGCGGTGACCTGGCTGGTGGCGCTGGGCTCGAACCTGTCGGCGCTGTGGATCCTGATCGCCAACGGCTGGATGCAGAACCCGGTGGGCGCCGAGTTCAACTACCAGACCATGCGCATGGAGCTGGTGGATTTCGGCGCGCTGATCTTCAACCCGGTGGCGCAGGTCAAGTTCGTGCACACCGTGGCCGCCGGCTACGTCACCGGGGCGATCTTCGTGCTGGCGATTTCCAGCTGGTACCTGCTGAAGCAGCGCGATCTGGGCTTCGCCCGCCGCTCGTTCGCCATCGCCTCGGCCTTCGGCCTGGCCTCGATCCTCTCGGTGATCGTCCTCGGCGACGAGTCCGGCTACGAGATCGGCGACGTGCAGAAGACCAAGCTGGCGGCCATCGAGGCCGAGTGGGAAACCCACCCGGCGCCGGCTGGCTTCACCCTGTTCGGCCTGCCCAACCAGGAGGAGATGCGCACCGACTACGCAGTGAAGATTCCCTGGGCGCTGGGCCTGATCGCCACCCGTTCGCTGGACGAGGAGGTCAAGGGCATCAAGGACCTGATCGTCGAGCACGAGGCGCGCATCCGCAACGGCATGACCGCCTACGCACTGCTCGAGCGACTGCGGGGCGGCGACCAGAGCGCGGAAACCGTCGCCGCCTTCGAGCAGGTCAAGCACGATCTGGGCTACGGCCTGCTGCTGAAGAAGTACACCCCGGACGTGGTCGACGCCAGCGACGAGCAGATCCGGCTGGCCGCCAGGGACACCATTCCCCACGTGTTCAGCCTGTTCTGGAGCTTCCGCGCCATGGTCGCCTCGGGCTTTCTGATGCTGGCGCTGTTCGCCTGCGCCTTCTGGGCCTCGGCGCGCAAGAACGAGGAGTCCAAGCCCTGGCTGCTCAGGTGGGCGCTGCTCAGCCTGCCGCTGCCGTGGATCGCCGCGCAGACCGGCTGGTACGTGGCCGAGCATGGTCGCCAGCCGTGGTCGATCGGCGAGGTGCTGCCGACCCATCTGTCGGCCTCCAGCCTGACCACCGGCGACGTCTGGGGCTCGCTGATCGCCCTGATAGCCTTCTACAGCCTGCTGCTGGTGGTGGAGATGTACCTGATGATCAAGTTCGCCCGTCTCGGCCCGTCCAGCCTGCACACCGGCCGCTACCACTTCGAGCGCCTGGCCGGCGCGCAAGCGGCCAGGGCCTGAGGAGAGACCGCCATGTTCGACTATGAAACCCTGAAACTCCTCTGGTGGGTGCTGATCGGCGTGCTGCTGATCGGCTTCGCCCTTACCGACGGCTTCGACATGGGCGCCATGGCGCTGATGCCCTTCGTCGGCCGCACCGACAACGAGCGGCGGGTGGCGATCAACACCATCGCCCCGCACTGGGACGGCAACCAGGTGTGGTTCATCACCGCCGGCGGCGCGCTGTTCGCCGCCTGGCCGATGGTCTACGCCACCGCCTTCTCCGGGCTGTACTGGGCGATGCTGCTGGTGCTGTTCGCGCTGTTCTGCCGCCCGGTGGGCTTCGACTACCGCAGCAAGCTGGAGAACCAGAAGTGGCGCGGCGCCTGGGACTGGGCGCTGTTCGTCGGTGGCGCGGCGCCTGCGCTGCTGTTCGGCGTGGCCTTCGGCAACCTGTTCCTCGGCCTGCCGTTCCGCCTCGACGAGCTGATGCGCTCGACCTACGAGGGTTCGTTCTTCGCCCTGCTGCATCCGTTCGCCCTGCTCGCCGGGATGGTCAGCCTGAGCATGCTGTGCACCCACGGCGGCGCCTGGCTGATGATGCGTACCGACGCCGACCTGCACCAGCGCTCGCGCAAGGCCACCCAGCTGTGCGCGCTGGTGTACCTGCTGACCTTCGCGGCGGCCGGCACCTGGCTGGTAATGGGCATCCAGGGCTTCAGCCTGGTCGGCGGCTTCAGTGACCTGGGCGCGGCGCTCAACCCGCTGCACAAGCAGGTGAGCCTGGACAACAGCGGCTGGCTGGCCAACTACGCGCAGTACCCGCTGACCCGCCTCGCCCCGCTGGCGGGCCTGGCCGGCGGAGTGCTGGCGCTGCTCGGCGCGCTGTTCAATCGTGGCTTTGTGGCCTTCCTCGGCAGCAGCCTGGCCATCGTCGGCACCATCTGCACCGCGGGCTTTGCGCTGTTCCCCTTCGTGTTCCCGTCGAGCCTCGACCCGGCGTCGAGCCTGACCGTGTGGGACGCGGTGTCCAGCCACAAGACCCTGGGCATCATGCTGGTGGTGGCGGGCATCTTCGTGCCGCTGATCCTGCTCTACACCCTGTGGTGCTACACCCGCATGTGGGGCCGGTTGACCGACCAGACCATCGAGAGCAACCCGCACGGTCTTTACTGAGGCCGCGAACCGTGGCCGAGCGTAGGGTGCGCCATGCGCACCATGGGCCACGGTGGTTTTCCGGTGCACACGGCGCACCCTACTCGATCAGTGCCCACCTGGGCCAAGGAGAACGACAGATGTGGTACTTCGCCTGGATCCTCGGCGTGCTGCTGGCGTGCAGCTTCGGCATCATCAATGCCCTGTGGCTGGAAACCACCCAGAACCTCGACGAGGGCGATGCGGGTGACCGCTGAGCCCTGTCCCTGGCTGCAGCGCGGCATCAGCCGCGCCGGCTCCCTGCTGCTGGCAGCACCGCTGGCGCTGGTGCTGCTGATCCATCCCGCCGCCATGCTCGACGCCGAGGGCCGCTACAGCCACGGCCTGCTGATGCTGGTGATGTGGGGGATTTCCAGCGGCTTCATCCACGGCGTCGGCTTCGATCCGTACAGCCGGCTGTGGCGCAGCATCTTCCATCCGCTGGGCGGCTGGCTGCTGATGGGCCTGGGTTACGCGATTCTCTGGCAGGCGCAGGGTTGAGCACCGCCTCGCGCCCCGGCATTCAACATCTCACCAACTCCACCTGCCACCAGCTCGGCAGCAGCTCCCGGACCCTGGGCTGCGCGAAGCGGTCATCGAGCAGATGCACCACGCCCCGGTCTGCGGTGGTGCGGATGACCCGCCCGGCGGCCTGGACGACCTTCTGCATCCCCGGATACAGATAGGCGTAGTCGTACCCCATGGCCTGACCGAACATCTCCTGCATGCGCGCCTTGATCTCCTCGTTGATCGCGTTGACCTGCGGCAGGCCGAGGGTGGCGATGAAGGCGCCGATCAGGCGCCGGCCGGGCAGGTCGATGCCCTCGCCGAAGGCGCCACCCAGCACGGCGAAGCCGATGCCGCGCGAGTGCTCGGTGAAGCCGTCGAGGAACGCCTGGCGCTCACCCTCGTCCATGCTGCGGGTCTGCGCGCTGGTGGGAATCTCCGGATGCAGCGTCGTGAACAGCTCGCGCACCTGCTGCAGGTAGGCATAGCTGCTGAAGAACGCCAGGTAGTTGCCCGGCCTGTCCCGATACTGTTCGGCCATGATCCGGCAGATCGGCGCCAGGCTCGTCGCGCGATGCTGGTAGCGGGTCGACAGGTTGCGCATGACCCTCACCTCCAGCTGCTCGGCGGCGAAGGGCGATTCCACCTCCAGCCAGCGGGTCTGCTCCGGCAGGCCGAGCAGATCGCGGTAGTAATCGGCCGGACGCAGGGTGGCGGAGAACAGCGTGGTGCTGTGGGCGCTGGCGAAGCGCCCGGCGAGGAAAGGCGCCGGGACCACGTTGCGCAGGCAGAGCGTCGAGCGGGCGCGCGTTCCCGCGCCGGCATGGCGGCTGATGTCGAACAGCGAGTGCGGCCCCCAGGCCTCGGCGAGGCGGCAGAACTGCAGGGCGTCGAGGTAGAACTGCAGCAGGGCGCGGTCGTTGCCGTCGGGCTGGTCGGTCAGGTGATCGGTGATGGCGGAGACGGCCTTGTGCAGCGCGGCGACGAACAGGTCCGGCACGCTGGGCAGGATCCGGTAGTCGCTGTCCTGGTCGCGGTTGAGCTGGTTCCAGTGGCGGCCGACGCGCTCCAGCGGGCTCTTCAGCTTGGCCGGCGCCGACCTGCGCATGTCCATGAACACGTGCTGGTCCAGCTCCGCCGTGTACATGCCGCGCGCCCGCTCCACCAGGTTGTGCGCCTCGTCGACCAGCACCGTCACCCGCCAGTCGTTGAGCACGGTCAGGCCGTGGAGCAGGGCGCTCATGTCGAAGTAGTAGTTGTAGTCGCCGACCACCACGTCGACCCAGCGGCACAGCTCCTGGCTCAGGTAGTAGGGGCAGACCTGATGGGCGAGGGCGATCTCGCGCACCTCGCCCTGGGTCAGCCAGCGCCGCCCGAGCGCCGCCAGCCGCGCGGCGGGCAGGCGGTCGTAGAAGCCCCTGGCCAGCGGGCAGGACTCACCGTGGCAGCTCCTGTCCGGATGCTCGCAGGCCTTGTCGCGCGCCACGTGCTCGAGCACGCGCAGCGGCAGGTCGTCTTCCTGCTGGCGCAGGCTGGCCAGCGCATCCAGGGCCAGGCGCCGGCCGGGGGTCTTGGCGGTGAGGAAGAACAGGCGGTCGAGCTTTTGTCCGGGGAAGGCCTTGAGCTGCGGGAACAGGGTGGCGAGGGTCTTGCCGATGCCGGTGGTGGCCTGCGCCATCAGCGTCTGGCCGTCGCGGGTGGCGCGGTAGACGGCTTCGGCCAGCTGGCGCTGGCCGCGGCGGAACTCGGGCCAGGGGAAGCGCAGCCGTTCCAGGCTGGCGTCGCGCGCCGTGCGGTGCGCCTCTTCCTGCTCTGCCCAGGCGATGAAGCGCCGGCACTGCAGGGCGAAGAAGGCTTCCAGCTCGGCCGCCGCGAAGCGCTCGCGCAGCACCGTTTCCTCCTGGGTCAGCACGTTGAAATACACCAGCGCCAGCTCGATCTCCGCGAGGCCGCGGTTCTGGCAGAGCAGCCAGCCATACACCTTGGCCTGCGCCCAGTGCAGCTGGCGGTGGTTGTCGGGGATGCGTGCCACGTCGCCGCGGTGGGTCTTGATCTCTTCCAGCAGGTTCTGCGCCGGGTCGTAGCCGTCGGCGCGGCCGCTGACCATGAGGCTCTGCCAGGTTCCGGCCAGCGGCAGCTCGGCCTGGTAGTGCGGGCCGCGCCGGCTCACTACCGTCTGGTGCCCGGCGATGCCTTCCTGGGCGCTGGGCGAGGGGGTGAAGCGCAGGTCGAGATCGCCGGCCTTGGCGGTGAACTCGCACAGCGCGCGCACGGCGATGGCGTAGCTCATGCCTCGGCCCAGCTCACGTAGCAGACCTCGACCGGGATGCCGTGCTCGGCGGCGAAGGCCAGCCAGCGCTTCTGATTGTCCTGCAGGCGGTCGCCCGGGCCCTTCACCTCGATCAGTCGGTAGTGGCGCTCGGCGGGGTGGAACTGGATCAGATCGGGCATGCCGGCGCGGTTGGCCCTGAGGTCGCGCAGCAGGCGCTCGCAGCAGGCGCGCAGGTGCGCGGCGGGGATGCAGGCCAGCGCCAGTTCGAGCAGCGCCTCGTCGAGCAGGTTCCAGAACACGAAGGGCGACTGGGTGCCGAACTTGGTGCGATGCAGCAGGCGCACGTGCGCCCGGTAGCTGCCGTCGTCCAGACGCGCCAGGCAGGCGTCGAACAGCGCCCGGCGCCGCTCGTGGAAGTCGCTGCCGTACAGGTCGACCGGCCCGCTGTGGAACGGATGGAAGAAGGCCCCCGGCAGCGGCGCGAAGATCGCCTCCCAGCACAGCAGGCCGAACAGGCTGCACAGCAGGGTGTTCTCCACGTAGTGCACCGGCGCCTGTTCGCGGTGCAGGTGCTCGCGCACCGCGTGCTCGACGCTGCCGTGCGCCGGGCGCGGCAGCACCAGCTCGCTGCGGCATTCGGCGACGGCGGCGCGGCGTGCGGGGGCGGGCAGGCCGAGCCTGCGCGAAAGGCGCGGCAGCGCCCGCTCAAGGCGCTGGGCTTCCTCGTCGCTGCCGGGGCTGGCGCTCAGCTGCACGGCCAGCGCATGGGCCTCGCTGTGGCGTTCGAGCTTCTCCAGCACGCGGATCTGCCGCCAGCGCGCCTCGCCGTGGGCGCTGCGCCGGTAGAGGGCCAGCGCCGCCTCGGCCTCGCCGTCCTTCTCCAGCTGCTGGGCCAGCCTGAACAGCAGCCGGGCATGGCGCGACTGCAGGTAGGGATTGGCGCTGGCGAAGTCGAGCAGTCCTTCCAGCAGATCCGCGACGGGCTCGCCGGCCTCGAAGCGCTCGCGCCGCGCACGCAGGAACAGGTAGTCGTCGACGTCCTCCCGGCAGCGGAAGCCGCGCGATTCCGGGGCGATCGCCACCGGTTCGTAGCGGTAGATGCCGAGGTCGGCGAGGACGAACTCCGACCAGTCCTGGCTCAGGTTGCCGAAGAACAGCAGGCGCAGGCGGTCGCACAGCTCGCCGACCTGCAGGCTGTACAGGCGCTCGTCGAGGTTCGGGCACCAGGCGGCGAACGGCTGCGCCGGCAGCTCCAGCGCCAGCAGCTGCGCCTCCAGCTCGGCCTTCTTCTGGCTGGCGCGGCGGTCGGCCAGCGGCAGGTGGGCGAGCAACTCGTCCTTGCGCAGCAGGGCGGCGACTGCGGCGGCCTCCAGCGGTGCCCGCTCGCTCAGCCAGCCCAGTTCGAGGAGCGGCCGGGCAGCCGCCGCGATATCGCCGATCTCGTCGTATCGCAGCTTGCTGGCGCGGAAGTGGCTGCCCTTGCGCATGACCATGCGCACCAGCAGCGCCTGTGCCGGTACGGCCAGTTCGGCGAAGCGGGCGATGAAGCGGGACTCTTCGTCGGACAGCAGATCGGCATGGCGCTCGTCTACCCAGGCGAGCGCAGTGCGGAAGTTGCCGAGGTAATAGAGTTCGGGAGGTAGTGGCACTGACATGGCCGGATGATCTGTATAGGCATCCAGCATTGTCAATGCTGCGCGTCGGATTTCCCTGCGCCGGGTATCGATAGGCAGCTTCAATCGAACTACTTGATTCAATCAAATGGGATCGAGGCCCGGTGAGGCGTAGGATTCACTCCAGGCAGCCAGCCAAGCCCCGACAGCGTCGACAGACACGCCGAACACTGACCACGGGCAATTTCCACGGCAGGCATCTCCCCTAATCTGAAACAGATCAACCCCGATTTGCAGAGGAACATCGCCATATGTTGGACGCCAACCTGAAAGCCCAGTTGCAAGCCTACCTCGAGAAAGTCACCGAGCCGTACGAGATCGTCGCTTCCCTGGACGACAGCGAGAAGTCCGACGAGATGGTTTCGCTGCTCAACGACATCAACGGCCTGAGCGACAAGATCACCCTGAACACCACCGGCACCGACGCCCGCAAGCCCTCGTTCGGCTTCCGCCGCGACGGCGTGGAGATCGGCCCGCGCTTCGCCGGCCTGCCCATGGGCCACGAGTTCACCTCGCTGGTGCTGGCCCTGCTGCAGGTGGGCGGCTACCCGCCGAAGGTCTCCGACGAGGTGATCGCGCAGATCAAGGGCATCGAGGGCGAGTTCCGCTTCGAGACCTACTTCTCGCTGTCCTGCCACAACTGCCCGGACGTGGTGCAGGCGCTCAACCTGATGGCGGTGCTCAACCCCAACATCAAGCACGTGGCCATCGACGGCGCGCTGTTCCAGGACGAGGTGGAGCGGCGCCAGATCATGGCGGTGCCGAGCATCTACCTCAACGGCGAGCCGTTCGGCAACGGCCGCATGGGCGTCGAGGAGATCCTCGCCAAGCTGGATACCAACAGCGGCGCCCGCGAGGCCGACAAGCTCAACGCGAAGACCGCCTTCGACGTGCTGGTGGTCGGCGGCGGCCCGGCCGGCGCCGCGGCGGCCATCTACGCCGCGCGCAAGGGCATCCGCACCGGCGTCGCCGCCGAGCGCTTCGGCGGCCAGGTGATGGACACCATGGCCATCGAGAACTTCATCTCGGTGCCGGAGACCGAAGGCCCGAAACTGGCCCGCGCGCTGGAAGAGCACGTGCGCCAGTACGAGGTCGACATCATCAACCTGCAGCGCGCCAGCAAGCTGATCCCGGCCGAGACCGGCGATGGCCTGCACACCGTGCAGTTCGACAACGGCGGCGAGCTGAAAGCGAAGACGGTGATCCTCGCCACCGGCGCGCGCTGGCGCGAGATGAACGTGCCGGGCGAGCAGGAATACCGCGGCCGCGGCGTGGCCTACTGCCCGCACTGCGACGGCCCGCTGTTCAAGGGCAAGCGCGTGGCGGTGATCGGCGGCGGCAACTCCGGCGTCGAGGCGGCCATCGACCTGGCCGGCATCGTCGCCCACGTGACCCTGCTGGAGTTCGGCGAGCAGCTGCGCGCCGATGCGGTGCTGCAGAAGAAGCTGCACAGCCTGCCCAACGTGAGCGTGATCACCATGGCGCAGACCACCGAGGTGACCGGCGACGGCCAGAAGGTCAACGGCCTGATCTACAAGGACCGCCACGACGACGCGGTGCACGAGGTCGAGCTGGAGGGCATCTTCGTGCAGATCGGCCTGCTGCCCAACAGCGACTGGCTGAAGGGCACCGTGGAGCTGACCCGCTTCGGCGAGATCATCGTCGACGCCAAGGGCCAGACCAACATCCCCGGCGTGTTCGCCGCCGGCGACGTGACCACCGTGCCGTACAAGCAGATCGTCATCGCCGTGGGGGAGGGCGCCAAGGCTTCGCTGAGCGCCTTCGACCACCTGATCCGCCAGGGCTGATCGCCAGGCACCCCAGAACGCCCGCTCCGGCCAGACCGGGGCGGGCGTTTTTTGTGTGGCGGCGGCTGGCGCGGCAACCCGATGCCCGAGCGGCGTCCGTGTGCCATGCTTGCAGTGATGTTCTTCCCTGCCACCCCGTTGCGGGGGCTGTCGACAAGCGAAGTCATTGAGGAGAACCGCAATGAAGAATCATCTGTTCTGCGTGGGGGCCGAAGTACGACCGTCGCCGGCCAGCGGCCAGGCACGGGATTTCGTCAGCTGCCATGTCAATGTCTATGCCGCTGCCAACACCCTGCGCGAGGCACTGGAGCGGGCCGAGGGAGCGCTGCGTCGCGATGGCTACGAGGTGAGCTTCATCCGTGGCTGCTGGGTCGTGGATGCGGCCTGCAACGACGGATTCTGTCCCGCCGACGAGCTGCCCACGGAGGTGAGCGGGGAGCTGATGTTCAGCGACGAGGTTCACTATGGCGCTTTTCGCGAGCTGAGCAGCGAAAGCGACTACGTCTACTGAGGGGGCGGGCCCCGTGGGGCCGCCACTGGCTGGATGGGCGGGAAACCCGCGCAGGTCGTTGCTGGTTTCCCGCTTGCCGCTCAGCCGTCCTCGCCGTCGCCCAGCGCGGTCAGCCGGCTCTCGTAGGCCGGCGCCGCATAGATGCCGATTTCCATCGACAACTCCAGCAGCCGCGGCAGGTCGCGGGTGTAGATCAGCACCATCTGCAGTCCGCCATCCAACGGTTCGCCGAAGTCGACCAGTTCGTAGCCTTCCGTTTCCGGATACAGGTCGCTCAGCGCCACCTGGATGCGCTGCAGGGCGGTCAGCAGATCCTCCCCGGCAAGATCGCCAGCCTCGAACGGGAAGGGCGACGACGTGCCGAACGAGTCGATCACCTGCTGGAGCAACTCGTCGGCCTGCTTGGCCTGGAACAGCACGCTATCCGGCAGACTGCCGAGCAGTACCCATTCCCCCGGCGGGATCGGGCAGCCGTCCTCGTAACCGCTCTCCGGATGGGCGGCGAGGAAGGCCGGCGGATCGGCATAGGCCTGGGCTGCCTCGTCGGCGATCCGCTGGATGTCGTCGTTTCCCATGCTGCCCGAGCTGATCAGGGTGATCAGCTCCACCAGTAGTTCCTTCATGTCGTGCCCCCCCGAGGGATCGTCGTCGGCTTCGTCGGCGGGTGTTGCAGGCCTGGCCGGCAGCGTTCCCGCCGCCCGCGGCTCGCTCCAGGTCGGGACGGCCCAGCCGCGGGTTGCAGAGCAACCATAGTTCATCCGCGCGCGGTGCACCCCCTGCAGCGAGCCCCGAGCCTGTCCCGGGCCGGCCGGCGAGCCCTGCAGCCACGTGGCCGGGGGCGGGCCGTCACTTCTTCAGCGGGCAGGTCTTGATGCCGAGCAGGCTGTAGGCCGGGCACCAGTTGAGCAGGCCGGTGGCCAGCGGCAGGATGCCGATCCACGCCCACACCGGGCCGCCGGCGATGGCCCAGACGATCAGCGCTATGCCCACCACGATGCGGGCGATCTTGTCGATACCGCCAACGTTCTTCTGCATGATGTATTGCCTCTCGGGTTGCGGGATGGGATGCCGTGCGCTCGGTTCAGTCGAACACCGGCAGACTCGGCGTCACCACCGCCTTGCCGGCCGCGCTCCAGGCGTCGAAGCCGCCGGCGATCGACTGCACGTTCAGGTAGCCCATGTCCTGCAGGGCGCAGGCGGCCAGTGCGGCGCGGCCGCTCGTCTTGCAGTACAGCACGATATTCAGGTCGCGGGCGGACAGTTCCGGGCTGGCGCTGAGCCGGAACTCCAGCAGGCCGCGCGGGATGTTCACCGCGCCGGGGATGTGCCCGGCGTGGAACTCGTCGGCCTCGCGCACGTCGAGCAGCGCGTCGGCGTTGCGGATCGCCGCTTCGGCGGTGTCGAGGTCGATTTCGTCGATGCGGGCCTTGGCTTCGGCTACCAGGTCATGGGCGTTTTTCACTGTCGCTTTCCTGCAGTTGGGGGTGAACGAATGGCAGTCCGTTGCGGCGCTGGCCGATGGCGCGTCGGGTGGTCTGCGGGTCGAGTTCGGCGAGGGCCTCGAACTGGCTGATGAATACCCGGCCGCCGAAGTGCGCGAGGAAGTCGGTCTGGCTGAGGCGGTCCATCACCGGGCCCTTGACCTCGGAGAGGTGCAGCTGGATGCCGGCGGCATGCAGGCGAGCGCTGATCGCCTCGAGGCTTTCCAGGGCGCTGGCGTCGATCAGGTTGACGCCGGGGCACATCAGCACCAGGTGCTCGGCCGCCGGGCGGCGGGTGACCAGTTCGGCGATGCGGTCCTCGAGGTAGCGGGCGTTGGGGAAGTACAGGCTCTCGTCGACGCGCACCGACAGCACCTTCGGGCTTTCCACCACGGCGAAGCGCTCGATGTTGCGGAAGTGCTCGCTGCCCGGCAGTTGGCCGACCACGGCGATGTGCGGCTGGCTGGTGCGCCAGAGGAACAGCAGCAGCGACAGGCCGACGCCGATCAGGATGCCGGCCTCGACGCCGACCAGCAGCACGCCGAGCATGGTCGCGGCCATGGCGGCGGCATCCTGGCGCGAGTAGCGCCAGGTGCGCTTGAGGGCGCCGAGGTCGACCAGGCTGAGCACGGCGACGATGATGGTGGCGGCCAGCACCGCCTGCGGCAGGTTGTGGAACAGCGGGGTGAAGAACAGCACGGTGACGGCGATGCCGACGGCGGTCAGGGCGCCGGCCAGCGGGGTCTGCGCCCCGGCATCGAAGTTGACCACCGAGCGGGCGAAGCCCCCGGTGACCGGGAAGCCGCCGCTGAGCGCCGCGGCCACGTTGGAGGCGCCGAGGGCGACCAGTTCCTGGTTGGGCTCGATGCGCTGGCGGCGCTTGGCGGCCAGGGTCTGCGCCACCGAGACCGACTCGACGAAGCCGACCAGGCTGATCAGCAGGGCGGCCGGCAGCAGCTGGGTGGCCAGCGCCAGGTCCAGGGTCGGCAGGCTGAACGCCGGCAGACCGCTGGGCACGGCGCCGACCACGCGCACGCCGGCTTCGGCCAGGTCGAGCAGGCTGACGGCCAGTATCGAGGCGAGCAGGGCGAGCACCGGCCCGGTCTTGGCCAGGCTGCCGGCCACGCGCGGGGTGAAGCCGAGCGCCTGCAGCCAGGGACTGAGCCTGCTGCGGACCAGGAACAGGAAGGCCAGCGCGCTGGCGCCGATGGCCAGGGTCGGCAGGTGGGTATCCGGCAGGTTGGCGAGCAGGTCGAGCAGCAGTTGCGGGGCGTGCTCGCCGGCAGCCCGGATGCCGAGGATGTGCTTGAGCTGGCCGAGGGCGATGAGCAGGCCCGAGGCGCTGATGAAGCCGGAGATCACGGGGTGGCTGAGGAAGTTGGCGAGAAAGCCCAGGCGCAGCACCGCCATGGCCAGCAGCAGGGCGCCGGAGAGCAGGGCCAGCAGCAGGGCGGCACCGGCGTATTCGGCGCTGCCGCTGGCGAACAGCGGGCCGAGGGCGGCGGCGGTCATCAGCGAGACCACCGCCACCGGGCCGACCGCCAGGGTACGGCTGGTGCCGAACAGGGCGTAGGCGATCAGCGGCAGGATGCTGGCGTACAGGCCGTTGATCGGCGGCAGGCCGGCGAGCATGGCGTAGGCCAGGCTCTGCGGGATCAGCATCAGGGTGACGATCGCCGCGGCCAGGAAATCCTTGCCGGCAGCGTCGCGGTCGTACTGCCGTGCCCACTGCAGGCACGGCAGGAAGCGGGCGAGCCGCTCTTTCATCACTTCTTCTCCTGGGTGAAATCACAGGCCGCCGGCGATTCCACCGGGCGCGGCTCGAAGTCCAGGTGCCTGGGTTCGGCCAGCCATTCGTGGCCCTTGAGCATCAGGTCGAAGTAGATGCCCGGCATCCACTTGGTCTTCAGGTCCCAGGCCAGGCGGCGCGGCACCCGCGGGTCGAGGGGGAAGGTCGGCAGCAGCTTTCCGCCGTAGCCGAACTCGGCGAGGATCACCTTGCCGCGCTCGACCGTCAGCGGGCAGGAGCCGTAGCCGTCGTAGATGGCCCGCGGCCCGCGGCCGGCCAGCACGGCGATGACGTTCTCGGCGACCACCGGCGCCTGCTTGCGCACCGCGGCGGCGGTCTTGGCGTTGGGCGCAGCGCACACGTCGCCGAGGCTGAAGATGTTGCCGTAGCGCGGGTGGCGCAGGGTCTCGTGGTCGACCTCGACCCAGCCCTCGGCATTGGCCAGCGGACTCTGGCGGACGAACTCGGGGGCGCGCTGCGGCGGCACCATGTGCAGGAAGTCGAACTCGCGTTCGACCAGTTCGCTGCCGCCGTCGGCGGCCGCCTTGCGGAACCAGGCCTTGCGCGCTTCGCCGTCGACCTTGACCAGCGTCTCGCCGAAGTTGAGGTGGGCGCCGTAGCGCTCGACGTACTTCATCAGTGGCGGTACGAAGTCGGCGACGCCGAACAGCACGGCGCCGGCCGAGCAGAAGTCGACCTGGATGTCCTTCAGTACGCCCTGTTTCAGCCAGTGGTCGCAGGACAGGTACATGGCCTTCTGCGGCGCGCCGGCGCACTTGATCGGCATCGGCGGCTGGGTGAACAGCGCGCGGCCGCCGCGCAGGGCCTGCACCTGCTGCCAGGTGTAGGGCGCCAGCTCGAACACGTAGTTGCTGGTCACGCCGTTCCTGCCCAGGGCCTCCTTCGCCCCCTCGATGGCGCTCCAGTCGAGGGTCAGTCCCGGGCAGACCACCAGCGCGCGGTAGCCCAGGCGGCTGCCGTCCTCGAGTACCACCTGCTGCTGCTCCGGCTCGAACGCCGCCGCGGCGGCGCGGATCCACTGCGCCCTGGGCGGGATGCAGCGGGCCATGTCGCGCTCGGTGCGGGCGCGGTCGAACACCCCGGCGCCGACCAGGGTCCAGCCGGGCTGGTAGTAGTGCTGTTCGCGCGGCTCGACGATGGCGATGCGCAGGCCCGCATCACGCTTGAGCAGGCTGGCGGTCACCGCGCAGCCGGCGGCGCCGCCGCCGATCACCAGCACGTCGTAACGCGGCGTGTGGGCGAACTGGCTGGGGGAAACCGGCTGGTTGGGCAGGGTCTGCCAGCGCTGTTCGAGGCGCGGCTGCAGGGCAGCGAGGTCGTAGCCGGCCTCCCTGGCCGTCTGCAGCAGGGCATCCGGGGCGAGATGGTGGGCTTCGGCCAGTGCCCACAGGGTGGTGGAGCGGGTGCCGGTGCGGCAGAAGGCCACGACCGGGCCCCTGACCCGGTCGAGCAGTTCGCGGAAGGCCGCGACGTCCTCGTCGGTGATCTTGCCGGAGACTACTGGCAGGTCATGGTACTCCAGGCCGGAGGCCTCGGCCGCGGTGCGCATCGCGGCGCTGGAGGGCTGGCCTTCGCCCTCGTTGTCCGGGCGGTTGTTGATCACGCAGCGGTAGCCGCTGGCGGCCAGGGCTCCCATGTCGGCAGGTTCGAGCTGGCCAGCCACGGCGATGAACGGGGTCAGGCGCTTGATCGGTTGCATCTTGTCGTTCTCCAGTCTGCGTTGGAGTGCGGGGGCGGCGTCACAGCACGTCGAGCGGGATCTTCAGGTAGCGGCTGCCGTTGGCCTCGGCGGGCGGCAGCTCGCCGGCGCGCATGTTGATCTGCACCGAGGGCAGGATCAGGGTCGGCATGCCGAGGGTGGCGTCGCGGGCCTGGCGCATGGCGACGAACTGCTCCTCGCCGATGCCCTGGTGGATATGCACGTTGTGCGCACGTTCGGCGCCGATGGTCGTCTCGTACAGGTACTCCTCGCGGCCCGGCGCCTTGTAGTCGTGGCACATGAACACGCGGGTGGCGTCCGGCAGGGCGAACAGCTTGGCGTGGATCGAGTGGTACAGGGCGCGCGCGTCGCCGCCGGGGAAGTCGCAGCGCGCGGTGCCGTAGTCGGGCATGAACAGGGTGTCGCCGACGAAGGCGGCGTCGCCGATCAGGTAGGTCATGCAGGCCGGGGTGTGCCCGGGGGTGTGGATGGCGCGGGCCTGGACGTTGCCGACCTGGAACTCTTCGCCGTCGGCGAACAGGTGGTCGAACTGGCGGCCGTCGGTGGCGAACTCCGCTTCGGCGTTGAACAGCTTGCCGAAGGTCTGCTGGATCACCGGGATGCGGTCGCCGATGCCGAGCTGGCCGCCGAGCTGTTCCTTGAGGTAGTGGCCGGCGCTCATGTGGTCGGCGTGCACGTGGGTTTCGAGGATCCACTGCACGCTGAGGCCATGCTCGCGCACGTAGGCGATCAGGCGGTCGGCGCTGTGGTGCGAGGTGCGCCCGGCGGCGGGGTCGTAGTCCAGCACGGGGTCGATCAGTGCGCACTGGCGGCTCTCGGGATCGCTCACCACGTAGCTGTAGGTGAAGGTGGCGGGGTCGAAGAAGGCTTCGATGCGGGCATTCATGGGGCAATCCTCCGTCAGTCCTTGTATACCCATGGGGGTATGTCATGAATACAGCCTACTGCGATTTTTGGTTCTATGTATAGAATAAATAATCATAAGCGGGAGAGGCCATGATCCGGCTTTCCAGTGTGGACCATGGACGCCGATCGGCACTTGTCCGCCGGCCGTCCGCGCTGGCGCAACGCGTCGCCGCAACGGGCCGTCGGGCGTGCGCTTTTGACAGGTCGCCGGGGTTTGGGCAGAGTGCGCGCCTTTCGCCCGCGGGCGATCCCGAAATCTGGAGTGAAGACATGAATGCGGTACTCATCGCCGTCGGCCTGATGCTGGTGCTCAGCCTGTGCCGGGTGCATGTGGTGGTCGCCCTGATCCTCGGCGCCCTGGCGGGTGGCCTGGTCGGCGGCCTGGGCATCGAGGGCACCCTGGCGGCCTTCAACAAGGGCCTCGGTGGCGGCGCCACCGTGGCGCTGTCCTACGCACTGCTCGGCGCCTTCGCGGTGGCCATCGCCCGTTCCGGCATGGCCCACGCGCTGGCCGACAGGGCGCTGCATCTGGTCGGGCGTCAGGAGGCCAACGGCGGCGGCACGGTGAAGTGGCTGGTGCTCGGCCTGCTGCTGGTGGTGGCGGTGTCCTCGCAGAACATCCTGCCGATCCACATCGCCTTCATCCCGCTGCTGGTGCCGCCGCTGCTCTACGTGCTGAGCCGCCTGCAGCTGGATCGCCGGCTGATCGCCTGCGTGCTGACCTTCGGCCTGATCACACCGTACATGTTCCTGCCGGTGGGCTTCGGCAGCATCTTCCTCAACGACATCCTGCTGGCCAACGTGGCCAGGAGCGGCGTCGAGGTGGCCGGCGTGAGTGTCACCGAGGCGATGGCGATCCCGGCGCTGGGCATGGTCTTCGGTCTGCTGGTGGCGGTGTTCGTCAGCTACCGCAAGCCGCGCCAGTACGACCTGGCGCTGATCGAGCAGGCCGAGCAGGTCGAGCGCCGCTACAGTCCGCTGACCCTCGGCGTGGCCGGGGTGGCGGTGGCGGTGGCCTTCGCCATCCAGCTGTGGCTGGACTCGATGATCATCGGCGCGCTGGCCGGCTTCGTGGTGTTCTCCGCCTCCGGCGTGGTGCGTTGGAAGGAGGCCGACGGCCTGTTCACCGAGGGCATGAAGATGATGGCGATGATCGGCTTCATCATGATCGCCGCCGCCGGCTTCGCCGAGGTGATGCGCGAGACCGGCCACGTCAAGTCGCTGGTCGACGCCTCCGCCGGGGCGATCGGCAACAGCAAGGCGCTCGGTGCGCTGCTGATGCTGCTGGTCGGCCTGCTGGTAACCATGGGCATCGGCTCGTCGTTCTCCACCGTGCCGATCATCGCGGCGATCTTCGTGCCGCTGGGCGTCGAGCTGGGCTTCAGCCCGCTGGCCATCGTCAGTCTGGTGGGCACCGCCGGCGCCCTGGGCGATGCCGGCTCGCCGGCCTCCGACTCGACCCTCGGCCCGACCGCCGGCCTCAACGTCGATGGCCAGCACAACCACATTTGGGACAGCGTGGTGCCGACCTTCCTGCACTACAACCTGCCGCTGCTGGCTTTCGGCTGGGTGGCGGCGATGGTGCTGTAACGCGGTGCCAGAAACGCAAAAGCCGGAGCATGCTCCGGCTTTTTTCTGTCTGCCTGCCCGATCAGGACGGGAACAGGTCGCCCAGCTTGAGGGCCAGCATCATGTCGCCCTCGGTGCGCAGCTTGCCGGTCATGAACGCCTCCATGCCGCTGATCTCGCCCTTGAGCACGCCCTTGAGGGTGGCGCTGTCCATGATCAGGGCGACGTTGGGCGACTCGGCGTTGCCTTCGGTGAGGCTGCAGGTGCCGTCCTTGATGCTCAGGTAGTAGTTCTCCGCATCCTCGATGTTGAACTGGAACACCAGGTCGAGGCCGGCGGCGGCGTTGGCATTGAAGCGGGCCTGCATGGTTTCGATGACTTTGGCGACGCTGCTCATGAAGGGGTCCTTGTGTTTGGCGGGGAGTCGTGCCGGCGGCAGGAAGCGTTTGCTGGCGAGGGTAGGGGGCTGCCGGCGGGCTGTCAACGCGACCATACGCACGTTTGAAACGTCGCCGCGGTCGTGCCGTCACGCTGGCGGTGGCCGCCGCCGGTCGGCGCCGGTATGCTTTGCAGACCGCCACAAGCCATCAAGGAGAGCCCGTGGAGTTTCTTGTCGAGTATGCCGGTTTCCTGGCCAGGACAGTGACCGTGCTGGTGGCCATCCTCGTCGTCCTGGTCACCATCGCCGTGCTGCGCAGCCGCGACCGCCGCTCCGGTGGACATCTGGACGTGCACAAGCTCAACGACTTCTACAGGGCCCTGCGCGAGCGCCTGCAGGATAGCGTGCTGGACAAGGAGCAGCTCAAGGCGCTGCGCAAGGCCGAGACCAAGGCGGAGAAGGCCGAGAAGAAGGCCGCCAGCCACCGGCCTCGGGTCTACGTGCTGGACTTCGATGGTGACATCAAGGCCTCGGCCGGCGAGCACCTGCGTCACGAGGTCACCGCGCTGCTCAGCCTGGCCACCCCGCAGGACGAGGTGGTGGTGCGCCTGGAGAGCGGCGGCGGCATGGTGCACAGCTACGGCCTTGCCTCCTCGCAGCTGGCGCGCATCCGTCAGGCCGGCGTGCCGCTGACCGTGTGCGTGGACAAGGTGGCCGCCAGCGGCGGCTACATGATGGCCTGCATCGGGGAGAAGATCCTCGCCGCGCCCTTCGCCATCCTCGGCTCGATCGGTGTGGTCGCCCAGTTGCCCAACTTCCACCGCCTGCTGAAGAAGCACGCCATCGATTTCGAGGTGCTCACCGCCGGCGAGTACAAGCGCACCCTGACCGTGTTCGGCGAGAACACCGACAAGGGCCGGGAGAAGTTCCAGGAAGACCTGGACATCACCCACGAGCTGTTCAAGAACTTCGTCGCCCGCTATCGCCCGCAACTGGCCATCGACGAGGTCGCCACCGGCGAGGTCTGGCTCGGCCAGGCGGCGCTGGGCAAGCAGCTGGTCGACGAACTGATGACCAGCGACGAATACCTGGCCGAGCGTGCCCGGCACGCCGACCTGTACCAGCTGCGCTACCACGAGAAGAAGAGCCTGCAGGAACGTGTCGGCCTGGCCACCGGTGCCGTGCTCGACAGCGTGCTGCTGCGCTGGTGGAGCCGGTTGTCGCAACCCCGTTTCTGGCAGTGAGCCGGTCGCCGGTGCATCGACCGGCGACATGAGGAGGACAGGATGACGAGTTTCAAGGCCCTTTGGGTGACCGAAAGCAGCCCGGGGGTGTTCGACCAGGCAGTGGTCGAGCGGCGCATCGAGGACCTGCCGCCGGGCGAGGTGCTGATCCGCGTGCGCTGGTCCTCGCTCAACTACAAGGACGCGCTGTCGGCCAGCGGCAACCGCGCGGTGACCCGCGAGTATCCGCACACCCCCGGCATCGACGCCGCCGGCGAGGTGGTCGAATGCTCCACCGGCGAATTCCAGCCGGGCGAAGAGGTGTTGGTCACCGGTTACGACCTGGGCGCCAACCACGCCGGGGGGCTCGCCCAGTACGTGCGCGTGCCGGCCGCCTGGGTGCTGCGCCGTCCCGAAGGGCTGTCCCTGCGCGAGGCCATGCTGCTCGGTACCGCCGGGCTGACCGCCGGACTGTGCATCGACAAGCTGCAGCGCATGGGCCTGGATGCCGCGGCCGGCCCGGTGCTGGTCACCGGCGCCTGCGGCGGAGTGGGCAGCGTCGCGGTGCTGCTGCTGACCCGGCTGGGCTATACCGTGGCGGCGTCCACCGGCAAGCTGGAGCAGGCCGAGTTCCTGCACCGCCTGGGCGCCCAGCAGATCATCGACCGCACCCTGCTGCGCGACGGCACCGACAAGCCGCTGCTGAAGATGCGCTGGGCCGGCGCGGTGGACACCGTGGGCGGCGACATCCTGTTCAACGTGGTCAAGTCGCTGCAGTACGGCGCCAGCGTGACCTGCTGCGGGCTGACCGCCAGTGCGGCGATGAGCCGCGCCTCGGTGCTGCCGTTCATCCTGCGCGGGGTCAACCTGCTCGGCGTCGACTCGGTGGAGCTGCCGCTGGCCACCAAGGCGGCCATGTGGGAAAAGCTGGCCGGCCCCTGGAGACTCGACAATCTCGAGCTGGTCTGCCACGAGATCGGCCTGGAGGAACTGCCCGACGCGGTCTACCGGATCCTCGCCGGGCGCATGGTGGGGCGCACGCTGGTGCGCATCGACTGAATTCCGAGGATTACCGCGCCACAAACAGGAAGCCCCGCATATGCGGGGCTCCCTGTTTTCAGCGGGCTGAAACTCAGCGGCGGCGGAACAGCGGCAGCGGCTGGTCGACCCCGGTCTGGTAGGTCACCGAGAAGTCCGACAGGCCCTTGAGCGCGTCGTACGGGTCGCGGTCCGGGCGCACGGCGAAGGCGTCGAAGCCGCAGCGGTGCATGAAGAACAGCTGGTCGCGCAGCACGTCGCCGATGGCGCGGATCTCGCCCTTGTAGCCGTAGCGCTCGCGCAGCAGGCGGGCGCTGGAGAAGTGGCGGCCGTCGGTGAACGCCGGGAAGTCGAGGGCGATGACCTGGAAGTGCTTCAGGTCGTCGACGATGTCCTCGATCTGTTCGTGGCTCTGCAGCCACACGCCCAGGCCGCCGTCGCGCACCTTGAGGGCGTGGCTGGATTCCAGCCACAGGCCCAGCGGCACGATCAGGTCGTCGCTGTTGGAGATGCCGTCGAGGGTGGCGTCGACCGGCAGCAGGTGCCAGCGCTCGTCGATGACCTCGCCGTTCTTAATGATTCTTTGCATAGACGCGTTCCTTGAAGGGATCGATGCCGATACGGCGGAAGGTCTCGATGAAGCGCTCGTCTTCATGGCGTTGCTCGACGTAGACATTGATGATCTTCTCGATCACGTCGGCCATGTCGTCCTGGGCGAAGGACGGGCCGAGGATCTGGCCGAGGCTGGCGTTGCGCCCGGCTTCGCCACCCATCGACACCTGGTAGAACTCCTCGCCCTTCTTGTCGACGCCGAGGATGCCGATGTTGCCGATGTGGTGGTGACCGCAGGCGTTCATGCAGCCGGAGATGTTCAGGTCGATCTCGCCGAGGTCGAACAGGTAGTCGAGGTCGTCGAAGCGGCGCTGGATGGCCTCGGCGATCGGGATCGACTTGGCGTTGGCCAGCGAGCAGAAGTCGCCGCCGGGGCAGCAGATGATGTCGGTCAAGAGGCCGATGTTCGGGGTGGCCAGACCCAGCTCGCGCAGCTCGTTCCACAGGGCGAACAGCTTGGACTGCTCGACGTCGGCGAGGATGATGTTCTGCTCGTGGCTGGTGCGCGCCTCGCCGAAGCTGTAGCGCTCGGCCAGGTCGGCGATGGCGTCGAGCTGCTTGTCGGTGACGTCGCCGGGGGCGATGCCGGTCGGCTTGAGCGACAGGGTGACGGCGGCGTAGCCCGGCTTCTTGTGGGCGACCACGTTGCGCGAACGCCAGCGGGCGAAGCCCGGGTGCTCGGCGTCCAGGGCGGCGAGGGCGGCGCTCTGGTCTGCCTGGGCCTGGTAGGCCGGGTCGACGAAGTGCGCTGCGACGCGGTCCAGCTCTTCCCGGGTGAGGGTGGCCGGGCCGTCCTTGAGGTGCGCCCACTCGGCGGCGACGCGCTCGGCGAACACTTCCGGGGTCAGTGCCTTGACCAGGATCTTGATGCGCGCCTTGTACTTGTTGTCACGGCGACCGTAACGGTTGTACACGCGCAGGATGGCTTCCAGGTAGGTCAGCAGGTGCTGCCAGGGCAGGAACTCGTTGATGAAGCTGCCGACGATCGGGGTGCGGCCGAGGCCGCCGCCGACCAGCACGCGGAAGCCCAGTTCGCCGGCCTCGTTGTGCACCGGCTCCAGGCCGATGTCGTGCACCTCGATGGCGGCACGGTCGGCGGCCGAGCCGTTCACCGCGATCTTGAACTTGCGCGGCAGGTGGGCGAATTCCGGGTGGAAGGTGGCCCACTGGCGGATGATCTCGCACCACGGACGCGGGTCGATCACCTCGTCGGCGGCGACGCCGGCGAACTGGTCGGTGGTGACGTTGCGGATGCAGTTGCCGCTGGTCTGGATGGCGTGCATCTGCACGCTGGCCAGTTCGGCGAGCATGTCCGGCACGTCTTCCAGCTTCGGCCAGTTGTACTGCACGTTCTGGCGGGTGCTGATGTGCGCGTAGCCCTTGTCGTAGTCGCGGGCCAGCTTGGCCAGCATGCGCAGCTGCGGCGCGGAGAGCAGGCCGTAGGGCACGCAGACGCGCAGCATGGGCGCGTGGCGCTGCACATACAGGCCGTTCTGCAGGCGCAGCGGGCGGAATTCCTCCTCGCCCAGTTCGCCGGCCAGGTAGCGTTCGGTCTGGCCGCGGAACTGCGCGACGCGCTCCTCGATGATCCTCTGATCGTATTCGTCGTATACGTACATGTAATTCTCTGCTCTCAGGCTGTCGGCGGCGCCGTGCGGGCTGGACAAGGCGTTTCTGCTGCGCACACGGCTGCGCACTCCGATGGAGTGGCGGCACGATAGCAGCTCGTGCTTATGCAACAAAGTGAAGAATAACTATATGTACATAACCTTAATAGATAAGGCCGGGTCCGAACCGTGGCTTGCGCGCGATCGCCTCACGGCTGGCAGCTTGCCGAGGCGCTGTTCACCCGGTTGCGTCCCTCGCGCTTGGCCCGGTACAGGGCCTGGTCGGCCAGCTGCAGCACGCCGTCGACCTCGTGTGCGCTGTCCGGCCAATGGGCGACGCCGACGGAGAGGGTGAAGCGGATGCCGTCCGGCGCCGTGGCGGATTCGGTCCGCTGGCGCAGGCGTTCGGCGACCTGGCAGGCGGAGTCCAGGCTGGTGCCCGGCAGCAGCATGACGAACTCCTCGCCGCCCGAGCGGCAGAGGACGTCGTCGCGGCGCGAGCAGTCGCGCATCAGCTGGGCGAAATGGCGGATCGCCCGGTCGCCGGCTTCATGGCCGTGGTTGTCGTTGATCAGCTTGAAGTGATCGATGTCGAGGGCCAGCACGGCGAAGGGCTGTCCGCCGCGCACCCACTGTTCCAGGGCAACCTGCAGGCCGCGGCGGTTGAGCAGGCCGCTGAGCGGGTCGGTGAGGGTGTCGAGGTTGAGCTGGCCGATCTTCTGCTGCAGCAGGGCCAGGCCGGCGAGCAGGGCGCGCTTGAGCTGGGCCGCCTCGAAGTACCAGGAGCGTACCCGGTGGATCTGCTCGCTGGCGGTCGGCGAGTCCAGATGCTGGGCGGTGTTGGCCAGCTGGCGCAGGGGCTGGGAGACCATCCGTGCCAGCCCCCAGATGGCCAGCAGGCTGAGCAGCGAGAAGGGCACGGCATTGCTCAGCACCCCCAGCATCAGGCTCCGCAGCTTGGCCATGACGCTGGCGGTGGGGCGCTGGGCGACTATGCCCCAGCCGGTGCTGGGCACGGGCGCGTAGCCGGCCAGCATGTCCACGCCGCGCGAGTTGATCAGTTGGCGGCTGCCGTCCTGCCCGCGGATCACGTCCTCGATCACCGGGTTGCCGTGCACCACCTCGCCGATCCGCGCGGCTTCCGGGTGGTAGAGCAGGCGGCGGCCGCGGTCGATCACGTACAGGTAGGAGCCGTCCTTGTAGTGGTGCTCGCCGAGCAGGGTGTTGAGGATGTTGTGCTGCTGCAGGTAGATGCTGCCGCCGACGTAGCCGAGGTAGTTGCCCTGGCGGTCGTGGATCGGCTGGGAAATGAACACCACCAGGTTGCCCAGGGCGGAAATGTAGGGGGCGCTGATCAGCGGCCGGCGCTCGCTCAGCGCCTGCAGGGCGCCGTGGCTCTGCACGGTCTTGCCCACCTGCTGCAGGGTCTGCGGCGAGGAAGCCAGTACCTTGCCGCTTGCATCCACCACGAATACCGAGTTGAAGCTGGCCGTCTGCAGGCGCAGGCGGTCGACCTCCCGGTTCAGGCGCTCCTCGTCCTGCATCTGCCCGGGCAGCAGGCTGGCGCTGTAGGCCAGTTGCTGGCGGGTGCCGGCGAGGAAGTGCTCGGTGCTTGCGGCCAGCTTGACGGCATAGACGCGGTTGGACTCCAGGCTTTCCTGGATCAGCAGGTCCTGCTGCACCAGGTAGCTGGCATAGAAGGTATTGGCGAGGGTGAGCAGTGCCGTGGCAAGGGTGAGCAGCAGGATCAGGCGGCGCAGATCGAGACGCAGCAGGGATCGGAGGGAAGGCATTGCGGCGCCGGCGAAGTCAATCCATGGAAAGCGTGCGACCTTATCACATCGGCGTCCCTTCCCCCAGTAGCACCCGCAGCCGATCAGGCTGCGCCGGCGATGACCACCCGGTTGCGCCCCTGGTGCTTGGCCGCGTAGAGCGCCTGGTCGGCCTTCTTCAGCACCGTCTCGGTGCCGTTGCGGCTGTCGGGGCAATGGGCGACGCCGAGGGAAATGGTCACCGTGGTGCCGTCCGGACTCGGGCTGTCGGCCACGCACTGGCGCAGCCGCTCGGCCACGCCGCAGGCGTCGACCAGGGTGGTGCGGGGCAGCAGCATGACGAATTCCTCGCCGCCGAAGCGGCACAGCACGTCGGCCTGGCGGGCGATCTGCTGCATCAACTGGGCGAGGTGGCGCAGCAGCTGGTCGCCGACATCGTGACCGAAGCGGTCGTTGACCTCCTTGAAGTGGTCGATGTCGATGGCGATCACCGCATAGGCATGGCCGCTGAGCTGCCACTGTTCGAGGGCGAGCTGCATGCCGCGGCGGTTGAGCAGCCCTGTCAGCGGGTCGGTGATCGAGTCGAGGTTGAGCTGGCCGATCTTCAGGCTGAACTGTGCCAGCCCCGCCAGCAGGGCCTGCTTGAGCTGGCCTGCCTCGTAGTACCAGGCGCGCACCTGGCGGATCTGCTCGCCCGCCGCCTGCGAGTCGAGGTGGCGGGCGTTGCTGGCCAGTTGCCAGAGCGGCCGGGCGATCAGCCGCGACAGCCACCACAGCCCCAGCAGGGTGAGCAGCGAGACCGGGATCGCGTTGCCCAGGATGCCGAGCATCATCTCGTTGAGCTCGGCCAGGGCGGCCTGGGTCGGCCGCTGGGCGACTATGCCCCAGCCTGTGCTGGGCACCGGCGCATAGCCGGCCAGCATGTCGACGCCGTGGCGGCTGATCACCCGACGGCTGCCGCTCTCGCCGCGGATCACCGCCTCCAGCGCCGGATCGGAGCGCATGGTTTCGCCCACCCGCTCCGAGTCGCGGTGATAGAGGACCTGCCCGTGGCGGTCGACCACGTACAGGTAGGAGCCATCGCGGTAGAAGTGCTCGCCGAGCAGGGCGCCGAGCACGCTCTCCTCGCGCAGGTAGATGGCGCCGCCGACATAGCCGCGGTAGTGGCCGTCGCTGCTGTGGATCGGATGGCTGATGGCGATGATCAGCCGGCCGCTGGCCGACATGAAGGGCCGGCTCACCAGCGGCTCGCGCTTTTCCAGTGCCTCGCGGGCACCGTCGCTGTCGATGCTGACGCCCACGCCGTGCAGGGTCGGGGGGGAGACGGCGAGCAGGGTGCGGTCGTCGCGGACGATGAAGGTGGAGTTGAAGCTGTCGGTCTGCAGCCGCAGGCGCTCGGCCTCCATGGCCAGCTGCTGCGGCTGGTCGAGCTGCGGCGCCAGGTGGGTGGCGCTGTAGGCCAGCTGCTGGCGTGCCGCCGCGAGCAGGCTTTCGGTACTCTCGGCGAGCTTGCTGGCGTAGACCCGGTTGGCCTCCAGGGTCTGGCGGATCAGCAGGACGCGCTGCGCCTGATAGCTGGCATAGAAGGTATTGGCCAGCGTCAGCAGGGCGGTCGTCACGGCCAGGAGCAGAATCAGGCGACGCAGATCGATCCTGAACTCGGTGGAGAGGTGCATGTCGTGACGCCGCCAGGTTCGTGAGCTGATGTCTGTCGCAAAGCCTAGCATGGCCGCGGCGAGGCGGCGGGAAATGGCTGCTGGCAGAATGCTGGCAGCGGCCTTGAGCGCCGGCCGGCAGTGGTCTTGACTCAGGAGGAGCAGACCCACGGGGGGAATCGATGATGAACGAGCACGACAGCCACGACCGCGCCGACAGCAAGGCCGACGCCCGGGCCGCACTGGCCCTGATCCTGATCGCGGTGAGCACCGCGCTGATGTGGGTCAGCCAGCAGTGACCCGGGATACCGGGGCCGGCTAGCCGGCCCCGGCGAGGTTCAGCACCAGGCGCACCACGCCGAACAGCAGCAGCACGAACAGCAGGGTGAACAGCAGGCCGAGCAGGATGAAGTGACTGGGCTTGCCACGGCTGAAGTCGCGCTGGCGGTTGCGATTGCTCTGCACGCCGAAGGCGGCGGCCAGCACGCTCTGCAGCATCTGGCGCAGGCCGAGCGGGCGCTCGTGCTGCTTGTCGGTGGGCTTGTCGGGCTGGTTCATGGCCACCTCTCTCGCGGGGTCTGCAGCAAGCTTCGTGCGCATTCCCGGGCTGCGCAAGTCGCCCTACAGCTGGATGCGCGCCCAGGCGCGGCGCTGCCACATCAGGCCGAACACCGCCGACACCAGGCCGCGCTGCAGGATGTACAGGCTCCAGATCGCCAGCAGGCCGTAGCCGAGCACGGGGCCGAGCAGGTAGGTCAGCGGCAGCAGCACCAGCCACTGGTTGCCCAGGCTGATCGCCATCACCGTGCGGCTGGCGCCGGCGCCGAGCAGCGCCTGGGTCAGCACCAGGGTGCCGGCGTCCAGCACCATGCCCAGCCCGGTCAGGCGCAGCGGCAAGGTGCCCAGCTCGATCAGCGCCGGATCGGTGACGAACAGGCCGAGGATCGCCTCGGGGCACAGCCAGAACGGCACGCCCAGCAGGGCCAGGCCGAAGGCGGCGATGCGCACCACCTCCCAGCCCCAGCGGTGCGCCGCCTCCACGTCGCCCTCGCCGAGGCTGTGGCTGACCAGGGTGGTGGCCGCCATGCCCAGGCCGATGGCCGGCAGGATCAGCAGCAGGGTCAGGTTGATCAGCACGTGGGCCACCGCCAGCTCGGCGGTGCCGATCTGCGCGATGATCCAGAACAGGATGGTGATGCCGGTGGCGAACAGGAACTGGTGCAGCGAGTTGGGCAGCGCCAGGCGCAGCAGCACGCGCAGCTCCATGGCCGGCGGGCGCTGGCGCAGGAAGCCGCCGCCGCGCGCCACCCGCCAGGTCTGCACGGCGTAGACCAGCGAGCCGAGCCAGAGGGCGATGCAGGTGCCCAGCCCGGAGCCCTCGGCGCCGAGGGCCGGCAGGCCGAGCCGGCCGTGGATCAGGCAGTAGCTGAGCGCGGCGTTGAACAGGTGCATGCCGAGCAGGATGCGCATGTACATGCCCGAGCGGTGGCTGCCGTTCCAGAAGCCGCGGAAGGCGAAGTTCAGGCCGACCGCGGCGACCGCCAGCACCCGCCACTGGAAGTAGTCTTGGCCGATGGCGGCCACCGCCGGGTCGTCGGCCAGCAGGTCGATGATCCAGGGCGCGGCCCACCAGCACAGCAGCCCCAGCGGCAGGCCGACCAGCAGGGCGAGCAGCAGGCCGGCGTTGAGCGGGCTGGCCACTTCGGCCAGGCGTCCTTCGCCGCGGCGGCGCGCCACCAGCGCCTGCACGCCGGAGCCCAGGCCCATGACCAGGGCGATGACCATGAAGTTGGCGTAGCTGCCGATGCCGACCCCGGCCAGCGCCGTTTCGCCCAGGTGGCCGACCATCGCCGCATCCACCAGGTTGATCAGGCTCTGGCTGAGCATGCCGCCGATGATCGGCAGGCCGAGGACGAGGATCTGGCGCAGGCGCTGGGGCTCGGGCATGGAGGAGCGGGTCTCGGAAGGCGGGGCGGGCATTCTAACCCGGAAACTCCCCCCGCCAGGCGAGTGGGCCTGTGCCTTGCCGTTCCGCTCGGTTGCCTGGTCCATGGCGGGCTGCCGGGCGGCTACGACTGGCGGTGGCCTTCGGCGTGCTGCGCAGCGTGGTCGGTGCGCGCCGCCATGATGAAGTCGTTGCGGTGCAGGCCGCCGATCTTGTGGGTCCACCAGGTCACCGTGACCTTGCCCCACTCGGTGAGCAGCGCCGGGTGGTGGCCCTCCATCTCGGCGAGGGCGCCGACTGCGTTGGTGAAGTTCAGCGCGCGCTGGAAGTCGGGGAAGGCGAACACCTTCTCCAGCTGCATGACGCCGTCGCGCACCTCGATGCTCCAGTCGGGGATCTCGTGGATCAGCTCGGCCAGCTCGCTCTCGGAAACCTGTGGGGCATCGGCGCGGCAGGCCTCGCAGTGGGCTTGGGACAGGCTGTTCATGGCGGGCACCTCTGCTCTCGGAGGGTGGGGCTCCCGGTCCGTAGGGGCGAATTCATTCGCCTTGGCGGGGCATTTGGGCGAATGAATTCGCCCCCACAGCGGATTGGTCAGCTCGGATGCCAGTCACGCAATCGCCCTGGGACGGCGTCCGGTATTCGGCCAGTATAGTCCGGCCGCCTCTGTAATCCCGCCGCCCAGGCGCTACACTGCGCGGCCCGCGTTGCGCTGCCCATGGATGCCCCGATGTCCCTGACCGATTTCCTGCTCTTCGGCCTGCCTGCCGTCCTGCTCACCGGCCTGTCCAAGGGCGGCTTCGGCGGCGCCCTCGGTGGCATCGCCGTGCCGCTGCTGGCGCTGGGCCTGGCGCCGACCCAGGCGGCGGCGGTGATGCTGCCGATCCTCTGCGTCGCCGACCTGGTCGGCCTGCGCGCCTACTACGGCAAGTGGGATCTGGCCAACCTGAGGATCATGCTGCCGGGGGCGCTGGTCGGCGTGCTGATCGGCTCGCTGACCTTCGAGTTGCTCAACGAGCGGGTGATCGGCCTGCTGATCGGCGGCATCGCCGTGGCCTTCGTGCTGGCCAACCTGCTCAGGCCGGCGCAGCCGCGCCCCGGCCTGCCGCCGCCGAAGGGCAAGGGCACCCTGCTGTCCACCCTGGCCGGCTTCACCAGCTTCGTCGCCCACGCCGGCGGCCCGCCGATCATGATGCACCTGCTGCCGCAGCAGCTGGACAAGGTGCGCTACGTGGCCACCATCAACGTCTTCTTCCTGCTCACCAACGCGGTCAAGCTGGTGCCCTATGCCTGGCTGGGCCAGTTCAGCCGGGACAACCTGCTGATCAGCCTGAGCCTGGCGCCCTTCGTGCCGCTGGGCGTGTGGGCCGGGCTGTGGCTGCAGGACAAGGTCAACCACCTGTGGTTCTACCGCATCGCCCGCGCCGGCATGCTGCTGGCCGGCATCCAGCTGCTGGTCAGGCACTGGTAGCCGGCGGCTCCCCCTGCAGGGCGGCGAGTATCTCGGCGAAGTCCGGCCGCTCGCCGACCCACGGGCTCAGGCAGCGCTCGCTCAGCCCGGCCAGCGCGTGCCGGCGCTCGGGCTGCCGCTCCTCGGGGCAGCGCTGCAGCAGCTCCTCCAGCAGATGGCCGAAGGCGCGCGCCTCGATGCGCTGCAGGGCCCGGCCCTGGGCGCTGGCGGGATCGAAGAAGGAGGCGGCGCCGAAGTCGCCGAGCAGGCAGGCGCCGGCCGGGTCGACCAGCAGGTTGTGGGCGTACAGGTCGCCGTGCAGGATGCCGCGCCCGTGCAGGTGGGCGACCGCCGCGGCCGCGCCGCGGGCGATGCGCAGCGCCTCGTCGAGGTCGAAGCGGCGCTCGCTCGGGTAGCAGTCGCGGGTGCAGTTGGCCAGCGACGGCGGCCCGGCCAGCGGCCGGAAGGCCGGGTCGATCAGTTCCAGCAGCAGTCCGGGCGCGGCGCCGGCCTGCTCGGCCAGCGGGCCGGCGACGCCGATCAGGTTGGGATGCGCGCCGGCGGCCAGGCAGGCGGCCATCTCGCTGTGCGCCAGGCCGTCGCTGGTGACGTGGCCCTTGAACAGCTTGGCGGCCATCGGCTGCGCCGTCTCGCCGTCGAGGCGCCACTCGGCGCGCTGGATGATCCCCGAGGCACCCTGGCCGAGCACCTCGCCCAGTGCGATGCTCTCGCGGGCGATCGGCGGCAGCGGATGCTCGGCCAGCACCTGCGCTTCGCGCGCGTCGCTGCACGGGTTGCCGGCGAAGGCCAGCCAGGCCAGGCGCGGCAGCTCGGTGAGCCAGCCGGGCAGGCTGTCCAGGCGGTTGGCGGAAATGCGCAGCAGCTCGAGGCGCTGCAGGTCGGCCAGGCTGTCCGGCAGCGCGGTCAGGCGGTTGCCGGCCAGCGCCATCTTCTGCAGGCGCTGGCAGTTGCCCAGCTCGGCTGGCAGGCGCTCCAGGGCGTTGTCGGTGAGGATCAGCCAGCGCAGCCGGGCGGGCAGCGCGGCCGCCGGCAGCTCGCGGATCCGGCAGGCCTTGAAGCCGACCATCTCCAGCTGGGCGCAGGCGCCGAGAACTTCCGGCACCTGCTCGAAGGGGTTGTCCGAGCAGAACAGGATGCGCAGCTTGCCCAGCCGCGGCAGCCAGTCCGGAAGATGGCGCAGGCGGTTGCCGGAGAGGTTGAGCACCTCGAGGCTGTCGGCGAGGGCGAGGATTTCGTCGGGAAGCTCGGTCAGCCCGGCGGACAGGTCGAGGCGGCGGGCGCCGGCCAGTTCGCCGCGGCGCAGTTGTTCGAGAGTGTGCATGGGAAGCTCAGTCGTTCTTCAGGCCCTGCCGGCGGGCGGCGAGGCGGACGAGGATGCCCTGGGTGATGGGGATGATGACGAACACCATGCCGGCGATCATCTGCGGCACGATGATCGCCGCCACCTGCCACTCGGGGCGGCCGGCGATCACCGGCCGCCACAGCTTGAGCAGCAGGGTGATCAGCAGCCAGGCCGGCAGCAGGATGGCGGCGGCCAGTCTGGCGCGGGCGAGGAAGATGTGCACGCTCAGATCGCCCGCTCGAAGTAGGTGGCGGTCTCGGTGAGGCGGGCGACCTCGTCGACGTAGGCGCGCACCGCCGGCGGGAAGGCGAGATCCCTGACCATGCTCAGGTTGCGCAGGCCGGGGTAGAGCAGCACGTCGTCCCAGCCCAGGGTGCCGCCGTGGGCGCTGGGCAGCGGCAGGGGCGGCAGGCTGGCCAGCATCGCCTCGACCGCGGCCTTGTGCTCGGCGGTTTCCGCCAGGGCCTGGCTGAATGGGCGCTGGATGATCTGCTCCTTCTTGGCCTGGAAGTAGTCGCGCGCCGCCGCCGTGGCGAACTCCGGCAGGTCCAGGGCGATGTCGCGGGGGAACAGCAGGCACCAGATGGCCAGGCGCACCTGGTTCATGTGCTCCTGGATCGGCAGGTAGTCGCCGTGCGGGCGGATCGGCCGCGCCGGATCGCCCAGTTCGTCCAGCCTGCGGGCGATGTCCAGGCTCTCGCCCATGGCGCGGCCGTCGTCGAACTGCAGGATCGGCACCTGCTTGGCGCCGATCAGCGCGAAGCAGCTCGCCTCGTCATCGTTGAGCAGGTAGACCTGCTCGACCGGCACCTGCTTGTAGTGGGCGACCATCTCGGCGCGCACGCAGAAGGGACAGTGGTCGTACAGATAGAGCTTCATGCAGCCTCCTCGGTCTGGGCAGGCTGCAGAGTTTAACCGTTCGACCCGCGCCCGAGCCTCTCCATGTTGTGCTTGATCACCTCCCGCACCGCGGCGGTCATCACCCCGGTGGAGATTCCCAGCATCAGCACGCCGTTGCCGGCCTCGAGGGCGCCGAGCAGGCGCCAGCGCTCGGAGAGGACGATGTCGCCATAGCCGAGGGTGGCGAAGGTCACCCCCGAGTAGTAGATCGACGTGGCGAACGCGTCGAACTCGCCAAGCAGCATGAACAGGCCAGCCCACAGAGCGATCTGCACGAAGTAGCCGAGCATCATCAGCAGCATCACCAGGCCCAGCACCAGGCAGTCCCACAGCAGGGTCTGGTCGCCTGCGCCAGCCTTGCCGGTGCGGCTGTAGTAGCTCACGTAGTAGCGCAGGCACACGACCACGATGTAGGCCTCCATGAGCAGGCACAGCAGCATGGCGGGAATGCCGACCAGCAGGTTGAGCAGCATGGTGATCTCCTCAGCAGCCGGGCTGGCGCAGGCGGCCCTGGCGGTAGCGGTCGAGCAGGTAGACCATCAGCCAGGCGTACAGGCTGATGGCGACGAACAGGCCCATGCGCAGGGCGAAGGCGCCATAGACGTCCTTGCCGTTGGCGCTGTCCTCGACCGACAGGCCGAGCAGGATGAGCATGGTCACCAGGCCGTTCAGCCAGAAGCCGGGGCTCAGCCGGGTCGGCGTGAGGCCGTAGAGTCTGCGCGCCACCAGCAGGCCGAACAGCAGCATCCACAGGAAGAACATCCACAGGTGCACGAACAGGCCGAGCGCCCACCAGAACAGCACGGCCATGAGGCCGCCGAGCAGGGTCGAGCCGATCAGCTCGCGTGCGGCGTCGCGCGCCGTGGCGCTGCAGCTCTGCTGGCCGAGGCCGACCGCCTTGAGGATGATCGCCATGTAGCCGGCCGGGTCGATCAGCGCCAGCAGCCAGGCCGGCAGCACCACCAGGGCGGCGCGCAGCGCCACCCAGTTGGCCTCCGCGGCGGGCAGGCGCGGCTCGGTCGGCGGCGGTCGGGCGCCGGCCGGCTCGGGAAACAGCCAGTGGCCGACGGGCAGCACCAGTACGGCGAGCAGCAGGCCCTGCGCCAGGGCGGCGATGACCATCAGCGCCAGGCCGAAGTCGGTGGTGCCGGCGGCCGAGATCATGGTCAGGCCGACGGTGAGGAAGGTGGTGAGCAGGGCGTTGCCGCCGCCCAGGCCATGGCGGAAGGCCAGGAACAGGCACAGGCCGACCAGCAGTACGCCGCTGAACGGGGCATGGCGCAGCAGGGGGATCAGCATCAGGCCGCTGCCGGTGGTCAGGATCACCACCAGCGTCAGGCCCAGCCCGGCCTTGGGCGACAGCGGGCGGTCGAGCCGGGCGAACAGGAACAGGGCGAACAGCGGGGCAACGAACGGCAGCGGCAGCCCCAGGGCGTAGCTCGCCGCCAGGCACAGCGCGGTGCCGCTGGCCAGGCGCAGCGCGCGCTGGGCGCGGGGCCTGCGCTCAGTAGCCATAGGACAGCCAGCTCATCAGGTAGAGGAACAGGCGGCCGAGCGGGTTGAGCGGGTTGCCCTGCGTCGGGAACGCCATCACGTCGGCCTGGCCGCCGACGCGGATGCCGCGCAGGCCGGCCAGCCTGGCCACCTCGCCCGGGGCGAACTCGACGATCACCGGGAAGCGCTGCGCCGGACGCAGCCAGTCGCGGCTGTTCTCCACCTTGGGCAGGGTGCCGGGCGCGGTGCTCTGGCCGACGCTGACGCCGAAGCCGACGCTGCGCACCCTGCCGGCGAACACCTCGCCGGGCAGCACGTCCAGCACGATGGCCACGGGGGTGTCCGGCACGATCCGGCCGAGGTTGTTCTCGGTCATTTCCGCATTGATCCACACGTCCTGGATGGTGATCAGGGTCATCACCGGGTTGCCCGCCACGGCGAACTGGCCGACATCGGTGCGCAGGTCGGTGATCATGCCGGCCGAGAGCGCGCGTACCCGGGTATTGGCGAGATCCAGCTCGGCCTTCTCCACGGCGGCGGCGGCGCTGCGCAGCAGGGCGTTCTGCTCGTCGCTGCCGCCCTGCTGCTCGCGCGCCCGCTGCACCTCGGCGCGCGCCGCGGCGACCTGGCTGATGGCCTGCACGTGGGTGGCCCGCGACACCTCTAGGCGGCGCAGGGAAATGGTGCCGGGGTCCTCGCGGTACAGCCGCTCGAGACGATCCCGGTCCTGCTGCGACTTGAGCTGGTTGGCCTCGGCGGCGCGCAGCGAGGCCTGTGCCGAGTCGATGCCGGCGGTGCTGGCGGCGATCTGCCGGCGGGTCGACTCGAGGTCGGCACGCGTCCGTTCCACGGCGATCTGGTACTGCCCGGGGTCCACTTCGAAGAGTACTTCGCCGGCCTCGACCATCTGGTTGTCGCGCACCCGCACCCGGGTCACCCGACCGGCCACCTCGGCGGCCACCGGCACCACGAAGGCCTGCACCCGCGCCTGCTGCGTGTAGGGGGTGAAGCGGTCGGCCAGCAGGTACCAGAGCAGGCTGAGCAGGATCACCCCGAGCACGCCCTTCACGCCGCGGGAGACCGGGTCGGCGGGCGGCGGGGCAGGCGGGGCCGCAGGGGCGGGCGGCGTCTCGTCACTCATCTTCGCGCTCCTCGTCGGGTGGCGGAGGTTCGTCCAGCAGATCGCCCCAGTCGGTGCGGCGCTGCATCTGCATGCGGCTGGCCTCATCGATCCGCGGCCGGGTGCTGTGCCAGCCGCCGCCGAGGGCCTTGTACAGGGCGATCAGGCTGCTCACCGCGCTGTTGCGGGTGACCAGGTAGCCGTCCTGCTGGACCAGCAGGGCCCGCTGGGCATCCAGCACACGCTGGAAGTCGGCGTAGCCTTCGCGGTACTGGGCGCTGGCCAGGGTCAGCGAGCGTTCGGCGGAGACCGCCGCCTCGCGCAGGATACGTTCGCGCTCCAGCGCCTTGCTCAGGCCGCGGGCGGCATCGTCGGCCTCGCGTGCCGCCTGGCGCACGCTGTCGCGGTAGACCTCGATCAGCTGCTGCAGGCGGGCGTCCTGCACGCGCACGTTGTTGCTGATGCGCCCGTAGTCAAGGATGTTCCAGCGCAGGCTGGGGCCGCCGACCATATCGAGGGTGTCGGGTGCGCCATCCAGCGAGCTGGTCGACCAGACGATGCTGCCCAGCAGGCTCAGCGAGGGGTACAGATCGCTCTTGGCCACGCCGATCAGCGCCGATTGGGCGGCGACGTTCAGCTCGGCGGCGCGGATGTCCGGGCGGCGGCGCAGCAGGTCGGCCGGCACGTCCTGCAGCACGGCGCGGTCGAGCAGCGGAATCAGGCCTTCCCGTTCGGCCAGCTCCGGCAGCGGCCCGGGCGGGCGGCCGAGCAGCACGGCCAGGGCGTTGCGGGTGCGTGCCACCTGGTCCTCGAACTCGGGGATGCTGCTCAGGGTGCCCAGGTACTGGGTCTTGGCCTGTTGCAGGTCCAGCTCGTCGCTCTCGCCGCTGGCGAACAGGCGCTCGGTGATCTCGAAGCTGCGCTTCTGCTGCTCGGCGTTGCGGCGGGCGACGCGCAGGCGCGCCTCTGTGGTGCGCAGGGCGAAGTAGGTCTCCGCGACCTGGGCGCGCAGCAGCACCAGCACGTCCTCGTAGTTGGCCTCGGCGGCGAAGTAGGCGGCGTCGGCCGACTCGATGGCGCGGCTGAAGCGCCCCCAGAAGTCCAGCTCCCAGCCGATGTCCAGGCCCAGGCTGTGCTGCCAGAAGCGGCTGTCCTGCGGGTTGCGGCCGCCGGACTGGTTGCGGTCGAGGTAGATGCTGTCGGCGCTGGCCTGCTGCAGCTGCGGGTAGCGGCCGCTCCGGGCGATGCCCAGCTGGGCGCGCGCCTCCATCACCCGCAGGCCGGCGATCCGCAGGCCGGCGTTGTGGGCATCGGCCTCGGCGATCAGGCGGTCGAGCAGCGGATCGTCGAACACCCGCCACCACTCGCGGATGTCGGCCTCCGGCCGCTGCTGGCTGGCCTGCTCGATGGCCGGGCTGCGCCACTGCCCGAGCCAGGCCTCGCCGGGCGGCTGGAAGTCCGGCCCCAGGCGCACGCAGCCGCTCAGGCCGAGTGCGCCGAGCAGCAGCCAGCGAGCGCGGGCCATGGGCTCAGGACTGCTTGTCGGCACCGGGCTGGTCCCTGACCCACTGCCAGAACAGCTGGTAGCCGACTGCCAGGACCACCGGACCGATGAACAGGCCGATGACGCCATTGGTGACCATGCCGCCCAGGGCGCCGATCAGCACCACCGGCATCGGCACATCGACACCCCGGCCGAGCATCAGCGGCTTGAGCACGTTGTCGGCCAGGCCGGCGATGAACACGTAGATGGCGAAGACGATGGTCGCAGTGCTGGCGCCCTCGGTGGTGAAGACGAAGGCGATCACCGGAATGGTGATCAGGGTGGCCGGCAGCTGCATGATGCCGAGCAGCAGCACCGCCAGGGCCAGCAGGCCGGCGCCGGGAATGCCCTTGAGCACGAAGGCGACGCCGATCAGCAGCATCTGGATGAAGGCGATGCCGACCACGCCCTGGGCCACCGCGCGGATGGTGGCGGTGCACAGTTCGGTGATCTTCGGCCCCTTTTCCGGGCCGGAAAGCCGTGTGGCGATCTCCACCGCGCTGCGGCTGCCGCTCTCGCTGTAGGCCATGAAGATGCCCGCGATGACCAGGGCGACGATGAACACCAGCAGGCCCATGCCGAGGCCGGCGAGCTTGCCGAGCAGGGCGAGCACCAGCTCCTTGATCTGCGGGGTGAACTTCTGCGCCACGCCGGACAGATCGGTGGAAGCCTGCAGCCAGAAGGCATACAGCGGCTTGCCCACCAGCGGCCAGCCGGCGACCGACTCGGCAGGGGGGCGGATATGCACGTTGCCGCTCCTGACCATGGTCAGGGCATTTTCCACCGAGTCGGCCAGCGAGGAGCCCAGCAGGTAGATCGGCACCATGAGGATGGCGATGGCGACCACTACGATCAGCGTCGCGGTGCGGCCGTCGCTGTTGCCCAGCCTGCCCTTGAGCCGGCGATGCAGCGGATAGAGGGTGATCGCCATGATCAGCGACCAGAGCATCAGGTTGAGGAAGGGGTGAAAGATCTGGAAGCAGAACATCACCAGCACGGCGATCAGCCCGGCACGGATCAGGACATCGAGCAGGCCGCGCGACAGGGCCTTGTCGGAAGGGAAGCTGGGCAGCATCGCTGGACTCCTCGCGGGGCACGGCATCGGTAAGCCCAGCATAGACACTGCGACCGGAGGGAAGGGGGCGTGCCGGCACGGCGGTGCCCGCCCACAGCTGGCGAGGGCGGCGGCATCGCTGCAGCGAAGGCGTGCGTCGGGTTGTTGGCGGCCGAGTCTCTTCTATGCTTGTCCATGCTTGGCTTGAGTGGATTTCCGACGACCTGCAGCGGGTCGCCGGGAGCCGCTCTGCGGTAGCCGGCGACCTGGAGCGTCAAGGCCTCGCTTGCCGGTGCTGCAGTCTGCCGATTGCCGCTGTTCCGGCGCTCGCGCCGCGCTTCCGGATAACGACATTCCTGCCGCGATCCGCCCCGCGGCCAAGCGTCCCAGAGGAGCCGCTCGATGAGTCTCTCGCCAACCCCGTTGCCGCCGGCCCTGGCGCAGCGCTATCCGGTGCTGGTCGCCGCGCAGATCCAGGGGCACGAGGACAGCTACGTCGCCCAGAGCGCCCGGGCGGTCGCCCTGGCGCTGGAGGGCTACGGCCTGCGCGTGCAACTGGTCGGCGCCCTCGACGATGTGGAGGCGGCATTCCGCGCCGATCCCGGGTTTTCCTGCGTGATCCTCGGCTGGGGACTGTGCGAGCAGGACCTGGCCAGGGCAATGAGCATCATCCGCCTGATTCGCAAGCGCACCGCGCAGCTGCCGATCATGCTCGGCATGGCTCATGCGCACCGCGGCCGGGTGCCGCTGGAGTTCGTCGAGAACATCGACGGTTTCATCTGGCAGCCGGAGGACAGTCCCGAGTTCCTCGCCGGGCGCATCGCTGCCGCCGCGCACCGCTACCTGGATACCATCCTGCCGCCGTTCTTCGGCGCGCTGGTCAACTTCGCCGACACCCACGAATACTCCTGGCACACCCCGGGCCATACCGGCGGCACCGCCTTCATGAAGACCGCGGTGGGGCGCAGCTTCCTCGACTTCTACGGCGAGCAGATGCTGCGCTCCGACCTCAGTGTGTCGGTCGGCGAGCTGGGCTCGCTCAACGACCACTCCGGGCCGGTGGCCGCGGCCGAACGCTACGCCGCGCGGGTGTTCGGCGCCGACTACACCTTCTTCTCGGTCGGCGGCAGCTCGGCCAGCAACCAGATCATCCTGCACTCGGCGGTGACCGACGGCGACCTGGTGCTGGTCGACCGCAACTGCCACAAGTCGCTGAACTACGCGCTCAACCAGTCCGGTGCGGTGCCGCTGTACCTGCGCCCGCGGCGCAACGCACGCGGCCTGATCGGCCCGGTGCCGCAGGGCGAACTGACCCCCGAGGCGGTGGCGAAGAAGATCGCCGAGAGCCCGCTGGCGCGCGACAAGCAGGCTCGCCCGGTGCTGGCGGTGCTGACCAACTCCACCTACGACGGCCTCTGCTACAACGTGCGGACCACCACCGGCGAGTTGAGCCGCAGCGTCGACCGCATCCACTACGACGAGGCCTGGTACGCCTACGCGCGCTTCAACGCGCTGTACGAGGGGCGCTACGGCATGCACCGCGGCGAGCGCCACGCCGACGACGCCACGGTGACCGTGACCCACTCCACCCACAAGCTGCTCGCCGCGCTGTCGCAGGCGTCGATGATCCACATCCGCTCGGGCAAGGTGCCGGTCGAGCCGGCGCTGTTCAACGAGGCGTTCATGATGCACACCTCGACCTCGCCGCAGTACAGCATCATCGCCTCCACCGACGTTTCCGCGAAGATGATGGACGATGCCGGCGAGTATCTCACCGAGGAGTCGATCGGCGAGGCCATCGCCTTCCGCCAGGCCATGGTGCGCCTGGGCAACGACATGCGCATGCGCGATGCGCATGACTGGTGGTTCGGCGTCTGGCAGCCCGATGTGGTGGATGGCGTGCCTTTCGGCGACATCGACCCGCAACGCCTGCATCACGGCGATGCCTGGGTGCTCAGGCCCGGCGCCAGCTGGCACGGCTTCGGCGACCTCGGCGCCGACTACTGCATGCTCGACCCGATCAAGGTCACCGTGCTGACCCCGGGCATGAGCCTGGAAGGGCAGATGCAGGGCAGCGGCATTCCGGCGCCGCTGGTGTCGCGCTTCCTGTCCAGCCGCGGCATCGTGGTGGAGAAGACCGAGCCGTACTCGATCCTGCTGCTGTTCAGCGTCGGCGTGACCCGCGGCAAGTGGGGGTCGCTGGTCGCCGGCCTGATGGAGTTCAAGCGCCACTACGACGCCAACACGCCGCTGGAGCAGGTGCTGCCCGAGCTGCCGGGCAGCTACCCGGAACGCTACGCCGGCATGGGCCTGCGCGACCTGGCGGAGGCGATGCACCAGGACATGCTGGCCACCCGGATGCTGCACAACATGGATGCCGCCTTCACCCTGCTGCCCGACCCGGTGTCCTCGCCGCGCGACACCTACGCCCGGCTGGTGCGCGGCGAGGTCGAGCAGATCCCGGTGCGCGACATGCAGGACCGCACCGTCGCCGTGCAGCTGGTGCCGTATCCGCCGGGCATCCCGCTGATGATGCCGGGCGAGAAGGCCGGCGCCGACAAGCGCGCCGTCATCGATTACCTGCTGGCGATGGAGGTGTTCGACGGGCATTTCCCCGGTTTCGAGCACGACAACCACGGCGTCGAGATCCACCGCGACACCCAGGGGCAGCCGGTCTACATGATCTACGTCGTCAAACGGTAACCGATCAGCCCGGGCCGGCGGCGCGCTGCAGGCCGCCGGGGGCAGGGCCGGCGTCGCACATTGCGCGAGGAGTCTCGAATGGCTGATTCAAGCAAGAAGATGGGCCTGTTCGGCCTCACCACCCTGGTGGCGGTCAACATGATGGGCTCGGGCATCATCATGCTGCCGGCGAACATGGCGCAGCTGGGCGCCGTGTCGCTGCTGTCGTGGATCATCACCGCGGTCGGCTCCATGGCCATCGCCTACTGCTTCGCCCAGTGCGGCATCTACTGCAACCGCTCCGGCGGCATGTCGGCCTACAGCGAGGAGGCGCACGGCAAGTCGGAATTCTTCCTCTGCTCGTTCCTCTACTTCCTGTCGCTGGCGATCGGCAACGTGGCGATCGGCATTTCCGCGGTGGGCTACCTGACCTCGTTCATCCCCTGGCTGGGCAGCGGCGCCATCCCGCTGTGCATCGGCACCATCGCCCTGCTGTGGATCACCACCTTCGCCAACTTCGGCGGGCCGAGCATCACCGGCAAGATCGGCACGGTGACGGTGTGGGGGGTGATCATCCCGGTGGCCGGCCTCAGCGTGATCGGCTGGTTCTGGTTCAAGCCGGAGGTGTTCGCCGCCGCCTGGAACCCCAACAACATCGCGGTCAGCGACGCCATCACCCAGAGCATCCCGCTGACCCTGTGGGCCTTCCTCGGCATGGAGTCGGCGGCGCAGAGCTCCGACGCGGTGGAGGATCCCAAGCGCAACGTGCCGCTGGCCTGCCTGTTCGGCACCCTCGGCGCCGCGGTGGTCTACGTGCTGTCGACCACGGTGATCCAGGGCATCGTGCCCAACGCCGAGCTGGCCAACTCCTCGGCGCCGTTCGCCTACGTCTACGCGCAGATGTTCAACCCGCTGGTCGGCAACATCATCATGGCGCTGGCGGTGATGGCCTGCATCGGCTCGCTGCTCGGCTGGCAGTTCACCCTGGCGCAGACCGCCAAGATGACCGCCGACCAGGGCATGTTCCCCAGGCTGTTCTCCAGGGTCACCGCCGCCGATGCGCCGATCATCGGCATGCTGGTCTGCGGCGTGATCCAGACCCTGATGGCGCTGTCGACCATCTCGCCCAATGCCAGCGAGCAGTTCGGCAAGCTGGTCAGCCTGGCGGCGGTGACCAACCTGATTCCCTACGTCACCGCGCTCACCGGCCTGCTGGTGATCATGCACAAGTCCAACGTCAGTGGCGCGGTGTACAGCCGCAACGTGGCGTCGCTGCTGATCGCCATGGCGTACTCGTACTACGCCATCTATGCCTCCGGCAAGGATGCGGTGTTCGGCGCCCTGATCGTGATGGCGATCGGCTATCTGCTCTACGGCTTCATCGCCAAGAACTTCGTCGAAGAGCGTCCGGCGGCCATGGCCACCAGGGCCTGAGCGCCATCTCCGGGATTGCCATGACCTCCGAATGTAGGGACCAGGACATGAACATGAAGCCACACAAATCAGTCAGTCTGCTGCTCGCCGGCCTGCTCGCGCTGCTGCCGATGCTGGCGGGCGCCCAGACGCTCGAGCGCGTGCGTGCCAGCAATGCGCTCACCCTGGGCTATCTGCCCGACCTCGCGCCGTTCAGCAGCGAGGAGAGCGGCAAGCCCGGCGGCTATGCCATCGACCTGTGCCTGAAGGTCGCCGACGCCGTGAAAACCGGGCTGGGGCTGAGCGACATGCAGGTGCGCTACCGGGCGGTCAGTGGCGAGCATGCCATCGCCGCCATCACTTCGGGAACGATCGACATCCTCTGCAGCCCGACGCCGGAAACCCTGGAGCGGCGCAAGTCGGTGAGCTACTCGCGGCCGGTGTACACCGCCGGTCTCTCCGCCCTGGTCCGCAAGGACGCGCCGCCGTCGCTGGTCAACGCGCTCAATGGCGAGGCGGTGCACAGCGGGCCGACCTGGCGGGCCACCATCAACCAGGGGCTGGCCAACCACACCTTCGCGACCATCGAGGGCGGGGTCACCGAGGACTGGGTGCGCGACAAGATGCGCAAGCTCGGGGTGATCGCCACCCTGGTCACGGTCGGCAGCCACGAGCAGGGCATGCAGATGGTGGCCGCGGGCAAGGTCGATGCGTTCTTCGCCGAGCGCATGCTGCTGCAGCATGGCCTGAGCAAGGCCGAGGGCGCGGCGGGGATGACGGTGCTGGACCGCATCTTCGAGATCGCCCCGGTATCCATGGCCATGGCGCGCAGCGACGAGGATTTCCGCCTGCTGGTGGATACCGTGCTCAGCGAGATGTACCGCACGGGCGAGCTCGAGCAGTTGCACACCCGCTACTTCGGCGCGCCCGGCGAGATGCTCAAGATCCTCTCGCGCGTCTATGCATTGCCCTAGCAGCCGTGGTTTCCAGTGATTCCGATGGCGCCCCGATGCGCTCATCGACCGACCCGTCAAGGCACAGGAGAAACACATGAAGCGCTCCACTATCGTTCTCACCGGGCTGGTACTTTCGGCACTGCTGCTCGGCGGCTGCGCGTCGCAAGTCACCAAGCCGGAGCAGTATTCCGGGTTCCTGTCGGATTACTCGCGGCTGCAGCCGGCCACGTCGGCCACGGGGCAGCCGGTCATGCGCTGGATGGCGCCGGGCGTCAGGCTGGACAACTACCGGCACGTGATCGTGCAGTCGATCGGTTTCTATCCTGCGCCGACCCCGTCCGAACAGATCGGCGCCAAGGCGCTGGCTGACCTGCAGGCGTACGCCGCCCAGCAGGTCAAGACTGCCTTCGGCAGGCGCTTCCAGGTGCACGACCCGGCCAGCACGCCGCAGGGCTCGCTGCCGCGCGGGCAGACCCTGGTGCTGCGCGCCGCCATCACCGGCGTGGATACCAAGGCCGAAGGACTCAAACCCTACGAGGTGATCCCGATCGCCCTGGTCACCGCCGCCGCGACGACGGCGGCCGGTGCGCGCGACCGCACCACCGAGCTGTTCGTCGAAGCCGAGCTGATCGACGCCAGCACCGGCCAGCCGGTGCTGCAGGTGGTGCGCAAGGGCTACGGCAAGGAGCTGGAAAACAAGGAGGAGCAGGTGACCCTGAGCACGCTCAAGGGCGTGATCGACGGCATCGTGCGCGATATCGAGAAGTTCGAGTAGCGCCCTGTGGCCGTGCGTGATCGAGCCGCCCCGTGACGACCGTTGATGGACGACGCCATGTCAGAAAAAATCAGTCAACGCCAGCTGTCGAGGATGATCATCGCGCTTCTGCCGATGCTCCTGATCGGCTGCGACAGCAAGGTGCCGCCGCCGGCGGCGGTGATGGAGGTTCCGGTCGTCACCGTCGCCGCCAGGGACGTGAACATCCCCCTTGACGTGATCGGCGAAACCGTCGGCTCCACCGACGTGACCATCCGCGCACGGGTCGACGGCTTCCTCGACGGCATCCACTTCAAGGAAGGCACCTTCGTCGACAAGGGCGCGCTGCTCTACAGCATCGACCCGCAGCCGTTCCAGGCCAAGGTCGCCCAGGCCAACGCGATGCTGGCGCAGGCGCGCACCAGCCTGGTGAAGACCAAGGCGGACCTCGACCGCATCCGGCCGCTGGCCGAGATCAACGCGGTCAGCCAGCTGGATCTGGATGGCGCGGTGGCCAACTACGAGGCGGCCAAGAGCTACGTGGAAGCGGCCAGGGCGCAGGTCGAGCTGGCCCAGCTCGAACTGGGCTACACGAAGATCCATGCGCCCGAGCGCGGTCTGATCGGCCTGTCCGAGGCCGAGGTGGGCGACTTCGTCAGCCAGCGCAACAACGGCGGCCTGCTCAACGTCATCTCGCGCACCGACCCCATCGCCGTGCGGGTGTCGATCACCGAGCGCGGCTACCTCAACGCCGCGCGGCGGCTGGCCGACCAGCAGCAGGGCAAGGCCGCCGATGGCAGCATCGCGACCGCAGCCCAGCGGCCGCTGTCGCTGATCCTCGCCGACGGCAGCCTGTACGAGCAGCGCGGCGTGCCGACCAAGGTCGACCGCAACATCGACCCCACCACCGGCGCGCTGACCATCGAGGCCGAGTTCCCCAACCCGCAGGGGCTGCTGCGCCCCGGCATGTTCGCGCGCATCCGCTTCGATGCCGACGAGATCAAGGGCGCCATCCTGCTGCCGCAGCGCGCGGTCAGCGAGCTGCAGTCGGTGCACCGGGTGTTCGTCATCAAGGCGGACGACACGGTAGAGGTGCGCCAGGTGCAGGTGGGCCAGCGCCTGGGCAGCGACTGGGTGATCGAGTCCGGCCTCAAGGCCGGCGAGCGGGTCGCGGTGGCGTCGCTGCTGCGCCTGCGTCCGGGCATGACCGTCAAGCCGCGTCCGGCCGATGCCAGCGAGCTGCCGCCGGTGGCGGAGGGTGGCAAGAATGGGTGAGTTCTTCGTTCGCCGGCCCATCTTCGCGATGGTGATCTCGATCATCATCGTCATCGTCGGCCTGGTGGCGATGGGCAGCCTGCCCATCGCCCAGTACCCCGACATCACCCCGCCGGAGATCAAGGTCGAGGCCACCTACGACGGCGCCAACGCGGTGAACGTCGAGCAGTCGGTGGCCACGCCGCTGGAGCAGAAGGTCAACGGCGTCGAGAACATGCTGTACATGAAGTCGACCAACGCCGGCAACGGGCAGATGACCCTGTCGGTGGCCTTCGAGGTCGGCGCCGATCTCGACATCTCCAACGTGCTGGTGCAGAACCGCGTGTCCGAGGGCTCGGCGCAACTGCCCGAGGACGTCAAGCGCAAGGGCGTCAAGGTCAAGAAGGCGCTGGCCTTCCCGCTGATGCTGGTGACCTTGCGCTCGCCGGGCGGCAGTTACAACGCCGACTTCCTCACCAACTACATGTCGATCAACGTGCTCGACGAGATCGCCCGCATCCAGGGCGTCGGCCAGGTCACCATCTTCGGCGGCGCCGACTACGCCATGCGCATCTGGATCAAGCCGGACCAGCTCAGCCGGCTGGGGCTCACCGTGCCGGACATCGTCACCGCCGTGCAGCAGCAGAACGTGCTGACCCCGGCCGGCAAGCTCGGCGGCCCGCCGGCCGCGCCCGGTACCGAGTTCGCCTACGCGGTACAGACCCGTGGCCGCCTGGAGACGCCCGAGCAGTTCGGTCAGGTGGTGGTGCGCTCCAATCCGGACGGCTCGCAGGTGTTGCTGCGCGACGTGGCGCGCATCGAGCTGGGCGCCGAGACCTACAACCAGATCGGCGCCTTCGGCTCCAAGCCGGCGGCGGTGCTGGCGGTCTACCAGCTTCCCGACGCCAACGGTCTGGAGGTGGCGGAGAAGATCCGCGCAGCGATGGAGCAGATGAAGGAGCGCTTCCCCCAGGACATCGAGTACGTGGTTTCCCTGGACACCACCAAGCCGGTGTCGGCGGGCATCAAGGAGATCGTCCGCACCCTGTTCGAGGCCACGGTCATCGTCACCCTGGTGGTGTTCATCTTCCTGCAGAACTTCCGCGCCACCCTCATCCCGACCCTGGCGGTGCCGGTGGCGCTGGTCGGCACCTTCGCGGTGTTCCCGCTGCTCGGCTTCTCGATCAACACCTTCTCGCTGCTCGGCCTGGTGCTGGCCATCGGCATTGTGGTGGACGACGCCATCGTGGTGGTGGAGGGCGTGTCGGAGAAGATGGAGCGCGGCATGCCGCGCCGCGAGGCGACCATCCAGACCATGAAGGAGGTCAGCGGCCCGGTGATCGCCACCGCGCTGTCGCTCACTGCGGTGTTCGTGCCGGTGGCCGCCATGTCGGGCATCACCGGTCGGCTCTACCAGCAGTTCGCCATCACCATCGCCATCTCGGTCATCATCTCGGCGATCGTCGCGCTGTCGCTCAGCCCGGCGCTGTCGAGCACCCTGCTGCAGCCCCACGGCCATGGCAGCAAGGGCTGGCTGGGGCGCTTCTTCGCCGGCTTCAACCGCATTCTCGACGCGGCGACCGACAGGTACATCGGCCTGACCAGCCGCTTCACCCATCGCCCGCTGCGTGCGCTGGCGGTGCTCGGCGTGCTGGTGGTGCTGCTGGTAGCGTTGTTCCGCAGCGTGCCCGGCGGCTTCGTGCCCGAGGAGGACCAGGCCTACCTGATGGCCAACCTGCAGCTGCCCGACGCCGCCTCGCTGGAGCGCACCCACGCCGCCGCGGCCAAGGTCGAGGCGATCCTCGCCGCCGAGCCGGCCATCGAGTCGTACACCACGGTGACCGGCTACAGCTTCCTGTCCGGCGCCTCGTCGACCAACAACGCCTTCTTCTTCATCCAGCTCAAGGACTGGGACGAACGACCGGCAGCCCAGGACAAGGCCACCAACGTGGCGCACCGCCTGAACGGCAAGCTGGCGGCGGTCAACGAGGGCATCGCCATCGCCTTCGGCCCGCCGGCCATTCCCGGCCTCGGCACCGGCTCCGGCTTCTCGATCATGCTGCAGGACCGCGTCGGCAACAGCCCCGACTACCTGGCCGAGCAGACCCGGGCGTTCATGGAGGCGGCCGGCAAGCGCCCGGAGCTGGCCGGCCTGTACACCACCTACCGGGCCACGGTGCCGCAGATCTACATGGACGTGGACATCCAGAAGACCATGAAGCTCGGCGTCGCCCCGGCGGACGTCAACCAGACCCTCGGCGCCTTCCTCGGCGGCGCCTACGTCAACGACTTCAACCGGTTCGGCCGGCTGTACAAGGTCTACGTGCAGGCGGAAACCGACTACCGCAAGGATCTCGCCGACGCCTCGCTGTTCTACGTGCGCAACGCTGCCGGCGCGATGGTGCCGATGAACACCCTGCTCACCGACGAGTCCACCAACGGCCCCGAGTTCACCTACCGCTTCAACATGTTCCGCGCCGCTGAGGTCACCGGCCGCCCGGCGCCGGGCTACAGCTCGGCGCAGGCGCTGAAGGCGCTGGAGGAAGTGGCGGCCGAAGTGCTGCCCAGCGACATGTCCTACGCCTGGAACGCCATGTCCTACCAGGAGAAGGCGGCGGAGGGCTCCGGTAGCATGGTGTTCGTCATGGCGCTGGTGTTCGTGTTCCTGATCCTCGCCGCCCAGTACGAGAGCTGGTCGCTGCCCTTCGGCGTGCTGTTCGGCACGCCCATCGCCATCTGCGGCGCGATGTTCGGCCTGTGGCTGGCGCGCCACTTCAGCGCCAGCTACGAGAACAACGTGTTCGCCCAGATCGGCCTGGTGATGCTGATCGGCCTCGCCGCGAAGAACGCCATCCTGATCGTCGAGTTCGCCCGCACCGAGATCGAGAAGGGCAAGGGGCCGGTGGAGGCGGCGCTGGCGGCGGCGCGGCTGCGCTTTAGGCCGATCCTGATGACCTCGTTCGCCTTCATCCTCGGCGTGATCCCGCTGATCCTCGCCAGCGGCGCCGGCGCCGAGGCGCGCAAGATCATGGGCATGACCTCGTTCGCCGGCATGCTCACCGCCACCGTGGTCGGCGTGGTGCTGGTGCCGGGGCTGTTCGTGGTGGTCGAGAAGTACCTGACCGGCAGGAAGAAGAAGCCGCCGCAGGCCGAGCACGTGAACGAGGAGGCCAGGCCATGAAGGGATTCGTCCGCCGGCCGCTGCCGGCGACCGTGCTGCTGTCCGGGCTGCTGCTGGTCGGCGGCTGCATGGTCGGCCCCGACTACCAGCGTCCGCCGCTCGACATGCCGGTCGCCTGGAAGGAGCCGGCCGCCACCGATGCCTCGTTCGCCAACCTCGACTGGTGGGATGTGTTCGCCGACGACAGGCTCGACGCGCTGATCCGCGAGGCTCTGGACAACAACCGCGATCTCGGCGTGGCGGTCGCGCGCATCGAGGAGGCGGCGGCGCTGCTGCGCATCGAGCGGGCCAACCAGTTCCCGGTCCTCGACGCCGAGGCCGGCGCCGGGCGCTCCTCGCAGAGCCGCAACATCCTGCCGGGGGCCGAGACCGAGAGCAGCTACTTCCTCAACGGCGCCGCCTTCTTCGAGATCGACCTGTGGGGCAAGCTGCGCCGCGCCACCGAGGCGGCGCGGGCCGACCTGCTGAGCAGCGAGGAGAACGCGCGCAGCGTGACCATCTCGCTGGTCGCCGCGGTGGCCACCACCTACTTCCAGCTGCTCGACCTCGACGACCGCCTGCGCATCTCCACGCGCACCCTGAAGTCGCGCGAGGACGCCCTGGCGATCATCCGTGCGCGTTTCGAGAAGGGCACGGTGCCGGAGCTGGACGTCAACCAGGCCGAGATCGAGGCCGCCGACGCCCAGGCCTCGGTGGCCGCCTTCGACCGCGCCGTGCGCCAGACCGAGAACGCCCTGAGCGTGCTGGTCGGCTCGCGGCCGCGGGCCATCGAGCGCGGTACGCAACTGGCGCAGCAGAGCCTGCCGGTCGAGGTGCCGGCTGGCCTGCCGCTGAACCTGCTGGAGCGCCGGCCGGACATCCTCGCCGCCGAGCAGATACTGGCCGCCGAGACCGCACGCATCGGCGTGGCTCGTGCCCAGCGGCTGCCGTCGCTGTCGCTGACCGCCAGCTTCGGCTATGCCAGCCGCGACCTCAGCGACCTGGTCGAGGGCGACAGCGAAAGCTGGAACGTGCTCGGCAGCCTGTTCGCGCCGATCTTCAACGCCGGGCAGCTCAAGGCCGTCGAGCAAGCCCAGCGTCAGCGCGCCGAGCAGGCGCGGCTGGGCTACGAGCAGGCGGTGCTCAACGGCCTGCGTGACGTCGACGACTCGCTTGCCGGCCTGCGCACCGCGCGCGACGAGCACGTCGCCCGCCAGCGGCAGCTCGCCGCGGCGCGCACCGCGGCGCGCCTGTCGCGGGCGCGCTACGACGGCGGTCTGGTCAGCTACCTGGAGGTGCTGGACTCCGAGCGCAGCCTGTTCCAGGCCGAGCTGCTGGAGTCGCAGACCCGCCAGCAGCAACTGAGCGCGGCGGTCAGCCTGTACCGGGCGCTGGGCGGCGGCTGGTCGCCGTCCGATGGCCAGCCGTGAGCGAGGAGTGAAGCCATGCGCTGGCCTTTCCTGCCCCTGCTGTTGGCCGCCGTGCTGGGCGCGCCGGCGCACGCCGGGCAGGTCATGGACAGCATCAAGGCGCGCGGCGAGCTGCGCTGCGGGGTGAGCGAAGGCATTCCCGGCTTTTCCGAGGCGGATGCCGGCGGGCGCTGGCGCGGCCTCGACGCCGACTTCTGCCGCGCGGTGGCCGCGGCGCTGCTGGGCGATGCCGAGAAGGTGGCCTTCGTGCCGCTGCGGGCCTCGACCCGCTTCCCCGCCCTGCAGGCGCGCAAGATCGACCTGCTGGTGCGCAACACCACCTGGACCCTGACCCGCGAGGCCTTCCTGCAGGTGCAGTTCCCGGCGGTGCTGTTCTACGACGGCCAGGCGTTCATGGTGCCCGGCGCCAGCGGAATCGGCCGGCTGGCCGATCTTGGGCAGGCGACCATCTGCGTGGTCAAGGGCACCACCCACCAGGGCAACCTGGCCGACTACGCCCGGCTCCATGGCCTGAGCTGGCAGCCGCTGGTCATCGATTCGCTGCCCGCCGCGACACAGGCCTTCCTGGCCGGCCGCTGCCAGGCGCTGACCGCGGATTCGGCGCAACTGGCCGCCATGCGCCTGCAGGCGCCCGGTGACCCGCAGGCCCTGGTGATCCTGCCGGAGCGCATCTCCCGGGAGCCGCTCGCGCCGGTGGTGGCGGGGGAGGATCTGCAGTGGGTCAGCCTGGTGCGCTGGGTGCTGCACGTGCTGGTGCTGGCCGAGGAGTTCGGCGTGACCCAGGCCAATGTCGATGCGCGCGTGGCCGAGCTGGGCGGGGCCACCGGGCGCCTGCTGAGCGGCGAGGACCGCCGGCTGGCGCAGGCGCTGGGCGCCCGCGACGACTGGGCGCTGCGTGCGGTGAAGGCGGTCGGCAACTATGGCGAGCTGTACGAGCGCAATCTCGGCGCCGCCAGCGGGCTGCACATCGAGCGGGGGCTCAACCGCCTGTGGCGCGACGGCGGGCTGCTGTACGCCCCGCCGATCGACTGAGCGAGGATCGCATGACCGACCTGCAGATCTACCTGACCCTTGGCGTGTTCTCGGCGGTGATCCTGGCGATCGCCTTCGACCTGATCGACATGGCGGTCGCCGCGCTGCTGGGCGTGGGCGTGCTGCTCGCCAGCGGCATCCTCACCGACAACGACCTGATCGCGGCCCTGCGCATGGCGGGCGGCCCGATATCGCTGCTGTTCGGCGGCATGGTGGTGGCGCGCGTGCTGGCCAGCACCGGCATCTTCGAGCGGGTCGGCGGCCTCTATCTGCGCGCCACCGGCGGCAGCGGCAGGCGCTTCCTGATCCTGCTGGTGCTGCTGGTCGCCCCGGTGTGTGCCTTCCTGCCCAACGCCACCACGGTGATCCTGCTCGCCCCGGTGATCATCGGTGTGGCCCGCGCCCTCAAGGTGGATTTCGTCGGGCCCATGGTGGTGACGGCCATCGTCAGCAACGCCGCGGGCATGCTCACCCTGGTGGGCGATCCGGCCACCTTCCTGGTCGGCAGCTCGATCGGTATGAGCTTCGGCCAGTACCTGCGCACGGTCAGCCTTGCCGGCCTGCTGGCCGTGCTGGTGATCATCCCGCTGCTGCCGTGGCTGATGCCGCAGGTATGGCGGGCACAGATCGAGCTGCCGCCGCCGGGGCCGGTGGTTCCGCTGCAGCGGCCGTGGTTCGCCCTGCTGGCCCTGGCCGTGCTGGCCCTGATGGTGCTGCTGTTCCTGTTCGGCGAGCAGCTGCCGGTGCGCATCGTGCCGCCCTCGGTGGCGATCATCGCTGCCGGCCTGGCGCTGCTCATCGTCTATGCGGTGCATGTCGAGCCGGTCGAGGTGGTGCTGCGCGACATCGACTGGAAGACCCTGGTGTTCCTCGGCGCCATCTTCTGCCTGGTCCAGGCGTTCACCCAGACCGGCCTGCTGCAGGGCCTGGCTCTCAAGCTGCACGAGTGGTTCGGCACCGAGTTCGCGCTGGTGGCGCTGGCCCTGCTGGCGGGCATCGGCCTGCTGTCGAGCCTGCTCGCCAACATCCCGGTGGTGGCCGCCGCGCTGGTGATGACCAAGGGCTACCTGGTGGCCGCCGAGGTGGTGCCGGAGATCGCCTTGGGCGTGGGCTTCACCGACTGGCCTGCCGCCAGCCTGCCGGTGTTCATCGCCCTGATGTTCGGCGCCACCCTCGGCGGCAACGCCACGCTGATCGGCGCCTCGTCGAACATCGTCACCGTCGGCATCTGCGCGGCGCAGGGCGAGAAGATCAGTTTCGTGCGCTTCTCGCGCTTCGGGGTGCCGATCACCCTGGTGCAGCTCGGCGTGTCGGCGCTGTACGTGGTCGGGCTGTTCTGGCTGGCGCGCTAGCCGAGGAGGGGCGATGAAAGGGCTCTCGGTCGCGGCGCTGGGGCTGGCGGCGCTCTGCGTGGCCCAGGCGGGCTGCACGAGCATCGGCCCCGGCACCGTGGAGCGCGACCGCCTGGACTACTCGGCCGCAGTGGGCGACTCGTGGAAGAGCCAGATGCTGCTGAACCTGGTGAAGCTGCGCTACGGCGATGCGCCGGTGTTCCTCGACGTCGGGCAGATCGTCGCCGGCTACTCGTTCCCGCGCAGCCTCGGCGCCGTCGCAGCCGTCAACCAGACCGACGGCGCTCCGGTCATCAACAGCTCCGTGGGCCTGTCGGCCGGGGCCACCTTCAACGACAGCCCCACCGTCACCTATGCGCCGATGACCGGCGAACGCTTCGCCCGTTCGCTGATGACGCCGATACCGCCTTCGGTGATCCTCAACATCATCCAGGCCGGCAACCCCGTGGAGGAGGTGTTCCGCACCTCGGTCCAGTCGGTGAACGGCGTCGACAACCGTCGCGTCGGTCGCCTGTTCGTGCGGCGGGCCAACCCGGAATTCTACGCCCTGCTGCCGAACCTCGAGCGCCTGCAGTCGTCGGGCGACATCGGCATGCGCGTCCGGCAGCAGGACGGCGAGGCGCAGCTGCAGATGATCTTCCGCCCGCGGACCGCCGCCGCCGAGGAAAGCGCCCGGCGCAATGTGGCGACCATCCTCGGCCTGGACCCCGAGGCGCGGGAGTATCAGGTCAGCTATGGGACCGTGGCCGGCAGCGACCGGGAAATCGCCCTGCTGACCCGCTCGATCTACGAGATCCTCGTCGACATCGCCTCGTTCATCTCGGTGCCCGAGGCGCATGTGGCGGAGCGGCGGGTGCGGCCGACCGCGGAGGGCGACATCGGACCCAACGGCGCCATTCCGCCGCTGATCCGGATCGCCAGCTCTGCGCAGCAGCCGGCCGACGCCTTCGTGGCGGTTCCATACCAGGGCTACTGGTTCTACATCGACAACCGGGATATCCCCTCCAAGCAGATATTCTCGTCGATCATGTTCCTCTTCACCTTCGTGGAGACCAGGAGCAGTGAAGCCGCGCCCATCCTGACGATTCCGACCTCGCGCTGAGACGGCCAGACATGAGCAAGCGAATGATGCGCAAAGGTGCCGTACTGCTGTTGTCCTTCGCGCTGTTCCTGACCGGCGCGGGAGCGGCCTGTGCCAGCCCTCCGCAGGCGCAGCGCGGCGCACTGCCGATCACCATCGGTTACCAGTCGAACACCGACTGGCTGCTGCTGGTGGCCAGGGACCTGCATCTGTTCGAGCGGGCCGGGCTGAGGCCGAGCTTCGTGAAGTTCGTCGCCGGGCCGCCGATGATTGCCGCTGCCCGGGAGCAGAGCATTGATGTGGCTTCCATCGGCAGCGTGCCTTTCATCAGCGGACTGACCCAGGGCGTCGACTGGGTGGTGGTCGGCATCAACCCGGAGAATGCCTACGGCGAAGGCCTGGTCGCCCGGCGGGGCAGCGGCATCGAAACGGTCGCCGACCTGGCCGGCAAGCGCATCGGCTTCTTCCGCGGCTCGACGGCGCATTTCGGGCTGATGATGACTCTGCGCCAGCTGGGCATCCGCCGCGACCAGGTCGAACTGCTCGACATGCCCCCTGCGGAGCAGTTGAGCGCGCTGGCCGGCAACAGGATCGACGCCGCCATGGTCTGGGAGCCCTGGATGCAGAAGATGGTGCATGAGGCGAACGGCCGCCTCATCGTCACCGAAGGAGCCATGGGCATCTACACCTCGGTATCGGTCTACGCGGCCCGCAGCGCATGGCTGCGGGAAAACCGTGAAGCGGCGGTGCGCTTTCTGCGTGCGCTACTGATGGCCAGCAAGGTCATGCAGAAGAGCCCCGAAGTCGGCATCAAGGCGCTGGCGCGGGAGATGAGCATCCGGGAGGAGTGGGCCGAGGCGATCCACGAGAACTCCCCGCCACCCGACCTGTCCCTCTGGGTGGATGCCCGTTACCGGTATTCGCTGGTCAAGGACGCGGAGTTCCATCGCCGCCTCGGCTATCTGGTGACCTTCCTGCTCGAAGAGCAGGTCATCGCCGAGGAGGTGGACGTGCGCAACATCCTCGATGTGTCGGTCATCACCGAGGCCTTGAAGGCGCGGGAAACCGAACGCTGAGGGCCGATGGGCCCCCAGTCGTGGAACCAGCGTGCGGGTTCTACTCCTCCTCGATGAGCGCCTGCAGCCGTCCGGAGTTCACCGCCTCCACCAGGACCGCATGGTCCCGCGCGGTCTGATCGGCATAGGCGAGGGAAAAGTCGCCCAGCGCCTCGTCGAAGGCATCGCTCTTGCCCAGATAGCCGCTGATGGTCGCCGCATCCCCCGACTTGGCGTGGGCTCGGGCCAGCACCAGGCCGCAGAGCCCGGCGTAGCGCTTGAGCTGGGTGGCTGAGACGCCCTCCAGGGGGATGGACATCTTCATGTCCCGCAGCTGGCGCACGAAGAAGTCGCGCCCCGCCCGACCGCGTGCCCAGCCGAGGAAGATGTCGCTGGAGGACTGCATCAGCCTCTGCCCCATGACGATGCGCTGGCCCTGGTTTTCATAGCGGCTTTTCCCAGCGTAGGGTTCGAGGACCGAGTGACAGGCTTCCTTGAACTGGAGGATCAGCGGGTGGTTTTCTTCGGAGAACATCAGCGCGATGAAGCAGCGGGTGCCGACGCTGCCGATACCCACCACTTTCAGCGCGGCATCCACCAGGCGATAGCGATCCAGCAGCACACGGCGTTCGTCGGACAGCGTCGCCCGGTAGTCCGCCAGCCCCTCATGGACCTTGTCCATGAACTCGGGATCGGCGACGTGGTAGATGATCGGCGGCTGATCGACGATGCGGGGGTGCCCGGCCACCTGCTCGGCCAGCTTGGGGAAGACGTTTTCGACCACCCGTTCGTGGGCCTTTTCGGCGAGCTGCTGGCGCAGTTTCCGCACCTTTTCGTCGGGCGCCATCTCGATCAGGGTTGCCTCGTCCAGGCGCGAGTACCAGACCTCCAGGGGGCTCATCCGGGAGTATTCGCGCAGGTTCTCCCGGTAGGCGCGCACACAGGCCACGGCCGCATCCCGCGACTCATCATCGGACAGCCGGTTGTCGCGTCCGGCGACCGCGAAACTGGCGGCCAGCCGCTTGATGTCCCACTCCCAGGGGGCGGGAAGGGTTTCGTCGAAGTCGTTGAGATCCAGCACCAGGTTGCGTTCCGGCGTGGCGAACAGGCCGAAGTTCATCAGGTGGCAGTCGCCGCAGGTCTGCACCCGGATGCCGGTGCTGGGGGTGATGGCGAGATCGTGGGCCATCAGCGCCGCCGAACCGCGCAGGAAGGCGAAGGGGCTGCGCAGCATGCGCCCGTAGCGGATCGGCACCAGCTCCTGCAGGCGATCCTTGTTCGATTTCTCGAGAATGGCGATGGGGTCGCGCCCCCTGGCCGGCGGCGTCCAGGCGGCATGGCTGCTGCGCGGGATCTTCTCGCGCAGCGCTCGCCCGGTGTTGATGCGCTCTTCCCGGGAGCGGAATACCGGGGCTGGTTCGGCTGGCTGGTGGCTCGCGGTCCTGCTCTTCTTGTGCGATTTCTTCTCGCTGCTCATGGTTGCCCCTGCAAATGTCGACGGCGGTCGGCTGGCGGTCATGTCCCTAGAACGGCCTGCCCAGATAGAAATAGAAGCTGTCGTTGCCGTCCTCCGCACGCCCATAGCCCAAATAAACCGGGCCGAGCGGACTGTCGGCGGCGATGAAGATGGCGGCGGACCTGAGCCAGTCTTCGCTGTTGCCCGGAACCAGCGGATTGCCGATCCGGCTGGCCTCCAGGGAAAAGCCGGTGTAGGCGCCTTCGAAGATGCTGCCTTCGAGGATCCGGTGGTAATACATCAGCCTGCCGAACTGCAGTTGCTCGCCCAGCAACTGGCCGGTGGAGTAGCCGGAGCCGGTCAGGAATCCGCCCCACTGGAACTGGTCGTAGCGTGGCAGGGGATTGCTGCCGATCTTGTCGCCGGCCTTGAAGGCAAGGTTGAGGGTGTGGTTGCCGAACGAGAACGCGCCGTTGCCGTCGGCGTCCCACTTGGTGTACTCGTCGTCGGCGCCGAGCGCGCCGGTCGAGTCGAAGATGCCGGCTCCGGCGCGCCAGCCCGAACGGGGGAAGTGCACGCTGTCGAGCTGGTCGAGCTTCAGCCGGGCGCGCCAGGCCCCCTGGATGATCCGCGACTCGCCGGGCGACAGGCTCTCGGGGCCGGTGTCCAGTTGCGGCTTGAGACGTCCGCCGACGGCGCCGATACGGAATTCTCCGTAGCGGCTGAACTGGCTGCCCACATCCACCCCGCCGAGCATGGAGGTCATCTCGTAGCTGGCCACGCGGTCGTCGTCGCGGTAGAGATCGGCGGTGCGCCGCTCGATGGCGGCATGCGGTGCGATGAAGAAGCGGCTGGTGGCGCTGAACGGCTGGTAGAACTCGGTGTACAGGCCGCTGGTGTGGCCGAGCTGCACGTCGGTGCGCCACTCGGCGCCGCGGTCGTTGATCCAGGTCTTGCGGTAGCTGCCGAGGATGTTGAAGAACGCATCGCCGCTGAAGTCGCTGGACAGTCCCAGGCCGAAGCGCAGGTAGTTGGGGCCCCAGGATTTCTCCACGGCGTCCACGGCGAGGATGCGCTTGCCGGGCTCCTCGATGAAGCGGTAGTTGACGTGCTCGAAGTCGCCGGTGCCGTAGATGCGGCGCATGTCGCTGTCGAGGGTGTCCTGCTCGATCTGCTCGCCGGGCCTGGTGTCCATGGCCGCCTGGGCGGTCTTCGGATTGACGCGCTTGAGGTTCTCGAAGCGGATCTCGTCGACCGGGCGCAGGTCCGGCGCCACGGCGATGGTCTGGCCCTGGCGCAGCGCCGCATACTCGGCGGCCGGCAGGGACAGCCGGGCGAGGCGGTCGGCGACCTGGCGCGCCGCCGCCTCGCCGATCGGGGCGATCTGCTCCAGGTGGTCGAAGTCGCCGGTCGAGAAGTCGCCGAGGTCGGGGGAGATGAGGATGTCCTGCGGCTGCAGGGTGGCGAGCGAGGCCTGCACGTTCTGCTCGGTGAGGATGCTGAGCATCTGCCCGGTGACGCCGAAGATGCCGCTGAGCTGCTCGCGGGTGAGCAGGGGGGTGCCGACGTTCACCGCGATGACGATATCGGCGCCCATCTCCTCGCGCGCGGTCTGGATCGGCAGGTTGCTGGTGAGCATGCCGTCGACCAGGATCATGCCGTCGAACTCCGCCGGCGCCACCGCGCCGGGTACCGACATGCTGGCGCGCATCACGTTGGCCAGCTCGCCCTGGTTGAACACCACCGCCTTGCCGGTCACCAGGTCGGTGGCCACGGCCCGGTAGGGAATCGGCAGCGCGTCGAAGCGGTAGTGGCCCTTGGCCTTGGACAGCCGGCGCAGCACGGTTTCCAGCTGTACGCCGGTGACCACGCCCTTGCCGAACTTGACCTGGCCGTTGTCCAGGCCGACTTCGGGGGTGAACAGGATGCCGTAGTCGTCCTCCTTGCGGCGCATGGAGCGTTCCTGGCGTGGCGGGTCCTCCTTGAACAGCAGCTCGGTGGAGATGGTGTTGAGGATGGTGTCCATCTCCGCCGTGGAGGTGCCGGTCGCGTAGGCGGCGCCGACCAGGGCGCCCATACTGGTGCCGGCGATGCAGTCGACCGGCACGCGGTACTCCTCGAGCACCTTGATCACGCCGACGTGCGCCGCGCCCCGCGCGCCGCCGCCGGAGAGGACCAGGCAGATCCGTGGGCGTTTCGTGCTGCCTTCCGGCCGGGCGGCGGCGATGCTGTCCGCCGGCACGGCCAGGGCGGGCGGCATGGTGGCCATCGTCAGGGCCAAGGCGACGAGGACGATCCATTCACGAAGTGGCATGCCCATTTTCCCCTGTTGCGCTGGTCCTGAGTGGTGGTTTCGCTCACTGTCCGGTGTCGATGTCATCGTCCGCTACGCCGGCGGGTGAAGCCCGGCCCGGCTCGCGGATACGCCTGGAGAAGTCTGCGGCGCTGTCCGCGGCCTGCGCCCGGGCGTTGACGTGGACCTGCTGCTGCAGTTCGGCGAACGGCAGGCCGCGGCTGTCCAGGCGTCCCTGCTCGTAGAGGAACTCCGGCAGGTAGCCGCTGGCCAGGATCCTCCAGTCGAACGGCAGGTGGCTGGGGTTGACCCGAGTGTTCATCCAGATGGTGGTGGTGCAGTTGGTGGTCAGGGTGTTGTAGAACTCGGGGCGCTCGTGCAGCTCGTTGATGCGCTGCATGTATTCGAGGAACAGGCGCCGGCCGTTGTCGAGATCGCCCTTGAGGCGGTAGACGTAGACATCCTCCGGCGGGTCGTGCCGGTAGTTGGTGCGCAGGCGGATGACGTCGCGCTCGTCGGCCACCACGTAGTAGAGCTCGTACTGGCGGAAGAAACCCTTGAGGGTCGAGTAGCCTTCGCCCTTTTCCTTGCGCGTCTCGATGGACACTGCCAGGTGGTCGCCCTTGCCGAAGTCGAAGCTGAGGAAGATGTGGGCGATGGCCGGGCCCATCCAGTACACGGCGACCAGATCGACCCCCTGCAGCTGGCGCAGGTCGAAGCGCCGGTCGTACCAGGCGGGGGTGAAGTCGGTTTCGCTGCGATAGTCGAAGTTGCGGATGTCGTGCACGGTGACCATGTCGCCTTCGATGCTGGCATGGGGGAGCACGGCGACGTCCGCCAGCCAGTCGCGCTGGTTGGAGGGCTCGATGCCGTGCCACCAGACCAGCAGGACGACGAACAGGGTGAGGTAGCAGCCCAGCATCGTCCGCCGCCAGCGGTGCAGCGGCAGGGCGCCGAGGGCGAGCAGCGTGGCAAGGGCGACGCCGGCAGCCAGGGCATTGCGCAGGGGCTCGTCGCGCGGCCCCGCGTAGAGCAGGGCCAGCGCGCCCCAGACGCCGGCGGCAAGGACCAGCAGGCCTAGCAGGAGCAGGCCGAGAAAGGTGGCAATGCGGATCGGAGTCTTGCGCATGGGGCCTCCGCCCTGATCGTGAAGCATCTCCGCTGCTGCAGACCGGGCGCACCGCTGACAGGTTGCCGCGCCGGGACAACGCGCGGCGGTGCAGGCCAGCAGGACAGGTCAGTGAAAGTGTGGCGGGTTTCCCCGGCCTGTCCACCCCGCAGGCTCGACCAAGGCCTGCGGGGCTGCGTTCAGGAGGCGGGGCGCTCGGCGTACTGCGGCAGGTCGTCGTGGATCTCGCACCACTCGGCCCTGGAGCCGACGAAGATGTGCGCGGTCGGCTTGCCGGCGATGGGCGTATCCAGCGTGCCGATGCGCAGGCGCAGCAGCTCCGGCTGCCCCGGGCGACGGCTGTACAGCGGCGAGCCGCACTTGCCGCAGAACACGCGGAACACGCCCGGCGAGGACTGGTATTCGGCCAGCGCTTCCTGCCCCTGGACGAGATGGAACGCGCTGGTGCTCACCGAGGCGTTGGTGGCGAATGCCGAGCCGTTGGCCTTGCGGCAGCGCGAGCAGTGGCACATGACGATGGGACCGAGTTCGCCGTGGATTTCGTAGCGGACCGCGTTGCACAGGCAGCTGCCTTCGAGCATGGGACTCTCCTTGTGGGTAGGGACAGGACGGGCGTTTGCGTCGTGCAGCTTACCGCGGCCCCGGCAGCCGGCGAAGATCGTCCGGAAGCCTTCCGGCTGCACGTTTTCTCATCTTGCCGACATCCGCCTCACGAAATCTTCACGCTCGCCTGCGTACGCTGAACGAACTGAGAGTTTCCCCTGTTTGCCCCGCCACCGAGCGGGGCTTTTTGTTTCCGGGCGTCCGGGTCAGGGCAGCACGGTCAGCTGCTCGACCCAGACCAGCTCGCAGGCGCCAGCGCCGGTGTCCTCCCGGCTCAGGGAGCTGACCCACTGGAAGCCGTCATCGCCCTCGACACGCACCAGCTGGCCGGACAGGCGGATACGCGCGCCCGCCTGCAGCCTGTCCAGCGTGGCGGCTACCGCGGCACTGGCCGGGATCATGTGCATGTTGGCGCTGTGCCTCTCGATCTCCCGGCGGGGGATGGGCAGCTCGTCGGCTCGCCAGTAATACCAGCGGTTGCTCTGGCGGATCTCGATCTGCCCGGACAGGCCCGGATCGGCCATGGGGCCCCAGCCCAGCGCCAGGTCGGTGGGCGAGACCTGGGCGCCGCGGTCGAAACGGTAGTCCTCGCGTCCCAGCACCAGCGCCTCCTCGAGCTGGAAGGGCTGCAGCGCTTCAACGCGATGATCGCCGATCCGCAGCTGGCCGCCAGCCAGGTCGCCGCTCACCGGCGGCGCCTTGGAAGCCGGAGTCAGCACGATCCACGCCAGCCACAGGCCGGCCAGCCATACGGTCAGTTTGAAGAGGCGCTGCAGGTTCATGGCTCGCGGTTGGCGTGGAGGGGGAGGCGAGTTTAACCGCTGCGACGGAGCGAAAGCTGCGGCTTCGTGCTATGTTCCGCGCCTTGCAACGTGCTCTGGAATCACCATGAAATTCATCCATCAACGCGAACAGCTCAACGAGGACGACCTGGTCATCATCGAAAGCTCGCAGCCCTGCAACATCCGCCTGATGAACGACGCCAACTTCCGCGCCTTCAAGAACGGCGCCCGGCACAACTACATCGGCGGCCACTTCGATCGTTTCCCGGCGAAGATCCGCGTGCCGGGTGACGGCTTCTGGAACATCACCCTCGACACCGTCACCCGCCGCCCGATCAGCGTGACGCGCAAGCCGAAGCTGGAGTATTCGATCAGGATTCGGCGGGCGAAGGGGGCGCATTGAACTCCCGTCCGCGGTTCAATGTGCTGCTCCTGAATGCATGAGGCCCGCTTGCGCGGGCCTCATGGCTTCTACGGCGTAATCACTCAGGAGTCGTAACCCAGATTCGGCGCCAGCCAGCGCTCGGTCACGGCCAGCTCCTGGTCCTTGCGCTTGCTGTAGCTCTCCACCTGGTCCCTGTCGACCTTGCCGACGGCGAAGTATTGCGCCTGCGGGTGGGCGAAGTACCAGCCGCTGACGGCGGCGGCGGGGAACATGGCGTAGTGCTCGGTGAGGAACACGCCGCTCTGGCCCGGCTTGCCGGTCTCGGCCTGCGGGTCGAGCAGGGCGAACAGGGTGCCCTTCTCGGTATGGTCCGGGCAGGCCGGATAACCCGGGGCCGGACGGATGCCCTGGTACTTCTCCTTGATCAGCGCCTCGTTGTCGAGGGCCTCGTCCCGGGCGTAGCCCCAGTAGTCCTTGCGCACCTGCTCGTGCAGCCACTCGGCGCAGGCTTCGGCGAGGCGGTCGGCCAGCGCCTTGACCATGATGCTGTTGTAGTCGTCGCCCTTGGCCTCGTAGGCCTTGGCCAGCTCCTCGGCGCCGATGCCGGCGGTGACGATGAAGCCGCCGACGTAGTCGGTGACGCCGGAGTCCTTCGGCGCGACGAAGTCGGCCAGCGACAGGTTCGGCTTGCCATCCGGCTTGATGGTCTGCTGGCGCAGGTGGTGCAGGGTGGCCAGTTTCTCGCCGCTCGCGCCGTAGACTTCCAGGTCGTCGCCGGCGACCTGGTTGGCCGGCCAGAAGCCGAGCACGGCGCGGGCCTTGATCAGCTTCTCGTCGATCAGCTTCTTCAGCATCGCCTGGGCGTCGTTGTACAGGCTGGTGGCCGCTTCGCCGACCACCTCGTCGGTGAGGATGCGCGGGAACTTGCCGGCCAGGTCCCAAGAGATGAAGAACGGCGTCCAGTCGATGTACTGGCTGAGCACCTCGAGGTCGATATCCTCCAGCACCTTGACGCCGGTGAAGGAGGGCACCGGCGGCTGGTAGCCGGCCCAGTCGAACTGCGGGCGGTTGGCCAGCGCGGCCTGGTAGCTCAGGCGCTCGATGCGCGCGCTGCGGTTGACGGTGCGCTCGCGGACCTCGGCGTACTCCGTGCGCAGCTTGGCGACGTAGTCGGTCTTCAGCTCCTTGGACAGCAGGGTGGTGGCCACGCCGACCGCGCGCGAGGCGTCGGTGACGTAGACCACGGCGTCGTTGCTGTATTGCGGCTCGATCTTCACCGCGGTGTGCGCCTTGGAGGTGGTGGCGCCGCCGATCATCAGCGGCAGGCTGAAGCCCTGGCGCTGCATTTCCTTGGCGACGTGGACCATCTCGTCCAGCGACGGGGTGATCAGGCCGGACAGACCGATGATGTCGCACTTCTCGGCGATGGCGGTCTGCAGGATCTTCTCCGCCGGCACCATCACGCCAAGGTCGACGATGTCGTAGCCGTTGCAGCCGAGCACCACGCCGACGATGTTCTTGCCGATGTCGTGTACGTCGCCCTTCACGGTGGCCATGAGGATCTTGCCCTTGGCTTCCGGCTTGTCGCCCTTCTCGGCCTCGATGAAGGGGATCAGGTGGGCCACCGCCTGCTTCATCACCCGTGCGGACTTCACTACCTGCGGCAGGAACATCTTGCCGGCACCGAACAGGTCGCCGACCACGTTCATGCCGGCCATCAGCGGGCCTTCGATCACCTCGATGGGCCGCGCGCACTGCTGGCGCGCTTCCTCGGTGTCCTCGACGATGAAGGTGGTGATGCCCTTGACCAGCGCGTGCTCCAGACGCTTGTTGACGTCGTAGCTGCGCCACTCCTCGGTCTCGGCCTCCTTGACGCTGCCGTCGCCCTTGTACTGGTCGGCGATGGCCAGCAGCGCCTCGGTGCTGCCTTCGTGGCGGTTGAGCACCACGTCCTCGACCTTGTCGCGCAGCTCGGCGGGGATCTCGTCGTAGATCTCCAGCTGGCCGGCGTTGACGATGCCCATGGTCAGGCCGTTCCGGATCGCGTGGTAGAGGAATACCGAGTGGATCGCCTCGCGCACCGGGTTGTTGCCGCGGAACGAGAACGACACGTTGGACACGCCGCCGCTCGACAGGGCATAGGGCAGGTGGTCGCGGATGTAGGCGCAGGCCTCGATGAAGTCGACCGCGTAGTTGTTGTGCTCCTCGATGCCGGTGGCCACGGCGAAGATGTTCGGGTCGAAGATGATGTCTTCCGGCGGGAAGCCGACTTCGTTGACCAGGATGTCGTAGCTGCGCTGGCAGATCTCGCGCTTGCGCGCGGCGGTGTCGGCCTGGCCGACCTCGTCGAAGGCCATCACCACCACGGCGGCGCCGTAGCGCTTGCACAGGTGGGCGTGGTGCTTGAACTGCTCGACGCCTTCCTTCATGGAGATCGAGTTGACGATGCCCTTGCCCTGGATGCACTTCAGGCCCGCCTCGATCACCTCCCACTTGGAGGAGTCGATCATGATCGGCACGCGGGAGATGTCCGGCTCGGAGGCGATCAGGTTGAGGAAGGTGACCATCGCCGCCTTCGAGTCCAGCATGCCCTCGTCCATGTTGATATCGATCACCTGGGCGCCGGCTTCCACCTGCTGGCGGGCGACGTCGAGGGCTTCGGCGTAGTTTTCCTCGCGGATCAGGCGGGCGAACTTGGCCGAACCGGTGATGTTGGTGCGCTCGCCGACGTTGACGAACAGCGAGCTGCGGTCGATGGTGAACGGCTCGAGGCCGGCCAGGCGGCAGGCCTTGGGGATGACCGGGATGGCGCGCGGCGGGTACTTGGCGACCGCCTCGGCGATGGCCTGGATGTGCGCCGGGGTGGTGCCGCAGCAGCCGCCGACGATGTTCAGGAAGCCGCTGGCGGCGAATTCCTCGACCACCACGGCCATCTCGGCCGGTGTCTCGTCGTACTCGCCGAAGGCGTTGGGCAGGCCGGCGTTGGGGTGGGCGGAGACGTGGGTCTCGGCCTTGGTGGCCAGCTCTTCCAGGTACGGGCGCAGGTCCTTGGCGCCAAGGGCGCAGTTCAGGCCCACGGAGATCGGCTGGGCGTGGCGCACCGAGTTCCAGAACGCCTCGGTGGTCTGCCCGGACAGGGTGCGCCCGGAGGCGTCGGTGATGGTGCCGGAGATCATGATCGGCAGCGTGACGCCGTCTTCCTCGAACACCTGCTGCACCGCGAAGATCGCCGCCTTGGCGTTGAGGGTGTCGAAGATCGTCTCGATCAGGATCAGGTCGGCGCCGCCCTCGATCAGGCCGCGGGTGGCCTCGGTGTAGTTCTCCACCAGCTCGTCGAAGGTGACGTTGCGGTAGCCGGGGTTGTTGACGTCCGGGGAGATCGAGCAGGTGCGGCTGGTCGGGCCGAGCACGCCGGCGACGAAACGCGGCCTGTCCGGGGTCTCGGCGGTCTTGGCGTCGGCGACCTGGCGGGCCAGGCGGGCGCCGGCGACGTTCAGTTCGTAGACCAGTTCCTCCATGCCGTAGTCGGCCTGGGAGACGCGGGTGGCGTTGAAGGTGTTGGTCTCGAGGATGTCGGCGCCGGCGTCCAGATAGGCCTTCTCGATGGCGCCGATCACGTCCGGACGGGTCAGCAGCAGCAGGTCGTTGTTGCCCTTGACGTCCTGCGGCCAGTCGGCGAAGCGCTCGCCGCGGTAGTCCTCTTCTTCCAGCCTGTAGCTCTGGATCATGGTGCCCATGCCGCCATCGAGGATCAGGATGCGTTCCTTGAGGGCTTGCTGGAGGGCCTGGAGGCGGGCGGCGCGGTCGGACATGGGGACTACCTGGACAGGGTGGATCGTGAAGGCGGGCATGATAGCAAAGCTGCATGGTTCTGGAGCGGGGAGGGGGTGGCCATGAATTTTGTTCATGTTGTCGGGGTCTGATGGTTCCCACGTTCCGCGTGGGAACCGGATCCTTGGACGCTCTGCGTCCATCGGCCGCCGGAGCGGCCGGCGCTGCGTGCCCACGCGGAGCGCTCGTCGTTATACACAAGTCCCGGTGAGCGCGTCGCGGGCCTCAAAAGCGATGACAAAGTCCCGCAACCGCTGCAGCCCGGTCCACATTGCCTTGGGCCCGGGTGGCCCATCGTGCTTGCGCCCCAAATAGCCGCCCAGGCTGGCTATCAGCATCACGACCTCACCCAGCGAGGGGGGAGTCTGTGGCGGCATGCAACGCTTGGCCACCATGTAGGCGGCCCGCCACTCCCGAGCCTCGAACACCAGCTCGCAGCTCAGACCTGGACAGCTTCGCCCCAACATCAGGCTGTACAGCACCCGCCATGTCACGACCAGGTAAAGCCCGATGCAGGGCAGTAGTCGCTCTTCGGTCTCCAGCTGCAGTCGATTGATCTGGCAACCATTCTTCAGAACGTGGAAGTAAACCTCGATACACCAGCGCACGGCATACCATTCGACGACTGTAACGGCTTGGGCCAGGCCTTCCACCGGCAGGCTTGTCAGCAGCAACCACTCCAACGGCTCGACGCCCTCCGGCGGGTGCTCCTCGCAAGCCAGGACGGCATTGATCATGACCTCAGGCAAGCGATGCCCGACGCGGGACGGTGGTTGCAGCGTGAGACTGGCAGAGCGCAGAGTGACCTGCGCCAGGCGGGCGGGACGTTTCGGGCGCGCCCGTACCTCAACCTCGACTTGCCCCAGGCTTGGCGTCGCCGCCACAGAGGCCCACAGCTTGTCGGCAGCACCGCCCAGCACGCGGCGATCCTGTGCTGCGCGCACAATCCATTGCGCCCGTGTCGTCGCAGCGACGTCTTCATACTCGACGAACCACTCGTACAGATCACCTTCGGCGTCGGCGAGATTGACGACCTGGCTTTGCGGGAGCTGCCCCTGTAGCGCACAACTGCTCTGGTAGCTGTCGATCCAGCGTCGACTTTCCTTCTCGTCCACTCCTTTTCCGCGCCGCTCCTTGCGTGGGCTTGGCTCATCACGCTGCCACCACTCGGCCGCCACCACGCCCAGACAAACCCGCTCCGGTGTGAATGCCACGGTCGGATGGAGTCGGCGGGGATGCTTCTGCCTCTCCTTGATGGTGCCCACTCCCTTGGGGCCCAGATTCACCCACTTGTCTAGCTCGGTCGTGTCCTGGGCTAACAGCACCACGGGGCAGCACTCCATGCGCTGCAAGGTGGCATCCCGATGGGGGGCCAAAACTGTTTCGAAAGTGGCCTTCTCGTTATCGAAGAAACGGTAGGCCGCCATCGTCTCCGCCCAGCTCCGGCAAGCGGTAGGAATGCTGTTGCGTGGATCTGCACCCAACTGCTCCAGCAGCTTGGCGACACGCGCATTCAATCGCTCATCGCCCAGGTTTGCCGTGCGCATCTCTTCCTCAGCCCAGCTCGCGGATGACATCCCTGTACTCCCTCGGAAAACCTAAGATGGTGACTGAACTTGTGTATAACGACGAGCGCGGAGCGTGGGCACGATCAGACACCAGAGCGCTGGGCAAACGGCTAGAATCCTCCATCGCCCGCCACGGACAGCCTCATGCCCATCTTCCTCCTGCTGCTGGCCAGCCTGCTGCTCAGCCTGCCGCTGTCCGCCGCGCCGGTGTCCTTCACTCGCGACGTGCAGCCGATCCTCACGCAGAAGTGCGTGGCCTGCCATGCCTGCTACGACGCGCCCTGCCAGCTCAACCTGGGCAGCGCCACCGGTATCCAGCGCGGCGCCTCGAAGGTGCCGGTGTACAACGGCAAGCGCATCGAGGCCGACGCCACCACGCGGCTGTTCGTCGATGCGCAGACGGAAGCCGGCTGGCGGGCGCAGGGCTTCCATTCGGTGCTGGGCGGCGGCGATGCCGCGCTGGTGGCCCGGATGCTCGAGCTGGGCCGCACCCATGCGCCCATACCCGGCGCGAAGCTGCCGGAGGATCTGGAGATCGGCATCTACCGCGACAACCAGTGTCCGACGCCCGAGCAGTTCGACGACTTCGCCCGCAGGAACCCCGGCGCCGGCATGCCCTTCGCCGTCAGCGGCCTGAGCGACGGCGAGTACGCCACCCTGCGCCGCTGGCTGGCCGAGGGTGCGCCCCTGGATGGCGAGCCGGTGGTCGCCAGCGCTTCCGAGGCGGCGCAGGTCGCCGCGTGGGAGGCGCTGCTCAACCGCCCCGGCGCCCGCGAGCAGCTGGTGGCGCGCTGGCTGTACGAGCACCTGTTCCTCGCCCACCTGTACTTCGACCAGGGGAAAAGCAGGCGCTTCTTCGAGCTGGTGCGCTCGCGCACCCCCAGTGGCGAGGCGGTGGACGTGATCGCCACCCGGCGGCCCAACGATGACCCCGGCACCAGCTTCCACTACCGCCTGCGGCCGATTCAGGGCGTGATCGTGCACAAGACCCACATCACCTACGCGCTGGGTCCCCACAAGCTCAGGCGGATCGAGGAGCTGTTCTTCAGCGGCGACTGGGTGGCGAAGGCGCTGCCCGGCTACGGCCCGCAGCGCCGTGCCAACCCGTTCGAGACCTTCGCCGCCATCCCGGCCCGAGCGCGCTACCAGTTCATGCTGGACGATGCCGAATACTTCGTGCGCACCTTCATCCGCGGCCCGGTGTGCCGCGGGCAGATCGCCACCGACGTGATCCGCGACCACTTCTGGACGCTGTTCCAGGCCCCCGCCCACGACCTCTATCTGCAGGATGCCGACTACCGCGAGAAGGTCACGCCGCTGCTGGCGCTGCCGGGGCAGGAGGACGATCTGGCCCGCCTGCCGCTGGTCTGGCACCGCTACCGCAGCAAGCTGGGCGACTACGAGGCGGCGCGCCGCGAGGCCTACTCGCACACGCCGTATCCGAGCTGGTCGCACATCTGGGCCGGCAACGACAACGCGCTGCTGAGCATCTTCCGCCAGCATGACAGCGCCTCGGTGCGCAAAGGCCTGATCGGTGCCGTGCCGCAGACCCTGTGGTGGCTGGACTTCCCGCTGCTGGAGCGCACCTACTACGCGCTGGTGGTCAACTTCGACGTGTTCGGCAACGTCTCCCACCAGGCGCAGACGCGTCTGTACTTCGACCTGATCCGCAACGGCGCCGAGCAGAACTTCCTGCGCCTGATGCCGCCGGGCGAGCGCCGGGCGATCCTGCACGACTGGTACCAGGATGGCGGCCTGCTCAAGGTGTGGCTGAACTACGAACGCATAGACAGCGACACGCCCAGCGGCCTGGTCCTGCCACCGGGCGATCCCAAGGAAGCCTTCGCTGCGCGCCTGCTGGAACGCTACGGCACGCTGAACGCGCGGCCCGACCCGCTCAACCGCTGCCGCGACGGGCGCTGCTACCGGCCCACTGCCAATTCCGCCGTGCAGCAGATCGACCAGCGCCTCAGCGCGCTGGCGGCCCGGCCGCTGGCGCAGTTGAAGGCCATCGGGTTCCTGCCCGAGGCGACCCTGCTGCGCGTCGAGCTGGATGGCGGCGGGCGCGAGGTCTACAGCCTCTTGCGCAACCGTGCGCACAGCAACGTGGCCTTCATGCTCGGCGAGTCGCTGCGCTACCAGCCGGAGAAGGACACCCTGACCCTGTACCCGGAAGTGCTGAGCAGCTACCCGAACTTCCTGTTCAGCCTGCGTGAAGGGGAGGTGGGCGCCTTCGTCGCCTCGTTGCAACAGGCCGAGGCGGTGGAGGATTTCGAGCGCATCGTGCAGCGCTGGGGCGTGCGCCGCAGCGATCCGCGCTTCTGGAGCCTTTTCCACGACCTGGCCGCGCACATCCGCGAAACCAAGCCGGTGGAGGCGGGGGTGCTGGACATGAATCGCTATCAGAACCTGTGAGGGCGTCGGGAGAAAGGTGCTGCCGGCCTTATTCCTACCAAAATGCTGGGACTTTATCCGCGCCCCGGCATGGCGTACACTGCGCGCATACCTGCAAGGAGTTCCCATGAGCGCCATCACCTTCACCGAATCCGCCCAGGCTTACCTGGCCGAGCTGCTGGAGAAGCAGAACACCCCGGGCATCGGCATCCGCGTGTTCATCACCCAGCCGGGCACCCAGTACGCCGAGACCTGCATCGCCTACTGCAAGCCGCACGAGCAGAAGCCCGAGGATACCGCCCTGGCGCTGAAGGACTTCACCGCCTGGCTGGATGCGGTCAGCGTGCCCTTCCTCGAGGACGCCGTGGTCGACTACGCCACCGACCGCATGGGTGGCCAGCTGACCATCAAGGCGCCGAACGCCAAGGTGCCGATGGTCAACGAGGACAGCCCGCTGCCCGAGCGCATCAACTACTACCTGCAGACCGAGGTCAATCCGGGGCTGGCCAGCCACGGCGGCATGGTTTCGCTGGTCGACATCGACGACGAAGGCGTCGCCATCCTGCGCTTCGGCGGCGGCTGCCAGGGTTGCGGCATGGTCGACATGACCCTCAAGGACGGCGTCGAGAAGACCCTGATGGAACGCATCCCCGAACTGAAGGGCGTGCGCGATGTCACCGACCACACCAATAAGGAAAATGCCTACTACTGAGTAGCCCATTTTCCGGATATTGCAGTGAAAAATCACAAAGGGCGGATATCCGCCCTTTGTAATTTCGATTATCACAAAACCATCTAAGCTCCCGTCTTCCCCTTTGCTAGTTTCATTCCAGCAGCGCCGATGTCTCTTCAGAGATTATTAGCGAATAACCAGGATGGAACATGCACAATCAAATGCTTCGTCGACTCCTCGTTGTCGACACTTCGAACGAATTCAAGCCCCTTGTTTCCAAACTGCAGCATGCCGGCTGGGAGGTAACGGCCTGTTCATTCGATGAAGCCTTCGAGCAGCGGGCGGAGGTCGGGATCATCCGTCTCGACCTTGCGCTCGATGATCTGGAGGAGGTGCGTGACCTGGTCAGCCACAACCCCGCCCTGTGGGTTGCCGTGCTGGCGCCGGGGGTGCCGCTGGATGGGAGCCTTGGCTCCCTCATCGGCGAATGGTTCTTCGACTACTACACCCTGCCGCTCGATCTGGACCTGTTCCAGGCCACGCTGGGGCACGCCCTGGGCATGGCCATGCTGCGCAGGCCCGAGAAGCTCAGGGCCGATGACGACCGGCTGCTGGGCAACACGGCGACCATGCGCGAACTGCGCACGCTGCTGACCAAGCTGGGCCCCACCGACTCGCCCGTGCTGATCCGCGGCGAAAGCGGCACCGGCAAGGAGCTGGTGGCTCATGCCCTGCACCGGCTTTCGCGACGGGCCAGGGAGCCCTTCGTGGCGATCAACTGCGGGGCCATTCCCGAACAGTTGATCCAGTCCGAACTGTTCGGCCACGAGAAGGGGGCCTTCACCGGTGCCCATCAGCGCAAGATCGGCCGGATCGAGTCGGCGGATGGCGGCACGCTGTTCCTCGACGAGATCGGCGACCTGCCGATGGACCTGCAGGCCAACCTGCTGCGCTTCCTGCAGGAAGGGCAGATCGAGAGGGTCGGCGGCAGCCAGCCGATCAAGGTGAATGTCCGCGTGCTGGCGGCCACCCACGTCGACCTGGAGCAGGCCGTGGAGCGTGGACGTTTCCGCGAGGACCTCTACTATCGCCTGAACGTCCTGCAGGTGCGCACCAGCCCGCTGCGCGAGCGTCTGGAGGACGTTCCGGCGCTGGCCCGGCATTTCGCCAGGTTGTATGCCGAGGAGGTCGGCCGGCGTCCGCGGCCCTTCAGCGATGCGGCATTGAAGGCGCTGTGTGACTACGACTGGCCGGGCAACGTGCGCGAACTGGCCAACCGGGTGCGGCGTGGCCTGGTCCTCGCCGAGGGCAATCTGATCGAGGCGGAGGATCTGGGCTTCCAGCGCGCGGTCGCGGCGCACAAGGCCGACATCAGCCTGGAAGACTACAAGCTGCAGGCCGAGAAGCAGGCGCTCAGCGATGTGCTGCTGCAGTACTCGCAGAACCTCAGCCGCGCCGCCAAGGCGCTCGGCGTGTCCCGTCCCACCTTCTATCGCCTGCTGAGCAAGCACGGCATCCGCTGACCGCCACCATGTAAAGCCCCGGCCGGACGCACATCCGGCCGGGGCTTTTGCGCAGGGTCAGAAGTAGTAGGGGAACTTGAGGCTGAAGGAAAAATCCGGCGCATCCGGGGTCAGGCCGATCGACAGGTTGGGCACCATGGTCAGCTTGTCGGTCAGGGCGAAGGTCATGCCGACGTTGAAGTAGGCCGCATTGGCGTCGCTGCTGTCGACGGTCTGCCAGTCGCCGCCGTCGGGCTTGATCTCGCTTTTCCGGCCGATCAGCTGCGAGTAGGAGAAGGACAGGCTCATGCGGTCGTTGAGGGCGAAGGCAGTGCCCAGGCCGTACTGGAACCAGTCGCCCAGCTTGACCTTGCCGCCGAGCTTCTGGCCGGGCGTGGAACTGATGTCGTCGAAGGACTCCTCGAAGTTGTGGGTATAGGAGAGGTTGGCGAACAGCACGGCGGGGTCGACGGTCTTCACCAGGGCGATGCCCGGGGTGACCGACCACACGCCGTTGCCGGTGGGCAGCTCCTCGGGCACGGTGAGGTTGGTGTTGGTGGGCGACTGGACCAGCTTGATGCCATAGGGCTCATCGCCGGTCGGTGCCTTGACCCGCAGGCTGAAGACCGCATCCGGCCGTCCTGGCGCCTCGTCGAGGAACTTGTAGGACACGCCCATGCTGACATCGCCGATGGCCGGGTCGCGGGTGACGGTTTCCGAGGAGAAGGTGTTGGTGCCACCCCCGGCCCCTCCGCCGGCACCGGTTGCACCGGCCGATTCGTAGGTCGTCTCGCGGTAGGTAACCGGCACGTTGAGGTCGAACTGCCAGCGGTTGCCCAGGTTGTAGCGGCCAGTCAGGTCGAAGGTGAAGTTGTCCGACTCGATCTGGTCGACGCCGATGTTGCCGAGGAAGATGGCGTCCAGTGCGAGGAAGCCATTGAGGAACATCTGCCGGGCATCGTAGTGGCTGTAGGTCAGACCGGTTTCCAGGCTGAACCTGCCTTCGCCGAAGAAGCCGCTGGCCTTGTCGTAGATGTCCCCGACGCTGCGGGCGGGCGTGTTGTCTTCACGCAGGCTTTCTCCATAACCTGTCGCTTGCGTGCCGGAGGAAGGAGAGCGTGCCAGGCGCTGGGGTTGGGGGACCCCAGGCTGCGCTTCCACTTCGCGCACGCGCTGTTCCAGTACCATCAGGGCTTTCTGTTGCGCGTCGTATCGCTGGCGCAGTTCGAGCAGTTGCTGTTGCAGGGCCGCTACATCTGCCTCTGTAGCTGCATGCAGGAAGGTGGATGGAAGAAGGGCAGCGACACCTATTGCAATCTGAAGCGGATATGAACGAGACATGAGCGAAGTCCCTATCGGTTGGATGGTGCTTCAAGCGTAGATCAGTAGCCCACCGGCCGTAGGTCGCGCAGCTGGTTCCAGTTGAGTTGCAACTGATCGCCGTTCAGGCCGCGATCGCGCAGTACCACATCCAGGGTCGCCAGGTTGGTGACCGTGTTGCTGGATCCACCGATAACGGTGTGCTGCTGCAGGCCGCCGCTGCCCATCTGCTGCAGGCTGTTGCCTTGGCCCAGCGCCTGGATCGCGATCTGCAGGCCGCCGGCATTGGGGCTGATGCGCACGCTGCCGGCGCTGGAGCTGCCTTCGATGACGCCGCTGAAGCCCTGGCTCCCGCCGCTCGCCGTCGGCGCCGAACTGCCCCGGCTGATGTTGATGGAGACACCGTTGAGAGCGGTGTTGAAGTCGCCGGCAGCCCGTACGCTCTGGCTGACGCCCTGCACTTCGGAGAGTCCGGCGCCGCCGGTGACCTGGCCGTTGCCGGCGGTCGGTGCGCCCTGTCCGTTATCGTTGGTCAGGAGCGAGACGGTGAACTGCGGCTCAAACATGTTCTCGTTGACCTGCATGCTGACGCTGCCGCCCAGTACCTGGCCACTGGCGTTCTGCCACTGGCTGGACATGGTCACGCCGAAGTGAACGATGCGTCCTGGCATCACGAAACGGCCGCGCAGTTGGGAGAGTTCCTGGTCGCTCAGTTCGACCGCTTCGAACGGATTGCTGGCGTGAGCCGAGATGCTGGCGGCAATGCAGCTGGCAGCCAGTAGGACATGAAGCTTCATGGTGACCTCCGCAGGCGTTCTGCCAATGTCCTTGCCACTGGCAGGGGGTTGCAGTACGTCGCTATCAGAAAAAGTCGCTCTGGATGAAGCCGTGCTCCATCAGCTCGGCGTCCTTGACCGGCTGGAAGCCATCGAGGTGCTTCCGGGCGGTGAGGGGCTCCGGGGGGCTCAGCAGGGCGTTGGCCCTGTCGTATTCGGGGCCGATCACGGCGAATACGATGCCGTTCCAGCCCTTGGTGAAGTCTTCGAGGCTGTAGCGCTTGTGGCCGAGCACCGGATCGCCGATGTAGACGAATCCATCCTGGGTGCGCTGCAGGACGACGAAATGCTTGTAGCCGCGGATCTCCTGCAGGACGACGACGGGTATCTTGAGTCGTTCCAGTCCATCGGCTTCGATTCGATAGCCGCGGGCGCGCATGCCGAGATTTTCGATGTAGCGCTTCATGTCCAGCATGGAGAAGCCCTGGTTGCGCACCAGCTCGTGGTCGGCGCCGAGGAGCATGCCGTTGATCACGAAGGTTTCGTCCACATCGAAGCGGTAGGCCTGGCGCAGGATGGTGGCCAGGGCGGCAGCGCCGCAGCTGAAATCGGTTTTCTGTTCCACCAGGTTGCTGAAGCGCTGTTCGCGCATGCTCTCGACCTGCTTGAAAGCCAGTGCGCCGCCCGGAAGGACGGCCATCGGAACTTGAGCGGCCTGGAGGGCGCCACTCAGACAGCACAGAACAGGCAGGATGACCAGACGCATTGCACACCTCCCTATGAAAGAAGGGGAGCCCTGCGGGCGCAGGGCTCCCTTCGTGCATGGTGATTAGAGGTCGTCGTTGCCGTTGCTGCAGGCGTTGCAGCCGGCGGCGATGGTCATGGTGTTCAGCTGCTGGTTGTTGGAACCGGCGGCCACGTTCACGCCCAGGTTGCCGCTGGCACCGTTCAGCGAGTTATCCAGGCTGATGGTGTTGGTAACCGGGTCGATGAACACGCGAGTCTTGGTGAAGGTCGCCGTGGCTGCCAGGCTGCTGTTGCTGGCCTCCTCGTAGGCCTTCTCGAACTGACCGCTGGCGCTGCCGCTGGCGCTGGCCGAGTGGCTGGACTCCTCGGAGGCGCTGAAGTCGGACTCGAAGTTCTTGTTGACGTCGTGGGTCTCGGAGGAGGAGTACGACGAGGTCTTGTCGAGGCTGGCCACTACGCTGCCGGCCGACTCGGCTTGCCAGTCCTTGCCCCAGGAGCCACTGGCGTCGACGCTTACATCCACCTCTGCATCGGCGTGGAAGTCCGGGCCGCGTCCGCGGTTGCGGTCGACATCCAGCAGCACATGAGCGTCGGCATCGATGTCGAGGGTCTTGGTCCAGGAGGCCGAGGCGCTGCCCGAGTGGTCCTTCTCGATGGAAGCATTCAGGCTGGAGCTGTAGTCATGATCGGCGGTAGAGGACGAGTCATGATGGGCGCTGAAGGAGCCCGAGGCGTTCTTGGAGTACGAGCTGCTTTCCTCGTTGGCCTTGGCCCACTCGTAGCTCGAACTCGCGGAGCCGCTCGCGCTGTGGGACTTGCTGGAGTCCTTGGTGACCGAGAGCGAGGTGGTGTAGGTCACCCCGGCGGCTTCGTTGTACACGGCGGCGCCGCTCAGGCTCTGATCGCCTTCGACTTCGGCGGTGGCAGACCAGCCCCGGGCGGTGGCGATGGCCAGAGCGTTGGCCTGCTGGTTGAGGTTGCCGGAGGCCACGTTGATGCCGACGGCGCCGGAGGCGTTGTTGCCGAAACCGCTGGTGGTGACGGCGTTCGAGCCACTGAACTTGACGATGCCGTCGCGGTTTTCCTGGTCGACGTCGATCTCGGCGCGTGCCGAGCCGAACACGAAGGCTTCGTCGGCGGTAGCGATGGCCACGTCGTTGACCTGCTGGTTCATGCTGCCCGCGGCGATGTTGGCGCCGACGTTACCTTCGTTGTCGCTCAGGGTGTCGGTCATGTCGACGCTGTTCTGGGTGCCCTCGTCGGTCACGTGGGTGCCACGGCCGATGTACTGATCGCGCTTCACCTCGGCGGTGGCGTCACCGGCATTGCGGTCGAGCAGGTAGGACTGCTGCTGATGGTGGTGGCGTTGTCCGGCCTGTGCCGAGATGGCCATTGCGGCGGCAATGGCGAACACCAGCGGTTTCAGGGTCATCGATGCTTTCATGGTGGTTCTCCTTGCAGTTTTTTTATGCAACACGTGTTGGACTTGCGTTGGTTTCAGGTCAATCCATGACCCTTATGCTGAGGCTGTTTACCGTCCGGTTGCCCACCCCAGCGCTCTGGCTCAGCTGAACTACACCACTGCTGCCGGCGAAGGCCCGGTCGTCGGTACCGACGATCCTGGCTCCCGGCCCCGACTCAGCTGCTCCTGAGTCCTGCGAAAGCACCACGCTCTGCTGAGCGAGGATGCTGTCGTCCAAACTTTCCACGGGAGCGCCCACGCTCGTGCGGAAAGAGTTGATCTGCTGGCTGCCGGCGCCGCTCGACTGGTTGACGCCGAGTACGCCGTTGCCGTTGCTGAAGGCATTGCCCTCGATGCTCGACTGCATGTTCCGGGAAAGATCGGGGTTCTCCAGAACCTGCTGCTGCCGCAAGTTGGTCGTCGCGGACGCGCCGCTGCCGATAGCCAGGGCGCGTGCGTTGATCTGCTGATGCTGATCGCCTGCCGCCTGGTTGATCGACAGCACGCCCTGGTAGTTGCGTCCGCTGTCTTCGATCAGGGCCTGGCTGTGCGGAGGAACCTGCTCGGCCAGAGCCAGAGCCGGCAAGGCGAGGCCGATGAACAGACTGATGCGGCGCATGTCAGCGATCTCCGGTGATGGCTTTCAGTGGGGCCAGGCCCTGCTGCAGACTGCGGTTGACCTGGTTGGAGATGCTGGCGCCGGCGCCCCCCGAGTGCCCCGCCCGCATGTTGGGCAGGCCCCGGCCGGCTTCGCCGCTCGATGCGCCGAGGCCGGGGAGCTGGCCGCCCGGCATCACCTGGCGCTGCAGGCCCGCACCGCTGGAGATGCTGGCGAAGTCGCCATCGCTCAGCTCGGTCGCGGCCATGGTGCGATTGCCCATGGCTGCCTTGGCGCTGACCGTGTTCGGATTCGGATCGGGAGCCAGCGGGGCTCGGGTTGCGACCCGCGGCTGCACGTCGCGGGTGATGACGATGACACCGTCGGCGCTGAGCGCAGGAGTGATTGTTCCTGCACCTGTCAGTGCGATCGTCAGCAGCATTGCCGAGCGAGAGATCCTTGAAGCTTTTCGATCCATGGCAGCGTTTCCTGCACGTTCAGACCCTGTTGCGTGCTGTCTGTATCGCAGGTGTCGTGCCAGTTCTCGAAAACCCAATCAGATCAGTGGCTTGGCGGATACGGCGGGAAAACGGCGGGGAAAGGTGTTAACCCGCTGAAACACCCGAATGAGCCGCTCAGGTCTCGGGGCCAGCAAATCCGCGGCCTGCAGGGAAATTGCGGGTGTTGCAGGATTGATACAGTCCCCCCGCAAGGGCGGCCGGGCCGCAGGAACGCGCTATTTGCCGGCCCCGATCTGTATCATGCGTGCAACACAGTCCGCTGTTGCAGCGGCATGCCAGCCATTCGCCGAGCGCAAGGAGAAAACATGCATCCCTTCACTGCCACCCGCCCCCCGCATCTGGCCTGGCTGCTCGGCCTGGCCGGGCTGATCCCGTTCATCAGTGGCGCCCTGGGCATCTGGCTCACCCCGGTCGGCTGGCGCCCGCTGGTACTGACCGCGCTGCTCGACTACTCGGCAGTGATCCTGGCCTTCATGGGAGCCATCCACTGGGGCCTGGCGATGCGCGCCGAGGAAGACAGCCTGAATGCCCAGATGCAGCTGGGCCTGTCGGTGATACCGCCGCTGATCGGCTGGGCGGCGGTTTCCTTCGGCATGCCGGTGGCGCTGGCGATTCCCGTGTTCATCCTGGCCTTCATCGGCCTGTACCTGGCCGACCTGCGTGCCGTGCGCCTGGGGCTGGCGCCGATCTGGTACAAGCCGTTGCGCAAGCCGCTGACCGTGGCGGTCAGCATCAGCCTGCTGGTGGCCTGGGGCGGTGTGCTGCTGGCCTGAGCCGCTCAGCAGCTCAACTGGTCGGCCTCGCGGCAGAGCTTCAGCAGCTTGTCGGTCACGGTCCGTTGCAGTTCGTTGCGCTCGAAGGCCGACAGGTGCGGCAGGTCGCACAGCTGCAGGCGGTGCAGGTGCAGGCAGGGGATGCGCTGGTCGAGTTCGCGCAGGTCGCCCTTGACCAGTACCGGCAGGAAAGCCTCGCCGCGGGCCTTGAGCCTGCTGATGATCAGGGCCAGGGCGCTCTTGAGCGGGCGCGCCTGCAGCGGTTCGCCGTTGCTGCCCATGAGGGCCAGCAGCAGGCCCCGCTGGTTCTGGAAGTGCCCCGGCAGCACGCACAGGCCGGTCTTGACCACCGCCAGCGGTGAAATGTGGTGAATCGTGTCGAGGATGGCGTGGGTGCTGGGCTGGACCACCATCTTGTGGCTGCCGCCGGCGGGGAAGTACAGGCTGTAGTCGGTGTACAGCTGGTTCACCGAGCCGGCATGGATGCACAGGCGGTTCTCGAACAGCCGGATCAGGCGCTCCGCCTGGGCGCGGTCGTGTAGTCCGTCAAGATCCCAGATCAGGTCGGGGTTCGGCTTCCTGCTCAGGTCGATTCCCTTGGGGCTCATGAATGTAGTCACTGCGATGACACCATGACGAGGGGATGCTGCCCGGGGCGGGCGTGGGTTCGGGGGCGCAGTATGCGCAGGCAGGATATCGGCAGACCAGATGCGCTGCGCGGATTTGCGACGGACGTCGGTCATCTGCGAGTGTGGGGTGGCAAAGTGCTACTTCGCCTTGATTCCGGTCAATGCGCGATGCCGGAACCTGCACCCCGGATCGCGCTCTGGTAGGATGCCGCCCGGCCGTCAGCCATGCAGCGCAGGGCTGCGGCCAGGCAGCTATCAATCACGGAAATGGACGCGCCAGGGGCGCGTGACGGGAGTTCTTGCATGGAATTGTGGACCGCCATCCAGGCGCTGATCCTGGGAATCGTCGAGGGACTGACCGAGTTCCTGCCGATCTCCAGCACCGGTCACCAGATCATAGTCGCGGACCTGATCGGCTTCGGCGGCGACCGCGCCAAGGCGTTCAACATCATCATCCAGCTCGGCGCGATCCTCGCCGTGGTCTGGGAGTTCCGCCAGCGCATCTTCGACGTGGTGCTCGGCCTGCCGCGCGAGCGCCAGGCGCAGCGGTTCACCTGCAACCTGCTGATCGCCTTCTTCCCGGCGGTGATCCTCGGCGTGGCCTTCGCCGACCTGATCGAACACTGGCTGTTCAACCCGATCACCGTGGCCAGCGCGCTGGTCATCGGCGGGCTGGTCATGCTGTGGGCCGAGAAGCGTCAGCATGCCATCGAGGTGCATGCGGTGGACGACATGAGCTGGAAACATGCCCTGAAGATCGGCTGCGCCCAGTGCCTGGCGATGATCCCCGGCACCTCGCGCTCGGCCTCGACCATCATCGGCGGGCTGATCTTCGGCCTGTCGCGCAAGGCGGCCACCGAGTTCTCCTTCTTCCTCGCCATGCCGACCATGGTCGGTGCCGCGGTCTATTCCGGCTACAAGCATCGCGCCCTGTTCGAGAACGGCGGCGACCTGCCGGTGTTCGCCCTCGGCTTCGTCACCTCGTTCATCTTCGCCATGCTGGCTGTGCGGGCGTTGCTCAAGTTCATCGCCAACCACAGCTATGCGGTATTCGCCTGGTACCGCATCGGTTTCGGCCTGCTGATCCTCGCCACCTGGCAGCTGGGCATGATCGACTGGAGCACGGCGCAGGGCTGAGCGAGCGTTCAGAATGAAAAACGCCCCGCAAGTGCGGGGCGTTTTTCATCGGGGGCAGATCAGGCCGCGACGCCCTGGCTGCGCAGGTAGTCGTCGTAGGTGCCGCTGAAGTCGGTCACGCCGTTCTCCGACAGCTCGATGATGCGGGTAGCCAGGGAGCTGACGAACTCTCGGTCGTGGCTGACGAAGATCAGCGTGCCCGGGTAGTTCTCCAGCGCCAGGTTGAGCGCCTCGATGGACTCCATGTCCAGGTGGTTGGTCGGTTCGTCCATCACCAGCACGTTGGGCTTCTTGAGGATCAGCTTGCCGAACAGCATGCGGCCCTGTTCGCCACCGGAGATCACCTTCACCGACTTCTTGATCTCGTCGTTGCTGAACAGCATGCGGCCGAGGGTGCCGCGCACCAGTTGCTCGCCGCCTTGGGTCCACTGGGCCATCCAGTCGAACAGGGTGACATCGTCGGCGAAGTCGTCGGCGTGGTCCTGGGCGAAGTAGCCAACCTCGGCGCTCTCGGTCCACTTCACCTCGCCGTCCATCGGCGCCATCTCGCCGACCAGGGTGCGCAGCAGGGTGGTCTTGCCGATGCCGTTGGGGCCGATGATGGCCACGCGCTCGCCGGCCTCGATCTGCATGGAGAGGTTCTTGAACAGCGGCACGCCGTCGAAGCCCTGGCTGACGTGCTCCAGGGTCACCGCCTGGCGGTGCAGCTTCTTGGTCTGCTCGAAGCGGATGAACGGGCTGACGCGGCTGGACGGCTTGACCTCTTCCAGCTGGATCTTGTCGATCTGCTTGGCGCGGCTGGTGGCCTGCTTGGCCTTGGAGGCATTGGCCGAGAAGCGGCTGACGAAGGTCTGCAGCTCGGCGATCTGCGCCTTCTTCTTGGCGTTGTCGGACAGCAGGCGCTCGCGCGCCTGGGTGGCGGCGATCATGTACTCGTCGTAGTTGCCCGGGAACAGGCGCAGCTCGCCGTAGTCCAGGTCAGCCATGTGGGTGCACACGCTGTTCAGGAAGTGGCGGTCGTGGGAAATGATGATCATGGTGGAGTTGCGCGCGGTCAGCACGCCTTCCAGCCAGCGGATGGTGTTGATGTCCAGGTGGTTGGTCGGCTCGTCGAGCAGCAGCACGTCCGGATTGGCGAACAGCGCCTGGGCCAGCAGCACGCGCAGCTTCCAGCCGGGCGCCACGGCGCTCATCGGGCCGAAGTGCTGGTCCAGCGGAATGCCCACGCCGAGCAGCAGCTCGCCGGCACGCGACTCGGCGGTGTAGCCGTCCATCTCGGCGAACTGCACCTCGAGGTCGGCGACCTTCATGCCGTCTTCTTCGGTCATCTCGGGCAGCGAGTAGATTCGGTCGCGCTCGGCCTTGACCTGCCACAGTTCCTCGTGGCCCATGATCACGGTGTCGATCACCGTGCAGTCCTCGTAGGCGAACTGGTCCTGGCGCAGCTTGCCGAGGCGCACGTTGGGCTCGAGCATGACCTGTCCGGCGGACGGCTCGAGGTCGCCACCGAGGATCTTCATGAAGGTCGACTTGCCGCAGCCGTTGGCGCCGATCAGGCCGTAGCGGTTGCCGTTGCCGAACTTGACGGAAACGTTCTCGAACAGCGGCTTGGCGCCGAACTGCATGGTGATGTTAGCGGTGGAAATCAAGAGGCTCTATCTCGCGGGTTGTAGCAGGGTGTCGTTGTGAGCTGTACCACTTTCGTACCATCCGGCGCTTTATCAGTGGGCTTGGCCGGTTCCGTATCGAGCTTGTCGAGCTCATGCCAGTCGGTCGTGGAGTCGATCCAGCGGGCGTAGGTGGACAGCAGCATCTGGACGCTGTGCCCGAGCTGGGACGCGATGAACGCGGGGTTCATCCCGCTCATCAGGCACATGGTCGCGTAGGTGTGACGAGCATTGTACTGCGGACGGTCCCGAATCCCTAATTTGGCCAGAGCCTGCTTGAAATAGCGATCAGTCGTCGACGACTGGGTGATGAGCTCGGCGATCTTCGCGGGCGGGAAGGCGTAGCGCGACTCCGGGAATGCCAGGTCGCGCTCCGGCGAGCGGCTGGGGAGCGACGGCAACCATGCCGAGCACCATGAGGATGGCGCTGCTATCGACCTTGAGCGCGGGAAGTCTCCTGCTGGCGATGCGATGGCGGGGGGAGGATAGGCAGGACCGCGGGCGATATGCCGGGGCCTGATTTCGGCGCCGGCGAAGAGCTGCAGGGCGAGGGGTGACGCTCCGAAGTTCGGGCAAAAAAGGGTTCATCGCATTTTCCCGGGGAAGGCGGCCTTGATTTTCAGGAAGAAGTAATCGGCGTCCCTGAAGCCATAGGCCATGCGCTTGATCACCTTGATCCGGTTGTTCACCCCCTCCAGCAGGCTGGTGTGCATGTGGAATCGTGCACTGGCGAGGATGCCCCGGGCATAGCGCTGGAGGTTGCGGGCAAAGCGTTGTAGCGGCGCCAAGCCGCTCTCCCGGACATGCCTCAGCCAGGTTCGCCAGCGCCGCCAGCCCTCCCGCACGCTGGGTGCGTACCAGACCTCCTTCAACGCATCCTTGAGCACATAGACCGTGGCCAGTGGCTGGTTGGCTGCCAACAACTCCTGCAGTCGAACGGCATGATCCTCCTTCAGGTTCTCCCGGTTGCGCAGCAGCAGCCAACGGCTCTGCTTGACCACTTGGCGAGCGGGCTTGTCATGGCGCAGGGCATTGGCCTGGTCTACCCGGATGCGGTCGATCACGTCACGTCCGTAGCGGGCGACCACATGGAACAAGTCGTACACAACCTCGGCCTGAGGGCAGTGCTGTTTCACTTCCAGGTCGAAGGCCGTATTCATGTCCATCGCCACAGCCTCGATCTGCTGGCAGCGCTCACCGAGTTGCTCGAAGAACGGGCGTATGGCCTTGCGGCTGTTACCCAGGCCAACCCACAGAACGCGGGTACGCTCGGCATCCATGATCACCGTCGCGTAACGATGGCCTTTGTGCAGGGCGAACTCGTCCATCACCAGACGGCGCACATCGCCCGGCTCGAAGGTGCCGAATGCGGCCTGGAGACGCCGCTTGTCCAGCGTCTTGATGGTGTGCCAGTGCAGCCCGGTGAGCTGGCTGACATGGCTGATGGGCATGAACCGCAGCAGGGTTTCGACCCAGGAACACAGCCGGCGGGTCAGCCGCGAGGCCGGGGCCAACCAGGAAATGTGCTCGGTAACTCGCCCACACGTCAGGCAGTCCACTCGGCGTATGGGGAGTCGCAACTGGACGCGCTGATCGAACAGATCCCGGTCGCGAACGAGGCGAATGCGTCGGTCATGGATCAGGGGGCTGGGCTGCTGACAGCGACCACAGCGTGGAAGGTCGGCCGCTCGGGGTTCGAGGGTCAGCGTGAGGTTTTTTTCGACGGAATGGCTGCAGGCTACAACGTCGTAGCCTGGCCAGAAAGCAGCAAGATCAATAGGATGCACGGTGACAGCAGGGGGCAGGCGTTGGTGTGTTTGGCGACTGCCAATTTACCTGCTTCCCTGTCTGTCAATCCGCTCTTCCCCACGATCCCGCGAAGAACCCTATTTTTCTGCCTCCAATGCTGTTGGCCACTAGCAGCGCCTCCAGAGACGATTGGCTTCTGGGCACGGCTCTCGTTGTATGTGGCTGTTGGGGCATTGTCTCGGCGGCAAACCTTGCTTTCCATCTGGTCGCGGATCGGCACTGGCCGGGAAAGCCGGTTCAACTGTTCGGGCTTGGGTTGGGGGTGGCTGCCTGCAGCATCAGTTTGTTCCTCGTCGGGGCCAGCTTTGCAGGGGCTGTTTTTGCTGCCCCGATCGTGGCGACCATCCATTTTGTTGTTCTGGCAAAGCGCCGCAGCGCGTAGGGTAGACTGCGGTGCAGCCTTGTCTTCCTTGCTTTAAGCAGTCCATTTCGCCACCGATCAAGGATGATCAATGACCGCATCCCCCTCCAAACTCCTCTTCCTCCCCGGCGCCTCCGGCAACACCGAGTTCTGGCGCCCGGCCGCCGAGCGCCTCGCCCACCCGGCGCAGCAGGTCCATATCGGCTGGCCCGGCTTCGGCAGCACTCCACCCGACCCGAGCGTGACCGGCATGGCCGATCTGGTGGCCCGCGTGCTGCCGGAGATCGACCAGCCCACCGCGCTGGTGGCGCAGTCCATGGGCGGCATCGTCGCCGTGTGCACGGCGCTGGAGCGGCCCGAGCAGGTCACCCACCTGGTGCTGACCGTCACCTCGGGCGGGGTGGACATGCTCGCCCTGGGCGCGCAGGACTGGCGCCCGGACTTCGCCGCCGCCAACCCGAACCTGCCGCGCTGGTTCCTCGACGACCGCACCGACCTCACCGCCCGGCTGGCCGAGCTGCACATGCCCGTGCTGCTGCTCTGGGGCGACGCCGACCCGATCAGCCCCGTCCGCGTCGGCCAGCGCCTCGCCGAGCTTCTACCTTGCGCCGAGCTGCACGTCATCCCCGGTGGTGGACACGACCTGGGCTCCACCCATGCGGCCGAGGTGGCGAGGCTGATCGACAGGCATCTTGCGTCCCCCCTTCAAACGCAGTCATCAGGCGTCTCACTGCGAGTAGCGAACCATGGGCATCTCGATGGGGGGGGGCAGGGCTGATGGCGGCATGGAGCTTCAAGCGAGCGCTCAAAGCTGCAGCGATTGCTGTGCTTGCAGTGGTTTTTTCCTTGGTAGTGCTGCTCGGGCTGCTTGTCTGGTGGGGCTCGGCTGGAGTTTTCAGCTCCGAGGATTTCGATCCGGAAAAGTGGCGCGCTCCTACAACGGATGCCATGGACGGAACCTGCTATCGCGGCGGTATGGCCGAGGATGTACGAGGCCGCCTGTTGGTCCCCGGAACTTCCAGGGAGGAAGTCGAGAGGGTGCTGGGCAGGCCTGACTTCAAAGGACCGAGTGAGTACCGCTATGTGCTCGGCATGTGCAGTGGCCTGGGCATTGACTACAACGATCTTCATGTTTTCTTTGACGATGCAGGTGGAGTCACGCATTCATCGATCATCCAGCACTGATTTCGGCGGGCGGTAGGGGGGAACGCTTTGATTGTCCACCTCGCTGCCCCGTCCGCGTCGGCCAGCCCCGTGCCGAGCTGCATTTCTTCACCGGCGGCGGTCACGACCTGGGCTTCACCCATGCTTACGAGGTGGCTGGATTGATCGACCGGCATCTGGTGGCGGAGTAGGGCGCAGGGCCGCCTCAGCTGGATGTGCGAGCAGGGTGCGTGAGGCTACTGGAGCCGGCTCGCTGGTCATGGGGTTGCGGGGTGGCGAGCCCCCAGGAGGAGGGCAAAATGAGTGCTAGAACTCGAAATCCGACCGCTCTAGCATGCGGCTTTCAGGGGTTTCGGCTTCGCTTGGTTCTGGCACGGAAATCGGCTAGAATGCGCGCCGTTCAAGGGTTTTGGGAGCGGATTGCAAATCCGTGTACGCCGGTTCGATTCCGACCTCGGCCTCCACTACAAGAAAAGCCCTGTAGATCATTGATCTACAGGGCTTTTTATTTGCCGGCAAGTTCAGCCGAACTTGCAGCGTAGGCGGGCGACTGTATATAGTCCGCCCCGTGCCGCTGGCGGCACATCGACGCGCTACCGCCCGAATGGCGAAATCGGTAGACGCAGGGGACTTAAAATCCCTCGGCCGCAAGGTCATGCCGGTTCGAGTCCGGCTTCGGGCACCATTGACATGCTTTCGCTTGCTCCTGCTTTCGCCCGAGCAAGAGGGAAGGCCAGAGAAACCGGCTCTTGTGGCCGGTTTTTTTGCGCCCGGATTTGCCCGCCTTGCGCTGGATATTCCCGCTGTTTAGGGATACGTTTGGGGATACGTCGATTCGGTGAGAAAACGTATCCCTATGGCACGCCCGGTTATCCCTTTGACAGACCCCAAGTGCGAGGCCGCGAAGCCCCGTGACAAGGAGTACAAGCTGTTCGATGGGCAGGGGCTCTACCTGCTTGTGAAGCCTTCGGGGGTGAAGTCTTGGCGCTTCAAGTACACGAAGCCGGATGGGCGTGCAGGGCTGACAGCATTCGGCAGCTACCCGGCGCTGGGGCTGAAGGCGGCACGGCAGTGCCGCGCCGAGGCTCTGGAGCTGCTGGCGCTTGGGGTGGACCCCATCGAGCACGCGCGGCAATCCAAGATCGAGGCCGCCGCCGCAGCGGCGAACACCTTCAAGGCCATCGCCCTGGAGTGGCATGCGGTCGGCGCTCGCAAGTGGTCACCGGCCCATGCAGCCACCATCCTGCGCCGCATGGAATCGCACCTGTTCCCCATGCTCGGCGCCCGCCCGGTGGCCGACCTGAAAACTCGAGACCTGCTGGCGCCGCTGAAGGTTGCCGAGCAGCGCGACGCCCTGGACCTGGCCAGCCGGTTGCGGCAGTACCTGGACGGCATCATGCGCATGGCCGTCCAGCACGGGCACATCGACAGCAACCCCGCCCGCGACCTGCTGGGGGCCACTGCGACGCGCAAGGCGAGCCACCGCCCTGCCTTGCCACTGGAGCGCCTGCCCGAGCTGCTGGGGCGTGCGGACGCCTACAGCGGGCGCCGACTGACCCGCCTGGCCGTACAGCTGACGCTGCTGGTGTTCATTCGCTCCAGCGAGCTGCGCTTTGCCCGCTGGGAGGAAATCGACTTCGCCCGCGCGCAGTGGACGATCCCCGGCGAGCGCGCCGCCATCGAAGGCGTGAAGCACTCCCACCGTGGCGCGAAGATGGGGACGCCGCACCTGGTGCCGTTGAGCCGGCAGGCGCTGGCGCTGCTGGAGCAGGTGCGACAGCTCACCGGTCGGCATGAGCTGGTCTTTCCCGGCGACCACCACCACTGGAAGCCGATGAGCGAGAACACGGTGAACGCCGCCCTGCGTCGCATGGGGTACGACACCAAGACCCAGGTATGCGGGCATGGCTTCCGGGCAATGGCCTGTTCCGCCCTGGTGGAGTCCGGGCTGTGGAGCCGTGACGCAGTAGAACGGCAGATGAGTCACCAAGAGCGCAACGGGGTGCGCGCGGCCTACATCCACAAGGCCGAGCACATCGAGGAGCGCCGGCTTATGTGCCAGTGGTGGAGCGACTACCTGGATGCCTGCCGGGAGCAGTTCATCACCCCTTATGACTTCGCTCACCGTGGCGAGGCGGGTGGCAACGTGGTGACGATCAAGCGCGCATAGCCAGGTTACCGGCCAGCCTAGCCCGACGGGGCGAAAAGCGGATTTCCCACCCGCCCGGCTGGCCGATCTATTCAGGAAATGGGAGCGCCTGGGAGGGCGTAACGATGGAAAAGGTTTACCGGCTGCTGTCGTGGCTGGGCTCAGAACAGGCCGTTAACTGGCTGCATGACATGACTGCTACTCCCCTGAGCGTGTGGGATCTGTTGCAACTATGTGAGGCGGGGCAATGCGACTGTTATATCAATGCTACCGACCTAGAAGGTATCTGGGTTGATCCTGACGGAGATGAGAGAAAATGTACGGGGGAAGGCTATCAGAAGGTCATAGGGCGTAGACATGCCATGTCGACTCAATGGCTCCAGCTTGAAGGCAAATTTTGGGAGCACCCAATCGATCAAGCGTGGTACCCGAATAAAGATCACTGGGAGGCAGCAGACGAGGCAGAAGCGTGCAACGAATTTTATTTCAAGCCTTCCGACATTGAAGCATTGGCCTCCAAGATGAACGGCGCTGCAGAGCGCACCGGCGAAGCTGAAGTCCTGTGCCAAGAGCTGGAGCAAGAGCGCGCGGCTCGGCACAAAGCAGAGCTGCGAGCAGAGCAGGCCGAAGCAGAGGCCGCAGACCTGCGCCAGCAGCTGGGAAACGCCAAGACCGCTTATGAGGCGCTGCGCCGGGAGCACCGCGCAGCACATGACGGATGGACATTCGCTCAAGCCGAGAGCACAAGGAAGGGCTACGAATTGACCGCCGCCACCGCAGAGATTGAGCGCCTGCGCCAGCTGGCGCCTACGGCCGAACATGCCGAGTACCCGCCCGAAACACCCGCCACCGGCTTGACCTTCCCCTATGCCACAAAGCAACTGGAGGCAACGTTAGAAGCCGCCCTAGAGCATTGGCAAGACTTCGATCCCGATAGGCCTCCATTACAAAAGCTGGTAGTCGCCTCCATTGTTTCGAAGGGGGTTCCAGTGCGCCAGGCCGAAGAGCTGGCGAGAGCGATCAAGCGCGTCGATCTGCTGTAGCCGTGGCACAAGGACATGACATGGTGACGTGTCACTATGTCACCACTTCCTGACATATCGGCCTGATCCATACCGTGTGCCCCGTCGATTCCGAAATCAGGGGCACACAACGTGAACCAGACCAACCAAACCGCAACCCCGTACAACACCAGCGCCAGCAGTCTGCCAGAGCTGTGGACGATGGCCGACGTGGAGCGCGTCATGCGCCGCACCCGCTCCGGGGTGGATAAGCTGCGCGCTCGCGATCCGAACTTCCCCACGCCCCTGAAAGACGGAGAGCACCGCAGCAGCCGCATTTACTTCGTGCGGCAGGAGATCGAGGCCTATCTCGCAGCCCGCTTGAGCGCGCGCGAGGTGGTGGTATGACTGCGCGCATCATCCCCTTCGACTACAACGGCCAGCAGGTGCGGTTCAACTGTGATGGCTGGCTTCATGCGACGGAGATCGCCGAGCAGTTCGGGAAGCGAGTGAACGACTGGGCGTCCCTGTCCAGTACCGCCAGCTACATCGAGGCCCTGGCCCGAAACCTAAATACCGGGAAATCTGGTATTTACAGCGCCTCGGATTTCATCAAGACCAAGCGCGGAAAGCACGGCGGAACGTGGCTCCACCCGAAGCTCGCTGTTGCCTTCGCTCGCTGGCTGTCCGATGACTTCGCCGTCTGGTGTGACCTGCAGATCGACGACCTGCTGCGCACTGCCGGGCCGTCCTGGGGCGATGCTCGCCGCGGTGCGGCCCTCGGCTACCGGGCCGTGTGCGATGCGCTGGCGCTGAACTGCGAGGCGCGCGGCAAGGCGCCCCAGCGTCACCACTTCATCAACGAAGCCCGGCTCATCAACGAGGTCATCACCGGGGCATTCGCCGGCCGCGACCGCGAGCAGTTGAGCGTGGCCGAGCTGGAGCTTGTCACTCTGGCCGAGATGCGTGACTCGGTGCTGATCGCCAGCGGTATGGCCTATGCCGAGCGCAAGGCCAATCTGCTCGGCTATGTGCGCAGCTTGCAGACCAAGTATCTGGCTGGAGGACGCGCGGCATGAGTACAGCTATCAGCATGACGACGAGCAATGCCGGGAAACCCGACATTGGTCACGGCAGCATGCATTGCACGAAACAGGGGGTTGCAAGCTATGCGCGTCGCCGCTACTCTGCAGGCGTCACGGTAAATCCCGTGGCCGGGCTTGGCCGCCCGATCATGCAAAAGGCGCACAAGCGCCCATATCCGAACGCAGGCGCTTTTTTTGTGCCCGCAGTTTCGTGTTATGGCGGCTGTGCGTGGGACGCCTTCGGGCGTGCCGGGTTCCTTTTGCCCCGGTCGGCCAACCCGCGTACAGCTGCCACCCCAATTCGCTTGGCCGCGAACGGTGGCAGCTCCCCAGCAAAAGGAGCACCACCCATGATGCAAGACCACGCCCTCAATCCGTCCGCACTCCGCGAACGCGCCGCTGCCCACCGCGCCATGGCCATTGCCGCCCTGAGCGCCGACTCCTCCCTGTCTGTCCGTCTCAAGCGCTACAACCACCACATGAGCGTGGCGCGTGCCCTGGAAGGCGATGCTGCTCAGCAGCAGACCACCAGCACCCGCGACCCTCGCACCGCCCTGGCCTGGCTCAAGGCCGGCAAGTCCGTCCGTATCGACTCGCTCAACCTGCGCGACCACCTGCGCCACGTTCGCGCCCTGGCTGCTCTGGAAGCCCGTGGGGGTGCGAAATGAGCCGTCCCGCCCCGACCCCTGCCCAGATCATCGAGGCCGCCCGCAAGCGCCTGGCGAAGGCCAAGACCGCCGAGAGCATCCGTTTCGAGGAATGCACAGCCGTCGGCATGCTCGGCGCCCTGGAAGACCTGCGCCTGATCGACATGGACACCTGGCGTACCCTGCGCGCCGAGTTCGACGCCCTGGCCGACAGCCGCCGTGCGCTGCTGCAAGGGGGTGCGCAATGAGCGCCCGCGACCGCTTCGCCTACGACACCGGCAACCTGCTTATCAGCGTCGGCCTGGGGCTGTCCGCCATCGCTGACCTGCTGGGCGCCGATGCCTCCGAGCACCACCTGCAACCCTCCCACCTCGACGGCCTGGCGCACACCGTGGCCGCCCTCGCCGAGCTGGTGAAGCGCGACGCCTACGACCTGTGCGACGCCTTCGACCCCGACGAGCTGCCGGCGCCGCAGAGCGCAGCCGCAGACCTGGACAGGGCGCTGGCTGCTGCCGGCAAGCCCGCTGCCCAGCGCAAAGGGGGTGCGAAGTGAGCAAGGCCAGTACCAAGCACAGCGCCGCCCTGGACATCGCCAGCGAAGCACTGGACGCCATCAGCTACGGGAAGCACATGGCCCGCTGGCTGGCCGCCGTTGCGCGCTCCATCCAGCTGGACGCCCAGCACAACGAGGGGCGCAACGTCCGCCCCCTGGCTGATCTTGCCCAGTACCTCGGCGACGACTCCGCCGGCTACCTGAGCAGCGAAGGCGAGCGCCTGCGCCGCGACCTCGACACCGTAGAGGGCTGACCCATGACCGAACAACAACGCTGCCAGCAGGCGGCGACGGCCCCGGCTTGCCCGGAGAAAGGCGCCGCCCTGCAACTGACCCCGCGCCACTTGGAGCTGATCCGCGCCGCGCAGCTGGCGCTGTGCCGGGCCACCGCCCAGCACGACAGCGCCGCCGCGCGTGATGCCGCGCTGCGCGCATGGACGGACGCCGCCGAGCGGCTGGCTGTGGCCTTGGTCTCGAGCCTGGAAACCCTCGAGGAGGCCTGCCATGACTGACCCTCTCGACCTGCTCCTGTCACGCCTGGATGGCGTCAAGCAGGCCGGCGAGCGCTACGTTGCCCGCTGCCCTGCGCACCAAGACAAATCGCCATCCCTCAGCCTTTCGCGCGGCAAGGACGGCCGTGCACTGATCCACTGCCACGCCGGCTGCGAGACGCGCGACGTGCTGGCCGCGGTCGGCATGGAGCTGCGCGACCTGTTCCCCGACAACCTGAGCACGGAGCAGCGCCTGCAGTACCGGCGGGAGGCGCTGGAGAGGGAGCGCCACTTCGAGCGCCTGATCATCCAGGCCGCGAAGGGAGATGCTGCCAACCGCCTGAGCGATGGAGATCTTGAGCGGCTGGCGCTGGCCCAGGAGCGCATCGACCTGCTGGACCGCCAGCTGGCCGACATCGGGAGCCTGCCCGCGCAACGGCAGGCGGCATTGCACGCAGTCACGATCGGGGACGTCATGAACGCCAAACTGGAGAAGGTGAGCCACTCGGTTAAGCCGTGGATGCCGCGGCGCCATGTCACGCTGTTCGGTGGGCACGGGGGGATCGGGAAGTCCTCCCTGGCGCTGGCCATCTGCGCCCACGTCGCGTGCGGCCGGCCGTTCGCCGGCATGGAAGTGGAGGAGTCCAGGGCGCTGTTCGTCAGCCTCGAGGACGAGGCCATGATCGTGCGGCTGCGCCTCCGCCGCATCATCGAGACCTTCAAGCTTCCGCCCGAGAAGGTGCTCGCCAACCTGCGCGTGCTCGACGGCACCGAGGGCTCTGCTGCGCTCATGACCGAGGGCGAGGGCTACAACGCAGCGCCGGTCTTCACGCCGGCCTTCGCCGAGCTCATCAGCCAGGCCGAGGGCATGCGGCTGATCGTCATCGACAACGCCAGCGATGCCTTCGACGCCAACGAGAACAGCCGCCGCGACGTGCGCCTGTTCATCCGCGGCCTGGCCGCGCTGGCTCGCAAGCAGGATGCCGCGGTGGTGCTGCTGGCGCACATCGACAAGGCCAGCGCCAAGGCGGGCGCCGGCGGCAACAGCTACAGCGGCAGCACCGCCTGGCACAACAGCACCAGGTCGCGGCTGGCGCTGCTCGAGCAGGATGGCCGCATCGTGCTGGCCCATGAGAAGGCCAACCTGGGCAAGAAGGCCGACCCGGTCACGCTGAGCTTCAACGACGTGGGCGTGCTGGTCCCGAGCGCCGCCATGGTCGACCTGGCCGACCCGGATCTGCAGGCGACCTTCGATGCGCGTGACGTCTACAACGTGCTGCGTCTGGCCGTCGAGTCCGGAATCGACGTGCCAACGGCAACGCGTGGGACTTCGACCACCTGGCATGCCCTCGAGCTGCTTCCCGAGCTGCCCGAGTTGTACAGGTCGGGCCCGGGGCGAAAGCGCTTCAATGCGGCGCTGATGCGCTTGTTTCGAGAGGGGAGGATCGTCAAGGAGACCTACCCGAAGCCCAACAGCAAGTGGGGCGAGCGCTGGATGATGGCGAGCGAAACTGGCGAAAACCAGCGCGGTGCTCGGGCAGAAATCGCCGGAAAAGCCTTCTCCCCTCTCTCCCCCATACCCCCTAGCGAAACTGGCGAGCTTGGGAAGCGCTGCGCCAGTTCTTCGGTTCGGTCGCTCGCTGAAACTGGAGAAACCGGCGAAACCGGCGAACAGCTGAGCTATGCCGCCAGTTTCACCAGTAACAAGAGAATCGAAACCGGAGAAACAGGCGAAACCAACGCGCACGGATCAGACCAGGCGATCCCCCTCCGGCCCGGCCGGGTGCCGGCCTTCGATGAAGCTGACGCGGAGGCGGTGTGATGGGCGCGATCGACTACCTGAACGACCGCGGCTTCTCCGCGCGGAAGGTCGGGATGCGCGTTGTCGTGTCCCCTGCCTCGAAGCTGACCGCCGAGGTGCGGTCGTTCATCAAGAGCCATCGCTTGGAGCTGCTCGCCGAGCTGGCGGCCAACGATGGGGTGGAGCGCCGCTGCCACTGGACCGTGAGCGCTGTTGGCTACCGGCCCTTCACGATGATCGGCGAGCCGATCACCCGCGCTGAGGCGCTTGCGGCGGCCAGGACGACATGGCCCTCCGCCGAGATCCTGGAGTGATGACACCATGACCATGAACCCCGCAGAAGCAATCCAGCGCCTGACGCTGATCGGCCTGAAGCCGACCACCACCATGCGCGACAGCCTGACCATCGCCCGGCGCGTGACGCGCCACTGCTGCGCGATTCGGGAGGAGATCCGCACCATCCGCCACGCGGCGCGCCGCAAGGCTCGCAAGCTTCGCCAGTTCGAGCCGTTCACCAAGCAGCAGGTGGCCGACCTGGAGCAGCTGGCGCGCGACTACGGCGCCGGCCAGATGGCCAGCGCCCGGACGATCCTTGCGGCCTACGGCGAGGAGCTGATGAGCGACTGCCACGGCTACATGGCCGCCCTGGGCTTCGATGCCGTGTGCGACCTGCTGAACGTCAACACGGTCGAGCGGGAGCAGGCCCGCGCCGAAGGGGTGGCCGACCTGGCCGGGCTGGTGTTCGTGCACAACCTCGAGGACAGCGCCGGTCATCGTGACGAGGACTTGAAGCGCGGCCCGCTGTTCGATGCGTGCATGGCCGCCATGTCTGAGTTCATCAAGAGAACGCCGCGCCACCTGCTTCCAGATCCGTTCGCCCGTGGTGGGCCGCTGTACGGGGTGCCCGTGCATGAGCTTCACCCGGACGGCAGCATGACCACCAAGCGCCCGGCGCTGGTGGTTCACGACGCCAGCGGCTCCCGCACGGTGGAGAGGTAGCCCATGGCCACAACGAAACAGCGGGTTTCGGATGAGCAGCGCCGGCAGGTGCTGGATCTGCGCCGCAAGCATTCGCTGCGGGAGGTAGCTGAGGCGACCGGCCTGCCGCTGGGCACGGTGAAGACCATCGTCAGCCGCTCCGGCGCCTTCCGCGACAACGCCCAGCACCGCGCGCTGTTCACCCTGCCGCCGGTCAGGGAAGCCGCCGAGACGCTCCCGGCCGAGGCGCCCGAGCTGCCGCCGCAGGAGGTGGTGACCGGGGACCGTGAGCTCGATGCGGTGCTGTGGCTGCGCGGCGTGATCACCACCGGCAACGCCGCCATGATCGCCAAGGCGCTCGAGGCCGCGAAGCGCATCAAGACTCCGGCCGACACGCTGGAGAAGCGCTATGCACAGTACCTGGCCACGACGACGGCACACCCCTGCAAGCCGTCTTCGGGTCGTTCGGGTTCGCGGACCTGGAGGCGCTGGCCGGCAAGACGATCAAGCAGCGCGCCCTGGCCGCCGAGGCGGAAGCGCGCTTCGGCGAGACGCTGTTCATCAACACGGCGGCCGAGGATTTCGCGTTCGACACCCTGGCCAGCCTGAACGTCAGCGTGATCCGGTACGACGAGTCTGCCGCCGAGGTCGCCCGGCGCTTCAGGGCGTATCCATCGCTGATGCCCAACACCTTGGCGGACTGCCTGCACGAGCTCGACTACTGGAGCCGCCTCTACTGGCTGCGGAATGCGGTCAGCCGAGACTTCGACGACCTCCCCGAGATCACTGCGCGGAAATGGTTCGTCGAGGGGCTGCTGAGCGAGATCAGGCCGCGCAGCCGGGAGGAGGCCAAGGCTGTGTTCCGGCACCTGCTGGACGGCGGCCGCGGTAGTCAGGAAGTCGAGAACGCCATCATCGAGAACCTGCTCGGGTGACCGAGCCATGTGGCTTTGCTCGCAAGGCATGGCCATTCCAACGTACCACTTCACCATCAAGCAGAACGGAGATCACCCAATGAAAACTATCACCCAACGCGCCCGCACTGGCGAGTTCATTCTTTTCGAGGAGAGAGGCTCAATCACCAGGGAGGAAGTCACCATCGCCAGCACAGCCTCCGCGCTGCCTGCAGGCCAGCTCCTGGGCAAGGTCAGCGAAACTGGCGAGTACGTCCCTTATGACCCTGCCGGCACAGATGGTTCGGAGTCGGCTGTTGCCATCCTCTACGGCCCGGCGCCTGCCTCTGATGTGGCGCGGCGGGCTCTGGCTGTTGTGCGTGACACTGAAGTCATGGGGGCCTTCCTGACGGGCCTGGATGCGTCAGCAGTCGAATCGCTGGCCTCCGCTGGCATCACCATCCGCTAAACAGGAAGCCTTCCATAGGGTCGCCAGAACGGCGACCCACGGCGCAAGGCGAGAGACGGGAGAGGGAAATGGAGAAAAAACCAGCTATGGCGCCCGCAGGCTTGGTCACCAATTACCAGGTGACAGCCAAGCACCCGATATTCGACATGCCGACTCTCGGGGCCTTCCGGACCTGCGAAGAGGCCGGCCAGGTAGTCGACCGGCTCGCCGAGTGCTACCCGGGCCTCGAGGCTATGGTGCGCAACTTCCAATGGCCTGAGCAGGATGTGCCGCCGGCTGAGTGGTATGCCGCAGCACATGACCTGGTCGACATGTTGTGTGCTCCCGCCCCACAGCTGTCCGTCATCGAGCCGATACGTCCCGTCGAGGCGGATGTGTTCACCTGGGAGATGGTGCTCGAGGAGGCCAGGCTCGCCGGCTGCGCACCCGAGGATATCGTCGTGGCTACCGCGGCGAGCGAGGGCGAGCGAGGAGTGTGGGTCGTCTCGCGGCTCCACCTGAGCACCACCGACCGGCGGAAGGCTGAGTCGGCGGCGAGATGGCTGCGCCGCGGGCGCGACCAGGCCGGCATCGATCATGCGGTCACCGTCGTGGTCGGCGAGGTGTTCCGCAAGGTCGCTGGCCCTCAATGAACACCAGGGTGGCGTGGAACGGTGAGGCGAGGGTGAGCCCACCGTTGCCGACCGGTTGCCTCACCGTTATCCGCCCGCGACACACGCTGTCGCGTGCTGGTGGTATGCAGCCTCGCGCCGCCGGGTTGGGCGGGCCGGAGATCAGCAGGCCAGCCAGCCGCCCAGTGAGCAGGCCTGTGCGCCCCTCGGGGCCGCCTGCCGGCGGGGACCCTGGCCCCCTCCCGGGTACCGCGGGGGAGGCGTCGAGCCGCGCGGTAGCCGACAATTTTTCGACCTTCCAATGCTCCACCACAGGCTGCGGCAAGAACCGCTGGAAGCCGCGCCGCTGCTGGGCTGGCGCCGATCTGCTGGCCTGTGCGACCTGTACATCGAGAACGAGGTGAGGATGATGATGGAAAGCTGGCCGCAGCCTGTTGCTGCCCTGCCGCTGCTCGAGGTGGGCAACATCCTCGGGCTTTCGCAAGCAGCACTCCGCGAGCTGATTGCTCAGAGGCTGATCGGGGTGTGCACGCGCCGGCCGTTGGCCGCGGGGTTCTGGGGCATGACCAGGCCCGGGCTGATCACCGGGCTCAACAATCGCCAGCCGTTCAACGGTAGGACGCTGGCCAGGCTCGTGGATTCTGATGCCATAACCTGCGTGCTCACCGGTTGTGTCTCTGTCGCGCAAGCGCATGTGGAGCCGGCGAGCGATGCCGACCGGACCGAGTGCCTGGCGACGACCTATGCCAACAGCACCGCTGCGACACCCATCGCTGTCGAGGATCTGCTGATCAGCCGGGTTGAGTTCGAGAGGTTCACCCGGGAGGTCGGTCACTCCCTGGTTGGGATCGGTCGCCCGAGTATGTCCGATGCCGCTCTCGGGGCGGCCGCACGCCAGCGCATGCAGGAACTCGCGGAGCTTCCGCGTGATGAAGCGCCGGCGCGTGAAGCGGAGTATCGGCGGTGGCAGGAGTGTGCCGCAGAGATCCAGCGCGGCCGGCCGTTTCCAGCCAGCAAGCGGCAGCTGGCCGGCCTGGTCAAAAAAGCCCTCGGCATCCCTGACGCCGAGCGGACGATCAGAGCGCACATCTGACAGGAGGTGTTGCAAGTGTGGGCAGTGGGCTGGGCACGTCGGTGCTGCCCACTGCTGCCGCGTAGCCTGCGTCCATGTTCCCCGGCATCCCATCGGAGGCGCCGCACATGGCAAACGCAGCCCCCACCACCAGCGGCATCGAGCCGCTCGATACCACCCTCAGCCCATCTGCCCTGGTCGCCACGGCGCCGACCAAGATCGCCCGCGTCCTGGCCTACCTCCTGGACCCCGACCAGTCGCTGATGCGCTTTGAGGCATCCCGGCTGGTCGGTGATACAGCGCTGAACAGCACCATCAGCAAGCTGGCCAACGACTACGGCCTGCTGTTCGAGCGTACCCCGGAGCTGGCTCAGAACAGCTGGGGAGCGCCTACCCCGGTTGTCCGCTACCGGCTGCCGTCGGCCCAGCATCAGCGCGCCCGCAACGTTCTCCAGATGCTGTTTTCGCGCCGCAGCAAAGCCCGGCACTGAAACCCCACCCTTCAAGGAAAAGACATGAGCAGAATCGCCAAAAGCCAGGCCAGCCAGGAGCGGCTGGCCGAACTCCAGTCGCAGCGCGCCGAGCTGGCCGCCGAACTTGACCGCCTCGAGGACGAGGACCCTCAGCTTCGGGAGCAGCTTGCAGAAGCCAGAAAGGCGGGGTCGAAATGGCGGACCCCCACCGGGACGGTCGTGGAGGACGAAGCCGATGTTCTGGCCCGCGAGCTCAGTAGCCGCCTGTCTGCCCAGGATGCGCGCCGCGGTGATTTGCCGAAGCTGCTCGACGAGCTGGACCGCCAGATCGTGCTGCTTGAGCGTCTCGCGGCGGCTGATCAGGAGATTGCTGCGGCCATCCAGGGCATAGCTTTCGCCAGTCAGGAAACAGCAGCGCTGCAGGCGAAGCAGGACCAGATTGCCGGACGCATCAAGGCGATGGAGGAGGAGATCTCCACCGCGCTTGCCGCAGCTGAAGCCGCCGAGCAGGCCGCCGCAGCAGCGATTGCCGCCGCCGATGATGCGAAGGCCGAGAAGTCTGCTCGCGCCCAGCTGGACAAGGCCGTCGAGCTTTCCCTCGCCACCGATGCTGCCTCCCGCATGAAGCGCCGTGCGATCGACGCTCTCGCCGCGGAGGCTGCGATCCTGACCCAGCGCATTGACGCGTGTGACCAGCGCATCGGTGAGAGCGAGCAGAAGGCTGGAGACGCTGCCTTCCTGAAGCTCAGCGAGCAATGGAACCAGGCAGTTGAAGAGCTCCGCGCCATCGGCGTGCTGCTGGCGGCGGCAGACCGCATTCGGGATGGTCACCGCCTGAGCGATCTGCGGAAGCTCGAGCTGCCGCTGCTCGGTAGCGGGTATGGCCTGTCGATTGGACGCCATGACCTGCTGGAGGCCGCTGAAGAGGCCGGCATCACGCTCAATGAATTGGCCTCTGCCTGACTCGCCGGGGGCTGTGATGGACCTTGAAACCCTGAAATCCCGCGGCTTCATCCTCGACGGTGCTCCGCTAGGTGCCCAGGCCAGCTACGACGCCGCCAGCCAGGGCCGCCGCCTCAAGGAATGGTCGCCTGGCTCGCCGGGTCCGACTCGCGCAGCGGTCGGCCAGATGACCACCGTCCGCGCCCGTTCGCGCGACGCCGGCCGTAACAATGGCTGGATCGCCAACGGCGTACGCAACTGGGTCAGCAACGAGATCGGCGCCGGCATCAAGCCGCGCTCCAGGGCGCCCGACGCGAGCTTCGCCACCGAGGCAAACCGCCTCTGGGAGCAGGAGTTCGCCGCCGCTGCCGACTACGACGGCGTGCTCGATATCTACGGCCTGATGGCCATGGCCGTGCGCTCTCGCAAGGAAGCTGGCGAGGTGTTCGTGCGCATTCGCCGCCTCGGTCTCGACAGCGGCGCCCCGGTGCCCATCCAGTTCCAGCTGATCGAATCCGACCAGGTGCCGCACACCCACAACGAGCTGCGGAGTGATAGTGAGATTGTCGCCGGAATTGAGCTCGACCTGGCCTCCGGCAGGCGCACCCGCTACTGGATGTACCGCCGCCACCCCGGCGACATGGCCGGCACGGGAATGGATCTGGTCGGCATCCCGGCGGCCGACGTCATCCACCATTTCGCCCCGCTGCGCCCCGGCCAGGTGCGCGGCGTGGCCGAAACTGTCCAGGCCCTTATCAAGGCCCGCGACTTCGACGAATACGACGACGCTGAGCTGACCCGCAAGAAGACCAGGGCAAACTACACCGGGGCCATCACCCGGCAGAACTACGACGACGGCGACTACCAGTTCGACCCGTTCACCGGCGAGCCGCTGGAAGGTGGCGCCGCGCCGATGGTCAACATCGAGCCAGGCACCTTCCCAGCCCTGCTGCCGGGCGAGGAGATCAAGCTGTTCGACGGCGACCAGGGCGGCGCCTACGGCGAGTTCATGCGGCAGCAGCTGATGGGCGTGGCCGCCTCGCTGGGAATCCCCTACGAGCTACTGTCCGGCGACATGCGAAACGTCAACGACCGCATCCTGCGCGCTCTGCTCAACGAGTACCGCCGGCTGATCGAGCAGGCCCAGTGGCTCTACACCATCCCGCAGCTGTGCCAGCGCATGTGGGAGGCCTTCATCGACGCCGCGGTGCTCGCCGGCCGGCTCAAGGTACGCGACTACGCAGCCAACCGCGGCGCCTACCTGGCCTGCGACTGGCGCCCGCATGCCTGGCGCTACCTGCACCCGGTACAGGACGCCCAGGGCGAGCTGATGCTCATCAAGGGCGGGCTCAGCTCCCGCGCCGCCGCCGCCGCCGAGCGCGGCTACGACGTCGAGGACATCGACGAGCAGAACCGGGCGGATACCGAGCGCGCCCAGGCCATGGGCCTGCAGTACAGCCACGACCCCATCCCATCCGAAGACAAGTAATCAGGAGTAAGCCATGACCCAACACACCACCAACGCCAAGGAGCTGATGCTCGGCGAAGTTCCCGTCACCGTCCGCGAGATGACGGTCCTGCAGGTGCGCAACTGGCTGGCTGAGATGCAGAACCCCGGAGTCAAGCGCGACCTGGTGGGTGAGGCGCTGTTCCTCGATTGTTCGTTTACCGACCTGCAGCGCATGACCACCCTCACGCATGAACAGCTCAACGCTTTGTGTCCTTCCCAGATCCGCCAGGTGATCGACCTGTGCAAGGAACTGAACCCCGATTTTTTCGCGTTCATGGGGCTCCTGGCGGGCGCCCCGGAGATGGGCTGAGAGAGCTGGACGAGTGCATAGCGGCCATGGTTCGCCTTGGTCACGTGCACGCCCCGTACTACCCCTGGTCGTTTTTCCTGGCCGCGATGAAGGCCTCAGGAGGCAAGAGTGTCGGACGTTGAACTGACGGTTTCCGCGAACGTCGACGCGGCGATGAAGGAGGTGGCCGGCTTCCGCAAGGAGTACGCCGACCTCGTCAAGCAGGTGGAAAAGCCCCTGCGCCAGGTCAACAGCTTCCGCGAGCTGGAAACCACCCTGGAGCAGACCGGCCGCAAGATGGCCGAGGCCCGCGAGCGTGTGCGCGACCTCGGCACCGCCATGGCCAGTGTCGAGCAGCCGACCAAGCAGATGACCGCCGACTACCGCCAGGCAGTCAACGAGCTGAAGCGCCTCGAGCGACAGGAGCAGGCGCAGATCGGCAAGCTCGGGGCAATGCGTCGCGAGTTGCAGGCCTCAGGCGTCGACACTCGCAACCTAGCTGCCGAACAGCGCCGGCTCGCCCAGGAGCTGTCGGCAGGCCTGAGCGCAGGACGTGCAGACGCCTCGATGTCTGCTGCCAAGGATGCGCTTGGCGTCGGAGCCATCGAGGAGACTCAGCGCGGGCTCGTCGAGCTGCGCCGGCAGTACCAACTGGTCACCAGTGACGGCACGCTGTCTGGCAAGCAGCGCGCGGAGGCAGAGGCGGCCTATCGCCGGAACGTTGCTGCCACGCTGGCAAAGCTGCGTGAGCTTCGCCAGGCGAATGCCCAGCAGGCCAGTAGCGCCGAGCGGGCGGCTACGGCAGAGGCGGCTCGGTTCGCTCAGGCCAGGGAGGGTATTCGTCGTGTCGCCGCAGAGCAGAAGCGGGCTGCGATCGAGGCCCGCGGCGCCGCTGTCGAGGCCGCGCGAAACGACCTTGGAGTGAGCCAGGCACGCGCCGCAGAGGCTGCCATTGGCCGCCTGCAGCGACAGTACCAACTCCTCAAGAGCACCGGCGGCCTGACCAAGCGTGAACTGGCCCTGGCGCAGGAAACGCTGAACAGCAAGATCCGCGAAGCGAGGCGCGAGCTGTCAGGACTGAACAACGATCAGCTCCAGATCGCCTACAGCGCGAAGGTTGCTGGCGGCCTGATTGCGGCGGCGATGGCTGGCGGAGCGTTCGCCGGCTGGATCAAAGGGGCCTCCGATGCCGCGGCGGAGATGGGGCGGTTGGCCAGGGTGGCCAACAGCACGTCCGAAGTGTTCAGCGCCTGGACGTATGCGGCCAAGTCGGTAGGCGTCGGCCAAGACCAACTGGGCGACATCCTGAAGGATACCCAGGACAAGATCGGTGACTTCATCGCCACCGGTGGCGGAGAGCTGAAGGACTTCTTCGAGAACGTCGCCCCGCTCGCCGGGGTGACTGCGGAGCAGTTCCGCAACCTGTCTGGCCCTGATGCCCTGCAGCTGTACGTCAGCACGCTGAAGCGGGCGAACCTCTCCAATGCGGAAATGACCTTCTACCTGGAGGCCATCGCCAACGACTCGACGAAGCTGCTCCCACTGCTGGAAAACAACGCCGCGGGCCTGAAGAAGCTCACTGCCGAAGCGGAGGAGTTCGGGGTCGTCGTCAGTAGCCAGACCTCCGCCGAGGCCAAGGAGTTCAACGCCCAGCTCCAGAAGCTCGGCGCTGCGACGAGCAGTGTCGGCCAGCAGGTCACCGCCGAGATGCTGCCGGCGATGACCGACATGACTGGCCTGATGGCGGATTTTGCCAAGGACTCGGAGGCGGCCTCGACAGCTGCGGGCGTGATCAGCACTGCGATGAAGATCCTGGCAACCGTGACGATCATGGGAGCCACCGCCTTTGCGAATCTGGGCAGGACAATCGGCGGTACCGCCGCATCAGCCTACGCGGCGCTCAGGGGGGACTTCAGCCAGGCCGCGGGCATCATGCGTCAAATCGGAGCCGATACGGAGAGAGCGGCCAGGGACGCCGCCATCCGGGTTGGGAAGCTGTGGGACGGAACCTACGCCACCCAGGCCGCGACCAAGGCGGCCGAAGGGCAGAGGACGGTGCTGTCGGAAACCGAGCAAAGCATGGTCAACCATGTGAAGCAGATGAAGGGACTGCAGGAGCAGGCGGTCAAGAATGCCGAGGCGGCGCTGAAGAAGCAGGTTTCAGCCGAGAAGGAGGCTGCGAACGAGCTGGAGCAGGCCAAGAAGACCCAGCTCGAAACCCAGAAGCGCTATGCCGAAGCGCTGGCCGGCCTGCAGGGCGCCGGTGGCGAGGCGAGCTATGCCGCCGCACAGGCGCTGAAAGCGAAGGCTGCGCAGGCCCTTGCTGCCGGCGATGTCGAAGGCGTGAAGCTCAATGCTCAGGCCGCTCTCGAGATGCTGCAGGAGCTGGCCGATGAAGGGGAGAACACCTTCGGCTTCGAGGGCTTCATCAAGTCCCTGCGGCGCATTGAGGAGGCCGCCGACCAGATCAACGTCGACAAGGCCAAGAAGGCGCTCGACGAGGTCAAGCAGAAGGGCGTCGACCTGAAGAAGCTGCTCGACAGCGTCAAGACCACCACCATCACGGTGAAGATGGACGATGCGGCGCTGGCCAAGGTGCGGCAGGACATCGTCAATCTGAGCAGCCTGGCTGGAAAGCCTGTTGAGCTTCCGGCCCCTGTAGCGTGGCCTGCGGGCGGCCGCGTGGCGCCTGCTGCGGCATCAGCGAACGTCTCGGTCAGCATCCCTCCGGCTGCTGCGGACCAAGCCACCAAGCAGGCCGCCGAGCTCGCCAGTCGGATGGAAGAGCAGCTCAAGGTAGAGCCGACCGTCGAGCCGCCGAAGATGTACCGGGACGGCAACAGCTTCACGCAGTTCCCGCCGGTGGCGGTCACGCCCGAGCTCGACCAGGCCGCAGCGGCAGCAGCTCAGCAGCAGGTTGCAGGCCTGGCGCAGAGCCTCCAGCAGCAACTGGTGGTTCCGATCACGCCTGTGCTCTCTGGCGGTGGAGCACCGGCCTACTACCGGGATGGCAACAGCTTCAGCCAGTTCCCCCAGCCTGATGGCTATGCCTCTGGCGGCTATATCACCGGCCCTGGTACCGGAACCAGCGACAGCATCCTGGCGCGCTTGTCGAACGGGGAGTATGTCCTCAGGGCAGATGCGGTCCGGCACTACGGAAAGGCGCTGCTCGACCAGATCAACAGCCGGCGCTTCCCCGGGTTCGCTACCGGTGGGTTGGTGACCAGCCGACTGAGCCCGCCCAGCATCCCAGCAGGCATGGCTGGCGCTGTGCAGGCCGCAGCAGCGCCGCAGGCTCCAAGCTTCCCGTTCCTGGGCGAGGTGAAGCTCGAAATCGGCGGGCACTCCGGGACCGTCTATGCCACGGAGGACTTCGCGCAGACCCTGCGCAGAACAGCCATGAAGCTCGGCAGAACGCACAGGCGCTGATGGCTCGGTTCGGAGCCATGCCGGCGGCCAGGGTCGGCCTGTGCTGATCGAAGAGCAGGGCACAGCGGATGTGCCCATCCATCGCTGGGGGCGAAACCTCCGCCCACCCTCGCATAATTACATTAGACGGGCCTTTACCCATTTCGCTGCGCCAGACTCTGCAGCCAGAATCAGCCGGTTTCAGATGGCTCGGCACGCCCTCGATCCGTTCGCGCCTGGCGCACCCTCCGGCTCGAAGATGTCTCCAGGCTACGCATCGTCGGCGAGTGGCCAACGCTGCCGGCTGCCGGGGTTCGCCCTGTTGGTCGCACCTGCCCCGTTAAAGCGACGGGGTAGGCGTCACGCGCTGGCCGAACCCATTCCCGGATCCCGCCCCGGATTGAAATACCACCGATCGGTGGAGTTTCCGGCCTGGCCGTACATATCTGGAAAGCCGGGTATGGTAGTGCGCCCGGCGAGCTGCCGGAGAACCGGGAGAATCCCTGAATAGCATCGCGGTGGGCGAGGGGAAGCCGCAGGCAATCCGGAGAGCCGCCCCGGAATACTCCGGTTTGAAACCGGAAAATCCGGCATCAACCATGACGGGCGGGCAGCCCTCAAAGCAGGAATTCCTGCTTTGCCCACCCGGTCTGGCCTCCTGAGGTCCGAAAATCGGACATCAACCGGCGAGCAACTGTCGGCTTGCAAAGGTGTCTCCGAGACAGATTTGCCCAGCTACGGAAACCCACCCGGTTTGCGCTGGGTTCCGATCCGCTTCCTGTGGCAGCGCAAACTACCCAGAATCGGGGTAGTTTCCCCATCGGCCCCTGTGCGCGATGAGCTGGCGCCGGCTGGTAACGTTGGCACCGTTACTTCGCCGTTACAGCAACGGGGCCAGCACTGCCCGCACCATCGGAAAATTCTCCTACCCAGCCGAGCACATCGGAGAAGCGTTCCGCCGATCTTCCAGCGCCGCCCGCGCGCCGGTCTGGGCTGGCGGATGGGGTGGCGAACACCACCCCGAGGAGCCGGCGCTACATCGCCGTTACAGCAGCAGGCGCCGCACTGCCCACAGTATCGGATTTTTTTCCGACCCCCAGAGGGGCGACAGCCGCGCCCTGCCTGGTGGCACACTACGCCGACCAGACCACCAGCGAGGCCTACACCATGCCCATCATCCAACGCGACTACCTGGACGAGTACGACCGCCAGCGCCAGCCGGTGCCGTTCCCCCGCGCCCTGGCTGCCGGCATCGCCCGCAAGGCCGAAGCGTTGGCCCGCCGCTTCGAGGAGCAGGCCACCGCGCAGCTGGTGAGGGATGCTCAGCGCGCTCTGCTCCGTGGGCAGTCGCCGGAGGAGGTCGCCGAGCAGTTGGGGCTGTGAGCACCCTGGCCCAGCTTGGGCCGTTGCGCGCCACGAAATGACGCGCGCGAAAACGTGGCGCAGAGCCCCGTAGCCGTGAAGTCCGAGCGGGTGAGACTAGGATAAATCGGGCGAATAGGGCAGAATCTCTGGCCATAAATAGCGCCCAGAACGTTGGTACCTCCCAGTTTAGGGATACGTTTAGGGATACGAGGCATCATCAGCAGCACTTGAACGACCATTTTTCGCGCTCTACAGATGGCTTGTTCGAGTCCGGCTTCGGCACCATACAAGTCGTTCTGCCTCTGCAAGGCAGTGCGGCAATCCGAGGAACCGGCCCTTGCGGCCGGTTTTTTGTTGTCTGTGCTGGCAGGCGTCAGCCCGCACATCCAGCGTCGATGGTCGCCAATGGTTGTCTTTGGTATTTCGCAGGCAGGGGCACGCCCATGAGCAATGGACAACAACCACGCTGGACCTCGAGTCGGATCAGGGATGGCATCGAGGAAATCCACATCCGCAAGTGGAACTTCTTCATCGACTACATCCAGGAAGCCTTCTCGCCGGGTTGCGGCTGGGTCCATCGCGGGCATCGCAAGGACTACTACAAGCTCGAGTCGACCATCGATCGCAAGATCGCCGACAAGTCCAAGACCGAAGAGCTGCGCCGCCAGCAGCTGGAGCGCTTCAAGATGGCGATCCGTGGCAAGCGTGGCGCCAACCCGCCGCAGTACGAGGAGCCCTTGGAGTGGTGGGCGCTCGGCCAGCACTTCGAGCTGCTGACGCCGTTGCTGGACTGGACGCACTCGCCCTATACCGCGGCTTTCTTCGCCTTCGCCAATACCGGCAAGGACGACACCCGCAAGCGCATCATCGTGTCGCTGAACAAGAACGAGGTCGAGCGCTGTCCGAACCTGGCGAAGACGGTGCGCTTCTATACGCCCAACTCCGACGAGAATGCGCGGGTCCTCGGCCAGAACGGCCTGTTCTCGTTCTCGGAGTCCGGCGAGGAGCTGGAGTCGCTGATCGCCCAGGAATTCGCTGGCGCGAAGAAGGCCATCCTCAAGAAGATCTACCTGCCCAATGCCGAGCGGATCAGCGTGCTGCGCGGCCTCGAGCAGATGAACATCAACCATCTGACCCTGTTCCCCGACCTGAGCGGTGCGAGCAACTACGCCAACATGCAGTTCGAGCTCTACTCCAACCAGGCCGTGCCGGAAGAGTCCGAGCGGGAGTCGGCCTGAGCCCGCCTCAGCGCTGGTGCACCGATACCCCGGCGGCGAAGCTCTCGCGCACCGCGCGGTCGTCGCCGAGGATGGTCAGGGCGAACAGGGTTTCCGCCAGGCTCTGCGACTGCGCGAGGCGGTGTTCGAGCAGCGGGGTGGCCTTGAGGTCGAGGACCACGAAGTCGGCGTCCTTGCCCGGCAGCAGGTTGCCGATCCGCTCGTCCAGATAGAGCGCGTGGGCGCCGCCGAGGGTGGCCAAGTACAGCGCCCTGAATGGATCGAGCCGCTGGCCCTGCAGCTGCAGCACCTTGTAGGCCTCGTCGAGGGTGGCCAGCGCCGAGAAGCTGGTGCCGGCGCCGATGTCGGTGCCCAGGCCGACGCGCACGCCGTGGGCGTCCATCCGCGCCAGGTCGAACAGCCCGCTGCCGAGAAACAGGTTGGAGGTCGGGCAGAAGGCCACCGCCGAGCCGCTTTCGCCCAGGCGCCGGCATTCGGCGTCGCACAGGTGGATGGCGTGGGCGAACACCGAGCGTGCGCCGAGCAGGCCGTGGTGGTCGTAGACGTCCAGGTAGCCGCTGCGCTCGGGGAACAGCTCCTTCACCCACGCGATCTCCGCCTGGTTCTCGGCCAGGTGGGTATGCAGGTAGAGTCCCGGATACTCGCGCAGCAGGCGGGCGGCCAGATCGAGCTGCTCGGGCGTGCTGGTGGCGGCGAAGCGCGGCGTCACCGCGTAGTGCAGGCGGCCGCGGCCGTGCCAGCGCTCGATCAGCGTCTTGCTCTCGTCGTAGCCGGAGGCGGCGCTGTCGCTCAGCTCCTCAGGGGCGTTGCGGTCCATCAGCACCTTGCCGGCGATCATGCGCAGGCCGAGCCGCTCGGCCTCGACGAAGAAGGCGTCCACCGACTGCGGGTGCACGGTGCAGAACACCAGCGCGGTGGTGGTGCCGTTGCGCAGCAGCTCTTGCAGGAAGAACGCCGCCTGCTCGCGGGCGTGCTGCGGATCGGCGAAGCGCGCCTCGGCGGGGAAGGTGTAGGTCTGCAGCCAGTCGAGCAACTGGGCGCCACAGGAGCCGATCACTCCGACCTGCGGGAAGTGGATGTGGGTGTCGACGAAGCCGGGAACGATCAGCGCGTCGCGGTATTCGCTGACCGGCACGCCGGCCGGGAGCTGGGGAAGCAGTTCGGCCGCATCGCCGATCTGCGCCACCTTGCCGGCCGCGACGACCAGCAGGCCGTCGGCGAAGTACTGGCAGGCGGCGTCGCCGACCTCGCACGGGTCGGCCAGGCAGTGCAGCAGGGCGGCGCGGTAGGCGTGCATGGGGGCAGTCCTTGGTGGTGGCACTACGCTCATGATGGTGGCCGGGGCGCCGCATGGGAACCCCGTTGCCCGGATTGACGTCAGCGGGGCCGCTGCGTATACAGGCCGCCCCTCTATATCGGGATGCACAGGAGCGATCATGCAGGACGACTTCGATGCGGACGGCTACGAGCCGGAGCACGACCAGTACCTCGACAACGACGAGGAGCTTTCGCAGCTGTTCGACGACGAAGGCGACTTCGACGACGAGGATGCGGCTGGCGACCGCGACGAGCTGGACCCCGACGACGAGGAAGTGCCGGACGAGGACTATGACAGCCCGCACTGGGACGATCTGTAGCGCGCATCCTACGCGGGATGTTCCTCGGCCCGCACCGGCAGCGTGAGTCCGCTGCGCTGTTCGCCGTTGTAGCTGGCGATGATCTCGCCGGCCACGGCGATGGCGATCTCCATCGGCAGCTTGCCCTGCACCTGGGGCAGGCCGATCGGGCAGCGCAGGCGCGCGAGCGGCCCGGCGGCGATGCCGCGCTCGCGCAGGCGGTGCTCGAAGCGGGCGCGCTTGGTCTGCGAGCCGATCAGGCCGCACCAGGCGAAGTCGCCGCGGCGCAGGATGGCCTCGGCGAGCGCCAGGTCGAGGGCGTGGTCGTGGGTCATGACGATGAAGTGGCTGCCCGGCGGCATGCGCTCGACTTCCTCGAGCGGCTCGTCGTTGACCACCCGTTCGACCCCGGGCGGGATTTCGGCGGGGAACTCGCCCTCGCGCGCGTCGATCCAGCGCAGCTGACAGGGCAGGGCGGCGAGCAGCGGGGCGAGGGCGCGGCCGACGTGGCCGGCGCCGAACAGGGCGATGCGTGCCCGCGGCTGGCCGAGTGGCTCGAACAGCAGCAGGGTGGCGCCGCCGCAGCACTGGCCGAGGCTGGCGCCGAGGCTGAAGCGTTCCAGCTGAGGCGCCTGCGCGCTGCGCTCCAGCATGTCGCGGGCGATCTGCATGGCGCGGTATTCCAGGTGCCCGCCGCCGATGCTGTCCCAGGCGCGCTCGCCGGATACCAGCATCTTCGCTCCGGCGCTGCGCGGGGTGGAGCCGCGCTCCTCGACCACGGTCACCAGCACGCACGGCTCGCCGCGCCGGTGCAGTTCGGCGAGGGCGTCGATCCAGCCGTTCATGGGCGCGCCTCCCTGATTTTCTCGATGGCCCACAGCACCCGCTCCGGCGTGGCCGGGGCGTCCAGCTCGGCGTGCAGACAGTAGTCGGCGAGGCTGGCGATGGCGTCCTTGATCGCGCACCACACCGAGATGCCGAGCATGAACGGCGGCTCGCCGACCGCCTTGGAGTGGAACACGGTGTCCTCGGGGTTGCGGCGGTTCTCCACCAGCTTCACCCGCAGGTCGGCCGGCACGTCGCCGGCGGTGGGGATCTTGTAGGTGGATGGGCCGGCGGTGAGCAGGCGGCCGCGCTCGTCCCACACCAGTTCCTCGCAGGTCAGCCAGCCCATGCTCTGGACGAAGCCGCCTTCCACCTGGCCGATGTCGATGGCCGGGTTCAGCGAGGCGCCGACGTCGTGGAGGATGTCGGCGCGCAGCAGGCGGTGCTCGCCGGTCAGGGTGTCGATGACCACCTCGGCGCAGGCCACGCCGAAGGCGAAGTAGTAGAAGGGGCGGCCGCGCGCCTGCTCGCGGTCGTAGTGGATCTTCGGCGTGCGGTAGAAGCCGGTGGCCGACAGCGACACCTGGCCCATGTGCGCTGCCCGGGCCAGCTCGGCGAGCTCGATCTCCAGCGCGCCGACGCGCACCCGCCCGCCCCGGAACTCGATGGCCTCCTCGGGCTCCTGCCAGTGCCTGGCCGCGAACTCCACCAGGCGCTGGCGGATGGTCAGCGCCGCGGCCTGGGCGGCCTTGCCGTTGAGGTCGGCGCCGCTGGAGGCGGCGGTGGGCGAGGTGTTGGGCACCTTGGCGGTATTGGTGGCAGTGATCTGGATGCGCCCGATCTCCACCTGGAACACCTCGGCGACCACCTGGGCAACCTTGGTGTTGAGGCCCTGGCCCATCTCGGTGCCGCCGTGGTTGAGGTGGATGCTGCCGTCGGTGTAGACGTGCACCAGCGCGCCGGCCTGGTTGAGGAAGCTGCTGGTGAAGCTGATGCCGAACTTCACCGGGGTCAGCGCCAGGCCCTTCTTCAGCACCGGACTGCGCTCGTTGAAGGCGCGGATCTCGGCGCGCCGGCGGGCGTACTCGCAGCTCGCCTCCAGCTCCGCGGTCATTTCGTGGAGCACGTTGTGCTCGACGGTCTGGTGGTAGTGGGTGACGTTGCGACTGTCCGTGTCGTAGTAGTTGCGCTTGCGCACCGCCAGAGGGTCGAGGCCGAGCTGGCGGGCGATGCGCTCGATGATCTCCTCGATGACCAGCATGCCCTGCGGGCCGCCGAAGCCGCGGAAGGCGGTGTTGGAGGCATGGTTGGTGCGGCAGCGGTGGCCGGTGACCTGGGCATCGCCCAGGTAGTAGGCGTTGTCGGCGTGGAACATGGCGCGGTCGACGATGGCGCTGGACAGGTCCGGCGAGTAGCCGCAGTCGGCGGCCAGCTCGATGCGCACGCCGTGCAGGCGGCCATCGGCGTCGAAGCCGACCTCGTAGTCGCTGAGGAAGGGGTGGCGCTTGCCGGTCATCAGCATGTCCTCGCGGCGCGGCAGGCGCATCTTCACCGGCCGTCCGGTGAGGCGGGCGATCACCGCGCACAGGCAGGCCGGGCCGGCGGCCTGGGTCTCCTTGCCGCCGAAGCCGCCGCCCATGCGCCGGGTGTCCACTTCGACCTTGTGCAGCGCCACGCCGAGCACCCGGGCGACCAGTTTCTGGATCTCGCTGGGATTCTGCGTCGAGCTGTGGACCAGCATGCCGCCATCCTCGGTCGGCAGCACCGCGCAGGCCTGGGTTTCCAGGTAGAAGTGCTCCTGGCCGCCGCTGCGCAGGCGGCCGGCGAGCCTGTGCGGCGCGTTGGCCAGCGCCGCCTCGGCGTCGCCGCGCTGCTGGGTGTGGCTGGGGGCGACGAACTGCTGGCGGCGCAGCGCCTCCTCGATATCCAGCAGCGGCTCCAGGTCCTCGTAGTCGATCCGCGCCAGGGCGGCCGCCGCGCGCGCCGCCTCCAGACTGTCGGCGGCCACCGCCAGCACCGGCTGGCCGACGTACTCCACCACGCCCTCGGCCAGTAGCGGATCGCCCGGCAGCACCGCGCCGATGTCCAGCGCGCCGGGCACGTCCTGGCTGGTGATGACGATGGCCACGCCGGGCACCGTGTAACAGGGCGCGGTGTCGATGCCGAGGATGCGCGCGTGCGGGCGGTCGGACAGGCGCGCGTAGACGTGCAGCTGGTTGGGGAACTCCAGGCGGTCGTCGACGTACTGCGCCGCGCCGCTCACGTGGCGGGTGGCGCTCTCGTGGGGCACCGGCTGGCCGACGCCGCTGTGCAGGGCGGAGCGGAACTCGGCTTGCGGGTCGAAGGCGGGGGAGTCAGACATGGTCGGTCACCCGGGTCGGCAGGTCGGGTTGGCTGGTTTCGAGCCAGGCTTTGCGCAGCAGGTTCTGTGCCACGCGCAGGCGGTAGGCGCGGCTGGCGCGCAGGTCGTCGAGCGGGGCGAAGTCCTGCTCCAGCGCGGTAGCGGCGCGCTCCACCGCCGTCTCGCTCCACGGATGGCCGAGCAGCGCCTGCTCGCAGAGGCTCCCCCGCTTGGGGATCGCCGCCATGCCGCCGAAGGCGATGCGCGCCTCGCGCACCAGGCCGCCGTCGATCTGCAGGTGGACGGCGGCGCACACCGCGGAGATGTCGTCGTCGCGGCGCTTGGAAACCTTGAAGGCGCGGAACAGCTGGTCCGCCTGCGGGCGCGGCACCAGGATGCGCTCGATGAACTCGCCGGGCTCCAGCGCGGTGACCCGGTAGTCGAGGAAGAAGTCCTCCAGCGCCAGCATCCGCCGCCGCTGGCCCTGGCGCAGCAGCAGGCTGGCGCCGAGGGCGATCAGCAGCGGTGCACAGTCGCCGACCGGCGAGGCATTGCCGAGGTTGCCGCCGAGGGTGGCCTGGTTGCGGATCTGCGTGGAGGCGAAGTGGCCGAGCAGGGCGCCGAAGTCGGGGTAGTCGGCGGCCAGCAGCGGCGCGCAGTCGCTCAGCGGCACCGCAGCGCCGATGTCGAGGGCGGCCTCGTCGACGACGATGGTCCTCAGCTCCTCGACCTGGCCGAGGTGGATGATGAGCGGCAGGTGGCGGTGCTGCTGGGTGATCTCCAGCACCAGGTCGGTACCGCCGGCCAGCAGGCGCGCCTCGGGATTGGCCGCGTACAGAGTGGCCAGTTCGTCGAGGTCGCGCGGCAGCCGGCAGCGCGCGCCGTCGCCCTCCAGTTCGGCCGAGTCCTGCGCGCCGATGGCCGCCAGTTGGGCGAGGATGTCCGCCTCGTGGGCGCTGAACTGGTCCGCGCCGCCCTGGCCGAGGGCCTGCTCGGCAGCGGCCAGGATCGGCCGGTAGCCGGTGCAGCGGCACAGGTTGCCGGCCAGTGCAGAACAGGCCTGCTCGGGCTCGAAGCCGGCGGCGCTCTTGTACTGGGCGAACAGCGACATGACGATGCCGGGGGTGCAGAAACCGCACTGCGAGGCGTGGCAGTCGACCAGCGCCCGCTGCACCGGATGCAGGTGCTCGCCCTGCTGCAGGTCCTCGACGGTCAGCAGCTGCTTGCCGTGCAGGCTGGCCAGCAGGGTGATGCAGGCGTTGATCGCCCGGTAGCGCAGGCGTTCGAAGCCGGTGTCGTCCACTACCCGCTCGCCGATCACCACGCTGCAGGCGCCGCAGTCGCCCGAGGCGCAGCCTTCCTTGCTGCCGGTGCGCCGGCGCTGTTCGCGCAGCCAGCGCAGCACGGTGAGATTCGGGTCGAGCCGCTCGATGCGGCACGGCTCGCGGTTGAGCAGGAACTGAATCAAGAACGCCTCCCCAGGCTCTTGTCGTGTCCGGACGGGAGCGTCCCGACGGGAATAGGCCTTTTCCCTACTTTCGCTCGAATAACGCCGCCTGTCAGGTATCTGCTGCAGCGAGATGCTGGCCGGGGCGATGGGCGTGAGCGTGACGGGGTGAGTCGTCTGTAACAGATTCGTTACGCGGCGAGCTGTGGGAGGCTGATTCGGCGCAGCTTCCCGGATCTGTAAGGAAAAGCTGCCACTTTGCCCGGCTGGCGCCGCCTCCGTGGCCGCAGACGGCTCTTGTCCGCGCCGCGCGCACAGGGTGATATGCGCCCATCGCCGCGTGCGGCAGAACAACAACAAGTGGAGGCGCCATGAACGCTCTCACCCCGATCCGGCATTCCCCCCGCGTCGCGAATGTGACCCCAGCGGCCAGTCGCGCATCCCCTATGGCGCCGAGCGTGCCTCGCCCTCCACGGCCTTGTGCCTGAGCGGAGGTGCAGTCCGATCCATCCCGATCCTCGATACCTAAGGTGTATCCGCCTTGCCAATGCCGCCACACCACAAGCGTGGCGGGTGATTTCTCGTCACGATAAAAACAAGCAGGTGACGCATGTCCCGTGAAAAACCGAAGAACCTCTGGCAATCCCGCTGGGGCTTCATCCTCGCTGCAACCGGCTCGGCCGTAGGCCTGGGCAACATCTGGAAATTCCCCTACATCACCGGCGAATACGGCGGTGGCGCCTTCGTGCTGATGTACCTGGCGTGCATCCTCGCCATCGGCATCCCGGTGATGATGACCGAGATCGCCCTCGGCCGCCGTGGTCGCGGCAGTCCCATCGATGCCATCGCCCGCGTGGCCCGCGAGAACGGCAGCCATCCGCTGTGGAAGGCGGTCGGCGGCATGGCCATGCTCTGCGGCTTCATGATCCTCTGCTTCTACGTGGTGGTGGCCGGCTGGGCCTTCGCCTACACGTGGAAGATGGTCGACGGCTCCCTGGCCGCCACCAGCGTCGATGCGCTGGCCGGCGTGTTCGAGGCGCACAACGCCAATCCCTGGCAGCTGGGCGGCTGGAGCATCGTGGTGTCCCTGCTGACCATCTGGATCGTCGGCAAGGGCGTGCAGGCCGGCGTCGAGAAGGCCTTCCGCTGGATGATGCCGGGCCTGGCGGTGATGCTGCTGGTGCTGGTCGGCTACTCCTGGACCAGCGGCAGCTTCAGCCAGGGCTTCGACTTCCTGTTCACCTTCGACGCCTCGAAGATCACCGGCGAAGCGCTGCTGGCCGCCTTGGGCCACGCCTTCTTCACCCTCAGCCTGGCTTCCGGCGCGATCCTGACCTACGGCTCCTACCTGCCGGATGGCCAGTCCATCACCCGCACCTCCATCGTCGTCGCCATCGCCGACACCTGCGTGGCGCTGCTCGCCGGCCTGGCGATCTTCCCGGTGATCTTCGCCAACGGCATGAGCCCGAGCGCCGGTCCCGGCCTGATCTTCATGAGCCTGCCGCTGGCCTTCCAGCAGATGCCGCTGGGCACCGTGTTCGGCGTGCTGTTCTTCGCCATGGTCTCGGTCGCCGCGCTGACCTCGGCCATCTCGATGATCGAGGCGGTGGTCGCCTACCTCAACGAGAAGCACGGCATCAGCCGCGGTCGCGCCGCCATCGGCTCGGGCGTGGTGCTGCTGGTGATCAGCCTGCTGGCCATGCTGTCGTTCAACGTCGGCGCCGAGTGGAAGCTGTTCGGCACCACCCTGTTCGACGGCCTGGACTACGTGACCTCGCGCTGGATGATGCCCCTGGGCGGCATCCTGATGGTGATCCTTGCCGGCTACTGCCTGCGCAGCGACATCATGCGCGACGAGCTGCAGCTGCCCAATGCCGGCTACGCCCTGTGGCTGTTCATGGTGCGCTACGTCAGCCCGGTGATGATCGTCATGGTGTTCCTGCACGCCCTCGGCTGGCTGGGCTTCGACCCGCTGGAGCGCTGGTACTGGATCGCCGGCGCCATCGGTGCCCTGGCCGTGCTCGGCGAGGCGTTCGTGCCGCGCGTGCGCCTGGAGCTCGCCGCGCGCTGAGCCTGCGCCCCTTCGTGGTAACCCCGGAACCCGGCCTCGCGCCGGGTTCTGTCATTTCCGGGGCGCCGCTATACTGCGCGCCCCTTGCGCCGGCCATGGCAAAACGGCCGCGCTCGACCATGCTTGTAGCCGGCAGGCGCAGGCAACCCGTTCACCCGACGTGAATCACTCCGGCGCGTCGGCCCACGAGGCCGTTGCGGCGCCGATCTCCATCCTGAGGGACGCCAGACCATGGACACCCACCCGCATTCGGGCGAGCTGCAGCGCAGTCTGAAAAACCGCCACATCCAGCTGATCGCCCTGGGCGGCGCCATCGGCACCGGCCTGTTCCTCGGTTCGGCCGGGGTCCTGCAGACCGCCGGGCCGTCGATGATCCTCGGCTATGCCATCGCCGGTTTCATCGCCTTCCTGATCATGCGCCAGCTCGGCGAGATGATCGTCGAGGAGCCGGTGGCCGGCTCGTTCAGCCACTTCGCCCACAAGTACTGGGGCGGCTACGCCGGCTTCCTCTCCGGCTGGAACTACTGGGTGCTGTACATCCTGGTGGGCATGGCCGAACTGACCGCGGTGGGCAAGTACATCCAGTTCTGGTGGCCGGAGGTGCCGACCTGGGCCACGGCGGCGGCGTTCTTCGTGCTGATCAACGCGATCAACCTGACCAACGTGAAAATGTTCGGCGAGGCCGAGTTCTGGTTCGCCATCATCAAGGTGGTGGCGATCATCGGCATGATCGTCCTCGGCCTGTACCTGCTGCTGAGCGGCGCCGGCGGCGAGCAGGCCGCGGTCAGCAACCTGTGGGCCCACGGCGGCTTCTTCCCCAACGGCGTCGGCGGCCTGGTGATGGCGCTGGCCTTCATCATGTTCTCCTTCGGCGGCCTGGAGCTGGTCGGCATCACCGCCGCCGAGGCGGCCGAGCCGCGCAAGGTGATTCCCAAGGCGATCAACCAGGTGGTCTACCGCATCCTGATCTTCTACGTCGGCGCGCTGACCGTGCTGCTCTGCCTGTATCCCTGGGATGCGCTGCTGCAGACCCTCAGCGCCGCCGGCGATCCCTACAGCAGCAGCCCGTTCGTGAAGATCTTCGCGCTGATCGGCAGCGATGCGGCGGCGAACATCCTCAACTTCGTGGTGCTGACCGCGGCGCTGTCGGTGTACAACAGCGGCGTCTACTGCAACAGCCGGATGCTCTACGGCCTGGCCGAGCAGGGCGATGCCCCGCGGGTGTTCATGCGCCTCAACAGGCGCGGCGTGCCGGTGCTGGCCATCGCCGTGTCGGCGCTGATCACCCTGCTGTGCGTGCTGGTCAACTACCTGCTGCCCAAGGGCGCGCTGGAGATCCTGATGTCGCTGGTGGTGGCGGCGCTGGTGATCAATTGGGCGATGATCAGCTACTCGCACCTCAAGTTCCGCGCCAGCAAGGTGCGCGAAGGCGTGCAGCTGGGCTTCCCGGCGTTCTGGTATCCGTTCGCCAACTACCTGTGCCTGGCCTTCGTGCTGCTGATCCTGGGGGTGATGCTGCAGATCCCGGGGATCAACCTGTCGGTCTATGCGATCCCGGTGTGGCTGCTGCTGATCTGGGGCGGCTATCGCCTGAAGCTGGCGCTGGCGCGCCGCTGAGGGGGAGGGTAAACAGAAACGGGGCGCCAATCGGCGCCCCGTTCGTTTTCAGCAGCCTTCGTTCAGCAGACTTTGGCGATGGCCGCGGCAAGCTCGCCCAGGCGCTGCTCGTCGAGGCCGGCGACGTTGGCGCGGCCGCTGCCGACCATGTACACGCTGGACTCCTCGCGCAGGCGGCGCACCTGCTCGGGGCTGAGGCCGGTGTAGGAGAACATGCCGCGCTGCACGGCGATGTGGGCGAAGCGCTCGGCCAGGCCGAACGGCTGCAGGGCCTCGACCAGGCCCAGGCGCAGGCGCAGCACGCGCTTGCGCATGCTCTCCAGCTCGGTCTGCCACTCGGCGCGCAGCTTGGCGTCGCCGAGGATCGCGGCGACCACCGCGGCGCCGTGGGCCGGCGGGGTCGACCACAGGTTGCGGGCCAGCGAGGCCAGCTGGCTGCGCACGTCGAGCAGCTTGTCGTGATCGGCGGCGCAGACGATCAGCGCGCCGGTGCGCTCGCGGTACAGGCCGAAGTTCTTCGAGCAGGAGCTGGTGATCAAGAGTTCCGGCAGCTCGGCGGCGAACAGGCGCACCGCCCAGGCGTCCTCCTGCAGGCCGTCGCCGAAGCCCTGGTAGGCGAAGTCGATCAGCGGCAGCAGCTCGCGGCGGCGCACCACGTCGAGCACCCGATACCAGTCGTCGCGCGACAGGTCGAAGCCGGTGGGGTTGTGGCAGCAGGCGTGCAGCAGCACCACGTCGCCGCTCGGCACCTGCTCCAGGGCCGCCAGCATCCCTTCGACGTCGAGGCGGTTGTCGGCGCCGACGTAGGGATAGTGGTGCACCGCCAGGCCGGCCTCGGCGAAGATGGTCTCGTGGATCGGCCAGGTCGGATCGCTCAGCCAGATGCCGCGCCCCGGCAGGCAGTGGTAGAGGAAGTCCGCGGTCAGGCGCAGGGCGCCGGTGCCGCCCGGGGTCTGGGTGGTGCCGGCGCGCTGGCCGCCGCGTTGACCGGCCAGCAGCGGAGAGTCCTGGCCGAGCACCAGGCGCAGCAGCAGCTCGCCGAACTCGGCGTCGCCGTGGCCGCTGGTGTAGCCCTTGGTGGTCTCGCTGGACAGCAGGCGCTGCTCGGCCAGCTTGACCGCCGCCATGATCGGCGTGCGGCCCTGGGCGTCCTTGTACACGCCGACACCGAGGTCGAGCTTGGCCGGGCTGGGATCGGCGCGGAAGGCCTCCATCAGGCCGAGGATCGGATCACCGGGCACGCGGGCGACGGACTGGAAGTGACTCATGGATGTTCCTCTGCAGTGGGCCGGCGGTGCGGCCTCTTCTTGGCGTTGTCGGCGCCATGGATACCGCAAGGAGCGGGCATGCGCAGCCGGGGCCGGGGCAGGCGCCGGGCGTGGCAGTGGTGTATCTGTAATTTCGTCGTTACGAATCGCCGCCGATGTCCCGCCGGCAGCGGCCTGCGGGGGCTTTCATCCGTCCGGATTGTCACATATTCTTGACGCAAGAATGCGCCGCCAGGCGCTCCCCGTCCCGACAACAAGCACAACCCGGGCTTTCCCATGCGTCTCAAGGTTCACTGTCAGAACCGCGTAGGCATCCTGCGCGACATCCTCGACCTGCTGGTCGACTACGGCGTCAACGTCGCCCGCGGCGAGGTGGGCGGCGAGCAGGGCAACGCCATCTACCTGCTCTGTCCCAACCTGATCAACCTGCAGTTCCAGTCCCTGCGTCCCAAGCTCGAGGCCATTCCCGGGGTGTTCGGCATCCAGCGGGTCGGCCTGATGCCCAGCGAGCGGCGCAACCTGGAACTCAATGCGCTGCTCGGCGCCCTCGAGTTCCCGGTGCTGTCGGTGGACATGGCCGGGCAGATCGTCGCCGCCAACCGCGCCGCCGCCCAGTTGCTCGGCGTGCGCGTCGACGAGGTGCCGGGCATCGCCCTGGCGCGCTACGCCGAGGACTTCGACCTGCCGGCGCTGGTGCGCGCCAACAAGGCGCGGATCAACGGCCTGCGCGTCAAGGTCAGGGGCGACGTGTTCCTCGCCGACATCGCCCCGCTGCAGGCCGAGGGCGAGGACAGCGAGGCGCTGGCCGGTGCGGTGCTGACCCTGCAGCGCGCCGACCGCATCGGCGAGCACATCTACAACGTGCGCCGCCAGGAGCTGCGCGGCTTCGACAGCATCTTCCAGAGTTCCAGGGTGCTCGCCGCGGTGGTGCGCGAGGCGCGGCGCATGGCGCCGCTGGACGCGCCGCTGTTGATCGAGGGCGAGACCGGCACCGGCAAGGAGCTGCTGGCGCGCGCCTGCCACCTGGCCAGCCCGCGCGGCAAGGCGCCGTTCATGGCGCTCAACTGCGCCGGCCTGCCCGAGTCGATGGCCGAGACCGAGCTGTTCGGCTACGGCCCGGGCGCCTTCGAGGGCGCCCGCCCCGAGGGCAAGCTGGGCCTGCTGGAGCTGACCGCCGGCGGCACCCTGTTCCTCGACGGCGTCGGCGAGATGAGCCCGCGCCTGCAGGGCAAGCTGCTGCGCTTCCTGCAGGACGGCGGCTTCCGCCGGGTCGGCAGCGACGAGGAGGTCTACCTGGACGTGCGGGTGATCTGCTCGACCCAGCAGGATCTCTCGGCGCTGTGCGCGCGCGGCGAGTTCCGCAGCGACCTCTACCACCGCCTCAACGTGCTGTCGCTGCTCATCCCGCCGCTGCGCGAGTGCCTGGACGGCCTCGATGCGCTGGCCGCGCACTTCATCGACCAGGCCAGCCGGCAGATCGGCTGTCCGCTGCCGCAGCTCGCCCCGCGCGCGCTGGAGCGCCTGCGCCACTACCACTGGCCGGGCAACGTGCGCCAGCTGGAGAACGTGCTGTTCCAGGCGGTGTCGCTGTCCGACGGCAAGCTGATCAAGCCCGAGCACATCCGCCTGCCCGACTACGACGCGCCGCAGCCGCTGGGCGCCTTCAGCCTGGACGGCGGCCTCGACGACATCGTCGGGCGCTTCGAGAAGGCCGTGCTGGAAAGCCTGTACCGCGACCATCCGAGCAGCCGCCAGCTCGGCAAGCGCCTCGGCGTGTCGCACACCACCATCGCCAACAAGCTGCGCCAGTACGGCATAGGTGCGGATAAGAGCTGAGCCTGGCCCTTGCAGGTCGCCGGCGCTGGGCTAGCTTGAGTCGAGGCCGGTCGAGGTGGGGGAAAGCCATGAAGACGCTGTTCCTGGTGCGTCATGCCAAGTCGAGCTGGGACGACCCCAGCCTGGCGGACCACGAACGTCCGTTGGCCGAGCGCGGCTGGCGCGACCTGGCGAAGATGGCCCGGCGCCTGGCCAGGCGCGAGGTGCTGCCCGACCTGATCCTTTCCAGCCCCGCGCTGCGCGCGCGGACCACGGCCGAGGCCATGGCCAGGGCGCTCGGCTATCGGCGCGGCGACATCCGCCTGGAGGAGCAGCTGTATGCCTGCCCGGCCGACGATCTGCTCGCCGTCATCCACGGCCTTGACGACGGCTGCAAGCGGGTGATGCTGGTCGGCCATAACCCCGAGCTGGCCGAACTGGCCCGGCGCCTGGCCGAAGAGATCGCCCGGCTGCCGACCTGCGCGGTCGCCGAACTGCGCTTCGATACCGATACATGGCTGGACGTCGGCCACTGCAAGCTGGCGAAGGTGCGGCTCGACTATCCGAAGAAGGGCAGGGAATAGGGGCTCAGGGCTTGCCGGCCGGTGCCGGCGATGGCGCTGCCGGCCTGGCGGGAGCCGTGCTGGCGCGCAGCGCCTGCGCCACCTTGCGCTGCATCTCGTAGCCCGGCGCCTCGACGGCGTCGTAGTCGCGGGTATAGCGCCGGGCGAACTCGGCCACGCCCCATTGCAGGTACTGCTCGACGTGCTTGAGCTCGTGCGCCCAGAGCGCGACGTTGTCCTGGGCGTCCTTCGCGCTGCGGAACACGATGATGTCGATCAGGGTCACCGCTTCCACGTCGGGGTTCTGCAGCATGGTGTTGGCCGCGTTGAACTCGGTGTCGTCGCCGACCTTGTAGCGGGCGATCTCCAGCACCTGCATGTCGAAGTAGGGTTCCAGCTGGGCGCGGATGTGCAGCGGGATCGGCTGCACGTTGCCGGCGGCCGCGGTGTTGCGCGACTCCACCAGCCAGGTTTCCAGCCCCGCGGCGGCCATCTGGCCGACGCCGTCGTAGAGCTCGCCCATGTCCTCCTTGCTGCCGGGAGCGCAGAAGCAGGTCAGCACGCAGAGCTCGTGTTGCCCGGCCGGGCATGCCAGCCCGGCAGAGGCGCTGCCGGCTGTCAGGAGCAGGGTGGGGATGAGCAGGTGGCGCAGGAGGACGGCAGGCAAGGGACACTCTCGAGGATGGTCGCGGTCGGCGGCGTGGCTTTGGCCAGCGCTGCGCCCATTGTGCTACGAGCGGTTTGACCGTGGCGACGCAGGTTGGTTGCGGCCGCATGTCCGCAGGACAGGTGCTGGCGGCTACGGACGTGTCACCGTCAGCGTGAACCAGACGTCCTGCACGGTCTTCTCCTCGGTGATCAGGCTGATGCAGTAGTCGCCGGGCTCGACGGGCAGGGACCACTGCGTGCCGAAGCCCAGCCGCACGAAGCGCTTGCCGGTGCTGTCGCCCGCGCAGCTGACATCGATGCTCACCGCGGCGAAGCGCACGGGCGGCCGGATCTCGGACAGGGCGATGTCGAGCATGCCGGCACGCTGAACGGGAATGTTGATGTTGTAGCCGATCACCCCGAAGCCGCGTGTGCCGGGAAAGCACCAGGGGATCGAGCGTGCGCGCGGTGCATCGGCGGCAAACAGCACCAGCCCGTGTGCGCTTGGATAGGAGGTTCTCAGCCGCTCGCACGCCGAGGACGGGTCGATGACCTGCACGGGCTGCTGGACGTTGCACGAGGCTGCGCCAAGCAGCAGGGCGAGCAACGTCAGGCGGGGGAGCGTGGTCAGCGGTGTCATCGGCGTGCCTCATGTCCGTTGGCGCCAGGCCAAGTATGGCCAGACAGCGGGAAGCTTTCCCGGGAAGCAAAAAAAACCGCCCGTACCTTGCGGTACGGGCGGCAAACCGGGCACCGCCGACAAAGAATGTGCCCGGACCACTTTGCCTCAAGCGGGATTCTGTTCGGCCCTCGCCGGCTGGATGTGCACCACCTGCACCGGCATCGCCTCGACCGCCGTCGCTTTGGGAGCCTGCGGCTTGGCGTAGCGCTGCGGGGCGAAGGCGTGCAGCAGCTGCGCCTCGCGAGCCCTGACGCGCTCGACGCTGGCCAGCTTGACGTGGCCGTAGCCGCGGATCTCCTCGGCCAGCGCGGCGATGCGCACGGCGGCGTCGAGGTTGTCCTGGCTCAGCTGCGGCAGCAGCTCGCGGATGCGCGCGGCGTACTCCTCGATCAGCCGGCGCTCCATGCGCCGCTCCTCGGTCTTGCCGAACAGGTCCAGCGCGCTGCCGCGCAGGCCCTTGGCCTTGGCCAGCAGCGGGAAGACCTTGGCAAGCCACGGACCGATAGTGATCTTGCGGGCGCGGCCGTCCGCGCCCGGGCGCGACAGCAGCGGCGGGGCCATGTGGAACTCCAGGCGGAAGTCGCCCTCGAACTGCGCTTCCAGCTGCTGGCGAAACGCCGGGTCGCTGTACAGGCGGGCCACCTCGTACTCGTCCTTGTAGGCCATCAGCTTGGCGTAGCCGCGCGCCACCGCCGGGCTCAGGCGCAGCTTGGCGTCCTTGCCGAGCAGGGCGCGTTCGGCGCTCGCCACTTCGTCGACCAGCGCGCGGAAGCGGCGGGCGTAGGCGGCGTTCTGGTAGTCGGTGAGCAGCAGCACGCGGTGGGCGACCAGCTCGTCGAAGTCCTCGATCAGGCGGAACTCCTCCACCTCGGCGCTGCGGCTGAGCAGCTGGCGCAGGCCCTGCGGGTTGGCGCGGGCGAGACGGCCGAGGCCGAAGGCGGCCAGGTTCATCGGCACGGCGACGCCGTTCAGCTCGATGGCGCGCTGCAGCGACTCCAGGCTCAGCGGGATCAGCCCGGCCTGCCAGGCGTAGCCCATCAGCAGGATGTTGGCGCCGATGCTGTCGCCCAGGGCGCGCTGGGCCAGGCTCTGTGCGTCGCACAGCTCCAGGCCGGCTGCGCCGACGGCGTGGCGGATCTTCTCCAGTAGCCCTTCGGTCTGCAGGTTGGCGTCCGGGTTCTGCACGAACTCGGCGGTGGGCAGCACGTGGCGGTTGGCGATCACCTTGGTGCGGCCGTGCTTGACGCTCTGCAGGGCATCGCTGGAGGCGGCCACCACCAGGTCGCAGGCGAGCAGGGCGTCGGCCTGCTGGGTGTCGATGCGCACCTGGTTGAGGCGCTCCGGCACGTCGGCCAGGCGCACGAAGGACAGCACGGCGCCGCCCTTCTGGGCGAAGCCCATGAAGTCGAGCACGCTGGCCGACTTGAATTCGAGGTGGGCGGCCATGCTGATCAGCGCGCCGACGGTGACCACGCCGGTGCCGCCGACGCCGGTGACCAAGAGGTCGTAGGGCGCGTTCCAGACGTGGGCCGCCGGGCGCGGCAGGTTGTTCAGCAGTTCGGCCAGGGCGCGCTGGCCGGCCTCGCCCTGCAGGGCGCCGACGCCCTTGCGCACGCGGCCGCCCTTGACCGAGACGAAGCTCGGGCAGAAGCCGTTGACGCAGGAGTAGTCCTTGTTGCACGACGACTGGTCGAGCTGGCGCTTGCGGCCCAGCTCGGTTTCCAGCGGCACCAGCGACAGGCAGTTGGAGGCCACGCCGCAGTCGCCGCAGCCTTCGCAGACCGCCTGGTTGATGAACAGGCGGCGGTCCGGGTCGGGGAATTCGCCCTTCTTGCGGCGGCGGCGCTTCTCGGCGGCGCAGGTCTGCTCGTAGATCAGCACGGTGACGCCGGAGGTCTCGCGCAGCTCGCGCTGCACCTTGTCGAGATCCTCGCGCGGGTGGAAGGCCGTGCTGGCCGGGAAACGGTCGCGCTGGCTGTCGTACTTGGCGATGTCGTCGCTGAGCACCACCACCTTGCGCGCACCCTCGGCAGTGACCTGCTGGGCGATGGCGTCGACGGTGATGGTGCCGTCCACCGGCTGGCCGCCGGTCATGGCCACCGCGTCGTTGAACAGGATCTTGTAGGTGATGTTGGCCTTGGCGGCGATCGACTGGCGGATCGCCAGGTAGCCGGAGTGGTAGTAGGTGCCGTCGCCGAGGTTCTGGAACACGTGCGGCACCTGGGTGAAGCGCGAGTGCGCGGCCCAGTCGACACCTTCGCCGCCCATCTGGATCAGGCCGCTGGTTTCGCGGTCCATCCAGTTGGCCATGAAGTGGCAGCCGATGCCGGCCAGCGCGCGCGAGCCTTCCGGCACCTTGGTCGAGCTGTTGTGCGGGCAGCCGGAGCAGAAGTACGGCGAGCGGCGCACGGCGTCGGCCAGGTTGCTCAGCTGCGACGGCGCGGTGAAGTCGCGAACCAGGTGGCGGCGGTCGAGGCCGGTGGTCTGCCGCGCCAGCCAGTCGGCCAGCACCGGCATGATGCGCGACGGGCGCAGTTCGCCGAGCGCGGAGAGCAGCGGCTTGCCGGCGGCATCCTGCTTGCCGAGCAGGCGCGGGCGCAGCTCGCTCGGCTGGTTGTAGAGCAGCTCGCGCAGCTGGCGCTCGATCACCGGCGCCTTCTCCTCGATCACCAGCACCTCTTCCAGACCCTTGACGAAGTCCAGCGCGCGGTTCGGCTCGATGGGGAAGGACAGGCCGATCTTGTAGACGCGGATGCCGGCGCGAGCCAGGTCGTCGAGGCCGATGTCGAGGCGGCGCAGGCACTCGAGGAAGTCGAGGTGCGCCTTGCCGCAGGTGACGATGCCGAAGCGCGCCTGCTCGCAGGCGACGATGGTCTTGTCGATGCTGTTGGCCTTGGCGAAGGCGCGCACCGCGTCGAGCTTGTCGGCCTGGCGGGCTTCGAGCTGCAGCGAGGGCAGGTCCGGCCAGCGATAGTGCAGGCCGCCGGCCGGCGGGGTGTAGTCCACCGGAGCGTCGAAGCGGGTCTGGATGCGGTCCAGGTCGACGGTCGAGCCGCTTTCCACCACCTCGGACAGCGCGGTGAAGCCGACCCAGGCGCCGGAGAAGCGCGACAGCGCCCAGCCGTACAGGCCGAACTCCAGGTATTCGGCGATGGTCGCCGGGGAAACGGTCGGCACGCTCCAGGCCTGGAAGGCCAGGTCGCTCTGGTGCGGCATGGAGGAGGACACGCAGCCGTGGTCGTCGCCGGCGACGATCAGCACGCCGCCGTTGGGCGAGGAGCCGTAGGCGTGGCCGTGCTTGAGGGCATCGCCGGCGCGGTCGACGCCCGGACCCTTGCCGTACCAGTAGGCGAACACGCCGTCGACGGTGCGCGCGGGATCGGACTCGACCTGCTGGGTGCCGAGCACCGCGGTGCCGCCCAGTTCTTCGTTGATCGCGGGGAGGAATTCGATCTGGTTGTCGGCCAGCAGGCGCTTGGCCTTCCACAGCGCCTGGTCGACCATGCCCAGCGGCGAGCCGCGGTAGCCGCTGATGAAGCCGGCGCTGTTGAGGCCGCGCGCGCGGTCGAGGGCGCGCTGCATCAGCGGCAGACGGACCAGGGCCTGGGTGCCGGTGAGGAAGATCTGGCCGCTGGTGGCTTCGAGGCTGTCGCTCAGGCGGTAGTCGCTGCGCAGCTGCACGGTGCTGGCGCGCTCGGTCGCATGGGTCATTGTTGTTGTCCTGCGAGGGTGTTGTTCTGTGGCGAATAGTGTTCCCCAGCGCAGGCGGTTTTTTGTTTCTCTTTTTCCCTGCATGGCGGTAGATTCGAGAAAAAATGAATCGCCATATCGGCAAAAGGAGAATACCATGCTCGACAAGTTCGCCCGCCAGCTGCTCCGCGAGTTGCAGCGCGATGCCCGGCAGACCATGCAGCAGCTCGCCGAGCGGGTCGGCCTGTCGACCACGCCCTGCTGGCGGCGCATCAAGGAGCTGGAGGAGGAGGGGGTGATCCGCCGCTACACGGTGCTGGTGGATCGCGAGAAGGTCGGCCTGCAGAACTGCGTGTTCGCCGAGGTGGCGCTGAGCCGCCACGCCGGTGACGTGACCGCCGAGTTCGAGGCGGCGGTGGCCGCGACCCCGGAGATCGTCGCCTGCTACGCCACCACCGGCAAGGCTGACTACCTGATCAAGGTGGTCACCAGCGACATCAAGGCCTACGACGAGGTGCTGCAGCAGCGCATCTTCCGCCTGCCCGGGGTGGCCAGCGTGCACACCAGCGTGGTGCTGCGCGAGGTGAAGGACGAGGTGAGCCTGCCGTTGTGAGGGGCAGGCCGCTGCGGCCGGATCGGTGCGCGGCGCGTGCTACCACAGCCGATACGTGGCGTCCTCGTTTCCCTCTTCGGGTTGTGGCTGCAGAGGTTGCACCTCCAGTTCGGGCGCGGCCTGCGCTGCCGGCTCTTCATCCTGGAGCGGCTGCATGGCGCGCTCGGCGAGGCTGCTCTCGATCTGTCCGGAGATGTGGTTGACCCCGGCCAGCACACCGGTCTCGGGGTTGTGCAGCAGATCGAGCCATTCCTCGTCGAAGGTGGCGTGCAGGTTCTGGCGCAGCTGGTTCTCCATTTCCGGACGCTGTTTTTCGCGCAGCATGGCGGTGAAGCCCGTCGTGCCCAAGGAAATCAGCATGCCTGCCACCCGTCCGACCGCTGCCGAGATGGCGCCTGCGACACTCCGGGTGGTGAGTTCGGTCACCAGCGTTTCACTGGTTTGCCGCGCCACGGAGGATATGCCGGCATCGGTCGTCCAGTCGCCGGAGCGTCCGGGCGTGCTGTGCAGGCGAGCGACCAGGGCCGCATAGGCCGGCTGGCCGTCGATGGGTTCGGCGCGGGCAAGCTGGTAGAGCGACGCGTTGTGGGCGGGGGGCGGTGCCAGCGCGATGGCGGGAATCTCCTGGAGGTGGCCGTCGAACTGGTCCAGGGGAACGCCGTAGCGTGGCGGCATGCCCTGCAGGTGTTCGCGGAGCAGGCGGATGTAGAGTTGCACCGTCTGTCCCGTGATCCAGTCGGGGTTGATCTCCCGGGCGACGGGGGCCAGCACGCGGTCGTGGTATTGCTCCTGCAGATAGGCAGCCAGACGCTCGACCGTCGGGTCCCTTTCTCCCCCGGCGTTCAGCTTGTACCAGGTCACCTTCATGGACAGCCATTGGCGGGTCCAGTAGCCGGAAAACCAGGGAATGAACGCTTCGTCGGTGCGCTGGTAGATGCGCTCCCGCCAGCGCTGCATGACGTCGCGGGCGTAATCCGAGGACTGCGCCCGGGCGTCCAGCGACGCGGCCGCGATGTCGCCGTCGATCTGCATCCAGGTGCTTTGCGGAACTACCACCGCAGGCGGGGGAGGGGGTGGCGGCTCGCGAGTGGCGCAGCCGCTCAGCGCCGTCAGCAGGACGACGATCAGTGCGCACAGCAGCGGGGTCGCCGGGGCCATGAACCGATTCGCCGGCGCCTGCCCGCTCGTCAGCGGAACTCTCGCAACCGGGTTCGCAGGGCTGTTCATGCACGAACTGCCTGCTCCGCAGACCACAAGGGGCTGCGCTTTCCCTCCTCGCAAACTGCATGCGGAGCCTTCGCAGATTTGCCAGCCTCGCCAGCGGAACGTCCTGCGCGTCCGCGACCGTTCCTCAAGTCTAGGTGACGCAGCACTGCGGCGGAGCATTCTCCGGCGAACGGTCGGGGTGAACGGTCGGGGCGGGCGGCGAAGGCGGCCGTGGCCGGCGGCAAGGCGGTAGCCGGGGGGCGTTGCGGCCACCCCCCGGGAGATCGGCGAGGGTCTATTGCCGGGCCTCTACCTCCGCCTCCACTCGGCGGTTGATAGCCCGTCCTTCCGGAGTGGCGTTGTCGGCCACCGGGCGGCTTTCGCCGTAGCCGACAGCGTCGACGCGGTCGGCCGCCACGCCGTACTCGTTGACCAGCACGTCGCGCACGGCGTTGGCGCGCCGCTCGGACAGCCGCTGGTTGTAGGCGTCGGGGCCGACCGAGTCGGTATGGCCTTCGACGGTGGTGGTGGTCTGCGGATACTCGCGCATGAAGTCGGCCACTGCCTTGATGTCGACCTTGCTGCCTTCCTTGACCTCGGACTTGTTGAAGTCGAACTTGACGTCCAGCTCCACACGTACCGGGGCGGCGGGCATCGGTTCCGGCGCAGGAGCGGGAGCGGCGGCGACCGGTTGCGGGCAGCCGGTGGCGTCCACCGGGGTGCCCTTCGGCGTGTCGGGGCACTTGTCTTCCTTGTTCACCACGCCATCGCCGTCGGCGTCGCCGCGGACCCAGCAGTAGGCCGCGCCGGTGAGGGCGCCGATGCCCAGGCCGCCGGCTGCCCATTCCGCGCTTTCGATGGCACCCAGTGCCGCGCCGGTGACACCGCCGACGGCCGCACAGGGCGGCCAGTCGCTCTGGACCAGCCCGGCACAACCTGTGAGCAGGCTGCTGGCCAGTACCAGGGGTACAGCTGTTCTTGCGATATGCATTGCCAGTTCTCCTCGATGGAACGGGAGGTACTACTTGTCTTGCCGGCCGTAACGGGCTGAGCAATGCAGCAAGTCTTGCACCGGATGTGGGGTTGTCAAAATGACGAGCCGCCCGGCGCCGCGGATGGCGCAGGCCGCGGCGGACCTTCTGACGAATGGCCGTGCCCGGGGGGCCATGCCGCGCGGATCCTGACCTAACGTGAGTGTTTGTTCGCCTATGCCGGTGCCACCGGCCGACCGGGGCCGATGCGACCGAGCCCCTGCAATCCCGCCCTCGCCAGGAGGTCATCATGAGCACTCCCTACACGCGTCTCGACAGCAGGCAGGCCGCCGTCCTGCTGGTGGATCACCAGACCGGCCTGTTGTCGCTGGTCCGCGACCACGACCCGGACCGTTTCAAGAACAACGTGCTGGCGCTGGCCGATCTGGCCGCCTACTTCAAGCTGCCGACCATCCTCACCACCAGCTTCGAGAGCGGTCCCAACGGCCCGCTGGTGCCGGAGCTGAAGGCGCAGTTCCCCGACGCGCCCTACATCGCCCGGCCGGGCCAGATCAATGCCTGGGACAACGAGGACTTCGTCAGGGCGGTCAAGGCGACCGGCCGCCGGCAACTGATCCTCGCCGGGGTGGTGACCGAGGTGTGCGTGGCCTTCCCGGCACTGTCGGCCCTCGCCGAGGGCTTCGAGGTGTTCGTGGTCGCCGATGCCTCCGGTACCTTCAACGAGGTGACCCGACAGGCGGCCTGGCAGCGCATGGCGGCAGCCGGGGCGCAGCTGATGACCTGGTTCGGCGTGGCCTGCGAGCTGCATCGCGACTGGCGCAACGACGTCGAGGGACTGGCGGCGCTGTTTTCCAGCCACATTCCGGACTACCGCAACCTGATCAACAGCCATGCGGCCTTCACCGCGGGCAAGTAGTTCGGGCCGCTTCGCTCCGGGGAGGGGTGTGCGGCCGGGTCGACCGGCGGTATTTTGTCGGCCGGGGCGCGCGGAGTCGGTGCCTGCGCAGGTCTTCGCCTAGAGTAGATAAGGTGCTTTACCACCCTGTAGTTGCCCTGCCGCTTCGCAGCGCAAGCGCAGGGCTTGCGAGCAGAGACGCTGCGCAGGTAAGCCACCATGTACACTCCGCGATACCCCATGGCCCTGTTAGGCAGCCTGCTCTGCCTGACCACCCCCGGCGTGGCCAATGCCGGGAGCATCGTGTCCTCCCCCTCGTCCGCCGCTGACGACCTCGGCCTGGTCTACCAGCTGCGCGAGGACACCCGCATCGGCCTGTTCTACAGCTTCCCGGTGGCGGGCGAGCAGGGTGCCGGCAACCCGCCGCTGGCTCGAGCGAGCCTGCTGGATGCGCGCGGCCTGAGCAGCGCCCCGATGCCCGACATGAACCTGCCGCAGGCGGCGACCCTCAGCCTGCACCAGGCCCTGGGCGAGCAGTGGGTCGTGCAGATCAGCGCCGGCTGGCAGGACTGGTCGGCGTACAGCCGAACCGGTGTCGAGTGGGATGCCGCCACCGCGAGCGCCGTTGCGGCCAGGCGCAACTACCGCGACACCTGGCACCTGGCGATCGGCACCCAGTACCGGCCCAGCCCGAAACTGCTTCTGCAGGCAGGGGTGGGCTACGAGACCTCTGCGCTGACCGACGGCAGCCGGGCCTTCTCCGCCTCCATGGCGCCCACCTGGCGCCTGGCGTCGGGTCTCAGCTATGCCTACGACCGGAACACCGAACTCAACTTCAACTATGCCTTCACCCGGGTGGGCGACATGCCGGGGATCCAGGGCGGCGCGGAAAGAACCGGGCGTTTCGGCATCTCCGACGAGTTTGCCAATGCCTACTTCCATACCCTGACCTGGTCCGTGACCTGGCGTTACTGAAGCTTCCTGCACGGTGGCGACAGCGGGATGCGCGCCACCGGCTGGCCTGGTGTCGGGCTCCGCTGGCGGGGCGGCTCATTGCCGGGGGCAGGGGGGGCGAATAAAAAAGCGTGGCCGCGAGGGCCACGCGAAGGGCGAAGGGCAGGACTGAAATCCCTCCGCCTTGGAGATGGAGCGGCTGGACGCGGGCGGATGCCCGGCAGGGCGCGCAGAGGAAAAACGCGCAGGATTCTCCTCCGGATGGCCAGCCGCGGTGGGTCAGGCGCCGCTGCGCGCCGGCAGCAGCACGCCGCGGCATTCGCCGAAGCCGATCGAGGGCTGGCCCTCGCGGCGGCAGCGGGCACGCAGGATCACCTCGTCGCCGTCCTCGAGGAAGGTGCGGGTCTCGCCGCTGGCGAGCGTGAGCGGCTGCTTGCCGCCGAAGGTGCTCTCCAGCAGGCTGCCGAACTGGCTGGGCTCCGGGCCGGACAGGGTGCCGGAGCCGAACAGGTCGCCGGGCTGCAGCTTGCAGCCGCCGACGCTGTGATGGGCGACCATCTGCGCCACGGTCCAGTACATGTGGCGGGTGTTGCTCAGCGCCAGGCGCTGCGGGGGCAGGCCCCGCTCGCGCATGGCGGCGGTGAGCAGCAGCACTTCCAGCTCGATGTCGAAGGCGCCGCGGGCCTGGTCCTGGGCGTCCAGCAGGTAGGGCAGCGGCTGCGGATCGCCGGCCGGACGCGGCGGCTGGGCGGTGCGGAACGGCTCCAGCGCCTCGGGCATCACCACCCAGGCCGACACCGTGGAGGCGAAGTTCTTGGCCAGGAACGGGCCGAGCGGCTGGTATTCCCAGGCCTGCACGTCGCGCGCCGACCAGTCGTTGAGCAGGCAGAAGCCGGCGACGTGCTCGCCGGCCTCGCCGATGGCGATGGCCTCGCCCATCGCGTTGCCCTGGCCGATCCAGATGCCCAGCTCCAGCTCGTAGTCCAGGCGCTTGCTCGGGCCGAAGCTCGGCGCTTCCTGGCCCGGCGGCAGGGTCTGGCCGAGCGGGCGGCGAACCGGAGTGCCGGAGACGCACACGGTGGAGGCGCGGCCGTGGTAGCCGATCGGCACGTGCTTGTAGTTGGGCAGCAGCGGGTTGTCCGGGCGGAACAGGCGGCCGACGTTGTTGGCGTGGTGGATGCCGACGTAGAAGTCGGTGTAGTCGCCGACCTTGGCCGGCAGCTGCAGCTGGCAGGCGGCCATGGCCGGCAGCAGGGCGTCGCCGAGGGCCTCCATCTGCGCCTGTGCCGGCGAGCCTTCGGCGAGCAGTTCGCTCAGCGCGGCGCGCAGGGCGCGGCGGGCCGGGGCGCCCAGGGCGAAGAAGGCGTTCAGGCAGTCGCCGCTGGCGGCTTCGGCGGCGGCTTTGGCCTCGCCCTCGAACAGCCCGGCCTCGCAGGCGACCTTGAGGTCGAGGATGCGCTCGCCGATGGCGACGCCGCCGCGCGGCGCCTGGCCCTGCGGGCTGAAGATGCCAAGCGGCAGGTTCTGCAGGGGGAAGTCGGCGTGGCCGTTGGCCGAGGCGATCCAGCTGTTGCGGTTGGCTGCGTTGCTCATCAATCAGTTCCCCTCCGGGGTGAAGGTCTTGGCCATGCCGGCCCAGCAGGAATCGTAGTCCTTCTGCAGCTGCGGGCATTCCAGGGCGTATTGGGTCGGGCGCAGTACCTGGCCGCTCTCGAACATGAAGGCCATGGTGTTGTCGATCTTGTGCGGCTTGAGTTCGGCGGCGATGGCCTGGGCGGTGGTGGCGTTGTCCGGGCCGTGGGCGCTCATGCAGTTGTGCAGCGAGGCGCCGCCGGGCACGAAGCCCTCGGCCTTGGCGTCGTAGACGCCCTGGATCAGGCCCATGAACTCGTTCATCAGGTTGCGGTGGAACCACGGCGGGCGGAAGGTGCTCTCGGCCACCATCCAGCGCGGCGGGAAGATCACGAAGTCGACGTTGGCCTTGCCGGGGGTGTCGCTCGGCGCGGTCAGCACGGTGAAGATCGACGGGTCCGGGTGGTCGTAGCTGACCGTGCCGATGGTGTTGAAGCGGCGCAGGTCGTACTTGCAGGGCACCAGGTTGCCGTGCCAGGCGACCACGTCGAGCGGCGAGTGGTCCAGTTCGGTGGCCCACAGTTCGCCGCAGAACTTCTGCACCAGCGTCACCGCCACGTCGCTGTCCTCGTAGCGGGCGACCGGGGCGAGGAAGTCGCGCGGGTTGGCCAGGCCGTTGCTGCCGATCGGGCCGAGGTCGGGCAGGCGCAGGGCGCAGCCGTGGTTCTCGCAGACGTAGCCGCGCGCCGAATCATCCAGCAGTTCGACGCGGAACTTCAGGCCGCGCGGGATCACCGCGATCTCCAGCGGCTCGACGTCGAGCAGCCCCAGCTCGGTGGCGATGCGCAGGCGGCCGGCCTGGGGGACGATCAGCAGCTCGCCGTCGGCGTCGAAGAACACCCGCTGCATCGAGGCGCTGGCGGCGTACAGGTAGACGCTGATGCCGCTGGTGGATTCGGCGGGGGCGTTGGCGGCCAGGGCGACCAGGCCGTCGACGAAGTCGGTCGGCACCTGCGGGATCTCCAGCGGGCTCCAGCGCAGGCGGTTGGGGTTGACCGGGCCGAGGCGGTTGCCGGCGATCTGCCGCTCCAGGCGCTCGAAGCGGCCGTGGGCGGCGGACGGGCGGATGCGGTACATCCAGGTACGCCGCGCCTCGCTGCGCGGCACGGTGAAGGCGGTGCCGGACAACTGCTCGGCGTACAGGCCGTAGGGCACCTTCTGCGGCGAGTTCTGACCGACCGGCAGGGCGCCGGGCAGCGCCTCGCTGGCGAACTCGTTGCCGAAGCCCGCCAGGTAGGTCAGGGCTTCGGGGGATTGTTGTGCGTGCATAGGCATCGGGGTGCTTGTTGTTATTTGCGTAAGTTTATTTTGATAAGCGTAATCATGGCGCCGTTTGGGCGTCAAGCGCAGGGTTTGCGAAAGCCTTACTGGAACATCTCCTTATAGCTGCCGTCGTGCATCCAGGCGGCGTGCCTGGGCGCGCGCTTGGTCTGCGCCCACTCCTCGAGCATGGCCCACTTCACTTCATCCAGCGCCGCGAGCATCTTCGGCGAGCCGGTGTTGGCGGCCAGCTCCAGGCGGTGGCCGTTGGGGTCGAAGAAGTAGATCGACTGGAACAGCGCATGGTCGGTCGGGCCGATGACCTTGATCCCGGCGGCCTCCAGGCGCGCCTTGGCGGCCAGCAGCACCTCCATGGACTCGACCTGCAGGGCCAGGTGCTGGGTCCACACCGGGGTGTTGGGGTCGCGGCCCATCTCCGGCTGGGTCGGCAGCTCGAAGAACGCCAGCACGTTGCCCATGCCGGCGTCGAGGAAGATGTGCATGTACGGATCGGCCTCGCCGGTCGACGGCACGGCGTCCTCGGCGATGGACAGGATCAGTTGCATGCCCAGGTGCTGCTCGTACCAGCGGGCGGTTTCCAGCGCGTCCTTGCAGCGGTAGGCCACGTGATGGATTTTCTGCACGATCGGATTCATGACGGTCTCCCTTGCTCGATGGATGCTGCGGGCTTGCCGGTTCGGAAGGGGGCCGATGGCGTGCGCGCATTTTGTTATGTGTAATCAACTTACGCAAAACGTAACTCGCGTGTCGGGGAGCGTCAAGCGTAGAATTCGCCCTCCATCGCCACGCACAGGAAGGACCATGACCAGCGATACCGAGCGCGCCGCAGCGCCGCGGCGGCAGAAGGTGCAATCCGCCGAGGTCGGCACCGACATCCTCAAGGGCCTGGCCGAGCTGGCGCCGGCCACCTCGCTGTCGCGCCTGGCCGAGCACGTCGGCATGCCGGCGAGCAAGGTGCACCGCTACCTGCAGGCGCTGATCGCCAGCGGCTTCGCCGAGCAGGACGAGAGCAGCGGCCACTACGGCCTGGGCCGCGAGGCGCTGTTCGTCGGCCTGGCCGCCATCGGCCGCCTGGACGTCACCAAGGTGGCGCTGCCGCGGCTGGTCGAGCTGCGCGATGCGCTCAACGAGACCTGCTTCCTCGCCGTGTGGGGCAACAAGGGGCCGACCGTGGTGCACGTCGAGCAGGCGGTGCGTGCGGTGACCGTGGTCACCCAGGTGGGCTCGGTGCTGCCGCTGCTGGGCTCGTCCACCGGCCTGGTGTTCGACGCCTTCCTGCCGGCAGTGGAGAGCGCCGCGCTGCAGGCCCAGGCGCTGGCCGAGCCGGGCGCGCCGAGTACCAGCGAGCTGGAGGCGCTGCGCGCGCAGATCCGCGCCCGCGGCCTGCACCACGTGCACGGACTGCTGATGTCGGGGGTGAACGCGCTGTCGGCGCCGCTGTTCGCGGCGGGCGGCAAGCTGGCCGGGGTGATCACCGTGGTAGGCACCGCGCCGAGCTTCGCCGCCGATCCCGAGGGTGCGCAGGCCGAGCGGCTGCTGGCGGTGGCCCGGGAGATCAGTGCGCGGATGGGCGGGTAGGGGGCCTGGCCTTTCTCTCGCCTATGGCCCCGCACCCCAGGCCTGACGCAGGGCCAGCAGGGCACGGGCGATGTCGGCCTCGGGGACGGCGGCGAAGCCCAGGACCAGGCCGGCCCTGGCATCCGCCGGCGTGTCGCCGCCGGGCAGCCAGTAGCGGCTCAGGTCGTTCAGCTCGACCCCGATCCGCTGCGCGGCGGCGAGCAGCGCACGCTCGCGGGCCAGGCTGTCGAGCCGCACGCACAGGTGCAGGCCGGCCTCCACCGCCGGCAACGGCGCGCAGCCGGGCACGTTCTCGGGCCAGCCGGCCAGCAGGGCATCGCGGCGGCTCCGCGCCGCCGCGCGCATGCGGCGGATATGCCGCTGGAAGTGTCCGGCGGCGATGAACTCGGCCATCACCGCCTGGGTGCCGATTTCGGAATGGCGCATGTCCAGCGCGCGGCGGCGAGCGAACGGCTGCGCCAGGGCCGGCGGCAGCACCAGATAGCCGAGACGCAGGGCGGGAAAGGCGATCTTGCCGAAGGTGCCGACGTAGATCACCCGACCGCGACGGTCGAGGGCGGCCAGCGGCGCCAGGGGGGCGCCGCTGTAGCGGTATTCGCCGTCGTAGTCGTCCTCGACGATCCAGCTGTCGTTCCGCTCGGCCCACTCCAGCAGCTGCAGGCGCCGCGCCAGCGACAGGGTCACGCCGGTGGGGTACTGGTGCGCCGGCGTGACGTAGACCAGCCGGCAATCCCCCAGCCGCTCCAGGGCCTGCGTGTCCAGTCCCTCGCCATCCACGGCGATGCCCTGCAGCTGCGCCCCGGCCAGGGCGAAGGCCTCGCCGGCGGCCCGGTAGCCGGGATCCTCGACCGCCACCCGCTCGCCGGGGCGGACCAGCAGCTGCGCGCACAGGCTGATGCCCTGCTGGGCGCCGCAGGTGATCACGATCTGCGCCGGGTCGCAGTGCAGGCCGCGGCTGCTGCGCAGATAGGCGGCGATCAGCTCGCGCAGCGATGCCTCGCCGGCCGGGTCGCCGTAGCCCAGGCGCGCCGGCGACGGCTTGCGCCAGAAGCGCGCCGACAGCCGGGCCCAGGTCTCGAAGGGAAACAGGTCGAAGGCCGGTACGCCCACGCGGAAGGCGCGCGGCGCGTCTGGTGGCGGTGCGGGCAGGTGATGCGCGGCCAGCTGCTGCAGCGCCGGGGTCGCGGCCGGGGCGCCGGCGGGCATGCTGACCGGCCGCACCACGCCGGCCAGTTCGGCGACGTAGGTGCCGGCACCGACCCGCCCCTCGACATAACCCTCGGCGTACAGCTGGTCGAAGGCACGGATCACGGTATTGCGCGACAGGCCGAGCAGGGCGGCCAGCTCGCGGCTGGCCGGCAGACGCGCGCCAGCGGGCAGGCGGCCGTCGAGGATGCGCTCGCGCAGGGTCTGGTACAGCTGGCGGGCGAGGCCCTGGCGCGGATCGAGCTGGATGCCGGAAAGATCGACCGGCAGCGGCGGGAGCGACATGGATTGGCTCCATGAAAGTGACAGTAAATGGATCTTACAGCAGACCAATATTCCGTTCAGGATGGCTGCATCACCCCGCAAGAGCCACCGCCATGTACCTGCCCCCCGCCTTCAGGCAGACCGATCTCGTCGAGCTGCACCGGCAGATCGCCGCCAGCCGTCTGGCCACTGGCGCGAACTGGCCGCATGCATGGCCACCGACTGACCCACCACGCAAAGGAACCCGCATGTCCAGCACACCGCTCGTCATCCGCCCGCTCGACGCCGCCGACCACGCCGCCTGGCTGCCGCTCTGGCAGGCCTACCAGCGCTTCTACGACACCGCACTCCCCGCCGCGACCAGCGCCGTCACCTGGCAGCGCTTCCTCGACCCATCCGAGCCCATGCATGCCGCCCTCGCCTGGCGCGATGGCGTGGCGGTGGGCCTGGTGCACTGGATCTTCCATCGCTCGTGCTGGACACCGGGCGACTACTGCTACCTGCAGGACCTGTACGTGGCCGAGGGCCAGCGCGGCGGCGGCATCGGCCGCGCGCTGATCGAGCACGTGCGCGCCCAGGCCATTGCCGCCGGCGCCAGCCGCGTGCACTGGCTGACCCAGGAAACCAACTACCCGGGCCGCCAGCTCTACGACCGCCTGGCCGAGCGCTCCGGCTTCATCCAGTATCGCCAGCTGCTGTGAAGGAGACGCGGCCGTGACCGACCTCGCCCGCTGGAAGCCCTGTCCCGTGCCGCCGCATGCCCCGCTGGCCGGACGCTTCGTCAGCCTCGAACCGCTCGACGCGGCGCGCCACGCCGGCGAGCTGTGGACGGCACTGCACGGACCGCACGTGGATCCGCAGCAGTGGCAGTACATGGCCTACGGTCCGTTCGCCGCACGTGACGCCTTCGACGCCTGGCTGGCGGAGCGGGCCGCCGGTCGCGACCCGCTGTTCTTCGCCGTGCGCGAGCACGCCGGCGGCCGCGTGGTCGGCCAACTGGCCCTGATGCGCATCACCCCGGCCCACGGCTGCATCGAGATCGGCCACGTGCTGTTCGGCTCCGCCCTGCAGCGCACGCCGGGCGCCAGCGAGACGGTCTATCTGCTGATGCGGCTGGTCTTCGCGCTGGGCTACCGGCGCCTGGAGTGGAAGTGCGACGCACAGAACGCGCGTTCGCTGCGCGCTGCCGAGCGCCTGGGCTTCGTCGCCGAGGGCCTGTTTCGCCAGCACATGGTGGTCAAGGGGCGCAGCCGTGACACCGCCTGGCATGCCTTGCTCGACCACCAGTGGCCGGCCCGGCGGGCGGCTCTGGAGCGCTGGCTGGCGGCGGAAAACTTCGAGGCCGAAGGGCGGCAACGGCGACGGCTGGAGGAGCTGCGCAGGGAGTGAGCGGCTATCCGGCGCGGATCGGCGTGCCGGCAGGTGCGCCGGAAAGAAAAACGGCAACCCGGAACCAAGCTGCCAGGCCGTCCGGATTGCCGTGGGAGAAACGTGGGGGCGCCGTGAGGGCCCTTTCCCCCGCAGCCCTCTCCCGCGAGCGGGAGAGGGGAAGGTGTCGCTTACTCGGTGGCCAGCACGCCGCGGCGGATCTGGTCACGCTCGATGGACTCGAACAGCGCCTTGAAGTTGCCTTCGCCGAAGCCGCTGTCGCCCTTGCGCTGGATGAACTCGAAGAACACCGGGCCCATCAGGGTTTCCGAGAAGATCTGCAGCAGCAGGCGCTGCTCACCGCCCTCGGAGCTGCCGTCGAGCAGGATGCCGCGCGACTGCAGCTCGGCCACCGGCTCGCCGTGGCCGGGCAGGCGGTTTTCCAGCATCTCGTAGTAGGTGGCCGGCGGCGCGGTCATGAAGCGCATGCCCAGTTCCTTGAGGGCGTCCCAGGTCTTGATCAGGTCGTCGGTGAGGAAGGCTACGTGCTGGATGCCCTCGCCGTTGAACTGCATGAGGAACTCCTCGATCTGCCCGCTGCCCTTGGAGGATTCCTCGTTGAGCGGGATGCGGATCAGGCCGTCCGGCGCGGTCATCGCCTTGGAGGTCAGGCCGGTGTACTCGCCCTTGATGTCGAAGTAGCGGATCTCGCGGAAGTTGAACAGCTTCTCGTAGAAGTCCGCCCAGTAGGCCATGCGCCCGCGGTAGACGTTGTGGGTCAGGTGGTCGATCAGCTTGAGGCCGGCGCCCTGCGGGTGGCGGTCGACGCCCTCGATGAACTCGAAGTCGATGTCGTAGATCGAGCTGCCCTCGCCGAAGCGGTCGATCAGGTAGATCGGCGCGCCGCCGATGCCCTTGATCGCCGGCAGGCGCAGCTCCATCGGCCCGGTGGGGATGTCGATCGGCTGGGCGCCCAGCTCCAGGGCGCGGGCGTAGGCCTGGTGGGCGTTCCTCACCCGGAAGGCCATGCCGCAGGCCGACGGACCGTGCTCGGCGGCGAAGTAGGAGGCGAGGCTCTTCGGCTCCTTGTTGAGGATCAGGTTGATGTCGCCCTGACGGTACAGGTCGACGTCCTTGGAGCGGTGGGTGGCGACCTTGGTGAAGCCCATCATGGCGAAGATGGGTTCCAGGGTGTTCGGCGTCGGCGCGGCGAATTCGATGAACTCGAAGCCCATCAGGCCCATCGGGTTTTCGAACAGATCGGTCATTTCGGTATCTCGCTTCTGTATCTTGTTGTCTTGAAGTTTGGCAGGTCAGCGGGCAGGTGCCGGCGCCGGTGGGGCGCAGGACAGGCCGCGGACGCTGCGCGCGAGGAAATCGCCGATCAGCAGCTGGAGGCCGAGGATTTTCATCTGGCGTGTGCTCAGGTCGGCCTGTCGGCCTGGGCGTCCGGGTGGGCCTTCTGGAAGGCCGGGTGTTCGAGGGCCAGGCGCTCGACGCGGGCAATGCGCGGGTAGGGCGACAGGTCCACGGCGAAGCGGTGCGCGGCGTACAGCTGGGGCAGCAGGTAGGCGTCGGCCAGGCCCGGTTCGCCGAAGCAGAAACCCTGGTCGCCGATCAGCGCCTCGACCGCGCGCAGGCCCTCGCCGATCCAGTGGGCGATCCACTGCTGCACCTGTTCCTCGTTCAGACCCAGGCCGCGCAGGCGGTTGAGCACCGCGACGTTGTGCAGCGGGTGGATGTCGCAGCCGATCAGCGCCGCCACGCCGCGCTGGCGGGCGCGCTCGACGGGATCGCTCGGCAGCAGGGGAGGCTGTGGGTAGCGCTCCTCGAGGTACTCGATGATCGCCGGCGACTGGATCAGCAGTGCGCCCTCGTCGCTGCGCAGGGCCGGCACGCGGGCCTGCGGATTGATGGCGAGGTAGACCGGCTGCAGCTGTTCGGTGACGCCCGGCGCCAGGTTGACCGGGATATGGCGGGCTTCCAGGCCCTTGAGCGCCAGGACGATGCGCACGCGGTAGGAAGCGGTGGAGCGGTAGTAGGTGTAGAGGTCCATGGGGCGCGCGCTCGTCGTTAATTGTTTTTTGCGTAATGCAGTTATGTTTTGTGCAATTTGCGGATTCGCGTGGCCGCTGTCAAGACGAAAAACGGCCGGTGCATCTCCCGTGTCGCGCCCCTGCACGGAGCGCAGGGCGAACCTTGCCATGTCATCGAATTCCGCTATCGTGCCCCGTTCTTCCGGCTGCACAAGGCAAGTCCATGGCCAGTTCTTCCGTCGACGACCGCAGTCCCTGGGCGGTTTTCCTCATCTTCCTGCGTCTGGGCCTGACCTCCTTCGGCGGCCCCATCGCCCACCTGGGCTATTTCCGCGAGGAGTTCGTCAGCCGCCGGCAGTGGCTGAGCGAGCGCAGTTATGCCGATCTGGTGGCGCTCTGCCAGTTCCTGCCGGGCCCGGCGAGCAGCCAGGTGGGCATGGCGCTGGGGCTGTCGCGCGCCGGCTACCGCGGTGCGCTGGCCGCCTGGCTCGGCTTCACCATGCCTTCGGCCATCGCCCTGATCCTGCTGGCGCTGGGCATCGCCAGCCAAGGCGATGGGCTGCCAGCCGGCGCATTGCACGGCCTCAAGGTGGTGGCGGTCGCGGTGGTCGCCCAGGCGGTGTGGGGCATGGCGCGCAACCTGTGCCCCGATGCGCCGCGGGTGACGCTGATGGCGGCGGCCGCCTGCATCGTCCTGCTGCTTCCCTCGGCCTGGACCCAGGTCGGGGTGATCGTGGCGGCGGCCGTGGTCGGGCTGCTGCTGTTCCATCCCTCGTCGGCTCCCGGCAGCGATGAGTTGTCGGTGACGGTAAGCCGGCGCGCCGGGGCGTGCTGGCTGACGCTGTTCTTCGTCCTGCTGGCCGGCCTGCCGGTTCTCGCCGCCGTGCTGCCGGGGCAGGCCGTCGATCTGGTGGATGCCTTCTATCGGGCCGGCGCGCTGGTGTTCGGTGGTGGCCACGTGGTGCTGCCGTTGCTGCAGGCCGAGGTGGTGCCGACCGGCTGGGTCGACAGCCAGGCCTTCCTCGCCGGCTATGGTGCGGCGCAGGCGGTGCCCGGCCCGTTGTTCACCTTCGCCGCCTTCCTCGGCGCCTCGCTCGAGGGCGAACCGTCCGGCTGGAGCGGCGGGCTGCTGTGCCTGCTGGCGATCTTCCTGCCGTCCTTCCTGCTGGTCGCCGGCGCCCTGCCGTTCTGGGAGCAGCTGCGCCGCAGCCTGCGCATGCAGGCCGCACTGGCCGGGATCAATGCCGCTGTGGTCGGCCTGCTGCTGGCGGCGCTCTACCAGCCGGTCTGGACCAGCGCCATCGGTGGGGCAGGGGATTTCGGCCTGGCGCTGATCGCACTGGTCGCACTGATGTTCTGGAAGCTGCCGCCGTGGCTGGTGGTGGCCGGCAGCGGCCTGGCGGGCTGGGGACTGAGTCTCGCTGCATCCACCTTCTGAGGGAGGAGGGGAGGCTGCCGCAGCATCCCCTGTTTCCCGTGTCCTTTCGGCCCCTCCGAACCTTCACCGGACCTGATCCGGCAACCGGCGTGCCCTTGCCCATGATCGAGGCGGCTCTGCAGCCCGATGGGCAAGGGTCGGCATGGCTCATCGAATTTATTCTTTGTTTAACATAATGAATTGTAGGAAACACATCTTCATCCTGAACCTCCCGGCCAGCCCGGCACTCAGTGCAAGAGCCGCCGGTGGAGCAGGGGGCAACGAGCCACGGCCACGATTGAAGGCGGCAGGCGCGATGATTAGACTTGCCGCCCAGAACCCTCCTACCTGTAAGGCTTCTCTCAGATGATCAAGAAGTGCCTCTTCCCGGCGGCCGGCTACGGCACCCGGTTCCTGCCCGCGACCAAGGCCATGCCCAAGGAAATGCTGCCGGTGGTGAACAAGCCGCTGATCCAGTACGCCGTCGAGGAAGCCCTGGATGCCGGCCTGAACGAAATCGCCATCGTCACCGGCCGCGGCAAGCGGGCGATCGAGGACCATTTCGACATCAGCTACGAGCTCGAGCACCAGATCCGCGACACCGACAAGGAAAAGTACCTGGTCGGCATCCGTCGCCTGCTCGACGAGTGCACCTTCTCCTACACCCGCCAGATCGAGATGAAGGGCCTGGGCCACGCCATCCTCACCGGCCGCCCGCTGATCGGCGATGAGCCGTTCGCCGTGGTGCTGGCCGACGACCTGTGCCTGAACCTGGAGGGCGACGCCGTACTGGCGCAGATGGTCAAGCTGTACAAGCAGTTCCGCTGCTCCATCGTCGCCATCCAGGAAGTGCCGCGCGAGGAAACCAACAAGTACGGCGTGATCGCCGGCGAGATGATCCGCGACGACATCTACCGGGTGAACACCATGGTCGAGAAGCCCAAGCCGGAGGACGCGCCGTCCAACCTGGCGATCATCGGCCGCTACATCCTGACCCCGGACATCTTCGACCTGATCGAGCAGACCCCGCCCGGCAAGGGTGGCGAGATCCAGATCACCGACGCGCTGATGAAGCAGGCCCAGGACGGCTGCGTGATCGCCTACAAGTTCAAGGGCAAGCGCTTCGACTGCGGTGGTGCCGAGGGTTACGTCGAGGCCACCAACTTCTGCTTCGAGAACCTGTACAAGGCCGGCAAGGCCTACTGATCCGCCAGCAGCTCCGGCAGCGAGTCCCGGCCGCCCCGTACCGCATGGTCCGGGGCGGTTGCGTTTGGGGTGGTGGTATCCTGCCGGCCATCTGCAAGGAGATCCGACATGGCTTTCGATTTCGACCTGTTTGTAATTGGCGCCGGCTCCGGTGGCGTGCGCGCCTCGCGCTTCGCCGCCGGTTTCGGCGCCCGCGTGGCGGTGGCCGAAAGCCGCTACCTGGGCGGCACCTGCGTCAACGTCGGCTGCGTACCGAAGAAGCTGCTGGTCTACGGCGCGCACATGGCCGACGAGTTCGAGCAGGCGCGCGGCTACGGCTGGTCGCTGGAGGGCGCGCAGTTCGACTGGCCGACCCTGATCGGCAACAAGACCCGCGAGATCCAGCGCCTCAACGGCATCTACCGCAACCTGCTGGTCAACAGCGGCGTGACCCTGCTGGAAGGCCATGCGCGCATCGTCGGCGCCCACGAGGTCGAGGTGAACGGCCAGCGCTACAGCGCCGGGCACATCCTCATCGCCGTCGGCGGCTGGCCGCAGGTGCCGGACATCCCCGGCCGGGAGCTGGCGATCACCTCCAACGAGGCGTTCTACCTGGAGCAGCTGCCGCGTCGCGTGCTGGTGGTCGGCGGCGGTTACATCGCCGTCGAGTTCGCGTCGATCTTCCATGGCCTGGGCGCGCAGACCAGCCTGCTGTACCGCGGCGAGCGCTTCCTGCGCGGCTTCGACGAGGCGGTGCGCAGCCACCTCGAGGAGGAGCTGCGCAAGAAGGGCATGGACCTGCAGTTCAACAGCGACATCGCCAGCATCGAGCGTCAGGCCGACGGCAGCCTGCTGGCGACCCTGCGCGACGGCCGCGCGCTGGAGGCCGACTGCGTGTTCTACGCCACCGGGCGGCGGCCGATGCTCGACGACCTCGGCCTGGAGAACGTCGGCGTGGCGTTGGATGCGCGCGGCCTCATCGCCGTGGACGACGAATACCGCACCAGCGTGCCGTCGATCCTCGCCATCGGCGACGTGACCGGCGGCGTGCAGCTGACCCCGGTGGCGCTGGCCGAGGGCATGGCGGTGGCGCGCCGGCTGTTCCGCCCGGAGGAGTACCGCCCGGTCGACTACGCGCTGATCCCCACCGCGGTGTTCAGCCTGCCCAACATCGCCACCGTCGGCCTGACCGAGCAGCAGGCGGTCGAGCAGGGGCACAAGGTCAAGGTGTTCGAGAGCCGCTTCCGCCCGATGAAGCTGACCCTCACCGACTGCCAGGAGCGCACGCTGATGAAGCTGGTGGTCGACGCCGACAGCGACCGCGTGCTCGGCTGCCACATGGTCGGCCCGGAGGCCGGGGAGATCGTCCAGGGCCTGGCGGTGGCGCTGAAGGCGGGGGCCACCAAGGCGGTGCTCGACGAGACTCTCGGCATCCACCCGACGGCGGCCGAGGAGTTCGTCACCATGCGCACGCCGCGGGCGGACTGAGTCCAGCCAGGAACGACGAGGCCCGCCAGATCGGCGGGCCTCGTCGTTTCAACCGGGGCTCAGTGGCCCTTGTGGTTGCCGTGCTCCATCGGCATCTGGTGGCTCATGCCCTGGCCGTCGGCGCCTTCCACCTGGACCTGCACCTCGACCTTGCCGGCCTTCTCGAACTCCAGGCTCAGCGGGAATTCTTCGCCGGCCTTCAGCGGCTGGCCGAGACCGAACAGCATCACGTGGTTGCCGCCCGGCTGGAACACCACCTCGCCCTTGGCGGGAATCTCCACGGCGGGGATCTGCTGCATCTTCATCAGGCCGTCCTTGTGGACGTGGGTGTGCAGTTCGCTCTTCTGCGCGCGCGGCGTGCTGGCGCCGATCAGGCGGTCGGCGGCGGCGCCCTGGTTCTTCAGGGTGAAGTAGGCGGCACCGGCCGGAGCGTTGGGCGGCAGCTCGCGTGACCAGGGGTGATCGATGGTCAGCTCGCCGACCTTGTAGTCATGGGCGAAGCTCGGCAGGGCGCAGGCGAACAGGGCGGCCAGGCTCAGGGTGCGGATCAGCATCTGTGGATTCCTCATGATGGCGGGGGCCCGACGGGCGACTGCGCGCACCATAGCACGCCCGACGGACGGCCAGCAGGCGACCAAAGCGCGCAGATCCGGCGCACAGGCGGAAAGCTATACAAGAAAGACCGTGGTGTTCAACCTGCCCCAGTCAGGGCCCCGATATTCGCTGCGCTGAGCGCTCTGGCTGTCTGTGCCCGCACAATTTTATTGTACATATTTTGCGTTGTCGTATAGATTTCATGCAGGGTTCAGCTGGCGCGCCGTCGCAACTTGTCAGGTACCCGGTGACGCGACACTGAGCCCTGCCATTTCCGTGTGAGGACCCGTGCGATGTACGACTACCTGTCCGTGACCGGAACTGCCGTGACGCACAGTCTGCGGGTCGTCCTGCTCGGCCTCTGCCTGCTCAGCGGCAGCGCACTGGGCAACTGGCGCGAGGCTCTCCCCGAAGCCCGCCTGCTCGGCGAGGGGGAGCTGAGCCTGTTCGGCTTCCGCCTGTACAGCGCCCGCCTGTGGAGCCCGGCCGAGCGCCTCGCCGCCGGGGTGCCGTTCGCCCTCGAGCTGATCTACCACCGCGAGATCAGCCGCGAGCGGCTGGTGGAGGCCAGCCTCGACGAGATCCGTCGCCTGCACGGCGACCGGGTCGGCAAGGCGCAGCTCGCCGAATGGGCCGGGCACATGCAGCGCGCCTTCGTCGACACCGCGCCGGGTTCGCGCATCACCGGCGTGTACCTGCCCGGGTTCGGCGCGCGCTTCTACGCCGGCGACCGCCTGCAGCACGAGGTGCGCGACGAGGAGTTCGCCCGCATCTTCTTCTCCATCTGGCTGGATGCCCGCACGCGCAACCCCGAGCTGCGCGCCAGGCTGCTGGGCGCCGCCGCACCCTGAGGACCCTCCATGCTGAAGAAACTCCTGCTGTCGCTCTGCATCTGCCTCGGCGGCTGCAGCCAGATCGACGTCGAGCACTACCGCGACCAGCAGCCGCAACTCGACCTGCCTGCCTACTTCGACGGCCGGGTGGACGCCTGGGGCATGTTCCAGAAGCGTTCGGGCGAGGTGATCAAGCGCTTCCACGTGGTGATCAACGGCCGCCGCGAAGGCGACCGGCTGATCCTCGACGAGGACTTCACCTACAGCGACGGCAGCAAGCAGAAGCGCGTGTGGACCCTGCGCCCCGACGGTCCCGGCCGCTGGCGGGGCACGGCCGGCGACGTGGTCGGCGAGGCGCGCGGCGAGGTGGCCGGCAACGCCCTGCGCTGGCGCTACGTGCTCAGCCTGCCGGTGGACGGCAAGGTCTACCAGGTCGACTTCGACGACTGGATGTACCTGCTCGACGAGCGCACCATGGCCAACCGCTCGTTCATGACCAAGTTCGGCTTCGAACTGGGCCAGGTCACCCTGTTCTTCCGCAAGGAAGCGCCCTGATGGATTCCTTCCCCGACGGCTACCGCGCCTTGGTGATCGGCGCCTCGGGCGCCATCGGCTCGGCGCTGGTCGCGGAGTTGCGTGCGGACCCGCGCTGCGCGGCGGTGCTCGGCCTGTCGCGCGGCTCCCGGCCGGCCATCGACTTCGCCGACGAGGCGAGCATCGCGGATGCGGCCGAGGCACTGGCCGCGCAGGCGCCGTTCCAGCTGATCGTCAACGCCGCCGGCGTGCTGCACGGCCCGGCGTTCATGCCGGAGAAGAAGCTCGGCGATCTCCACTACCATCAGCTGCTGGACACCTTAAGGGTCAACACCTTCGGGCCGGCGCTGCTGATGCGCCACTTCGCCCGCCTGCTCGACCGCCGCCGCGGCGTGCTGGCCATGCTCTCCGCCAAGGTCGGCAGCATCGGCGACAACCGTCTGGGCGGCTGGTACAGCTACCGCGCCTCCAAGGCGGCGCTGAACATGCTGGTGAAGACCGCCGCCATCGAGGTGCGGCGCAGCAATCCCAACGCCGTGCTGCTGGCCCTGCATCCGGGCACGGTCGACTCCGCGCTGTCGCGGCCATTCCGCGGCGCGGAGATCGGCCGTGCGCCGGCGCTGGCTGCGCGCCAGCTGCTGCAGGTGATCGACGGGCTCGGCCCCGAGGCCAGCGGCGGCTTCTATTCGTGGAACGGCGAGCAACTGCCCTGGTAGCCGCTCAGCGAGCCCTCGCCAGGCGCAGGCGCAAGCCGTGCAGCAGCGGCACCAGCAGCGCCCAGATCAGCGCCAGCAGGAGCAGGGTCGGCCACAGCCCCAGCGGCAGGCCGACGCCGGCCAGGCGAGCGCCAAGCAGATAGGACAGCGGCCCGCCGAGGGCGCCGAGCAGGCTGCCGAGCCACCAGGGCCGGGCGCTCCAGGCGAGGCTGTGGCCGAGGGTGGTGGCGAACAGCGCCCACAGCAGGGCCAGCCAGAGCGGCAGCACGCGGCTGTCGCCGGCGAAGTCGAAGACCCCGAGATTGAGCAGCAGGCTGTCGAGGGCGCAGCCGGCGAGGGTCAGCGCGCCGACCCTCGCCAGCTCGCCGCGCCCGCGGCCGACGAAGGCGAAATGGGCCAGCAGGCAGGCGCCGGCGAGCAGCAGCAGGGCCGGGCGCTGTGCCCCCAGCACGCAGGCGAACCAGCCGAGCTGGAACAGCGCCGCGTTGGCCAGCAGGCGCATGTCAGGCCTGCTGGCGGCCGAGCAGCGGCGCCGGGCGGGCCGCCGGCTTGGCCAGCAGCAGCTGCGCGGTGCCGATGCTGCGCTCGAGGAAGCCCCCTTCGCAGTAGCACAGGTAGAACTCCCAGAGACGGAAGAACTGCTCGTCGTAGCCGAGCTGCTCGAGGAAGTGGCGGGCGCGGCGCAGGTTGTCGTGCCACAGGCGCAGGGTGCGCGCGTAGTGCAGGCCGAAGTCCTCCATGTGGAACAGGTTGAGGTCGGTGTCGCGGCCGACGACCTCCAGCATGCGGCTGATCGAGGGCAGGGCGCCGCCGGGGAAGATGTAGCGCTGGATGAAGTCCACCGAGCGGCAGGCCTGCGCGTAGCGCTGGTCGCGGATGGTGATGGCCTGCAGCAGCATCAGGCCGTCGTCCTTGAGCAGGCGGGCGCACTGGCGGAAGTAGGTCGGCAGGTAGCGGTGGCCGACCGCCTCGACCATCTCGATCGACACCAGCTTGTCGTACTGGCCCTGCAGGTCGCGGTAGTCCTCGAGCAGCAGGGTGATGCGATCCTCCAGACCCTGCTCCTCGATCCGCCGGCGGGTATAGGCGTACTGCTCCTGGGACAGGGTGGTGGTGGTCACCCGGCAGCCGTAGTGGGTCGCCGCATACATCGCCATGCTGCCCCAGCCGGTGCCGATCTCCAGCAGGTGGTCGCCCGGCTGCAGGTCGAGCTTGCGGCAGATGCGCTCGAGCTTGTTGAGCTGGGCCTGCTCGAGGGTGTCGGCCTCGTCCTGGAACATCGCCGCCGAGTACATCATGGTCGGGTCGAGGAACTGCTCGAACAGCGCGTTGCCGAGGTCGTAGTGGGCGGCGATGTTGCGCCGCGAGCCCTTGCGGGTGTTGCGGTTGAGCCAGTGCAGGCCCTGCAGCAGCGGCCGGCCGAGGCGGGCGATGCCGCTGTCCAGGGCGTCCAGCACCTCGAGGTTGGCGACGAAGATCCGCACCACGGCAGTGAGGTCCGGGCTGCTCCAGTAGCCGTGGATGTACGCCTCGCCGGCGCCGATCGAGCCGTTGCCGGCGACCATCGCCCAGGCGGCGACATCGTGGATGTGGATCTCGCCGTGCAGCTCGCTGCCGGGCTGGCCGTAGCTGCGGCGTTCGCCGTCCTCGCAGACGGTGAGCTGGCCGTGGCGCAGGCCGGCGAGCTGGCGCAGCACGGCACGCTTGAGCAGGCCCGCGCCCAGTCCGTTGCCGGCGAACAGGCCCGGTTTGGCCGGGGAAAGGCTAGTGCTCTTCATGGCTGGGCTCCGGTCGGGTGGTACGGTGGTCGCCGTCCGCAGGTTGGTGGTCGAAGATCGGCACGCGCTTGAGCGCCAGGCGCAGGGCCTGCCAGTAGATGGCGGCCACGGTCTTGGCGGTCATCGCGGGGAAGGCCAGCAGGTGGCGGTGCAGGCTGCGGCGGTCGAGTTCTATGCGGCTGAGGCCGAGCGCGGCCTCGAACAGCTTGGCGTCGCCCTGCCAGTCCTCCATGTGGATGCGCAGCTGCTCCCCGGGGGGGGAGAGGCGCATGCGGTACTCCAGGTCGCGCGGCAGGAAGGGCGAGACGTGGAAGCCCTTGGCCACCCGGTGGCGCGACTCGCCGGTGGCATCGACCGGCAGCACGTAGTGGTAGCGCTCCAGCCAGGGCGTGTTGCTGACCTCGCAGAGGATCGCGGCGAGGCGGCCGTCGGTCTCGAAGCAGTAGAAGAAGCTCGCCGGATTGAAGGCCAGGCCCCAGCTGCGCGGCTGGGCGAGCAGGCAGATGCGGCCATGCGGCGCATGGCCGAGCGCCTCGCCGACGCGCTGGCGCACCGCATCGGCCAGCGGCATGCCGCTGCGCGTGTACTGCGGCAGGAAGTCCGTCTCGCGCAGGGCGAACGGCGCCCAGCGCGAACGCCCGGCCAGCGGCGACAGTGCAAGCACCGCGTCCAGCTCGGCGAGATCCAGGTAGAGCAGGCCGATGCGGTAGCGGAAGGCGTGGCCGCGCGGCAGGAAGCGCCGGTGGCCGACCCAGCCCTGATAGAGCGCGCTGTTCACAGGCGCTCCCCGAAGGCCTCGGCCACGCGCAGCGCGCTGACCACGCCATCCTCGTGGAAGCCGTTGGCCCAGTAGGCGCCGCAGAAGAAGCTGTGCTGCTGGCCGTGCAGCTCGCGCCAGCGCGCCTGGGCGGCGATGCCGGCGAGGCTGTACTGCGGATGGGCGTAGTTGTAGCGGCCGAGGATCCGCGCCGGGTCGATGGCGGCGGTCTGGTTGAGGCTGACGCAGAAGGTCTTTGGCGCCTCGATGCCCTGCAGGATGTTCATGTTGTAGGTCACCGCCGCCGGCTGGTGCGCCGGGCCGCCGAGCCGGTAGTTCCAGCTCGCCCAGGCCAGCGGACGTTCCGGCAGCAGGCGGGTGTCGGTGTGCAGCACCACGTCGTTGTCGGCGTAGCGCAGCGCACCGAGGATCCGCTGCTCGGTCAGGCTCGGCGCGGCGAGCAGCGTCAGGGCCTGGTCGCTGTGGCAGGCGAACACCACCTTGTCGAAGCGCTCGCGGCCGGCCGGGCTGAGCAGGGTGACACCGTCCGCGTCGCGCTCGACCAGCCACACCGGGCAGTTGAGGCGGATGCGCTCGAGGAAGCTGGCGGTCAGCGGCGCCACGTAGGCGCGCGAGCCGCCCGCGATGACCCGCCACTGCGGGCGGTCGTTGACCGACAGCAGGCCGTGGTTCTTGAAGAAGCGCACGAAGAACTGCAGCGGGAAGTCGAGCATGTCCGCCAGCGACATCGACCAGATCGCCGCGCCCATCGGCACTATGTAGTGGTCGACGAAGCGCCGGCCGTAGCGGCCGCGCGCCAGGTAGTCGCCGAGGGTGATGTCGCCGCCGATGCGCTCCTCGGCGAGATCCCTCAGCGCCTCGCGGTTGAAGCGCAGGATGTCGCGCAGCATGCCGAGGAAGCTCGGCGACAGCAGGTTGCGGCGTTGGGCGAACAGGCTGTTGAGGTTGTTGCCGTTGTACTCGCAGCCGCTGTCGGGGTCGTGCACCGAGAAGCTCATCTCGGTGGGGCGCGAGGCGACGCCGAGTCGCTCGAGCAGGCGGATGAAGTTGGGGTAGGTCCAGTCGTTGAAGACGATGAAGCCGGTGTCGATGGCGTAGTCGCGCCCGTCCAGCTGCACGTCCACGGTATGGGTGTGCCCGCCGATCCAGTCGCTGGCCTCGAACAGGGTGATCTCGTGGCGGCGGTTTAGCAGGTAGGCGGCGGTCAGGCCGGCGATGCCGCTGCCGATGATGGCGATCTTCATGGACGGTCTTCCGTGGTGGTGCGGGACATGCGCCGGCCCAGCGCCAGCTGCAGGCGGCGCGGCAGGTGGGCGAGCAGCAGCAGGATGGCGACGAAGGCGCCGGGAAAGGCGATCTCGAACGGCCGCCGTGGCAGCCGCTCGGCGATGTGGCGGGCGGCGCGCTCCACGGGCCAGCGCATGGGCATGGGGAAATCGTTGCGGCGGGTCAGCGGGGTATCGACGAAGCCGGGACTGACCAGGGTGACGGCGATGCCCTCGGCGGCCAGGTCGAGGCGCAGCGACTCGCACAGGTAGCGCAGCGCCGCCTTGGACGCGCCGTAGGCCTCGGCGCGCGGCAGCGGCAGGAAGGTCACCGAACTGGCCACCGCCACCAGGTGCGGCTGGTGGCCACGGCGCAGCAGCGGCAGCGCCGCCTCGATGCAGTGGGCGGCGGAGAACAGGTTGGCGCGCACCACGCGCTCGACCATGGCCGCCTCGAAGGCGCGCGCGTCGATGTACTCGCAGGTGCCGGCGTTGAGGATGGCGCAGTCCAGCGCGCCCCAGGCCGTGGCGATGCGCTGGCCGATGGCGCGCACCTGCTCGGCGTCGCCGAGGTCGCCGGGCAGCACCAGCACCTGCTGCGGCCAGCGGTCGGCCAGGGCCTGCAGGGGCGCCTCGCTGCGCGCGCTGAGCGCCAGGTGGTGGCCCTGCTCGAGGAGGATTTCCGCCAGCGCGGCGCCGATGCCGCTGCTGGCTCCGGTCAGCCAGATGCGTTTCATGCCAGCCTCCGTTTCAGCCAGGCGATCACGCCGCCCAGCACGGGTAGGTGTTCGTAGAGCAGGGCGCCGGCATCGAAGTAGTCGCGGTGGCGGTACACCCGGTCGTCGTGCCAGCGCAGGTGCGAGCAGCCCTCGACGCGGATCGGCGCACCGCGGCGCAGGCGCGGGTGGCGGTAGCTCATGGTCCAGCGCAGGTAGCCCTCGCCGGCGCCGACCTGGTCGAAGCCGTGGAAGTCGAAGCGCAGATCCTCCACGCTGGCGTACATTTCGCCGAAGTAGTCGCGCAGGGCCTCCAGGCCGCGGATCTCGTGCAGCGGATCGCGGAACACCACGTCGCGGGTGTACAGCGCATCGAGGCGCTGCAGCCGGTGCTTGTCCAGGCGGGCGAAGTCGTCGGCGAAACGGCGCAGGAAGTCAGCCATGGCCGGCGTCCTGCCGCGCCCGCTGGCGCAGGTCGTCACGGGGCCAGGTCGATCGGCGCATGGCGCAGTTCTCCTTGCAGGCCGAGCAGGCCGAGGCGATGCAGGCACTGCTGGGCGTCGAGCGGGTCGAGGGTCAGGTGCAGATCGGCGATCGCTGCTAGCTGGTCGCGCTGGCGCTCCGCCGCCGGACCGCACAGCAGGCACGGGCAGGCCACTCCCTGCAGCAGGCGGGCGAGGGCATCGCGGTCGAGCGCCTCGCTGGCGTAGAGCAGCACGGCACGCGGCTGCATGCGCTGTACCGCCAGCGCCAGCTGGGGCGCCGGCAGCGGCCAGTCGAGCACGCTGACCGGGCATTCGGCACTGCCGACCAGCCAGGCGCACAGCCAGAGCGCCGGCTCCAGCGGCGCCGAGGAGCAATTGACCAGCAGCAGCGGGGCGCTGCCGAGCAGACGGTTGCTGTGGTACAGCCGCGCGCCCAACTTGCTGCGCAGCCAGGACAGGAAGAACGCACGCTCCAGTTCGGCATTCGGCAGGCTGACCCAACGCCGGTGCAGGTCCTCGAGCAGCGGCAGCAGCAGATGGCGGCATACCGTCGCCGGCGGATAGAGGGCCACGGCCTGGTTGAAACCGTCGTCGAGGGCGCGTTCGGCCAGGTTGGCGATGGCGCCCAGCAGTTGTTCCCGGCGCGCCCGCCAGCCGTGGTCGTCGGCACCGCTCGGCACTCGGGCGTCGCTGAGCAGGCCACGCACCTGGCTGACCGACACGCCGCGCTCCAGCCAGTCGAGGATCTGCTGCACCTGCGCCACCTGCGCCTGCGAGTACAGGCGGTGGCCCTTGGCGGTGCGCTGCGGGACGATCAGCCCGTAGCGGCGCTCCCAGGCGCGCAGGGTCACCGGGTTCACCCCGGTGCGCCGCGCCACCTCGCGGATCGGCAGCAGGCCGGCCATTTCGTCGTCCGAAAAATCGTCGCGTGGATCGCGGTCGTCGTGCATGGTCAGATCGCGTCACGCAGGCTGGAGGTTGCCCGATGCAGCTGCGGGCCGGCGCTGAGGCCGGGCTTGTGGCGGGGGAGCGTGAGGGACATGGCAGTCTCCAACTTGTACGTCGCAAGATTTGTGTACAACCTTGCTACAGGATAAGTCGTTGCTGCCGCCGGTCAATAGGTTATGTATAGATTTTGTATAAATATTTGTCTCGGGCGGCGAGGTCAGTGCCAGCCGATCCGCCAGCGTGCGCTGTCGCGCAGCTCGCGCCAGTCGAGCCACTGGCTGCGGCCGCTGTACACCGCCTGCAGCTCGACTTCGAGCAGGTTGCCCGCTTCGTCCTCGAGCAGTTCGACGACCAGGAAGTGCTTTTCCCGGTTGCACGGCTGGCGGGCGGTCCACTTGGAGAGCCGCAGCTTGCGCGGATTGAAGCGGTTGGGCGGATTCTTCGGGGTTGGCGGTTCGATCTGGCTCATCACGGGCCTCGCGTGGTTACCCCACAAGGCTACGCCGGACGGGCAAATCTGTACAAGATGGCGAGTCGTACAAGGCGGGTGCGTACAGCTCGCAGGCCGCTGAGACCACTGCGGGCACTGGCCGCACGCGGTGCGCCGGCGCCGCAGGCGGGCGGGCCGGAACAGGGGGAAGGCGTTGCCGGCGGACGACGGCAACGCCGTTCGGGTGGGAGCGGTTGTCAGCCTTTGGCTCGCAGCGCCGCGAGCTGGTTCTTCAGTTCGGCGACCTCGGCTTCCAGCTCGCGCACGCGCTGCTGCGCTTCGACCTCGGTGCTGACGTCCTTCTGGATGCCGATGTAATAAGTGAGCTGGTCGGCCTCGTTGAATACCGGGGTGATCGACAGCTCGTTCCAGAACACGCTGCCGTCCTTGCGGTAGTTGCGGATTATCTGTCGGCAGGGGCGGTTGTGCTTGACCGCCTCGCGGATCGCCGCGAGGCCCGGCTGGTCGCGGTCGCCATCCTGGAGGAAACGGCAGTCCTGATAGAGGATATCGTCGACGGAGTAGCCAGTCAGGCGCTCGAAGGCCGGATTGGCGTAGATCAGGATATTGTCGTCGCCTTCCTGTTCCGCGACCACGATTCCGTCGTTGGAGGCTTCGATCACCAGTTGCAGCAGCTTGGCATTGATCATCTTGCAGGTCCCGGGTGGTTTCCGCGCATTTTAAAGCAACTGCGCCATCCTGCATGCAGGCCGCGCGTTTTTCGTGGCCGGAAACGCCAGAAGACGGCGAATCGCTGCCATGCACCTGCCTTGCGAAGGCGAGCTCTGCGATACAATGGCGGCTCATCAAGTCCCTCGAGCCATTCGCCATGACCGAACTCACTGCAGCCCCGTCCCCCGCCAGCGGCCTGCCCTTGGGGGAGGAGCTGTTTCCGATCCGTGAAGTGGTCCGCCTCACCGGCGTCAACCCGGTCACCCTGCGCGCCTGGGAGCGTCGCTACGGGCTGATCCAGCCGGTGCGCACCGAGGGTGGCCATCGCCTGTACTCGCAGAGCGACATCGAGTCGATCCGCAGCATCATCGCCTGGACCGAGCGCGGCGTGGCGGTGAGCAAGGTCGGCAGCCTTCTGGCGCGCAACAGCGGGGACAAGGCCGAGGCTCCGGTCGAACAGGGCTCGTCCACCGGCGAGTGGGGCGAATGGCAGGACCGGTTGCGCGAGGCGGTGCGCCATTTCGACGAGGTGCGCCTGGAGCAGCTCTACGGCCAGGTGTTCTCCACCTATCCGCTGGCGTCGGTGTTCCAGGACGTGCTTATGCCGCTGTGGCTGGAGCTGCAGCAGCAGGACGGCTTCGGTCAGACCAGCCAGTGGCTGTTCCTCGATGCCTTCCTGCGCGCCCGCGTGCTGCAGCGCCTGCAGTTCTCGCGGGCGGCGGCGGGGCGAGACTGCGTGCTGGTCGCAGCGATTCCCGGACAGTGTCGCGAGCTGGAGCTGCTGGTCACCGCGCTGCTGCTCGGTGGCGACAGCAATCCGGTGCGGGTGCTGCCGCCGGGCCAGCCCCTGGAGGAGTTGTCGCTGGTCTGCCAGGAAGTCCGGCCACAGGCGCTGGTGCTGTATTCCACCCTGGCGCCCAGCGCCGCGCTGCTGCGCCAGCTGGCCCGGCTGGTGCTGATCCTGGACTGCCCGCTGGCCCTGGCTGGCGAGGCCGCGGTGCTCGGCGAAGGCAGCCTGGCGGGCAGCGCCATCGCCTGCCTGGGCAACTCCGGTCGTCTCATGCAGCGCCGTCTGGCGCAGTTCCTCGCCGGCCACCTCGATACCTGAGGCTGCCTTCTTCAGTCCCCGTCGCCGTAGGGCGGCGGCAGCCGCTCCCGCGAGCCGTCGGCTTCGGCCGGCCGCAGCGCCAGGCCGCCGAAGGAGATGGCCGGGTCGATGTAGCGCATCGCCGACTTCACGTCGCGCCAGCCCACGTAGCTCATCAGCGCCTTGAGGTCCCAGCCGTTGTGGGTGGCCCAGGTGGCGAAGCCGCGGCGCAGCGAGTGGCTGGTGTAGGCCTCGGCCGGCACGCCGGCGCGCTCGAGGATGCGGCGCAGCAGGGCGACCAGGCTGCTGGCGTGCAGGCCGTCCTCGCCCAGGTGCCCCCAGCGGTCGATGCGGCGGAACACCGGGCCGTGGGCGATGCCTGCCACCTCGATCCAGTTCAGGTAGGCGGCCACCGGGCACAGCCGCCGCAACGCCGGCGCCTGGTAGGTGGTGCCGTGGTGGTCGCGGTCGCCCTTGCTGTGCGGCAGGTACAGGGTCATCCCCACGCCGGCCTCGGCGCGGATGTCCTCGACGCGCAGGCGGCACAGCTCGTCGCTGCGAAAGCCGCGCCAGAAGCCGACCAGCAGCAGCGCCGCATCGCGCCGGCAGCGCCGCAGGCTGGCGAGGTCGTCACACTCGGCGGCCTGCGCCGCCTCGCGCTCCAGCCAGTCCACCGCCTGCTGCAGGTGCAGCACCTGCAGCGGCGCCGCCTGCTTGGCCTGCTGCGGGTGCAGGGCGCGGATGCCGCGCAGCACCTGGCGCACTGCCGGCGCCTTGGTCGGATCGGGAAAGCCCTGGCTGTTGTGCCACTGCGCCAGCGCCGCGAGGCGCTGCTTGAGGGTGCTGAAGGCCAGCTGGTCGGCGTAGGCGGCGAGGTAGCGGAGGATGCTCTCGCTGCTGGCCGGCAGGAAGCCGCCCCAGGTCACCTCAAAGTGCTCGACGGCCGACCGGTAGCTGCGCCGGGTGTTCTCCCGCGTGCCAGCCTCGATGTAGCGCTCGACCTCGTTCATTGCCATTGACCCTGCGCCGCTGCCGCTGCGCTCTCGAACCTGATGATTGGCGGCCATCTTATCCCAGGGCAGCGGCGGAAGCGGAGCGCCCTGCAGCTCGGCCTGCCCGGCCCATTGCGGCGCCTCCCGTAGGCGCTCGGGTCGGCCGGATAAAACTGACCCAGATCAAAGGTCGCTGCAGCTCACCGGTGGCGGCGGGGATCTGGTCATGAAATGAAAAGCCACTGTCGCCAAATGAAAGGCCGGCAGCCTGGCGCCTCCCTAAATTCCTCCTCACGGCCTGCCCGGCGAGCCCGTCATCCGGCGCCTCGCCCGGCCGAAGACCTTCGCCCAAGAGGAGAACAACAAGATGCGCGTAGAACCACTCACCTGCAGTATCGGCGCCGAGCTGATCGGCGTGAACCTCGCCGATGCCGTCCACGACGACGGCCTGTTCAACGAGATCAAGGGCCTGCTGCTGCAGAACAAGGTGCTGTTCCTGCGCGATCAGGACATTTCCCGTCCGGATCACGTGGCCTTCGCCCGCCGCTTCGGCGCGCTGGAAGACCACCCGATGGCGCCGAGCCATCCTGAGGCGCCGGGCCTGGTGCAGATATACAAGCGCCCCGACCAGCCGATCGACCGCTACGAGAACGCCTGGCACACCGACGGCACCTGGCGCGAGACCCCGGCGCTGGGCTGCGTGCTGCGCTGCGTGGAATGCCCGCCGGTCGGGGGCGACACCATGTGGGCGAACATGGCGCTGGCCTACGAGCGCCTGCCGGTGGAGATCAAGGAGCAGATCGAGGGCCTGCGCGCCAACCACAGCTTCGAGTCGTCCTTCGCTGCCGCCATGCCGCTCGAGCAGCGCCTGGCGATGAAGGCCCAGTACCCGGACGCCGAGCATCCGGTGGTGCGCACCCATCCGGAAACCGGCGAGAAGATCCTCTTCGTCAACGCCTTCACCACCCACTTCACCAACTTTCACACCAAGGAGCGGGTGCGCTACGGGCAAGACTACAGCATGGGCGGCAGCGACCTGCTGCGCTACCTGATCAGCCAGGCCTACATCCCCGAGTACCAGGTGCGCTGGCGCTGGAAGCCCAACAGCATCGCCATCTGGGACAACCGCAGCACCCAGCACTATGCGGTCATGGACTACCCGGCGTGCCATCGCAAGATGGAGCGCGCGGCCATCGTCGGCGACAAGCCGTTCTGATCCTCCCGAAAAACAAGCACAACACCGAGTAATCCGAGGAAAACACCATGAACTTCATCGATGGTTCCCTGTTCGTCGAAAGCATGCAGAAACTGGTTATCACCGCCGCGCCCTACGGCCCGGAGTGGATGCCGTCCGACTTTCCGGAAGACATCCCGGTGAGCATGGAGGCGCAGATCCAGAAGGCCGTCGACTGCTACAACGCCGGCGCCACCGTGCTGCACGTGCACGTCCGCGAGGAGGACGGCAAGGGCTCCAAGCGCCTGTCCAAGTTCAACGAACTGCTGGCCGGCATCCGCGAAGCCTGCCCGGGGATGATCCTGCAGGTCGGCGGTTCGATCTCCTTCGCCCCGGAGAACGACGGCGACGTGGCCAAGTGGCTGTCCGACGACACCCGTCACATGCTGGCCGAGCTGACCCCGACGCCGGACCAGGTGACCATCGCCATCAACACCAACCAGATGAACGTCTGCGAGCAGATGACCGCCGCCGACATCCGCGGCACCTCGCTGGCCGATCCGGTGATGCTCAAGGCCTACCAGGAGATGACCATCCCGGCCGGCCCGGCCTGGGTCGAGGAGCACATCCGCCGCCTCTCCGACAAGGGCATCCAGACCCACTTCCAGCTGGCCAACATCACCCAGCTCAACACCGTCGAGCGCATGATGCGTCGCGGCGTGTGCAACGTGCCGCTGATCCTCACCTGGGTGGCCATCGGCGGCGGTTTCGACTCGCCCAACCCCTACGACCTGGCCAACTTCGTGCGCGCCTGCCCGGACGGCTCGGTGCTGACCCTGGAAACCAGCATGCGCAACGTGCTGCCGCTGAACATGATGGCCATCGCCCTGGGCCTGCACGTGCGCTGCGGCATCGAGGACAACATCTGGAACCAGAAGCAGACCGCCAAGATGACCACCGTCGAGCAGATCGAGCAACTGGTGCGCCTCTCCCGCGAGTTCGGCCGCGAGGTCGCCAATGGCCAGGAAGCGCGCGAGATCTACAGGATCGGCACCTTCTACAAGGACGCCGACGAGACCCTGGCCAGGAACGGCTTCGCCCCCAACCGCAAACCGGGTCAGGTGGGTTTCACCCAGCACGCCTGATTCCTTGAGTGGCCAGCGCTGAGCTGAGCCTTGCCGGCACGCCCGGCGGGACCTGCATGCAGATGCAGGCCTGCCGCGCCTGCCGGCTTTTTTGCATGCGGCGCGCGGTGGGGCAGGAATCCCCGGCGGTTGTCATGAAATGAAAAACCGCTGTCGCCCGATGAGAAGCGCGGCACGGGGCAACTCCCTAAATTCCCTGTTACACGAGCGGTATTGCTCAACAAGAATGCATTGGGGAGAGAAACATGGCCAAAGCCGTACGCTTCTATGAAACCGGGGGTCCCGAGGTCCTGCGCTACGAGGACGTCGAGGTCGGCGAGCCCGGACCGGGACAGGTCCGCCTGCGCCACGTGGCGGTCGGCCTGAACTACGCCGACACCTACTTCCGCAACGGCACCTACCCGATCCCGCTGCCTAACGGCATGGGCGTGGAAGCCTCCGGCGTGGTGGAAGCGGTGGGCGAGGGCGTCACCAACGTGGCGGTCGGCGATCGCGTCACCTACACCGGCTTTCTCAACACCCTCGGCGCCTACTCGACCGAGCGCCTGATCCCGGCCGCGCCGCTGATCAAGCTGCCGGAAACCATCGCCTTCGAGACCGCCGCGGCGATGACCATGCGCGGCCTGACCTCGGCCTACCTGATGCGCCGCATCTACGACTTCAAGGCCGGCGACACCATCCTGCTGCACGCCGCCGCCGGCGGTGTCGGCCTGATCGTCTCGCAGTGGGCCAAGCTGCTCGGCCTCACCGTGATCGGCACCGTGTCCACCGAGGCCAAGGCCGAAGTCGCCCGCGCCCACGGCTGCGACCACACCATCAACTACAGCCACGAGGACGTCGCCAAGCGCGTGCGCGAGCTGACCGACGGCGTCGGCGTCAACGTGGTGTTCGACAGCGTCGGCAAGAACACCTTCATGGCCTCGCTGGACTCGCTCAAGCGCCGCGGCCTGCTGGTCTGCGTCGGCACCGCCTCCGGGCCGATCCCGCCGTTCGATCCGGTGCTGCTGGCGATGAAGGGCTCGCTGTACATGACCCGTCCGGCGCTGGCCGACTACATCGCCGATCCGGCCGAGAAGGCCGACCTGGCCGGCGAGCTGTTCGACCACGTCGGCAGCGGCCGCATCAGGATCGAGATCAACCAGCACTACGCCCTGCAGGACGCCGTGGAAGCCCACCGCGACCTGGAGTCGCGCAAGACCACCGGCTCGTCGATCTTCGTCATCTGAGGGGGCCCGCCATGCAAGTCGAACAACTGACCTGCGCCATCGGCGCCGAGCTGGTCGGCGTCAGGCTGGCCGACGCCATCCACGACGACGGCCTGTTCGCCGAGATCCGCGCCCAGCTGCTCAGGCACCGCGTGCTGTTCCTGCGCGACCAGGACATCAGCCGCGCCGAGCACGTGGCCTTCGCCCGCCGCTTCGGCGAGCTGGAGGACCACCCGGTGGCCGGCAGCGACCCGGAGCATCCGGGCCTGGTGCAGATCTACAAGCGCCCCGACCAGCCGATGGACCGCTACGAGAACGCCTGGCACACCGACGCCACCTGGCGCGAGGCGCCGCCGCTGGGCTGCGTGCTGCGCTGCGTGGAGTGCCCGCCGGTGGGCGGCGACACCATGTGGGCCAACATGGTGCTGGCCTACGAGCGCCTGCCCGACGAGGTGAAGGCGAAGATCGCGGGCCTGCGCGCCCGCCACAGCATCGAGGCCAGCTTCGGCGCAGCCATGCCGATGGAGAAGCGCCTGGCGCTCAAGGCCCAGTACCCGGACGCCGAGCACCCGGTGGTGCGCATCCATCCGGAGACCGGCGAGAAGGTGCTGTTCGTCAACGCCTTCGCCACCCACTTCAGCAACTACCACACCCCGGAGCACGTGCGCTTCGGTCAGGACTACAACATGGGCGGCAGCGACCTGCTGCGCTACCTGATCAGCCAGGCGTACATCCCGGAGTACCAGGTGCGCTGGCGCTGGAAGCCCAACAGCATCGCCATCTGGGACAACCGCAGCACCCAGCACTATGCCGTCATGGACTACCCGCCGTGCCATCGCAAGATGGAGCGCGCCGGGATCATCGGCGACAAGCCGTTCTGAACCACGCCTAACCCCCGCGTGCATGCCATCGCCGCCCCGGCTTGAGCGGGGCGGCCAGATAACAAGACCGAGGATCACAACATGCAATTCTTCGACGATTCCCTGCACCCCGAGAACATGGAGAAGGTGGTCATCACCGTCGCCCCCTACGGCCCCGAGTGGATGCCCGCCGACTTCCCGGAGGACATCCCGGTGACCATGGACGAGCAGGTGCAGAAGGCCGTCGACTGCTATGAGGCCGGCGCCACCGTGCTGCACCTGCACGTGCGCGAACTGGACGGCACCGGCTCCAAGCGCCTGTCCAAGTTCAACGAGCTGATCAAGGGCGTGCGCGAGGCTGTGCCGGACATGATCATCCAGGTCGGCGGCTCGATCTCCTTCGCCCCGGAAGGCGAGGGCGAGGCGGCCAAGTGGCTGTCCGACGACACCCGCCACATGCTCGCCGAGCTGACCCCGAAGCCGGATCAGGTCACCGTGGCGATCAACACCACCCAGATGAACATCATGGAGCTGCTCTATCCGGAATACCTGGAAGGCACCTCCCTGGCCAATCCGGCGTTCCAGGCCGCCTACAGCGAGATGACCGTGCCGGCCGGCCCGGCCTGGGTCGAGGAGCACCTCAAGCGCCTGTGCGCCAACGGCATCCAGCCGCACTTCCAGCTGACCGGCATGCACGCCCTGGAAACCCTCGAGCGCCTGGTGCGCAAGGGCGTCTACAAGGGCCCGCTGAACCTGACCTGGATCGGCATCGGCGGCGGCTTCGACGGCCCCAACCCGTTCAACTTCTTCAACTTCATCCACCGCGCGCCGGACGGCTGCACCCTGACCGCCGAGTCGCTGCTGAAGAACGTGCTGCCGTTCAACATGATGGCCATGTCCATGGGCCTGCACCCGCGCTGCGGCATCGAGGACACCATCGTCGGCCAGCACGGCCAGCGTATGACCTCGGTCGAGCAGATCCAGCAGTGCGTGCGCGTCGCCCACGAGCTGGGCCGCGAAGTGGCCAACGGCAAGGAAGCCCGCGAGATCTACCGCATCGGCGTGCAGTACGACAGCATCGAGGAAACCCTGCTGGCCAACGGCATGGCGCCGAACCGCAAGCCTGGGCAGAAGGGCGTGCCGCAGCGCGGCTGACCCTCGGGGCGGGCCGGCAGAGCGCCGGCCCGCCTACGCTGCATACAGGTTGCGCAAAGGCTTCACCCCGGGCGAAGCCTTTGCAGAACCGGTCAGGCCGGACCCATAACAACAAGACCCACGCTAGACAGAAGGAGGCAGCATGGCCGCCTACCACCCCACCGCCGATGACGGCGAAGACACTTCCATCGGCATCCCGCGCCGCTACGCTTGGATCGTCTTCGCCCTGACCTTCGGCCTGCTGATCTCCGACTACATGTCGCGGCAGGTGCTCAACGCCGTATTCCCCATGCTCAAGGGCGAATGGGCACTCTCCGATGCTCAGCTCGGCCTGCTCAGCGGCATAGTCGCGCTGATGGTCGGCCTGCTGACCTTCCCCCTCTCGCTGGTCGCCGACCGCTTCGGCCGGGTCAGGAGCCTGGCGATCATGGCCGTGCTGTGGAGCCTGGCCACCCTCGGCTGCGCGCTGGCGGAGAACTACGAGCAGATGTTCGTCGCCCGCTTCCTGGTCGGCGTCGGCGAGGCCGCCTACGGCAGCGTCGGCATCGCCGTGGTGGTCTCGGTGTTCCCGCGCGAGATGCGCGCCACCCTGTCCGGCGCCTTCATTTCCGGCGGCATGTTCGGCTCGGTGCTGGGCATGGCCCTCGGCGGGGTGATGGCCCAGCACTTCGGCTGGCGCTGGGCGTTCGCCGGCATGGCGCTGTTCGGCCTGGCCCTGGCGCTGCTCTACCCGATCATCGTGCGCGAGGCGAAGATCGCGCCCCGGCGGATGGCCGATGCCGCCAGCAAGGCGGCGCTCAAGGCCCAGCGCCCGCTGCGCACCCTGTACTCCAGCCGCTCGGTGCTGTCCGCCTATGTCGGCAGCGGCCTGCAGCTGTTCGTCGGCGGCACCGTGATCGTCTGGATGCCCAGCTACCTGAACCGCTACTACGGCATGGGCACCGACCAGGCCGGCGGTGTCGCCGCCATCATCGTGCTGTGCAGCGGTATCGGCATGATCCTCTGCGGCATGCTCAGCGACCGTATGTGCCGCAACCGCCCGGATCGCAAGATCGGCCTGGCCATCGCCTACTGCCTGGGCAGCTGCCTGCTGCTGTCGGCGGCCTTCGCCCTGCCGGCCGGCCCCGCCCAGCTGGCGCTGATCTGCCTGGGCATGCTGATCGCCGCCGGCACCTCCGGCCCGGCCGGCGCCATGGTCGCCAACCTGACCCACTACACCGTGCACGGCACCGCGTTCGCCACCCTGACCCTGGCCAACAACCTGCTGGGCCTGGCCACCGGCCCGCTGCTCACCGGCAAGGTGTCCGACCTGATCGGCCTGGACAACGCTTTCCAGCTGGTGCCGCTGGTCAGCATCGCGGCGGCGGCGGTGTTCTTCTACGCCAAGCGCTACTACCTGAACGACATGGCCCGCCTGCAGGGCGAGGGCGTCGAGGAAACCGCCAGCGAAGCGGCACTGGAGGCCCAGTCGTGAGCCAGCCGCTGCATATCGAGGTGTTCTTCGACTTCATCTGCCCCTGGTGCCTGATCGGCAAGCGCCAGCTGGAGCGCGCGCTGGCCCGCCTGCGCGCCAGCCGGCCGGATGTCGAGGTCGAGCTGGAGTGGCACGGTGTGCAGCTGCTGCCGAACCTGCCGGCCGCGGGCGTGCCGTTCGCCGAGTTCTACCTGCGCCGGCTGGGCAGCGAGCAGGCCGTGCGCCTGCGCCAGGCCCAGGTGCGCGAGGCGGCGGCCGCCGCCGAGGTGGACATCGACTTCGCGCGCATCCTGCGCATGCCCAACACCGCCGACGCCCACCGCCTGCTGCAGCGCGCCGCCGCCATCGGCAGCGCGCAGAAGGTCGAGGACCTGCTCGAGTGCCTGTTCGCCGCCTACTTCCACAACGGCGAGGATCTAGGCGATCCCGCCACCCTGCTGGTGATTGCTGAAGACTGCGGCTTCGCCACGACGGACCTGGCCGACGCCCTGCGCGGCGACGGCGCTCCGTTCTTCGGCGAGGCGGCCGGCATGGCCGCCGGCGGCGTGCCGTGCTTCGTCTTCGACCGCCAGCTGACGGTATCCGGTGCGCAGTCGACCGAGGTGCTGCTCGGAGCCATGCACGCCGCACTGCAGCGTCGGGAGCAGCCGGCATGACCCGCCACATCGAAGTGCCGGCCGCCAGGGTGCCGGCGCCCGGCGCGCGTGCGCTGGTCGAGGCGGACGGCAAGAGCCTGGCGCTGTTCAACGTCGACGGCCAGTTCTACGCCATCGACGACAGCTGCCCGCACCAGGGCGCCTCGCTGTGCGGCGGGCGCCTGGACGGGCGGGTGATCCAGTGCTGCGCCCACGGCCTGCGCTTCAACCTGGCCAGCGGCTACCTGCTCAACTCGACCGCGCTCAAGGTCGCCAGCTATCCGGTCGAGGTGCAGGCAGACGGCCGGCTGTTCATCGTCATCGCTTCCGAGGAGTCCGCGTCATGAGCGCCATCGCTCTCGTTTCCTTCCCCAGCCGCGTGCGCGAACTGGCGCCGGGCTTCATGGTCAGCCTGATCGTCGCCGCGGCGGCGACCTTCCTCTCCGAGCACTACGGCGCGCCGGTGATGCTGTTCGCCCTGCTGCTGGGCATGGCGCTCAACTTCCTGTCCGCGGACGGCAAGTGCAAGGTCGGCATCGAGTTCACCGCGCGCACCGTGCTGCGCATCGGCGTGTGCCTGCTGGGCATGCGCATCACCCTGGAGCAGATCGCCGGCCTCGGCTGGAAGCCGGTGGCGCTGGTGGTGATCCTGGTGGCAGTGACCATCAGCGTGTCGATGGTGGCGGCCAGGGCGCTCGGCTTCCAGCGCCTGTTCGGCATGCTCACCGGTGGCGCCACCGCCATCTGCGGTGCCTCGGCGGCGCTGGCGCTGTCCGCCGCGCTGCCCAATCACCCACAGAAGGAACGCGCCACCCTGTTCACCGTGATCGGCGTGTCGGCGCTGTCCACCGTGGCGATGATCCTCTATCCGATGATCGCCAACTGGTTCGGCCTGTCGCCGCAGGACGCCGGGGTGTTCCTCGGCGCCACCATCCACGACGTCGCCCAGGTGGTCGGCGCCGGCTACAGCATGTCCCCGGAAACCGGCGACACCGCCACCGTGGTCAAACTGATGCGCGTCGCCATGCTGCTGCCGGTGATCGTCTGCGCGGCGATGATCACCCGCATGCAGGGCGCCGATCCGACCGGCAAGCGCCCGCCGCTGCTGCCCTGGTTCGCCGTCGGCTTCCTGATCCTCGCCTGCGTCAACAGCACCGGCTGGGTGCCGACGCTGGTGCAGGGCGGGGTCAACGAGCTGTCGCGCTGGTGCCTGGTGATCTCGATCAGCGCGCTGGGCATGAAGACCCAGCTCAAGGAGCTGGCCGCGGTGGGCATCAAGCCGATCCTGCTGATGGTGGGCGAGACCGTGTTCCTGGTCGCGCTGGTGCTCGCATTGATGCACTGGGGGCTGTGAACCGTAGGGGCGAATTCATTCGCCTAGATGCCCCGCCAAGGCGAATTAATTCGCTCCCCGCAGCAACGCGACAGACCCGACATAACAACAAGACAAGAGGGTAGGGATGATGCGAAAGAAAGTGCTGTTGTGCGGATTGCTGCTGCTCTGTTCCCCGGTCCGGGGCGACGAGCGCAGCGCCCTGCAGCTGAGCGAACTGGAGAGCCGCGGCCAGCTGCTGTGCGCCAGCGCCATGTTGTATTTCAACCCCGGGGAGCGGACGCCCGACCCGCGCCTGCTGACCTCGGTGTTCCATCACCTGCAGACGCTGGAAACCTACATCCTGCAGCTCGGCCAGCCGGCCGCCCTGGCGCAGCCGCTGGGCGAGATGAAGAAGGTGTTCGCCGAGCTGGACGGCCTGCCGACCGAGCAGCGCCAGCGCTATCCGGAGCTGGTGCAGCAGCTGCTGACCCGGCAGCGACAACTGCAGCAGGCCGCCGCCAGCGCCTACACCGGCGAGCGGCAAAGCCTGGCCGCCGATTCGCCCGCGCTGCTGATCGGCGAGCTGAGCCGCTCCCTGGCCGGCTTCCTCCTCGATTACCAGCTGCGCCACTACCCGTTGCCGGAACAGGAGCGCTTCATCCTCTCGCCGCCGGCGCTGCAGGCGCTCGACCAGGCCATCGAAGGGCGCTTCGCCGACCTGCAATCCCGGCAGACCGGACATGCCGCCGAGCTGGGCAAGATCCGCAGCAGCTACCAGTTCGTGCGCGGCCAGATCCAGCAGGGCGGCAAGCGCGGCCACGGCGGCGCCGAGTTCTACCTGAGCCGCGCGGTGACCGATCTCGACGAGCTGGCGCAGGCGGTGGCCCAGGGTAGCCGCTGATCCCGGCGCATCCCTGCAGGCCCCGGCCGACAGGGATGTGCCGTTCTTCCCCTCACGCTACTTGCGCGGCACCACGCCGTGCTGCGCGCGCCAGCTCGCCGGCGGCATGCCGAACTGGGCGATGAACCAGCGGGTGAAGGAGCTGGGCATCGAGTAGCCGAGCATGTCGGCGATGCGCCCGAGCGAATAGCCGGGGTTCTCCAGGTAGCGGATCACCAGGTCGCGGCGCACGCCGTTGATCAGCTCGCTGAAGGTGGCGCCGCCTTCCTCCAGGCGGCGCTGCAGGGTGCGTACGTTCATGCCCTGGGTCTGGGCGATCTGCTCGATGGTGGCGCGGCCCATCGGCAGCAGCAGGTAGATGCTCTTGCGCACGTCGAACACCAGCGAGCTCTCGCCCTCGGTGTGCAGCGAATCCAGGTAGCGCCGGGCATGCCGCGCCATGGCCTCGTTGGCCAGCGGGTTGGCGGCGTCCAGGTCAGCGGCGGGGCAGACGATGCCGTTGAACTCGCTGCCGAACTCCAGCTTGCAGCCGAAGATGCGCCGGTGCACGGTCAGGTCGGCCGGCGCCTCGTGGGTGAAGTTGACGCTGATCGGGTGCCAGTGCGCGCCGAGCAGGGCGGCGCAGAAGCGGTGCATCACGGCGACCGCCAGCTCGCTGGCCTGGCGGCTGCGCGTCGGCTCGTCGGTGATCACTTCCTCGCGGATGATCACCGTCTTCCCCGCCTCCTCGATGAAGATCGCCAGCGAGTCGTTGAGCAGGTGGCGGTACTGCACGATCACCTGCAGGGCGTCGCGCAGGGTGCGCTGGTGGCTGAGCAGCAGGCTGACCTCGCCGAAATCCGACAGCTGGCGCAGTTCGGCCATGCGCAGGCCGAACGACTCGCAGCCGCTGACCCGCGCCGATTCCTCGAGCAGGTTGACCGCGGCGGCGACCGGAATGCGCTGGTTGGGGTCGTCGAGCTGGCTCTGGCTGAGGCCGAAGCGGGCGAGCAGGCTGAGGGCGTTGAGGCCCAGGTGGCGGGCAACTTCCTGGTAGTTGGTGAGCACGGCGGCTCGGGCGAGGGCGGTCATCTTGTTGTTTCCACGTTTTGCAAATGGCGTCCCGCTACGCTGGCGGGGACACCACTTATAGCCCTGGCGTCGCCAAATGAAAAGCCGTGATCGCTCTGCCACGGCCATTTCGGCGGGGCCCGGCGGCGGGATGGCGAGTCGGGTGGGTGGCAATGCGCCTGTCATCAAATGAAAACTGCCTGTCGCGGAATGTAAAGCGGGTCGGGGGAGCGCTCTTTACTGTTGATCTCAAGCAGTCGGCTGGCTGGCCGACCCGAATATCGAGAGCAATGGTGCTGACGTGGAAAAACTGCAAACCGCCGCAACCGTCCTGATCGTTCCCGGCCTGCGCGACCATGTGGCCGAGCACTGGCAGACGCTGCTGCAGGCCCGCCTGGCCAGGGTGCGCTCGGTGCCGCCGCTGGAGACCGACAAGCTCAGCTGCGCCGCGCGGGTCGAGGCGATCCAGCGCGAGCTGGCGCAGATCGACGGCCCGGTGATCCTGGTAGCGCACAGCGCCGGCGTGCTGATGGTGGCGCACTGGGCGGCCCGCTACCGCCATGACATCAAAGGCGCGCTGCTGGCCGCGCCGCCGGATCTGGACGCCCAGTGGCCGCAAGGCTACCCGACCCCGGAAACCCTGCGCGCCAACGGCTGGGATCCGCTTCCCGCCGGTCCGCTGCCGTTCCCGAGCATGGTCGCGGCCAGCAGCAACGATCACCTGGCCAGCTTCGAAGCGGTGGCCCGCCTGGCCGGGCAGTGGGGTAGCGAGCTGGTCAACTGCGGGGCCGTCGGTCACCTGAATCCGGCCGCCGGCTACGGGCCCTGGCCACAGGCCGAGGAGTTCGTGATGGCTCTGGACCGCCGGCAGGCGTAGGCGTCACAACCGGTCGCTCAGGCCGCCGCTCTCTGAAAGCGATTCATCGTCAACAACAATAAAAACAAGCGGAGTCAACGCAATGCATAACAAGCAAACTCTCGGTGCAACCCCGCTGCGTCGCAGCCTGCTGGCCACCGCCATCATGCTGGCCTCGCTGCCCGCCGCCCACGCCGTCGAGATCGACACCGGCAGCGAGGACTGGTCGGTGCGCTTCGACAACACCGTCAAGTACAACTACGGCGTGCGTACCGAGAGTGCCGGCAAGCGCTTCCTGGGCTCTCCGAACAACAACGACGGCGACTACAACTTCCGCAAGTCGGGCACCAACATCACCAACCGGGTCGACCTGCTGTCCGAGCTGGACGTGATCTACCAGGAGTCGATGGGCTTTCGCGTCAGCGGTGCGGCCTGGTACGACAAGGCCTATGACAACACCGGCTCCAACTCCAATCCGTTCGTCAACGGCAACGGCGACCAGTCCGGCATCAATCCGGGCATCGGCGGCCTGCCGGGCACCGGTGTCCCGCTGGGCAGCCCGCACCTGAGCAACTACGCGCAGCGCTACTACAGCGGCCCATCCGGCGAGATCCTCGACGCCTTCGTGTTCTACAAGACCGAGGTGGGCGAGCAGTCGGTATTCAGCACCAAGATCGGCCAGCACAACCTGTTCTGGGGCGAGACCCTGCTCAACCCGGTGCATTCGCTGAGCTACGGCCAGTCGGGCCTGGACCTGGCCAAGCTGGCCGCTTCGCCGGGCACCGAGGCCAAGGAACTGTTCGTCCCGCGCAACCAGATTTCCGCCTCCTTCCAGGTCAACCCGGAGCTGACCATCGGCGCCCAGTACTTCCTCGAGTGGGACGCCGCCCGCCTGCCGGAGGCCGGCACCTACTACGGCGGTTCCGACCTGGTGGGCGAGGGCGCGCAGAGCTTCCTGCTCGGTCACACCGGCACTCCTGGGCTGATCCCGGTCCAGGGCGCGCTGACCACCATCCGCCGCGGCGACGACCTCAACCCCGACAAGCGCGGCGACTGGGGTGTGATGGCCAAGTGGTCGCCGGAGTGGCTGGACGGCACCCTGGGCGTCTACTACCGCAACAGCTCGGAGATCCTGCCGCAGGCCTGGCTGGACGCCCGCGGCCTGACCGTCACCGGTGCCGGTGGCCCGATCGCCAACCTGTACAACTCGCTGCAGACTGCCACCTACCAGTTCGCCTACGCCGACGACATCGACATCTACGGCATCAGCCTGTCCAAGGAGATCGCCGGCATCAGCGTCGGCAGCGACCTGAACATCCGCCACAACATGCCGCTGGCCAGCATCCCGGCCATCGTCAGTTCGACCAGCTCGGCCGGCCTGGGCAACGGCTTCGGCCTGCTGCCGCCGCGCTCGGCAGGCACCGGGGTGATCTACGACGTGCCGGGCGACGGCGACGGCCTGAGCGCCACCGGCGACACCCTGCACTGGACCCTCAACGGCCTGATGACCATCGGCGACACCCCGCTGTTCGATGCCGCCACCCTGCTGGGCGAGCTGTACTACAGCAACCTGCTGGAACTCGATGGCAACAACGAGGCGCTGTACAAGGGCAAGAGCACCTACCGTGGCATCGACAAGCCGACCCGCGACAACTGGGGCATCGGCGTCAACTTCACCCCGACCTGGTACCAGGTCGTCCCCGGCGTCGATCTGAGCATGCCGGTTTCCGTCAACCTTGGCCTGGATGGCATTTCCCCGGTGCAGGGCGGTGGCGCGGAGGACACCGGCAACTACTCGGTCGGCCTGAGCGCCGCCATCTACAACCAGTACTTCGTCGACCTGAAATACGTGGACGCCTTCGGCGAGGCCAAGGCCTGCCATGACGGCCAGACCGACGGCTCGACCCCGAACGCCTTCGACGGCGAGCAGGACTACACCTGCTACGGCGGCGGCTACTCGTCCTTCTCCGGTGGTGGTTCGACCACGGAAGACCGCGGCGCGGTCTACCTGACCCTCAAGACCACCTTCTGATCCGCGTATTTCTCAGCCTTAGAGCAGGAAAACAACAATATGAAATTCGTGCATACCCTGATCGCAGCCTCTCTCGCCCTGGCCATCGCCGGCCAGGCCCATGCCGCCGTATCCGCCGATGAAGCCGCCAAGCTCGGCGCCAGCCTGACCAAGGTCGGTGCCGACGCGGCCGCCAGCGCCGACGGCGCCATTCCCGCCTACCAGGGCGGCCTGACCACCCCGCCGGCCGGTTTCAAGAACGGCGACTCCATGCGCCCCGATCCGTTCGCTGGCGAGAAGCCGCTGCTGAGCATCGACGGCAAGAACGTCGACCAGTACAAGGACCAGCTGACCGCCACCACCGTCGAGCTGGCCAGGCGCTTCCCGACTTTCCGCGTCGACGTCTACCCGACCCACCGCAGCGTGGCGCTGCCGCCGGACGTGCTCGCCAACACCCTGAAGAACGCCAGCAACGCGCAGTCCAAGGAAGGCGGCAGCGCCGTCGAGAACGTCCTGCCGGGCATTCCCTTCCCGATCCCGAAGAGCGGCGCCGAGGCGATGTGGAACTTCCTGCTGCGCTACCAGGGCGTGAGCATCGCCTCCAAGTACGACTCGTGGAACGTCGATGCCGCCGGCAAGGCGACCCTGTCCACCACCGGCCAGGCGCACATCAGCTATCCGATCTACGAGGACATGTCCAAGCCGATCGGCGCCAAGGACACCTACTACCAGATGAAGCTGGCCTACACCGCGCCGGCCCGTCGCGCCGGCGAGGCCATCATGCTGCGCGACGCCGCCAACCCGCTGGTGCAGCCGCGCAGCGCCTGGCAGTACCTGCCCGGCCAGCGTCGCGTCAAGCTGGCGCCCAACCTGGCCTACGACACGCCGAACCCCGGTACTTCCGGCTCCGGCACCTACGACGACGTGTTCGTGTTCAACGGCGCGCTGGACCGCTACGAGTGGAAACTGGAAGGCAAGAAGGAAATGTACGTTCCGTACAACACCTACAAGCTGACCTACGCCACCGATCCCAAGCAACTGACCACCGCCAACCACCTGAATCCGGATGCGGTGCGCTGGGAGAAGCACCGCGTGTGGGTGGTCGAGGGCACCCTGAAGCCGAACGCCCGCCACATCTACCACAAGCGCCGCTTCTACCTGGACGAGGACAGCTGGGTGGCCCTGGCTTCCGACCAGTATGACGCCCGTGGCCAGCTGTATCGCGGCTCCTTCGCCTTCCTGACCCAGAGCTACGACAAGCAGACCCCGGACGCCACCCCGTTCATGATCTACGACCTGATCGGCGGCACCTACAACATCAACGGCGTGGTCGGCCCGTACGGCGGCATCAAGTACATCGCGCCGCTCTCCAAGACCCAGTGGTCGCCGGAGTCCCTGGCCGGCGCCGGCATCCGCTGAGCAAGGCTCTGCGACAGGCCGCCACCCCTCGCCATTCAGGACGGCGAAGGGTGGCGGCCGGGAGCCTTGCGGCTCCCGATGCGACGTGATTCCGGGTGGCGCCTCGCCGCGACCCGGTACGGTTTCCCCAAGAGGACGCGGTAATGGGTTCCTTCAAGAAGTCCGCGCTGCTGGCGCTGGGTATCGCACTGGGCTCGCTGCAGGGCATCGCCCAGGCAGCCACCTTCGTGGATGTGCTGGACCTGCCGGCCAAGCCGAGCGCCCTGGCGACGCGCAGCCCGCTGCGCGACGTGGCACGGGCCGGTGAGCGGCTGGTGGCGGTCGGCCAGCGCGGGCACATCCTGTATTCCGACGATGCCGGCAAGAACTGGCAGCAGGCCAGCGTGCCGGTCAGTTCCGATCTCAACGCCGTGCATTTCCCGACTGCGAAGCAGGGTTGGGCGGTCGGCAACGACGGCGTGGTGCTGCACAGCAGCGACGGCGGCGCCAGCTGGGTCAGGCAGCTCGACGGCCGGCAGATCGGCGAGCGGGTGCTGGCCCACTACCAGGCGCTGGCCAGCGCCGAGCCGGACAACGAGCAGTGGGCGCAGTTCGTCGCCGAGGGCGAGCGCCTGGTCGCCGAGGGCGCCGACAAGCCGCTGCTCGATGTGTGGTTCGCCGACGACAAGCGCGGCTACCTGGTCGGCGTGTTCAACCTGATCCTGCGTACCGAGGATGGCGGCCGGAGCTGGGTGCCCATGCAGGATCGCACCGACAACCCGCAGAGCCTGCACCTCAACGCCATCGCCGCGGTCGGCGACGAGCTGTACCTCGCCGGCGAGCAGGGCCTGCTGCTCAAGTGGGATGCCGGCCAGCAGCGCTTCGCGGCGCTGCCGTCGCCCTACCAGGGCACCTGGTTCGGCGTGGTCGGCAAGCCCGGCGAAGTGTTCGCCTACGGCCTGCGCGGCCACGTGTTCCGCAGCAGCGACGGCGGGCAGAGCTGGAGCCAGGTGGACACCGGTCTGCCGGTGAGCATCACCGCCGGCGCCCTGGATGCCGGCGGCGACATCTGGCTGTTCAGCCTCGCCGGCCATGCCCTGCGCGGGCGTGACGATGGCGCGGGCGTGGTGCTGGTGCCGCAGCAGAGCCTGGCGCCGGTGGCCGGCGCCGCACCCGCCGGCAGCGCCGGCCTGGTGCTGGTCGGTGAACGTGGCGTGCGTGCGCTGCCCGTCGAATAACGATAAGAAAACAGAGCGAGTACCCAGACATGGGCAATATCAAGCAAGACACCATGCCGGTGATCCGCGACTTGCGTGAGTTCGACCCGCGCTCCGGCAATCTGCTGGAGCGCCTGGTGTTCAACTACCGGCCGCTGTTCATGCTGATGATGGCGCTGGTCACCGTGGTGCTGGGCTACATGGCCGTCACCCGCCTGGAGCTGCGTCCCAGCTTCGACAAGATGATTCCGCAGAGCCAGCCCTACATCCAGAATTTCCTGGAGAACCGCAAATCGCTGCGCGGCCTGGGCAACTCGGTGCGGGTGGTGGTGGAGAACACCCAGGGCGACATCTTCGATCCCGAGTACCTGGATGTTCTCAAGCAGGTCAACGACGAGCTGTTCCTCGCCGAGGGCGTCGACCGCGCCTGGATGAAGTCGCTGTGGAGCCCGGCGGTGCGCTGGACCGAGGTCACCGAGGAAGGCTTCCAGGGCGGCCCGGTGATGCCCGACAACTACGCGGGTTCGCCGGCCGACATCGAGCAGCTGCGCCAGAACATCAACCGCGCCGGCATCGTCGGCAGCCTGGTGGCCAGCGACCTGAAGTCGACCATGCTGATCGTGCCGCTGCTCGACCAGGACTCGGCCACCGGCCACGGCATCGACTACCACAAGTTCTCGCAGATGCTCGAGGAGAAGCTGCGTGCCAAGTACGAGTTCGCCGGCGACGCCAAGGCGGCGGCGAGCGGCGAGGAGGGCAGCGGCAAGTACAAGATCCGCGTGATCGGCTTCGCCAAGCTGATGGGCGACCTGATCGACGGCCTGATCCAGGTGATGCTGTTCTTCGCCCTGGCGGTGGTCACCTCGCTGGTGATCATCTTCCTCTACACCCGCTGCGTACGCAGCACCCTGCTGGTGGTCGGCTGCTCGCTGGCCGCGGTGGTCTGGCAGCTGGGCATCGTCGCCTGGATGGGCTACGCCATCGATCCCTATTCGATCCTGGTGCCGTTCCTGATCTTCGCCATCGGCGTGTCGCACGCGGCGCAGAAGATGAACGGCATCATGCAGGACATCGGCCGCGGCACCCACAAGCAGATCGCCGCGCGCTACACCTTCCGCCGCCTGTTCATCGCCGGGGTCACCGCGCTGCTGGCCGACGCGGTGGGCTTCGCCGTGCTGATGCTGATCGACATCCCGGTGATCCAGGACCTGGCGGTCACCGCCAGCATCGGCGTGGCCGTGCTGATCTTCACCTCGCTGCTGCTGATGCCGGTGGCGCTGTCCTACATCGGCGTCGGCAGCAAGGCCGCCGAGCGCGCCCTGCGCATCGACTCGCGGGCCGCCCAGCATCGCGGTTTCGGCAAGCTGTGGGACCTGCTCGACCTGTTCACCTCCCGCAAGTGGGCGACCGGTGCGGTGCTGGTGGCGACGCTGATGGGCATCGGCGGCTTCATCGCCAGCCTGCAGCTGAAGATCGGCGATCTGGACAGCGGCGCCCCGGAACTGCGGGAGGATTCCCGCTACAACCGCGACAACGCCTACATCACCAGCCACTACGCGCTGTCCAGCGACCTGTTCGCAGTGATGGTCAAGACCGCGCCGGAAGGCTGCCTCAACTACCAGACCCTGGTCCTCGCCGACCGTCTGGCCTGGGAGCTGCAGCAGCATCCGGGGGTGCAGACCACCGTGTCGCTGGTCAACGCGGTGCGCCAGATCACCGCCGGCACCTTCGAGGGCAACCCGAAGATGAACAGCATCCAGCGCAACCAGGACATGCTGAACTACGCCGCCCAGCAGGCCTCGGTGAACGCCCCCGAGCTGTTCAACAGCGACTGCTCGGTGATGCCGGTGATCGCCTACCTCAAGGACCACAAGGCCGAGACCCTGGATGAAGTGGTGGCCATCGCCGACCGCTTCGCCCGCGAGAACAGCAGCGAGGAGCGCCAGTTCCTGCTCGCCGCCGGCAGCGCCGGCATCGAGGCGGCCACCAACATCGTGGTCCGCGAGGCCAACCGCACCATGCTGCTGTTCGTCTACCTGGCGGTGACCGTGTTCTGCCTGTTCACCTTCCGCAGCTGGCGGGCGACCCTGGTGGCGCTGCTGCCGCTGGTGCTCACCTCGGTGCTCTGCGAGGCGCTGATGGTGGCCATGGGCATCGGCGTGAAGGTGGCGACCCTGCCGGTGATCGCCCTCGGCGTGGGCATCGGCGTCGACTACGCGCTGTACCTGCTCAGCGTGCAGCTGCACTACCAGCGCCAGGGCATGTCGCTGTCCGACGCCTACGAGAACGCCGTGGCCTTCACCGGCCGGGTGGTCGGCCTGGTCGGCATCACCCTGGCCGCCGGCGTGGTGGGCTGGGCCTGGTCGCCGATCAAGTTCCAGGCCGACATGGGCATCCTGCTGACCTTCATGTTCCTGTGGAACATGCTCGGCGCACTGATCCTGATCCCGGCGCTATCCTACTTCCTGCTGCCGGACAAGCGCAGCGGCACGGTCGCCGAACGGCAGGTGGAGAGCGGTTCCACCCGGGCCCCGGCCCAGGTCAACCCGCAAATCCACCCCGAGTTCGAAGCATGCGCCGATCGTGGCCTGATACAAAAACAGCGGTGAATGGCCGCAACGACGGCTACTACTACAACAGCAGAAATCAGGGTGAGTGTTAGCAATGTCCGATTACAAAGCGCCCCTTCGCGACATGGACTTCGTGCTCAATGAAGTCTTCGAAGTTTCCAAACTGTGGGCCGAGCTGCCGGAGCTGGCCGAGGTCGTCGACGCCGATACCGCGCGCGCCATCCTCGAGGAGGCCGGCAAGGTCACCGCAGGGGTGATCGCCCCGCTGAACCGCAGCGGCGACGAGGAAGGCTGCTCCTGGCACGACGGCGCCGTGCAGACCCCGGCCGGTTTCCCCGCGGCCTGGCGCACCTACGCCGAAGGCGGCTGGGTCGGCGTCGGCGGCTCGCCGGAGTTCGGCGGCATGGGCATGCCCAAGGTGATCGGCGCCCAGGTCGAGGAGATGGTCAACTCGGCCAACCTGTCCTTCGCCCTGTATCCGATGCTGACCGCCGGCGCCTGCCTGGCGGTCCTCAACCACGCCAGCGAGGAGCTGAAGGCGCAGTACCTGCCGGCCATGTACGAAGGCCGCTGGGCCGGCTCCATGTGCCTGACCGAGCCGCACGCCGGCACCGACCTCGGCATCATCCGCACCCGGGCCGAGCCGCAGGCCGACGGCAGCTACAAGGTCAGCGGCACCAAGATCTTCATCACCGGCGGCGAGCAGGACCTGTCCGAGAACCTCATCCACCTGGTACTGGCCAAGCTGCCGGACGCCCCGGCCGGTCCCAAGGGCATCTCGCTGTTCCTGGTGCCCAAGGTGATGGTCGAGGCCGACGGCGCGCTGGGCGAGCGCAACGCGGTGAGCTGCGGCTCCATCGAGCACAAGATGGGCATCAAGGCCTCGGCCACCTGCGTGATGAACTTCGACGGCGCCACCGGTTACCTGGTCGGCGAAGTGAACAAGGGCCTCAACGCCATGTTCACCATGATGAACTACGAGCGCCTGGGCGTCGGCATCCAGGGCCTGGCCCTCGGCGAGCGCTCCTACCAGAACGCCGTGGAATATGCCCGCGAGCGCATCCAGAGCCGCGCGCCGACCGGTGCGGTGGCGAAGGACAAGGCGGCCGACCCGATCATCGTGCATCCGGACGTGCGCCGCATGCTGCTGACCATGAAGGCGCTCAACGAGGGCGGCCGCGCCTTCTCCAGCTTCGTGGCCCTGCAGCTCGACCTCGCCAAGTACAGCGAGGACGCCGCCACCCGCAAGCGCGCCGAGGAGCTGGTTGCCCTGCTGACCCCGGTGGCCAAGGCCTTCCTCACCGACATGGGCCTGGAAACCACCATCCACGGCCAGCAGGTGTTCGGCGGCCACGGCTACATCCGCGAGTGGGGCCAGGAGCAGCTGATCCGCGACTGCCGCATCACCCAGATCTACGAAGGCACCAACGGCATCCAGTCGCTGGACCTGATGGGCCGCAAGGTGGTCGCCAGCGGCGGCAGCTACTACCGCCACCTGTCCGAGGAGATCAATGCCTTCATAGCCGGCGCCGACGCCTCGCTGGCCGAGTTCACTGCGCCGCTCAAGGCCGCGGTGGACAACCTCGACGCGCTGACCGCCTGGGTGATCGACAAGGCGCAGACCAACCCCAACGAGATCGGCGCCGCCTCGGTCGAGTACCTGCACACCTTCGGCTACACCGTGTACGCCTACCTGTGGGCGCGCATGGCCGCCGTGGCGCTGGCCAGGCAGGGCGAGGACGACTTCTACGCCAGCAAGCTCGGCACCGCGCGCTTCTACTTCGCGCGCCTGCTGCCGCGTATCCACTCGCTGAGCGCCTCGGTGCGCGCCGGCAGCGAGAGCCTGTACCTGCTGGACGCCGAGCAGTTCTGATCGCGTCCCTCCGCGCTCGCCACGCCCTTTAGCCGGGGCGTGGCGGCGCCGCTTACCCCCATCTCCTCATTCCCCGCTTTCCGCGCTGCAGCGGCGGGCCACGCACGCCCTGCAGAAGTACAGGTTGTCATCAAATGACAAGTGTGTGGCGTGGAATGTGAAGCGGTCGAGGGGAGGGCTATTTACTGTTCGCTCCATAGGGGAATCAGGCCCTCCGGTCGCGTGCTCCGGCCGGTGCGGATACCGGCTTCCCCGCGTGCAGCGAACCCAAATTTCAGATTGGCAAAGTCGGGAACACAAACATGGCGATGACAAAAATAATTCCGCCTGCGCAAGGTGCCTACAACTACCAGCTGCTGATCAAGCGCCTGCTGCTGTCCGGGGTGCGCTACCAGCCGGACCAGCAAATCGTCTACTCCGACAAGCTGCGCTACAGCTACCGCACTCTCAACGAGCGCATCCAGCGCCTGGCCAACGCGCTGAGCGCTGCCGGCATCAAGGCCGGCGACACCGTGGCGCTGCTGGACTGGGACAGCCACCGCTCGCTGGAGTGCTTCTTCGCCGTGCCGATGCTCGGTGCGGTGCTGCACACGGTGAACGTGCGCCTGTCGCCGGAGCAGATCATCTACACCATGAACCATGCCGAGGACGACATCGTCCTGGTGCATGACGACTTCCTGCCGCTGCTGGAGCAGATCCACGGCGAGCTGGCTACCGTGAAGGGCTACGTGCAGCTCACCGAGAGCGATGCCAAGGCCACGCAGCTGCCGCTGGTGGGCGAGTACGAGGCGCTGCTGGCCGGTGCCGCCAGCCACTTCGAGTTCCCCGACTTCGACGAGAACTCGGTGGCGACCCTGTTCTACACCACCGGCACCACCGGCCATCCGAAGGGCGTGTACTTCACCCACCGCCAGCTGGTGCTGCACACCCTCAACGAGCTGGGCACCTTCGCCGGCTGGGAGGGCCAGCCGTTGCTGCGCTCCAGCGACGTGTACATGCCGATCACCCCGATGTTCCACGTGCATGCCTGGGGCGTGCCCTACGTGGCCACGGCGATGGGCGTCAAGCAGGTCTACCCCGGCCGCTACGAGCCGAACCTGCTGGTCCGCCTGTTCCGCGAGGAGGGGGTGACCTTCTCCCACTGCGTGCCGACCATCCTGCAGATGATGCTGGACTGCGAGCAGGGCAAGCAGACCGACTTCGCCGGCTGGAAGATGCTGCTCGGCGGCAGCGCGCTGACCCTCGGCCTGGCGCGTCAGGCCAGCCAGCAGGGCATGCTCATCCATGCCGGCTACGGCATGTCCGAGACCTGTCCGCTGCTGACCCTGACCCACCTGCGCGCCGAGGACCTCGCCCTGCCGATGGACGAGCAGCTGCCGGAGCGCATCAAGACCGGTGTGCCGATCCCGCTGGTCGACCTGCGCATCGTCGACGGCGCCGGCAACGACGTGCCGCACGATGGCGCGGCGCTGGGCGAGATCGTGGTGCGTGCGCCCTGGCTGACCCAGGGCTACCTGAAGGAGCCGGAGAAGGGCGCCGAACTGTGGGACGGCGGCTGGCTGCACACCGGCGACATGGCCTCGATCGACGCGCGCGGTGTGGTGGAGATCAAGGACCGCATCAAGGACGTGATCAAGACCGGCGGCGAGTGGATCAGCTCGCTGGAGCTGGAGAGCCTGATCAGCCAGCACGCGGCGGTCGCCTCGGTGGCCGTGGTGGGCATTCCCGACGAGCAGTGGGGCGAGCGGCCGCTGGCCCTGGTGGTCTGCGCGCCGGGCGAGAACCTCGACCAGCAGGCCATCGAGGTGCACCTGCAGCAGTTCGTGGCAAGCGGCCACATCAACAAGTGGGCGATTCCGCGGCAGATCCGTTTCGTCGCCGACATCCCCAAGACCAGTGTCGGCAAGATCAACAAGAAGCTGATCCGCGAGACCGAGCTGGCTGCGGTCGCGACCACTGCCTGAGCGATGACCGGCTGACTCTCGGGGGGCCGGTCATCAGATTTTCCCTGGCTCGACAGGCCCCGCCGCGCGGGTGGGGCAACATGGATTGGGTTTGTCGGGTGACTGGCGGCAATCAGGCGACGCCCTGCAGGGCCTGGCCGACCGCGTCGAACAGACGGTCGAGGTCTTCCGGCCGGGCGTTGAAGGTCGGGCCGAACTGCAGGGTGTCGCTGCCGAAACGCACGTAGAAGCCGGCCTTCCACAGCGCCATGCCGGTCTCGAACGGGCGGACGATGGCGTCGCCGTCGCGCGGGGCGAGCTGCAGGGCACCGGCCAGGCCGCAGTTGCGGATGTCGAGCACGTGCCTGGCGCCCTTGAGGCCGTGCAGCGCCTGCTCGAAATGCGGCGCCAGCTCGGCGGACTGCTGGACCAGGTTGTCCTTCTTCAGCAGCTCCAGGGTGGCCAGGGCGGCGGCGCAGGCCACCGGGTGCGCCGAGTAGGTGTAGCCGTGGGTGAACTCGACGGCGTACTCCGGGCTGTTCTGCTGCATGAAGGTCTCGTAGATCTCGCGGCTGGCGATCACCGCGCCCATGGGGATGGCGCCGTTGGTGATCTGCTTGGCCACGTTCATCAGGTCCGGGGTCACGCCGAAGTACTCGGCGCCGGTCCACCTGCCGAGGCGGCCGAAGGCGGTGATCACCTCGTCGAAGATCAGCAGGATGCTGTGCGCATCGCAGATCTCGCGCAGGCGCTGCAGGTAGCCCTGCGGCGGCACTATGACCCCGGCCGAGCCGGACATCGGCTCGACGATCACCGCGGCGATGTTGGAGGCGTCGTGCAGTTCGATCAGCTTGAGCAGCTCGTTGGCCAGCGCCACGCCGCCGCTCTCGGCCATGCCGCGGGTGAAGGCCAGTTCCGGCTGCAGGGTGTGCGGCAGGTGGTCGACGTCCATCAGCTGGCCGTACATCTTGCGGTTGCCGCCGATGCCGCCGAGGCTGGTGCCGGCGATGTTGACCCCGTGGTAGCCGCGGGCGCGGCCGATGAACCTGGTCTTGGTCGGCTGGCCCTTCAGGCGCCAGTAGGCCTTGGCCATCTTCACCGCGGTGTCGGTGCACTCGGAGCCCGAGCCGGTGAAGAACACGTGGTTCAGCTCGCCCGGGGTCAGCTCGGCGATCTGCTCGGCCAGCCGGAACGACAGCGGGTGGCCGAACTGGAAGCCCGGCGAGTAGTCGAGGGTGCCGAGCTGCCTGGCCACCGCCTCCCGGATCTCCTGGCGCGCATGGCCGGCGCCGCAGGTCCACAGTCCGGACAGGCCGTCGTAGACCCGGCGCCCGTCGCTGTCGAGCAGCCAGCTGCCTTCGGCGCCGACGATCAGCCGCGGGTCGCGCTGGAAGTTGCGGTTGGCGGAGAAGGGCATCCAGTGGGCATCCAGCTTGAGCTGGCTGGCGAGCAGGCGCTGGTTCATGACGGGGTCCCGGCGGTTGGGCGTGCAGCCAGCTTGTGCCGGAAGGTTGGGTGAGTTAAATCTGAATCTTCTCAACTCGACTTTCGGAAACGCTCACGTATGCCCCGGAAGACTCCCCTGAGCCAGGTCAGCGACTTCGACCTGCGCCTGCTGCGGCTGTTCAAGACGGTGGCCGAGTGCGGCAGCTTCTCCGCCGCCGAAAGCGCCCTGGGCATCAGCCGCTCGGCGATCAGCCTGCACATGAGCGACCTGGAGAAGCGCCTCGGCATGCGCCTGTGCCAGCGCGGTCGGGCCGGCTTCGCCCTCACCGACGAGGGCCGCGAGGTGCTGCGTGCCGGCGAGGTGGTACTGGCGGCCATCGAGGGTTTCCGCAGCGAGGTCAACCTGCTGCACCGGCAGCTGCGCGGCGACCTCAACATCGGCATCGTCAACAACCTGGTGACCCAGCCGCGGATGCGCATCACCCAGGCCCTCAAGGGGCTGCGGGCGCAGGGCGCCGGGGTGCGCATCAACATCAGCATGAGCAAGCCGGGCGAGATCGAGCGCGGGCTGCTGGACGGACGCCTGCACGTCGGCGCGCTGCCGCTGATCACCCCGCTGTCGGGCCTGGAGTACAGCCTGCTCTACGAGGAGCGCTCATGCCTGTACTGCAGCCACGAGCACCCGCTGTTCACCCGCGCCGCCACGGTGAGCGACGAGGAACTGGGGCGCGCCGATGCGGTGGTGCCCAGCTACGGGATGACCGCCGAGGCGATCGGCCTGCACCAGCGGCTCAACGCCACCGCCTCGGCCACCGACCGCGAGGGCATCGCCTTCCTGATCCTCACCGGCGGCTACATCGGCTTCCTGCCCGATCACTACGCGGCGACCTGGGTGGACCGGGGGCTGATGGCGCCGCTGAATCCGCAGCGCCTGTCCTTCGACGTCCGGCTGGCGGTCGCCACCCGCAAGGGGCGCCGGCAGAACCTGATCCTCGAGCACTTCCTCGACGCCTTGCAGCACACCCGCTGAATCCTGCTCAGGACCGGGCCCGCTGCCGCCCGCTCGGCTCCCCGCTGAGCCGAGCGGACCATGCCGTCACATGTTGGGATAGGTCGGCCCGCCGGTGCCCTCCGGGGTCATCCAGGTGATGTTCTGCGCCGGGTCCTTGATGTCGCAGGTCTTGCAGTGCACGCAGTTCTGCGCGTTGATCTGGAACTTCTTCTCGCCGCTTTCCTGGGTGACGATCTCGTACACCCCGGCCGGGCAGTAGCGCTGCGCCGGCTCGTCGTACAGCGGCAGGTTCTTGGTGAGCGGGATCGAGGCGTCGGCCAGCTTCAGGTGGCAGGGCTGGTCTTCCTCGTGGTTGGTGTTGGAGAGGAACACCGAGGACAGCTTGTCGAAGCTCAGTTTGCCGTCCGGCTTGGGGTAGTCGATCTTCTGCGACTCGGCGGCCGGCTTCAGGCAGGCGTAGTCCGGCTTGTTGTCGTGCAGGGTCAGCGGAATCTTGCCGCCGAACAGGTTCTGGTCGACGAAGTTGAACGCGCCGCCGAGGATGGCGCCGAACTTGTGCATCGCCGCGCCGAAGTTGCGGCTGCGGAACAGCTCGTCGTACAGCCAGCTGTCCTCGAAGGCCTTGACGTAGTTGTTCAGCTCGTCGCCGCCCTCGCGGCCGGCACCCAGCGCCTCGACGATCGCCTCGGCGGCCAGCATGCCGGACTTCATCGCGGTGTGGCTGCCCTTGATCTTGGCGAAGTTGAGGGTGCCCAGATCGCAGCCGATCAGCGCGCCGCCGGGGAACACCATCTTCGGCAGCGAGTTGAGGCCACCCTTGCAGATGGCGCGGGCGCCGTAGGCGATGCGCTTGCCGCCCTCCAGGTACTGCCTGATCACCGGGTGGTGCTTGTAGCGCTGGAACTCGTCGAACGGCGACAGGTAGGGGTTGCTGTAGGACAGGTCGACGATCAGGCCGACCACCACCTGGTTGTTCTCCAGGTGATAGAGGAAGGAGCCGCCGGGGTTGTCGTCGTTGAGCGGCCAGCCGGCGGTGTGCACCACCAGGCCCTGCTCGTGTTTCGCCGGGTCGATCTCCCACAGCTCCTTGATGCCGATGCCGTAGTGCTGGGCGTCGGCCCTGGCGTCGAGCTTGTAGCGCTGGATCAGCTGCTTGCCGATATGGCCGCGGCAGCCTTCGGCGAACAGGGTGTACTTGGCGCGCAGTTCCATGCCCGGGGTGTACAGGCCGTCCTTCGGCTGGCCTTCGTGGTCGACGCCCAGATCGCCGGTGACGATGCCGCGCACCACGCCCTGCTCGTCGATCAGCGCTTCCTGGGCGGCGAAGCCCGGGTAGATCTCCACGCCCAGATTCTCGGCCTGCTGGGCCAGCCAGCGGCACAGGTTGCCCAGGGAGATGATGTAGTTGCCTTCGTTGTGCATGGTCTTGGGCACGGCGAAGTCGGGGATCCTGGTGGCGGCCTCGCTGCTCTTCAGCAGGTAGATGTCGTCGCGCTTGACCGGGGTGTTGAGCGGGGCGCCGAGGCTCTTCCAGTCGGGGAACAGTTCGGCCAGCGCGCGCGGTTCGAACACCGCGCCGGAGAGGATGTGGGCGCCGACTTCGGAGCCTTTTTCCACCACGCAGACGCTGAGCTCCTGGCCGGCTTCGGCGGCCTTCTGCTTCAGGCGGCAGGCGGCCGACAGTCCGGCAGGGCCAGCGCCGACGATGACCACGTCGAATTCCATGTATTCGCGTTGCATTTCGTGACCTCAAATTTCTTCGCAGAAAACCGGCAGGCAGGAAAATGGGCAACCCGTGGGTTGCCCATGTCCTCGAGCGCACGCTGAGTGCCGGCGGCAACAATAGCTGCTGGTGCCGCCTGGCGAATCAGCCAAGCAGACTAGACAGCTCCGGCACGGCCTCGAACAGGTCGGCGACCAGGCCGTAGTCGGCGACCTGGAAGATCGGCGCCTCCTCGTCCTTGTTGATCGCCACGATGACTTTCGAATCCTTCATGCCGGCCAGGTGCTGGATGGCGCCGGAGATGCCGACGGCGACGTACAGCTGCGGGGCGACTATCTTGCCGGTCTGGCCGACCTGCATGTCGTTGGGCACGAAGCCGGCGTCCACCGCGGCGCGCGAGGCACCGACGGCAGCACCGAGCTTGTCGGCCACGCCGTAGAGCAGCTGGAAGTTGTCGCCGTTCTGCATGCCGCGACCACCGGAGACCACCACCTTGGCGGCGGTCAGCTCGGGACGTTCGGACTTGGCCAGCTCCTCACCGACGAAGCTGGACACGCCGGCATCGCAGGAGGCGCCGATGGCCTCGATGGCGGCACCTCCCCCGGTGGCGGCCACGGCGTCGAAGCCGGTGCTGCGCACGGTGATGACCTTGACTGAGGCCTCGGACTGCACGGTGGCGATGGCGTTGCCGGCGTAGATCGGACGCTGGAAGGTGTCGGCCCCGATCACCTTGACGATCTCGGAGATCTGGTCGACGTCGAGCAGGGCGGCGACGCGCGGCAGGTAGTTCTTGCCGTTGGTGGTGGCCGGGGCCAGCACGTGGCTGTAAGCGGCCGGCGAGGTCCCACGGGCCAGCTCGACGATCAGCGGCGCGACGTTTTCCGGCAGCTGGTGGGCGTAGGCCGGGGCGTCGGCGAGCAGCACCTTGGCCACGCCCGCGACCTGGGCGGCAGCCTCGGCCACCGCGCCGCAGCCTTGGCCTGCGACCAGCATATGGACATCGCCACCGATCTGAGCGGCGGCGGCCACGGTGTTGAGGGTGGCGGCAGCCAGGGCACTGTTGTTGTGTTCAGCGATTACCAGGATTGCCATCTCAGATCACCTTCGCTTCGTTCTGCAGTTTCTCGACCAGTTCGGCCACCGACTTGACCTTGATGCCGGCGCTGCGCGCGGCCGGGGCCTCGACCTTGAGCACCTTGACGCTGGAGGCGGTGGACACGCCCAGCGCCTCCGGAGTGACGGTCTCCAGCGGCTTCTTCTTGGCCTTCATGATGTTGGGCAAGGAGGCGTAGCGCGGCTCGTTGAGGCGCAGGTCGGTGGTGACGATGGCGGGGAGCTTGAGGGCGACGGTCTGCAGGCCGCCGTCGATCTCGCGGGTGACGTTGACCTTGTCGCCAGTGACCTCGACCCTGGAGGCGAAGGTGCCCTGGGCGAAGCCGGTCAGGGCGGCGAGCATCTGCCCGGTCTGGTTGTTGTCGCTGTCGATGGCCTGCTTGCCGAGGATCACCAGCTGCGGCTGCTCCTTGTCGACCACGGCCTTGAGCAGCTTGGCGACGGCCAGCGAGCCCAGCTCGTCATTGGCTTCCACCAGCACGGCGCGGTCGGCGCCGAGGGCCAGGGCGGTGCGCAGTTGCTCCTGGGCAGTCGCCGGACCAACCGAGACGACGACGACTTCAGTAGCGATGCCCTTTTCCTTGAGGCGTACTGCTTCCTCGACGGCGATCTCGCAGAAGGGGTTCATGGCCATCTTGACGTTGGCCAGATCGACGCCGCTGTTGTCGGCCTTGACCCGCACCTTGACGTTGTAGTCGACCACGCGTTTTACCGCGACCAGTACTTTCATGTCGGATTCCTCTCTCAGACGCGTTCGAAGATCGCGGCGATGCCCTGGCCGCCGCCGATGCACATGGTCACCAGGGCGTAGCGGCCGCCGATGCGCTCGAGTTCGTAAAGGGCCTTGAGGGTGATGATGGCGCCGGTGGCGCCGATCGGATGACCGAGGGAAATGCCGGAACCGTTGGGGTTGACCTTGGCCGGATCGAGACCGAGTTCCTGGATCACCGCGCAGGCCTGGGCGGCGAACGCCTCGTTGGCCTCGACCACGTCCAGGTCGGCCACGTTCAGGCCGGCACGCTCGAGGGCCAGCTTGGTGGCCGGCACCGGGCCGATGCCCATGTGCAGCGGATCGACCCCGGCCAGGGCGTAGGACACCAGGCGGGCCATCGGCTTGAGGCCGCGGCGCTCGGCGGTGGCGCGCTCCATCAGCACCACGGCGGCGGCGCCGTCGTTGAGGCTGGAGGCGTTGCCGGCGGTGACGCTGCCGTCGTTGCGCTCGAAGGCCGGCTTGAGCTTGCTCAACTCCTCGAGGGTCAGGTTGTCGCGCACGTGCTCGTCGGTGTCGAACACCACTTCGCCGCGGCGGGTCTTCAGGGTGATCGGCAGGATCTGCTCCTTGAAGCGGCCTTCCTCGATGGCCACGGCGGCGCGGCGATGGGATTCCAGCGCCAGCGCGTCCTGCGCCTCGCGGGAGATGGCGTAGGTGCGGCGCACGTTCTCGGCGGTGACGCCCATGTGCACCTTGTGCATCGGGTCGGTGAGGGCGCCGACCATCATGTCGACCATGCCGGTGTCGCCCATGCGTGCGCCGAAGCGCATCGCCGAGGTGGAGTATGGCGCGCGGCTCATGCAGTCGGCGCCGCCGGCCAGGGCGACGTCGGCGTCGCCGAGGAGGATGCCCTGGGCGGCAGTGACGATTGCCTGCAGGCCCGAACCGCACAGACGGTTGACGGTCAGGGCGGTGGACTGCTCGCTGACGCCGCTCTTCAGGGCGACCACGCGGGAGATGTACATGTCGACCGGCTCGGTATGGATGACGTTGCCGAACACCACCTGGCCGACCTCGTCGCCGTTCACCTGGGCGCGCTGCAGGGCTTCGCGGGCGACCATGGCGCCCAGATCGCTGGGGGAGAAGTCCTTGAGGCTGCCGCCGAAGTCGCCGATGGCCGTACGGGCACCGCTGACGATGACCACTTCACGCTTGTTCATGGGTATTTCCTTGTTTTTATCTGGAAAGTTGCGGGTTAGTCTTTGCTGATGCGGGTCTTGCCGGCGGCGACCAGGCGCTCGAGCAGGGCGGCAGGCTTGAACCACTGCTCGCCGTAGGCGCCGAGCTGCTCGCGGTACTGATTGAGGCCGCCGAGCACGCGCTCGAGGCCCAGATGTTCGGCATAGTGCAGCGGGCCGCCCAGCCAGGTGGGGAAGCCGTAGCCGCAGGTCCACACCAGGTCGATGTCGCCGGCGCGCAGGGCGATGCCTTCGTCGAGGATCTGGATGCCTTCGTTGATCAGCACGAACAGGCAGCGGTCGTGGATTTCCTGGTCGCTGATGACGCGGCGCTGGATGCCCAGTTCGGCGGCCAGGCGCTCGGCCATGGCCAGCACTTCCGGATCGTCGTGGCGCTCGCGGCCTTCGTAGATGTACATGCCGCGGCCGGTTTTCTGGCCGTAGCGGCCGAGGGCGTAGAGCTCGTCGGCCACGCGGTAGTAGCTGGGGTCGGTGGCCAGCGCCTCGCGCAGCGGGGTGCGGATCAGGTAGCCGACGTCGATGCCGACCAGGTCGTACATGCTCAGCACGCCCATGTTGAGGCCGAGATCGGTGAGCACGCGGTCGACCTGCGCCGGGGTGGCGCCTTCCAGCAGCAGGCGGTGCGCTTCGCGGGCGTAGGGCTCGAGCATGCGGTTGCCGATGAAGCCGTAGCACACCCCGGAAACCACCGGCAGCTTGCCGATCTGCTTGCCCAGCTTGAGCGCGGTGGCCAGCACGTCGAGGGCGGTCTGCTTGCCGCGCACCACTTCCAGCAGGCGCATGACGTTGGCCGGGCTGAAGAAGTGCAGGCCGATCACGTCCTGCGGGCGGCGGGTGAAGGCGGCGATCTGGTCGACGTCGAGGGTCGAGGTGTTGGTGGCGAGGATGGCGCCGGGCTTGCAGATCTCGTCGAGGGTGACGAACACCTGGCGCTTGACCTCCATGCTCTCGAACACCGCCTCGATCACTAGGTCGGCGTCGGCCAGGTCGGCGTAGTCGAGGGTGCCGGCCAGCAGGGCCATGCGCTGCTCGACCTGCTCCTGGGTCAGCTTGCCGCGCTTGGCGCTGATCTCGTAGTTCTTGCGGATCTGCGCCAGGCCGCGATCCAGCGCCTCGCGCTTCTGCTCGAGCAGCACCACCGGCATGCCGATGTTGGCGAAGTTCATGGCGATGCCGCCACCCATGGTGCCGGCGCCGATCACCGCGACCTTCTTGATCGGGCGCAGCGGCAGCGAGGCGTCGATGCCGGGCACCTTGCCGGCCTCGCGCTCGGCGAAGAACAGGTGGCGCAGGGCCTGGGACTGCGGCGAGTCCATGGCCTCCATGAACAGCTCCTGCTCGCGGGCCAGGCCCACTGCCAGCGGCTGCTCGCAGGCGATGCGCACCGCCTCCAGGGCCAGGTGCGGGGCGAGCTGGCCCTTCCACTGGCTGTTCTTGCGGGCGGTGTAATCGGTGAAGAAACCGGCCGGTAGCTCGGCGCCCGGCGCGGCATGCGGGTAGTCGGGGAAGGCCGGTGCGTTCTCCTCGAGTAGCTCTCGGGCATAGGAGCGAGCGGTATCCAGCAGCACCTCGGCGGAGTCGGCCAGGCGGTCGAGCAGGCCCAGCTCGAGGGCGCGCTCGGCGCGCAGCGGCTGGCCGGAGAGGATGGTTTCCAGGGCGGTCTCGGCGCCGATCAGGCGCGGCAGGCGCTGGGTGCCGCCGGCGCCGGGCAGCAGGCCGAGGGTGATTTCCGGCATGCCCAGGCGTGCCTTGGGCTCGCCGATGCGGTAGCCGCAGGCCATGGCCAGCTCCAGGCCGCCGCCGAGGGCCAGACCACCGACGGCGGCGATCATCGGCTTGGCGCTGCCGGCCAGCTCGATGAGCAGCTCGGGCAGGCCCGGGGTGGCGGTGAAGTCGGCGCCGCCGAACTCGGCGATGTCGGCGCCGGCGCAGAACGGCAGGCCGCGCCCGTAGACGACCATGGCCTTGACCGCCGGATCGGCGCTGGCCTGGCGGAAGGCAGCCTGCAGCTCCTGGCGCAGGGTGAGACCGAGGGCGTTGACCGGGGCGCGGGCCAGGCCGATCAGGGCCAGTTCGTTGTCCAGGGTGTAGTCGATCAGGGTGTACATGGCAGTTCCCTTGGTTGTTGTTATGCAGGGAGAAGGGTTGCCGGATTTTTAGCAAGCCACCCGCGCGGTGCGCTTCGAACCGCGGGTGGATTTGCGGGTGGAGTCGGGTGGAGGGGAGGGTGGAACTGGCGGCGCAGTTGCGCCTGCTCAGTCGAGCAGGTGCAACTCGCGCGCGACGCGCAGGGCGCCGTCGCGGTCGCTGACGTCGAGCTTGCGGAACAGGTTGTTGATGTGGGTCTTCACCGTGCTCAGGCTGACGAACAGGCCGTCGGCGAGCTGCTGGTTGCTCTGCCCGCGGGCCATGCGCCGCAGCACGTCCAGCTCGCGGCGGGTCAGCGGTTCGAGCAGCGGATGCGCGGCGCCCTCGCTGCCGAGCCCGGCCAGCAGGCGTTCGAGCTGTTCGCGCGGCGGCAGCGGACGCTCCAGCCCGGTCTGGCGGCGCACCGCCGGCTGCAGCAGCTGGCGGAACAGCTCGGTCAGCTCGCGGCCCTCGTGGTGCAGCAGCTGGCCGAAGCCGTGGCCGGCGGCCAGCTGCAGGGCCTCGTCGAGGCAGGCGAGGGCGGCGTTCTGCTCGCCGCGGTCGCGCTGCAGGGCGGCGTCGAGCAGCCACAGGTCGAGCTGCAGGCGCCGGTTGTGCTCCGCCTCGGCCTGCTCGCGCAGGTTGGCGAGGATCTGCCGGGCCACCGCCGGCTGGCCGAGGTGGCGTTGTACCCAGGCGTAGGCCAGCCACTCGTCCGGCATCAGGTCCTCGCCATAGTGGCGCTGGCACCAGTGCCACTCCTTGAGCCAGGCGAGGATGAAGTCCTGGTCGCGCTCGCGCACCGCCAGGCGCGCGCGCCAGGCGCCGGCCAGGCGGTACAGGCCGAACTGGCGGAACTGGCGGGCCAGGCGCCGCGCCTCGTCCCAGCGCGCCTGGGCCTTGCCGGCTTCGCCCATGGCGTCGTACAGGCAGGCCATGTGGTGCAGCACCTGGACCAGCGCGGCGGAGTGGGGGAAGCCGAGGGCCAGGGTTTCCGCCTTGGCCAGGCGCTGGCGGGCCTGTTCCAGATGGTTCTGCTGGGCGAACACCAGGCCAAGGCCGAGGTGGTGGAACACCTCGTAGAAGTTGCGCGAGGCGGTCGCCGGCGACTGCCGCTCCAGGGCGAGGAAGCGGCGCATGGCTGCCTCGCTGCCACCCTGGGCCAGCTCGATCTGCCCGCACAGCAGGTGGGGAATGTTGACGAAGCCGCTGAAGCCGAACTCGTCGAACTCGCCCAGCGCCTGCTCGACATCGCGGCGCGCGGCGTCCAGCTGGCCCAGTTCGAACAGGCAACGCGCCCGGTTGAGACGCAGCACCGAACCGGCCGAGTTGCGCTGCGGGAAGCGCTGCAGCGCCTGGCCGGCCAGCTCCAGGCCGTGGCGCAGGTTGCCGCCGAGGAAGGCCAGCAGGGTACGCAGGTAGGCGATGGTCTGCTGCACCCGCTCCGGATTGCGCGGCACGCCCTGGCGCTGCAGCTGGCGCAGGCGCTGGATGCACGCCTGGATGCGGGCGATGCCGTTGGTGACCATGACGATCGAGGCTTCGCTGATCGCCAGGGTGAAATGGTCGCTGCCGGTCTGGCCGTTGACCTCGACCTGGCTGAGCAGGTCGACCAGCGCATTGATCTGGCCGTCGCGCAGCAGGTCGAAGGTGTGCCGCTCGGCGGTGGCGAGCACCGCGTTGAAGTCGCGGGCGCGGCCGTACTGGTGGATGGCTTCCGAGTAGCGGCGCTGTTCGAGCAGCCAGGCGGCGGCCTGCTGGTGCAGCTGCTGGAGCAGCTGCGGATCGCGCTGCTGCAGGCGCTGGTAGAGCGCCTCGCGCAGCACGCGGTGGTAGCGGTATTCGACGCGGTCGCCGGGGCGCCGCTCGATGAACAGGTCGCGGCGCAGCGCCTGGTCGATCAGCGGGCGGCTGTCGGCACGGCCGCCGAGCAGGTTGGCCAGCGCCGGCTCGAAGGTCTGCACCACCGAGGTGCGCTCCATGAAGTCGAGTAGCTCGGCGGGCAGGCGGGCCAGCACTTCCTCGTCGAGGAAGTCGACCACGTAGGTATAGGCCTGGCGGGTCACTCCGCGCAGCAGCTCGGGTTGCGTGCCGGTCGGCGCCAGCTCGCGGTGGGCGGTGAACCAGAACAGCAGGCCGGTGATCCAGCCCTCGCTGCCGGCGCGCAGCTGGTAGAGCGCGTCGGAGTCCAGCCTGGCGCCGCGGCTGCTGGCCAGCTGGCGGATCTCCTCGCTGTCCACGCCCAGCTCGCGAGCGTCGATCACTGCCAGGCGCTCGTCGCGGCGCAGGTGGTTGATGGCCAGCTCCGGGGCACCCTCGCTGGCGGCCAGTACCAGCAGGCCGGGCGGGCCGTAGCGCAGCAACTGGTCGAGATAGCGGCGGGCGCGCTCGGCGCGCAGCAGGTGCAGGTCGTCGAGGATCAGGGTGAAGCCTTCGCCCTGCTGTTCGAGGCGCTGCAGAACGGCGCCCCACAGGCGGGGCTCGTCGGCCGGCATCAGGCTGTGCTCGGAGGCGGGCAGGCCGAGTGCAGCGCCCAGATGCAGCAGCAGGTGCAGCGGCTGGTTGTCGGCGCGGTCCAGGCGATACCAGGCCCAGGGCGTCTGCAGGCTGGCGGCGTACTGGGCGAGCAGGGTGGTCTTGCCGTAGCCGAGCGGTGCGCTGAGCAGGATCAGCCGGCAGCCGCGCGCGGCGGCGTCCTGCAGGTGCTGGAGCAGGCGCGGACGGGGCAGGACCTTGTCGGGCAGGGGCAGGGGACGAAGCTGGCTCGGATTGACGAGGGGGGAAGCCATCGGGGGTCTTCTGTTGTTGTTCACGGCGTGGTTGCCCGTGAAGGTAGCAGATCCCGGCCGTGGAGGCTCTAGCGCGCATGGCAGCGCCCGTCCGGCGCGCCGGGGGAGGCGCGCCGGACGGGCGAGGGATTACACCGCTACGGCGGGGATCACCGCCTTGGCGGCGGCATCCCGGTACTCGGCGATCCGGTCGAAGGACAGGTAGCGATAGATGTCGGCAGCCATGCTGTCGATGTTCTTCGCGTACTCCATGTACTCCTCGACGGTCGGCAGCTTGCCGAGGATGGAGGCCACCGAGGCCAGTTCGGCCGACGCCAGGAACACGTTGGTCGAGTCGCCCAGACGGTTCGGGAAGTTGCGGGTCGAGGTGGAGACCACGGTCGAACCGGCCTGCACGCGCGCCTGGTTGCCCATGCACAGCGAGCAGCCCGGCATCTCCATGCGCGCCCCGGCGCGGCCGAAGATGCCGTAGTAGCCTTCCTCGGTCAGCTGGTGCACGTCCATCTTGGTCGGCGGCGCCAGCCACAGACGGGTCGGGATGCCGCCCTTGACCTTGTCCAGCAGCTTGCCGGCCGCGCGGAAGTGACCGATGTTGGTCATGCACGAACCGATGAACACTTCATCGATCTTCTGACCGGCAACGCTGGACAGCAGACGAGCGTCGTCCGGATCGTTCGGCGCGCAGAGAACCGGCTCCTTGATCTCGGCCAGGTCGATCTCGATGACGGCGGCGTATTCGGCGTCGGCATCGGCGGACAGCAGCTGCGGATCGGCCAGCCAGGCTTCCATGGCCTGGGCGCGACGCTCCAGGGTACGGGCATCGCCGTAGCCTGCGCCGATCATCCAGCGCAGCATGGTGATGTTCGACTTCAGGTATTCGGCGATGGCGTCTTCCGGCAGCTTGATGGTGCAACCGGCAGCCGAACGCTCGGCGGAGGCGTCGGACAGCTCGAACGCCTGCTCGACGGTCAGACCTTCCAGACCTTCGATCTCGAGGATGCGGCCGGAGAAGATGTTCTTCTTGCCCTTCTTCTCGACGGTCAGCAGGCCCTGCTGGATGGCGTAGTAGGGGATGGCGTGCACCAGGTCACGCAGGGTGATGCCCGGCTGCATCTGGCCCTTGAAGCGCACCAGCACGGATTCCGGCATGTCCAGCGGCATCACGCCGGTGGCGGCGGCGAAGGCCACCAGGCCGGAGCCGGCCGGGAAGGAGATGCCGATCGGGAAGCGGGTGTGCGAGTCGCCACCGGTACCGACGGTGTCCGGCAGCAGCATGCGGTTCAGCCAGCTGTGGATGATGCCGTCGCCCGGCTTGAGGGCGACGCCGCCACGATTGCGCATGAAATCCGGCAGGGTGTGGTGGGTCTTCACATCCACCGGCTTGGGATAGGCGGCGGTGTGGCAGAACGACTGCATCACCAGGTCGGCGGAGAAGCCCAGGCAAGCCAGATCCTTCAGCTCGTCGCGGGTCATCGGGCCGGTGGTGTCCTGGGAACCGACGCTGGTCATCTTCGGTTCGCAGTAGGTGCCCGGACGGATGCCTTCGACGCCGCAGGCGCGACCGACCATCTTCTGGGCGAGGGTGAAGCCCTTGCCGCTGTCGGCCGGCGCTTCCGGCTTGTGGAACAGGGTGGACGGTGCCAGGCCCAGCTCGGCACGGGCCTTCTCGGTCAGGCCGCGGCCGATGATCAGCGGGATGCGGCCGCCGGCGCGCACTTCGTCGAGCAGCACTTCGGTCTTCAGTTCGAAGCTGGCCAGCACTTCCTCGCTGCCGTGCCTGCAGACCTTGCCGGCGTAGGGATAGACGTCGATCACGTCGCCCATCTCGAGGTTGGCGACGTCGAACTCGATCGGCAGGGCGCCGGCGTCTTCCATGGTGTTGTAGAAGATCGGCGCGATCTTGTTGCCGAAGCAGAAGCCGCCGGCGCGCTTGTTCGGCACGAACGGGATGTCGTCGCCGAAGAACCACAGCACGGAGTTGGTGGCGGACTTGCGCGAGGAACCGGTGCCGACCACGTCGCCGACGTAGGCGACCGGGAAGCCCTTGGCCTTGACCGCCTCGATCTGCTTGAGCGGTCCGACGGCGCCCGGCTGGACCGGCTCGATGCCGTCGCGGGCCATCTTCAGCATGGCCAGGGCGTGCAGCGGGATGTCGGGGCGCGACCAGGCGTCCGGAGCGGGGGACAGGTCGTCGGTGTTGGTTTCGCCCGGGACCTTGAACACGGTCAGGGTGATCTTCTCGGCCAGCGCCGGGCGGGCGGTGAACCACTCGCCCTCGGCCCAGGAGGCCAGCACGGCCTTGGCGGCTGCGTTGCCCTTCCTGGCGCGCTCGGCGACGTCGTGGAAGGCGTCGAACATCAGCAGGGTGTGCTTGAGCTGCGCGGCGGCGGCGTTGGCCAGTTCGGCGTTGTCCAGCAGCTCGACCAGGGTGGCGATGTTGTAGCCGCCCTGCATGGTGCCAAGCAGCTCGACGGCGCGGGTCTTGGAGAGCAGCGGGGAGGCGGCTTCGCCCTTGGCCAGCGCGGTCAGGAAGCCGGCCTTGACGTAGGCGGCTTCGTCCACGCCAGCGGGAACGCGGTTGGTGATCAGGTCGACCAGGACCTGTTCTTCGCCGGCCGGCGGATTCTTCAGCAGCTCGACCAGAGCAGCGGTCTGCTCGGCGTTCAGGGCCAGGGGCGGCAGGCCCTGCTGGGCGCGTTCTTCCAGGTGTTGGCGATAGCTTGCGAGCAAGGGGATATCTCCAGTCATGTCGATGGTGTAGGGCATTCGGGGGAAAACGGCGGGCAAAAGAATGGGAGCAGTACCGGGAAAGCGAGGGCGACCAGCCTCTTTCCCGGTACTGCTCCCATATCAGGGACCGCTACCGCGGGTTAACGCTGGGCCAGGGCCGGCACGGCGCGCGGCTCGACGCCGATGTACTCGGCGCTCGGACGGATGATGCGGTTGTTGGAACGCTGCTCGAACACGTGGGACGCCCAGCCGGTGACCCGCGAGCAGACGAAGATCGGGGTGAACAGCTTGGTCGGGATGCCCATGAAGTTGTAGGCAGACGCATGGTAGAAGTCGGCGTTGGGGAACAGTTTCTTCTGCTCCCACATGACCTTGTCGATGGCCTCGGAAACCGGGAACAGCACGGTGTCACCGACTTCCTCGGCGAGCAGCTTGGACCAGCCCTTGATCACCTCGTTGCGCGGGTCGGAGACGCTGTAGATGGCATGACCGAAGCCCATGATCTTGTCCTTGCGCGCCAGCATGGCCAGGGTGCCTTCGGTGGCCTCTTCCGGGGTGGCGAACTTCTCGATCATCTCCATCGCCGCCTCGTTGGCGCCGCCGTGCAGCGGGCCGCGCAGCGAGCCGATGGCGCCGGTGATGCAGGAGAACAGGTCGGACAGGGTCGAGGCGCACACGCGGGCGGTGAAGGTCGAGGCGTTGAACTCGTGTTCCGCGTAGAGGATCAGCGACACGTTCATCACCTTGCGGTGCAGCTCGCTCGGCGCCTTGCCGTGCAGCAGGGTCAGGAAGTGGCTGCCCAGATCCGGCGCGTCGCTGGTGCACTCGATGCGCACGCCTTCGTGGCTGAAGCGGTACCAGTAGCACATGATCGCCGGGAAGGCGGCCATCAGGCGGTTGGCCTTCTCCAGCTGCTGCGCGAAGCTCTCCTCCGGCTCCAGGTTGCCGAGCATCGAGCAGCCGGTGCGCATGACGTCCATCGGGTGGGCGCTGGCCGGAATGCGCTCGAGCACTTCCTTGAGGGCCTGGGGCAGGTCGCGCTGGGTCTGCAGCTGGGTCAGGTAGGCGTCCAGCTGGGCCTGGGTGGGCAGTTCGCCGTAGAACAGCAGGTGGGCGACTTCCTCGAACAGGCAGTCCTTGGCCAGCTCGCGCACGTCATAGCCGCGGTAGGTCAGGCCGGCACCTTCCTTGCCGACGGTGGACAGGGCAGTCTGTCCGGCGATCTGGCCGCGCAGGCCGGCGCCACTGAGCACTTTTGCTTCAGCCATGGCGTTCTCCTCTTGGATTTGTTCTGGGTGGTTTTCCGCGCCGATGGCCTTGTCCGAGGCGCAAGACGGCGCTGCTGGCGGCAGTTTCTATCAGGCTGGCCCCCTTGCCGGCGTCGAACCGGGGGTGGATTTTGCGGGTGGAAAATCCGCGGGCAGGGGTGGAGGTGCCCGGCCGGAGCTGGCGCCGGCCGGGCGTTCGCGGCGGAGTCAGGATGCGGAGTCGTCCCGCGCCTCGGCCGCGGCCTCCGCGGATGAGCCGGCAGCGGGCACATCCCCGGTTGCCTCGCCTTCGGCGCCGCGCGGCTCGGTGCGCTCGCCAGTCGCCTGTGCGGCGGCCAGCCGCAGCTGGGCGGCCATCTCGATCAGGCTCGCCTGCAGCGCCTCCGTCTGGCGCGCCTGCAGGGTCATGCCCTCCACCTGTCGGGCCAGCTCTCCCTGCAGATCCTCGACGCGCGACTGCAGCAGGGCCTTGCCGGCTTCCGCCAGGCCGAGCTGCTCCCTGAGGCCGGCGCAGGCGCTGGCCTGACGCTCGAGGTCGGCCTCCCGGCCCGCCATGTCCCTGCGCAGCTGCCGGGCCTCGGTGACGAGGCGCTCGTTGTCGCGATTCAGCCGGGTCAGCTCGTCCTGTTTGACGATCAGGGTCTGCTGCAGCTGGCGCAGCTCCACCTGCAGCTGCTGCACCTGCGCCTCGTGGCGGCGCTGCTCCTGTTCGCGCTGCTCCTTGCTGGCCATGCGGTAGTGCTCCAGCGCCTCGCGCGCGTGCTGGTGCTTCTGCTCCAGCGAAACGACCTGGGCGTCGCGATCGGCCAGGCGCGCGGCCAGATCCTCGCTGGCCTGCAGCAGGCGCGCGCCCTCGATCTGCGCCTGGTGGCGTAGCTGCTGCTCCTCTGTGCAGGCAGCGCGCGCGGCCTGCAGTTGCCCGCTCAGGGCGGCGTTGTCGGCTTCGAGCTGGCGAATGCGTGCCGCCGCCTCGGCCAGCTGCTGCTGGTACTCGACCCGCTCGCGGGCCAGGGCCTCGCGCTCCGGCGCCACCGCCCGCTGCGCTTCTTCCTCCAGGCGCGCCGCCAGTTGCGCCACCAGTTCGCCAAGTTCCTGGCCGAGCGTGACTTCCTGTACGGGGCGCGCGCTTTCGGACGCCTCCAGCTCCCTGAGGTAGCGGTGGATGGTGGTCTTCGAGCCGGTATTGCCCAGCTCGACGCGTACCGCATCGATGCTGGGGTGCTCGCCGCGCGCCAGCAGGGTCTGGCGGGCCTTGTGGACCAGCGCCTTGTTGATGCCGCCTCGGGCCATGGGTCGCTCCTACGATTTCGTACTGTATTACGTGGTATGTTTATATGTAGCATGATATGCGCCTATGCTGCACATGAAACAGCTGATCCTGTAATTGGATAAACAAGATTTATCCAATCTGATGGGCGGAAATACCGCTCCGTTGTCGCTGGCCGGTACGAAATCGGCCTGCCGGGAGTGGCTGGCGTTGGAAGAGGAAGGGGAAAGGCAGTCTGGATCCAGGCCAGGGCGGAGCAGGCCCCGCGCATGGCGCCGCCGGTTCCGGGCGCGGATCGACGCGCACTGCGAGCGCTGGCGGGCACGGGGCAGGACGCCGGGGCGGGGGTGATGGCGGCGTGCCGCCGCCTGCCGGCTCCGGGCAAATCCCTTACCATAGCGCCGCCCCATCTGATGTCCTGACCGGAAACCGTCGCATGCTGTCTGCCGTCAAGCGCTACAAACTGCTCCTCTCCGGAGTCCTGGCGCGCTACTTCCCGCGCACCGTGGCCTACCTGCGCGCCGAGCGCGAGGCCGCGCTGTTCCACCAGGCGCCGGCGCCGCGGGCCAACAAGCAGGGCAAGGCGTCGGCCGGCAAGACCCGCCCGGCGGCGAAGCAGCCAGGCGCCAGGTCAGCCAAGACAACCAAGACAACCAAGACAACCAAGGCCGACAAGGCAGACAAGCCGCGGGCCCCGGCCAGGCCGCGCGGCGGTGCCGGCATCTACGGTCCGGCGCTGCTGGCGGTCGAGCCCGCGCAGGTCGAGGCCATGCGCGCGCGGGTGGCCGAGGCGGTGGCCGCCGGAGTGATCCGCGCGCCTTCGGACGAGCAGTGGGCGATGATCCTCGCCCGCCAGCCGGCGACCCGCATCTTCGCCGGCGCCGGCTCCGGCAAGTCCACCACCCTGGTGCTGCGCGTGGTGTTCATGCTCTGCCACCTGGGCATCCCGGCCGAGCGGCTGGCGGTGATTTCCTTCACCAACGCCTCCTGCGCCGAGCTGCGCGAGCAGCTGCTGCGGGTGCTGGGCTTCTGGCAGTACCCCTTCAATGAGGCGCAGGCCCGCCACTGCGTGCGCACCTTCCACTCGGCGATGGCGCAGCTGGCCCGCACGCAGCTGTGCACCCCGGCCTGGTTCGAGCAGCTGGACGACCGGGCCGCCGCGACCGACGAGCCGGACACCCCGCTGGGCGGCGGCCGCCTGCGGCCTGCCCAGCAGCGCCTGCTCAAGCAGGCCTACCAGCGCTGCTATGCCGAGGAGCCGGGTTTCGCCGAGCGGGTGCACGCGCTGCTCGGCCTGCCGGCGCCGAGCGGCAAGCGCGGCCGCGCACCGCTGGACGGTCTGCGCCTGGCCGGCGAGTTCGCCGCCGTGCCGCTGTTCGAGGCCTTCTACGCCCAGGCCGGCTTCATCGAGAGCATCGGCCTGCGCATCGACCAGCTGGATGCCGGGGCGCTGGACTGCCCGGAGCGCGAGCGCAGCTTCGTCGCCGCGCTGGTGGCGTTCTGGAAGCACTTCGAGGCGGTTCTCGAGGAGCAGGGGCTGCTGACCTTCAACGGCGCCTTCCAGCGCCTCACCCGCCAGTTGACCGAGGGCGGCGAGGGCATCGCGGGCGAGGCCCTGGCGCCCTTCGCCCACCTGCTGATCGACGAATTCCAGGACATCTCGCCGCAGATCGTCCAGTGGCTGCAGGCCGTCCACGCCAGCCTGGCGCGCCGCGGCGAGCCGGTCAGCCTGATGGCGATCGGCGACGACTGGCAGTCGATCTACGGCTGGCGCGGCAGCTCGCCGGAGCTGTTCATGGACTTCGACAGGCACTTTCCCGGCAAGGGCAAGGCAAAGGCCAGTGCGGTGCTCAACCTCTCCACCAACTATCGCTCCATCGAGCCGGTGATCCGCGACGGCGAGCGGGTGCTGGCCGCCGTGGCGGTCAAGCAGGCCAAGACCAGCCAGGCGGCCAGGGCCGTGCAGCCGGGCGATCATGGCGTGCAGGTGGTGACCGGCTTCGAGCTGCACAGCCGTATGCCCGAGCTGCTCGCGCAGGTGCGCGCCCAGTGCGAGCACGCCGCCAGCCGGCAGAGCGCCGAGCGCACCGCGGTGCTGCTGCTCAGCCGGCGCAACGAGCCGCTGCAGCAGATCCAGCGCGAGCTGGGCCGCAAGCTGCCGGTCAAGGCGCTGACCATCCACCGCGCCAAGGGGCTGCAGGCCGAGGTGGCGATCATCGTCGACGACTGCGCGGCGCCCGAGCCGCACCCGCTGCGCAACGCGCTGTACGCCCGCTCGGGCTTCTTCCGCAACAGCTACGACCAGGCCATGCAGGACGAGAGCCTGCGCCTGGCCTACGTGGCGATCACCCGCGGGGTGAGCCGGGTGCTGTGGTTCACCCGCAAGGCGCAGGGGGCGACCAGGTTGCTCGGCCGCGGCGCCGTCCAGACGCGCTAGCGCCCCGGCGGCGAGCCGTCACCCCTGCAGGCGGTCGATCACCCGGCGCCGTCGGGCGCCGGGGTTGTCACGCTCAGGGGCGCTCGATGGCCAGCGCCACGCCCTGGCCGCCGCCGATGCACAGGGTGGCCAGGCCGCGCCTGGCGTCGCGGCGGATCATCTCGTGGAGCAGGGTCACCAGGATGCGGCAGCCGGAGGCGCCGATCGGGTGGCCGAGGGCGATGGCGCCGCCGTTGACGTTGACCTTCTCCGTGTCCCAGCCGAGTTCCTTGCCGACCGCCAGCGCCTGGGCGGCGAAGGCCTCGTTGGCCTCGATCAGGTCGAGGTCGGCGAGTTGCCAGCCGGCCTTGTCCAGGCAGCGGCGGGTGGCGGCCACCGGGCCGATGCCCATGATCGCCGGATCGACGCCGGCGTTGGCATAGGCCTTGACGCGCGCCAGCACCGGCAGGCCCAGTCGCTCGGCCCTGGCGGCGCTCATCAGCAGCACTGCGGCGGCGCCGTCGTTGAGGGTCGAGGCGTTGCCGGCGGTGACGCTGCCGTCCTTCCGGAACGCCGGCTTGAGCTTGCCCAGGCTCTCGGCGCTGGTGCCCTCGCGCGGCTGCTCGTCGACGGCGAAGGGCAGCGGCTCGCCCCTGCGCTGCGGGATCGGCACCGGGGTGATTTCGTCGGTGAAGCGGCCGGCCGCCAGCGCGGCGCAGGCCTTCTGCTGCGAGGCGGCGGCGAAGGCGTCCTGCTCCTCGCGGGACAGGCCGTATTTCTCCACCAGGTTCTCGGCGGTGATGCCCATGTGGTAGTCGTGGAAGGCGTCCCACAGACCGTCGTGGATCATGCTGTCGAGCATCTGCGCATGGCCCATGCGCAGGCCGGTGCGCGCCTTGGGCAGCACATAGGGCGACAGGCTCATGTTCTCCATGCCGCCGGCGATCACCACCTCGGCGTCGCCGCAGCGGATCGCCTGGGCGGCCAGGTGCAGGGCCTTGAGGCCGGAGCCGCAGACCTTGTTGAGAGTCAGCGCCGGCACGGCGTGCGGCAGGCCGGCGAGGATGGCGGCCTGGCGGGCGGGGTTCTGGCCGGCGCCGGCGGTGAGCACCTGGCCGAGGATCACCTCATCGACGGCGGCCGGGTCGAGGCCGGTCTTCTCCAGCAGGGCGCGGATCACGGTGGCGCCCAGCTCGGCGGCGGGGATGGCGCTCAGCGCGCCCTGGAAGGCGCCGATGGCGGTACGGGTGGCGGCGACGATGACGACTTCGTGCATGGGGGGCTTCCCTTGTTGTGATTGCGGGCTGCGCTGGCGGGCGAGGCGGCTGTCGCTGCGCCCCGCCTGGTGGGAAATCGCTGCGCGAGTTTCCCACCCTGCCGTTGGTTCGGTGCCGGATCGGGCGTCAGGCGAAGTGCATTTCCGGGACGTGCTCCGGCACCACCAGCTCGCCGGCGGTCCTGGCGACGATCTCCTCGACGCTCACCCCCGGTGCGCGCTCCTTGAGCACGAAGGCGCCGTTCTCGATCTCCAGATAGGCGAGATCGGTCAGCACCCGGCGGATGCAGCCGGCGCCGGTCAGCGGCAGGTTGCAGCGCGGCAGCAGCTTGGACTCGCCGTCCTTGGAGGCGTGGGTCATCAGCACGATGATGTTCTCCGCGCCGGCCACCAGGTCCATGGCGCCGCCCATGCCCTTGACCAGCTTGCCGGGGATCATCCAGGAGGCGATGTTGCCCTGCACGTCCACCTCGAAGGCGCCGAGCACGGTGAGGTCGACGTGGCCGCCGCGGATCATGGCGAAGGACTGCGCGGAGTCGAAGATCGCCGCGCCCCTGGTGGCGGTGACCGTCTGCTTGCCGGCGTTGATCATGTCCGGATCCAGTTCGGCCTCGGTGGGGAAAGCGCCCATGCCGAGCAGGCCGTTCTCCGACTGCAGCATCACCTCGATGCCCTCGGGCACGTAGTTGGCCACCAGGGTCGGGATGCCGATGCCGAGGTTGACGTAGTAGCCGTCCTTGAGCTCGCGCGCGACGCGCTGAGCCATCTGTTCGCGGGTAAGTGCCATCGCAGGCCTCTTCTTGTCAGGTAATGGCGAAAGGGTCAGGCGCGCACGGTGCGCTTTTCGATGCGCTTCTCGAAGCTGCCCTGGATGATCCGGTCGACGTAGATGCCGGGGGTGTGGATCTGGCTGGGCTCCAGCTCGCCGGGCTCGACGATCTCCTCCACCTCGACCACGGTGATCCGCCCGGCGCTGGCCACCAGCGGATTGAAGTTCTGCGCGGTGTGGCGGTAGATCACGTTGCCGTAGTGGTCGGCCTTCCAGCCCTTGACGATGGCGAAGTCGCCGGTGATGGCTTCCTCGAGGATGTAGTGGCGGCCCTTGATCTGGCGGGTCTCCTTGCCCTCGGCCACCGCGGTGCCATAGCCGGTGGCGGTGAAGAAGGCCGGGATCCCGGCGCCGCCGGCGCGGATGCGCTCGGCCAGGGTGCCCTGCGGAGTCAGCTCGACCTCCAGCTCACCATTGAGCAACTGCTGCTCGAACAGCGCGTTCTCGCCGACGTAGGAGGCGATCATCTTGCGGATCTGCCGGTCTTCCAGCAGCACGCCCAGGCCGAAGCCGTCCACCCCGCAGTTGTTGGAAACCACGGTCAGACCGCGGGTGCCGCGGCGGCGGATTTCCGCGATCAGGTTTTCCGGGATGCCGCACAGGCCGAAACCACCGGCCAGGATGGTCATGTCGTCGGTCAGCCCGGCCAGGGCTTCCTCGTAGCTGCCTACTCGCTTGTCGAGTCCACTCATTGCTGCGCCTCTTGTCGTCGTCGAGCCGGCAGCCGCGCTGCCGGGCGTTGACCGAGAGCTTCTGTGTTCGGCGTTGATTTGTTAAGTTTGTTTTTGAAATCGATTGATCTGGAAAACAAATCAATGACCGTCAAGCAGTTGCGCGCCTTCCTCGCCGTGGCGCAGAGCCTGAGCTTCGCCCAGGCCTGCGAGCGTCTGCACCTGTCGCAGCCGGCGTTGAGTCTGGCGATCAAGAGCCTGGAGGACTCCCTCGGCGGTCCCCTGCTGGTGCGCACCACGCGCAGCGTGGCACTGACCCCGGAAGGCGAGACGCTGCTGCCGCTGGCCCGCCGCCTGCTCGCCGACTGGGACAACACCGAGGAGCTGCTGCGTCAGCACTTCACCCTGCAGCTGGGCAAGGTGGCCATCGCGGCCATGCCTTCCTTCGCCGCCAACCAGCTGCCGTTGCTGCTCCGGGCGTTTCGCGACCGCCATCCGCGGGTCAACGTGGCGGTGCACGACGTGATCAACGAGCAGGTGCTGGAGATGGTGCGCAACCACCGGGTCGAGCTGGGCATCGGCTTCGAGCCCGAGCAGGCCGGAGAGCTGGAGTTCACCGAACTGTACGCCGACCGCTTCGTCGCCGTGCTGCCGGCCGACTCGCCGCTGGCCCGGCAGGCGCAGGTCGGTTGGGAACAACTGCTGCAGGGCGACTTCATCGCCCTGCAGCGGCCGTCGGCGTTACGCCTGCTGCTCGAGGAGAGCCTGGCGCGCAGCGGGCGCACGCTGACGGTCGCCTTCGAGAGCCACCAACTGGTCACCGTGGGACGCATGGTGGCCTGCGGTCTGGGGGTGAGCGCGATCCCGTCGCTGTGCATCCGCCAGATGCAGGAACTCGGCGCGGTCTGTGTGCCGCTGGACGAGCCGGTCGTCGAGCGGCGGGTGGGCCTGCTGTGCCACGCCGGGCGCAAGCTGTCGAGCGCGGCGCAGGCTCTCCGGGTGGTGATCATGGAAGTTTCGCGCTCTCCGACCGGGGGCTTCGTGCTACCCGTGGTCCCGCGCTAGTCCTCAGCGCCTGGCCAGCGCCAGCTGGTCCAGGCGCTCGATGCCCTTGCCCAGATAGCGCACCGCGCTGCGCGAGGCGACGCCCTTGCCGGAGTCGAGCAGGTGCGGGCGGATGAAGTTGTAGTCCGTCCATACCTTGCCGAGCGTGGCGCCCGCGTCCGGCAGTTCCTCGAGCAGTGCGGCGTGGCGGGCGGCGACGCGCTGGTCGATCTCGCGGAAGCTGTCCTCGTGGAAGTCCACGGCGAAGATCCCCAGGTTGGTGAAGGCCTGGGTCTCGTAGAGCAGCAGCAGGCGACCCAGGTCGAGGCTCTGCTGCTGCAGCCGTCCGGCCGGCGAGTCGCCGGCACCCGTTCCGCCATAGGCTGCCGCGGCGGCCTTCTCCAGCTCGCCGTGGGCGCGCAGCAGCGGGTTGATCCAGCGGGCGTACTGTCCGGCGGCATCCTCCGGCTGCTTCTCGAGCTGGGCGAGCGCCTCCTGCAGGCCTTGCACGGCCTCGACGAGCCCCGGGGTGGCGGGCGCCTCGCCGGCCAGGCGTCCGAGGCTGGCGAGGTGTGCCCGGTAGGCCTCGCGAACCTCCGGGGAGAAGGTCGAGGCCGAGTCGTGATAGTTGAAATACACCAGCACGTTGGCGACCAGCAGGAAGCCGTGGCTGCGCATGGCGTGCAGACGGTCGCTGGCGTCGGTGGTGGCCCAGGCGGGCAGGGTGGTCAGGAGCAGCAGGGTCACTGCCAGAAGGCGGCGCAGCATGGTGGGGGCATCCTGTCGTTGGAGTGGGGGAGCTTGTCCGCGGCGCGTGCGCCGCCGGCGGAAATTACCGCTTCCATTGCCCGCGGCCGTAGTCCGCATGGACGATGTCGGCATTTTCTTCGCGAGTAGCATGAGGATCGCAACGAATCATTCCCGGGCCATGTCCGCCGGGCGGAGTGAATCCGATGAAGCTGGAAAAACAAAAACTGATACTGCTTCTGTTCTTCGTCATGACGGCACTGCTGCTGGTATTCCTCTGCGTCCACGATCCCTATGCCGAACGGCTGCGCGCGGACGACTTCATGGGCCTGATCCTCTCGCGGATGGGCCTGGCGCCATTTATCAACGGTTTCTGAGGCGGCCAGGCCGCTTCTTCGCAACAGAACGGTCGAGCGTGTTTGGCGGTAACCTCCAGGGGGTTACCGTCTTTTTTTGTCCGTGCGTCGGTGTTTCCGGCAGCCCGCCGTGGGGCGGACTGCCGGAAGCCTCACTGCGGCCGCCAGGCCAGCGCCGCCGCGCTCTCGCGACTCAGTGCGTAGACCCGCAGCAGCAACAGCACCGGCACCACCACCGTCAGGCTGCTGGCCAGCAGGGCGTAGCGCAGCGACTCCTGGCCGAAGGTCGGCAGCAGCAGGTCGCTGAGCATGCCGGTGGCCAGCGGGCCGAGGCCGACGCCGAGGATGGTGGAGAGGATGGTCTGCAGCGCCATGGCCGTGCCGCGCCGGTCCGGGGCGACCAGGTGGGTGATCAGGGTGTAGGACGGCGCCACCCACCACACGCTGAAGAAGCAGGCCAGCGCGCACCACAGCAGCGCGGTCGGCACCGCCAGGGCGCCGAACTGGGCGAGGGTGCCGGCCGGCCAGAGCAGGTAGGCGGTGATCGCCAGGGCGCCGAGCAGATTGCCGAGCAGCGGGATGCCGAGCAGCCACAGGCGGCTGCGCTGCGCCAGGTGGTCGGTCAGCCAGCCGCTGGTCAGGGTGCCGATGGCGGCCACGCCGCCGCCGACCAGCCCGGCGAGCAGGCCGGCCTGCTGCAGCGACAGGTCGTGGGAGCGCACCAGGAAGCTGGCGTTCCACATCGCCAGGGCGTAGCCGCTCAGGGTGCAGAAGCCGCCGGCGACCAGCAGGCAGCGCAGCGCCGGTTCGCGCCACAGCTCCAGCGCGGTGCGCAGCAGGCCCTGCGGCGCCGCCGGCACATGACTGATCTCCCAGCGGCCGCGCTGCGGCTCGCGCACGGTCACGGCCAGCAGCGCAGCGATCAGCAGCCCCGGCAGGCCGATGAGGATGAAGGTGGTTCGCCAGCCGTGGGTCTCCACCAGCCAGGCACCGACGGCCAGGCCGATCAGCGCGGCGAAGGTCGGTGCGGCGGTGAAGCAACTGATGGCGAACGAGCGCCGGTGCGGCGGGTAGAGGTCGGCGATCAGCGAGAAGGCGGTCGGCGTCGCCGGCGCCTCGGCGGTCGCCACCGCCATGCGCGCCAGTATCAGCACCAGGAAGCCGCCAGCCAGGCCGCAGGCCATGGTCGCCAGCGCCCACAGCAGGCAGGAGGCGGCGAGCAGGCGGGTGCGCGGCAGGCGGTCGGCCAGGCGCCCGGCGGGCAGGCCGAGCACCGCGTAGACGGCGGCGAAGGCGAGGCCGGAGATCAGCCCCATGGCGCTGTCGCTGGCGCCGAACTCCTGCTTGATCGGCTCGATCATCACCGCCAGGATCTGGCGGCCGACGAAGTTGTCGGCGTACATCAGCGCCATGAGGAACAGCAGGCCGTGGCTGTGCCACAGGCCGGGGGAGGGGGTGGCGCGGGCCATGGCGGCCTCCTTGGCGACGGGAGAATCATGGTGCGCATGGCGCACCCTACGGGTCGCGTCCGCGCGTGTCGTAGGGTGCGCCGCGCTCACCACCGCCGCGGCGGAGGTTTCATGGTGCGCATGGCGCACCCTACGGGTCGTGTCTGGCGCATGTCGTAGGGTGCGCCGCGCGCACCACAGCCGCGGCGGAGGTTTCATGGTGCGCATGGCGCACCCTACGGACTCAGACCGGCAGGCCGCGGGCGCGGGCCATGGTCATCGCGGTGTCCTCGATCATGTCCTCCTGGCCGCCGACCATGCCGCGGCGACCCATCTCGACGAGGATCTCGCGGGCCGACACGCCGTACTTCTTCTCGGCGCGCTTGGCGAACAGCAGGAACGAGCCGTAGACCCCGGCGTAGCCCATGGTCAGGGCGTCGCGGTCGCTGCGGATCGGGAAGTCCATGATCGGCACCACCAGGTCCTCGGCGACGTCCTGGATGCCGAACACGCTGACGCCGGTCTCGATGCCCATGCGGTCGCACACCGCGACGAGGATCTCCATTGGCGTGTTGCCGGCCCCGGCGCCGAGGCCGGCGCAGGCGGCGTCGATGCGGGTGGCGCCGGCGCCGATGGCGGCGATGGAGTTGGACACGCCCATCGACAGGTTGTGGTGGCCGTGGAAGCCGATCTCGGTAGCCGGATCGAGCACTTCGCGCAGCGCGGCGACCCGCGCGGCCACGTCGCCCGGCAGCATATAGCCGGCCGAATCGGTGATGTACACGCAGTTGGCGCCGAAGCTCTCCATCAGCTTGCCCTGCTTGGCCAGGCCTTCAGGGCTGTTCATGTGCGCCATCATCAGGAAGCCGACGGTGTCCATGCCCAGCTGGCGGGCGATGCTGATGTGCTGCTCGGAGACGTCCGCCTCGGTGCAGTGGGTGGCCACGCGGATGGTGGACACGCCCAGCTCGTGGGCCATGCGCAGGTGGTCGACGGTGCCGATGCCCGGCAGCAGCAGGGCGGAGACCCTGGCCTGCTTCATCAGCGGGATCACCGCCGACAGGTATTCCTCGTCGCTGTGCGCCGGGAAGCCGTAGTTCACCGAGCGCCCGCCGAGGCCGTCGCCGTGGGTCACCTCGATCAGCGGCACGCCGGCGGCGTCCAGGCCGCTGGCGATGTCCTTCATCTGCTGGAGGCTGATCTGGTGGCGCTTGGGGTGCATGCCGTCGCGCAGGCACATGTCGTGGACGGTGATTTTCTTGCCGCGAAGATCCATGGTCGGCTCCTTAGGCGAGGGCGGGTTGCGGGGCGAGGGTCAGTTCGCCGCTGAGGATTTCCTCGGCGAACATCTCGGCGGTGCGCGCGGCGGCGGCGGTCATGATGTCGAGGTTGCCGGCGTACTTGGGCAGGTAGTCGCCCAGGCCCTCCACCTCCATGAAGATCGACACGCGGTTGCCGTCGAACACCGGGCCGTTGACCAGCTTGTAGCCCGGCACGTACTGCTGCACCTGCTCGATCATCGCCAGGATGGCGGCGGTGATCGCCTCGCGGTCCGGCGCGGTCTCGGTCAGGCAGTGCACGGTGTCGCGCATGATCAGCGGCGGCTCGGCCGGGTTGATGACGATGATCGCCTTGCCCTGCCTGGCGCCGCCGACCTTCTCGATGGCGCCGGCGGTGGTGCGGGTGAATTCGTCGATGTTCTTGCGGGTGCCCGGGCCGACCGACTTGGAGGCGGCGGTGGCGACGATCTCGGCGTACTCCACCGGCTGCACGCTGGACACCGCGGCGACCAGCGGGATAGTGGCCTGGCCGCCGCAGGTGACCATGTTGACGTTCATCGCCCCGGCCTTGAGGTTGTGCTTGAGATTGACCGGCGGCACGCAGTACGGGCCGATGGCGGCCGGAGTCAGGTCGATCATCAGCACGCCCAGCGCGTTGAGCTTGCGGCTGTTCTCTGCGTGCACGTAGGCGCTGGTGGCGTCGAAGGCGATCTGGATGTTGTCTTCCAGCACGTGCGGCAGCAGGCCGTCGACGCCGTCGCTGGTGGTCTTCAGGCCCATCTCGCGGGCGCGGGCCAGGCCCTCGGAGGTGGCGTCGATGCCGACCATCCACACCGGCTCCAGCACCGGGCTGCGCTTGAGCTTGTAGAGCAGGTCGGTGCCGATATTGCCTGGCCCGATCAGGGCACATCTGATCTTCTTGGTCATGGTTTCGCTCTCGAAAAGGGGGACATCAGGGCACGAAGCGCAGCGAGGCTTCGCCCAGGCCGCTGAGGGAGAGGTGGATGCTGTCGCCGGCAGTCACCGGCACCAGCGGGGCGAGGGCGCCGGAGAGGATCACCTCGCCCTTGCGGAACGGGATGCCCAGCTCGCCCAGGGTGTTGGCCAGCCAGGCCACCGCCGCGCAGGGATGGCCCTGCACCGCGCTGCCCAGGCCGCTGCCGGCCGGTTGGCCGTTCTTGCTCATCTCCAGGCGCACGGCGGCGAGATCCAGGCTGCGCGGGTCGATGCGCTGGGAGCCCAAGGCGAACACGCCGCAGGAGGCGTTGTCGGCCACGGTGTCCTGGATGCGGATCTTCCACTCGTGGATGCGCGAGTCGACGATCTCGAAGCAGGGCACCACCCAGGCGCTGGCGGCCAGCACGTCCTCGGCGGTGATGCCGGGGCCGACCAGGTCCTCGGCGAGGATGAAGGCGATCTCGCCCTCGGCGCGCGGCTGGATCAGGCGGTGCTCGATGAGGCTGACATCGCTGCCGTCGGCCACCTGCATGCGGTCGGTGAGGAAGCCGAAGTCCGGCTGGTGGACGTTGAGCATGTCCTGCACGGCCTTGCTGGTGACGCCGATCTTCTTGCCGATCACCTTCTCGCCCTGCCGCTCGCGCTGGGCGAGGAAGCGCAGGGAGATGCGGTAGGCGTCGTCCAGGGTGATGTCCGGATGGCGCTCGGTGAGTGGCGCCAGGGTACGCCGGTCGCGCAGGGCGGCGAACAGCTCGTCGCCGAGGGTGTCGATCAGGGATTCGTTCATGCGATTGCCTTCTTGTAGGGGCGAACTCATTCGCCTTGCCGGGGCATGTGGGCGAATGAATTCGCCCCTACAGCGTCTTTCAGCCTGGCCAGACGCTGTTCTCGGCGCCGCCGTCGACCTCGAGGATCTTGCCGGTCACCCAGCGTGACGCCGGGCTGCCCAGGTACAGGGCGGCGCAGGCGATGTCCTCGACCTCGCCGAGGCTGCCCAGCGGGGTGCCGGTCTCCATCGCCGCACGCATCTCCGCCGGCATCACCCGCTGCAGGGCGTCGGTGAGAATCGGCCCGGGGGCGATGCCGTTGACCCGCACCTGGGGGGCGAAGTCCTGGGCCAGCAGGCGGGTCAGCTGGGTCAGCGCCGCCTTGGCGGTGCCGTAGGCGCTGAACTGGCGCTGGGCGTAGCGCGCCGCGCCGGAGGTGATGTTGATGACGTTGCCGCCGCCGGCCTCGCGCATGTGCGGCACGCACAGCTGGGTGAGGTGGTAGGCCGAGGTGACGTTGAAGCGCAGGATCTCCTCCAGGCGCTCCGGGGTCAGCGTCAGCGGGTCGTTGGGCCCGGCGCCGCCGGCGTTGTTGACCAGATGGGTGATGCGCCCGAACTGCTCGCGGGCGGCCGCCACCAGCGCCTCGCGCTGCGCGCCGTCGTTGACGTCGCAGGTCAGGGCCAGGGCGCGGCGGCCCAGGGCGCGGACCTCGTCGGCCACGCCCTGCACGTCGGCCAGGGTGCGCGCCGCGCAGACCACGTCGGCGCCGGCTTCGGCGTAGGCCAGGGCGATGGCGCGGCCGATGCCGCGGCCACCGCCGGTGATCACCGCGACGCTGCCGTCGAGGTTGAAGCGCTGCAGGATGGTCATGGCGTATCTCCTTGTCGTTGTTGTCGGTCCGGGAAAGGTTTCAGCGCGCCGCCCACAGGTCCGGCAGGCCCGGATCGGTGGCGGCCACCAGGCGCTTGAGCAGGACCTTGAGGGCCATCACGTCGCCGGGCTCCAGCTTGTCGGCGACCTCGCTCTCGACGGCCTTGGCCAGGGCGATCTCGTGCAGCGAGCGTTCGCGGCCGGCAGCGGTCAGCAGGTAGCGGCGCTCGCCTTCGCCGTCCTGCTCGCCGGCGATCAGGTCGCTGTGCTCCAGCTCGGCCAGCGTCTGTGCGCTCACCCGGTGGCCGGTGTAGGCGACGAAGGCGTTAAGTTCGTCGAGGGTCAGGTTGTCGCTGATGCACAGCACCGAGAGGATGAAAAACACGTGCTCGTCGAGGCTCTGCGCGGCCAGCAGGCGGCGCAGGCTGTCGAGCATCTGGTAGTGGGCACGGCCGAGCAGGTAGCCGAGCAGGTCCTCGGTGTAGCTGCATTCCGGCGGCGGGGTGGCGCCCAGGCGCAGTTCCTGGCGCGGCTTGCGCGCGGCCAGCGCGTACTGGCCGCTCTGGAAGGCCAGCGGCGGCCGCTCGCTGCTGTCGAAGGCGAGCACCTCGCCGACGAAGATCACATGGTCGCCGCCCTCGTACTGGAAGGCGGTGCGGCACTGGAAGCGCGCGGTGCAGCCGGGCAGCAGCGGCGCCGGGCCGATGCCGTCGTCCAGCTCGATGCCGGCGAACTTGTCGCTGCCCTGGGTGGCGAAGCGCCCGGACAGCGGCTCCTGCTCGGCGGCCAGCACGTGCACGTTCCAGAAGCGGCTTTCGCTGAACGCCGGCAGGCTGCGTGCGCTCTTGGCCAGGCTCCACAGCACCAGCGGTGGATTGAGCGACACCGAGTTGAAGCTGTTGGCAGTGATGCCGACCGCCTCGCCCTCGGCGGTGCGGGTGGTGATGATGGTCACCCCGGTGGTGAAGGTGCCCAGGGCGGCACGGAAGGCCTGCGGGTCGAAGGTAGCCGGAGCGTTCATGCTCTGCCTCGCGGGTTCGGGGGATGGTGCACAGAGTATTCGCAGCGCAGGCGGGACGTGGCATCGTCTCTATGGACGAGGCGTCGGAAAGGCGGCCCTCGCCACTATCGCCGCAGGGCGCCGCACCGGCCGCCGCCGCAAGGATCGAGGAGGTTCGATGAGTTCCGTGATTACCACTGTCGAGGGGCTGGCCGCGCTGCTGGCTGCGCAGAAGACCGCCTTCATTGCCGAGGGCGCCGTCCCCGCAGGCGAACGGCGCCGGCGCATCCAGCAGGTGATCGACCTGCTGGTGGCCTGGCACAAGCCGCTGGCGAAGGCGATGGACGAGGACTTCGGCAATCGCCCGGCGGGCTTCTCGCTGATGAACGACGTGCTCGGCTCGCTGGCCTCGCTCAAGCACGCCCGCGACCACCTGGAAGACTGGATGCAGCCGCAGGAGCGCCAGCCGTTCCCGCCCTACGACCAGCTCGGTGCCAAGGCGCGGGTGCTCTACCAGCCCAAGGGGGCGGTGGCCATCGTCGGCACCTGGAACGCGCCGCTGTTCACCCTGCTCAGCCCGCTGGCCTACGTGCTGGCCGCCGGCAACCGGGCGATCCTCAAGCCCTCGGAAATCGCCCCGCGCACCGCCGCGGTGCTGGCCGCCGCCTGCGCCGAGCACCTCGACCCGCAGGTGGTCGGCGTGGCCATGGGTGGCGCCGAGATGGCCGAGGCCGTCACCCGCCAGCCGTTCGACCACCTGGTGTTCACCGGCAGCACCGCCATCGGCAAGGCGGTGATGCGCAACGCCGCCGACAACCTGGTGCCGGTGACCCTGGAGCTGGGCGGCAAGTCGCCGACCATCGTTTCGCGCAGCGCCGACCTGGCCACCGCCGCCTTCCGCATCGCCGCCGCCAAGGCCAGCAACGGCGGCCAGCTGTGCGTCAACCCGGACCTGGTCTATGTGCCGCGCGAGCAGGTCGAGGCGTTCCTCGTCGAGCTGCAGGGCGCCTACGCCAGCCTGTTCCCGCAGGTGCAGGGCAACCCGGACGTGGTGGCCGTGGTCAACCAGCGCCATCTGGCGCGGGTCGAGGGGCTGGTGGAGGATGCCGTGGCCGCCGGGGTGCGCGTTGAGTCGCTGCCCGAAGTCTTGCCAACTGATCCCGCCGACCGCCGCCGGCCGCTGCGCGTGGTAGTCGACCCGCCGCAGAGTTGCCGCATCCAGCAGGAGGAGATCTTCGGCCCGGCCATGGTCCTGCTGCCCTACGACGCGATCGACGCGGTGCTCGCTGACATCAACGGCCGCGACCGGCCGCTGGCGCTGTACTGGTTTGGCACGGACGAGGCCGAGAAGCAGCGGGTGCTGGAGCACAGCCTGTCCGGCGGGGTGACCATCAACGACGCGATGATGCACGCCGCCATGCAGGACGCGCCGTTCGGCGGCATCGGCGCCTCCGGCATGGGCCACTACCACGGCCGCGAAGGCTTCCTCGAATTCAGCCACGCGCGCACCGTGTTCGAGGCCGGCGCCTACGACCCGCGCCGCGAGTGGGGGCTGTTGCCGCCCTACGGCGAGCATTTCCTTGCGGCGATGGAGGCGCAAGTCACGCCCTGAGCCCACCGTGATGGCTCCCACGCTCCGGCGCTCGTCGTTATACACAAGTCCCGGTGAGCGCGTCGCGGGCCTCAAAAGCGATGACAAAGTCCCGCAACCGCTGCAGCCCGGTCCACATTGCCTTGGGCCCGGGTGGCCCATCGTGCTTGCGCCCCAAATAGCCGCCCAGGCTGGCTATCAGCATCACGACCTCACCCAGCGAGGGGGGAGTCTGTGGCGGCATGCAACGCTTGGCCACCATGTAGGCGGCCCGCCACTCCCGAGCCTCGAACACCAGCTCGCAGCTCAGACCTGGACAGCTTCGCCCCAACATCAGGCTGTACAGCACCCGCCATGTCACGACCAGGTAAAGCCCGATGCAGGGCAGTAGTCGCTCTTCGGTCTCCAGCTGCAGTCGATTGATCTGGCAACCATTCTTCAGAACGTGGAAGTAAACCTCGATACACCAGCGCACGGCATACCATTCGACGACTGTAACGGCTTGGGCCAGGCCTTCCACCGGCAGGCTTGTCAGCAGCAACCACTCCAACGGCTCGACGCCCTCCGGCGGGTGCTCCTCGCAAGCCAGGACGGCATTGATCATGACCTCAGGCAAGCGATGCCCGACGCGGGACGGTGGTTGCAGCGTGAGACTGGCAGAGCGCAGAGTGACCTGCGCCAGGCGGGCGGGACGTTTCGGGCGCGCCCGTACCTCAACCTCGACTTGCCCCAGGCTTGGCGTCGCCGCCACAGAGGCCCACAGCTTGTCGGCAGCACCGCCCAGCACGCGGCGATCCTGTGCTGCGCGCACAATCCATTGCGCCCGTGTCGTCGCAGCGACGTCTTCATACTCGACGAACCACTCGTACAGATCACCTTCGGCGTCGGCGAGATTGACGACCTGGCTTTGCGGGAGCTGCCCCTGTAGCGCACAACTGCTCTGGTAGCTGTCGATCCAGCGTCGACTTTCCTTCTCGTCCACTCCTTTTCCGCGCCGTTCCTTGCGTGGGCTCGGCTCATCACGCTGCCACCACTCGGCTGCCACCACGCCCAGACAAACCCGTTCCGGTGTGAACGCCACGGTCGGATGGAGTCGACGGGGATGCTTCTGCCGTTCCTTGATGGTGCCCACGCCCTTGGGGCCCAGATTGACCCACTTGTCGAGCTCGGTCGTGTCCTGAGCTAACAGCACCACGGGACAGCACTCCATGCGCTGCAAGGTGGCATCCCGATGGGGGGCCAGAACTGTTTCGAAAGTGGCCTTCTCGTTATCGAAGAAGCGGTAGGCCGCCATCGTCTCTGCCCAGCTCCGGCAAGCGGTAGGAATGCTGTTGCGTGGATGTGCACCCAACTGCTCCAGCAGTTTGGCGACACGCGCATTCAATCGCTCATCGCCCAGGTTTGCCGTGCGCATCTCTTCCTCAGCCCAGCTCGCGGATGACATCCCTGTACTCCCTCGGAAAACCTAAGATGGTGACTGAACTTGTGTATAACGACGAGCGCGGGAGCGTGGGAACGATCAACACGTGTGCCTGAATGCCTGTTGCGTTGACCCATGCGCACGCCCTTTGGTATGAACGCAGGTCCTTGAATACTCCTTTGTTCCGATGATGACGCAGCCCGCCTGGTATTTACCCCTCAGTGAAGAGTGCGGCACAGCCCTGGCCAGCGGCACGCCGCTCGACTCGGAACAACCGTGCCGTTATGAGACAGCGGCGATTCTCTATCTTCTCCAATTGCCAAAACTGGCGGAGCGGTCTAGACCACCGTTGGAGATGGAGCGCATTTTTGCCAGTTTGCTGGAGCACCCGAGCGACCTCCTGGCGTCGGCGCTGGCCGAGTCTTACAGCCAATCGGCATTCGCAGCCGGCTTGCAGATCGCGCCTGCTATGAGGATCGGCCTTATCGACCAGAATGCGGTGACGCTGCGCCGGTACGTTCACCCCGACGGTTCGTGGAACTTCGATTTCGCCAGGGCCTATGATCGGCCTTCACGTGTGTTCCAATACGGTCACTCGCTACCCGGTGGCCAGATCATTCGCTTGAGTGATCCGCAGCACCGGTTGATCGAGACCATCCGCGCCAACCCTGGCGACTCCATCGAGGCCCAGGCTTATGCGGGCTCGGGAAAGACCTTTCTCCTCAAGGAAGTCGTCGGCATCCTGCAGGGCAAGAAGTGCCTGTTCCTGGCAGACATCGAGAGCAAGCTGTGGCCGGTCAGAAACCAGTTCTCCCAGCAGAAAATCCAGGCACTCACCTTCTTCGAACTCGCCAGCCTGATCCTGGCCCGTGGCAATCCGCTGCTGAAGGACAAGATCAGGGCAGCCGCCAACCGCCGCTTTTCTGCTGAAAGCGTTGCGGAACGGCTGAATATCTCGTCATTGGGCAACCTGAGTGGCCCTCAGATCGTTCGCGCGCTGCGTCCGGCGATCAACAAGTTCTGCCTGTCCACCGACAGGGACATCACCGCCAGCCACCTGCCTCTCACCTTGCTGGCGTCGCTCTCAGCCGTTCAGCAGCAGCTGCTGGTCACGCTGGCCAACCAGCTCTGGTCGGCGATGATCGATCTTGACCGCCAGGACCTGGCAATCCCGGTCACCGGCTGGCACCGCCTGAAGCAGATCGCCCTGATGGGGCTGCATATTCCGGCTGTATACCAGGTGGTGGTCATCGACGAGGGGCACGACCTGATCAGTCCTATGGTTGAAATCCTCGATCGCTCTCCGCAGGTGGTGATCACCTTGGGCGATCAGTTCCAGAACCTCCAGGGCCGCCCCGTTTCCCATGCTGCCAGCATTCGCCACCGCGAGATGACGCTCTCGCTGCGTGCCGGTCCGCAGCTTGCCGAGTACCTGAATCCGCTGATCTACGCTCACCCGGACGCACGGGTAGAGCCCTTCACGGGCAATGTCGAGAAGGAAACGCTGATCGCTGAGTATCCGGCCGGACAGTTTCCGCCGGAGCCCGCTGCCGTTCTGGTCGCCGACGAATGGGGGGTGTTCGATTGGCTGATACGCAACCGTCATCATGGCAAGGGCGCTGCGGTGGCTAAAAGCGTGGAACTGGGGACCTTCTTGGAGGACTGCCTCAGTCTCTACACCGGGCTGGCGAGTCCGCAGCACCCCAAGCTCGCAGGTTATCGAACGTGGACCGAGTTGCGCGCCAGGATGACCTGGAACGACGCCTTCGTGCGCGTCGAGGACTGGCTTGAAAAGGTCGGTACCAAGTTCGGGGTTTCCGGACTGTACAACGGCGCAGAGCTGAACGAGCTGGGGCGGGGTATTCCGAACCGTCACTTGATCGTCACGGTGGCTGCGGCGAAGAACTTCGAGCTACCCAGGGTGGCCATTTCCGAAGATATTTATTACTCCGTCGACTTGCGCAGCAAGCAGGAACTGTCGCGAAAATTGGCGCTGCTCTACACAGCAATTACTCGTTGCTCCGGGAAGATCTACTTCCCCACCACCCATCACGACTGGATCAACTACATTCTCCATGCCAGGCAGTGAAGGCGAACTCCTGCGAGTTTTTTGATCGTCCCCACGCTCCCGCGTGGGAACGCAGCCCTCGACGCTCAGTGTCCTCCCGAGGCTGCGCACAACCGCAGAGCCTTAGCGACGCGGAGCGTCGCCAGCCAGGCTCCCACGCGGAGCGTGGGAGCCATCAGCCAACCCCCGGCCGTGGCCATTCCGAACCCCTCAGCGGCTCAACTCATACGCACACATGTTGACCGTCGTGGCCAGGTTCAGCGATTCGATGCTGCCGCACCCGGCAATCGTGAAGGGCTGGGCGTGGAGGGCGGTCAGCTGCTCGCGGGGCACGCCGCGGGCTTCGTTGCCGAACAGATAGCAGTCGAAGTTCCTGAAGCTGGCCGACTGCATGCGCTCGCCCTGCATGTCCAGGCAGGCGATGCGGGCGAAGCGCGAACGCAGCGAGTCCAGTTCGACATCCAGCTCGAGCGGCGTATGGAAGATCGCGCCCATGCTGGAGCGCACCACCTTGGGGTTGTACGGGTCGACGCTGCCGGGGCTGAGCAGGCAGCGGAAGCCGCCGAACCAGGCCAGGGTGCGCAGGATGGTGCCGAGGTTGCCGGGGTCCTGGATTTCATGCAGGTAGATGGCGCGCTCGTTTCCTGCGGAAGCAGAAACCGGCGCGGCAGCTTCCGGCATCGGCACCACGGCAAGAATGCCCTGCGGCGTCTTGGTGTCGGCGATCTGCGCCATCTGGCGCTCGCTGATCAGGTGGGTCCTGAACGGGCTCTGCCAGTGCTCGTAGGCGCCGGTCACGTACAGCTGGCTGCGCAGCAGCCGCGGGTCGTGGGCCGCGGCTTTCTGCAGCTCCAGCAGCAGGTGCTCGCCCTCCACCAGGAAATGCCCGAACTCGGCCCGGTACTTTTTCTGGTGCAGTTTCTTGATGTCGTCGAGTTTCATCGAGGCTCGCTCAGTGGCTCTGCGCGGCGGTCGGTTCGAGCCCGGCCAGCATCGACCTGGCCACCGCTTCGGCGACCTTGATGCCATCCACGCCCGCCGACAGGATGCCGCCGGCATAGCCGGCACCTTCGCCGGCCGGGAACAGGCCGCGCAGGTTGAGGCTTTGCAGGGTCTCCGGGTCGCGGGTGATGCGCACCGGCGACGAGGTGCGGGTTTCGATGCCGGTGAGCACGGCGTCGTTGCGGTCGAAGCCGCGGATCTGCTTGCCGAAGACCGGCAGCGCCTCGCGGATGGCCTCGATCGCATAGTCCGGCAGCGACGGCGCCAGATCGCCCAGGCGCACGCCGGGTTTGTAGGAGGGCTCGACCTCGCCGAACTCGCTCGACGGCACGCCGCGGATGAAGTCGCCGACCAGTTGCGCGGGTGCGCAGTAGTCGCTGCCACCCAGTACGTAGGCCCGCGACTCCAGGCGCTCCTGGAACTCCACGCCGGCCAGCGGGCCGCCGGGGAAGTCCTGCTCCGGGTTGATGCCGACGACGATGCCGGCATTGGCGTTGCGCTCGTTGCGCGAGTACTGGCTCATGCCGTTGGTCACCACGCGCTCCGGCTCGGAGGTGGCGGCCACCACGGTGCCGCCGGGGCACATGCAGAAGCTGTATACCGCACGGCCATTCTTGGCCTGGTGCACCAGCTTGTAGTCGGCGGCGCCCAGTTCCGGATGGCCGGCGTATTTGCCCAGGCGCGCCTGGTCGATCATCGATTGCGGATGTTCGATACGGAAGCCCACGGCAAACGGCTTGGCCTCGAGGAATACGCCCTGGCGGTGCAGCATGCGGAAGGTGTCGCGCGAGCTGTGGCCCAGCGCCAGCACCACATGGCGGCTGCGCAGGGTTTCGCCGCTCTCCAGCACCACGCCCTCGAGCTGGCCGTCGTCGATCAGCAGGTCGGTCACCTTGCTTTCGAAGCGCACCTCGCCACCCAGGGCGATGATCTCCTCGCGCATGGTGGAGACCACGCCGGTGAGGCGGAAGGTGCCGATGTGCGGCTTGCTGACGTACATGATCTCTTCCGGCGCGCCGGCGCGGACGAACTCGTGCATCACCTTGCGGCCGTAGAACTTCGGGTCCTTGATCTGGCTGTAGAGCTTGCCGTCGGAGAACAGGCCGGCACCGCCCTCGCCGAACTGCACGTTGGATTCCGGGGTCAGGGTCTTCTTGCGCCACAGGGCCCAGGTGTCCTTGGTGCGCCGACGCACATCCTTGCCGCGCTCCAGCACGATGGGCTTGAAGCCCATCTGCGCCAGCAGCAGGGCGGCGAACAGGCCGCAGGGACCGAAACCCACCACCAGCGGCCGCTCGCTCAGCTCGGCCGGTGCCTGGGCTACCGGGTGGTAGCTGGTGTCCGGGGCCGGACGGATGTTCTTGTCATCGGCCAGGCGCGCCAGGATCGACGCCTCGTCGCGGGCTTCCAGGTTGATGATGTAGATGAACAGGATGACGCTGTTCTTCTTGCGGGCATCGTAGCTGCGCTTGAACACGCTGAAGTTCAGCAGGTCGGCGTCGCGGATATTCAGGCGCTTGACGATGGCCGCGCGCAGCTCCTCGGGGGAGTGGTCGAGGGGCAGGGACAGTTCGTTGATGCGAATCATGGGGTAATCCTGGCCGGTGTCTCCGGCAAAGGAAGCAACTGGGGGAGGGGAAAGGCGCGAATTGTAGCTGCTGGCGCCCGCCCCTGTCAGGGGCGGTGCCGCGCCAAGCCCTATCGGCGTATACTTGCCGCCATTTTGCGGCCCCATGCCTCATGCGCTGGCCCGCTCCTCACCTGATTTCCGTGGTTGGCTCCATCATGAAACGCTCCAAAAGCAGCAGCCGCTGGCTGAAAGAACACGTCAACGATCCCTACGTCAAACAGGCGCAGAAGGACGGTTATCGCTCGCGCGCCGCCTACAAGCTGCTCGAGCTGATCGAGAAGGACAAGCTGATCCGCCCCGGCATGCTGGTCATGGATCTGGGCTCGGCGCCCGGTGGCTGGTCGCAGGTGGCGGGCCGTCTGGTGGGCGACAAGGGACGGGTGCTGGCCAGCGACATCCTGCCGATGGACTCGCTGGAAAACGTCGACTTCATCCAGGGCGACTTCACCGACGACAAGGTGTTCCAGCAGATTCTCGACAAGCTCGATGGCCGGCAGCCCGACCTGATCATCTCCGACATCGCCCCCAACATCAGCGGGGTTGCCGCCGCCGATCAGGCTTCCTCGATGTACCTGGTCGAGCTGGTCCTCGACATGGTCCGCCAGGTGCTCAAGCCGGGCGGCAACTTTGCGGTCAAGGTGTTCCAGGGCGAAGGCTCGGACGAGTTCCTGAAGGATGTCCGCACCTCGTTCGAAAAGGTCGTGGTGCGCAAGCCCGATGCCTCGCGCTCCCGCTCGAGCGAGGTGTATTTCGTGGCCAAGGGCTTCAAAGGCTAAGCCAGCCACGCCACGCCGCTTCCGACTCCCCATCCCACGCCTTCCAAGGCCCGGCCCAGCGCCGGGCCTTTTGCTGTCCGCCGTCTGCATGCTTCTGCCTAGTCCGGTTTGACGATGAGCGCAGCCTGGCCGCGCCCGATGATCGAAGCCACGAGCAGATTCGCTCATCGAGATGGATGGAGGAGTTGGCGATGCATGTCATGCGAGAGAAAACCGCGGTAGAGATCGAGCTGATCGCTCGCGCCCGCCGCCTGGTGCCCGCCCTGCGCGAGCGGGCCGAGCGGGCCGACCGCGAGGGCAAGGTGCCCGACGAGACCATCCGCGAGATGCAGGAGGCCGGCCTGTTCCGCGCCCTGCAGCCCAAGCAGTGGGACGGCTACGAGGTCGACCCGCGCACCTTCTTCGAGATCCAGATGACCCTCGCCGAAGGCTGCATGTCCACCGCCTGGATCTACGGCGTGATGGGCGTGCACCCCTGGCAGCTGGCCCGCTACCCGGTCGAGGCCCAGCAGGACGTGTGGGGCGAGGACACCTCGACGCTGATTTCCTCCACCTACATGCCGGTGGCCAAGGTCACCCCGGTGGAAGGCGGCTACCGCATCAGCGGGCGCTGGGGCTTCTCCAGCGGCAGCGAGCACTGCCAGTGGTGCCTGCTCGGCGGCGTCCTGCCGGCCGACGGCGACCTGCCGGTCGAGCACGGCACCTTCCTGGTGCCGCGCAGCGACTACCGCATCGAGAAGAACTGGGACGTGCTCGGCCTGCGCGGCACCGGCAGCCACGACATCGTGATCGAGGACGCCTTCGTCCCCGCCCACCGCGTGCAGCGCACCAACAACGCCAGCCTGGCGGCCACCCCGGGCCGCGAGGTCAACACCAACCCGATCTACGCGCTGCCCTTCGCCCAGGTGTTCACCCGCGCGGTGTCCAGCTCGTGCCTCGGCGCCCTGCAGGGCGCGATCAACGAGTTCCGCGACAACGCCGCCCGCCACATCGGCAAGCACGGCGCCAAGACCGCCGAGGACCCGGTGGCGCAGACCGCGGTGGCCGAGGCGATCACCACCGTCGACGCCTTCAAGCTGGTGCTCGAGCGCAACTTCGCGCACATGCTGGCGCTGGCCGAGAAGGGCGAGATCCCCGACACCGAGACCCGCCTGCTGTACCGCTACCAGTCCGCCCAGGTCACCAATATCTGTGCCGAGCGGGTCAGCGACCTGCTGCGCTCGATGGCCGCCTCCGGCCTGTACAACACCAACCCGGTGGCGCGCACCTTCCGCGACCTGCACCAGGCGCGCGGGCACATCTCCAACAACGTGGCCGCCTACGGCCGCAGCTACGGCGCGGTGCAGCTCGGCCTGCCCAACCCCGATCCGTACGTCTGAATTCGGCTCGACCACCACGGCAAAGGACACGAAAACAATGACAACACAGGTTCGGCCCCAATCCGCCTACGACGTGATCGTCGTCGGCTCCGGCGCAGGCGCCATGTCGGCGGCGGTGGTCGCTGCCGACCAGGGCCTCTCGGTGCTGGTCGTCGAGAAGAGCGACAAGTACGGCGGCACCTCGGCGATCTCCGGCGGCGGCATCTGGATCCCCAACAACCACTACTTCGCCGAGAAGGGTGGCAAGGACAGCTACGACAAGGCGCTGACCTACCTGAAGGCCTCCACCGAGGGCAAGATCGACGAGGAGCGCCTGCGCGCCTACCTCGAGTACGCGCCGCGGATGATCCACTACCTCGAGACCCGTAGCCGCGTGCGCTACGCGGTGGCCGAGAAGTACCCGGACTACTACCAGCACCTGCCCGGCTCGCTGCCCGGCGGGCGCAGCCTCGACCCCGAGCTGTTCGACACCAGCCTGCTCGGCGACGAATACGAGCACATGCGCAAGCCGTCGCCGACCACCCTGCTGATGGGCTGCATCGCCTGGACCGCGCGCCACGCGCACAAGGCGATGTCCCGCGAGTTCGGCTGGCGACTGATGATTCTCGGCCTGATCGCCCGCTACAAGCTCGACTTCAAGTGGCGGCGCAAGACCAAGATGGACCGCCGCGCCGCCCTCGGCGCCTCGCTGATCGCCGCGCTGCGCCGTTCGCTGATGGACCGCGACGTGCCGCTGTGGCTGAACACCGACTTCCGTGAGCTGGTGGTGGAGAACGGCCGGGTCACCGGCATCCAGGTGGTGCGCGAAGGCCAGAAGATGACCCTGCAGGCGCGTCGCGGGGTGATCTTCGGCTGCGGCGGCTTCGAGCAGAACCAGGCGCTGCGCGAGAAGTACCTGCCGCAGCCGACCCGCGTCGACTGGAGCGCCACTCCGCCGGGCAACAACACCGGCGCCGCGCTGGAGGCCGCGCAGGCCATCGGCGCCGCCACCGAGCTGATGGACTGGGCCTGGTGGGCACCGACCATCAAGGTGCCGGGTGAAGAGAAGCCGCGCGGTATCTTCGCCGAGCGCGCCTTCCCCGGCGCCATCGTGGTCAACGGCCTGGGCAAGCGCTTCGTCAACGAGGCGGCGCCGTACCTGGAGTTCGTCGACGCCATGTACAAGGAGCACCAGAAGGACGCCAAGAGCATCCCGGCCTGGGTGATCTTCGACGCCCACTACCGCTTCAACTACGCCATGGGTCCGCTGATGCCGGCCCAGGTGTCGCCGGACAGCCGTCTGCGCAAGGAGTGGCTGAACACCGTGTACTGGAAGGCCGACAGCCTCGACGGCCTGGCCCGGCAGATCGGCGTCGATCCCGCCGGCCTGGATGCCACCGTCAAGCGCGTCAACGAGTTCGCCCGCACCGGCGTCGACGCCGACTTCGCCCGCGGCGGCAACGTGTTCGACCGCTACTACGGCGACAGCAACGTCAAGCCCAACCCGTGCCTGGCGCCGATCGCCAAGGGGCCGTTCTACGCCATGCGCCTGGATGCCGGCGACATCGGCACCAAGGGCGGCCTGCTGACCAACGCCAACGCCCAGGTGCTGCACGAGAACGGCCAGCCGATCCCCGGCCTGTACGCCATCGGCAATACCTCGGCCTCGGTGATGGGCACCAGCTACCCCGGTGCCGGCGGCACCCTCGGCCCGGCGATGACCTTCGGCTACATCGCCGCCCGGCACATCGCTGCCAGCGCCTGAGGAGAGCGGTCATGAAGCACGATGCGATTTCCACCTGCACCGACATCCAGCTGCCGCTGCAGGTGGCCGATGCCAGCAGCCTGCAGTGGGACGATCAGTGCGACGTGCTGGTGATCGGCTGGGGCGCGGCCGGAGCCTGCGCGGCGCTGGAGGCCCGCGCCCGGGGCGCCGACGTGCTGGTCGCCGACCGCTTCACCGGCGGCGGCGCCAGCGCCAAGAGCGGCGGGGTGGTGTACGCGGGCGGTGGCACCCGCCAGCAGCGCGACGCCGGCTACGCCGACAGCCCCGAGGCGATGTTCGACTACCTCAAGCACGAGACCCAGGGCGTGATCGGCGACGCCACCCTGCGTCGCTTCTGCGAGTCCAGCGCGGCCAACCTGGCGTGGCTGGAAGGCCACGGCGCGCGCTACGCGCACAGCATGCCGCCGGGCGGCGGCAAGACCTCCTATCCGCCGGACGGCTACTTCCTCTACTACTCGGGCAACGAGATGGTGCCCTCGCACCGCGGCGCGCTGCCACCGGCGCCGCGCGGCCACCGCACGGTCGGCAAGGGCCAGTGCGGCGCGGTGCTCTACGGCCACCTGCAGCGCGCCTGCCTGAAGGCCGGCGTGCGCCCGCAGACGCAATCCGCCGCGCGCCGCCTGGTGCTGGACGCCCGGGGCCGGGTGATCGGCGCCGAGCTGTGGTGCCTGCCGCCCGGCAGCGCGGCGGCCAGGGAGCACGCCAAGCTGGCCGCGCGCGCCGAGCGCCTGCAGAACTTCGCGCCGAGCTACTGCGACGGCCTGCGCCGCAAGCTGGCGCGGATCGAACAGCAGCACGCCCGGCCGCGCCTGGTGCTAGCCCGCCGCGGGGTGATCCTCAGCACCGGCGGCTTCATCTTCAACCGGGCGATGATCGGCGAACACGCGCCCAAGTACCGGCGCAACTTCAAGGTCGGCGCCACCGGCTGCGACGGCAGCGGCCTGCGCCTGGGCCTCTCCGCCGGGGCGGCCAGCGACCGCCTGCAGCAGGTCTCGCCGTGGCGCTTCATCAACCCGCCGCTGTGCTGGCCGAAGGGCATCGTGGTCAACACGGCTGGCCAGCGCTTCGTCAACGAGGAAGTCTACGGCGGCACCCTCGGCTACCCGCTGTGCGAGGAGCAGGGCGGCAAGGCCTGGCTGGTGCTTGACGCGCGCCTGCGTCGCCAGTCGATCAAACAGGCGCTGTTCGGCGGCTACTGGTGGTTCCAGAGCTTGCCGGCGCTGGCGCTGATGCTGCTCAAGGTGCGCAAGGGCCGCACCGCCCGCGAACTGGCGGGCGTCACTGGCATGCAGCCGGCGCTGCTTGAGGAGTCCTTGCGCGCCTACAACGCCGCCGCTCGCGGCACCGCGCCGGACCCGGTCGGCAAGTCGGAAAGCAGCCGCCAGGTGCTCGACCAGGGGCCGTTCTACGCCTGCGACATCTCGGTGGGTAACCCGGTGTTCCCGCTTGGCGCGCTGACCCTGGGCGGCCTCAAGGTCGACGAAGACAACGGCGCGGTGCTCGATACCCAGGGCCAGGCCATCCCCGGCCTGTACGCCGCCGGACGCACCGCCATCGGCATTCCCTCGCACCTCTATATCAGCGGCTTGTCGCTGGCCGACTGCGTGTTCTCCGGCCGCCGCGCCGGCGAAGCGGCGGCCCAGGCGAACCACACCATGACCACCCGGGCCGCGCCAGCCGGCGCGCCCGCCTGAACCAGGAGACGAACATGACAGGACGGGTACAGGACAAGATTGCCCTGGTCACCGGCGGCGCCAGCGGCATCGGCCGTGCCATCGTGCAGGCGCTGGTGGGCGAGGGCGCGCGGGTGCTGATCAGCGACCTCAATGCCGACGCCGGCCAGGCGCTGGCCGAGGAGCTTGGCCAGGCGGCCAGCTTCGTCCGCCACGACGCCGCCAGCGAGGCCGACTGGAACGCGGTCGCCGAACTGATCCGCGAGCGTTACGGCCGCCTCGACGTGCTGGTCAACAACGCCGGCATCCTGCTCAAGGGCAGCATCGAGGAAGCCAGCCTCGACGACTGGCACAAGCTGCTGCGCGTCAACTCCGACAGCGCCTTCCTCGGCTGCCGCATGGCCGTCGCGCTGATGAAGGACAGCGGCGGCGGCTCGATCATCAACGTCTCGTCCATCGCCGCCCTGGCCGGGCGCGACGACTATGCCGCCTACGGCGCCTCCAAGGGCGCGGTGGCCGCCCTCAACCGCGCCGTGGCGGCCCACTGCCGTCGGCAGAAGTACCGCATCCGCTGCAACTCGCTGCATCCCGACGGCGTGCTGACGCCGATGACCGTCGCCAGCTACCCGCCGGGCATCGACCCGGCGAAGTTCACCATCGACAGCGACCCGATGAACCGCATGTGCCTGCCCGAGGACGTCGCTGCCGCCGCCCTGTACCTGGCCAGCGACGAGTCGCGCGCCATCAACGGCATGGAACTGCGCATCGACAGCGGCCAGTTCGTCATGAGTATCTAGCCATGAACAGTCCCGAATACATCTCCCTGCGCGTGGCGCAGGTCATCGAGGAAACCGCCGACGCCCGCTCGCTGGTGTTCGAGGTGCCGGCCGAACTGGCCGGCCAGTTCAAGTACAAGCCGGGCCAGTTCCTCACCCTGCGCATCCCCCACGAGGGCAGCTGGCTGCCGCGCTGCTACTCGCTGTCCAGCACGCCGCTGCTGGATGAGCCGCTGCGCGTCACCGTCAAGCGCGTGCGCGACGGCCGCGCTTCCAACTGGCTGTGCGACGTACCCAAGGCCGGCGATGCCATCGAGGTGATGGCGCCGGCCGGGGTGTTCGTGCCGCGCAGCCTGGACGGCGACTTCCTGCTGTTCGGCGGCGGCAGCGGCGTCACCCCGGTGCTGTCGATCCTGCGCTCGGTGCTGCACGCCGGCTCCGGCCGCGTGCTGCTGATCTACGCCAACCGCGACGAGGCCTCGGTGATCTTCCGCGACGAGCTGAAGGCACTGGCCGCCGCCCATCCTCGCCGCCTGCAGGTGATCCACTGGCTGGACTCGGTGCAGGGCATCCCCGCCGTCGAGCAGCTCGCCGAACTGGCGCGGCCGTTCAGGCACGCCGAGGCCTTCATCTGCGGCCCCGGCCCGTTCATGGACGCCGCGGTGACCGCGCTGCACAGCCTCGAGGTGCCCAGCGCCAAGGTGCACGTCGAGCGCTTCGTCTCGCTGCCCGGCGAGGGCGAGCAGGGCGAGGCCGTGGTCAGCGAGGCGGCGGTGGCCGCGCATCTTGAGGTACGCCTCGACGGCGCCGAGCACGCCCTCGACTGCCAACCCGGCGAGACCCTGCTCGACGCCATGCGCCGCGCCGGGGTGCGCGCGCCGCACTCCTGCCTGGTCGGCGCCTGCGCCTCGTGCATGTGCACGGTGGAGCAGGGCGAGGTCGAGCTGCTGCGCAACGAGGCTCTCGACCAGCAGGAACTGAACGAAGGCTGGACCCTGGCCTGCCAGGCCGTGGCCACCAGCGCGCACGTGCGCGTGCGCTTCCCCGACTGAGATACGGATGGCCGAGATGACCGATATTCCGCTGACCACCCCGGCCGCCGAGGGCGTGCCGCCGACCATTCCCGCCCTGGTGTTCGCCGCCGCGCGCCGCCACGCCGGACTCTGCGCCCTGGCCGACGGCGAGGTGCGCATCGACTACGCCGAGCTGCCCGAGCGGGTGCTCGCGGTGAGTCGCGCGCTGATCGCCGAAGGCATCCAGCCCGGCGACCGCGTCGCCGTGTGGGGACCGAACCGCTACGACTGGATCCTCGCCGCGCTGGGCCTGCACTGCGCCGGCGCCACCCTGGTGCCGATCAACACGCGCATGAAGGGCAACGAGGCCGCCGACATCCTCGAACGCAGCGGCACCCGCCTGCTGTTCTGCGTCGGCCAGTTCCTCGGCGTCGACTACCCGGCGATGCTCGAACCCCACCGCCCGGACTGCCTGCAGCGCGTGGTGGTGCTGCCCTGCGAGGCGCCCTCCGACCATGGCGACCTGAGCTGGCAGGGCTTCCTTGCCGCAGGCTCAGCGGTCGACATGGACGAGGCCCAGGCGCGCGCCCTGACCGTGCGCCCGGACGACCTGTCCGACCTGCTGTTCACCTCCGGCACCACCGGCAAGCCCAAGGGCGTGATGAGTGCCCACGGCCAGAACCTGCGCGCCTTCGCCGAATACGTGCAGGTGATCGGCCTGCGCCCCGGCGACCGCTACCTGATCGTCAACCCGTTCTTCCACGCCTTCGGCTACAAGGCCGGCTGGCTGACCTGCCTGCTCGGCGGCGCGACCATCCTGCCGCACCCGGTGTTCGACGCCGAGGCGGTGTTCCAGCGCATCGAGCGCGACCGCATCACCGTGCTGCCCGGCCCGCCGACCCTGTACCTGTCGATGCTCGCCCACCCCAAGCTGGCCGAGTCCGACCTGTCCAGCCTGCGCATCGCCGTCACCGGCGCGGCGACCATCCCGCCGGTGCTGGTCGAGCGCATGCGCCGCGAGCTGGGCTTCGCGGTGGTCACCACCGCCTACGGGCTGACCGAGTGCGGCGGCCTGGCGACCATCTGCGACCCGGCCGACGACGCCGAGACCGTGGCCACCACCTGCGGCCGCGCGCTCCCGGGCACCGAGGTGCGCATCGTCGACGGCGAAAACCACCCGCTGCCGCCGGGCGAGGCGGGCGAGGTGTGCCTGCGCGGCTTCCACGTCATGCAGGGCTACTTCGAGAACCCGCAGGCCACCGCCGAGACCATCGACGCCGAGGGCTGGCTGCACACCGGCGACGTCGGCACCCTGGATGCGCGCGGCTACCTGCGCATCACCGACCGCCTCAAGGACATGTTCATCGTCGGCGGCTTCAACTGCTACCCGGCGGAGATCGAGGCTGGCCTGCTCGAACACCCGGCCATCGCCCAGGTCGCGGTGATCGGCGTGCCCGACGAGCGCATGGGCGAAGTCGGCTGCGCCTGCGTGGTGCTGCGCCCCGGCCAGCAGCTCGACGAGCCCGGGCTGATCGCCTGGTCGCGCCAGCGCATGGCCAACTACAAGGTGCCGCGCCTGGTGCGCTTCTTCGACGCGCTGCCGGTGAATGCGTCGAACAAGGTGGTGAAGGCCGAGCTGCGCGCCGCGGTGGGTTGAGCGGCGCGGGCAAGCCCAATCCGCTGTAGGGGCGAATTCATTCGCCAGAATGCCCCGCGAAGGCGAATGAATTCGCCCCTACAGTCCTGCTGTGATCGAGGGAGCGCCGGCCGTCAAAGTTTCACCGGCGCGGCTATACACTGGAGAGCCATCCCGCAAGGACTCCCCTCGTGACCGTCTACGGAATCGTCTTGTTCGCGGCCCTGCTGCACGCCTCCTGGAACGCCATCGTCAAGGGCGGCAGCGACAAGCTGCTCACCACCGTGCTGGTCGCCGGCTCGGCCGCGCTGCTCGCCGGCGTGGCGCTGCCGTTCCTCGACCAGCCGGCCGCGCCGAGCTGGCCGTACATCGCTGCGTCGGTGCTGCTCCAGGTGGTCTATTACGCCCTGCTGGCCAGGGCCTACCAGGTCGCCGACATGAGCCATGCCTACCCGCTGATGCGCGGCTGCGCGCCCCTGCTGGTCGCGGTCCTCGGCATCTACTGGCTGGGCGAGCCGCTGAGCGGCAGCGCCTGGCTGGGCATCGCGATCATCTGCGGCGGCATCCTCGGCATGGCCGGACGCGGGCTCGCCGGCAGCCCCGGGCTGGGACTCGCGCTGGCCAATGCCGGGGTGATCGCCGGCTATACCCTGATCGACGGCGTCGGCGTACGCCTGTCCGGGGCGCCGGTCGCGTATGGCCTGTGGATCTTCCTGCTCAGCGGCCTGGCGCTGGTCGCCTGGGCGCTGGCGCAGTTGCACAGGCGCGGGGCGCTGGTCCGCTACCTCGGCGGCAACTGGCACTACGGACTGATCGGCGGTTTCGGCACCATCGCCTCGTACAGCCTGGCGCTGTGGGCCATGACCCTGGCGCCGGTGGCGGTGATCGCCGCCCTGCGGGAAACCTCGATCCTGTTTGCCACGGCCATCTCGGGGCTGATCCTCAAGGAACGGCTGAGCGCGGTTCGCATCGCCGCCGCCTGCGTCATCGCGCTCGGCGCAGTGACCCTGCGGCTTCCTTGAGAGACTTGGGGGGATTGTTCACCTGCAGCCGGCCGGCGCAGCCGCAACTGCGCCGGTCGTGACTGCGCCTTTCATGCCCTAGTTGGTGCAGCCGGAGGTCTCCGGGTACAGGTAGACCAGGCCGCGTTTTTCACCCTTGGAGTCCTCGTAGGTCATGGCCGCGGGAATGGCTCCGCAGTAGGTCTTGGCCTTGTCTGGAATGAAGTACTCGACCTTGACCACCTTGGAGATGTCCAGCGGCATGCCGTACTGGTACTGCTTGAACTCGGGGGTCTGCACGTCCTTCACGCCCTCCATCACCATCAGCGGGGGCGGGGTATCGCTTTCGCTTTGCGCGATGACCACGGACGTGGCGGACACGGCCGAGAGCACGGCGACGGCACAGCACAACTGCATGGATCGACTTTTCAACAGCTTCATGGGATGCCTCCCGGAATCAGGAATCGGGCTCCATCATGATCTTTCGATGCAGGGGCACCGGGTTGGGCATCGGCTGTCCGGCAACCCTGCACGGGTTCCGTCAGCCGTAACGCTAGCAGACTGGGTCCGCCCTGCTGCCGCGGGCGCGGCCGTTCGTCCGCTTCTCTCGCGCCCGGCCCGGTGCGTGCTACGGCCGCTGCCGCGGGCCGACTGCCGCCGCCGATTCGCCGCCCGGGGCGCGCGCGTCTAGACCGCCATCATCGACCGGCCCGCGGGCTGTCCGCCGCTTCGACGGCACGGCTCCCCGGCGGGTGGCGGGGCCGATCGGCGCGACCTGCCATTCATCGCCTGGGGCGCCGTGCGCGGCGCAGGCATGGGCCATGCACGCCGCCGCAGGCGGTGTATGATCCGGCCCAGCCGATTCTCGAAACCCTCTGCAGGAACCTGTTCATGGAAGCCAACAGCCGTCCCCTGATGCGCATCTTCGAGCCCACCGTCTGCTACCAGATCCCGCTGTTCCAGCGCCCCTACGTGTGGCGGCGCGAGGGCAACTGGCAGCCGCTGTGGGATGACGTCGAGCGCCTGCTCGGCCTGGCGCTGGCCGGCCAGCGGCTGCGCCCGCACTTCCTCGGCGCGGTGGTGATCGAGCAGGTGTTCGACACCACCGGCTGGGTGCAGCTGCGCCAGGTCATTGACGGCCAGCAGCGCTTCACCACCCTGCAACTGCTGCTGATCGCCCTGCGCGATCTGTGCGGGAGCCTCGGCAGCGCGCGCTACTTCGAGCGCTTCGACTCGCTGGTCTCCAACCGCGCCGCGCTGGTCGACCGGCCGGAGGAGATCTGCAAGCTGCTGCCGACCAACTTCGACCGCCGCGCCTACGCCCTGGTGCACCAGGCCGGCAGCCCCGCGGCGCTGCTGGCGCAGCTGCAGGAAACCGGCGAGGCCGTCGACCTGGAGCAGGGCATCGCCGGCGCCTACCTGTACTTCCACGAACAGTTCGCCGACTGGCTGGCGCAGCCGGTCGAGGAACGCCCCTGCCTGGAGCTGGAGGACCGCCTCGAGGCGCTCTGGGCGGTGGTGCAGAAGGGCCTGCAGTTCGTGGTGATCGAACTCGGCGAGCACGACGAGGCCCAGGTGATCTTCGAGACCCTCAACGCCCGCGGCACCCAGCTGCTGCCGGCCGACCTGATCAAGAACTTCCTGTTCCGCCGCGCCCAGGCCGAGGGCGACGACATCGACCTGCTCTACCGCACCTGCTGGGCGCAGTTCGACGGCGAGTTCTGGCGCGAGGAAATCCGCCAGGGCCGCGACAGCCGGCCGCGCATCGACATCTTCATGCGCCATTTCCTGACCCTGGCCATGCGCCGGGACATCCGCTTCGTGCACCTGTTCGACGAGTACAAGCACTACGTGCAGTACACCGACGACTGGCGCTCCTGCCTGATCGGCGAGGCCACCAGCGCCGGCGAACACCTGGCGCTGCTCGCCGGCTACGCCGAGCACTTCCGCGAGTTCGCCAGCCCCGAATCGGGCTCGCACCTGGCGCGCTTCCTCAAGCGCCTGGAGACGCTCGACACCTCGGCGATTTATCCGCTGCTGCTCTTGTGCAGCCGGCAGCTGCGCCCGCAGCAGGAGAACGAGTTCGAGTCGATCCTCGACGTGCTCGAATCCTTCCTGTTCCGCCGCATGATCTGCGGCCTGACCAGCAAGAACTACAACCGCCCGTTCCTCGACCTGATCCGCCATCTGGAGGTCCGGGGCAACATCAGCGCCCGCGCCGTCGAGCAGTTCCTGCTGGCCAGCGAAGGCGAGGGCGCGCGCTTCCCCACCGATGCCGAACTCAAGCGGGCGATACTCGACCACCCGCTGTACCAGTGGTGGCCGCAGTACCGCGTGCGCGCCGTGCTGGAAGCCCTCGACGCCGCGCTCGGCAACCAAGAAAGCGCGGCGGAAGCCCAGCCATCCGCGTTTGCCATCGAACACATCCTGCCGCAGAAGTGGGACGAACACTGGCCGCTGCCGAAAGCCGTGCAGAAGAACCCGCAAGGCAAACAGGCCTTCACCGAACAACGCGACCGCCTCAAACACACCCTGGGCAACCTGACGCTGCTCGCCGGCAGCCTGAACCCGGCGCTGTCGCGCTCGCCGTGGGAGGTGAAGAAGGCGGAGCTGCTCAGGTACGGCCAGCCGGGGCTGAGCCGCGAGCTGCATGCGCTGGAGGACTGGGCGGAGCGGGAGATTCTGGCCAGGGGGGAGGTGCTGGCCGAGGTGGCTTGTGGGGTTTGGCCTTATCCGGTGGGGGATGTGTGAGCGAGGCTTGATACGTTCTTATGACCAAGCTTACCAGCCGGCAATGGAACGTAGCGGAATTGCCGGCCGGTGTAGCACCTTGTTAACCCAATATTTCATTCATTCGTTTCTGGAAATAGCTTGGATATTTCGCCAACACCGCCTCGGCTCCGTCTCGGTCGCGTTTCAGCGCCTTCACGAGATCCTTTTTCTGAGCCGCTGCTAGGTTCAAGGACGCAGCGAGGTCCTGAGAAATGACTCTGTCCGAAAAGCCAAGCTCATAAAGTGCAATGCTGGTTTCAGTGGGTAGTCCATATTTAAGGCGCTTTTGAAAGAGCTGTAGACGATTGATCAGGTCGCCTGCTCCTTCGCGATCAAGGGTTTGTATGAATTCACATAATGCGCTCACAAGAAGAGCTCCATCATAGGCAAGTCCACCCTCGCAGATGTCAATGATGTTTTCTATCTTGACTTTTCTAGGCTTCGCGCCCTTGCCGAGCTTGCATGTATTTTTTTCGGAGATTTGGAAAAGCTCATGGAATGGGGTCCCGGTAATCCAATTCTGTACAATTTCTCTCAGAACTTCCTTATTGTTGAATTTATTGAATGGTTTGTTTTTTGTGTGTCTGGTTATTAGTGGCCACGTGAGGTCGAGGATTTCGTCTGCGCTCTGGGTTTCAATAAGTCCGTCAGCATTATTTTGTACCCATGCCTCAATCTCTTTAGCATCGTTCACGCCATATAATGTCTTGCCAAAGGCTTTTCGATGGTTAATGTCTTCTATGTTTTCTGATATATTTTCAGCTAAAATCTTGAATAGTTCTTGAATCTGCTCCCGTTTCTCGTCGTCCGCTAAAGAATACGCCAAGGTCTGTTTCGCGAGATCAGTAATGTCTGCTTCCTCCAGTCCATCATCATCGACAGCATCCCAGTTGGATAGAAGAAAGCCTTCGATGGAAGAGAGAGTTAGGCTGAAAAATTCGAACTGGGGTCTAATCGTATCGACCGTGAAGCCGTATCCACCGTATTGCTTAGCAATCTTGCCAATATTTTCATTCAGGGAATCCCGCCCGCTTATATGAGCTTTGGCAAAAGACAGGATGTCCCATTTTAATGTGTGATTTTTATTGTCTTTTGACTTGGTTCGATCATTCCGGATAATCAGAGGGATCAGTTGAAAGAGGCTGCTTACACATTCCTCTGATTTGGTTGGGTCAAGCAATTCCTTGACTATATTCCACCGCCAGCCATCCTTTCGATTGCGTCGTTTGTCATACACAATCGGGTCTGCAAACAGAATGCTACCCTCAGTATGCATCCCGGCCCGCCCCGCACGGCCAATGAGATTTTGGAAATCACGAACCTTGATGCGCTCCATGCCTTGGTAGACACTGGTCACAATGAGGTATCGAATAGGAAGATTTACGCCCTGTGCCAATGTGGAAGTACACACAACGAATCGCACGAGGTTTTCACGCATAGCGTGTTCTACTGAAAGGCGGATGCCATGTGGCGTGTTGCCATGATGAGAGAGTATGCCATGCTCGGCGCTCATTGAGGCAGACGCTTTAACTCCAAGATTTTTAACATGGAGATAATGGAGTCGCTCAACCTCATTCCGGTCTGAAAAATCTTGTGGCAGCGGAAGAGGAATGCTGCGTTCAATGAGCTTCACTGCTTTTTCACAGATGCTCGTCGCTGTGGATTTTTTGCCGCAAAAAATAGCGACGCTGCCGTTAATGGCTAACTTCATGCCGAGATAAAGCGCAATGGCCTAGCCGTCGTCTTTCTCTGGGAAGTGCCGATCATTCTGCTCTTTACCTCTTCTTCCGAGGTTAAATCTCTCAATCACCCTCGGAACAAAAAACTCGTTTTGTTCGGTGTCACGGCTGTCGACGTACTCGATTCTCCCCAATTGATCAAGCCAGCTTACGAAGCCGACAGATCTGAAAGTCGGAATAAGTTTTGTTCCTTTGACGACATTAGGCTCGCCGTTAAGCCATTCTCCGACAGCCTCGGCATTGCTGATGACTGCTGAGATCAGCACCTTCTGGGCACCTTCGGGAATCATGGAGCGCAGCGATGTTAGGAGCAGCTCGTATGTGATGCCCCGCGTGCCACTATCAAACTGGTGGCCTTCATCAAAGATCAGTAGCCCAACTTTGGTAGTCAGCTCTGGAGCATGCCGAAGGACGTAGGCCAGCTTCTCAGGAGTCACAACCAAGATCTGTTGATGGCCTAGGAGTTCGGCGATATCGAAGTCCGTCTGTAAAGCATCGGACAACTCATTAACCTTGATGAGTTCATCGTGGAATGCTTCAGAAAGGCTGTTTTTAATTTCGCTGCAAAGAGCACGGAATGGGGCGATGATGATGGCCAGAGACGTACGGTCTGCAAGAAATGCGCTACGAAGGATGATTTCTATTGATTTTGTTTTGCCTGCGCTGGTAGGCATTTGAATAATAGCGGACTTTCCTCTAAGGACGCTGGCTTTACCCAGTAGATGTTGCGCAGGCCAGAGTTCTTTGATGAATGAGCGCTTCTTGATTGCACTGCTCCATAGGCTTTTTGGTAAGTCTGAGTAATGTGGTAAGCAGAGCCATGCAGAATTAATGATTTTCTTTTTAATGATGGCGCATATTGCATCGCAAAGCAATAGTTGCCTAGGAGTTCCAAAAGAATAAGCGTGCTCTCTTAATTGGCTTATTTCGTTTTCTAAGGTGGCGCTTTCTCCAGTCAAAAAAAGTCTGCACACGCTGTAAGAGATGTGGTCGATATGCCTGCCAAATTTGGAGTTTGTATCTGAGAAGTAGTTGCTTAAATCTGACTGCAGTAGCCATAGCAATAGGAATTCGAGCCCTTCGCCCTCTAGGTCAGGGCAGTAAAGCTCATTAATTCGAAGATTTCCAACATGGTCATTCATCTTGCTTGCTAAGACTAATGCGCTTCCTGGTGAGTCGCATAAGTAGTAGGAGGCTGAGCCTAGCAGTAAAAGGTATGGGTCAAGAGTCTCGTTGAGCTTTGATTGGAGGTACGAGTCGAAAAAGCGTGCAGAGAAAGCCAGATTGCTCTTCATCTTCGAAAGCAAATCTGGGGTTATCTCGTCTCGGTTGATGGCGGCAGCAAGGTCCCCCAGTAAGCCAATAGAGATAGTGAAGAGCTTGGCCGGATCTTGCACAATTTTGATGTGGTGTTCTTCCGGAATACGGTACTCGAGCATCTTGGCTTTTGATCGGGTTACACCAAGCAGGAGTTTGGATTTCTGTTCAGGCCTCAATCGCAGCCCTCCTGTAGAGTTCGTGAACAAGGTCCATCATACTTGGTCCTTTGATAACCAAGAGGACAAGGCTGTCACCATTAGGATGGGGGAGGAATTCTTTGGATTTTGAGGATTTGGGGATTTTTCTACAGTCTGCTGAAGCCAATTCTTTGGCGTCGAAACATTCATCAGAAATGATAGCCGCAGCGCCGTAGGTTTCCATATAAGGCATATCGACGGGGTTTTGAAATCTCTCGATCCTTTGGGCCGCCTCGATGTCTCTTCTTTCAAAGAGCTTTTGCTTGATGAAGTTCAGCGATTCATCTATTCGAATGTGATCTTTGGCTGAATCGTTGATTGCATCCTGTAGGCGGTTAATCTTGGAGGTGGAGAACTTTGTCTTGGATTCAAAGACAAATAAAGAGTCATTGGTGGAGGCTTCTCCGTCTTTTTTGTGAAGCCGGAACCCAATGACATCGCTGCCCTTGGGCGACTCATCGCGAACAACCTTCGATGACCACCGAACCCTGGGGACCCAATAACCGAAAAGCCATTGAATGAAGTCAGAAATCAGGATTTCCCCAAAATCTCCCGCTCGGATTCCTGGACCGAGTTTGGATGTTCTGCTTGGGAATTTTATATTGATAAGGTAATCCGATCGAGTGCGTTTTCCTCGGAGGAAGTCGATCTCAGTGTCCAGGCAATAATGATTTCTGAAGTGTTTCGCCCATTCGGAGAGTACATCGTCGTCGTCCTGATGTTGAAGCTCCCAGACTTCGATATTTTTTCCGTCGGCGGTCTTCAGTCGCTCGCCCGTGTCGACGAGCCATTTAATGTGTTTAGAAGTCCAAGGCATTCCCGTTCCTGATTTTGCGCGAGGGGCTAACTAAAAATAGACACCAAGTAGCGCATAATGTCCCGAAAAACTTAGTGGGTAATATCCCAGGCTGAATATATTAAGCAACTCTGGAATGTGAGTTGTGCAAAAGAGGCGGAGCTGAAAGGCAGTTATGCATGACGGCAACTCCTTTTGCATGTGGTATTCGTACTGGTGACGAGGTTAGCGCGTGGCCCAGATAAAAGACAACCGAGACAAGCTGTCGTAACGCCCAACCAACGCTAACCACTGACGCTCCCCATCCGGTTCTTGCCGTCTCTGCCAACCTCCATTCCTTGCTCCAGATCAACAAAACCCACACTACCCGCGCGGCTACTCCATTCGGATGATGTCGCCCCCCGGCCCCCGCCAAAGAATCCAACCCGTGTCACACAGGGCGAGCCGCCGCGCAAACGCTGGCGGCCCGCGACTTTTTCCCGCACGACCATGGGTGAGTCGATGGATCAAACAACAAGAATTTCCCCCGAGGAGCTGATGGCCCGTGCCCGGGCGCTGGTGCCGCTGCTGGCCGAGCGTGCCGCGCAGGCCGAGGCCGAGCTGAAGGTGGCCGACGAGGTGATCGCCGCGCTGCAGGAGGCGCAGCTGTTCCGCGTCATGCAGCCGAAACGCCACGGCGGCTTCGAGTTCGGACCCAAGGTGTTCGCCGAGATTCAGCAGACGCTGGCCGAGGGCTGCATGTCCACCGCCTGGATGTACGGCGTGGTGGCGGTGCATCCGTGGCAGCTGGCGCTGTTTCCCGAGCAGGCGCAGCAGGAGGTGTGGGGCGAGGATGCCTCGACGCTGGTGGCCTCGACCTACATGCCGGTGGCCAGGGTCACGGAAGTGGAGGGCGGCTACCGCATCAGCGGGCGCTGGGGCTTCTCCACCGGCTGCGAGCACTGCGACTGGGTGTTCCTCGGCGGCAACATCACTCCCGGCGTCGGCAAGGGCAACAGCTATCGGACCTTCCTGGTGCCGAAGCGCGATTTCCGCATCGAGCGCAACTGGGAGGTGATCGGCCTGCGCGGTACCGGCAGCCACGACATCGTGGTCGAGGACGCCTTCGTGCCGCTGCACCGCACCCACGCCACCCAGCAGCACGACGACGCGGCCAACCCCGGTCGCGAGCTGAACACGGCGCCGCTGTACCGGGTGCCGTTCGCCCAGATGTTCATCCCGGCGGTGTCCAACGCCTGCCTCGGCGGCCTGGCGGCGGCCATCCAGCACTTCAAGGACTACGCCAAGCAGGGCATCAGCAAGAACGTCGGCATGCGCACGGTGGACGATCCCAACGCGCAGCTGGCCTACGCCCGCGCGGTGGTCGCCCACGAGCAGATGGTCGAGAACCGCAAGCGCCACTACGAGGTGCAGATGGCCTGGGCCGAGCGCGGCGAGGCGGCGCCGGTCAACGAGCGGCTGCGCCAGCGCTACCAGCTCGCCCAGGTGGCCAACGAGTGCGCCCACCACATCAACGAGCTGCTGCGCTGCTGCGGCGCTGCCGGCACCTACCGCAGCTATCCGCTGACGCGGATCTTCCTCGACGTGTTCACCGGCCGCGCGCACATCGCCAACAACGTCGACCTGTTCGGCCGCGCCTTCGGCTTCATCGCCCTCACCGACCAGACCACCACCGACAGCTTCCTCTGAGCCCAGGAGACCCGACCATGTCCATGAATCGCGCAAAGATCATCGCCGACCCGATCCCCGAGCGTTACGCCCGCGGCTGGCACTGCCTGGGCTCGGCGCAGAAGTACAAGGACGGCAAGCCGCATACGGTGAACGCCTTCGGCTACCGCCTGGTGGTGTTCCAGACCTCCGACGGCGCGCTGCAGGTGCTCGACGCCTGGTGCCCGCACATGGGCGGCGACCTCAGTCACGGCCGCCTGGAAGGCGACAAGGTGGTTTGCCCGTTCCACGGCTGGCAGTTCGACCGCGAGGGCAAGGCGGTGAGCATTCCCTACTGCAAGCGCGTGCCGCCGAAGGCGCGGGTGGGCCGCTGGGCCACCGCCGAGCTGAACGAGGCGCTGTTCATCTGGCACGACCCGGACGGCAACCCGCCGATCGAGGGCCAGGAGATCCCGCGCCTGGAGGAGCTGTATTCGCCGGAGTACAGCGAGATGCGCTGGGCGGAGTGGGTGATCAACGCCAACAGCCGCGAGCTGGTGGACAACATCGTCGACATGGGGCACTTCGACGAGACGCACCAGTCGCCGTCGCTGTTCTTCGCCAACCTGTTCGAGGACCACAAGGCCACCCAGGTGCAGATTTCCGGCTCGCGGATCATGAGCGCGGGCGAGGCGGTGATCACCTACGCCACCTACTACGGGCCGGGCGTGCTGCTGGTGTCGCTGAAGGGACCGTACAAGGGCCACTACATGGAGACCATCTACATCGTCGGCAACACGGCCATCGACCACAACAGCTTCACCCTGCACTTCGGCGTGGCCACCAAGTTCATCCCGGGCCTGAGCAAGGCGGAGAACCAGCAGCTGGTCGCCGAGTGGACCGAGCTGCAGCAGATCGCCCTCGGCACCGACGTGGCCATCTGGGACAACAAGGTGCGCATCGGCAACCCGATGCTGTGCGAGAGCGACGGGCCGATCTACCACGCGCGCAAGTGGTACGACCAGTTCTTCCAGCCGATCAACGAGGCGTCCGAGGAGTCGACCCGCCGCTACGAGCACGAGATCGACATGGACTACATCGGCGTGAAGCCGGAACTGCGCCACCTGAGAGGCTGACGCCAAGGCAGCTCCCGCCTGTAGGGGCGAATTTATTCGCCTTGCGGGGCATTTGGGCGAATGAATTCGCCCCTACAGGGGGAATGCGACGAGGAGAATCCGATGATGGACATTCGTGGACTGGCCTACGTGGTGGCGTCGAGCCGCGACCTGGGCGCCTGGCGCCGGCAGGCCGAGGACGTGCTGGGCATGATGGTGGAGGAGGGGCCGCTGGGCGACCTCTATATCAAGATGGACGAGCGGCCGTTCCGCCTGTTCGTCTCGGGCGGGCCGGCCGACCGCTACGTGGCCAGCGGCTGGGAGCTGGCGGGCGAGGAAGCCTTCGAGCAGGCCTGCGCGGAGCTGGAGCGTGCCGGGGTGCCCTACGAGCGCGGCTGCGCCGAGCTGTGCGCGGTGCGCCGGGTCAACGGCCTGGCCAGCCTGCGCGATCCGTCCGGCAACCTGCACGAGCTGGTATGGGGCGTGCGCTCGGACTTTCGCCGCTTCGTCTCGCCGGCCGGCGTGCCGGGCTTCGTCACCGGCGAGCTGGGCATGGGCCACACCGTGCTGCCGGCGTCGAACTTCGATGAAACCTGGGCGTTCCTGCGCGATGTGATGGGCTTCGGCCTGTCCGACATCCACCGCTTCCAGCCGGCGCCGGACGCCCCGGCCATCCCCATCTACTTCCTGCACTGCAACAACGGCCGCCACCACAGCCTGGCGCTGTTCGGCGCGCCGGTGCCCAGCGGCTGCGTGCACCTGATGGTGGAGGTGGAGAACCTGGTGGAAGTCGGCCGCGCCCACGATCGCATGCAGCGCGCGGGCGTGAAGCTGATGGCCACCCTCGGCCAGCACGTCAACGACCGCATGACCTCCTTCTACATGGACACCCCCTCGGGCTTCGCCATCGAGTATGGCTTCGGCGGCCTGGTCCTCGACTGGACGCGGCACAGCGTCTACGAGGCCAGCGAGGTGAGCGTGTGGGGGCATGACTTCGGCGTGGGCTTCAACGCGCCGGCCAACTGAGCCGCGACACCACCTGGCGTGCTGCCGAGCGCATCACGCCCGGATATCCCTCAAATGGGTGATGTGTCACCCACCCGCCCATTCCCACACTGGACCCGTCCCCGCCGCGCCGGATTCACGCGCGGCGGGGTCATGGACCTGCCCGCGTGGTGGCTTTGTCCGAGCGCGGGCCTGCAATGCCAGAAAAACAATAATCCGGAGGCAGTATGCCCAAGGCAGCAAGAAAGGAGTGCCGGCGCGCCGGCCAGCCGCCGTACCTGCGCGAGTTGCTCGCAGTGGCCGTGGCATTGAGCAGCGGGGCGGCGAGCGCCCTGCCGACCCTCGAACTCGGCGAGTCGACCACCCTCGAATCGTCGCTGACGGTCAACTACACCGCCTCGGTGCGGACCGAGAAGCCCGCCGACGAGTACCTCAACGATATCAACTCCGACGACGGCACGCGCAACTTCGACCGCGGTTCGCTGATCACCAACCGCGTCAGCCTGTTCGGCGAGGCCCTGCTGCGCCACGACAACGTCGGCGCCATGGTCCGCGCCAGCCACTTCTACGATGCGGCCTACCACGGCAGCAACGACAACGACTCGCCGGCCACCGTCAACAAGTTCGGCGCCCACGACCACTTCATCGACAAGACCCGCGAGCGCAGCGGCGGCGAGTTCCGCCTGCTGGACGCCTTCGTGTTCGGCAGCTGGAATTTCGACGACCGCTACCTGTCGGTGAAGGCCGGCCGCCACCTGGTGGCCTGGGGCGAGAGCCTGTTCTGGCCGAACATCAGCCAGGGCCAGGCGCCGGTGGACGCCACCAAGTTCAACGTGCCGGGCACCGAGGCCAAGGACGCCTACCTGCCGGTCGGCCAGCTGTCGGCATCCTTCTCGCTGACCGACGACCTGACCCTGGTCGGCTTCTGGCAGTACGAGTGGGAAGAGACCCTGATCAACCCGGTGGGCGACTTCTTCGGCAGCGACTACTTCGGACCGGGCGCGCAGTTCTTCCGTCTGCCCGGGGGGGCAGTGGTCAACTACGCCGGCGAGGTGGAGCCGGACGACGATGGCCAGTGGGGCCTGGGCCTGCGCTACCAGCTGGCGCAGAACACCGAGGTCGGCCTCTACCACTACCGCTACCACGACCGGGTGCCGGCGCTGTTCTTCGATTTCACCGGCAACACCCAGTACTCCTCGCTCAAGCGCGTGGGCCGCGGTACCGGGCCGGGCAACGCGCCGGCCTACCAGCTCGGCTACTTCGACGACATCGCCCTGACCGGGTTGAGCCTGAGCACCAAGCTCGGCGATGCGGTGCAGATCGGCAGCGACCTCAGCTACCGCGAGGACGCCGCGGTCTACCTGTCCAACGGCGCGCCGACCCGCGGCAACCTGATCCAGGGCAACCTCAACGCCGTGTACATGATCGGCCCGACCGCACTGGCCCACCAGACCACGCTGATGGGCGAGGTGGTGCACCAGCGCATCGACAGCGTCGAGGATCTGGTCGTGACCGGCGGCATTCAGAACGGCACCTTCGACGACTTCGAGTACGACGGCCAGACCCGCGGCAGCACGCTGGTCGGCGTCGGCGCGATGTTCGACTACCCGAGCCTGTTCAGCGGCTGGGACCTGACCACCAAGGTGTTCTGGAACCAGAACGTCTCCGGCAGCGCCTATTCGGGCCTGGGCCGCGACGAGAAGCGCATCACCGTCGGCGGCGACTTCAAGTACCTGGGCAACTTCCAGGTCGGCCTGACCTACGTCGGCTACCTCGGCTCGGCCGACATCGCCAACGGCCGCACCCTGGCGGATCGCGACTACCTGTCGCTGAACGCCAAGTACACCTATTGAGAAGGGGAGGGACCCATGAAGAAGCACACGCAACTCGCCAGCCTGTTCGCCTGCGGCGCGCTGTTCGCGCTCGCCATGCCGGCACTGGCCAAGACCGATGAAGCGGCCCAGCTGGACAGCAGCACCCTCACCTGCATGGGCGCCGAGCGCGCCGGCAACGCCGACGGCAGCATTCCGGAGTATTCCGGCAAGTGGCTGGGCGCGCCGCCCCATGTGAATTTCCAGGGCACCGGCAACCATCCGCTCGATCCCTATGCGGACGAGAAGCCGCTGTTCACCATCACCGCGGCGAACATGGCCGAGTACGAGCAGCACCTCACCGACGGCATGAAGGCGCTGTTCCGGCAGTATCCGGAGACCTTCCGCATGCCGGTCTATCCCTCGCACCGCGACTTCCGCTTCAACGACAGCGTGTGCCAGGCGACCAAGGCCAACGTCGGCTATGCCCAGCTGACCGACGACGGCGAGGGCGTGGTGGCCAAGACCGGCGGCACGCCGTTCCCGCTGCCGAAGAATGGTCTGGAACTGCTGAAGAACGCCTCGCTGTTCACCGTGCGCGCGTGGACCGAGGAATACGTCTCGGACAACGCCTATGTGCTGCGCGACGGCAAGGTCAACTGGGGCCGCGTGCACTCGAAGAACCTGGCACCGCACCTGGAGCCGGGGCGCATCGGCGACACCAGCGGCCAGTCGTCCTTCTACCTCAACGAGACCCTGCTGCCGCTGCGCGACAAGGGCGAGGTGAACACCGGCATGGAGTTCTGGAACGACAAGACCGAGCCGCGCCAGAGCTGGCGTTACGACCCGGGCACCCGCCGCGTGCGCCAGGCCCCCGGCTATGGCTTCGACATGGCGTTCCCCGGCACCGGCGGCTCGATCACGGTGGACGAGGTACGGCTGTTCAACGGTTCCGGCCAGCGCTACGACTGGAAGATCGTCGAGAAGAAGGAGCTGTACATTCCCTACAACGCCTATCGCATCCATTCACCGGAGCTGAAGTACGCCGACCTCCTCAAGCCGGGCCATATCGACCCGACCCACATGCGCTACGAGAAGCACCGCGTGTGGGTGCTGGAAGGCACCCTCAAGACCGACTACCGCCACCTGTACGGCAAGCGTCGTCTGTACATCGACGAGGACACCTGGTTCCCCATCGTCGCCGACAACTACGACAGCCGCGGCGAACTGTGGCGCACCTCGATGCTCAACTTCTTCTACGCCTACGAGACCCAGACGATGCAGGCCGGTGTCGGCCTGTACCACGACCTGCTGGAGAACACCTATCTGGCGTTCAACCTGATCAACGAGCAGCCCAAGGGCTTCAAGCTGAACGTGGCGGGCTTCCGCCCGGCGATGTTCGGACCGGAGGCGGCCCGCCGGGGCGGTCTGTGATGGACGGGGCAGGGGGCGCGTGCGCCCCTTGCCTCGCTGCGGGCACCAGCTACGCCGAGCTGCAGGGGCTGATCGGCCTGGTCTACGACGGCCTGCTCGAGGACAAGCCGTGGAACGCCCTGCTCGACGCCCTGCGCCGGCAGTTCCGCGCCAACTACGCCTCGCTGACCATCCGCCTGCCCAGCGCCGAGGACCGCGGCCTGGTGGTGTTCGCCGGCGAGGCGCGGCCGCACATACATGCCCTGTACAGCAGTTCGCTGTACGCGGTCGACCCGTTCGTCAACCTGCCGCGCGACACCGTGGTGATGCTCGAGGAGTTGATCGACGAGCGCGAGTGGCTGGCCAGCGTGATCTACCGCGATTTTCTCGAACCGCTGCAGGTGCGCTACATGATGGGCGCCGACATCCGCAGCGACGACGGCCGCGAGCGTGAATTCCGCTTGCGTCTGAGCCGCCCGCCGCAGAGCGGGCCGTTCAGCGAGACGGAGCGGGCTCTGTGCGCCCTGTTGCTGCCGCATCTGCGGCGCGCGCTGCGCCTGTACGCCCACCTCGACCGGGTGGAGAGCGCCTGCCGGCTGTACGTCGGCACCCTGGAGCGCATCGGCATCGGCTCGATCCTGCTCGACGAGAACGGCGGCATCTGCCGGATCAACAAGGTCGCCGAGGAGATCCTCGCCGAGGGCGACAGCCTGCAGCTGCACAACGGCATGCTTGAAGCCGTCGCCCCGCGCGACGACCGCCGCCTGTGGCGGCTGATCAAGCAGGCCGCCGCCGGCCGCAACGGCAGCGGCCTGGTGGAAGCCATCGCCCTGGATCGCGGCGGCCAGCCCGGCGGCCTCAGCGTGCTGGTGCGCAGCATCCCCCTTTCCGCCAGCGCCGAGGCCGGCCGCGCCGCGGCCGTCGAGCTGATCCTGCGCGACAGCAGCCGCCCGGCGCAGCCTTCCGAGCCCCTGCTGCGCCAGCTCTACCAGCTCACCCCGGCCGAAGCCGCACTGGCCGTGCTGCTCGGCGAAGGCCTGACCCTCGAGGAAAGCGCCGCGCGCCTGGGCATCAGCCGCAACACCGCCCGCAGCCACCTGCGCGCGGTGTTCGCCAAGACGGGGGTGAAGCGGCAGACCGCGCTGGTGCAGCTGTTGTTGTGCAGTGTGGTGGCGTTGGATTGAGGGGCGTGAGCCGATTGCGGCGGTTATTCGGCTCATCTGGTGAGCCGAATAGGTGGATTAATCGGCTCAGGGGCCAACTGGGCAGCTCCGGGAGCTGGCCGGACAATCGTGCGCGGCGTTCGGCAAGATACTCCGGTAGGGTGCGCCGTGCGCACCTTGTCTGCGTGCGGACAAACGGCGCACTGGATGGTGCGCAGGGCGCACCCTACGGCAAGGCGTGCGGGTCATTCAGACTCGCTTGTGTAGTCGCTATGACAGCTGTTTTTCGTGTCGTTTCGACCGCAAATGTCCGAGTTCTTCGCTAGGTTATTGATCTGCAAGCCCCCGCCCGCCTGGCACGGTTCCTGATTGGTCTTCTGCAACTGCTGAAACCCGTTGTGGAGGTACCTGAGATGTCCGGTGTGCTTGAATCCCCCAGCAAAGTCTTCCATCTGGCCAACAATCTGGTCGTGTCCGGCGTGGTCATCCTGCTCGTCGGCGTGCTCGGCGCCTACTGCTTCGACGAGGCCATCGGCCTCGGCCTGGTGGTCGGCTCGCACATGCTGACCATCGTCGGCCCGTCGCTGGTCAAGCTCGGCTACGTGATGCGTCTGTCGGTGCAGGACAAGCTGCTCGCCTGCTGAGGAAGGCCCTCAACGCCCCTCGAAGCGCGGCTTGCGCTTGTCGATGAAGGCCTGCATGCCTTCCTTCTGGTCGCGCGAGGCGAACAGCAGGGCGTTGGCCTTGCGTTCCAGGGCCAGGCCAGCCTCCAGCGAGGCGTCCATGCCGGCGAGGATCACTTCCTTGATCTGCTCGGCGGCCAGCGGCGGCATGGCGGCGATGTCGCGGGCCATCTCCAGGGCGCGTTCCTGCACCTCGGCGTCGTCGACCAGTTCGCTGACCAGCCCGGCGACCCAGGCTTCCTCGGCGCTGATCGGTGCGCCGGTGAGCGCCATGCGCATCGCCTTGGCCTTGCCCACCGCGCGCACCAGGCGCTGGGTGCCGCCGATGCCGGGCATGATGCCGATGCGGATTTCCGGCTGGCAGAAGCGCGCGCTGCGCCCGGCGATGATGATGTCGGCGTGCATCGCCAGCTCGCAGCCGCCGCCGTAGGCGTAGCCGCACACCGCGGCGATCACCGGCTTGGGGCAGTGCTGGATCGGCGCCCAGACCCGCTCGGTATGCCGCTGGTAGATGTCGATGGCGCCGACCCCGGCCATGCTGGTGATGTCGCCGCCGGCGGCGAACACCTTGTCGCCGCCGGTGAGGACGATGCAGCGCACCGCCGGGTCCTCGCCCAGTTCGGCGAAGTGCCGCGAGAGCAGCGCCTGCAGCTCGAGGCTGAGGGCGTTGGTGGCCTGCGGGCGGTTCAGGCGCAGGCGCGCGACGCCTTCGGCGGGAAAGTCGAGAAGCACGGGAACTAGGTTGTCGGCGGACATGCGCGACCTCTCTGCAAGACGGGAGCGATGGGCGATTGTTCGCAGGTGCGGGGCCGTCACTCATCGTCCGTTTGAACGACGAGTTCGCTGACTGCCAGTCCCTAGAGTGAAGCCATGCAGCTATCAAGGAGCATGCAATGGCCACTCAGAACCTCGATTTCACCGGCAAGGTGGTGCTGGTCACCGGCGGCACCAAGGGCGTCGGCGCGGGCATCGCCCAGAGCTTCCTCGCCGCCGGCGCCCGCGTGCTGGTCTGCGGTCGCAACGCCCCGGAGGCGCTGCCGCAAGCCGACGGCCGCCAGGCCGAATTCCTCCCCGCCGACGTGCGCGACGCCGACTCGCTGGCCACCCTGTTCGCGGTGATCGAGGAGCGCTGCGGGCGCCTCGACGTGCTGGTCAACAACGCCGGCGGCAGCCCGCACGTGCTGGCCGGCGAGGCTTCGCCGCGCTTCCACGAGGGCATCATCCGCCTCAACCTGATCGCTCCGCTGAATGTCGCCCAGCACGCCAACCGGCTGATGCAGCGCCAGGAAGAGGGCGGGGTGATCGTGTTCATCGGCAGCATCAGCGCCCTGCGTCCCTCGCCGGGCACCGCCGCCTACGGCGCGGCCAAGGCCGGCGTGCTGGCGCTGGTCACTTCGCTGGCGGTGGAGTGGGCGCCCAAGGTGCGCGTGGTCACCGTCAGTCCGGGGCTGGTGCGCACCGAGCAGGCTCACCTGCACTACGGCGACGAGGCGGGCATCGCCGCGGTCGCCGGCACCATCCCGGCCGGACGCATGGCCACTCCCGAGGACATCGGCAACGCCTGCCTGTACATCGCTTCGCCGCTGGCAGGTTACGCCAGCGGCTGCAACCTCCTGCTGCACGGGGGCGGGGAGACGCCCGCCTTCCTCGCCGCAGCCAATTCCGCCCATCAATGACCGAAGCCGGCGCGTCCGCCGTGCGGCGGGCCGCCCTCAACTCCGAGGAGAACATCTTGGCTGAACAAGAATTCATGCCCGCCGTGCGGGCCATGGTGGGACGCGAGTACGGTCGCGTCTACGCCTGGGACGCGGTCAACGCGCCGATGATCCGCCAGTGGTGCGAGGTCATGGGCATCGACAACCCGCTGTACCTCGACGCCGACTACGCCGCCACCACGGAGCACGGCGGCATCGTCGCGCCGCCGGCCATGCTGCAGGCCTGGTGCCTGGAAGGCCTGCATCAGAACAACTACGCGCCGGGGTCCACCGACGCCAACCCCTACGAGGTGCTCAAGCTGCTGGAAGCCAACGGCTTCGCCTCGGTGGTGGCGGTCAACTCCGACCTGAGCTTCGACCGCTACGTGAAACTCGGCGAGAAGCTCTACTACACCACCCGCCTCGACGCGGTGGGCGATGAGAAGACTACCGCGCTGGGCACCGGCTACTTCGTCACCCTGGTGATGAGCTTCTTCTCCGAGCAGCCCGAAGGCGACGAGCCGGTTGGCCAGTTGCTGTTCCGCGTGTTCAAGTTCCGTCCGGCCAACCCGGTCAAGCCGGCCGCCGAGGGCGACAGCGCCTCTGCCATCCCGAAGATCAAGCGGCCCAAGCCCGGCATCAGCGACGACACCCGCTTCTTCTGGGAAGGCTGCGCCGAAGGCAAGCTGCTGATCCAGCGCTGCACCGCCTGCAACACCCTGCGCCATCCGCCGGCACCGGTGTGCGCCAGCTGCCATTCCTTCGACTGGGACAGCGTGCAGTCCTCCGGCAAGGGCACGATCTATTCCTTCGTGGTCATGCACTACCCGGAAGTGCCGCCGTTCGACTACCCGAACCCGATCGGCCTGATCGAGCTGGAGGAGGGCGTGCGCCTGACCGCCGGCCTGGTCGGCGTCAAGCGCGACGAGCTGGCCATCGGCCAGGCCGTGCAGGTCGAGTTCCACACCTTCGACGACGAACTGATCCTGCCGCTGTTCCGGCCGGTCGCGCAGTGAGGAGAGGACCATGGACTTCGAACTGAACGAGGAACAGCGCGCCATCGCCGAGATGGCCGGCAGCCTGTTCGCCGACTACTGCACCGACGACCGCCTGCGCGCCTTCGACGGCTCCGGCGAGCCGTTCATGGGCGCGCTGTGGCAGAGCTGCGTGGAAACCGGCCTGCACGCCCTGGCCATCCCCGAGGACTTCGGCGGCAGCGGCCTGGGCATGACCGAGCTGATGCTGGTGCTGGAAGCCCAGGGCCGCGCGCTCGGCCAGGTGCCGCTGTGGCGCCACCAGCTGGCCGCCGCCACCCTGGCGAAATTCGCCCCTGACGCCGCCGAGACCGTGCAGGCCGCCGCCGAGAGCCAGCGCCTGCTGACCCTGGCGCTCGACGGTCTGGCCAATGCCAAGGGCATCGCCCTCGAGGCCAGCGAAGTAGAAGGCGGCTGGCAGCTGGACGGCACGGCGTCCGCCGTGCCGCTGGGCGCCAACGTCTGCCAGGCCCTGCTGCTGGCCAACGTTGCCGGCGCGCCGCGCCTGCTGCTGGTCGACCTGCGCGTGGCCGGCATCGACAAGACCGCCGGGGTGTTCACCCAGGGCGAGGCGGTCGCCGACCTGCGCTTCAGCTCCGTGGTGGTGCCGACCGGGGCGCTGCTGCCGGTCGCCGCGCTGGACTGGCTGGAAAGCCGCGCCATCGCCGCGCTGGCCGCCCTGCAGCTGGGCGTCTCCGTCGAGCAGATCCGCCGCACCGTGGAATACGTCAACGAGCGCCGCCAGTTCGACCGCGCCATCGGCAGCTTCCAGGCGGTGCAGATGAGCATGGCCGACGCGCATATCGCCGTCGAAGCGCTGCGCTCGGCGCTCTGGCAACTGGTCTGGCGCCTCGACGCCGGCCTGCCGGCGACTTCCGAGGCGCTGGCGACCAAGTATCTCGCCTGCGAGGCCGGCCACCTGGTCGGCCACAAGGCGCAACACGTGCACGGCGGCATCGGCGTCGACCTGACCTATCCGATCCACCGCTACCTCTACTGGAGCCGCGCCCTGGGTATCACCCTCGGTGGCAGCGCCGCGACCCTCGAGCGCCTCGGCGACTGGCTGGCCAACAACGACAAGCTGGGATGGAAATATGACCTCGAAGAAAACCAAGGCATTTGACGAAGTGCTCCCCGGCCAGGCGCTGCCGGAGCTGGCGATCCCGATCACCGTGCAGCTGATCACCGCCGGCGCCATCGCCACCCGTGACTACTTCCCTGGCCACCACGACAAGGACGCCGCGCGCGAGCTCGGCTCGCCGCACGTGTTCATGAACATCCTCACCACCAGCGGCCTGGTGCAGCGCTACGTCGAGGACTGGGCCGGCCCCGCCGCGCGCTTCGCCGACCTGAAGATCAAGCTCGGCGCGCCCAACTACCCGGGCGACACCATGACCTTCAGCGGCGAAGTGACCGCTCAGGACGCCGCCAGCCGCACCGTGCAGGTGACGCTCAAGGGCAAGAATTCCATGGGCAACCACGTGACCGGCACGGCCACGCTGGTGCTGCCGTAAGGCGCAGGAGACAGGATATGACCAGCAATTCGATTTCCGGACGCGCGGCCATCGTCGGCCTCGGCGCGACCGAATTCTCCAAGAACTCCGGGCGCACCGAGCTGCGCCTGGCCATGGAAGCCACCCTGGGCGCGCTGGCCGACGCCGGCATCGACCCGTCCGAGGTGGAGGGCTTCAGCTCCTACACCATGGACAACGTGCCGGAGTACGAGGTGGCGCGCCTGCTCGGCTGCAAGAACGTCAAGTTCTTCTCGCAGATCCCCCACGGTGGCGGCGGCGCCTGCGCGCCGCTGATGCACGCGGCGATGGCCGTGGCCACCGGCGTGGCCAAGGTGGTGGTGGTGTACCGGGCGATGAACGAGCGTTCCTGGTACCGCTTCGGCAAGCCGCACGACTTCGGCGGTGCGCCGATCTTCGACGCGGTCAACTACGGCTGGTACATGCCGCACGGTTTCCACACCCCGGCCGCCTGGGTCGGCATGTTCGCCCAGCGCTACATGCACACCTATGGCGCGACCAGCGAGGACTTCGGCCGCGTGGCCGTGGCGGTGCGCGACTTCGCCGCCACCAACCCGGCGGCGTTCTTCTACGGCAAGCCGATCACCCTGGAAGAACACCAGGCCTCGCGCTGGATCTGCGAACCGCTGCACCTGCTCGACTGCTGCCAGGAGTCCGACGGCGCGGTGGCCATGGTCATCACCTCGGCCGAACGCGCCCGCGATCTCCGGCAGAAGCCGGTGATCATCAAGGGCGCCTCGCAGGGCATCGCCGAGGGCCAGCAGAGCATGACCTCGTTCTACCGCGAGGACATCACCGGCCTGCCGGAGATGGGCGTGGTGGCGCGCGAGCTGTACGCGCAGTCCGGCCTCGGCCCGCAGGACCTGCAGACCGCGGTGATCTACGACCACTTCACCCCGTTCGTGCTGCCGCAGCTGGAGGAGTTCGGCTTCTGCAAGCGCGGCGAGGCCAAGGACTTCATCCGTGACGGCCTGCACGCCCGCGGCGGCAGCCTGCCGATCAACACCCACGGCGGTCAGCTGGGCGAGGCCTACATCCACGGCATGAACGGCGTGGCCGAGGGCGTGCGCCAGGTGCGCGGAACTTCGGTCAACCAGGTTGCCGGCGCGGAGAACGTGCTGGTCACCGCCGGCACCGGCGTACCCACCAGCGGCCTGATCCTGGGCGCGGCCTGAGGAGCGCAACATGTTTGTCGACCTGACTCCCGAGCAACACGCCCTGCGCCTCAAGGTGCGGGACTACTTCCAGAACCTGATGACTCCCGAGCTGCGCAGCGAGCTGCGCGGCAAGGAAGGCGGCGACCTGTACCGCCAGACCATCCGCCAGATGGGCCGCGACGGCTGGCTGGCGGTCGGCTGGCCGAAGGAGCACGGTGGCCAGGGCTACGCGGCCACCGAGCAGCTGATCTTCTTCGAGGAGGCCAACATCGCCGGCGCGCCGCTGCCTTTCGTCACCATCAGCACGGTGGGGCCGGCGCTGATGGAGTACGGCACCGCGCTGCAGAAGGAGAAGTTCCTGCCCGGCATCGCCGCCGGCGAGATCATCTTCGCCATCGGCTACTCCGAGCCGGATGCCGGCTCCGACCTGGCGGTGCTGAAGACCACCGCGCGCCCGGAAGGCGACCACTTCGTGGTCAACGGCAACAAGCTGTGGACCTCCGGCGCCGAGGCGGCCGACTACATCTGGCTGGCCGCGCGCACCGACCCGGAGCGCCCGCGCCACAAGGGCGTGTCGATCCTGATCCTCGACACGAAGCTGCCGGGCTTCTCGACCACGGTGATCCCGACCTGCAGCAACCCGACCGCGGCCACCTACTACGACAACGTCAAGGTGCCGGCCGACATGCTGGTGGGCGAGCTGAACGGCGGCTGGAAGCTGATCACCGCCCAGCTCAACCACGAGCGCCTGGGTCTGGGCTCCTGGGCGGACAAGGTGGCCGGGCTGTTCCGCCGCGTCTACCTGTGGGCCAGGAGCGCCGACGAGCAGGGCCGCCGCGCCGTCGACCACGGCTGGGTGCGCAGCGCGCTGGCCGAGTGCTACGCACGGCTGGAGGCGATGCGCCTGATCAACTTCCGCATCGCCGCCGACCTCGAGCGCGGGCAGATGGGCGTGGCGCTGGCCTCGACCACCAAGGTCTACGGCGCCGAGTCGGCCATCGAGATCCTGCGCAAGCTGTCGGAGATCGTCGGCGCCAACGGCCTGATCCGCGAGGGTTCGGCGGCCTCCCTGCTGCAGGGCGAGCTGGAGTACGAGGTGCGCGCCTCGGTGACCCTCACCTTCGGCGGCGGCACCAACGAGATCCAGCGCGAGCTGATCGCCCAGTTCGGCCTCGGCATGCCGCGCGGGCGCTGAGGGCAAGCGCCCGGGGTTCGCATGGCGGGCTTCCGGGCCGCGCCGATCCACTGTAGGGGCGAATTTATTCGCCAAAATGCCCCGCAAGGCGAATGAATTCGCCCCTACAGGGTGGGAGGCGAAATCCGCTACATTGCCGCTGGGGGCACGGCCCCCGGCGCACCACAGAAGGACAACAACAGATGAGCGCAATCGACGATTTCCGCCAGGAAACGCGGGCCTGGCTCGAGGCCAACTGCCCGCCCTCGCAGCGCACCCCGCTGCCCGAGGGCCAACTGGTGTGGGGCGGCAGCCAGGTCGAGTTCCATGACGAAGACCAGCGCCTGTGGTTCGAGCGCATGCGCGACAAGGGCTGGTTCTGCCCGGACTGGCCGACCGAATACGGCGGCGGCGGGCTGTCGCCCGCGCAGGTGGCCGTGCTGGAAAGCGAGCTGCGCCGGCTCAAGTGCCGGCCGCCGCAGATCAACCTGGGGATATGGATGCTCGGCCCGGTGCTGCTCGAATACGGCAGCGAACAGCAGAAGCGCGACCTGCTCACCCCCATGGCGCGCGGCGAGATCCGCTGGTGCCAGGGCTTCTCCGAGCCGAACGCCGGCTCCGACCTGGCCAGCCTGAAGACCAGCGCCCGCGACGAGGGCGACCACTTCGTGGTCAACGGCACCAAGATCTGGACCTCCTACGGCGACAAGTCCGACTGGATGTACGCGCTGGTGCGCACCGACGCCAGCGCGCCCAAGCACCTGGGCATCAGCCTGATCGTGCTGGACATGCGCTCGCCGGGCATCAGCGTCAGCCCGATCGACCTGATCAGCGGCAAGTCGGCGTTCTGCCAGGTGTTCTTCGACAACGTCAAGGTACCGAAGAGCCAGTTGATCGGCCCGCTCAACGGTGGCTGGACCCTGGGCAAGAGCCTGCTGCAGCACGAGCGCAAGGCCATGTCCAAGTTCGGCGAGACCAGCCTGCCGAACCATTTCCACCTGCTGCCGCTGGTCGAGCGCTACCTGCCCGAGCCGCGCAGCGCGGCCGACCAGGCCCTTTACGGCCGCGCGCTGGCCTGCGCGATGGACGAGCACGCCTACGCCCTCACCGTGCAGCGCATGGGCGAGGAAGCGCGCAGCGGCCAGGACATCTCCGGGCTGATGGCGATCATGAAGCTGGTGCACAGCGAGCAGGATCGCGAGAAGTTCGAGATCCTCCTCGACGCCCTCGGCTATCACGCCCTCGGCTGGGAAGGCGACGCCTTCACCAGCGAGGAGCTGGCGATCACCAAGGCCTGGCTGAACGGCTTCGCCCTGACCATCGCCGGCGGCGCCTCGGAAGTTCAACTCAACGTCATCGCCAAGCGTGTGCTCGGCCTGCCGGACGCCAAGTGAGGAGCACGCCATGAGCCTGATTTTCAACCAAGAACAACGGCTGCTGGCCGATACCGCGCGCGAATTCCTCGCCGCGCGCAGCCCGGTGGCCGCCCAGCGCCGCCTGCGCGACGAAGGCGCGCCGCTCGGCTTCGACGCCGCCCTGTGGAGCGAGATGGTCGCGCTGGGCTGGAGCGCCATCCCGTTCCCCGAAGATTTCGGCGGCCTGGACTTCGGCTGCCAGAGCCTCGGCCCGCTGTTCGAGCAGATCGGCCGCAACCTCAGCGCCAGTCCGCTACTGTCCAGCGTGGTGCTGGCCGGCTCCCTGCTGCAACTGGCCGGAACGGCCGAACAACAGCAGCGCTGGCTGCCGGCGCTGATCGCAGGCGACAAGCGCCTGGCCCTGGCCATCGACGAGAGCGGCCGCCACGACCCGCTGGCCACTGGGCTGCGTGCCGAACGCAGCGCGGACGGCTGGCGGCTGTCCGGCGCCAAGCTGTTCGTGGTCGACGGCCTCGCGGCCGATGCCTACCTGGTGCTGGCGCGTACCGCCGGCCAGCGCGGCGAGGCCCACGGCCTGTCGCTGCTGCTGGTCGAAGCCGGTGCGCCGGGCCTGACGGTCGCCCCGGCGGCGCTGATCGACTCGCGCAACTGCGCGCGCCTGCAGTTCGACGGCGTGACGGTCGGCGCGGACGCGCTGGTCGGCGAACTCGACAACGGCCTGCCGGCGCTGGAAACGGCGCTGGATCGCGGCCGCGTGTGTCTGGCCGCCGAGCTGCTCGGCGCCGCCGAGGCGCTGTTCGCCACCACCCTCGACTACCTGAAGACCCGCGTGCAGTTCGACGCGCCGATCGGTTCGTTCCAGGCCCTGCAGCACCGCGCCGCGCGCCTGTACGTCGAGCTGGCGCTGGCGCGCAGCGCGGTGATGGCCAGCCTGGCCGCCCTCGACGACGCCAGCCTGGATGCCGGCGAGCGCGCCCGTCTGGCCAGCCTGGCCAAGTGGAAGGCCGGCGTCGCCGCCGACAAGGTGAGCAACGAGGCGGTGCAGATGCACGGCGGCATCGGCGTCACCGACGAGCTGGACGTCGGCCTGTACCTCAAGCGCATCCGCGTCGCCCAGGCCTGCCTCGGCGACAGCGACTATCACTGCCAGCGCTACGGCGCACAGGCCTGAACAGGGGGAGCGGCAGATGACTGTGGAAAACTGGCAAACCGCCTGGCGACAACTGAGCGGCCCCGGCTCGCCCTACGAGGTGGTGACGCCTGACGACGGCAGCCCGCGCTATTTTCGCAATGCCCAACCGGACCTGCTCACCGCGCTGAACGCCGGACGCGCGCATGGCGAGCGCGAGTTCGTGGTCTGGGAAGACCAGCGACTGACCTTCGCCGAGTTCTTCGCCCAGGTCGACCGTCTGGCTACCCAACTGCGCACGCGCTTCGGCGTGCGCAAGGGCGACCGCGTTGCCATCGCCATGCGCAACCAGCCGGCCTGGCTGGTGGCCTTCGTCGCCGCGGTGGCCAGCGGCGCCATCGTGGTGCCGCTGAACAGCTGGGGCCAGCGCGAGGAGCTGCTGCACGGCCTGGAGGATTCCGGCTCGCGCGTGCTGCTGTGCGACGCGGCGCGCCTGGCGCTGGTCGAGGGCGATCTCGAGCCGCTCGACCTGCAGGCCATCGCCGTCGGCGCGCCGGGGCAGGGCCGGTGGGTGTGCGACTACGAGGCGCTGCTCGCCGAGGAAGTTGCACTCCTGCCGCCACTGGTGTTCCAGCCCGACGACCCGCTGCTGATCCTCTACACCTCCGGCACCACCAGCAAGCCCAAGGGCGTGCTGTCCACCCATCGCGCGGTGTGCCAGGCGCTGGCCGCCCTGGAATTCCAGGGCGCCTTCGCCGCCATGAGCTCGCCGCAGCGCATCAAGGCAATCATCGACAGCGGCTTCGCGCCGACCAACCTGATGGCCGTGCCGCTGTTCCACGTCAGCGGCCTGCACGCGCAGTTCCTGCTGGCCCTGCGCGGCGGACGGCGTCTGGTGCTGATGTACAAGTGGGACGCCGAACGCGCCCTCGACCTGATCGAGCGCGAGCGCTGCACCCAGTTCAGTGGCTCGCCGGCGATGATGCAGCAGCTGCTGGCCTCGCCGCGCTTCGCCAGCGACGCCACCGCCAGCCTGTTCGGCTTAGGGTTAGGCGGCGCGGCGGCCAACCCTGGGCTGCTGGCGCAACTGACCAGCGTCAAGCCGAACGCCATCGGCGGCGCCGGTTACGGCATGACCGAGAGCAACAGTATCGGTGCGGCCATCGGCGGCGACCAGTTCGTCTACAAACCGGCCTGTGTCGGCTGGCCGCTGCCCATCGTCGAGGTACGCATCGGCGACACGCCCGATGCACCGCAGGAGCCGGGCGTGGAAGGGCAGATCTGGCTGCGTTCGCCGACCCTGATGAGCTGCTACTGGGGCTTGCCGGCGGCCACCGCCGAGGCACTGCAGGACGGCTGGCTGGCCACCGGCGACGTCGGCTGCCTGGACGAGGAGGGCTTCCTGCGCATCACCGACCGGCTCAAGGACCTGATCAACCGCGGCGGCGAGAAGGTCGCCGCCGCCGAGGTCGAGGCCTGCGCCAGCGGCCTGGACGGGGTGATCGAGGCGGCCGCCTTCGCCGTGCCGGACGAGCGGATGGGCGAGGCGGTGGCGCTGGTGGCGCGGGTGCGCGAGGGCAGCGGGGTGGACGAGGTGGCGCTGCACGCGCACATCGCCGCCCACCTGGCGGCCTTCAAGGTGCCCGAGCACCTGCAGGTCGTGCACGCCGAGCTGCCGCGCAACGCCTCCGGCAAGCTGCTCAAGCGCGAGCTGCGCGAGGACTTCGTCCGCCGCTTCCTGCGCTAGATCCGCCTTCCAAGACGCGTCCCAGAGTGCGCCCGCACCCGAGCTTCCCCGGAAGGCTCGGGTGCGGGTGCTGGCGTTCTGCGCCGCCGCAAGGATGTGCCCATGATCCCGACCGGAAGCGGCGCGTTGTAGTCCTGATGGACGATGAGTTGGAGAACCCCCATTGGGAAACATGGACTCCGGCACCCAAGCCGGACCACCCCATCGGAGACCAACAACAATGAACAGAAAAGGTGTTGCGCTAGCCATAGCACTGGCGGTCAATGCAGGCCTGATCGCCAGCGCCCACGCCAAGGTAAGCCCCGAGGAAGCCGCCAAGCTCGGTAAGGAACTCACCTGCACCGGCGCCGAGCGCGCCGGCAACGCGGACGGCAGCATCCCCGCATTCACCGGCAAGTACCTGGGAGAGGTTCCCGGCTGGAACCACGTGCGCTTCTCCGGCCAGAAGCCGGTCGATCCCTACGCCGACGAGAAGCCGGTGGCGGTGATCACTGCGCAGAACATGGATCAGTACGCCGAGCGCCTGAGCGAAGGGCAGAAGGCGCTGCTCAAGCGTTATCCTGAGACCTACAAGATCAACGTCTACCCCGGCCATCGCGACTTCCGCTATCCGGACTACGTCTGCGAGCGGGCGAAGAAGAACGCGCTGACTGCCGAGCTGGAGAACGACGGCATGGGCGTCAAGGGGCTCGGCCAGGTGCCGTTCCCGATCCCGAAGAGCGCCATGGAGGTGCTGTGGAACCACCAGCTGCCGGTGCGCGCCTACACCGAGGACAACATCCGCGACATCGCCAGCGTGCTGCCCAACGGCAAGATCGCCTGGGGCCGCACCTGGCAGCGCAACATGTCGCAGGCCAACGACCCGAAGGTCGAGCCGGACACCGCCACCGGCATGCAGGCGATGAGCTGGAACACCACCCTCTCGCCCCAGCGCGAGAAGGGCACCATGAACATCGCCCATGAGCCGTACAACTTCGTCACCAGCGACCGCCAGGCGTGGACCTACAACCCGGGCACCCGTCGCGTGCGCCAGCTGCCGGGCTATGGCTTCGACCAGCCGATGATCGGCACCAACGGCACCATGATCATCGACGAGGACCGCCTGTTCAACGGGTCGCCCGAACGCTATCAGTGGAAGCTGCTCGGCAAGCGCGAGATGTACGTGCCGGCCAACGCATTCAAGGCCAACAGCGGCGAGGTCAAGTACGCCGACATCCTGACGCCCAACCACCCCAATCCCGATGTGCTGCGCCACGAGCTGCGCCGCGTCTGGGTGCTGGAGGCGACCCTCAAGGAAGGCTACCGCCACCTGTACAGCAAGCGCGTGCTGTTCATCGACGAGGACACCTGGAACGCGGTGATGGCGGACAACTACGATTCGCGCGGCGAGCTGTGGAAGTTTGCGTTCATCAACTACTACTACCACCCCGACATGAGCGCCTGGCAGGCGGGCTCGTCCTTCTACCACGACCTCAGCTCCGGACAGTACGTCGGCTACACCCTGACCAACGAGTCCAAGCGCGGGCCGATCCTCAACGAGGGCAAGTACGTCCCCAGCATGTACACGGCTGACGCCATCCGCGCCCAGGGCCGCTGAGGCCGGCATCGTCACAGAGTCGCTCCGTTCGGCCGCTCCCTTCGGGTGAGCGGCCCTTTTTTCGAGCATCGCCACGAAGGAGAAGGAGATGGGCAAGCTGCAGGACAGGGTCGCCATCGTCACCGGCGCCGGCATGGGCATCGGTCGCGGCATCGCCGGAGCGTTGGCTCGCGAGGGCGCCCGGGTGCTGGTGGCGGAAGTGAACGAACAGGCCGGCGAGGAGACCGCGGCCTGGCTGCGCGAAACCTGGGGCGTCGACGCCGCTTTCCAGCGGGTCGACGTCACCGACAGACAGCAGGTGCAGGCCATGGTGGCTGCCGCCGTCGCGCGCTTCGGTCGGCTGGACATCCTGGTCAACAACGCCTGGCGCGGCTCGGGCTACGCCAGGCTGGAAAATCTCGGCGACGAGCGTCTGCTCGGCGCCTTCAACATGGCGGTGATGGCCGCCTTCTGGGCCATGCAGGCGGCCCTGCCGGAGTTCCGCAAGAGCGGCGGCGGGCGCATCATCAACCTGTGCTCGCTCAACGGGGTCAACGCCCACCTCTATACCGCCGACTACAACGCGGCCAAGGAGGCCCTGCGCACCCTGACCCGCAGCGCCGCCCGCGAGTGGGCAGCGGAGGGCGTCTGCTGCAACGTGATCTGCCCGGGCGCAGTCAGCGAGGCCTACCGGCGGTTCGCCGCGGCCAGCCCGGACAACGCCGCGGCCATCGCCGCCGCCAACCCGATGGGCCGGGTCGGCGATCCGCTCGACGACATCGGCCCGGTGGCCGCCTTCCTGGCCAGCGACGACGCCCGCTACCTGACCGGCAACACCCTGTTCGTCGACGGCGGCGCCCACATCAATGGCGTGGCCTGGGCGCCGCAGATGAAAGACTGACCGCACCGCTCTGTAGGGGCGAATTAATTCGCCAACGCGGCCCTGTCAGGCGAATGAATTCGCCCCTGCAGGCTGTATGTGGCAACCGAGCGAACCATAACGATAAGAGGCGAGAATCATGGAAAAGGCGGATGGCCCGCAGGGTCAACTACAGGTCGAAGCTGGCGAAGGCCTGCAGCTGCAGCGCCGGCAGCTTCTCAAGGCCGGCGCGGTGCTCGCCGGGGCGAGCCTGTTGCCGCGCTTCGGCATCGCCGCTAGCGGGCTGTCGCAACGCGAATATCTCGAGCTGGACGCCACGGCCATGGCCGAGCAGGTGCGCCGCGGCGCGATCAGCCCCGAGGAGCTGCTGGCCGCCGCGCTGGCGCGCTGCGATGCGGTCAATCCGAAGGTCAACGCCGTGGTGATGCGCCACGACGACTACGCCCGGCAGCTGCTGTCCGCCCGGAGCGGCCAGGGTCTGTCCCGCGAGGGCGCGCTGGCCGGCGTCCCCTTCCTGCTCAAGGATCTCAACACCCATCTGGCCGGCACCTCGACCAGCAATGGCTCGCGCTTCTTCAAGGACGCCCCGCCAGCCAAGTACACCAGCACCCTGGCCGCCCGCTACGAGGCCGCCGGCGCAGTGGCCTTCGGCAAGACCGCGGTGCCCGAATTCGGCCTGACCACCACCACCGAGTCGCTGCTGTGGGGCCAGACCCGCAACCCCTGGAACCTGGCGCACAGTGCCGGCGGCTCCTCGGGCGGCGCGGCGGCGGCGGTGGCCGCCGGCATAGTCCCGGCCGCGCATGCCACCGACGGCGGCGGCTCGATCCGCATTCCCGCCTCCTACTGCGGGCTGTTCGGGATGAAGCCCAGCCGCTACCGCACGCCCAGCGGACCCGGCAGGTTTGAGAGCTGGTTCGGCGCCAGTGCCGCCCACGTGGTGTCGCGCAGCGTGCGCGACTCGGCGCTGCTGCTCGACGTCGGCCAGGGCCACGAGCCGGGCAGCCCCTACTGGCTGCCGCCGCTGGAGCGGCCCTTCGTCGACGAGGTCGGCCGTGATCCGGGCAAGCTGCGCGTGGCGCTGATCGACCAGTCGCTGACCGGCCTGGCGCTGGACGCCGACATCCGCCGGGTGCTCGATGACACGGTCAGGCTGCTGCTCTCCCTCGGCCACGAGATCGAGCAGATCCCGCAGCCGGTGCAGCCGCAGCAGGTGTTCGGCGCCCACGGTGCGGTGACCGGCACCGCGCTGCTGACCGCCATCCGCGACCGCGAGCAGCTTCTCGGCCGCAGCGCCGGCGCGGACGACCTCGAACAGGTAACCCGCAAGGTGCTGGAGCGCGCCCAGGGCGTCAGCGGCGAAGCGCTGTTCCGCGCCCGCCAGTCCTTCGAGGCGGTCAGCCTGGCGATGGAGCAGCTGTTCGAGCGCTTCGACGTGATCCTCTCGCCGGTCACCGCCACCCTGACCCCGGAACTCGGCAAGCTGCGCCTCAGCCAGCCCTGGGAAGACTACGCCGGCGCCGCCACCGGCAGTGCCGCGTTCACCGTGGTCGCCAACGTCAGCGGCCAGCCGGCGATGTCGGTGCCCTCCGGCTGGAGCGAGAGCGGCTTGCCGATCGGCATGATGTTCACCGCGCGGCTGGGCGGGGAGGGCCTGCTGTTCAGGCTGGCCGCCCAGCTGGAGCGCGAGCGGCCGTGGCAGGGGCGGCGGGCTGTGCTCTGAGGATCGCAGCTGCGAACGCCGCCCGGCCATGGGCGGCGTTTTGCATCCATCGGGGCGCGCCTGCACTCAGGTGTTGCCCGAACTTTCGATCCTCCGTGTGTTGACAATGGCCGGAATGGCTGTATTATTCGCGGCCCGCTTGGCTTGGATTGCTCGCCAGTCGGGGGTAAGTGATTGATTTAGAAAGATTTTTTCTGAAATCAACGCTTGACAGGTTGAAAGGCTGCTGTAGAATGCGCGGCCTCGGTTGAGACGAAGCGGAAGCGCTGAGTGAATCGATCGAAACGCTCTTTAACAAGTTGAATCAAGCAATTCGTGTGGGTGCTTGTGAGGTAAGACTGACAGTCGCAAGATTATCAGCATCACAAGTAACACTCGTGAATTCGAGAGTTTTTTGCGATTGCTGAGCCAAGTTTAGGGTTTTCTCAAAACCCGAATTGATTTGAACTGAAGAGTTTGATCATGGCTCAGATTGAACGCTGGCGGCAGGCCTAACACATGCAAGTCGAGCGGATGACGGGTGCTTGCACTCTGATTCAGCGGCGGACGGGTGAGTAATGCCTAGGAATCTGCCCGATAGTGGGGGACAACGTTTCGAAAGGAACGCTAATACCGCATACGTCCTACGGGAGAAAGTGGGGGATCTTCGGACCTCACGCTATCGGATGAGCCTAGGTCGGATTAGCTAGTTGGTGAGGTAATGGCTCACCAAGGCGACGATCCGTAACTGGTCTGAGAGGATGATCAGTCACACTGGAACTGAGACACGGTCCAGACTCCTACGGGAGGCAGCAGTGGGGAATATTGGACAATGGGCGAAAGCCTGATCCAGCCATGCCGCGTGTGTGAAGAAGGTCTTCGGATTGTAAAGCACTTTAAGTTGGGAGGAAGGGCTGTCGGCTAATACCCTGCAGTTTTGACGTTACCAACAGAATAAGCACCGGCTAACTTCGTGCCAGCAGCCGCGGTAATACGAAGGGTGCAAGCGTTAATCGGAATTACTGGGCGTAAAGCGCGCGTAGGTGGTTCAGCAAGTTGGATGTGAAAGCCCCGGGCTCAACCTGGGAACTGCATCCAAAACTACTGAGCTAGAGTACGGTAGAGGGTGGTGGAATTTCCTGTGTAGCGGTGAAATGCGTAGATATAGGAAGGAACACCAGTGGCGAAGGCGACCACCTGGACTGATACTGACACTGAGGTGCGAAAGCGTGGGGAGCAAACAGGATTAGATACCCTGGTAGTCCACGCCGTAAACGATGTCAACTAGCTGTTGGGTTCCTTGAGAACTTAGTAGCGAAGCTAACGCGATAAGTTGACCGCCTGGGGAGTACGGCCGCAAGGTTAAAACTCAAATGAATTGACGGGGGCCCGCACAAGCGGTGGAGCATGTGGTTTAATTCGAAGCAACGCGAAGAACCTTACCTGGCCTTGACATGCTGAGAACTTTCCAGAGATGGATTGGTGCCTTCGGGAACTCAGACACAGGTGCTGCATGGCTGTCGTCAGCTCGTGTCGTGAGATGTTGGGTTAAGTCCCGTAACGAGCGCAACCCTTGTCCTTAGTTACCAGCACGTTATGGTGGGCACTCTAAGGAGACTGCCGGTGACAAACCGGAGGAAGGTGGGGATGACGTCAAGTCATCATGGCCCTTACGGCCAGGGCTACACACGTGCTACAATGGTCGGTACAGAGGGTTGCCAAGCCGCGAGGTGGAGCTAATCTCACAAAACCGATCGTAGTCCGGATCGCAGTCTGCAACTCGACTGCGTGAAGTCGGAATCGCTAGTAATCGTGAATCAGAATGTCACGGTGAATACGTTCCCGGGCCTTGTACACACCGCCCGTCACACCATGGGAGTGGGTTGCTCCAGAAGTAGCTAGTCTAACCTTCGGGGGGACGGTTACCACGGAGTGATTCATGACTGGGGTGAAGTCGTAACAAGGTAGCCGTAGGGGAACCTGCGGCTGGATCACCTCCTTAATCGAAGACTTCAGCTTCTTCATAAGCTCCCACACGAATTGCTTGATTCACTCGCGAAAGGCGATTGGGTCTGTAGCTCAGTTGGTTAGAGCGCACCCCTGATAAGGGTGAGGTCGGCAGTTCGAATCTGCCCAGACCCACCAATTGTCGTGGTGCGCAGGCCGATCGAAAGATGGGGCCATAGCTCAGCTGGGAGAGCGCCTGCTTTGCACGCAGGAGGTCAGGAGTTCGATCCTCCTTGGCTCCACCATTATCGCCGAAAGCTCAGAAATGAGTGTTTACCCCTGTCGTCCGGTGGACGATTTCGAGGATGAAACATTGATTTCTGGTCTTTGCGCCAGAATCGTTCTTTAAAAATTTGGGTAAGTGATAGAAGTATTGAACTGGAGAGTGTTTTCACTGCACTTTTCAGGTCAAGGTAAAATTTGCGAGTTCAAGCGCAAGTTTTCGGCGAATGTCGTAATTCACGATTATAACCAGATTGCTTGGGGTTATATGGTCAAGTGAATAAGCGCATACGGTGGATGCCTTGGCAGTCAGAGGCGATGAAAGACGTGGTAGCCTGCGATAAGCTTCGGGGAGTCGGCAAACAGACTTTGATCCGGAGATCTCTGAATGGGGAAACCCACCCGGGATAACCCGGGTATCTTGTACTGAATACATAGGTGCAAGAGGCGAACCAGGGGAACTGAAACATCTAAGTACCCTGAGGAACAGAAATCAACCGAGATTCCCTTAGTAGTGGCGAGCGAACGGGGATTAGCCCTTAAGCTTCTTGGATTTTAGCGGAACGCTCTGGAAAGTGCGGCCATAGTGGGTGATAGCCCCGTACGCGAAAGGATCCTTGAAGTGAAATCGAGTAGGACGGAGCACGAGAAACTTTGTCTGAATATGGGGGGACCATCCTCCAAGGCTAAATACTACTGACTGACCGATAGTGAACCAGTACCGTGAGGGAAAGGCGAAAAGAACCCCGGAGAGGGGAGTGAAATAGAACCTGAAACCGTATGCGTACAAGCAGTGGGAGCCTACTTTGTTAGGTGACTGCGTACCTTTTGTATAATGGGTCAGCGACTTATATTCAGTGGCGAGCTTAACCGATTAGGGGAGGCGTAGCGAAAGCGAGTCTTAATAGGGCGTTTAGTCGCTGGGTATAGACCCGAAACCGGGCGATCTATCCATGAGCAGGTTGAAGGTTAGGTAACACTGACTGGAGGACCGAACCCACTCCCGTTGAAAAGGTAGGGGATGACTTGTGGATAGGAGTGAAAGGCTAATCAAGCTCGGAGATAGCTGGTTCTCCTCGAAAGCTATTTAGGTAGCGCCTCACGTATCACTCCAGGGGGTAGAGCACTGTTTCGGCTAGGGGGTCATCCCGACTTACCAAACCGATGCAAACTCCGAATACCTGGAAGTGTCAGCGTGGGAGACACACGGCGGGTGCTAACGTCCGTCGTGAAAAGGGAAACAACCCAGACCGCCAGCTAAGGTCCCAAAGTTGTGGTTAAGTGGTAAACGATGTGGGAAGGCTTAGACAGCTAGGAGGTTGGCTTAGAAGCAGCCACCCTTTAAAGAAAGCGTAATAGCTCACTAGTCGAGTCGGCCTGCGCGGAAGATGTAACGGGGCTCAAACCACACACCGAAGCTGCGGGTGCATCGCAAGATGCGCGGTAGAGGAGCGTTCTGTAAGCCTGTGAAGGTGAGTTGAGAAGCTCGCTGGAGGTATCAGAAGTGCGAATGCTGACATGAGTAACGACAATGGGTGTGAAAAACACCCACGCCGAAAGACCAAGGGTTCCTGCGCAACGTTAATCGACGCAGGGTTAGTCGGTCCCTAAGGCGAGGCTGAAGAGCGTAGTCGATGGGAAACAGGTTAATATTCCTGTACTTCTGGTTACTGCGATGGAGGGACGGAGAAGGCTAGGCCAGCTTGGCGTTGGTTGTCCAAGTTTAAGGTGGTAGGCTGGGATCTTAGGTAAATCCGGGATCCTAAGGCCGAGAGCTGATGACGAGTTATCTTTCAGATGACGAAGTGGTTGATGCCATGCTTCCAGGAAAAGCTTCTAAGCTTCAGGTAACCAGGAACCGTACCCCAAACCGACACAGGTGGTTGGGTAGAGAATACCAAGGCGCTTGAGAGAACTCGGGTGAAGGAACTAGGCAAAATGGCACCGTAACTTCGGGAGAAGGTGCGCCGGTGAGGGTGAATGATTTACTCAGTAAGCCCATGCCGGTCGAAGATACCAGGCCGCTGCGACTGTTTATTAAAAACACAGCACTCTGCAAACACGAAAGTGGACGTATAGGGTGTGACGCCTGCCCGGTGCCGGAAGGTTAATTGATGGGGTTAGCGCAAGCGAAGCTCTTGATCGAAGCCCCGGTAAACGGCGGCCGTAACTATAACGGTCCTAAGGTAGCGAAATTCCTTGTCGGGTAAGTTCCGACCTGCACGAATGGCGTAACGATGGCGGCGCTGTCTCCACCCGAGACTCAGTGAAATTGAAATCGCTGTGAAGATGCAGTGTATCCGCGGCTAGACGGAAAGACCCCGTGAACCTTTACTATAGCTTTGCACTGGACTTTGAGCTTGCTTGTGTAGGATAGGTGGGAGGCTTTGAAGCGTGGACGCCAGTTCGCGTGGAGCCATCCTTGAAATACCACCCTGGCAATCTTGAGGTTCTAACTCTGGTCCGTCATCCGGATCGAGGACAGTGTATGGTGGGTAGTTTGACTGGGGCGGTCTCCTCCCAAAGAGTAACGGAGGAGTACGAAGGTGCGCTCAGACCGGTCGGAAATCGGTCGTAGAGTATAAAGGCAAAAGCGCGCTTGACTGCGAGACAGACACGTCGAGCAGGTACGAAAGTAGGTCTTAGTGATCCGGTGGTTCTGTATGGAAGGGCCATCGCTCAACGGATAAAAGGTACTCCGGGGATAACAGGCTGATACCGCCCAAGAGTTCATATCGACGGCGGTGTTTGGCACCTCGATGTCGGCTCATCACATCCTGGGGCTGAAGCCGGTCCCAAGGGTATGGCTGTTCGCCATTTAAAGTGGTACGCGAGCTGGGTTTAGAACGTCGTGAGACAGTTCGGTCCCTATCTGCCGTGGACGTTTGAGATTTGAGAGGGGCTGCTCCTAGTACGAGAGGACCGGAGTGGACGAACCTCTGGTGTTCCGGTTGTCACGCCAGTGGCATTGCCGGGTAGCTATGTTCGGAAGAGATAACCGCTGAAAGCATCTAAGCGGGAAACTCGCCTCAAGATGAGATCTCACTGGGGACTCGATCCCCCTGAAGGGCCGTCGAAGACTACGACGTTGATAGGCTGGGTGTGTAAGCGTTGTGAGGCGTTGAGCTAACCAGTACTAATTGCCCGTGAGGCTTGACCATATAACACCCAAACAATCTGCGATCCCAGGATCACAGTGGGTGCGACAGGCCGAAAGCTTGCAGAACCGCAAATTACCGAATCTGATACACTATCACTTGCCCAATTCGGGGTAGCGCCATGGCGATGCCCCAACCGAATTGCTTGACGACCATAGAGCGTTGGAACCACCTGATCCCATCCCGAACTCAGCAGTGAAACGACGCATCGCCGATGGTAGTGTGGGGCTTCCCCATGTGAGAGTAGGTCATCGTCAAGCACCTACACAGAAACCCCGACCAGCCACGCTGGTCGGGGTTTCGTCCTTTCGGAGCGGAAAATTTTCAGCAGCCGAGGGCTCAAGAGCCCGGCATCGCTCCCCTGGACTGCACCGTTGGCGATGTTCGCAGATGCCTGCTCAGGTCGCCGGTCAGGTCCAGCCGGTATTCCCGTGCGCTGAAACACCATTGCCCGTCGAGGCGCGCGAAGCGATCCAGGTAGCGGCCGCTGGCGATGGCCTGCAGCGCCATCTGCTCGGTCGCCTGGAACACCGTGTAGCAGGAGCGCGCGGTCGCCGTGCCCGCTGCCTCGTCGATCTCGAGTATGGAGTTGGAAATCAGGTGACGGGTGCGCGGGGTGCCGCAGGGGTAGAGGACGATGATCCGCCGCCACAGGGCAAGCAGGCCGGCGTGGTCCAGGGTGCCGTTGCCGCCAGCCTCGATGCGCGCATGGCGGAACAGCGCGGCGGCCTCCTCGAGGTGTCCAGCGTCGATGGCTTCGGCGTAGCGGTGCAGCAGGTTGGTGATGGCGAGGGCCGAGTCGGTCATCGCAAAGATCCTCCGAGAAAATGAAGGATGGACGCTGCGGGGAGTTCCCGCAGCGTCCGCAGGCTCAGACCGCGCAGCCGGCGCGCAGGCCGGAGGCCATGGCGCCCTCTATGTAGCCCAGCTCGTTGCTGTCGCCCAGGCGGGTGACGGCGAAGCCATCGGCTTCCAGCGTGCGCGCCAGGCTGTCGTCCGGCTCGGCGCCGGTGGCCAGCACCACCGAATCGGCGGCCACCTCGACGCTGCCGCCGTCGGCATTGCGATAGGCGACCTTGCTGCGGCCGATGGACTGGACCTCGACGCCGGTGAGCAGTTGCGCCTGGTGCTCCTGCAGGCCGTGCAGCACCCGCCAACGGCGCACGATGGCCAGTTCGCGGCCGAGGCTCGGGCCGCTCTCCAGCACGCAGACCTCGCGCCCGCGCTCGATGAGGAACTCGGCCAGCTCCAGGCCGACCAGGCCGCCGCCGACGATCACCACGCGCTTGCCCAGCGGCATCCACACGTGGGAGAGCTTCTGCATGGCGGCGGTGCTGTCGGTGACGCCGACCAGGCTGCCGGCCTTCATCATCGCCCGCTGGGTCAGCGACAGTTTGCGCTTGGCAATCTCCTCGGCGCGGTCGCCGGTGAGCAGGCGGCGCAGCTCGTCGCCACTCCACACGTGGTCCTGCTCGGCGCCGGGGATGGCCGGCGCGGCGCGCCGTGCGCCAGTGGCGACCAGCACCGTCTCGGCGCCCAGCTCGCGCAGCAGCTGCGAGGTGGCTTCGCTGTTGTAGCGCACCTCGATCGGCAGGCTGCGCACCTGCTCCACCAGATGGTCGAGCAGGCGGCCGTTCTCGGCGTAGGCGAGGGCGGCGAAGAACAGGGTGCCGCCCAGGCGGTCGCTGCGCTCCAGTAGGGTGACGCGATGGCCGCGCAGCGCGGCGACCCGTGCTGCCTCCATGCCTGCCGGGCCGCCGCCGACCACCACCACGTGGCGCGGGGTGGCGGTCGGGACGATGACCAGCTCGGCCTCGTGGCCGGTGCGCGGGTTGACCGCGCACTTGACCCGCTGGTTGATGAAGATCTGGCTGACGCAGACGTAGCAGTAGATGCACGGGCGGACGTCCTGCGGGCGGCCGGCGATCAGCTTGTTGGGCAGTTCGGGGTCGGCCAGCAGCTTGCGCGCCATGGCGACGAAGTCGTACTGGCCGCGGGCGATGCCCTGGTCGCCGACCTCGGGCTCGACGCGGCCGACGGCGATCACCGGGATGCCGACTTCCTTCCTGATCGCCGTCGCCCACTCCAGGAAGCCGCCCGGCTGCTGGACCAGCGGCGCCTCGGTGAAGGCCACGCCCTCGGTGACCGCGGCGTAGGCCGACACGCTGACCGCGTCGGCGCCGGCCGCCTCGGCCATCACTGCCACGGTCTTGGCGTCCTCCAGGGTGATGCCGCCGGGGGTGCGCAGCTCGTAGGCGTCCAGGCGCAGCCACACCGGGAAGTCGGCGCCGACCCGTGCGCGTACCGCGGCCAGCACCTCCATGAGCAGGCGCGCGCGGTTCTCCAGCGGGCCGCCGTATTCGTCGTCGCGCTTGTTGAAGTAGGCGGAGAGGAAGCCGGCGATGATGTAGTTGTGCGCGGCGTGGATCTCCACGCCGTCGAAGCCGGCACGCTGGGCACGCTCGGCGGCGGCGGCGAACCACTCGACCATCTGCGCGATGTCGGCCCTGTCCATCACGCGGATCGCGGCGCCGCCTTCGCGGCGCTTGCTGGAGCTGACGAAGGTGCCCAGCTCCTCGCGGGTCAGCGCCGCCATCATGTTGGTGTTGAGCGCCGGCGGGATCGACGGCACCCAGATCGGCCGGCCCTCGGCCATGTCGCGCACCGCGACCTTGCCGGCGTGCTGCAGCTGCATGGCGATCTTGGCGCCGTGCTTGTGCACGCGAGCGGCCAGGGCGGACAGGCCGGGCAGGAAGTCGTCGCTGGATACGCCGACCTGGTAGGGCTCGGCGGTGCCTTGCGGATAGGCGATGGAGCACACGCCCATGATCAACAGGCCCGCGCCGCCGGCGGCGCGCGCCTCGTAGTAGGCCTGGATGCGCTCGCCACAGTGGCCGTCGGCCTCGGCGAAGTTGGAGCCCATCGGCGCCATGACGATGCGGTTGCGCAGTTCGAGCTTGCCGATGCGCCCGGGGGCGAGCAGGTGGTTGAAGCTGGTCATGAATATCGTCCCTAGCTGGCCGGTGGTGGCGGCGCCACCCCGGCTCGATTGTTCAGGCTTCGCCGAGGAAGTCCAGGCAGCTGCGGTTGAACAGTTCGGTGTGCTCGACCTGCACCCAGTGGCCGCAGCGGTTGAGCAGCAGGCAGCGCGCCTGCGGAGTGTTGTCCAGCAGCTTGAGCGCACCGCCGACCGGGTTGAAGCGGTCGACCGTACCCCAGAAGGCCAGCACCGGGCAGGTCAGCTCGCCGAGGCGTTCGGTCATGTTGGCCACGCGCATGCCGGCGAACAGGCTGCGCGGCTGGGTGGCGGCCACCGCGGCGCGCTCGGCGAGCAGGGTGTCGTCGAGCAGCTTGGGGTCGAACAGCTGCAGGGTCATCACCTGGCGCATCTCCTCGATGCCCATGGGGCCGGCGCTGTACACCTCGACCATGCGCTGGATGCCTTCCATCTGGAAGTAGGTCTCGCGCTCCTCGAGGCCGCCCGGGGCCATGAGGATCAGCTTTTCGACGGTCTGCGGATGGGCCAGCGCCTGGCCGAGGGCAATGGCGCCGCCGAGCGAGTTGCCGACCAGGGTGCAGCGCGCGATGCCGACGGTGGCGAGGAAGGCGTTCAGTGCGGCGACGAAGAAGTCCAGGCAGTACTCGGTGTCCTCGGGCTTGTCCGAGCGGCCGAAGCCGGGCAGGTCGAGGACGATGTTGCGGTAGCCGGCGGCGGCGAACACCGGGTAGTTGGCCTTGAAGTTGCTGTAGCCGCTGGCCCCGGGGCCGCTGCCGTGCAGCCAGAGCACCACCGGGCCCTGGCCCTCGTCGAGGTAGTGCAGGCGCAGGCCGTCGGGCAGGGTGGCGAAGTGGCCGAGGGGCAGCGGAAGGTCTTGTGCGGACATGGCGATCTCCTGATCAGGCGGTAGCGGTGGTGGCGCCGGAGGCGGCGCTGGAAGGCGACGGCTGGCCGAGCAACTGGCGGCGGTAGCGCGGCAGGGCCAGGACGAGGAACAGCGCGGCCAGCACCAGCAGCGACATCGAGGCGGCCAGCGAGTAGCGCAGCGCCTCGCCGCCGGCGATGGGGGTGAAGTAGTCGCTGAGCATGCCGGTGACCAGCGGGCCGAGGCCGACGCCGAGCAGGCTCATGCCCATCACGAAGATCGAGGTGGCCTGGGCCAGGCGGTTGGCCGGGAACAGGTGGCTGATCGCGCCCAGGCAGGGGGTCGCCCACCAGGTACCGAAGAAGCCGAACGGGATGTAGAACAGGAAGGCCATGGGCACGCCGATGCCGAAGGCGCTGAAGGCCACGCCCTCGGGCCAGAGGAAGTAGGCCAGGCCGAAGGGGATGCTGAGCAGGGTGCCGAGCAGCGGCACGCCGATCTGCCAGCCGCAATCGCGGCGCGCCATGCGGTCGGTGACCCAGCCGCAGACGAGGGTGCCGATGGCCGAGCAGCTGCCGCCGACCACGCCGACCAGGATGCCGGCTTCCTTGATCGACAGGCCATGGGAGCGGATCAGGTAGCTCGGGCTCCAGGTACCGATGGCGTAGCCGGCGATGGCGGCCGCCGAGCCGGTCAGCACGATCCACATGAAGCCCGGGGTCTGCAGCAGCAGGCCGAGGGTCTGCAGCCAGCTTTCCTGGTTGCGGCCGGCGCCGGCCGGCGCGACCGTTTGCGGCGCGCGCACCGTGGCCCACAGCAGCAGGGCGAGGAAGATGCCCGGGGCGCCAAGGACCACGAACGCGGCGCGCCAGCCGTAGTGCTGGGCGATCCAGCCGCCGAGGCCGAGGCCGAACACCGCGCCGAGGCTGGAGCCGAGCATCAGCACCGAGATCGCGCTGGAGCGGCGCTGCGGCGGGTAGAGGTCGGAGACCATCGCCACCGAGGGCGCGGTGCCGCCGGCCTCGCCGATGGCCACGCCGATGCGCGCCAGCAGCAGGAACAGGAAGCTGCCGGCCAGGCCGCAGAGCATGGTCATCACGCTCCAGCCGATGCAGGCCATGACGATCACCGGCTTGCGGCCGATGCGGTCGGACAGCCGGCCGAGCGGGAAGCCGAACAGGGTGAAGAACAGCGCGAAGGTCAGTCCCGAGAGCAGGCCTATCTGGGTATCGGAGATGGCGAACTCGGCCTTCACCGGTTCGATGAGGATCGCCATCAACTGCCGGTCGATGTAGTTGAACACGTAGATGACGGTCAGTACCGCCAGGGCGTAGTGGCTACGCCAGGTGACACGCGCAGGTGAGTTCACGGGCAGATCCTCTTGTTGTTCTTCTGCAGAAGTTGAGCGAGAGGCTCCGCTTTGCCCCCCGTCACGGGCATCGTCAAATCGGACGATGCCCCCCCGCCGCCCGCCGCCAATCATGAGCCCCGTGGTCGCTGCGGGACTTCCCCCGCCGCGCCGAACATTCGCTTGCGGGAGAACGCACATGAAGCTGGTGAACAAGGTGGCCTTCGTCACCGGAGCGGGGCAGGGCATGGGGCGGGCGATGGTGCGCCGCTTCGCCGAGGAGGGCGCCGTAGTGGTGGCGGCGGACATCAACCTGGATGCCGCGCGCGCGACCATCGAGGGCCTGGCCGGTGGCAGCGCCCTGGCGCTGGCCTGCAACGTGGCCGACAGCGCCTCGGTGGCGGCGGCCATGGCTGCCGTGGTCGAGCGCTTCGGCCGTCTCGACGTACTGGTCAACAACGCCGGCATCGGCTCGGTCGATGCCTTCCTCGATACCCCCGACGAGAACTGGCAGCGGGTCATCGGCGTCAACCTCACCGGCGTGTTCCTGTGCAGCCGCGAGGCCGCGCGCCTGATGCACCAGGGCGGCGAGGGCGGGGTGATCGTCAACCTGTCGAGCACCGCCGCCATCTCCGGCGAGGGGCCGAGCCACTACTGCGCCGCCAAGGCCGGCGTGATGGGCCTGACCCGCAGCCTGGCCCGCGAGCTGGCGCCCAGCCGGATCCGCGTCAACACCATAGTTCCCGGTCCGACCAACACCCCGATGATGGCCGGCATTCCCGACGACTGGATGCAGAGCATGGTCAAGGCCATCCCGCTCGGCCGCATGTGCGAGCCGGCCGAGATCGCCGCCGTGGCGGCCTTCCTGGCCAGCGACGACGCCAGTTTCATCACCGGCCAGAACATCGCCGTCAACGGCGGCATGGCCTTCATCTGAGGAGGGGAGAACGATGACAGCACGTCTTGCAGGCAAGGTCGCCTTCATCACCGGCGGCAGTTCGGGGATCGGCGAGGCCACCGCCCACCGCTTCGCCGAGGAAGGCGCCACCGTGGTCATCTGCGGCCGTCGCGCCGAGCCGCTGGAAGCGGTGGTCGCGGCGATCCGCGACAAGGGCGGCAACGCCGAGTGCGTGGTCGCCGACGTCAGCGACGAGCAGGCCTTCGTCGCCGCCATCGAGGCGGCGGCCCAGCGCCACGGTCGCCTGGACATCCTGGTCAACAACGCCATGGCCTACAGCTGGGGCGCCATCACCGGCACCGACACCGCCACCTGGCACGGCAACTTCTCCACCACCGTGGACGGCACCTTCTGGGGCACCCGCACCGCGATGCGCCTGATGCAGCAGCAGGGCGGCGGTTCCATCGTCAACCTGGCGTCGATCTGCGGCCTGTTCGGCACCGCCTGGATGGCCGGCTACTCGGCGGCCAAGGCCGCAGTGATCAACTTCAGCCGCGCCGCCGCCTCCGAGGGCGCCGCCGCCAACATCCGCTGCAACGTGGTGATCCCCGGCGTGGTCGCCACCCCGGCCACCGCCGGCATGCTGGCCGACGACAAGGGCCGCGCCAACACCGAGAAGCTGATCCCGATGCGTCGGGTCGGCGAGCCGGTGGAGCTGGCCAACGCCATCCTGTTCCTCGCCTCCGACGAAGCCTCCTACGTCACCGGCGCCTGCCTGACCGTGGACGGCGGGCGCAGCTCCGACCTCTACACCGTACTCGAATAAGGCCACGCGCCCCCCGCGCGCGGCGGCTGGCCCGCGCGGGGCCGAATCACCCGCAGCAAGGGCACCCCAATGGACAACAACAACAGCCTCGCCGCGCGCCTGGACCGCCTCGAATCCATCGAGGAAATCCGCCAGCTGGCCGGCAAGTATTCGCTGTCGCTGGACATGCGCGACCTCGACTCCCACGTCAACCTGTTCGCCCCGGACATCCGTGTCGGCCGCGACAAGGTCGGCCGCGCCCACCTCAAGAGCTGGCTCGACGACACCCTGCGCAACCAGTTCGACGGCACCTCGCACCACCTCGGTCAGCACATCATCGAGTTCGTCGACGCCGACCACGCCACCGGCGTGGTGTATTCGAAGAACGAGCACGAGACCGGCCCCGAGTGGGTGATCATGCAGATGCTCTACTGGGACGACTACGAGCGCATCGACGGCCGCTGGTACTTCCGCCGCCGTCTGCCCTGCTACTGGTACGCCACCGACCTCAACAAGCCGCCGATCGGCCAGCGCAAGATGCGCTGGCCCGGCCGCGAGCCCTATCACGGCACCTTCCACGACCTGTTCCCCTCCTGGAGCGAGTTCTGGGCCGCGCGCCCGGACAAGGAAACCCTGCCCGAGGTCGCCGAGCCGGCGCCGCTGGAAGGTTTCCTCGCCACCCTGCGCCGCGGTGCCGGTGCTCCGAAGATCCGCGTGCGCTGAGGAGGCCACCATGAATCCGCTGTTCCAACCCGTTCGCCTCGGCGACATCGAACTGGCCAACCGCGTGGTGATGGCGCCGATGACGCGCAGCCGCGCCGCCGCCGACGGCATGCCGACCCTCGACATGGTCGAGTACTACGCCCAGCGCGCCAGCGCCGGCCTGATCGTCGCCGAGGGCACCGCACCCTCGGCCGCCGGTCTCGGCTACTGCCGCACCCCGGGCATCTACAGCGCCGCGCAGATCGCCGCCTGGCGCGGCGTCACCCAGGCGGTGCACGCCGCCGGCGGGCGCATCGTCCTGCAGCTGATGCACGTCGGCCGGGTCGCCAGCCACCACAACAAGCCGGCCGGCGCGCCGACCGTGGCGCCCTCGGCGCTGCGCGCGCGCACCCAGCTGTTCAGCGACGTTGCCGGCATGGTCGACACCGACGAGCCCGTGGAGCTGAGCACCGCCGAGGTCCAGGAGGTGATCGCCGAGTTCGCCCAGGCCGCGCGCAATGCCCGCGCCGCCGGCTTCGACGGCGTCGAGCTGCACTGCACCAGCGGCTACCTGCCGATGCAGTTCATGGCCGAAGGCAGCAACCAGCGCACCGACCAGTACGGCGGCAGCGTGGAAAACCGCGTGCGCTTCCCCGCCGAGGTGCTCGCCGCCATGGCCGAGGCCATCGGCCCGGGCCGGGTCGGCCTGCGCATCTGCCCCGGCAACCCCTACAACGACAGCGTGGACAGCGATCCGGCCGCCACCGCGGCGGCGCTGCTCGACGCCATCGCCCCGCTGGGCCTGGCCTACCTGCACGTGATGCGTTCGCCGGTCGCCGGGCTGGACGCCTTCGCCCTGGCCCGCGCGCATTTCCCGGGCGCGCTGATCCTCAACGACGGCTTCGACGGCCACAGCGCGCGCCAGGCCATCGAGGCCGGGCAGGGCGAGGCGGTGTCCTTCGCCCGTCACTACATCGGCAACCCGGACCTGGCAGAGCGCCTGCGCGTCAACGCACCGCTGGCCGGCTTCGACCGCGGCTCGCTGTACACCGCAGGGCCGCGCGGCTACCTCGACTACCCGCGCTGGCCGGTGCCGGCGCAGTGAGCGCGGCGACCCGCCAGCCCATTCAAGGGGAACGACATGAACGATCGCATTGATGCGCAGACCGTGGCCGCGCTGGACGCCGCCCCGGTGCCCCGCGAGGTCACCCAGGCGCGGCTCGACCGCCGCGCCGCGGCCAGCGCGCTGGTCAAGCCGCGCGACCTCTACACCATCGCCGACCGCCTCGAGCAGCAGGCACAGTGCCTGGCCACACAGACCATGCTGATCTACGGCGGCGAGCGCTACAGCTACGCCGAGGTGGACGCGCGCGCCAACCAGGTGGCGCACGCCGCCCTGGCCCGCGGTCTCAAGGCCGGCGACGTGTGCGCGCTGGCCCTGGAGAACCGCCCGGAGTTCTTCTTCGCCTGGTTCGGCCTGGTCAAGCTCGGCGTGGTGGTGGCGCCGCTCAACACCCACGTCAGCGGCAAGCCGCTGGCCCACGCGCTGGAAAGCACCGGCGCGCGCGCCGTGCTGGCCGGCGAGGAGTGCCTGGCCAACTTCGCCGCCACCGAGAACCTGCCGCAGGTGCCGCTGTGGCTGGTGCCGGACGCCGAGAAGCCGGCCTCTGCCGAGCTGCGCGCGCTGGCCGACGCCGGCTTCGCCACCGAGGTGGCTGCCGCGTCGCGCCAGGCGCCGCCGCGCGAACTGCGCGAAGGCATCACCGCCGAGACGCCGAGCCTCTTGATCTTCACCTCCGGCACCACCGGCCTGCCCAAGGCGGCGCGCTACAGCCACATGCGCTGGATGAGCTCGGGCGACGTGATGGTGGAGACCCTCGAGGCCACCCCGGCCGACGTTTTCTACTGCTGCCTGCCGCTCTATCACGGCGCGGCGGCCACCTCGGTGACCTCCACCGCGCTCAAGGCCGGCGCCGCCATCGTGGTGCGCCGGCGCTTCAGCGTGCGCGAGTTCTGGAACGACGTGCGTCGTAACGGCATCACCGTCCTGCAGTACATCGGCGAGATCTGCCGCTACCTGCTCAACCTGCCGGAAGACGAGCGCGACCGCGAGCACAGCCTGCGCGCCATGCTCGGCGCCGGCCTGTCGCCGGAATCCTGGCAGCGCTGGATCGAGCGTTTCGGCCCGGTGCAGGTCTTCGAGGGCTGGGGTTCGACCGAGGCCAACACCAACCTGATCAACGTCGACAACCGCATCGGCTCCTGCGGCCGCGTGCCCTACTGGGAGAAGACCAACTTCCGCCTGGTGCGCTTCGACGTGGAAAGCGAGTCGCACCCGCGCGACGCCAACGGCTTCTACCTGCTGTGCCAGCCGGGCGAGGTGGGCGAGGCGATCGGCTACATCGTCAACCACCCGGACATCGGCGGCGGCCGCTTCGAGGGCTACACCTCGGCCGAGGCCACCGAGAAGAAGATCCTCCGCGACGTGTTCGAGACGGGCGATTCCTACTGGAGCTCGGGCGACCTGCTGCGCTACGACGAGGACGGCTACTTCTACTTCGTCGACCGCATCGGCGATACCTTCCGCTGGAAGAGCGAGAACGTCTCGACCATGGAGGTGGCCGACGCCCTGGCCGACTATCCGGGTCTCGAACTGATCAACATCTACGGCGTGCAGGTGCCGGGTCAGGAGGGGCGCGCCGGCATGGCCGCGGTGCTGATGCAGGACGGCCACGCATTCGACCCGGACAGCTTCTACGCACTGACCGAGGCGCGCCTGCCGCGCTACGCCGCCCCGGTGTTCGTGCGCGTGTCGCCGGCCGCCGACCTGACCAGCACCTTCAAGCTGCGCAAGGTCGACCTGCAGCGCCAGGGCTACGCCCCGGACGCCTTCGAAGACCCGCTGTACGTGCGCGACGACGCAGCCGGCACCTACCGGCCGTACTCGGCCGAAGCGCTGGCCGCCATCGGCCTGGCGCCGTTCGGTGCCGCCCATGGCTGACCTCGACCACAATGGGCACGAGCTGAAGGCCGGCCTGCGCTTCCCCTGGGTGGCGCCGCCGGCCAACGGGCAGACCCTGGAGGTGGCGCCCGGCGTGCTGTGGCTGCGCATGCCGCTGCCGTTCGGCCTCGACCACATCAACCTCTACCTGCTGCGCCACGGCGACGGCTGGGTGGCGGTGGACAGCGGCCTGTGCACCGAGCAGAGCCGCGCGGTGTGGGAGCAGGTGCTGGCCGGCGTGCTGGAGGGCCGGCCGCTGCAGGCGCTGATCTGCACCCATTTCCACTACGACCACAGCGGCCTGCTCGGCTGGCTGGCCGAGCGCTTCCGCTGCCCGGTGTACATGACCCACGCCGAGTACCAGGCGATCCACGTCGCGCCGCCACGCAGCGACGAGCCGGACTGGGCCTTCCACCAGTTCTACCGGCTGGCCGGGCTGAGCGAAGAGGATTCGGCGGCCTTCCTGCCCATGATCCGCCAGGAGCACTTCCGGCCGACGCCGCCGGCCGCCTTCCGCCGCCTCAAGGAGGGCAGCGCGCTGGCCATCGGCGGGCGGCGCTGGCAGGTGGTGGTCGGCCGCGGCCACTCGCCCGAGCACGCCTGCCTGTACTGCGCCGAGGACGGCCTGCTGATCTCCGGCGACCAGGTGCTGCCGCGCATCACCCCCACGGTCGGCGTCGCGGTCGACGAGCCGGATGGCGACCCGCTGCGCGACTGGCTGGAGTCGATCGAGCGTCTCGGCGAACTGCCCGACCGCGTGCTGGTGCTGCCGGCCCACGAGCGGCCGTTCCACGGCCTGCACACGCGTCTCGGGCAGTTGCGCGAGCACCACCGCCGCCACCTCGATCAGGTGCTGGAGCGCTGCGCGCAGCCGTGCACGGCAGCCGAGCTGATGGTCGAGCTGTTCCCGCGGCTGAAGAGCCGCTTCGACGAGCTGATGGCCATCGGCGAGACCCTGGCCCACGCCAACTACCTGATCGGCGAAGGGCTGCTGCTGCGCGAGGAGCAGGCGGGCGTGCACCGCTACCGCTGTGTCCGGCCCGAAGAGACGACCGGCGAACTCTCTAGTCCTTTTTGACGACGAGTTCGGACGAGCGAAGTCTGGAAACTCGACGCGGCCGGTTGGCCTTCATTAGGAGAGAAGCAGCATGCACAATAAGAAAAATCCACGTTGCACCACCCTGGTTGCCCAGAGCTTCCCGCTCATGGGGCTGGCCGCCGCGATCGCCATGGCCAGCGGCGCCGCCCATGCCGGGGAGACCATCGAGTTCGACAACGGCGCCACCCTCGACTGGACCATCACCGCCAACTACGGCATCGGCATGCGTACCGAGTCGCCCGACAGCGCGCTGATCGACGGCCCGCTGACCACCAACATGGACGACGGCAACCGCAACTTCGACAAGGGCAGCCTGGTCACCAACCGCGTCGGTGCGCTGGCCGAGCTGATCCTGCGCAAGGACGACTACGGCGCGGTGCTGCGCGCCAGTACCTTCTACGACGACGTCTACCACCAGTCCAACGACAACGACGCCCCGGGCCGGGTCAACAAGTTCGGCGCCCACGACGAGTTCACCAGTGACGCCAAGCGCTACAGCGGTGGGCGCAGCCGCATCCTCGACGCCTACCTGTTCAGCGGCTGGCGCACCGAAGGCGGGCAGAGCATCGACGTCAAGGCCGGCAGGCATGTGGTGTCCTGGGGCGAGAGTCTGATCTTCCCGGGCGTGTCCGGCGCCCAGTCGCCGGTCGACGTGGTCAAGGCCTCGCTGCCGGGCATCGAGGCCAAGGAAGTGCTGCTGCCGATCGGCCAGGTGTCCGGCCAGTGGAGCCTCAACGAGTCTTTCAGCCTCGGCGCCTACGTTCAGTACGAGTGGAGTGGCAACGAACTGGCGCCGGCGGGCAGCTACATGTCCACCAGCGACGTCACCGGTCCCGGCCGCGAGCTGCTGCGCGCCGGTGCGCTGTCGATCCCCTACCTGAACACCAACGAGCCGCGCGACAGCGGCCAGTGGGGCCTGCAGATGCGCTACCGGCCGACCGCCGACCTCGAGCTGTCGCTGTTCCGCATCAACTACCACGACCGCAACCCGTCAGGGGTTTCCATTAGCTTCCCGCCGGCCGGTCCGCTGGGCTACGAGGTCAACTACTTCGAGGACATCCACCTCACCGGCCTGAGCTTCTCCACCAAGATCGGCGACACCCAGGTCGGCGGCGAATGGTCGTACCGCGACGGCGCTCCGGTGAACGTACTCACCGCCGGGGGCCCGCAGGCGACCAAGGGCAAGGGTCAGCAGATGCAGCTGTCGTTCATGCGCATCCTCGGCGACCGCCCGTGGGCCAGCCAGACCACCTTCATGGGCGAGGTGGTGCACGTGCGGGTCGACGACGTCGACGCGCTCAACGGCGCCGACGACTACACCTTCAAGACCGCCTCGGCGTGGAAGAGCAAGACCGCCACCGCCTACTCGCTGGTAGGCGTGTTCAACTACCCGGGCGTGTTCACCGGCTGGGATCTGGACGTGCCGGTGCGCTTCTCCCACGTCGTGGAAGGCGCCACGCCGATGTCCGGCACCATTTCCGGCGCCCAGGGCGACCGCCGCATGACCGTCGGCACCACCTTCAAGTACATGGGCAATCTGGAGGTGGCGCTGGCCTACAACGCCTTCCTCGGCGAGGCCGACCCGATCAAGCGTCAGCTGGCCGACCGGGACTACGCCACCCTGTCCGCCAAGTACTCGTTCTGAACAGGCTGTGCCGGGCAGCGCGTGCTGCCCGGGCAATTGCATGACTGGCTTGCGAACCGTATGGGCGAATTCATTCGCCAGAATGCCCCGAAAAGGCGAATGAATTCGCCCCTACAGGATGGTCCGGTCTAGTCGATTTAAACGATCAGCGCGGGGTGCGACTGCGGCATAGTGATCACAGTCACCCGTCAACGAAGCCCCTGCGCCAGTGGAGACAACCATGGGACTCAAAGGCAACGCCGCCATCGTCGGGGCGGCCCAGTACAAACCGGAGAAGTACGCCACCGCGCCACGCATGTTCCACCTGGAACAGGTGGCCGACCTGGCCGCGCGTGCCCTGGCCGACGCCGGCCTGCGCGCCGAGGATCTCGATGGCCTGGTGATCAACGGCCCGCAGTTCCACGAGGCCTCGGTGTTCGTCCCGGCGATGGCTGCCGAATACCTGGGCATGAAGCTTAACTTTGCCGAAGTGGTCGACCTCGGCGGCTGCACTTCGGTCGGCATGGTCTGGCGCGCCGCCGCCGCCATCGAGCTGGGCCTGTGCCAGGCGGTGCTCTGCGTGCTGCCGGCGCGCATGGCGCCGTTCGGCCCCGACGAGGACCCGAGCTGGATGGCCCGCGCCATGCGCTTCGGTGGCCACAGCACCGCCTTCGGCGCGCCCGAGGCCGAGTTCGACCTGCCCTACGGGCACATGGGCCAGAACACCGGCTACGCGATGATCGCCCAGCGCTATGCCGCGCAGTACGGCTACGACGCCGAGGCGATGGCCAAGATCGCCGTGCAGCAGCGCTTCAACGCCCAGTTCAACCCCGACGCCATGTTCTACGGCCAGCCGCTGACCACCGAGCAGGTGCTGGCCAGCAAGAAGGTCGCCGACCCGCTGCACGTGCTGGAGATCGTCATGCCGGTCGCCGGCGGCGCTGCGCTGATCGTCGCCTCCAAGGAAGTCGCCGCCCGCGCGCGCAACCGCGGCGCGGTGGTCACCGGCTTCGGCGAGCACCTGGAGTTCAAGTCGCCGTCCTACGCCGACGACATGACCCGCACCCCGGTCGGCCCGGCCTCGGATCGCGCTTTCGCCATGGCCGGCCTGAGGCCCTCCGACATGCACGCGGCGCAGATCTACGACTGCTACACCATCACCGTGCTGCTGACCCTCGAGGACGCCGGCTTCGCGCCCAAGGGCGAGGGCATGCGCTTCGTCCGCGAGCACGACCTGACCTGGCGCGGCGACTTCCCGATGAACACCCACGGCGGCCAGCTCAGCTTCGGCCAGGCCGGCTCGGCCGGCGGCATGTCGCAGGTCATCGAGGCCTTCCACCAGATCGCCGGCCGCGCCGGCGACCGCCAGCTTGCCCGCTGCGACAACGTCTACGTCTCCGGTACCGGCGGCGTGATGAGCGAGCAGGGCGCACTGATTCTCCAGGGAGCATGAGCGAGATGTCGACCAACAAACCGATGCCCGTGCCGACGGAAATCTCGGCGCCGTTCTGGGCAGGCCTCAAGGAGCAGCGCCTGACCATCCCGCAGTGCCAGGCCTGCGGCCACTGGATCTTCTACCCGCGCCGCCACTGCGACCGCTGCTACTCCCACGATCTGAAGTGGCAGGAGGTTTCCGGCAGCGGCACGCTGTACAGCTTCACCGTGGCGCGCATCCCGACCCTGCCGGACTTCGCCGACGAGGCGCCGCAGAAGCTCGCCGTGGTCGAGCTGGACGAGGGCGTGCGGATCAACACCACCCTGGTCGGCCTCGCTGAGGACGAGATCAAGGTCGGCATGCGCCTCAAGCCGGTGTTCGACACCGTCGATGCCGAAGGCAGAACCCTGCTGCGCTTCACCGGCGTCGACAAGGACGTGGCCCCGCGCCGCTTCGACGAGCCCGAGGCGGTCGAGCAGGTCGAGGAGCAGGCACCGCGCCGGCAGATCCGCGTCGACGACGCCGAGGCCCTGCACGCGCTGGTCAGCGAGCAGTTCACCGCGTGGAGCAACCAGATCGTCGTCGATCAGGCGCTGATCGACGAATTCGCCAAGCTGTCCGGCGACGACTACTGGATCCACACCGACCCGGAACGCGCCCGCAAGCAGGGCCCGTTCGGCGGCACCATCGCCCACGGTGCGCTGGTCCAGGTGCTGATGTCGCGCCTCAAGGTGCCGTTCGACCACGAGATCGTCGGCTTCACCAACATGGTCAACTACGGCTCCGACCGCCTGCGCTTCCCCAGCCCGGTGCCGGCCGGCTCGCGCATCCACGCCCGCGGCCGGGTCAAGGCCGTGGAGATCGGCAAGCGCGGCACCCAGCTGACCCTGGAACTGAACATCCACGTGGTCGGCAGCGAGCGCCCGGCGGTGATCAACGATCTGGTCGTGCTGTACATGTGATTTGCTGAGAGTGTCACCCTTTGGCCGCCCGAGGCGCATGCGTCGGGCGGTCTTTTTGTTTCCGGCGGCCCTGGAAGAGGGGACTCCACACGGCCTTTGGTGCAAAAAAAATGATCCGAAGGTGCAGCAATATTCGTTATCCAAATGCATCGCCAGGCGTGACACTGGAACCGTCCACCCCGCCCGGGAATCCGCTGGAGATCCCGCACTACAGGAGTTCGAACCATGTCCCTGCCGCTCGATGAATTGCTGCAAACCCTGCTCAGTGCCGAACGTGCCGGCGTCCAGGTGGCTTCGGCGAGCCTGCGGGAGTGCCAGGATCCGGAGCTGCGGCCGCTGCTGGAGCAGATCCTGGCCGGCGAGGGGGAAAGCTGCCGACGCCTGCTGGCCTGCATGCAGCACCTGGGCCTGGAGCCGAACCGGCAGACCGGCGAGTTCCACGCCAGGGCGATGGCCATCGCCGATCTGCATGAACGCCTGGCGTTCATCGACCGCGGCCAGCGCTGGGTGATCCGCAAGCTGCAGGAGGCGCTGCCCGACTGCGCGGACCCCTTGGTGCGCACGGAGCTGGCAACGGTGCTGCGTATTCACGAAGAGAACAGTGCGGCCACGCCAGCCTGACTGGATGTACGCGCTGTACCAGTTTGAGGAGACCCCAAGATGAAACCTTCGATCACCGTTTCTCTCGCGTTGAGCGCCTGCCTGCTCATCGCAGGAGGCGTGCAGGCCGACGAAGTACTGTCGCCTGCCCATGACAACACCGCCGGCAAGTCGGTTGGCACGCTGACCGGCGTGATGGTCGGCGGCGCTGCCGGCGGGCCGCTGGGCGCCCTGGTCGGTGCCGGTGTCGGCTGGCTGGCCGGCTGGGGCGTGCAGGAAGGCACCGGCCTCAGCGAGAACGCCTACACCGTGCGCGGCGCCGACGGCGAAACCCGCGTGGTGCGCTCGCCCAATCGACAGTTCGCCATCGGCGAGCAGGTCGACCATCGCGGCGGGCGGCTCTATGCACGCAGCGACTCGGGACAGGCCCCGTCCGGATTGTGCGCCGCCCCGACGGGGGCTGCCGACAGGCGCTGCTGAACCGGCAGGAGAGCCCTGAGTGGCGCAGGCCGCAGGAGAGGGGCTCTCCACTCCGCCCATCACGAATACTTGATCGCCACCTTCTCGAGCCTTTTCCGGCCGATCTTCGCCCACGACCTGCCATCGAACCGAAGCACGGCCACGGCGCAGGTCGGCAGGTTGACGTCCTTGTCCGCCAGGTGCAGCAGCAGCTCTGACAGCGCCGGATTGTGGCCGACCAGCATCAGCCGCTTGTGCTCGCCACCCTGCTCGCGGATCAGTTCCAGCAGGTCATCCACACCGCCGCTGTAGAGCCGCCCGTCCTGCACGATGTCCTTGCGCTTGAAGTCGAGCTTCCGGGCGATGGCCTCCGCCGTCGCCAGCGCCCGCTTCGCCGGGCTGGCAACGATCGCGTCGACGGCCAGTTCGGACTCGGCCAGGCGCTTGCCCATCTTCACCGCATCGTTCTTGCCCTTGTCGGTCAGCGGGCGCTCGCTGTCGGCCAGCCTGACGTCGTCCCAGCTCGACTGGCCGTGGCGGACGAGGAACAGTGTCTTCATGGTGCGCACCTCTTGGCGCTGGGGCTTGAGCCTCAGGCTAGCCGGCGCTGCTTACAAACAGATGCACGCGGGCGCGATGATGCGTCCATGGTCGTCGGCGATGCGTACTGCGCCAACGCGGATCGGGCGGCATTCCGCTGGGCGGCGCACCGCCGGGCGACGGTGCATCTACGCTTCCGGGAGACCGAACAGCACCCTTTGGCGGAGACAACCCGATGAGCGAAATGGCTGCCCCCGGCGACCTCGGCCAGGCCGAGCTCAGATGCCGGATCATCGACACCGCGCTGACCCTCGGCACCGAGCGTGGCTGGGACGGGTTTCATCTCCACGACCTCGCGGCGCGATTGGATATCGGCCTGGCCGACATCGCCCGGCACTTCTCCGGCAAGGATGCGATCGCCGAAGCCTGGTTCGGGCATGCCGACGCCGCCTTGCTGGCCGCGGCGGACACGCCGGGCTGGCAGTTCCTCAGCCCACGCGAACGCCTGCAGCGCGCGATCCTCAGCTGGTTGGACGCGCTGGCCCCGCACCGCCAGCTGGCCGCCGAGATGCTGCGCTACAAGCTGCAGCCCGAGCATGTGCATCTCCAGGTGCAGGGCGCGCTGCGCGTCAGCCGCACGGTGCAGTGGATCCGCGAGGCGGCCCTGCTGCCCGCCACCGGCTGGCGGCGCGAGTGCGAGGAAGCGGCGCTCACCGCCATCTACCTGAGCACCTTCGCCTGCTGGCTGCGCGACGACAGCCCTGGCGCCAGCCGCAGCCGCAGCCTGCTCAACCGGCTGCTCGCCCGGGCCGAGTGGCTGGCCGGCTGGCTCGGCGCAGCACCGGCCAGCAACAGCGGCAGCGGGACCGATAGCGGCGGCTGAGCGATGGACGCGCTCGCCCACGCGCTGCTGGGCGCTACGCTGGCGCAAGCCACCTCGGCGCGCTGCACTGTGCTGTCGCCACGGCAATGCCTGGCGATCTGCGTCAGCTCGGCGGTCTTCCCCGATATCGACTTCATCGGCTTCCTCGTCGATCCGCTGCGCTTTCTCGCCGAGTGGCACCAGGGCCCGACGCATTCGCTCATCCTGCTGCCACTGTGGGCCGCGCTGATCGGCGGCGCGTTCGCGCTGGCGGGCCGGCGCAAGGCGGCGTTCCTGGCCGCCTGTGTGTTCGCCGCCGTCGGGCTTGCCTCGCACATCGGGCTCGACCTGATGACCGCCTACGGCACCGCGCTCTTGTATCCGCTAAGCCAGCAGCGCTTCTGGATCGGCAGCCTGTTCCTGGTGGACCCGGTTTTCCTGCTGATCGCCCTGGGCGCGCTGGTCGCCAGCCTGAGGTTGCGCAGACCCTGGCCCGCCCTCGCGGGCCTCGCGCTACTGGCACTCTATGCGGGCGCCCAGACGCTGCAGCAACAGCGGGCCAGCGACATCGCACACCAGTGGGCGCAGGCCAATGGCATCGCGCCGGTGCGGGTGGCGGCGCTGTCCCAGCCACTCTCGCCCTTCAACTGGAAACTGCTCGTGGTCGATGGCGACCGTTATCACCTGGCCCATCTGCAGCTCGCCGCTGGCCCCGCAGCGCTGCCGATCCCGGGCCCACTGGGTGAGCTGGCTCGGGCCTACCGGCCGCCAGAGCAACTGGTCTGGCAGCGGCGCCATCGCTACGGCGAGGACTCAACCCTGCAGCCGCAGGTGCAGGCGCGCTGGCTCGATCCCCGCTTCGCCCTCTATCGACGCTTCGCGATCTTTCCGGCTCTGTCGCGGATCGACCGCGGCGGCGAAGCCTGCATCTGGTTCACCGACCTGCGCTACGACCTGCCGACCCTGCCCGATACCTTTCGCTACGGCTTCTGCCGCGGCAGTGAAACCCAGCCCTGGCGGCTGTATCGGCTGCGCTACTTCTCGGTCGATTCGCGGCAGGGTCTGGAGTCCGCGGATTGAGCAAGCCTCCCGGGGCCGGACTCACACCCCGCCAGGAGGTCTGGCCGCGCCACGGTATTCAGGCTTGGTTGCTCAAGTATGAGCAATTTGCTTACACTTCAGCCATGAAAGCCCTCTTTATCGAAACCACGAGCTTCACCGCCACGGTTGGCGACTACCTGACCGACGACGAGTATCGGCAGCTCCAGAGGGATATGCTGAAGAATCCCGAGGCCGGCGACGTCATGCCGCGCACGGGCGGATTCCGCAAGCTGCGCTGGGCCGACGGGCGAAGAGGGAAGGGAAAGCGCGGTGGTCTGCGCGTCATCTACTACTGGCTGCTCGGCGATGGCCAGTTCTGGATGTTCGCCATCTACGACAAGGACGAGCTGGAGAACCTGACTGCCGAGCAGGAAAAGCTGCTCAGGCAGGCCATCACCGCAGAGCTGAAAAAACGAGGTGCCAAGTGAAAAAGCGAGATCTGTTTGCCGAGTTGATGCAGGGCGTCGAGGAAATGGCGGCGCACCGTGAGGGCAAGATCACCCTGCGCCAGTACGAGGTCGAGGCAAAGCCGGCCCCGGAGGTAACCGCGAGCGAGATCGTCGCCCTGCGGCAGAAAATGCACATGTCCCAGCAGGTATTCGCCCGGCGCTTCCGCATCAGCACCGGCACCCTGCGCAAATGGGAGCAGGACAAGGCCAAGCCGAATGCCCAGGCTGCCGTGCTGATCAAGCTGGTCGAGCAGTACCCCGACATGGCGGAAAGGCTGGCTGCGATCTGACCTGAAGAGCCACGTCCAGGGCGTGTCCATTCAAGTCGGATCAGGCGGAGGGCGGGGTGAGAAACAACCGGGACGCTCATCGCAGCCCCGGTCTCAGCCATCAAGCAAGCCGCAGCCACTTATTCCCCACTCAACACCCGCCCCAGCATCCGATCGCCCTCGATGGTGGTGCGGTTGATCACCCGGCGCACGCCCGGCTTGGTGCCGGTGGCGCAGTGCATGGCGCGCCAGTTGTCCCAGAGGACCATGTCGCCCTGGCGCCACTGGTGGAAGTAGTGGAATTCCGGCTTGCGGATATGCGCCACCAGGCGTTCGAGCAGTTCGATGGCCTCGTCGTTGCACAGGCCGAAGCGCTGCGGGGTGATGATGCGGTCGAGGAACTGCTCGACCACGCCGAGTATCTTGCGGCCGCTGACCGGGTGGGTGAGCACCGCCGGGTAGACCGCATCGGCGAAGTCCGGGAAGCCGATGTCCGAAGGTTTCTTCGGCAGGCCGGGGCCGGGCACGTAGCCGTCCAGGTCGACGTAGCGCATGTGGCGGCGCTGCATGCTGAACGAGTAGGCCACCTCGAGCTTCTCCAGCAGCGCCTTGGTCTCGGCGTCGAGGGCATCGAAGGCCTTGGCCAGGTCGCCAAAGCCGGTCATGCCGTCTTCGCGGGCGACCTCCACGGCGGTCAGCACGGCGCCGTGGTTGGGGCGGCCGGTGTAGTGCAGGTCGATGTGCCAGTCGAGCCTGCCGACGATTTCCTCGCCCTGGTAGAAGGCGGTGGCGAACCTGTCCTTGGCGCCGTTGTTCTCCAGCACGAAGAGTTCCGGATACTGGGCCGAGGTGGTGACCTTGAGCGGGTGCATCTCGAGCTTGCCGAACAGGCGGCTGAAGCGGATCTGGCTTTCCGGGGTGATCTGCTGGTCGCGGAACAGCAGGATGGCGTGTTCGTACCACAGCGCCTTCAGCTCGGCCTGCAGTTCCTCGCTGTAGGGGCCGTTGATGTCGAAGCCGGAGACTTCGACGCCGACGTTGTTCAGGGGGGTGACGATGAGGCTCATGGTTGTGCTCCTTATTGTCGTTATTCGAGGACGGACGGATCGTTGCGCAGTTCGCGGCGGGCCATGGCTTCCCAGAGGAAGGGGAAGCCGTTGGCGTCGGCCATCGCCAGGCGCTCGACCACCGCGTCGGCCAGCGGACGACCGCCGCCGGCCAGCTTGACCTCGTAGGCGCGGCGGCAGCGCCATTCCAGGGTGACCACCCGCAGGTGGGCCTGGCGCAGGTCGCGGCCGACCACCAGCGAGCCGTGGTTGGCCAGCAGCGCCCACTTGGCGTCGCCCAGCGCCTCGGCGGCGGACAGGCTGGTCTGCTGCTTCTCGAAGGTGCCGGCATAGTCGTCGTACAGCGGCAGCTCGACGCCGCAGTAGGCGCCGGACTGGTCGTAGACCGGCGGCACCTGCTGCAGGTCGGCCCAGATGCCGCTCCATCTGGCGTGGTTGTGGATCACCACGTTGGCGTCGGGACGCAGTTCGTGCAGTTGCAGGTGCAGGCCGAGGGCGGGGGTGACGTTCCAGTCGCTGTCGAGGATCTTGCCGTGGCGGTCGAGGGTGATGATGTCGCTGGCGCGCAACTCGTCCCAGGCCAGCTCCCAGGGATTGGTCAGCACAGTGCCATCCGGCTGGCGCACGGTGATGTGCCCGGCGATGTGGTCGTCCCAGCCCTCGCGCCTGAGCATCCGGCACATCAGCGCGACCTGCGCCTTGGCACTCAGCTCGGGCAGCAGCGGACGCGCGCCGGGGTTGGGGGCGAACTTCTCGAACATGGGGGCATTGAGGCCTTCGGTTCTCAGCATGGCGGTGCTCCGGTGTTGTTTTGGCGGGTCTTGTTATGGGTTCGATGCTAGAGCTGCGGGCCGGTGCGGGCATTGCCGATGCGGACAGATCGATGGCCGATCCGGCCATGTTGGCGGGAGGGGAGGTGCGACGCGGGGGAGGGGCAGGGCAGAGGCTCGGCGTTCAGCCGAACAGCTGCTCGCGGAAGGCGCTGGGCGACAGCCCGGTCCATTTCTTGAAGGCGCGGAAGAAGCCCGAGTTGTCGGCGTAGCCGAGCTGCTGGGCGATGCGGGTGATGCTCTGGGTCGGGTCGCTGAGCGCGCGGCGGGCGTGGATCTCGCGCACCTGGTCGACCAACTGCTGGTACTGCCAGCCCTGGGCGAGCAGCTTGCGGCTGAGGGTGCGCGGGCTGCAGTGCAGGGCATCGGCGGCGGCGGCCAGGTCCGGTGGCTCGGCGATATGCTCGGCGATCATCTGCGAGAGCCGTGCGGCCACGTCGCCCCGGCTGAGTTCGATGCTGCGCCGCTCGCACAGGCGGGCGTACAGCGCGGCGCTCTGCGGGCTGGCGTGCGGCAGCGGCTGGTCGAGCACGGCGGCGTCGAAGAACAGCTGGGTTGCCGGCGCGTCGAACTGGATCGGGCAGGCGAACACCGTGTGGTACTGCTCGGCATGGGGCGGTGCGGGGAAGTCGCAGCGCAGGCGGGTGATCGGCAGGGGGCGGCCCAGCACCCAGCGGCAGCTGGCGACGATACTGCCCAGCACATCCTCCACGGCGAGCAGGCGCAGCGGGCCGAGGTCGTCCTTGACGTGGATCTGGTAGCAGCCCTGGCCCTCGATCTCGCTGAACGCGGTGACGATCGAGCGCCCGGAAAAGCGCCCCGGATAGTTCTGGTAACGCAGGCCAGCGTGGCTCGCCTCGCGCAGCGTGCGGCTGCTCATCATCAGGTAGCCGAGCTGGTCGAGGGTGGCCAGCGAGCGCTGGATGCCCAGTTGCAGGCCCAAACCGCCGTTGCCGCTCAGCTGCAGCGCATCGAGCAGCAGCGCGCGGTGCTGCTCGGTGCTGACCACGGCATCGGCGTCCAGCAGGCGCGCGGGGTCCAGCCGGTGCCGGCGCGCCAGTTGCGCGCTGTCGATGCCCTGGCTGTGCAGGAAGTCGAGCAGCCAGACGACGTAGCGGGAGTCGGTGTTGATAGGGGGCCTCCTGGTGGCTTCGGGGCCATCCGGCCTGTAGGGGGGAATTCATTCGCCTTGGCGAGGCGTTTGGCGAATGAGTTCGCCCCTACAGTGGATTTGCGATCACCCGGGGCAGCGGGGCAGGGCCCCGGTCGCCCGTCACGCTCAGCGCGGCTCGCGCGGCATCCCCAGCGCCCGTTCGGCGATGATGTTGCGCTGGATCTCGTTGCTGCCGCCGTAGATGGTGTCCGAGCGGGTGAACAGGAACAGCGACTGCAGGCGCGACAGCGCGTAGGGCTCGCCGTCGAGGATCTCCGCCTGCGGGCCGAGCACGTCCATGGCCAGCTTGCCCAGTTCGACGTGCCAGGTGGACCAGGCCAGCTTGTAGCTCATCGCCTCGGGGCGCAGGCTGCCGTCCTGCGGGCCGGAGAGCATGCGCAGCGAGTTGTAGCGCAGGGTGCGCAGGCCGGCCCAGGCGCGGGCGAGGCGCTGGCGCAGCACGGGGTCGGCGGCGGCGCCGTTGGCGCGGGCAATGCGGATGACCTCGTCCAGCTCGTTCTGGAACAGCATCTGCTGGCCGAGGGTGGAGACGCCGCGCTCGAAGCCGAGCAGGGCCATGGCGATCTTCCAGCCCTCGCCGGGCGCGCCGACGATGTTGTCCGCCGCCGTCTCGGCGTCGTCGAAGAACACCTCGTTGAACTCGCTGGTGCCGGTGATCTGCTGGATTGGCTGCACGCGGATGTTGGCCTGGTGCATCGGCACCAGGAAGAACGACAGGCCCTTGTGGCCGACGCTGCCCGGTTCGGTGCGGGCGATCACGAAGCACCAGTCCGACTCGTGGGCCAGCGAGGTCCACACCTTCTGGCCGTTGATCAGCCAGCGATCGCCCTCCAGGCGGGCACGGGTCTTCACCCCGGCCAGATCGGAGCCGGCGCCCGGCTCGGAGTAGCCCTGGCACCAGAACTCGCGGCCTTCGAGGATGCCGGGCAGGAAGCGGCGCTTCTGCTCCTCAGTGCCGAAGGCGGCGATGGTCGGCCCGGCCAGGCCTTCGCCGATGTGGCCCATGCGGCCCGGGCCGCCGGCGCGGGCGTACTCCTCGTGGAAGATCACCTGCTGGCTGATCGACAGGCCGCGCCCGCCGCACTCGCGCGGCCAGCCCAGGCCGATCCAGTCGCCCTTGGCCATCTCGCGCTCCCAGGCCTTGCGCTCCTCAGGGAACATGTGTTCGTCGCCGGGGCCGCCGCGAAAGCGCAGCTGCTCGAACTCGCCTTGCAGGTGCTGTTCCAGCCAGTGGGCGACTTCCTGGCGGAAGGCTTCGTCCTCGATGCCGAATCCGATTTTCATGGGCGGGTCTCCAGAATCAGGGTGGCCAGGCGCTCGCGGTGCCAGCTCGGGGTGCCGAGCAGTTGCTCGCTGGCGCGGGCGCGCTTGAAGTAGAGATGCGGGTCGTACTCCCAGGTGAAGCCGACGCCGCCGTGCAGCTGGATCGACTCCGCTGCGCAGTGCATGAAGGTCTCGCTGGCCTGGCTCTGGGCGATGGCACAGGCCTCGGCCAACTGGCCGGCCAGGTGAGCGTCGCCGTCTTCTACCAGCGCCTCACGCGCCACGCAGGCGGCGTAGTAGCTGGCCGAGCGGGCGCACTCGATGGCCAGCATCAGGTCGGCGCAGCGGTGCTTGATGGCCTGGAAGCTGGCGATGGTGCGGCCGAACTGCTTGCGCTCGCCGATGTAGGCGAGGGTCAGGTCGAGGGTGCGCTGGGCGGCGCCGGTCTGCTCGCAGGCCAGGGCGATGGCGGCGACCTGCAGGACCTTGTCGAGCAGGGCTTCGCCTTCGTTGTCGCCATGCAGGCACTGCTCGGCGGCGACCGTCACGCCGTTCAGCTCGATGCGCGCGCGGCGGCGGGTCTGGTCGAGGGTCGGCAGCGCCTGGCGCTGGATGCCGGCCTGCTCGGTGGGTACCGCGAACAGGCGCAGCGCGCCGGCGTCGTCGCGGGCCGTGACTACCAGCAGCCCGGCGCTGGCGCCGTCGAGCACAGCTTCATATATACCGTCGAGGCGCCAGCCGTCGCCGTCGCGGCTGGCCCGCGGCTGCTCGGTGGCGTGCCAGCCGTCGCGGCTCTCGCGGTAGGCGAGGGTGGCGGTCAGGCTGCCGGCGGCCAGTTCGGGCAGCCAGCGCGCGCGCAGCGCTTCGTTGTCGCCCAGCAGCAGCGCCGGGGTGGCCAGGCAGGCGCTGGCGAAGAACGGCGAGCAGAGCAGGTGGCGGCCCATCTGTTCGAGCAGGATCGCCTGCTCGACGAAGCCCAGGCCGACGCCGCCGTACTGCTCGGGAATCATCAGCCCCGGCCAGCACAGCTCCTCGGCGATCTGTCGCCACAGCTCGCCATCGAAGCCCTGCGGGCTGGCCATGGCGGCGCGCACCGCCGCCGAATCGGAGGCCGCGGCGAGAAAGCCCGCCGCGCTCTCCTGGATCATCAATTGTTCGTCACTCAGCGCGAAGTCCATTACCGGCTCCTCTGGCCCATTAGCAGGACTCGAGTGTGCGAGGGGAGCGGGGGACGGGAATCCCCGAAACGGACTAGGAGCCGCGCCAGCCGGGCGCATCAGGGGCTGCGCCGCTTAGTCTCAACGGACGATGAGCCGCTGGTGCGGCCTGCGCAGAATCGTCCCAAGTCATGAAACGATCTTTCAGGAGCAGGGGCATGATCGACATCCGTGGACTGAGTTACTTCGTTGCCCAGGTCGGCAATCTCGGCGACTGGCAGTGCTACGCCGAGGACGTGCTGGGCATGCCGACCAGCCCCGCGCCGGGCGGCGCTCTGTACGTGAAGATGGACGAGCGTCCGTTCCGCATGCTGGTGGTCGAGGGCGATTCGCCGCGCTACCTAGCCTCGGGCTGGGAGCTGGCCGGGGAGAAGGCCTTCCGCAATGCACTCGCGCACCTCGAGGCCAAGGGCGTCGAGTGGCAGGTCGGCAGCGCCGAGGAGGTCGAGCAGCGCGGCGTGCAGGCGCTGGCCATCGTCGTCGATCCGGCGGGCAACCGCCACGAGCTGAGCTGGGGCCATCGCTCCGATTGCCTGCCGTTCGTCTCGCCGCAGGGCGTACCGCGCTTCGTCACCGGCGACATGGGCCTCGGCCACACCGTGCTGCCGGCGCCGAACTTCGACGCCACCCTGGCCTTCGCCACCGAGGTGCTCGGCTTCGAGGTCTCCGACATCTTCAACTTTCGCCCGGACCCGAGCGCCCCGGCGACCCGCATCCACTTCCTGCACTGCGCCAACGCCCGCCACCACAGCCTGGCGCTGGCCGAGTACCCGGTGCCGAGCGGCTGCGTGCACGTGATGGTCGAGGTCGACTCGATGACCGAGGTGGGCCGCGCCCACGACCGCATGCAGGCCCACGGCGTGCCGCTGTCGGCGACCCTCGGCCAGCACCTCAATGACCGCATGACCAGTTTCTACATGAAGACCCCCTCGGGCTTCGACCTGGAATACGGCTACGGCGGCCTGCAGCTCGACTGGGCCGAACACAGCGCCTTCGAGTTCACTCGCGTGAGCATCTGGGGCCACGACTTCTCCGCCGGCCGGCAATAAGGAGTACAGCAATGAACAAACAACTGACGGCGGCCGATGCGGTCGCCCAACTGCGCGACGGCATGACCGTCGGCTTCGGCGGCTGGGGCCCGCGGCGCAAGCCGATGGCCATCGTCCGCGAGATCCTCCGCTCGGACGTCAAGGACCTCACCGTGGTCGCCTACGGCGGTCCGGAGGTCGGCATGCTCTGCGCCGCCGGCAAGGTCAAGAAACTGATCTTCGGCTTCGCCACCCTCGACGCCATCCCGCTGGAGCCGTGGTTCCGCAAGTGCCGCGAGGCCGGCCAGCTCACCGAACTGATGGAGCTGGACGAGGGCATGTTCGAGTGGGGCCTGCGCGCCGCCGGCATGCGCCTGCCGTTCCTGCCGACCCGCTGCGGCCTGGCCACCGACGTGCTGACCCACAACCCCGAGCTGAAGACCATCGCCTCGCCCTACGCCGACGGCGAGGTGCTGCTGGCCATGCCGGCGCTGAATCTCGACGTGGCCTTCCTGCACGTCAACGACGCCGACCGCCTGGGCAACACCCTGGTGACCGGCCCGGACCCGTACTTCGACCACCTGTTCGCCCGCGCCGCCAAGCAATGCTTCGTGTCCTGCGAGCGCCTGCACGAGCGCTTCGCGCTGACCGCTCAGGAAGCGCGCAACAACACCTTCGAGCGCTACCTGGTGACCGGCGTGGTGCACGCCCCGTTCGGCGCCCACCCGACCTCCTGCCCGTCCGACTACGGCTGGGACATGAGCCATTTCAAGCGCTACGTCGCCAGTGCGGCGGAAGATGGCGGCTGGCAGGCCTACGTCGACGAGTTCGTGACGCCGGGCGAGACGGCCTACCAGGAAAAGAACGGCGGCGCCGAGCGCCTGGGCAAGCTGCCCCTGCCGGTGTTCTGAGGAGAACGAGCGATGACCGATACCCGTGATTTCACCCTGGCCGAACTGCTGATCGTCGCCGCCTCGGAAGCCTGGCGCGGCAACGGCGAAGTGCTGGCCTCGGGCCTGGGCGTGATCCCGCGCCTGGGCGCCAGCCTGGCCAAGCTCACCCACAGCCCGGAACTGCTGATGACCGACAGCGAGGCGTTCCTCGTCGAGGAGCCGATCCCGCTCGGCCCGCGCGGCGACTACGTGCCCAAGTACTCCGGCTGCATGAGCTTCGAGCGGGTGTTCGAGTGCGTGTGGGGCGGCCGCCGCCACGCGATGATCGGCCCGACCCAGGTCGACCGCTGGGGCCAGACCAACCTGTCGGTGGTCGGCGACTACCGCCAGCCGAAGATCGCCATGCTCGGCGTGCGCGGCCTGCCGGGCAACAGCATCAACCACATCAACTCGTTCTTCGTGCCCAGCCACAACAAGCGGGTGTTCGTTGCCGGCGAGGTGGACATGGTATCCGGCGTCGGCTTCAAGCCCGAGCGCTGGCTGGAGGGTTCGCGCCGAGACCTGATGGACATCCGCCGCGTGGTCAGCGACCTGTGCGTGATGGACTTCGAAGGGCCGGAGCGCGCGGTGCGCGTGCGCTCGCTGCATCCGGGGGTGAGCTTCGAGGAGGTGCAGGACAACACCGGCTTCCCGCTGCTCAAGGCCGACGGCATGGGCGAGACCGCGCATCCGACCGCCGAGCAGTTGGCGATCATCCGCCGCCTCGACCCGCACGACCTGCGTGCCTCCGCCCTCAAGGGCAATCCGCCCGGCATCCGTGCCGCCACCCAGGCCTGAGGAATCGACCATGAGCGTCCCGAGCAGCGACAGCGAATTCGTCACCCGCGCCGACGCCTCGGTCTACGAGACCGAGCAGCCGGTGATCTACACGGTGGCCGACGGCGTCGCCACCCTGACCATGAACCGTCCGGCGTTCAACAACGCGCAGAACTCGCAGATGACCTACGCCCTCGACGCGGCCCTGCGCCGCGCCGTGGACGACGACGCGGTCAAGGTCATCGTGCTGTGCGGCGCCGGTAAGCACTTCTCCGCCGGCCACGACATCGGCACGCCGGGACGCGACATCAACAAGACGTTCGAGCGCGCTCAGCTGTGGTGGGACCACACCAACAAGCCGGGTGGCGAGTACCTGTACGCCCGCGAGCAGGAGGTCTACCTCGGCATGTGCCGGCGCTGGCGCGAGCTGCCCAAGCCGACCATCGCCATGGTCCAGGGCGCCTGCATCGCCGGCGGTCTGATGCTGGCCTGGGTCTGCGACCTGATCGTGGCCAGCGACGACGCCTTCTTCCAGGACCCGGTGGTGCGCATGGGCATTCCGGGGGTGGAGTACTTCGCCCATCCCTACGAGATGAACCCGCGCATCGCCAAGGAATTCCTCATGTGCGGCGACCGCATGCCGGCCAGCCGCGCCTACGAGGTGGGCATGGTCAACCGCGTGGTGCCGCGTGACGAGCTGCAGGCGACCACCTATGCGCTGGCGGCGAAGGTCGCCGCCCAGCCGCGCATGGGCCTGGCGCTGACCAAGCAGGCGATCAACCACGTCGAGGACCTGTCCGGCAAGCGCACCGCGATGGACGCGGTGTTCGCCTGGCACCACTTCGCCCACGTGCACAACGAGCTGTTGTCCGGCGACAAGCTGGGCGGCTATGACGCCAAGGCCATGGCCAAGGCCAACAAGCAGGCCGCGGCCAGCGAAGGGGAGAGCGCATGAGTGCCCTGCTGCAGACCCCGCTGACCGAGGCGCTCGGCTGCCGCTACCCCATCGTGCAGACCGCGATGGGCTGGGTGGCCGACGCCAACCTGGTGATCGCCACCACCCGCGCCGGGGGCTTCGGCTTCCTCGCCGGGGCGACCATCCCCGCCGCCGCGCTGGAAGGCGAGATCCAGAAGGTGATCAAGGCCACCGGCGGCAGCAACTTCGGCCTCAACTTCCACATGTTCCAGGAAAACGCCGCCCAGTGCGTGGATCTGGCGATCCAGTACCGCCTGCGCGCGGTCAGCTACGGCCGCGGTCCGGACAAGCAGACCATCGCCCGCTTCAAGGCCGCCGGCGTGCTGTGTATCCCCACCGTCGGCGCGCTCAAGCACGCGCAGAAGGCCGTGGAGCTGGGCGCCGACCTGATCACCATCCAGGGCGGCGAGGGCGGCGGCCACACCGGCGGCGTGCCGACCACCATCCTGCTGCCGCAGGTGCTGGATGCGGTCAAGGTGCCGGTGATCGCCGCCGGCGGCTACTCCACCGGGCGCGGTCTGGCCTCGGCGCTGGCCGCCGGCGCCGCGGGCATCGCCATGGGCACGCGTTTCCTGATGACCAGCGATTCGCCCACCCCCAAGGCGACCCTGGAGCGCTACCTCAAGGTCAACGACCCGCAGCGCATCCGCGTCACCCTGGCGGTGGACGGCATGCGCCACCGGATGATCGACAACCCGTTCATCAACCGCCTGGAAGGCGCCGGGCCGTTCGGCCGCCTGCGCATCGCCTTGGGCAGCGCCTGGCAGTGGAAGCAGCAGACCGGCATGAGCTTCGGCCACATGCTCGGCGTGCTGCGCCAGGCGCTCAAGGAAGACCCGGGCGCGGTGTCGCAGACGGTGATGGCCGCCAACCAGCCGGTGCTGCTGCAGCGCTCGATGGTCGACGGTTACCCCGACGAGGGCATCCTGCCCAGCGGCCAGGTGGCCGCCGCCATCGGCGAGCTGAAGAGCTGCCAGCAACTGATCGACGAGATGGTCGCCGAGGCCGAGCGCTGCCTGGCCGCGCTCTGCGCCCGCCAGGCCGCGGCGAAGACCGCGCCGGCCATCTCCTGAACCCCGCCATGCCTACCAGGAGCCAACAACAATGAGCCAGGCATTCACTACCCGTATCGAGGCGGGCATTGCCGAACTGACGATCGCCAAGCCGCCGGTCAACGCGCTGGACAGCCAGGAATGGCTGGGCCTGGCGCGCTCGATCGACGAGCTGGGCGCCAACCCGGAAGTGCGCGTGATCGTCATCCGCGCCGAGGGCCGCGGCTTCTGCGCCGGGGTCGACATCAAGGAACTCGACGCCCATCCCGAGCGCATCGTCGCCGTCAACAAGGGCAACTACGAGACCTTCCGCGCCGTGCACCGCAGCCCGGTGCCGGTCATCGTCGCGGTGCACGGCTTCGTGCTCGGCGGCGGCATCGGCATCACCGGCGCGGCCGACATCGTGGTCGCCGCCGAGTGCGCCACCTTCGCCCTGCCGGAAGTCGACCGCGGCGCCATGGGCGGCGGCGCCCACCTGCAGCGCCTGTTCCCGGTGCAGAAGGTCCGCTACCTGTTCTTCACCGGCGAGAAGATCGGCGCCCGCGAGGCCGAGCGCTACGGCTTCATCGAGCGCGTGGTGGCCAAGGAAGAGCTGCGCGAGGCCGCCCTGGAGATCGCCGCCAAGATCGCCGCCAAGAGCCCGGCGATGATCCGCATCGCCAAGGAAGCCCTCAACGGCATCGAGGACGGCAACCTCGAAGACAAGTACCGCTGGGAGCAGGGCTTCACCCTGCAGGCCTACACCAGCCCGGACTCCGCGGAGACCCGCCGGGCCTTCGTCGAGAAGCGCGACGCCAAGTTCTGAGGACGCACCATGGACCTTGCCTATACCCCCAAACAGAAGGCCTTCCGCGCCGAGGTGCGGGCCTGGCTGGCGGACAACCTGCCGCGCGAGCCACTGGCCAGCTACGACACCCGTGAAGGCTTCGAACAACACCGCGAATGGGAAAGCCGCCTGTTCGACGCCCGCCTGTCCATGGTGATGTGGCCGGCCGAACTGGGCGGGCGCGGCTGCGACCTCACCGAATGGCTGATCTTCGAGGAGGAGTACTACGGTGCCGGCGCGCCGATGCGCGTCAACCAGAACGGCCAGCTGCTGCTCGGCCCGACCCTGATGGAGTTCGGCACCGAGGAGCAGAAGAAGCGCTTCCTGCCGCGCATGGCCGCCAGCGCCGACATGTGGGCGCAGGGCTGGTCGGAGCCGAACGCCGGCTCGGACATGGCGGCGATCACCAGCAAGGCGATCCGCGACGGCGACCACTACGTGCTCAACGGCCAGAAGACCTGGTCGACCCGGGCGATCTTCGCCGACTGGCTGTTCGGTCTGTTCCGCAGCGACCCGGCCTCCAGCCGCCACCACGGCCTGTCCTTCCTGCTGGTGCCGCTGGACAGCCCCGGCGTGACCATCCGCCCGATCAAGGCGCTCAACGGCAAGGACGCCTTCGCCGAGGTGTTCTTCGACGACGTGCGCGTGCCGCTGGACAACCGCATCGGCGCCGAAGGCCAGGGCTGGCACGTGGCCATGGCCACCGCCGGCTTCGAGCGCGGCCTGCTGCTGCGCTCGCCGGCGCGCTTCCAGGCCACCGCGCGCAAGCTGGTCGAGCTGTACCGCGCCAACCAGGACAGCGCCGACCGCGACCCGAGCATCCGCGAGGCGGTGGTGCAGGCGTGGATGGACGCCCAGGCCTACGCGCTGTCCGCCTACCACACGGTCGGCCGCCTGGCGCGCGGCGCGCGCATCGGCGCCGAGTCGAGCACCAACAAGATCTTCTGGTCCGAGCTGGACCTGCGCATGCACGAGACCGCCATGCGCATCCTCGGCGCGCGCGGCGAGCTGCTGGACGGCAGCGAGGGCTGGCTGGAGGGCTTCCTGTTCGCCCAGGCCGGGCCGATCTACGCCGGCACCAACGAGATCCAGCGCAACATCATCGCCGAGCGCATGCTCGGCCTGCCGAAGTAAGGAGCGGGCCATGGACTTCACCTTCAACGACGACCAGCTCGCCTTCCGCGAGGCGATCAGCCGCTTCCTGATGACCGAGGCGGCCCCCGAGATGCTGCGCGACGTCTGGGAAACCGACGCCGGCCGCTCGCCCGAGCTGCGCAACAAGATCGCCGAGCAGGGCCTCACCGCCCTGTCGGTACCCGAAGCCTGCGGCGGCCTGGGCATGGACGACGTGGCCTGGGCGCTGATGACCCAGGAGCTGGGCTACTACGCGATTCCCGACTCGCTGGCCGACACCGCCTACGTGGCTGCCGGCCTGCTGACCGCGCTGCCCGAAGGCACCGCCGGGCGCGACGATGCCCTGGCGCAGATCGCCGACGGCAGCATCCGCGTCGCCGTCGGCCACCCGATCAACCCGCTGGTGGCCGACGCCCACCTGGCCAACTACCTGTTGCTCGCCCACGGCGACGAAGTGCACCTGGTGCCGCGCCCGCTGGTCGACGTGATCGCCAGCCCGAGCATCGACGCCTCGCGCCGCCTCAGCCAGGTGGTCTGGGAGCCGATTTCGGCGACCCGCGTCGCCACCGGCGAGCAGGGCCGCGCGCTGTGGGCGCAGACCCTGGATCGCGGCGCCCTGGCGGTGGCCGGTCAGGCCCTGGGCCTGGCCCAGCGCATGCTCGACCTGTCGGTCGACTACGTCGCCCAGCGCAAGCAGTTCGGCAAGCCGATCGGCAGCTTCCAGGCGGTCAAGCATCACCTGGCCGACGTGGCCACCAAAGTCGAGTTCGCCAAGCCGGTGCTCTATCGCGCCGCCCACGCCCTGGCCAATGGCGCGTCCGATGCCGCGGTGCACGTCTCCCACGCCCGCCTGGCCTGCGCCGAGGCGGCCTGGCTGTCGGCCCGCCACGGCATCCAGGTACACGGCGCCATGGGTTACACCTGGGAAGTCGACCTGCAGATGTTCATGAAGCGCGCCTGGGCGCTGGACGCCTCCTGGGGCGACCGCGCCTTCCACAAGTCCCGCGTGGCCGCCTGCGTGCTGGCCGACGGCGCCGCGCTGGCGCCGGCCCAGACCTTCGAGGAGTGATCCATGGCTGAAGCCTATATCGTCGACGCCCTGCGCAGCCCGACCGGCAAGCGCAAGGGCGGTCTGTCCCACGTGCATGCCATCGACCTCGGCGCCCACGTGCTGAAGGCGCTGGTTGCGCGCAACCCGATCCCGGCCCACGAGTACGACGACGTGATCTTCGGCTGCGTCGACACCATCGGCTCGCAGGCCGGCGACATCGCCCGCACCAGCTGGCTGGCCGCCGACCTGCCGCTCAACGTGCCGGGCACCACCGTCGACCGCCAGTGCGGCTCGTCGCAGCAGGCGCTGCACTTCGCCGCCCAGGCGGTGATGAGCGGCACCCAGGACGTGGTGGCGGTCGGCGGCGTGCAGACCATGACGCAGATCCCGATCTCCTCGGCCATGCTCGCCGGCCAGCCGCTCGGCTTCGCCGATCCGTTCTCCGGCAGCAAGGGCTGGCAGGCGCGCTTCGGCGACCAGCCGGTCAACCAGTTCTACGCCGCCCAGCGCATCGCCGACCACTGGGGCATCAGCCGCGCGCAGATGGAGGCCTTCGCCCTGGAGAGCCACCAGCGCGCCCTGAGCGCCATCGCCGCCGGACGCTTCACCCGCGAGATCGTCCCGCTGGAAGGCGTCTGGTACGACGAGACGCCGCGCGAGACCACCCTGGAGAAGATGGCCAGCCTGGAGCCGGTGGGCGCGGAATACCCGTCGATCACCGCCGCAGTGTCCAGCCAGACCTGCGACGCCTCGGCGGCGCTGCTGGTGGTCTCCGAGGCGGCGCTCAAGCGCTACGGCCTGACCCCGCGGGCGCGCATCCACCACCTCAGCGTGCGTGGCGACGACCCGATCTGGCACCTCACCGCGCCGATCGAGGCGACCCGCCACGCCCTGAAGAAGGCCGGCATGACGATGAACGACATCGACCGGGTGGAGATCAACGAGGCCTTCGCCTCGGTGGTGATGGCCTGGGCCAAGGAGCTGGACTACGACCCGGCGCGCACCAACGCCAACGGCGGCGCCATCGCCCTCGGCCACCCGCTGGGCGCCACCGGCGCGCGGCTGATGACCACGCTGCTGCACGAGCTGGAGCGCAGCGGCGGCCGCTACGGCCTGCAGACCATGTGCGAAGGCGGCGGCCAGGCCAACGTGACCATCATCGAAAGGCTGTAACTCCGCGTGATCGTGCCCACGCTCCAGCGTGGGCATGCAGCCCGGGCCGCTCTGCGGCCACGGGCGCGGAGCGCCCGCCCAAGGGCTCCCACGCAGGAGCGTGGGAGCCATCCAGATCAGGAATGGGGCGTCGACTGCTGACGCGAACATTAGAGAACAAGGACAACAAACCATGGCTATCTGTGCAGGAAGAACCGTGATCATCACCGGCGCCGGCGGCGGGCTGGGCCGCGCCTACGCGCTGGCCTTCGCCGCCGAGGGCGCCAACGTGGTGGTCAACGACATCCGTCAAGCCGCCGCCGACGACGTCGCCGGCGAGATCCGCGCCGCCGGCGGCCAGGCCATCGCCAACGCCGACGACATCACCCGCCTGGAAAGCGCCCAGCGCATCGTCGACGCCGCCCTGGCGGCCTTCGGCGAGGTGCACGTGCTGGTCAACAACGCCGGCATCCTGCGCGACCGCATGTTCCTCAGCCTCAGCGAGGAGGACTGGGACCTGGTCATGCAGGTGCACCTCAAGGGCCACTTCTGCCTGGCCAACATCCTCGCCCGCCGCTGGCGCGACCAGGCCAAGGCCGGCCAGCCGGTGGATGCGCGCATCATCAACACCAGCTCCGGCGCCGGCCTGCAGGGTTCGGTGGGGCAGTCCAACTACTCGGCGGCCAAGGGCGGCGTCGCCGCGCTGACCCTGGTGCAGGCCGCGGAACTCGCCCGCTACGGCATCACCGCCAACGCCCTGGCCCCGGCGGCGCGCACGGCGATGACCGAGAGCGCCATGGCCGAGGTGGTGAAGAAGCCCGAGGACGGCAGCTTCGACCTGTGGGCGGCGGAGAACGTCGCGCCGCTGGTGGTCTGGCTGGGCAGCGAGCAGTCGCGCCACGTCACCGGCCAGGTGTTCGAGAGCCAGGGCGGGCGCATCTCCCTCGGTGACGGTTGGCGCACCGGGGTGACCCGCGACAAGGGCGCGCGCTGGCTGCCCGAGGAGATCGGCCCGGTGGTCGACGAAATCCTCGCCGAAGCGCCCAAGGCGCAGAAGGTCTGGGGGACCTGAGGGAGCGGTGAATGTCGCGACGCCTCGGCCTGGTGGCCGGGGCGTTGTCCATTTTGGCCTGGAGAACATGCATGGATTGGTTGAGACGACAGACAGTGGGCACCAAGCTGGTCTGTGGATTTTTTCTGGTATCGCTGATCGGCGCCTTCGTCGGTCTGCAGGGGATTCTCAAGGCTGCGCAGCTCAAGGAACTGGCGTCCCTGATGTACGAGCGCGAGGCTGCCGGCCTGCGCTATGCCGGCGAAGCGAACAGCCAGTTCCTGGCCGCGGCCTCGGCCATTCGCAGCGCGATCCTGACGGCGTCGATCGAGGAGCGGCAGGAGTATCTGAGCGAGCTGAATGAACATCTGGAGCTGGTACGCAGCGAGATGGCCAGGGCCGGAGAAACCTTCGTCAGCGAGGATGACAAGACCCGGCTCGGCTATCTGCTGGAGGTGCAGGCGGAATTCGAGCAGAACATCAAGGATGTGGTCCGCCGCCTCGATGGCGAAGATGTGCCCTATCCGCGCTCCTCGACCGAATACCTGCTCACTTCCATACGCCCGGTTGCCGACCAGGCCACCGAGATGATGACCCAGCTGGTCGAGAGCAAGATGGGCAACGCCGCCGAACTCAGCCATCAGACCGACGAGATCTACGCCGACATCCGTCTGCTGATGATCGGCCTGACCGCCGCCGGTCTGCTGGCCGGTGTGCTGATCGGCGTGCTCCTGACCCGCGGCCTGACCCGCCAGCTGGGCGGCGAGCCGGCCGCGGTGGCCGACCTGGCGACCAGCATCGCCAATGGCGATCTCACCGCGCGCATCGACATGTCGCGGGCGCTGCCGGGCAGCGTGACCTACGCGATGCAGCGGATGCAGGGCTCGCTGACCGAACTGGTCGGTTCGGTGCGCGCCAGCAGCGAGAGCATCGCCAGCGGCTCGGCGCAGATCGCCAGAGGCAACGTCGACCTGTCGGCGCGTACCGAGCAGCAGGCGGCCTCCCTGGCGCAGACGGCGGCCAGCATGGAGGAGCTGACCGCCACGGTGCAGCAGAATGCCGACAACGCCCGCCAGGCCCATGCGCTGGCCAACAACGCCTCGCGCACCGCGGAGCAAGGGCGCGTGGTGGTGCACCGGGTGGTCGAGACCATGCAGGGCATCACCGACAGCTCGCAGCGCATCGCCAGCATCATCAACGTGATCGACTCGATCGCCTTCCAGACCAACATCCTCGCCCTCAACGCCTCGGTGGAAGCGGCGCGCGCCGGCGAGGAAGGCCGCGGCTTCGCGGTGGTGGCCGGCGAGGTGCGCAACCTGGCCAGTCGCTCGGCCTCCGCGGCGAACGACATCAAGGCCTTGATCGAGGAGTCCACGCGGCGGGTCGAGGATGGCTCGCAACTGGTCGAGCAGGCCGGCCGGACCATGGCCGAGGTGGTCGGCGCCGTGCGCCGGGTCACCGACATCATCGACGAGATCTCCGCCGCCTCCCAGGAGCAGAGCCAAGGCATCGCCCAGGTCAACGCCGCCGTCGCGCAGATGGAACAGGTGACCCAGCAGAACGCCGCACTGGTGCAGGAGGCGTCCACCGCGTCGCTCTCGCTGGCCGACCAGGCGCAGACGCTGCAGGAGGCGGTGGCGGTGTTCCGCCTGGGTGACGCGCCGCCGCAGCCGGATGCGCTGCCGCCGCGCGAGCTTTCCCAGCGCGAAGTGATGGCGCCGGCAGCGTCGGCCAGGGCGGGCGGCGTCAGGGAAGAGGCCTGGGAGACGTTCTGAGCGGCAGCCGGCGAGCGCCGGGAAGGTCGGCTGCGGTTGACTTCAGAAAGGCGCCGTAACCTGCACTACTGCCGAGTACAGCGATGAGTCGGCGAATTCCTCGGCGGTCAGCACCCGGCCGACCAGGATCAGCGCAGTGCGCCGGAAGTCCTTTTCGGCGACCCTGGCGACGATGTCGGCCAGGGTGCCCTGCACCCAGTCCTGGTCCGGCCAACTGGCCCGGTGCACCACCGCGACGGGGCAGTCGGCGCCGTAATGGGGCAGCAGTTCCTCGACGATCTGCGGCAGCTGGCGCACGCCCAGGTGGATGGCCATGGTCGCGCCGTGGCGGGCCAGATCGCCGAGCTGCTCGCCTTCCGGCATCTGCGTCTTGCTGGCGTAGCGGGTGAGGATCAGCGTCTGCGACACCTCGGGCAGGGTCAGCTCGCAGCCGAGCAGGGCGGCGCAGGCGGCGGTGGCGGTGACGCCGGGGACGATCTGGTAGGGAATGCCCAGGCGGCGCAGGTGACGGATCTGCTCGCCGATGGCGCCGTACAGCGACGGGTCGCCGGAATGCACCCGCGCCACGTCCTCGCCGCGCCCGTGGGCTTCGGCCAGCAGGTCAACGATTTGCGCCAGCTCCAGCTCGGCGGTATTCACCACGGTATGGGCGCCGTGGCCCTCCAGTACCGCTGCGGGCACCAGCGAGCCGGCATAGAGGATCACCGGGCAGCTGCGGATCAGCCGCTGGCCGCGCACGGTGATGAGGTCCGGATCGCCGGGGCCGGCGCCGATGAAGAAGACGGTCATGCAGGCTCCTGTCTGGCACGCGCCAGGGCGAAGGTGGCGTTGGCGCTGCGCCGCTTGGCGATCAGCAGTTCGGCGGACGCTCCGCCCAGCGCCTCGGCGAGCGCCAGGGCGCTGGCCTCGGCCACCCCGGCGCAGCCGGTGGTGCGCCGGGCGGCCTCGGAACGGCTGGTCAGTCGAGGCTCGTACTCCCGCAATTGCTCCACGCAGAGGCCGTGCAGCGGCAGGCCAAACTGCCCGGCCAGGGCGGCGAGGCCCGGCTCGGCGAGCTTGCCGTCGAGACTGGCCAGAGCGTGCAGATCTCCGACGTTCAGCCCGCGTTCGCGCAAGCTGTCCTCCAAAAGCCTGTGCAGCTCCTCGACGCTACAATTGCGGCGGCAGCCGAAACCGGCGACCAACAGCCGGGCAGGGCGGGGCTCCGCGGAGGAGGGGGTATGTGCTGCGGACATGGAAGTTGGCCGATCAGGCTCGCCGGATCGCGGCAGAGGGTGGTTTTTCGATGGCGGTCGCTCAGGCGGAACGCTTTTTTACAACAGCATGCCGCCGCGCACGGCGTCAATCGCGCGACCGCCGTTGGGCATGGCGTAGGGTAGAAGTCTCGCGCAGCGATCTTCTCCCAAGTCTCCGGCACCAACACTCCCGGTAGGCATCCCCGGCCGCCGCCATTGACCGCCGCGCGCACCCTGCGTAGCCTTGCGGCCCCGAGGTTCTCCGGTCTGGGCCGGAGCTAAGAGGGAACGCGGTGCAACACCGCGGCTGCCCCCGCAACTGTAAACGGTACGAATCCCCTCACGACGCCACTGCTCACGCGGGAAGGCGAGGGGACGGCGCCAAGGCGCCCACCGTGAGCCAGGAGACCTGCCTCGAAGGAAGCGCCCCGCCTCGCGGAGCGTTTCCGGACCTTCACGACAACCGGGCGGGGTGATCCGGTGGCGAATCCGACCGACCGGTGCGCGTGCGTCCGGTGGCGTCTCGTCATGCCCCCGCCAGCCAGGCAGGGCCGCGCATGAAATCCTTGAGCAAACTTCCCGTCACCATCGTCACCGGCTTCCTCGGCGCCGGCAAGACCACCCTGCTGCGCCATATGCTCGACAACGCCCAGGGCCGGCGCATCGCGGTGATCGTCAACGAATTCGGCGAACTGGGCATCGACGGCGAGATCCTCAAGCAGTGCGCCATCGGCTGCAGCGAGGAGGAGGCGCTCGGCCGCGTCTTCGAGCTGGCCAACGGCTGCCTGTGCTGCACCGTGCAGGAAGAGTTCTTCCCGGTGATGCGCGAGCTGGTGGCGCGCCGCCACGATCTTGACCACATCCTCATCGAAACCAGCGGCCTCGCGCTGCCCAAACCGCTGGTGCAGGCCTTCAACTGGCCGGAAATCCGCAACGCCTGCACCGTCGACGCGGTGGTCACCGTGGTCGACAGCCCGGCGGTGGCCGCCGGCACCTTCGCCGCCTTCCCCGAGCAGGTCGACGCGCAGCGCCGCGCCGATCCCAACCTCGACCATGAATCGCCGCTGCACGAGCTGTTCGAGGACCAGCTGGCCTGCGCCGACCTGGTGGTGCTCAACAAGACCGACCTGCTCGCCGACGCCGCGCTGGCCGCGGTGCGCGCCGAGGTCGCCGAGGAGCTGCCGCCGGCGGTGAAGATCGTCGAGGCGCAGCAGGGCCGCTTGCCGCTGGACGTGCTGCTGGGCATCGGCGCCGAGGCCGAGCTGCACATCGACGCCCGCCCCGGCCACCACGACCACGGCGATGGCGAGGACCACGACCACGACGAGTTCGACGCCTTCGGCGTCGAGCTGCCGGAAGTCGACGAGCGCCTGCTGCTCGCCACGCTCGCCGAGCTGGTGCAGCGTCACGCCGTGCTGCGGGTGAAAGGCTTCGTCGCCGTGCCGGGCAAGGCCATGCGCCTGCTGGTGCAGGGCGTCGGCCAGCGCTTCGACCGCCACTTCGAGCGCGCCTGGCGCGAAGGCGAAGCGCGCGCCACCCGCCTGGTGATCATCGGCCAGGCGCTGGACGCCGCGGTGATCGACGCCGAGCTGCGCGCCGCGCTGACCCGCTGAACGCATGCACCTCCTGCGCACCCAGCCCGGTGGCTTCGTCCCCGACGACAGCATCGCCGACCTCGGCCAGACCCCGGCCGAGCTGGTGATCCTCTGCAGCGGCGACTCCAACCTGACGCTGCTGGCCGCGGCCGCCGGCGAACTGGGCGGCGACTATCCGAGCCTGCGCCTGGCCAACCCCGCCCAGCTGCGCAACCACGCCTCGGTCGACCTTTACGTCGAGGACGTGCTGCGCCATGCGCGGCTGATCCTGCTCTCGCTGCACGGCGGGGTGGGCTACTGGCGCTACGGCATCGAGCGGCTGGTCGAGCTGGGCGAGGCCGGCGCCATCCTGATCCTGGTGCCCGGCGACGACCGTCCCGACCCGGAGCTGACCCGCCTGAGCACGGTATCCGCCGCGGACGCCGAACGCGCCTGGCAGTACCTGCGCCAGGGCGGGCTGGACAACGCCCGCCAGCTGTATCGCTTCCTCGCCGACCGCTGGCTGGGCCGCCCGCAGGCCTGGTCCGAGCCGCAGGCGCTGCAGCGCGTCGCCGTCCACCACCCGCGCCACGGCAGCGGCACCCCGGCGCTGTGGCAGGCCGACTGGCGCCCCGGTGCGCCGGTGGCGGCGCTGCTGTTCTATCGCGCGCAGTTGCAGGCGGCCAACACCGCCTTCGTCGACGAGTTCTGCGCGCGTCTCGTCGCCCAGGGCCTCAATCCGCTGCCGATCGCCGTGGCCAGCCTCAAGGAGGCGGCCTGCCTGGTCCAGGTCGAGGACTGGCTGGACGAGACCGACGCGGCGCTGATCCTCAATACCACCGGCTTTGCCCTGTCCAGCCCGGAGCGCCCGGCGCTGCGTCCGTTCCGCCGCGACGTGCCGGTGCTGCAGGCGATCTGCGCGCTGGACAACCGCCAGCGCTGGCAGGACAACCCGCAGGGCCTCGGCCCGCGTGACCTGGCCATGCACGTGGCGCTGCCGGAACTGGATGGGCGCATCGTCACCCGGCCGATCAGCTTCAAGGGCTTGGCCTGGCGCAGCGAGCGCAGCCAGAGCGACGTGGTCTGCTACCAGGCCGACGGCGAGCGCATGGACTTCGTCGCCGAGCTGGCGCGACGCTGGGTGAGCCTGGCGCGCAAGGCCAACGCCGACAAGCGCATCGCCCTGGTGCTGGCCAACTACCCGACCCGCGACGGGCGCATCGGCAACGGCGTCGGCCTCGACACCCCGGCGGCGGCGCTGAACATCCTCCGCGCGCTGGAGGCTTCGGGTTACCCGGTCGCCGGTCTGCCGGATTCCGGCACCGCGCTGATCCACGCCCTGCTCGGCGGTGTGAGCAACGATCTCGACAGCCTCGATCTGCGCCCCTGCCAGCAGAGCCTTTCGCTGGCCGACTATCGCCGGCTGTTAGCGCGCCTGCCCGCCGCCAATCAGCAGGCGGTGCTGCAGCGCTGGGGCGCGCCGGAAAACGACCCGATGTTCCGCAGCGGGCGGATGATGGTCGCCGGCCTGCGCCTGGGGCTGACCTTCGTCGGCATCCAGCCGGCGCGCGGCTACCAGCTCGATCCGGCGGCGATCTACCACGATCCGCTGCTGGTGCCGCCGCACGGCTATCTGGCGTTCTACTTCTGGCTGCGCGAGGCCTACGGCGCCGACGCGGTGGTCCACGTCGGCAAGCACGGCAACCTGGAATGGCTGCCGGGCAAGGGCGTCGGCCTGTCCGCCGAGTGCTGGCCGGACGCGATCTTCGGCCCGCTGCCCAACGTCTACCCGTTCATCGTCAACGACCCCGGCGAGGGCGCCCAGGCCAAGCGCCGCACTCAGGCGGTGATAATCGACCACCTGATGCCGCCGCTGACCCGCGCCGAGAGCTACGGCCCGCTGCGCGACCTGGAGCGCCTCGCCGACGAATACTACGAGGCCAGCCTGCTCGACCCGCACCGCGCCGAGCAGCTGCGCGGCGAGATCCTCGCCACGGTGCGCGCCACCGCGCTGGACCGCGAGCTGAACCTGCAGCTCAGCGACGACCCGGACAGCTGGCTGCCGCAACTCGACGCCTACCTGTGCGACCTCAAGGAGTCGCAGATCCGCGACGGCCTGCACGTGTTCGGCGAATCGCCCAGCGGGCGCCTGCGCCGCGACACCCTGCTGGCGCTGCTGCGCGTACCGCGCGGCGACGGGCAGGGCGGCAACGCCAGCCTGCTGCACGCGCTGGCCGCCGACCTGAAATTGGGCTGGGACCCACTGGCCGGCGACTCCGGCGAGCCGTGGCGCGGTCCGCGTCCGGATTGCCTGATCGATGTATGCGACGAGCTGTGGCGCACGGCGGGCGACACCCGCGAGCGCCTGGAGCTGCTCGCCCTGCAACTGATCGACGGGCAGATGGATGCGCCCGGCGCGGCCAGCGCCGCGGTGCTCGCCGAGCTGCACGAGCGCGTCGCGCCGCTGCTCGACGGCTGCGGCGCGGCGGAGATCGCTGGCCTGCTCGCCGCGCTGGACGGCCGCTTCGTGCCGCCGGGACCGAGCGGTGCGCCCAGCCGCGGCCGTCTCGACGTGCTGCCCACCGGGCGCAACTTCTATTCCGTCGACGTGCGCAACCTGCCGACGCCGACCGCCTGGCGGCTGGGCTTCCAGTCGGCCAGCCTGCTGCTCGAACGGCACCTGCAGGACCACGGCGAGCACCTGACCCAGCTCGGGCTGTCGGTGTGGGGCACCGCGACCATGCGCACCGGCGGCGACGACATCGCCCAGGCCTTGGCGCTGCTCGGCGTGCGCCCGGTGTGGCAGACCGGCAGCGGGCGGGTCGAGGACTTCGAGATCCTCCCGGTGTCGCTGCTCGACCGCCCGCGGGTCGACGTCACCCTGCGCGTCTCCGGCTTCTTTCGCGACGCCTTCGCCAATCTGCTGCGCCTGTTCGATGCCGCGGTGCTGGCGGTGGCTGCGCTGGACGAGCCGGAGGAGCTCAACCCGCTGGCCGCGCGGGTGCGCCGCGAGAGCGCCGAGCTGGCCGCCGCAGGGCTGAGCCCGGAGGAGGCGCGCCGGCGCGCCGGCTGGCGGGTGTTCGGCGCCGCCCCCGGCGGCTACGGCACCGGCGTGCAGCAGGCCATCGCCGAGGGCGCCTGGGACAGCCGCGCCGATCTGGCCGAGGTCTACCTGACCTGGGGCGGCTACGCCTACGGCGCCGGCGGCGACGGCGTGCCGGCCCGCGCCGCGCTGGAGCGGCGCCTCGCCGGCGTGCAGGCGGTGCTGCACAACCAGGACAACCGCGAGCACGACCTGCTCGACTCCAACGACTACTTCCAGTTCCAGGGCGGCATGCTGGCTGCGGCGGAAACCCTCGGCGGCGCCCCGGTGGCCAGCTACCACGGCGACCACAGCCAGCCGGGCAACCCGCGCATCCGCACCCTCAAGGAAGAACTGAACCGCGTGGTGCGCGCCCGCGCCGCCAATCCCAAGTGGGTCGCCGGCATCAAGCGCCACGGCTACAAGGGTGCCTTCGAGCTGGCGGCGACGGTCGACTACCTGTGCGCGTTCGATGCCACCAGCGAGCTGATCGACGATCACCAGTACAAACTGCTCACCGATGCCTACCTGCTCGACGCCGATACCCGCGAGTTCGTCCGCCAGCACAACCCGGTGGCGCTGCGCGAGATGACCGAGCGCCTGCTCGACGCCCAGCAGCGCGGCCTCTGGCAAGAGCCGGGCGAATACCGCGAGGCGCTGGAGAACCTGCTGCTCGACTGCGAGGAGGACGGCTGATGGCCGTGACGAGGATTTCCCATGCATGAACCCGTGAATTTCCCGCTAGCCGCGGTGGTCGGCGCCGACGCGCTGAAGCTGGCGCTGTGCTTGGCGGCGGTCGACCCGGCGATCGGCGGTGTGCTGATCGAGGGGCCGCGCGGCATGGCCAAGTCGACCCTGGCGCGCGGCGTGGCCGAGCTGCTCGACGGCGGCCAGCTGGTCACCCTGCCGCTGGGCGCCACCGAGGAGCGCATCGTCGGCACCCTCGACCTGGACGCCGCCCTCGGCGAGGGCCGCGCGCGCTTCGCCCCGGGCCTCTTGGCGCGCGCCCACGGCGGCGTGCTCTACGTCGACGAGGTCAACCTGCTGGCCGACCATCTGGTCGACCTGCTGCTCGACGTGGCGGCCAGCGGGGTCAACCACGTCGAGCGCGACGGCATCTCGCACCGCCACGCCGCGCGCTTCGTGCTGATCGGCACCATGAACCCGGAGGAGGGCGAGCTGCGCCCGCAGTTGCTCGACCGCTTCGGCCTCGCCGTCGTCCTCGGCGGCGCGCCGCTGCCCGCCGAGCGCGCCGAGATCGTCCGCCGCCGGCTGGACTTCGACCGCGACCCGCAGGCCTTCCGCGTCCGCTGGCAGGCGGCGCAGGACCAGCTGCAGGCGCGCTGCCGGCAGGCCCGCGAGCAATTGGAAGCGATCCCGCTGGACGACACGGCGCTGGAAACCATCGCCGCGCGCTGCTACGCCGCCGGCATCGACGGCCTGCGCGGCGACCTGGTCTGGCTGCGCGCCGCCCGCGCCCATGCCGCCTGGCGCGGCGCGCAGGCCATCGCCGCCGAGGACATCGACGCGGTGCAGGACTTCGTGCTGCGCCATCGCCATCCGCACGGCCCGGCCGCCGAGCCGCCGCAGCAGAATCCCGGCGATTCTGCGCCGCAGAGGGAGGCGGGCGGGCAGAACGACGGCCAGCGCGGAGAACAAGGCGAAGGCCAGTGGGGCGAGCTGCCGGCGCAGCCGCTGGCCATCGGCGAGCGCCGCGCGCCGCCGCGCTGGCCAAAAAAGCCCTGAGCATCCGCCCGCAACCCGCCCGGGGCGCGGATGCCAGACAGCGGGACACGCCCCAGCCGGCCCCGCGCGGCCGCGCCGGCGCGTCCGGCCCTGGCCGCCTCGACTGGCCACGCAGCCTGCAGCACGGCCGGCCGCGCTCGCGCGCCGAACTGCACTACCGCAGCCGGCTGGCCAGCGCGCCGGCGCTGTGGCTGATCGTCGTCGACGCCTCGGCCTCGACCCGCCGCCACGGTGCGTTGCGCCGCGCCAAGGGGCTGCTCGCCGAACTGCTCGACCAGGCGCGCCGCCGCCGTGTGGCATTGGCCCTGCTGCAGGCAGACGGCGCAAAACCGCGCTGGTTCTGCCAGGGCCAGCGTGCCCCGCAGGCCGCGCGGCACTGGCTGGAACAGCTCGGCGCCGGCGGCGGCACCCCATTGCCCGCCGCGCTGGCCGAGGCCGGCGAATGGCTGCAGCGCCGGCAACGCCGCCATCCCGGCGAACGCCAGCAGCTCTGGCTGCTCACCGACGGCCGCCTGCGCGAGCTGCCGGCGCTGGCGCCCGCCGCCTGCCCGGCGCTGCTGATCGACATCGAGAGCGGCCCGCTGCGCCTCGGGCGGGCGAGGGAGCTGGCGGCGGCATTGGGCGCCGAATACCGGCATATCGACGAGATTCCGTTGGCATGAGCGGCGCGCAAGGGAAGGCCCAGGGTAGGGTGGGCAACTCGCGCAGCGATTGCCCACCGCCGGATGCCACGGTGGGCAAGGCTGCGCCGTTGTCCACCCTACGCCACGCCTGTCAGCGCCGTAGGGTAGAAAAGTCGCGCAGCGATTTTCTACCGATCTCCATCCCCGACCGCCCGCGTCTGGGCGACTTCAGATCCGGCACGGCGGCCCAGCGCCGCCGCGCCCCACGAGTCCGGTTCCGTCGCGTCGCGGCGGAGACAACAGGGAAACGGGTGAGCCCGCTTGCGGGCGATTCCCGTGCTGCCCCCGCAACTGTAAGCGGCGAGCCCCGGCGCACGATGCCACTGGTCTGCGGACCGGGAAGGCGCGCCGGGGCGACGACCCGCCAGCCAGGAGACCTGCCGGCACCACCGGCCGCTTCAGCGGCCACTCGACCCACGCATCCCTCGGAGGGAGTCCGATGCATATCGAACCCGGCGCGCTGAACGCCGCCAAAGTGCTCTACGGCCACGCGGCCGCCATCGCCACCTTGCTGATCTACGCCCCGCGCTGGATCGGCCGCCTCGACCAGGTCGCCAAGACCCTGCTGGCGGCGGTGTTCTTCTCGCTGTTCATGCAGGCCTACCACGTCCCGGCCGGAGTCTCCGAGCTGCACTTCATCGGCGCCTCGGCGATCTACTTCGTCTTCGGCTTCCTGCCCACCCTGTTCGGCTTCGCCCTCGGCCTGCTGCTGCAGGGGCTGGTGTTCGACCCGCAGGATCTGGTGCACCTGGGCGTCAACTCGCTGTCCTTGATGCTGCCGCTGATCGCCGCTCACGGCCTGTTCGGTCGCCGCCTGTTCGACAGCCAGTCGCGCCGCCTGGACTGGCAGTCCGTGGTGCGCTTCGATGCCGTCTACTACGGCGGCGTGGTGGCCATGGTCGGCTTCTGGCTGGCCATCGGCGAGGAATCGCTGGCGCTGGACAACTGGCTGCTGTTCGCCGCCGCCTACGCGCCGCTGGTGCTCTGCGAGCCGCTGTTCACATGCCTGGTGGTGCGCCTGCTCAAGCGCTGGCCGGACTCCGCCGTGCTGCAGCGGCTGACCTGCGTGGGCAACCTGCGCGTCGCCTGATCGCCGCCGGGACTGAAGAACGCCCGCGGCCGGTGACGGTCGGCGGGCGTTTTTGCTAGCGCGGCGCGCCGGCTCGCGCACCAGCGTCTCGACCAGCTCCGCCGCCGGCATCGCCCGCGGCAGCGGTGGCTAGGCCTCACCGCCATCGGCGATGTGCAGGGCACTGGCGATCCTTTTCCGCAGCTCGGCCACTTCCTCGATATGCCGGTTTGCCGACCTCACGCTCTGCGCAAAGCTGGCCAGCTTCAGGTGTTCCCCCTGCGGGCCGCTCAGATGGAGGGAGCGTGCGGCATAGCTGTCGATCTGGCTGTAAACGCGCGAAAATCCGGCCAGATCGACGGTCTTTTGCCGCCTGAATGAGCCGAACCCCGGGTATGAAAAGACCAGTCGCCTGGCGTGCGGATAGATAGTGATCCTGCTGGGCCCGAGCACGAGCGGCAGGTTGAACAGCAAGGCCAGCGCGACACCTGGCCAAAGGCCGTACCACTTCCAGGCCGGCATGAAGACGATCGCGGTCAGAATCGCCTGGATGAACCAGCTCCGCGAGCAGGCAGGGAGGCTGATCGCAGCCTCGGCTTCAACGGTCCCCTTCAAGTTGTTTCCCCCTCTCCCTGAGTGAATGGCCGGCCCGGTTTTCCGTGCCGACTGCGATCCCGCGATCAGCGGGGACGCGGCACCGACCCCATCGGCAGTGCCCGAGCCTTATACAGCGAGCCGCCGAGGCGTTCGGTGCAGCAGTGCACGGGGCGTGCCCACGGTTTCCTGCCGGTAGCCCCGGCTGGAGCCAGCCGTCCGTGACGCAATATAACGGGCAGGCCGGATTTCAGTGCAATGGCATTGGATGGGCATCAAAATGCCGATTCCGGGCTGCGCAAAGGCATAAATAGGTATTTAAATGCCTTTTTGTGCCTTGGGCATGGCCAGAATAGGTACTATGATGCCTATCCATCACATCTCCAAAGACACGGTGCGCGGCGCCAGCCATCACATGGAAATCCTCACCCTTCAGGTCCATCTCGACGGTCAATGGCACGATGCGATGCGGCTGTGCTTCGACGCGCCCGCCGACGGGTTGCGCAGCCGCTGCAGCGCCCGCTACGAGGCCGACTATCTGGTCGCCCACCTCGACGACCTGGGCACGCCGAAAGCCCCGGCGGTGAGCGCCGCCTTGCCCCTGGGCTGGGACGACTACCGCGGCATCGCACCGGCCTTCCTGCACGACATCATCCCCGCCGGCGCCGCGCGGCGGCTCATCCTGGCGCGGATGGCGCTGCCCCTCGATGCGCCGGAAGAGTTCTTCCTGCTGCAGCGCTGCACCCTGGCGCCGGTTGGCAACCTGCGGGTCAAGGAGTCCGTCGCCGCCCCCTGCGTAGCGACCGGCTTCCCCCGCGAGGAAGTGATCCGCCGCGACATCCGCTTCCTCGATTACGCCTACGAGCGCGGCGCGGCCGTCGGCGGCGCCACGGGAGCGGGCGGCGAGGCGCCCAAGCTGCTGCTGGCCGAGGATGCCGCCGGCGACCTCTACCCGGATGCCAGCCTGCCCGACGCCGAGGTGCGCCGGCACTGGTTCGTCAAGTTCCCACGCAACGCCGCGACGGCCACCGACCGGGACATCCTGCGCAGCGAATACTGCTACTACCATGCGCTCAACCGTCTGGGCATCGAGACGATTGCCGCCGAAGGGCTGGCCTTCGAGGAGGCGGAAAAGCCCAGCCTGTGGATGCGCCGCTTCGACCGCCGGATCGGCCCGCACGGGGTCGAGCGCATCGCCGTCGAATCCGCCTACTCGCTGTGCGGCGTGACACGGCCGGGCAGCCGCCTGGAGCACGTCGAGGTGGTCGCCCGCCTGGCACACACCTGGAACGCCGTCGGTCAGGGCGCGGAGATTCCCGCCCTGGTCGCCGAATACCTGCGCCGCGACCTGCTCAACCAGATCCTCGGCAACACCGACAATCACGGGCGCAACTTCTCCATCCTGCGCAGCCGCGGGCGCATCGACCTGGCGCCGATCTACGATCTGGCACCGATGGCCATGGACCCCGAAGGCGTGGTGCGCACGACCCGCTGGCCCGACGGCATCGAACGCCTGGAGGGCACCGACTGGCGCGCCGCCTGCCACGCCCTGGCACGCTGGGCCGACCCCGAAGTCTCGTTCGAGCGCCTGCGCGCCGACGCCCGCCAGCTGCTGGCCCTGCCGGACCTGCTGCATGAACTGGGCCTGCCCGAGGCGACCTGGCAGGCACCGACCATCCCGCTCGACCGCCTGGAAACCACCCTGCGCCGCTGGGGGCTGCTATGAAGAAACCGCAGGAAGACCGCGGCGCGGTACTCGACGACATCCGCCAGCAACTGGCCGACGGCACCCTGAGCTTCGGCGGTGCCATCCGCCAGCTGCGCCTGCGCGTCACCGGCCTGAACCAGACCGACTTCGCGCGCATGTGCAAGCTGTCGCTGCGCACCCTGCGCCAGCTCGAACAGGATGCCGGCAACCCCACGGTGGCGACGCTGGACAGCGTGTTCAGGCTGTTCGGGATGCGGGTGGGGGTTGTGGTGGGGAGGCCGAGGGATATGGAGCGGTTTTGACCCGCGCTCCGCGCTTGATGCGATAGGCCCAAGCGGACGGCCGCTCTCGGCCAGAAGCGGACTGTCACATCGTGGGAAATAAACCTGCCCCATTTCTGCGATCCCCTCTCTGCGTGAGTGAAAATTCGAAATCATAATGCCATCATGGAATAATCAGGCTTGAGCGAAGGTTTTATGCCTGACATTCTCAAAAGTCACATGGATCATGAGCAGTGAAGCGAAAATATCTTACGGAATACGCAATCTCATACATGAACAGCTTCACCGCAATGGTGACACCAGACCAGTTGATGGGCGGGGGGAAGCTGAGCACTGAACAAGATCAGCGCCTCTCAAACTGCCACATCTACATCATTGCCGCTCGGCCCGCTGTCAGATTTGATCCCGAATCAATCAAGCATGAAAACGACCAGTTCTCTGGCGTCTTGATTTACAAGGTCATGGGAGAAGAGCGTCGACTCCCGTTCGATGACTATAAATGGAAGCTGGAGGATGATGCCACCCAGCTGGTATGTCCGTACCCACACCTTCAGGTCCACGCGCAGAATCCTGAGGGTAAGGGTGTAACCTACATGCCGGCAAATGCAATAGCGACGTTGTATTCACAAAGCGATATAGCCTCAACTGATCTGAATGCTTTTCAAGTGCTATATGTCGGCCAAGCAATCGGTGATGGTAGTCGGCGGGCGCTCGATCGGCTAGCCAGCCATTCTACGCTGCAGAAAATTCTCGCCCTCGCACCATACGAACACCCAGATCAAGAAATCATGCTCTTCATGTATGAATTTGATCATGCTCAGGTCGTTTCTTCTATGGATGGCAGGGCGAAAGGTGCAATCTCTACCGATGAGAATGAGTCAAGGATATTAAAGACCATTCAAGCCCCGCCAGAAAAGAGGCAGAAAATCGGAATGATTGAAGCCGCTCTGATCCGATATTTTCAGCCAAAATACAACGAAAAATTCAAAATAAAATTCCCATCTACCAAGTTGAAAGTTCTGAAATCATGTTATGAATTAGATATCTCAGGCTTGATTGTAGAATTGGACTCAAGTGACCTGGGCGTCTATATGTGCTCGCCAACCATTGCTGTCGCCAACCATCACCTCGTGAGGTTCGATCTGGTAGCGCCGATGAAACGAGCTTCATTCTTCAACGCCACCGGAATCCGCGAGATGCCTGGCATCATCAAAGCTACCTGACCACTGCCACGGTCCATTGAGGGTCAACAGAACGATTCTCAATGGTGGCCATAGTGAATGGCTGAAGCTGTTGCGTTGAACACTGGAGTTCGAGCGCGTAGGGTAGAAAACCGCGCAGCGTTTTCTACCAGCCCATGCCCCGCAGTACACGGTGGAAAAGACCTGCGGTCGTTTTCCACCCTATGCGGTATGGCACATCGTTCAGCCCCGCCACCGATCCTCAACCAATCCCGCCAGCAGCTCTTCGGCGCAGGCAAACTCCCGCGTCCCCCCCGGTAACTCCGGCCTCTTCAACACCAGCACCGGAATCCCCCGTTCGCGTGCTGCCTGCAGCTTGTGCTCGGTGGCCTGGCTGCCGCTGTTCTTGCTGATCAGCACGTCGCAGTCGATGCGCGCCATCAACGCACGTTCGTCGCCGAGGGCGAAGGGGCCGCGGGCGCCGAGGATTTCGGCGCGCGGTGCGGGCGGCTGGGCGGTGAGGCAGCGCACGGTCCAGTGCTGGTGGGCAGGGATTTCAGCCAGGTGCTCCAGCGGTTCGCGGCCGAGGGTGAACAGCGGGCGGCGGAAGGGGGCGAGGGCAGCGATCAGCTCCGCCCAGTCCGCCACCTCGCGCCAGTCGTCGCCGGGGCCGGGCTGCCAGCCGGGGCGGCGCAGTGCCCAGCAGGGGATGCCGGCGAGTTGAGTGGCACGGGCGGCGTTGCGGCTGATCTGTGCGGCGTAGGGGTGGGTGGCGTCGATCAGCAGGCCGATGCCTTCGGCCGCGATGAAGCGCGCCAGCCCCTCGGCGCCGCCGTAGCCGCCGACGCGCACCTGGCAGGGCAGGTCGGCCGGCACCTTGCCGAGGCCGGCGAGGCTGTAGATGGCATCGCTCGGCAACTGGCGGGCGATGGCCAGCGCCTCGCCGATGCCGCCGAGCAGCAGGATGCGTTTGTTCACGATGCGGACTCCAGCGCCCGGCCGACGAAGCGGCCCTGGCGGTCGATGGCGAAGACTTCCAGGCGTACCTGCGCTGGGACTATCGAGCGAGCGAAGGCCAGCGCGCGGGCGCACACCGCATCGCCCAGGGCGATGCCGGCGGCGCTGGCCAGGGCGAGTGCCTGCTGGCTGGTGTTGGCGGCGCGCATGGCGTCCTTCAGCGCGCAATCGGCACCCAGTTCGGCGGCCCAGTCGGCCAGTTGCGGCAGGTCGATGCTGGAGCGGCGGCTGTGCAGGTCGAGGTGGCCGGCGGCGAGCTTGCTGATCTTGCCGAAGCCGCCGCACAGGGTCAGGCGCGCCACCGGGGCGCGGCGCAGGTGCTTGAGCACGGCGCCGGCGAAGTCGCCCATCTCGATCAGCGCGCTGTCGTCGAGGCCGTAGTGGTCGCGCATGGCGTCCTCGCTGGCGTTGCCGGTGCAGGCGGCCAGATGCTGCAGGCCGTTGGCGCGGGCCACGTCGATGGCCTGGTGGATGGAGGCGATGTAGGCCGAGCAGGAGAACGGGCGGACGATGCCGGTGGTGCCGAGGATTGAGATGCCGCCGAGGATGCCCAGCCGTGGATTCATGGTCTTCAGCGCGATTTCGGCGCCGTTCGCCACGCAGACGGTGACCTCGAAGCCGCCGGCGTAGCTGCGCTCGGCGGCCAGCGCGCTCAGGTGCTCGGTCATCATCTGTCGCGGCACCGGGTTGATCGCCGGCTCGCCGACCGCCAGCACCAGTCCGGGGCGGGTGACGGTGCCGACGCCGGGGCCGGCGTGGAAGCGCACGCCAGGACGCGGATCGAGCGCCACGCGGGCGCTGATCAGCGCGCCGTGGGTGGCGTCCGGGTCGTCGCCGCCGTCCTTGAGCGTGCCGGCCTCGGCGCCGCCGGCGCACGGCCGGCAGAACTCCAGGCGCATGCTGACCCGCTGGCCCTTGGGCAGGACGATCTCCACCGCGTCGCAGGCGTCGCCGCCCAGCAGCAGGCGCGCGGCGGCCAGGCTGGTGGCGGTGGCGCAGCTGCCGGTGGTCAGGCCGGTGCGTAGCGGGCGCGGCTGTTCCGGGGTTTCCTCACGCATCGCCGGCCTCGACGGGCTTGCGCACGCAGAGCAGGGTGATCGGCAGCGCCTGGCGCCAGGTGTCGAAGCTGCCCAGCGGCTGGGCGTGGGCGATGTGCAGGCGCAGCAGCTCGCCGCCGTGGCGGGCGTACCAGTCGATCAGCCGCGCCTCGCTTTGCAGGGTGACGGCGTTGGCGACCAGCCGCCCGCCCGGCTTGAGCGCCGCCCAGCAGTCTTCCAGCACGCCGGGGCCGGTGACGCCGCCGCCGATGAACACCGCGTCCGGCGCCGGCAGGCCGGCTAGCGCCTGCGGCGCGCTGCCGGCGACCAGCTGCAGGTGCGGCACGCCGAGGGCGTCGCGGTTGTGGCGGATGTGCGCCTGGCGGCCCGCGTCGGCCTCGACGGCGAGGGCGCGGCACTGCGGATGGGCGCGCAGCCACTCGATGCCGATCGAGCCGCAGCCGGCGCCGACGTCCCACAGCAGCTCGCCGGGCAGCGGGGCGAGGCGGGCGAGGGTGACGGCGCGCACGTCGCGCTTGGTCAGCTGGCCGTCGTGGCGGTAGGCCTCGTCGGGCAGGCCGACGGTGGGCGGCAGCGGCTGCGCGCCGGCTTCCGCCCGGCAGTCGATGGCCAGCAGGTTGAGGGCGGCGCCGGGCGGCAGGCTCCAGTCGGCGGCGAGGCCGTCGAGGCGCCGTTCGTGCGGGCCGCCGAGGTGTTCCAGCAGGCTGAGGCGGCTGGGGCCGAAGCCGCGTTCGCGCAGCAGTGCGGCGACCTCGGCCGGGGTGGCGGCGCCTTCGCTGAGTACCAAGAGGCGCGCGCCGGGCTGCAGGTGGCGGTTCAGCGCGGCCAGCGGGCGGGCTACCAGCGAGACCACCGTGCAGTCCTGCAGCGCCCAGCCCAGGCGCGCGGCGGCCAGGGACACCGAGGAGGGCGCCGGCAGCACGCGCAGCTCCCCGGCCGGCAGCGCGCGCGCCAGGCTGGCGCCGACGCCGTAGAACATCGGGTCGCCGCTGGCCAGCACGCAGGTCGGCGTGCCGCGCCGGGCCAGCACGGGCGCGAGGTCGAACGGGCTGGGCCAGCACGCGCGCGCGGCGCTCACGCAGCGCGGCAGCAGGGCCAGCTGGCGCTCGGCGCCGACGATGTGCGCAGCGCCGAGCAGGGCGCGGCGGGCGCTCTTACCGAGGCCGGCGAAGCCGTCTTCGCCGATGCCCACTACGGTCAGCCAGGGCGTCATCGGGGTTCCTTGTGTGATGGGCGGATGTCTCCGCCGGAATGCCGCGCCCTGGCGAATGAATTCGCCTCTACGGTGGTCTGTGAGGGCAATGGCGGCGAAAGCCGGGCATAATAGCGCGTTCGTCGGTGCCCGTTCAGGGCCGAAGAGGGAACACGGAAGAGCATCGCTCCGACCGTGGCTGCCCCCGCAACTGTCAGCAGCGAGTCCGCGTCACAGGCCACTGGGCAACCGGGAAGGCGACGCCGGGCGACGACCTGCCAGCCAGGAGACCTGCCGGCGATAGGAGTCGCGAGTGCCAACGTCGGGCGGGGTGTACCGACGCTGCAAGCGCGCCGGCCTGCGGGCCGGCGCGGGGTTTCGCCTGTGGGCGGGATCGCAGGGGTCGCCGCGACGGACAATCCGGTGACCTTTCGTGAAGCATCCTCTTCGCGCGGCTGTGCCGCGCCCTTCCGCCTGTCCGGGCCTGTTGCGCATCGTCGCCGCCCGCGACGGCGGCATCTGCCGCATCAAGCTGCCCGGTGGGCGGCTCAGCGCCCGCCAGGCGCGGGCCATCGCCGCCGCGGCCGGCGACTGCGCCGACGGCGTGCTGGACGTCACCAACCGCGCCAACCTGCAGATCCGCGGCGTGCGCGCCGGGTGCGAGGACGCGCTGATCGAGCGCCTGCTGGCCGCCGGGCTGGGCGCCGCCAGCGCCGGCGGCGACGACGTGCGCAACCTGATGCTCAGCCCCGCCGCCGGCCACGATCCGCAAGCGCTGCTCGATACCCGCCCGCTGGCCGCCGCGCTGCTCGCCCGGCTGGAGCGCGAGCCGCGCTGGCACGCGCTGTCGCCCAAGTTCGCCGTGCAGCTCGACGGCGGCGAGGCGCTGGCGATGCTCGACCATCCCCACGACCTGTGGCTGTCGGCCCTGCCGGGCGAGGACGGGCCGCGCTACGCCTTCGGCCTGGCCGGCTGCCCGCCGCAGCACGCCGGGGACGAACCCGCGCTGGCCTCGATTCCGGCGGCGCAGGCCGGCGAGCTGGTGTTCGCGCTGCTGGCGCTGTTCCTCGACCGCGCTGGCGCCGAACAGACCCGCATGCGCCATCTGCTGCAGAATCTGCCGGCGCCGGCCGTCCTCGCTGCGCTGCGCGCACGCCATCCGGCGCTGGATCTGCGCCGCGACGTCGCGCTGCTCGCTTGGCGCCGCGCGCAGGCCGAACCGCAGCGGCGCTTCGGCGTGCAGGCACAGCGCCAGGCCGGGCTCTGCCAGGTCGGCGCGCAGACCGTGCTGGGCCGCCTCGACGCCCGCCAGTTGCAGGCGCTGGCGGCGCTGATCGAGCGACTGGGCACGCCCTGCCTGCACCTGACGCCCTGGCAGGGCGTGCTGCTCCCCGACGTGCCCGCCGCGCGCGGCGCCGAAGCGCAGCGCGCCCTGTCGGACCTCGGCCTGCTGGTTGACCCGGCCGCGCCGCTGGCCCGGCTGATCGCCTGCAGCGGCTCGCCTGGCTGCGCCCGCGCGCTGGCCGACACCAAGGCCGACGCCCGGCGCCTGGCCGCCTTGCTGCCGCCCGCGGCCGGCGCGGCGGACATCCACCTGAGCGGCTGCCCGCGGCGCTGCGCCGCCGCCCATGGCGCCGCCTTCACCCTGCTGGCCACGGCCCCGGCGCGCTACCAGTTGCTGGCCGGCGACCACGGCCCGGTGCTGGCCGAACATCTGAACATCGAGCAGGCCGCCGCGCGGCTGGCCGCCCATCCCTCATCCCCGGAGTCCCCATGATCGACTACATCCGCGATGGACAGGAAATCTATCGCAACTCCTTCGCCATCATCCGCGCCGAGGCCGATCTCGCGGCGATCCCCGCCGATCTGGAAAAGCTCGCGGTGCGCGTGATCCACGCCTGCGGCATGGTCGACGTGGTCGACGAGCTGCGCTTCTCGCCGGGCGCCGGCGCTAGCGGGCGCGCCGCGCTGGCGGCCGGTGCACCGATCCTCTGCGATGCGCGGATGGTCGCCGAGGGCATCACCCGCGCGCGCCTGCCGGCCGACAACCGGGTGATCTGTACCCTCAACGATCCGGACATCCCCGCGCTGGCCCGCGCGCGCGGCAACACCCGCTCGGCGGTGGCCCTGGAGCACTGGCGCGACCATCTGGAAGGCAGCGTGGTTGTCATCGGCAACGCGCCCACCGCGCTGTTCTACCTGCTGGAGATGCTCGCCGCCGGTGCGCCGAAACCGGCGCTGATCCTCGGTTTCCCGGTGGGCTTCGTCGGCGCCGCCGAGTCCAAGGACCTGCTCGCCGAAGGCAGCCACGGCGTGCCCTACGTGATCGTCCGCGGTCGGCGCGGCGGCAGCGCCATGGCCGCCGCGGCGGTCAACGCGCTGGCCACGGAGGTGGAATGATGGGCAAGGGACGACTGCTGGGCCTGAGCGTCGGGCCGGGCGATGCCGAGCTGATCACCGTCAAGGCGCTGCGCCTGCTGCGCGGCGCGCCGGTGGTGGCCTATTTCGTCGCCAAGGCCAAGGCCAGCAAGGGGCAGGGCGGCAACGCCTTCGGGGTGATCGAGGAATACCTGCGCGACGACCAGCTGCGCCTGCCGCTGGTCTATCCGGTGACCACCGAGAAGCTGGCGCCGCCGCTCTCCTACGAGGAGGTGATCGCCGACTTCTACGACACCGCCGCCGCGCAGGTCGCCGCGCACCTGGACGCCGGCCGCGACGTGGCGGTGATCTGCGAGGGCGATGCGTTCTTCTTCGGCTCCTACATGTACCTGCACGACCGCCTGGCCGAGCGCTACGACACCGAGGTGGTGCCCGGCGTCTGCTCGATGCTCGGCGCCGCCGCCGCGCTCGGCGCGCCGCTGGTGTATCGCAACCAGAGCCTTTTGGTGCTGTCCGGCGTGCTGTCCGAGGAGGAATTGCACGAGCGCCTGTCCGGCGCCGAGGCGGCGGTGGTGATGAAGCTCGGCCGTAACTTCGACAAGGTGCGCCGGGTGCTGGAGCGCCTCGGCATGGCCGAGCGCGCCCTGTACATCGAGCGGGCGACCATGGCCGAGCAGCGCAGCCTGCCGCTGGCCGAGGTCGACCCGATGGCCTCGCCGTACTTCTCCCTGATCCTGGTTCCCGGCCCGAGGTGGCAAGGCTGATGCACAAGACTCCCGCAATCGTGATCCTCGGCGCCGCCAGCCTGCCCACCGCGCGGCGCATCCAGCGCCGCTACCCGCAGGCGCCGGTCTACGCCCTGCAGGGTCGGGTCGAGGCGGACATCGCCTACGCCGACTTCGGCGCCACCCTGCGCGTGCTGTACCAGAGCGGCACGCCGATCGTCGCGCTGTGCGCCGCCGGCATCGTGATCCGCAGCCTGGCGCCGGTGCTGGCCGACAAGGAGCAGGAGCCGCCGGTGCTGGCGGTCGCCGAGGACGCCAGCGCGGTGGTGCCGCTGCTCGGCGGGCTGGCCGGGGTCAACCATATCGCCCGCGATATCGCGGCGATCTTCGGCATCGAGGCGGCGATCACCACCGCAGGCGAGCTGCGCTTCGGTACCTGCCTGCTCAACCCGCCGGAGGGCTACGCGCTGGCCGACGTGGAGGAGGGCAAGCGTTTCGTCGCCGACCTGCTCGGCGGCGAGACGGTGCGCGTGGAGGGCGCGGCGCCCTGGCTGGCTGCGGCGCGCCTGCCGCTGGACGAGGACGCCGGGCGGCGCATCCGGGTGAGCTGCGCGCGCGGCGCCAGCGCCGACGAGCTGCTGATCCACCCGCGCGCGCTGGTGGTGGCGGTCTACGCTGGCGAGGCCGAGCTGGCCACCAAGGTGCGCGCCGCGCTGGCCGCCCACGGCCTGGCCGAGGCGGCGCTGGCCGGCCTGCTGGCGCCGCTGGAGGCGATGCCTGACGCTGCGCTGGGCATGGTGGCGCGCGATCTCGGCGTGCCGCTGCGCTTCGCCGAGCGCGGCGCGGGCGAGACGCCGGCCGACTGGCTGCGCAGCCTGCTGCCGCTGGAGGAGCTGCTGGACGGCGACGGCCTGTGCATCGGCCGCGCCGCGCAGCCGGTCGAGATGGCCTGCCTGGGCCGGGCGCGCGGCCGGCTCAGCGTGGTCGGCCTCGGCCCCGGCGCCGCCGAGCTGATGGTTCCGGCGGTGCGCCGCGCCCTGGACGAGGCCGAGGACATCCTCGGCTACGAGACCTACGTGAACATGGCCGGCCCGCTGCGCGCCGAGCAGGTGCGCCACTGCAGCGACAACCGCGAGGAGCTGCAGCGCGCCCGCCATGCCTTCGAGCTGGCGGCCAGCGGGCGCCGCGCGGTGGTGGTTTCCTCCGGCGATCCGGGGGTGTTCGCCATGGCCGCGGCGGTGCTGGAGGCGCTGGAGCAGAGCATTGACCCGCTCTGGCATGCGGTCGAGCTGGAAATCCTCCCCGGCGTCTCCGCCGCCCTGGCCACCGCCGCGCTGGCCGGCGCGCCGCTGGGCCACGACTTCTGCCTGCTGTCGCTGTCGGACAACCTCAAGCCCTGGGCCGTGATCGAGCAGCGTCTGGAGCACGCCGGCGCCGCCGATCTGGTGATGGCCTTCTACAACCCGATCTCCCGCGCCCGGCCCTGGCAGCTCGGTCGCGCCCTGGACATCGTCAGAGGCCATCGCGCCGCCGAGACCCGGGTGCTGCTCGGCCGCGACATCGGCCGTCCCGGCGCGAAGCTGACCAGCCTGACCCTCGGTGAGCTGACCCCGGGGCTGGTCGACATGCGCACCCTGGTGATCATCGGCTCGTCGACTACCCGCAGCTTCCCACGCGCGGACGGCGGCGACTGGGTGTATACGCCGCGCTGGTATCGCTGAGGTCGAGGCCCGGCAGTGCTCGAGACGGTTCGGTGCGCCACGGCAGATGCTGCCGGCGAGACTTCATTCCGCAAGCGTCTCGGCATGTTTCCTGTCCGTGGCGATCCGCTGGCCGCGGTCATGCGCGTATTCCGTTTCCGCCAGCGAAGGGCCGAGGAACTCGCGCAGGGTCGGTCCCGGCCTGAGCCCGGGGATGCGGCGCAGGAATTCCGCCACCTCGTGGAGCCAGACCCGCCGGCCGATCCGGCTGTACCAGCGCATGGCGTGGCGGAAGTCGCCGTCGCGGTGCAGGAGGATGCGTCCCAGCGCTCTGGGGCGGGACTGCATGGCCAGCTCGATCAGCTTGAACCACAGGAACACCCGCCAGGCCGGGACGCGTCGCACCGCCAGCACCTGATGCTTGTAGTCCCAGCGCCGGGTGTCCGTCTCGATGACCTGGCGCTCCTCCACCGTGGCATAGAAGGGTGTCCAGCGATGCGGCGTGGCGTAGATCAGCTGGATCTGGTCGGGATCGTAGCGCAGCAGATGGCGGAACGACCGCCAGTAGTCGCGGTCACCTTCCTCCTCGAAACCGAGCACGTAGGTGGCCATGGAGACGATGCCGTGCTGGCGCAGCAGGTGGATGGCCTGGCGGTCCTCGCTGACGTCCGCCCGCTTGTTGATGTTCGCCAGCGTGGCCTCGTCGTAGCTCTCGATGCCGAGCAGGAAGCGGATCACGCCAGCCCGGCGGTACAGATGGAGGATGTCGGCGTCGCGCACGATGTCGCCGGCGCGGGTCGAACCGACCAGCAGCAGCGGCACGTCTTCGGCGATCAGCGCCTCGAGGAAGGTCCGCCAGGCCTTGCGCGAGCCGGTGGGCAGTTCGTCGGCGAAGTTGATCAGCTCCACCCCGTGCTCGCGGTGCAGGCGCGCCAGTTCGCGGGCGAAGGCCACCGGGTCGCGGTGCCGCCAGCGCGTCCAGAAGCCGCGCTGCCCGCAGTAGCTGCACGGGTAGGGGCAGCCGCGCGAGAACTGCACCACCACGGCGCGCTTGCCGCCCCAGTAGGAGTAGCGGGCATGGTCGATCAGCTCCCAGCCGACCCGGTAGGCGTCCAGGTCGCGCAACGGCGGCGCCGGCGGCGTGCCCAGCACCCGGCCCTGGTGGCGGAAGGCGATGCCCTTCACGCCGTCCAGCGGATCGCCGTCGCGCAGCGCTTCGAGCAGGGACAGGGCGGTCTGCTCGCCCTCGCCGCGCACGATGAAGTCGATGGCCGGGCAGTCGCGGAGGATTTCCTGCCAGTGATAGGTGGGGTGTACCCCGCCGTAGACGATGGTCAGGTCCGGCAGCGCCTGCTTGAGCAGCTGGCACAGCTCGACCACGGTGGCGTGCGCCGAACTCGACCCGGAATGGCCGAGCATCGCCACCGTCGGCCGCAGCTGACGCACCTGCCCGGTGATCGCCGGCAGCGGCAGGTTCTCGCGGTCGGCATCCAGCAGCGACACCGCGAACCCGGCATCCAGCAAGGGGCCGCCCACGCTGAGCAGGCCGAGTGGCGGCAGGTGCTCGTCGGGGATACGGCTGCCGATGGCAGTGTGGGGCGGGTTGATCAAGACGATCCTGGGCGGTGTGGGCATTCCTTGTCCCCTGGCGATGAAGTCTGGCTGCTCTGCCGCCGGGGATGGCCCGGTGGCGAGGTGGGCAGGTTACGCCATCCGGCTAGCGGAGGAGGGTGCGCCTCTTGGCAGCTTTGACGGCGCGCGCCCCTCTGCCCCGTCCGTTTTGACGATGTAGCACCCCCGAGCGCCCCGTATACCTGTGGCAGACCCTTTACCAACGAGGTTTCTGCCATGCGACAAGCTCCCCCCTACGTTCCCGGCCACCAGCTGCTGGCCGGCAAGTCCGTCCTGATCACCGCCGCCGCCGGCGCCGGCATCGGTTTCGCCGCCGCCAAGCGCTGCGCGGAGGAGGGCTGCCGGGCGCTGATGATCTCCGACATCCACCCGCGCCGCCTGGAAGAGGCGGTCGAGCGCCTCAAGGCCGAGACCGGCCTCGAAGCCGTCTACGGCCAGCTGTGCAACGTCGCCGTGGAAGAAGAAGTGCAGGCGCTGATCGCCGCCGCCGAGGACTGCCTGGGCGGCGTCGACGTGCTGATCAACAACGCCGGGCTCGGCGGCCAGAAGCGCGTCACCGAGATGAGCGACGAGGAGTGGTCGCGGGTGCTCGACATCACCCTGACCGGCACCTTCCGCATGACCCGCGCCATGCTGCCGCACATGCAGGGCCGCGGCCGCGGGGTGATCGTCAACAACGCCTCGGTGCTCGGCTGGCGCGCGCAGAAGGAGCAGGCCCACTACGCCGCGGCCAAGGCCGGGGTGATGGCGCTGACCCGCTGCAGCGCACTGGAAGCCGCTGAGTTCGGCGTGCGCATCAACGCGGTGTCGCCGTCCATCGCCCTGCACGACTTCCTCAAGAAGGCTTCCAGCGAGGAGCTGCTCGCCCAGCTGGCCAGCCGCGAGGCCTTCGGCCGCGCCGCCGAGGTCTGGGAAGTGGCCAACGTGATGGTCTTCCTGGCCAGCGACTACGCCTCCTACATGACCGGCGAAGTGCTGTCGGTCAGCTCCCAGCAGGCCTGAGGTGCGCGCCATGACCACCATCTATTCCAGCGCCGAACAGCTGCTCGCCGCCGAGGGCCAGGATCTGGGTGCCACCGACTGGATCGAGATCGACCAGGCGCGGGTCAACCTGTTCGCCGAGGCCACCGGCGACCACCAGTGGATCCACGTCGATCCGGTGCGCGCCGCCAGCGGCCCGTTCGGCGGCTGCATCGCCCACGGCTACCTGACCCTGTCGCTGGTCAACCTGTTCCTGCCGCAGCTGATCCAGGTCGACAACCTGCGCATGGGCGTCAACTACGGCTGCGACCGCGTGCGCTTCCCGGCGCCGGTCAAGGTCGGCGCGCGCATCCGCGGGCGCGGCGAGGTGGTGCGCGTCGAGCAGGTCGGCGCGGCGGTGCAGGCCACCGTGCGGGTCAGCGTCGAGATCGAGGGCGGCGAGCGCCCGGGCTGCGTGGTCGACACCATCAGCCGCTACACCTTCAACTGAGCGAGAGATTCCCATGCAAGCCAATCCGAACGATGCGGTGATCGTATCCACCGCGCGCACCGCGCTGACCAAGTCCTTCCGCGGCTCCTTCAACGATACCGAGGCGCCGGTGCTCGGCGGCCACGTGGTGCGCGCGGTGGTCGAGCGCGCCGGCATCGAGCCGGGCGCGGTGGAGGACGTGATCATGGGCGCGGCGGTGCAGCAGGGCACCCAGGCCTACAACATCGGCCGCCTGTGCGCCTACACCGGCGGCCTGCCGGACACGGTGCCGGGCATGGCGCTGGACCGCATGTGCGCCTCCGGCCTGATGACCATCGGCGTCGCCGCCAAGGGCATCATGACCGGCGAGCTGGGCGTGGCGGTGGCCGGCGGCGTCGAGTCGCTGTCGCTGACCCAGACCAAGCACAAGAACAGCTATCGCGCACAGTCGCTGGCGGTGCAGGAAGTGGTGCCGGCGGCCTACATCCCGATGCTGGAGACCGCCGAGATCGTCTCGCGCCGCTACGGCATCTCGCGCGCCGCCCAGGACGAGTATTCCCTGCAGAGCCAGCAGCGCACCGCCGCGGCGCAGGCCGCCGGGCTGTTCGCCGACGAGATCGTGCCGCTTGCCGCGCGCAAGCTGTGCTTCGACAAGGAGGGCAACCCGACCGGCCACGAGGAGGTGCTCGCTGACCGCGACGAGTGCAACCGCCCGTCGACCAGGCTGGAGGATCTCGCCGCGCTCAAGCCGGTGTGGAAGGACGGCAAGTGGGTGCCGCAGGGCGAGTTCATCACCGCCGGCAACGCCTCGCAGTTCTCCGACGGCGCCGCGGCGACCCTGCTGATGAGCCGCGCCGAGGCGGCGCGCCGCGGCATGGCGCCGCTCGGCGTGTACCGCGGCATCGCCGTGGCCGGTTGCGCGCCGGAGGAGATGGGCATCGGCCCGGTGTTCGCCGTGCCCAAGCTGCTCAACCGCTTCGGCCTCACCGTGGCCGACATCGGCCTGTGGGAGATCAACGAGGCCTTCGCCTGCCAGGTGATCCACTGCCGCAACGTGCTGGGCATCCCCAACGACCGCCTCAACGTCAACGGCGGCGCCATCGCCATCGGCCACCCGTTCGGCATGTCCGGAGCGCGCATGGTCGGCCACGCCCTGCTGGAAGGCCGTCGCCGCGGCGTGCGCTACGTGGTGGTGGCCATGTGCATCGGCGGCGGCATGGGTGCTGCCGGGCTGTTCGAGATCGCCTGAGTTCCGCCCGTTGCCCAGGGCAATGTAGGGGCGAATTCATTCGCCTTTGCTGGGCATTTTGGCGAATGAATTCGCCCCTACAGCGGCTTGCCCGTCCTCGGAAGGACTGGCAAGCCGCTCTCACGTTCATGCGATAGCCCCCATCCCCTCCCGCCCATCTTCCCTCTCTGCGCCGGCGTACTCCTTATGGACGATGCCGGCGCAGCTCTGTCTTGCGGACCATCGAGCCGTATCAACGCCTGCGTCGAGCGACCGCCGCGTCGCGCTCGCCCACAACAAGAACAAGGGAAAGACAGCATGAAAGCACTCAATCGCCTGCGGAGGTCGCCATGCGCCAGTTGATCGCCTACGCCGTCTCGGCCGTGGTCGCGGCAACCACCGCGTACGCCTTCTCGCACCGTACCCCGCCACCCCTGCCGGCCACCGAGCTGCGCACCGACCGCCTGCTGATCAACGACATGACCGTCGACGGCCGCCGGGTGGTCGCGGTCGGCGAGCAGGGCATCGTCCTCACCAGCGACGACCTCGGCGACAGCTGGCAGCAGGCCGCCATCGACCAGCGCCGCGGCAGTTCGCTGACCGGCGTGGCGCGGCTGTCGGCCGAGCGCCTGGTGGCGGTCGGCCATGACGGCTGGATCCTGCGCTCCGCGGACGGCGGCAAGCACTGGCAGGAGAGCCGCATCGACAACGAGCTGGCCGAGCCGCTGCTCGGCGTCTGGGCTGGCGCCGGGAACACCGTGATGGCCTATGGCAGCTACGGCAAGTTCTTCGTGTCCCGCGACGCCGGGCAGAGCTGGCAGGCCTGCGAGCTGCCGGTGGACGGCTATCACCTCAACGGCATGGACGGCGGCGCCGACGGCCAGCTGATGCTGGTCGGCGAGCAGGGCACGGTGCTGCGCTCGGCCGACGGCGGCGAGAACTGGGAAGCCCTGCCGGCCTTCTACAAGGGCTCGCTGTTCGGCGTGGTGCGCCTGTCGGCGCAGCGCTGGCTGGCCTACGGCATGCGCGGCCATGTGTTCGTCAGCGACGACTTCGGCCAGAACTGGACCCAGGTCCCGCTCGGCCATACCGCGCCGCTCTACGGTCATGCGCGGCTGCCCGGGCAGACCGGCGTGCTGGTGGTCGGCGCCGGCGGCGTGGTCAGCCGCTTCGACGGCCAGGGCAAGCTGGTCGACAGCCTGCGCCTGAAGAGCCTCGGCACCCTGACCTCGGTAGCGGCGCTGGACGAGCGTGTGCTGGTGGTCGGCGGCGAGCAGGGCGTGTTCAAGAGTTTCCGCGGCGGCATCACCGCCGCGCAGGACTGAGGGTGACGTGATGAAAGGACAAACCTCCCGGGTGGATCGCTGGGTCGAGGCCTGTGCCGACCTGCTGATGGCCCGCCGCCGCGCGCTGATGGCGCTGTTCATCGCCATCACCGTCGGCCTGGGCGCCAGCGCCCTGCAGACGCGGCTGGACCCCGGCTTCAACAAGCTGATCCCGCTGCGCCACGAGTACATGGTGAACTTCCTCGAATACAGCAAGGTGTTCACCGGCGCCAACCGCTTCCTGGTCAGCGTGCGCTGGAAGGGCGAGGGCGACATCTACAACCCGGTGTTCCTCGATACCCTGCGCAAGGTCACCGACGACGTGTTCTTCACCTCCGGGGTCAGCCGCTCCAGCGTGACCTCGCTGTTCACCCCCAACGTGCAGTACGTCGAGGTGACCGAGGACGGCTTCTTCGGCGACGTGGTGGTGCCGCCGCGCTTCGCCGGCACCCTCGAGGATCTCGAGCAGGTGCGCAGCAACACCGCGCGCTCCGGACAGATCGGCCGCCTGGTGGCCACCGACCTGAAGGCGGCGATGGTGCGCGCCGACCTGCAGGACGTCGATCCGAAGACCGGCGAGAAGGTCGACTACGTCGAGGTGGCCAAGCGCCTCGAGGAAATCCGCAGCAAGTACAACAATGAGCAGATCGAGATCAACGTGGTCGGCTTCGCCAAGCTCGTCGGCGACGTGGTCGAGGGCCTCGGCGCGGTGATGGGCTTCTTCGTGGTGGCCTTCCTGATCACCGCGGCGCTGCTGTGGGGCTACTCGCGCTCGCTCAAGCTGACCGTGGTGGCGCTGGTGGTGGCGCTGCTGCCGGTGGTCTGGCTGCTCGGCCTGCTGCCGCTGCTGGGCCTGGGCATCGACCCAATGTCGATCCTGGTGCCGTTCCTGATCTTCTCCATCGGCGTGTCCCACGCGGTGCAGATGACCAACGCCTGGAAGCAGGACGTGCTGGCCGGCGCCAGTGCGCAGGACGCGGCCCATGCGGCCTTCTGCAAGATCTTCATCCCCGGCTCGCTGGCCCTGCTGATGAACGCCGTGGGCTTCGCGGTGATCATGCTGATCGACATCCCCATCGTCCACGAGCTGGGCGTGACCGCCTGCCTCGGCGTGCTGCTGATGATCGTCACCAACAAGATGATGCTGCCGATCATCATCTCCCACCTGCGTCTGGAACGCTCGGCGCAGCCCAGCAACAAGCCGCTGGAAGGCCGCAAGCACCCGCTGTGGTGGGGGCTTTCCAGCCTGGCCAAGCCCGGCCCGGCGCTGCTGGTGTTCGGCACCAGTCTCATCCTGCTTACCGTCGGCACCCTCAAGGCCCGCGACCTGCAGACCGGCGACATCGGCGCCGGCGCGCCGGAGCTGCGCAGCGACTCGCGCTACAACCGCGACAACGCGCGGATCGTCGGCAGCTACGCCATCGGTCTCGACGTGCTGACCGTGTTCGTCGAGGTCAAGGACTACCCCGAGGCCTGCCTGGCCCCGACGGTGATGCGCGCGGTGGACCGCTTCGACTTCGCCGTGCGCCACGTCGCCGGCGTGCAGTCGGTGTCCAGCGTCACCGGCACCGGCAAGGTGGTGATCGCCGGCAACAACGAGGGCAACCCGCGCTGGTCGGCGATCCCCAACTCCGAGCGCGGCCTGCAGCAGGGCTCGCGCGCCTACTCGTCGGAGCTGGGCATGGTCACCGACGGCTGCCAGCAGATGCAGATCCTGGTGTTCCTCACCGATCACGAGGGGGCGACCGTCGCCCACGTGGTCAAGGAGCTCAAGCGCATCATCGCCGCCGACGTCACCCCGGGTGTCAGCTTCCGCCTGGCCGGCGGCAACGCCGGCATCATGGCGGCCTCCAACGAGGCGGTGGACCGCGCCGAGGTGCTGATGCTGGCCGCGCTGTTCGGCTCGGTGGCGCTGTTCTGCTGGCTGACCTTCCGCTCGCTGCGCGCGGTGCTGTGCATCCTGGTGCCGCTGGCCATCGTGGCCATCCTCTGCAACGCGCTGATGGCGCTGCTCGGCATCGGCCTCAAGGTCGCCACCCTGCCGGTGGTCGCACTGGGGGTCGGGGTCGGCGTCGATTATGGTATCTACCTCTATGAGCGCATCCAGCACGAGATGGAGGAGGGCCGCGACCTGCGCCACGCCTTCTACGAGGCGATGCGCCAGCGCGGCACGGCGGCGGTGTTCACCGCGCTGACCATGTCCATCGGCGTGTGCACCTGGGCCTTCGCTCCGCTGAAGTTCCAGGCCGACATGGGCGTGCTGCTGGCCTTCATGTTCCTGGTCAACGTGTTCGGCGCGATCTTCCTGCTGCCGGCCCTGGCCGCCTGGTTCAACGAGGGGCGGCCGCTGGTGCGGGCGCGCGAGGGCGCAGCCACCGCCGACGCCAGCCAGCGCCGCTCGCAAGCCGGGGCGAAGGAGGCGACGGCCTGCGTGTAACAGCCGGAAACAGAAGTCCGGGAGGCCTCAAGCTCGCGGCTCTTGAACAGCCTCCCGGCTATGGCAGTATCCTGACGACAGGAAAATGACGAAGGCGCCCGCCGCTTCGGCGGCGACAGTGCCGGCGCAGGAGGCGCACCGGGCTGGGGGCTCCCGCCGCCGGCCCGGAGGATGCCCGGGGTAACCTGATCGACAAGAACAATAAGGAGCCGGCCCATGAGCCGTCTCCGCCAAGAGGTGATAGGGTGGAAAAGACTACTGCAGACCTCCATGCCCTGGCGGGCCTGGATCTGGCCGAATACGACCGTCTGGTCGCGGCCCTGTACGATGCGGCGCTGGACAGCCGCCTGTGGCACATCCCCATGGAGCAGCTGCGCGACCTGTTCGCCGCCAACTACGTGACCCTGATCCTGCGCGTCCCCGACCAGTCGGACGCCGGCCTGATGATCGTCGCCGGCAACGTCGAGGGCGAGGGCAAGGTCACCTACCTGACCTACCCGCACTCCAGCACCCCGTTCATCAACCAGCCGGTCGACAAGGTGTTCACCGTCGACGACCTGATGAGCGAGAAGGACTGGCGCGAGTCCTCCTACTACCAGCACTGGTGCGGGCCGAAGGGCGTCTACCACGTGATGGGCGTGGACATCGCCACCCCGGATTCCGGCAAGCTGCGCTTCCGCATCACCCGCCCCGAGTCCGCGCCGAAGTTCTCGGCGCGCGACCGCGCCCTGTGCGAGCTGATCCTGCCGCACCTGCGCCGCGCCCTCAACATGCACAACCAGCTGGACCGCAGCCAGTCGATGGGCACGCTCTACTCCCAGGCGATCAGCCGCCTGTCGGTGGCGACCATCGTCCTCGACGAGAGCGGCCGCGTGCTGCAGCAGAACGCCATCGCCCAGGAGATCCTCGCCGGCGCCGACGGCCTCAAGGTGGTCGGCGGTCGCCTGGAGGCCTCCTATCCCAGCGACAATCGCGAGCTGCAGCGCCTGGTGCGCAATGCCTTCGCCCGCCAGGGCAAGGAGAGTCCGGCGATCGCCGAGGCGGTGTCGATCGCCCGGCCGTCCGGCCAGGTCAGCCTGGTGGTGGTGGTGGAGTCGGTACCCTCGCTGGAGTGGGCGGAAAGCAAGGGCCAGCCGGCGGTGGTGGTGTACATCCGCGATGCGGTCGGCAAGTCGCTGACCAGCACCACGGTGGCCAAGCAGCTGTTCAACCTCACCCCGGCGGAGACCGCGCTGTGCCTCGAGCTGGCCAACGGCCTGTCGCTGGAGGAGGCCGCCGAGGCGCTGAACATCCGCCGCAACACCGCGCGCGCCCATCTGCGCGCGATCTTCTCCAAGACCGGCGTGCGCCGGCAGACCGAGCTGGTGCGCATCATGCTCAACAGCGTGATGGCAGTCGGCCAGACCGACGGCCAGGCGCAGCGACTGCGCGCCGGCTGATATCGTCCGCTCGGACGATTCGACGCGCGCCGCGCCGCCCCTAGAGTGGGGTAAACCCAGCCATCAAGGCCAGTCATCAAGGAGAGTTTCCATGCCAGTCACAGCTGTCAGCGGTTCCGCGTCGGGCATCGGCGCCGCCGTGTGCGCCGCCCTGCGCGCCGCCGGTCACCAGATCATCGGCATCGACCGTGCCAATGCCGAGGTGATCGCCGATCTGTCCACCGCCGAAGGCCGCCAGGCGGCGGTCGAGGACGTGCTCGCCCGCTGCGACGGCGTGCTCGACGGCCTGGTGTGCTGCGCCGGCCTCGGCGTCACCGCGCCGTCCTCCGGCCTGATCGTCGCGGTCAACCACTTCGGCGTCACCGCGCTGCTCGAGGGCCTGGCCGCTGCGCTGGCCCGCGGCGAGCAGGGTGCGGCGCTGGTGATCGGCTCGGTGGCCGCGACCCAGCCGGGCGCCGACAGCCAGCCGATGACCGAGGCCATGCTGGCCGGTGACGAGGCGCGCGCACTCGCCCTGGCCAACGAGCTGAACCAGGCGCACGTTGCCTACGCCAGCTCCAAGTACGCGGTGACCCGCTACGCCCGGCAGAAGGCGGTGGAGTGGGGCGGCCGTGGCCTGCGCCTCAACGTGGTGGCGCCCGGCGCGGTGGAGACCCCGCTGCTGCAGTCCTCCAAGGACGATCCGCGCTTCGGTCAGGCGGTGCGCGACTTCGTCGCCCCGCTGGGCCGCGCCGGCCAGCCGGCGGAGATCGCTGCGCTGGTGGCCTTCCTGCAGTCGCCGCAGGCGAGCTTCGTGCACGGCAGCGTGGTGTTCGTCGATGGCGGCATGGATGCGATGGTGCGCCCGACGAAGTTCTGACTTTTCATCGGTAACGACGAGGCCACCTGCGGGTGGCCTCGTCGTTTCTGGTCCGTATTGACGATGACCCCTGGGGTGCCCGGCACCAAGACTTGAGCTGTAGGGGCGAATTCATTCGCCAACGTGGCCGCGTCGGGCGAATGAATTCGCCCCTACAGAGGATTCGATTCGGGGATTCAATTCAAGGAGTCTGCAATGAACAAGGTGGCATTCATCACCGGCGCCAGCCGGGGCATCGGCCGGGCGACGGCGCTGGCCTTCGCCCGCGCCGGCTTCGACGTGGCGATCAGCGCGCGCACGCTGGAGGAGGGCGAGAGCCACCAGCACGCACTGCGTAATCCGGACGGCACGCCGCTGCCCGGCAGCCTGGCCGCGACCGCCGCGGCCATCCGCGAGTCGGGCCGCGAGGCCTTCGTGGTGCGCATGGACCTGCTCGACGCGGAGTCGGTGTGCGCCGCCTGCGCGGCGGTGCTCGAGCGCTTCGGGCGCATCGATGTGCTGGTCAACAACGCCATCTACCAGGGCAGCGACCTCAACCTGCCGTTCCTCGAGCTGGAGGCCGAGACCCTGCTGCGCGTCTACCAGGGCTACCTGCTGGCGCCGTTCCTCGCCACCCGCGCGGTACTGCCGCAGATGCTCGAACGCGGCGACGGGGTGATCATCAACGTCACCTCCGGCGCCGGCGAGAGCGATCCGCCGGTGGCGGCCGGGCGTGGCGGCTGGGGCTATGCCTACGGCGCCGGCAAGGCCACGGTGTCGCGCCTGTCCGGGGTGCTGAACACCGAGCTGGGCGAGCGCGGCATCCGCGCCTTCACCATCAACCCTGGCGTGGTCACCACCGAGGCGCTGATGGCCACCATCGGCGACAAGGGCGTGATCGCCCTGCGCGGCGGCATGGCGCCGCCCGAGGTGCCGGCGCAGGTCATGCTCTGGCTGGCCACCGCCGCCGAGGCGGGGCAGTTCCAGAAGCGCACCATCGCCGCCCAGCCGTTCGCCCTGGAGCAGGGCATAGTCGCCGACTGGCGGGTGCCGGTCGGCGCCTGAAATCGCACTTTCTAGTCCAAGCGGATGATGAGCGCGCCGCGTCCCTCGGTGAAGATCGTCGGACGCCGCCGTCCGGCCCGCCCCGAGGCGCGGCCGGACGGCGTCCCGCCTTGCGTGTGCTCAACGGAGAAAGCCTGATGACCAATAACAACACCAACAATGCGCTGCCGCACCGTTTCGCGCGCGGCTGGCACTGCCTGGGTGTCGCCGACGACTACCGCGACGGCAAGCTGCACACCCTGAACATCTTCGGCACCCGCCTGGTGGCCTTCGCCGAGGACAGCGGCAAGATCAACCTGCTCGACGCCCACTGCCCGCACATGGGCGCGGACCTGTCGCAGGGCACCCTGGTGGGCAACCGCGTGGTCTGCCCGTTCCACCACTGGCAGTTCGAGGGCAGCGGCCGCTGCGCCGAAATCCCCTACTGCGAACGCATCCCGCCCAAGGCCAAGACCCGCTCCTGGCTGACCTGCGAGGAGAACGGCCTGCTGTTCGTCTGGAACAACCCGGAAGGCAAGGCCCCGGCCGCAGACGTGGTGATCCCGCACCTGCCGGAAATCGACAGCGACGAGTGGTCGCACGACTGGCACCTCGACACCCTGATCATCGACACCCATCCGCGCGAGCTGGTCGACAACCTCGCCGACGCCCAGCACTTCGGTCCGGTGCACGGCACCCCGACCAAGTACTTCGCCAACGTGTTCGAAGGCCACATCGCCCACCAGATCTTCCATGGCGACTCGATCCGCCTGGGCGGCGACCTGGTCGCCGAGTCGGCCTACTTCGGCCCGGCCACCCACTTCACCCGCATGCGCGCGGTGTTCGAAGGGATGGAAGTGCACTCGATCCTGCTCAACTGCCACGTGCCGATCGGCCCCAACAGCTTCGAGCTGCGCTTCGGCTGCCTGGTGAAGAAGATGCCGGGCTGGAGCGAGGAGCAGAACGAGGCGCTGGCCAAGGAGTACGTGCAGCAGAACCGCACCTCCTTCTACCAGGACGTGGACATCTGGAAGCACAAGGTGTGCATCAACAACCCGGTGCTGGCCGAGGGCGACGGCCCGGTCTACCAGCTGCGCGAGTGGTACCAGCAGTTCTACACCGACGAGGCCGAAGTGCCGGCCTTGATGCGCGAGCGCCGCGAGATCGTTACCGTCGACAAGCGCTGATCCGCCCGTGATATACAAACCGCCCGGCATTCGCCGGGCGGTTTCGTTTGCGCCCCGTAAGGCGGCAGCGCTGCGAGCGGAATTTGAAGCGGGGGGAGGGCCAGTGCCTGAGCGGCTTCGGCGCTGTTTGGGCGAATTCATTCGCCCAAACACACCGCCAAGGCGCATGAATTCGCCCCGGCAGGCCGGGGGCGGCTGGCGTTCGCCGCCTAGAGGGACAGCTGGCCGAGCGAAATGGAGGGCGCGACGAGTTGTGCCGGACAGTACTGACAGCTGTCTGCCTGGGCGAGCAACGCGGGCTGGCTGCTGGGCAGCAGGGCGGGGGAGAGGGTGGTGCAGGCAGAAAATACGGCCAGGTAGATCAGCTTTCTTGTTTTCATTGTTGTTGTTCTCGCTATCGAACTGCAGGCAGCGAGCCGACGGCTTGCCGTCGCGTCTCAAGGCCACCATAGGAAGCGAGTGTGCTTTTGTCCTAGTCCGAACGGACTAGAAGCGACGAGCGGTTTCTCCACCGTCGCAGACGCAAGGCTGGCGCGCGGCCAGCCCAGAGCTTCCAGCGATCCCGCGCCCAAAGCATCGTCCGAATGAGGGAGGGATGACTCCCCTTGTCTGATCGGACGATGCGACGCCCCCTTGGCGCCGCCACAGTCTGGCCATCCCCCAGCACCGCAGTCTGCTTTGGGCTGCCGGAGCTGGGGTGACGAGGAGGAGTCATGCAGCCAGTCACAAAAATAAATACAGAGTCGGCCTTGCGCGCGGTGCCGCCGACAGAGGTCGGCGCCCACCAGGCGCCCGGCCGTTCCCGCATCTGGATCGGCCTGTGCATCGTCGGCCTGGTGGCCGCGGGCACGGTCGCGTCGTTCCTGCCCCGCCCCAGTCCGGCGTTCCCGTCCAGCGACGCCCGCCCGGAGCTGATGCTGATCAACGGCGCGACGCAGGCCGCCGGCGCGCAGCTGGTCGCCGCCGGCGAACTGGGTCACCTGTTCCACAGCCAGGGTACCGGCCAGCCGTGGCGCGAGGCCGCAGTCGCGCCCCAGCGCGGCTCGACCCTGACCCAGGTGTTCTTCGCCGACCGGTCGCTGGGCCTGGCGATCGGCCATGACAACTGGATCCTACGCAGCGAGGACGGCGGCCGGAGCTGGCAGGAAGCCCACTTCGACGCCGAAGCCGCCGAGGCGCTGATGGGCGTGTGGGGCACTGCCCGAGGGCCGCTGTTCGCCACCGGCAGTTTCGGCCGCTTGCTGGTCTCGGAGGATCGCGGCAAGACCTGGCAGCCCCGCGACACCGGCCTGGGCGACCGCCATTTCTACGGCATCGCCGGTGGCGGCCAGCAGCGCCTGATGCTGGTCGGCGAGAGCGGCCTGGTCGCGCGCTCCGCCGATGGCGGGCAGAGCTGGGAACGCCTGCCGGACTTCTACAACGGCAGCTTCTTCGGCCTGATCGCCCTGTCGGCCAGCGACTGGCTGGTCTACGGCATGCGCGGCAAGGTGTTCCGCACCGGCGATTTCGGCGCTACCTGGCAGGAGGTCGACGCCGATACCGGCCTGTCGCTGTACGGCGGCACCCACACCGGCGACGGCAAGGTGGTGCTGGTCGGCGAGGGCGGCGTGGTCACCCAGTCCGGGGATGGCGGGCGGACCTTCAAGCGCCTCAACGACGGCGGCGCCGGCAGCCTCTCCAGCGTCGCCGAGCTGGCCGATGGCCGGCTGATCTTCACCGGGCAGTCCGGCATCGCCGTGTCCGGCGCGCCGGCCGCATCCCAGACTCACTGACACAAGCGGACACTCTCATGGACAACCACAAGAATGCCCAGTGGGTCGACCGCTGCGCCGACCTGCTCATGGCCAACCGCCGCTGGCTGCTGCTCCTGTTCATCCTGCTGACCGTGGTGTTCGCCGCGACGGCTACCCGGATCAAGCTGGACCCCGGCTTCTACAAGATGATCCCGCTGCAGCACCCGTACATGCAGACCTTCACCAAGTACCAGAAGGCCTTCCCGGGTGCCAACCGCGTGCTGGTCAACCTGCGCTGGAAAGGCGAGGGCGACATCTACAACGTGCAGTTCCTCAAGGCCCTGCGCGAGGCGACCGACGACGTGTTCTTCATCCCCGGCGTCGACCGCACCCGGGTGTCCTCGCTGTTCACCCCCGACACCCGCTTCATCGAGGTCACCGAGCAGGGCTTCTACGGCGACGTGGTGGTGCCGGCGAAGTTCGGCGGCTCGGAGCAGGACCTGGCGACCGTGCGCCGCAACGTCGCGCGCGCCGGCGTCATCGGCCGCCTGGTGCAGGGCGACCTGCGCGGCGCGCTGATCCGCGCCGACCTGCAGGAAATCAATCCGGAAACCGGTGAGAAGGTCGACTACGTCGAGGTCGCCAGGGCGCTCGACGCGGTGCGCGCCAAGTACTCCAGCGAGCAGATCGAGGTCGACATCATCGGCTTCCCGGTGCTGATCGGTGACGTCGTCAGCGGCCTGAACGGGGTGTTCGTGTTCTTCCTGCTGGCCTTCGCCATCACCGCGGTACTGCTGTTCGCCTACTGCCGCTCGCTGCGCATGACCCTGCTGGCCCTGGTGGTGGCGCTGCTGCCGGTGATCTGGCTGCTGGGCCTGCTGCCGCTGCTGGGCTACGGTATCGATCCGATGTCGATCCTGGTGCCATTCCTGATCTTCTCCATCGGCGTGTCCCACGCGGTGCAGATGACCAACGCCTGGAAGCTGGAGGTGCTGGGCGGGGCGAGTTCGCTGGCCGCGGCGCACAGCTCTTTCTGCCGCATCTTCGTGCCGGGCGCCCTGGCGCTGCTGGCCAACGCGCTGGGTTTTGCGGTGATCATGCGCATCCAGATCGACAGCGTGCGCGAACTGGGCATCACCGCCTGCCTCGGCGTGCTGCTGATGATCGTCACCAACAAGATGATGCTGCCGATCCTGCTCTCCGGCATGCGTCTGGAAGACTCCGCGCGGCGCACCGCCACGGCGGGCGGCAAGCGCCATCCGTTCTGGTGGAAGCTGTCGGCGGTGACCAATCCCGGCACCGCGCTGCTGGTGGCCGTCGTCTGTCTGGGCCTGCTCGGCCTGGGCATCGCCGAGTCGCGCAAGCTGGTGGTCGGCGACATCGGCAGCGGCGCTCCGGAGTTCCGCGAGGACTCGCGCTACAACCGCGACAACGCCAGCATCGTCGGCAGCTACGCGATCGGCGTCGACGTGCTCAGCGTGGTGGTCGAGGCCAAGGGCTTCGAGGGCGATGCCTGCCTGCACTACTCGGTGATGAGCGCGGTCGACCGCTTCGCCACCTTCATGCGCGGCGTGCACGGCGTGCAGTCGGTGGTCAGCGTCCCGGACATGGCCAAGGTCGGCATCGCCGCCAACAACGAAGGCAATCCGCGCTGGGCCGCGCTGCCGCGCAGCAGCCAGGCCCTGCAGCAGGGCGCCGAGGCCTACAACCCGGACCTGGGCATGAACACCCAGGGCTGCACGGCGATGCAGGTGCTGATCTACACCCGGGACCACGAAGGCGCGACCCTCCATCACCTGACCAGCGAGATCAAGCGCTTCATCGCCGAGCAGCCTAAGGACAGCCCCGAGTTCCGCGTGGCCGACGCCTTCCGCCTGGCCGGCGGCAACGCCGGGGTGATGGCGGCGACCAACGAGGCGGTGGAGCAGGCCGAGGTGGAGATGCTGGTGGCCATCTTCGGCGCCATCACCCTGATGTGCTTCCTGATGTTCCGCTCCTGGAAGGCGGTGCTGTGCATCATCGCGCCGCTGGCGGTGGTGTCGGTGCTGTGCAACGCGCTGATGGCCGCGCTGGGCATCGGCCTCAAGGTGGCGACCCTGCCGGTGGTGGCGCTGGGCGTCGGGGTGGGCGTCGACTACGGCATCTACCTGTTCGAGCGGGTCAAGCACCAGATCGAGGAGGAGGGCCAGGACCTGCGCACCGCCTTCTACGAGGCCATGCGCCAGCGCGGCACGGCGGCGATCTTCACCGCGGTGACCATGTCGGTCGGCGTGGCTACCTGGGCGTTCTCGCCGCTGAAGTTCCAGGCCGACATGGGCATCCTGCTGGCCTTCATGTTCCTGGTGAACGTGTTCGGCGCCGTGCTGCTGCTGCCGGCGCTGGCCTGCTGGCTGAACGTCGGCCGCGAGCGCCGCGCCGACCGGTTGCCCGCCGCTCAGCCTTACGCCTGATCGACGCCGGTGGCTGTCCGTGACGGGCAGCCACCGGCAATTCCACTGACTTCCAGTGCGCGCCGGCATGACGCGCAGGGGCACTTTCGTGCCTGCGAAAAGTGCCGATCGATAGCCGGAATGCTGCCGATCCGCCTAGTCCGAACCAAGTATGTGAGCGGATTTTTCGCGGTTAATCATGAACTCACTCGACGATCACCTGCGGTTGTCGAGGCAGAAGCCAACTGGCAAATGGCGAGTCTGCCGAGATGCAAGGCCGTATCAGGACAACAACCAACAAGATCCTCCGAGAGGAGCTGAACTGATGAATTACAAATACAAGAAACGTGGCGTGTCCCGCTTGCCGCATCATTTCAAACTCAGCCTGCTCGGCTGCGCCGTGGGCGTGCTGGCGCTGCCGGCCGCGCAGGCCGGCTCCTTCGAGTTCGGCGATGGTTTCGAAGTCGACTATCTGGCCACCTTCAACTACGGCCTGAACATGCGTGCCGAGAAGCAGGCGCACGAGTTGCTGAACAACATCAACGGCGACGACGGCAACCGCAACTTCGACCGTGGCAGCTTCTTCAACAACCGCGTCAGCCTGCTCGCCGAAATGGACATCCACAAGGGCGACTACGGCCTGATGCTGCGCGGCTCGTCGTTCTACGATTTCGCCTACAACCGCAAGAACGACAACCACTCGGCGAACACCATCAACAAGCTGGGTGATACCGACGAGTTCAGCTCCGAGGCCGAAGACCGCGTCGGCAAGCGCACCCGCCTGCTGGATGCCTACGCCTATGGCGGCACCACCGTCGGCGACAGCGGCTTCCTCGACGTGCGTCTCGGCAACCAGGTCGTCGCCTGGGGCGAGAGCCTGTTCATCTCCGGCATTTCCGGGGTACAGGGGCCGGTCGACGCCACCAAGAGCAACATCCCCGGCACCGAGATCAAGGAAATCCTCCTGCCCGAACTGCAGGCCTCCGCGCGCTTCTCGGTCAACGACTGGACCCTGCTCGGCTACTACCAGTTCAAGAACCATCCCTACGAGCTGTCGCCGGCCGGCGAGTACTTTTCCTACGCCGACATGATCGGCCCGGGCGGCCAGTACATCCGCTTCGCCCCGGGCGACCTGGCGACCCTGGCGGGCTTGGGTGCGGCCATTCCCCGTACCGAGACCGACAACGCCCGCGACGGCGGCGAGTGGGGCGTCGGGGCGCGCTACAAGCTCACCCCCTACACCGAGGTGGGCGCCTACCGCCTGCGCTACCACGAGCGCACGCCGAGCCTGCTGCTCAACATCGACCCCGTCACCTTCCTCCCGACTTCCTACACCCTCAAGTACTTCGAGGATGTCGACCTGACCGGCGCCAGCATCTCCACCCGCCTCGGCGACTGGCAGGTGTCCGGCGAGGTCAGCTACAAGGACGGCCTGTCGCTGCTGACCAAGACCGGCGTGTCGCGCGGCGAGGCGACCCAGGCGCAGGTTTCGCTGCTGAAGACCTGGGGCGACAGCTGGATCGCGCCGCAGACCTCCTTCGCCGGCGAATTCGGCGCGGTGCACATCAACGACGTCGACGATGGCGGCCTCGATGCCCTCGCCAACGACCGCAACGCCCAGTTCGGCCAGTTCATGGTGACCCTGACCTACCCGAACGTGTTCAACGGCTGGGACCTGGACGTGCCGTTCAGCTACGGCCACGCCTTCAACCAGTCCTCGGTGAGCACCTTCGGTTTCGGCGGCGATGGCGACGCCCGCGCCAGCCTCGGCGCCAAGTTCAAGTACCTGAACAACCTCGAGATGGGCCTGACCTACAACGCCTATCTGGGCTCGGCCGACCAGCTCGAGCGTCCGCTGGCCGACAGGGACTTCGTGGCCTTCAACCTCAAGTACAACCTGTAACAGCAGGAGACACAGCGATGAAGACGACTCTTTTCCGGGCCAGCCTGCTGAGCGCGGGCATCCTCTGCGCATTCAGCCAGACCGCCGCGGCCAAGGTTTCCGCCGAAGAGGCCGCGCGCCTGGGCAAGGACCTGACCTGCTCCGGCGCCGAGAAGGCCGGCAACGCCGACGGCAGCATTCCGGAGTTTTCCGGCAAGTGGCTGGGCGCCCCCGACCACATCAAGCACGAGGGCACCGGCAAGTTCTGGGAGAACCCCTACGCCAGCGAGAAGCCGCTGTTCACCATCACCGCGCAGAACATGGACCAGTACGCCGACAAGCTCAGCGACGGCCTGAAGGCGCTGTTCAAGAAGTACCCGGACACCTTCAAGATGCCGGTGTATACCAGCCACCGCGACTTCCGCTTCCCCGACTGGGTGTGCGAGGCCTTCAAGAAGAACGCCACCACCGCCGAACTGGTCGACGACGGCCTCGGCCTCAAGGCGGTGACCGGCTCCCAGCCGTTCCCGATCCCGAAGACCGGCTTGGAGCTGCTGTGGAACATCAACAACACCGGTCCGCAGCCGCACAAGACCGAGCTGACCACCCAGGACGTGGTGGTCTACCCGGACGGCAACCTGGCCTGGGGCAAGATGGAGAACAAGTTCCTCGGCATTCGCTCCGAACCGGGCGCGATGCGCGACACCACCGACTTCACCCCGCCGTATGGCGGCATCCAGTCGCTGACCATCCAGAAGACCCACCTGCCGCTGCGCGACAAGGGCACGGTGTATTCGACGCGGGAGACCTTCAACTACAAGACCCTGCCGCGCGACGTGTACATCTACAACCCGGGCACCCGCCGCGTGCGCCAGGCGCCGTCGTTCGGCTTCGACATGCCGCAGGGCGCCGGCGGCTTCCGCACCGTCGACGAACACCACATGTTCAACGGCTCGCCGGAGCGCTACGACTGGAAGATCGTCGGCAAGCGCGAGATGTACATCCCCTGGAACGCCTTCGCCACCAACCAGGCCGAGGTGAAGATCGCCGACCTGATCAAGCACAAGGGCCACGTCAACACCGAGCCCATGCGCTTCGAGCTGCAGCGCGTCTGGGTGCTGGAAGCGACCCTCAAGCCCGGCTTCCGCCACCAGTACGCCAAGCGCGTGTTCTACATCCAGGAAGACACCTGGGGCTCGGCGCTGTCCGACCAGTACGACGGCCGCGGCCAGCTGTGGCGCACCGTGCTGGGCAACTGGATGTGGGCCTACGAGTCGCAGACGCCCTACTGGGGCATCGCCGCGCATCATGACCTGATCTCCGGCGCCTACCTGGTGGACAACATCGCCAACGAGACCGGCGCGCCGATCCTGGAAACCAAGGAAAACTGGACTCCGGCCATGTTCAGCGCCGAGGCGGCGGCTCGCTGGGGGCGTTGATCCGCTAGCAGCCAGCGCGCGAGAAAAAGCGGAGCCCTCCCCACGCGAGTGGGGAGGGCTCTTTGTGTTCTGGGTCGGGCTGCCGACTTCCTGCACGGCCTTCCGGCCGTCTGCCATCAGCTTCTGCGCGGTTGACTCTGCCCCTAGGGAGAGAGTTTAGAGTGCGCGCGCCCTGGTTGGGGCAGGTCATTCACCGTGACGTAACTATCGGGTTACGGCTATGGACAGACAAGGAGCAGGACTTTGAACAACCCCCTGGAACTGGAATCCGTAATCGCGAGCACGCGGGAGATCCTTGCCCAGTTGCTGGTTCTCGACATCGAGGATATCGAGGCCGACAGCAGCATCGTCGAGGATCTCTCCGCCGACTCCCTGGACATCGTCGATCTGAGCTTTCAGCTCGGCAGACGCTACGGCTGCGTCCTGCCCAAGACCAGCGTACTGGACCACGCCGCTGCAGTATGCGGCGATCTGCAGGCATTCGTCGACGCCGGCGGCCTGACCCCGGCCGGCAAGGCGCTGCTCGAGGGGAGCCTGAACGCCTATGCCGATGGCCAGTTGCGCCCGGGCATGAAGCCGGCCGATGTCTTCGCCGCCACGACGGTCCGCAACTGGGCTGCCCAGTGTCGCAACCTCTTCGATCACCTGCCGGAATCCTGCCCCCAGTGCGGCGGCAAGCATGCCAGCCTCAGCCCGCAGAACCTGGTGGTATGCAGCTCCTGCAGCGCACGCCTGAGTCCTGCCGACGGCGATCAGGTTTCCCGGCTGCTGGTCGAGAAATTCGTCGCTGCCAACCTGCAAGAACGCGTCTAGGGGCCGCCATGCGGGCGCGCGAAGTCTGCGTCACCGGCTACGGTCTGGTGGCTCCCACGGTGCTGGACGGCGACAGTCTGTTTCGGCGGATCTGCGAGAATCGCTCCTGCGTTCGCAGCCACCCATTGTTCGAGGAGCTCGGTTTTCCGAACACGGCGGCCGGCTATCTCGATGACGAGCAGTGGCTGCACATGTTCGACGCCTATGACGGCGATCCGGTCGTACCCCCGCGGCAGTGCGTGCTGGCGACCTATGTCGCCAGACAGGCTCTGGGCCACGCCGGGCTGACGGCGAATGCGTTCGGGGGGAGCCGCAGCGGCCTTTTCCTCGGCGCCAACAAGTACTGCGCCAACGTCCAGGATCTCGACCGCCTTGGCATGTGCCTGAACGATGACTGCCTGGACCTCGACCGTCTCCTCGGGCAGCAGCCGGACATCGAGCCGGTGTTCTCGCGGCGGGTCGACCAGCAGACCTTCCAGCTGGCCGCAGAGCTGGGGATCAGCGACCACATTTCCACCCATTCCGACGCCTGCGCAGCCGGAACAGTGGCCATCGGCAGCGCCTACCGGGCGATCGAGCGTGGCGAGATCGACCTTGCACTGTGCGGCGCCGTCGAGCTGATGGCCAACGAGCTGCCCTATTACATGTTCGGCAGCCTCGGCGCGCTGTGCCAGCAGAGCGAGCTGCCACCCGAGCGGCAGAGTCGACCGTTCATGCGCGACCGCAGCGGTTTCGTGCTCAGCGAGGGGGCTGCCTTTCTGGTCCTGGAGTCGCGCGAACACGCCGAACGCCGCGGGGCGCACGTGCTCGGCCGGGTACTGGGTTATGCCAACCACTGCGAGGCGGAGAAGATGACGGCCAGCAGCAAGGATGGCAGCAAGTACGCGCGCTGCATGGAGGAGGCGATAGAGGATGCCGGTCTGCTGCCGCATGCCGTGCAGCACGTGAATACCCATGGCACCTCGACTCAGGTCAATGACAGCTGCGAGGCCCTGGCTCTCAAGCGGGTCTTTGGCGAACAGCTGGATGCCATCACCCTCACCGCCAACAAGTCGGCCGTCGGCCACTCGCTGGCCGGCAGCGGCGCCATCGAGGCGGTGCTTTCGCTGATCAGCCTGCGCGATGGCGTGCTCCTGCCGACGCTGAACTACTGTCCGGATGGCGCCCAGTTTCCCGAGCTGAAATTCCTGACCGAGCCCAGGCGCCAGTCGGTGAATGTGGTGCTGTCCAACTCCTTCGGCTTCGGCGGCATCAACAGTTCCATCGTGCTGGGGAGGGCTTGAGCATGACCATGTTGCAGGGAAGGCCGGTGTACCTGGTGGCGGCCTCCATACTCAATGCCGCCGGCAGCGAGGCCGGCGATCTCCACGGCGCGGTGCCACAGCCGCGGCTTCTGCCGTTCGCCGCCGAGCGAACGGCGCATGCCGTGGCGGCTCCGCGGCTGCCGGCGGATCTGTTCGACCGCAAGATCCAGCGCAGCGTCGAGCCGCAGGGGCTGCGCCTGCTGCACTGCGCCGCACGACTGGCGCCGGCTCTGCACGAGTTGCGACTGCCGGCGCAGCGGGTAGGGCTAACGGCGGCGATACCCGAGGTTGACGCGCCCAGTCCCTGCTGGGATGCGGTCGAAGCCATCGAGCGCGAGCCGGACAGGCTTCTTGCGCAGCTGCTGGCCAACACCCCGCCGCTACACGCGTTGACCCTGCTCAACAGCTCGGTCATGGCCTATGTCGCCGAAGCGCTGGACTGCCGGGGCGTCATGGCGGGCTATTGCGCGCAGGTCGGTGCCGGCTTCGATGCGCTGATCGAGGCGGTTGCGGAAATCGCCGAGGGGCGGGCCGATGCGGCGCTGTCGGTCAGCTGCAGCCCGAACCTGACGCCGGCCCTGTTCCTGCGCGACGAGCCGGGCCAGGACGTGCTGTACGGGGAGGGGGCCGCGGCACTGCTGCTGGCCGCCCAGCCGCCGCTCGAAGGCCTCGAGGTGCGGGTGGCCGGTTACGGCCGTGGCTTCAGTGCCGACCCGCAGCGCCGCCCGGCAGTGCTGCAGCAGGCCGTGCATCAGGCGCTGCAGGCGGAGCGCCTGACGCCGCGCGACATCGACTGGCTGGGCGGCAGCGTCCCCGATCTTGCCGCCAGCGAGCCCTTCGCTGCCTGTGCCGTCCTGCGCGATACCCGGGAGGTAACCGGCGAACTGGGCGCCAGCGGCCTTGCTACCGAGATCGCTGCCCTGATCGGCGATCCGCGTCATGAACGCGAGCCCCGCCTGCGCCATGTGCTGCTGCCGAGTGTCAGCCGGGCAGGGCACTGCGACGCCATGCTGCTGGCAATCACCTGGAAGGAGAAGGCATGAACGGAGCAAGGGTGGTGATCACCGGGATGGGGGCGGTGACCGGCTTCGGTTTCCAATGGCAGGACATGTGGCAGCAGATGCTGCTCGGCAGGCACTGCGTAGCGCCCTGGCAACCGGAGGAAATCGAGGACGGCGGCTTCCCGGTGCGGTTCGCCGCGGCCGTCGACATAACGCGCCTGTCGTCCGGACTGCAGGGGCATCCGGCGTGGGACATGCCCATGGAGAAACGCAGTCGCCTTGGCTGGATCGCCGCCACCCAGGCGGTCGCCGACAGCGGCCTGGCCGTCAGCGAACTCAGCCGTGCCGCGGTGCTGACGGCATCCGGTGCGCCCCAGCACATGCTCGCCGACATGCGTCTGGCGCTGCCCGCCGATGGCGGCCAGGGGGCGGACTGGCGCCACCTGATGCAGCGTTCTGCGCAGGTCCACGCGGATGGCTCGCTGCGACAGGCCAACGACCGGCTGTCGCGGCTGATCGCCGCGGACTTCTCCTGCGAAGGCCCGGTGCTCAACGTCAGCAGCGCCTGTGCGGGCGCTGCGCAGGCGATCGGCAATGCCTTCCGGATGATCCGGCGCGGCGAGGTGGATGTCGCCGTGGCCGGCGGGGCCGATTCGGTGCTCAATCTCGACACCATGAGCGCGCTTTACCTGCTGGGTGCCGTCAGCAGCGAGCAGCGCTGGGGCAGCGAGCTGTGTCGGCCGTTCGATCGCGACCGCAGCGGCCTGGTCGCCGGCGAAGGCGGTGGCTTCGTGGTCCTCGAGCGGCTGGAACGGGCGCTGGCCCGTGGCGCCACGCCCTATGCCGAGGTGCTCGGCTATGGCAGCAGTCTGGATGGCTACAAGGTCACCGCTCCGGATCCGCAGGGACGCGGCGCTGCCCTGGCCATGCGCGCGGCTCTGGAGGATGCCGGTGTGCGGCCGCGGCAGGTCGATCTGGTCAATGCCCACGGGACGTCCACGCCGCTCAACGATGTGGCGGAAACCCTGGCGATCAAGAACGTGTTCGCCGAGGAGGAGCATTACCGCCAGCTGGCTGTTTGCGCCAACAAGTCGCAGTTCGGCCATCTGATCGCCGCGGCGGGGGCACCCGAGTTCATCGTCACGGCGCTTTCCTGCCGCGACGATCGCATTCCGCCGACCCTCAACCTGCAGCACCCGGACCCCGACTGCGATCTGGACTACTGCGCGCAGCGGGCGGTCAGCCGCCCGGTGCAGGTAGCGCTCAGCAACTCGTTCGGTTTCGGCGGCCTCAACGCGTCGCTGGTGCTGGGCAAATACCGGGAGAGCCGAGGATGAAGCACGTCGATCAGCGGATCGCCATCAGCGGTGCCGGTTGCGTGCTGGCCACCGGCTGGGGCGTCGCCCCCTTCTGGGCGGCCGCGCGGGCCGGGCGCAGCGGCATCGGACCACTGCGTGCCAGGCACTTCCACAGTCGGCGGGTGGTCGCCTTCGGCCACGTCGCCGAGGACGTCCAGCAGCGCTGCCGTCAGGAGGTGCCGCGCAACCTGCACCGCTACTGCACGCCGGCGCTGGCCTGGGGCGTCAGTGCGGTCGGCCAGGCGCTCGCGGAGGCCGGGATCGATCCGCAGCAGGGGCGGCTGCGCCTGGGACTCTATGGCTGTCAGGGGGGCTACACCCATCCCTCGCTCGATGCCTACGCCGAGTTGCTGCGCGATTGCTCCAGCGAGCTCGGTCTGGACAAGGCCGGGCTCAGCCGGCGCGTGCTGCATGAGCGTGCCCTGGACCCCTTCCTGGTGCTGAAGAGTCTCAGCAACGGCCTGCTCGGGGTGGTCAGCCTGGCCCACCGTCTGGAATGCGAGGGCAGCGCCTTCATGCAGGGCGTCGCCGGCAACCAGGCGGCCTTGCGCGAGGCCTGCGCCGCGCTGCGCAGCGGCCGTATCGATGCCGCCATCGTGGTCGGCTCTGGCAGCGAACTCGACGCGCTGGCGCTCGCCGCGCTGGTTCGCGCCGGAGTCATTTCCGCCAATGGCACCGAGGCCTTCCTGGCGTTCGACGAACGCGGCCGGGGCGGCATTGCCGGTGAGGGCGCCGCGGCACTGGTGCTGCAGCGCTGCGCGGATCTGCCGACCGCGGCGCACGTGTGCCTGGTCGGTCAGACGGCGCACGCCAACCTCGACGCCCTGCAGCTGCCGGCCGAGTCGACCGACCTGCTGGTCTGCACTGCCAGCGGCGAGCCGGAGCAGGACCGGCGGCTGAGTGCCCGCCTGGGCCGGATCCCGGCCGCGCATGTCGGCGCTGCGCAGCCGCTTACCGGGATCCTCAGTGCTGCACCCAGCCTGGTCGATCTGATTCTGGCTCGCAGCGCCATGCAGGCCGGCTACGCGCCTCCGCTCGCCGGGCTGAGGTATCCGGTCGACGACCGGCTGCCCTTCGTCGTCGGCAGCGGACGCGAGGTACCGATCCGCCGGGCCACAGTGGTCGGCCGCGACGACAACGGCTTCAGCGCCTGCTACCGGCTCGAGCTGGCCAGCTAGTACCCGCACGCAGCGCGCGGCCACTGCCGGCTGCGGGCTGTCTCTTCAGTGAAAGGATGTGAGTCCCAATGGATTACCGCGACTATGTAAGGCCCCGCTACGTCGAACTGATGCAGGCGCTGGGTCTGGAATGCCAGTTCCATCGTGCCAGTGGCAGCAAGCTGTTCCGCCGTGACGCCGCGGGAGCCGAGGTGGCCGTGACCGACTTCCTGGGCGGCTATGGTGCCGCGCTGTTCGGCCATAACGACCCCGAACTGGTCGAACTGCTCTGCGCTCTGCTGCGCGAGCAGGCGCCCTTCAACGCACAGATGTCGGTGCGCAGGGCCGCCGGCGAGCTGGGGCGGCGGCTGAGCGAGGCGCTCGGCCAGGAGCTGGGCTGCGCCGAGCACTTCGTGTCGACCTTCTCCAACAGCGGCGCCGAAGCGGTGGAGATCGCCATCAAGCACGCCGAGTTCAGCCGCCAGAAGCGTTTGCAGGCCGCCTTCGACCAGCGGGACTTCGTCCTGGCCGGTCTTTCCGGCGGCCAGCAGGCGTACGTCGAGTTCGATGTGGGCGAACTCGAGCTGCCGGCCGGCCTGCTGCCGGCGCACCTGACCACGGTGACCCTGCGCCAGCTGGCCGAGGCCGTGCGCCAGCACAACCTGGCCCAGCTGCATGCCGCTCCGGTGTTCGTCGCCATGCGGCGCAGCTTCCACGGCAAGCTGGTCAGCAGTGTGCAGCTCACCTACGGGCGGCAATACCGCCAGCCTTTCGCCCGCTTCGGGCTGAATGTCGATTTCGTCGACCCCGAGCAGCCCCTGCAGCTCGAGGAACTGCGCCAGCGGCACCGACGCGACTGGCTGAGTCTGGAGTTCGCCGGCGCGCGCCCGGTGCTGCATCGGGAGCCGTGCAGCAGCATCGCCGCGATACTGCTCGAACCGATCCAGGGCGAGGGCGGCATCCACGAAATTCCCGCAGAAGCCTGTCTGGCGCTGCGCCGGCTGTGCAACGAACTGGGTTGTCCGCTGATCGTCGACGAGGTGCAGTCGGGCTTCGGCCGCACCGGCACGCTGCTGGCCAGCAGCCAGCTGCGCCTGCTCGGCGACTACTACTGCCTGTCCAAGGCGCTGGGTGGTGGCCTGACTAAGATCGCCGCCACGCTGATCCGTGCCAGCCACTACGAAACCGACTTCAGCTACATCCACAGCTCGACCTTCGCCGAAGACGACCTGTCCTGTCGCGTGGCTCTGCAGTCCCTGCAGCGCCTGCAGGCCGACGGCGGGGCGATGCTCGAGGACATCCGCAGCAAGGGCGAGTATCTCAAGGCTTCGCTGTGCGAGCTCAGGGAGTACTACCCGGACGTGATCGCCGACGTGCGCGGCCGCGGCCTGCTGCTCGGCATCGAGCTGCACGACCTGAGCGACAGCAGCTCGCTGGTGCAGGCCTCGGCGCAGTACAACGATGCGCTCGGCTATCTGATCGCCGGCTACCTGCTGCAGCACGAGCACCTGCGCGTGGCCCCGTCGGGCAGCAACGCCAACGTGATCCGCCTGGAGCCGCCGGCGTGCATCAGTCATGCCGAGATCGACGGCCTGCTCGCGGCGCTGCAGCGGGTCTGCGAGATGCTCCGCCGGCGCGATGCACTGCCGCTGGCCGCGGCGGTGTGCGCCGACCTGCTGCCCGAAGTGCCGCCACGCGAGGAGAGCTTCGGCGGGAAGAGCCCGCGCCCAAAGCCTGAGCAGGGCACCCCGGTGGTAGCCAGGGTGGCCTTCATCAACCATCTGATCGACACCGGCATGCTCGGCGACGTCGACCCTTCGCTCGCCGTGCTCGACGCGGAGCAGAAGCGCGCCTTCGTCGAACGCACGGCTCCCGAGCGCAGGGCCGCGCCCATAGGCCCGGTGACCATTCGCTCGCGGCTGGGCACGGCGGTGGAGTTCACCCTCTATCCGCTGTGCATGGACTCCAGCGCAATGGCCGGATACATGGCCAGCGGCGACCTGCAGCCGATCCGCGAGGAGATCGCCGCACGCATCCGCGATGCCCGCGCCGACGGCTGCCGCATCGCCGGACTGGGGATGTACACCTCGATCGTCACCAACAACTGCCAGTCCCTGCAGATCCCGGATGTCGCGCTGACCTCCGGCAACGCCCTGACCATCGGCATGGGGCTGGAGGCCATCGAGCAGGGCTGCGCCCGCCAGGGCATCGACCTGGCCAGGGAGACCGCCGCAGTGGTCGGCGCGGCCGGCAACATCGCCTCGACCTACGCCTCGCTGCTGTCGATGCAGGTCGATCGTCTGCTGCTGATCGGCAGCGGCCGCGAGGGCTCGCTGCGCCGCCTGGAGAAGACTGCCGAGCTGATCTACATGGATGCCGCACGCTCGATTCGTGCCGGCACGAGCGAGCACGACCGGCTGGCCAGGCGCCTGCTGCAGCTGGAGGGGGTCGAGGCGTTGCTGCAGCTGTATGGCGATGCTCCGGATCTCGGCCGCCGGCTGTTCCGTTTCGTGGCCGAGCGCCTCGGGGACGAGGCGTTCATCGTCGTCGGCAACGATCTCGACAGCCTGCGCCAGGCGCGCATCGTGCTCTGCGCAGCCAATGCGCCGCAGGCTTTCCTGCAGGCCGGGCATTTCGCCGAGAACGGCGTGGTCTGCGATATCGCCGTGCCGCTCAACGTCGACCAGGCGGTGGCGGCGCAGCGTCCCGACCTGCTCTACATGCACGGCGGCATCGTGCAGACCCCGTTCGGCGACGGCCTGGCGGAAAACGTGCGCGCCTATCTCGGCGAGGGACAGCTCTACGCCTGCATGGCCGAGTCGGTGCTGATGGGGCTGGCGGGCATGAGCCGGCATTACTCCTACGGCGATATCAGCCGCGAGCAGGTACAGCAGATCCGCGCCATCGCCGCGACCCACGGCTTCGGGCTGGCCCGGATCAAGACGGACAACTCCCTGTAAGGAAACGACATGCACAACAAGACTGCGGTGGTCACCGGCGGCAGCCGGGGCATCGGCAGGGCGATCGTCCGGGTGCTGGCAGGAGCCGGCTACCGGATTGCCTTCAGCTACGTGCGCGACGAGGCAGCGGCGATGGCCCTGCGCGAAGAGATCGAGGCGATGGGGCGACCGTGCCTGGCCTTGCGCTGCGACATCGGCGAGAGCGACAGCATCGCTGCCTTCTTCGCGCGAGTGGAGGAGGAATACCAGCGCATCGACCTGCTGGTGAACAACGCCGGCATCACCCGCGACGGCCTGCTGGCGGTGTTGCCCGAAGAGGACATCGTCAGTGTCATCCAGACCAACCTGATCGGCACGCTGCTGTGCTGCCAGCAGGCGCTGCCGGGAATGCTGCGCCGGCGCAGCGGCAGCATCGTCAACCTCAGTTCGGTGGCCGCCCAGCGTCCGGGCAAGGGACAGAGCAACTATGCCGCCGCCAAGGGCGGCGTCGAGGCGCTGACCCGCGCCCTGGCCGTCGAGCTGGCGCCGCGCAACATCCGCGTCAACGCCATCGCTCCCGGCATCGTGCGCACCGAGATGAGCGAGGCGCTGATCGGCAGCATGGCGGAAGCAATCCGCGAGCGCCTGCTGATCAAGCGCTACGCCGAGCCCGAGGAAATCGCCGAGGCGGTGCTGTTCGTGGCCGAACGCGCACTCTACATGACTGGGGAGGTCCTGCCGGTCAACGGCGGGCTGAAAATGCCATGAGCAAGACTCGTACGATTCTCGTCACCGGCGCGGCGAAAGGCATCGGCAGGGCCGTCGCGGAGTCCTTCGCAGGGGCGGGCGGCCATCGCCTGATCCTGCTCGACCGCGACCTGGGCGAGCTGGAGGGCTGGACGGCCGGCCATCCGGCGCGGGAGAGCATCGAGTCCCACTTCGCCGACATCGCCGATCTGCCCGGTCTGCAGCGGCTGTTCGAGGACCTGGCCCGTCGCCACGGGCAGATCGACGTGCTGGTGAACAGCGCCGGCATCTGCGACGAGAACGAGCCCGAGGACCTGGACACCTGGCACAGGGTGATCGCAGTGAACCTCAGCGGCACCTTCTACGTGACCGCGCTGTGCCTGCCGCTGATCCCCCGGCATGGGCGGATCGTCAACATGGCCTCGATCCTCGGCCGCGCCGGCAAGGTGCGCAACACAGCCTATTGCGCCTCGAAGCACGGCATCGTCGGGATGACCAAGGCGCTGGCGCTCGACCTGGCCGCGCAGCAGATCACGGTGAACGCGATCCTGCCGGCCTGGGTCGACACGCCGATGCTGCGCCACGAGCTGGCGGTGCAGGCCGGCATGGCCGGCCTGACTCCCGAGCAGATCCAGCGCAATGCCAGGCGCAAGCTGCCCTTGCGCCGCTTCATCCAGAGCGAGGAGGTGGCAGCGCTGGTGCGTTATCTGGCCAGCCCCGAGGCGGCGGGTGTCACCGCCCAGAGCCTGGTGGTCGATGGCGGCGCCGGATTGGGGATGTAGCGTGTCGAGAGCCAATCACTGCCGCGGTCTGCTGGCCGTGCTGGCCGCATTGTCGTGCCAGGTCACTGCGGATTCGCTCTACCGGGAGGCCGAAGTGGGCCTGGCCAGCGCGTTGCGCCTGCATGGCGACGACCGGGTCACGCAGAAGGAGGTCTACTTCAAGGCCAGCCTCGAGGACAGCTGGGACAGCGGCTACTATAAGGCCAAGGGGCGGATACGCTACGACGCCCGCTACGACGGCAACAATCCCTATTCGGCCCAGGCCCGCGACGAGTACCGCCTGGATGCCGACTGGCGCCACCTGTACTGGGGGCATTACCTCGGCGCAGGCGAACTGACCGTCGGCTGGCAGCAGGTGGTATGGGGGCGCGCCGACGAGCTGCGCGTCCTCGACCAGGTCAACCCGCTGGACTACCGCGAGGGGGTGACCGCGCTGCTCGAGGAAAGTCGCATCGCGCTGCCCATGGTGCGTTACATCCGGCCGCTCGGCGACTGGGAGCTGGAGGCGCTGTGGATCACCGGCTTCGAGAAGAACCGGCCTCCCGCGGCTGGCAGCGAATTCGATTCGCCGCTGTTCGCCAAACCGCCTGCCGATACCTTCCTGGTCGACTCGACGCCCGACTACGACGGTGCCGACGGCTTCGCCTACGGGCTGAGCGGCAACGGCCGGCTCGGCGACGTGGACGTCAGCGCGGTGCTGCTCAATGCCCGCCAGCAGGACCCGGTGTACGCCGTCGAGGGCCTGGCGGCGGATGGGCGGATACGCCTGGAGCGGCAGTTTCCCCGCTACACCATGATCGGTACCGGGCTCGCGCTCGATGCCGGGCACAGCATCGTGGTGCGCAGCGAGGTCGCCTACTTCGACAACTGGCGCCTGACCAACCCGACGCGGGCCTTCGGCAGCGACGAAAGCCCGCTGGTCAAGGCACTGCTCGGCGTCGACTACCTGGTCCGCGACTGGATGATCTCCGCGCAGTGGCAGGAACAGCAGGTTCTCGACTGGCGCGCGGGCATGCTGCTGGAGCGCCGCGAGCACCTGTTCACCCTCTCGGCGGAGGGCTCGCATGCCCAGGACCGTCTGAAGAGCCGGCTGGTGGCCGCCTTCAGTCCACCCGCCGGGGACGATGCGCTGCTCCAGGCGATTCTCACCTACAAGCCGGTCGACTGGCTGAAGCTCGGTCTCGAGGCCGACCTGTTCTTCGGTCGCCAGGGCGGCACGTTCGGCAGCTACGACCAGCGCGACCAGTTGCGCTTCTCGGCCGGATACCTGTTCTGACCCACCCCTGCTGCCCGCCGCCTGCGAGGCACGGCGGTGCGGCATTTCATGAATTTCGAGGAGTTACCCATGTTGCCGATACTCAAGAGACTCACCCTGGCCGCTCTCGTCACCGCCAGCGCGGCCGCTCAGGCCGAGCCGCCCAGCGCCGACGAGATCGTCCGTCAGGCCCGCGAGCGGGACGACGGCCACAGCTTCATGTCGGAAGTGTCGCTGATCCTGCACGACAAGAAGGGCAATACCCGGGTGCGGACCTTCACCTACCTGCAGAAGGACTACCCCGAAGGCGACAGGTTCTCCATGTTCTTCACCTCGCCCAACGACGTGCGCGATGTCGCCTTCCATATCGAGAACCCGCAGGAGGTGCTCGGCAAGGAGGACAGCCAGTGGATGTACCTGCCCGTCAGTCGCCAGACCCGGCGGATATCCACCACCGACAAGCGCGGTTCGTTCATGGGCAGCGAGTACTCCTATGCCGACCTGGACAAGATCCGGGTGAACGACTATCGCCAGACCCTGCTCGGTGAGGAGCAGATACAGGGGCGCGACTGCCATGTGATCGAGCGCGAGCCGGCTTCCCCGCAGGTGCTCACCAAGACCGGCTACAACAAGCTCAAGGTGTGGATCGACAAGCAGAACCATCTGGTGATGCGCCAGGACTTCTTCGACGTGAAGGGCGTGCTGATCAAGCAGATGCGCACCCTCAAGGTGGCCAAGGTCGATGGCATCGACAGCATCATGCTCAGCGAGACCGAGCATTTCATCGACGGAACCCGCTCGGAGATGCGCTTCGACCGGCTGCAGTACAACGTCGAACTGGATGATCGGCTGTTCACCCAGGGGGCGATCCGCCGCGGGCTGAAGTCCGGGGACGTGCCCGGGTTCGTCTCCTCCTCCCTGTAAGCGGCGGTTCGGATAATCATGGAAAGATACCTGGACTTCGTCGAACGCCATGCGAAGGGGATCATCGTCCTGCTGCTGGCGATCACGGCCTACTTCACCTACGTGCTCGGCGCGCTGACCTCGGACACCAACCCCTACCTGCTCAAGGAGTCGCATCCGGCGCGCAAGACGATCATCGACCTGCAGGGCGAGTTCACCGGCACCTTCGACTCGGTGATGGTGGCGCTGCACAATCCCGACGGGGTGTTCAACCGGGACACCCTCAACGCCCTGCATGCGCTGTCCCAGACGGCGCGCAGGGTGGTGCTCAGCAACGAGGAGGACGCCCTCGAGCTGCAGCGCATCGCCCAGCTGCATGCCGGGGATGCGCGGGCCCGTGAGCTGGTCGACGCCATGCTGATCGACGGCCTGGCGCAGAACGACTACCAGACGGCCAAGGCTCTGCGTGAGCACGCCCGCAGCCAGAACTGGAAGCCACGGGAGCAGCATTTCATCGACTTCCTGGCCGAGCGGGTCAACCCGATCCGCGAGATGGCCTCGATGGGCGACTTCGAGAACATCCTGCTGACCGACGACGGCGAGCTGCTGATCCACAAGACCCTCAGGGCGTTCGACATGGATCCCTCCCGGGTCGAGTCGGAGATCATGGGCAACGAGCTGATGGTCGATGGCGTGGTTTCGCGCGACAAGACCGTGGCCCTGCTGGTGGCCGAACTCGGAACCCGTCAGGACGACGCCGAGGCCCAGTTGCGGGCCTACCGGATCTTCCGCGACATGGTCGCCGACTATCAGGCGCAGCACCCGGAGTTCAAGGACGAGGTGTTCATCGCCGGCATGCCGATCTTCATCGCCGCCCAGCAGGAGATCATCGACCATGATCTGGCATTGCTCTTTCCGATCGTGTTCGTGCTGATCAGCACCCTGCTGGTGTTGTTCTTCAGGAAGCCGCTGGGGCTGCTGCTGCCGTTGCTGAACATCCTTTTCTGCACCATCTGGACGCTCGGGCTGATGGCCCTGCTCGAGGTGCCGGTCGACCTGCTGACCAGCGTTCTGCCGGTGTTCCTGTTCACCATCTGCTGTTCCGATGCCATCCACGTGATGGCCGAGTACTACGAGCAGAAGTACGCCGGACAGAGCAACCGCGAGGCCAACCGGGCCACCATGCGCCTGATGATGATGCCGGTTGTGCTGACCACGGTGACGACCATCGCTACCTTCCTGATCTCCACCGCCACCAACATCGTCAGCATCCGCAACTTCGGCGTCTTCATGTCGGTCGGCCTGGCGGCGGCGCTGGTCATATCGCTGCTGCTGATTCCGGCCTGGATCGCCGTGTGGGGCAAGGACGGCATGCTGGAGCGGCGGGACGGTCAGGACTCGTTGCTGTCGCGACTGCTGGTCGCCGGCTGCGCCTGGATGATCGAGCGGCGCAGGGCCATGCTCTGCGCGGTCCTGCCCCTGCTGGCCACGATGGCGGTGCTGACCTTCTCGGTCGCCATCGAGGACTCCGGCATCGCCTACTTCAAGGAGGGCAGCCCGGTACGCGTTTCCGACGAGTTCATCAACCGCAGCCATGTCGCCGGCACCGCGCCGGGGTGGATCGCCATCGACAGCAAGACCCCCAGGGGCGTGCTCGATACCGAGGTGGTGCAGTTCATCGACCGCCTCGATCGTTTCCTGCGCGAGCAGCCGGAGGTGAGTTACGGCTATTCGCTGGCGACCTACATCAAGCGAATGAACCTGGTGCTCAACGACATGGACCCCGCCTATCTGCGGGTGCCCGAGGCGCGCGAGACGGTCAGCGTGGTGGACGAGGAGGGGCGCCGCGAGACCTTCGAGGTCGATGGCAATGCGCTGATCGACCAGCACGTGATGCTGTTCGAGAATGGCGGCGGCTCGGACCTGACCAATGTTCTCAACGCGGACTATTCCAAGGCGGTCACTCTGTACACCATGACCTCCTCGGTGGCCAGCGACTACCGCAGCCTGCTGGCGCGTCTGGACGCCTGGCTGGCGGTGAACAAGCCGGCCCATCTGGAGATCACCCATGCCGGCACGCCGATGATCTGGACCGGGGTGCTGGACGAGATCACCCGGGGCCAGGTGCTCAGCTTCACCCTGGCGGCGCTGGTGGTGACCCTGATGATGATGTTCTCGCTGCGCTCGCTGCGCCTGGGGCTGCTCGGCCTGTTCACCCTGCTGGCGACCTCGGCGAGCCTGTACGGCGCCATGTTCCTGCTGGACATCGAACTGAACATCGGCACCGCACTGGTCACCTACCTGGTGGTCGGGGTCGTGGATTATGCGGTGCACCTGCTGTCGCGCATCCGGCTGTTCGTGCAGCAGGGCGTCGATATCGATAGCGCCATCCTGCGCTCCATGCACAGTGTCGGGCGTTCGACCGTGGTCAACGTGGTGATTTTCTCGGTCGGCTTCCTGGCTCTGCTGTTTTCCGACTTCAAGCCGGTGGTCGATCTGGGCGCCCTGGTGGCGCTGGCGCTGCTCGTCAGTGGCGTGATGACCATTCTGGTCATCACGCTGACTGCCCCATGGTTCTTCGCACCGATCGCCGCACGCGCGGCGTCGGCCTCCATGGCGCATGAGCCGGGTGGCGTGGTGCCCGCCTAGCGGCAGGGAGGCTTGCTCCCCCGGGGCTCGGGGTGGGCAGGCCTCCGCTGTCCGACGATTCGCCTCATCAGGTTCCCAAGCTCTGTGGGTGCGCCGGTTTTTTTTCCGCCGGGCGCGAGGCACGCAGGAGGTGGCATTCCTCCCGGGCATCCTGCAGATCCTTCTCGAAAGCCTGCAACCCGGCGTGCAACTGCTGGAGCATGTCTATCTGGGTCGTCAGTTCCTGTTTCTTCCGGGCGATCTCCTGCTGTGCCCGCTCCCAGGGAAAGTCGCGGCCGCCGTAGTCGGCGAGAATGCCCTGCAGCTCCTTGAGCTTGAATCCCAGCTGTTGGGCGCACTTGATGAAACGCAGGACATCGACGTTTTCCTGATCGTAGACCCGATATTTCCCCTCGCGCGGCGCTTGGGGAAGCAGGCCTATCTTCTCGTAGTGGCGAATGCTCTTGACGGTTGTTCCCGATAGCTTGGCTGCTTTTCCTATGTACATCCTGACAACTTCCATTTGTGTTGCGAACGCTGGGCGGTTGCCCGTGCAGGCGGGCATCTTCCGGGAATCGCAGGCGAGCTGTCGCGGGGCGATGGCAGTTCCGTCGAGCAGATCACAGCCGGGAAATCATGGGGAAGGGGCCGGCGCCCCTGGCGGGGCTTGACTCTACCGTCCGGGGGAGACTTTAGCCTTGGGGTCTTTCCACCGCCAAGTAACGAGCCGTACTCCGTGAGCAAGAAAATTCTGCTGATCCTCGGCCACCCCTCTTCCGACAGTTTCTGCGGGCATCTGGCCGATTCCTACCTGGCCGGGGCGACCCAGGCCGGTTGCCAGGTGCGCCAGCTGCGCCTGAGCGAACTGGACTTCGACCCGATACTTCACGAGGGCTATCGGAAGGTACAGGAGCTGGAGCCCGATCTGAGCAAGGCGCAGCAGGACATCCTCTGGGCCGAACATCTGGTGTTCGTCTATCCGACCTGGTGGGGGGCCATGCCGGCGCTGCTCAAGGGCTTCATCGATCGCATCTTTCTGCCCGGCTTCGCTTTCCGCTATCGGGACAACTCGAAGTTCTGGGACCGGCTGCTGGTCGGGCGCTCCGCCCAGTTGCTGGTCACCATGGATACCCCACCCTGGTACTACCGCTGGGTGTTCCGCATGCCCGGTCACCAGCAGATGAAGCGCACGATCCTCGAGTTCAGCGGACTCAAGCCGGTCAAGGTGGCCAGTTTCGGTCCCATCATTCACGCCACGCCGCGGCAGAAGGCCCGCTGGGTCCTCGAGGTCCGCGAGCTGGGGCTGCGTGGCGGGCTCTGATTTCACTCCCTGGGGCGCTCCAGCGGGTGCGGCTCGGGGATATGGCCAAGGGTGTCCGGCCTTGCCGGCCGGACGCCCCTCGGCATTCAGCGCAGGACGAAGGCCTCCAGCTTCGGCGCCGCCATCTCATCCTTGAAGCGCTGCTGCGACCACGGCCAGGTGTTGGGGATGCCCTCGGCATCCAGATACCAGCTGTTGCAGCCGGAGCCGAACACCGTCTTGCGCGCCACGTCGTAGGCGTCCAGCGCGCTCTGCGCGGCGCTGACTTCCTGGCACTGGCCGCTGCGCACCAGCTCGATCAGTTGGGCGATGTAGCCCCACTGCAGCTCGGCGATGTCGATCAGCGAGAAGTTGCCGACCGGCCCGGTGGGGCCGTTGAGCATGAAGAGGTTGGGGATGGACACCGCCAGGTAGGCGGTCGGCCCCTAGGCCCAGGCCTGCTCCAGGGTGTGGCCGTCGTGGCATCGGGCCTGGATGAGCGCACTCTCCTGATGAGGGCTCAGGAATGCACAATGACTGCCTGGGACTGCACAGCCACGCTCGGGTTACCCCTTCAGCGCCGCCTCGATCGCCGCGATATCGATCTTGCGCATGGTCATCATCGCGTCGAAGGCGCGCTTGGCCGCTGCTCGATCAGGGCTGGTAACCGCGGCCGTCAAAACGCGGGGCGTGATCTGCCACGACAGCCCCCACTTGTCCTTGCACCAGCCGCATTCGCTTTCCTGGCCACCGTTGCCGACAATCGCGTTCCACAAGCGGTCCGTCTCGGCCTGATCGTCGGTCGCCACCTGGAACGAAAAAGCCTCGCTGTGCCTGAACGCCGGCCCGCCGTTGAGCCCGAGACAGGGGACGCCCATCACCGTGAACTCGACGGTCAGCACATCGCCCTGCTTGCCCGCCGGATAGTCGCCCGGAGCGCGCAGGACAGTCCCCACAGCACTGTCCGGGAAGGTCGCGGCGTAGAAGGTCGCAGCGTCCAGCGCGTCGTTGTCGTACCAGAGGCATATGGTGTTCTTGCTGGTCATCCTGGCTCTCCGCGGTTGGGGCTGAGAGATGGAGTCTAGCTGCGCAACCAGCTTGGAGCGGCGATAGGGAAGGTCGCTTGCTTGCCCTGCCAGGGTATCGTCGCGGATCATGAGCTGATCTTCGGTGTCGTGACCGGCAGCTGTCGGCCAAAAGCAGTCATCGAGTGACTACGAAATTAGGGGCGATTCATCATTGATATTTGCGACATCCAGAGATGGCCCTGTTGATCTGCCAGCTCGCGCAAACCATCCTGTCGAGGGCCCCAAGCGAAGGCCACTGATTAATCCCAACATGCTGTCATGAATAACGGAAATTCGACCATGAGTGAAGAGTGGATTCTCTAGACTAGGGAAACCCGCAGGGTATTTTCTAACGCGGCGTGGGTTCCTTTGAGAGCGTCAGTTGAGCTCAAGAAAGGGGATATAAAAGAGGTAGGCCATGTCAGTGAATATTTCGGCTGTGGCTCCGTTGCATTTCCGCCAGAGCATCGCCAGCTGGTTGAAAAACGTCTTGGATGGAGCGACATAGGCATTGGGCACACAGTCGCACCTTATGCATACGAAGATTGATATTATGCGTCCATTGACCAATATCAATACAACGATAAAGAGCCAATAGGCGTCAATCTAGTTTATGAACACCCGCAACCTGTTGTCGGCGGCAGAAAATGGATACTGAGCCCTGATCTGATAGTCGCGCTGCACTTGATCAAAGAGGGGAACAACTGGGTCAGACCTGAAGAAAATTTCGTTGTGGTAGCTCGCGAGACAGTGAGTGAAGATGGCGAATATCGTCAGATAGAAATAAAAAGAGAATTTTTACTTGGGCGGCGGCAAAAACTGAGTGCAACACCTGACCTTTCCGGTACGGTGTTGCCATGTCTTACCACGAACTCAGCATTGAAGAGCGCTCCAACATCCAGGTCGGTCTGCTGCGCGGCATGAGCCAGCGGGCCATTGCCCGAATGCTCAACCGCAGCCCCTCGACGATCTGTCGCGAGATCCGCCGTAACCGCAGCGCCCAGGGCGAGTACGCCACCCAGCATGCCCAGCGAGCGATGCGTGAACGCCGCATGTCCTGCCGGCCTCGGCAAAAGCTGGTGCCCGGCAACGAGCTGTTCGAGCTGGTCGTCCACCTGCTGCGAAAACGCTTTTCTCCCGAGCAGATTGCCGGCAAGCTCCGCGCCATGGAACTCCCGAACTTCGAAGACGCCTACGTCTGCCGCGAAACGATCTACAACGCGATCTACGCCTTGCCGGTCGGCGAGCTGCGCAAGGAGCTGATCATCTGCCTGCGGCAAGGCAAAACCACCCGCCGTCCGCGCTCTGGCGGGGTAGATCGACGTGGTCAGATCCCCGACATGGTCAGCATCCACGTGCGCCCACCGGAGATCGAGGATCGCGTGATGCCCGGCCACTGGGAAGGCGATCTGATCAAGGGTAAGGCCAACGCCTCGGCGGTAGGCACCTTGGTGGAGCGCACCAGCGGCTACCTGATGCTGGTAAAGATGAGCGATGCGACGGCGACCTCGGCTGTGGAGGGGTTCAGCGCGGCGCTGAATCGCATGCCGCTGGCGGCGCGCAAGAGCATGACCTACGACCAGGGACGGGAGATGGCACGCCATGCGGAGATCACCCAGAAGACCGGCGTGGCGATCTACTTCTGCGACCCGCACAGTCCCTGGCAGCGTGGTAGCAACGAGAACATCAACGGATTGATCCGGCAGTACCTGCCCAAGGGGACGGATCTGTCGGAATACAGCCAGGAGCAACTGGATGCGATTGCCTACGAACTGAACATCCGACCGCGCAAGCGCTTCGGCTTCAAGTGCCCCATCGAGGTCATAACCGAGCTGATGGCCAAGCATCATGAGGCACCTGCTTCACTCCAATAACCGTGTTGCACTCAGTTCCTGCAACCGCCTTGATTATCTAGCGGCCAGAAATCTGTCGCTCCGCCTTGCATACTACCGACAGAGGGTAGAAAACGTCCCCGTATTCGAGGACAGCGCATACTCAAATTTGCAACCTCACAATGAGGAAAGAGATAGCGGAAAATTCACCCTAATCGTTCGCAAGCTTGATGACGTATTTGGGGGAAGTTGGGCAATGTTTCGAGCCTGGCGAACGGACGTAGATGAGGATGAAGACGCCCCTGTGATGGGCCCTGAGAATGACTCGAACACTGGCCATGAAAGTTCAAAGGGGCATCGTGGAGGCTATACAGGTGTACGGGTAGAGGGGGAGTTTTGGCGTGAGGAATGGATAGACCACCAATCAAAAAGCCTACGCGTTCGTGGAGATGCAGATCCGAACCTCCCGCAATTCATCGTGGAAACCGATGGAACGCGAATGAGATCAGCAGAGCTTGATAACGAGGACATAGGCCGCTGGCTATGGTTTCGGGCCAGCGTTGTAAATGAGCTTCTGAATAGCCGAGGATTTAAGTTGGCGTGGTACACGGCTGAAACTGGAGCCATTAACTCCACATCAGGATATAAAACTCATTTCGGGATAAATAGCTCTGATCTTATCACCGTATATGCTTATGACATCGCACGACTTGCCCCATGGGAGCAGCATGTTTGGGCGGGGCATAATGTAGCTCCCGAAGGAAAGGTTTCAAGTGAACTGCTGGAGGCGCAGGTGAGGGCGAAACCGGCATCCACATATGCGGTTGAAGAAATGTTTTTTGGAAGCATGAGGCTTTTGGAAGACGGCTTCAGGCATAAATACAAAATATCTCTGTTCACCCATGATATTGATGACTCCGAAGCAGGGCTGCAAATATCCAGATTTGCAAGCAAAGACAGGGCGTCCCTGCTCAGGTTAGCCAAGGACATCATTCGCGTATTCTCGGACAGGCTCAACATAACCGAGCTACGCAAGCTTTCTACACACCAAGAGAAAGCCAAGCTCGGCTCAAACAAATTACTCCAAAGTATTTTGGCTGAGAAAATTGGAGACGACAAAGCCAGGCTAGTATTTGCTGAGATTGCCGGTGCTTATGATATGCGAGTGGGAGATGCACACCCTACTGGCTCAAAGGTCACAGACGCGATCAAGCTCGCGGGCGTCGATGAAGAAGACTCGCCATTGCGGCAAGGAGAGCAACTCATCCACAACGTTGGGCGATCGATTTGGTACACAGGGAAATTCCTGTTCGGCGAGACTGATGACTCGGACGAGTAGCAATGACTGTTTCTGGCCGCTTGCTGCCAGTCGCGCCTGTGGCATTGGTCAACCCGAATGCGATCCGTGGCCAAGCCCAAGCAAATTGGCTGTCAGGCGAGGAGCAAGACCGCGCCAGCCTCTGACGCACTGGCCATGATTGCCGGGACTGGCGTTTCGAGGAGACGGGAGGGGGGCTGCCTGCCCGCTGCGATAAGCGGACGGGCAGGGAGCTGAAGTGCCCCTTGGGAGTTGGCCAAACCGAAACGGGCGTCCCGTCTAGTCGGCGGGACGCCCGTTCATCTCCCGCTTCAGCGCAGCACAAAAGCCTCCAGCTTCGGCCCCGCCATCTCATCCTTGAACCGCTGCTGCGACCACGGCCAGGTGTTGGGGATGCCGTCGGCGTCCAGGTACCAGCTGTTGCAGCCGGAGCCGAACACGGTCTTGCGCGCGGCGTCCTTGCGGGCCACGTCGTAGGCGTCCAGCGCGGGCTGCGCGGCGCTCACCTCCCGGCACTGGCCGCTGCGCACCAGTTCGATCAGCTGGGCGATGTAGCCCCACTGCAGTTCGGCGATGTCGATCAGCGAGAAGTTGCCGACCGGCCCGGTGGGGCCGTTGAGCATGAAGAGGTTGGGGAACTCGGGAATCGAGATCGCCAGGTAGGCGGTCGGCCCCTTGGCCCAGGCCTGCTCCAGGGTGTGGCCGTCGCGGCCGGTGATCTGCATCGGGCGCATGAACTGGTCGGGCTTGTAGCCGGTGGCCAGCACCAGCACGTCCAGCTCGTGCAACTGGCCGTCGCGGGTGCGCACGCCGCCGGCCTCGATGTACTCGATGCCGTCGGTGACCAGCTCGGCGTTCGGATGCTGGATCGCCTGGTAGTAGTCGGGCGAGTAGATCAGCCGCTTGCAGGCGGCGCGGTAGGTGGGGCGCAGCTTCTCGCGCAGGACCGGGTCGCTGACGCTCCTCTCCAGATTGTCGCGGGCGATGGCCTCGATCTCGAGGATTTCCGGCGAGTTGGCGTCGAGCACCGCGTTGGTGAAGCGCTCGACGTTGGCCAGGTAGGTTTCCTCGTTCTGCATGCGCTTGAGCAGCGCGCGGTCGGCGCGGAAGGCGGCCTTCTGCTCCTCGCTGTAGTACGGGTTCTCGACCGGGAAGATCCACTGCGCGGTGCGCTGGAAGTGCTTGAGCTTGCCGGCGCGGGAGGCCAGCGCGGAGACGATCTGCACGCCGGTGGAGCCGTTGCCGATGATGCCGATGCGTCGGCCGTCCAGCGGGATGTCGTGGTTCCAGCGCGCGCTGTGCAGCAGGTCGCCCTGGAAGCTGTCCAGGCCGCGCAGCTTCGGGGTGCTGGGGTGGTGGAGCACGCCGGTGGCGGCGATGACGATGTCCGCGCTGTCGGTGAGGCCGCTCTTCATCTCCAGCTGCCAGCGGCCGGCGACGAATTCGCAGCGGACGATTTCCTCGTTGAAGCGGATCAGCTCGTCGACCCGGTACTTCTGCACCGTGCGCTCGAAATACTCCTGGATTTCCGCGCCCGGCGGCAGGAAGCGGCTCCAGTCGGGGTTGGGCTCGAAGGAGTAGGTGTAGGCGTGGGAGGGGACGTCGCAGGTCAGGCCGGGGTAGGTGTTCTCGCGCCAGGTACCGCCGATGCGTGAGGCCTTCTCGTAGATGGTCACGTTGGCGAAGCCGGCCTCGCGCAGCTTGATGCCGCTGAGAATGCCGGCCATGCCGGCGCCGATCACCACCACGCGCAGGTCGGGTCTTGCTGCTGTGTCGTTCATGGTCACACCCTGTTCTTGTTGTTCGGTGGGACCAATCTAGGGGGTTGCCGGCGGCTCTACATACTGTGTACTTGCTAGTCCGATCGGACAGTATCGGCGGTATTTTGCTGCTGTTTATCCCTGATGGCAGGGGGATGCCCGCACGCAAGCGCCGGTGCGCGATGGCCTGTAGGGGCGAATTCATTCGCCTCGCGCGGAGGGTGGTTGGCGAATGAATTCGCCCCTACAGAAGCGCTATGCGGTTGCCGGGACCTCGTCCTTCTGGCGTGCCCGCTGCCGGGCGACGTGGGCGGCGGCGCGGCGGCCGGAGAAGATGCAGTCGGCGGCGGACAGTCCGGAGATGTACAGGTGCGAGGGCAGGCCGATGGCGGTGCGGCCGGCGGCGTACAGCCCGCCGATCGGCGTGTCGTCGGCGCGCAGCACCTGGCCGCTGTCCTCGTCGACGCGCAGGCCGCCGACGGTCATCGACGACAGCGGGAACAGGCTGCTGCGGATCGACACGTCGATGGCGTAGAAGGGGCCCTCCGCGATGGCGTGGATGTCCTTCTGGTCCTTGCCGAAGTGGTCGGCCTGCCAGCCGGCCGCCGCCTGGTTGTAGTCGCGCACGGTTTCCTCCAGCACCCGCGGATCGAGGTCGCACTTGCGTGCCAGCTCGTCGAGGGTGCGCGCCTTGCGCGAGGCGAACAGCAGGGCGAGGATCGCCGGCTGGCGCTGGAACGGCAGCATGTCGTCCTTGCGCACCTGGTGCCACGCCTTGCGGTACAGGGCGCGGTCGAGGATCAGCAGGCCGGTGCCGTCCTGCTCGTCGCCCATCACCTGGCCGATGGCGGCGCCGTAGAGCATCTCGTCGCAGTAGCGCTGGCCGCGGCCGTTGACCAGCATGGCCTCGGCGAAGGCCTTGGGCGGATTGAGGAAGCGCCAGCTGCTGATCCGGCCGAGCCGGTCGGCGGCGCCACCGACGCTCTGGCCGAGGCGGATGCCGCTGCCGTTGTCGCCCAGCGAGCCCAGCGGCATGCTGTCGGCGTAGCCGGGGGCGTAGTGGTTGGCCATCGGCCGGTTCTGGATGAAGCCGCCGCTGCTCAGGCACACGCCATGGCGGGCGCGGATGCGCCGCTCGACGGCATGCGCGCTCTTCAGCGCCTCGGCCTTGCGCCAGTAGCGCAGGGCGATGCCGCTGGTGATGCCGGAGCCGGGGAAGCTGGCCGGCAGCATCAGCTGGAAGCGCGCCGCCTGCTGCATCAGCCGGGCGAACTGCGCCGCCGCCGCGCCCGGCGGGATCTGCACGACCTTGACCCCGACCACGTTGTCGTCCTGGTCGACTATCAGCTGGCGCACCTCGCTGTTCGCCATGAAGCGCACGCCCAGCCGGCTGGCCCGCTCGCGCAGCGGATCGGTGATGCGCACGCCGAAGCCGACCGGGGCGGAGGTGGGCGGCGAGTAGACCTTGTGCCCGCGCGCCGCCGGCCGGGCGACCGCCACCGAGCGTGGCAGCAGGGTGTTGTCGGAGTGGTACAGGTGGTAGCCCTGCGGCGGATAGGAGGTCTTGGCCGCGTACAGGGTGCTGTCGAAGCGCACGCCGTGGCCGCTCAGCCAGTCGATCATCTGCGCGCTCTGCTCGCAGAAGCGGCGCAGGGTGCTGTCCCTGACCACGCCCTGGGTCTCCAGCTTGAGGTAGCGGAACATGTCGTCCACCGAATCCTCGACGCCCGCCTCGCGCTGGATGGCGGTGCCGCCGCCGGCGTAGACCACGCCGCCGTTCATCGCCGTCGAGCCGCCGCCGTCGTAGGCATCCAGCGCCAGCACTTCCAGGCCCTGTTCGGCGGCCTCCAGCGCCGCGGCGATGCCGGCGCCGCCGTAGCCGACCACCAGGAAGTCGGCGGCATCGTCCCACTGTACGTCGGCGGCGTCGGCCACCCGCTCCGGCTGGCGGACGGGGGAATGCCAGTGGGGGCTACCGGGTTCATCGCGCTGGGTCACGTCGGGCATCTCCTTGGATTGTTGTTGTTCGATCTGTGGGGGCGAATTCATTCGCCATGGGCCGCAACGCGGCCCCGGAGGTTGCCAAGGGCAGGCCGGTGGCCTGCTTGGCGAATGAATTCGCCCCTACAGGGGACAGGGGATTGGCCTGGGGGCCGAAGGTTGGTCAGGAGCGCGCCGGCTGGGCGTTGAGCTGCGCATCGCCGGGGGGGCCCAGCACGCAGCTGGTACCGCCCGGGGTGTACATCATGGCCACGCAGCGGTTGCACGAGGTGCAGCCGGTGGCGCCGGCGCCGCCCGCGGCCAGCTTGTTGACGAACTCGGGGTCGAAGATTAGCCCGCGACCCAGGGCCACTGCCTCGAAGCCTTCGCCGAGCGCCTGAATGACGTTGGCGGCGGTCTTCACCCCGCCCAGGTAGGCCAGCGGCATCGACACCGCGGCGCGTACCTTGCGCGCATGCTCGAGCAGGTACAGCTCGCGGAACTCCACCTTGGGTTCGGTGAAGCTCTGGATGGTCATCGCCGCGCGGACGATGGGGTTGCTGACGGAGACGCGGTTTTCCTTGGGGAAGGACGAGCCGAACAGGGTGGTGGTGGACTCGACGTTCATCCCCGCGCTGAGCACCAGCAGGTGGGCGCCTTCGCGCTCGAGGATGCGCGCCACCGCGGCGCCGTCCTCGGCGGTGTGGCCGCCTTTCGCTCCTTCGGTGACGCTGTACTTGCAGATCACCGCCAGCTCGCGGCCCACCGCATCCAGCACGCGGCGCAGCACCAGGCTGGGGAACTGCAGGCGCTTGTCGAGGCTGCCGCCCCAAGCGTCGCGGCGCTTGTTGTACAGCGGCGAGATGAACTGGCTGAGCAGGTAGCCGTGGCCCATGTGGATTTCCACGGCGTCGAAGCCGGCCTCGCGGGCGAGCAGGGCGGCCTGGGCGAACTCGCCGGCGATGCGCTGCATGTCGGCCTCGCTCATCGCCTGCTTGAGGAAGCGCCCGCTCATGATGCCGACCTTGTTGAAGCCGCCGCTGGCCGACAGCGGCCGGGGCGTGGACAGCTCCTCGAGGAAGGTGAAGCAGCCGCCATGGGTGATCTGCGCCGAGGCCGCGCCGCCATGGCGGTGCACCGCATCGGTGAGCACGCGCAGGTGGGGCACGGCGTCGCGGTCGAGGGTGATCTGGTCGGGGAAGGTGCGCCCGTCGCGGCTCACCGCGCAGTAGGCCACGGTGGTCAGCGCGGTGCCGCCAGCGGCCATCGCCTCATGGAAGCGCACCAGCTGCTTCGAGGGCGTGCCGCCGCGGGCCATGCCCTCGTTGGTGGCGGACTTGATGAAGCGGTTCTTCAGCGTCAGCGGGCCGATCTTCAGCGGGCTGAACGGCGACGGCGAGGCGGGCAGGATCTTGTTGTTATGCATGCTGAGTCCCAGCGATTCGACTTCAGGTGGCAAGCAGGGCGCCGGGCACGAGGCGCTCCCGTTGCTGCCGGTGGCGGGCCCACGGGAGCCCGATGCGATGTTCCTACCATAGATAGCGGGGCAGGGGGCTACCTCGTCCGAACAGACTAACTGCCGGCAGGTGTGCTCCGCATCGGCCGCTGGGCGGTTAGTCCCATCGGACGATGCGGGCGGACGGCGCGATGGCGACGATCCGGACGACCCCCGGGGGCGAATTCATTCGCCTTGGCTGGGTGTCCGGGCGAATGAATTCGCCCCTACAGGACCGGATTGCCCAGGGACGGTCGCATCGCGCACAACCACCGAGAGGATCAGACATGAGTTGCGAGAATCGCCAGGTCGCCGTGGTCACCGGCGCCAGCCGTGGTGTCGGCAAGGGCATCGCCCTGGCCCTGGGCGCCGCCGGCATGGTCGTCTACGTCACCGGCCGCTCGACCACGACCAGCGGCTCGCAACTGCGCGGCCAGGTGCTGCCGGGCTCGATCCAGGAAACCGCCGAGGCGGTGACCCGCGCCGGCGGGCTGGGCATTCCGGTGGCCTGCGACCACGCCGACGATGCGCAGGTCAGGACGCTGTTCGAGCAGGTCGCCCGCGAGCAGGGGCGTCTCGACCTGCTGGTCAACAACGCCACCTTCCTCCACGAGAACCTCATCGATCCCGGCCCGTTCTGGGAGAAGCCGCTGGAGCTGGTCGGCATCCTCGACGTCGGCCTGCGCTCGGCCTACGTCGCCAGCTACTACGCCGCGCCGTTGCTGTTGGCCGGCGGCCGCGGGCTGATCGCCTTCGTCTCCTCCTACGGCGCCGGCTGCTACATGCACGGCCCCGCCTACGGCGCGCAGAAGGCCGGCTGCGACAAGCTGGCCGCCGACATGGCGGTCGATCTGGAGGGCACCGGCGTCGCCGCGCTGTCTCTGTGGCTCGGTCCGCAGCGCACCGAACGCACCGCCATCGCCAGCGAGGAACGCGCCGACCAGTACGAGGCGTTCCTCGCCCAGGCGGAAACCCCCGAATTCAACGGCCGGGTGATCCACGCCCTGCTCGACGACCCGGCGCTGGCCAGCCTCAGCGGCCAGACCCTGGTGACCGCCGAGCTGGCGCCGGGTTACGGCATCAGCGAGGAGGGCGGCCGCCTGCCGCCGTCCTACCGCGAGCAACTGGGCGCGCCGCGCGTGCCGCATCCGGCGCGGGTGATCTAAGGATCCTGTAGGGGCGAATTCATTCGCCTTTGCCGGGTATCCGGGCGAATGAATTCGCCCCTGCAATGGATACCAAGCGCCCGCACCGCCGGTGCGGACGCATTCCATCCCTCGAAAGGCAGCGCTTCCATGGAAAAAGTCGTCTATGTCGTCTGGCGTGATCGCCAAGTCAATCCCGAAGAATTCGCCAGCCGCCTGCGCGGCGAGGTCGCCGAACAGCTGCTGGCGCTCGGCGCCCGCGGCCTGCAGGTGAACGTCGCCGACGCCGCCGTCGAGCCCGCCGCCGGCCTGCGCCAGGCCAACCTGCAGCCGCTGATGGACGGCAGCGTGTCGCTGTGGCTGGACAGCGCCATCGCCCAGTTCCGCCGCCCGTTCGACGCGGTGATCGCCGGTGCGGTGGAGCGCCTGGCCGCCTACCTGGTCACCGAGTCGGTGCCGATCCGCAACACCCGCTTCCCGGCCGTCCCGGGCGAGCGCACCCACGGCTTCGCCCAGCTGGCCTTCCTCACCCGCCCGCCGCGCCTCACCCACGAGGGCTGGCTGGACATCTGGCACAACAGCCATACCCAGGTGGCCATCGACACCCAGGACAACTTCCAGTACGTGCAGAACGTGGTGGTGCGCGCGCTGACCCGCGGCGCGCCGGCCATCGACGCCATCGTCGAGGAGTGCTTCCCGCCGGCGGCAATGAGCGACCCGCAGAGCTTCTTCGACGCCCCGGGCGACGAGGAGAAGTTCCGCCGCAACCTGGCGGCGATGATGGAGAGCTGCAAGCGCTTCATCGACTACGACAAGATCGACGTGCTGCCGACCAGCCAGTACCTGATCGCCAGGCCGGGCGGCGCCTGAGCCACACTCTAGCGGGGCAAACGCAACCCGGAGTCCGCCACTGGCGGGCTCCGGGTTTGTTTTTTGGGATGCGCAGCGTGCTCAAGAGCATGGCATGCAAAGCCGATATGTTTGGCTCAACTTCGCTGCTGGCGCTCGCAACGGTCACAAGCTCGGGTCTAGAGCCAAGTTGGGGGCGGCTACGTGCTTTGCGTCAGCACGCGTTGTAGAGTTCGCTGCAACGCTGGCGTGGTGAGCGCCGTGCAGATGGTCTCATCAATCGTCGGCCCATCAATCGCTCGAGGGTTCCTTGGATATCTCAAGGAAACCAGCCTCGCAAGGAGATCAGATGTATTTATCAAACTTTTTCGAGGACGCTGACGATGAACTCATCGGATGCATCCGCTGCAGGGATGCCAAGCCACTTAATCTCGAATTGAAGATGGCTTTCCAGCCGATCGTCGATGTCGAGCAGCGGAGTGTGTTTGCCTACGAGGCGCTCGTTCGCGGCGCCGATGGTGCCTCTGCGGCGCAGGTACTGGGCGCGGTGAAGCCCGACGAGATGTATTCGTTCGATCAGACCTGCCGTGTGCTGGCGATCGAAACCGCTCAGCGCCTCGGCATGCAGACCTATCTGTCGATCAACTTCCTGCCCAACGCGGTTTATGAGCCCGCCAGTTGCATTCGCCTGACGCTGGCTGCTGCGCGCAAGGTCGGCTTTTCGCCGGATCGCCTGATCTTCGAGATCACGGAGTCGGAAAAGATCCGTAACCCCGAGCATGCCCTGAAGATCATCAAGGACTATCGGCAGCGTGGCTTCCTGACCGCCATCGACGACTTTGGCGCAGGCTATTCCGGCCTGAACCTTCTGGCGGACTTCCAGCCCCATATCGTCAAGCTGGATATGGCGCTGACGCGCGATATCGACCGCGATGCCGTGCGACGGGCGATCGTCGCTGGCGTGATCGGCACCTGCAACGCACTCGGTTGCCAGATCATCGCCGAAGGGATCGAGCGGCCCGAAGAGCTCGACACCTTGCGGAGCATGGGCGTTTCGCTGTTCCAGGGCTACCTGCTGGCGCGCCCGGCGCTGGAGGCGCTGCCGGAACCCGACATGCGTTATTGCTGATCGTTCGGCAGCACGTGGAGCGCTGATCAGCAGCGAATTTCAGTGTTCCCGAGGAAGTCCTGGAGAAGTTGTCATTCCCGTACAGGCGACAATCCGGAAGGCCCGTGGCACCTGGGCTCCCGCCTTCGCGGGAGCGCCAAATGGGATTAGTCTCCCCAGACGATGTAGCCCCTCCCACCCGTTGCAACAATCGAATCCAGTCGATTGCGGGCTCGATCCGCGCTGATCCAGCAACGGGAGAACAACAATGAAACGAGTCGAAGGCAAGGTATGCATCGTGACTGGCGCCGCCAGTGGCATCGGTCTGGAGGATGCCAAGCTGCTGGCCCGCGAAGGGGCCAGGGTGGTGCTCACCGACCTCAACGAGGAAGCCGGCCAGCGTGCGGCCGCCGAGATCGGCGGCGACGCCCTGTTCGTGCGCCACGACATCGCCAGCGAAGCCGACTGGCAGCGGGTGATCGACACTACCCTGGAAACCTTCGGCCGCCTCGACGTGCTGGTCAACAACGCCGGCATCCTCGCCGTCGGCACCATCGAGGACACCTCGCTGGAGCTGTTCCAGAAGGTGCAAGGCATCAACAACGCCGGCTACTTCCTCGGCTGCAAGTACGCGGTGCTGGCGATGAAGGAAACCGGCGGCGGCTCGATCGTCAACATGTCGTCGATGGCGGCGCTCGGCGGCATGCCGGCGTTCTGTGCCTATTCGGCGTCCAAGGGCGCGGTGGCGGCGATGACCCGCTCGATCGCCATGCACTGCAAGCAGCAGGGCTACCGCATCCGCTGCAACAGCGTGCATCCGGACGGCGTCAACACGCCGATGACCAGCGCCCTGCACGGCGGTCAGCCGGTTGCCCAGGAAGAGCTGGAGAAGGATCCGAAGAACCGCATGTGCGCCCCGGCGGACATCGCCAACGTGGTGCTGTTCCTCGCCTCGGACGAGTCGCGCTTCATCAACGGCGCGGAGATCCGTGTCGACAACGCCCAGCTGATCGGTGGCTCCGCCTGATTCGGGGCACAGGGGGGAGGCTGTGCTCCCCCCGACAGCAAACCAGTGCGTGCTGACAGGTCTATCCCACTGTCACCTTTTACCCGGCTCAGGCCGGTTTTTTTTTGCTTCTTCGCTCCGCAGTAACACCGGCGCAGCCGCCCACGCCATCGTCCGCGGGATGGCATGGGGGAGGAGGGGCGCAGGATGGGCTATCAGGCCAGCGCGGCGACGCTGTTGAGCAGGGTCTTGACCAGTTGGGCCTGGCGGGTGGCGCCGGTCTTGGCGAAGACCCCGCGCAGGTGGGCGCGCACGGTGTTGCGCGAGAGGCACAGGCGCTCGGCGCTTTCGTCCAGGGTCAGGCCATCCATCATCAGCATGGCCACCTCGGTTTCCGTGCGGGTCAGCTGGAACAGGCTGCGCAGCAGGTGCCGCGAGGCCTGCGGCGAGTCGTTCGGGTCGCGGATGAACACCGCCACGGCCGGCCGCCGGGCCTTGCCCTGGCCTTCGTAGTTGAGGGCGATGGGGCGCAGCAGCAGGTTCAGCGGCACCTCGCCGGTCGGGCGGGACAGGGTGAGCACCTCCACCGACTCGTCCCGGCCCTGCTGGCGCTGCAGGAGCACCGTCTGCACGGCCTTCTGCAGATCGCGGTTGTCCTGGACGGAATAGGCGCGCAGCCGGTCCTGGCGACACTCGAGGCCATCGTGCGCGGCGAACAGGCGCTGGGCTGCCTGGTTGCTGCGCATCACCTTGCCGGTTTCGTCGAGGATCGCCGTGCCGACCAGCAGGCGGTCGATGGTGGCGGCGTAGAGCAGGCGCTCCGAGTCCAGTTCGTCGACCGTCGAATGCAGGTCCACCGCCTGCTGCAGGTGCGGCCGGAGCAGCTCGATCAGCGCCCGTTCCGCGGCGTCGAAGTCCGCCGCCGCATGGCCGCGGCAGGCGAACAGCGCGCAGTGCATGCCGGCATCGGTGCGCAGGTTGGCCACCAGCACATAACGCAGGTCCAGCGGCTGCAGGTAGCTCCGGTAGAAGTCGTCGGTCAGCCAGGCCTCCTGGCCCAGCACCTGGTCGGCGCTGGCCACCTGGCCGGCCGGCCAGTCGAGGAAGGGGCAGATCGCATAGTAGTGCTCGCTGTAGGACGGCTCGCCCGGCAGGTGCGGGCCGTGGATCGAGGCGTTGACGATCAGCCCGGGGCGGTCGTGGGCGGGGTTGCGCAGCACCAGGGTCATGAAGCTGGCGCGAAAGCGCAGGCGCAGCGCCTCCAGCAGGCCGGACCAGGGCGTGGGTTCCAGCGGGCCGCGGTAGGTCAGGGCCAGCAGGTCGCTGAGTTCGCGAGCGCTGATGCCCGCCAGTTCATGGGCGTGTTCGAAGTTGTGCATCCGCGCCTCTCTAGTTGTGGTTGTCGGGCTGGATGGGGTCAGTATTTGCGCGCCGCGGGGCCGGCAAATCGTCCGTTCGGCCTAGGGCGGGTTGTGGGGGCGAATTCATTCGCCAAGCAGGCCGGAGGCCTGCCCTGGGCAACATCGGGGGCCGCGTTGCGGCCCGTGGCGAATGAATTCGCCCCTACAAGGTGACGCGCGCCAGCAGGAGGCGTCGATCAGTTGATCGGCTGAGAGGCGACCTCCCTGTCGCCCCGGCTAGTCAGCACGGCAGAAAGTGACCGCCGTTGACGTCCAGTTGCGCGCCGGTGATGACCTTGGCGTAGTCGCTGGCCAGGTACAGGGCGGCCATGGCGCAGTCGCCGTCTTCGGGAATCTTGCGCAGCGGAATCTGCTGGGCGATCTGGTCGACCAGCGACTGCATGGTGACGCCCAGGCGCTTGGCTTCGCTCTCGAAATAGCCGATCACTGGCGCGCCCCACATCCAGCCCATGAAGGTGGAGTTGACCCGGATGCCGAACGGGCCGAGATCCTGGGCCAGGTACTGCACGGCGGTCTTCAACGCGCCCTTGGAGACGGCGTAGCCGGATTCCAGCTGGTTGGGGATGCGGGTGGCCATGGTGTTGATCATGACGATGCTGCCCGAGCGTTGCTGCTTCATCTGCGGCAGCACGGCCTGGGTCATCTGCATGGTGCCGAACAGGTTGATGTCCATCGCCTGGCGCCAGTCGGCCATGGACGACGCGGAGGAGCTGCCCCAGGCGCCGTGGGAGTAGGCGGAGTTGATCAGCGCGTCGATCCGGCCGAAGTGCTCGACCGTCAGGTCGGCGAGCTTCTGGCACTGTTCGACATCGGCAATGTCGGTGGGGACCTTGAGGACCGGGGTGTCGTAGCCCGCGTCGCGGATGGCCTGTTCGGCCTGATCCAGCTTGGCCGGGGTGCGGGCGGCCAGCACCACGGCCTTGGCCTGGTATTCGGCGGCGCGTACGGCCAGCTTGATGCCCAGGCCAGGACCGATACCGGAAATGATGACAACTTTATCTTTGAGCAACATGGCAATTACCTTCTTATTGTTGTGGTGCGGAATGGGCCGCTCAGGTACGGCGGGCGTGCAGTGCTTCGGCGCGCCGTTTCAGATCCAGAGCCATCTGGTCGAAGCCTTTTTTCACCCAGGCACCGTGCTCGCGCATGATGGTGTCCTGGTTCAGACCCAGGAAAATATCGGTGGTGAAATAGCTGCAGCGATTGGCGTCGATGGCAGTGATGTACTGGTCGCGGCGGGCGGCGTCCATGTTTTCCGGGACGGGGCGCTGCTCCCAGGACAACAGCTGCTCGGGGTCGCAAGCCACCAGGTATTCGTGGACCGGGAAGGTCTCGTCGCTACCGGGGGCACGTACCTGCATCAGCACCGGATCGCCGATCTGCAGGCCGCACTGAATGCTCGGGCAGAAGCTGTTCCACTCGTGGTAGTTGTCCAGATCGTTGAGCACTTCCCAGACCACGCGGGCGGGGGCGTCGATTTCCACGGTGATCGAGGTAACGATGTTTTCGGCCTTGGCCATGACTCGCTCCTGTTGGGCACTCAGTTGATAGGTTTGGAAGTGATCTGCAGCCGCCCGGGACCGGCTGGCGGCCCCGGGCGAAGGGCGCCTCACTGCGCCAGCAGGTACTCGACGATGCGCTCGGCGGCGGCCTCGGCCGATTCGCCGCTGGTGTCGATGCGCAGGTCGGGCGCCAGCGGCGGCTCGTAAGGCGAGTCGATGCCGGTGAAGTTCTTCAGCTCGCCGCGGCGCGCCTTCTGGTACAGGCCCTTGGGATCGCGCTGCTCGGCCAGCGCCAGCGGCGTGTCGACGAAGATCTCCAGGAAGGCGCCTTCGCCGGCCAGGCTGCGCGCCAGTTCCCGCTCGGCGCGGAACGGCGAGATGAACGAGACCAGGGTGATCAGCCCGGCGTCCAGCATCAGCCGGCCCACCTCGGCCACCCGGCGGATGTTCTCCACCCGGTCGACTTCGCTGAAGCCCAGGTCGCGGTTCAGGCCGTGACGCACGTTGTCGCCGTCGAGCAGGTAGGTGTGGCGGCCCAGGGCGTGCAGCTTGCGTTCCACCAGGTTGGCGATGGTCGACTTGCCGGCGCCTGATAGCCCGGTGAACCACAGCATGCGCGGGGTCTGGCCCTTCAGCGCGGCGCGGGCGGCGCCGTCGACGTCGATGGCCTGCCAGTGCACGTTCTGCGCGCGGCGCAGGGCGAAGTGCAGCATGCCGGCGCCGACGGTCTGGTTGCTCAGCCGGTCGATGACGATGAAGCCGCCGGTGTCGCGGTTGTCCGCGTAGGGGTCGAAGGGAATCGGCAGGTCCAGGCCGAGGTTGCACACGCCGATCTCGTTCAGCGCCAGGGTCTTCGCCGCCAGGTGCTCCAGGCTGTTGACGTCGACCTTGTGCTTGAGGGTGGCGCAGCTCATGCCCAGGGTGCGGCAGCCGATCTTCATCAGGTAGGGGCGGCCGGGCAGCATGGGTTCCTCGCCCATCCATACCAGGGTGGCCTCGAACTGGTCGGCCACCGCCGCCGGCGCGTCGGCCAGGGCGATCAGGTCGCCACGGCTGATGTCGATCTCGTCTTCCAGGGTCAGGGTCACCGCCTGGCCGCAGACCGCCTCCTGCTGTTCCCCGGTCATGCCGAGGATGCCGGCGACGCGGCTCTGCTTGCCCGCGGGCAGGACGCGGATGCATTCGCCGACGCGGATGCTGCCCGCGGCCACGTTGCCGGCGAAGCCGCGGAAGTCGAGGTTGGGCCGGTTCACCCATTGCACCGGCAGGCGGAAGGGCGCGCGGCTGGCGCGGCTGTCGTCCAGCGGGGCGCTTTCCAGGTGCTGCAGCAGGCTGGGGCCCTGGTACCAGGGCATCTCGACGCTACGCTCCAGCAGGTTGTCGCCCCTGAGCGCGGAGAGTGGGATGCACTGGATGTCGGTCAGCCCGAGTTTCGCGGCGAAGGCGCGGTACTCGGCCTCGATGTCGCGGAACACCGCCTCCGAATAGTCCATCAGGTCCATCTTGTTCACCGCCACCACGACCTGGCGGATGCCCAGCAGGGACACCAGGAAGCTGTGCCGGCGGGTCTGCGCCAGCAGGCCCTGGCGGGCGTCGATGAGGATCACCGCGAGGTCGGCGGTAGAGGCGCCGGTGACCATGTTGCGGGTGTACTGCTCGTGGCCGGGGGTGTCGGCGACGATGAACTTGCGCTTGTCGGTGGCGAAGAAGCGGTAGGCCACGTCGATGGTGATGCCCTGTTCGCGCTCGGCGGCCAGGCCGTCGACCAGCAGGGCGAAGTCCAGCTCGCCGCCCTGGGTGCCGAGCTTCTTCGAGTCGACTTCGAGCTGGCCGAGCTGGTCCTCGAAGAGCACCTTGGTTTCGTAGAGCAGACGGCCGATCAGGGTGCTCTTGCCGTCGTCGACGCTGCCGCAGGTGATGAAGCGCAGCAGATCCTTGTGCTGTTGCTGCTGCAGGTACTGGTCCAGGTTGGTAATCGCGTTCATCAGAAGTACCCCTCTTGCTTCTTCTTCTCCATGGAACCGGCCGAATCGCTGTCGATCAGCCGCCCCTGGCGCTCGGAGGTGCGGCTCACCAGCATCTCCTGGATGATGGCTTCGAGGCTGTCGGCCTCGCTGTCGATGGCGCCGGTCAGCGGGTAGCAGCCCAGGGTGCGGAAGCGCACCTTGCGCAGCTCGGGCGTCTCGCCCGGCAGCAGCGGCAGGCGCTCGTCGTCGACCATGATCAGCGTGCCGTCGCGGCGCACCACCGGACGCTCGGCGGCGAGGTAGAGGGGGACGATGGGGATGCGTTCCAGATAGATGTATTGCCAGATGTCCAGCTCGGTCCAGTTGGACAGCGGGAACACCCGCAGGCTTTCGCCCTTGCGCTTGCGCGTGTTGTACAGGTGCCAGAGTTCCGGGCGCTGCTGCTTGGGGTCCCAGCGGTGCTGCGCGGAACGGATCGAGAACACCCGCTCCTTGGCGCGCGACTTCTCCTCGTCGCGCCGCGCACCGCCGAACGCGGCGTCGAAGCCGTAGTGGTCCAGCGCCTGCTTGAGGCCCTGGGTCTTCCAGACGTCGGTGTGCAGGGCCGAGCCATGCTCGAAGGGGTTGATCCCGCGCTCCACGCCTTCCGGGTTGACGTGCACCAGCAGCTCCAGGCCCAGGCGCTCGGCGGTCCGGTCGCGGAAGGCGATCATCTCGCGGAACTTCCAGGTGGTGTCGACGTGGAGCAGGGGGAAGGGCGGTTTGCCCGGCGCGAAGGCCTTCATCGCCAGGTGCAGCATGACCGCGCTGTCCTTGCCGATGGAGTAGAGCATCACCGGGTTCTCACACTCGGCGACCACTTCGCGGATGATCTGGACGCTTTCGGCCTCCAGGCGTTGCAGGTGAGTCAGCATCGCTTGTCTCCGTGGGAGGGGCCGGCTCCGCGGGTTGCGGGCCGGCTTTTTTCCACGGTAGGGAAGCTGCCGCTGGCGCTTCTTCGTCTGGTCAGACGAACTTTTCCTGCCCTCGACAGCAGGGCTTGCGGCTGCGCACTTTTTAGTCCGCCCAGACGAAGAATCGCTGCCGGTGGCCTCCCTAAGGTGACGACAGCGGCGCGCCCTGCGCCGGACCCGAGGAGACCGACATGGCGATAGACGAGATCGAACGGCAGGTGTGCAGCGGACAGGTCTGGAGCGATTTCTGCGACCAGCTCAAGCGGGCCGGCGAGCAGATACTGCGGACCGAGGCGCCCAGCGACCCGCACAACCGCGCCGAGGGCTACCGCTACCTCACCCGCTTGCTGCGCATCGCCCTGGAGATGCACCTGGAATTCGCCGACCCGGACTTCCCCGGCTTCTTCTCGCCGTCCCACGAGACGGCCAAGATCGGCGCCGACAACCCGGACAACCTGTACCAGTACGCGCGCCTCAACGGCGAGCGGCAGTACCGGGTCAGCGGCCGGCGCGGCAGCGTGGCCTACCTGAGCTTCGGCACCCAGAAGGGCGGCTACGAGAGCGACGGCAAGATGATCCAGACCGGCTTCATCGGCGCCAGTCAGTTGCAGCTGGCGGCCGACGGCAGCTTCGAGCTGATCTTGAGCCAGGAGCCGCCGGCCAGCGGCAACTGGCTGCGGCTGGAACCGGCGAGCAACGCGCTGATCGTGCGCCAGACCTTCCTCGACCGCGGCGCCGAGCAGCCCGCCCAGCTGCGCATCGAGCGGCTGGACAGCCAGCAGCAGCCGGAGCCGCTGAGCGCCGAGCGCCTGCAGCAGAGCCTGGGGCGGGTCGCCAGCTTCGTCGAGAACACCGCGCGGCTGTTCGCCGACTGGTCCGAGGGCTACCAGGCGCATCCGAACCAGTTGCCGCCGGCCGACCAGGCGCTGTGCCAGGCCGTGGGCGGCGATCCGAACATCTTCTATTACCACGGCTACTGGAACCTGGCGGAGGACGAGGCGCTGCTGATCGAAGTGGCTCAGGTGCCCGACTGCGACTTCTGGAACCTGCAGATCAACAACTACTGGATGGAGTCGCTGGACTACCGCTACCACCGCATCTGCCTGAACAAGCATTCGGCACAACTCGACGGGCGAGGCGGCGTGCGCCTGGTGCTCAGTCACCGCGATCCCGGCCTGCCGAACTGGCTGGAAACCGCCGGGCATGCCGACGGCACCTACTGCCTGCGCTGGGTCGGCGCCGCGCGCCAGGTCCATCCCACCACCCGCGTGGTCAAGCTCGACCACCTCAAGGAGCTGCAATGAGCCATTCCGTTTCCTTCGCCCCGGACAGCCTGCTGGCCGAGGCCAGCGCCCGCGCCGGCGGGCTGGACGACTTCGGCCCCGGCGATTTCCGCGAGGCCCTGCGCGTGCTGGAGCCGGCGCTGCACGGCCAGGCCCGCCTGTCGGCCCAGGGCGCGGCCCTGCTGCGCGAGAAGCTGGTCTCCCAGTTGGCCAACCGCCTGGTGATCGAGGACTACTGCAAGCGCTTCCCGGAGATCCTCGAGCAGCCCGTCGACGACCCGCTGGTGATCGTCGGCCTGCCGCGCACCGGCACCACCCTGCTGCAGCGCCTGCTGGCGGTGGACCCGCAGTTCAGCAAGGCGCAGTGGTGGGAGACCCGCTACCCGGCGCCGCTGCCCGGGGAAAGCCTGGAGCAGCCGGACCAGCGCATCGGCCGGGCGCGCGCCGAGGTGGCGGCGATGATCGAGTTCGTGCCGCAGATCCTCGCCATCCATCCGCTGGACGCCGAGCAGCCGGACGAGGAGTTCATGCTCATGGAGCACTCGTTCCTCTGCGCCATGGACTCCTACGTCAACGTGCCGGACTACACCGCCTGGCTCGACCAGCAGGACCAGAGCCAGGTCTACGTCTACCTGAAGAAGATGCTGCAGTTCCTGCAGTGGCAGCAGGCCCGCCGCGGGATCGTGCCGGGCCGCCGCTGGCTGCTGAAGAGCCCGCAGCACCTGCACACCCTGGAGCTGCTGCTGCAGGTGTTCCCCCGCGCGCAGGTGATTCTCACCCACCGCGACCCGGGCAAGACCATTCCGTCGCTGGCCAGCTTCGTCCATACCCTCTGGCAGATGTACAGCGACCAGGCCGATCCGGCCCAGGTCGGCGAGCAGTGGAACAGCCGCATGGCCCGCGCCCTGCGCCACAGCATGGCGGTCCGCGAACGGATGCCCGCCGCGGCCTTCCTCGACGTGCAGTTCGAGGACACCGTGAACGCCCCCCTGGCGGTGGTGGAGCGCATCTACCGCTTCGCCGGCCTGGAGCTGGCGCCGGCTACCCGTGCGGCGATGGAGGCCTGGCTGGCCGGCAACGCCCGCGACAAGCGCGCGGCCCACCAGTACGACGCGGCGGCCTTCGGCCTGGACGAGGAGCGCCTAGAGCAGGACTACGGCGCCTATCGCGCCCGCTACGGCGCCCAGCTCGACGCCAACGGCGGCGAGCGGATGCGCTGAGGAGGCGAACATGCTGGATCATTGCGCCTTCAATGGCGACGCCGACGGCCTTTGTGCCCTGCAGCAGCTGCGCCTGGCCGGGGAACTGGACCCGGCAGTGCGCCTGGTCAGCGGGGTGAAGCGCGACATCGCCCTGCTGCAGCGGGTGCAGGCCGGGCCGGGCGAGCGGGTCACCGTGCTGGACATCGCCCACGACAGCAACCGCGCGGACGTCGCGCGGCTGCTCGCGGGCGGTGCCCGGGTGCGCTACTTCGACCACCACTTCGCCGGCGAGCTGCCGGAGCACCCGGCGTTCGCGTCGTTCATCGACACCGCCGCGGAGGTCTGCACCAGCCTGCTGGTGGATCGTTTCCTCGACGGCCGCTTCCACCGCTGGGCGGTGGCGGCGGCCTTCGGCGACGGCATGCCGGGACCGGCGCGGGCGCTGGCCCTGCGCCACGGGCTGGGGGAGGGCGACACCGAGTTGCTCGCCGAGCTGGGCCTGCTGCTCAACTACAACGCCTACGGCGAGCGGCTGGACGACCTGCATTTCGACCCGCTGGAACTGGCGGCGGAGCTGTTGCCGTACCAGGATCCGCTCGACTTCGTGCGTGACAGCCCAAGCTTCCAGCGCATGCGCGAGGGCCATGCGGCCGACATGGCCGAGGCCGCCGCACTGCGCCCCTGGCGTGAGGGGCCGGGGGCCCGGATCTACCGCCTGCCTGACGCGCCCTGGGCGCGGCGGGTCAGCGGGGTGCTGGCCAACCAGTTGGCCGCCGCCGATCCGCAACGGGCGCTCGGCCTGCTGTCGGTACGCAGCGACGGCGACTGGCAGTTCAGCCTGCGGGTGCCCGCCGACGCGACGCTGGCGGCGGACGACTTCTGCCGGCGTTACCCCAGCGGCGGCGGCCGCCAGCGTGCCGCCGGCATCAACCGGTTGCCGGACGAGGCGCTGGAGGATTTCGTGGCGGCGCTCCTGGCCGGCTATTCCGCGCCCGCTCGGCGCTGACGGCAACGTCCTGCGGTGTCCCGGGGCCCGCAGGACTCCCCTGCAAACCAGTCTTCATCCTGCCAGGCCGGCTTAGTCCCAGCGGACGATGGCGCTCCCCCGACGCTGCGATTGAATCCGCAGCCAGGGCCGTCCATCCGGTCGACCGTGCGCCGAGGCCACGTCCTTCCCCTCCCGGCGAGGGCGATGCCCGCCAGGAGGTGATTCCATGCAGGCTGCCGCTGTCCTGAAACGCCCGCCCGCGCCGTCACCGGCAGGCGGCGCCGTGTTGCCCGAACTGATTGGGCTGGTCTACGAAGGACTGAACGAGGCCCGGCCCTGGGCCGCCCTGGCCGAGCGCCTGCGCCAGGTGCTGGCGGCCATCAACGTCACGGTCACCCTGCTGCACGCCGAGGATCGGCCGACCGATATCCAGGTGATGGCGGTCGAGGCGGGCGACGACACCGACTGGCTGCTGGCGGAGCGGCTCTACCGCGAGCGCTTCGCGCACATCGAGCTGGTCAACCCGAAGTCGCTTGATCCAGGCGGTGTGGTCGTCTTCGGCCCCGAGGACGTGGAGGCCGAGTGCGCCGCGCACATGGAATTCATCAATCTCGCCAGCTGCCTGCGGACCTGCTTTGCCGAGCCCGGCGGCATGCGCTGCTGGATCGACGTGATCCGCGGGCGGTCCGATCCGCAGCGGCCGTTTGCAGCCGGCGACCTGGAGCTGATCCGGGCGCTGTTGCCCCACCTGACCCGCGCCCTCGGCCTCTACGCCCGGCTCAAGCGCCAGGAGGCGGAAAAGTCGATCTACGAAGGCTGCCTGGATCATCTGGTCCTCGGCTGCCTGCTGCTCGATGGCGATGCTCAACTGCTCTGCGTGAACCGGGCCGCCCGGGCCATCATCGACAAGCACCAGGGCATCGAGCTCAGCCACGGCCGCCTGCAGTTGCAGGACCGCGCGGTCCAGCGGGCGCTGGAGAAGGCGGTCGCCAATGCCATCGCGGCCAGGGCACAGAACGACGGCGGCCCCTACCGTGGTGAGCTGGTGCGCGTGCAGGCCCTGGATGGCGTGCTGCTGGGCATGCTGGTGACGCCGGCGCCGTTGCTCGCCTACTTCCAGGGCCGGCATGTGCCGAGCGTGATCGTCTACCTCTCGGAGCTGACCGAGAACCTGGCCATGCAGCAGGTCTCGGGCGGTTCCGCAGCGGAACTGATCGCCCAGTTGCTCGACCTGACCCGTCAGGAAGCCCGACTGGCCGCGCTGCTGGCCTGCGGCCAGACCATCAGCGAAGCCGCCGGGCAGATGGGTATCGCGGTGACCGCCGCGCGCAACTACTCGAAGAATATCTACGCCAAGCTTGGCATCAAGGGGCAGACCGATCTGGTGCGGATCCTGTTCAAGAGCTTCGCCCTGCTGCGTTGAACGACGCATTCCCACGAAGCCAATTTCCCGGCCTGTAGGGGCGAATTCATTCGCCAAAATGCCCCGCAAGGCGAATAAATTCGCCCCTACAGGGGATTGCCCTGCGCATCTCATGCCCACTAGGCAGCGGAGCGTTGCTGCAGGGCAATCGGCAGGGTTGCCGCGGCCGCCAGGGCCGCGCAGAGCAGCAGGGCAGGGGCGTAGCTGCCGGTGGCGTCGACCAGGTAGCCGACGGCGGCCGGGCCGAACGCCGCGCCGAGCCCGCCGAGCAGGTTGCCGATGCCGAGCAGGCTGCCGAAGTTGCGTTGGCCCACGGCTTCCACCAGCAGAAGCGGGGCGAGCTGGTTGACCAGGTTGAAGGTGGTGCCCCAGCTCAGGGTGAACACCGCGAGCGCCGCCAGGCCCCAGGTTGGGTGCTGGGCGAGCAGCAGGCAGAGCAGGCCGGCGATGCCGATGGCGTTGCCGCACAGCAGGATGCTCCTGGCACTCAAGCGCTGGCTCAGCGCGCCGAACAGGAAATTGCCCGCCAGCGAGGCGGCGCCCACCCCGGCGTACCAGCTGGATGCGGCCTGCGCCGAATAGCCGGCCGCCACCAGGCAGGAAACCAGCGAGATGTAGATGCCCACGCCGCTCATGGTCAGCAGCAGCTGCATGGCGATCCACAGCCAGTAGCGCGGCATGCGCAGCACCTGGCCGATGGCGTGGCCGGGAAGCGCCTCCGCTGCGTGCCGGCTGACCGCCGCCGGGGCCGCGGGCAGGCGCGCCAGCCACAGCAGCAGGGGCACGCAGACCAGCAGGATCAGGCCGGCGACGAGCTGCATGACGCTGCGCCAGCCGAGTTCGCCGATCAGCCGGGTGAGCAGGTTGGGAAAGATCCCCCCGCCGATGGCCGCGCCGGCGAGCAGGATGCCGAAGGCCAGGCCCTGCCGCGCGGGGGCCATCCAGCGCGAGGCCAGGGACATGGCCGGCACGTAGGTCGAGGCGCCGACGCCGATGCCGGCCAGTGCCAGGGCGAGGGTGAGGCGGTCGATGTCGGGGCTGCCGGCGGCGAGCAGGTAGCCCAGCGCCGCCAGCACGCTGCCGGCGGTCATCACCGGGCGCGGCGCGAGGCGGTCGAGCAGCCAGCCGGCCAGCGGCATGCTCAGGGTCATGCTGAGCATGAAGGCGGTGGCCATGCGCGCGGCCTGTTCGTGGCTGCAGTGCAGGTCCGCAGTGATCGGCAGGGTGAACAGGCCGAGGGCGCTGATGGTGGTGCCGAAGATCACGCATAGCACCACCGCCAGGCCGACGACCACGCGCCAGCCCTGCCGCTGGTCGGGCAGGGCCGCAGCCACTGCCTGGGGAGCGGGGCGGTCCTCGGCTGCTGCCGCTAGCGCTGCGCTGTCCAGCGCCACTGCCGTCTGTTGCATACGCGCCATGCTCGATCTCTCAGGTGATGGGTCGGAAAGTCCGGCCCGGAGTCTACCCAGCGGCCGATTTCCCTCGGCAGTACCAGCTGGTACTGGAGCGCCGCTTCCCCTCCTCAATAGGATCGAAACCGCTGCGACAGGCAGTGGCGGGGCGATCCCGCCGCTTCCTGCGTAGTCCGCAGCGCGTGCTGCGCAGTGAATTCGAGGAGGCGGCAGTGAGTTGGCGAGGGTATCGGCGTGCAGCGTCGGGACAGGTTCCGGTCTTTCCGGTAGCGGATGCCTACGAGTCGGGGGTAGTGCCGATTCGCTTCAGCGGCTGGCCGCTGCCGGGGGAAATCCCGGCCTACCCGGCCCTGGATCAGGACATCGAGGCGGACGTGGTGGTCGTCGGTGCCGGGCTGGCCGGCTCTTCGCTGGCCCTGCGGTTGGCCGAATGCGGCGTGCGGGTCGTGGTGCTGGAGGCCGACCAGCCGGGAAGTGGCGCCTCCGGCCGCAACGCCGGACATGTGCAGCCCTATCTGGGCTCGTTCGACCCGCTGCGCGCCCATGCCGACGGCGGGCGGCGCTTCACCGACTATTTCATCGAGCACCGCAACGTGGTCTTCGAGCTGTGCCGCAAGCATGGGCTGCAGGCCGATGCGGCCCAGTCCGGCATGATCGATGCGGCCACCCGCCGGCACGCCGCGCTCGACGCCAAGATGAAGAAGTGGAAGGCCTTCGGCTATGCCGTGGATGTGGTCGGCGGCGAGCGCCTCAGGGAACTGCTCGGCACCAGCGCCTACAGCTACGGCATCCACTGGCGCGAAGGCGGACGGGTCAATCCGTTCCTGTTCACCAACGGCATGATCGCCGCCGCCATCGGCCTGGGCGCCCGGGTGTACGGCAACTCCAGCGTGGTGGGCTGCGAGCGCAGCGGCTCGTCGTGGCGCGTGCGCACCGCCGTTGGCAGCGTGCGCACCCAACAGGTGGTGCTGTGCACCAACGGCCACGTCGGCAATGCCTTCTTCCCGGAGCTGGCCCGCACCCAGTTCCCGCTGGTGGCCTGCGGCCTGGCGACCCGGCCGCTGTCCCAGGCGGCCCTGGAGATCATCAATCCGGCCCGGGTCGCCCTCATGCAGTATCCGGCGGGGCTGTATCCCCTGGTCATCGACGGTCGCCATCGGCTCGTCACCGCGACCATTCCGGCCGCCGGCCGCGCGCAGCGGGCGGAGGATCATTTCGCCTACTTCCTGCGCTACCTGCGGCGCACCTACCCGCAGCTCGGCGACACGCGCATCGAGCTGGAGTCCTACTGGACCGGCATGACTGCCAACTCGTCGTCGGTCTACGACGCCTGTTACCCGAAGCTGTACCAGGTCGCCGACGGTGTGCTGGCCCTCAACAACTTCGGCTCCTGGGGCAACGTCCTCGGCCCGATGATGGGCGTCAATCTGGCCGACGCGCTGATCGCCGGCCGCCTGGCCAACTGCCTGCTGCCGCTGGAAACCCCCAGGGCCGTGCAGTTCCCCGGCCTGTTCGAAACCAAGATCCGCCGCGTGCTGATCCCGGCGGCGCGCTGGGCCGACAAGTTCAACCTCGTCTGAGCGGGCAGTGCCCGCGCAGCGAATGCCTTGCAGAAGAACGACAACCAGAAAAAGAAGGAAACAAGCATGAAAGTCTTGCTATTGGGCTGCGGCAACGTGGGCGCCAACGTGGCGCGGCAGCTGGTCCCGCGCCACCCCGAGCTGGAGTGCGTGGTCGGCGACCTCAATCTCGCCGTTGCCGAGAAGCTCGCCGCCGAGCTGGGCCCGCGGGTTCGCGGCGTGCGTGCCGATGTGCTCGATCCCGCCTGTCTGGACGAGCTGCTCGACGGCGTCGATCTGGTGTTCAACGCCGTGGGCCCGTTCTACCGCAGCGCCGTGCCGGTCATCGAGGCCGCGCTGCGCGCGCGGGTCGACTACATCGACATCAACGACGACCACGACGTGGCCGAACAGCTGTTCCTCGATCCGTCCTGGCAGCAGCGCGCGCTGGAGGCGGGGATCCGCCTGATCATCGGTTGCGGCTCGACGCCGGGGCTGACCAACGTCATGGCCCGCCTGCTCGCCGACCGCCTCGACAAGGTGCGCGAGATCCACCTGGCCACCGCCGTGCCCTTCCTGCCGGGCCTGCTGTCGCCCGCGGTGGTCGACCACATGATGCATATCACCGCCGGCGAGGTGGTGCAGTTCGTCGACGGCGAGTACCGCAAGATGCCGGGCTGGGGCGGTCGACTCGAGGTGCCGTATTCCGCGCCGTTCAAGGCCTACCCGTCGTTCTTCATCGGCCATGGCGAAACCGTCACCCTGCCGCACTTCGTCAAGGGCCTGGAGCAGGTGACCAACCGCATCGGCTTCTTCCCCGAAGCCGGCTCGGAAATCTGGCGCAAGCTGATCGACCTGGGCCTGGGCAGCCCCGAGGTGATCGAGGGGCTGGGCATCTCGCCGCTGAAGTTCCTCACCCACCACCTGACCAGCGAGGCCGGCCTCAAGAGCATGAGCGTCGACCTCTCCGCCGAGCCCTGGGCCGTGGTCTTCCGCGTGGAGGTGATCGGTGAGCGCGATGGCGCCGAAGTCTGCTCGGTGCTGGAGCAGCACCTCGATCTGCCGGTCGAGGAGACCGCGGACAGCACCTCCGACCCGACCCCGACCTGCGCGCGCCTGGCCATCGAGGCCTGGCTGGACGGCCAGGTGTGCGGGCAGGGCCTGCTGGCGCCGGAGGTCTGCCTGGATGCCGAGGCCTACGTGCACGCCTACGCCTGCGCGACCGGCGCCACTTTCATCACCACCGAAACCAAGGTCAAGCGCCACGAGCACGCCTGAGCGGCGTGCTACCGGAAACGATGACGAACGGACCGCTCCCCGTCGGGAGCGGCCTGGTGCACAACAAGAACAAGAGGCAAGCCATGAATATCCCGTTTCGTAGCAGCCTGCCGCTGGCAGCACTGCTGATGCTGATCGCCCAGGGTAGCTGGGCCAAGATCCCCGGCGATGAGGCACAGAAACTCGGCAACGAGCTGACCTGCTTCGGCGCCGAGCAGGCCGCCAACGCCGACGGCTCCATCCCGGCCTTCTCTGGCAAATGGCTGGGCACCCCGCCCGGCATCCAGTTCGCCGGCGTAGGGGCGCGCCACCCCGATCCCTACGCTTCCGAGCAGCCGCTGTACACCATCACCGCGCAGAACATGGAGCAGTACGAGCAGCGCCTGTCCGACGGCCAGAAGGCGCTGCTGCGCAAGTATCCGCAGACCTTCGCCATCCCCGTCTACCCCAGCCACCGTGATTTCCGCCTCGACGACATTCGCTGCGACATCACCCGCAAGAACGCCCTCGTTGCCGAGCTGGAGGACGGCAACATGGGGGTGAAGGCCCTCAAGGGCGGCACGCCGTTCCCGATCCCGCAGAACGGCGACGAACTGCTGCGCAACATGCTGCTGCCGGCCTACGTCCTCGAGGAGGATGCGGTGTACGACCAGGCGGTGGTCTATCCGGACGGCAAGGCGGCCTGGGGCCAGATGCGCTACGAGATCCTCGACAAGACCGGCGGTCAGGAGGATCTCGGCCAGCCGACCACGGGGATCTTCGCCTACTCGCGGGCAACCGTGCTCAAGCCCGAACGCCAGAAGGGCGAGGCGTCGATGACCTACACCTACTTCAACGAGCTGACCAACCCTCAGACCAGCTGGCAGTACAACCCCGGCGCCCGCCGCGTGCGCCAGTCCCCCGGCTTCGGCTTCGACATGCCGCTGGGCGTGGGCGGTTTCCGCACCATCGACGACGACCGCCTGTTCAACGGCTCGCCCGAGCGCTACGACTGGAAGCTGGTCGGCAAGCGCGAGCTGTACATCCCCTACAACGGCTACCGACTGGAAGCGGAGGGGGTGAAGTACGCCGACCTGCTCAAGGCCGGCAGCATCGACCCGAGTGTCATGCGCTACGAGCCGCACCGCGTCTGGGTGCTGGAAGCCACCCTCAAGGAAGGCTATCGCCACCGCTACGCCAAGCGCGTGCTGTACATCGAGGAGGACAGCTGGCAGGCGGTGATGGCCGACAACTACGACGCGCGCGGCCAGCTGTGGCGCACCAACTTCATGAACACCTTCTACGCCTATGACGCCCGGGTGTTCCACGCCGGGGTCACGGTCTACCACGACCTGATGTCCGGGGCCTACCTCGCCGACCGCCTGACCAACGAGATCGCCGCGCCGCGGCTCAACGGCGGCCGGCTGAAGCCCTTCATGTACACCACCGACATGCTGCGCCAGGCGGGCCGCTGAGCGGATTCGGCGAAACGGGATTTCCCCTAACTTCCCACACGGGCTCGGCGACGATGGCATGCCGTCGTCGCCGCGACCTGCTGCGCCCTGAATATCCGCGCGGCAGGCAATCAGGAGACAGATGATGAAGCATTTTGCAGATAGGGCGATGGTGAATGGCCGGCTGGGACCATGGCTGCTCGGCGCCTGGCTGCTGCCCCTTGGCGCGTCGGTATCGGCCGGCTCTTTCGAGCTGGGCGACGAAGTCAGCGCCGACTATGTGGTCAACCTTTCCTATGCCGCGGCCTGGCGGCAGCATGATCCGGCGCGGGCCCTGGTCGACGGGCCGATCGACCCGGACAGCGGCCTGCCGACCACGGTCAACTCCGACGACGGCAACCGCAACTTCAAGGGCGGGGCGATGATCAACAACCGGGTGGCGCTGCTCGGCGAGCTCGACCTGAAGTACCGCAACTACGGCGGCTTCGTGCGTGCCAGCACCTTCTACGACGACGTGTACTTCCACGCCAACGACAACGACTCTCCCGCGACCGTCAACAAGAGCGGCGCGCACGACCACTTCAGCTCGCAGGCCAAGAACCGCGCCGGCAGCCGCAGCCGCCTCCTCGACGCCTATCTGTACGGCAGCCTGCAGACCGGCGAGCAGTCGATGCTCAACCTGCGCGCCGGCCGCCAGGTGGTGCAGTGGGGGGAGAGCCTGTTCTTCCCCAACATCGCCGGTGCCCAGTCGCCCGCCGATGCCACCAAGGCCAACGTGCCGGCAGTCGAGGTGAAGGACATCCTGCTGCCGGTCGGCCAACTGTTCGCCCAGTGGCAGCTCAACCCGGACTTCGGCCTGGCGGCCTACTACCAGTACGAGTACAAGCGCACCGAACTGGACCCGGTGGGCAGCTACTTCTCCTACGCCGACATGATCGGCCCGGGCGCCCAGTTCATCTACGCCGCCCCGGGCTTCACGATTCCCAAGGGCCCGGACATTGATCCGCGCGACAGCGGCCAGTGGGGGGTGAGCGCCCGCTTCGCTCTCGGAGCCGAGAGCGAGGCGAGCCTGTACTACCTGCGCTACCACGACAAGAACCCCAACGTGGCGCTGAACTTCGACGGCGGCTTCCCGACCTCGTACAGCGTGGTGTACTTCGACGACATCAAGCTGAGCGGGGCGAGCTTCTCGACCCGTCTGGGCGACGTCAACCTGGCCGGCGAGATCAGCTACAAGGAGGGCGCCCCAGTGCTGGTCGACTCGCTGATCGGCCCGGCCGCCACCCGCGCCGATGCTACCCAGGGCCAGCTCTCGGCGATCTACCTGACCGGCCCGATGCCGCTGTCCGACCAGACCACCTTCATCGCCGAGGTCGCCTACCTGCACGTCAATGACGTCGATGCCTTCGAGTTCGCCGGCACGCGCGCCGATGAACTCACCTACGACCGCAACGCCTGGGCCTACCAGCTGCTGATGACGCCGTCGTGGAACAACGTCATCGACGGCTGGGACCTGAACATGCCGATCTCCTTCGCCCATCAGGCCAACGGCACCGCCGCGGTGGCGGGCGCCTTCGGCAGCCTGGTCGGCGAGGGCGACAAGCGCGTGAGCGTCGGCCTCAACGGCAAGTACCTCAACAACCTCGAACTGGGGATCGCCTACAACGGCTTCCTGGGCAGCGCCGATCTGGACAAGCGCCCGCTGGCCGACCGCGACTACTACGCGTTCAGCGCCAAGTACAGCTTCTGAGGTCCGCGGCGGGGCAGGCATGTGCCTGCTCCGCCGCCCTGCATCCTTCGGGATCGTCCATGCGGACGATTCCGCGCCGTGCCCCAGTCGCCAGACTCGGCCCCACAGGGCTCCCGCGGAGCCGCGTGTGTACGCCCGATAAGCGGCTCGAGGAACGACGACATGCTTACCCCCAAACAGATCCAGGCCCAGATGGCCCTCTACGTGCAGCTGGTGGATGCCGGCGACATCGACGGCATCCTTGCCCTGTATGCCGCCGATGCCACGGTCGAGGACCCGGTGGGCACGCCGGTGCACCAGGGCATCGACGCCATCGAGCGCTTCTACCGCGAGGGCCTGGGGCAAAGCCGGGCCCGCGCCAGTCTCGACGGCGCCGTCCGCGCCACCCACAACGGTTACGGCGCCGTGCCCTTTCGCGTCGAACTCGACTGGGACGGGCGGCGCTGCTCGATCGAGGTGATCGACGTGATGGAGTTCGACACCGAAGGCTGCATCCGCTCCATGCGCGCCTACTGGGGCGAGCCCAACCTGACCATGAGGGACCTGTGATGAACCTGGAAGCCCGCATCGCCCGCCTGGAGGCGCTGGAGGCGATCCAGCGCCTCAAGCACCGCTATCTCAATGCCTGCGACCTCAAACAGGTCGAGTCGATCCGCGACTGCTTCGCCGAGGGGGAGATCCTCATCGACTACGGCCCGATCGGCACCTTCCGTGACCGCGACAGCTTCGTCGCGGTCTACCAGGAGCTGGCCTGCCAGCCGCGGGTGATCGACCTGCACCACGGCGCCAACCCGGAGATCTACCTGCTGGGAGAGGATGGGGACGAGGCGGTGGGGCGCTGGGCACTGTGCTACTGCAACCTCGACGGCGAGACCGGCGCGACCCGCAAGCTGGGCGGCTTCTACCAGGATCGCTACCGGCGCGTCGACGGGCAGTGGCGCATCGTCGAAACCGCGTTCCGCGGGCATTTCGAGACAAGCGGCGCCAGTCTGGCGCACAGCTCCTGAAGGGTGTGGCGATGAGATAAGGGAGGACGGGGATCATTGCGATCCCCGTTTTTTGTTGCTCAGTCGGCGTTGGCCGCGGCCAGGAAGGCCGGGCTTTCCCCTCCACCGTGCACGCAGATGTCCACCCCGCTGACGTAGCTGGCCATCGGCGAGGCGAGGTACAGGCAGGCGTTGGCGATGTCCTGCGGGCTGGCCATGCGCTGCAGCGGGATGCTGGCGGCGACCCGCGCGACGCCCTCGGCATCGCCGTAGTGCAGCTCGGCCTGCTCGGTGAGGGTCAGCCCGGCGGTCACCGCGTTCACCCGCACCCGCGGCGCCCACTCCACCGCCAGCGAGCGGGTCAGGTTGAGCAGGCCGGCCTTGGCCGCGCCGTAGGCGGCGGTGCCGGGCGAGGGGCGGATGGCGCTGACGCTGCAGATGTTGATGATCGCGCCGCCGTCGGCCTGTTCCTGCATCACCCGGTTGGCCAACTGGCAGAGATTGAGCGGCGCCAGCAGGTTGAGGCGGATGATCGACTCGGAGAAGCGCGGCGAGGCGGTCGCCGCGTCGGCATGCGGGGCGCCGCCGGCGTTGTTGACCAGCACGTCGAGGCGGCCGTGGCGCTCGACCACCGCATCGATCAGGCGCTGGGCCTGCTCGACGTCGCGCACGTCGCAGGGCACGAACTCCGCCTGGCGTCCGCCATGGGCCGGCAGACTGTCCGGCGCATTGCGTCCGCAGATCACCACCTCGGCGCCGCGCTCGAGAAAGCCCAGGCTGATGCCGCGGCCCACCCCCTTGCCGCCGCCGGTGATCAGGACCACCTTGCCGCTGAAATCGATCGGATCGTGCATGCATCACCTCGTTAGCCAGTCGCTGATGCCGCCAAGGCTAGCGGGGCCGGGCGCCGGCGCCTTCGTCCGAAGGGACTCGGCGCCGCAGCTTAGTCTCCTCGGACGATTCCGCTGCAGAACCCCCTTCGGACAATGCCTTTTCCGACAACAAGACGGGGGAGGGCCGCCATGGGCGCGCTACCGCAAGGGCGATTTGTGACGCTGAACGATGGGCTGCAGCTGCATTATCTTGAGGCCGGCTGCCCGGAGGCCGGCTCCGGCGAGCCGGTGGTGTTCATCCACGGCAGCGGGCCGGGCGCCAGCGGCCACAGCAACTTCAAGCAGAACTACCCGGTGTTCGCCGAAGCCGGCTACCGGGTGATCGTGCCCGACCTGCCGGGCTACGGCGCCTCGGCCAAGCCGGAAACCGTCTACGACCTGGACTTCTTCGTCAATGCCCTGAGCGGCCTGCTCGATGCGCTGGACATCCCGCGCTGCGTGCTGGTCGGCAACTCGCTGGGCGGCGCCATCGCCCTCAAGCTGGCGCTGGACCAGCCGCAGCGGGTCGCCAAGCTGATCCTCATGGCGCCCGGCGGGCTGATGGAGAAGGAGCAGTACTACCAGCAGATGGAAGGCATCCAGAAGATGGGCGCCGCCTTCGCCAACGGCGAACTGAACGACGCCGCCGGCATGCGACGCCTGCTCGGCCTGCAGCTGTACGATGCCAGCGGGATCAGCGATGAGACGGTCGCGGAGCGGGTCGCCGTCGTCCTCCAGCAGCCGCGCTGCGTGCTGTCCACCATGCAGGTGCCGAACCTGGCGCCGCGCCTGTCCGAGCTGCAGTGCCCGATCCTCGGCTTCTGGGGCGTGAACGACAAGTTCTGCCCGGCCTCCGGGGCGCAGACCCTGATGGATGCCTGCCGCAACATCCGCTTCGTGCTGCTCAGCGAGTGCGGGCACTGGGTGATGGTCGAGCACCGCGAGCTGTTCAACCGCACCTGCCTGGATTTCCTCGCCGAAGGCCGGCAATGAGCAAAGCCTGCAGCGCCAGTGGATCGCTCCGCTGGCGCTGCAGGTTGACTCCATCCTGTAGGGGCGAATTCATTCGCCTTTTGCACGGCCTTCGGGCGAATGAATTCGCCCCTACAGTTCATGTGTTTCCCCGGAAATCCGCTCCCCGAATCGGGCAGCGGATTTCAGCGTTCACTGATTGGTCAGCCCTGCGCCTGCTTGTTGCGGAAGTAGGGGATGACCTTCTCGCCGATGTTCTTCAGCGTCTCCAGCTGCGCCCACTGCGGCACGGTGCCCATCTGGCAGATGAACAGGATCTCGTCGGCGCCGGCGTCGATCAGGCGCTGCACGTAGCCGATGCAGTCCTCGACGGTGCCGTAGGCGTGGTTGGGGTTCATCATCGCCAGGGTCGGGTCGGAGAAGTCCACGGTCACCTCCTCGGAGGCGAAGCGCGACTTGATCACCGCCTGGCCGTTGCTGTCGATGAAGGTGTCGTCCTGCCACTTCGCCGGGTCCGGGCGCTCGCCGCCGGCGTACCAGTAGGCCAGCGATTCCATGAAGTAGCGCTGGCCGCGGATGCCGATGGCGCGCGCCTTGTCGTTGTCTTCGAGAACGATGGCCGGGCACAGCGCGGCGATGTGGCGGTTCGGACGGAAGCCGACCTGGTTCTTCTCGTTACGGTTGTCCCAGGCCTCGTGGTACACGGCGACCTTCTTGGCGATCTCCTCCGGGCCGCCGAAGCCCAGCACCAGCGCGCCCATGCCACGGCCGCCGGCGTTCTTCAGCGACTCGGTGTTGGTGCAGGCCAGGTACATCGGCGGGTGCGGGTCCTGGTAGGGCTTGGGATGGATCGGCCGTTTGGGGATCTTGATGAAGTCGCCGTGATGCTCGATCTCGTCCTGCACGAAGATCTTCGGGATCAGGTACATCGCCTCGTCGATCTGCGGGTGCAGGGTGGTCAGATCGTAGCCGAAGGTGCCGGCTTCCTGCTGGGTGCCGCCCTTGCCCACGCCGAAGTGCACGCGGCCCTTGGACAGCAGGTCGAGGGTGGCGATGCGCTCGGCCACCTTGACCGGATGGTTCATCGCCGGCGGCAGGCACACCACGCCGTGACCGATGCCGATGCGCTCGGTCTTGCCGGCGACGAAGGCCAGCACGGTTTCCGGCGCGGACATGTGCGAGTAGTTGGTCAGGGCGGTGTGCTCGACGCACCAGAAGGTGTCGAAACCGAGCTTGTCGGCCAGCACGGCCTGCTCGACGGTCTCGTCGAACACGCGGCGGTCGCCCTCGCGGGTGGCGTCGAGGGTCTGTGCTTCGTAGATCAGGGAGAATTTCATGCGCTATCCCTTGTTGTTATCGGGTTGGTCGGTCCGGCGATACCGGCTCTCGGGCGCATGGTCGGAAATGCAGGAAGGGGCAGATACATCCGATCAGACTAGCCAATTCGGCCCGCCGCCCGGGCCGGGATTGGCCCGTCCGCACGGGGCCCAGAGCGGGCGGGAATCGGCTGGCGGAGCCCCCGTTCTTGCTAGTCCCATGGGACGATGCTGGTCGTTTGACCCAGGTCAAGAATCGGCCCGACACAACCCATGAGGAGGGCCGAACCATGAGCCAGACCGATCTGAAATCCCAGATGCTCCAGGCGATGCGTCGCCTGGCCAAGTCGGTGACCATCATCACCACCAGCAACGGCCGCGAGCGTTTCGCCATGGCCGCCACTGCCGTCGACTCGCTGTCCACCGAGCCGCCGTCGCTGCTGATCTGCGTGAACCAGAGCGCCTCGCTGCACGCCGTGCTGGATGAGGGCGCCGACTTCTGCGTGAACATCCTCGGCCACCAGCAGGAATACCTGTCGCACCTGTGCAGCGGCCCGATCAAGGGCGAGGGGCGCTTCCAGCAGGGCCACTGGCAGACCAGCGCCGCGGGCACCCCTTGGCTGGCCGATGCCCAGGCGGCGATCCTCTGCAAACAGGACGGCAAGTTCCGCTACGGCACGCACACCGTGTTCATCGGCCGCATCGAGCAGATCCACCAGCACGGCGAGATCAGCCCGCTGGTCTACGTGGATGGCACCTACACCACCACGGCAGCGACCCTGCCGCTGGCCGCGGCCAGCTGAGCCGCGCCGGTACATCCGCGAGCGGGGCGCCGCCTGAGCACCAGGATGCGCGGAGCGTCCCGCCCGATCCGAGGAATTCCCATGAGACTTGCTGACAAGGTCGCGCTGGTCACCGGCGCCGGCTCGGGCATTGGCCGCGCCACCGCCGAGCTGTTCGCCGCCGAGGGCGCCCGCGTGGTGCTGGCGGACATTGACGAGGCGGCGGCGCGCCGGGTGCTGGAGGGCCTGCCGGGCGGCAGCGACGGCCTCGCCCATGGCTGCGACATCGCCGACGGCGCTGCCGTGGAGCGGCTGTTCGCCGAGGTCGAGCGGCGCTACGGCCGCCTCGACGTGCTGGTCAACAACGCAGGACTGGGCCAGGTGCCCGGCGACGGCTTCGAGCACTACCAGCAGCGCATGGCGCTGCGCAACGCGCAGCTGGCGGCCGGCAAGACGCCCGACGTGTTCACCGACATGATCGTCGACCTGACCGACGCCGGCTGGCAGCGCCTGCTCGCCATCAACGTCGACGGCGCCTTCTACTGCAGCCGCGCGGCGGTGCGCCTGATGATCGCGAGCGGCCGCAAGGGCTCGATCGTCAACGTCGCCAGCCTGTCGGCGCTGAGCGGCGAGGGGCCGCTGGCCTACTGCACGGCCAAGGCCGCCATGCTCGGCATGACCAAGTGCCTGGCCCGCGACCTCGGCCCGCGCGGCATCCGGGTCAACGCGGTGTGCCCGGGGCCGACCCGCACGCCGATCATGCAATCGATCTCCGCCGAGTGGGTGCAGGCGCTGGAGCGCGCCATCCCGCTGGGGCACATGCTCGAACCCGGGGAGATCGCCCAGACCTGCCTGTTCCTGGCCAGCGACGAATCCAGCGCCTTCACCGGCCAGACCCTCGCCGCCAGTGGCGGCATGTTGATGCTTTGACAAGGAGAACGACCATGAGTGTGAGCATGCAGGACAAAGTGGCACTGATCAGCGGCGCCGGCACCGGCATCGGCGCGGCCGCCGCGCAACTGTTCGCCGCCCAGGGCGCGAAGGTGATGGTCTGCGGGCGCCGCCAGGCCCCGCTGGAGGCCGTGGTGGAGAAGATCCGCGCGGCCGGCGGCGAGGCGGACTGGGTGCAGGCCGACGTCACCGACGAGCAGGCCATCGATGAGGCGGTAGCTCGCACCGTCGAGCGTTTCGGCCAGCTCGACGTGATGGTCAACAACGCCGTCAACTACACCTGGGGCCCGCTGGCCCAGCTCAGCACCGAGGACTGGCAGCGCAGCCTGCGCGGCAGCCTGGACGTGGCCTTCTTCGGCACCCGCGCGGCGTTCCGCGCCATGGCCGGCCGCGGCGGCTCGATCGTGAACCTCGGCTCGGTGGTCGGCCTGCTCGGCAGCCCTGGGCTGTCCGCCTATGGCGCGGCCAAGGCCGGCGTGCTCAACTTCAGCCGCGCGGCGGCCCTGGAGGGCGCCGCCGAGAACATCCGCGTCAACGTGGTCATTCCCGGCGTGGTGTGGAGCGAGGGCACCCGTGAGGCGCTGCGCAGCGAGCAGATGATCGCCGGCACCGCCCGCACCGTGCCGCTGCGGCGCATCGGCGAGCCGATCGAGGTGGCCAACGCCATCCTCTTCCTCGCCTCGGACGCTTCTTCCTATATCACCGGGCAGAGCCTGGTGGTCGACGGCGGCAAGACCTGCGAACTTAACGTGGGCGCCACCGATTACACCTCGCAGACATCCAGCGAACTCAGAGGAGAATAACAATGCACAATCTGTTGAACTCGCCGGCCAGCCCGGTACTGGTCACCGGCGGCGCTTCCGGCATCGGCGAGGCCTGCGCCGAGGCCCTGGCCGCGGTGGGCCGCCCGGTAGCCATCTGGGACCTGCAGGAAGAGAAGGCGCAGGCCGTCGCCGCACGCCTCGCCGAGCAGTACGCCGTGCCTTGCCTGGGCATCGGCATTGACCTGTGCGACGCCGAGGCCATCGCCCCGGCGCTGGCGCGCACCCGCGCCGAGCTGGGCGCACCGGGCGGCCTGGTGCACGCCGCCGGGGTGGTCGACCAGAGCGGCCTGGAGGGGCTCACCGCCGCACGCTGGGACGCGGTGCTGAACGTCAACCTGCGCGCCATGGCCCTGCTGGTGCAGGCCATGCTGCCGGACCTGCGCGCCAATCCCGGCTCCTCCGTGGTCGGCATCGCCTCGATCAACGCCACCCTGGGCAACGGCCTGATCCCGTCCTACAGCGCCTCCAAGGGCGGCATGCTGTCGATGGTGCGCTCGATGGCCGACGCCCTCGGCGCCGACGGCATCCGCGTCAACTCGGTATCGCCGGGGCAGATCCTCACGCCGATGGTCGCGCCCATCGCCGCAGCCCATCCGGGCATGTTCGAGCGGCGTATCCTGCTCGGCCGCCTCGGCCAGCCCGAGGAACTGGGCCGGGTGGTGCGCTTCCTGCTGTCGGATGAGGCCAGCTACATCAACGCCGCGGAGATCGTGGTGGACGGCGGCAATATCTCGTCGCAGCGCTGACCGGCTGAAGCACAACGCCCGCCCTGAAGATCAGGGCGGGCGTTGTGCTTTGTGGCGCCTGTAGGGGCGAATTCATTCGCCTTTACGCGGCATTTTGGCGAATGAATTCGCCCCTACAGGTTTATGCCAGCGCGTTACGCAGGTCGCTCGCTGCCAGTTCCAGAGCCGCGGCGGCACCCTCGACCAGCGGGGCGAAGCTGGCGAAGCCGTGGATCATGCCGCTGGCGCGCTGCAGGCGCACCGTCACGCCGGCGGTGCGCAGGCGCTCGGCGAAGGCCTCGCCCTCGTCGCGCAGCGGGTCGAATTCGGCGGTGAGCAGGGTGGTCGGCGGCAGCTGCGCCAGGTCCTCGGCGAGCAGCGGCGAGGCCAGCGGTTCCTCGGCCTGCTCGGCGCGCTCCAGGTACTGCGCACGGAACCACTCCATCATCGCCCGGCTGAGGAAGTAGCCGTCGGCGAAGGCTGCGTAGGAGGGGCTGGCGCAGCGCAGGTCGGTGACCGGGTAGAACAGGCACTGGTAGGCGACGCGCGGGCCGCCCTGCTGCGCGGCCTGGCGGCAGGCGGCGATGGCCAGGTTGGCGCCGGCGCTGTCGCCGGCCACGGCCAGGCGGGAGGTGTCGACCTGCAGCTCGGCACCGCGCGCGGCCAGGTCGCGCAGGGCGTGGAAGGCGTCCAGCGCCGCCGCCGGATAGCGCGCCTCGGGCGCGCGGCGGTAGTCCACCGACACCACCGCCGCGCCGCTCAGCAGGGCCAGGCGGCGACACAGTTCGTCGTGGCTGTCGAGGTCACAGAGCACGAAGCCACCGCCGTGGAAGAACACCAGCAGCGGCAGCCCGGGCTGCGCCTGCGGCCGGTACAGGCGCGCCGCCAGCGGTCCGGCGGCGCCGGCGACGCTCAGCTCGCGCACCTCGGCCAGCGGCGTCGGCGCGCACAGCGGCGGCATGGCGCTGGCCTGGCGCAGGGTCACGGCATCCAGGTGGGCGAAGTCGGGGGCCGGCTGGGCGGTCATCTGCGCGAGCAGGGCGGCGATCTGCGGATCAAGCGACATGGGCGTCTCCTTGCGGGTCGAAAAGGTTGAATTGCGGATTGCGCTCCTCCAGCACCGACTCCAGACGGGCGCGCAGCGCCGGCTTGAAGCCCTTGTGCGGCAGGATCCAGAAGCGTTTCTCGGCGATGGCGGCGAACACCAGTTCGGCCAGTTCGGCCGGGCTCATGCCCTGGCGGATCTGCCCGTCGAGCAGACGGTTCAGCTCGCCGCCGGCGCCCTGGCCCTGGTCGGAGGTCATGATCTCGCTGGCCACTGGCCCGGGGCACAGCACCGAGATCCCGACCTGGGTATTCAGGGCGGCCATCTCGTAGTGCAGGCTCTCGGAGAGGGCTACCACCGCCTGCTTGGTGACGTTGTAGGCGGCCATGAACGGACTGTTGAGCAGGCCGGCGAGGGAGGCGGTGTTGACCACGTGGGCCGGCCGGCCCTGGGCCAGCAGCAGTGGCAGGAAGGCGCGGATGCCGTTGATCACGCCGCCCAGGTTGACTGCCAGGGCGCGCTGCCACTGCGCCTCGCTGAGTTCCCAGCAGCTGCCGGTCTGCATCACCCCGGCGTTGTTGAACAGCAGGTCGACCGCGCCGAAGCGTTGCACGGCGGCGTCGCGCAGGCGCTCCAGCTGCGCCGCATCGGCCACGTCGGTGACCTGGGTGAGCACCTGCACGCCCTGCTCGCGCAGCTGCGCCGCGAGGCGCTCGAGCGCCTCGCCGTCGCGGTCGGCGAGGACCAGATGCAGTCTCTCGATGATGGCCCGTTCGGCCAGGCCGCGGCCGATGCCGCTGGCCGCGCCGGTGATCACTGCGACGCGGTGCTGGGGTTGGTGCATGGCTGTGCGCTCCTCGCTGGTCTGCCAGATCCCGCCGTTATTTCAGGCGGCCGGGGGCGTCGCTACGTCCGAGCGGACTAAGGCAAAAGCGTGGGACGAGGAGAGAATGGCGGCGCGGGTGTCCTGCTCCAGCCGGGGCAGGGCCATCGCTCGAACGTGTCGTGGCGGGCTCATGCACGTCCCGCCACGGTACCGCCCGGAATGCGTCAGGAGGGCGGGCGACGGACTGCCCGGCCGTTTCATTGCGCCAGCTCAGAAGGCCGTAATATGCTGCAGAACGTCCAGAACAATTACAAAGTACCACCCATCATGACTGCTTCGCTCACTCTGGAACGCCTCGGCGACATGCTCGGGCATCTCTATCAGGGCCCCCTGGAATCCGTGCCCTGGAACACCTTCCTGGACGAGCTCAAGGACCTGCTGGCCTCCAAGTACGCCACCTTCATCCTGCGCCCGCCGAGCCAGCATGTGGACGGCCTGAGCATCTCCACCGCGGGCGCCTCGGAGGAGGTCACCAGTTCCTACCACCAGCACTTCTATCGCCTCGACCCCTTCGTCGACCTGCCGAACCGCCAGGTGGTCTCGCTCACCGAGTTCGTCGCCCTGAACGACTGGCTGAACTCGGACTTCTACAAGAGCTTCATGGAGCCGACCGACGTGTTCCATGTGCTCGGCGCCGACATCAACACCGCGGACGGCGCCCAGTGCCGCATCCGCATCAGTCGCGGGCGCAACGATCCGCCGTTCAACCAGGCCGACAAGGACCTGCTGACCCTGTTCCTGCCGCATCTGGAGCGGGCGATGATCCTGCACATGCGCCTGAACCGCATCGAGAGCGAGCGCGACCTGTACGCCGGTGCGGTGGACCAGATGGCGGTCGGCACCATCCTGCTCGATTCGGACGGCAAGGTGCTGCAGATGAACCGGGTGGCCGAACAGCTGGTGCAGGAGAAGGACGGCGTCAAGCTGGTCAGCGACGGGCTGCAGGTCGGCACGCCGCGCGACAGCCAGAAGTTCCGCCAGCTGATCAAGCAGGCGCTGCTGTCGCAGAAGAGCGGCAATCCCTCGGTAGTCGAGGCCATGCGCGTGCAGCGCCCCTCCGGTCGCGCCGACTTCGGCATCGTGGTGCGCTCGGTGCCGCCGGGCGAGTGGAGCGGGGCGAAGCAGTGTCCCGCCGTGGCCATCTTCATCGGCGACCCGGAGCAGGAGTCGCGTCCACCGCAGGAGATCGTCCGCGCGCTGTTCGACCTGACCCCCTCGGAAGCGCAGATCTCCCTGCTGCTGGCCAATGGCCTGACCCTGGACGAGGCGTCCGACGAGCTGGGCATCAGCCGCAACACCGCCCGTGCGCACCTGCGCTCGACCTTCTCCAAGACCGGTGTGACCCGGCAGACCATGCTGGTGCGCCTGATCCTGCGCAGCGTCGCCACCCTCGGCTGACTTCGTACTGGCCGCGAACGGCGGCAGGAGCGCAACCATGATCCAGGCCGGCACAGGGAGTGCGGACCTGGATAGTGGTCGGTTGCTCTGCCGCTGCCCCATTCGGAACTGTCGGCGACTACTGCGAAGCGTTTCTGGCCAGCATGTCGAGCATCTCCACCCCCTTGCCCAGATACAGGCTCGCACTTCGGGAGACGCTACCCTTGTCGTCGGCCTTCAGGTGCTGGCGGACGAAACTGTAGTTTCTCCACACTTCGTCAAGTTCGGCCTTTATCTCGGGTGCGAGTTTCAGCAGGTTCTCATAGCTCGAACCGATGCGCTGATCGATTGTATTGATGCTGTGCTCATCCAGCTCTACCGAGTGAATACCGAGATTGTCGAAACCCTTGCCCTGATGAATCAACAACAGGCGACTCATATCCAGACTCATCTGGTGCAGGCTGGCAACTACAGGATCTTTCTCCTCCGCTTCGCGATAGGCCGCGCCGGCAGCCTCGTCGAGATCGTTCTGGGCGTGCATCACGGGATTCAGCGACGATGTATAGAGCACGCGAGCATTTTCCGGCTGCTGCTCGAGTTCGCCGATGCTGGTCTTCAGCCCCTGCAGGGCCGCGGCTATCGCCGGTTTGTCTGCGAGCGCAGTCACCAGCGGGTCGAGCTCGCGCAGATTCCGCCGATAGGCCTCGCGCGCCGCCGGGTCGAAGGCGGCCGTCGGATCCTGGTTGTTGTAATAGAGGAGCAGGTTCGCGCACAGCATGAACCCATGGGTGCGTATCTCGTGCACTTGCTGGAGTGTGGCGGGGGCAGCTCTTGCCATCGATGAAAAGAGCAGCACGGTCAGGAGAATGGCTCTTTGCATGTTTCATCCTTTGTGATTGTTCGGCAATCGTTCAGGTAGACGACGCCAAGACCGATTTGCACTGATATTGCTGCCCGGTCGTCATCTGCACTATGAGTATTCAATCGCGCGAACGATATTAGAGATCCAGACTCGCGATCTGCCCATAGTCTTCATGGACGATGCCGAGGGGCACTCCAGGGAATATGTGCCGCACCATCATGCATGCACTAGTTCAAGTGAACGATGCACGCCGATGTTCCTGTGCCATAGGCTCCATGCAACTGCTCGAAATACGTTGGAGGTTGCATGAAAATCCTGGTCCCCGTGAAACGCGTGGTCGATTACAACGTCAAGGTCCGGGTCAAGGCGGACAACAGCGGTGTCGATCTGGCCAACGTCAAGATGGCGCTCAATCCCTTCTGCGAGATCGCCGTGGAGGAAGCGGTGCGCCTCAAGGAGAAGGGCATCGCCAGCGAAGTGGTGGTGGTTTCGGTCGGCCCCAGCGCCGCCCAGGAGCAGCTGCGCACCGCGCTGGCCCTCGGTGCCGATCGCGCCGTGCTGGTCGAGGCCAATGACGAGCTGGGTTCGCTGGCCGTCGCCAAGCTGCTCAAGGCGCTGGTCGACAAGGAACAGCCGCAGCTGGTGATCCTCGGCAAGCAGGCCATCGACAGCGACAACAACCAGACCGGCCAGATGCTCGCCGCGCTGACCGACTTCGCCCAGGGCACCTTCGCCTCGAAGCTGGAAATCGCCGGCGACCGCGCCACCGTCACCCGCGAGGTCGACGGCGGCCTGCAGACCGTTGCGCTGAAACTGCCGGCCATCGTCACCACCGACCTGCGCCTCAACGAGCCGCGCTACGCCTCCCTGCCCAACATCATGAAGGCCAAGAAGAAGCCGCTGGAGACCGTCACTCCGGAGGCGCTGGGCGTCTCCACCGCTTCGACGGTGAAGGTGCTCAAGGTCGAGGCCCCGGCCGCACGCAGCGCCGGCATCAAGGTCAAGTCGGTGGCCGAACTGGTCGAGAAACTGAAGAACGAAGTGAAGGTGATCTGATGGCCATTCTCGTCATTGCCGAACACAACAACGCCTCCCTGGCTGCCGCTACCCTGAACACCGTGGCCGCCGCCGCCCAGATCGGTGGCGACATCCACGTGCTGGTCGCCGGCCAGGGTTGCGCCGCCGTGGCCGAGGCTGCCGCCAAGGTCGCCGGCGTCGCCAGGGTGCTGCTCGCCGACGCCCCGGCCTACGCCCACCAGCTTCCGGAAAACCTCGCGCCGCTGATCGTCGAGCTGGCCCGCGCTTACAGCCACGTGCTGGCCCCGGCCACCACCAACGGCAAGAACTACCTGCCGCGCGTCGCCGCGCTGCTCGATGTCGAGCAGATCTCCGAGATTATCAGGGTGATCGACGCCGATACCTTCCAGCGGCCGATCTACGCCGGCAACGCCATCGCTACCGTGCAGTCCTCGGCTTCGGTCAAGGTCATCACCGTGCGCGCCACCGGCTTCGACGCGGTGGCGGGCGAGGGCGGCAGCGCCGCCATCGAAGCGGTCGGCCCGGGCAGTGATGCCGGCATCTCCGCCTTCGTCGGCGCGGAGGAAATCGCCAAGTCCGAGCGCCCCGAACTGACCGGCGCGAAGATCGTCGTCTCCGGCGGCCGCGGCATACAGAACGGCGACAACTTCCAGCTGCTCTACGGCGTGGCCGACAAGCTCGGCGCCGCGGTGGGCGCCTCGCGCGCCGCGGTCGACGCCGGCTTCGTGCCCAACGACATGCAGGTGGGGCAGACCGGCAAGATCGTCGCGCCGCAACTGTACGTCGCCGTCGGCATCAGCGGCGCCATCCAGCATCTGGCCGGCATGAAGGACTCGAAGGTGATCGTGGCGATCAACAAGGACGAGGAGGCGCCGATCTTCCAGGTCGCCGACTACGGCCTGGTCGCCGACCTGTTCGAAGCCGTGCCCGAGCTGGAGCGCGCCCTGTAAATCGCCTGGTCCGCTGTAGGGGCGAATTCATTCGCCAAAACACCCGCAAGGCGAATGAGTTCGCCCCTACAGATCGGCAGGTTGGCTTCATGCGATTGCTTTGCACCCATCCCGGGAGACTGCCATGACCGATTCACCTCTGCTCGTCGAGCGCAGCGGGGCCGTCGCCCATCTGCGCTTCAACCGTCCGGACGTGCTCAATGCCCTGAGTGTCGATCTGGCCGATGCCCTGCTGGAGGCCTGCCGCTCGCTGGCCGGCGACAGCGCCGTGCGCGTCGTCGTGCTCAGTGGCAACGGTCGCGCCTTCATGGCCGGTGGCGACCTGGCGGCGATGCGCGCCGCGCCGGTGGAGGCCGCCGACGCGTTGATCCGCCCGCTGCACCAGGCCGTGCAACTGCTCGCCGAGATGCCCCAGCCGGTGCTGGCCAGCGTGCACGGCGCCGCCGCCGGCGCCGGCATGAGCCTGGTGCTGGGCGCCGATCTGGCCATCGCCGCCGAGGGCACGCGCTTCAGCTTCGCCTACACCGACATCGCCACCAGCTGCGACGGCGGCGCTTCCTGGGCGCTGCCGCGCCTGCTCGGCCTGCGCCAGGCGCTGGAAGTCGCCCTGCTGGCCGAGCCGTTCGATGCCGCCGAGGCGCTGCGCCTGGGCCTGCTCAACCGCGTGGTGGCGGCCGAGAAGCTGGCCGAAGCGACCCTCGAGATGGCCGAGCGTCTGGCCGGACGGGCGCCGCACGCCCTGGCCAATCTCAAGCGTCTGCTGCGCCAGTCCCTGCAACAGCCACTGGCCGAGCAGCTCGCCGCCGAACACCGGGGCTTCCTCGACTGCGCCACGCGGCCCGAGTTCGTCGAGGCCATCGACGCCTTCTACGCCCGGCGCAAGCGCGGCTGAGCGGCACATCAATCCGTTGTAGGGGCGAATTCATTCGCCCGGATACCCCGGCAGGCGAATGAATTCGCCCCTACGGGCCGGGGTCAAGACCCAGAAATCAAGGAGAGCGGAATGCACATCGGTATTCCCCGCGAAACCCACCCCGGCGAGACCCGTGTGGCCGCCACGCCGGAAACGGTCAAGAAACTCGTCAGCCAGGGCCACCAGGTCGTCGTCCAGTCGGGAGCCGGCGTTGCCGCCAGCGTCCCGGACGACGCCTATGTCGCCGCCGGCGCACGCATCGGTTCGGCCGCCGAGGCCCTCGGCGCCGGCCTGGTGCTCAAGGTCGCCGCGCCCGACGCCGACGAGCTGCAGCTGATGCAGCCCGGCGCCGTGCTGGTCGGCATGCTCAACCCGTTCGACAACGCCAACCTAGCGCGCATGACCGAGCGCGGCATCACCGCCTTCGCCCTCGAGGCGGCGCCGCGCACCTCGCGCGCGCAGAGCCTCGACGTGCTGTCCTCGCAGGCCAACATCGCCGGCTACAAGGCGGTGATGCTCGCCGCCAACCACTACCCGCGCTTCATGCCGATGCTGATGACCGCCGCCGGCACGGTGAAGGCCGCCCGCGTGCTGGTGCTCGGCGCCGGCGTCGCCGGCCTGCAGGCGATCGCCACCGCCAAGCGCCTCGGCGCGGTGATCGAGGCCTCGGACGTGCGGCCGGCGGTGAAGGAGCAGATCGAGTCCCTCGGCGCCAAGTTCGTCGACGTGCCGTTCGAGACCGACGAGGAGCGCGAATGCGCCCAGGGCGTCGGCGGCTACGCGCGGCCGATGCCCAAATCCTGGATGGAGCGCCAGGCCAGGGCGGTGCACGAGAAGGCCAAACAGGCCGACATCGTCATCACCACCGCGCTGATCCCCGGCCGTCCGGCGCCGATCCTGCTGCACGAGGACACCGTGGCGGCGATGAAGCCCGGCTCGGTGGTCATCGACCTGGCCGCGGCGCAGGGCGGCAACTGCCCGCTGACCGTCGCCGACCAGGTGGTGATGCGCCACGGCGTGACCATCGTCGGCCACAGCAACCTGCCGGCGCTGGTGCCGGCCGACGCCTCGGCCCTGTACGCGCGCAACCTGCTGGACTTCCTCAAGCTGGTCATCGACGGCGAAGGCAAGTTCCAGCTCAACCGCGAAGACGACATCGTCGCCGCCTGCCTGATGTGCGAGGGCGGCCAGCTGGTCCGTCGCAACGCCGCCTGATTGCTCCCCAGATTACAAGGACAACAACCATGGACCCGATCTCCGACGGTCTCTACAACCTGATCATCTTCGTGCTGGCGATCTACGTCGGCTACCACGTGGTATGGAACGTCACTCCCGCGCTGCACACCCCGCTGATGGCGGTGACCAACGCCATCTCCGCCATCGTCATCGTCGGCGCCATGCTGGCCGCCGCGCTGACCGAAACCGGCCTGGGCAAGACCATGGGCACCCTGGCCGTGGCGCTGGCCGCGGTCAACGTGTTCGGTGGCTTCCTGGTCACCCGGCGCATGCTGGAAATGTTCAAGAAGAAAGACAAGCCGGCCAAGGCGGAGGCGCACTGAGATGAGCATGAACCTGATCACCGCCCTCTACCTCGTGGCGTCCGTGTGCTTCATCCAGGCGCTCAAGGGCCTCTCGCACCCGACCAGCTCGCGCCGCGGCAACCTGTTCGGCATGGTCGGCATGGCCATCGCCGTGCTCACCACCGTCGGCCTGATCTACAAGCTCGGCGCGCAGATGGGCGAAGGCGCCGGCATCGGCTACGTGCTGCTCGGCCTGCTGCTCGGCGGCACGGCCGGCACCATCATGGCCAAGCGCGTCGAGATGACCAAGATGCCCGAGCTGGTCGCCTTCATGCACAGCATGATCGGCCTGGCCGCGGTATTCATCGCCGTGGCCGCCGTGGTCGAGCCGCAGTCGCTGGGCATCGTCGCGCAGCTGGGCGACGCCATCCCGGCCGGCAACCGCCTGGAGCTGTTCCTCGGCGCAGCCATCGGCGCCATCACCTTCTCCGGATCGGTGATCGCCTTCGGCAAGCTGTCCGGCAAATACAAGTTCCGCCTGTTCCAGGGCGCCCCGGTGACCTTCGCCGGCCAGCACTGGCTGAACCTGGCCTTCGGTCTGGCGATCGTCGGCCTGGGTCTGGCCTTCACCTTCACGGGTGACCTGACCGCCTTCGCCGTGCTGGTGGCGCTGGCCTTCGTGATCGGCGTGCTGATCATCATCCCGATCGGCGGCGCCGACATGCCGGTGGTGGTGTCGATGCTCAACAGCTACTCGGGCTGGGCGGCGGCCGGCATCGGCTTCTCGCTGAACAACTCGATGCTGATCGTCGCCGGTTCGCTGGTCGGTTCGAGCGGCGCGATCCTCTCCTACATCATGTGCAAGGCGATGAACCGCTCGTTCTTCAACGTGATCCTCGGCGGCTTCGGCGCCGAAGCCGGTGCAACCGTCGCCGGCAGCCAGGAGCAGCGCCCGGTGAAGAGCGGCTCGGCCGACGACGCCGCGTTCCTCTTGGGCAACGCCGACAGCGTGATCATCGTCCCCGGCTACGGCCTGGCGGTGGCGCGTGCCCAGCACGCGCTGATGGAGCTGACCGAGAAGCTGACCCACCGCGGCGTGACCGTGAAGTACGCGATCCACCCGGTGGCCGGGCGGATGCCGGGGCACATGAACGTGCTGCTGGCCGAGGCCGAGGTGCCCTACGAGCAGGTGCACGAGATGGAGGACATCAACCCCGAGTTCGGCCAGGCCGACGTGGTGCTGGTGCTCGGCGCCAACGACGTGGTCAACCCGGCGGCGAAGACCGATCCGAAGTCGCCGATCGCCGGCATGCCGATCCTCGACGCGTACAAGGCGCGCACCGTGATCGTCAACAAGCGCTCGATGGCCAGCGGTTATGCCGGTCTCGACAACGAGCTGTTCTACATGGACAAGACCATGATGGTGTTCGGCGACGCCAAGAAGGTGGTCGAGGACATGGTCAAGGCCGTCGAGGCCTGACGGGCTTCGTCAGGAACGGCCTCCGCACGGGGTCGTTCCTGCCTTGCCTCGGGCGCATCAGCGCATGTCGAACAGCTCCTGGTGGAAGTCGGCGGAGTCCAGGCCGCGCGCCACCAGCCCTTCGCGCAGCGCCTGGCCGAAGCCGGCCGGGCCGCAGAACCAGAAGCTGGCGGACTGCCAGGCGGGTACCTCCTGGCACAGGCGCTCGACCGTCAGGCGGCCGTCCCGGGCGCTGACCAGCACGTGCAGGCGTACGCCGGCGCGCTCGGCCAGCCCGCGCAGGCGGGTGATGAACGCCTCGTCCGGCTCGCTGGTGCAGTAGAACAGGTCGACGCTGTGGCCGTCCGGGTGTTGCGCCAGCGCCTGCATGCGGGCGATGAAGGGGGTGATGCCGATGCCGCCGCCGATCCACACCTGGGCGTTCTGCTCGCCACCGAAGTCGAAGCGCCCGTAGGGGCCCTCGACGGTGACCATGTCGCCGATCCCGAGGGTCTGCGGCAGAGTGCGGGTGTAGTCGCCGATGCCCTTGATGTTGAACAGCAGCTGGCCGTCGTCGTGCCAGGCGGAAGAGATGGTGAAGGGGTGCGGCCCCTCGGCGCGGTCGAAGGTGACGAAGGCGAACTGCCCGGCCTCGTGCCCGGGCCAGCGATCCTGCAGGCGGATGCCGACGCCCAGCACGCGGTTGCCTTCGTGATGCTCCAGCGACTCGATGACGCCCACCGCGCGCCGCGCGTGACCCACCCGGCGCAGCAGGGAGATGCACGCGGCCACCGTGCCGCCGAGCATCAGCGCGGCCATCAGCGGGCCCAGCGGCGAGCTCCAGTAGGCGGTCTTCATCAGCACCACCGAATGGAACACCAGCACCAGGTAGACGATGGCCAGCAGACGGTGGGTCTTGAAGAACCAGCGGTAGGGGAAGCGCTTGAGCAGGGCGAGGACGATCAGCAGCACAGCGGCGTAGAAGGCCCACTCGCCGAGTTCCTCGGCCAGGCCGCGCTGGCTGCGCAGGAAGGCGACCACGGCCGAGGGCTCGCTGCCCGCAGCGGCGCCACCGGCCTTGCGCACCGGCCGCTCCAGCCAGCCCCAGCCGACCATCCACTTCGGCCCCTTGGCCCACAGCCAGTGGGCGATGGACAGCACCAGCGCGCCGATGCCCAGCCACTTGTGCAGGCGATAGTTCTTGTCCAGGCCGCCGAGCAGCGACTCCATTGCGGACCAGCGGATGATCAGCAGCAGGCCGAAGCTCATCGCGCCCATGGCGAGGATGCCGGTGAGGTTGACCAGCGAGCCGCGCAGGGCGAAGAACTCGTAGTCGCGGGTCAGCACGTCGTCGGCCAGCAGCCAGAGCAGCGTCAGCCCGAGGAACAGGACCAGGCAGCTCGACTTGATGTTCTTCATGATGCGGATTCCTTGCAGGGGAGAACGCCCGCAGGATCGCATGCGGACAGCTGCAGGATACTGATTCCAGACAGTGTGCGGCTCATTTCTGGCGCACGGATCTAGGAGCCCAGCGGCCGTTTCCGGCCACCGGCACCTCGCCGCCTGGCTGCACAGGGCCGGCCGGCATACATCCGGGCCAGGCGCTGCGGGGCGATGCCGACGGCGAAGCTCAGGGCCAGCAGGCGATTGCCGAGGCAGCGCCGCCACCAGCCGTCGCGCTGCCAGCGCCGCGGGCTGACCCGCAGGCCCTGCGCGATGCAGCGCAGCTCGCCCTGCGCGCGCAGGCCGCGGACCAGCGGTACCTCCTCGAACAGCGGCCAGGGCGCGTGCTGGCCGACGCTGGAGTAGGCCCTGCGGCTGACGAACAGGCCCTGGTCGCCATAGGGCACGCCGATGCGGGTGCGCCAGTTGGTCGCCCATTCGATCAGCCGCCCCTGCCAGGGCGGTGCGCCGCTGAAGCGGAAGGCGAAGTAGCCGCCCACGGCCCCCTCGGCGATGGCTTGGCGCAGCTCGGCCAGCGGCTGGCCGTCCAGTTCGGCGTCGGCATGCAGGAACCAGAGGATGTCGTGCGTGGCCAGCGCTGCGCCCTGGCGCAACTGCTCGCCACGGCAGGGATCGGCCGGCGACCAGAGGGCGCCGTGCAGCTCGCACAGGGCGCGGCAGCGCTGGCTGCGCGCGCCATCCACGACTATGACCTGCAGCGGCTGGCCGTCCCGACGGGCCTCATCCTGCAGCTGACCGAGCAGGTTGCGCAGCACGACCTCGTCGTGCAGGCAGGGAATGATCACGCTGACCCCGGCGGCGTCGCTCATGCGCACACCTCGAGCCCGGCCAGGGCGGCGAGCAGTTGCTGCCGCGCCGGCCGCGGATCGCCTGCCAGGTGGCGGCGGACCTGCAGCAGGTCGGCGGCCTCGTCGACATCGAAGGACTCGCCGCAGACCCGCAGCGAGTGGCCGGCGCGCCGGCAGCTCTCGGCCAGCGCCGCGCCCAGGCCGGGGGTACTCCATGGCAGGCCGGCGAGGTCCGGCCAGGGCCGCCGCGAGGCCATCAGCACCACGCCGCCGTCACGGGCGGCGAGCAGCACAGTGTCGACCTCGGCGAGGGCGGCGCGCACCGTCCGGTAGTGCTCCTCTGTCAGCGCCGGGGCGTCGCTGCCGATGAACGCCAGGGCGTGATGGCCGGCCGCACGCAGGCGGCGGTCGAGGGCGTTGAGCCGCTCGCCGAGGTTGCCGGGCGGCTGCGCCAGGCACAGGCACTCCGGCAGTCGTCCGGCGGCCCAGGCGCAGTGCTGCGCCGCATCCGGGGCGATCACCCGCGCGCCCGGCCAGGCCGCCAGGTCCTCCAGCGCGCAGTCCAGCAGCCGCTCGGCGATCTCCAGTGCCGCCGCCGTCCCCAGGCGCGCCGCCAGACGCTGCTTGCCGTGCCCGGGAGCCGGACGCTTGCAGACCAGAACCAGGGCAGGGGGAGGGCTGTTTCGCTCGGACATGGACAGGACTCGCGGCAGGTCGATGAAGGAAACCTATAGTTCACTATGACCGCCCGCGCACCCGAGGCCGCCTGCCGAGGAGAACCCGCCGCCATGCACGACATGCTGCCACTGCTCGATGCCCTCGGCTTTCCGGCCATCCGGCGCGGCCGGCTGGAAGCCCTGCAGGTCAACCTGACCTATCGCTGCAACCAGCGCTGCCTGCACTGCCACGTCAACGCCGGGCCGACCCGCACCGAAAGCATGGACGACGCCACCCTGGCGGTCCTCCGCGCGGTGATCGACGCCCATCCGGTGCACACCCTCGACCTGACCGGCGGCGCGCCGGAGCTGCACCCGCGCTTCCGCCAGCTGGTCGGCCATGCGCGGCGCGCCGGGCTGCGGGTGATCGACCGCTGCAACCTGACCATCCTCGGCGAGCCGGGGCAGGAGGATCTCGCCGAGTTCCTCGCCGGCGAGGGCGTGGAGATCACCGCCTCGCTGCCGTGCTACGCGCGGGACAACGTCGACCGCCAGCGCGGCGAGGGCGTGTTCGAGCGCAGCATCGCCGGCCTGCGCCGGCTCAACGCCCTCGGCTACGGCGCCGGCGACGGGCTGGTGCTCAACCTGGTGTACAACCCGCAGGGGCCGAGCCTGCCGCCGCCGCAGGCGGCGCTGGAAGCCGACTACAAGGCGCACCTGGCCGCCGATTTCGGCATCCGCTTCGACCACCTGCTGACCATCACCAACCAGCCCATCGCCCGCTTCGGCAGCACGCTGGTCAGCAAGGGCCAGTTCAGTGCCTACCTGCAGCTGCTGCGCGACAGCTACCGCGCCGAGAACCTCGCGGCGGTGATGTGCCGCTCGCTGGTCAGCGTCGACTGGCAGGGCTACCTGTACGACTGCGACTTCAACCAGATGCTCGGTCTGCCGCTCGAGCTGATCGGCCGCCAGCGCCCCCACCTGCGCGACCTGCTGCGCACGGACCTCGCCGGCAACCCCATCGTCACCCGCGACCACTGCTTCGCCTGCACTGCCGGACAAGGCTCCAGCTGCGGCGGCGCGCTCAGGGGCTAGGCGATGGGCCGCTGGCGGCTGCTCCTGCTCGGCCTCCTCGGCGTGCTGGTCGCGGCATTTTTCCTGTTCGACCTGGGCCACTACCTCAGCCTGGAAACCCTCAAGGCCCGCCAGGCCGGGCTGGACGCCGCGGTGGCGGCGCGGCCCTGGCTGGCCGCCGGCCTCTACGTGCTGCTCTACGTGGCGGTGACCGCGCTGTCGCTGCCCGGCGCGACCCTGCTGACCCTGATCGGCGGCGCGCTGTTCGGTCTGCTCGGCGGCACCCTGCTGGTATCGCTGGCGGCCACCCTCGGCGCCACCCTGGCCATGCTGATCAGCCGCTACCTGCTGCGCGACTGGGTGCGCGGGCGCTTCGCCGCGCGCCTGGCCGCCATCGACCGGGGCGTCGCCCGGGAAGGCGCCTTTTACCTGTTCGCCCTGCGCCTGGTGCCGCTGTTCCCGTTCTTCCTGATCAACCTGGCGATGGGCCTGACCAGCCTGCCGGCGCGCACCTTCTGGTGGGTCAGCCAGCTCGGCATGCTGCCGGGCACCCTGGTCTACGTGAATGCCGGGCGCGAACTGGGCCGCCTGGAATCGCTGGCCGGCATCCTCTCGCCGGGGCTGCTCGGCGCCTTCGTCCTGCTCGGCATCTTCCCGCTGCTGGCCCGCCGCCTGCTGGCCTGGTTCAAGGCGCGCCAGGTCTACGCCGGCTGGCAGCGGCCGCGGCACTTCGAGCGCAACCTGGTGGTGATCGGCGCCGGCGCCGGCGGACTGGTCAGCGCCTGGCTGGCCGCGGCGCTGCAGGCGCAGGTGACCCTGGTCGAGAAGTACCGCATGGGCGGCGACTGCCTGAACACCGGCTGCGTGCCGTCCAAGGCGCTGCTCCGCTCGGCGCGCCTGGCCCGCGAGCTGCGCCGCGCCGAGGCGCTGGGCTTCGTGCAGGCGCACGGCGAGGTGGACTTCGCCGCAGTCATGGAGCGGGTGCAGCGGGTCATCCGCCAGATTGCGCCGCATGACTCGGCGGCGCGCTACATCGAGCAGGGCGTGCAGGTGATCCACGGCGAGGCGCGCATCACCTCGCCGTGGACGGTGGAGGTCAACGGACGCAGCCTGACCACCCGCGCCATCGTCATCGCCGCCGGTGCCCACCCGCTGCTCCCGGAGATTCCCGGCCTGGCCGACATGCAGCCGTACACTTCCGACAGCATCTGGAAACTGCGCCAGCGGCCGGGGCGGCTGCTGGTGCTCGGCGGCGGGCCGATCGGCTGCGAACTCAGCCAGGCCTTCCAGCGCCTCGGCTGCCAGGTGATCCTGGTGGAGCAGGGCGAACGCCTGCTGGGCCGCGAGGATGTCGAGGCCAGCGCCGCGGTGACGGCGAGCCTGCGCGCCGAAGGCGTCGAGCTGCACCTGCAGCACCGCGCCGAGCGCTTCGAATGCCTGGACGGCCAGCGCCAACTGGTCGCCCGCGAGCTGGCCGGCGGGACGGCAACCCTCATCGGCTTCGACCAGGTGCTGGTCGCCCTCGGCCGGGTGGCCAGTGTCGAAGGCTACGGGGTGGAGGCGCTGGGCCTCGAGCTGCGCCCGAACCGGACGCTGGAGACCGACGAGTTCCTCGCCACCCGCTACCCGAACATCTTCGCCGTGGGCGACGTCACCGGGCCCTACCAGTTCACCCACTTCGCCGCCCATCAGGCCTGGTATGCCGCAGTCAACGGCCTGTTCGGCGATTTCAAGCGCTTTCCCGCCGACTACCGGGTGATCCCCCGGGTCACCTTCACCGACCCGGAGGTGGCGCAGGTCGGCCTGTCCGAGAGGGAAGCGCGCGAGCAGGGCATCGCCTGCGAGTCGACCCGCTACGACCTCGCCGAGCTGGACCGCGCCATCGTCGAGGAGGCCGCCGCAGGCTTCGTCAAGGTGCTCACCGTGCCGGGCAGCGACCGCATCCTCGGCGCGACCGTCGTCGGCGAGCAGGCCGGCGAACTGCTGGCCGAGTTCGTGCTGGCCATGCGCCACGACCTGGGGCTGAACAAGATCCTCGCCACCGTGCACAGTTACCCGACCCTGGCCGAGGCCAACAAGTACGTCGCCGGCGAATGGCGACGGGCGCATGCGCCGCCGCTGGTGCTGCGCGCCCTGGCGCACTTCCATCGCTGGCGGCGCGGGGGCGGGCGGTGAGCGCGGCCTGCGACCTGCTGCTGGTCGGCGCAGGTCACGCCCATCTCGGCGTGCTGCGCCTGTGGGCGGCGGGCCGGCGCCCGCGCGGGCGCATCGAGCTGGTCTGCCCCGAGGACGCCGCCTGGTACTCCGGCATGCTGCCGGGACTGCTCGCCGGGCGTTACCGGAGCGAACAGTGCTGCATACCGCTGGCGCCGCTGTGCCGGGCAGCGGGCATCGAGTGGCGTCAGGCGGCGGTGACCGCCCTGGAGGCGGACAGCCGCAGCCTGCGCCTGGAGGGCGGGGAGCGCCTGCAGGGGCGCTGGCTGTCGCTCGACACCGGCGCGCCGCCGCGGGCGCCGGCGCACGAGGACGCGGGTATGGAGCTGCTGGCGGTCAAGCCGTTCCCGGCCTTCCTGGCGCGCTGGCAGGACTGGCAGCGCGCGCCGGAGCGTCTGGCGATCCTCGGCGGCGGCGCGGCGGGCGTCGAGCTGGCCCTGGCCATGGCCCGCCAGCTGCCGGGACTGGCGCTGTTCAGCGCCGCCGAACTGCTCGCCGGCCATCCGCCTTCGCTGCGCCTGCGGGCGCTGCAGCACCTGCAGGCGGCCGGGGTGCAGGTCCGCGAGCGCTGCCCGATCGAGCAGGTTCGCGGTGCGGCGCTGCTCAGTCGCGGCCGGCCGGTCTGGCACGGGCCGCGGCTGCTCCTCGCCTCGGGCGCCAGTCCGTTGCCTTGGCTGCGCAGCTCCGGGCTGGCCAGCGACCTGCACGGCTTCGTCGCCATCGCGTCCACCCTGCAGAGCCTGTCCCATCCGCAGGTGTTCGCCAGCGGCGACTGCGCCAGCCTGGCCGGTACGCCGCGCAACGGCGTGCACGCGGTGCGCCAGGGGCCGCTGCTGGCCGGCAACCTGGCGTGCGCGCTGACGGGAAAACCGCTGCAGGACTACCGGCAGCAGCGCCACAGCCTGGCGCTGCTGGCCGACGGCCGCGGCGGCGCGCTGCTGAGCTGGGCCGGCTTCACCACCGAGGGTCGCTGGTGCGGGCTGTGGAAGGACTGGCTGGACCGGCGCTTCGTGCGCCGGCACCAGGGCCGGTGAGCCGCTTCAGGCGGCGGGGCTGTCGGGGTAGTGGCGGCTGCGGAACTCGCGGACCACCTCGAGGAAGGCGGCGAGGATCGGCGAGTGGTCGTCGCTGCGGAAGATGCAGCTGAGGTCGACCCGCGCGTCCGCGGGCAGGCCGGCGAGCGGCCGGTACACCACGCCCGGCAGGGTCAGCGCCGCGGTGGAGGCCGAGACCAGGGAGACGCCGAAGCCGCTGGAAACCAGCGCCACCGCGGTGACCGCATCGCCCACCTCCTGGGCCACCTGGGGGACGAAGCCGGCCTGCTGGCACAGGCCGATCACCCGGTCGACGAAGCTCGGCCGGCTGCCGGAGGGGAACAGCACCAGCGGATGCTCGGCCAGCGCGGTGAAGGGCACCACCGCGAGGCGGGCGAGGGGATGGCGCTCGTGCACGGCCAGCAGCAGTGACTCCTGGGTGACCAGCTCGGAGGCGATGTCGGCCAGCGGGGTGATGATGCGGTTGAAGCCCACGCCGATGCGCCGCTGGCGCAGCGCCTCGATCTGCTCCTGCTTGTTCATGGTGTGCAGGACCACCCGGACTTCCGGGTAGGCGGTGCGGAACGCGGTCAGCAGCTTGGGAATGGTGTCGAGGATCGCCGAGCCGAAGATGCCGATGTCCAGCCGGCCCAGCTTGCCCTGGCCGGCGCGCTGGGTGCGCTCGGTAGCCTGTTCGACCAGCGCGCGGATGTTGCGCGCTTCCTCGAGCAGCATCTCGCCGGCGCCGGTCAGTTCCATGCCGCGCGGCGTGCGGGTGAACAGCAGTACCCCCAGCTCCTCCTCCAGCTGCTGGATCTGCCGGGTCAGCGGCGGCTGCGAGATGTGCAGGCGCGCCGCGGCGCGGCCGATGTTCTGTTCCTCGGCGACGGCGATGAAGTAGCGGAGATGGCGGAGATCCATGCAGGCAGCCTGTGTCGGAGCGGGGCGGCCACTCGATACCCTGACGGTAGCGGCGGCGGTTTTTTATGGTATTGGACGCCGGGACAGCCGGCCAATAGATTTCCTGCGCGCCTGCCCGGCAAGTTGCGGTCAGGCGCGGCAATAAAAATACACAAGGAAACGGAATTTACAATAACAACGACGATATCGCTGGTGGGCGCCGCCGGCAGGCAGCGCTGGGAAGTTCTGCGCAGGCGGATGATTACCCGCACCTGATGTTTCGTGCATGCGGATAGTTTCCGCCAGTCTCGATTGTTCGATATTCCGGCCAATCAATCGCGGCCCCGCTTAATTGCGCTGCGGCATGTCGAGATATTGCCTGGCGAATTGTCCGCGCGAACTTGCGCAATTGCGCTCAATTGCCTGGCGAAGTTCGCTTCGCTGCCCGGTGCGCCGTTCCCGCTGGCGAATCCCCGATTCGAGGATGTTTCGATGTACCGGAAAACCACACTGGGAATCGCCCTGGTCGCTGCCGTGCTGGGCGCGCCGGCGCTGCAGGCCGCGGTGAGCGCGGAGGAGGCCGCCCGTCTGGCCGGCACCCTGACTCCGCTGGGCGGCGAGCGGGCCGGCAACGCCGACGGCAGCATTCCCGCCTGGCAGGGCGGTCTGACCCAGGCGCCGCCCGGGCCGATGCTCGGCGACATCCCCGTCGAACTGTTCCCCGGCGAGCAACCGCTGTACCGGGTCGATGCCGCCAACATGGCCGCCTATGATGCGCTGCTCTCCGACGGCACCCGCGAACTGCTGCGCAAGTACCCGGACAGCTTCCATCTTGACGTCTACCCGAGCCATCGCACCGCCGCGGCGCCGCCGGCGGTCTACGCCAACGTCGCCAGGAACGCCGAGCGCTGCAGCATCCGCGACGGCTGGGACACCATCAAGGGCTGCATCGGCGGGATTCCCTTCCCGATCCCCAGGCAGGGCGTCGAGGTGATGTGGAACCATCTGCTGCGCGTCGAGGCGCCGTCGATCGAGTATCGCTTCCGCAACATCGTCGGCAGTTCCGACGGCAGCCATACCCTGGCCACGCGCAACGAGATCGCCTTCCAGTATCCGCCGTACTACCAGGACGCCCGACCCGAGGACTGGTCGGGCGAATACGCCATGTTCCGCTACCTGACCGTCGAGCCACCGTTCAAGACCGGCGAGGCGCTGGTCGCCCGCGACAGCATCAATGGCAAGTACCCGCGCCAGGCCTGGCAATACCTGGTCGGCCAGCGCCGGGTGCGCCGTGCGCCGACGGTTTCCTACGACACCCCGGACTTCGTCTCCTCCGGCGCCAACTACTTCGACGAGGTGCAGGGCTTCTTCGGCGCGCTGGACCGCTACGACTGGAAGCTGGTCGGCAAGCGGGAAATGCTCATCCCCTACAACGCCAACGGCCTGCTGGCCGCCAGCGCCGACGCGGCGCTCGACAGGCACCACCTCAATCCCGAGCACCTGCGCTGGGAGAAGCACCGTGTCTGGGAAGTGGAGGCCACCCTGGCGCAGGGCCGCCGCCATGCGGTGCCCAGGCGCCGCTACTTCGTCGACGAGGACAGCTGGGCGATCGCCCTGGTCGACGGCTACGACAGGGACGGGCGCCTGTGGCGCACCACCCAGGCGATCCCCTACGTGGTGCCGGCCATACCGGCCACCCTGCTGCGCACAGCGGTGGTGTTCAACCTCGATGCCAGCACCATGAGCGTGGTGCAGATGCTCAACGGCGAGGACTTCCGGGTGGTGCCGCCCAAGCCGGAGAGCTACTTCACCGGCGCCGCGGTGGCCGGTGACGGCGTGCGCTGAACCGCACGCATGGCTGCCTGGTGCGCCCTCCGCGGGCGGTGCGATGCCGTGCCCATGCCGATACCTTTCCGGTATCGGCATGGGCTTTCATCGGTATTGGACGGTAAGTCTCGCCGGCAATAGCTTGTGAACTGTCTCCGCTGGCAGCGGGGTGAGCGCCAAGGGATTTCAGGGCTCGCGACACCCGAAAACGAAATTCACAACAACAAGAAGATTTCGAGGATCAAGACATGGGCAACAGCGCCAGTCTGCCGAAGTTTCACCTGAAGAAGCTGTTCTTTGCAGTTGCCGGCGCCGTCGCCGGTCTCTCCGCCGGGGCCCCGGCCTTCGCCTTCCAGATCGACAGCGGCAATCCCGATGTGCGGATGTCGTGGGACAACACCGTCAAATACAGCGCCGCCTGGCGTGTGCGTGATGTCGATTCCAGCGTCGCCGACAACTCCATCGGTCCGCAGGCCAACACCAACGATGGCGACCTCAACTTCGACAAGGGGCTGATCTCCAATCGCCTCGACCTGCTGTCCGAGTTCGACCTGCGCTACAAGCGCGACTACGGACTGCGCCTGAGCGGTGCGGCCTGGTACGACGATGTCTACAACAAGTCCAACGACAACCCCGGGGCGCTGGGCGGCGCGTTGGTCAATTCGCGCAGCGTCGATCATGACGAGTTCACCCGTGACACCGAGAAGCTCCACGGGCGCAAGGCCGAGCTGCTGGATGCCTTCGTCTATGGCCGATTCACACCGGGCGACATGGACCTGAACCTCAGGGCGGGTCGCTTCACCCAGTTGTACGGTGAGAGCCTGTTCTTCGGTAATAACGCTATCGCCGGAGCGCAGAGTTCGCTGGATCTGATCAAGGCGCTGTCGGTGCCCAACTCGCAGTTCAAGGAAATCCTGCGTCCCATCGGTCAGCTTTCCGGGCAGTTGCAGATCAACTCCAACGTCTCGGTCGGCGCCTACTACCAGCTGGAATGGCGCAAGAGCCGTCTGCCCGGTGCGGGTAGTTACTTCAGCTTTGCCGACTTCGTCGATGAGGGTGGCGAGTCGATGATTCTCGGGCCGGGGTTCTCGGTGTTCCGCGCCGGTGATATCGAGCCTTCGGACTCCGGCCAGGGCGGCGTACAGGTGAAGATCGCCGCCGGTGACTACGAGTTCGGTATCTATGCCGCGCAGTTCCACGACAAGATGCCGCAGTTTTATGTCTACCCGGATGTTGGCCTTTATGAGCAGGTGTATGCCGAGGACATTCGCACGGTGGGCTTCAGCGTCAGTACGATGATTGGCGAAACCAACGTCGCCGCCGAGCTGTCGTTCCGCGATGACATGCCCCTGGTGGCCAGTGGCAATACGGTGATTGCGCCCGGCGCTTACGGCGTCATTGATGGTGGCGACGATGCCGCCTTTCCCAAAGGCCGCACCATGCACCTGAACCTGTCGGCGATCAGCGTGCTGGCCGCCACGCCGTTCTGGGATGGCGCCTCGTTTATCGGCGAGTTCGCCTTCAACCGTCGCCTGAGCGTCACCGACAACAGGGATCAGCTCGATCCGCTGGCCACCCGCGATGCCGGTGCGCTGCAGTTCGTCTTCACCCCCGAATACTTTCAGGTGACGCCCGGCCTCGACCTGCAGGTGCCGATCGGTGTGGGCTACGGCCTGTTCGGCCGCTCCTCGGTCAACGGCGTGCTGTTCCCCTCCGAGAATGGCGGCAACGTCAGCATCGGTCTCAAGGCCGACTACCTGAAGACCTGGCAGGCCAGTGTGGGCTACACCCATTACTTCGGTTCGGATGGCTCGATCATCAAGTACGACACCGCAGTACCTGAGCTCTCCTACGACAACTTCCACGGCGACCGCGACTTCATCTCGTTCTCGGTTCAGCGCACGTTCTGAGTCAGGCTCCACTGGTTAGAGGATCATTACAATGCACAAGAAAACAGCTCTATGCGCAGCCCTGGCTGCAATCCTGCTTGGCGCATCAAGTGTGCAGGCCGCGGTGAGTCCCGAGGAAGCCGCCGCACTGGGCAAGACGCTCAACCCGTTGGGCGGTGAAATGGCCGGCAATGCCGATGGCAGCATTCCGGCCTGGACGCCAACCCTGAGCGTGCCGACTTCAGGCGAGAAGGTGGGCGACATTCCGCGCAAGGTGTTTGCCGATGAGAAGCCGCTGGCGCAAATCACCGCGCAGAACCTGGGGCAGTATGCCGAGCGCCTCTCCGAGGGTACCCAGGCGCTGCTGAAGAAGTACCCCGACAGCTTCCGTGTCGACGTCTACCCGACCCATCGCACTGGCGTGGCGCCGCAGTACGTGTACGACAACTCGGTGAAAAATGCCACGAGCTGCCAGACCACCAACCAAGGTCTGTCGCTGCAGGGGTGCTACGGCGGCGTTCCGTTCCCGATTCCCAAGGCGGGCATCGAGGTGATCTGGAACCACCTGCTACGGGTCGAGAACGAGGCGACCGATATCACCAGCTTCAAGAATATCGTGCTCACCGCCGATGGCACGCGCACCCTGGCGACCATGAACGATCAGGCCAACCAGTACCCCTACTACTACAAGGACGGTAGCGCGGACAAATGGAGCGGCGTGTACTTCCTGATGCGTTTCACCACCATCGCACCGCCGTTCAAGGCCGGCGAATCCCTGGTGTTCCGTGACAGCATCGACGTCAAGCAGGCGCGTCAGGCCTGGCAGTATCTGGTCGGTCAGCGTCGTGTGCGCCGCGCACCGACCGTGGCCTACGACACCCCGGACTTCGTCGCCTCGGGCGCCAACTACTTCGACGAAGTGATGGGGCTGATGGGGCATATCGATCGCTTCGACTGGAAGCTGGTCGGCAAGCGCGAGATGTATGTGCCCTATAACGCCAACGGAGTGGTCACCGCGTCGCTGGATGAGGCCTACGGCAAGCACCACCTCAATCCGGACCAGGTGCGCTGGGAACTGCACCGCGTCTGGGAGGTTGAGGCGACAGTGGCCGGCGGCAAGCGCCACGCGGTGCCCAAGCGCCGCTACTACTTCGACGAGGACTCCTGGATGATCCTGTTGATGGATGGCTACGACAGCGAAGGCAAGCTGTGGCGCACCACCCAGATCACCCCGTTCGTGCTGCCGTCCACGCCGATGCTGGGCCTCAAGCCCGCGCACATCTTCAACCTGCAGGCCAACACCATGAGCACCTCCCAGTCGCTCAACGAGGCCACCTACCGGGTCGTCGAGCGCAAGCCGGAGATGTACTACACGGGTGATGCGGTAGCCGCCGACGGCGTGCGCTGAACCGTCAAGCCCCGGCTGTAGTCCCGGCACCTTTGCCCCTAGCAGGGTGCTGGAGTTCCCTCTCATGACTTTCCCGCCCCGCAGGCGCCCCGTTTGGCGGCGCAGCGGAGGCGGGGAGTCGGATTCGAGTACGCACCATGCACGCCCTAAATCCGCTCCGCCGGCGCTCGGCCCTGGCCGTCGCCATGCTCTCCCTGACCTGTCTGTCGGCGGTTGCCCAGGCCGCAGGCCCGGCTACTGTCCCTGACCTGCTCGATCTCCCTGCGCGGGAAAGCGCCCGCGCCCTGCACAGCCTGCAACTGGCCGTGACCCGCGCCGGCAACCGGCTGGTGGCGGTGGGCGAGCGCGGCACCGTGCTGCTCTCCGACGATGCCGGGCGCTCCTGGCGCCAGTCCACGAGCGTGCCGGTGAGCGTGGCGCTCACCGACGTGCACTTCGTCTCCGCCACTCACGGCTGGGCAGTGGGCCATAGCGGTGTGGTGCTTGCCAGTGCCGATGGCGGCGAGACCTGGCAGCGCCAGCTCGACGGCAATCAGGCTGCCTTGACCATTCGCGACGACGCCAAGCGCCGCGCCGACGCCGGCGAGGAGGGCGCTGCCGCGGCGCTGCGCAGCGCCGAATACCTGGTCGCCGACGGCCCGGACAAGCCGTTCCTCGGCGTGCGTTTCCGCGACGAGCTGCGCGGCTACGTGGTCGGCGCCTACGGCATCGCCCTGCAGACCGTCGACGGCGGCAAGAGCTGGCAGTCGCTGGTCGGGCAGATCCCCAACCCGCGCGGCAAGCACCTCTATCAGATCCAGATCGACGGTAGTTCGCTGCTGATCGCCGGCGAGCAGGGTGCGCTGCTGCGCTCCGTCGACGGCGGCGCCAGCTTCGCCGAGATCCGTACCCCCTACAGCGGCACCTTCTTCGGCGCGCTCGAACTCGGCGGCGATGCGCTGCTGGCCTTCGGCCTGCGCGGCAACGCCTGGCGCAGCGAGGATGGCGGCGCCAGCTGGCAGCAGGTCAGGCTCGGCCAGCCGGTCACGGTGAGCGCCGGGCGGCGCCTGCAGGATGGCTCCGTGCTGCTTGCCGACGAGAGCGGCCGCCTGTTGCGCAGCACCGACGGCGCACGCAGCTTCGTTGCCCTGGCGGTGCAGCCGGGCACCGGCCTGACCGGCATCGCCGAAGCCGCCGACGGCGCGCTGATCCTGTCCAGCGCGCGCGGGCTGTCCCGCGTCGAGCCGGATGCCCTGGCTTCCGGAGAACGTGTTTCCGGGATCAATGTTTCGGGAGTCAAATGATGAGCCACGTCCAGTCCCTCCCCGCCGAAGCGGTGATCAGCGATCTCAAGGAGTTCGATCAGCGCTCCGGAATCCTCGCCGAGCGGCTGCTGTTCAACAACCGCCTGGCGATCGTGGTCGTCTGCCTGCTCACCACCCTGGTGCTGGGCTACCAGGCGCTCGGCCTGTCGCTCAACGCGGCGTTCGAGAAGATGATCCCCACCGGCCATCCGTACATCGCCAACTTCCTGGAGAACCGCAAGCAGCTGGCCGGTATGGGCAACACCCTGCGCATCGCGGTGGAAGCCAAGGAGGGCAGCATCTTCGATGCCGAGTACCTCGACACCGTGCGCAAGATCAACGACGAGGTGTTCCTGCTGCCCGGCGTCGACCGCCCGTACATGAAGTCGCTGTGGGCGCCAGCGGTACGCTGGACCGGGGTGACCGAGGACGGCCTCGACGGCGGCCCGGTGATCCCCGACGACTACGACGGCTCGCCGGAAAGCCTCGAGCAGGTGCGCATCAACGTCGAACGCTCCGGCGAGATCGGCCAGCTGGTGGCGGGCAACTACCGGTCGAGCATCGTGCTGGTGCCGTTGCAGGAGCGCATCGCCGAGACCGGCGAGCGCATCGACTACCACGCGCTGTCGCAGCGCATCGAAGAGATCCGCGGCAAGTACCAGTCGGACAAGATCGCCATCCACGTCACCGGCTTCGCCAAGGTGGTGGGCGACCTGATCGACGGCCTGCGCCAGGTGATGCTGTTCTTCGCCGCCGCCATCGTCATCTGCACCGCGGTGCTCTACTGGTACACCCGCTGCCTGCGCAGCACCCTGCTGGTGGTGGCCTGCTCGATGATCGCGGTGGTCTGGCTGCTCGGCCTGCTGCCGACCCTCGGCTACGAGCTGGACCCGTACTCGGTGCTGGTGCCCTTCCTGGTGTTCGCCATCGGCATGAGCCACGGCGCGCAGAAGATGAACGGCATCATGCAGGACGTCGGCCGCGGCACCCACAAGCTGGTGGCGGCGCGCTACACCTTCCGCCGCCTGTTCCTCGCCGGCATGACCGCACTGCTGGCCGACGCCGTGGGCTTCGCCGTGCTGATGGTGATCGACATCCAGGTGATCCAGGACCTGGCCGTCACCGCCAGCATCGGCGTGGCCGTGCTGATCTTCACCAACCTGGTGCTGCTGCCGATCCTGCTGTCGTACACCGGCGTCAGCCCGGTCGCCGCCCAGCGCAGCCTGCGGGCCGAGCTTCAGGAAGCCAACGACACCGAGCACAGGAAGCACCCGTTCTGGGCCTTCCTCGACCTGTTCACCCGCACCCCGTGGGCGGGGCTGGCGGTGGCGCTGGGCCTGGCGATGGGCGTGTTCGGCCTGATGGTCAGCTTCCAGCTGAAGATCGGCGACACCGACCCGGGCGCCCCGGAGCTGCGCGCCGACTCGCGCTACAACCAGGACAACGCCTTCATGGTCGCCAACTACGCGGCGAGCAGCGACGTGTTCATCGTCATGGTGAAGACGCCGCAGTACGCCTGCGCCCACTACAGCACCCTGCGCACGGTGGACGCCCTGGAGCGCGAGCTGCAGCAGCTGCCGGGCGTCGAGGCGACCAGCTCGCTGGCCGGCCTGGCCAAGGTGGCCAATGCCGGGATGAACGAGGGCAGCCTCAAGTGGTTCGAGATGCCGCGCTCGCAGGACATGCTCAACGCCATCATCACCCGCGCCCCGCGCGAGATGTTCAACCAGAACTGCGACCTGCTGACCGTCTACGCCTACCTCAAGGACCACAAGGCCGACACCCTGACCAGCGTGGTCAGCACCGTGGAAGCCTTCGCCGCGCAGTACGGCAGCGAGGAGATCCGCATCCTCAACGCCGCCGGCAACGCCGGCATCGAGGCCGCCACCAACATTGTGGTGAAGAAGGCCAACGTGCAGATGCTGTTCCTCGTCTACGCCGCGGTGATCGTGCTGGCCTTCGTCACCTTCCGCTCCTGGCGCGCGGTGGTCTGCGCGGTGGTGCCGCTGATGATCACCTCGGTGCTCTGCGAGGCGCTGATGGTCTGGCTGAACATCGGCGTCAAGGTGGCCACCCTGCCGGTGATCGCCCTCGGCGTCGGCATCGGCGTCGACTACGCGCTGTACGTGATGACCGTGACCCTGGCGCGGCTGAAGGAGGGCATGAGCCTGTCCGAGGCCTACTACAAGGCGCTGATCTTCACCGGCAAGGTGGTGGTGCTGACCGGCATCACCCTGGGCATCGCGGTGGCCACCTGGGCCTGGTCGCCGATCAAGTTCCAGGCCGACATGGGCATCCTGCTGGCCTTCATGTTCGTGTGGAACATGCTCGGTGCGCTGATCCTGCTGCCGGCGCTGGCGCACTTCCTGCTGCGTCCAAAGCAGGCTGCTGCAGCCTGATCCCGTTGTAGGGGCGGCCCTGGTCTGACCAAGCGCTAGTGGCATCCGGGCGGCCGATGACTTAAGTTGTCGGCCGCCTGTCCCGCTTCCACACGGGACCATCACGACAAAGCCGGCCAAGAGCCGGGCAGGAGGGGTTGCCACCCCGCAGTACCTGCCCGCCCGCGAGCCGGCCAGGGGGAGAGGATTCATGGGAGGACAACGCCTGATCGAGCGCTTCAATCTGCGTTCGAGACTGCGCTTCGACATCCACAACGGCCAGATCTGGCTGGACGAGAGCCGCATGCTCCTGCTCCACGCCAAGGCCCTCGGCGCGCTGCGCCGCGAGCTGTTCGACTCGCTCGGCGCCAAGCGGGCCCGCGGCCTGCTGTTCCGCATCGGCTTCGCGGCCGGCCAGCAGGATGCCGACCTGGCCTCCAAGCTGCTCGGCGCGGGCGACAACTTCGACGTGTTCCAGATCGGCCCGGTGCTGCACGCCTTCGAGGGCCTGGTCAAGTCCACCGTCACCGAGGCGCAGATCGACTGGGAGCAGGGCAGCTTCTTCGGCGAGGTGGAGTGCACCAACTCCTGGGAAGCCGAGTCCCACCTGCAGCAGTTCGGCACCGGCGACGAGGTCGCCTGCTGGAGCATGTCCGGCTATGCCTCCGGCTACACCAGCCGCTTCTTCAAACGCTTCATCGTGTTCAAGGAAACCCAGTGCACCTGCCGCGGCGACCACCACTGCGTGATGGTCGGCAAGCCGGCGGAAGCCTGGGGCGACGATCCCTACCTCGAATACTGCCGGCCGACCGAGGCCGACACCTCGTTCCAGGACCTGCAGCAGGAACTCTGGCAGTTGCGCGGCCGCCAGCGCGAGCAGCTGCCGCCCGGGCGCCTGGTCGGCAGCTCGCCGGCCTTCCGCACCGCCTTCGACCTGCTCAGCAAGGCGGCGCGCAGCCCGATCACCGTGCTGCTGCTCGGCGAGACCGGCGTCGGCAAGGAAGTCTTCGCCCAGTGGCTGCACGAGAACAGCGACCGCGCCGCCCAGCCGTTCGTGGCGGTCAACTGCGCGGCGATCCCCAACGACCTGATCGAGTCCGAGCTGTTCGGCGTGCAGAAGGGCGCCTTCACCGGCGCCCAGCAGTCGCGCCCCGGCCGCTTCGAGCGCGCCGACGGCGGCACCCTGTTCCTCGACGAGCTGGGCGACCTGTCGCCCTCGGCGCAGGTCAAGCTGCTGCGCGTGCTGCAGACCGGCGAGGTGGAGCGCCTGGGCGACGACAAGAGCCGCAAGGTCAACGTGCGCCTGGTGGCAGCCACCAACGTCAACCTGCAGCGGGCCATCGCCGAGGGGCGCTTCCGCGCCGACCTCTACTACCGGCTGGCCACCTACCCGGTGGCGATCCCGCCGCTGCGCGAGCGCAAGGCGGACATCCCGATCCTGGTCACCGCGCTGCTGGAGAAGTACGCCCCGGTCTACCACAAGCACCTCAAGGGCCCCACCGACCGCGCCCTGCAGGCGCTGATGGCCTACGACTGGCCGGGCAACGTGCGCGAGCTGGAGAACCTCATCGAACGCGCCGTGCTGCTGGCGCCCTCGGGCGGGCAGATCGAGCTGGAGCACCTGTTCGCCGGCAGCACGCCGGCGACACCGCCCGGCGCCCCCGTCGATCGCCAGGGTCAGGTGGGCAACGTCAGGGAGGCGAGGCGCGAGCAGCTCTACGAGACCCTGCTCGACGACGACTTCGACCTGCAGGCCCACGAGAACCGCCTGCTGGAGCTGGCCGTGCGCCGCGCCAGCGGCAACCTCACCCACGCCGCGCGCCTGCTCGGCATCACCCGCCGGCAGCTGGCCTATCGACTGAAGCAGGCGGGCGGCGAGGCGGGGGCGTGCGCGCAGGAAGCCAGCAGCTGACAGGGATTCGGCGCGCCTTTCCGGCCTCGGAAAGGCGCCAGTCCATCACTCCCGGCGCGGCGGGATCGAGTAGGTGCCGACCACGTGCGCCACCGCATCCTCCGAGCCTTCCGAGTACAGCGAGACCTCGCCGACCACCAGCGTCTTGCCGACCTTGATCAACTTGCAGACGCCGACGATGTTCTTCTCTCCCGACGGCTTGCGCAGGAAGTTGGCGGTCAGGTTGGTGGTCACCGCCATCGGCACCATGCCGATCTCGCCGAGGATCGCCACGTACAGGGCGACGTCGGCGATGCTCATCAGCACCGGCCCGGAAACCGTGCCGCCGGGGCGCAGCTCGTCGTGACCGACCGGGTGCCAGACCGTGGCGCCGCCGTCGCCGACCTTCTCCACCATGCACTTGGTCTGCGGGAACTCGGTGGCGATGAACGCGGCGATTTCTTCTTTGCTGGCCATGACTGTCCTCCCTGGGAAATGGTTGGCAACCGAAGCTACTACAGGGCGGCAGGCGCGGCCAGCGTACCGGGCGCTGTGTAGGGTGCGCCATGCGCACCATGGAACTCGCCGGTTTCCCGGTGCGCACGGCGCACCCTACGCAAATCCTACCGCCACGCCGGACACAAACATCAGGCGCTTACCCCCGTTTGGCGTGACCAAAACGTACAGCACATGCCGCCGCTGCTCGGCGCTGGCGTCCGGAACCCGCGGTAGACGGCCTTTTCCGGACTCGACTGCCGGCCTGCCAGCGTCCGGAGCGCATCTTCTCCGCACACTCCGCTCCCTTGCGCGCTCCACGTCCCGTCAACTGCCTGCAGATACCCGCATTTTTTTGCGCTGCACCTTTACGCTTTTGTAAGGCGAAACAGGCCGCAGGACAAAAGCGTCATGCCAGCCGTTCGCTCCGGTCACCCGGATTTGCAGTTAAACCCTTGTAAATCAATGAGTTGGGAAAGTTGGCATCGCCCCTGCAATGTATCTGGCGTCGATAGCAAGACCGTCTGCCCGGACAGCATCACCAACCGGACAGGCAACCAAACCGCATCAAGCTAAATAATGGAGACAACAAATGGCGATGACAGGTGTGCTGCGGCCGGGCCATGCCCAGGTCCGTGTACTGAACCTCGAAGAAAGCGTCCTCTTCTACCGCGACGTGCTGGGCCTGGTGGAAACCGGGCGCGATGCGCAGGGCCGCGTCTACTTCAAGTGCTGGGACGAGCGCGATCACCACAGCTATGTGATCCGCGAGGCGGACAGCGCCGGCATCGACTTCTTCGGCTTCAAGGTGTTGGACAAGGCCACCCTCGAGCAACTCGACGCCGACCTCAAGGCCTACGGCCTGACCACCACCCGCATCCCGGCCGGCGAGATGCTGGAAACCGGCGAGCGCGTGCGCTTTGAACTGCCCTCCGGCCACCTGATCGAGCTGTACGCCGAGATGACCTCAGTCGGCAACGGCGCCGGTCTGGTCAACCCGGCGCCCTGGACCCAGGCGCGCGAGCATGGCATCGGCCCGGTACGCCTCGATCACGCCCTGATGTACGGGCCGAACATCGCCGAGGTGCAGAAGATCTTCACTGAGGTGCTGGGCTTCTACCTGGTCGAGCGCGTGCTCACCCCCGACGGTCAGGGCAACGCGGCGATCTGGCTGTCCTGCTCGCACAAGGTCCACGACATCGCCTTCGCCGAATACCCGGAGCCGGGCAAGCTGCACCACTGCTCGTTCCTGATGGAGAGCTGGGAGCAGGTGCTGCGCGCCGGCGACATCATGTCGATGAATCTGGTCAACGTCGACATCGGCCCGACCCGCCACGGCGTCACCCGTGGCTGCACCATCTACGCCTGGGACCCCTCGGGCAACCGCTTCGAGACCTTCATGGGCGGCTACCAGCCGTACCCGGACTACGAGCCGATCACCTGGACCTTCGACAACTTCGGCCAGGGACTCGACTACCCGCAGCGCAAGCTGCACGAAACCTTCCTCACCGTAGTGACCTGAGGAGAGCGGCCATGACCCGTCCCGAGCAACTGGTGGAAATGGTGCCGGCCAACCTCGATACCCGCAAACGCTGGGTACGGGTCACCGGCGAGCGAGCCGGCGGCTTCATCGAGTTCGACTTCGCCATCGGCGAGCCCGACCTGATCGTCGAAATGATCCTCAGTCCCGAGGCCTTCGCCGAGTTCTGCGCGGCCAACCAGGTGGAAATGCTGCCACCGCGGGAGGAGGGCACTGGGACGGAAGAGCCGAGTGACTGGGACTGGAGCCTCGCCGACGCTACCCAGACCCGCTTCAAAGCCTGAACAGCAACAAGAACAACAAAACGGCGCTGCGTAACGCGCAGTGCCAGCAGGAGAACGAGCATGCAAATCGACCTTCGCACGGTGAGCATCCAGCCGCTGCGCAACACCTTCGACCACCTGGTCCGCCGCTTTGGTGACAAGCCGGCCTCGCGCTACCAGGAAGGCAGCTACGACATCCAGGCAGCCGAGAACCTGCATTACCGTCCGACCTGGGATCCGGATCAGGAGCTGTACGACACCAGCATCACCAAGATCGTCATGCAGGACTGGTACGCCCTCAAGGATCCGCGCCAGTTCTACTACAGCACCTACACCCTGACCCGTGCCCGCCAGCAGGACAGCATGGAGGCCAACTTTGCCTTCGTCGAAAGCCGTGGCTTGGCCGACCTACTGCCGGCCGAGCTGCGCCAGCTGGCCCTCGACCTGTTGGTGCCGCTGCGCCACGCCGCCTGGGGCGCCAACCAGAACAACACCTTCATCTGCGGCTACGGCTACGCCACCACCTTCACCCAGCCGTGCATCTACCAAGCCATGGACAACCTGGGCATCGCCCAGTACCTGTCGCGCCTGGGCCTGCTGCTCGGTGGCACCGAGGCGCTGGAGGCTGGCAAGTCCGCCTGGCTCGACGGCGAGGCCTGGCAGCCGCTGCGCCGCTACGTCGAAGACTGCCTGGCGCTGCGCGATCCGTTCGAGCTGTTCGTGGCGCAGAACGTCGCCCTCGACGGCCTGCTCTATCCGCTGGTCTACGAGCGCATCGTCGACGACCACCTGTCGAGCAAGGGCGGTTCCACCGTGGCCATGCTCACCCAGTTCATGAGCGACTGGTTCGACGAAACCAAGAAGTGGGTCGATGCCGTGCTCAAGGTCGCCGCCGGCGAGTCTGAGCACAACCGTGCCCAGCTGCAGGAGTGGATCAACGCTTGGAAGTGCCGCGCGGCATCCGCCGTGCTGCCGGTGGTCGAGCAGGTGTTCGGCGCCGACGCCGACGCCGACGACCTGGTCAGCGAACAAGTAGCCGCCTTCAAGGCGCGCATCGAAAAAACCGGCATCGCGCTCTGAGAGGCTCACCCATGTCCACCGTATTCATTGCCCTGCAAGCCAACGAAGAAACCCGCCCGATCATCGAAGCGATCGAGCTCGACAACCCCCAGGCGGTGGTCAACCGCGAACCGGCGATGGTCAAGATCAACGCGCCCGGCCGACTGGTGATCCGCAAGGACACCATCGAGGAGCAGCTCGGCCGCAGCTACGACCTGCAGGAACTGCAGATCAATCTGATCACGCTGTCCGGTAACGTCGACGAAGACGAAGACACCCTGACCCTGACCTGGAACGAGTGAGCGAGGACTCCGCCATGGACATGAAAGCTGCCAACAAGAAGCTGAGCCTGAAAGACAAGTACAAGCTGTTCACCCGCGATCTGGGCTGGGAGCCAACTTATCGCACCAAAGAGGAAGTGTTCCCCTACGTGCAGTATGAAGGCATCAAGATCCACGACTGGGACAAGTGGGAAGACCCCTTCCGCCTGACCATGGACTCCTACTGGAAGTACCAGGCCGAGAAGGAGCGCAAGTTCTACGCCATCATAGATGCCCATGCGCAGAACAACGGCCACCTGCAGATCACCGACGCCCGCTACCTGTCGGCGCTGAGGATATTCCTGCAGGCCATCAGCCCCGGCGAGTACAGCGCCCACAAAGGCTTCGCCCGCGTCGGTCGCGAGTTCCCTGGTGTCGGCACCCAGGTCGCCTGCCAGATGCAGGCCATCGACGAGATCCGCCACGCGCAGACGCAGATCCACGCGCTGTCCAACTACAACAAGTTCTACAACGGCTTCCACGCCTTCGCCGAGCATCGTGACCGTATCTGGTACACCTCGGTGGCCCGCTCGTTCTTCGACGACGCCATGGCCGCCGGCCCGTTCGAGTTCATGATTGCCATCGGTTTCAGCTTCGAATACGTGCTGACCAACCTGCTGTTCGTGCCGTTCATGTCCGGCGCCGCCTACAACGGCGACATGGCCACCGTCACCTTCGGCTTCTCGTCGCAGTCCGACGAGGCGCGGCACATGACCCTGGGCCTCGAGTGCATCAAGTTCATGCTCGAGCAGGATCCGGACAACCTGCCGATCGTCCAGGGCTGGATCGACAAGTGGTTCTGGCGCGGTTTCCGCGTGCTGGGCCTGGTCAGCACCATGATGGACTACATGCTGCCCAAGCGCGTGATGAGCTGGCGCGAGGCTTGGAACATCTACGGCGTGGAGAACGGCGGCGCGTTGTTCAAGGACCTGGCCCGCTACGGCATCCGTCCGCCGAAGGGCTGGGATCAGGCCGAGGAAGCGGTGGACCACATTTCCCACCAGTTCATGCTGGCGCTGTACCAGTGGAAGTTCGGCACCGCCTTCCACGTGTGGATCCCGTCCGACGAGGACATGGACTGGCTGTCGAAGAAGTATCCGACCACCTTCGACAAGTACTACCGTCCGCGTTGGGAGCACATCAAGAAGCACGAAGCCGCCACCGGCGCGCCGTTCAACAACTTCGGCCTGTCCAAGCTGTGCCAGTGCTGCCAGCTGCCCACCGTGTTCACCGAGCCCGGCGACCCGACCATGACCTGCCATCGCGAGTCGGTCTACAAGGGCGAGAAGTACCACTTCTGCTCCGACGGCTGTAAGGACATCTTCGACAACGAGCCGGAGAAGTACATCCAGGCCTGGCTGCCGATGCCGGCGCTGATGCGCGATCCGGTCGATGGCGACCTGGGTGCCTGGATGGACTGGGCCTTCCTCAAAAATGGCCAGGACAACGGCGACTACGTCACTTCCCAGGACCGCCAGAACTTCGAGCAGTGGCGCGCCCAGGCCACCTCCAACCAGTAACGCCCGACGGCGTGGCCGGGGTTCGCTCCGGCCACTGCCCGCGAACAAAATAAGAAGGAAGATCAAAATGGCCGTCGTTTCCCGCAAAGAATACATAGGCGTTTCCCGTGACGCGCTGGAGAACTACAAGGGCAAGCAGCTGCTGTTCATCAGCTGGGACCACCACCTGCTGATCTGCGCGCCCATCATGCTTCGCGCCGACCCGCAAACCACCCTCGGCGAACTGATCGACCAGCAGCTGCAACCGCTGCTGCAGGCTGACCCGGACGCCGCCGCCATTGACTGGAACACGGTCCAGTGGCTCAAGGGCAACCAGCCGTGGGTGCCGGACTATGCCGCCAGCCTGGAGGCCAACGGCATCGGCCACAAGGAACAGCTGCGCATGCGCACCCCGGGCCTGAACAGCCTGGTTCCGGTGAACTGAGAGGAGGGCGCGCCATGAGCTACGAACTGACCATTGAGCCGCTTGGCCAGACCATCGAGATCGAGGAAGGTCAGACCATCCTCGACGCCGCGCTGCGCGCCGGCATCTACCTGCCACACGCCTGCGGCCATGGCCTATGCGCCACCTGCAAGGTGCAGGTCACCGACGGCGAGATCGAGCAGGGCGAAGCCTCCACCTTCGCCCTGATGGACTTCGAGCGCGAGGAGCAGAAGTGCCTCGCGTGCTGCGCCACCGCGCAGGGCGACATCACCATCGAAGCCGAGATCGAGGAAGATCCGGATTCGCTGAACCTGCCGGTACGTGACTATTACGGCACCGTCAGCCGTATCGAATCGCTGACGCCGACCATCAAGGGTGTCTGGATCAAGCTCGAAGACGCCGGAGGCGTGCAGTTCCAGGCCGGCCAGTACATCAACCTGATGCTGCCAGACGGCATCGGCAGCCGGGCGTTTTCCATCGCCAGCGTGCCGGGTGCCGATGAGCTGGAGCTGAACATCCGCGTCGTGCCTGGCGGGCGCGGTACCCTCTACGTGCACGAGCAGATGAAGGTGGGTGAGCGGGTACACCTGACCGGTCCCTACGGACGCTTCTTCGTGAAGAAGTCCGCCGACCTGCCGGTGATCTTCATGGCCGGCGGTTCTGGCCTGTCCAGCCCGCGTTCGATGATCCTCGACCTGCTGGCCGAGGGCTTCGCCAAGCCGATCACCCTGATCTACGGCCAGCGCAACCTCAGCGAGCTGTACTACCACGACGAGTTCCTCGCCCTAGCCGAACGGTACCCCAACTTCAAGTACGTGCCGGCGCTCTCCCACGAGGCGGAAGGCACCGACTGGCAGGGTTTCCGCGGCTTCGTCCACGAGGCGGCAAAGGAATACTTCGCCAACGACTTCCGCGGCCACAAGGCCTACCTGTGCGGCCCGCCGCTGATGATCGACTCCTGCATCACCACCCTGATGCAGGGCCGCCTGTTCGAGCGCGACATCTACACCGAGAAGTTCATCTCGGCGGCCGATGCCCAGCAGGTGCGCAGCCCGTTGTTCAAGGCGATCTGAGCCACCCCTTTGCGGCCGCCCACGGGCGGCCGGTTTTTTGGGGTACACGCGGAACTGCACTGCCCACGCGGGAACGCTGGTGCGTGATTACATCCCCCTGTAGGGGCGAATTCATTCGCCTGACCGGGACCACGCTGGCGAATGAATTCGCCCCTACAGCGGACCCACCGCTCAGGCGCTCATGTGGTATTGCGCCGTTCCCGGGCGGTCGGTTTCTGGGGCTACAGAGCAAGGAGAGACAGAATGAGTGAAAACAAACTGGTCGGCGGCTGCGCCTGCGGCGCAGTGCGCTACGAAACTGCGGCCGAGCCGGTCATAGTCGCCCACTGCCATTGCCGCGACTGCCAGCGCGCCAGCGGCGCCGCCATGTCCACGGTGTTCGCCGTGCCTCGCGCGACCTTTCGCCACGTGGGACTGACCAACACCTACGCCACTGCCGGCGACAGTGGCAATCCTGTGGTCCGCCACTTCTGCCCCGACTGCGGCTCGCCGCTGTTCTCGGACGTGAGCGTGCTGCCCGACCTGCAATTCGTCCGCGCCGCCAGCCTCGACGACCCGGCCGCCGTCAGCCCCACCATGCACATCTACTGCGACAGCGCCCAGCCGTGGGGCAGGCCGCTGGACGATCTGCCGCACTTTGCCAGGATGCCTGGCTAAGCAGTCCCGGCCGAGGTGCGCGTGAGCGCGCCTTGGGCCATCGACAGCTCGCTGGCCCCTTAATCCTTGCGAGCGCAGGGGTTCTGGGATTTCAGCGCTTTAATGGTAAAAATCCGTGCGCTCGCACGGATTAGGCATTGCCTTGCTGCATTCCACGTGAAATCCTTGCGATCACAAGGATTGGCCGCAGACCACCCCTGCGTTTGCCCGAAATCCTTGCGAACACAGGGATTCCATCATGCGCATCGAAATCGATTCCGCCGAAGACATCGGCCCCGTGGTGCGAGCCAGCCGCAAAGCCCACGCTATTCGCCAGGACGACGCCGCCGGCAGCATCGGTGTCAGCGAGTCCTTCATGGGCAAGGTCGAGAGCGGCGGCGAAAGCGTGCAATGGGGGAAGCTGTTCCAGGTGCTGGAGGGGCTGGGCGTCCGAGTGATCCTGGATGTCCCCGACGAAGTGGCAAGTCAGCTCGCGGCGGCGCAGCAACTGCACGCCCGCAAGCAGCGTGCCAGGGGCGCCCTCAAGGCGAAGACGGCCGGGCAGGCCGGGCCTGAGGGGGATCGCTGATGGAGCGCACGCTACTGGCCTGGATCGACCGCCAGCAGATCGGCACCCTGAGCGACCGCGACGGCATCTGGTCGTTCCGCTATGCGCCGGCCTGGCTGGAGGCATCGCGCAACTTCGCTCTGTGCCCCGGCCTGCCCCTGCAACCTGAAGAGCAGCAGGACGGCAGCACTCGACGGCTGGTGCAGTGGTACTTCGACAACCTGTTGCCCGAGGAAGGCCAGCGGGTGCTGCTGGCCAACGCCGCCAAGGTGGATGGCGCCGATGCGTTCGGTCTGCTCGGCCACTATGGGGCGGAATCCGCCGGCTCGCTGACCCTGCTCCCTCCGGGGAGCGAGCAGGGCGAGGGCGGCCTGCGGCCGCTGGGCGATGCCGACCTGAGCGCGCGCATCGCCGCCATGCCCAGCGTGCCGCTGGTCGAAGGCGCGCTTAAGCGCATGTCGCTGGCCGGCGCCCAGCACAAGCTGGCGGTGGTGCTGCAGGACGGTCAGCTGTACGAGCCGTCCGGGCGGACGCCTTCGACGCATATCCTCAAACCCGACCATCCGCATCTGTCCTATGCGCACTCGGTGATCAACGAGTGGTTCGTCATGAAGCTGGCCAGACGCCTCGGCCTTACGGTGCCAAGAGTGGAGCGCCGCTACGTGCCCCAGCCGGTGTACCTGATCGAGCGCTTCGACCGGCAGCAGGGCACCGACGGCTGGCGCCGCCTGCACAGCATCGACGCCTGCCAGGTGCTGGGGCTGAGCGCGGCCTACAAGTACCTCGAAGGCAGCGTGGGCCGGCTGGTGGAGCTGGCGGGCGCATGCCGCAGCGCGGCGGTGGCGCGCACGGCGCTGTTCCAGTGGCTGGTATTCAACGTGCTGGTGGGCAACACCGACGCGCACCTGAAGAACCTCAGCTTCCTGGTGTCCTCGACCGGCATCCAGCTGGCGCCGTTCTACGACCTGATCTGCACCGCCGTGTACGACACGCCGGCGTTCGGCCAAACCCGTTGGCCCGCAGCGACGACGCTGGCCTGGCCACTGGAGGGGCGTGCACGGATCGCCGAGATCGACCGCTGCTGCCTGATGGAGGCGGGGGAGGCCATGCGCATCAAGCCGGCCACGGTCGCGCGCCTGCTGGACAGCCTGAAGGACAAGATCGCCGGCGAGGCGCAGGCGCTCTATGCGCAGGTCGAGCGGGAGAATGCCGAGCTGATCGCCCAGCGCCCGGAGCTGGCGGCCACCTTTGCCGGCGAGCTGCGCTGCCTGCGGACCATCCTCCATGTGGTGATCGTCGAGCAGGTGGCGCGTCTGAAGTGACGCCGAACCGGCGCCATCGATGAACAGATCCGCAGACCAGCGGCAGCCTGCCGCCTTGCCTCCTTTCAGTCAAAAAGACCAATATAAAGACCTGAAAAGGAGTCCTGCCCATGCAAAGCGTACTGGCCGACAAGGCCGTCAGCGTATCCGAGCTGAAGAAGAACCCCTCCGCGGTGATCGGCGGCGCCGATGGTGGGCCGGTGGCGGTGCTCAACCACAACCGGGTGATGGGCTACCTGGTGCCGGCCGAGCTCTACGAGGCGATGATCGAGCGCCTGGAAGACCTTGAACTGGCCGAAATCGCCCGCGCCCGTGCCGGCGAGACGCCCGTGCCGGTGAGTCTGGATGACCTATAGCCTGGAGTTCCTGCCGTCCGAGCTGAAGGAGTGGGAGAAGCTGGGCCACACCGGGCGCGAGCAGTTGAAGAAGAAACTGCGCGAGCGCCTGGAACTGCCCAGGGTGCAGACCGACGCCCTGCGCGAGATGCCAAACCACTACAAGATCAAACTGCGCGCCTCGGGCTACCGGCTGGTGTACCGGGTGGAGGACGAGCGCGTGGTCGTGGTCGCCGTGGGCAAGTGCGAGCGCGGCGCGGCCTACGAGAAGGCGAGGGGACGGTAGTTGCTCAGGTGCCGCCCTGCGGCTGGCTTAAAGTGGGCCACCGATAGTCGGGCGCAGGATAAAAACCTTGCGAGCGCACGGATTCCGCCTTGCCTGCCGTATCAGCCACGCAACTGGCCGACAATCGACTCGAACATGCAGTCGGCCGCCGAGCGGCCATCGTGCAGCGGATTGCAGAACAGCGCCCAGGCATTGGCGTGGTTGGTGTCCACCGCCTCGTCGATATCCGGCTCGCCGGCGACATGCCACTTGCGCCCCAGTTGCGCCACCAGATCCGAAGCGTTCGACCGCCCCGGCTCGGCGCGCACGTTGATCCAGCAGTGGCTGCGCGGCGCCGGCCGGTGGTAGGGAATCCGCGAGCTCAGCCGCACCAGCAGTCCCGAACCCACCGGGTCCAGGGTCACCAGCATCTCCACCCGATAGCCCCATTCGCTGAGCCGCTGCGACAGATGCGCACCGCTCCAGGCGCCGAGGCTGTGGCCGACGATATAGATGGGCGTGCTCTTGTCATGCACCTCGGCCGCCAGCAGCCGGCCGATGGCCGACGCGCTCCATACCTCGTGATAACCCAGGTAGAGCGACTGGTAGCCGTCCGCGTGCCCGGCCTCCTCGATGCGCCGGTCGAACGGTTCCTGGGCGCAGCAGATGTTGCGGTAGGGGCCGGCGAGGTAATAGGGCTTCTTGTCGCCGGCGCCGCCGATAAAGAGGGCGAGGGTTTGGCGGCTCCTGGACGCTGAAGCCTTAGACGCCTTCATAGGAGAAGCAGAAGGCGGCAGCGCGGCGCGCTCAGTCATTGAAGTTTGATTTTTTTATTTCAAGCTCATTCATTGTCAATTAGTCTTCTGGAGAAGTTAGGGAAACGACTAAGATCAAAATCTTTATCCAGCTCTATGATTCTGTTTTTGATTTTTGGGTGGTCTATGCTGGCTCGGCCTCGGCCATAGTTTTGATCATTTCGTTCAATCTTCTCAAGTAGAAATATGAAAGATTCAATGTTGAATAATTGGAGTCTTGGTTCCAGGGCGGCAAGGAATCTAGTGTCTGCGCCATCGAAGCTACGGGCGCAGCAATAATAGGCACTTGCTAGTCTGCAGCAACTCTGCTGCCACTCCTCTGAGTCCTCAATGGAAAATAGGATATCCCACTGCTCTTCATTGAGGGTCGGATGGTCTTTTCCTTCAACCCACTCAAGGATGTCTTCGAAATGTTTGTTTAGGCTGTCTTTTACGAACCAGCCGACAGTTTTACCAACTTCGTTGGTGTCGATGCAGTGTTGAATCTTAAGCTTTGCGTCATCGGATAAATGGTTGTAAAGAGACGGATTTCTTGATAGATAATAGGCTAGATATACTAAAGCCATGCCGCCTGCTGCGATGTTGCTATAGTAATCTTGCTCCCGCTTGATCAAGTTCTCTAATCGACCTGCGTGCCTCGATCCAATCACTTCTAGAGCGTTAAAGTTGACTTTTCTGTTGGTATTGCAATCTTCATTTTCTAGCTTAAAGATAAATCTCCAGAGGGAGCGATATATTGATAGTTCCATCTCTGGCTTGAGGCGCTTGAGATATCTGCTCTCGATATACTGTTTTACTTTCTCCCTTGTGTTTAATGCGTCTTTGCTTTCCGATAGATCGCCAAGAAACTCATTGAGTATTTTCTGAGTGTAGAATGGGGGTTTTATTAGCAACCCTTCAAGAGTGTTTCTTATTAGTGCTCTTGTGGTTTCTTTGTTTGGGGAATGTAGTTCTCTTTCTTGGTTTAAGATGGGGTGTGCAGAGAGGTGTCTTTGTTTTTGAAGGTATCTCAGGTTTTCATATTCAGGAGAGTCAAGTAGGTTTGTCTTGCTAAAAGCATCATCAACTAATTTGACCTCCCAAGCGGGGGATTTTGGGTCGGATGTCTGGAGTGCGGTGATTTCGGAAATTATTTCTTTTGCGGGGCCGTCATCGTATAGGTCAATTAGGTGCTGAAGTTTGTATATTATGTCGCATATGGCTACCGACCAAAGCATAACCACGGCGGAGCGATAATTTTTGTTTTGATAGGATGACAACACTTCTTCGAAGTATTCTTTTGTTTTGGTAAAGTGTATGTTTTCTGCGATATTTTCTAATGAATATTCTGACATGTTTGTCGGGCTCATCAAGATTTACGTTTTTCTTCGTGGTAGATTTTATATGGTGTTGGACGTTTCGATTGCTGTGAAAAACTTTGATTCTTGCATGGGCATCTGTCGTAGTCGTTTTAAGTATTAATCTTGAGGCTCTTTAGATACCCAAAATCTATAGCCTCCTACCAATCATCATTCCCTTTAGCTGGCTGCGAAGGGTACCGACTGCCCGTTGGGGATTAGGCGCTGGCGCCCCTTGAAGAGCAGCTCGCGGGTGATCCCGATCTGACCTCGTGCTACCGAAAGATGTTTTTGTTGTCGTTATGCCATCCTCCTCGGTTGCCGCATCCAGCGGCCTTTTTCAGGCACAGGATCCAACTTGTCAAAGAGATCGACACGGTTTTGCAGGGGGGCATGGCGGACTTCTCCTTGTCTCAACGATGTCGGCACCAATCTGGTGTCGGTTGCAGAAGCCCGATTTTGAGCGGTTGAGAGCTGTTTTGGCCAGAGGTTGATACACCCGCATCGATACCTTGAAGGTATCTATTATGAAGAAACAAAGTATTAGCCGGTATCGCCACCCCTCCTTATGCTCACTCCCAAGGCCGAGCCCCCTCCGACCACCACCCCGGTCGCCCAGGCTGGCCACCCCCAGAACAACAACGCGGAGTGACCATGCGCAAGATTGAGAACTTCATCGCCGGCGAGTACGTCGCCGCTGCCAGCGGCAAGCGTTTCGACAAGCGTTCGCCGCTCGATAACCGCGTGATCGCTTCGATCAGCGAAGCCGGCCGTCCCGAGGTGGATGCGGCGGTCAAAGCCGCGCGTGGCGCGCTCAACGGCGAGTGGGGCGGGCTGACCACCGACCAGCGCGTCGAGCTGCTGTACGGCGTGGCCAACGAGATCACCCGCCGCTTCGACGACTTCGTCGAGGCCGAGATGGCCGACACCGGCCAGCCCGCGCACGTGATGAAGCATGTGTTCATTCCGCGCGGCGCGGCCAACTTCAAGGTGTTCGCCGACGTGATCAAGAACGTGCCCAGCGAATCCTTCCAGATGGCCACCCCGGACGGTCGCGGCGCGCTCAACTATTCGATGCGCGTGCCCAAGGGCGTGATCGGGGTGATCTGCCCGTGGAACGCACCGTTCATGCTGATGACCTGGAAGGTCGGCCCGGCGCTGGCCTGCGGCAACACCGTGATCGTCAAGCCGTCCGAGGAGTCGCCGCAGACCGCCGCGCTGCTCGGTGAGGTGATGAACGCCGTGGGCATCCCCAAGGGCGTGTACAACGTGGTGCACGGCTTCGGTCCGGATTCGGCCGGCGAGTTCCTCACCCAGCATCCGGGCGTCAACGCCATCACCTTCACCGGCGAGACCCGTACCGGCGCGGCGATAATGAAAGCGGCCTCGGAAGGCATGCGCGACGTGTCCTTCGAGCTGGGCGGCAAGAACGCCGGCATCGTGTTCGCCGACGCGGACTTCGACGCGGCGGTGGAGGGCATCTTCCGCTCCGCCTTCCTCAATTCCGGGCAGGTGTGCCTGGGCACCGAGCGCGTGTACGTCGAGCGGCCGATCTTCGAGCGCTTCGTGCAGGCGCTGAAGGTCAAGGCCGAGGCGGTGAAGTTCGGCCGCCCGGACGATCACAACGCCAACTATGGCCCGCTGATCAGCCAGGAGCACCGCGACAAGGTGCTGTCCTACTACCGCAAGGCGGTGGAAGAGGGCGCCACCGTGGTCACCGGCGGCGGCGTGCCGGAGATGCCGGGCGAGCTGGCCGAGGGTTCCTGGGTGCAGCCGACCATCTGGACCGGCCTCGCCGACGACGCGGCGGTGGTGCGCGAGGAAATCTTCGGCCCGTGCTGCCACATCCGTCCGTTCGACAGCGAGAACGAGGTAGTGGCGCTGGCCAACGACAACGTCTACGGCCTGTCCACCACCATCTGGACCAACGACCTGGCCCGCGCCCACCGCATGGCGGCGCGCGTCGAGGTGGGCATCACCTGGATCAACAGCTGGTTCCTGCGCGACCTGCGCACCCCGTTCGGCGGCTCCAAGCAGTCCGGCATCGGCCGCGAGGGTGGTGTGCACTCGCTGGAGTTCTACACCGAGACGCGCAACGTCTGCGTGAAGCTGTAAGTCGCGCTGCGGGCCTGTAGGGGCGAATTCATTCGCCAAGAGATCGCGTTAAGGCGAATGAATTCGCCCCTACGAGAGCCGGCCCGGACATTCGATTGCCTTCGCCCCCACGGGACACAGACATGGACAACAACAAGATCGAGCAATACGGCGACGAGCTGTACGAAGCCTTCGTCGCCCGCCGTGCGGTGCCGCCGCTGCTGAGCCGCGAGCCGGACATCACCATCGAGGACGCCTACCGCATCCAGCAGCGCTTCGTCGCGCGCCGCCTCGAGGCCGGCGAGACGGTGGTCGGCAAGAAGATCGGCGCCACCAGCAAGCCGGTGCAGGATTTTCTCGGCGTATACCAGCCGGACTTCGGCATCCTCACCTCGGGCATGGTCTACCAGGAGGGCGACACCATCGACCTCGGCGGCCTGATCCAGCCCAAGGCCGAGGCGGAGCTGGCCTTCGTGCTCAAGCACGACCTCAAGGGGCCGGGCATCACCGCGATGGACGTGATCCGCGCCACCGACTACGTGCTGCCGTGCTTCGAGATCGTCGATTCGCGCATCACCAACTGGCAGATCAAGATCCAGGACACCGTGGCCGACAACGCCTCCTGCGGCGTGTACGTGCTGGGCAAGACCAAGGGCGACCCGCGCAAGCTGGACCTGACCCTGGCCGGCATGGTGCTGGAAAAGAACGGCGAGATCTTCTCCACCGGCGTCGGCGCCGCGGTGCAGGGCTCGCCGGCCAACGCGGTGGCCTGGCTGGCCAACACCCTCGGCGAGCTGGGCATCCCCTTCAAGGCCGGCGAGGTGATCCTCTCCGGTTCGCAGTCGGCGCTGGTACCGGTGGTCGATGGCGACGAGCTGGTGTGCACGGTCGGCGGCCTCGGTAGCTGCCGGGTGAAGTTTTCCGGGAGGAGCGCAGCATGAGCAACAACATCACCCTGTCCCGCGAGGACATCGTGCGCCTGTGCGAGCGCGTCGAAGGCGCGCAGACCCGCGCCTACGCGATCCCCAAGCTCACCGACGAATACCCGGACATGACCATCGCCGACGGCTACGCCGTGCAGAGCGAGCTGCGCCGCCGCTTCATCGCCAAGGGCCACAAGCTGGTCGGCTGGAAGGCCGGTCTGACCTCCAAGGCGAAGATGCAGCAGATGGGCGTCAGCGTGCCCTCCATCGGCTTCCTCACCGACCGCATGGCGCGCCCGGAGAACTCGGCGATCTCCACCGGCGACCTGGTGCACCCGCGCGTCGAGTGCGAGGTGGCCTTCGTGATGAAGGAAACCCTGCAGGGCCCAGGCTGCACCGCGCAAGACGTGCTGGCCGCCACCGACTACGTGCTGCCGGCAGTGGAGATCATCGATTCGCGCTTCTCCGGCTTCAAGTTCGACCTGGCCAGCGTGATCGCCGACAACGGCTCCTCGGCGCGCTTCGTCGGCGGCGGTCGTCCGCGCTACGTCGAGGACCTCGACCTGCGCACCCTCGGCGTGGTGATGGAGAAGAACGGCGAGATCGTCGGCATGGGCGCCAGCGCTGCGGTGCTCGGTCACCCGGCCGAGGCGGTGGCGATGCTGGTGAACATCCTCGCCGAGCTGGGCGAGAACCTGCCGGCCGGCAGCTTCGTGATGAGCGGCGGGATCACCGAGGCCGTGCCGGTCAAGCCGGGCGACAGCGTGGTCGCGCGCTTCCAGGAGCTGGGCTCCGTGTCGATGCGCTTCATCGAATAACAACAATAGGAATACAGCCATGCCCATCATCGAAATGCACATGATCGAAGGCCGCACCGTCGAGCAGAAGCAGCGCGTCGCCGCTGCCGTTACCGCCGCGGTCGCCGACAGCCTGGATTGCAGCCCGGAAACCGTGCGCATCCTGATCACCGAACACCGCGAGTACGAGTTCTACGTCGCCGGCCTGAGCAAGCCGCAGCGCGCCGCGCTGCAGGAGCAGGGACAATGAAGAAGATCCGCTGTGCGCTGATCGGCTCGGGCAACATCGGCACCGACCTGATCTACAAGATCCAGCGCAGCGAAGTGCTGGAGCCGGTATGGATGGTCGGCATCGACCCCGAGTCCGAAGGCCTGGCGCGCGCCCGCGACATGGGTCTGAAGACCACCAGCGACGGCGTCGACGGCCTGCTGCCCCACGTGCTGGAGGACAACATCCAGATCGCCTTCGACGCCACCAGCGCCTACGTGCACGCCGAGAACAGCCGCAAGCTCAACGAGCTGGGCGTGCTGATGATCGACCTGACCCCGGCGGCCATCGGCCCGCTGTGCGTGCCGCCGGTGAACCTGCGTCAGCACGCCGAGAAGCTGGAGATGAACGTCAACATGATCTCCTGCGCCGGCCAGGCGACTATCCCGGTGGTCCACGCGGTGTCGCGCATCCAGAGCGTCGGCTACGCCGAGATCGTCGCCAGCCTGGCGTCCAAGTCGATCGGCCCGGGCACCCGCGCCAACCTCGACGAGTTCACCTACACCACTTCCAACGCCATCGAGAAGGTTGGCGGCGCGCGCAAGGGCAAGGCCCTGGCGATCATCAACCCGGCCGAGCCGCCGATGATCATGCGCAACACCATCTCCTGCCTGACCGACGACGAGCCGGACCAGGAGCGCATCACCGCCTCGATCCTCGAAATGATCGGCGAGGTACAGAAGTACGTGCCGGGCTACCGGCTGGTCAACGGCCCGCTGTTCGATGGCAACAAGGTGGCGGTGTTCATGGAAGTGGCCGGCCTCGGCGACTACCTGCCGACCTACGCCGGCAACCTCGACATCATGACCGCGGCGGCCACCCGTACCGCTGAGATGTTCGCCGAGGAGATCCTTGCCGGAACGATCCAGCTGCCAACCCCGGAGGTTGCGTGATGAGCCAGTCCAACAGTCTCAAAGGCCGCAAGGTCATCCTCCACGACATGTGCCTGCGCGACGGCATGCACGCCAAGCGCGAGCAGATCAGCATCGAGCAGATGGTCAAGGTCGCCACCGCCCTGGACGCCTCCGGCGTGCCCTACATCCAGGTCACCCACGGCGCGGGCCTGGGCGGCAACTCGCTGCAGCACGGCTTCGCCCCGCACAGCAACGAGGAGTACATCAGCGCGGTCGCCGCGCAGATGAAGCAGGCCAAGGTCTCGGTGCTGCTGATTCCGGGCCTGGGCACCATGAAGGAACTGCAGTCGGCCTACGACTGCGGCGCGCGCAGCGTGCACGTCGCCACCCACTGCACCGAGGCGGACACCTCGCCACAGCACATCGCCTTCGCCCGCAAGCTGGGCATGGATACCAGCGGCTTCCTGATGATGGCCCACCTCAACGATGCCGAAGGCATCGCCAGGCAGGGCAAGCTGATGGAGTCCTACGGCGCGCAGACCGTGTACGTCACCGACTCGGCCGGCTACATGCTGCCCGAGGACGTCAAGGCGCGCATCGGCGCCCTGCGCGAGGTGCTCAACCCGGAAACCGAGATCGGCTTCCACGGCCACCACAACCTGGGCATGGGCATCGCCAACTCCATCGCCGCCATCGAGACCGGCGCCAGCCGCATCGACGGTTCGGCTGCGGGCCTCGGCGCCGGCGCCGGCAACACTCCGCTGGAGGTGTTCGCCGCGGTGTGCGAGCGCATGGGCATCGACACCGGCGTCGACCTGTTCAAGCTGATGGACGTGGCCGAGGACATCATCGTGCCGATGATGGAGCACGTGGTGCGCGTCGACCGCGAGTCGCTGACCCTCGGCTACGCCGGCGTCTACTCGACCTTCCTGCTGCACTCCAAGCGCGCCTCCGAGCGCTTCGGCGTGCCGGCGCGCGACATCCTGGTCGAGCTGGGCCGCAAGAAGATGATCGGCGGCCAGGAGGACATGATCCTCGACACCGCGATGACCATGGCCAAGGAGCGCGGGCTGCTGAAGAGCGCCTGATGCCGACGCCGGACGGGGCAACCTGTCCGGCGTTGCTGTTTATGGAGGTGACCATGAGTGCGAGCAACGAACTGGCCGTGGTGGTCGGCGCCACCGGCGCCTTCGGTCAAGCGATAGTCGCCAAGCTGTGTGCCAGCGGGCTGGACGTGGTGGCGGTGGCGCGCAGCGCCGTGAGCATCGACGCGCTGGCCAGCCGCCATCCCGGCGTGATTGCCTGCGTGGCCGACATTGCCAGCGACGAGTCCATCGCCCAGATCGCCGCCGCGGTCGACCGCCCGGTGCGCATGATCGTGCACGGGCCGGGCGTGGCGGTGGCCGGCGGCGTGCTGGATGCGCCAACCAGCGCACTGGTCGATGCGGTGAACATCAAGGTCGGCGGCCTGCTGCGCCTGGTGCGCGCGGTGGACGCGCGGCTGGTCAAGGGCTCGCGGCTGGTCGCCATCGGCGGCCACTACGGCTTCGAGCCGACCGCCTACGCGGCGGCGGCCGGGGTGGCCAACGCCGCGCTGGCCAACGCCAGCCGCCAGCTCAGCCTGGCCTATGGCCCGCGCGGCATCACCGCGCACCTGATCGCCCCCGGCCCGGCCGACACCGAGCGCCTGCACCGCGTCGCCGCCGACCGCGCCGCGCTGCGTGGCATCGATCCGGCGGCGGTGCTGGCGGAGATGTGCGCCGAGTCGTCGCTCGGCGCGCTGACCACCCCGCAGCAGGTCGCCTGGGCGGTGTCCCTGCTGCTGGCGCCGGAAGCCGATGCGATGACCGGCTCGACCCTGATGCTGGATTCCGGGCGGCGTCGGGGGCTGCCGTAGGGTGCGCCATGCGCACCGAGGGTACGCGGAGGCTTGCGGTGTGTGCGGCGCGCCCTACGCTGGAGCTGGACCGCTTGCGCAAATAACAACAATGTAGGGTGCGCCATGCGCACCGATGGTATGCGTGGGCTTGCGGTGCGCGCGGCGCACCCTACGCGAGCCCCGACTGACCGCGCCAATAACAACAATGGAGATGCGCCATGCCTGTCGTGAACTTCCATCTGCTGGCGGGGCATAGCTCCGCGGAGCAGGACGAACGCCTGCTGGTCGAGGCTTCGCGCCTCTACAGCGAAGTGCTCAAGGCACCCATGGAGCGGGTGCGGGCGTTCATCACCACCTATCCCGCCAGCCAGTTCGCTGTCGCCGGTGCGCCGTGCAGCAGCAACGGCCTGCACGCACCGTTCTTCGAATTCATCGTCCTCGACGGCCGTGCGCTGGAGGATCGCCAGCGCCTGCACCGGGGTTTCACCGAGCTGCTGGTGGAGGTGCTCGGCGTGCGCCGCGAGCTGGTGCGCGGCCGCTGCCAGCGGGTGGCGCCGGAGGACTGGTCCATCGGCGGCGCGCCGGCCAGCGTGCTGCGCGCCGAGGAAGTGGCGGCACGCGCCGCAGCCGGGGAGGGCGTCGCATGAAACACGAGATCCATATCGAGGATACCGGCGAGCGCTACGCCTGCGACGAGCAGGAAACCGTGCTCAACGGTATGGCCAGGCTCGGCCGCAAGGGTATTCCGGTCGGCTGCCGCGGCGGCGGCTGCGGGGTGTGCAAGGTGCAGGTCACCAGCGGCGACTACCGCACCACCCGCACCATGAGCCGCGGGCATGTCAGCCTCGACGAGCAGGAGCACGGCACCGTGCTGGCCTGCTGCATCCAGGCGCAGAGCGACCTGAGCCTGAAAGTGGTGGGCAAGCTGCACAAGGCGGTGTGCAAGGGCTCGATGCCGCTGGCGCCGACCAAAGCGCCGGGAAATCACCTGACCCTGTAGGGGCGAATTCATTCGTCTTTTCGGGGTACTTTGGCGAATGAATTCGCCACCGCATGATTGCCCTCGGACCGATTCGCCAACAGGAGAGAAGCGCGCATGAAGGTACTGATCGTCCACGCCCACAACGAGCCGCGCTCGTTCAATAGCGCGCTGAAGGACTGCGCCGTCGAGCAGTTGAGCGCCGCCGGCCACGAGGTGCAGGTCTCCGACCTCCATGCGATGGACTGGAACCCGGTGGCCAGCGCCGCTGACTTCGGCTCGCGGGCCAACCCGGACTACCTGGTCTACGCCCTGGAGCAGCGCCACAACTACGAGGCCGGCACCCTGGCGCCGGACATCGCCGCCGAGATCGCCAAGGTGCAGTGGTGCGACCTGCTGATCCTCAACTTCCCGCTGTACTGGTTCTCCACGCCGGCGATCCTCAAGGGCTGGATCGACCGGGTGATGATTTCCGGGGTGTTCTACGGCGGCAAGCGCATCTACGACCGCGGCGGCATGTGCGGCAAGCGTGCCCTGGTGACGCTGACCCTCGGCGGGCGCGAACACATGTTCGGCGCCGGGGCCATCCACGGCGAGATCCATACCCTGCTGCGCCCGCTGTTGCAGGGCAGCCTGGCCTACTGCGGCTTCGCGGTGCTGCCGCCGTTCATCGGCTACCACGTGCCCTACGTCAGCACCGAGGCGCGGGGGCAGATCCTCGCCGACTACCGGCAGCACCTCGCTACACTCGACAACCTCGAAGCGCTGCGCTTCCCCAGCCTCGCCGACTATGACGAGCGGCTGCTGCCGCTGGCGCGCTGAAGCCGTTCACTCACCCACAATTACAGGAGTTCATTGATGATCATCGACCTTTCCGGCAAGACCGCCATCGTCACCGGCTCCACCGGCGGCATCGGTCTGGCCATCGCCAGGGGGCTGGCCGACGCCGGTGCGAGCGTGGTGGTCTGTGGCCGCGAGGCGGGCCGGGTCGACGCCGCCCTGGCCCGCCTGCGCGACACCCGCGCCGGCAAGCTGGCCCGTGGCGTGGTGGCCGATGTCGGCACAGCCGAAGGCTGCCGGGCGCTGATCGCCGCCGAGCCGCAGGCCGATATCCTGGTCAACAACCTCGGCGTCTACGGAGTCAAGGCGTTCAGCGACATCAGCGATGCCGACTGGGAGGAGATCTTCCAGATCAACGTGATGAGCGGCGTGCGTCTGTCGCGCCATTACGCCCGCGGCATGCAGGAGCGCGGCTGGGGGCGCATCCAGTTCATCTCCAGCGAGTCGGCGCTGAACATCCCCGCCGAGATGGTCCACTACGGGGTCAGCAAGGCGGCGCTGCAGGGCGTGTCGCGCGGCCTGGCCAAGGTGCTGGCCGGCAGCGGGGTGACCGTCAACAGCATCCTGCCCGGGCCGACCCGCACCGAGGGGGTGACCACCTTCTTCACGCAGATGGCCAGGGAGCGCGGCGTGTCCCTGGAGGAGATGGAGGCGCTGTTCCTCAAGGAGAACCGTCCCTCGACGCTGATCCGCCGCTTCGCCAGTCCCGAGGAGGTGGCCAGCCTGTGCGTCTACGCCGCCTCGCCGCAGGCCAGCGCCACCACCGGCGCCGCGCTGCGGGTCGATGGCGGGATAGTCGAGAGCATCGCCTGATCAGGGGTGCTTACGAAGACCGAGTGGCCGCAGGCGGGGCTGTCCGGCCGGCTTGACCGGCGAAAGCGCCGGGCCTCAGCCTGTCATTAGGTCGACAGGCTGAGGCCGCTGGTGGCGCTGTGCCGGGCCGGCTCCAGGCGGAACCACAGCGCATACAGCGCCGGCACGAACAGCAAGGTGATCGCCGTGCCGACCGCCACGCCGCCGATCAGCACGTAGGCCAGTGGTCCCCAGAAGCTGTCCTGGGTGAGAGGGATGAAGGCCAGGGCGGCGGCCAGTGCGGTGAGCAGCACCGGTCGGGCGCGCTGCACCGCCGCTTCCACCACGCCCTCGAACGCCGGCATGCCGGCAGCGAAGTTGTCGGCCACCTGCTGGGTGAGGATCAGCGTGTTGCGCATCAGGATGCCGGCCAGGCCGGTCAGGCCGAGCAGGGCGACGAAGCCGAACGGCTGGTCGAACAGCAGCAGGGCAAGCACCGCGCCGATCAGCCCCAGCGGGGCGGTGGCCAGCACGATGAAGGTGCCGGAGAAGGAACGCATCTGCAGCATGATCAGGATCAGCATGAAGGCCACCATCGCCGGCTGCAGCTTCTGGATCGAGGCGTCCGCCTTGCCCGATTCCTCCACCGCGCCGGCGATGCCGATGCGGTAGCCCTCCGGCAGTTCACTGCGGACCTCGGCCAGCGCCCGCCACAGGGTGGCGGTGACGTCGTTGGGCTGGGCACCCTGCACGTCGCCCTGCACGGTCAGCACGGCTTCGCGGTTGTAGCGCTTGATCAGCGGGTCCTCGAAGCGCACCTCGACCCGGCCGAGCTGGTTGAACGGCAGCTTGCGGCCGTCACCGCCCAGCACTTCCAGGCTGGAGAGGCTGTCGGCGTCGAGCCTCCGGCCGTCGCTGCTGCCGCGGGCGATCACCTCGACGCTGCGGACATCCTGGCGCAGCTGGGTGACCGCCACGCCGTCGAGCTGGAACTGCAGCTGACGGGCCACCTCCTGCTGGGTCAGGCCGAGCAGGCGCAGGCGCTCCACGTCCATGACCAGGTGCAGTACCGGGGCGCGCTCGTCCCATTCCAGGTGCGGCTCGACCACGTGCGGATCGGCCGCCATCACCGTGCGTACCCGGTGGGCGATGTCGCGCAGGACCAGCGGATCGGGGCCGAACACCCGGAAGGCGACCGGCCAGATCACCGGCGGGCCGTAGAGCAGCTTGTAGACCCGCACCCGCGCCTCGGGGAACTCACCCTGCGCGATGTGCCGTTGCAGGGTGGCCATGACCTTGTCGCGCGCCGCGGGATCCTGCGCCACGGCGATGAGCTTGGCGAAGGCAGGCGAGGGCGGCTCCGGGTTGGCGCCGAGGAAGAAGCGCGGCGCGCCGGCACCGACGTAGGCGGACAGGCTGCGCACCTCCGGCAGCGGGGAGAGGATCGCCTCGAGCTTTCGCACCGTGGCATCCGTGGCGCCGATGCTGCTGCCCTGCGGCAGGTACACGGCGACCAGAACCTCCGGGCGGTCCGAGCCGGGGAAGAACTGCTTCTCCACCAGCAGGGCCATGCCAGCTACCGACAGCACCAGCAGTGCCACGGTCGCGGCAACCACGCTCTTGCGCCAGGTCACGCACCAGCCGATCAGGTCGCGCAGGCGCCGGTACAGCGGGGTGTCGTAGAGGCCGGCGTGGCCGTGCTCGGTCCCGCTGGCGCGGGCCGGCAGCAGCTTCACGCCCAGGTAGGGGGCGAACACCACAGCGACCAGCCAGGACGCCAGCAGCGCGATGGCCAGCACCCAGAAGATGTTTCCGGCGTACTCGCCGACGCCGGAGCGGGCGAAGCCGATGGGGAAGAAGCCGGCCACCGTCACCAGGGTGCCATACAGCATTGGCGCGGCGGTGACCGTCCAGGCATGGGCCGCGGCACGGACACGGTCCCAGCCCTGTTCCATCTTCACCAGCATCATCTCCACGGCGATGATCGCGTCGTCGACCAGCAGACCCAGGGCGATGATCAGGGCTCCCAGGGTCACGCGGTCGAGGTTGATGTCCATCAGCATCATCACCAGGAAGGTCAGGCCAAGGGTCAGTGGAACGGCGATGCCGACGATCAGGCCGGCGCGCAGGCCGATGGCCAGCACGCTGACCGCGACCACCACGGCAACCGCCACCAGGAACTTGATCTGGAACAGGCTGACAGCCTGGTCGATGGCCTCCGCCTGGTTGGTGAGCACCTCGAGCGACATGCCCAGCGGCAGTCGCTGGCGCTCGGCCTCGAGGAAGGCGGCCAGCCGCTCGCCCAGGTCCAGGCCGTTTTCGCCCTTGTTCATGATCACTCCGAGCAGCAGCGCATCCTGTCCGCGCGAGCGCACCAGGTAGCTGGGCGGGTCCTCGTAGCCGCGGCGGATGTCGGCGATGTCGGCGAGTCTGAGCACGCGGTCGCCGACCCGTACCGGCACGCCGGCCAACTGTTCGGGGTCGGAGAGGTCGGCATCCAGGCGCAGGTGCAGGCGCGGGCCGTCGGTTTCCATGCGCCCGGCCGGCAGCAGGCGGTTGCTGGCGTCGATGGCGGCGAAGATCGCCTGCGGATCGACGCCTAGGTTGCTCAGCCGGGCATTGTCGAACTCGACGTAGAGGCGCTCGGTGCGTTCGCCCAGCAGCAAGGCCTTGTGCACGCCGGGAACGCGTTGCAGGCGGTCGCGGATCGCCTCGGCATCGCGGGTCAGTTCGTGCATCGGCAGGCCCGGGGCGGTCAGGGCGATCAGGGTGAAATAGACGTCGCCGAAATCGTCCTGAACGATGGGGCCGATCACCCCGCGCGGCAGGCTGGCCGCCTCGTCCTGCATGCGTTTGCGCACTTCGTAGATCAGCTTGGGGACCTGGTCCTGCGGGATGTAATCCTGGAACTCGACCTGCAGGGTGGCCTGCCCGGGACGGATGGTGGTCTCGATCCGATAGAGGTTTTCCACTTCCTGGATGCGCTTCTCCAGGCGGTCGACCACCTGGGTCTGCATGTCCTCGGGAGTGGCGCCCGGCCACATGGCGGTGACCAGCATGGCCCGCACGGTAAAGGCAGGATCCTCGGCGCGGCCGAGACTGAGGAAGGCCTGGACGCCGGCCAGGGCTGCCAGGACCAGCAGGAACAGGGTCAGCGCGCGCTCGCGCACGGCGAGCGCGGACAGGTTGGGGAAGCTCATCGGGCCAGCTCCCGCACCGCCATGTCCTCGCTGAGCAGGTGGGTACCGAGGGCGACCAGACGTTCGCCGACCGCCAGCGGGCCGCGGATCCGCGCGGTTTCGCCACTGACCTCCAGCACGCTGACCGCGACCGCCTTCACGCGGCCGTCGAGCAGACGCCAGACCTGGGCGCCCTGGCCGCGCTCGTCGATGGCACCGATGGGCACCGAGAAGGCGCCACCGGCGGCATCCGCGGCGAAGCGGGTACGCAGCACCGCGCCGAGCTGTAGGCCCTGCGCACCTTCCAGCACCGTGTAGCGGGCGCGCAGGGTACGCCCCTGGGCATCGACGGCGCCGGCGGTTTCGCGCAGGTGCAGCGGCAGCAACGAGCCGTCCGCGGCGACCAGTTTGCCATTTGGCCGCGGGGGCACGCCTTCGGGAAAGAACACCTCGATTTCGCGTTCGCCGGCCTGGGCGAGCAGGGCGACCGGCTCCCCGGCGGCGACCACCTGGCCGGCTTCGCCGGTCACGTCGATCAGCACCCCAGCCGCCGGCGCCTGCAGGCGGCCGTAGTCGAGGGCATTGCGGGCCTGGGCCAGCCGCGCCGCGGCCGCATCGCGGCGGGTGCTGGCTTCGTGGCGGGCGAGTTCGGCGCGCTCTAAGGCCTGCGCACTGACGAAGCTCCTCGCCTGCAGTTGGCGATGGCGGGCGAGGTCGGCCTCGGCGGTGGCGAGCGCCGCGCTGGCCGCCGCCTGGTCGGCCGCCGCCGCGCGGACCTGTTGCTCGAGGTCGCGGACGTCCAGCTCGAAAAGCGTCTGTCCGGCGCGTACCGCCTCGCCGGCGTCGCTCAGGCGCCGGGTGATGCGCCCGCTGACCTGGAACGCCAGCGGCGACTCGACTCGCGCACGCACCGTGCCGGACAAGCCGAGCGTGGTCGCGGTGTCGTCGCTTACCGCTACGGTCCTGACCGGCGGCGGGGCGGTCGTCGCTGGCGACTCCGGTACCTCCTTGCAGGCGGCGAGAAATGGCAGGCATAGAGCGAACAACAGCGACGAAACACGCATGACCGGTGGCTTCCCTGACTTACTGTACGGTAATGTACAGTAATGTTTTTGACACAGCCAACAGCCGGAGCGCGTTCCCAGCCATGTCAGCAAAAGCCGGACGTCCCGTCGATCAGCAGAAGGATCGCGACATTCTCGAAGCCGCGCGGGAACTGGCATTCGAGGGAGGACCGAAGGCCCTCACCATGGACCGGGTGGCCAGCCTCGCCGGCGTCTCCAAGGCGACGCTGTATGCCCGCTATGCCAATCGCTACGACCTGCTGCGGGCGGTGGTGAGCAGCGAGGCGTTCGCCATCAACCAGACCCTCGACCGTACTCCCGCGAATCGCGAGGAGCTGTGCAAGGATCTGGCGGGCTTGATCGAGGCGCTGTCCGCCTTCATCGCCAGCGAGCGGCACCAGCGCCTGATCCAGGCCTTGGGAACGATCCCACAGGATGCGCAAGACCTGGGCGAGGTGTACCGCAATGGTCCAGCCAACACCCAGCGCCTGCTTGCCGAGTATCTGGAGGCAGCGGCACACAGCGGGCTGATCGAATGTCCCGAGCCGCTGGCGAGTGCCGAAATGCTGCTGGGCATGGTGATGGGGCTTGACCTGCTGCGTGGTCAGTACCGGGTGCCGCTCGAGCGGGGCAGCGAGGAGGACTGCCGGCAGCATGCTCGCCGGGTGCTGGCGGCCTTCCTGGCGAGCCATGTCTGAAGACGCCGCAGGGGAGCAAGGAGTGGGCTGATCGTATCGAAGGCCGGCCCCGGGGTGGGCCAGCCTTCAGCAACCGCGCCTCAGTCGTGGTGCACCCCGGCGCGCTTGAGCAGCTGCTTGCAGCGCTCGGAGAGGTGCAGCACGCGCAGGTGCTTGCCGGCCTTGGCGTAGCGCTCGCGCAGGGTCTTCAGCGCGGCGATGGCCGAGTAGTCGACGAAGCTCAGGTGGCGGCAGTCGAGGGTCACCTGGGCCGGGTCGCCGGCCACATCGAACTGGTTGAGGAACGGCGTGGTCGAGGCGAAGAACAGCGTGCCGTGCACCCGGTACAGCTTGCTGCCGTCGGCCTGCAGATCGCTGTCGGCGTACAGCTCGCGGGCCTGCTGCCAGGCGAAGTTCAGCGCGGCGATGACGATCCCGCACAGCACGGCGGTGGCCAGGTCGGTGAACACGGTGATCATCGTCACCGCGACTATCACCAGCGCATCGTTGAGCGGCACCTTGCCGAGCACCCGTAGCGAGGCCCAGGCGAAGGTCTGCTGGGCCACCACGAACATCACGCCGACCAGCGCAGCCAGCGGGATGCGCTCGATCAGCGGCGAGAGGAACAGCACGAACAGCAGGATCATCACCCCGGCGACCACCCCGGACAGCCGGCCGCGACCGCCGGAGCTGAGGTTGATCATGGTCTGGCCGATCATCGCGCAGCCGCCCATGCCGCCGAACAGGCCGGAGGCGATGTTGGCTGCGCCGAGGGCCGTGCACTCGCGGTCCGGATAGCCGCGGCTCTCGGTGATCTCGTCGGTGAGGTTGAGGGTCAGCAGGGTTTCCAGCAGGCCGACCAGCGCCATCAGCACCGCGTAGGGGGCGATGATGGCCAGGGTTTCCAGGTTCCAGGGGATGTCCGGCAGGGCGAAGGCGGGCAGGCCGCCGGCGATGTTGGCCATGTCGCCGAGGGTGTGGGTCGGCAGGTCGAGCAGGTAGACCGCCGCACCGACGCCGAGGATCGCCACCAGCGCCGGCGGCACCGCGCGGGTCAGGCGCGGCAGCAGGTAGACGATGGCCATGGTCAGCGCCACCAGTCCCAGCATCAGGTACAGCGCCGTGCCGCTCAGCCAGGCCTCGCCGTCCCTGAAGTGCTCCTGCTGGGACAGGGCGATGACGATGGCCAGGCCGTTGACGAAGCCGAGCATCACCGGGTGCGGCACCATGCGGATCAGCTTGCCGAGGCGCAGCAGGCCGAAGGCGACCATGATCAAGCCGCCGAGCAGCACGGTGGCCAGCAGGTACTGGGCCCCGTGCTGTACCACCAGCGCGACGATGACCACGGCCATCGAGCCGGCGGCGCCGGAGACCATGCCCGGCCGGCCGCCGAACAGCGCGGTGAGGGTGCAGATGATGAAGGCGCCGTACAGGCCCATCAGCGGATTGAGCTGGGCGACCAGGGCGAAGGCGATGCACTCGGGCACCAGCGCGAAGGAGGTGGTGAGTCCGGCCAGGACATCGGCGCGCAGACGTGTGGGTTTCATGGCGATCCTGAGGTGGAGGCCGGCGCAGCCGGCTGCAGGGATTGGCGAAAAAGGGGCGGGGATGTTACGGAACCACAGGCCGCCTGGCCAGCCGACCACAGGCAGCGGGGCAGGTCCGGGGCCGGACTATGCTTCTCGGGTCAGCAACTGGCCGCCCAGCCACCCACGGGAGCGCTCGCCACCATGCCAAGATGCCTTTCTTTCTGCCTCGCCAGCGGGCTGGCCATCGCCAGTGCCTGCGCACTCGCCGAGACGGTCACCCCGCTGCAGGGCCAGTCGCCGGAAACCATGCAGCAGGACATCAGCGCCTGCCAGGCCCAGGCCGGCAGCGCCAGCACCAGCAGCCCGCAGACCGGCGGTCGGGCACGGGGTGCCGTCGCCGGAGCCGCGGCCGGCGCCGCCGCGGCGGGAGTACGCGGCCGCCAGCACGAGGAGGTGTATGACCGCCTCGATGAGGACGTCCAGCAGGAATACCGGCAGAACCAGGCCAGGGAAGCCGCAGCGGCCGGCGTGGTGGTGGGCGGCTCGCGCCAGCGCCAGGACCGGCGCCAGGATCGCCGCAATGCCGAGCAGAATACCTCGTCGGCCTACACCAGCTGCATGCAGCAGCGCGGCTACCAGGTCACGCCCTGAGCAGGGAAGGGTGCCTCCGCGGGTTCAGGCGCCGAACCTGGTCGCTACTCCTTGATCCGCAGATGCTTCACCGAATGTGCCCGCTGTTCATCCAGCGAGTTGTAGTAGGTGTTCTGCGTGGTGCTCAGGCTGTTGTGACGCAGGTCGGCCTGCAGGTCCTTCATGTCCCGGTGGGGGGCGTCGAAGGTGGCAGAGGTATGCCGCAGCCAGTGCAGCGAGGCCGAGCGCAGGTGGTCGACCTCGTCGTTGCTCCAGCCTTCCTCGACCATCCGCTCCAGCGCGCGGTCGAAGACCTGCTGCAGCAGCAGGCGCAGGTGACGGTCGGAAAGGCCAGCGCGCCCCTTGAGCGTGGAGAGCAGGGGATGCGTCTCGTGGGGCGAGGGCAGGGCAGGCAGGCCCAGGTGCCGGCGGTAGCGGGTCAGGTAGGTCTGGATATAGTCGTCGCGCACGCTGATCTTCGCCGCCTTGTTGCCTTTGCCGACCACGTGGAACCACCAGTTGCCGGTGGTATCGCGGCGGAAATCGCCCATGGTCGGCTCCCAGTTGTCGCGCCCGACCAGGTCGGATACCCGCAGGTACATGGCGAACAGCGTGGCCAGGATGAACAGCGTGCGTTCGTGGACCTCGTCCTCGTCGGCCATTTTCTCGGCGGTCTCGATGACGTAGCTCCATTGCAACTGGGTGAGCGAGCGTCCCGAGACATCCAGGGTGTTGCGCTGCTTGTAGACCGATTTCTGCTTGACAGCCCGGAACGGGTTGACCTCGGTCAGTCCCTCGTCGGTGGCGTGCTGGAAGAAGCTGCCGCACACGGCGAAGACCTGGGCCACCGAGCCCTGGGACATCCGGTAGGGTCGGCTGTCGCTGCCCGGCGCGGCGGATCCGTCCAGCGAGCGGTTGCGCTTGGGCACGGTGATGCTGAACGGGCGCCAGTCCTCGTTGACCACATAGCTGTCGGACTCGAGCTTCTTGCGGCCGCCGATGCGCACGAAGCGGGAGCGGACCATCGGCCCGATCCAGTCCCTGGGCGGCCGCAGGCAGAACTCCATGAAGGCCTCGGCATCCCGGCGACGCAACTCGAGCAGCGGCTTGCGGGCGACCAGCAGCGCCCAGAGCAAGAGCCGCTCGACATGGGTGCGGTAGGAATTGAAAGTGGGCTCGTTGCCGGCGTAGGACTTGAGAAAGCCGCGGACCGCGAGATAGCCGTCGATGGCCTGCAGCTCGGCAGGAAAGCTGGCGAGGTATTCGCGGACGACCGGGAGTTCCTCGCTGATCTGCAGGAAGTTCAGCTCAAGGAAACGGCTGTAGGTTTCGAACAGGGGCAACGGCGTCGTAGGCATGGCGAGCTTTCCGGTGTCTGAAGGATCTGGTTGAATCGGCAAGGGCGCGCGAAGTGACCTTGCCGGGCGCTGAAACGCATTATATGCAATTTCCGGGTCTGGTCGTTATCGGATATTGTATATCCTTGAAACGCACCCTTCCGCCCGACCCGGCGACCCGCCACCTGCCGTGCTGGGTCAGTCGCTGACGATTCCAGTCCGCCGTCGATGCCGCCGACCAGACGGAACACGTCTGCTGCGCGTTCGCGGCACTCTCGGTGGCACAGCATTGAACGGCCAGCCCGCCGCGCTTTGAGTTAACATGGTCGGCACAATATCGTCCGCGAGAGTCCGCAGCATGACTGATCGGAAGCATGTCCGCCTGATCAAGAAATACGCCAACCGTCGTCTTTACGATACGCAGACCAGCACGCACATAACGCTGCAGGATATACGTCAGCTGGTCATCCAGGAGGAACCTTTCCAGGTGGTCGACGCCAAGACCGGCGAAGACCTGACCCGCAGCATCCTGCTGCAGATCATCCAGGAAGCGGAAAGCGGCGGCGAGCCGATCTTCTCCAGCGAGATGCTCAAGGGGATCATCCGCTTCTACGGCCCGTTCCAGGGCATGCTCGGCAACTATCTGGAGAAAAGCATCCAGGCGGTGATCGACGTGCAGGCCAAGACCGGCCAGCAGTCCTCCCAGGCCTGGAGCGACTTCATGCGCAGCCAGCTGCCGGTCATGCAGGATCTGATGGGCCAGTACGTCGAGCAATCCAAGCAGCTGTACCTGAGCACGCAGAACCTGTTCGGCATGTTCCCGGGTTTCCCGGGTACCGCCAGCCGCAGCGACAAGGATGGCAAGAAGGACAAGGATGGCGACGCCAGCTGAGCCGCCGTGCTGAGCCGCCGTGAGGCATCCCGCACCACCATTGTGCAAAGGCCCGCTATCTGCGGGCCTTTGCACATCTGATCGTTGGGAGTTACAGAGTGCCGCCTGAGCCACGACCTCGGTCATCGGCATGACAGGAAAGGCGGAGCAAGACGATCCATGGCCGCCCTGCTCCGCCTCCGGCTCGGCGAGCCCTCTCTCCCCGGACAGCCTTACTTGCGAGCGCCGCCGGCAGCCTTGGTGGCTTCGCGAGCAGCCTGGCCAGCAGCCGAAGTGGCGGCGGCGATGCCGTTCTCGGCGATTTCGGCGGCCTGCTTGGCAGTCTTCTGCGCGCTTTCGATCACGTTGCCGGCAGTCTCGACGGCGGACTTGAGCACGGCCACGGCAGACTCGGAGCCGGCTGGCGCGTTCTTTGCAATTTCGTCTACCAGTTCCTGCACCTGCTGCGCGTTGCGGGCAGCCTGACGTTCGCCGAGCTTGGCGATGTCGGCCTGGGTGCTGGAGATCAGGTCGTACACCTGGCGGTTGAACTCCATCATGCGCTCGGCCTGGTTGGCCGGATGGGCCAGGGAACCGATGACCGCAGTGAAGCTCTGCGGATCACGAACGGCAAGCAGTTTGCTTGCGTTCTCGAAGGTTTCCTCGCTGACCGAACGCAGGGTGGCGATCTGCAGATGGCCGAGCTGTTCGAGGCCCTTGAGGAACTTGGTGTTCATTTGCTGCAGCAGCTCGAGGTTGGATTTCTGGGCAGCCTGCAGTTTTTCAGAATCGAAGAAGGACATGGATGAAGTCTCCCGAGGATGAGAATGGCTGAAAACCTGTGCCGGCGAGTGCCACTGCTGCACGCGACCTGCAATTTCATTCTTGGCGATCGGCATGCATTGCGCAAGCACTTTTTGTGCGCTGCACAAAAAATTTTCGAACTGTCACACCTCCAGCCGAAGGAGCGTACCGCCCGAAAAATCAAGCACAGGCAGCTACACATGACACAGATCAATGACGTCCACATGTCACATCCGTGTCGATTGGACGAAAAGCCACAGCAATCATTGTGCAAAGCAGCAGGAGGCCCAGCCAGACGCCCGCGAGAGCCACGGAAATTCTCGTCAAGAAAACGCAATCTTTCGCTAGCAAGGTAGGTACATCGGGCAGGCACAGAACAGGCCCGTCTGCCGGACAGTCGACCGGGGCCCGCGGGGCCCGACCTCCGGCATGTGTTGTTCCGCTTCACCATCATTTATCGAATGGAGTGACTGCAACATGACCAACAACAACAAGCGCATTGCACTGGTAACTGGCGGCATGGGTGGCATCGGCACGGCGATCAGCCGGCGCCTGCACCGCGACGGCTTCATCGTCGTGGTCGGCTGCAGCGCCCAGTCCACCCGCAAGGACGCCTGGCTGGAGCAGCAGCGTCAGGAAGGCTTCGAGTTCCACAGCATGGCCTGCGACATCACCGACTGGGACGACGTCGCCCGTGCCTTCGCCGAAGTCCGCGCGGAAATCGGCCAGATCGACGTGCTGGTGAACAACGCCGGCATCACCCGCGACACCACCTTCAGGAAGATGACCCCGCAGGACTGGAGCGCGGTCATCTCCACCAACCTCAACGGCCTGTTCAACACCACCAAGCAGGTCATCGACCCGATGCTCGAGCGTGGCTGGGGTCGCATCATCAACATCTCCTCGGTCAACGGCCAGCGCGGCCAGTTCGGCCAGACCAACTACTCGGCGGCCAAGGCCGGCATCCACGGCTTCAGCATGGCGCTGGCCCGCGAAGTGGCCAGCAAGGGCATCACCGTCAACACCATCTCCCCCGGCTACATCCGCACCGAGATGACCGCGGCGATCCGCGAGGACGTCCTGGAGAAGATCATTTCCGGCATCCCGGTGGGCCGCATGGGCCAGCCGGAGGAAATCGCCTCCATGGTGTCCTGGCTGGCCTCCGAGGAAGGCGCCTATGCCACCGGCGCCGACTTCTCGGTCAACGGCGGCCTGAACATGGCCTGAGTCGGCCCGGCCGACCCTTTGCGCCTGCCCGCAGCTCGCCGCGGGCAGGCGCCCTCCTCCCCGTTTTCTGCAGCAGAGGTTCACCCATGAACGATGTTGTCATTGTCGCCGCCACCCGTACCGCCATCGGCTCCTTCCAGGGCGCCCTGAGCAGCATTCCCGCCCCGGAGCTGGGTGCCGCGGTCATCCGTCAGGTGCTCGAACTGAGCGGCGTCCAGCCGCAGGACATCGACGAGGTCATCCTCGGCCAGGTGCTCACCGCCGGCTCCGGCCAGAACCCTGCCCGCCAGGCCGCGATCAAGGCCGGCCTGCCCCACGAGGTTCCGGCACTCACCCTCAACAAGGTGTGCGGCTCGGGCCTCAAGGCCGTGCAGCTGGCCGTGCAGGCCATCCGCTGCGGCGACGCCGAGCTGGTCATCGCCGGCGGCCAGGAGAACATGAGCCTGTCGCCCTACGTGCTGCCCAAGGCGCGCACCGGCCTGCGCATGGGCCACGCCCAGCTGCAGGACAGCATGATCCAGGACGGCCTGTGGGATGCCTTCAACGACTACCACATGGGCATCACCGCCGAGAACCTGGCCAGGCGCTTCGAGATCAGCCGCGAGGAGCAGGACGCCTTCGCCGCCGCCTCCCAGCAGAAGGCCGCCGCCGCCATCGAGGCCGGCACCTTCAAGGACGAGATCACCCCGATCCTGATCCCGCAGCGCAAGGGCGACCCGCTGGTGTTCGCCACCGACGAGCAGCCGCGCGGCGAGACCACCTACGACAGCCTGGCCAAGCTCAAGCCGGCGTTCAGCAAGGACGGCAGCGTCACCGCCGGCAACGCCTCCAGCATCAACGACGGCGCCGCCGTGGTGCTGCTGGCCAGCGCGAAGAAGGCCGCCGAACTGGGCCTGCCGGTGCTGGCCAGGGTCAAGGCCTATGCCAGCTCCGGCGTCGACCCGGCGATCATGGGCATCGGCCCGGTGTCGGCCACCCGCCTGTGCCTGGAGAAGGCCGGCTGGAGCCTGGACGACCTGGACCGCGTCGAGGCCAACGAGGCCTTCGCCGTGCAGGCGCTGAGCGTCAACAAGGAACTGGGCTGGGACACCGGCAAGGTCAACGTCAACGGCGGCGCCATCGCCCTCGGCCACCCGATCGGCGCCTCCGGCTGCCGCATCCTGGTCACCCTGCTGCACGAGCTGCAGCGCAGCAACCTGAGCAAGGGCCTGGCGACCCTGTGCATCGGCGGTGGTCAGGGCGTGGCCCTGGCAGTCGAACGCTGATATGGTCTGAACGCGGCCACCCATGAGGGGTGGCCGCGTCGCCTGTCGGATACAGCAGCCACCAGATCAGCGGATACAAGAGATGGATAACTCCCCGCCCTTCACGGCCTTCTTCTCGGCCAACATGCCCTTCGTCGCCCGTGCAGCCCTTGAGCAGCTGCGCATCTGGGTGCGCCACAACCCGTGGTTCCAGGGCAAGAACACCGACACCTGGTTCCAGGTCGACAGTGCCATCCTTGACCGCCTGCAGGCGGAGTACGGCGGCGAGTGGGCGCAGCTCGGCATGCAGATGCTGACCCACCAGCCGTTCGCCTTCACCGACCCGCGCTTCGCCGGCAGCGCCTGGAGCCAGCCGCTGTTCGGCTCGCTGGCCGCGCTCTACCTGCTCAACTCGCGTTTCCTGATGCGCCTGCTCGACGAGCTGCCCATCGAGTCCGGCAAGATGCGCCAACGCCTGACCTTCCTGGTCGAACAGCTGGTCGCCGCCGGGGCGCCGAGCAACTACCTCAACAGCAACCCCGAAGCGCTGGAGCGCATGGTGCAGACCCAGGGCGCGAGCCTGTTCAGCGGCATGCTGCACCTGGCCAGCGACATGAAGGAAGGCAAGCTGCGCCAGTGCGACAGCGGCGCCTTCACGGTCGGCGGCAACCTGGCCACCACGCCCGGCCAGGTGGTCTACCAGAATCCGTTATTCCAGCTGATCCAGTACGCGCCGCAGAGCGAGAGCCAGTACCAGCGCCCGCTGCTGGTGGTGCCGCCGGCGATCAACAAGTACTACATCCTCGACCTGCAGGCCGAGAGCTCGTTCGTCCGTCACGCCCTCGAGCAGGGCCACCCGGTGTTCCTGGTGTCCTGGCGCAACGCCGACGAGAGCATCGCCACCGCCACCTGGGACGACTACGTCGAGCAGGGCATCATCGAGGCGATCCGCGTCACCCAGGCCATCAGCGGCCAGCAGCAGCTGAACCTGCTCGGCTACTGCGTCGGCGGTACCCTGCTCGCCTGCGGCCTGGGCGTGCTCGCCGCGCGCGGGCAGAAGCCGGCGGCCAGTCTGACCCTGCTGGTCACCCTCCTCGACTTCGAGGACGCCGGGGTGCTCGACGTGTTCGTCGACGAGGAGATCGTCCGCTACCGCGAGCGCACCATCGGCGGCGAGGGCGGCAGCTTCGGCCTGTTCCGCGGCGAGGACATGGGCAACACCTTCTCCCTGCTGCGTCCCAACGAGCTGTGGTGGAACTACGGCGTCGAGAAGTACCTCAAGGGCCAGAAGCCGCGCTCGCTGGACCTCCTGTACTGGAACAACGACCACACCCACCTGCCCGGCCCGATGTACTGCTGGTACCTGCGCCACGCCTACCTGCAGAACGACATCAGGAGCGGCCGGCTGCAGGTCTGCGGCGAGACCCTCGACCTGTCCAGCCTGGACATGCCCACCTACCTGGTCGGCACCCGCGAGGACCACATCGTGCCGTGGCGCGGCGCCTTCGCCAGCACCCGCCTGCTCAAAGGCCCGACCCGCTTCGTGCTCGGCGCCTCCGGGCACATCGCCGGCATCATCAACCCGCCGGCGAAGAAGAAGCGCAGCTACTGGACCAGCGATACGCTGCCGATCGATCCGGACGCCTGGCTGAGCAGCGCCGAGGAGCATCCCGGCAGCTGGTGGGGCGACTGGAACAGCTGGCTGAGCCAGTACGCCGGCGAAAGCGGTCCGGCCGTAGCCAGCCTCGGCTCGGCCGACTACCCGCCGCTGGAAGCGGCGCCCGGCCAGTACGTCCTGCAACGCGACTGACCCGCCCGTTGCCCGGTCCGCCCTGCGCGGGCCGGGCAATTCCGCCCGATCCTGCCGTTCCCTTCGGCGCCCTTCGCCCGTCTGCCCTCGCCTGCCACCTCGCTGCCCTCGCACCGGCCCGGGCACTTCTCCCTGCGTGTCAGGCAACGCTCTCCATCCGCTACCGCACGGATGACTGTCATGCATTGAGAAACGCCTGTCGCCGGATGCGAAGCAGGCGCGCGCACAGCTCCGTAGATTGCCTGCCCGACAAGCGAAGCTGCATGACCTCGCTGCCCAGCCACGCCCAGCACGCGGTCCCGTCACTGCGGCAGGGCTGCCTTACTTGCAGAACACCGGGTAAACAATGAACAACAACGTACCGCCCTTCTCGGCCTTCTGCTCGGCCAACCTGCCTTTCGTCGCCCGTGCCGCCCTGGAGCCCCTGCGCTTCTGGGTCCGCCAGAGCCCCTGGTTCCAGAGCCAGGACACCGACGCCTGGTTCGAGGTCGACGCCGCGGCGCTCGACGCCCTGCAGAGCGAATACAACGGCGAATGGGCCAGGCTCGGCATGCAGATGCTGACCCAGCAGCCCTTCGCCTTCAGCGACTCGCGCTTTGCCGGCAACGCCTGGAGCCAGCCGCTGTTCGGTTCGCTGGCCGCGCTCTACCTGCTCAACTCGCGCTTTCTGATGCGCCTGATCGACCTGCTGCCGATCGACTCGGCCAAGCTGCGCAAGCGCCTGGTGTTCCTGGTCGAGCAACTGGTCGCCGCCGGCGCGCCGAGCAACTGCCTGGGCAGCAACCCCGAAGCGCTCGAACGCGCCGTGCAGACCGGCGGGGCCAGCCTGTTCAGCGGCATGCTGCACCTAGCCAGCGACCTCAAGGAAGGCAAGCTGCGCCAGTGCGACAGCGCGGCCTTCGAGGTCGGCGTCAACCTGGCCAACACCCCCGGCCAGGTGGTCTACCAGAACCCGCTGTTCCAGCTGATCCAGTACAGGCCGCAGAGCGACACCCAGTACCGGCGCCCGCTGCTGCTGGTGCCGCCGGCGATCAACAAGTTCTACATCCTCGACATGCAGCCGGAGAGTTCGCTGGTGCGCTATGCGCTGGAGCAGGGCCATCCGGTGTACCTGATGTCCTGGCGCAACGTCGACCAGAGCCTGGCCGCCACCACCTGGGACGACTACGTCGAGCAGGGCATCATCGAGGCGATCAGGGTCACCCAGGCGATCAGCGGCGAGCAGCAGCTCAACCTGCTAGGCTACTGCGTCGGCGGCACCCTGCTGGCCTGCGGCCTCGGCGTGCTCGCCGCCCGCGGCATCAAGCCCGCCGCCAGCCTGACCCTGCTGGTCACCCTGCTCGACTTCGAGGACACCGGCCTGCTCAACGTGTTCATCGACGAGGAGATCGTCCGCTACCGCGAGCGCACCATCGGCGGCGCGGGCGGCAAGTTCGGCCTGTTCCGCGGCGAGGAGATGGGCAACACCTTCTCCCTGCTGCGCCCCAACGAGCTGTGGTGGAACTACGGGGTCGAGAAGTACCTCAAGGGCCAGAAGCCGCGCTCCATGGACCTGCTGTTCTGGAACAACGACCACACCCACCTGCCCGGCGCCATGTACTGCTGGTACCTGCGCCACACCTACCTGCAGAACGAGCTGAAGAGCGGCACGCTAAAGGTCTGCGGCGAAACCCTCGACCTCGGCCAGCTGGACATGCCGACCTACCTGGTCGGCGCCCGCGAGGACCACATCGTGCCGTGGCGCAGCGCCTTCACCAGCGGCCGCCTGCTCAAGGGGCCGAGCCGCTTCGTGCTCGGTGCCTCCGGACACATCGCCGGCATCATCAACCCGGCTTCGAAGAACAAGCGCAGCTACTGGACTAGCGAGGTGCCGGCGACCGATCCCGAGCAGTGGCTGGCAAGTGCCACCGAGCAGCCCGGCAGCTGGTGGGTCGACTGGACCAACTGGCTGGGCCAGCACGCCGGCAAGCGCGGCAAGCCGGCGGCCAGCCTCGGCTCGGCCGACTACCCACCGCTGGAAGCGGCGCCCGGCAGCTACGTGCTGGCGCGCGACTGAGTCCCGCCGCCCGGCCCGCCGCGTGCGGGCCGGTGTCGTGCCGATCCCTAGCGGCCTGGTCCCGGACCAGCGGCAGCACCGCAGCCGTCAGATCCGCCGCAGATAGCGCAGGAACCACTCGCCGGCCAGTTCCGCCACCTTGAGCAGCTTGCCCGGCTCCTCGAACAGATGGGTCGCCCCGGGCACCACCTCCAGCCGCTTGATCCCGGCCAGGCGCATCAGGCTCTCGCGGTTGAGGGCGAGCACCACGTCGTCCTCGCCGCCCACGATCAGCAGGCTGGGGGCGCGCACATGCTCCAGCGCATCCCCAGCCAGGTCGGTACGCCCGCCGCGGGAGACCACCGCCGCCACCAGCTCGTGACGCTGCGCGGCGCAGATCAGCGCCGCGGCGGCGCCGGTGCTGGCGCCGAATAGGCCGACCACCAGCTCCTGCAGGCGCTCGTCCCCGTGCAGCCAGTCGACCACGGTGACCAGCCGGCGGGCCAGTAGCGGGATGTCGAAGCGGAACTCGCGGGTCGCCTCGTCGATGTCCTGCTCGTCCTCGGTGAGCAGGTCGAGCAGCAGGGTGCCGAGGCCAAGGTCGTTGAAGAAGCGCGCCACCTGCTGGTTGCGCGGACTGAAACGACTGCTGCCGCTGCCGTGGGCGAACACCACCAGCCCCTCGGCGTCCTCCGGAACGGCCAGCTCGCCATGCAGCACCCCATCCTTCAGGTCGAGCCGCAGGCTGCGCTGCGGAACCTTGCGTATGTCGCTCATGGTGCACCTCCCAGGATCTGTCACTCCAGTCTAGTCCTGCGCAGGCAACCGACCGGCGAGCTGCCTGACGGTCGTTGCCCCGCCGGGCAGGCGGGCGTCTAATGTCTTGCTGTATCCATGCTCATCCGGAGGATGAGCCGTCGGTCCATGCGGTCGGTGCGGCACGGGAAGCGGAGCGCGGCCGTCTCTGTGGAGCGGGATCATGAACGTCAGCGACGTGATGCATAAGCCGGTGCAGTGCTGCCACCCCGGCGACAGCCTGGAGCAGGCGGCAGAAATGATGGCCAGGTGCGACTGCGGGGCGATCGCCGTGGTCGACCAGAGCAACCATGCGATCGGCATAGTCACCGATCGCGACATCGCCCTGCTGGCCGCCGAGCGGCACAAGCCCCTGTGGGAACTCAAGGCCGGCGAGCTGGCCGGCCGCCACGACCTGTACACCTGCCACGACGACACCGATGTGCACGAGGCCCTGCACATGATGGCGGCGAAGAAGGTGCGCCGCCTGCCGGTGGTGGGCGCCGATGGCGAGCTGCATGGCATGATCGCCATGTCCGACATCCTCCATCGCCTGACCCTGCACGGCGGCAGCGTGCGCGATGCCCCGGAAGACTGGCGCGAGGCGCTGGAGGCCTTCAACGACATCACCTCGCCGAGCCTGCCGGCGGTGATGGACGACCTGGGGATGTGACCTCGACCGCCTGCCGCTGCCCCCAGCGGCAGGCCCCTCAGCAGGGCCCGACGTCCGCCGCGCCGAGCACGCCACGCAGGTTGCCCCGGGCCAGCAGCGCCCGGTACTGGTCGTAGCGGTAGGTCGGCCCGTCGACGCAGGCATAGCTGTCGGCGATGTAGCAGTGGCCGCACAGCCCCACGGCGCAGTGCATGCGCCGCTCCACCGACAGCCAGATGCGCTCCGCCGCCACGCCGCGGCGCACGCAGGCCTTGGCTATGGCCAGCATGAAGGCTTCCGGGCCGCAGCACAGCACGCTGTGCGGCAGCGTCTCGGCGCACAGGCGATCCAGCTGCCCCAGCGGCGAGCCGCGCAGTTCCTCCGCCCCGCCCTCGTCGAGGGTCTCGATCAGCGGCAGGATGCTCCGCCAGCGTGCCCGCTCGCGGCCGAGCACCTGATGCTCGGCGCTGCGCGCGCCGTAGAGCACGCGCAAGGCCAGCTCCGGGCGCTCGCTGGCCGCCGCGATCCAGCCGGCCAGCGGCGCCAGGCCGCAGCCGCCGGCCACCACCAGCACCGCCTGCGGCTCGTCCAGGGTAGGCCAGCCGCGGCCGAACGGGCCGCGGTAGCCGAGCAGCGCGCCCGCCTCCAGCTCGAACAGCCGCGCCGTCAGCCGCCCGCTGCGGCGGATCAGCGCGCTGAACTCACCGGCTGCATCCGGCGCGCTGACGTAGGTGAAGGGCGCCTCGCCCTGCCCCGGTACGCCGAGCATGAAGAACTGCCCGGGCAGCGTCGCCCGGTCGCTCTCCAGCGGCTGCTCCAGACGCAGGCGGAAGTGCCGGGCGTCGCGGCCGTCGGCGTAGCTGCCGAGCAGGCGCAGCGGTCTGGGGGTCAGTTCGAGCATGGCTTGCCCACCTTCGCCATCACCGCATGCACGCCGATGCCGCCGGGGCAGACCCGGTCGCAGCGCCCGCAGCCGACGCAGCCGTAGCGGCCGAACTGCTGGCGGAAGCCCTCGCCGAACTTGTGCTGCCAGAAGCGCTGCACCCGCTGCCCCGGCGCGGCGCTGGGATTGTGGCCGCTGGCCTCCTTCTGGAAGCCCTCGTACAGGCAGGAGTCCCACACCCGCTCGTGCACCAGTGCGCCGCCCGGCAGTGGGCGCTCCAGCGGGGCGAAGCAGGAGCAGGTCGGGCACACCGTGGTGCAGCCGGAGCAGACCAGGCAGCGCAGGCCCAGGCTGTCCCAGCTCGCCTGGCTGACCCGCCCGGCATTGATGGCCGCCACGCCGTCCTCCAGCCAGCGGGCGTCACCCTGCTCGCTGGCGACCTGGCTGTGGATGGCGGCGCGCTCGGCCTGCCAGTCGAGGCTGGCGAGCGGCAGGGCGAGGCCGGCCACCGCCGCCGCGCCGGCCGGCGAGAGGCTCAGCAGCCGCCAGCCGCCGTCGTCCTGCGGCAGCAGCACCAGGTCGGCGGTGCCCGAGCGCACCGTCGGGCCGCTGTCGACCTGGGTGCAGAAACCCTGGCTGCAGCTGTGCCGGCAGTCGATGCCGACCAGCAGGGTCGCCGCGCGGCGCCGCCGGTAGTGGGGATCGGCGGCGAAGAACTGGTCCTGGTAGCTCACCGCCGCCAGGTCGCAGGCGTGCAGGCCGAACAGTACCTGGTCCGCCACCTCGGGCAGGCAGGCGACGAAGCGGTCACCCTCGACGCGGAACACCGCCTCGCGCTCGGCGAAGAAGAACGCCTTGGCCGAGAACGGCGGCGGCTCGGGGTCGGCCACGAAGGGACTGAGGTCGTCGGCCGTCACCGCCTGCCAGTGGCGACCGCCCTGGCCGTCCTCGCGTACCTCATAGAGCACCCGGCCGCAGGCCAGGTGCGCGCGCAGGCGTTCGACGCTGTCCAGTTCGTGGCAGAGTGGTTCAAAGGCGGCCATCGCCCACCTCCCGCGGCGCCAAGGCATCGGCCAGGCGTGGCGCCACGCCCGGCGGCAGCGGCTCAAGGGCCACGGCGCAGGCCTTCAGCTCGGGCATCTTGCTCTGCGGGTCCTGGGCGCTGTTGGTAAGGAGGTTGCACGGCGCTTCGCGGAAGTGGTAAGGCATCGACAGGGTCCCCGGTGGCACGTCGTCGGTGAGGCTGGCGCGCGTTTCCAGGCTGCCGCGGCGCGAACGCAGGCGCACGCCCTGGCCATCCTGCAGGCGCAGGTCGGCGGCGTCCTGCGGGTGGATGAACAGCAGGCCGGCCGGGGTCTCGCGCTCGAGCAGCGGCGACTTGCGGGTCATCGAACCGCCGCCGTAGTGGAAGTGCAGGCGCTGGGTGGTGAAGAAGAACGGGTAGTCGGCATCCGGCGTCTCGTCCGGATCGACCTGCGACACCGGCAACAGCCGCCCGCGCCCGCGCGGGAAGCTCTCGGCATGCAGGCGCGGCGAGCCCCGGGGATGCACGTAGTCGCACGGCCAGTGCAGGCCGTGGTGGGCGTCCAGCGCCGAGTAGCTCATGGCGGCAAAGCTCGGCGTCAGGTCGGCCATCTCGGCGAACACCGCCTCGGCATCCGGCCAGAGCATGCCCAGGTAGCCCATGCGCGCGGCCAGCGCGGCGAGGATCTGCCAGTCGGTCCAGGCCTCGCCGGGCGGCGCGACGGCGCGGCGGATGCGCTGCACGCGGCGCTCGCAGTTGGTGAAGGTGCCGTCCTTCTCGGCGAAGGACGCCGCCGGCAGCACCACGTCGGCCAGTTTCGCCGTTTCGGTCAGGGTCAGCTCGACCACCACCAGGAAGTCCAGCGCGCGCAGCGCGCGCTCGACGTGGTGCTGGTCCGGGTCGGTGAGCACCGGCTCCTCGCCCATGATCATCAGCGCCTTGAAGTCGCCGGCCAGCGCCGCCTGGGTCATGCCCAGCGAGGTGAGACCCGGGGCCTGCGGCATCGGCACGCCCCAGGCGCGGGCGAACTTGGCCTGCACGTCCTCGCTGGCCGCGCTCTGGTAGCCGGGGTAGACGTTGGGCAGGCAGCCCATGTCGCAGGCGCCCTGCACGTTGTTCTGCCCGCGCAGCGGATAGATGCCGGCGCCGGGGCGGCCGACCTGGCCGCACACCAGGGCCAGGTTGGAAACCGCCACCACGTTGTTGGTGCCGCTCTGGAACTGGGTGATGCCCATGCCGTAGGCGATGAAGGCGGCCCCGGCGTGGCTCACCGCGTGGGCGAGCTGCTCCAGCTCGGCCACCGGCACGCCGGTCTGCGCACTGGTCACTGCCGGGCTCAGGGCGGCGACATGCTGGCGCAGGACCTCGACGTTCTCGCAGCGCTCGTCGAGGAAGGCGCGGTTCTCCCAGCCGTTGGCGAAGATGATCTGCAGCAGGCCGTTGAGCAGGGCGATGTTGCTGCCGATCCTGAGCTGGATGTGCTGGTCGGCCAGCCGCGCCAGGCGCGTCTTGCGCGGGTCGACCACCACCAGCCGCGCGCCGCGGGCCTGGGCGCGCAGGATGCGCGCGCCGAGCATGGCGTGGTTCTCGCTGGCGTCGGCGCCGATCAGCAGGATCAGGTCGGCCTCGTCGGCATCGGCCATGCAGCCGGTCATCGCCCCGGAGCCCAGGGTCAGCGACAGGCCGGCCACCGAGGGGCTGTGGCAGATGCGCGCACAGTGGTCGACGTTGTGGGTGCCGAGCACCGCGCGGGCGAATTTCTGCGCGGCGTAGTTATCCTCGTTGGTCGCCCGCGCACAGCTGATCACCCCGACCGCCTGCGGGCCGCCTTCGGCCAGCGCGTCGCGGAAGGCACCGGCGACCCGTCCCAGCGCCTCGTCCCAGTTGGCCGGGCGGAAACCATCGGCCTCGCGGATCAGCGGCCGGGTCAGGCGCCCGGCCGCGTCGATGGCGAAGCTGGTCGACCAGCCCTTGCTGCACAGCTGGCCCTGGCTCACCGGATGGCCGGGCTGCGGCTCGACGCCGACCACCCGGCCCTGCTCGACGCGCAGGCCGATGCCGCAGCCGACCCCGCAGAAGGTGCATATGCTTGGAATCACCTGCATCGGCGGCTCCCCCGTCCCCGTCTCCCTGAAGGCTAGACCGCCCGCCGACCGGCGCACCTGACCCCGGTCGGAAACTTGCAAATTTCCCGGATGACCTAGACTGGTATCACTGCCGCCAGCCGGGGTGGCCCTCCTGCGCGGGCGCCCCCCGGCCAGCGCCTCGAACCTGTGCGAGGCGCGCCTGCTGGCGCTGAGCGAATCCAGATCCAGTCCCGATCGCCCCCCCCACAGAGGAGCACTCCACGATGGCTGAGAACGAGAAGAAGGTTGCGGTGGAAACCGAGGAGAAATCCGCCAGGCAGAGCCCGCTGTCCACGGCGATGCGGCCGCTGGAAAACCTGCGCCGTCAGGTCGACCGGCTGTTCGAGGACTTCGATCGCGGCTGGCACCTGCCGTTCTCCCGCAGCGGCTTCGAGATCGAGCCGTTCTGGCGCCGTGAGCTGAGCTTCGCCGGCATGCCGGCGGTGGACATCATCGAGAAGGACGACGCCTTCGAGATCACCGCCGAGCTGCCGGGCATGGACGAGAAGAACGTGCAGGTCAAGCTGAGCAACGGCAACCTGACCATCACCGGCGAGAAGAAGGACGAGCGCGAGGAGAAGAAGAAGGACTACTACCTCTCCGAACGCCACTACGGCTCCTTCCAGCGCACCTTCGGCCTGCCCGAGGGCGTCGATGCCGACAAGATCGAGGCACACTTCGCCAAGGGCGTGCTGACCCTGAAACTGCCGAAGAAGCCCGAGTCCAGGCAGGCCGAGAAGACCATCAACATCAAGACCAGCTGACCAACGCCCCCGGCCCTGTCCGCTCGGACAGGGCCCCTTGCGCCGCTCCGGCCCGCCGCCGTCATGAAGGCTTTCGCCCCGCCCGCCGCCGCAGAACCTCCCGAGTACTGGAGCCGACCGGCCGGCGAGCTGCTGCTCGCGCTGGGCAGCTCCGACCAGGGCCTGAGCGCCGCGCTGGCCGCCGAACGGCTGGCCCGGGCGCACACCGGCCTGCCGGGCCGGCCGCCGGGCTTTCTCCGCGAGCTGCTGGAGCAGCTGCGCAGCCCGCTGGTGCTGATCCTGATCTTCGCGGCCCTCATCGCCCTGCTGGTGCAGGACTGGCTGGAGGCCGTGATCATCCTCGCCATCGTGCTGTGCAGCGCCCTGCTCGGCGCCTGGCACGAGCACCGCGCCTCCCATGCCGTCGAGCAACTGCGCCGTCGCATCGCGGTGCAGGCACGGGTATGTCGCGATGGGCGCGTGCTGGATCTCCCGGTCACCGAGGTGGTGCCGGGCGACGTGGTCGAGCTGTCCGCCGGCAGCCTGATCCCCGCCGATGGCGTGCTGCTGGAAGCGCGCAACTGCTTCGCCAGCCAGGGCCTGCTGACCGGGGAAACCTTCCCGGTGGAAAAGCAGCCCGGCACGGTCGCCGCCTCCGCGAGCCTGGCCGAGCGCAGCAACTGCCTGTTCATGGGCACCTCGCTGCGCAGCGGCAGCGCGCGCATGCTGGTGGTGCGCAGCAGCGCCGACAGCGAGTTCGGGCGGATTTCGCGCAGCCTGACCCTGCGCCCGCCGGAAACCGAGTTCGAGCGCGGCCTGCGCCACTTCGGCAATCTGTTGCTGCGGGTGATGCTGGTGATCACCGTGCTGGTGCTGGGGGCCAACATCCTGCTGCAACGGCCGACCATCGACACCCTGCTGTTCGCCATCGCCCTGGCGGTGGGCCTGTCGCCGGAGCTGCTGCCGGCGATCCTCAGCATCACCCTGGCCAAGGGCGCCCAGCGCATGGCCCAGGCCGGGGTGATCGTGCGCCACCTCAACGCCATCGAGAACCTCGGCTCGATGGACGTGCTGTGCACCGACAAGACCGGCACCCTGACCCGTGGCGTGGTGCAGCTGGACGGCGCCCTGGATACCACCGGCCAGCCCGACGCCGACGCGCTGCACCTGGCCTGGCTGAATGCCAGCCTGCAAAGCGGCCTGCACAACCCGCTGGACGAGGCGATAGTCGCGGCGGCGGGTGCCGCTCCCGAGCAGGCCGGCGACTATCGGAAGATCGACGAGATACCCTACGACTTCACCCGCAAGCGCCTCAGCGTGCTGGCGCGCGACGGCGCGGCCGGGCCGTTGCGGACCATCACCAAGGGTGCGCTGGACAGCGTGCTCGAGGTCTGCGCCTGGGTGCGCAACGGCGCGCGGGAGACGCCGCTCGACGACACCGCGCTGGCCGCCATCCGCGGCCGCTACGCCGACTGGAGCGCCAGGGGCTACCGGGTGCTCGGCCTGGCCTGCCGGACGATGGCGGCCGATGCCCGCAAGGCTGAGGAGCGAAACCTGACCTTCGTCGGCTTCCTGCTGTTCTTCGACCCGCCCGAGCCCGGCGTGCAGCAGACCCTCGCTGCCCTGCATCGCCTCGGCGTGCAGGTGAAGGTCATCACCGGCGACAACCAGTTGGTGGCGCGGCACGTCGCCGAGGCCGTGGGCCTGAGCGTCGAGCGCGTGGTCACCGGCAGCGAGCTGGCGCAGATGAAGGACGAGGCGTTGCTCAACCTCGCGCCGCGGGTGGCGCTGTTCGCCGAGGTCGACCCCAACCAGAAGGAGCGCATCATCCTCGCCCTGCAGAAGACCGGCCACGTGGTCGGCTTTCTCGGCGACGGCATCAACGACGCACCGGCCCTGCACAGCGCCGATGTCGGCATCTCGGTCGACAACGCCGTGGACGTGGCCAAGGAGGCCGCCGACTTCGTCCTGCTCAGGCACGACCTCGATCTGCTGCGCCAGGGCATCGACGAGGGCCGGCGCACCTTCGCCAATACCCTCAAGTACATCTTCATCACCACCAGCGCCAATTTCGGCAACATGATCAGCATGGCCGCGGCCTCGCTGCTCCTGCCCTTCCTGCCGCTGCTGGCCAAGCAGATCCTGCTCAACAACTTCCTCTCCGACATACCCGCACTGGGCATCGCCAGCGACCGGGTCGACCGCGAATGGGAGCGTACGCCGCACCGCTGGGACCTGCGCATGGTGCGCAACTTCATGGTCGGCTTCGGCCTGGTCAGCAGCCTGTTCGACCTGCTCACCTTCGCCGTGCTGCTGTGGTTCGCCGGCGAGGTAGCCGAGCTGTTCCGCACCGGCTGGTTCGTCGAATCGCTGCTTACCGAAATCCTCATCATCTTCGTGGTACGCACCTGGAAGCCCTGCTGGAGCAGCCGCCCCGGCCGGCTGTTGCTGGGCAGCTCGCTGGCAGTGATCGCCGTCACCCTCGCCCTGCCCTACAGCCCGCTGGCGCCCTGGTTCGGGCTGGTGCCGCTGCCGCCAGGCGTGCTGCTGGCGCTGCTCGGCATCTCCCTGCTGTACGCCGGCGCTTCCGAGCTGTTCAAGCGCTACTTCTACCGCTGGCACCGGCATCCGACCGGCCGCGCCCATCGCCAGCGCGGACAGCCGCCGACGGCTTCCCCCTGATGCTGCGACCGCACAGGCGCCCACAGGTCAGGCCGCCCGTCGAATTGCCACGGGTGATCTTTAATGGAGTGGGGATGCTCACCGGAACACGCGCGGCAAAGGAGGCGTATCTTGCCGAATCTGCATGAACTGACTGCCCAGCAGCTCTACCACGCCTGCGACCCTGACGCCCTGGAGTGCGACAGCAGCGCCGAGCTGCCCGACCTGCAGGCCAGCCTCGGCCAGGAGCGGGCGATGGGCGCCCTGCACTTCGGCGTCGGCATCCACCACGAGGGCTACAACCTCTACGTGATGGGCTCGCCCGGGCTGGGCAAGCACGCCATCGTCCGCCAGCTGCTCGGCCAGCAGGCCGCGCAGATCGCCGCCCCCAGCGACTGGTGCTACATCAACAACTTCCGCACCCCGCACAAGCCGCGCGTACTGCGCCTGCCGGCCGGCACCGGCTGCGGCTTGCAGACGGATATGCGGGCGCTGGTGCGCAGCCTGCTGGCCGCCCTGCCGGCGGCCTTCGACAGCGACGAGTACCGCAACGCCATGCAGGGCCTCAAGGACCGCTTCAAGGCCCGCGAGGAGGAGCTGTTCGGCAGCGTCGAGAGCCAGGCGCGCACCGCCGGGATCATCCTGCTGCGCACGCCCGCTGGCTTCACCCTGGCACCGCTCAAGGATGGCGAGGTGCTCGACGCCGAGGCCTTCGACAAGCTGCCGGCCGAGGAGAAGCAGCAGATCGAGGAACGCACCGAGCGTATCCGCCACGTGCTGCGCCAGGCCCTGCAGCAGGCCGCCGCCGCCAGCCGCACGCACGAGCAGGAGGTCGACCAGCTCAACGAAGCGGTCACCCGCGCCACGGTGGAGCGCCAGTTCATCGACCTGGAGGCGCGCCACGCCCGACTGGCCGGGGTGCCGGCGTTCCTCGACGAGGTCAAGCGCGACATCATCGAGAAGGGCCTGGAGATCTTCGGCTCGGCGCCGGCGGAGAAGCTGCTCGACCGCCAGCGGCTGACCCCGTTCAACCGCTACTTCGTCAACGTGCTGGTGGACAACGGCGGCAGCCAGGGCGCGCCGCTGGTCTACGAGGACTACCCCAGCTACCAGAACCTGATCGGCCGCATCGAGCACCAGGCGCAGATGGGCACCCTGCACACCGACTTCACCCTGATCAAGGGTGGCGCCCTGCACCGCGCCAACGGCGGCTACCTGCTGCTCGACGCGCGCAAGCTGCTGACCACGCCGTTCGCCTGGGATGCGCTCAAGCGCGCCCTGCAGGCCCGCGAGCTGCGCATCCAGTCGCTGGAGCAGATCCTCAGCCTGGCCAGCACCATCTCGCTGGAGCCCGATCCGATCCCTCTCGACGTCAAGGTGGTGCTGATCGGCGACCGCCTGCTCTACTACCTCCTGACCCAGTACGATCCGGAGTTTCCCCTGCTGTTCAAGGTCGAGGCCGACTTCGCCGAGGATCTGCCGCGCAGCACGGAGAACACTCGCCTGTACGCCCAGCTGATCGCCACCCTGCAGCGTCGCGAGCAGCTGCGCCCGTTCGACCGCGCCGCGCTGGCGCGGCTGATCGAGCAGGCTGCGCGCGACGCGGCGGACGGCGAGAAGCTGTCGCTGCACCTACAGGACCTGCTCGACCTGATGCGCGAGGCCGACTACTGGGCCGGAGAACAGCAGCGCCCGCAGGTGCGCCACGAGGACGTCGAGCGCGCGGTGCGCGAGCGCCTGCACCGCGCCGACCAGATCCGCGAGCGCATGCTCGAGGCGGCGCTGCGCGACCTGCGCCACATCGACACCGACGGCCGCTGCGTGGCGCAGATCAACGGCCTCGCGGTGCTGCAGCTCGGCGCCCATGCCTTCGGCCATCCGGCGCGGATCAGCGCCACGGCGCGCCTGGGCGACGGCAAGCTGATCGACATCGAGCGCGAGGTGGAGCTGGGCGGCGCCCTGCACTCCAAGGGCGTGCTGATCCTCTGTGCCTACCTGGCCAGTCGCTTCGGCGGGCGCATGCCGCTGTCGTTCGCTGCCAGCCTGGTGTTCGAGCAGTCCTACGGCGGGGTGGACGGCGACAGCGCCTCGGCCGCCGAGCTGTGCGTGCTGCAATCGGCGCTGGCCGGCCTGCCGCTGCGCCAGGACCTGGCGATCACCGGCTCGGTGGACCAGCATGGGCGCATGCAGGTGATCGGCGGGGTCAACGAGAAGATCGAGGGCTTCTTCGACCTGTGCGCCGCCCGCGGCCTGACTGGCAGCCAGGGGGTGATCATCCCCTTGGGCAACGTCAAGCACCTGATGCTGCGTCGCGAGGTAGTCGAGGCGGTGGCCGCCGGGCGCTTCCACGTGCATGCGGTAGAGCATGCCGAGCAGGCCATGGCGCTGCTCACCGGCCTGCCGGCCGGCGTGGCCGACGCCGCGGGGCAGTTTCCCCCCGGCACGGTCAACGGCGCGGTACAGGCCAGCCTGCGGGAACTGAGCGAGCTGCGCCAGAGTTTCGCTCACCCCGAACGGGACGGTCCTGCCGGCAATGGGCAGGCCGAGAAATGACAGGAAAGGAGCGCATTCACCGGTAGTGCGGCGGTCTCACCGCCGCAAGGTAGGTTCCCATGGCCAGCGCGGACACCTCGCTCAGCCTGTTCCTTCTCGGCGACGTCATGCCGGCTCGCGGCATCGACCAGATTCTCCCCCACCCCGGCGACCCGCGCCTCTACGAGGACTACGTGCATGATGCCCGCGACTACGTGGCGCTGGCCGAACGGCACTGCGGCCCCATCGAGCGCCCGGTGGACTTCGCCTACGTGTGGGGCGATGCACTGGCCGAGCTGCAGCGTCGCCAGCCCCAGGTACGCCTGGTCAACCTGGAAACCGCGATCACCCGCCACGGGCGCCCCGAGCCCAAGGGCATCAACTACCGCATGACGCCGGAAAACTTCCCCTTCCTGCGTGCCGCCGGGATCAACTGCTGTGTCCTGGCCAACAACCACGTGCTGGACTGGGGCGAAACCGGGCTGCGCGACACCCTCGAAACCCTCACCGCCCACGACATGCCGCACACCGGCGCCGGCCTCGATCGCAACTCGGCCGAGACTCCGGCCGTGCTGGCGCTGCCCGGCGGACGACGGCTGCTGGTGTTCGCCTTCGGCCTGCCGGACAGCGGCATCCCCCCCTGGTGGGCGGCCGGTCCGCACCAGTCCGGCGTGGCGCGGCTGGACGACCTGTCGCCGCGCAGCCTGGCCCGCGTGGCCGGCCTGATCCGCGCGGCCCGGCAGAACGGCGACCGCGTGCTGGTCTCCCTGCACTGGGGCGACAACTGGAACTTCGCCATCTCCACCGAGCAGCGCGCCTTCGCCCACGGCCTGATCGAGCAGGCCGGCGCGGACCTGATCCACGGCCATTCCTCGCACCACATCAAGGGCATCGAGGTGCACCGCGGCCGGCTGATCCTCTACGGCTGCGGCGACCGCCTCAACGATTACGAAGGCATCGAGGGTCATGCCACCTTCCGCGGCGAGCTGGGTCTGCTGTATTTCGCCCGCCTGCACGACGACGGCCGCCTGCAGGCGCTGGAGATGGTGCCGACGCGCCTGCAGCATCTGCGCATCGAGCGCGCCGAGGGCGTCGACCGCCGCTGGCTGTACGACACCCTGGGACGCGAGTGCGCCCAGCTCGGTTGCCACGTGCACGTCCAGGAGGATGGCGCCTTCGCCCTCGGTTGGTCGCCGTGAGCATGCGCAGGGCATCAGCCTGACTCACCGGCAGCTCAGGCGCCGGACACCTCTTCTGTGTCCGGCACCCGCCACGCTACCCTCTACTCCGCTGATTACTGTGTTTTTTGCACGTAGGGATGGATAGATTTACTCTCCCAAATTTCATTATGTTAAACGTCGAACATGAAATCATCCTCCCGAGACCCTGTGTCATGCCTTGGCTTGCTGCCGCGCAAGCCTTCGGCGCGGCACAGGGTCTATCCTGCACAGGCGATATGCGTCGAGCGGGGTGCGGCATGGACAAGAAGTTTCAATGGAACGCCTGGTACTTCCTGCTGGCCTTCAGCATGCTGCTGATGTTCCAGGGCTGGTGGGCCGAGCGGCAGGCGGTGGAGCCGATCGCCTACAGCGAGTTTCTCAAGCTGCTCAAGGAAGGCAAGCTGAGCGAACTCAGCATCAACAACCAGCAGATCAGCGGCAAACTGCTGGAGCCGATCAACAATCGCAGCAGCTTCGTGACCAACCGCGTCGATCCGGCACTGGCCGAGGAGCTGGCGGCGGCCGGGGCCAAGTTCAGCGCGGTCCGGGAAAACACCGCCCTCTCCAACCTGCTGTCCTGGCTGCTGCCGCTGGTGCTGATCTTCGCCTTCTGGAGCTTCCTGTTCCGTCGCCTGACCGACAAGCAGGGGCTCGGCGGGCTGGTCAGCGTCGGCAAGTCCAAGGCCAAGGTGTACGTCGAACGCGACACCGGGGTGACCTTCGACGACGTCGCCGGCATCGACGAGGCCAAGGCCGAGCTGGAGGAGATCGTCTCCTTCCTCAAGGACCAGCCCAGATACAGCCGCCTCGGTGCACGCATTCCCAAAGGCATCCTGCTGGTCGGCCCGCCCGGCACCGGCAAGACCCTGGTGGCCAAGGCGGTGGCCGGCGAGGCCGGCGTGCCCTTCTTCTCCATCTCCGGCTCCGAGTTCGTCGAGATGTTCGTCGGCGTCGGCGCCGCGCGGGTGCGCGATCTGTTCGAGCAGGCACGCAAGGCGGCACCCTGCATCATCTTCATCGACGAACTGGACGCCCTCGGCAAGGCCCGCGGCGTCGGCGCCTTCGGCGGCAACGACGAGAAGGAACAGACCCTCAACCAGCTGCTCGCCGAGCTGGACGGCTTCGACCCGCGCGAGGGCGTGGTGCTGCTGGCCGCCACCAACCGCCCGGAGATCCTCGACCCGGCACTGCTGCGCGCCGGGCGCTTCGACCGCCAGATCGTCGTCGACCGCCCGGACCGCAAGGGACGGATGGCCATCCTCAGGGTGCACGTCAAGCGCATCCAGGTCGCCGCCGACGTCGACCTCGACCAGGTCGCCGGCATCACCCCCGGTTTCACCGGCGCCGACCTGGCCAACCTGATCAACGAGGCGGCCATCCTCGCCACCCGGCGCAATGCCGAGAAGGTCGGCATGGACGACTTCACCCGCGCGGTGGAACGCATCGTCGCCGGCGCCGAGCGCCGCGGCCGCCTGCTGCAACCCCACGAGCGCGAGGTGGTGGCCTACCACGAGATGGGCCACGCCCTGGTCGCCAGCACCCTGCCCGGCATGGACCCGGTCCACAAGGTGTCGATCATCCCCCGCTCGATCGGCGCCCTCGGCTATACCCTGCAGCGCCCCACCGACGACCGCTTCCTGATCACCCTCAACGAACTGAAGGACCGCATGGTGGTGCTGCTCGCCGGTCGAGCCTCGGAACAACTGGTGTTCGGCGAGATATCCACCGGCGCCGCCGACGATCTGGCCAAGGTCACCGATATCGCCCGGCAGATCGTCACCCGCTTCGGCATGAGCCCGGACCTCGGCCAGGCCGTGCTGGAGCGCCAGAGCAACAGTTTCCTCGGCGACAGCGTGATCGCCATGCGCGAGAAGGACTACTCCGAGCAGACCGCGCGGGAGGTCGATCTCGCGGTCCGCCAACTGATCGACAAGGCCTACCGCCGCGCCGGCGAGATTCTCCAGCAAAGGCGCAGCGAACTGGACGCAGGCGCCCGCCTGCTGCTCGAACGCGAGACCATCACCCCCGAGGACTTCCCGCCGCTGCGGCCGGCCGCGGCGGGCGATGCCGGCTGACGCAGCCCCGGCAGGCAGCACGCCTCAGCGCAGGAGGCTCAGCAGCAGGCCGTAGACGAGCGGGGCCAGCAGGACGATCAGCGCGGGAACATGCCAGCCCCGCGCGGCAGGGCGACTGGTGCCGCAGTGGAGGCATATGGATGCGAGCAGTCGCGTCGAATGGCGGCAATGCTTGCAACGGAAATCGATCATGTCGTGGTTCTCCCTGAAGAATCGTTCCTGCCCCGGGTCGCCCGGGGCTACCGCGGCCCTGTGGAGCATCCGGGTTGCCAGCCTGAGGTGAAGCCGACATGATCGGCGCCACGAGAGCGACGCAAGGCTCCTTTTCCGCCGATGGATAATCGCCACATACTGTTACAAGCCTGCCTGCATACCCTCGCCTTCGCCCTGCTGGCCGGCGGCGGCCTCGGCCTGCTGGACACCCTGCTGCGCCCCGCCCCCGCACTGCATCCCCTGATGCTACCGGGTAGCAGCATGGCACATCTCGGCCTGGGCCTGCTGGCCGCCAGCCTAGTCGGCCTGTGGCTATGGCACAGTCAGCCGGCACCGCGCGATGGCCGCCTGGATCGCCGCACCCTGCTGGCCGGACTGGGCGCCGTGTTGCTGTCGATCGGCAGCTGGTACCTGCTCGGCCTGCAGAACGCCCGCAGCCTGACCGACCAGAGCGACCTGCTGCTGTCGCGTCTGGACAACGCCAGCCAAGAGGCCATCGCCAGCCGCCTGGCGCTGCTGCAGCGCATGGGCGAGCGCTGGGAAGCCCTGGACCAGCTGCCGGCCCCGACGTTCTGGCTGCAGGAAACCGACAGCTACCTGCGCGACCTGCCCGGCTTCACGCTGATCGCCCTCCTCGACGAGCGCCTGCAGGTCAGCCGCAGCCAGACGCGCATGCCCTCGGCCGGCGCCTGGCTCGACAGCTTCATCGCCGACCCCGCCCGGCAGGCCTGGCTTGAACAGGTGCGCGGCGGCCGCGAGCCACGACTGAGCCCTGCCCTGCTGCGCCCCGGCACGCCGCCGATGGCGCTGGTGGCCGTACCGCTGCACCTGCCCGGCGAGCCGGTACGGCTGGTGGTGGCCAGCCTCGACCTGCACCACGCGCTGGCCGAGCTGCTCGCGGGCGGCACCGGCGACTTCGTCGTCGAGGTCCGCGAGGGCGAACAGCTGCTGCTCGGCGGCACCGCAGGCGACACACCACGGGCCACCCCGGTCGGCACCCGCGAAATCGACCTCGCCCGGGCACCGCGCTGGACCCTGACCACCTACCTGAACGACGCACGCGATACGGCCGACAGCCAGCGCCTGGCGCTGCTGGTGCTGCTCGGCGGCCTGCTGCTCAGCGGCCTGCTGATGTTCAGCCTGCGCCTGGCCTGGCTGGCCCAGCGGCAGGCCGGACGCCTCGCCGAGCAGCAGCGCTACACCGAGGGGCAGCGGCACATCCTCGGCATGATCTCCACCCTGCAGCCAGCGGAGCTGATCCTGCGCGAGATCTGCCTGCTGATCGAGCAGCAGGCGCCGGGAGTGCTCAGCTCGGTGTACCAGGTCGACCCCAGCGGCCAGCGCCTGACCCTGGGCGCCGCCCCCAGTCTCGGCGAACGCTACAGCCAGGCCATCGCCAGCCTGCCCATCGGCGAGGACATCGGCGCCTGCGGCACCGCTGCCTACCGCCGCCAGCCTGTGCTGGTCGAGGACATTCCCCACGACCGGCGCTGGAAAGGCTTCCACCAGCTGGCCGCGGCCGAGGGCCTGTACAGTTGCTGGTCGACGCCGCTGCTGGCCGGCAACGGCGAGCTGCTCGGCACCTTCGCCATCTACCGGCGCCAGCCGATGCAGGTGGACGCCGAGCTGCAGGCACTGGTGGCGACCGCCAGCCAGCTGGCCGCGGTGGCCATCGAGCACCGCAACACCCTGGCCGAGCTGGAGCGCAGCAACCGCGAGCTGGAGGAATTCGCCTTCGTCGCCTCCCACGACCTGCAGGAGCCGCTGCGCAAGATCCAGACCTTCGCGGACCGCCTGACCAGCCACGCCAGCGGCCTCGACGAGCAGGGCCGCGACTACCTGCAGCGCATGGGCGCCGCCGCCGGCCGCATGCAGGCGCTGATCCGCGACCTGCTGGCCTACTCGCGGCTCAACACCCGGCGCCAGCCTTTCGTGCCGGTAGCGCTCGACCCGCTGCTCGACGAAGTGCTGCAGGACCTGGAGGGAACGCTGGAGTGCAGCGGTGCGCAGCTGCAACGCGAACCGCTGCCCATGGTGCACGGCGACCCCTCGCAGCTGCGCCAGCTGTTGCAGAACCTGCTGAGCAACGCGCTCAAGTTCCACAAGCCCGGGGAAGCGCCAGTTATCCGCATCTATGCTGAACGACAGGGCAGCGGAGAATGGAGCCTGTGTATCAGCGACCGGGGCATCGGCTTCGACGAAAAGTACCTGGAGCGCATCTTCCAGCCGTTCCAGCGCCTGCACGGCCGCCAGGCCTACCCCGGCACCGGGATCGGCCTGGCCATCGCCAGGAAGATCGCCGAGCGCCACGGCGCCCGCCTCACCGCCCGCAGCCAGCCGGGCCGGGGGGCCTGTTTCTGCGTCACCTTCCACCGGTCCGACAAGGAGTGAAGCGACCATGTCGAATGCCCTGCCCGTGCTGATCGCCGACGACGATGCCGACGATCGCCTGCTGCTTCGCGAGGCCTTCCGCGACAGCCTGCTGCCCAACCCGCTGCACTTCGCCGAGGACGGCGAGCAGTTGCTCGACAGCCTGCAGCGCTCCAGCGATGCCAGGCAGCCGCTGCCCGCACTGATTCTTCTCGACCTGAACATGCCACGCCTCGACGGCCACGAGGCCCTGCTCGCCCTCAAGGGGGATGCCCGGCTGTGCCGGATTCCGGTGGTGATCCTCAGCACCGCCGCCGAGGAGGAGGCGCAGCGCTGCCTGGAGGCCGGCGCCGACGCCGTCATCGGCAAGCCCAGCAGCTACAGCGGTCTGCTCGACGTGGTGCGCCGGCTCGGCGACCATTGGCTGGCCACCGACGCACTGCCCCCGGAGCCGCAACCTTCATGAGCCCAACCGAGCGCCCGCTGCACCTGCTGCTGATCGAAGACGACGAGGACGATTTCCTCATCATCCGCGACCTGCTGCGCCAGGCCGGCAAGCTGAACTACGTCCTCGACTGGGTGGACAGCTTCGAGCGCGGCCTCAGCGCCCTCGACGAGGGTGCATACGATCTCTACCTGATCGACTACCGGCTGGGCGCCGACTCCGGGCTGGAACTGGTGCGCCACGCCAGCGCCCGGGGCATGCACCAGCCGCTGATCCTGCTCACCGGCCAGGACGACAGCGAGCTGGATGCCCGCGCCCTGGAACTGGGTGCGGCGGACTACCTGGTCAAGGGCCAGTTCGACGGCCGCCTGCTCGGACGCAGCATCCGCTACGCCCTGGAGCGCGCCAGCGCCAGCGAGCGCCTGGGCCGCAGCAACAGCCGCGCGGCACTGCTGCAGCGCTGCCTGGAAGCCAGCTACAACGGCGTGGTGATCGTCGATGCCCTCGCCCCGGACCAGCCGATCATCTACGTCAACCCGGCCTTCGAGCGCATCACCGGCTACCGCGCCCACGAGGTGCTGGGGCGCAACTGCAGGCTCCTGCAGGGCAGCGAAACCCGCCAGCCGGGCGTCAACGAGATCCGCCGCTGCATGACCGAGCAGCGCGAGGTGCACGTGGTGCTGCGCAATTTCCGCAAGGACGGCAGCGCCTTCTGGAACGACCTGTACATCGCCCCGGTGCCGGACGAACACGGCCTGGTGACCCACTTCATCGGCGTGCAGAACGACATTTCCGAGCGCAAGCGCTTCGAGTCGGAGCTGGCCTACAACGCCAGCCACGACGTGCTCACCGGCCTGCCCAACCGCTCGCTGCTGGAGGACCGTCTGCTGCAGGGCTGCCAGATCGCCCGGCGCTACACCCGCGAGCTGGCGGTGATGCTGATCGACCTCGACGGCTTCAAGCCGATCAACGACACCCTCGGCCACGCCATCGGCGACCGCATCCTGGTCGAGGTGGCCCAGCGCATGGCCGCGCAGATCCGCCCCGGCGACACCCTCGCCCGGCTCGGCGGCGACGAGTTCGTGGTGGTGCTGCCCGACCTGGCCCACGGCGAGGATGCCCTGCTGGTCGCCGAGCGGCTGATCCACAGCATCGCCCGCCCCTACCAGTTCAACGAACTGGAGCTGCACGTCACCGCCAGCATCGGCATCACCGTCAGCAACGGCGAGATCGAGCAGCCGGTGAAGCTGATCCAGGAAGCCGACCTGGCCATGTACCAGGCCAAGCAGCACGGCCGCAACAACTACCAGTGGTACACCGAGCACCTCAACCAGGAAGTCAGCGAGCGCATGACCCTGCGCAACGAGCTGCAGAAGGCCATCGAGGGGCTGAACTTCGAGCTGCACTACCAGCCGCAGATCGACGCGCGCACGGGCGCGCTGCTCGGCTGCGAGGCCCTGCTGCGCTGGCCGCACGCCGAGCGCGGGTCGATCTCGCCGCTGCGCTTCATCCCGGTGGCCGAGGATACCGGGCAGATCGTCCCGATCAGCCAGTGGGTGCTGGTCACCGCCTGCAGCCACCAGCGCCGCCTGCTCGACCAGGGCCTGGCCGCCGGCGTGGTGTCGGTGAACATCTCGGCGGTGCATTTCCTGCGCCAGGACTTCGTCGGCACCGTGCAGCGCTCGCTGGAGTACAGCGGCCTGCCGGCGCACCTGCTGGAGCTGGAGATCACCGAAACCGTGCTGCTCAAGGACGCCGAGCGGGCCATCCAGTTGCTCCGCGAACTCAAGGCCCTCGGCGTCGGCATCGCCCTCGACGACTTCGGTACCGGCTACTCCAGCCTGAGCTACCTCAAGGACCTGCCGATCGACAAGGTGAAGATCGACCGCTCCTTCGTCCACGAGCTGATCAGCGACCAGCGCGATGCCGCCATCACCCAGGGCATCATCTCCATGGCTCACCACCTGGACCTCAAGGTGGTGGCCGAGGGCGTGGAAACCACCGAACAGGCCGAGTTCCTCCGCCGCAACCTGTGCGACGCCTTCCAGGGCTACCTGTACGCCCGGCCGATGCCCTACTCCCAGCTGGAAGCCTACCTGCGCGGCCTGAAGAGCGCCTGAGACGGCCGGGCCGACGCTAGTAGTCGCGCTTGTAGAACAGGTCCAGCGAACTGGCCAGGCCGCTGGCCGCCTCCAGGTAGAGCTTCTTGCTCAGCTGGTAGCGCAGGGCGAAGACGTTGACCGGTTCGAACACGCCGACGCCATAGCGCAGACTGAGCTTCTCGGAGAGGTAGCCGCTGGCGACCATGCTGCTGTCCGTACCGGAACCCTCGCTTTCCAGCAGGAAGTCGCTGATGCCCAGGCGCTCGGCGATGGCCCCGGCCACCGGGGCACCGCCGGCCAGGCCGAGGGCCAGGGCGGCCTGGTTGACCATGTTCTGGTCGCCACCGCTGCCCGGTGCACGACCGAGCACCAGGTAGGACAGCGCCTGCTCCTGGCTCATCGCCGGCTCGGAGAACACCTCGCTGAGCGGCTCGTCGGCGCGGCCGCTGATGCGCAGGCCGGCGGTGACGTCGCCCACCTCGCGGATCGCCTCGATGTCCAGCAGCGGCTGGTCGATGGGCCCGGCGAAGATCAGCCGCGCGCGGCGCAGGGTCAGGCGCTGGCCGTAGGCGCGATAGCGGCCGTTCTCCAGGCGCAGGGTGCCGCGGCTGTCGAGGTTGTCGCGCAGGCGCAGGTTGCCCCTGAGGTCGGCGGTCAGGCCGAAGCCGGAAAAGCGCAGGCGGTCCTCGCCGATGGCCAGGCGCAGGTCCATCTGCAGATCCGGTGCGCTGGACGGCGCCGGCTGCTCGCCGACGACCCGCGCATCCTCGGACACCTTGACCGCCTGCGCCGGCAGTTCGCGCACGGTGATCCGCCCGCGCGGCACCGCCACCCGACCGCCGAGACTGAGGCGGTTGTCGCGCAGGCCGAGCTGCAGGTCGGGCTCGACCTCGAGGCTGGCGTAGGGCTCGACCACCGCCGGCAGGCGGCTGCCGCGGATCTGCAGGTCCATCTGCGGCGCGCCGGCCCAGCCCAGGTTGCCGGCGATGCTGCCCTGCCCCTGCTCGCCGCTGCGCCAGCTGCCGTCGAGCCGGGCCTGCTGGCCGTCGATCTGCAGGGCCAGCTGCAGCTGCTCGAAGGTCAGCGGCAGCTCGCCGCCACTGAGGTGGCCGTCGCGCAGCTGCACGCGGCCGTCGACCACCGGCGCCAGCAGGCTGCCGGACAGCCGCCCGCCGCCGTCGATGCGCCCCTCGATGCGCTCGACCTGGCGGGCGAAGGGCCGCGCCAGGGCGAGGTCGAGACCGTCGAGGCGGAAGCTGCCGGACAACGGCTTGTCCTGCGGCCGCGGGTCGATGCGCGCCTCCAGCTCCAGCGCGCCGAGGATCGGGCCGGACAGGAGCAGCCGGCTGTCGATCCGCTGCGGGCGCAGCCGGCTGGTGAGCAGCAGCTGCCGGTAGGGAATCTCCAGCCACTGGCCACGCTCGCGGATGCGCAGCTGGCCGCTGCCGGCATCCAGGCGCAGCTCGCCGTCGGGGCCGCCGGCCGGCAGGTCGAGGCGCAGGTCGCCATTGACCCGGCCGACCAGCGCCGTGCCGCGCGGCAGGCTCTCGCGCAGGCGCGCCAGGTCGAAGTCGCGCAGGCGCAGGCGCAGCTGCGGATCGGGCAGCAGACGCTGGCTGTCGGCGCACAGGCTGGCCTCCTGCGACTGCCAGCAATGGGCGCCCAGGGTGATGCGCCCGGCGGCGCTGCGCTCCAGGCTGGCCGGGCGCTGCAGCTGCCAGTCGAAACCGGCGGCGGCGAGGCTGCCGCGGCTCAGGCTGCCGCGCCAGTCCTGCTGGCGGTCAAGGCCGCCGCTCAGGGCCAGCGCCAGGCGCAGCGGCTCGCCGTCGAGGCTCAGCTCGACGCTGTGCCGCGGCAGGCTGCCGCTGCCCTTGAGCGCCAGCTGGCCGAAATCCGTGTCGCCGCTGCGCAGGCCGCGGGCGTCCAGTTGCACGCTGGCGTGCTGGCGGGCGTCGAGGCGGGCGTCGAGGCTCAGCTGGGACAGGCGCTGCTGCTGGTAGGCCAGGCCGCTGCCCTGCAGCGCCAGACTGCCCTGCGGCGCGGCCGGGGTACCGGCGAGCCGGAGTTCGCCGCCAGCCTGGCCGCGCAACCCGGGCCACAGCTGGTCGAGGCGCGCCAGCGCCAGCCTGAACTGGCCCTCCAGCTTCTCGCCCCAGACGCCGCGGCCGTCGATGCGGTTGTCGCCCAGGCGCAGGGCCAGCTCGGGCAGTTGCCAGCGCTTATCCTCGCCCTGCAGCTTGCCCCTGAGCGCCAGCGGCTGCTGGCGTAGCTGACCGTCCAGCGTCCAGTCGGCTTCGAGCTGCAGGCGGCCGTCGCGCAGCTCGCCGTTGCTGGCCAACTGGCCGCCGATGCGCCCGGGCAGCTCCCTGAGCCAGTAGGCCGGATCGAGCTCGGCCAGCTGCAGGCGCGTCTGCCAGCCGAAGGCTTCGGCGAAGGTCAGCGCCAACTCGCCCTGCGCCCGGCCCTTGCCGGCCTCCAGGCGCAGCTGCGGGAGCTGCAGCTGGCCGCCGTCGCCCTGCAGCGGGCTGGACAGGCGCAGCGGCCCGGCCGGGCTGAGCAGGCGGACGTCGAAGTCGCCCCGGTAGCGGCTGTCTGCGTAGCTGAATGCCGCCTGCAGCTGCTGGAGCTGCAGCTCCACGCCGGGCTGCGGATACAGCTGCTGCCAGGCGAAGGCGCCGCCCGCGAGGGTCAGCTCGGCGGCGAAGGCCTCGCGCCAGTCGAGGCGGCCGGCGAGCTGCAGGGTTTCGCCGGCGGCATCCTGCAGGCGCAGGTGCTCGACCCGGGCGCCGCCGGCATCCAGGGTGCCGCGCAGCGCCAGGGCCACCGGCTGTTCGGCGCCGGCCAGGCTGGCGCTGCCGTCCAGCGCATAGCCCTCGCTCAGGGTGCCGCGGGCGGTCAGGCCGAGCGAGCGGAACTGCAGGCTCGGCGGCAGGCTGGTCAGGGCGTGAAAGTCCGTGGCGCTCAGCTGCAGCTCCAGCGGCAGCCCTTCCGCCAGCGGCTGCAGCCAGCCGGTGAGCTCGCCGTTCAGGTAGCCCTGGCTGCGCGCCGTCAGCTCGAGGCGCTGCAGCAGGCGGCCGTCCAGCTGCAGGTCGAGCTGCCAGGGCCGCTCGTCCACTGGCGGCAGCTGCAGGCTGGCGCGCGCGCGCAGCGGCCAGTCGCCCTGCGGCTGCAGGCTCAGCTCGCTGAGGGTCAGGCGCAGGTCGGGGCGCTGCAGGTCGACGGCGGACAGCTGCAGGCCGCCGGCGTCCAGGCGGGCGGCCAGCGCCAGGTCGTGCAGCTGCTGCGCGCCGTTGATCTCCAGGCTGCCCAGCTGCAGACGCTGGATGGCCACGCCCAGCGGCAGGCGGATATCCGGCAGACTGAGCGGCTCGGCGCTGGCCTCCTCGGCCGGCGGCAGCTCCAGCTGCAGGCGCGTGGCGCTCAGCTCGTCGAGGCACAGCAGGCGCTGGCGCAGGCAGGCCAGGCGGTTACCCACCCGCAGCTGCTCGACCGCCACGCGCGTTTCGCCCGACTGCCAGCGCAGCGCGCCCGCGCTCCAGTCGCCGAACAGCCGGCCCCGGAAGTCCTCCAGCGCCAGCCCCGGCACCCGGCCGAGCAGCCAGCGGCTGCCGGACTCGCTGGCCGGCAGGGCGAGCAGGCCGGCCAGAAGCGCCAGCAGGAGCAACCCGGCAGCGCCGAGTCGGCGCAGCAATCTCCTCACAGTTCCGGCCCCATGGAGAAGTGGATGCGAAAGCCCGAGCCCTCGTCGTGATCGAGGGCGTGGGCCAGGTCGAGGCGGATCGGGCCGACCGGCGACACCCAGCGCACGCCGATGCCGACACCGGTCTTCAGCGGGTCGCTGAAGTCGTCGATGGCGTTGCCGTGGTCGACGAAGGTGGCCAGGCGCCAGCGGTCGCGCAGCGGGTACTGGTACTCCAGGCTGCCGACCACCAGGTAGCGGCCGCCGACGCGCTCGCCCTCGCTGTCGCGCGGCGACAGGGTCTGGTAGTCGTAGCCGCGCACGCTCTGGTCGCCGCCGGCGAAGAAGCGCAGCGACGGCGGGATGGCCGCGAAGTCGTTGGTGGCGATGCCGCCCAGCTGCATCCGGCCGAGCAGGCGATGGCCGCCGGCGAAGGTGGTCAGGCCCTTGGCCTGCATGACCAGGTGCAGCAGGTCGGTATCCGACAGCAGGCTGCGGCTGGCGCCGGTCAGGTCGGCCTGCAGGCGCCAGCCGCGGCTGGGATCGACCTTGTGGTCGCTGACCGTGCGGCTGAAGCCGATCCCCGGCAGCAGCAGGGAGCTGCGTCCTTCATCCTCGCCGGTGGTGTAGCGCTCCTGCTCCCAGCGCAGCGAGACGATGCGCTGCCACTCGCGCTCCGGCAGGTGCTGCCACTGGGCGCCCAGGGTCAGACGCTCGCTCCGGGTGTCCACCAGATCCTCCTTCTGGTAACCGGCGGTGAAACGCAGGCTCTCGGTCAGCGGCGGATCGAGGGGGATCTCGTACCAGGTGCCGAGGCTCTGCCGCGGCGCGGAGAACTCGAAGTCGCTGCCCAGCCGGTGGCCCGCCGCGCCGCGCCAGTGACGGGTCCAGGTGCCACGCAGGCGCGGTCCGACGTCGGTGGAGTAGCCGGCACCGGCGGCCAGGGTGCGCGGCTTGCGCGCCTGCAGGCGCACCTGCACCGGAATGGTGTGGTCCGCGGCGCTCTCGGGCGTGGCGTCCACCCGCACGTCCTCGAAGTAGTTGCTCGACACCAGCGCGCGGTTCAGCTCGCCGATCAGGTCGGAGTCGTAGGCCGTGCCGGGCTGGAACGGCACCATGCGCGCCAGCAGATCGTCGTCGAATGGCGTATCGCCCTCGAACTGCACGCTGCCGAGGTGATAGCGCGGGCCGCTCTGGTAGACCAGGCGAATGTCGGCCACCCCGGCGTCGGGGTCGACCAGCAGGCTCTGTTCGACGAAGCGACCGTCGAAGAAGCCGAAGCGCAGCGCGCGGTTGCGGATCAGCCGCTTGGCGTCCTCGTAGGCGCCGTGGTCGAGCACCGCCCCCGGCGCCAGCCGGTCGCTGCGCGGCAGGCGAAAGCGCGGGAACTGCGCCGCCTCGCCCTCCACGCGGATCTCGACCGTGCGCAGGCGCACCGGCTCGCCCTGCTCGATGTGCAGGCGCAGCACCGGCTCGTCGCCACTCTCGATCACCTCGCTGCGGATCTTCGCCCGGTAGCGACCGAGGGCCTGCAGCGCCCGCAGCGCCTCGCGCTCGGCGTGACGGGAGAAGCGCTGCAGGCTGGCGGCGTCGCGCTTGCCGAGATCGCCGATGTGCGCCTCGACGTTTTCGCGCAGCGCCTTGCTGCGGGGCGAGATCAGGACCTCCAGCTCGGCCGCCGCGGCCAGTGGAGTGCCGAACATCAGCATGCCGGCCAGCGGTATGCCGCCCAGCAGGGTGCCGCGCAACGGTATGCCGCCCAACCGAATGCCGGCCAACGGGGCGAGCAGCGCCGCGACGGATGACGGGAAGATGCTTTTCATGCCGCCGATCCTAGCACGGCCCTCGCGGATTACCGGACAAGCGGAGGAGATCGGCGCCAAGGGCCGCCAACCGCCCGGAGCCGAACGGCCACACGTCTGCGCGCTCAGAGCCGCTCGCCCGCCTCGCGCAGGCGGGCGAGCAGCTCGGGCACCAGCGCCAGGCGTTGGCCCTCCTCCTCCAGTACCCGCTCGAAGGCGCGCTTCTTCAGCGCCTCCACCGCCAGGCCGGCGCGCAGGTTGGCCGGCACCGTGCTGAGCAGGATGTCGAACAGGCGGTCCACCGCGTGCAGGCGGCCCCACAGGTAGTCGTTCTCGCGCACCGCGCGGCCGAGGAAACCGCCGAAGCCGGCGAAGGAGCTGCCGAGCAGCACCGGCTTGCCCTCGTCGAGGACCAGGCTGTCGGCGTCCTCGGGGCTGATGCGGTCGACGAGGATCTCCTCGATGGGCCCGGCCTCCAGCGACAGCGCGCTGGCGGTCGGGCGCAGGATGACGTCCCAGAAGAAGTAGCCCAGATAGCCGGTGAGGATGGCCAGGCGGCTCGCCTCCGGCAGGCCCTGCACCAGCGGCGAGGCCAGCACGGCATCGACGTTGTCCACCACGCGGGCCATGTCGCACTCCTGGGCCAGCCGCTCGACCAGCCGGGAGATCTGCGCGACCGCCTCGGGCTCGCTGGCCAGGCGCTCGGTGCCGAGACCCGGCCCCTCATCGTCGTCCATGAACAGCTCGCGGCACAGGTTCACCGCGTGGCGGCTGAGGAAGTCGAGGTCGTCGTAGACCGCCAGCTCGCCGACGCACTTGTGCAGCTTGAGCTTCAGCAGGTCGAGGTCCTCGGATTCGGCGGCACTGCCGCTGTCATGCTCGGGATACAGGTCGTTGATCTCGTGCAGCACGAAGTTCAGCCGGCGCTTTTTGTAGATCAGCCCGAAGTCGAGGATCATACGCGCGAACAGCGGCAGGTCGACATTGCTGTAGAGCTGCTCGGGCATCCTGTAGGACTCGGCGATGATGCCCTGCTGCCCAGCCCAGGCCTCGATCACCTCCTCGACCCGGCGCGCCTGCGGCGAATCGGCGGTGTACTGGCAGGCCGCGGCGATGAGGCGCACCACGAAGTCCAGCGCCTCGAAGATCAGCGAGCGCATCCAGGCGTCGTAGACGATGGCGGTGCCGGACAGCAGGCTGATCGACAGCAGCCGCCAGTGGCGCAGGTCGTCGACGCCGAAGCCGCTCCTCAGCTTGCCGGCGGTCTCCTCCTCGATCAGCCGGGCGATCTGCGGGCGGGCGTGCAGGATGGCCGCCTTGAGCCGGCGCGCCTGCACGTTGTAGCGGCTGATCACCGCCAGTTCGTTGTACACCGGGTCCTGGCGCGGCAGGTCGCTGAGGGCGCCGCGCAGGGTGGCGAAGAAGCCGGGCACCCCGGTTCCCGTCAGCCGCCGGGTACCCTTGGGGTGCGGGTCGATGTACACCAGGCGGCGGTCCACCTCGCGCAGGGCGCCGTGGGTGTGGATGGCTTCCACGCAGGCCATGATCGGCTTGTTGTCGAGCACGCTGCCGTCGACCAGCACCGCCTCCTCGGGGCTCTCGCCGCGTGCGCGGTAGTTGCGGAAGTTGGCCTCGACGAAGCGCGAGCGCGCCGGCCAGGGCATGTGCCGCTCGGCGAGCAGGTCGTCGAGTTCGCGCAGCTGGGCGGGCGGGAAGGCGCCGGGATAGGACGCCGAGGCGCGCCCGGCGAAGGCCAGCGAGGGGAAGCTGTCGGCGTCGAAGTCGCTGAGCAGGTGGCCGGTCTTGCGGTGCTCGAGGGAGAAGCGCAGCAGGTGGCGGTGCTCGCGCTCGTAGGCCACCGGCGGGTCGTGGATGAAGATCGGCCGCTCCAGGCCGCGGAAGTCGGTGACCGTCACCACCAGGTCGAGGCGCTCGCCCTTGGGCAGCAGCGAGTCCGCGACCGGCGCGGCGCCCTGCATCGCGGTCAGGCCGTCGAGCATCAGGGTGCTCAGCCGGCGGCCGTCGAGGGGCGGCTTGAACCAGCGCGAGCGCAGGAACACCGAGATGCGCTTGGCCATCTCGGCGTCGGCCTGCCCCGGCAGCATGCCCTCGCGGCCGAGGCGCGACAGCAGCGGGCGCAGCAGCGGCCAGAAGTACCACTTGCTCCACATGCGCGCCTTGGCCTCCGGCGCCAGCAGGTTGAGCATGTCGGCCTGCTCCAGCCACAGGTGGCTGATCGGCATCAGCGAGCGGTCGTGGGCCAGGGCGGCGGACAGGGTGATGCCGTTGATGCCGCCGGCCGAGGAGCCGGCGACGACGTCGACGATCACCCGCAGGGCGATGTCCTTGCCCAGCGCCTGGAGGAACTCGTGGTAGAGGTCGCCGGTGGAACGCTCCGGCTCGTCGGGATAATGCTGGTGGAAGCTGCCACCTGGCGCCTGGTCCTCGCCGGAGCGGCCGGCGTGGTAGATCTTCGAGGCGCGCACCAGGTTGAGGATTTCCCGGTTGATGCCGTGCTGGTAGACGGCGAGGGATACCCCGCCGAAGAACACCAGGGCCAGGCGCAGCTCTTTCTCTTTCATGGTCAGCCCTGGAGCCGATAGCCGTCCGGGCCGTCAGGCGGCCCGTTGCGCCGCCCTGCGCCGTTTCCGTCCCAGCAAAGCTAGCCCAGAACAGGCGCCGCCGCGCGCCTCACTGCTGATCGGCGAGCTGCTCCTGCTCCTGCGCCACCCCGTCCCAGCCACCGCCGAGGGCGGCGATCAGCTGCACGCTGGCGGTCAGCCGGCTGCCGAGCAGGGTCAGGCTGCTGCGCTCGTTGGACAGCGCCGCGGTCTGCACGCTGACCACGCTGTTGTAGTCGATGGTACCGGCCTTGTACTGGTTCTCCACCAGGCGCAGCGACTCGCGGGCAGCGTCCAGCGCCTCCTGCTGCACGGTGCTCTCCTCCTCCAGCACGCGCAGCTGCACCAGGTAGTCCTCCACCTCGCGGAAGCTGTCCAGCACGGTCTGCCGGTAGCCGGCCACGGTCTGGTCGTAGCGCGCCTCGGCCTGGTCGACCTGCGAGCGGATCAGCCCGGCGTCGAACAGGGTCATGGCGAACTGCGGGCCGATCGACCAGAAGCGGTTGGGCGTGTTGATCCACTGGCCGAAGGTATCGCCGCGATAGCCGCCGGCGGCGCTGAGACTGAGGCTGGGGAACCAGGCGGCCTTGGCCACGCCGATCTCGGCGTTGGCGCTCATCACCGCGCGCTCGGCGCTGGCCACGTCCGGGCGGCGCTCGAGCAGCTGCGAGGGCACGCTGACCGGCACCTGCGGCAGCGCCGGCACGCCGTCCACCGCGGCCAGCTCGAACTCGGAAGGCGGCACGCCGATCAGCACGGCGATGGCGTGCTCCAGCTGGGCGCGCTGGTACCTGAGGTCGATGGCCTGGGCCTCGGTGCTTTTGAGCTGGGTGCGCGCCTGGGTGACGTCGGATTTGGGCACGATGCCAGCCTGGTACTGGTTCTCTGTGAGCCTGAGCGAGCGGGCGTAGGCCGCCACCGTGGCGTCGAGCAGGCGCTGCTGCTCGTCGAGCACGCGCAGCTGCAGGTAGTTCTGCGCCAGCTCGGACTGCAGGCTCAGGCGCACCGCGGCCAGGTCGGCGGCGCTGGCCGACAGGCTGGCGTTGTCCGCTTCCAGCTGGCGGCGCAGCTTGCCCCACAGGTCCAGCTCCCAGTTGACGCCGAAGGTCAGGTCGTAGCTGGTGGAAATCCCGCCACCGCTGACGCCGCTGGACACCGGCGCGCCGCCGACGACCACCGTGCTGCGCCCTGCGCCCTGCCCCGAGCGGGTCTTGCTGGCGTCGGCACCCAGCGAGGGGAAGAACGAGGCGCGGGTGCCGCGCACCAGCGCCTGCGCCTCGCGGTACTGCGCCAGCGACTGGGCCAAGCTCTGGTTGGACCTTTCCAGGCGCTGCTGCAGCTCGTTGAGGGTGGCGTCGCCGTACAGCTCCCACCAGGCGCCGCGGGCCAGGGCATCGGCCGGCTCGGCGGCCTTCCAGCCCTCGGCCTGCCGGAACGCCGCCGGGGTGTTCAGCTCGGGACGCTGGTAGTCGGGGCCGATGGCGCAGCCGCTCAGGGCGAGCGCCAGCAGCAATGTAGGGGCAAGTTTGGGGACGGGAACGGTCATAGCGGAGCTTCCAGTGCGGCATCGCTGGGCCGCCCGCGCCAGCGGTTGACGCGGTGGCGCAGGCGGTCGAGGTACAGGTAGACCACCGGGGTGGTGTAGAGGGTGAGCAGCTGGCTGAGGATCAGCCCGCCGACGATGGTCAGGCCCAGCGGCTGGCGCATTTCCGCGCCCTCGGCGGCGCCGAGCAGCAGCGGCAAGGCACCGAGGATCGCCGCCAGGGTGGTCATCACGATCGGCCGGAAGCGCAGCAGGCAGGCGCGGCGGATCGACTCCTGCGGGCTCAGCCGCTCGCTGCGCTCCAGCTGCAGGGCCAGGTCGATCATCAGGATGGCGTTCTTCTTCACCACGCCGATCAGGAGGAACAGGCCGAGCAGCGAGATCAGGCTGAACTGCCCGCCGGTGAGCTGGATCGCCAGCAGCGCGCCGACGCCGGCCGACGGCAGGGTGGAGAGGATGGTCAGCGGGTGGATGTAGCTCTCGTAGAGGATGCCGAGGACGATGTACACCAAGAGCAGCGCGCCGAGGATCATCAGCGGCTGCGACTGCTGGGCCTGCTGGAAGGCGCCGCCGGTGCCGCCCATCTTGCCCTGCACCTCGGTGGGCAGGTCGATCAGCGCCATGGCGCGCTCGATGGCGGTGGTCGCCTGTTCGAGGCTCACCCCTTCGGCCAGGGCGAAGCTGATGCTCTCCGCGGCGAAGGCGCCGTCGTGCTGCACGCGGTCCTCCTCCAGGCTGCGCTCCCAGCGGGCGATGGTCGACAGCGGCACCAGCTGGCCATCGCTGCCGACCAGGCGCACCTGGTCGAGCACCTCGGGGTGCCGGGCGTACTGCGGGTCGATCTCCATCACCACGCTGTACTGGTTGAGGCTCTCGTAGATGGTCGACACCTGGCGCTGGCTGAAGGCGTTGTTGAGCAGCGCGGTGACCGTGCTCATGTCCACGCCCAGGCGCTTGGCGGCGTCGCGGTCGACCACCAGGGTGATCTGCTCGGCGCCCTCGCCCTCGTTGGCGTCGATGTCGGTGAGCTCCGGCAGGGTCTTCAGCGCATCGCGCACCTTCGGCAGCCAGGTGCGCAGGTCCTCCAGCTCGCTGGCCAGCAGCACGTACTCGTTCTCCGAACTGCCGCCCTGGTGGCCGCCGAAGCGCAGGTCCTGGTCGGGCATCAGGAACAGCTGGCCACCGGGCACCTTGGGCAGGGTACGGCGCAGGCGCTCGGCCACCTGCTGGGCACTGACGCCGCGCTCGGCCACCGGCTTGAGGCGCACGATCATGAAGGCGTTGTTGATCCCGCCCTCGCCGCCGATGAAGCCGGCCACGCTCTCCACCGCCGGGTCCCTGAGCACCGCGCGGCGGAATATCTCCATCTTCGGCTGCATCACCTGGAACGACAGGCCGTCGTCGCCGCGGATGAAGCCGACCAGCTGGCCGGTGTCCTGCTGCGGCATGAAGGTCTTCGGCACGCTGACGAACAGCCAGACGTTCAGCGCGATGGTCGCCAGCAGGCTGAGCAGGGTTAGCAGCGAATGCCGCAGCGCCCACTCCAGGCTCACGCGGTAGAAGGCCAGCACCCGCTCCTGCACCCGGTTGCCCAGGCGCTGCAGGCGGTTCGGTTCGCGTTCGCCCGCCTCGGCGCGCAGCCAGCGCGCGCAGAGCATCGGCGTCAGGGTCAGCGACACCAGCAGGGAAATGACGATGGCCACCGTCAGGGTGATGGAGAACTCACGGAACAGCCGCTCGACGATGCCGCCCATGAACAGGATGGAAAGGAACACCGCCACCAGCGAGACGTTCATCGACAGCAGGGTGAAGCCGACCTCGCGCGAGCCCTTGAGCGCCGCGGCCAGCGGCTTCTCGCCGGCCTCGATGTGCCGGGCGATGTTCTCCAGCACCACGATGGCGTCGTCGACCACCAGACCGGTGGCGATGATCAGCGCCATCAAGGAGAGGTTGTTCAGCGAGAAGCCCAGGAGGTGCATGGCGGCGAAGCTGCCGACCAGCGACACCGGCACCGCCAGCGCCGGGATCAGCGCCGCGCGCCAGTGGCCGAGGAAGGCCAGCACCACCAGGATCACCAGGCCGACGGCGATCAGCAGGGTGCGCTCGGCCTCGTGCAGGGTGGCGCGGATGGTCGGCGAGCGATCCATCGCCACCGCCAGCTCGGCGCTGGCCGGCAGCACCGCGCGCAGCGCCGGCAGCTCGGCACGGATGCCCTCGATGGTCGCGATGATGTTGGCGTCGGCCTGGCGGTTGACCACCAGCAGCACCGCCTGCTCGTCGTTGTAGAAGCCGCTGTTGTAGCGGTTCTCCACGCTGTCGCGCACCGTGGCGACGTCACCCAGGCGGATCGCCGCACCGTCCTGGTGACGGATGATCAGCGGGATGTAGTCGGCGGCCTGCTCCAGTTGGTCGTTGCTGGCCACCTGCCAGTGGCGCGCGCCGGCCTCCAGCGCGCCCTTGGGCCCGCGCACGTTGGCGTCGCTGAGCGCCTGGCGCACGTCGTCGAGGGCCAGGCCGTACTGCTCGAGCAGGCGCGGCTGCAATTCGACGCGCACCGCCGGCAGCGAGCTGCCGCCGATCTGCACCTCGCCGACACCCGGTACCTGGGACAGCTTCTGCGCGACTATGGTCGAGGCGAAGTCGTACAGCTGGCCCTTCTCCAGCACTGGCGAGGTCAGCGACAGCACCATGATCGGTGCCTGCGAGGGGTTGACCTTGCGGTAGGTGGGCATGCTGCGCATGGCGCTGGGCAGCAGGTTGCGCGCGGCGTTGATCGCCGCCTGTACCTCGCGGGCGGCGGCGTTGATGTCGCGGCCCAGCTCGAACTGCAGGATGACCCGCGTCGAGCCCTGGCTGCTGCGGCTGGTCATCTGGCTGATGCCGGCGATGGTGCCGAGCGAGCGCTCCAGCGGCGTGGCCACGCTGGAGGCCATCACCTGCGGGCTGGCGCCGGGCAGGCTGGCCTGCACGGTGATCACCGGGAAGTCCATCTGCGGCAGCGGCGACACCGGCAGCAGACCGAAGCTCAAGGCGCCAGCCAGCAGGATCGCCAGGCTGAGCAGCAGGGTGGCGACCGGGCGGACGATGAAGGGGGCGGAGAGGTTCATGCCGGCCACCCCGTCAGGCGAATGAATTCGCCCCTACACGCTCGGCCCCTCCGTAGGGGCGAATTCATTCGCCCAGCGCCAGGCCGGCAGGCGCACGGCTTCGCCCCTGCGCCCGCATATGACCACCGACTCATACCGCCACCCCCGCCGCACTGCGCCCGGTGAAGCGCCGGCTCAGGCGGTCGAACCACAGGTAGATCACCGGGGTGGTCACCAGGGTCAGCACCTGGCTGACCAAGAGGCCGCCGACCATCACCAGGCCCAGCGGCTGGCGCAGCTCGGCGCCGGAGCCCGAGGCCAGCATCAGCGGGATGGCGCCGAACAGCGCGGCCAGGGTGGTCATCAGGATCGGCCGGAAGCGCAGCAGCGCCGCCTGGTGGATCGCCGCCTGCGGGTCCATGCCCTGGTAGCGCTCGGCCTCGAGGGCGAAGTCGATCATCATGATCGCGTTCTTCTTGACGATGCCGATCAGCAGGATGATGCCGATCACCGCGATCAGCCCCAGGTCGTTGCCGGAGATGAGCAGCGCCAGCAGCGCGCCGACGCCGGCCGAGGGCAAGGTCGAGAGGATGGTGATCGGATGGATGTAGCTCTCGTAGAGCACGCCGAGCACGATGTACATGGTGACGATGGCGGCGAGGATCAGCCACAGGGTGCTGGACAGCGAGGCGCGGAACGCCTCGGCGGCGCCCTGGAAGCGGGTCTGCACGCCCTCGGGCAGGCCGATTTCGGCCTTGACCTGCTCGATGCGCGCCACCGCCTCGCCCAGCGCCACCCCCGGCGCCAGGTTGAACGACACGGTGACCGCCGGGAACTGGCCGATGCGGTTGACCTGCAGCGCGGTGGCTCGCTCCTCGACCCGCACCAGGCTGGCCAGCGGCACCTGCACGCCATCGGTGCCGGCCACGTGGATCTCGCGCAGCGCATCCAGCCCGCGGTCGCGGGCGCCCTGGCTCTCCAGCACCACGCGGTACTGGCTGGTCTGGGTGAAGATGGTGGAGATCTGCCGCTGGCCGAAGGCGTCGTACAACGCGCTGTCGATGGCGCTCATGGTCACGCCGAGGCGCCCGGCCAGGTCGCGGTCGATGGCCAGATAGGCCTGCAGGCCGCGGCTCTGCAGGTCGCTGGTCACATCGCTGAGCTCGGCCAGCGGCTCCAGCGCCTCGACCAGGCGCGGCGTCCACTCCTCGAGCAGCGCGGCGTCCGGCGACTCCAGGCTGAACTGGTACTGGGTGCGGCTGACACGGTCCTCGATGGTCAGCTCCTGTACCGGCTGCAGGAACAGCTCGATGCCCGGCACCTGCGCCAGCGCGGGGCGCAGGCGCTCGATCACCTCGGCGGCGGTCAGATCGCGCTCGCCGTGCGGCACCAGGTTGATCTGCATGCGCCCGCTGTTGAGGGTGGCGTTGTCGCCGTCGACGCCGATGTAGGAGGACAGGCTGGCCACCGCCGGATCGCGCAGGATCACCTCGGCCAGGCGCTGCTGGCGCCCGCTCATGGCCTTGAAGGAGATGCTCTGCGGCGCCTGACTGATGCCCTGGATGGCGCCGACGTCCTGGATCGGGAAGAAGCCTTTGGGAACAGCCAGATACAGCACCACGGTGAGGCCGAGGGTGGCCAGTGCGACCAGCAGGGTCACGCCCTGATGGCGCAGCACCCAGGTGAGACCCGAGTCGTAGCGGGCGATCAGCCAGTCGATCCAGGCGCCGCTGGCCTTGTAGAAGCGGCCCTGCTCGCCCTCCGGCTGATGCCTGAGCAGGCGCGCGCACATCATCGGCGTCAGGGTCAGCGACACCACCAGGGAGATGAGGATGGCCACCGCCAGGGTGATGGCGAACTCGCGGAACAATCTCCCCACTACATCGACCATAAACAGCAGCGGGATCAGCACGGCGATCAGCGAGAAGGTCAGCGACACCAGGGTGAAGCCGATCTGCTTCGCCCCCTTGAGCGCGGCGTTGAGCGGCGTCTCGCCCTCCTCCAGGTGACGGGCGATGTTCTCCAGCATGACGATGGCGTCGTCGACCACGAAGCCGGTGGCGATGGTCAGCGCCATCAGCGTCAGGTTGTTGATCGAGAAGCCGGCCAGGTACATCACCGCGAAGGTGCCGATCAGCGATAGCGGCACGGCGATCGACGGGATCACCGTGGCGGACAGGCGGCGCAGGAACAGGAAGGTCACCAGTACTACCAGACCCACCGCCAGCAGCAGCTCGAACTGCACGTCGTGCACCGCGGCGCGGATGGTCTGGGTGCGGTCGCTGAGCACCGACACCTCGACGCCGGCCGGCAGGCTGGCGGTGATCTGCGGCAGCAGCGCCTGGATGCGGTCGACCACCTCGATGACGTTGGCGCCCGGCTGACGCTGCACGTTGACCAGCACCGCGGCGCTCCGGTTGGCCCAGGCGGCCAGGCGCTCGTTCTCGGCGCCGTCGACCACCTCGGCGATGTCGCCCAGGCGCAGGGTGGCACCGGCGCTGTAGTTCAGCACCAGGTCGCGGTACTCGGCGGCCGAACGCAGCTGGTCGTTGGCATCCAGCTGGGAGACGCGGGTCGGGCCGTCGAAGTTGCCCTTGGGCTGGTTGACGTTGGCGGCGTTGATCAGGCTGCGCACGTCGGACAGGTTGAGGCCGTAGGCGGCCAGCGCCTGCGGGTTGACGCGGATGCGTACCGCCGGGCGCTGGCCACCGGCCAGGCTGACCAGGCCGACGCCGCTGATCTGCGCCAGCTTCTGCGCCATGCGCGTGTCGACCAGGTCGTTGACCTCGGGCAGCGGCAGGGTCCGCGAGGTGATCGCCAGGGTCAGCACCGGGGTATCGGCCGGGTTGACCTTGTTGTAGACGGGGGGCGCCGGCAGGTCGTTGGGCAGCAGGTTGTTGGCCGCGTTGATCGCTGCCTGCACTTCCTGCTCGGCGACGTCCAGCTCGACGTCGAGGCCGAAGCGCAGGGTGATCACCGAGGCGCCGCCCGAGCTGGTCGAGGACATCTGCGCAAGGCCCGGCATCTGGCCGAACTGGCGCTCCAGCGGCGCGGTCACCGCGCTGCCCATCACCTCGGGGCTGGCGCCGGGATACAGGGTCAGCACGCGGATGGTCGGATAGTCGACCTGCGGCAGCGCCGCCACCGGCAGCTGGCGGTAGGCGATCAGCCCGGCGAGGAAGATCGCCACCATCAGCAGGGTGGTCGCCACCGGGCGCAGGATGAACGGGCGCGACAGGCTCATGCGGTGGGCTTCCGTGCCGGAGCGCCGTCAGCCGGCAGCGGCCGCTCGCCGCGCGGGTTGCTGCCCGGCTCGGCTTTGCCCGGCGCCACCGGCGGCGTGGCCTCCTTGAAGGCGCCTTCCACCACCTCGACCGTGCTGCCCTCGCGCAGACGGTCGGTGCCTTCCAGCACCACCTTCTCGCCGGCGGCGAGGCCCGCGCCGATCAGGCTCTGCTCGCCGTTGCTGGCGGCCACCTCGACCGGGCGCATCTGCACCTTGTTGCCTTCGCCCACCACGTAGACGAAGGTGCCCGCCGAACCGAACTGCACCGCTGCCGCCGGCAGCAGCAGCGCGTCGCGGCGGGTCTCCAGCAGCAGGCGCACGTTGACGAACTGGTTGGGGAACAGGCGCTCGTCGGCGTTCTCGAAGCGCGCCTTGAGCCTGACCGTGCCGGTGGCGGTGTCGATCTGGTTGTCCAGGCTGGCCAGCACGCCCTCGGCGAGGCGCGCCCGTTCGCCGCGGTCCCAGGCCTCGACCTTGAGCGGCTCGCCGGCGCGATGGCGGGCCAGCAGCGCCGGCAGCTCGGCCTCGGGCAGGGTGAAGCTGACGGTGATCGGCGCGATCTGGGTGATGGTCACCAGCGGCGTGGCGTTGCCGGAGGTGACCAGGTTGCCGACGTCCACCTGGCGCAGGCCGAGGCGGCCGCTGATCGGCGCCTTGACCTCGGTGAACTCGACGTTCAGGCGCGCCTCGGCCACCGCCGCCTGCAGGCTCTGCAGGCTGCCGCGCAGTTGCGCGACCGTGGCCTGCTGGCTGTCCAGGGTCTGCCTGGCGATGGAGTCCTCGGCGTACAGGCCCTGGTAACGCGCCAGATCCAGCTCGGCGTTCTTCAGCTCGGCGCGGCGCTCGGCGAGATCGCCCTCGGCCTTGTCCAGGGCGGCGCGGTACGGACGCGGGTCGATCTGCACCAGCACCTGGCCGGCCTTGACCTGCTGGCCCTCCTCGAACAGCACCCTGACCAGCTGGCCGTCGACGCGCGGCAGCACGTTGACCGTGTTGTAGGCGGTGACGGTGCCGAGGGCCTTGAGCTCCACCGGGAACTCGCCGAGTTTCGCCTCCGCCAGGCGCACCGGCACCGTGCCGCCGGCCATGTCGCGGAAGCGCGGCCGTCCCGCCGGCGGCCCGCTCAGGCTGCCGCCTCCCGGACCGCGGGCCCCGCCCGGTTGCGCGCCCTGCTCGCCGGCTGGCCACAGCCACCAGGCCAGCGCCACGGCCAGCAGCACTACGGTTGCGCCGGCCAGCCAGCGGTTACGGGAAGAACGGGTCGGGAGGTTGAGCTCGGACATGGTGCAGGTCACTTTCCTTGGGAGCCTGAACGATAAGGCTTCTCAGTTGGAGCGCAAAGGTTCTTTACCTGCACTTTACCTGCCGGCGGCGGGCATCCGACAGGCAACCAGGACAAGTTTGTCCTCAAAGCGAACCTCTCCGCCTGGCAGTTGTCCCACCGTGAACCCGTTTCCATCCGGCCCGCCCGGCGTTGGACAAATGCCGGACGGGTCGGGACAATTCACCCGGTTTTCGTCCATGAGGTTCGCACCATGCGTAAAGCACTTTCCGTCCTGACCCTGAGCCTGCTGTGCGCCCAAGGCGCCATGGCCGATGGCACCACCCGTGCCGCGGTCGGCGGCGGCCTCGGCGGCGCCCTGGGCAACGTCCTCGGCCAGGCGGTCGGTGGCAAGACCGGCGCCGCGGTCGGCGCCGGCCTGGGCGCCGCCGCCGGCGGCGCGGTGACCGCCAAGAAGGGCCGCAAGACCGAGGCAGCCGTAGGCAGCGGCCTTGGCGCGGCCGGTGGCTCGCTGCTCGGCAACACCATCGGCGGCAGCACCGGCGGCGCCATCGGCGCAGGCCTCGGCGGCGCGGCCGGCGGCGCTCTCGGCAACAAGATGGGACGTTGAGCAACGCCCCGGGCTCATCGCCCGACGCCACAAGCCGTGTGAAAGCCCCGAAGGGCTGACCACCAGCAAACGCCCCGACCGAGTTCGGGGCGTTTGTCATTGCGTTCCCCTGAACGACTGCGAACCCGCGCTGCCACGGGGCGGCGAGCCGGCATGACGGCGAAACTCCGCCTAGCCTTCTTCTCGATGCCCAACCGCCAAGCCCCTCGAGCCGGCTCCCTGCGCTCGCCAAGGACGCTTCCGTCATGCGCTCCCCGCCTCCGTTGCCATCGCCCCGCTCCACCCCCAGCTCCTGGCTGCGCTGGCTGCCCGGCCTGCTGATGCTCAGGCAATACCAGCCGGAATGGCTGCCCAAGGACCTGGCCGCCGGCCTGGTGCTCACCTCTATGCTGGTGCCGGTCGGCATCGCCTACGCCGAGGCCTCCGGGGTGCCGGGCATCTACGGCCTGTACGCCACCATTGTGCCGCTGCTGGCCTACGCCCTGTTCGGCCCCAGCCGCATCCTGGTGCTCGGCCCGGACTCTTCGCTGGCCGCGCCCATCCTCGCCGTGGTGCTGCCGCTCTCCGGCGGCGACCCGATGCGCGCCATCACCCTGGCCAGCATGATGGCGGTGGTCTCCGGCGTGGTGTGCATCGCCGTCGGTCTGCTGCGCCTGGGCTTCATCACCGAGCTGCTGTCCAAGCCGATCCGCTACGGCTACATGAACGGCATCGCCCTGGTCGTGCTGATCGCCCAGACGCCCAAGCTGTTCGGCATTTCCATCGAAGGCGAAGGCCCCCTGCTCGACCTCTGGCACCTGGTCGAAGCCATCGCCGCCGGCCAGGCCAACTGGTACAGCTTTGCCGTCGGCGGCGGCAGCCTGGCGCTGATCCTGCTGCTCAAGCCGTTCAAGCAGCTGCCGGGCATCCTCATCGTGGTGATCCTCGCCACCGTGGCGGTCGGTCTCCTCGATCTCGACAAGCACGGCGTCAAGGTGCTGGGTGACCTGCCCCAGGGCCTGCCCAGCTTCGTCCTGCCCTGGCTCAGCGGCGTGGACATCGCCACCGTGGTGCTCGGCGGCTGCGCCGTGGCCATCGTCTCCTTCGCCGACACCAGCGTGCTGTCGCGCACCTACGCCGCGCGCACCCAGACCCCGGTCGATCCCAACCAGGAGATGGTCGGCCTGGGGGCCGCCAACCTCGCCGCCGGGCTGTTCCAGGGCTTCCCGATCAGCAGCAGCTCCTCGCGCACGCCGGTGGCCGAGGCGGCCGGCTCGCAGACCCAGCTGACCGGCGTGGTCGGCGCCCTCGCCGTGGCGGCGCTGCTTCTGGTCGCTCCGCAGCTGATGCGCTACCTGCCGAGCAGCGCCCTGGCGGCGGTGGTGATCGCCGCGGTGCTCGGCCTGTTCGAGTTCGCCGATCTCAAGCGGATCTTTCGCATCCAGCGCTGGGAGTTCTGGCTGTCGATGGCCTGCTTCGCCGGAGTCGCCGTGTTCGGCGCCATTCCCGGCATCTGCCTGGCCGTGGGGATCGCCGTACTCGAGTACCTGTGGGACGGCTGGCGCCCGCACTACGCCATCCTCGGCCGGGTCACCGGCATCCGCGGCTATCACGACGTCAAGCGCTATCCGGAAGCCCGCCGCGTACCTGGCCTGGTGCTGTTCCGCTGGGACGCGCCGCTGTTCTTCGCCAACGCAGAGCTGTTCCGCGAGTGCCTGATGGAGGCCATCGAGGAGTCGCCCACCGCGGTAAGGCGGGTCGTAGTGACCGCCGAGCCGGTCACCAGCATCGACGTCACCTCCGCTGACATGCTCGCCGAGCTGTGCCAGACGCTGCGCGAGCGCGGCATCGAGCTGCACTTCGCCGAGATGAAGGACCCGGTCAAGGACAAGTTCAAGCGCTTCGGGCTGCTGGAGGTGTTCGGCGACAACGTCTTCCAGCCCACCGTGGGCGCCGGCGTGGACGACTATCTGGCCGATCACGGGGTGGACTGGACGCCCTGAACCGGCACGCCTGCGCGCATCCGGCCGGCGTGGCAGGGCCGATCGTCAGCCGCGTGGCGTGGCTGCTGGCATTGTCGCCAGCCCTCTCTACGCTTGCTCTTCATCAGCTCCACGCGAAGAGGGGATCTCGATGTCCAGGCGAAAACTCGGCGTTCATTCCGAAGCTGGCAAGCTGCACAAGGTGATGGTCTGCTCGCCGGGCCTGGCGCACCTGCGCCTGACCCCGAACAACTGCGACGAACTGCTGTTCGACGACGTGATCTGGGTGTCCCAGGCCAAGCGCGACCACTTCGACTTCGTCGCCAAGATGCAGGACCGCGGCGTCGAAGTGGTGGAGATGCACAACCTGCTGGCCGAAACCCTGCAGGACAAGGACGCGCTGAAGTGGATCCTCGACCGCAAGCTGTCGGCCAACCAGGTCGGCATCGGTTTCGGCGAGGAAATGCGCAACTGGCTGGAAGGCCTGGAAGCCCGCCAGTTGGCCGACTTCCTGATCGGCGGCGTCTCGGCCGCCGACCTGCAGAAGGGCCTCGGCGCCAGCAGCGTGGTGAAGATGCTCTGCGACTTCCTCGGCCACACCAGCTTCATCCTGCCGCCGCTGCCCAACACCCAGTTCACCCGCGACACCACCTGCTGGATCTACGGCGGGGTGACCCTCAACCCGATGTACTGGCCGGCGCGCCGCCAGGAAACCCTGCTGACCACGGCGATCTACCGGTTCCACCCGGACTTCGCCAAGGCCGAGTTCGAGATCTGGTGGGGCAACCCGGACGAGGACCATGGCGCCGCCACGCTGGAGGGCGGCGACGTGATGCCGGTGGGCAACGGCGTGGTGCTGATCGGCATGGGCGAGCGCACCTCGCGCCAGGCCATCGGCCAGGTGGCCCGGGCGCTGTTCGCCAAGGGCGCGGCCCAGCGGGTGGTGGTCGCCGGCATGCCCAGGTCGCGCGCCGCCATGCACCTGGACACCGTGTTCACCTTCTGCGACCGCGACCTGGTCACCGTCTTCCCCGAAGTGGTCAACCAGATCGTGCCGTTCAGCATCCGCCCCGACCCCGGCAAGCCGGGCGGGATGGATATCCGCCGCGAGGACCGGCACTTCATCGCGGTGGTCGCCGAGGCTCTCGGCCTCAAGCAGCTGCGGGTGGTCGAGACCGGCGGCGATGCCTACGAGGCCGAGCGCGAGCAGTGGGACGACGGCAACAACGTGGTCTGCCTGTCCCCCGGCGTGGTGGTCGGCTACGACCGCAACACCTATACCAACACCCTGCTGCGCAAGGCCGGGGTGGAGGTGGTGACCATCAGCGCCAGCGAGCTGGGCCGCGGCCGCGGCGGCGGCCACTGCATGACCTGCCCGATCATCCGCGACGCGGTCGACTACTGATGGAGCGGCGCGGCGGTCCCGTCCGTCCGCCGCGCCACTCCGGGCCCCTACCGGCCCTCTCCCGCTTTCTCACGAGGTGACCCGTCATGGCGTTCAACATGCACAACCGCCACCTGCTCAGCCTGATGCACCACAGCAGCCGCGAGCTGCGCTACCTGCTGGACCTGTCGCGCGACCTCAAGCGTGCCAAGTACACCGGCACCGAACAGCAGCACCTCCGGCGCAAGAACATCGCGCTGATCTTCGAGAAGACCTCGACCCGCACTCGCTGCGCCTTCGAGGTGGCCGCCTACGACCAGGGCGCCAACGTCACCTACATCGACCCCACGTCCTCGCAGATCGGCCACAAGGAGAGCATGAAGGATACCGCCCGCGTGCTGGGGCGCATGTACGACGCCATCGAGTACCGCGGCTTCAGGCAGGAAATCGTCGAGGAGCTGGCGCAGTACGCCGGCGTTCCGGTGTTCAACGGCCTGACCGACGAATATCACCCGACCCAGATGCTCGCCGACGTGCTGACCATGCGCGAGCACAGCGACAAGCCGCTGCACGACATCAGCTATGCCTACCTGGGCGATGCGCGCAACAACATGGGCAACTCGCTGCTGCTGATCGGCGCCAAGCTGGGCATGGACGTGCGCATCGCCGCGCCCAGGGCGCTGTGGCCGAGCGACGAGCACGTCGCCGCCTGCCGCCGGTTCGCCGAGGAGACCGGCGCCCGCATCACGCTCACCGAGGATGCCCGGGCTGCGGTCAAGGGCGTGGACTTCGTGCATACCGACGTCTGGGTGTCGATGGGCGAGCCGGTGGAAGCCTGGGGCGAGCGCATCAAGCTGCTGCTGCCCTACCAGGTCAGCGCGGAGCTGATGAGGGCCGCCGGCAACCCGCGGGTCAAGTTCATGCACTGCCTGCCGGCCTTCCACAACAGCGAGACCAAGGTCGGCAAGCAGATCGCCGCGCAGTACCCGCAGCTGGCCAACGGCATCGAGGTGACCGAGGACGTCTTCGAGTCGCCCTGGTGCATCGCCTTCGAGCAGGCGGAGAACCGCATGCACACCATCAAGGCGATCCTGGTCGCGACCCTGGCGGACATCTGAAGGGAGAACGAGCATGCGACTAGTCATCGCCCTGGGCGGCAACGCCCTGCTGCGCCGTGGCGAAGCCATGACCGCGGAGAACCAGCGCGAAAACGTGCGCACCGCCTGCGAACAGATCGCCAAGGTGGCAAGCGGCAACCAGCTGGTGATCGCCCACGGCAACGGCCCGCAGGTCGGCCTGCTGGCCCTGCAGGGCGCGGCCTACGATGCCGCCAACCCCTACCCGCTCGACGTGCTCGGCGCCGAGACCGAAGGCATGATCGGCTACATGATCGAACAGGAGCTGGGCAACCTGCTGCCGACCGAGGTGCCCTTCGCCACCATCCTCACCCAGGTGGTGGTGGACGGCGCCGACCCGGCCTTCCACAAGCCGAGCAAGCCGATCGGGCCGGTCTACTCGAAGGAGGAAGCCGAACGCCTGGCCCGCGACAAGGGCTGGAGCATCGCCCCGGATGGCGACAAGTTCCGCCGCGTGGTGCCCAGCCCGCGCCCGCAGCGGATCATCGAGATCCGCCCGATCCAGTGGCTGCTGGAGAAGGGTTCGGTGGTGATCTGCGCCGGCGGCGGCGGCATCCCGACCCTGTACCGCGACGGCAAGCTGCACGGCGTGGAAGCGGTGATCGACAAGGACCTCTGCTCGGCCCTGCTGGCCCGGCAGCTGGACTGCGACCTGCTGGTGATCGCCACCGACGTCGACGCGGCCTATGTCGACTGGGGCCAGCCGACGCAGAAGGCCATCGCCCAAGCCCACCCCGACGAGCTGGAGCGCCTCGGTTTCGCCGCCGGCTCCATGGGCCCCAAGGTGCAGGCCGCCAGCCAGTTCGCCCGTCTCACCGGCCGGGTGGCGGTGATCGGTTCGCTGGCCCAGATCGAGGCCATCGTCCACGGCAGCGCGGGCACCCGCGTCAGCACCGAGCGCGCCAGCGTGACCTTCCGCTGAGCGTCAGTGCCCGGAGCAGGCCCACCGACATCAGCCCACAGGCCTTCTTCCCGTTGCGTGCCGCCGCCTCAAAAACGCTCGTCGACCAGCCGGAACGGATAGGACGCGCCTTGGTAATGGCCGACCTTGCGCTTGGGCAGCTTGACCTTCTCTTCCTGGGTGAGGTCCTTGTAGGGAACGTGCTGGAGCAGGTGGCTGATGATGTTCAGGCGCACCCGGCGCTTCTCCTCGGAGCGCGCCACGTACCAGGGCGCCCAGGAGGTGTCGGTGGCGGCGAACATCTCGTCGCGGGCGCGGGTGTAGTCGTCCCAGCGGCTGAACGACTTGAGGTCCATGGGCGACAGTTTCCAGATCTTGCGCCCGTCGTGGATGCGGTCGGCGAGGCGGCGCTCCTGCTCCTCGGCGCTGACCTCCAGCCAGTACTTGATGAGGATGATGCCGGACTCGATCATCATCTTCTCGAACAGCGGCACGACGTTGAGGAAGCGCTCGGCCTGCTCCTCGCTGCAGAAGCCCATCACCCGCTCGACGCCGGCGCGGTTGTACCAGCTGCGGTCGAAGATCACCACCTCGCCGGCCGCCGGCAGGTGCGCCAGGTAACGCTGGCCGTACATCTGGGTCTTTTCCCGGTCGCTGGGCGCCGGCAGCGCCACCACGCGGAATACCCGCGGACTGACCCGCTCGGTGAGCGCCTTGATCGTGCCGCCCTTGCCGGCACCATCACGCCCCTCGAAGACGATGCAGACCTTGAGGCCCTTGGCCACCACCCACTGCTGCAGCTTGACCAGCTCGACATGAAGCTTGCGCAGCTCTTCCTCGTATTCCTTGCGACCCAGTCTTTCCCGCTCCGCCGGGATAGCCGCCGCATCCTTCTTCTTGCCTTTGGCCATTCTCTCCGCCCCTTCAGCTTGAACTTTCCTCTAAACGCTAGCTGATGGATCGGCGGCTGCACGGGGCCGGCGACAAGCGCCGATCGCGGATGCCCGGCAGCGCAACCCGATGGGCCGCCAGGCAGCCCATCGGGAGAAGGCGGATCAGAGCACGGCCAGCGCTGCCGCGTAATCCGGCTCGTCGGCGATCTCGGCGACCAGTTCGCGGTGCAGGACCTTGTCGTGCTCGTCGAGCACCACCACGGCACGGGCGGCCAGGCCGGCCAGCGGGCCTTCGGCGATGGCCACGCCGTAGTCCTCGAGGAATTCGCGGCCACGCAGCATGGACAGGTTGACCACGTTGTCCAGGCCTTCGCTGGCGCAGAAGCGCTTCTGGGCGAACGGCAGGTCGGCGGAGACGCACAGCACCACGGTGTTGTCCAGGTTGCCCGCCTCCTGGTTGAACTTGCGCACCGAGGTGGCGCAGGTGGGAGTGTCCACGCTCGGGAAGATGTTGAGCACCTTGCGCTTGCCGGCGAAGTCGGCCAAGGTGCGGTCGGACAGATCGGAGCCCACCAGGCGGAAGGCCGGGGCCTGGCTGCCGACCTGCGGCAGGTTGCCGTCGACACGTACCGGGTTGCCTTTGAGGGTCACTTGGGACATTGCTTTTATCCTTTATCTTCAAAGAGTTAAGCGCGGAACCTGAAGTGCCGCACGAGAATTCATGCCTCACCCCGGCGCGCCGGCGGTGTGCCGGCAAAGCCTAGCACGCGGCAGCGCAGGCAAATCCATGCAGTTTGCGCAGGTACCGGCGGTGGCCGCCCGCACGCCGGATCGGCTAGCATCGCCGCCGTACACCTCGCACGGAACTCGCACCGCATGAAACTTGTTTCCTTCAATATCAATGGCTTGCGCGCACGACCTCATCAACTGGCTGAACTGATCGAGCGCCACCAGCCGGACGTCATCGGCCTGCAGGAAACCAAGGTGGCGGACGAGCAGTTCCCCCGTGCCGAGGTCGAGGCGCTGGGCTACCACGTCGAGTACCACGGCCAGAAGGGTCACTACGGCGTCGCCCTGATGTCGCGCCAGGCGCCGCAGAACCTGGTCAAGGGCTTCCCGTGGGATGGCGAGGAATCGCAGCGCCGCTTCATCGGCGCCACCTTTCTCGACGCCCAGGGCCAGCCGCTGCACGTGTTCAACGGCTACTTCCCGCAGGGCGAGAGCCGCAGCCACGCAGTCAAGTTCCCGGCCAAGACGCAGTTCTACGCCGACCTGCAGCGCCTGCTGGAGGAACAGTTCAGCCCCGAACAGGCCCTGGTGGTGATGGGCGACTTCAACATTTCGCCGAAGGATCTCGATATCGGCATAGGTGCGGAAAACGCCAGGCGCTGGCTGCGCAGCGGCAAGTGCAGCTTCCTGCCCGAGGAGCGCGAGTGGATGGAGCGCCTGTACGCCTGGGGCCTGGTCGACAGCTTCCGCGCCCTGCACCCGCAGGTGAACGACCGCTTCAGCTGGTTCGACTACCGCAGCCGCGGCTTCGAGGACCAGCCCAAGCGCGGCCTGCGCATCGACCTGATCATGACCTCGGCCGGCCTGACCCCGCGCCTCAAGGCAGCCGGCATCGACTACGACCTGCGCGGCATGGAAAAACCCTCCGACCACGCGCCGGTGTGGCTCGAGCTGATGTGACGCAGTTCACGCTCATTCCGCCACCATGTAACGGAACGGTCATCGTACTGACTTAATCTGCGCGGCATTCCAGACCTGACCAACAAGGTTTCCTGCCGCCATGTCGTGCTTCTCCCGCCCGTTCGCTTCCCCAGCCCGCCTGCTGTTCGGCGGGCTGCTGGCCCTGTCCCTGCCGGCCACCAGCCTCGCCGCCCTGCCCCTGCCCGCCGACGGCAAGGCGGCCCTGCACATGCAGGGCTCCAACACCATCGGCGACAAGCTGGGGCCGGCGCTGGTGAGCGGCCTGCTGGAGAAGGAAGGCTTCAGCAAGGTCCGCATCGAGAACAGCGGCGAGAACGAGCAGCGCGTCACCGGCTTCGATGCCAGGGGCCGTCTGGTCAGCATCGAGGTGGCCGCCCACGGCTCGGGCACCGGCTTCGTCGCCCTGGGTAACGACAGAGCCGAACTGGCCGCCTCGTCGCGTCCGATCAAGGACAGCGAGGCCGCCAGCCTCGCCCGCCTCGGCGACCTGAAGAGCCCCGAGGGCGAGCAGGTGATCGCCATCGACGGCCTGGCGGTGATCCTCCATCCGTCCAACCCGCTGGCCGCCCTGTCGGTGGCGCAGTTGGCCCGGGTGTTCGCCGGCGAGGTGAAGACCTGGGAGGAACTGGGCGGCCGCGGCGGCGCGATCCACCTGTACGCCCGCGACGACAACTCCGGCACCTGGGACACCTTCAAGGAGCTGGTGCTGGCCAACCAGGGCAAGAGCCTGGCCGCCGGCGCCCAGCGCTTCGAGTCGAGCGTCAAGCTGTCCGACGCGGTCAGCCAGGACCCGCAGGGCATCGGCTTCATCGGCCTGCCCTACATCCGCCAGGCCAGGCCACTGGCGATCAGCGCCGGCGACTCGCAGCCGATGCTGCCGAGCACCGAGCTGGTGGCCACCGAAGACTACCCGCTGTCGCGGCGCCTGTTCCTCTACATGAAGCCGGGCGAAGGCAACCCCTGGGCCCAGGAGCTGGTGCGCTTCGCCCACAGCCCGCGCGGCCAGGAAATCGTCGCCCATAGCGGCTTCATCGCCCAGACCGTCAAGGCCATGAAGGTCGAGGCCCATGGCGAGATGCCGGACAGCTACCGCGAACTGGTGAGCAACGCCCAGCGCCTGGCGGTCAACTTCCGCTTCGCCGAGGGCAGCGCCGAGCTCGACAACAAGGCGCTGCGCGACCTGCGCCGGGTGCTGCGCTATCTGCGCGACAACGACAAGCTGATGAGCCAGGTGGCGCTGGTCGGCTTCGGCGATCCGAAGCACGAGGACCGCGACCGCACCCTGCTGCTGTCCAAGCTGCGCGCCATGGCCGTGCAGCGCGAGCTGGTCAAGGGTGGCGTGCTGGTGCGCTCGATCGACGGCCTGGGCGACGCCCTGCCGGTGGCCGCCAACGACGGCGAGGACGGCCGCCGCAAGAACCGCCGCGTGGAAGTCTGGGTGTACTGATCCCAGCGCTGCTGCGCCGCAGAGGCCGCTGCCACCACCGGTGCCAGCGGCCTCTTTCCGTCCGGCTGACATGACCGGCCGGGGCGGCCGCGCTACACTGCGCGCCCCGCAAGCATCCCGAGGAGTCCCCCGATGGCCATCGCCATGGCTCGCCATATCCTGGTCAAGACCGTCGCCGAGGCCGAGCAGCTCAAGCTGCGCCTGGCCAAGGGCGAGGACTTCGCCACCCTGGCGCGACGCCACTCGTTCTGCCCCTCGCGCAAGCGCGGCGGCGACCTCGGCGAGATCCGCCCGGGGCAGATGGTCAAGCCGTTCGAGAACGTGGTGTTCCGCAAGCCGCTGCACCAGGTGCAGGGACCGCTGAAGACCCAGTTCGGCTGGCACCTGGTGCTGGTGTACTTCCGCAGCTGAAACGACAGGGCCGGAAGCGGTTTCCCGGTTCCGGCCCTGCGCTGTCCCCCCGCCGCGGCTCAGAAGAACTGCGGCTCTTCTTCCTCGTCCGCCGTCGGCGCCAGGCTCCAGGTCGAGGTATCGTCGGGCCTGGCCTGGCTGCCCTCGCCGTCGCGGTGCAGCTTGAGCTTGAGGCGCACGTTGTTCGCCGAGTCGGCGTTCTTCACAGCTTCCTCCTCGTCGATCGCGCCCTCGTTGACCAGATCGATCAGCGCCTGGTCGAAGGTCTGCATGCCCAGCGGCCGCGACTTCTCCATGACCTCCTTGATCAGACTGAACTCGCCGCGCTTGACCAGATCGCGGATGGTCGCGGTGCCCAGCAGCACCTCCACCGCCGCGCGGCGCTTGCCGTCGACGGTCTTGACCAGGCGCTGGGAAACGAACGCCTTGAGGTTGTTGCCGAGGTCGTTGAGCAGCTGCGGGCGACGCTCCTCGGGGAAGAAGTTGATGATGCGGTCCAGCGCCTGGTTGGCGTTGTTGGCGTGCAGGGTGGAGATCGCAAGGTGTCCGGTCTCGGCGAAGGCCAGGGCGTGCTCCATGGTCTCGCGGTCACGGATCTCGCCGATCAGTATCACGTCCGGCGCCTGGCGCAGGGTGTTCTTCAGCGCGGCCTGGAAGCTGCGGGTATCCACCCCCACCTCGCGCTGGTTGATGATCGACTTCTTGTGCCGGTGCACATACTCCACAGGGTCCTCGATGGTGATGATGTGGCCGCTGTGGTTGCGGTTGCGGTGGTCGATCAGCGCCGCCAGCGAAGTCGACTTGCCCGAGCCGGTACCCCCGACGAACAGCACCAGGCCGCGCTTCTCGAGGATCACGTCGAGCAACACCGGCGGCAGCTTGAGATCCTCGAAGCGCGGGATGTCGAGCTTGATGTTGCGCGCGACTATCGACACCTCGTTGCGCTGCTTGAAGATGTTGACCCGGAAGCGCCCGACGTTGGGCAGCGAGATCGCCAGGTTCATCTCCAGCTCGCGCTCGAAGTCCGCCCGCTGCTCGGCGTCCATCAGTTCGTGGGCAATCTTCCCCACATCTCCGGGCGCCATCACGTCCTTGTTCAGGGCGCGCAGCACTCCGTTGAACTTGGCGCAGGGCGGCGCGCCGGTCGACAGGTAGAGGTCCGATCCATCCTGGCTGGCCAGGATGCGCAGCATTGCCGTGATGTCCATCGAGAAAACCGCCATAACCGATTGATCTGAAAAGGCCATCATTCTGCATCAAGTGAATGCGTGACTCTCGTCACAGATGTCGGGATTGAGAAGCCGTCGATCATTTGGCGGCATTCGCCGCCGCCCGCCCCGCGCAGAAGCCTGCAACCCGCAGCCGGCAACCAGACTGTCGAGACTGCCGCCACAACCGGGCAGGTCACGGAAAGCCCGCGCTTGACCGCCTCCCGGAAAAACCGGAAACCCACTGACCCAGATCAATACCGAGGAAAGTTGGATCCATGCTATGAGTTTGCGCGCGCTGAAAATGCGCCATTCCAACCAGACAAAACAGACGAAAGGGACTTTTATGCAATCACTCAGGCACTCGTCAGCCATTGAAATTGCTAAAGAGCTGGATCAATTCAAGCGAAAGTGGAATCGCATCTCACAGATATTTCAGGAGAACGCCGAACTCTGGCACAAGATTGCACCGCAGCACTTCTCGGGAATGCTCGCCATCACCCCCGCCAAGCCTGGCGATACGCGCCTGTTCGCCACCACGCTGGGCAACAAGGAGTTCGCCATCGGGCTGACTTCCAGAGTGCTCAATGGGGATATCTGCGGCCGAATAACCGCCAGCCTCCTCGATCACACCGGCAAGCCCAAGACCCTCGTCTGCGAGGCCTTCATCAATGCGGACGGGCAGATCCTCAGTACCGACGGCGAGAAACTCATCGACATGTACGAGAGCGACTCCCCCGGATATCGCCTGCTCGCCGAAATCGTCTACAAGGTCATATCCTTCTGAAGATGCCGCGAAGTAGCGCGCCGCTTCTCCTCGGCCGGTCCGGCGAACCGATAGACAAGGGATTGCATGTCGGTCATGCGGGCTACTTCATCGATTCGGCAGCAGTCCTTTCCTGCTGAAGGATATCTGGCGAGGTGCCGGCCCGCTCCGGGCCGCACCCCGCCTTCCCTGCCTCGCCAGCACACCCGGCTCACGCTACCGCTGCGGCGCAGCCTTGTCTGCTCGGACGCCCCCCCATCGGCCCACGTACAACTGCCGATGCACCTGTGCGACAATTGGCGACATATCTGCCATGCGCAGTACAGCGGGACGGCCGCAGCGACGACGGCTGCAGTGGGCGCCGGTGCCGTTGTCGGATCAGCTTTCGCTGGCGACACCCCAAGCCCGCTCCCGGGCACTGCTACTCCGGCCATCGAACAGCTTCGGACTGCCAATGCGCTGACCGATGCCGCCTATGCCATGGATCTTCCATCGCAGAGCGCTGGAAGAATTCGGCGACTCAAGATGAATGAGCTGGCCACGATCCATGAGGCTCTCGGCGACTGGGCGCGGATCTCGCCGTCCACCACCGCTGAGGAGCGGGTCATGAAGGCATACATCGCGATCGTTTCGCCGTAACGCAAGCTGGCCGCAGCCACTACTCAAGGAAGAGCACAGATGTCCAACCACACCGAAGACCTCGCCCCACTTCTCCTGGACCTTCATGCCCAGATCGTAGGGATGCGCAACGTCCTGCATGTCCTCATCGAAACCCATCCTGATCGCCAGAAGGTCGATGCCCTCCTGGCAGATTACCGGCTTCGCATTGAGGCCGTGCTGGGCCCATCAGTCGCCTCGGATGCGGTTATTGAGACCTGCCTAGGTCTAGTTGACGCAATGCGCGCATCTGCCCAGAAAACTCCCTGAGCTTCACGGCATCGTGTTCGGCTGACGCCTGCTCACGAGCCTCGATCATGGGCAGCAGCTTTTCGAAAAGGCGCTCGAGGAACGCCTTGTTCTCCAGCAGGCTGTCCAGATCGATACCGGAATGATCGTTGCTCATACTCCACCTCGATTGGTTGGCAGTTCATCCCGCCGACGCCATGTGACTTGCGCCGGTGGGCAAGGTTGGATCACTCCGCCTGCGCCTCCCTCGCTCCCCTGAAGCGCCGTGAGTCGCACTCTGCACTGGTCCACGCCGCTCGGGCAATACCTGCAGCAACACATCGATAGGTTTGAGAATCCATGATCTACGTCAGGATCACGCCAACGGATATCGTGACATAGTTCTTGGTTGCGAACGGATGTTCGTCACGCTTCATGAATCCCGCAAATGGAACTTCAGGGACTACCATGCTGAGCAATAACACCAAGAAAACCGAAACGCAGTCACCCTCTACCCAGCACTCCTCCTCGCTGCTCAAGCGATGGAAGTGGGCATACCGCAAGATCCGCAGCCTTGGCTGTCGCAGCGCATCGTCAGCCTGGCATGCGACCCGCTTCGCACTCTTCGGCAGCAGCGGGCGATTCTTCAGCTCTCGAGGATGGACCAAATTGAAGGTGTCCAGCGACTGACTGCGCTCGCCGCGCCTCTACACGATTCATATCAGAAGACATTCACCGATCAGTTCGTTGCGAAGATAACGACGTCCTTGTATGTCACTTCACGCCCCGCCATCGTGCGGGGCCTTTTTTGGGTTCTTCGCGGGATCGTGGGGAAGAGCGGATTGACAGACAGGGAAGCAGGTAAATTGGCAGTCGCCAAACACACCAACGCCTGCCCCCTGCTGTCACCGTGCATCCTATTGATCTTGCTGCTTTCTGGCCAGGCTACGACGTTGTAGCCTGCAGCCATTCCGTCGAAAAAAACCTCACGCTGACCCTCGAACCCCGAGCGGCCGACCTTCCACGCTGTGGTCGCTGTCAGCAGCCCAGCCCCCTGATCCATGACCGACGCATTCGCCTCGTTCGCGACCGGGATCTGTTCGATCAGCGCGTCCAGTTGCGACTCCCCATACGCCGAGTGGACTGCCTGACGTGTGGGCGAGTTACCGAGCACATTTCCTGGTTGGCCCCGGCCTCGCGGCTGACCCGCCGGCTGTGTTCCTGGGTCGAAACCCTGCTGCGGTTCATGCCCATCAGCCATGTCAGCCAGCTCACCGGGCTGCACTGGCACACCATCAAGACGCTGGACAAGCGGCGTCTCCAGGCCGCATTCGGCACCTTCGAGCCGGGCGATGTGCGCCGTCTGGTGATGGACGAGTTCGCCCTGCACAAAGGCCATCGTTACGCGACGGTGATCATGGATGCCGAGCGTACCCGCGTTCTGTGGGTTGGCCTGGGTAACAGCCGCAAGGCCATACGCCCGTTCTTCGAGCAACTCGGTGAGCGCTGCCAGCAGATCGAGGCTGTGGCGATGGACATGAATACGGCCTTCGACCTGGAAGTGAAACAGCACTGCCCTCAGGCCGAGGTTGTGTACGACTTGTTCCATGTGGTCGCCCGCTACGGACGTGACGTGATCGACCGCATCCGGGTAGACCAGGCCAATGCCCTGCGCCATGACAAGCCCGCTCGCCAAGTGGTCAAGCAGAGCCGTTGGCTGCTGCTGCGCAACCGGGAGAACCTGAAGGAGGATCATGCCGTTCGACTGCAGGAGTTGTTGGCAGCCAACCAGCCACTGGCCACGGTCTATGTGCTCAAGGATGCGTTGAAGGAGGTCTGGTACGCACCCAGCGTGCGGGAGGGCTGGCGGCGCTGGCGAACCTGGCTGAGGCATGTCCGGGAGAGCGGCTTGGCGCCGCTACAACGCTTTGCCCGCAACCTCCAGCGCTATGCCCGGGGCATCCTCGCCAGTGCACGATTCCACATGCACACCAGCCTGCTGGAGGGGGTGAACAACCGGATCAAGGTGATCAAGCGCATGGCCTATGGCTTCAGGGACGCCGATTACTTCTTCCTGAAAATCAAGGCCGCCTTCCCCGGGAAAATGCGATGAACCAAAAATAGCCCCCACGCTCAGGATAGCAGTAGCAGGGCCGAACAGGCATACGAGCTCCAGCAGTATGAGTACGCGCTTCATGAGGTGGCCTGATTTGAGGACGCGGTCAGTCATGGCGCGACTTTGCCAATGCAATTGCTGCCTGGATGGCTGCACGCGCTTGCGGGCTGTTCTTCCAGCAGGTGGAACCGACGATAGCCGAGGCCTGGGAAACGATGTCCAGCGCATTCGCCTCGCTCAACTGAGCAAGGGACGCGAATCCCATCTGTTCAAGGCGGGCCACGACCGTGGGGCCGACGCCCTTCACGCCCAGCAGTGCCTTACGTTCTTCCGGTGAAAAAGGCATGAGTCTCTCCATAGATACATGACGCTTGAGGGGCGGGGCCGCTCGTGCGGTGGCCTAGTCTATCGTCGGCAACACACGGGCCACCAGATCGGCCATGCCGGTCACGCTCGGGTCGGGCGGCGTGCTGCCGAAGCCGGGCCAGCCGATATGGACCTGCTGCGCCGAGTGGGCAATGCGCTCGGCAGCCGGGCGCCAGAACTCGGTGTTGCCGGAGGCGCCGGGGAGGAAGAGGAGTTTGGAGGGGGATGTGGTCTATGGATCGTCCTTGAGGGTGACAGGCGCTGTGTTGCAGTAACGTGGAAAGGCTGTGCCATTATCCACCTTTCTCGCTTTTCAGCAGTCTTTATCTGTCATGGGAAAAAACCACCAACCTAAGAGCTGGCATTACCATTAGCTCATCATGTATGTTGATTCGAGAATAGAAAGATTTAGACTGCTTCGCAGCCATCAATATTTCCTCCTTTACCCCCTCTGGAACATTGGCACAGATATTCCCCCCTGCATCCTCACTGGACAAACGCCTAAATATAAAATGCCCTCCCCCCTTAAAAACAAAGGGTGTTTCTTGCCAACTTGAATACTCTCGACGCGAGCGACCACCATGCTCAATTGCGCTCTTATTTAGAAAAGCAACGCCATCTCTCGAAATCTTGACTGCCGCCTCCTCTGACAGCCTAAATATGCCAATCCCGCATCCTTCTAGATATCCGCCAACCTGATCGCCAGCAAAAACCGTATCAACCACCTCTAAAGACTCTGGAATATAGGACTTGTAATGCGAGGAGAGCATCAGAAAATATAGATAACCAATCAGCTTATAGACCACCAACAGTGAAACAATCACGCACACAACCCAAACAAGCGATGAGTTCCTCATGCGGCGCCCGATCATATAATGCATTACGAGTGCCACCTATAAACAGAAACCAGGTGGCGTATAAAACCCCGGACGGGTTGGTGGATAACATTTCTTGCCACTTCGACTCTCCCTGTCTATGCCGCGAATCACGCGACCATCATGACCGCTTTGCGACGTTATACACCATGACCAGCAGATCCTGGCAAGTCGCTGATTCGCCCGTCGTGACGACATCGATGACTCGCCACGCTCAGCCCGGCAAGGCCCCGTCGATGTCAGTCCGGCGACTTGGAGTTGACGGCACGCCGCTTCCCGTTTCCGATCCGCCAACCTGCACGGTTCCGCTCACCAGCAACGTGTATCGGTAGACAAGGCTGCGCCGTTGTCTACCCTACGCGCTTCAGCGGCGACTGGCAGAGCAGCAAGCCCGCCTGACGGCGGGCCGGAGTAAGCAGGAGCAGATTTTCTTGTGGTTGTGGTGAACAGCGACACTGTCGGAACAGGCGAGTCCTGCAACGGAAAAAGGCCGATAACAATCATGATCCCCGTGATCGATTGAACGCTTGGCCCCCGTTGCGCGAACTACAGAGTGGCCCGGGCGGCAATGCCCAGCGAAGGCCGGATATACGAATGCAACCGCACTGACGACAGGGTTGGAACAGGGTTACTCACCACTTGCGGGGAGAATCCAGGCGGCGGCAAAAACTGAGTGCAACACCTGACCTTTCCGGTACGGTGTTGCCATGTCTTACCACGAACTCAGCATTGAAGAGCGCTCCAACATCCAGGTCGGTCTGCTGCGCGGCATGAGCCAGCGGGCCATTGCCCGAATGCTCAACCGCAGCCCCTCGACGATCTGTCGCGAGATCCGCCGTAACCGCAGCGCCCAGGGCGAGTACGCCACCCAGCATGCCCAGCGAGCGATGCGTGAACGCCGCATGTCCTGCCGGCCTCGGCAAAAGCTGGTGCCCGGCAACGAGCTGTTCGAGCTGGTCGTCCACCTGCTGCGAAAACGCTTTTCTCCCGAGCAGATTGCCGGCAAGCTCCGCGCCATGGAACTCCCGAACTTCGAAGACGCCTACGTCTGCCGCGAAACGATCTACAACGCGATCTACGCCTTGCCGGTCGGCGAGCTGCGCAAGGAGCTGATCATCTGCCTGCGGCAAGGCAAAACCACCCGCCGTCCGCGCTCTGGCGGGGTAGATCGACGTGGTCAGATCCCCGACATGGTCAGCATCCACGTGCGCCCACCGGAGATCGAGGATCGCGTGATGCCCGGCCACTGGGAAGGCGATCTGATCAAGGGTAAGGCCAACGCCTCGGCGGTAGGCACCTTGGTGGAGCGCACCAGCGGCTACCTGATGCTGGTAAAGATGAGCGATGCGACGGCGACCTCGGCTGTGGAGGGGTTCAGCGCGGCGCTGAATCGCATGCCGCTGGCGGCGCGCAAGAGCATGACCTACGACCAGGGACGGGAGATGGCACGCCATGCGGAGATCACCCAGAAGACCGGCGTGGCGATCTACTTCTGCGACCCGCACAGTCCCTGGCAGCGTGGTAGCAACGAGAACATCAACGGATTGATCCGGCAGTACCTGCCCAAGGGGACGGATCTGTCGGAATACAGCCAGGAGCAACTGGATGCGATTGCCTACGAACTGAACATCCGACCGCGCAAGCGCTTCGGCTTCAAGTGCCCCATCGAGGTCATAACCGAGCTGATGGCCAAGCATCATGAGGCACCTGCTTCACTCCAATAACCGTGTTGCACTCAGTTCCTGCAACCGCCCCATATAAGTTGTTAGGCGCGCTGGTTAATGCTATGCGCAAGGTGCCTAAAAGCCTACTTCGCTGCTGATGTTTATTTGTCAATTTCTGTACATGTAAAACGAACCAGTGGCTCAGGTGGCGACTCTAGTGGTTGCTTTAGTTCTTCAAGCATTTTCTTGCGATCACTTACTGCGTGAGTGCCAATTTTGGATGCCGCTGAAATACATTTTTCTTGGGATTGGAAACCGCTGATCAAAGCTTGCTGTGGCGGCTGTTCTGTGCCAGCGCTTAGGGTGAAGATTAAAATCCATTCTTTCATGTGCTTTCTCTGCTTATAAAGTTGCCATGGGTGTATTGCGCCCAACAACGTTCGAGGTGAGCACCGCCCGCGCGAAGCGCGGGTGTGTGCTCTGGCGAGTAGTTAGCCGACGATATTGCACCGGTCCGCGCAGCGGACTGTAAATGGGATGGGTGCTCAGGCGCCGGCGAAAATCTAAAATTGACCTCAACCCCAACCAGGGTCTGCGGCGTGCGCATTAACTTCGTTATGCTCCGCCGCAGACCCTGGTTGGGTATAGCAGCGATTTTCGATTTACGCTGTGGCTGATTCCACATCATTTACGTTTCCCTACGCAAAATGTCGTATATCGTTGGGTAACTATAAATAGACACCATCTGGTGCATAACACCCCAGACTGGATTGGTGGATAACATTCCTTTTCACTTCCGCTCTCCCTGTCTATACCGCGGACTTATCGGTCATCATGACCGCTTTTCGACGTTATACACCATGACCATCAGCCCTTGGCAAGTCGCCAATCGGCCCATCGCATAGCCACCGATTGACTCCCCACGCTCACCCGGCTAAGGTTCCACCGTCGCTGTCAATCCAGCGACCTGGGATTGGCGTCCCGGAACAAACGGGCGGTCACGACACCGCTGAACAGCGGTTTTTTTGTGTCCGCAGCATGGCTACACCCGTTATGGGCGGGCCGTGTGTGGGGGCCTCACGGCCCGCCGGTCCCGTTTCCGGTACGCCAACCCGCACGGTTCCGCTCTCCCAAATTGGCGTTTGGGGGGCGGTAAGCACGCAAAAACGGGAGATTCACCATGTCGAAGACCAGCCTCCAGCTCGGAACAGTCGATTTTCACGGACGCGCCCTCACCGTCATCACCGGCCCAGAAGGCGAGCACCTCGTTGCCATGAAGCCCATCTGCGAAGCCATCGGCCTGCAGTGGGAAGCTCAGCTCAAGCGCATCAAGCGCCACCCCGTCCTCTCGCAAGGTATGTCCATCATGACCACCCCTTCCGCCGGCGGCGATCAGGAAACCACCTGCCTCCCCCTCGACTACCTCAACGGCTGGCTGTTCGGCGTGGATGCCTCCCGCGTGCGCCCGGAAATCCGCGAGCGGCTGGTGCAGTACCAGCGCGAATGCTTTGCGGCGCTGGCCGCCTACTGGCAGCAGGGCGAGGCGGTGAATCCGCGCGCGGCGCTGGGCGATGCCGCGGCCGAGCCGGTGGTGCCGATCCGCCTGACCTACAACGACCGCCCGTTCCGCATCGTGCCCGAGGGTGAGGCGCTGTGGTTCGTGGCGGCCGACGTGGCCCACGCGCTGGGTGTGCGCGACGCCTACCGCCACCTGCGGCCGGAGCACAAGGCGACCCGCATGGTCGGCCGGCAGGTGCTGAATGTGATCGACCGGCGCGGGCCGGATCTGGCCCTGCTGCACGGCCGGCCGGAGCGCGCCGAGCCGCTGCGTCTGTGGCTGGAAGCGGCGCTGGAGCAGTTCGGCCCCGCCGCCCGCCCCGCGCCCAGGGCGCTGCTGGGCGGGCTGTCCGGCGAGCAGCAGGGGGCGCTCAAGGCGCTGGTGGCGGCGCGCATCGAGGAGCTGCCCGAGGCCGGCCGCGGCAAGGCGGCGACGGTGTGCTGGTCGGCGCTCAAGTCGAAGTTCGGCTGCAGCTACAAGGAGATCGCCCCGGAGCAGTTCACCGAGGCGGTGAGCCTGGTGGCGCGCATCGTGCTGGAGGGCGAGCTGCTGGAGCCGGAGGCACCGAAGGTGGTGGGCCGGCTGGCGATCGACCTCCCGATCGAGGACTGGAAGGCGCGCAACCCGCACCAGTTCCGCCACGACAACCCCAACAGCGCCGAGCTGACGGTGACCACGGGCGACGTGCTGATGAGCGAGTACTCGCCCACCGAGGCGCTGCTGGGGCAGCTCACCGAGGCCGGCTACCGGGTGGACGGCCCGCTGTACGAGCTGCGCTCCCTGCGCTCGCTGGCCAAGCGCCTGGACATGACCATGCGCTTCATGGCCGGCCATATGCGGCAGGCGATGGACAACTTCGAGCACGACCATCGGCGCATCGAGCGGTTCGCCGGGGCGAAGAAGCCAGCCCAGCGCTGAGGTGCGGGCATGAAAAAAGCGCCCCTGCCGGGATGGCGGGGGCGCTTGCGTTTGGGGTCAGGCGTGGAGGTCGCGCAGCGCCTCGGGGTGCTGGGCGGCTACGCGCAGGAGGGTTTGCGCAGCGCCAGTGGGTTGCCGACGGCCCTGCTCCCAGTCCTGCACCGTGCGCAGGCTTACGCCGAGCAGATCGGCGAAGGCGTTCTGCGACAGGCCGACTTTGGCGCGCGCTTCGGCAGCCGGGGTGAGTTTGACCTCGGTGGTGCGCGCGGCCTGGCCGGCCTTCATTTGGCGAACGGATTTGAGCAGGTCCGCCTGGAATTGCTCGAGTTCTTTATCCATCGCTGATGGCCTCTTTCAGTTGCTTCAGGAAGGCAGTGGGCAGGTTGTCGAACTTGGCCTTGGTGTAGGCGATCAGCAACCAGATGTGCCCTTCCGGAAGGGTGTTGTAGTAGATGACACGGGTGCCACCGCGCTTGCCCATGCCGGAGCGGGACCAGCGCACTTTGCGCAGCCCTCCGCTACCGGGGATCACATCACCGGCCAGCGGGTTGGCCGCCAGCCAGACGATGAAGGCTTCCCGCTCACCGTCTTCCCAGATCGACTCGGCGTATCGCTTGAAGATTTCGGTTTCGATGACAGTGTGCATGGCACAAGGATACGGCGCTGCCGTATATCCAGCAAGCACCGCACGTCCCGATCCATCTGCCGTGCGGATCGCCAGGCTGTCAGCCAAGGGCGCTGCCCAACGGTAGATCGTTGGTCTTTCTGCGGGTCTAGGCTGGGTGCAGGCGAGCGGATGGAGGTGGCCATGTGCGGACGATTCGTGCAGTCCCTGACTGCAGTCGAGTATCTGGAGGCGCTGCAGATCGAGCTGCCGGTGGTAGGCGGCTTCGACCCGGAGCCGGTCGGCCGCTTCAACGTGGCGCCGCGCACGCGGGTGCTGCTGATGCATCAGGAGGAGGAAGGGTTGCGCCTGGAGCCGGTGCCGTGGGGCTACGCGCCGTCCTGGGCGAGGGGCCCTCGACCGCCGGCGTTCAACGCGCGGGTGGAGAAGGTGGCGACGGGGGCTTTCTGGCGGGAGGCGTGGAAGGCAGGACGCGCGCTGGTGCCGGCGGATGGCTGGTACGAGTGGCAGTCGGACCCGGCCGACCCGAAGCACAAGCAGCCGTTCTACTTCCGCCTGCGCAGCGGCGCGCCGCTGTTCTTCCCGGCCGTCGGCCACCTGCCCCGGCATGGCCGGGAGCTTCAGGAGGGCGACGGCTTCGCGACGATCACCATGCCGAGCTACGGCGGGATGGCCGAGATCCATGACCGGCGGCCGCTGGTGCTGGGGCCGGACGAGGCCCGGGCGTGGCTCGATCCGGCGGTGTCGCCGCAAGAGGCGGAGGAGATCCTGCATCTCGGGCTGCCGGTGGAGGCGTTCGAGTGGTATGCGGTGGGGCGTGAGGTGGGGAACGTGAAGAGCGAGGGGGCCGAGTTGATCAGGCCCCACAACTGAAGCGCGAACCGCCATGACGGCGTGCACAAAAAAGCGCCTCTGCCGTGATGGCAGAGGCGCTTTCGCTCACACGGGGACAGTCAGTCGGCTCTGTTCAGCCGTTCCTGCTTCCGCGCCCAGTAGCGTGCACGCTGCTCGCCCCACTGCTCTCGCTCGGCAGCCTCGCGAATGGTCTGTGCATGCTCGGGTTCGACGCTGAACTGTTCGATCAGCTCTTCCGGCGTGATGTCGCGGGGGCTGGTTCTGTACAGGCGAGCGTAGAGATCCTGGGACTTGGTAGCGCGCTCGTCGAACTTGAACCCGAAAACGGCGCAGTCGGCGCTGCCATAGAACCGGCTGACGCCCATGACCCTGATGCTGGACAGGATCTGTGCGGCGTAGCTGAAGGTGGACTTCTGCCCGCCCCGGTAGTTGCCCCCCATCATGCCCGTGTCCGCGCCATCTGCGAACTGGAACGACATGGCATTGACGATATCCCCACTCATCACCTGGACGCCGACGATTGGATTGCTGCTGAGGTCGAAGCTGCCACCATGTGGGCGTTGGTCGCTCCCGCCTCCGGTATTGCCCATGCGCCCGGTGCTGGTCACTCCATCCGGGCCACCGCCTTCCGGATAATCGACCTTGACGGCATCGATTCGGTCCCAACCCCATACCGTTACATTCCTGATCCGGCCTGTCGGGCGGCTCGGGATATAGAACGGGGAGTCGTAGCAAGTGCCCACGGCATCGGAATACACCTCGCGATCCAGATAGACCTTGACCGGCTCCGGATAACGAGAGATGTCGAAGTATTTCCACTGCGCCTGGAAGTCCTTGACCGTGATGGTCATTTCGCGCAGATAGCGATTCACCGTGTTGAACGGCTCCATGCGGCGCTTATCTTCCGGCGCCGTCTTCTTCACGCTTTCATAACCGGCTTCGAATGTCTTGGTGACATAGTCGCTGTAGCTGTCGATGCTTTCGGTGAGCTTCTTGCGGGTATCGGCGACGAGCTCGTCGCTCCAACCCCAGTCACGGCCGAATGCGGCGCCGTCGCGCAGCAGGGCGAGGTGGAGGTTCGCGAACTGGGCGAACAGGGGCAGCAACAGCACCTCGTAGCCACTCGACTGGAAGCGCGGCAGGTCATGCAGGAAGTGTCCGTTGGCGACGTTGAACTTCTCGGAGACGTAGGCCTTGTCCTTCGGGAAGTTCTTGGCCGCATAGGCGTAGTCGTCCGAGACGTTGTGCAGTCCGGTGAGGGCGTCTCGCACATCCTGCATGACCTCGGCGGAGATCTTCTTGTCGATCAGGGCTTCCACGCGGTCGGCAATTTCGCCCCACACATCCTGCTTCTCGTCGGGCCAGAAGATGTCTACCAGGGCGCTCAGCAGTTGGCCGGCATAGGGGATCTCCCCAAGCACCACGGACACCACGACACGAGCCGCGTTGTTGTAGTCAAACTCGTATTCCAGTCCGGCGGTCAGCCCCGCGGCCCTGGAAATTTCGGCGCGCAGAACCAGCTCTTGTGGTCTGAGTTCGGCAATGGCTTCGCCGGTGAAAGTATGTTCTATATAGATACGATCATTCATGAGCACGTCCCTTTGCTGGCTGCTATCGGCAGAGTCCTGGCGGGTGCCTTCGTGCACCCGGCCGCTGAAACTACTGCAGCGTCACACCGCAAAGCGTGTGCAAGGTCACGCTTCAAAAAAGAATGATCGAACGACCGGTTCCCGCACTACTCGCGCGCAACGGCCTGCCGTTCGATACAGTCCAGCACCTGCCCGGCACAGCCGATCAGCTCGCCCTCGATCTCGTCGACCGCCCTCCTCCAGTCGTCATTGGCCACCAGCGGCGGCCGCGCCGGCAGGCGGCACGGGGTCAGCGGGCAGCGGATCGGGGCCACGGTAGGCGGCGGGGTCGGTGGTTTCGGGGCGCTGGTACAGGCGGCCGAGAGCAGCAGGCACAGCAGCACGCAGGTAGTCGGCAGTTTCCCGGTCATGGCGTTTCAGCTCCTCGATGGCGCGGCTCTGCGCCTGTGCGTTACGGATGACGGTCAGCCCGAGCTGCCGCAGCTGCTGCTCGAGGTCGGTGACGGCGCCGATCTGCCGCTGCTGCTCGGCGAGCACGCCGGCCTGCAGGTCGATCAACTGCTGGCGATCGGTGGCCATCTGCTCCGCCCGATCGGCGCGATCGGACTGGAGATCGATGCGCGGGGCGAGGCCCCACCAGGCGAGCGCGGCGCCGTCGCTCATGCGCAGGACGGTCGCGCCGCCGATGGGCTCGAGGCTCTCGGTCGGCGCGCCGGCATGCAGCACGATCGGCACGCCGCCGAGGGTGATTCGAGGGCGGGTCATGGGGTGCTCCGAAAGGCAGGCCCTCCCCGATACGCTGCTCGGCTCCTACACCACGCAGCGAACCAAGGAGGTTCCTAGGGGAAATCAACTGGCGGACGAGATGATCCGCGCAGTCGCAGCCTTCATTGCCGATACCCCCGGCTGCTCGGCGAGCCAGATCACAGGCGGCCCTGATCTGGTATTGCTCGCGCTGCGCCGGCTCAATTGGAGCGGCCGCCTGATGGGCATCACCCAAACAGCGCTTAGGTATGAGCTTGAAGGTGTATTGAACGGGCCTTTTGGCGGCGCCACGAACAGTAGCCGCTGCCTGCCGGCTCAGAAGGCTTCCCAGTCGCCCCCGGCCGCCGGCTGTTTCTCCCGCTCAAATTGCGAGTTGGCTACCGGCACAACGGCTGCGCGCTGGAACGGAACGAAGGCAGTGGCAGCCTCACCCAGGCGAAACACGGCGACCGCTTCCTGCAGCTTCTGCGCCTGCTCGGCCAGCGACGCCGAAGCAGCAGAGGCTTCCTGCACCAAAGCCGCGTTCTGCTGGGTCACCTGGTCCATCTGCGCTACCGCCGAGTTGACCTGGGCGATCCCATCGCTCTGCTCCTGAGAAGCAGCGGATATCTCGTCGATGATGTCGGTGACTCGCCGTGCGGCGGCGACCACGTCGGCCATGGTCTTGCCCGCTCGCTCGACCAGCAGCGCCCCATCCTCCACGCGGCGGGTAGACTCGCCGATCAGCCCCCTGATCTCGTGCGCCGCATCGGCACTGCGACTGGCAAGACTGCGCACCTCGCTGGCCACCACTGCGAAACCGCGGCCCTGCTCGCCGGCACGCGCCGCTTCCACGGAAGCGTTCAGCGCCAGGATGTTGGTCTGGAAGGCAATCGAGTCGATCACGTTGATGATGCTGGAAATGCGCTGCGAACTCTCGTTGATGCCCTGCATGGTGTCGACCACCTGGAGCACGACAGCGCGCCCCAGATCGGCAGTGCTCGACGCATCGCAGGCCAAGGTGCTGGCCTGACGGGCATTATCGGCGTTCTGCCTCACCGTAGAGGTCAGCTCCTCCATGCTCGCCGCGGTCTCCTCCAGGGAGGCTGCCTGCTGCTCGGTCCGCGACGACAGGTCGATGTTACCGCTGGCGATCTGCGCCGAACCGGTAGCGATACTGTCGCTGCTCGCACGCACGGCACCGACCACACGGGTCAGCGATTCCTGCATCCGCCCCATGGCCTGCACCACGCTGCCAGAGGCCGCCTTCGAGGTATCGATGCGGACGCTCAGGTCACCAGCGGCAATACGGGTCGCCATCGCGGCGACCTCGCTCGGCTCGCCGCCGAGCTGGCGAGTCAGGCTGCGGGTCAGGAATACGCCGATCAGGATGCTGCCTAGCATTCCCAAGATGGTGAGGATGACCAGCAGCAGACGGTTGCTGGCATAGATCTCCTCGGTTTCCTTGGCGATGCGAGCTGCGTTCGCCATCTTCCTCTCGATCAGACGCCCCAACAGCTCGTCGGCATGCGCGACCGCCGGTCGACCCTCGCTGAAGGCGTAGTCGATGGCGTTGCGCTTGCTGTCCGGATCGTCTGTCTCCAGGCGACGAACGACTTCGGCAGCGACCTGCTCGTATTCCACCAGGGCCTTGCGGGCCTCATCCGCATCGAGCTGACCTTGCGGGGTCACGAACGCCTTCTTCGCCTCGGCCAGTTCGGCATACGCCAGTTGGAGACGCTCGCGCAGATCGACCTTCGCCAGTTCGTGCTCCACCGGTGAGGACGCCAGCATGGCGTTGCGCAGCGCCCGGGTTGCCGCCAGGAACTGGATCTGGGTCACCGCGGCATGGCGAATGCCGACGGTTTCTTGTCGATACATGGTCGTGGCCAGATCGCTCATCTGCGCCGCTTTCAGTATCCCCTGCAAACCTATTAGTGCACCGAACAAAGAAACCATCAAAAATCCGCAAATAAGTTTTATGCCGGTTTTTTGTCGACCGAACCATTCCATACCAGAAAATCCCCCGATTAATTTAATTAAATGACGCGCAATGGCCGTCGACAGCAATTTCGAGGAGGCATGAGAAAACACCAGAAACCCTCTGGAATGGGATTTTCATGATACACGCACGACAAAGACTACGCCGACCAACACGCAAGCCAGGAGCCTTCAAGAGCCCTCTAATTGAATTGCGCCATTATCGTAACAAGCCTGCTACAGAGCCGCCAAGGTGAACTTTTCGGAGAGAATTGCGGCGCAAAATTAACCAACTCCTGGAACAGGCACACGCGAACACGGAAATATAGAAGAGCCAGAAAAAATCCTGCGACAGCCGGGCGAAGTAACGACTAGTTTCAGCTAAAAGCCTGTTCAAAGGCTCGGCGGGATACCGGACACTGCGGGGATGAGGCCCCTTATCCCAGTGGCATCCCCCATGTTCAGCTCAAGCCGGCTCGCCCTTTGCTGAAAAGTGCACGCAGGAAGACCGCCACGCAGAAAGAAGAAGCCCGCCTGAGCGGGCTGGATCAGCGCTTTGTCCGCGCAAACTTCATCGCCAGGCGGCGCAGGTCGAGAGCAGCCTGCTGATCGCCGTACAGAGTGACGCTGTCGCCGCCGCTCACGAACTCGACCCGCCCGAGATCCGGGAAGCTCGGGCCGGCTGCCGCGGCCGCCAGCTCCGGACTAGGGCTCGGGATGCTCGGCAGCGCTCGGGAAACCGGGACCACCGGGCCGCCGCTGGCGTAGCCGCGCAGGGTGCGCGACAGCTGCTGCATGGTGGCCTGGTAGCCGTTGCGGCGGATGCGCTCGAGGAACGCCAGGGCGCCTGGCTCGCGCACCACTTCCTGCGGCTGGACGTGCTCGCCGGCATGGACGACGCCGGCCGGCTGCCACTTGCCCCCGGGGCCGGTGTAGCCGCCGGAGGCGAAACCGGGGGTGCTCGCGGTACTGAGCAGGTCGTCCGCGGCCTTGAGGTTCTTGTCGGCCTCCGGCGATGCGATGGTCGGGCGGATCACCATGTACTTCGACAGGTCCAGGGCCAACTGCAGCACGCGCTGCTTGAGCTGGGCCTCCGACTCCGCATTCGCCTCGAATCCAACGTCGATCCGCTTGAGCGCGTCGGCGTACTGCAACAGCCCCTCGATCTTCGCCTTGATGGCGTCCGCCTTGGCCTGGGCGTCGGCCTCGTCGAGGCGGGCTGCCTCGCTGGCGATCTTGCCCAGCTCCTGGGCGATGCCCTGGAAGCTGGCGGTGCGGATCAGGCAGTTCCAGTTCAGGGACATCCGGCCGAAGGCGGCCAGTGAAATTCGCGATCTGTCGGATGCGAGCGTGCTGCTCGGGCACTCGACCGAGGGCATTACCGAGCGGGTCTATCGCCGCGTCGGCGCCATCGCCAAGCCGTCGAAATAGCGGAAGTTCTGGAACGCGTCCCAAAACTTTGGCTGTTTTGGCGTTTCGGGCGCAAAGTAAAAAGCCCCGTAGATGCTTGATCTACGGGGCTTTTTATAGTGGAGGCCGAGGTCGGAATCGAACCGGCGTACACGGATTTGCAATCCGCTGCATGACCACTCTGCCACCCGGCCTCAAATGGACATCGAACTTGATACCCATCAGTAAAACTTCGAGCTGGAAACTCTTATCGAACCCTCGATCCGACCTCTTTCAAGGTCACGTTCTACCGGTCGATTTGTTCCTGCGTCGTGGTGACGGGCGCCATTCTATACGAACCCGAACCACTGTCAACCCTTTGATTCAAAAAAGTTATTTTCCATTTGCACCATTGCTGAGATGCGGCCAGGCGGCGCGCAGATAGTGCACCATGGACCACAGGGTCAGCACTCCAGCGATCATCAGCAGGGCATAACCCAGGCCGACCCAGAAATCCAGGCGCGGCGGGTTGCCGAGCAGGATGATCAGCGAGGCCATCTGCGCGGCAGTCTTCCACTTGCCGAGATTGGAAACGGCCACCCGGGCACGCGCTCCCAGCTCGGCCATCCATTCGCGCAGGGCGGAAACCACGATCTCGCGGCCGATGATGACCGCCGCCGGCAGGGTCAGCCACAGGTTGGCGTGCTCCTCCACCAGCAGCACCAGCGCGACCGCCACCATCAGCTTGTCCGCCACCGGATCGAGGAAGGCTCCGAACGGCGTGCTCTGCCCCAGGCGGCGCGCCAGATAGCCATCCAGCCAGTCGGTCAGGCTGGCCAGGGCGAACACGCCGCTGGCCGCCCAGTAGCTCCAGCTGAAGGGCATGTAGAACAGCGCGATGAATACCGGGATGAGCAGTACGCGCAGGATGGTCAAGATATTCGGGATATTCATCGGCACGCTTAACATTCAAGGGGTTGCAGCATTCTACTCGCTGTGCAGGGCCGCATAAATCAACTCGGCGAGCTTTTTGCTGATCCCCGGGGCCTTGGCGATTTCCTCGGCGCTGGCCCGCGACAGCTCCTGCAGGCCGCCGAAATGCTTGAGCAGATCGCGGCGGCGCTTGGGACCGACGCCTGGCACCTCCTCGAGGCTCGAGGTGCGTCGCGCCTTGCCACGCCGGGCGCGGTGGCCGGTGATGGCGAAGCGGTGCGCCTCGTCACGGATCTGCTGGATCAGATGCAGCGCCGGCGAGTTGCCCGGCAAGGTGAATTCGTGCTCGGCATCGTTGAGGTAGAGGGTTTCCAGCCCCGGCTTGCGGGTTTCGCCCTTGGCCACGCCGAGCAGGATGAGGTCGACCACCGCCAGCTCCTGCAGCACCTCGCGAGCCATGTTGAGCTGGCCCTTGCCGCCGTCGACCAGCAGGATGTCGGGCATCTTGCCCTCGCCGTCCTTCAGGCGGCGGAAGCGCCGGGCCAATGCCTGGTGCATGGCGGCGTAGTCGTCGCCGGCGGTCACGCCCTCGATGTTGAAGCGCCGGTAGTCGGACTTCAGCGGCCCCTCGGGGCCGAACACCACGCAGGAGGCCACGGTCGCCTCGCCGCTGGAGTGGCTGATGTCGAAGCACTCCAGGCGCTGCGGCGGCTCGTCCAGGCCCAGCGCCTCGCCGAGGGCCTCCAGCCGCGCGGCGACGTGCTGGCGGTTGGCCAGGCGCGCGGCCAGCGCCTGCTCGGCGTTGGTCAGCGCCAGCTGCTGCCAGCGCGCGCGGGTGCCGCGCACCCGGTGGCTGATGGCCGGCGCACGGCCACGCACCGCGGCGATGGCCGCCGCCAGCGCCGGAAAGTCCTCGTGCACGCAGTTGACGATCAGCTCGCCGGGCAGGTCGCGCTCGGCGGCGCCCAGGTAGTACTGGGCGAGGAAGGCCGCCAGGACGCCGGCCGCTTCCTCCTCGATGGCCACCTGCGGGAAGAAGTTCTTGCTGCCCAGCACCCGCCCGCCGCGTACGCTGATCAGGTTGACGCAGGCGCCGCCGGGGCTGACCACCGCGGCGACCACGTCGACGTCGCCGCTGCCGCCCTCCATGCTCTGCTGGTCCTGCACCCGGCGCAGCAGGGCGATCTGGTCGCGCAGCTCGGCGGCGCGCTCGAAGTCCAGCTCGCCGGCGGCCTTCTCCATCGCCGCGCTCAGCTCGTCGGCGAGCTGGTTGCTGCGCCCCTCGAGGAACATCGCCGAATGGCGCACGTCCTCGGCATATTCCTCGGGGCTGACCAGACCGACGCAGGGGCCCTTGCAGCGCTTGATCTGGTACTGCAGGCAGGGCCGGGTGCGGTTCCTGAAGTAGCTGTCCTCGCACTGGCGCACCAGGAAGGTCTTCTGCAGCAGGTTGAGACTCTCGCGGATCGCCAGGGAGCTGGGATAGGGGCCGAAGTAGCGCCCCTTGTGCTTCCTCGCGCCGCGATGGATGCCCAGGCGCGGATACTCGTCCTCGCTGGAGAGGAACACGTAGGGATAGGACTTGTCGTCACGCAGCAGGATGTTGTAGGGCGGCCGCCACTCCTTGATCAGCGTCTGCTCGAGGAGCAGCGCTTCGGTCTCGTTGGCGGTGATGGTGGTGTCGATCTGCGCGATGCGCGCCACCAGCGCGGCGGTCTTCGGCGCCAGGCCACTCTTGCGGAAGTAGCTGGACAGACGCTTCCTGAGGTTGTTGGCCTTGCCGACATAGAGCAGGCGGCCTTCGGCGTCGTACATGCGGTACACGCCGGGATGGCTGCTGCAGGCAGCGAGGAAGCCAGCGCTGTCGAAGACCTCGGCCATTTCAGGTGGTGACGTCGACCATGCCGTGGCGTACCGCCAGGATGGCCAGTTCGACGTCGCTGGTGATCTCGAGCTTCTCGAAGATGCGGTAGCGGTAGGTGTTCACCGTCTTCGGCGACAGGCACAGCTTGTCGGAGATGGTCTGTACCTTCTGGCACTCGGCGATCATCAGCGCGATCTGCATCTCGCGCTCGGACAGCATCTCGAACGGCGAAATCTCTCGCTGGGCCTGGAAGGGCTTGAGCGCCAGCTGCTGGGCGATGTCGGCACTGATGTAGCGATGCCCGGCGAATACCTGGCGGATCGCCTTGATCATCTCCTCCAGGGCTGCCCCCTTGGTCAGGTAGCCGGCCACACCGGCCTGCAGCAGGCGCGAGGGAAACGGTTCCTCGTCACAGGCGGTGACGGCGATCACCTTGACCGACGGATGGCTGCGAATGATCTTGCGCGTCGCCTCCATGCCGCCGATACCGGGCATCTTCACATCCATCAGTACCACATCGGGGCGCAACTCGCGCACGCGCAGCAGGGCCTCCTCGCCGCAGTCGGCTTCGCCGACCACGGTTATCCCGGTCACGTCGGCGAGCATACGGCGAATGCCGGTGCGCACCAGATCATGGTCATCCACAACGAGCACGTTGATCACGCAATACCTCGATAGCACCAGATCGGCTTATCACAGGGCCAGAAATTCAGCGCGGACCTTAGCAAATGCCTCGCCCAAAGGACAGTGACGCGACACCTTGGTCGCACCCGGCGTCGGAAAACCGTCTCCGAAGACAACGTAAATCCGGCAGATCGACAGGCATTCGCCGGAGATGCGTTGCAGGATAGCAATGCCCCGGTGAGCGTTGCCAGGCTGGGTTTATCCATATAACCAGAGCCTAGCCAACATTGAGCCATGTGAATCAGATCACATAGAATCAACTTAAATCTGACGCCACAGTCCGCTGCACGCCTCGTACGGCGTTCACGGCACACCACCCAGGTCGACGCGGGCATGCCGCCGCGATGCCCCGAGAAACCGCCGCGGAGTTCCGCCATGCGCATCGCCACCTGCAGCAAGCTGATCACCGCACTGATCGCCGCCCTGTCGCTTGCCAGCCTGGGTACCACCCTGCTGCACTCCCACCTGGTGCAGGAGCGGAACCACAGCCAGCGGTTGCTCTTCGAAGCCCATGCCGCCACCGATCTCTTCGCCGCCGGCAGCGACCAGTTGACCGATGCGGTACGCACCTATGCCGTGACCGGCGACGAAACCTATCGACGTGCGTTCCTGCGCGAACTCGACACTTTCCGCACCCGCGAACAGGCCCGCGAGCGGCTGCTCGGCCTGGGGGCGACCGCCGACGAGCTGGCCCTGATCGACCAGGCCAAACGCCACTCCGACGCCCTGCTGGAAACCGAGCGGCAGTCCTTCGCCGACATGGCCCAGGGCAATCGCGCCGAGGCCCTCGCGCTGGTCTACGGCAGTGAATACAGCCAGGCCAAGGCCGCCATCCGCGCCGCGCTAGACCAGGCCCGCGAGCAGCTCGACGCGCGCCTGCGCAGCCGCGTCGAGAGTCTTTCGGCCCGGGCGAGAATGGCCGACGTGCTGGCCCTGGGCCTGCTCGGCAGCAATGTCCTGGCGGTGCTCGGCGCCCTGCTGGTGTTCTACCGGCGCCGGCTGATCGACCCCATCACCTCGATGACCGCCAAGCTCCATCGTCTGCTGGCCACCGATGGCAACGGCGTGCGTTTCGACGAGGGTGCGCCGGGCTCGGAGATCGCCGATCTGGCGCAGGCCCTGGAGGAGTCCCGCCAGGCCGGGCTGGCCATCCGGGCCCAGGCAGCCCAGCTGGAAGCGCAGTCCCGCGAACTGGCCGCCAGCCGGGAGCGCCTGCACCAGACCGAGGCCTGGTATCGCGGCATCATCGAGTCCGCCCCCGACGCCGTCGTGGTGGCCGACGACCGGGGCATCGTCCGCGTGGCCAACCTCAAGCTGGAAAGCCTGCTCGGATACGGCCATGGAGAACTGCTCGGCCTGCCGCTGGACAGCCTGATCCCGGGCCTGCAGGAAGCTCTGGCCGAGCTGCGCGGGCACGCCGAGACGCCCCTGCCGGCCCTGCTGCTGCCCGGCCAGCGGCGCGACGGAGCGCAGTTTCCCCTCGAGGCCACCCTGGCCCTGCTGCCGGCGCGTGACGGGCAGGGCACAAGCCTGTGCGCCGTGCTGCGCGACATCAGCGAGCGCCAGCGAGCCGAGGGCGAGATGCAGCGCGCCCGGGAGCTGGCCGAGCAGGCCGCCCGGGCGAAATCCGATTTCCTCGCCAACATGAGCCACGAGGTGCGTACGCCGCTGAACACCATCATCGGCATGGCTCACCTGTGCGGAAAAACCGTACTGAGCGGCCCGCAGGGCGACTACCTGCGGCAGATCCAGCAGGCCGGCGAGCAGTTGCGCGCCGTGGTCGACGACATCCTCGACTTCTCGCGGATCGAGGACGGCGAACTGGAGCTGCAGAATTCCGCCTTCGCCGTGCAGGGGCTGCTCGACGAGATCACCCAGCGTTTCGCCGAGCGGGCGGGCGCCAAGGGCCTGCACTTCGCCTGCAGCGCAGCGACCGGCCTGCCGGCCAGCCTGGAGGGCGATGCCCAGCGCATCGCCCAGATCCTCGCCCAGTTCGTCGACAATGCCATCAAGTTCACCGCCGCTGGCGAAGTCGAGGTGATCCTCGGCGGCCATCGGCTGTCTGCCAGCCAGTTCGAGCTCAACGTCTTCGTCCACGACACCGGCATCGGCATGACCGAGGAGCAGCAGGCCGCTCTGTTCGGCGCCTTCTATCAGGCCGACAGCTCCAGCACCCGCCAATACAACGGTACCGGCCTGGGCCTGGCCCTATCCTCCAGACTGGCCGGGCTCATGGGCGGCAGCATCGGCGTGGAAAGCCGGCACGGCCAGGGCAGCACCTTCTGGCTCAGCGCTCCGCTCGGCATCGCCACGCGCCAGCCGAAGCCCCAGCCACGCCCCGACCTGCATGGCTGCAGGGTGCTGCTGGCCGAAGACCACGAGGTCAACCAGCGCCTGCTGCGCAAGCTGCTGGAGCATGCCGGCGTGCAGGTCGAAGTGGTCGAGAACGGCCAGGAAGCCGTGGAGCGGGTACGCGAGCACGACTACGACCTGGTGCTGATGGACATGCAGATGCCGGTGCTCGATGGCGGCAGCGCCACGCTGGCGATCCGCCAGCTCGGTGCGCGCGGCCAGTTGCCGATCATCGCCATCAGCGCCAGCGCCATGCCGGAGGATCGCCGGCACTGCTTCAAGGTGGGCATGAACGGATTCCTGGCCAAGCCGATCACGGTCGACGAGCTCTATGCCACCTTGGGCCAGTGGTATCGACGGCAGCCGGCGCACCCGCCTGCTGCTTCCCCTCCCCCGCCAGCCGGCAGCCAGGAGCTGCCCGAAGTCGCCGGACTCGATACCCATGCGGGCCTGCAGCGGGTGCTGGGTGACCGCTGCCTCTATGTGGAACTGCTGCGCAGCCTGCTCAACCGCGAACGCGCCACGCCGCACGCCATCGGCGTGGCGCTGGAGCAGGGCGACCGTGAAAGCGCCGAGCGCCTTGCCCACACCCTCAAGGGACAAGCCGCCACAGTCGGTGCCGCCGTCGTCGCGCAGCACGCCGCCACCCTGGAGGCACTGCTGCGCGAAAACGCTCCGGCCAGCGTCGTCAACCCGGCTCTGGAGCGTCTGGCACAGCACCTGGAGCCATTGCTCGGCGCACTCGAAGTCGCGCTCGAGGCCGCCCCTGCAGCCATAGCACCGGCTCTCGCCCCCGAGCAACTGGAGACGATCCGTGCGAGACTGGAGACTCTGCTGCACGAAGACGATGCCGAGGCGGTGACCTGCTTCAACGAACACGCCGCCGCCCTGCGCGCCGCCCTCGCCGACGACTACCCGCGTCTCGAGCACGCCATCCGCCGCTTCGAATTCGCCACCGCCCTGGCGATCCTGCAGCCGCGGCACCCGCTCCAGCCATCCACCACCCACGAACCGAACAGCGCATGACGATGGATGCCCAGAAGAAACCGACCATCCTGGTGGTAGACGACAACCCCAACAACCTCGTGCTGATCAGCAACCTGCTGAAACAGGAATACCGGGTCAAGGTGGCCAACAACGGCGAGGCCGCGCTGCGCATCGCCGGGGCCGTCGAGCAGCCCGACCTCGTCCTGCTCGACATCATGATGCCGGAGATGGACGGCTACGAGGTGTGCCGCAAGCTCAAGGCCGAACCACGTCTGCGCGACATCCCGGTGATCTTCCTCACCGCCCGTACCGCCATCGACGACGAGGAGCGCGGCCTGGAACTGGGCGCGGTGGACTACATCACCAAGCCGATCAGCCCGCCGGTGATGCTCGCCCGGCTGCGCACCCACCTCAAGCTGAAGGCGTCGGCGGATTTCCTGCGCAACAAGAGCGCGTTTCTCGAGCAGGAGGTGCGCCGCCGCATGCACGAGGTGCTGGCCGTGCAGGACGTGACCATCGAGATGATGGCGTCGCTGGCCGAAACCCGCGACAACGAGACCGGCAACCACATCCGCCGCACCCAGCACTACGTGCGCACCCTGGCCTTGCACCTGCGCGAACACCCGCGCTTCGCCGACTTCCTCACCGCCGCCAACATCGACCTGCTGTTCAAGTCCGCCCCCCTGCACGACATCGGCAAGATCGGCATTCCCGACAGCATCCTGCTCAAGCCCGGCCGCCTCGATCAGCGCGAGTTCGACGTGATGAAGACCCACGCCAGTCTCGGCGGCGAGGCCATCGCCCGCGCCGAGCGGCTGGCCGGCCGCCCCATCCCCTTCCTCAGCATCGCCAAGGACATCGCCTACAGCCACCACGAGAAGTGGGACGGCAGCGGCTACCCCCGCGGCCTGGCCGGTGACGCCATCCCCGTCGCCGCCCGCCTGATGGCCATCGCCGATGTCTACGACGCCCTGATCAGCAGCCGCGTGTACAAGGCGCCGATGTCCCACGAGGAAGCGGTGAAGATCATCGCCGCGGGCAAGGCCAGCCATTTCGATCCGGACGTGACCGACGCCTTCTTCGCCGCGCAGGCGAGCTTCCGGGAAATCGCCGCACGCTATGCCGACCAGCCGGAGCCGGCCATTCTCGACGACATCGGTACCTGAACATGACCCAGTCCATCGCCAGCCCATCGCCAGCCGCCGTGGCGCCGCCTCGCAGCGGCTCGCGGGTTGGTACCAGCGACAGCCGGCGCGCCTATGCGCTGATCCTCAGCCTGACCCTGGCCCTGATCGCCGTGCTGTGGGCCGGCGTGGCCTTCAAGATCGACGCCGAGCGCAGTCAGACCGTGCAGAGCCTCAAGCGCGACACCCTCAATCTCGCACGCGCCTTCGAGGCACACGCGGCACGCACCATCAGCGGCGCCGACCAGTCGCTGCGCTTCCTGCAGCACCAGTACGAGCGCAACGGCCGGCAGATCGACATCGCCGCCTTCGTGCGCGACGGCCTGATCATCGGCAACCTGTTCAACCAGTTGGGCATCATCGACGAGCGTGGCACCTACATCCTGTCCAATCTGCCCAACCATGCACCGATCGACCTGTCCGACCGCGAGCATTTCCGCGTGCACCGCGAGCACCCCAGCGACGAGCTGTGGGTCAGCAAACCGGTACTCGGTCGCGCCAGCGGCAAGTGGTCGATCCAGATGACCCGGCGTATCGGCAAGCCCGACGGCAGCTTCGGCGGCGTCGCCGTGGTCTCCATCGACCCCTTCTACTTCACCAGCCTGTACAACGACGTGGCACTCGGGCACGACGGCATCATCACCGTGGTCGGCTTCGACGGCGTCGTGCGTGCACGCCGCTCGAGCAGCGAGGACGATCTCAGCGCCAGCGTGGGCCGCGACATCTCCGCATCGCCGCTGTTCACGCTGCTCAAGGAGCAGACCCAGGGCCACTACATCTCGGCCAGCCAGATCGACGGCGTGGAGCGAATCTTCAGTTTCCGCAAGGTCGAAGGCCTGCCGCTCGCCGTGGTGGTCGGCGTCGGTCGCGAAGAGGCCATGGCCGACTACCTGCAGCGGCGCAACGAATACCTCCTGTTCGCCGGCCTGATGTCGCTGGTCATCCTGGCCTTCGGCCTGCTCAGCGCCCGCCTGCTGCAACGCCAGCGCGCCGTCTCCGCCCACCTGCGCGTCAACCAGGCCAGGGCGGAATCGGCCAACCGCCTGAAGTCCGAATTCCTTGCCTCCATGTCCCACGAGCTGCGCACCCCGCTCAACGGCATCATCGGCTATGCCGAATACCTCGAGAACATGGGGGCTGACGCCACCAGCCGGGAATTCGCCGGCATCATCAACAAGAGCAGTCGCCACCTTCTCAGCCTGGTCAACGACATCCTCGACCAGGCCAGCATCGAGGCCGGCCGCCTGCAGCTGCAGGTCAGCGAGTTCCGCCTCGACGACCTGGTCAAGGACGCCCTCGACATGCATCGGGGCGTGGCCGAGGGCAAGGGCCTGGCCCTCGAGGAACAGGTGGCGGCGGGCCTGCCGGCCAGCCTGTGCAACGACCGCAAGCGTGTGCTGCAGATCCTCAGCAACCTGCTGCACAACGCACTGAAGTTCACCACCGAGGGGTACGTGCGCCTGAGTCTGCGCCGCGACGGCGACACCCTGTGCTTTGCCGTCGCGGATAGCGGCCCGGGCATCACTGCCGAACAGCAGGAAGCGATCTTCGAGCGCTTCCGCCAGATCGATACCTTCGTCACCCGCCAGCATGCCGGCACCGGCCTGGGGCTGGCGCTGTCCCGCGAGCTGGCCGCCATGATGGGCGGCGAGATCACCCTGACCTCAGCACCCGGCAAGGGCAGCACCTTCACCCTGCGTCTGCCGCTGCGCACGATGGAGAGGCCATGAAAGTCCTGCTGGTCGACGACACCGATTTCAACCGCACCCTGCCACGGGTACTGCTCGAGCGCCACGGCTGCCAGGTGGTAGAGTGCGCCAGCGGCCCCGAGGCCCTGCAGGCAGCCGCCAGCGGAGACTTCGACTGCGTGCTGCTCGATGTCATGATGCCCGGCATGTCCGGCATCGAGGTCTGCCAGCGCCTGCGCGCCGACCCGGCCAACGCCGACCTGCGCATCATCGCCTACACCGCCCACGCCCTGCCGGCAGAAACCCGCGAGATCATGGCTGCCGGCTTCAACGACCTGCTGGTCAAGCCGATCGACATCCGCAACCTGCTGTCGATGCTCGGCATTCGCGCAACTTGAGGCAGTCGAGCCAGGCTTCGCCCCGCCTCCGTTAGCAGCGCGACCGTTCATCCGATTGAGCCGCAGGCCCAGCTACCGGCCATCGCCGGTCATATGGCCACTGCTATAGTTCTGAAATCGTGCAAATATGCTGACGCAGAGCGGGCCTTCATGCTGGCCAACGGCAGCCGCAGGCATATCGACGGAGAGACAATGCGCATGGACGCTCCACAACTGACCGACATCGACTTCGAGCCACTGTTCACCGTCGAAGAGGCCAGATCGGCCGAGAACAGCGACAGCATCGGCATAGGTCGCCGCATAACCCTGTTGGCGCTCACCAAGAGCAAGAGCGAACTCGTGGATACCGTGCGCCGGATCGGCGCCGAGCCGTTCGGAGCCTGGCTCGATCAGGTCGAGGAATTCCAGAAGGAACTCCAGTGCCTGCTGGAACTCTCCACCAGCGCCCATGCCCGCCTTCTGGTCGCTGGGCAGATGGTGGTCGATCAGGCACCGCCGAACTGAACGCTAGAACTCGACCTGGGCACTGAAGTAAAGCTGGCGACGGTCATCGTAAAGGTTTTCCCGCCAGGTCAGCGGCTCGTCGTCCAGACGCTGCTGCAACACACCCGCCAGCTCCAGCTCGGTGCCACCGAGGTAGAGGCGCTTGGCCAGGCGCAGGTCGAGCCGCTCGAATCGGCGTTCATTGAGCAGGTCGGCGCCGTAATAGAACAGACCGCTCGACCAGCCCCAACCCCAGTCGCGCATCCAGCCTGCCGAACCACTGTAGCGGGCGGTCAGCCGGCGGTCGCTCTTGTGCGAGGCAGCAAAGTCGACATAGGCGTAGGTCAGACGCAGGCGATCCTGCCGGCCGGCCTGCCAGTCGATCTCGGTTTCGGCACCACGGAACCACATCCAGTGGCGATTGCTGGGCTCGAACTCCTTGACGTCCAGCGGCTCGCTGATCATGCGGTGGATCTCGTCGTTGAACACCTTGATATCGATGCTCAGGCCGAAATCGAAGTGGCCGTTGTAGCCGATCTCGCGCGAACGCATGATCTCCTGATCGAGATTTCCCGGCCCCACTGCGTGGGCGAATCCATAGGCCGAGTCGCGCCCCGGCAACCCGCTGAGATTGTCGAGACGATAGCGCCAGTCGACGTTGTTCTCCTGCATGTCCGGCGAGCGAATCGCCTCCGAGTAGACGAAACGCAGGCCATGGCGAGGAGTGATCAGATAATTGAGGGCGATCCTTGGCGTCAGCGAGTCGCCGCTGAGCCGGTCGCGCTCGTACATCGCGCCGCCCTGCAACACCAGGTGCTCGGTCAGGTACCACTCCAGATGACCGAACAGTCGCCAGATATCGTTGCTCAGGTTGCCATTGAAGTAGGTCCGTGATTCGCTGCGGTCATGTCGGTAACCTATGCCGCTGAGCAGGCGCAGATTGTCGGTCAGACCCAGCGTATCCTGCAGCTCCAGGTCATACCGGGTCTCGTCGATGTCCTGATCGGTATCGCCGCAGACCGCGCTGCGCGCCGTCGGATCGTCGTAGAACTTGTTCATGATGGCGAGACCCAGCGCCATCTCTTCCGGAGTGCCGGGCGGAGAAACGGTGAAACGGGTACCGAGAATCTCGCCAGCCCTGATGACCCCGGATATCTGGTGGAGATAGTCCGGGGAGAGGGCAAACAGGGCCGCCACATCCGGATCGAAGGCCAGCCCCAGATCGCAACTACGCCAGGCTTGACGGCGCTCCCAGCGCTGCGCATATGCCTGCAATTGCACATTGTGCCGGGGGTCGAGGTCGACGTTCCAGCGCAGCGAGCCGGCATAATCTCGAGCGCTGACGTCTCGGTCAGTATCTCCAGGCGCCACGATGCTCTCCACCAGCGGCTCATCCTCGAAATCATAGTTACGCTGGTTGCTACCCTCCTTGGCCGCCAGTTGCCAGTCCAGTGTCTGGTTATCGCCCACGGCATGGCTGGCACTCAGTTGCATGCGGGTACTGCGCCGGCTGTCGCGGTACTTCTCTCCCCAGTCGGTGTGATGGAAACCGTTGTCTTCCTGCCCCGAGAGCGACAGACGGAAGTCGCCGCTGCCGGCGCGAAAACCCTGACTGGCATACCAGTCGTCTACACCACGCTCACCACGGGTGTATTTCAGCCGAGAGCCCTGACTGTCGGCCGGGTTACGCGTGGTAATGCTGATCACACCCATCAGGGCGTTGGCGCCGTAACTGACCGTGTTCGGCCCGCGGAACACCTCGATACGCTCGATGTCCTCGATGGCCAAAGGGATATCACCCCAGTCCACCGTGGCCAAACCCGGCCTGTACACCGAGCGACCATCGACCAGTACCTGCAGGCGACGTGCCTCGGTGGCACGGCTGCCGTGATAGTTGACCGTGGCCAGGTTGCCCTTTGCATAGCCGCTGTAGCCGACCATCATCCCCGGAACCAGACGCATCAGCTCGGGAATGTCGCGCGCCCCGGTGGCCTGGATCAGCGCACGGTCAAGCACGGTAACGCTACCCGGTACTGCCGCAGACGACTGCTTGAGTCGCGTGGCGGTAAGTACCTCGGGCAGTTCCTCGCTGGCCAGAAACAAATCGGCAGCCAACCCTGCCGGGCTGCCGGACAGGCAGGGCAACAGACTGAGCAGGGCGAAACGGCGGGCCGAGAACATGGGGAATCTTCGCGTGCTGGATAAAGGCGCGATTCTAGCCGACTGCACCACCTCCAGTCTGCGCCCAGCAGCGCACCTGCAGCTAAACCGACTCGAGTCATGGCGAGCCAAACGCCGCGATGCTCTGCATCGAAACTACCAACGTACTTTCCGAACACCACAAAGACGAAACCCCGACCAGCGTGGCTGGTCGGGGTTTCTGTGTAGGTGCTTGACGATGACCTACTCTCACATGGGGAAGCCCCACACTACCATCGGCGATGCGTCGTTTCACTGCTGAGTTCGGGATGGGATCAGGTGGTTCCAACGCTCTATGGTCGTCAAGCAATTCGGTTGGGGCATCGCCATGGCGCTACCCCGAATTGGGCAAGTGATAGTGTATCAGATTCGGTAATTTGCGGTTCTGCAAGCTTTCGGCCTGTCGCACCCACTGTGATCCTGGGATCGCAGATTGTTTGGGTGTTATATGGTCAAGCCTCACGGGCAATTAGTACTGGTTAGCTCAACGCCTCACAACGCTTACACACCCAGCCTATCAACGTCGTAGTCTTCGACGGCCCTTCAGGGGGATCGAGTCCCCAGTGAGATCTCATCTTGAGGCGAGTTTCCCGCTTAGATGCTTTCAGCGGTTATCTCTTCCGAACATAGCTACCCGGCAATGCCACTGGCGTGACAACCGGAACACCAGAGGTTCGTCCACTCCGGTCCTCTCGTACTAGGAGCAGCCCCTCTCAAATCTCAAACGTCCACGGCAGATAGGGACCGAACTGTCTCACGACGTTCTAAACCCAGCTCGCGTACCACTTTAAATGGCGAACAGCCATACCCTTGGGACCGGCTTCAGCCCCAGGATGTGATGAGCCGACATCGAGGTGCCAAACACCGCCGTCGATATGAACTCTTGGGCGGTATCAGCCTGTTATCCCCGGAGTACCTTTTATCCGTTGAGCGATGGCCCTTCCATACAGAACCACCGGATCACTAAGACCTACTTTCGTACCTGCTCGACGTGTCTGTCTCGCAGTCAAGCGCGCTTTTGCCTTTATACTCTACGACCGATTTCCGACCGGTCTGAGCGCACCTTCGTACTCCTCCGTTACTCTTTGGGAGGAGACCGCCCCAGTCAAACTACCCACCATACACTGTCCTCGATCCGGATGACGGACCAGAGTTAGAACCTCAAGATTGCCAGGGTGGTATTTCAAGGATGGCTCCACGCGAACTGGCGTCCACGCTTCAAAGCCTCCCACCTATCCTACACAAGCAAGCTCAAAGTCCAGTGCAAAGCTATAGTAAAGGTTCACGGGGTCTTTCCGTCTAGCCGCGGATACACTGCATCTTCACAGCGATTTCAATTTCACTGAGTCTCGGGTGGAGACAGCGCCGCCATCGTTACGCCATTCGTGCAGGTCGGAACTTACCCGACAAGGAATTTCGCTACCTTAGGACCGTTATAGTTACGGCCGCCGTTTACCGGGGCTTCGATCAAGAGCTTCGCTTGCGCTAACCCCATCAATTAACCTTCCGGCACCGGGCAGGCGTCACACCCTATACGTCCACTTTCGTGTTTGCAGAGTGCTGTGTTTTTAATAAACAGTCGCAGCGGCCTGGTATCTTCGACCGGCATGGGCTTACTGAGTAAATCATTCACCCTCACCGGCGCACCTTCTCCCGAAGTTACGGTGCCATTTTGCCTAGTTCCTTCACCCGAGTTCTCTCAAGCGCCTTGGTATTCTCTACCCAACCACCTGTGTCGGTTTGGGGTACGGTTCCTGGTTACCTGAAGCTTAGAAGCTTTTCCTGGAAGCATGGCATCAACCACTTCGTCATCTGAAAGATAACTCGTCATCAGCTCTCGGCCTTAGGATCCCGGATTTACCTAAGATCCCAGCCTACCACCTTAAACTTGGACAACCAACGCCAAGCTGGCCTAGCCTTCTCCGTCCCTCCATCGCAGTAACCAGAAGTACAGGAATATTAACCTGTTTCCCATCGACTACGCTCTTCAGCCTCGCCTTAGGGACCGACTAACCCTGCGTCGATTAACGTTGCGCAGGAACCCTTGGTCTTTCGGCGTGGGTGTTTTTCACACCCATTGTCGTTACTCATGTCAGCATTCGCACTTCTGATACCTCCAGCGAGCTTCTCAACTCACCTTCACAGGCTTACAGAACGCTCCTCTACCGCGCATCTTGCGATGCACCCGCAGCTTCGGTGTGTGGTTTGAGCCCCGTTACATCTTCCGCGCAGGCCGACTCGACTAGTGAGCTATTACGCTTTCTTTAAAGGGTGGCTGCTTCTAAGCCAACCTCCTAGCTGTCTAAGCCTTCCCACATCGTTTACCACTTAACCACAACTTTGGGACCTTAGCTGGCGGTCTGGGTTGTTTCCCTTTTCACGACGGACGTTAGCACCCGCCGTGTGTCTCCCACGCTGACACTTCCAGGTATTCGGAGTTTGCATCGGTTTGGTAAGTCGGGATGACCCCCTAGCCGAAACAGTGCTCTACCCCCTGGAGTGATACGTGAGGCGCTACCTAAATAGCTTTCGAGGAGAACCAGCTATCTCCGAGCTTGATTAGCCTTTCACTCCTATCCACAAGTCATCCCCTACCTTTTCAACGGGAGTGGGTTCGGTCCTCCAGTCAGTGTTACCTAACCTTCAACCTGCTCATGGATAGATCGCCCGGTTTCGGGTCTATACCCAGCGACTAAACGCCCTATTAAGACTCGCTTTCGCTACGCCTCCCCTAATCGGTTAAGCTCGCCACTGAATATAAGTCGCTGACCCATTATACAAAAGGTACGCAGTCACCTAACAAAGTAGGCTCCCACTGCTTGTACGCATACGGTTTCAGGTTCTATTTCACTCCCCTCTCCGGGGTTCTTTTCGCCTTTCCCTCACGGTACTGGTTCACTATCGGTCAGTCAGTAGTATTTAGCCTTGGAGGATGGTCCCCCCATATTCAGACAAAGTTTCTCGTGCTCCGTCCTACTCGATTTCACTTCAAGGATCCTTTCGCGTACGGGGCTATCACCCACTATGGCCGCACTTTCCAGAGCGTTCCGCTAAAATCCAAGAAGCTTAAGGGCTAATCCCCGTTCGCTCGCCACTACTAAGGGAATCTCGGTTGATTTCTGTTCCTCAGGGTACTTAGATGTTTCAGTTCCCCTGGTTCGCCTCTTGCACCTATGTATTCAGTACAAGATACCCGGGTTATCCCGGGTGGGTTTCCCCATTCAGAGATCTCCGGATCAAAGTCTGTTTGCCGACTCCCCGAAGCTTATCGCAGGCTACCACGTCTTTCATCGCCTCTGACTGCCAAGGCATCCACCGTATGCGCTTATTCACTTGACCATATAACCCCAAGCAATCTGGTTATAATCGTGAATTACGACATTCGCCGAAAACTTGCGCTTGAACTCGCAAATTTTACCTTGACCTGAAAAGTGCAGTGAAAACACTCTCCAGTTCAATACTTCTATCACTTACCCAAATTTTTAAAGAACGATTCTGGCGCAAAGACCAGAAATCAATGTTTCATCCTCGAAATCGTCCACCGGACGACAGGGGTAAACACTCATTTCTGAGCTTTCGGCGATAATGGTGGAGCCAAGGAGGATCGAACTCCTGACCTCCTGCGTGCAAAGCAGGCGCTCTCCCAGCTGAGCTATGGCCCCATCTTTCGATCGGCCTGCGCACCACGACAATTGGTGGGTCTGGGCAGATTCGAACTGCCGACCTCACCCTTATCAGGGGTGCGCTCTAACCAACTGAGCTACAGACCCAATCGCCTTTCGCGAGTGAATCAAGCAATTCGTGTGGGAGCTTATGAAGAAGCTGAAGTCTTCGATTAAGGAGGTGATCCAGCCGCAGGTTCCCCTACGGCTACCTTGTTACGACTTCACCCCAGTCATGAATCACTCCGTGGTAACCGTCCCCCCGAAGGTTAGACTAGCTACTTCTGGAGCAACCCACTCCCATGGTGTGACGGGCGGTGTGTACAAGGCCCGGGAACGTATTCACCGTGACATTCTGATTCACGATTACTAGCGATTCCGACTTCACGCAGTCGAGTTGCAGACTGCGATCCGGACTACGATCGGTTTTGTGAGATTAGCTCCACCTCGCGGCTTGGCAACCCTCTGTACCGACCATTGTAGCACGTGTGTAGCCCTGGCCGTAAGGGCCATGATGACTTGACGTCATCCCCACCTTCCTCCGGTTTGTCACCGGCAGTCTCCTTAGAGTGCCCACCATAACGTGCTGGTAACTAAGGACAAGGGTTGCGCTCGTTACGGGACTTAACCCAACATCTCACGACACGAGCTGACGACAGCCATGCAGCACCTGTGTCTGAGTTCCCGAAGGCACCAATCCATCTCTGGAAAGTTCTCAGCATGTCAAGGCCAGGTAAGGTTCTTCGCGTTGCTTCGAATTAAACCACATGCTCCACCGCTTGTGCGGGCCCCCGTCAATTCATTTGAGTTTTAACCTTGCGGCCGTACTCCCCAGGCGGTCAACTTATCGCGTTAGCTTCGCTACTAAGTTCTCAAGGAACCCAACAGCTAGTTGACATCGTTTACGGCGTGGACTACCAGGGTATCTAATCCTGTTTGCTCCCCACGCTTTCGCACCTCAGTGTCAGTATCAGTCCAGGTGGTCGCCTTCGCCACTGGTGTTCCTTCCTATATCTACGCATTTCACCGCTACACAGGAAATTCCACCACCCTCTACCGTACTCTAGCTCAGTAGTTTTGGATGCAGTTCCCAGGTTGAGCCCGGGGCTTTCACATCCAACTTGCTGAACCACCTACGCGCGCTTTACGCCCAGTAATTCCGATTAACGCTTGCACCCTTCGTATTACCGCGGCTGCTGGCACGAAGTTAGCCGGTGCTTATTCTGTTGGTAACGTCAAAACTGCAGGGTATTAGCCGACAGCCCTTCCTCCCAACTTAAAGTGCTTTACAATCCGAAGACCTTCTTCACACACGCGGCATGGCTGGATCAGGCTTTCGCCCATTGTCCAATATTCCCCACTGCTGCCTCCCGTAGGAGTCTGGACCGTGTCTCAGTTCCAGTGTGACTGATCATCCTCTCAGACCAGTTACGGATCGTCGCCTTGGTGAGCCATTACCTCACCAACTAGCTAATCCGACCTAGGCTCATCCGATAGCGTGAGGTCCGAAGATCCCCCACTTTCTCCCGTAGGACGTATGCGGTATTAGCGTTCCTTTCGAAACGTTGTCCCCCACTATCGGGCAGATTCCTAGGCATTACTCACCCGTCCGCCGCTGAATCAGAGTGCAAGCACCCGTCATCCGCTCGACTTGCATGTGTTAGGCCTGCCGCCAGCGTTCAATCTGAGCCATGATCAAACTCTTCAGTTCAAATCAATTCGGGTTTTGAGAAAACCCTAAACTTGGCTCAGCAATCGCAAAAAACTCTCGAATTCACGAGTGTTACTTGTGATGCTGATAATCTTGCGACTGTCAGTCTTACCTCACAAGCACCCACACGAATTGCTTGATTCAACTTGTTAAAGAGCGTTTCGATCGATTTACTCAGCGCTTTCGCTGAGTCTCAACCGAGGCCGCGTATTCTACAGCAGCCTTTCAACCTGTCAAGCGTTTTTCGAAAGTTTTCTTTTCGAATCAACCGCTTGCGCTTCAGCGAAGAACTCGACCACCGAAGCGAGGGAGATGGATCATACAGCAACCAGAGCCGCTGTCAACCTCGATAATCACATCCAAGGCGACATACAACTTATCCCGCACTGCACACAAGAGTCGGCACCATTACAGGCAACGGCCGGACCGAGCCCCCAGAGGCATGGCCGCTCAGCCCCGCCCCATCATCAGGTCGAGGTTGTCCGCCGCCATCTCGCGCAGGAAGTCCCAGCACACGCGCATGCGCGCCAGGTCCTTGTTCTCCGCCGGCATCAGCATCCAGAAGGTGCGCACGAACTCGATGTCGTCGGCCAGTACCTCGACCAGCTTCGGCTCGCGGTGCGCGGTGAAGCTCGGCAGGATCGCCAGCCCGGCATCGGCCAGCACGGCGTTCTGCTGGGCGAGGATGCTGGTGCTGCGCAGGGCGACCTGGCCCGGGCGGCCGATCTCGTCCAGGTAGTAGAGCTCCTTGCTGTACAGCAGGTCCTCGATGTAGCTGACGAAGCGGTGCTGGCGCAGGTCCTCGCGGCGGCGGATCGGCGGATGGCGAGCCAGATAGTCGCGCGAGCCGTACAGGCGCAGCACGTAGTCGGTGAGCCGGGTGATGATGTACGGCCCGCGCTCCGGGCGCTCCAGGGTGATGACGATGTCCGCCTCGTGACGCGCCAGGTGCACGGTGCGCGGTACCGCCAGCAGGTCGATGCCCAGGTGCGGATAGCGCGTGCTCAGCCCGGCGAGCTGTCCGGCCAGCAGGGCCACACCGTAACCCTCGGTGGCGCCGATGCGCACCGAGCCGGACAGGGTGTCCGGCCCGCCCTCCCCCGGCTGCTCGATGGCGAGGAAGGCGCTTTCCATCGCCTCGGCCTGCGCCAGCAGGCGCCGTCCGGCCTCGGCCAACGTGTAGCCGGCGCCGCCGCGGATGAACAGCGGCTGGCCGAACTGCTTCTCCAGTGCCTGCACGCGGCGCGCCACCGTGGTGTGATCGACGCCCAGGCGCCGCGCCGCCGCGGTCAGCGTGCCGGCTCGCGACAGTTCGAGGAAATAGCGCAGGTTGTCCCAGTCCATCGGTGGCTCCCGGAGTGCCCAGGCACGGGCGTTTCGGCGCCATTGTGCAGATTTGCAGAGCGCTTGTGCAAATCGCCCGGCTACCAACGGCAATTTTCCACTGCTAGCTTGGTTCCCAGAGCCAGCATCACCGGCCACAACAACTACAAGGAAAGCCTTCGAGGCGAGGTGAACATGACCGCTACCCGCTCCATCCCCACCGTCAAGCTGCTGATCAATGGCGAGTTCGTCGAATCGAAAACCACCGAGTGGCGCGACGTCGTCAACCCGGCCACCCAGGAAGTGCTGGCCCGCGTACCCTTCGCCACCCAGGAAGAAATGAACGCCGCCGTGGCCAGCGCCAAGGCCGCCTTCAAGACCTGGCGCAAGACCCCGATCGGCGCCCGCGCGCGGATCTTCCTCAAGTACCAGCAGCTGATCCGCGAGAACATGAAGGAGCTGGCGGCGATCCTCACCGCCGAGCAGGGCAAGACCCTGCCGGACGCCGAGGGCGACGTGTTCCGCGGCCTGGAGGTGGTCGAGCACGCCGCCAACATCGGCAGCCTGCAGCTCGGCGAGCTGGCCAACAACGTCGCCGGCGGCGTCGACACCTACACCCTCAACCAGCCGCTGGGCGTGTGCGCCGGCATCACCCCGTTCAACTTCCCGGCGATGATCCCGCTGTGGATGTTCCCGATGGCCATCGCCACCGGCAACACCTTCGTCCTCAAGCCCTCCGAGCAGGACCCCATGGTCACCATGCGCCTGGCCGAGCTGGCGCTGCAGGCCGGCATCCCGGCGGGCGTGCTCAACGTGATCCACGGCGGCGCCGACGCGGTGAACCTGCTGTGTGACCACCCGGACATCAAGGCGGTGTCCTTCGTCGGCTCCACCAAGGTAGGCACCCACGTCTACAACCGTGCCTCGCTGAACGGCAAGCGCGCCCAGTGCATGATGGGCGCCAAGAACCACGCCATCGTCCTGCCCGACGCCCACAAGCAGCAAACCCTGGCCAACCTGGTCGGCTCCTGCTTCGGCGCCGCCGGCCAGCGCTGCATGGCGCTGTCGGTGGTGATCCTGGTGGGCGAGGCACAGAGCTGGCTGCCGGAGCTGGTCGAGAAGGCCAAGACCCTCAAGGTCAACGGCGGCACCGAGCCGGGCACCGACGTCGGCCCGGTGATCTCGCGCGCCGCCCTGGAGCGCATCAACGGTCTGATCGCCCAAGGCGTGGCGGAAGGCGCCGAGCTGCTGCTCGACGGTCGCAACCCGCAGGTGCCGGGCTACACCGACGGCAACTTCGTCGCCCCGACGATCTTCGCCGGCGTGCGCCCAGAGATGACCATCTACCAGGAAGAAATCTTCGGCCCGGTGCTCTGCGTGATGCAGGCGGCGACCATGGACGAGGCCATCGAGATCATCAACGCCAATCCCAACGGCAACGGCACCGCCATCTTCACCCGCTCCGGCGCTGCCGCCCGCCACTTCCAGGAAGAGATCGACGTCGGTCAGGTCGGCATCAACGTGCCGATCCCGGTACCGGTGCCGCTGTTCTCCTTCACCGGCTCGCGCGGCTCCAAGCTCGGCGACCTGGGCCCGTATGGCAAGCAGGTGGTGCAGTTCTACACCCAGACCAAGACGGTCACCGCGCGCTGGTTCGACGAGGACGAGGTCGGCCACGTCAACACCACCATCACCCTGAAGTGAGCCGCGACGGCCGGCGCCGCGCGCGCCGGCCGCCACGCCAGGAACAATAAGAAGAGGACTCACCATGCATATCGGCTTTCTCGGACTCGGCCACATGGGCGCCCCGATGGCGCGCAACCTGCTCAAGGCCGGCCACCAGCTGACCGTCTTCGACCCGGTGCCGGCAGCCGTCGCATCCCTGGTCGAGGCCGGCGCCCAGGCCGCCGACTCGGCGGGCGGCGTGGCCCGCGCAGAGGTCGAACTGATCGTCACCATGCTGCCGGCAGCGGCCCACGTGAAGGCGGTCTACCTCGGCGACGACGGCCTGCTCGCCAACGTGCGCCCCGGCGTGCTGCTGATCGACTCCTCCACCATCGACCCGCAGAGCGCCCGCGACGTGGCCGCCGCTGCGGAAAAGCACGGCAACCCGATGCTCGACGCGCCGGTCTCCGGCGGCACCGGCGGCGCTGCGGCCGGCACCCTGACCTTCATGGTCGGCGGCAGCGATGCCGACTTCGACCGCGCCCAGCCGGTGCTGGCGGCGATGGGCAAGAACATCGTCCACTGCGGCGGCAACGGCAACGGCCAGGCCGCCAAGGTGGCCAACAACATGCTGCTGGGCATCTCGATGATCGGCGTCGCCGAGGCGATGAGCCTGGGCGTGGCCCTCGGCGTCGATCCCAAGGTGCTGGCCGGCATCATCAACACCTCCAGCGGCCGCTGCTGGAGCTCGGACACCTACAACCCCTTCCCCGGCGTGATGGACAACGTACCGGCCTCGCGCGGCTACGAAGGCGGCTTCGGCAGCGACCTGATGCTCAAGGATCTCGGCCTGGCCAGCGAAGCCGCCAAGCAGGCCCGTCAGCCGGTGATCCTCGGCGCCCTCGCCCAGCAGCTCTACCAGACCTTCAGCGCCCAGGGGAACGGCCAGCTGGACTTCTCGGCGATCATCAACCTGTACCGCAAGGACGCCTGAGCATGAGCGAAGCCCCCGTGCTGGCCGCGGTGCGCAACCGCATCGGCCACCTGACCCTCAACCGCCCGGCCGGCCTCAACGCCGTCAACCTGGAGATGGTGCGCCTGCTGCAACGCCAGCTGCAGGAGTGGGCGGATGACCCGGAGATCCTCGCCGTGGTGCTGCGCGCCAATGGCGCCAAGGCCTTCTGCGCCGGCGGCGACATCCGCGCGCTGTACGACAGCTTCAGGGCCGGCGACGATCAGTGGCAGCGCTTCTTCGAGGAGGAATACGCCCTCGACCAGTACATCCACGCCTACCGCAAGCCGATCCTCGCCCTGATGGACGGCTTCGTGCTCGGCGGCGGCATGGGCCTGGTGCAGGGCGCCGCGCTGCGGGTGATCACCGAGCGGACGAAAATGGGCATGCCGGAAACCGCCATCGGCTACTTCCCGGATGTCGGCGCCAGCCATTTCCTCTCCCGCCTGCCCGGCGAGCTGGGCACCTACCTGGGCGTCACCGGCGTGCAGATCCGCGCCGCCGACGCCCTCTACGCCGGCCTGGCCGACTGGTGCCTGCCCAGCGAGCAGCTCGGCGAGCTGGACCGCTGCCTCGACAACCTGAGCTGGACGGTGCACCCGCAGGAGGCCCTGCGCACCCTGCTCGCCACCCTCGCCTCGCGCAAGTTGCCCGGCGCCGAACTCAGGGCCCTGCACCCGGCCATCGAGCAGCACTTCGCCCAGGAAACTGCCGCGGCGATCCGCGCCTCTCTGCAGAGCGAAACGCGCCCCGAGTTCCAGCACTGGGCCGAGGAAACCGTCAAGCTGCTGGATGGCCGCTCGCCGCTGGCCATGGAAGTCACCCGCGAACTGCTGCGCCGCGGCCGCGAGCTGCCGCTGGCCGAGTGCTTCGCCCTCGAACTGCACCTGGACCGCCAGTGGTTCGCCCGCGGCGAGATCATGGAGGGCGTGCGCGCGCTGATCGTCGACAAGGACAAGAACCCGCGCTGGAATCCGCCCAGCCTCGCTGCCGTGAGCATCGAGCGGGTAGCCAGCTTCTTCCCGAGCAGCCAGACTGCCGGAAAGGCCCGCCAGGCGATCTGATCGCCCGGCGCAAAGACAAGAACAAGAGAGAACGCCGATGAACGATCTGGAATTCACCGAAGAACAACGCATGATCCGCGACATGGCCCGCGAATTCGCCCAGCGCGAGATCGCCCCCAACGCCGCCGCGTGGGCAGAGGCCGGCTGGATCGACGACCGCCTGGTCGCGCAGATGGGCGAGCTGGGCCTACTCGGCATGGTGGTGCCCGAGGAGTGGGGCGGCAGCTACATCGACTACGTGGCCTACGCCTTGGCCGTAGAGGAAATCTCCGCCGGCGACGGCGCCACCGGCGCGCTGATGAGCGTGCACAACTCGGTGGGCTGCGGCCCGCTGCTCAACTACGGCAGCCAGGCGCAGAAGGAAGCCTGGCTGCCCCGCCTGGCCAGCGGCCAGGCCGTCGGCTGCTTCTGCCTGACCGAGCCGCAGGCCGGCTCCGAGGCCAACAACCTGCGCACCCGCGCCGAACTGAAGGACGGCCAGTGGGTGCTCAACGGCGCCAAGCAGTTCATCACCAACGGCAAGCGCGCCAAGCTGGCCATCGTCTTCGCCGTCACCGACCCGGAGCTGGGCAAGAAGGGCCTGTCGGCCTTCCTGGTGCCCACCGACACCCCCGGCTTCGTGGTCGAGCGCGCCGAGCACAAGATGGGTCTGCGCGCCTCCGACACCTGCGCCATCGCCCTCGACGACTGCCGCATCCCACAGGAGAACCTGCTCGGCGAACGCGGCAAGGGCCTGGCCATCGCCCTCTCCAACCTGGAAGGCGGGCGCATCGGCATCGCCGCGCAGTCCATCGGCATCGCCCGCGCCGCTTTCGAGGCCGCGCTGCGCTACGCCCGCGAGCGCGTGCAGTTCGGCAAGCCGATCATCGAGCACCAGAGCATCGCCAACCTGCTGGCCGACATGCACACCCGCATCAACGCCGCCCGCCTGCTCACCCACCACGCCGCCCGCCTGCGCAGCGCCGGCCAGCCCTGCCTGTCCGAAGCCTCCCAGGCCAAGCTGTTCGCCTCGGAAATGGCCGAACAGGTCTGCTCCAACGCCATCCAGATCCACGGCGGCTACGGCTACCTGGAGGACTACCAGGTGGAGCGTTACTACCGCGATGCAAGGATCACGCAGATCTACGAGGGGACCAGCGAGATTCAACGGATGTTGATTGCAAGGGAGTTGGGGGGCTATCAGCTGTGACGGCGGGCACTTTTGTCGACTGAGTTGACCATCCCTGCCTGCAGATAGTTGGCAGGCAGGGATCGGTATGAGGTGCAGCAGATAACCGTATCGAACTGAACAAGTAGCTGATTTCGGGGCTCGTCACTGCCACCTCAAGCCACCGGGCAGCTCAGTTTCCCTGATAGCGCTTGTGATTAACCCAACGGTATCGGCTTGGATCATCTGCCAACAGCACAGCCTTGATCGCTTCGCGCTTGGCCTTGTCCGCTCTCTGGAAAATGCTGCGCAGCTCAGTGTCGACACTTCGCTCACTGGCACCACGCTCCTCCGCCTTGGCATACCAGCTCATGCCCTCACCCAAGTTGCCCAGCTCCATATGAACAGCCCCGAGCAGAGTGCACGGCCGAAAGTTTCTCGGCTGTAGTTCGTGCCCCTGCTCACCCAACTGGAGCGCTTCACTCCGCAGCCCCAAGTCGCGCATAACACCGCCGCGAGTGGTACACATAGCCGACTTGACTTTGGCGTCTTTGAAGCTTCTGGCCGGCACGCTGTCGAGCAGTTCGAGCGCTGCTTTGGACTGATCACACTTTCGATAGTGGCCGCTGCCGTTAACCGCACTCCACGGATCCTGAGTCCGGCGATACTCGCCAGCGTAAAATTCTGCCTCGCGCTGGTGATAGGCCTTCTGCAGCCCCTCCGAGAAGTATTCCTTGGCCACGGTGTTAAGCCAGACAACGTCATCCTCGGCCAGACGGTTCCCGGCGTCGATCCGCGTGAGGATGTCCATCATCCGAGGAAACAGAGGCTGATCTATGAAATCCAACCCATATTTTCTACGCAGTACCTGGCTCTTCATTTTGGCGATGTACTTGGGATCGCTCTCGCGGGCAATACGGGCAGCTTCAGCCGTCTCACGCTCGCGCTTGTACTTAGCTGCCCGCTCGGCGTTTCGGACTCGATACGCGGCCTCTTGGGCTTGACGTTCTAACTCCGCAGCCTTGTCTCGGGCCAGGCGCTCTACATCTGCGACTACAAGGTAGGCCTCGTAGTTGATCTGCCCAGTGGCCAGTTGGTGCAAAGCCTTAAGGTTCTTCTCCTTCAAATACTCAAGAGATGTTGCGTCAAGCGGGCGCCCGTTATGCACAGCGTCCAAAATATTGCTCAAGCGAAGAAACTGCGTCATCGCCTCGGGAATGTCGCTTACGCGGTAGTGACGAGCGATGTCACTGAAATTCATATATTTCATAGTGTTACGGGCTACCTACCTCGTAACCAGATGGTTCCGAGGAGGCACTTCCGTGTGGCTCCGGTCTTGATTGAGTCGAGGACTATCACGTCCATGTAGGCTTGGTTTAAATAGGGGGGGAATCTTTGTGGGCAATTATGCCGGAACCGCAAGGTGTTGTCGAAGTGCAATCTACGCCTGTGCGGCGATCACAAGTCCTGTGCACTGGCACAGTTGCGCTTGGACAACTCCCTCCACGGCAAAACCGGGTGCACAGGGCTCAATCGCCCCCATACCCCTGCAAATCCAACCCCTCCCTTAGATACTCCGCCAGAAACGGATGGGCAATCAGATAGTCGGCGGTGCGCAGATTCCACTGTTCGGCGGCCTGCTTGAGCAGATCGTCCCACTCCTCCAGGGTGCCGTCGCCGCGGCCCAGCCACATCAGCGCCACCACTTCCTGCTGCTGGTCCGGCTCCAGGTCGTCGATGATCGACTCGAACTCGCCGTAGTACTCGTCGTCCCCGTGGTCGGCAAGCGCCTGCAGGGCCCAGTCGTCGCTCGGGCTGTTGGGTTCCTGGGGGATGACCACCAGTTCCTTGGCGTGAAAGGCACGGGCCAGGTCCATGAGCCGGGCAACGGTTTCCGGGTTGACGGTGATCATGCTGGCGCTCCTCTTGGCTGGACCGGACAGCAAGTATGGGCCGGATTGCGCAACTTGCCCGCCTGCGGCTTTCATGAAGGGACGACTGACCTTATCCCGGCTGCCTGCGATGCCCCACGCCCACCCCACCCTGCTGTTCGGCGCCTTCGACCGGCACAACTTCGGCGACCTGCTGTTCCCGCACATCGCCACCGCGCTACTGGCGGGGCGTGAACTGCGCTTCGCCGGGCTGGCCGGCCACGACCTGCGGCCGTGGGGCGGCCACCAGGTCGAGGCGCTGGCGACGCTGGCCCGGGAACTCGCCGGCCAGCCGGTCGACCTGCTGCACGTCGGCGGCGAGCTGCTGGCCTGCGATGCCTGGGAGGCAGCGGTGATGCTGCTGCCGGCAGACCAGGTGCAGGCCACGCTGGCGCGCCTCGACCACCTGCCGGCCGAGCGTCTGGCCTGGGCGCAGGCCGTGCTGGGCATTCCTGACCGGGCGCCCTACGTGGCGGGGCACGGGCTGTTCCCGCAGGCGCGCCTGCTGTTCGACGCGGTGGGCGGCATGGATCTGGATACACGCGATCCGGCCCTGCGCGCCGAGGTGCTGGGCAAGCTGCGCGCCGCCGATTACCTGAGCGTGCGTGACCGGCGCACCCAGACGCTGCTGCGGGAGGCCGGCATCGCCGCGCAACTGCTGCCCGACCCGGCGGTGCTGGTGCGCGAGATGTTCGGCGCGCGGATCGAGCGCCATGCCGCGCAGGGCGAGGTCGCCGAACTCCAGCGCGCCTTCCCCCGCGGCTATCTGGCCGTGCAGTTCAGCGCCGACTTCGGCGACGACGCCACCCTCACGGCCATCGCCGCGCAGCTGGACCGCGTCGCGCAGGCCCGCGGACTGGGCATCGCCTTCTTCCGCGCCGGCGCCGCGCCCTGGCACGACGATCTGGACTGCTACCGGCGCACGGCGGCGCGGATGCGCGCGCCGACGCGCATCCGCGCCACGCTCGACCTCTGGGACATCTGCGCGCTGATCGCCGCCAGCAGCGGTTTCCTCGGCAGCAGCCTGCACGGGCGGATCGTCGCCATGGCCTACGCCCTGCCCCGCCTCACCCTGCAGCGCCGCGGCCCCGGCAAGCCCGAGGCCTACGCCGCCACCTGGGAGTCAGCCGGGCTGCCGCTCGGCGTGCTGCCGACGGAGATCGCCGAGGGCCTGGACGTGGCCCTCGGCGCCAACGGTCACTCAATGCACGAGCTGGCCCATGCGCTGGCTGCACGCTACCGCGAGGGCTTCGCAGTACTGTGCGACCGACTACGGGCCTGAGCCGCCGGCCAGCCCGGGTACGGCAATAAACTGCACCTATCGTTATCCTGATTCTGTGTATCTGTACCCATCCAATCCGCCAGAGAGATTTTGCGATGCGCACCGTCCCCTTCAAGCAAGTCGACGTCTTCACCCGTGTCCCGTTCAGGGGCAACCCGGTCGCCGTGGTGCTGCAGGCCGAAGGCCTCTCCAGCGAGCAGATGCAGCGGATCGCCCGCTGGACCAACCTGTCCGAGACCACCTTCGTGCTGCCGGCCAGCAGCGCCGCGGCGGACTACCGGGTGCGCATCTTCACTCCCGCCTCCGAACTGCCGTTCGCCGGCCACCCGACCCTCGGCACCGCCCACGCGCTGCTGGAAGCCGGGGTGATCGCCCCGCGCGACGGTCGGCTGGTGCAGGAGTGCACGGCCGGGCTGATCGGTCTGGAAGTGAGCGAGGACGGCGACGGCGAGCGCTGGATCACCTTCGACCTGCCGCAGCCGGCGATCACCGCGCTGGACGACGCCGATGTCGACGAGCTGGAGGCCATTCTCGGCTGCGCGGTGTCCCGCGAAGCCCGGCCGCGGCTGATCGACGTCGGCGCGCGCTGGATCATCGCCCAGCTGGACAGCGCCGCGGCGGTGCTGGCCTGCCGGCCGGACATGGCGCGCATGAAGCTGATCGAGCAGGAGCCGCAGGAAACCGGGGTGACCATCTTCGGCGCCCATCCCGCCGGCCAGCCGGCGGGCATCGAGGTGCGCTCCTTCGCCCCGGCCTGCGGCATCGACGAGGACCCGGTGTGCGGCAGCGGCAACGGCTGCGTGGCCGCCTTCATCCGCGACAGCGGGCAGGTGGCGCAGTTCGGCAGCCAGTACCTCGCCGCCCAGGGCGCCGCCATCGGTCGCACCGGGCTGCTGCGCATCGCCATCGACGCGGCGCGCATCCAGGTCGGCGGCATGGCGGTGACCTGCATCGACGGGCGGATCGCCTGCTGAGACGGCGGCGCGGCGACGACGGCCAGATCGACGAGCCGTCAGCAACTGCGGTCCTGCTCCTGCTGCTGCATCCGGCCGGGAAAGCACCGGATGCAGCAGTTCCCGAATCACTCGTCCTTGCGCGAAGCCGGCGCCTGAGCCAGCGAGCCGGCCGCCGGACCGTCGGCAACGCCGGCGGTGTTGTCCAGCAGGCTCCGGGTGGCCACCTGCAGGAACGACTGCAGCCGCGGCAGCAGCTCGGCCACGCCCTGCTCGTCCTGCACGCGGTCGACGCCGGCCCGCTCGTGCAGGCGGTAGTCGTACAGCTTGGGAGCGCCGTCGCGCGGTAGCACCAGCAGGCGGCTGCCCGAGACCAGCGCCACGGTCTGGTCGCTGCCGGACGGCTTCACCACGCCGAAGCCCTGGTCCTTGGCGTCCAGGCTGAGCAGGTCGCGGCCCCAGCACTGGTGCTGCACCTCGCCGCCGAGGCGGCCCATGATGGTCGGCACCACGTCGAGCTGGGTGCCGGCGATGTCGTTGCGCGCGCCGAACTTCTCCTGCACGCCGGGGCCGATCAGCAGCATCGGCACATGGAAGCGGTACAGGTCGATGTCGCTGAGCTGCTCGGGGCTGCCGAAGCCGTGGTCGCCGACGACCACGAACAGGGTGTCCTTGAAGTAGGGCTCCTTGCGCGCCTTCTCGAAGAACTGTCCCAGCGCCCAGTCGGAGTAGCGCATGGCGGTCAGGTGCTCGTCGAGCGCGCCGAAGCCGGTCACCTTGTCCACCGGCAGCTTGTCCGGCAGCGCATAGGGGGTGTGGTTGGAGAGGGTCTGCAGCAGCGCGTAGAACGGCCGCTCGCGATCCATCCTGGCCAGTTCCTCGGCGCCGCGGTCGAACATGTCCTGGTCGGAAACGCCCCAGGTCGGATCGGAGAACACCGGATTCACGTAGTCGTTGCGGCCGACGAAGCGGGTCATGCCCTGGTTGCCGAAGAAGCCCTGCTGATTGTCCCAGCCGAAATCGCCGTTGTAGACGTAGATATTGTCGAAGCCCCGCTGGCTGAGCAGCTGCGGCAGGCCGGAGAAGCGGTGGGTACCCTCCGGCTGCTGCATCAGGTACTCGAAGCCCGGCAGGTTGGGGAAGCAGGCCATGGTAGCGAACATGCCCTGGTGGGTATGGGTGCCGTTGGAGAAGTAGCGGGTGAACAACAGCCCTTCCTTGCTCAGGCGGTCGAAGTTGGGGGTGATGTCGCCCTTGCCGCCCAGCGCGCCGACGTAGTGGCCGGCGAAGCTCTCCATGAGGATTACCACCACGTTGCGGATCGGCAGGGTGCCCTGCTCGCTGGGCGCCATCACCCGGCGCACCGCCGCGCGGTCGGCGTCGACCAGCCGCTCCTGCGGGGTCAGCAGCATGTCGCGCACCCGCTGCTCGGCCTCGGCCGGCGGCAGGCTGGCCTTCCAGACGTTGTCGCGATGATCCGACCAGCGCCCCTTGGCGGCGTCGACCAGCGACAGCGTGGCGTTGTAGCCGAGATGATTGGCGAACACCGACTCGGTGGTGCTGGCATCACCCCAGCGCAGCGGCGGCCCCTGGCGCAGGGTGCCGCGGGCGGCGACCACCGCCACCAGCAGGCAAAGGACGAAGGCAGTGGCGCGCCAGTACCAGCGCACGCCCTGCGGGCGCTCGATGCGCGGCAAGCACCAGCGGTGCAGGCGCTGGAAGGCCTTGAACAGCAGCCAGCTGGCCAGCGCCCAGGCCAGCAGGTAGCGGCCCACCGGGAAGCCGTACCAGAGCATGCTCAGCACGGTCTTCGGGTCCTCGCCGAGGTACTGGAACACCAGGGCGTTCAGGCGCTGGTGGAACTCGCGGTAGAAGTCCAGCTCCAGCACGCCGAGGAACAGGGTCAGACTGGCGAACAGGCTCAGCCAGGCCAGTTGCCAGCGCCGCGCGCCGATCAGGAACCGGCTGGGGATGGCCAGCAGCAGCGGCGCCACGCCGAACACCACCACGCGCAGGTCGAAGCGCACGCCGTTGCCGAACGCCTCGACGAAGGCTCCAGCCGGTGCGCCGCCGATCAGGTCGCGGTTGTAGATCAGCAGGGCCGCGCGCAGCAGCGCATAGAGGACGAGCAGCAGCACGCCGCTCAGCGCGGTGAAGGCCAGGTGCTCGCGCAGGCCGGGGCGCGGAGCGGCGAAGGAGGATGGTGATGGGCGCATGGGTCAACTTCCGGAGGAGATACGTTGCAGCTGCAGCACGCGGTTGCGGCCCTGCTCGGCGAGCAGGTAATGACCGGGGGCGGTTTCCAGCAGGGTCTGTGCCGAGCGCAGGTGGGACAGCACGGTATGCAGCTGGCCGTCCCGGTCGAGCAGCAGCAGGCGCGCCATGTGCGTGGCGTCCTCGCTCACCCACAGGCCGTCCGCGTTGCACAGCAGGAAACCGGGCTGGTCGAGATCGCCAAGCACCTTGGGGTCGTTGCCATCGGCGCTCAACTGGCGCACCCAGCCCTTGCCCTTCTCGGTGTAGAACAAGCGGCCATCGGGGCAGGCAGCCACCCCCTCGGCCTCGTCCAGATGGCGGCGCAGGACCTCGACCTCGTCGCGCTCGGGATCGTAGCGCAGCAGGTTGCCGTCGCCATGGCGGTCCTCGATGGCGTACAGGTACCGGCCGTCGCTGCTCAGGCCCTCGATACCCTGCCCGGAAAACAGCGTGTGGGTGCCCGTCGCGGTGCGCCAGAGCACCGGCTGCTCGCCCTGTTCCTGGCTGAACGCCACGCCCCCGCGGAAGGCGACCATGCCGTCGGGCTTGGACAGCCCGCCATGCACCTCGCCGAGCTGCCCGCCCGGAGCCAGGCGCAGCAGGCCGCCCTGGCCGGCGTTGCGTTCCTGGCTGAGCAGCAGACCGCCCTCGCCATCCAGGGCCAGCGCGCTGACCTTGTCGACGGCGTCGAGGTACACCCCCGCGGCCCAGCCGTCCCCGGCCTGCACCGGGTAGAAGTGCCGCCAGCCGGCCTGCGCCATGCCGAGCAGCAGCATGAGGACCGCGGCGGCCGTCAGCTGCCAGAAACGCAGCCAGCGGCGCGACAGCCCGCCGGCAAGCCGGGCGCGCGAACGAGGGAATATGGCCAGAAGGGTTGGCATGTCGTCGGTCTGCTTCGCCAAATCCCCAGACCTTAACCAGCCTCCGATCAAGCCGGCATCAAGCCGGTGTGAAAAAATCGTGAATTGGTCGACGGATGGTATCCGGCGACTACAGCCAGTCCAGACGTCGGAAGTTGGCATACAGCCCGTCGCGGGCTGCCCCTGCTGGCCTGCGCGCTCCTCACCGTCTCACCATGCGCCACTTCTACATCGAGCGGCTGTGAGCGCCGGGCGGCGGCGCAAGGCCCGGCAACAGGGCGAAAAACAGTCGATTTGACGCCATCCGGGCGGGCTACGAGGATAATGATCCTTTGATCACAAGAGGAGCATCCGGGTCCGCCCGGCTTTCTATGGACACTCAGAGTCGTCGAGACTTTCCTGCTTCGCCCGCGCCCGGCGGCGCGCGTCACCCTTCCGCCAGCGGCGGACCCGCGTCGGCGATGCCGGCCACCCTGCCGGTCACCACTGCGCAATCGCGAGGCCGCCGATGGAAATCCTGATCCTGATCGGCCTGATCGTGCTCAACGGCGTGTTCGCCATGTCGGAGATCGCCCTGGTCACCGCGCGCAAGGCACGCCTGATGAAGCTGGCCGCCGAGGGCGACAGCGCCGCCGCCACCGCCCTGAAGATGGGCGAGGACCCCACCAAGTTCCTGTCGACCATCCAGATCGGCATCACCTCGATCAGCATCCTCAACGGTATTGTCGGTGAGGCGGTGCTGGCCGCACCGCTGTCGCAGTGGCTGCAGTCCCTCGGCGCGCCGGAGAACACCGCGAGCATCGGCGCCACCGCGGTGGTGGTCATCGTCATCACCTACGTCTCCATCGTGATCGGCGAGCTGGTGCCCAAGCGCCTCGGCCAGATCAGCCCCGAGCCCATCGCGCGCCTGGTCGCCCGGCCCATGCAGGCGCTGGCGGTGATTACCCGGCCCTTCGTGATGCTGCTGTCGGTGTCCACCCACGCGCTGCTGCGCCTGATGGGCGTGCGGCAGACCGGCCAGGCCATGGTCACCGAGGAGGAGATCCATGCCCTGCTGGAGGAAGGTTCCGAGGCCGGCGTCATCGAACAGCACCAGCACGAGATGGTGCGCAACGTGTTCCGCCTCGACGACCGCCAGCTCGGCTCGCTGATGATCCCCCGCTCGGACATCGTCTGCATCGACATCCGCCGCTCCGCCGAGGAGAACCTGCAGATCCTCATCGAGTCGGAGCACTCGCGCTTCCCGGTATGCGACGGCAGCCTCGACAAGCTGCTCGGCGTGATCCACGCCAAGCAGGCGCTGGCCTGCGTCGCCAAGGGGCAGACGCCGGACTTCTCGACCAACCTGCAGCCGTGCGTGTACGTGCCGGAGACGCTGACCGGCATGGAGCTGCTCGAGGAGTTCCGCGCCAACGACATGCAGATGGCCTTCGTCATCGACGAGTACGGCGAGATCGAGGGGATAGTGACCCTGCAGAACGTCCTCGAGGCGGTGACCGGCGAGTTCACCCCGCGCAATGCCGAGGACGCCTGGGCGGTGCAGCGCGAGGACGGCTCCTGGCTGCTGGACGGCGCCATCCCCATTCCGGAGATGAAGGACCGCCTGGAACTGAAGAACGTCCCCGAGGAGGACAAGGGCCGCTACCACACCATCAGCGGCATGATCATGCTGCTGCTCGGGCGCGTCCCCGCCACCGGCAATCACACCGACTGGGCGGGCTGGCGCTTCGAGGTGGTGGATATGGACGGCAAGCGCATCGACAAGGTGCTCGCCACGCCGATTCCCCACCAGGAAGACGACCAGCAGGCGGACGGCGCGTAAGCGCGCCGCCCCGGCGTCCCGCTACAGCCAGTCCAGGCGCTTGAAGTTGGCGTACAGCCCGCCGCAGCCGAGGACGATCACCGCGAGCACGCCGAAGTAGCCGTATTCCCAGGCCAGCTCGGGCATGTGCTCGAAGTTCATCCCGTAGATCCCGGCCAGCGCGGTCGGGAAGGCGAGGATCGCCGCCCAGGCGGCGAACTTGCGCTGCACCACGCTCTGCCGCGAGGCCTCCAGCAGCAGGCTCAGCTCGATGGCGTGGTCGGCCATCTCGCGCTGGCCGTTGAGGTCTTCCTGCAGACGGGCGACGTGGATGGCGATGTCGCGGAAGTACGGGCGCATCGGCTTGTCGATGAACGGGAAGTCGAGCTGCTGCAGCTCGCGGCAGATCTCCGCCAGCGGCGCAACCTGGCGGCGCAGGCGCAGCAGGTCGCGGCGCAGGTCGGCGATGTGCTCGATGTCGGCCTGGCTCAGCGAGCGGTTGAGCACGGTCTGCTCGAGGTCCTCCAGTTCCTCGAAGATGCTGTCGAGCAGCGGCCGGTAGTTCTCGATGACGAAGCTGAGCAGCGCATACAGCACGTAATCCTCGCCCTGGGCGAGCAGCAGCGGGCGCGCCTCGCAGCCCAGGCGCACCTTGGAATAGGGCGCCGAGTCGCCGTAGCGGGCGCTGATCACGTAGCCCTTGCCGGCGAACAGCTGGGTCTCGACGAAGGTCAGCCGCCCCTCCACGCGGATCGGCGAGTAGACCACCATGAACAGCGCATCGCCGAAGGTTTCCAGCTTGGGCCGGGTGTGCTGGGCGATGGCGTCCGCCATGGCCAGCTCGTGCAGGTTGAACTGCTGCTGCAGGGTGTGCAGCAGCTCGCGGTCGGGGTCGCGCAGGCCGATCCACACCATGTGCCCGGGCCTGGCGGCCCACTGGGCACCCTCCTCGATATCGATATCGGCAACCTTGCGTCCCTGGTGATAGGCAGCGGCGGCAACGACCTGGCCCATGCGGCGTCCTCGACTGAAATGATGTGGCAGCTTACCCCAAGCGCCAGCCTGCCCCCAAAGCGGACGGCTGCGGCGCATTCGCCAGCGGGCCGCGGCACACCGCAAGCCTGCCCGCGCCGGACAAAACGACAGACTGTCCGCCATGTTCGTCGGATTGATGTGCAGACTCATCGAAACGCGGCTTTTTACGTCTTATCGACGAACAGAGCCGCCCAATAGACTGGCTCCGTACTCAACCGAACCCCGGAGACAACAACAATGAACGTACTCCTGCTTGGCGCCGGCCACATCGGCTACACCATCGCTCAACTGCTGAACAACACCGGCGACTACAAGGTGGTCGTCGCCGACCGCGACCGCAGCTCGCTGAGCGCCATTGCCGAACTGGGTATCGCCACCCTGGAGCTGGATTCGGCTGACGGCGCCGCCCTGGAAAAGGCCATGGCCGACCAGGACGCCGTGCTCAACGCCCTGCCGTACCACATGGCCATCGGCGTGGCCAAGGCGGCCAAGAACACCGGCACCCACTACTTCGACCTGACCGAAGACGTGCACGCCACCAAGACCATCATGGAGCTGGCCAAGGACGCCAAGACCGCGTTCATGCCGCAGTGCGGCCTGGCCCCGGGCTTCATTGGCATCGCCGCCCACTCGCTGGCCGCCCGCTTCGACAGCGTGCGCGAAGTGAAGATGCGCGTCGGCGCCCTGCCGGAGTTCCCGACCAACTCGCTGAAGTACAACCTGACCTGGAGCGTCGACGGTCTGGTCAACGAGTACTGCCACCCGTGCGAGGCGATCCGCAACGGCCGCCTGCAGCTGGTGCAGCCGATGGAAGGTCTGGAGCACTTCTCCCTCGACGGCGTCGAGTACGAAGCCTTCAACACCTCCGGCGGCCTGGGCACCCTGTGCGACACCCTGAGCGGCAAGGTCGAGACCCTGGACTACAAGACCGTACGCTACCCGGGCCACCGCGACCTGATGAAGTTCCTCCTCGAGGACCTGCGTCTGGCCGGCAACCAGGACAAGCTCAAGGACATCCTGCGCGGCGCCGTACCGACCACCATGCAGGACGTGGTGCTGGTGTTCGTCACCGTCAACGGCCTGAAGGACGGCAAGCTGGTGCAGGAAGTGTTCAGCCGCAAGATCTTCGCCAACGTGCAGGGCGGCCGCCTGACCAGCGCCATCCAGATCACCACCGCGGCCGGCATCTGCGCCGCCCTGGACCTGTTCCGCGCCAAGCGCCTGCCGCAGTCCGGCTTCATCAGCCAGGAGCAGGTGTCCCTCGACGACTTCCTCGCCAACCGCTTCGGCAAGGCCTACGAAGAGCACGCCGACGAGGCCCGCGAAGCGGCCTGAGTCAGCCCGCCTGCCCGCGCTCGCGGGCAGGCTCCCATGATCTGCCCAAGCCCTGCGCAGGGTTCGCGTGAACCGACCGGCTCCGCGTAGGGTGCGCCATGCGCACCATGGACCACGACGGTTGTCCCGGTGCGCACGGCGCACCCTGCGGGGTGCCGGGGCAATCATGCGCACTCCGACAAGAACAACACCAAGGAGATTCAAGGATGTTCAAGCGCAGCACCCTCGCCGTCGCGGTAACCCTCGCCCTGCTGGCCGGCCATGGCCAGGCCGCACCCACCCTGATCAACGCCAGCGGCGCCGCCGATGCCGCCAGCGCCACGGCGCAGTCCGCCAACGCCTGGATCGAGATCGACAAGGTCGCCTTCGAGCACAATATCGCCGAGCTGAAGAAGCAGGTCGGCGCCAGGACGCAGATCTGCGCGGTGATGAAGGCCGACGCCTACGGCCACGGCATCGACCTGTTGATGCCCTCGGTGATCGCCAGCGGCATTCCCTGCATCGGCGTCGCCAGCAACGAGGAAGCGCGCATCGTCCGCGAGAACGGCTTCAGCGGCCGCCTGATGCGCGTGCGCACCGCCACCCTCGGCGAAGTGCAGGACGCCATGCGCTACGACATGGAAGAGCTGGTCGGCGACCTGGAGTTCGCCGAGAAGGTCGCCGAAGCGGCACGCGCCCAGGGCAAGACCCTGCGCATCCACCTCGGCCTCAACTCCGCCGGCATCAGCCGCAACGGCCTGGAAATGAGCACCGCCGAAGGCAAGCTGGCCGCCGTGGACATCGTCAACATGCCGGGCCTCAAGGTCGCCGGGATCATGACCCACTTCCCGGTCGAGGATCGCGCCGAGGTGCTCAAGGGCCTGGAGAAGTTCAAGGCAGAGTCCGCCTGGGTGATCGAGCACGGCAAGCTCGACCGCAGCCAGCTGGTGCTGCACTGCGCCAACTCCTTCACCACCCTGGAGGTGCCCGAGGCGCACCTCGACATGGTCCGCCCCGGCGGCGCCCTGTACGGCGACACCGTGCCCAGCCACACCCAGTACCAGCGCGTGATGAACTTCAAGTCGCGGGTCGCCTCGGTCAACGAATACCCCGCCGGCAACAAGGTCGGCTACGACGGCACCTACACCCTGACCCGCGACTCGCGGCTGGCCAACATCTCTGTCGGCTACTCGGACGGCTACCGCCGGGCGTTCACCAACAAGGCCGCGGTGCTGATCAACGGCCACCGCGCCCCGGTGGTCGGCAAGGTGTCGATGAACACCCTGATGGTCGACGTCACCGGCATCCCCGACGTGCATCCCGGCGCCGAGGTGGTGCTGTTCGGCAGGCAGGGCGACGCCGAGATCGCCCAGGGCGAGCTGGAGGAATTCAACGGTGCCCTGCTCGCCGACCTCTACACGGTGTGGGGCAACTCCAACCCGAAGTTCCTCAAGCCGGAAGCGGCGGCGCAGTAACCACCTACTCGCGGGCGCCTCACCGGCGCCCGCATCGTTTCCGAGGAGCGATCAGTGAATTCAGTCATCAAACCTCGCAGCGGCGGCCAGATCCTGGTCGACGCCCTGCTGCTCAATGGCGTGGAACGCGCCTTCTGCGTGCCCGGCGAAAGCTACCTGGCGGTGCTCGACGCCCTGCACGATGCGCGGGAAAGGATCGACCTGGTGGTGTGCCGCCAGGAAGGCGGCGCCGCCTACATGGCCGAGGCGCACGCCAAGCTCACCGGCCAGCCGGGCATCTGCTTCGTCACCCGCGGCCCCGGCGCCACCAACGCCTCGGTGGGCGTGCACACCGCCTTCCAGGACTCCACGCCGATGCTGCTGTTCATCGGCCAGGTGGCCCGCGACCAGCTCGGCCGCGAGGCCTTCCAGGAAGTCGACTACCGGCAGATGTACGCGCCGCTGGCCAAGTGGGTGGTGCAGATCGACGACGCCCGGCGTATGCCCGAGCAGCTCGCCCAGGCCTTCCAGCGTGCCATCAGCGGCCGCCCCGGCCCGGTGGTGGTAGTGCTGCCGGAGGACATGCTGACCGACGTGGTCGAGGTGGCCGACGCCCTGCCCAGCCGGCGCATCGACAGCCATCCGGCGCCGGCACAACTGCAGGAGATGCAGGCACTGCTGGAGCAGGCCCGGCGCCCGCTGCTGGTGCTCGGTGGCGGTGGCTGGACGGCCGAGGCGGTCGCCGACATGCGCGCCTTCGCCGAGCGCCAGCGCCTGCCGGTCGCCCTGTCGTTCCGCCGCCAGGACCTGTTCGACAACCGCCACCCGCAGTACGCCGGCGACCTGGGCCTGGCCGCCAGCGCCGAGCTGCGCGAGGCGGTGCAGCAGGCCGACCTGCTGCTGGTGGTCGGCAGCCGCCTCGGCGAGGTCAGCAGCAGCGGCTACAGCCTGCTGGACATCCCCACCCCGCGGCAGACGCTGATCCACGTGCACGCCGGCCTCGAGGAGCTGGGCCGCGTCTACCAGCCGGCGCTGGCCATCGCCAGCCACCCGGCCGCCTTCGCCGCCGCGGCCGCCGAACTGCCCGCCCTCCCCCGGCCCGGTGCAGATGGGCGAGATCATGGCCTGGCTGCGCGAACACCTGCCCGAGAACAGCATCCTCTGCAACGGCGCCGGCAACTACGCGGTGTGGCTGCACCGCTTCTACCAGTACCCGGGCTTCCGCACCCAGCTGGCGCCCACCAACGGCTCGATGGGCTACGGCGTGCCGGCCGCCATCGCCGCCGCACTGGCTGCGCCGGGGCGCACGGTGCTGAGCTTCGCCGGCGACGGCTGCTTCCTGATGAACGGCCAGGAACTGGCCACCGCCATCCAGCACGACGCGCGGCCGATCTTCATCGTGGTCAACAACGGCATGTACGGCACCATCCGCATGCACCAGGAACGCCACTACCCCGGCCGGGTCAGCGGCACCGAACTGCACAACCCGGACTTCGCCGCCCTCGCCCAGGCCTACGGCCTGTACGCCGAGGTGGTGGAGTACACCGGCGACTTCCCCGGCGCCTTCACCCGCGCCCAAAGAGCGGGCAAGGCGGCGCTGCTGGAGATCCGCGTCGACCCGCAGGCGCTGACGCCGCGGCAGAGTCTGGCGCAGATTCGCGAGCAGGCGTTGCGGGGGCACTGAAACAGAACGGGCGGCCCACGGCCGCCCGTTTCTCACTGATGAATCGACTTCTACGGATGACCGCCCCGCCTGACGCTGGGTTAAGGGGCGAGCTTTAGCCCGTCCCAGTGAGCGAAGCGAACGCTTTAAACCACTTGCCAGAGCAATTAAACCTCAACTCTCTCATTTCCCCAGACAAAGCCTATAGGGTTTCTGGGCATCTCTAGGTTGATCTCTTCTGCATAGCATAAAAGCTGGACTGTGGTTTGGTGTGCTAGAACTGAGCAAGGTGCTCCATTCAGCGTGCCTTCTACCCGTATGCCATGGAAACTAACTTGCGATAAATTGTTGACATGGATTTGCACGCCACCATATAGAATTGCAAGTATTGCTGGATTGAAATTTGGCGGTAGACTTTCTTTCCATTGCAGTGCTTCTTTTGCCAGCGCTTCCATTAATACAGCTGAACTTTGATAGTAATTCTGCTCTTCTGGTGTGGGAATGTCAGGGATTTCAATTTCGGGAAGACTGTATCGTGGTATTTCGGGAAGGCTAAGCCCTTCAAGTCTGCCCATAGATCCGCTTATACTTTCCATCGCTTTTGTAATTTCTGGGCTCGGCTTCATAGCTTCAGACAGGGCGGACAGCTTGTCTCGAAGCTCCTTGCTAATTGGGTTATCCATAGATGCTCCTGAATTGCTCTAACGTTGGAGTTAAGGCCGCACCGAAGGCGTCGACCTTGAATGCTGTAATGGACTCTCCCTGCACCACACTTACCCGCACCAGCGGTGCCGCGAGTGGCGTTCGGAGGGTATCAGCGATGTGCAAGCAGATAGCAGTGGATTTGGCCAAGTCCGTTTACCAGGTTGCCGAGAGCGTCCGTGCCGGGCAGGTGAGTCAGCGCAAGCGGCTGAATCGCGAGGCGTTTCGTCGATATATACAGGAGCAGGCCGAACCGGTCGAGTGGCTGATGGAAGCCTGTGGCACGGCGCACTACTGGGGGCGTCTGGCCCAGTCGCTGGGCCATCGGGTGACCCTGCTGCATCCCCGCTACGTGCGCCCCTATCGGCGGCGCAACAAGACCGACCGCAACGACTGCGACGCGATCCTCGAAGCTGCGCGTTGCTCGGGTATCCGCCCGGTTCCGGTGAAAACGCATGAGCAGCAACAGCTTCAGCAACTGCACGGCCTGCGCGAGACCTGGAAGAAGAGCCGCACCCAGCGCATCAACCTGCTGCGCGGCATCTTCCGCGAGATGGGCCTGGAAGCGTCGGCAGCGACGGCAGCATTCCTTCGTAGCGCTCATGAGCTGATCGAGCGGCCGGAAGTGGTGGCCCTGCGCGGCCAACTGCAGATCGTCCTGGCGGAGATCAACCTCTACGAACAATGCATGGCCGAGTGCGAGCAGCAGCTCCAGCGCTGGCATGCCGACGACGCCATCGTGCAAAAGCTCGACGAAGTCAGCGGCATCGGCGTGCTGACCGCCAGCGCGCTGAAAACAGCGGTCGGCCAACCCGAGCGCTTCGCCAGTGGTCGCCAACTGAGCGCTTGGCTGGGCATGACCCCGCGTGAGTTCAGCAGCGGCGACCGTCGCAAGCTGGGGCACATCAGTCGGCAGGGCAACGTCTACGTGCGCACCCTGCTGATCCACGGCTCGCGGGCGGCTCTGCTGGCGGCGCAGCGGTGCCAGGCCAACACCCCGGAGCGGTTGACCAGGCTACAACGCTGGGCGGTGGAGACCGCGGCGCGGATAGGCCACAACAAGGCGGCGGTAGCGCTGGCCAACAAGCTGGTACGGATCTGCTGGGCGGTGTGGTGCCATGAGCGGCGCTTCAGCGGCGACTGGCAGAGCAGCAAGCCCGCCTGACGGCGGGCCGGAGTCATCGGGAGGCGGTTTTTCTCGTGGTTGTGGTGAACAGCGACACTGTCGGAACAGGCGAGTCCTGCAGCGGAACAAGGCCGATAACAATCATGATCCCCGTGATCGATTGAACGCTTGGCCCCCGCTGCGCGAACTACAGAGTGGCCCGGGCGGCGACGCCCAACGAAGGCCGGATATACGAATGCAACCGCACTGACGACAGGGGTGGCAGGCTTTACTCACCACTTGTGGGGGGAGTCCATATACGTTTGTTAGGCATCATTGCGCTGACCCGCTTTCGGCTTCTGAAAGCTCATGTAGCTCTTCCCATACCATATGGTGGTGTTCTGCCAAGAGCATGCTTTGGTTGTATTTATTTAGTTGCGCCCTGATTCGCCGGATGGCACCCGGTGATTTAACTGACTCTCCGAGTATGACGCAGGCTCCAGCAGAAACCTCATAATTTCCGGTCAAGGCTAAATCTACTACCATCTCTAGAAAAGCCTCACAGTTGAATGCGCTTAATGCATAAACCAGTGTGCCTCGATGGTTGGCGTTCTCGGGCTTAGAGATAGCCCGGAGAAGTGGCTCGACTGCACGTTCATCAAGTGCATCCATCAAATCTAAAGCTGCTTTGTCTCGAATAGAGGAATTCGGGGACTCAAGGTCTTGGATCAGTTCTTGGACTTCGCGCATATCTGAGTGATGCCTAACGTTCGAGGTGAGCACCGCCCGCGCGAAGCGCGGGTGTGTGCTCTGGCGAGTAGTTAGCCGACGATATTGCACCGGTCCGCGCAGCGGACTGTAAATGTGACGGATGCTCAGGCGCCGGCGAAAATTGAAAAATGACCTCAACCCCAACCAGGGTCTGCGGCGTGCGCATTAACTTCGTTATGCTCCGCCGCAGACCCTGGTTGGGTATAGCAGCGATTTTCGATTTACGTTGTGGCTGATTCCACATCATTTACGTTTCCCTACGCAAAATGTCGTATATCGTTGGGTAACTATAAATAGACACCAACCGGTGCATAACACCCCGGACGGGTATGGTGGATAAAATTCAAGAAAGCGAAAGCCTGACCGCTCTGGAATGCAGCTTTCGGAGGTAGCCTGGGGTGAGTTGGCGGTTATACACCATGGCAGCAAGTCCTTTTGCGCGAGAGGTTTGACAGGTGTCGAGGTTAGCGCGGTGCACCGTGGAAAAACAACCGGGAGTGTGCCCGCAATCCCGGCGTTTCAGGTTAAATGGCCGTGCCGGTTACGACCGTCCCGTCAGCCCTTCGGGGCACCCAACCTGAAAACCGAGGAAAAAGGACATGACTCTGGAAATCCCCCGCCTGCCGCTCAAGGGCGCCAAGGCCCTGGTGGTCGGCGTGGCCAACGAGCACTCGATCGCCTACGGCTGCGCCCGGGCCTTCGCCGAACTGGGCGCCGAGGTGGCCATCACCTACGCCAACGACAAGGCCCGCCCCCACGTCGAGCCGCTGGCCCGCGAGCTGAACGCGCCGATCTTCATGCCGCTGGACGTCACCCGTCCCGGTGAGCTGGAGGCGGTGTTCGCCGAGATCGAGCGGCACTGGGGGCAACTGGACATCCTGGTGCACTCCATCGCCTGGGCGCCGAAGGAGGACCTGCAGGGCGGCCTGCTCGACTCCTCGGCGGAGGGCTTCGCCCAGGCCATGGACATCTCCTGCCACTCCTTCGTGCGCATGGCCCGCCTGGCCGCGCCGCTGATGAAAAACGGCGGCACGCTGTTCGCCATGAGCTACTACGGCGCCAACAAGGTGGTGCCCAACTACAACCTGATGGGCCCGGTGAAGGCCGCGCTGGAGGCCTCCTGCCGCTACCTGGCCTACGAGCTGGGCCCGAAGGGAATCCGCGTGCACGCCATCTCCCCCGGCCCGCTGAAGACCCGCGCCGCCTCCGGCCTCAAGGACTTCGACCTGCTGCTCAACGAGGCCGCCCAGCGCGCGCCGCTGGGCGAGCTGGTGGACATCATGGACGTCGGCTTCACCTGCGCCTGGCTGGCCACGCCCTACGCGCGGCGCCTGTCCGGCGAGACGCTGTACGTGGACGGCGGGGTGAACATCATGGCGTGAGCGCCGCAGCCGCCCGTCTCCCGCGCGGCGCCGGGATGGCCCCGCGCACTATCCTCTTGCAGACACCCCCGGAAAACAGACCTTCGCCGCCGCATGGATCGCCCGGGGCGGCGGGGAGGCTCCATGCGCGGGATCTGGCTGTTGCTGGCCCTCACCCCACTGGCCCTGGCGGCCGAGCCGGTCAGCTCGACGGTGCGCGAACAGCACTACCTGGTGTACGGCCGCACCATCGAGGAAATCCGCCGCTCGATCGGCGAGCGCAGCCCAGTGCGCAACGCCCACAGTGCGTTCGGCGGCGCCACCGAGACCCACTACAGCGCGAGCTACCGGCTGGTCCCGGTAGCGGAGACGCAGTGCGTGCTGAAGGATGCCGCGGTGAAGGCCGAATCGGTGGTCACCCTGCCCCAGCTTGCCCCCGGCACCCTGCCCCCGGCGGTGTCGGCCGAGTGGCGACGCTACTATCTGGCGCTGCGCGCGCACGAGTACCAGCATGTGGAGAGCGCCAGGGCGTCGGCCCGGGTGGCGCAGCAATGGCTGGCCGGCCTGCAGCTCAGCGGTCCGTGCCATGCGGCGCGGCCCCGCGTGCGTGCCGCCATCGAGGCGCGCATCCGCATGCTGGACGAGCGTGACCGGCTGCTGGACAGCATGACCGATCACGGCCGTTCACAGGGCGCCGAGCTGGATCTGCGGGTCAGGTGAGTGGATCGCGGCTGATTTCGCAGCCGCCGCCGGTCAGAATGAGGTTAGTGGCCTGTTTGGTTAGTTCAGTTGGTCAATTTCGGCGCCCATGGCCCCGATACTGCGTTGCCACTCCTCGCCATAGCCCTGCCATGACTCGTCGAGGCGCCTTGTCTCGGAACCATGGTCATCCGAACTTGGCTCAACCAACCAACCGCACAGGCCACTAGCGCCGCGCGCAGCCCCTTCGCCAGGAAAAGGTCCGCCATGAAAGTCGTCATCGCCCCCGATTCGTTCAAGGAAAGCCTGTCCGCCGCCGAGGTGGCCGCGGCCATCGCCGCCGGCTTGCGCGAGGTGTGGCCGCAGGCCGAGCTGGTCTGCCGGCCAATGGCCGACGGCGGCGAAGGCACGCTGGCGGCGCTGCTCGCGGCGACCGGCGGCGAGCAGCGCGAGCGTGTGGTGCGCGGCCCGCTGGGCGAGCCGGTGGCCGCGCAGTGGGGCTGGATCGCCGGCAGCCGCAGCGCGGTGATCGAGATGGCCGCGGCCAGCGGCCTGCATCTGGTTCCCCCGGCCAGGCGCGATGTGCTGCGCGCCTGCACCTATGGCACCGGCGAGCTGATCCGCGCCGCACTGGACGCCGGCGCCACGCGCATCGTCCTCGGCTTCGGCGGCAGCGCCACCAACGACGGCGGCAGCGGCATGCTGCGCGCCCTCGGCGCGCGCTTCGAGGATGCCGCGGGCAGCCCGCTGCCGCCGGGCGGCGCGGCGCTGGCGCAGCTGGCACGCATCGACCTGAGCGGTCTCGATCCGCGCCTGGCGCAGGTGGACTTCGAGGTCGCCTGCGACGTCGACAACCCGCTGTGCGGGCCGCGCGGCGCCTCGCAGGTGTTCGGCCCGCAGAAGGGCGCGACGCCGGAGCAGGTGCGCCAGCTCGACGCCGCCCTCGCCCGCTTCGCCGACGTGTGCGCGCAGACCCTCGGCCGCGACGACCGCGACCTGCCCGGCAGCGGCGCGGCCGGCGGCATCGGCTTCGCGGCGCGCAGCTTCCTCGGCGCGAGCTTTCGCCCCGGCATCGAGCTGGTCGCCGAGGTCAGCGGGCTGGAGCAGGCGCTGATCGGCGCCGACCTGGTGATCACCGGCGAGGGGCGGATCGACCTGCAGACCCTGCACGGCAAGACGCCGATGGGCGTGGCGGCCATCGCCAGGCGCCACGGCGTGCCGGTAGTGGCGCTGGCCGGCACCCTCGGCGAGGGCTACCAGCAGCTCTACGGCCACGGCATCGACGCTGCCTTCAGCCTGGCGCCCGGGCCGATCAGCCTGGCCGACGCCCTCGCCGACGCCCCGCGTCTGCTGCACCAGCGTGCGGCCGACATCGCCCGGCTGTGGCAGCTGGCGAAGGGTTGAAGCGCTACAGCCGCCCGCCGCGGTCGATCTTGCAGGACAGGATGATCGAGGTGTTGGTCTTCTCCACCCCGTCCACCGCGCTGATCTCGTCGAGCAGCTGGTCGAGGCGCTCGGGGGTTTCCGCGTGCAGCCAGGCGACGAAGTCGAACTCGCCGCTCACCGTGCACAGCTGCTGCACCTCGGGCATGTTGCTCAGGCGGCGCAGCACCTCCTTGCCCGAGCGCGGCTGCAGGGTGATGCCGACGTAGGCCTGCAGGCCGCCCTCCAGCACGCGCTGGCCGAGGCGCACGCCGTAGCCGGTGATGACCTTGCTCTTCTCCAGGCGCGCCAGGCGCGAGATCACCGTGGTGCGGGCGATGCCGAGCTTGCGCGCCAGCATGGCGGCGCTCTCGCGGGCGTCGACCTGCAGGGCGGCGATCAGCTGGCGGTCGATCTCGTCGAGGCGGATGTTGGTGAGCTCGGTCATCGGTAAATCATCGAAAACGGGAAAGGAGGCATCTTAGCAAACGACCGGACCAGCTTGCGGCCGCCGTGGACTCGGGGCAATCGCATGAATGGCTTCCGAGCCTGATCAATCCGTTGTGGGGTGAATTCATTCGCCAGAACACCCTGTCAAGGCGCATGAATTCGCCCCGACAGGCCGGGAAATTGGCGACATGCGATTGCCCCGAGTCCACGGCCACCACGGAGAAAAACCCGGCCGCCTCGCGGAGAACGGGCAAGGGCATCGCCCCCCTTTACGGACGATGCCGGCACCAGACTCGCTCCTGCTTCACCGCCCCTGGCAAAGCTCCACCCGCAGGCGCTGTTCCAGCAGGCGGAACAGGCGCACCAGCCCGTAGGAAGCCAGCAGGTAGAACACCCCGGCCATCAGGAAGATCTCCACCGGCTGGTAGGTGCGGGCGATGATGGTGCGCGACATGCCGGTCAGCTCCAGCAGGGTGATGGTGCTGGCCAGCGCGCTGGCCTTGAGCATCAGGATCACCTCGTTGCTGTAGGCCGGCAGGCCGATGCGCGCGGCGCGCGGCATGACGATGTGCAGCAGCGCCTGCCAGCGCGACATGCCCAGCGCCCGCGCCGCCTCGATCTCGCCCGGCGGGATGGCGGCGATGGCGCCGCGCAGGATCTCGGCGATGTAGGCTGCGGTGTGCAGGGTCATGGTGATCACCGCGCACCAGTAGGGATCGCGCAGCACCGGCCACAGCGCGCTCTGGCGTATCGCCTCGAACTGCGCCATGCCGTAGTAGACCAGGAACAGCTGCACCAGCAGCGGCGTGCCGCGGAAGAAGAAGATGTAGCCGTAGGGCAGCGCGCGCACCCAGGCGTGCCGCGAGCTGCGCATCACGCCCAGCGGGATGGCGAGGATGAGGCCGGCCAGCACGGCGATGCCCACCAGCTCCAGAGTCAGCCAGGCGCCTTCGAGCAGGCGCGGCGTCCACTTGATCATCAGTTCCCAGTTCATGCGTAGGCCCTCCGGAAGCCGCGTGCGGCACGCTTCTCCATCAGCGCCAGGCTGCTCATGGCGACGATGGTCAGGCTCAGGTAGATGCAGGCGGCGATCAGGTAGAAGGTGAACGGCTGCTTGCTGGCGGTCACCGCAATCTGCGAGTGGCGCATGATCTCCTCGAGGCCGATCACCGAGATCAGCGCGGTGTCCTTCATCAGGATCATGAACAGGTTGCCGAGGCCCGGCAGGGCGATGCGCCACATCTGCGGCAGGATCAGCCGCCAGAGGATGGCGAAGGTGCCGATACCCAGCGCCTGCCCGGCCTCGCACTGGCCTTTGGGGATGGCCAGGATGGCGCCGCGGAACACCTCGGTGGCGTAGGCGCCAAAGCACAGGCCCAGCGCCAGCACGCCGGCGGCGAACGGACTGAGCTCCAGGCTGTGCATGCCCAGCGCATCGGCCAGCGCGCGCATCAGGTTGACGCTGCCGAAGTAGATCAGCAGCACCCAGAGCAGCTCGGGCACGCCGCGCACCAGGGTCGAGTAGCTCGAGCCCAGCCACTGCAGCGCGCCGTACTTCGAGGTCTTGGCCAGCGCGCCGGCAAGGCCAAGCACCAGGCCTACGGCCAGCGATGCCAGCGCCAGCTTTATGGTGATCCAGGTGCCCGCCAGCAGGGCGGGCCCGAAACCGTGCAAATCGAGAAACATGCTTGTCACCCTCGCCTGCAGGTGCGCCCGGCCGCAGCCGGGCGCTGCCCCGTCAATAGATGCTGAACGGGAAGTACTTGTCGTTGATCTGCTTGTAGGTGCCGTCGGCGACGATGGCCTGCAGCGCGCTGTTCAGCTTCTCGCGCAGCTCGGCGTCGCCCTTGCGCAGGGCGATGCCGATGCGGTCGTTGTCGTAGACCGGCTCGCCCTTGAACTCGAAGTCCTTGCCCGGCTCGCTCTTGAGCCACTCCCAGTTGACCAGCTTGTCGGCCAGCACACCGTCGACGCGCCCGGCGGCGAGATCCAGGTAGGCGTTTTCCTGGGTGTCGTAGAGCTTGACCTGCACCACGTCGCCGAGGTTGTCCTCCAGCCAGGTGCCGGCGATGGTGGCGCGCTGGGCGCCGATCACCTTGCCCTTCAGGCTGGCTTCATCGGTCCTGAACTCGGCCCCCTTGGGCGCGATGAACTGCAGCTTGTTGGTGTAGTACGGCTCGGTGAAGTCGACCGCCTGCTTGCGCTCGTCGGTGATCGACATCGAGGCGACGATCATGTCGAACTTCTTGGCGTTGAGCGCCGGGATGATGCCGTCCCAGTCGGAGGTGACCACCTCGCAGTCGGCCTTCATCTGCGCGCACAGCGCCTCGGCGATCTCCACGTCGAAGCCGCCGACCTTGCCGCGGGCGTCGACCAGGTTGAACGGCGGGTAGGCGCCTTCGGTGCCGACCCTGAGCTTGTCGGCGGCGACCGCCTGGCCGAGCAGGCCGAGAACGCTGGCGGCGACGAGCAGCACTTTCTTGTAGTCATGCATGGTTGGCTCTCCGATCAGTGATTGCTGGACATGAACTGCTGGCAACGCGCGGACTGCGGGTTGTCGAAGACCTGTTGCGGACTGCCCTGCTCCTCGACGCGGCCCTGGTGGAGGAACACCACCTCGCTGGAAACCTGGCGGGCGAACTTCATCTCGTGGGTGACCAGCAGCATGGTGCGGCCCTCCTCGGCCAGCGCGCGGATCACGTTGAGCACCTCCTGGACCATCTCCGGGTCGAGCGCCGAGGTCGGCTCGTCGAACAGGATGACCTTGGGCTCCATGCACAGGGTGCGGGCGATGGCGGCGCGCTGCTGCTGGCCGCCGGACAGCTGGCTCGGGTAGCAGTGGCGCTTGTCGGCGATGCCGACCTTGGCCAGCAGCGCCTCGGCGCGCTCGGTGGCCTCGGCCCTGGACAGGCCCAGCACGCGGCGCGGCGCCTCGATCACGTTGTCGAGGATGGTCATGTGCGGCCACAGGTTGAAGTTCTGGAACACGAAGCCCAGTTCGCTGCGCAGGCGGTTGATCTGCCTCGGGTCGGCGGCGACCAGATGGCCCTCGCGGGCGGTCTTCAGCTTGAGCTGCTCGCCGGCGACGTGGATCTCGCCCTTGCAGGGGTTTTCCAGCAGGTTGATGCAGCGCAGGAAGGTCGACTTGCCGGAGCCGGAGGAGCCGAGGATGGAGATCACGTCGCCGTCGCGGGCGGTCAGCGAGACGCCCTTGAGCACCTCCAGCTCGCCGTAGCGCTTGTGCAGGTCGCGGATTTCCAGGGCGGGGGCGGATGCTTGCATGGCTACACCTTTGTTGTTCTTGTCTCGCGTCCGGTCCGGGGCGGCCGGCGCGATGGCCTTGGTCACGCCCCGATGAAAGCAACTCCGCGCGCACCGCTCAAACGAAAAGAACGACGCTTTCCATTCCAAAAACTACTGTTCGCAGCGCATCTCGCCGGCCCGGAAAACAAAAAATCCCCGGCGCACACAGCGACCGGGGACAGGGTAAGAACAGCGATGGGGAGGGCCGCGAGCGGCCGGGCAAGCCCGGCGCCAGGACGCGGCGCCTGACGCGCGGCAGCGCCTACACCAGCGGCAGACCCAGCTCCTGCGCGCAGGCCTGCAGCGAGGCGTCCTGCACGCGGGCGTAGAGCGTCAGCTCGTCGAGCACCGGACGGCCGAGGGCGCGCTCGAACTCGGCGCGGTTGGCACTCCGGTCGTAGGCACCGCGGGTGTTGTCGCCGAGGTTGGACTGGAAGATGCCCGCCGCGCTGACCGGCAGGAAGTCCTCGTAGCGCTGCGGCTCCCAGCGCAGCTGGCCGGCCTTGAGCAGCGCCTCGCGATCGCCCGCCAGACGGCCCTCGCGGCGGGCCGCACGGCCCGCGTCGGTGACCTGGTAGCGGCCGAACACCAGCCCCTCGCGGCGCAGCTGGTCGTAGTCGTCGGGGAAGTCCGCGAAGCAGGCGGCCAGCGCCTGGGCGTAGGCCTGCGGGTAGTCCGCCGCCGGCACGCCCTGGCAGCGTTCGCGGGCGGCGGCGAGCAGGCGGTCGTAGAGCGCGCGGCCGCGGGCGGTCAGCGCCGCGCCGCGCTGCTCGATCTCGCCGAAGCGCGCGCTGTGCGAGCCCGGCGTGCCGCAGGCGAACTGCACCGCCTCGTCGAGCGCCTTGAAGCTGGTCTGGCGCAGCAGGATCGGGCAGCGCCGCGCCGGCGGGCCCTCAACCAGCTCCTTGGCCGCCATGCCGCGGCCCGGCATCGCCGCCTGCACGGCGTCGATGTCCAGGGTGCAGGGGGTCAGGTGGTTGATGTGCGGATTGGGGAAGGCCACCACGTCGGCGATCAGCCGGTGCTGCTCGTGCAGCTGCTGGTACACGGCGGCGCTGACCCGCGCCTGGCGATGCCAGCGGAAGGTCTGCAGCGCCTCGCGGATGAACACGCCGGCCTGCTGCTCGGTCAGCCCGCCGGCCTGCTCGCACTGATCGATCAGCGCCAGCGCCTGCTCGGTGAAGATCTGCCGGCCGGCGAGGATCCCGGCGGCCTGGGCGCGCAGCGCCGGGTCGTCGATCAGCTCCAGGCGCAGCAGCGAGGTGAACACGCGGAACGGGCTGTGGGCCAGCGCCGCCTCGCCAACCGCGCGGAACGCGGTGGCGTGCACCGGCACGCCGGCGCAGCTCAGGTCGTAGTAGGCCACCGGCTGCATGCCCATCACCGCGAACAGCCGCGCCATGGTCGCCAGTTCCTCGGCGCTGCCCAGGCGGATGGCGCCGTGGCGCTCCTCGGCCAGACGTTGCAGCTCGCCGCTGGCGCACAGCGTTTCGGCCAGCGCCGGGGCCGCGTCCAGCGTGCGGCGGTTGATCCGGCCGACCAGGTCGAGCAGGTCGCCGTACAGCGGCACCTCGCTCTGGTACATGGCGGACATGGCCAGGGAGAAACGCGCACGGATCGCGTCCGGACTGACAAAGGCGTTCTGGTTCATCGCACTGCACTCCTGGGAATCTGCTGCGGCCCGTAGGGTGCGCCGTGCGCACCTCTTGGCCATCGCTGGTGCGCACGGCGCACCCTACGGATTCATTCTGTTGAGGACTGAACCGCCGCTCAAACGACAAATTCTCTGCACTTCATTCCGCCGAGGAATTCCGATACCCGTAGGGTGCGCCATGCGCACCGCCGGCCTCTTATGGTGCGCGCGGCGTACCCTACGGGCGGGGTTCAGAGACTCGCCTGCAGGCAACGACGGAAGATCGCCATGCCTTCCTCGAGGATCTCCTCCTCGGCGGTCAGCGGCGCCAGCAGGCGGACGATGTGGCGGTGCTTGCCGCTCGGCATCAGCAGCAGGCCGGCCTCGCGGGCACTGGCCAGCAGGCGGGCGAGGCGTTCAGTGCCCGGCCCGCCGTCGTCGCTGCGCAGCTCGATGCCGCGCATGGCACCGACGCCGGTCAGGCGCGCCAGCGCCGGGGCCAGCTCGCTGTCCTGCCAGGCGCGGAAGTGGCGCAGGATGCACTGCTCCTGGCGCTCGCCCCAGGTCGCCAGGTTGGCGTCGCTCATCAGCTCCAGGGTGGTCAGCGCCGCCGCGCAGGCCAGCGGATTGCCCGAGTAGGTGCCGCCCAGGCCGCCCTTGGGCAGCGCATTGAGCAGCTCCGGGCGGCCGACCAGCGCGCCCAGCGGCAGGCCACCGGCGATGCTCTTGCCGAGCAGCAGCAGGTCCGGCTCGATGCCCAGGAGCGAGAAGGCGAAGCGCTGGCCGGTGCGGCCGAAGCCGGACTGGATCTCGTCGACGATCAGGACGATGCCGCGCTCGTCGCAGAAGCGCCGCAGGTACTGGGCGAAGCCGGCGTCGAGCGCCTGGAAGCCGCCCTCGCCCTGCACCGCCTCGAGGATGAAGCAGCCGACTTCCTCGACGTCGATCTCCACGCTGAACAGCCGCTCCATCGCCGCGCGGGCGACCTCGACGCTGACGCCGTTGTCGGCGCTCGGGTACGGCAGGTGGTACACCGGGCCGGGCAGCGCGCCGACCTTCTGCTTGTAGGGGGCGACCTTGCCGTTGAGATTGAGGGCGGCCAGGGTGCGACCGTGGAAGCCGCCGTCGAAGGCGATCACCGCGCCGCGCCCGGTGGCGGCGCGGACGATCTTCAAGGCGTTCTCGGTGGCCTCGGCACCGCTGTTGGTGAGCATGCCGGAGAGGCGGTAGGACACCGGCACGAAGCGCGCCAGCGCGTCCAGCAGCTGGCTATAGCCCTCGTGGGGCAGCGCGTTGAACGCCGAGTGGGTCAGCCGCCCGGCCTGCTCGCGCACCGCCTCGACGATACGCGGGTGGCAGTGGCCGAGGTTGAGCACGCCGATGCCGCCGACGAAGTCGATGTAGCGCTTGCCGGCGGTATCCCAGACCTCGGCGTTGCGGCCGTGGCTGAGGCTGATCGGGTGGACGATGGCCAGGGACTGGCTGACGTGGGTCGACGGCATGGCGCGCTGCTCCGCAAGGACTGGTGGTGCGCACCATGAAATCGGCAGGGGCAGGCAGGCGGCAAACGAAAAAAAATCGCTCTCTTATTCCTTTTTTTCCTGCCAGTACAGGATCACCCGGGTAATCCGTTGTAGGGGCGAATTCATTCGCCAGCCCCCCAAGGCGAATGAATTCGCCCCTACGGACCGGGAAATCGGCTTCATGCATTGCGCTAAGCATCGCATCGGGAGGGCAACTGCGCGGCCTTGTCCACCAACCCCGTGGTCAGCCCGCGTCGAGCTGGCCGCGAATCCACTTCACGAAGGCGCGGATCTTCGGCACCTCGGCGGCGTGTTCGGCGTAGGCCATGAAGTGCTTGCCGGTGCTGGGCAGCTCGTGGTCCCAGGCGATCACCAGCTTGCCGTCGGCAAGCTCGTCCTCGACCAGGAAGCGCGGCACCAGCGCCACGCCACAGCCGGCCTGGGCGGCGCGGATGCACATGTAGAAGGTCTCGAAGCGCGGACCGTGGTAGCTGTGGCTGGTCTGCAGGCCGAGGCTGTCGAACCAGTCGTGCCAGGCCTCCGGGCGCGACACGCACTGCATCAGCACCTGCTCGCCGAGCTGCTCGGGACTGGCGATGCCGCTGGCGAACAGATCCGGCGCGCACACCGGCACCATGGTCTCGCCGAACAGCTCGATGCACTCGGCACCCGGCCAGGTGCCCTGGCCGAAGAAGAACACCACGTCGGCCTTGCCCTCCAGCAGGTCGAACGGCTCCAGCACGTTGCGCAGGTCGAGGTGGATGTTCGGGTTGGCCTTGCCGAAGCCCTTGAGATGCGGAATCAGCCAGCGCGCGCCGAAGGTCGGCTGGGTCGCCACCTTGAGCACCTCGGTGTTGCCGCCGTAGGAGAGGATGTAGTGGGTGGACATCGCCACCTGGTTGAGGATCTTGTTGACCTCGGCCAGGTACAGCTCGCCAGCCGGGGTGAGCTGCAGGCGGCGACGGATGCGGCGGAACAGCAGGTGCTGGAGCATGTCCTCGAGCTGGGCGACCTGCTTGCTCACCGCGCTCTGGGTCAGGTGCAGCTCCTCGGCGGCGCGGGTGAAGCTCAGGTGGCGCGCGACCGCCTCGAAGCACTGCAGCGCGGTCATGGACGGCATCAGACGTTTGGACATGGGACTCTCGGTGGCGGCCAGCAAAGCATGAATTAAAGGAATGATAAGGCGAAAAACCCTCGCTTGTGAGCCTGCGAGAGGCGGATCGATACTGACCGGGAGGCCAAATTCCAACAATCCTGCGACAGGAGCCAATCATGGTCGAGCATCTTCTCAGCCGCCTGGGCGTCAGCGCCGAGGCCGCCAACCAGGGCAGCCACGTCATCCACAGCCCCATCGACGGCAGCCGCATCGGCGCCGTGGCGCTGGAGCCGGCCGCCAGCGTGCCGGCGAAGATCGCCGCCGCCCAGGCCGCCTTCGAGACCTGGCGTAGCGTGCCGGCCCCGCGCCGCGGCGAGCTGGTACGCCTGTTCGGCGAGGTGCTGCGCGAGCACAAGGCCGAGCTGGCCGAGCTGGTGTCCTGGGAGGCCGGCAAGATCACCCAGGAAGGCCTGGGCGAAGTGCAGGAAATGATCGACATCTGCGACTTCGCCGTCGGCCTGTCGCGCCAGCTGTACGGCCTGACCATCGCCTCCGAGCGCCCGGGCCACCACATGCGCGAGACCTGGCACCCGCTGGGCGTGGTCGGCGTGATCAGCGCCTTCAACTTCCCGGTCGCCGTGTGGGCGTGGAACGCCACCCTGGCGCTGGTGTGCGGCAACGCCGTGCTGTGGAAGCCGTCGGAGAAGACCCCGCTGACCGCCCTCGCCTGCCAGGCGCTGTTCGACAAGGCGCTGAAGGCCTTCGGCGACGCTCCGGCCGGCCTCAGCCAGCTGATCGTCGGCGACCGCGACGCCGGCGAAGCGCTGGTCGCCGATCCGCGCGTGGTGCTGGTCAGCGCCACCGGCAGCACCCGCATGGGCCGCGAGGTCGCCCCGCGCGTCGCCGCGCGCTTCGGCCGCTGCATCCTCGAACTGGGCGGCAACAACGCGATGATCCTCGCGCCCAGCGCCGACCTGGACATGGCGGTGCGCGCCATCCTGTTCAGCGCCGTCGGCACCGCCGGCCAGCGCTGCACCACCCTGCGCCGCCTGATCGCCCACGAGTCGGTCAAGGACGAGATAGTCGCGCGCCTGAAGGCCGCCTACGCCAAGGTGCGCATCGGCCACCCGCTGCAGGGCAACCTGGTCGGCCCGCTGATCGACAAGCAGGCCTTCGAGGCCATGCAGAACGCGCTGGTAAAAGCCCGCGACGAAGGCGGCCAGGTGTTCGGCGGCGAGCGCCAGCTGGCCGAGCAGTACCCGAACGCCTACTACGTCAGCCCGGCGCTGGTGGAGATGCCGGCGCAGAGCGAGGTGGTGCGCCACGAGACCTTCGCGCCGATCCTCTACGTGCTGGGCTACCGCGACTTCGACGAGGCGCTGCGCCTCAACAACGAGGTGCCGCAGGGCCTCTCCTCGTGCATCTTCACCACCGACGTGCGCGAGGCGGAAGCCTTCCAGAGTGCGGCCGGCAGCGACTGCGGCATCGCCAACGTCAACATCGGTCCGAGCGGCGCGGAGATCGGCGGCGCCTTCGGTGGCGAGAAGGAAACCGGCGGCGGCCGCGAGTCGGGCTCGGACTCCTGGAAGGCTTACATGCGCCGGCAGACCAACACCGTGAACTACTCGCGCGAGCTGCCGCTGGCCCAGGGCATCGTGTTCGACTGATCCTTCCCCGGCAGCCAGCCCCGCTCCATCCTTCGCGGTGGAGCGGCGGCCAAGGCTGTACATCCATCCAGATAAAGATTGCCTGAAACGCCGTTTCTGCCCATGCTGTGCGCCATCTCCACCAGCTTTGATGGCAAGCATGCGGCTCTTCCTCTGCGAAAAACCCTCCCAGGCCAAGGACATCGCCAAGGTGCTCGGCGCCAGCCGGCGCGGCGAGGGCTGCTGGCTGGGGGCCGGCGTGACCGTGACCTGGTGCATCGGCCACCTGCTGGAGACCGCGCCGCCGGACGCCTACGACGAGCGCTACAAGCGCTGGAACCTCGCCGACCTGCCCATAGTCCCCGACCAGTGGAAGATGCTGGTCAAGAGCAAGACCGCCAGCCAGTTCAAGGCGGTCAAGCGCCTGCTCGGCGAATGCACCGAGCTGGTGATCGCCACCGACGCCGACCGCGAGGGCGAGATGATCGCCCGCGAAATCCTCGACCACTGCCGCTACCGCGGGCCGATCCAGCGCCTGTGGCTGTCGGCGCTGGACGACGCCTCGATCCGCAAGGCGCTCAAGGCACTCAAGCCGGGCAGCGAGACCTTCCCCCTGTACCACGCCGCACTGGGCCGCTCGCGCGCCGACTGGCTGATCGGCATGAACATGAGCCGGCTGTTCACCCTGCTCGGTCGCCAGTCCGGCTACCAGGGTGTGCTCTCGGTGGGCCGCGTGCAGACGCCGACCCTGCGCCTGGTGGTGGATCGCGACCGCAGCATCGCCGCCTTCGTGCCGGTGCCGTTCTGGGCCATCGACGTGCAGCTGCTGGAAGGCGGCACGCCCTTCACCGCGCAGTGGCGCGCGCCGGAGGATGCCTGCGACGAGCAGGGCCGCTGCCTCAGGCCCGAGCTGGCCCGCGCTGCCGCCGAGGCCATGCGCCGCGCCGGCAGCGCGCGGCTGGTCGAACTGAAGACCGAGCGGGTGCGCGAGGCGGCGCCGCTGCCCTTCGACCTGGGCACCCTGCAGGAGGTCTGCTCGAAGAAGCTCGGCCTCGGCGCCCAAGAAACCCTCGACATCGCCCAGGCGCTGTACGAGACGCACAAGGTCATCACCTACCCGCGCAGCGACTGCGGCTACCTGCCGCTCAGCCAGCACGCCGAGGCCCCGACGATCCTCGCCGCCCTGGCCTCCGCCGATCCGGCGCTGGCCGCCCTGCAGCCGCACCTCGACGCGCAGCGCCGCTCGCGGGCGTGGAACGACGCCAAAGTGAGCGCCCACCACGGCATCATCCCCACCGCCGCCGCGCAGGCCTCCAGTCGCCTGGCCGGCAAGGAGCGCGCGGTGTTCAGCCTGATCCGCGCCCGCTACCTGGCGCAGTTCCTGGCCAACCACGAGTACGACCGCACCCAGGCCGACTTCGACTGCGCCGGCCATGCCCTGCGCGCGCTGGGCAAGCGCATCGTCGAGCCGGGCTGGCGGCGCGCGCTGCCCGAGGCGCTCGCCCCGACCAAGGGCCGCGAGGCGCCGGAGCCGCAGGCCCTGCCGGCGCTGCGCGAGGGCCAGGACTGCGCGGTGCGCGAGGTGACGCTCAAGGACCTGCACACCCAGCCGCCCAAGCCGTTCACCGAGGGCGACCTGATCAAGGCGATGAAGAACGTCGCCAAACTGGTCGACGATCCGCGCCTCAAGCAGAAGCTCAAGGACACCACCGGCATCGGCACCGAGGCGACCCGCGCCGGGATCATCCAGGGCCTGCTCGACCGCGGCTACCTGACCAAACAGGGCAAGGCGCTGGCGGCCACCCCGGCGGCGTTCAGCCTGATCGACGCGGTGCCGCGGCCGATCGCCGACCCCGGCACCACGGCGATCTGGGAGCAGGCGCTGGACATGGTGCAGAACGGCGAGATGCCGCTGGAGGAGTTCGTCGCCAAGCAGTCGGCGTGGATGAGCAAGCTGGTGGAGCGTTGCGCCGACCTGCGTCTGACCATCAGCGGCCCGCCGGTCGCGCCCGGCCGCGGCAAGCCGGCCTGGAAGGGCACGCGCACGGGCGCCCCACGCAAGACCGCGCCGCGCAAGGCCGGTGGCACGGCAGCCAGGCGCAGCGCCTCGCCCCGGCCGAAGCAGACCTAGGCGCAGGCCCATCGGCACGGCCCGGTCCGCGGATGGGCGCAAGAACTTTCCGCGGCCGCAGTTGCCCAAAAAAGGAGCGATCCCGCCTAGCATATCTTCATGAACATCCGATGGCGTGAGGGTTTCCTCGTGAGCATCATCCCGCGCTGCCTGCGCCATCCCCGCGCCCCGCTCGCCAGTCTCATCGGCCTGGTGCTGATCGTCCCCCTGGGCAGCCGCCTTGCCCTGGGCTGGTCCGCTCCCCTCGGCTATCTGTCCGACCTGGGCATCGCCAGCCTGCTGATCGTGCTGCTGTACCGCCGCCCCTGGTGGCTGGCCCTGCCCGTGCTGCTGGCGTGGGGCCTGCTGAACGTGGCAGCGGTGGAGCTGGTCAGCGCCGTCGGCCGCCTGCCGGACGTGGCAGACCTGCAGTACCTGACCGATCCGCAGTTCATGGAGAACTCCACTGCCGGCAGCCTTGCCCAGCCGTGGGTGGCCGCCGTCCTGCTCGGCGCCCTGGCCGTCTGGCTGGCCAGCCTGTGGGCCGGCCGCGCGCAACCGTCTCCGCGCCTGCCGCGGCATGCCTGGCTGGCGCCGCTGTCGCTCCTGCTGGCCCACGGCGGCCTGCAGTATCTCCAGCCCAGCGAGGCGGACCAGTGGCGACTGTTCAACCTGCCGCACCAGTGGCTGGTGGCCGGCACCGGCCACGGACAGACCCGCCTGGAGGAATGGCTGGCCGGCGATGACGCCGACACGCCGCCACCGCTGGCCGGCCTCGTCCGGCTCGACCTGGACGGCAGGAAGCTGCTGGACGCCCCGGGGCGCGCCCGCAACGTGCTGATCGTCGCCCTCGAAGGCATCCCCGGCGCCTATGTCGGGGCGAACCGCGCCGCCCTGAACGACAGCTACCGCGAAAACCTGATGCCCAGGCTGAGCGCCTGGGCCGAACGGGGCATGAACACGCCCGACTACGTGCTGCACAGCCACCAGACCATCCGCGGCCTGTACGCGATGCTCTGCGGCGACTACGACAAGCTCGACAACGGCACGCCCAAGGGCATCGAGATGCTCACCCAGAACCAGCGCAACCGGGCCTGCCTGCCCGCCCAGCTGCGCAGCCGCGGGTTCGCCACCCACTACCTGCAGGGCGCGGGTCTCAGGTTCATGGCCAAGGACCGGATCATGCCGCACATCGGCTTCGACGCCACCCGCGGCCGGGAGTGGTTCAGGAAGCCTGCCCGCCTGGACTTCCCGTGGGGCATGGACGACAGGTCTTTCTTCGAAGGCGCGCTGGACTACGTCGGCCAGCTGCGCCGCAGCAAGCAGCCCTGGATGCTCACCCTGCTGACGGTCGGCACCCACCAGCCCTACTCGGCGCCGGCCGCGTACCTGCGCCGCCACGCCAGCCCCAAGCAGGCTGCGGTGGCCTATCTGGACGATGCCCTGGGGGACTTCCTGGCCGCACTGGAGCGCTCGGGCGTGCTGAAGGACACCCTGGTGATCGTCACCTCGGACGAGTCCCACGGCATCGACGGCGTGCGCCTGGCCTCGGCCTGGGGCTTCAGCCTGGTGCTGGCTCCCGAGCAGGCACAGCTGCCCCGGATCAAGACCGGGGTCTACGGCCACGTCGACCTGAGCGCATCGGTGCTCGACTACTTCGGCTTCCCGCCCCCCAAGGCCCTCAGCGGCCGCTCGCTGTTCCGCGACTACGCCCACGGCCGGGAGATCATGTCGTACACCAATGGCAAGCTGCGCCATCACGATGGCCGGGGCACCCTGACCGAGTGCGACGTGCAGCAACGCTGCCGCTACTACGCCAGCGAAGGCTTCATCGCCGAGCGGGCCACCTTGCTCGGCCAGTATGGCGGCCGGCGCGCGCGCCAGATGGCGGCCAGGGCAAGCGCACTCGACCAGTCGTTGCTGCACACCTCGCTGAACCGGCTCTACCAGTTCGGCAGCCCGGCCGTCATCCGCCTCAAGGCGCAGGTCCGCGACGACTGGACGGACAACCTGATCGGTGCCCAGTACCTGGAGCTGCCCAAGGGCACCCTGACGCGGGTGCGTCTGACCGTGCGCTCGGTGGGCCGCAAGCAGAAGGCCTACATCCAGCTCAAGGCCAAGGAGTTCGAGCAGGACGTGCCGCTGGACATCCCCGCCCGGATACTGGTAACCCACGACAAGCCGCTGCAGATGGACTTCAGCTTCTACAACCCGGAATCGCGCAAGGCGTTCTCCTTCCACCTGCTCGGCTACGGCAAAGGCGCCATCGAGATCAGCGATTTCAGCGTGGTCACCGAGCAGGCGGAGCCGCTGCAACCCGGCGACGAGCCCCGGCTGGCGGAAGGCGGCGCCCTGCCCCGCTCCAGCTAGCCCGGCTCGCGGCGCTCGGCCGCCAGCAGCGCCAGCCCCCGGCTCACCGCATCGTCGACGCTCCAGTTGGTCAGCGCATCGGCCGGCAGACGTTCGCCAGCCGCCCGGCCCAGCACGGCGCGGGCCCGTTCGTGCAGGCGGGCGAACAGCAGGGTCATGCCGCGCGCCTCGACCTGCTGCGCCAGCTCCAGCAGCGCCTCGAGGCTGCTGCCGTCGAGATCCGGCGACTCCTCGAGACTGAGGATCAGCACCCGCGCGGCGTTTTCCGGGGCGCGCAGGCAACGGCGGACGAGCGCCAGGGTCTGCTCGGCATTGGCGAAGAACAGCGGCGCCTCCGGGCGCAGGATCAGCAGGCCCGGCACCGCCACGGCCTCCGGGTGCGCCCGCAGGTCGACGAAGTCGTGGCCCTCGCCGAGCCGGCCGAGCATCGACACCCGCGGCAGCGAGAAGCCGCGCAGGGTCATCAGCACGCTGACGCCGACCGCGACCAGCAGGCCGGCGAGGATACCGAGCAGCAGCACCGCGGCGATCGCGCTGAGCACCACCAGGCGGTCGCGGCGCCAGCCGAAGTAGCGGCGCAGCGCGGCGGGGTCGAGGCTGTGGCCCACCGCATGGATGACGATGGCGGCCAGTACCGGCATCGGCGTCAGCGCCATCCAGGGCATCAGGCTGAGCACTGCCAGCAGCACCACCAGCGCGGCGCACCAGGCGGCCAGCCGCGAGCGCGCGCCGGCAGCCTCGTTGGCCGCGGTGGCCGAGTAGCCGGCGCCGACCGGCATGCCGCCGAACAGTCCCGAGGCCAGGTTGGCGGCGCCGAGGGCGATCAGCTCGCGGTTGGCCGACAGGCCGTCGCCATAGCGCAGGGCGAAGCTGCGCATGCTGCCGTAGGACTCGGCATACAGCACGAACAGCAGGGCGAAGGCCAGCTCGCCGAGGCGCAGCCACTCGCTCTGGTCGAGCCGCGGCAACTCGGGCGGGCGGAACTCCAGGTCGATGCTGCCGACCAGCGCCACGCCGAAGCGGTCGAGGCCGCAGAACAGCTGGACGACGATGCCGAGGACGATGACCACCAGCGCCGCCGGCACATGTCGGCAAGGCCTGAGCAGCCGCAGCAGCGCCAGCGCCGCCAAGCCCAGGCCGATGCCGAGGGGATTCCAGGCCGCGAAACCGGCCAGCAGGCTGGCCGCCAGCTGCAGCGGATTGCCGTGGCCGGGATGCACGCCGAGGATATGCGGCAACTGGTGCAGGATCACCACCAGGGCCAGGCCGAAGGTGAAACCGCGCAGCACCGGCTTGGCGATGAACGCGGTGATCGAGCCCATGCGCGCCAGCCCGGCGCCGAGAAAGCCCAGGCCGGTGAACAGCACCAGGCCGCTGGCCACTGCCAGCTTGAGGCTGCCGTCGCCCGGCGCCATGGTCGCGGTGGCCGCCGCCAGCACCGCCGCCGAGGATGAGGTGGCCGAGACGATGGCGAAGCGGCTGCGGCCCACCAGCCCGTAGAAGAGCAGCCCGGCGAGCAGCGCGACCACCCCGTGGCGGGGCGGCAGGCCGGCGATGCTGGCATAGGCGACAGCCTCCGGCAGCAGCAGACCGGCCACGGCCAGGCCGGCGATCAGGTCCGCCAGCCAGGGACGGACGGCGGCACGTTCAGGCGGGCGCATGTCGATACTCGGACGGGTGATGGCTGCGGGTCCGTTGCACAGGCATGTGGGCGTCCCTTCTGCGCGGCTGAGTGGGAGAAGTTCGTGCCGCCTGCCCGGTACCGCGGGAGGCCGGGCGGTGGCTGATCTAACCTGAGGAAACCACCGATGCCGGCGCGGCATCCAGCACGTGCGGCATTGCCTCTTCATAGCACAGGCGGGCAGACCGATGAAGAAACGTCAGATCGCGGTGATCGGCCTCGGCAGGCTCGGCCGCCGCTGCGCCGAGCTGCTGCTGGACGATCCTACCCTTACCCTGGCCGGCGTGGTACGGCGCACCCCCACACCGCTCGACTGGCTGGGTGACCTGCCGGTGGTCGGGCATTTCACCGAGCTGAAGCAGGTCGATGCCGCCCTGCTCTGCGTACCGGCGGACAGCATCCAGGGCCAGGCCCGGGAGCTGCTGCAGCACCGCATCTCGCTGGTCGAGTGCGCGCGCCTGCATGGCGACGCCTTCATCGCCCACCACGAGGAAATGCAGCGGATGGCCCACCTCTACCGGGCCACCGCGATTGTCGGCGCCGGCAGTGATCCCGGCATCCTGTCCCTGTTCCGCAGCCAGTTCGCCCTACTGCTGCCCCACGGACATACCCGCAGCAGCCTGCATGCCGGCACCAGCCTGCACCACTCGCTGGCGGCGGAAGGCATCGCTGGCGTGCGCAAGGCGCTGGCGCTGGAGCAGAAGAGCCAGGACGGCACGCTGCAGCGCTACGTCTACGTCGAGCTGGAGCCGGGCGCCGACGCGGCCGCCGTCGAGCAGGCCATCCGCCGCGACCCGCTCTATCTGGACGAGGAGACCCTGGTGTTCCCGGTGGACAGCGTCGCCGAGCTGGAGGCCGAGCGCGGCCTGCTGCTGGAACGCCATGCGGCGAGCAGCAACAGCAGCCACGCTGCCCTGCTGCTCGAGGCCCGCTTCGACGAGATCGAGCTGGCGGCGCGCATGATGCTGGCCGGTGCGCGGGCGCTGCCGCTGCTGCAGCACGGCGCCCATTCGCTGTTCGACCTGCCGCCGCGGGTGTTGTGGGGCGATCAGGGGGCAGCAGCGGAACAGGAGTGGATGTAGCGCGTCAGCCGTCGCCACCATCCCCTCGCACCTCCGCACTGCGCATAAACGAATCGGGCCTGCAAAGCAGGCCCGACTCACTTCCTGAGTTACGTCACGCCAGATCGAAGCGGTCGGCGTTCATCACCTTGGTCCAGGCGGCGACGAAGTCCCTGACGAACTTCTCCTGGTTGTCGTCCTGGGCATAGACCTCGGCGTAGGCACGCAGCACCGAGTTGGAGCCGAACACCAGGTCCACGCGGGTCGCCGTCCACTTGACCTTGTCGGTCTTGCGGTCACGGATCTCGTACAGGTTGTTGCCGGCCGGCTTCCAGGTGTTGCCCATGTCGGTCAGGTTGACGAAGAAGTCGTTGCTCAGCGCGCCGACCCGGTCGGTGAACACGCCATGCTGGCTGCCGCCATGGTTGGTGCCCAGCACGCGCATGCCGCCGACCAGCACGGTCATCTCCGGCGCGGTCAGGCCCAGCAGCTGGGTGCGGTCGAGCATCAGCTCTTCGGGACTGACGGCGTAGTCCTTCTTCAGCCAGTTGCGATAGGCATCGTGCACCGGCTCCAGCACGGCGAAGGAGTCCACGTCGGTCTGCGCCTGGCTGGCGTCGCCACGCCCCGGGGCGAAAGGCACGCTGACGTCGAAGCCCGCCGCCTTGGCCGCCTGCTCGACGCCGAGGTTGCCGCCCAGCACGATGACATCGGCCACGCTGGCGCCGGTCTCGGCAGCGATCTTCTCGTACACCGCCAGCACCCTGGCCAGACGCGCCGGCTCGTTGCCTTCCCAGTCCTTCTGCGGGGCCAGGCGGATGCGCGCGCCGTTGGCGCCGCCGCGGTAGTCCGAGCCGCGGAAGGTGCGCGCGCTGTCCCAGGCGGTGCTGACCAGCTCGCTGACCGACAGGCCGCTGGCGGCGATCTTCGCCTTGACCGCGGCGACGTCGTAGTCGCTGCGCCCGCTCGGCACCGGGTCCTGCCAGATCAGGTCTTCGGCCGGCACTTCCGGACCGATGTAGCGGGCCTTCGGCCCCATGTCGCGGTGGGTCAGCTTGAACCAGGCGCGGGCGAAGGCATCCTCGAAGGCGGCGGGATCCTTGTGGAAGCGCTCGGCGATCTTGCGGTACTCCGGATCCATCTTCATCGCCATGTCGGCGTCGGTCATCATCGGCTTGTGGCGGATGCTCGGATCCTCCACGTCGACCGGCATGTCCTCTTGCTTGATGTCGACCGGCTCCCACTGCCAGGCGCCGGCCGGGCTCTTCTTCAGCTCCCACTCGTGGTTGAGCAGCATGTCGAAGTAGCCGTTGTCCCAGCGGGTCGGATGGGTGGTCCAGGCGCCTTCCAGGCCGCTGGTCACGGTGTCGCGGCCGACGCCGCGCCTGGTCTTGTTGTTCCAGCCCAGGCCCTGCTCCTCGACGTCCGCCGCCTCGGGTTCCGGGCCGAGCAGCGCGGCGTCGCCGTTGCCGTGGGCCTTGCCCACGGTGTGGCCGCCGGCGGTCAGGGCGACGGTTTCCTCGTCGTCCATCGCCATGCGCTTGAAGGTCTCGCGCACGTCCTTGGCGGTCTTCAGCGGGTCGGGCTGGCCGTCGACACCCTGCGGGTTGACGTAGATCAGGCCCATCATCACCGCCGCCAGCGGGTTCTCCAGGTCGCGCTCACCGGAGTAGCGGCTGTTGGGATTGTTGGTGGGCGCCAGCCATTCCTTCTCGGAACCCCAGTAGATGTCCTTCTCCGGATGCCAGATGTCCGCGCGGCCGTAGGCGAAACCGAAGGTCTTGAAGCCCATCGACTCGTAGGCCACGTTGCCGGCCAGCACGATCAGGTCGGCCCAGCTGATCTTGTTGCCGTACTTGCGCTTGATCGGCCACAGCAGGCGGCGGGCCTTGTCGAGGTTGGCGTTGTCCGGCCAGGAGTTCAGCGGCGCGAAGCGCTGGTTGCCGGTGCCGGCGCCGCCACGGCCGTCGGCCACCCGGTAGGAGCCGGCGGCGTGCCAGGCCATGCGGATCATCAGGCCACCGTAGTGGCCCCAGTCGGCCGGCCACCAGTCCTGGCTGTCGGTCATCAGCGCGGTGAGGTCGCGCTTGAGCGCGGCGAAGTCGAGCTTCTTCACTTCCTCGCGGTAGTCGAAGTCGCCCAGCGGATTGGTCTTGGTGTCGTGCTGGTGGAGGATGTCGAGGTTGAGGGCCTTGGGCCACCAATCCATGGCCTGGTTGCCGGCGGTGGTGTTGGCACCGTGCATCACCGGGCACTTGCCGGAAGATTTCATGTTGGTTCCGCTCATGTTGTTCTCCATTCATGACTTCATGGGTTACCGATCCGAAGCAGCCTTCGGGTGCTTGCCCGCTTCATCCGCGGGTCGGCACTTCGACTCCTTGAGCCTGCTCTCACGCTTGCCGTGTTCAGCCAACCTTGCATCAATCTTGGCGTCCGGCTGCCGAGCCATCCAATAGGTTTTCGGAATGGGATTGATAGTAGACCCGGATTCGCCAGCCCATGGCCGCAGCCGCCGGCTGCTTGCGGTGTGCCGGGCTGGCAAGCTGCCGATCTGCCGGCTCGGATGGGGCACCGAGGCAGGCGCCGTGCGCTCGACCAGGCAGCAAGGCGATCCGCCCCGGCCATGGGTACGGCCATCACCTTGCGCAGCGGGTACTTCCGGCGCCGGCGATTACCTTTACGTAAACTGGGAAATGTTGTTTCCTGTCGATCGTCGTCGCATCCGGATCTGCCAGCTGCCACCTCCACCGTTGCGGGCCTGTCCCGCGGAGCGCTGCGCAATCCTCTCTGACTGATCGCAAGGAGACCCCATGCAGCTGCGTGCTACCCGACAAGATCTCTGGATCGATACTTCCTGCGGCCGGATGTTCGTCCGTCGCTGGCGACCGCTGGGCGCTGGCGATCCGGAGGAAAATCCGCCGATCGTGCTGTTTCACGATTCCCTGGGCTGCGTGGAGCTGTGGCGGGACTTCCCGGAGCAGCTGGCCGTCGCGACCGGCCGCGAGGTCATTGCCTACGACCGCTTCGGCTTCGGCCGCTCGGCGCCGCATCCCGGGGACTGGTCGGCCCGTTTCATCCGCGACGAGGCGGAGCGCTTCTTCCCGATGCTGCGCGACAGCCTGGCGATCGACCGTTTCGTGGCATTCGGCCACAGCGTCGGCGGCATCATGGCGGCCACCTGTGCGGCACACTATCCGCACAGCTGCCAGGCACTGGTCACGCTGTCCGCCCTGGCATTCGTGGAGGAGCGGACGCTGCAGGGGATTCGCCTTGCCAAGCAGGAGTTCGGCCGGCCGGGGCAGATCGAGCGGCTGGAGAAATATCATGGCGACAAGGCGCGCTGGGTCCTGGCGGCCTGGACGGACACCTGGCTGTCCGCAGGCTTCGCCGACTGGACGCTCGAAAGTCATGCGTCGTCCATCGCCTGCCCGCATCTGGTCATTCACGGCGAGGAGGACGAGTACGGCTCGCTGCTGCATCCGGAACGCCTGAGCAGGCTGAGCAACGCCACCAGTGCCTCGCTGATTCTGGAGGGATGCCAGCATTTCCCCCATCGGGAATTCCCCGAGAGGGTGCTCGATGCGAGCGCAAGCTTCCTGGAAAGCCAGAGCGCATCCGTCGCCGGGAATGCTGCGGGGTGCGCCGAGGCCTGCTATTAGCGGCCTGCAGCGGGCGAAGCCGCCCTGCCGGCAACCCTGCTGCCATGCGCAACACTGACTAAGCTGCATGGGGCGTGCGCAAGCAACCGCGCACAGGCATCCCGAGGAGAGCTCCATGTCCGTGATTCGCAACCTTCCCCTGCTGGTCGGCATCACCCTGCTCGGTGCCTGCGCCAGCCAGCCCGACGACCAGCCACTGACCAGCACGCTCAGCCAGAGCGCCGTCGTTGCCGCAGGCGTGCCGGGCGGGATCATCATCGAGGAGGAGAAAGTCGAGGCTACCGTGGTCGCCATCGAGCGCAGCAGGCGCACCTTCACCCTGCAGGATCGCCAGGGCAATCGGCGCACCGTGCAGGCCCCGCCGGAAATGCGCAACTACCCGCAGCTCGAGGTCGGCGACAGGGTCACGGCGACCACCAGGGTGGAAAGCGCCATCTACCTGCGCGAGCCAGGCAAGGGCGACGAGGAGTCCATGCAGGGCGCGGCCATGGTGATGACGCCGCCGGAGGGCAGCAAGCCGGGCCTGCTGGTGTCCAGCACCCGCGCGAGCACCGCCGTGATCAAGGCCATCGATCCCACCGCGCATACCGCCACCCTGCAGTTCGCCGACGGCAGCAGCCGCACCTACCAGATGCGCCCGGATGTCGAGGTCAAGCCCGAATACGTCAACCGCGAGGTGATGATCCGCCAGGACTCGGAACTGGCGGTGACCGTCGAGGCCCAGTGAGTCGGCCGCTGGCGGACGCGAGCGATGGGTGACGGAGCTGGGAGAGGCGCAGCGTGCCCCGCCCTCCGGGCGAAACAGCCGCGGGCCGGCAGCGCTGCCGGTCAGGCTCGAACGGATCGCAGATAGCACAAGGGGGAGCCCGTAGGCTCCCCCTTGAAGTCGGTCGTGCTGTGTTCTTCTTGTTGGTACAGGCTTGTTGTTCTTGTTGGCTTGCCCGCCCGGACTCCATGGTCCGGTTAAGGTCCCAAGCAGGGACTCAAGAACAAACGTATTCCTTTGGACGCTGATGTCGCCACAACCCTTGCGGGTCCTACCGGTGCTGGCCGCTGCCTCGGGGCAGTTTTATCGTTCTCGGTCCGGTCGGGGGAGAACCCTGTCGGGCAACTCCTCTCCAAAAGAATCTGTTTGCTGCGCCTCCATCCGATTGTTCTTGTTGTTATGGAGTCGTTACGTGTTGTTTTTGTTCTGTTGTGCTGCGTTCTTGTTTTTGTTGTGCCAAGAATAAAGCAGATGGCGTGCCAACTTTAGAAAACCCTTATAAATCAACAACTTGAAAATTCTGAAGCACCGCACATAGCCCCCGAAGGGGCCGTTCCCGTTACCGGACTGCCCAGCGCCCGTTACGCCGGAAAGACCCGGTAACACCTGAGGGTATGACCGGTAACCGCCCCCTCCTCTCAGGTTACCGCCGCGCGCGCTTCCCCCCACAGCGGCGCATCCGCCGCCAGCCGCACCGAGGCGCGCGCCTCCCCCGGCGTGCGCGACAGCCGTGGCGCCGGCGCCACCTGCAGCTGCCCGTCGACCTCGCGGTACACCCCGCGCGCCTGCAGGTGCGGGTGCTGCGGCGCCTCGTCGAGCGTGAGCACCGGCGCGAAGCAGGCGTCAGTGCCCTCCAGCAGCGCGCACCACTCGTCCCGCGTGCGGCGGGCGAACAGCGCGGCCAGGCACTCGCCCTGCGCCGCCCATTCAGCCGGATCGTCGCAGCCGGCGTAGAGCTGCTCGGGCGCCTCGATGCGCTCCAGCAGCTCGCGCAGGAACTGCGGCTCCAGCGGGCCGACGGCGATCTCGCCGCCGTCGGCGCAGCGGTAGCAGCGGTAGTGCGGCGCGGCGCCGCCGAGCAGGTTGCGTTCGCGCTGCATCGACAGGCTGCCGCCGGCGAAGAAGCTCATCAGCGAGGACACCCCGTCGACGATGGCGGCGTCGACCACCTGGCCCTGCCCGGAGCGCTCGCGCTCCCACAGCGCCGTCATGATGCCGAAGGCGAGGAACAGCGAGCCGCCGCCGAAGTCGCCGACCAGGTTGAGCGGCGGGATCGCCCCGCCCGAACGCCCGCCGATGGCGGCCAGCGCGCCGGTCAGGGCGATGTAGTTGATGTCGTGGCCGGCGGCGCGGGCCAGCGGGCCATCCTGGCCCCAGCCGGTCATGCGTCCGTAGACCAGCCGCGGGTTGAGTTCGCGCAGCTCGTCCGGGCCGAGGCCGAGGCGCTCCATCACCCCGGGACGGAAGCCCTCGATCAGCACGTCGGCGCGCTCGGCCAGCTCCAGGCAGCGCGCCCGCCCGGCCGCGCTGCGGATGTCCAGCTCCAGCACCTGGCGGCCGCGGTCGGCCACCGAGTTGGGCCAGCCGTTGCCGCCGGCGCGCTCGATGCGCACCACGTCGGCACCCATGTCGGCGAGCAGCATGGCGCAGTGCGGACCGGGGCCGATGCCGGCGAACTCCAGCACGCGCAGGCCGGCCAGCGGTCCCTGGCGGTCGGTCGTCATCCCTGCGCCTCCAGCCGCAACTCGGCGACCAGATAGTCGCGGTAACGCTCGCGCAGCACCTTCTTGTCGATCTTGCCGGTGGCGGTCAGCGGCACGCGGTCGATCACCACCGCATCGGGCATCCACCAGCGGACGATGTGCGGCTCGAGGTGGGCCAGCACGCGCTTGACGCACACCTCGGCGTCCTCGTGCGGCTCGATCACCAGCAGCGGGCGCTCCTCCCATTTCGGGTGGAACACGCCGACCACCGCGGCGATCTTCACCCCCGGGCAGGCCACCGCGACGTTCTCGATGTCGATCGAGCTGACCCACTCGCCGCCGGACTTGATCACGTCCTTGCTGCGGTCGGTGATGCGCATGAAGCCGTCGCCGTCGAGGGTGGCGATGTCGCCGGTGTCGAACCAGCCGTCGGCATCCAGCGCGCTCTTCTCGCTGCGGAAGTAGCGCTCGACCGTCCACGGCCCGCGCACCAAGAGCTTGCCCGGGGTCACGCCGTCGCGCGGCAGCTCGCTGCCCTCCTCGTCGACGATCTTCAGCTCGATGCCGAACTGCAGGCGGCCCTGGCGGGTCCAGATCACCTCGTCGGTGGCCGCCTGGCCGCGCGCGGTCAGCTTGGGCGTCGGCGTCGAGATCACCCCGAGCGGGCTGGTCTCGGTCATCCCCCACAGCTGGCGGATGGTCACCCCGTACTTGCCCTGGAACTTCTCGGCCATCGCCCGCGGCACCGCCGAGCCGCCGATCACCAGGCGCTCGAGCGTGCCGGCGTCCTCGCCGCTGCGCTCCAGGTGGTCGAGGTACATGGTCCAGATGGTCGGCACGCCGCCGGAGAAGGTCACCCCCTCGTTCCTGATCAGTTCCTGCAGGCTGCGGCCGTCCATCCTGTCGCAGGGCAGCACGAACTTGCAGCCGTTGATCGCCGCGGCGAACGGCAGGCCCCAGGCGGTGCCGTGGTACAGCGACGAGCACGGCATCACGCAGTCGAAGGCCGACAGGCCGAAGGCGCCGCTGAGGCCGGCGGCCAGCGCGTGCAGCACCACCGAGCGGTGGCTGTACAGCACGCCCTTGGGATCGCCGGTGGTGCCCGAGGTGTAGCAGAGCACCGCGCCGGCGTTCTCGTCGAAGCTCGGCCAGTCGATGGGGCGCTCACCGGCGATCAGCGCTTCATAGCAGGGCACCGCACCTTCCCCGGCATCGAAGCAGTCGCGATCCGACAGCACGATGAAGTGGCGGATGTGCGGCAGCTGCGGGCGCAGACGGGCGACCAGCGGCGCGAAGCTGCGGTCGAACAGCAGCACGCTGCTCTCGGCGTGGTTGAGGGTGAAGGCGATCTGCTCGTCGGACAGCCGCGGGTTGGCGGTGTGCAGCACCGCGCCGATGCCCGGCACGGCGAAGAACAGTTCGTAGTGGCGATGGGTGTTCCAGGCCAGCGAGGACACCCGGTCGCCGGCGCGAATCCCCAGGCGCTGCAGCAGCGAAGCTGCCTGTCCGGCGCGCTGCGCCAGGCCGCGGTAGTCGTAGCGCCACAGCGGCTCGTCGACCAGCCGCGAGACGATCTCGGTGTCGCCATGGGCGCTGGCGGCATGGGTGAGGATGCCGCTGATCAGCAGCGGCGCCTTCTGCATCAGACCTTCGAGCATTGCGATTTCCTCTACTTTCTTGTTGTTGTTTTCAACGGATATCGGCGGCCGGTTCCCTGGCCGGATGACGCAGGCACAGCTCAGCGATGGGTGAAGTTCGGCGCGCGCTTGTCGACGAAGGCCGCCATGCCCTCCTTCTGGTCGGCGGTGGCGAACACCGAGTGGAACACCCGCCGCTCGAAGCGCACGCCCTCGCTGAGGCTGGTCTCGTCGACGCGATTGATGCACTCCTTGATCAGCATCGCCGCGGTCAGCGACTTGCCGGCGATGGCGTGGGCCGCCTGCAGGGTTTCCTCGAGCAGGCTGTCGGCCGGGAACACCCGCGCCACCAGCCCGGCGCTTTCCGCCTCGGCGGCGCCCATCATGCGCCCGGTCAGGCACATCTCCATGGCCTTGGCGCGGCCGATGGCGCGGGTCAGGCGCTGGGTGCCGCCGATCCCCGGCAGCACGCCGAGGGTGATCTCCGGCAGGCCGAAGCGGGCGCTGTCGGCGGCGTAGATGAAGTCGCACATCAGCGCCAGCTCGCAGCCGCCGCCCAGCGCGTAGCCGGACACCGCGGCGATGACCGGCTTGCGCCGCGCGGCGATGCGGTCGGCTTGAGCGAAGTGGTCGTCGTGGTAGATCTGCGGAAAGGTCATGTCCGCCAGTTCCTTGATGTCCGCGCCGGCGGCGAAGGCCTTGGCCGAGCCGGTGAGGACGATGCAGCCGATCTGCGGGTCGGCCTCCAGGCGGTCGAGCGCCTGGTTGAGTTCGCCGACCAGCTGGGAGTTGAGCGCATTCAGCGCCTGGGGACGGTTGAGGGTGATCAGCGCGACGCGCTCGCGGATCTCCACCAGCAGGGTTTCGTAGTTCATCGGACTCTCCTTGTATTCAGTCCAGCAGCTCGACGGCCATCGCCGTGGCTTCGCCGCCGCCGATGCAGATGGCCGCCACGCCACGGCGCAGGCCGTGGCTGCGCAGTGCCGCCAGCAGGGTGACCAGGATGCGCGCGCCGGAGGCGCCGATCGGGTGGCCGAGGGCGCAAGCCCCGCCGTGCACGTTGACCCTGGCGTGATCGAGGCCCAGCTCGCGCATGGCGACCATGGTGACCACCGCGAAGGCCTCGTTGATCTCGAACAGGTCGACCTGATCGAGGCTCCAGCCGGTGCGCTGCATCAGGTTGCGGATCGCGCCGATGGGCGCGGTGGGGAACAGGTTGGGTGCATCGGCGAAGGCGGCATGGCCGCGGATCGCCGCCAGCGGACGCAGGCCGCGACGCTCGGCTTCGGAGCGGCGCATCAGCACCAGCGCGGCGGCGCCGTCGGAGATCGAGCTGGAGTTGGCCGCGGTCACCGTGCCGCCGTCGCGGAACGCCGGGCGCAGGGTCGGGATCTTCTCCGGACTGGCCTTGGGCGGCTGTTCGTCCTGCGCGACCAGGCGCTGCTCGCGGCCCTGGGTGACCGTCAGCGGCACGATTTCCCCGGCGAAGTAGCCGTCGGCCATGGCGTCGCGGGCGCGCTGCAGCGAGGCCAGCGCATAGGCGTCCTGCTCCTCGCGGCTGAAACCGTGCGCCTGGGCGCAGTCCTCGGCGAAGGTGCCCATCAGGCGGCCCTTGTCGTAGGCGTCCTCCAGGCCGTCGAGGAACATGTGGTCGAGCACCTTGCCGTGGCCCATGCGGTAGCCGGCGCGTGCCTTGTCCAGCAGGTAGGGCGCGTTGGACATGCTTTCCATGCCGCCGGCGACCACCACATCGGCGCTGCCGGCGCGCAGCAGGTCGTGGGCGAGGATCACCGTCTGCATGCCCGAGCCGCACATCTTGTTCAAGGTGGTGCATACGGTAGAGCGGGACAGACCGGCGCCCAGCGCCGCCTGGCGCGCCGGGGCCTGGCCGATACCGGCGGGCAGCACGCAGCCCATCAGTACTTCCTGCACCGCCTCAGGCGGCAGGCCGCTGCGCTCGACCGCGGCGCGGATCGCGGCGGCGCCCAGCTCGGGGGCGGTCACGTTCCTGAAGTCGCCCTGGAAGCCGCCCATGGGAGTACGGGCGCTGGCGACGATGACGATCGGATCTTCGTGGTTCATGGGGTGTTCTCCTGTCACTTGGCGGCCATGCGCAGGGCGCCGTCGAGGCGGATCACCTCGCCGTTGAGCATGCTGTTCTCGACGATGTGGCGGACCAGCGCGGCGTACTCCTCGGGCTTGCCGAGGCGCGGCGGGAACGGCACGCCCGCGGCCAGCGAGGCGCGCACCTCGTCGCTCATGCCGGCCATCATCGGCGTCTCGAAGATGCCGGGAGCGATGGTCATCACCCGGATGCCGTGACGCGCCAGCTCGCGCGCTACCGGCAGGGTCAGGGCGGCCACCCCGCCCTTGGAGGCGGCGTAGGCGGCCTGGCCGATCTGCCCGTCGAAGGCGGCGATGGAGGCGGTGTTGACGATCACCCCACGCTCGCCGCCCTCGTCCGCCTCGCCCTCGGCCATGACCTCGGCGGCCAGGCGCAGCATGTTGAAGGTGCCGATCAGGTTGATGGTGACGATGCGGCTGAAGCTCTCCAGCGCGTGCGGGCCATTGCGGCCGAGCACCTTCTCGCCACCGACCACGCCGGCGCAGTTGACCAGGCCGTGCAGCGCGCCGAAGGTCTCGCGGGCGGCGGCCACGGCATTGCGGGCGGCGGCCTCGTCGGTGATGTCGGCGACCAGGCCGCGGGCATTGGCGCCCAGCTCGGCGGCGCGCGCCTCGACGGCGGCAGCGACGTCGACCAGCAGCACCCTGGCGCCGGCCTCGACCAGCGCGCTGGCGGTGGCCGCGCCGAGCCCGGAGGCGGCGCCGGTGACCAGGAAAACCTTGTTGGGGATGCGCATGACTTGTCTCTCTTGTTCTGGCGACGCGCGGGCAGCCGGGGGCCGGCGCACGGGCGGCGCAACCACTTGATCGGGATTGGCGGGAAGCTGTCGGGCGGCTAGCCCGCGGGGGGATGCACGACAGGGAAGCAGGGCGGCATGGCGGTTTCCTTATCTTGTTCTAGTTCGGAAGCACGACAGGCGTGATGGCTTCATATTGGTCAGCCGTCCGCGCAGCGGCAATGGCCGTTCCTGTCAATCTGCGTGACCGTTTTGGCCAATGCCGGGGGCGAGGATCAGGGTGCGGTAGTGGCCGGGGTTGGTGCCGGTCCACTTGCGGAAGGCCTTGTAGAAGGCGCTGACGTCGGCGAAGCCGAGGCGCTCGGCGATGGCGCCGAAACTCACCTGCGGATCGGCCAGCCAGGCGGTAGCGCGCTCCTGGCGCACGGCGTCCTTGATCGCCTGGTAGGACTGGCCGACCTCGGCCAGCCGCCGACGCAGGGTCGAGGGCGACATGCACAGCACCTGGGCCAGCTCGTCGCCGGTCGGCCAGCGTTCGCCCGGCAGGCTGCGCAGATGGCTCTTGATGCGATGGGCCAGGCTGCCGGTGTCGCGGTACTTGACCAGGATGTTCGACGGCGCGCGGGCGAGGAACTCGCTGAGCTCCGCCTCGCTGCGCCGCACCGGCAGGTCGAGCACCTCGGCGGCGAAGATGATCCGGTTCGACGGGCGGGCGAAGCGCAGGTTGTCGGAGAACATCACCCGGTAGTCGCCGATGTACTCGGGCTCCGCGCCGCGCAGCTCCACCGCCAGCAGAGGGAAACGCCGGCCGACCAGCCAGCAGGCCAGACCGTGCAGCAGCAGCCAGAAGGTGAAGCAGGTGAAGGGCCGCAGCGGCTCGCCCGTGCGCTCGTGCAGCACCACCTCGGCGAGGCTCTGGCTGCGGGCGAGCGTCGGACGGAAGCTGTCGAAGGTCAGGGCGAAGAAGTCCAGCGCGGTGTGCAGCGCCTCCTCCAGAGTGGCCTGGTTGCGGCAGGTGCGGCACAGGAAGGCGAAGCTGCCCCAGCGCATGCGCCGCGGATCCATGGCGAAGAACTCGTCGTCGTAGCGCCGCGCCAGATGCAGCCACAGGCGGCTGTAGTCGCGCACCTCGACCCGCGCGGCGGGATCGGCGAGCAGAGCCGGCTCCAGACCGATCTCGCGCAGCAGTTCGTCGACCGACTCGCCGCGTTCGGCGAAGCCGCGCAGGGCCTCCTCGACCAGACGGATGGAGATGCTGTCCTTGACTACCGGTGCTGCGCGCTGGATCACGGGGTCCGCTTCCCTGATGAGTGGGCGGACACCATAGGGCAAGGCGGGCCTGCAGCGCCAGAACGGGTACACATGTAGGGTGGACAACGGCGCAGCCTTGTCCACCCTGCAGCACCCCGGTGGGCAATCGCTGCGCGAGTTGCCATATATCGCTGATGGCGCACCCTACTGGGGAACGGGCGTAGGGTGCGCCATGCGCACCGCAGGCACGCCGTCGAGGCAGTTGGTGCGCACGGCGCACCCTACCCCGGCTGCCCGTCCAGCCGCGGGCGGCACAGCATCGGCCCGTAGTGCCAGACGAACAGGGCGAAGGCCGCCACCCAGGCCGCGCCGGCCAGATGCAGGCCGCCGAGCGGGAAGAACGGCGGCAGCAGCACCCGCGCCGCGCCGCCGAGGTTGACCAGCGCGAAGGCCCAGGCCATCGCCGCCGGCGGCTGCAGCGGCCGACCGGTATGGCCGAGGCTGACCCGCGCGACCATGGCGAGGATCAGCCCGCCCATGCCGCCGACGCCGAGGGCGTGCAGCGCCAGGCTGGCGTTGGCCAGCAGGCCGAAGTGCCACAGCGCCTGCCCGGCCAGGGCGACCACCAGCCAGCCATAGGCCAGGTGCAGCGACCACAGCAGCGGCACCCGCCACAGGCCGGCGTCGTGCCAGCGCGCCAGGCGCACGCCGTGCAGCAGCGCCACCAGGGCGAACAGCGCGCCCAGCCAGGCCTGCGGCGCGAGGGCCAGGCCGCTGGCGGTGAGCACGGCGAGCAGCACCAGGCCGCCCTGGGCGCTCCATTCCAGCCAGGGCAGCGCCGGCACCTGCGCCGTGCGGCCAAGACCGCGCTGAGTGAAGAACGGGATCACCCGTCCGCCGATCAGGCCCATCATCACCGCCACCAGCCACAGCGCGGCGATCACCCCCTGGCGCTGCCAGGCATCGTTGGACTGGGCGAGGCCGGCGACCACCAGCAGGTCGGCCAGGGTCAACAGGGTGAGGACGCCGACGATGGGGTAGTTGCGCACCTGGCGCACCGCCCACAGCATGCGGCCGAGCACCACGGCAACGGCGGGCAGGAAGGCGATTTCCAGCGGGATCAGCAGCCACAGCGGCGCGCCCAGCAGCCAGGCCAGCCGCGCTGCCAGCCACACTGCGGCCAGCGCGGCCAGCGGCGGGCCGGAGAGGCCGGGGCGGCCGGTCCAGTTCTGCGCGGCGGTGAGCAGGAAGCCGGCGATGATCGCCGCGCCGAAGCCGAACACCATCTCGTGACGGTGCCAGCCGAGCGCGCCGCCGGCCGGTTGCCAGGCAGGCCAGAGCCCGGCCAGAGCGCCGAGCCAGAGGGGAATGGCCAGCGCGGCGAAGGCCGTGCCGGCGAGGAAGAAGGGACGAAAACCGAGGCGCCACAGCGGCGCGATCTGCAACAGGGCCTTGCGGTCGACCAACTGCATGATGTGTTCCTGTATTGCTGATGGTGCCCACGCTCCTGCGTGGGCACCGGACTCCGGGCGCTCCGCGCCCTGCCACGGCGGTAGCGGGACGCGGAGCGTCCCTGCACAGCGTTCCCACGCCGGAGCGTGGGAACGATCACTCCACCCTACACCGGGCCTCACCGCAGCTTAGATCAAGCTTCCAGCGCCGCCGCCGGGCCGAAGAACTCGTAGCGGCACTGCGCCTGCGGCACGCCCAGCTCGGCGAGCTGCTTCTTCACCTGGGCCATGAACGGCTTCGGGCCGAGGAAGTAGGCGTCGAGGTCGCGCTGCTCCGGCAACCAGTCGTTGAGCAGCGCGGCGCTGCTGAAGCCCTCGGCGTCGGCCTGGTCGCCCTCGCGCGGCTCGCTGTAGCAGTAGAAGCGCTTGAGCTGCGGGTGCTGGGCGCTCTTCTCGTCCAGCCACTCGCGGAAGGCGTGCACGCCGCCGTGGCGGGCGAAGTGGATGAAGCGCACCTCGCGGCCGCTCTGCAGCGCCTGCTCGAGCATGGCCACCGCCGGGGTGATGCCGACGCCGGCGGTGATCAGCGCCAGCGGCTTGTCGCTGTCCTCGAGGACGAAGTCGCCGGCCGGCGGGAAGACTTCCAGCTCGGCGCCGACCTGCACCTCGTCGTGCAGGTAGTTGGAGATGCGACCACCCTCCTCGCGCTTGACGCTGATACGCAGCTCGCGGCCGTTCGGCGCGGCGGACAGCGAGTAGTTGCGGCGCATCTCCTCGCCGTCGATGACGAAGCGCAGGCCCAGGTACTGGCCCGGCACGAATTCCGGCACCGCGCCGCCGTCCACCGGCTGCAGGTAGAAGGAGGTGATCTCCTCGCTCTCGGCTTCCTTGCGCGCCACGCGGAACTGGCGCGAACCACGCCAGCCGCCTTCCTTGGCCTCGTTGGCGGCGTACACCGCTTCCTCGGCGCCGATCAGGATGTCGGCCAGCTGGCCATAGGCGGCGCCCCAGGCTTCCAGCACCTCGTCGGTGGCGATCTCCTCGCCGAGCACTTCGCGGATGGCGCGCAGCAGGCAGGCGCCGACGATTGGGTAGTGTTCCGGCAGGATCTGCAGCGACACGTGCTTGTGCACGATCTGGCCGACCAGCGGGCCCAGCTCCTGCAGGCGGTCGATGTGGCGGGCGTACATCAGCACGCTGTTGGCCAGCGCGCGCGGCTGGTCGCCGCTGGCCTGGTGGGCCTGGTTGAACAGCACCTTCACCTGCGGGTACTCGCCGAGCATGATCTTGTAGAAATGCTTGGTCAGGGTTTCGCCGCCGGTTTCCAGCAGCGGGACGGTGGCCTTGATGATGGCGGTTTGTTGAGCAGACAGCATGGACAACTCCTGAATGGGACCAAGTGAGATGGGCGGCCATCGACAGGCCGCCTGCACGCAAGCACAATGGACATATCAGTTTCCGTGCCAGATTTTTTATTCAATAAAATCAATGACTTGAGATTATCGAGAGTCATCTAGACAACAACCGAACGCTGTCAACCCGACAACACGCTATCGAAATGACAACGCATCCGCTGCTCAACGCCCTGATCCCGCTGGTCGCCGACCTGTCCCGCGACCTGCCGGAAGCGGAACGCTACCGCCGCCTGCTCGGCGCCCTGCGCGCCCTGCTGCCGGCCGATGCCGCCGCCCTGCTGCGCCTGGACGGCGACACCCTGGTGCCGCTGGCGGTCGACGGCCTGAGCGCCGACACCCTCGGCCGGCGCTTCCGGGTCAGCGAGCATCCGCGCTTCGAGAGCCTGCTGGCCCATCGCGGGCTGACCCGCTTCGCCGCCGACTGCGCCCTGCCCGACCCCTACGACGGCCTGGTCGAGGGCCTTTCCGGCCACCTGGAAGTGCACGACTGCCTGGGCTGTCCGCTGTACGTCGACGAGCAGCCCTGGGGGCTGCTGACCCTCGACGCCCTCGACCCGTCGCGCTTCGAGCACATCGACCTGGACAACCTGGAAGCCTTCGCCAGCCTGGCCGCCGCCACCGTGCGCGCCGCCGAGCGCATCGACGCCCTGACCCGCCGCGCCGAGCACGACGAGCAACTGGTCGAGGTGTACCGCGAGGCCGCCGGCCAGCAGGCGCGCCGCGAGCTGATCGGCCAGAGCCGCGAGCACCAGCGCCTGCTGGAGGAGATCGCCCTGGTCGCCGGCAGCGACCTGAGCGTGCTGATCAGCGGCGAGACCGGGGTGGGCAAGGAGCTGGTCGCCCAGGCCATCCACGGCGCCTCACCGCGGGCGCGCAAGCCCTTGATCAGCCTCAACTGCGCCGCGCTGCCGGATACCCTGGTGGAGAGCGAGCTGTTCGGCCACGTGCGCGGCGCCTTCTCCGGCGCGGTCAGCGAGCGCCACGGCAAGTTCGAGCTGGCCGACGGCGGCACGCTGTTCCTCGACGAGGTCGGCGAGCTGCCGCTGGCGGTGCAGGCCAAGCTGCTGCGCGTGCTGCAGAGCGGCCAGCTGCAGCGGGTCGGCTCGGACCGCGAGCACCGCGTCGACGTGCGGGTGATCGCCGCCACCAACCGCGACCTGGCCGAGGAGGTGCGCGCAGGGCGCTTCCGTGCCGACCTCTACCACCGCCTGAGCGTCTACCCGCTGCCGGTGCCGCCGCTGCGCGAGCGCGGCCGCGACGTGCTGCTGCTGGCCGGCTACTTCCTCGAGGAGAACCGCGCCCGCCTCGGCCTGCGCAGCCTGCGCCTGACCGGCGAGGCGCAGGCCGCCCTGCTCGCCTACGACTGGCCGGGCAACGTGCGCGAGCTGGAGCACCTGATCGGCCGCGCCGCGCTCAAGGCCATGGCCGCCGGCGAGCGCAGCGAGCGCCGGCGCATCCTCAGCATCGGCGCCGAGCTGCTCGGCCTGCCGGGCGCGACACCGGCCAGCCCGGCCAGCACCGCTGCCGAGGCCGAACCGGCAGTGGTTGGCGGCAACCTGCGCGAGACCACCGAGCAGTTCCAGCGCCAGCAGATCGCCGCCGCGCTGGAGCGCCACGCCCACAACTGGGCCGCCGCCGCCCGCGAGCTGGGCCTGGACCGCGCCAACCTGCACCGGCTGGCCAAGCGGCTGGGGCTGCGCTGAGGCGGGCCGCCCCATTCGCTGACCCGAGATGCGGCTCCGCCAGCGGGCATGGTCGGCCCGGCTCCCGCCCCCGCGGCAGGGCAAACCGACTACCATGGATTGCCAGGACCAACCGTCGGGGAGCCCGATCATGACCGACTCAGCCAACCTCAACACTGCCGCCGGCCAGGCCGAGCTGCTGCAGACCCTGCTCAGCGCCGAGCGCGCCGGCGCCAGGGTGGCCGGCGAAACCCTGCGCCAGGCCACCGATCCCGACCAGCGCGAACTGCTGCAGCAGATCCTCGCGGGCGAGGGCGAGAGCTGCCAGCACCTGCTGACCTGCCTCAAGCACCTGGGCCTCCCCCCCAACCACGAGACCGGCGCCTTCTACGACAAGGCCATGGCCATCGAATCGCTGGAGGAGCGCCTGGCCTTCGTCGACCGGGGCCAGCAGTGGGTGATCCGCAAGCTGCGCGAGTTCCTGCCCGGCTGCGAGGACGCGCTGATCCGCAGCGAACTGGAGCGGATGCTGCAGATCCACGAGGAGAACAGCGCGGCCGCGCAGCAGCAGTAGCGCACTACAAATAGCGCGCCACAAACGAAAAGGGCTGCCTCGCGGCAGCCCCTTTCGGTACAGCGGATCGACCTACTCGGCCAGGCGCCAGGTGGTGCCGCCCTTGCCGTCCTCCAGCACCACGCCCATGGCGGTGAGCTGGTCGCGGATGCGGTCGGACTCGGCCCAGTTCTTCTCGGCGCGTGCCTGCAGGCGCGCGGCGATCAGCGCCTCGACCTCGGCGGCGTCGACCTTGCCCTCGGCACCGGCCTGCAGGAAGGCCTCGGGGTCGAGCTGCAGCACGCCGAGCACGCCGGCCAGCTCCTTGAGCCGCGCGGCCAGCGCGGCGGCGGCGGCAAGATCCGACTCGCGCAGGCGGTTGACCTCGCGGATCATCTCGAACAGCACCGCGCAGGCTTCCGGCGAGTTGAAGTCGTCGTCCATCGCCGCGCCGAAGCGCTCGACGAACTCCTCGCCACCGGCAGGCGTCGCCTCGGGCAGACCCTTGAGGCCGTTGTAGAAGCGCTCCAGCGCGCCCTTGGCCTCGCGCAGGCTGTCCTCGGAGTAGTTGATCGGGCTGCGGTAGTGGCTGGACACCAGCAGGTAGCGCACCACTTCGGGGTGGTACTTCTCCAGCACCTCGCGGATGGTGAAGAAGTTGCCGAGGCTCTTGGACATCTTCTCGCCGTCGACGCGCACCGCGCCGGCATGCATCCAGGCGTTGGCGTACAGCTTGCCGGTGGCCGCCTCGCTCTGCGCGATCTCGTTCTCGTGGTGCGGGAACACCAGGTCCGGGCCACCGCCGTGGATGTCGAAGGTCTCGCCCAGGCAGCAGGTGGACATCACCGAGCACTCGATGTGCCAGCCCGGACGTCCGGCGCCCCAGGGCGATTCCCAGCTCGGCTCGCCCGGCTTGGCGCCCTTCCACAGCACGAAGTCGAGCGGATCTTCCTTGGCCTCGTCGACCTCGATGCGCGCGCCGATCTTCAGGTCCTCGATCTTGCGCCGCGACAGCTTGCCGTAGCCCTCGAACTTGCCGACCCGGTAGTAGACGTCGCCGTTGCCCGGGGCGTAGGCGAAGCCCTTGTCGATCAGGGTCTGGATCATCGCGTGCATGCCGGCGATGTGGTCGGTGGCGCGCGGCTCGATGTCCGGACGCAGCACGTTGAGGCGCGCCTCGTCCTCGTGCATCGCTTTGATCATCCGCGCGACCAGGTCCTGGAACGACTCGCCGTTCTCGTTGGCGCGCTTGATGATCTTGTCGTCGATGTCGGTAATGTTGCGCACGTAGGTCAGCTCATAGCCGCGATGGCGCAGCCAGCGGGCGACCACGTCGAACGCCACCATCACCCGCGCATGGCCGATGTGGCAGAAGTCGTAGACGGTCATGCCGCACACGTACATGCGGACCTTGTTGCCTTCCAGCGGCTTGAACTCGTCCTTGCTCTTGGACAGGGTGCTGTAGATGGAAAGCGTCATTCACTGCCCCCAGGAGTCGCGCAGGGTGACGGTACGGTTGAACACCGGGGCGCCCGGCTTGGAGTCCTTGAGGTCGGCGCAGAAGTAGCCCTCGCGCTCGAACTGGAAGCGCTCTTCCGGCGCGGCATTGGCCAGCGATGGCTCGGCGCGGCAGCCCTTGAGCACCACCAGCGACTCCGGGTTGATGTTGTCGAGGAAGCTGCCGCCCTCCTCGTCGGTCTTCTCCGGGTTGGCGGCCTTGAACAGGCGGTCGTACAGGCGCACCTCGCACTCGACGCTCTCGGCGGCCGGCACCCAGTGGATCACGCCCTTGACCTTGCGGCCTTCCGGGTTCTTGCCCAGGGTGTTCTCGTCGTAGGAGCAGCGCAGCTCGACGATATTGCCCTGCTCGTCCTTCACGGCCTCGTCGGCGCGAATCACGTAGCTGCCGCGCAGGCGCACTTCGCCGCCAGGGATCAGGCGCTTGTAGCCGGCTGGCGGGACTTCCTCGAAGTCGCTGGCGTCGATGTAGATCTCGCGGGAGAACGGCAGCACGCGCACGCCCATGTCCTGCTTGGGATGGCGCGGCAGCTCGAGGTTCTCGACCTGGCCTTCCGGATAGTTGGTGATCACCACCTTGAGCGGCTTGAGCACGCACATGGCGCGCGCGGCGTTGGCGTCGAGATCCTCGCGGATGGCGAATTCCAGCATGCCGATGTCGACCAGGCCGCCGGCGCGGTTGACGCCGATCATGTCGCAGAAGGCGCGGATCGACGCCGGGGTGTAGCCGCGGCGACGGTAGCCGGACAGGGTCGACATGCGCGGGTCGTCCCAGCCGGTCACGTGATTCTCATCGACCAGCTGCTTGAGCTTGCGCTTGCTGGTGATGGTGTAGTTCAGGTTGAGGCGGGCGAACTCGTACTGGCGCGGCTGGGCCGGCACCGGCAGGTTGGCGAGGAACCACTCGTACAGCGGGCGGTGATCCTCGAACTCCAGAGTGCAGATCGAGTGGGTGATGCCTTCCAGGGCGTCCGACTGGCCGTGGGTGAAGTCGTAGCTCGGGTAGATGCACCACTTGTCGCCGGTCTGGTGGTGATGGGCGTGGCGGATGCGGTAGAGGATCGGGTCGCGCAGGTTCATGTTCGGCGAGGCCATGTCGATCTTGGCGCGCAGCGCACGGGCGCCGTCGGGGAACTCGCCGGCCTTCATGCGCGCGAACAGGTCGAGGTTCTCCTCGACGCTGCGCTCGCGGAACGGGCTGTTCTTGCCCGGCTCGGTCAGGTTGCCGCGGTAGGCGCGCGCCTCCTCCGGCGACAGGTCGCAGACGTAGGCCTTGCCATTCTGAATCAGGTGCACCGCCCAGGCGTACAGCTGGTCGAAGTAGTTGGAGGCGTAGCGCTCCTCGCCGGCCCACTTGAAGCCCAGCCACTCGACGTCGGCCTTGATGGCGTCGATGTACTCCTGGTCTTCCTTGGCCGGGTTGGTGTCGTCGAAGCGCAGGTTGCACTCGCCGCCGAACTCCTCGGCCAGGCCGAAGTTCAGGCAGATCGACTTGGCGTGGCCGATGTGCAGGTAGCCGTTGGGCTCCGGCGGGAAGCGGGTGATGATCTTGGCGTGCTTGCCGGCTTCCAGGTCGGCCTGGACGATCGGGCGCAGGAAGTTGGCGGCTTTTTCGACGGTGGGCTTGCTCATGGTGTCCTTGAACATGTCGGTGCCGGCCAGGGTAGGCCAGCCAATGCAAAGCGCTTATCATAGCGAACCCGTCAGGCACCCGACAGACCACCTGCCGCCGCAGGTGCCGGATGCCCTCACCCATTCAGCGGAATTCCCCCATGATCAAGCTGCACACCAACCACGGCGTCATCACCCTCAAGCTGTTTGCCGACAAGGCCCCGGAAACCGCGGCCAACTTCGAGCAGTACGTGAAGGACGGCCACTACAACGGCACCATCTTCCACCGCGTGATCGGCAACTTCATGATCCAGGGCGGCGGTTTCGAGCCGGGCATGAAGCAGAAGAGCACCCGCGCACCGATCAAGAACGAGGCCAACAACGGCCTGTCCAACAAGGTCGGCACCATCGCCATGGCCCGCACCATGGACCCGCACTCGGCCAGCGCGCAGTTCTTCATCAACGTCGCCGACAATAGCTTCCTCGACCACACCGCGCCGACCACCCAGGGCTGGGGTTACGCCGTGTTCGGCGAAGTGGTGGAAGGCATGGACGTGGTCAACAAGATCAAGGCCGTGGCTACCGGCAATCGCTCTGGCCACGGCGACGTGCCGGTGGACGACGTGATCATCGAGAAGGCCGAAGTCGTCGCCGAGTGATTCGATGAGCGTCCTGTTCATCGCGGACCTGCATCTTGAAGCGCAGCGCCCGGACATCGTCCGGGCGTTTCTGCATTTCCTGGAGACCCGCGCCGCCGGCGCCGAGGCGCTGTACATCCTCGGCGACTTCTTCGAGGTGTGGATCGGCGACGACGGCATGGACGAGTTCCAGCGCTCCATCGCCAGCGCCCTGCGCCGCCTGAGCGACAAGGGCACGCGCATCTACCTGATGCACGGCAACCGCGACTTCCTGCTCGGCAAGGGCTTCTGCCGCGAAGCCGGCTGCACCCTGCTCAGGGAAGGCAGCGTGGTGGAACTGTACGGCGAGCCGGTGCTGCTGCTACACGGCGACAGCCTGTGCACCCGCGACGAGAGCTACCAGCGCCTACGCAAGCGCCTGCGCAACCCGCTCTCGCTGTGGCTGCTGCGCAACCTGCCGCTGGCCACCCGCCACAAGCTGGCGCGCAAGCTGCGCGACGCCAGCCGCATGCGCACCCGCGAGAAGGCCGCCGACATCATCGACGTCACCCCCGAGGTGGTGCCGCAGGTGATGGCCGAGCGCCGCGTGCGCACCCTGATCCACGGCCATACCCACCGCCCCGCCGTGCACCGACTGCTGGTCGACGGCCACAACGCCCAACGCATCGTCCTCGGCGACTGGGACCGCCAGGGCTGGGCGCTGGAAGTGGACGCGCAGGGCTATCGCCTGGCGCCCTTTCCGCTGGACTGAGCCCGCCCGCGACCGGCAACGCGCCACCCTGGCTGCGTTGCGCTCGCAAACCGCTGCCGGCGGCCGTTGCAGAGCCATCGGCTTCGCGCAAGACACAACTCGCCTACTATCAATTCACAAACTGCGCAAGTGAATCGACCCATCCATTCGTCGCCATTTCACGAATACTGCGAACCATTTCACGATCCATTCACTCTCACTCCTCACTGTCGCAACAGACAGCACGGTGATGGCGCCCCTACTCGCGCCCGCCGCCATGGCTCCCCTATCTCCCCGAAGAGGAGCCGCCCCACCGACGGGACACGACGCCCCGTCAGCACAACTGGGCAAGGCGATACTTCAGCAGCCGCAACCTGCGGCGAGCGCCCTGCCGCTGCAACACCAGGAACAAGGACCTCCATCCAATCAATCGCAAGTGCCGCCGGCACCGAAAAAAGAAACAGAGAGGCAACCATGGAACTGAGCAACTTCCTCCAGGCATTCCTGCAACAGGAAACCGCCGTCGAACTCGCGCGCATGGGCATCGTCTACGTCCACCTGATCGCCTGCTGCGTGGCGGTCGGCCTGATCCTCACCAGCGACGTGGCGCTGATCCGCAACCTGCTGCGCGGTGGCGCCGCCGAGCCCGAACAGGCGCAGCATCTCGAACACCTGAAGAAGAGTGTCTCGCTCGCCCTGATCGTGCTGTGGGTCAGCGGCATCGGCATCGTCGGCCTCGACTATGCCGGCAAGGGCATGGAGTACTTCCTCAATCCCAAGCTGCAGGCCAAGGTGACCATCGTCACCCTGCTGACCCTCAACGGCTTCATCCTGCACGGCACCGTCCTGCCCGCCCTGCAGAAGAGCGGCTCGCTGCTGCAGCTGCCCCGCGGCCTGCGCAGCCTGGCGCTGCTGGCCGGCTCGGTTTCGGCGGTATCCTGGTTCTACGCCGCCATGCTCGGCATCGGCCGCCCGCTGGCCTGGAAGTACTCGCTGCTCGAGCTGATGGCGGCCTATCCGCTGCTCATCGCCGCCGGCTTCCTCGGCATGCAGCTGCTGTGCAGCTGGGCCGAACGGCGCAACGCCGGTGAGGATGAGTGGCCGGCCGGCGTGATCGTCACCGCCCACTGAATAGCGGCGATAACCTGAAATGAGAAAAGGGGGGGCAGCGATGCCCCCCTCTTCGTTTCAGGCCGCCGCGCCGCTGTGGAAACGGAACTCGGCGTCCGGGGTGAGGATCGCCTGGCGCTCGATCTCGGCGAAGAAGGCCACCCGCTCGTCGATCGGCTCGCCGGCGTACTGGCGGGCCATGTTCAGGTAGTCCTGGTAGTGGCGCGCCTCGGACTTGAGCAGCGAGACGTAGAACTTGCCCAGCTCCTCGTCGAGGAACGGCGCCAGCCGGTAGAAGCGCTCGCAGGAGCGCGCCTCGATGTAGGCGCCGACGATCAGGGTGTCGACCAGCTTGCCCGGCTCGTGCTTGCGGATGTGCGCGTGCAGGCGCTGGGCGTACTGCGAGGCGCTGACCGGACGGTAGGCGACGCCGCGCTTCTTCATCAGCGCGGCGACCTGCTCGAAATGCCGCAGTTCCTCGCGCGCCAGGCGCGACAGCTTGTACTGCAGGTCCTCCTTTTCTACATAGCGATACAGCAGGGTCAGCGCCGTGCTCGCCGCCTTCTTCTCGCAGTTGGCGTGGTCGATCAGCAGGATCTCGGGATGTTGCAGCGCCTGGTCGATCCAGGCCTGGGGCGTCGGGCAGAGCAGGAAGCTCTCGATCTCGGGGAGCAGGGACATGGCAATCCGGCTAGTCTTGGGAAGCCGCGCATTATACGGCTCCCGCCCGCCACCGGCATGCCCGGCGGTTGACGTGCATCAAGCGGCATTCCTCCTGCCTGCGTCTAGAGTTGAACCTGAAGCCAATGAGGGAGACGACCATGCAAGCCATCCGCAGCATCCTGGTAGTGCTGGAACCCGACCAGGAGGAAAGCCTCGCGCTCAAGCGCGCGCGGCTGATCGCCGGCTGCACCGGTTCCGAGCTGCACCTGCTGGTCTGCGACGGCCAGCACGACCGCGGCGAGTTCCTCGGCGAACTGACCGAAGGGCTGGAGACGGAAGGCTTCAAGGTCAGCACCCGCCAGGAATGGCAGGACGCCAGCCACGAGATCATCATCGCCGCCCAGCAGGCCGAAGGCTGCGGCCTGGTGGTCAAGCAGCACTACCCGGACAACCCGCTGAAGAAGGCCCTGCTCACCCCGGACGACTGGAAGCTGCTGCGCTACTGCCCCTGCCCGGTGCTGCTGGTCAAGACCGACCGCCCGTGGGGCGGCGGCAAGGTGCTGGCCGCGGTGGACGTCGGCAACGACGATCCCGAGCACCAGACCCTGCACGCGGCCATCGTCTGCCATGCCCACGAGGTCGCCCACCTGGCCAGGGGCGAACTGCACGTGCTCAGCGCCCACCCGGCGCCGATGCTCAGCGCCGCCGACCCGACCTTCCAGTTGCGCGAGACCATAGCCGCGCGCTACCGCGATGCCTGCCAGCGCTTCCAGGACGAATACGGCCTGAGCAACCACCAGCTGCACATCGCCGAAGGCCCGGCCGACCTGCTGATCCCGCAGCTGGCCCTGCAGCTCGACGCAGTGGTCACCGTGCTCGGCACCGTGGCGCGCACCGGCCTATCCGGCGCGCTGATCGGCAACACCGCCGAGGTGGTGCTGGACGTGCTGGAAAGCGACGTGCTGGTGCTCAAGCCGGACGACATCTGCGACCACCTGGAGAAGCTGCTCGAAGAACAACCCTGATCCCCCTGTGGGAGCAGATTCATCTGCGACCCTGTCGCGAATGAATTCGCTCCTACAACGGTGGCGCGATCAGACGCGGATATCCTCGCCGTCGACCAGGAAGCGCGGCGCGATGTAGCGCTGGTAGTGGGCCTCGGAGAGCAGGAAGAACTCGCGGTCGATGGCATCGCGCAGCTCGGGCAGGCCGCTGCCGCGGAACTCGGGCAGCAGCGTGATGCCGTAGGCCTCGATCTGCTGGATCTGCCGCGCGCCACGGGCGATCAGCTGGTAGGCCCAGCAGTAGGGCGACTGCTGGACCACGAAGCGGATCTGCCGCTGCTCCAGCTGGCGGCGCAGCAGGGCCGCATCGATCACCTCGAGCTTGGCCTGCACCACCTGCACCAGCAGGCCTTCCAGGCGCCGCCACACGGCGCGCTTCTCCTCCTCGCCGTACAGGTTCCAGTTCACCACCTCGTGGTGGAAACGCTTGCAGCCACGGCACACCAGGTCGCCGTAGACCGTGGAGCAGAGGCCGACGCAGGGGGTCTTGATGCGCTGTTGGGACATGGCGGAAGCGGACTGGCGAAGGAAACTGGGCGGCATGTTAGCCCTTTGTCTAAGCCGGGTCATCCGCCAGCGACCGGGAGTCTTGCTTAACTTATCGCGGTCTTTCCAGTAGAATCCGCCTGCCTTGTTACAGGCACCAATGTCCGCAGGAAGCTGTTTTCAAAGCGTCACGAGCACAGTAAACCCGGCTGGAAGCGGTTGGTGGACAGCATCGCGACAGATCGTTGTTCACCACCTCATCCTCGTCACAGTCGCCGGCGTAAAACTTTGAAAACAGCTTCTGGACGAGAGTCCCGGACTCCCGCATGGGACCACTGATGAGGGTAATACTGTGCTTGAAGCCTACCGCAAACACGTAGAAGAGCGTGCCGCCCTGGGCGTCGTGCCCCAGCCGCTGAACGCCGAGCAGACCGCTGCTCTGGTCGAGCTGCTGAAGAATCCGCCGGCTGGCGAAGAAGAATTCCTGGTTGACCTGATCACCAACCGCGTTCCCGCTGGCGTGGACGAAGCCGCCTACGTCAAGGCCGGCTTCCTGACCGCCCTGGCCAAGGGCGAAGCCACCTCCCCGCTGCTCTCCAAGACCCGCGCCGTCGAGCTGCTGGGCACCATGCAGGGCGGCTACAACATCGCCACCCTGGTCGAGCTGCTGGACAACGCCGAGCTGGCCAACGCCGCCGCCGAACAGCTCAAGCACACCCTGCTGATGTTCGATGCCTTCCACGACGTCGCCGAGCGCGCCAAGAAGGGCAACGAAGCCGCCAAGGCAGTGCTGGCCTCCTGGGCCGAAGGCGAGTGGTTCACCAGCCGCCCGGCCGTCGCCGAGAAGATCACCCTGACCGTGTTCAAGGTGACCGGCGAAACCAACACCGACGACCTGTCCCCGGCTCCGGATGCCTGGTCGCGCCCGGACATCCCGCTGCACGCCCTGGCCATGCTGAAGATGGCCCGCGACGGCATCAACCCGGACGTTCCGGGTTCGGTCGGCCCGATCAAGCAGATGGAAGAGCTGAAGGCCAAGGGCTACCCGGTCGCCTACGTCGGCGACGTGGTCGGCACCGGCTCCTCGCGCAAGTCCGCCACCAACTCCGTGCTGTGGTTCTTCGGTGACGACATCCCGAACGTGCCGAACAAGCGCGCCGGCGGCTTCTGCTTCGGCACCAAGATCGCCCCGATCTTCTACAACACCATGGAAGACGCCGGCGCCCTGCCGATCGAATTCGACTGCACCAACCTGGCCATGGGCGACGTCATCGACGTGTACCCGTACGCCGGCAAGGTCTGCAAGCATGGCACCGAAGAAGTCATCACCACCTTCGAACTGAAGACCGAAGTGCTGCTGGACGAAGTCCGCGCCGGCGGCCGCATCCCGCTGATCATCGGCCGTGGCCTGACCGAGAAGGCCCGTGCCGAGCTGAGCCTGGCGCCGTCCACCCTGTTCAAGAAGCCGGTCGCTCCGGCCGACAGCGGCAAGGGCTTCACCCTCGCCCAGAAGATGGTCGGCCGCGCCTGCGGTCTGCCGGAAGGCCAGGGCGTGCGTCCGGGCACCTACTGCGAGCCGAAGATGACCACCGTCGGCTCCCAGGACACCACCGGCCCGATGACTCGCGACGAGCTGAAGGACCTAGCCTGCCTGGGCTTCTCCGCCGACCTGGTGATGCAGTCCTTCTGCCACACCGCCGCCTATCCGAAGCCGATCGACGTCAACACCCACCACACCCTGCCGGACTTCATCATGAACCGCAGCGGCGTGTCCCTGCGTCCGGGCGACGGCATCATCCACAGCTGGCTGAACCGCATGCTGCTGCCGGACACCGTCGGTACCGGTGGTGACTCGCACACCCGCTTCCCGATCGGCATCTCCTTCCCGGCCGGTTCCGGCCTGGTGGCCTTCGCCGCCGCCACCGGCGTCATGCCGCTGGACATGCCGGAATCCGTGCTGGTGCGCTTCAAGGGCAAGATGCAGCCGGGTATCACCCTGCGTGACCTGGTGCATGCCATCCCCTACTACGCGATCCAGGCTGGCCTGCTGACCGTCGAGAAGAAGGGCAAGAAGAACATCTTCTCCGGCCGTATCCTCGAGATCGAAGGTCTGGAAGGCCTGACCGTCGAGCAAGCGTTCGAACTGTCCGACGCCTCCGCCGAGCGTTCGGCTGCCGGTTGCACCATCAAGCTGCCGGAAGACGCCATCGCCGAGTACCTGAAGTCGAACATCACCATGCTGCGCTGGATGATCGGCGAAGGCTACGGCGACGCCCGTACCCTGGAGCGTCGTGCCCAGGCCATGGAAGCCTGGCTGGCCGATCCGCAGCTGCTGTCCGCCGATGCCGACGCCGAATACGCCGCCGTCATCGAGATCGACCTGGCCGAGATCAAGGAGCCGGTTCTCTGCGCTCCGAACGACCCGGACGACGCTCGCCTGCTGTCCACCGTTGCCGGTCAGAAGATCGACGAGGTGTTCATCGGCTCCTGCATGACCAACATCGGTCACTTCCGCGCTGCCGGCAAACTGCTGGACAAGGTCAAGGGTGGCATTCCGACCCGTCTGTGGCTGGCTCCGCCGACCAAGATGGACGCCCACCAGCTGACCGAGGAAGGCTACTACGGCATCTACGGCAAGGCTGGCGCGCGCATGGAAATGCCGGGCTGCTCGCTGTGCATGGGTAACCAGGCTCGCGTACAGACCGGCTCCACCGTGGTTTCCACCTCGACCCGTAACTTCCCGAACCGCCTGGGCGACGCTACCAACGTGTTCCTGGCTTCTGCTGAGCTGGCGGCTGTCGCCTCCATCCTCGGCAAGCTGCCGACCGTCGAGGAGTACATGGAATACGCGAAGAACATCGACAGCATGGCTGCCGACGTCTACCGCTACCTGTCCTTCGACCAGATGGCCGAGTACCGCGATGCTGCGGCCAAGGCCAACATCCCGGTGCTGCAGGCCTGAGCCCGGTAAGCGCTAGATCGCTGTAGGAAGAAGCCCCGCCCCGTGCGGGGCTTTTTCTTTTCTACCCGCCATGTGGCACAGCGCTTGCTTCGTCGTGACCATCCGAACGCTCCAACGGCGGAGCCGTTCCCCGACAATGGCGTCGTACCCGACTGTCGCCCAGAGCGATGGCCGGTACGGCGCTTTTTTGTGCAGCGATGGAACACACGCGATGACCGACCACCACGCAACGCCACGCCCCGACGCCCTGGCCTGGGTCGCCGGCTCCGATGCCCCGGAAAAGAACGTCCTCGAACTCGGCTTCATGGCCCTGGCCGACTCGGCGCCGCTGATCGTCGCCGCCACCCAGGGCTTCGCCCAGCCCTACGGCCTGACCCTCAACCTGCGCCGCCAGGCCTCCTGGGCCGGCCTGCGCGACAAGCTGCTCGGCGGCGAACTGGATGCCGCGCAGATGCTCTACGGCCAGGTCTACGGCATCCACCTCGGCCTCGGCAGCCCGATCACGCCCATGGCCATCCTCATGGGCCTGAACCAGAACGGCCAGTCGATCACCCTGAGCCAGGCCCTGCGCGCGGCCGGCGTGACCGACGGCGAGGCGCTGCGCGCACGCACGCACCAGAGCGGTGCGCGCCTGACCCTCGCCCACACCTTCCCCACCGGCACCCACGCCCTGTGGCTGTACTACTGGCTGGCCAGCCAAGGCATCCATCCGCTCGCCGACGTGCACAGCGTGGTGGTGCCGCCGGCGCAGATGGTCGCCCACCTGCGCGCCGGGCGCATCGACGGCTTCTGCGCCGGCGACCCCTGGGGCGCCCACGCGGTGGACGAGAACCTCGGCTTCACCGTCGCCACCAGCCAGTCGATCTGGCCGGATCACCCGGAGAAGGTGCTCGGCGTCACCCGCGCCTTCGTCGAAGAGTGCCCCAACAGCGCCCGCGCCCTGACCATGGCCCTGCTCGAGGCCTGCCGCTTCATCGACGCCAGCGTGGAAAACCGCCGCAGCACCGCCCAGCTGCTCAGCGCTGCCGAGTACGTCAACGCGCCGGTGGCCACCCTCGAGCCGCGCTTTCTCGGCCACTACCAGGACGGCCTCGGCCACGCCTGGCTGGACGCCCACCCGCTGCGCTTCTTCGCCGACGGCGCGGTGAACATGCCCTACCTGTCCGACGGCATGTGGTTCCTCACCCAGCTGCGCCGCTGGGGTTTGCTGCGCGACGATCCGCAGTACCATGAACTGGCCGGCCAGGTGCACCAGCTCGCGCTGTACCGCGAGGCCGCCGATGCGTTGGGCATCGCGATACCCGAGACCCTGCGCCGCTCGACCCTGCTGGACGGCAGGGTCTGGGACGGCAGCGATCCGGCCGGCTACGCGCGCAGCTTCGAACTGCACGCGCTGGCCGAACGCCAGAAGCTGGCCCTCTGATAGCGGGAGACATGTCCATGCTGCGCATCCTCCTGATCAACGACACCGCGAAGAAGGTCGGCCGCCTGAAGAGCGCGCTGAACGAAGCCGGCTTCGAGGTGATCGACGAATCCGGGCTGACCGTCGACCTGCCGGCGCGGGTGGCCGCCGTACGCCCCGACGTGATCCTGATCGACAGCGAATCGCCCGGCCGCGACGTGATGGAGCAGGTCTGCCTGCTCAGCCGCGACCAGCCGCACCCCATCGTCATGTTCACCGACGAGCACGACCCCGGCGTGATGCGTCAGGCGATCCGCTCCGGGGTCAGCGCCTACATCGTCGAGGGCATCCACGCCCAGCGCCTGCAGCCGATCCTCGACGTGGCCATGGCCCGCTTCGAGAGCGACCAGGCCCTGCGCGCCCAGCTCAACGCCCGCGAGCAGCAGCTGGCCGAGCGCAAGCGCATCGAGCTGGCCAAGGGGCTGCTGATGAAGATGCGCCAGTGCAACGAAGAGGAGGCCTACACCCTGATGCGCCGCCAGGCGATGAGCAAGCAGCAGAAGCTGATCCAGGTGGCCGAGCAGATCATCTCGATGCACGAGATGCTCGGTAACTGAGCGCATCCCCCTGGCGATGCCGCCCATGCATCGGCGTGGGCGCAGCCCCGGACTGGTCGCAATACCGACACGCCCTGCAGCAGTGGCGCGATCCTGACAGACGCCTCAGACCAGACCGAGATACTTCAGCGTCGCCCGGTACAGCTTGCCCTCGCCGCAGACCAGCACCAGCGCGTCGCCCGACTTCGCCGAGCCGAGGATGTTGGTCAGGTCGCGGGTCAGCCGGTAGGGGTTGTCCAGCCTCGCCACCTGCACGTCGCCGCCCTCCGGCAGGGCGCGGTCGGCGACCAGCCGGTCCGGATTGCGGGTCACCGTGATCCTGAGCGCCTTGCCGCCGAAACGGGTGTCGAGGAATTCGCTGCCGGCCGAGCGCTGCGCCCCGACCCTGAGGCTGACTGCCTTCATGAACTGCTCCGTGTCTGTGGGGAGACACAAGCGCAGCATTAACCGGGCCAGCTCCGTACCCCCCGCTTCGCGACAGGGCGTCGCACTTCGACCATTGCAGCGCTTGCAGGCAACGAGCGGCCGGCGTATGTTCCTTCGCGCAGGCCAGCGCACTGGCCAACGTCGCTCGGACGGTTCCGGGCGCTTACGTCTCTCGAGGAAATCATGGCCGAACACGGCAAGCGCCGCTTTGCGCGCATCGATCGTCTCCCCCCCTACGTCTTCAACATCACCGCCGAGCTGAAGATGGCCGCCCGCCGCCGTGGCGAGGACATCATCGACTTCAGCATGGGCAACCCCGACGGCGCCACCCCGCCGCACATCGTCGACAAGCTCGTGCAGGTCGCCCAGCGCGAAGACACCCACGGCTACTCCACCTCGCGCGGCATCCCGCGCCTGCGCCGCGCCATCTCGCGCTGGTACCAGGACCGCTACCAGGTCGACATCGACCCGGACAGCGAAGCCATCGTCACCATCGGCTCCAAGGAAGGCCTGGCGCACCTGATGCTGGCCACCCTCGACCACGGCGACACCGTGCTGGTGCCCAACCCCAGCTACCCGATCCACATCTACGGCGCGGTGATCGCCGGCGCCCAGGTGCGTTCGGTGCCGCTGGTGCCCGGCGTCGACTTCTTCGCCGAACTGGAGCGGGCGATCCGCGAGGCGATCCCCAAGCCGAAGATGATGATCATCGGCTTCCCCTCCAACCCCACTGCTCAGTGCGTGGAGCTGGACTTCTTCGAGCGCGTGGTGGCGCTGGCCAAGCAGCACGACATCCTCGTGGTGCACGACCTGGCCTACGCCGACATCGTCTACGACGGCTGGAAGGCGCCGTCGATCATGCAGGTGCCGGGCGCCAAGGACGTCGCCGTGGAGTTCTTCACCCTGTCGAAGAGCTACAACATGGCCGGCTGGCGCATCGGCTTTATGGTTGGCAATCAAGAACTCGTGAGCGCCCTGGCGCGGATCAAGAGCTACCACGACTACGGCACCTTCACCCCGCTGCAGGTAGCCGCCATCGCCGCCCTGGAAGGCGACCAGCAGTGCGTGCACGAGATCGCCGAGAAGTACCGCGAGCGGCGCAACGTGCTGGTCAAGGGCCTGCACGAGATCGGCTGGATGGTCGAGAAGCCCAAGGCGTCGATGTACATCTGGGCGAAAATCCCCGAGCCCTACGCTCACCTCGGCTCGCTGGAGTTCGCCAAGAAGCTGCTGACCGAGGCCAAGGTCTGCGTCTCCCCCGGCATCGGCTTCGGCGACTACGGCGACGACCACGTGCGCTTCGCCCTGATCGAGAACCTCGACCGCACCCGCCAAGCGATCCGCGGCATCAAGGCGATGTTCCGCGCCGAAGGCCTGCTGCCTCCGAAGGCGGCCAAGGGCGATAGCGCCGGTTGAGCCTCCAGCCGCGAGGAAAACCGCCCAGGCGGTTTTCCTCGCTTGTCTCACCCCTTCCCGTGCAACCGCTGCACATCCTCCGCCCGGCACAGCTCTGTGCCGGGGCGCAGGATGGTCGCCGAGCCGGCGGCGATGCCGTAGCGCACCGCATCCGTCAGGCTCCAGCCGCGACTCAGGGCCAGCACCATGGCGCCGACCATGCTGTCGCCGGCACCCACCGCGCTGCACACCGGCACGTCCAGCGGCGCGAAGCGCTCGATGCCCTCCTTGCTGGCCAGCACCGCCCCCTCGCCACCCAGCGACAGCACTATGACCTCCGCCACGCCGCGCCCGATCAGCTCGCGCAGCGCCGCTTCCTGCGCCGCCGCGCCCTCCACCTTGCCGCCCATCAGGGTGGCCAGCTCGCTGAGGCTCGGCTTGAGCAGGTGGATGCCGCCGCGTCCGGCGGCGTAGGCGAGCGCCTCGCCCGAGCAGTCGAGCACCAGCCGCGCCTTGATGCGCCGCGCCAGCGCGGCCACTGCGTCGAAGTAAGCCAGCGCCACGCCGGGCGGGAAGCTGCCGCTGAGGACGATGAACTCTGGCGCGGGATCGAGCGCGGCGATGGCGTCCAGGCAGGCCTGCTGTTCGGCCGCCGACAGTTCCGGGCCCGGCAGCACGAAGCGGAACTGCCGGCCGGTGGCGGTCTCGTCGACGGTGAAGCTCTCGCGGGTATCGCCGGCGATCGGCACGCGCAGCTGCGGCAGCGCCAGAGCGGCGAGGATGCGCTCGAGCATGTCGCCGAACGGCCCGCCGGCCGGATAGACCGCCACGACGTCGCCGCCGAGCTCGGCGACCACCCGCGCCACGTTGATGCCGCCGCCGCCCGGATCGTAGCGCGGCAGGCTGCAACGCAGCTTGCGGGTCGGCTCGACCTGGGTGGTGCTGGTGGACAGGTCCATCGCCGGGTTGAGGGTCAGGGTGGCAATGCGCGGCATCGTGGGGCTCCAGACTGGCCCGCCGGACAGCGGGATACCGGGTTCGTGTTGCCCCTATTGTGCCCCAAGGCTGCGCCACGGGCGGCGCAAAAGGCCACACGGGGCGCCCTGCGATGAAGCAGGCGGGCTCGCCTGCTGCACAGCCCTGGCTCACCCCGCACCCATCTTGCGTACCGGCCAGCTGCAGCGCACCGCCCGCCTGCGGCTGCAAGCCATTGATTTACTGGGCTCTCGCCTCGCTCGCAGGGCGAACTGCAGGGGCGTCAGCGGCCCGCTGCGGGTGCGCCAGCAAAACTGGCAAGCCCCTTGCAAAGGTGATTGCACATCCGTCTTCGGATCGCCAACGGCGGTGATCGGGACGAACTGACAAAGACGTCAAAAGCCAGCTGATCCCTGCAGGATCGGCGCGCTTGCGACGTCTTTTTTCGTTTCTGACCTTTGGGAAATCGCCATGCACATTCGCAGTCACCGTCGTTTCGTCAAGCATGCCCTGGCCGCCGCCGCCCTGCTGCTCGCCCCGCTGGCCAGCTCCGTCGCCCTGGCCGCCGATCCAGAGAAGGAAGAGCTCAAGCTCGGCTTCATCAAGCTCACCGACATGGCGCCGTTGGCCATCGCCTACGAGAAGGGCTACTTCGAGGACGAAGGCCTGTACGTCACCCTCGAGGCGCAGGCCAACTGGAAGGTGCTGCTCGACCGGGTGATCACCGGCGAACTGGACGGTGCGCACATGCTGGCCGGCCAGCCGCTGGGCGCCACCATCGGCTTCGGCACCAAGGCCGAGGTGGTCACCGCCTTCTCCATGGACCTCAACGGCAACGGCATCACCGTCTCCAACGCCGTGTGGGAGGAAATGAAAAAGCACGTGCCGATGCAGGACGGCAAGCCGGTCCACCCGATCAAGGCCGACGCGCTCAAGCCGGTGATCGAGCAGTACAAGGCCCAGGGCAAGCCGTTCAACCTCGGCATGGTGTTCCCGGTGTCCACCCACAACTACGAGCTGCGCTACTGGCTGGCCGCCGGCGGCATCAACCCCGGCTACTACGCCCCGGCCAAGGGCGACATCACCGGCACCCTCAGCGCCGACGCCCTGCTCTCGGTGACCCCGCCGCCGCAGATGCCGGCCACCCTCGAGGCCGGCACCATCAGCGGCTACAGCGTGGGCGAGCCGTGGAACCAGCAGGCGGTATTCAAGGGCATCGGCGTGCCGGTGATCACCGACTACGAGATCTGGAAGAACAACCCGGAGAAGGTCCTCGGCGTGTCCAAGGCCTGGGCCGACGCCAACCCGGAAACCCACAAGCGCCTGGTCAAGGCGCTGATCCGCGCCGCCATGTGGCTGGACGAGAACGACAACGCCAACCGCGCCGAGGCGGTGCAGATCCTCGCTCGCCCCGAGTACGTCGGCGCCGACGCCAAGGTGATCGCCAACTCGATGACCGGCACCTTCGAGTACGAGAAGGGCGACAAGCGCGAAGTCCCGGACTTCAACGTGTTCTTCCGCTACAACGCCACCTACCCCTACTACTCCGACGCCATCTGGTACCTGACCCAGATGCGCCGCTGGGGCCAGATCGGCGAGAACCAGCCGGACAGCTGGTACTTCGAGACCGCCCGGAAGGTCTACCAGCCGCAGACCTACCAGGCGGCCGCCGCCGAACTGGTCGCCGAGGGCAAGGCCAAGGCCTCCGACTTCCCGCCGGCCGGCGAGGAAGGCTTCCGCGCGCCGAGCAGCGACTTCATCGACGGCCTCACCTATGACGGGCGCCAGCCGAACGCGTACATCGAGCAGTTCAAGATCGGCCTTAAGGCCGACTCCGCGCTGTGATGCCCGATCCGTCCCGGGAGCCGGCCACGCCGGCTCCCCTCAGCCCCGAGGACCAGACGATGAGCAATCCCGCCGTCGCCAAACCGATCAAGGACACCATCAAGTCCGCCCACAAGGCCGCGCTGATCCAGCGCTGGATGCCCGCCCTGCTGCTGCCCGCCGCCGGCATCCTGGCCTTCCTGCTGTTCTGGCAGGTCGTCGCCGGCAGCATCGACACCAGCCTGGGCAAGTTCCCCGGCCCGACTCAGGTGGTCGGCCAGTTCACCAGCCTGGTACAGGAGCATGTCGCCGAGCAGCGCAAGGCCGACGACTTCTACGCCCGCCAGGAAGCGCGCAACGCCGAGCGCCTGGCCAAGGACCCCGAGGCCAAGGTGACCGTGCGCCCGTACACCGGCAAGCCGACCTTCTTCAAGCAGATCCTCACCAGCCTGTACACGGTGATGACCGGCTTCGCCCTCGCCTCGCTGCTGGCCATCCCGCTGGGCATCGTCTGCGGCCTGAGCAAGCCGATCTACAGCGCCATCAACCCGCTGATCCAGGTGTTCAAGCCGGTGTCGCCGCTGGCCTGGCTGCCATTGGTGACCATGGTGGTCAGCGCCGTCTACACCAGCGCCGATCCGCTGCTGGCCAAGTCCTTCGTCACCTCGGCCTTCACCGTGGCGCTGTGCTGCCTGTGGCCGACGGTGATCAACACCACGGTCGGCGTCGCCAACCTGGACAAGGACCTGCTCAACGTCAGCCGCGTGCTCAGCCTGTCGCCGCTCGAACACGTGCGCCGCATCGTGCTGCCCGCCGCCATCCCGATGATCTTCACCGGCCTGCGCCTGTCGCTGGCCACCGGCTGGATGGTGCTGATCGCCGCCGAGATGCTGGCGCAGAACCCGGGCCTCGGCAAATTCATCTGGGACGAGTTCCAGAACGGCAGCTCCAACTCCCTCGGCCGCATCATGGTCGCCGTGCTGACCATCGGCCTGATCGGCTTCGTCCTCGACCGTCTCATGCTCGGCCTGCAACGCCGCGTCAGCTGGGACAAGAACGCCGACCTGCGCTAAGGAGATCGTCATGAGCAACGCACACCTCGAACTGACCGGCGTCGGCATCAGCTTCCCCACCGACAAGGGCCTGTTCTGCGCCCTGCAGGGCGTCAACCTGAAGATCGCCAAGGGCGAGTTCGTCTCGCTGATCGGCCACTCCGGCTGCGGCAAGTCCACCGTGCTCAACATCGTCGCCGGCCTCTACCAGGCCAGCACCGGCGGGGTGATCCTCGACGGCAAGGAGGTCAACGCCCCCGGCCCGGAGCGCGCGGTGGTGTTCCAGAACCACAGCCTGCTGCCCTGGCTGACCTGCTACCAGAACATCGAACTGGCCGTGCAGCAGGTGTTCAGGGGCAAGAAGGGCAAGGCGGAAATGCGCGAGTGGATCGAGTACAACCTCGACCTGGTGCACATGACCCACGCGCGCGACAAGCGCCCCAGCGAGATTTCCGGCGGCATGAAGCAGCGCATCGGCATCGGCCGCGCGCTGGCCATGCAGCCCAAGGTGCTGCTGATGGACGAGCCGTTCGGCGCCCTCGACGCCCTGACCCGCGCCCACCTGCAGGACTCGCTGATGGAGATCCACGCCGACCTCGGCAACACGGTGATCATGATCACCCACGACGTCGACGAGGCCGTGCTGCTCTCCGACCGCATCGTGATGATGAGCAACGGCCCGGCGGCCACCGTCGGCGACATCCTCGACGTCGACCTGGCCCGCCCGCGCGAGCGCATGGCCCTGGCCCACGATCCGCGCTACCACGAGTACCGCGCCGCGGTGCTGGAGTTCCTCTACCAGCGCCAGAAGCGCCCGGCCGCCTGACACCCGTCCTGCCGCATGCGCCTGGCCGCAACCGCTGATCGGCCAGGCGCATGCAAGGGCGGCTGGTCGATGGCATCGCGCTATACCTGTTGAAGCGGCCAGCCTCGACAGGAGATCTCCATGCTGCCCTTGCGTACCCTGCTCCCCGTCGCCCTGCTGGCGGCCCTTCCCCTGCTCCCGGCCCAGGCCGACGAGCACCTGATCGAACGCGGCCGCTATCTGGTGCAGATTTCCGGCTGCAACGACTGCCACACCTCCGGCTACCTGATGGCGCCGGGCAAGGTGGCCGAGAGCGACTGGCTCAAGGGCGACAGCCTCGGCTGGTACGGCCCCTGGGGCACCACCTACCCCAGCAACCTGCGCCTGGTGCTGCCCAAGCTCAGCGAGAGCCAGTGGCTGGCGCTGGCGCGAAGCGCCAACTACCGCCCGCCAATGCCCAACCAGACCCTGCACCACATGACCGACGAGGACCTGCGCGCCATCTACCAGCTGGTCAAGCACCTCGGCCCGGCCGGCGAGCCGGCGCCCATGGCGCTGCCGCCCGGCGACACGCCGGAGGGGCCGGTGGTGATGTTCCCCATGCCGCCGGCCGCCAGCAAATAGCCGGCAGCCCGCCGGACGCCCCGTGGCGGCGCACGATGCGCCGCCACGCCCTCTTTTGAATCACGCCCGACTCCTCTGGTGAACCCCAGACGGCCATTTTCCAAGCCCTCGGCACATTGGCACAGCTCTTGCTGAAGCTCTGGCAACGGCAGCCAATGGCGGCTGCCGCACTGACGACAAAGGCGTCGCATCACCCAGCCCCGGCTGGCGTGCTGCGACGCCTTTGTCGTTTCACGCCCCAATGCCCGGGGCGGGCCGCTGCCGCGTGATCCGCGCAGCGGCCCAGTGACCCTTTCCCCCAGCGGTGGCTCTGCCACCAGCGCCCGGCCACAAGCCCGGCGTTATCCGGGGGACTGGCGCGGCCTGCCGACCAGGCTCGCTTGCGCGCCAGCCCCCGGTCTTTTGCGAACTTTGGATCCGAGGTGTCAGATGAACACGAGTTTCTGGAAAGCCGGCCACACGCCAACCCTGTTCGCCGCATTTCTCTATTTCGACCTGAGCTTCATGGTCTGGTACGTGCTCGGCCCGCTGGGCGTGCAGATCGCCGCCGACCTCGGCCTGACCACCCAGCAACGGGCGATGATGGTCGCCACGCCGATCCTCGCCGGCGCCGTGCTGCGCTTCCTGATGGGCCTGTTCGCCGACCGCACCTCGCCGAAGACCGCCGGCCTGGTCGGCCAGGCGATCGTCATCGCCGCCCTCGCCGTGGCCTGGCTGCACGGCGTGCACAGCTACCAGCAGGCCCTGCTGCTCGGCCTGTTCCTCGGCTTCGCCGGCGCTTCCTTCGCCGTCGCCCTGCCGCTGGCCTCGCAGTGGTACCCGGCGCAGCACCAGGGCAAGGCCATGGGCATCGCCGGCGCCGGCAACTCCGGCACCGTGCTCGCCGCGCTGTTCGCCCCGCTGCTGGCCAGCGCCTTCGGCTGGAACAACGTGTTCGGCCTGGCGCTGATCCCGCTGGTGCTGACCCTGATCATCTTCGCCGCCGTGGCGAAGAACGCCCCCGAGCGGCCCAAGCCCAAGGCGCTCGGCGACTACCTGAAGGCGCTCACCGACCGCGACAGCTGGTGGTTCATGCTGTTCTACAGCGTCACCTTCGGCGGCTTCCTCGGCCTGGCCAGCACACTGCCCGGCTACTTCCACGACCAGTACGGCTTCGACCCGGTCAAGGCCGGCTACTACACCGCCGCCTGCGTGTTCGCCGGCAGCCTGCTGCGCCCGCTGGGCGGCGCCCTGGCCGACCGCATCGGCGGCATCCGCACCCTGCTGGTGATGTACACCGTGGCCTCGCTGTGCATCGCCGCGGTCGGCTTCAACCTGCCCAGCTCGACCGCCGCGCTGGCGCTGTTCGTGGTCGCCATGCTCAGCCTGGGCGCCGGCAACGGCGCGGTGTTCCAGCTGGTGCCGCAGCGCTTCCGCCAGACCATCGGCGTGATGACCGGGCTGATCGGCATGGCCGGCGGCATCGGCGGCTTCGCCCTGACCGCGGGCCTGGGCGCGGTCAAGCAGTCCACCGGCGACTACCAGCTCGGCCTGTGGCTGTTCGCCGCCCTCGGCGTGGTCGCCTGGATCGGCCTGCACAGCGTCAAGCTGCGCTGGCGCACCACCTGGGGCTCGGCGGCGGTGACCGCGGCGCGGGTCTAGGATGCCATGATCGTGCCCACGCTCCCGCGTGGGCACGCCGCCTGGAGCGCTCCGGCGCTCCCTGGGCGCGGAGCGCCCAGCCTCCCGGCTCCCACGCCGGAGCGTGGGAGCCATCGACATTGCGCCCCCAACCTGACAGGACCGTCCCATGCCCCTGCACCTGACCATCGGCGAAGCCAGCGCCACCGGCCCGCGAGCCGAGAACCAGGACGCCATCCGCGTGGTGACCCCGGCGCCGGCGCTGGCCGCCAGCAAGGGCCACCTGCTGGCCCTGGCCGACGGCGTCAGCCAGTGCGCCGACGGCGGTCTGGCCGCCCGCGCCACCCTGCAGGCGCTGGCGCTGGATTACTACGCCACCCCGGAAACCTGGCCGGTAGCGCAGTCGCTGGATCGCCTGCTGGTCGCCCACAACCGCTGGCTGCACAGCGCCGGCGGTGGCCAGCCGCTGCTCACCACCCTCACCGCCCTGGTGCTGCGCGGGCGGCGCTTCACCCTCGCCCACGTCGGCGACTGCCGCGCCTACCGCTGGCACGCCGGCAGGCTGCAGCGCCTGACCTGCGAGCACGTCTGGGAGCAGGAGGGCATGCAGCACGTGCTCAAGCGCGCCCTCGGCCTCGACCAGCACCTGGTGATGGACTACCTGGACGGCGACCTGCAGGCCGGCGAGACCTTCCTGCTGCTGTGCGACGGCATCTGGGCGACCCTCGACGACGGCGTGATCCGCGACATCCTCGCCACCGAGCGCGAGCCGCAGGCGATCGCCGATGCCCTGGTCGCCACCGCCCACCATGCCGGCAGCCAGGACAACGCCAGCGCCGTGGTGGTGCGCATCGACGAACTGCCGGAAGCCAGCCTGGCCGACGCCCTCGCCAGCCTGCCCGAGTGGCCGCTGCCGCCGCGCCTGCGCGACGGCCAGGACTTCGAGGGCTGGCGGGTCGAAGGCCTGCTCGCCGAGAGCCGCCAGTCGCTGCTGTACCGGGTGCGCGACGGCCAGGGCCGTCCCTGGCTGCTCAAGACCCTGCCGGGAAGCCGCAGCGATGAGCCCGGCGCCCAGCAGGCGCTGCTGCAGGAGGAATGGTTCCTGCGCCGGGTCGCCGGCCTCGGCTTCCCCGAGGTGCACGGCCTGCCGCAGCGCCAGCACCTGTACTTCGTCATGCGCGAGTACTCCGGGCAGACCCTGGCCGCCCGTCTGGAGCAGCAGGGGCCGCTGCCGCTGGCCGACTGGCTGCAGATCTCGCGCAGCCTGCTGCGCGCCCTCGGCCAGTTGCACCGGCGCAACATCCTGCACCGCGACATCAAGCCGGAGAACCTGCTGGTCGGCGACGGCGGCGAGCTGCTGCTGCTCGACTTCGGCCTCGCCTACTGCCCCGGCCTGTCCGCCGACGAGGCGCACAGCCTGCCCGGCACGCCCAGCTACATCGCTCCGGAAGCCTTCGCCGGCGCCGCGCCGGAGCCGCGCCAGGACCTGTTCGCCGCCGGCGTCTGCCTGTACCGCCTGCTCACCGGCCAGTATCCCTACGGCGAACTGGAGCCGTTCCAGCAGCCGCCCAACAAGGCGCCGACCACCGCCAGCCGCTACCGCCCGGACCTGCCGGCTTGGCTCGACGAGCTGCTGCTCAGGGCGCTGGCGAGCAATCCCGCCCAGCGCTTCGAGACCGCCGAGGAATGGCTGCTGGCCCTCGACCAGGGCGAGCGCCGCGCCCGCGACCTGCCCGCCCGCCCGCTGCTCGAACGCGAGCCGCTGAAGTTCTGGCGCGGCCTGGCGCTGGTTTCGCTGCTGGTCAACCTGATCCTGCTGGTGATGGCACTCAAGCCGTAGCCTGCCGCCCGGCCCGGGCCGGCCATTGCGTCCCGGCGCTTGGCCGGGCCGGTCACTGTTGCGCGGCGGCCCGCGGCGAACCGGCCAGCGCCTCGTCGACCATCTGCAGGAAGGTATCGATGATCCGCCGCGTACGCTGTTCGCGCAGGCACACCAGGGTTTCGGTCATCTGCCGCCGGCAGTCGCGGATCGGCAGCGCGTGCACCTGCGGGTGCTCGCCCAGCTCCGCCGCCGACACCACGCCCACCCCCATACCCGCCAGCACCAGCTCGCGCACCGCCTCGCGGCCCTCGACCTCGATGGCCGGGCGCAGGCGCAGGCCGGCCTGCTGCATCTCCTCCTCGAGCAGCTGGCGGGTCATCGAACCCTGCTCGCGCAGCACCATCGGCAGGTCGTCGAGGTCGGCCAGGACGATGTCGTGGCGCTGCGCCCACGGATGGCTGCGCGCGACGAAGGCCACCAGCGGGCCGCTGCTCAGGGTCTGGCACAGCAGGCGCGCGTCCTCCACCGGGCGGCCGAGCACCGCTAGGTCGGCGCGGTAGTCGAACAGGCGGCCGAGGGCCTCGTCGGTATTGCCGGTGACCAGGCTGATGCGGATGCCGGGGTAGCGCGCGTTGAAGCGGGCGATATAGGGCAGCACATGCACCGGCGAGTCCACCGCCAGGGTCAGCTGGCCGCTGCGCAGGGCGCGCGAGCTGGACAGCAGCTCCTCGGCCTCGCCCTCGGCGGCGAACAGCCGCTGGGTGATGGCCAGCAGGCGCTCGCCCAGCTCGCTGAGCTGCACCGAGCGCTTGGTGCGGTGGAACAGCTGCACCCCGTAGAGTTCCTCGAGCTTGCGCACCTGGTCGGAAATCGCCGGCTGGCTGAGGAACAGGCGCTCGGCCGCGCGGGTGAAGCCGCCGTGCACCGCCACCGCGTGGAAGGCCTTGAGCTGGGCATGGGAGATCGCCATCGGATTTCTCGCAGTAATAAGCTGTAGTTGTTTTTGAAATATCATAAAACGATTTTATTTATTAGTGCCGAATTGGTTTGATCGTCGCCAGGCAGTCACCCGCTGCGTCCTACCGAACAGGAGACGATCATGAGCAAAGCCGAATTCATCGCCACATCCCAGCCGCTGCCCGCGCCGGCGCTGGGCGAGCCCTACCTGCTCACCCCCGGCCCGCTGACCACCTCGCTGGCCACCAAGCAGGCCATGCTGCGCGACTGGGGTTCGTGGGACGGCGAGTTCAACCAGGTCACCGCCGAGATCCGCCGCGAGCTGGTGGCGATGGCCGGGGTGGCGGACGACAGCTACGTCTGCGTGCCCGTGCAGGGCAGCGGCACCTTCGCCGTCGAGGCGGCGCTGGCCGCCGCGGTGCCGCGCGACGGCAAGGCGCTGGTGCTGATGAACGGCGCCTACGGCAAGCGCGCCCGGCAGACCCTCGACTACCTCGGCCGCGCCCATGTCAGCCTGGACAAGGGCGACTACCTGCCGCCGCAGCCTGAGGAGGTCGACCAGCTGCTGCGCGACAACCCCGACGTCACCACGGTGTTCCTGGTCCACTGCGAGACCAGCTCGGGCATCCTCAACCCGCTGCGCGAGATCGCTGCGGTGGTCAAGGCGCACGGCAAGCTGCTGATGGTCGACGCCATGAGCTCGTTCGGCGCGGTGCCGCTGACCGTCGACGCCATCCCCTTCGACATCCTGGTGTCCTCGGCCAACAAGTGCATCGAGGGCATCCCCGGCTTCGGCTTCGTCATCGCCCGCCGCGATCTGCTCGAGCAGTCCAGGGGGCGCTTCCACTCGCTGAGCCTCGACCTGTTCGAGCAGTGGCAGTACATGGAGCGCAGCGGCCAGTGGCGCTTCACCCCGCCGACCCACAGCGTGATGGCCTTCCGCGCCGCACTCGAGCAGCACCGCGCCGAGGGTGGCGTCGCCGGGCGCCTGGCGCGCTACTCGCGCAACCGCGACGTGCTGGTGGCCGGCATGCGCGCCCTGGGCTTCCGCACCCTGCTGGAGGACCGTTGGCTGTCGCCGATCATCACCACCTTCTTCTGCCCCGAGCACCCCAACTTCGAGTTCAAGCGCTTCTACGACGAGCTGAAACAGCGCCAGTTCATCATCTACCCCGGCAAGCTGACCCTCGCCGAGAGCTTCCGCATCGGCCACATCGGCCAGATCGACGAGGGCATCGTCCAGCAGCTGCTGCGCGCCATCGCCGAATCGCTGGCGGCCATGCAGGTGGACATCCGCGGCCCGGCCGCCTGAAGCGCAGGCCGCCTGAACCGCAGGCCGCGAGCCCCGCTGGCTCGCGGCAGCCCACCCCACGGCGGCACGCGCGAGACCGATCGACGGTCCTTCGCACGTGGCGCCCGGCGCGATAACAAGAACGACTTCCAGCTTTGAACTGCCGATTCCTACAAGCAAAAGAGGCCAGATTCATGACGCAGCACGCGAGCGGTTCGTCCTTCCGATTGTTCAGCAGCGATCTCCAGCGCTGGCGCTGGCAGATCTTCGCCATCACCTGGCTGGCCTACGCCGCCTTCTACTTCACTCGCAAGGCCTTCTCGGTGGCCAAGCTCGGCATCGGCGAGGACCCCGACTTCGCCCTCGACAAGGCCGCCATGGCCAACCTCGACGCTCTCTACCTCGGCGCCTACGCCGTCGGCCAGTTCGTCTGGGGCGTGTTCGCCGACCGCTTCGGTACCCGCGTGGTGGTGTTCGGCGGCCTCTTGGTCTCGGCGCTGGCCGCCCTGCTGATGGGCACCTTCGCCACCCTGCCGATCTTCGCCACCTGCATGGTGGTGCAGGGTCTGGCGCAGTCCACCGGCTGGTCGGGGCTGTGCAAGAACATCGGCTGCTTCTTCGCCACCCGCGAGCGTGGCCGCGTGCTCGGCCTGTGGAGCAGCTGCTACGCCTTCGGCGGTCTGGTCGCCGCGCCCTTCACCGGCTGGTGGGCCTACCAGGCATTCGGCGACTGGCGCATGGCCTTCGTCTCCGGCGCAGCGGTGGTGGCAGTGGTCGCCGTGCTGTTCCTCTGGCTGCAGCGCAACCGCCCGCAGGACGTCGGCCTGCCGGCGGTGGAGGAGGAGCACGCCGCGGTGGGCGAGCACCCGGGCTTCTGGGAGTCGCTGCGCACCATCCTACGCAACCGCACCGTGCTGGTGCTCGGCCTGGCCTACTTCCTGCTCAAGCCGGCGCGCTACGCGATCCTGTTCTGGGGGCCGGTGATGGTCTACGAGCGCATGCCGGAGCTGGGCAAGGTGGCCGCCGCGCTGGTGCCGTCGGCGTTCGAGGTCGCCGGCCTGGTCGGCCCGGTGCTGATCGGCCTGCTCTCCGACCGGCTGTTCGGCGCACGCCGCTTCCCGGCCTGCGTGCTCAGCCTGCTGGCCCTGGCAGTGGTGCTCGCCCTGTTCGTCCCGGCCATGCAGAGCGGCAGCGTGCTGCTGGTGGTCGGCCTGCTGTTCCTGATGGGCCTGACCCTGTACGGGCCGGACTCAATGATCAGCAGCTCGGCGGCCATCGACTACAGCAAGGGCGCCGCCGGCACCGCCTCGGGCTTCGTCAACGGCTGCGGCTCCACCGGCGCCATCCTCGGTGGCCTGCTGCCCGGCTACTTCGACACCGAAACCGTGTTCCTCTGCTTCACCGTCACCGCGCTGGTGGCCACCGTACTGCTCATCCCGCACTGGAACAGCCGGCCGCAGGGCAGCGCCGAACCGGCCGTGGCCGGCAGCCCGCGCAAGGCCCTGGCCTGAACACACCCCCTTCATCCGCCGTCATCCGGAGTAACGAAAATGAACTATCAAGCACCCACCCAGCTGCAAGCCGCCATCCTCGACTGGGCCGGCACCGTGGTCGACTTCGGCTCCTTCGCGCCGACCCAGATCTTCGTCGAGGCGTTCGCCGAGTTCGGCGTGGAAGTCAGCCTGGCCGAGGCCCGCGGGCCGATGGGCATGGGCAAGTGGGACCACATCCGCACCCTGTGCGACGTGCCGGAGATCGCCGAACGCTACCGGGCGCGCTTCGGCCGCCTGCCCAGCGACGCCGACGTCACCGCCATCTACGAGCGCTTCATGCCGCTGCAGATCGAGAAGATCGCCGAGCACTCGGCGCTGATCCCCGGTGCCCTGGAAGCCATCGCCGCGCTGCGCGGCAAGGGCCTGAAGATCGGCTCCTGCTCGGGCTACCCGGCGGTGGTGATGGACAAGGTGGTCAAGCTGGCCGCCAGCAACGGCTACCTCGCCGACCACGTGGTGGCCACCGACGAGGTGCCCAACGGCCGTCCGCACCCGGCCCAGGCGCTGGCCAACGTGATCGCCCTCGGCATCAGCGACGTCGCCGCCTGCGTCAAGGTCGACGACACCTGGCCGGGCATCCTCGAGGGGCGCAGCGCCGGCATGTGGACGGTGGCGCTGACCATGTCCGGCAACGCCCTCGGCCTGACCTACGCCGAGTACCAGGCGCTGCCGGAGGAGCGCCGCGCCGCCGAGCGGGCGCGCATCGCCCAGCTGTTCGAGGGCGCGCGCCCGCACTACCTGATCGACACCATCGCCGAGCTGCCGGCGGTGATCGACGACATCAACGCCCGCCTGCAGCGCGGCGAGACGCCGCAAGGCTGCTGATGCCGCTCCGGGGCCGCTGCGGCGGCCCCGGCCTTCGCCACAAGACCGACAACAGAGGCCGCCAGATGATCTATGCACAACCGGGCACCGCCGGTGCCATCGTTTCCTTCAAGCCGCGCTACGGCAACTACATCAACGGTGAGTTCGTCGCGCCGGTCAACGGCCGCTACTTCACCAACACCACGCCGATCACCGGCGAAGACATCGCCGAATTCCCGCGCTCCACCGCCGAAGACATCGAGCTGGCGCTGGACGCCGCCCACGCCGCCGCCGACGCCTGGGGCCGCACCGCGGTACAGGACCGCGCCAACATCCTGCTCAGAATCGCCGACCGCATCGAGCAGAACCTGGAAGTGCTCGCCGTCGCCGAGACCTGGGACAACGGCAAGGCCGTGCGCGAGACCCTGAATGCCGACGTGCCGCTGGCCGCCGACCACTTCCGCTACTTCGCCGGCTGCATCCGCGCCCAGGAAGGCAGCGCCGCCGAGATCAACGACACCACCGCCGCCTACCACTTCCACGAGCCGCTGGGCGTGGTCGGCCAGATCATTCCGTGGAACTTCCCGCTGCTGATGGCCGCCTGGAAGCTGGCCCCGGCGCTGGCCGCCGGCAACTGCATCGTGCTGAAGCCGGCCGAGCAGACTCCGCTGTCGATCACCGTGCTGCTGGAGATCATCGGCGACCTGCTGCCCAAGGGCGTGCTCAACGTGGTGCAGGGCTTCGGCCGCGAAGCCGGCGAGGCGCTGGCCACCAGCAAGCGCATCGCCAAGATCGCCTTCACCGGATCGACTCCGGTGGGGTCGCATATCCTCAAGTGCGCCGCCGAGAACATCATCCCCAGCACCGTCGAGCTGGGCGGCAAGTCGCCGAACATCTTCTTCGAAGACATCATGCAGGCGGAGCCTGCGTTCATCGAGAAGGCCGCCGAGGGCCTGGTGCTGGCCTTCTTCAACCAGGGCGAGGTGTGCACCTGCCCGTCGCGCGCGCTGATCCAGGAGTCGATCTATGACGAGTTCATGGCCGAGGTCATGAAGAAGGTCAAGCAGATCAAGCGCGGCAACCCGCTGGACACCGAGACCATGGTCGGCGCCCAGGCGTCCAACCAGCAGTTCGAGAAGATCCTCTCCTACATGGACATCGCCCGCGAGGAAGGTGCCGAGATCCTCACCGGCGGCGCCGCCGAGAAGCTCGAAGGCAGCCTGGCCAGCGGCTACTACGTGCAGCCGACCCTGATCAAGGGCACCAACGACATGCGCGTGTTCCAGGAGGAGATCTTCGGCCCGGTGGTCGGCGTGACCACCTTCAAGGACGAGGCCGAGGCGCTGGCGATCGCCAACGACACCGAGTTCGGCCTGGGCGCCGGCGTGTGGACCCGCGACATCAACCGCGCCTACCGCATGGGCCGCGGCATCAAGGCCGGCCGCGTGTGGACCAACTGCTACCACCTGTACCCGGCGCACGCCGCCTTCGGTGGCTACAAGAAGTCCGGCGTGGGCCGCGAGACCCACAAGATGATGCTCGACCACTACCAGCAGACCAAGAACCTGCTGGTCAGCTACGACATCAAGCCGCTGGGCTTCTTCTGACCCTGCCGTTCTCCACGCGCCCCGACGCAAGGGTCGGCAGGTCGGAGCCGTCCGGGGTGGCTGCCGGTTTCCCTCAGTTTCCGGCAGCACCTCTTCACAGCGCGGCTTCGGCCGCGCTTTTTTTCCATGCCCCGCGCTCCGGCCGCGACTTCGGCAGCCCCGGGCCGCTCAGTTGCCCGGTCAGACCGCTCTCCCGCTGCCAGTGGAGTACGGCTGGCATTAAAATGAACCCCCAATCCCCGGAAGCGACGGCGTTGAGCAGCGAACTGAAGGCTTTCTACCAGGTGGCGCAACTGGGCAGCATCACCCAGGCGGCGAAGAAGCTCGGCCTCAGTCAGCCGACGGTGACCACCCAGATCCGCCAGCTGGAGGCGCGCTACGGCATCGAGCTGTTCTACCGCGGCGGCCGCCGGCTGACCCTCAGCGATGCCGGCGCCGAGCTGCTGCCCAGGGTGCGCGCGCTGCTGCAGCAGGAAGCCGACATCGAGTTCTTCCTGCGCAACAGCGGCCAGCAGCAGGGCAGCCTGCGCCTCGGCGCCACCGCGCCCTACTACGTGCTCGACCTGCTCAAGCGCTTCCGCGAGCGCCTGCCCAGCGTCGAGGTGGCGGTGCAGATCGGCAACTCCCAGGAGGTGCTGGAGGCGCTCGACGAGTTCCGCGTCGACCTCGCCGCCTCCTCGCAGCGCCTCGACGATCCGCGCCTGGTGCGCCTGGAACTGGGCCGCGACCCACTGGTGCTGGCGGTGCACCGCGAGCATCCGCTGGCGGCGCTGAGCAGCGTGCCGCTGGCCGCCCTGGCCCGCCACTGCCTGCTGATGCGCGAGGCCGGCTCCACCACCCGCGAACTGACCGAGCGGATGCTCATGGATGCCGGCGTGCGCCCGCAGGCACTGCTGGAGATCGGCAGCCGCGAGTCGATCCGCGAGGCGGTGCTGCGCAACATCGGCGTCAGCATCATCGCCCGTCACGAGGTGCCGCACAGCCCGGAGCTGCGCGTGCTGGCGCTGGAGGGCGCGCCGCAGATCGTCGAATACCTGTACTGCCTGAAGGAACGCCGCCTGGCCCGCCTGCCGGCGGCCTTCCTCGCCGTGGCCCGCGAGGCCGCCGCACAGCCGGACTGAAAACCCGGCTTCACAAAAATCCCGATGCATCCATCGGCAGGTTTTGCCCAACTGCCACAGGGCTTTCGCACAGTCCGCCTAGCATGACCCTCGTCGCGTCATACCGCTCCACGAGGAACGCATCATGCTCCCCACGTCCACCCCGCACCTGCGCGTGCACGATCTGCGCAAGCGCTTCGGCAGCTTCACCGCCCTCGACGGCGTGTCCCTGGACATCGCCGCCGGCGAGCTGGTCTGCCTGCTCGGCCCCTCCGGCTGCGGCAAGACTACCCTGCTGCGCTGCGTGGCCGGCCTCGAGCGCCAGGACGGCGGCACCCTGCACATCGGTGCCCGCAACATCTCCGCGCTGCCGCCGCAGGCCCGCGACTACGGCATCCTGTTCCAGTCCTACGCGCTGTTCCCCAACCTGACCGTCGAGCAGAACATCGCCTATGGCCTGACCGGCAGCGAGCGCGAGGCGATCCGCGCGCGGGTCGCGCAGATGCTCGAGCTGGTCGGCCTGACCGGCAGCGAGAAGAAGTATCCCGGCCAGCTCTCCGGCGGCCAGCAGCAGCGCGTCGCCCTGGCCCGCGCGCTGGCCCCGGCGCCCTCGCTGCTGCTGCTTGACGAGCCGATGTCGGCGCTCGACGCCCGCGTGCGCGAGCACCTGTGCACCGAGCTGCGCGCCCTGCAGCGCCAGCTCGGCATCACCACCCTGATGGTCACCCACAACCAGGACGAGGCCATGCTGATGGCCGACCGCATCGCGGTGATGAACCACGGCCGCGTCGAGCAGTACGCCACCCCAAGGGAGATCTACGCCCAGCCGGCCAGCCCGTTCGTCGCCGAGTTCGTCGGCCAGGGCAACTGGCTGCCGTTCGAGCGCAGCGGCGAGGGCTTCGCCCGGGTCGGCAACCTCGACCTGCGCCTGCCGGTGGCGGCCGGCGCCGAGCGCGGCCGGCTGTTCTGCCGCCCCGAGGCCATCGTCATCAACCCGCCGGTGCACGAGCCGAACCTGTGCCGCGCGCAGATGCGCGAGATCACCTTCCTCGGCAACCGCTGCCGGCTGAGCTTCGAGCTGGCCGAGCTGCCTGGCCACGCCCTGCAGGCCGAGGTCGCCCCCGAGGCGCTGCCGCACCCGGCCGGCGAGCTGTGGGTCGCCCTGCCGCCGCACCGCCTGCAGGTGTTCGCCTGACATGCACAGCACCCTCTCCCTCCCCGCCGGCGCCCGCGCCGGCCTGCGCTGCGCCCGCGCCGACCGCCTGTTCGTCGACGGCGGCAAGTGGCTGATGCTCGCCCTCCTCGTCCTCGCCGTGCTGCTGCCGCTGACCGCCATGCTCTGGCGCGGTTTTGCCGGCGAGCCGGGCCAGGGCGGCGGCCTCGCCGCTGCGGCCGAGCTGCTGGCCAGCGCCAACTTCCGCTGGCTGCTCGGCAACAGCCTCAAGGTCGCGCTGACCGTGGCGCTGATCGTGGTGCCGCTGGCCTACCTGTTCGCCTACGCCCTGCAGCGCACGCTGATCCCGGCCAAGGGCCTGTGGCGCGGCATCTCCCTGCTGCCGCTGTTGGCGCCGTCGATGCTGCCGGGCATCGCGCTGATCTACCTGTTCGGCAACCAGGGGCTGCTGCGCGAGCTGCTGGACGACAACATCTACGGCTTCTGGGGCATCGTCCTCGGCGAGGCGATCTACACCTTCCCCCACGCGCTGATGATCCTGCTCTCGGCGCTGGCGCTGGCCGACGCGCGGCTGTTCGACGCCGCGGCGAGCATGGGCGCGAGTCCCTGGAAGGCGTTCCGCAGCATCACCTGGCCGGGCAGCCGCCAGGGCGTATTCGCCGCCTTCTGTCTGGTGTTCACCCTGACCATCACCGACTTCGGCGTGCCGGTAGTGATCGGCGGCGACTACCAGGTGCTGGCGCTGGAGGCCTACAAGGCGGTGGTCGGCCAGCAGCAGTTCGGCCGCGGCGCGCTGATCGGCCTGGTGCTCCTGGTGCCGGCGCTGCTCAGCTTCGCGGTCGACGCCTGGCTGCGCCGCCGCCAGCGCGAGGCGATGAGCGGTCGCGCCCAGGTGTTCCGCCCGCAGCCTGCACCGCGCCGCGACGCCGCCTTCCTCGCCGTGGTGATCGCCCTGTGCAGCCTGCTCCTGCTGGTGTTCGGCATGGCGGTGTACTCGTCGCTGGTCGCCTTCTGGCCGTACAACCTGTCGCTGTCGCTGCGCCACTACGCCTTCGCCGACCTGCCCGGCGGCTGGCAGCCGTACTTCAACAGCCTGCTGATGGCCTCCGCCAGCGCGCTGATCGGCGGTTTCCTGATCTTCACCGGCGCCTGGCTGCTGGAGAAGACCCGCCAGGACGCCCTCACCCAGGTCCTGCGCCTGCTGTGCTTCGTGCCCATGGCGGTGCCCGGTCTCGTGCTCGGCCTCGGCTACGTGTTCTTCTTCAACCTGCCGGGCAACCCGCTCGGCGGCCTGTACGGCAGCCTGCTGCTGCTCACCCTGTGCACCGTGGCGCATTTTTTGAGCACCGCGCAGATCACCGCCAGCACCGCGCTGCGCCAGCTCGACGGCGAGTTCGAGGCCGCCGCCCTGTCACTGCGCGTGCCGCTGTTCCGCCACTACCTGCGCGTCACCCTGCCGCTATGCCTGCCGGCGCTGCTGGACATCGTCCGCTACCTGTTCGTCTCGGCGATGACCACGGTGTCGGCGGTGATCTTCCTCTACAGCCCGGACAGCATGCTCGCCGCCATCGCCGTGCTGAACATGGACGACGCCGGCAACGTCGGCGGCGCTGCCGCCATGTCCACCCTGATCCTGCTCACTTCCGCCGCCGTGTCCCTGCTGCTGGCCGCCGCCTCGCGCGGCCTGCTGCGCCGCAGCCAGGCCTGGCGCCAGGACCCGAATCCCTGACTCACTCCCGGAGAACCACCATGCTCAAACGTCTCGCCCTCGCCATCGCCGTAGCCGCCGGCCTCAGCCTGCAGGCCCAGGCCGCCACCGAACTGACCGTCTACACCGCCCTCGAGGTGGAGCAGCTCAAGGCCTACAAGGAAGCCTTCGAGAAAAAGCACCCGGACATCGAGATCCGCTGGGTTCGCGACTCCACCGGCATCATCACCGCCAAGCTGCTGGCCGAGAAGGATCGCCCGCAGGCCGACGCGGTCTGGGGCCTGGCCGCCTCCAGCCTGGCGATCCTCGACCAGCAGGGCATGCTGGAGGCCTACGCGCCGCAGAACCTCGCCAACATCGATACCAAGTACCGCGACGCCGCCAATCCGCCGAGCTGGGTCGGCATGGACGTGTGGGCCGCCACCGTGTGCTTCAACCACGTCGAGGCCGAAAAGCAGGGCCTGCCCAAGCCGGTACGCTGGGAGGACCTCACCGACCCGGTGTACCAGGGCAAGATCGTCATGCCCAACCCGGCCTCCTCCGGCACCGGCTACCTGGACGTCAGCGCCTGGCTGCAGACCTTCGGCGAGCAGCAGGGCTGGGCGTTCATGGACAAGCTGCACGCCAACATCGGCCAGTACACCCACTCCGGCTCCAAGCCGTGCAAGCTGGCCGCCGCCGGCGAGTTCCCGATCGGCATCTCCTTCGAGTACCCCGCCATCCAGCTGCAGCGCCAGGGCGCGCCGCTGGACATCGTGCTGCCCAAGGAGGGTCTCGGCTGGGAGGTGGAGGCCACCGCCATCCTCAAGGGCAGCGATGCCGGGGAGGCGGCGCGCAAGCTCGCCGACTTCGCCGCCAGTCCGGAGGCCATGCAGCTGTACAGCAAGAACTTCGCCGTGCTGGCCCAGCCGGGCATCGCCCAGCGCATCAGCGAGCTGCCGGCCGACTACGAGCAGCGCCTGATCGCCAACGACTTCGCCTGGGCCTCGAAGGAGCGCGAGCGCATCCTCGCCGAGTGGCGCCAGCGCTACGACGGCAAGTCCGAGAAGCAGTGAGGAGCCCGGCATGAGCAACCACTGCGACATCGCCATCGTCGGCGCCGGCATCCTCGGCCTGGCTCACGCCTATGCCGCCGCCCGTCGCGGCCTCAAGGTGCGCGTGTTCGAGCGCAGCGAGCGCGCCCTCGGCGCCTCGGTGCGCAACTTCGGCATGGGCCTGATCACCGGCCAGGCGCCCGGCCCGATGCTCGACCTGGCCCGCGCCAGCCGGCCGATCTGGGCCGGCTGGGCCGCGGCCGCGGGCTTCGCGGTCAAGCGCGAGGGCTCGCTGCTGTTCGCCCGCAGCGAAGCCGAGGAACGGCTGCTGGAAGCCTTCTGCGCCGGCCGCGCCCGCGAGCACGGCTACCGCGTCGAGCTGCTCGGCCGCGAGGCGCTGGGCAGCATCTACGCCGGCCGCTTCCGCCACCACCGCGCCGCCCTGCACGGCTTCGACGACCAGCAGCTGTACTCGCGCGAGGCACTGCCGGCGCTGGCCGCCTGGCTGGCCCGCGAGTTCGACGTGGAGTTCCATTTCGCCACCCTGGTGCGCGACGTCGAGCCGGGCCTGCTGCACACCACCGCCGGGCGCTTCCAGGCGGGGCAGATCGTCGTCTGCTCCGGTCACGACTACCTGACCCTGCTCGCCGAGCAGCTGCGCGCGCTGGAGCCGCAGGTCTGCCGCCTGCAGATGCTGCGCGTCGCCCCGCAGCAGGCGCTGGACCTGCAGCATGCGGTGCTCACCGGCCTGTCCGGCGTGCACTACGGCGCCTTCGCCGACCTGCCGGAAGCCGAGGCGGTGCGCCAGCAGATCCGCCGCGAGTGCCCGGCGCTGGAGCGCTTCGGCATCCACCTGCTGGTCAGCCCGACGCCGAGTGGCGAGCTGATCATCGGCGACTCCCACGACTACGGCCAGGACGCCTCGCCGTTCAACGCCGAGGAAGTCGACCGGCTGCTGCTGCAACTGGCCGAGCACACCCTGGCCACCCCGCTGCGGGTGGTCGAGCGCTGGCAGGGGGTGTACGGCGGGCGCGGACCGGCGCCGTTCTCGGTCACGAAAGCCGCCGAGGGCGTCACCGCCATGCTGATGCATACGGGCCTCGGCATGAGCGTCGGCCCGGCGCTGGGCGAGCGGACCATTGCGGCGCTGCTCGGCGAGCCGGCCGGCTGACGGGAGGAGGCACGCACCATAACGACGCAAGCCGCATCAAAGCGGTGCCGATCCATGCGCTCGATTAGGCACTCCCCGGCGCAAACTCCACCAATAGCCGCATCAGAGAATCTGGCACGTTATCTGCTTTAGAGAATTCGACAATTCATCGAGCGTAACCCTCAACGGCGAGGGGCGCGCTCCCCGAGCGATTCGGGATCCGGACAAAGGCGTCCTGCTGGCAACGGCAGGACGCCTTTTTTGTTTTCGCAGGTCGGTTTCCGCGATGGGAGAGAAACCATGAACAAGCTCAAGCTGGTGATGGTCGGCAATGGCATGGCCGGGGTGCGGACCCTGGAGGAGCTGCTCAAGCTCGCGCCGGACATGTACGACATCACCGTGTTCGGCGCCGAGCCGCACCCCAACTACAACCGCATCCTGCTCTCCCCGGTACTGGCCGGCGAACAGACCTTCGAGGAGATCATTCTCAACGACCTCGACTGGTACAGGGACAACGGCATCGACCTGCGCCTGGGTTGCAAGGTGGTCGACATCGACCGCCACGCTCACAAGGTGATCGCCGAGGACGGCAGCGAACTGCACTACGACCGCCTGCTCATCGCCACCGGCTCCAACCCGTTCATCCTGCCGATTCCCGGCAAGGACCTGCAGGGCGTGATCGGCTACCGCGACATCGCCGACACCGTGACCATGATGGAAACCGCGAAGACCCACAGGCACGCCGTGGTGATCGGCGGCGGCCTGCTCGGCCTGGAAGCCGCCAACGGTCTGAAGATGCGCGGCATGGACGTCACCGTGGTGCACCTCGGCGACTGGCTGCTCGAGCGCCAGCTCGACAGGACTGCCGGCCAGCTGCTGCAGAGCGCCCTGGAGGCGCGCGGCATCCAGTTCCGCCTGAGCACCCAGACCGCCGCCCTGCTCGACGACGGCGACGGCCGCGTGTGCGCCGCCCAGTTCGCCAACGGCGACGTGATCCCCGCCGACCTGGTGGTGATGGCCGCCGGCATCCGCCCCAACACCGAGCTGGCCGAGCGCGCCGGCCTGCCGTGCAACCGCGGCATCCTGGTCGACGACACCCTGCAGACCTTCGACCCGCGCATCTACTCGGTCGGCGAGTGCGCCAACCACCGCGGCATCGCCTACGGCCTGGTCGCCCCGCTGTTCGAGCAGGCCAAGGTCTGCGCCAACCACCTGGCCCAGCTCGGCTTCGCCCGCTACGAAGGCTCGGTGACCTCGACCAAGCTCAAGGTCACCGGCATCGACCTGTTCTCCGCCGGCGACTTCATGGGCGCGGACGGCACCGAGACCATCACCCTCTCCGACCCCATCGGCGGCGTGTACAAGAAGCTGGTGATCAAGGACGACGTGCTGGTCGGCGCCTGCCTGTACGGCGACACCGCCGACGGCAGCTGGTACTTCCGGCAAATCCGCGAGAACCACAACGTCGCCGAGATCCGCGACCACCTGATGTTCGGCGAGAACGCCCTCGGCGATGCCGGCCACCAGGGCCAGGACAAGGCCGCGGCGATGCCTGACGACATGGAAGTGTGCGGCTGCAACGGCGTGTGCAAGGGCAGCATCGTCAAGGCCATCCAGGAGCACGGCCTGTTCAGCCTCGACGAGGTGAAGAAGCACACCAAGGCGGCCAGCTCCTGCGGCTCGTGCACCGGCCTGGTCGAGCAGATCCTGATCAACACCGTCGGCGGCGCCGCCGACGTCAAGCCCAAGAGCGAGAAACCGGTGTGCGGCTGCACCGACTACAACCATGGCCAGGTGCGCAAGGTCATCCGCGAGCAGCACCTGACCTCGCTGGCCGACACCATGGCCTTCATGGAGTGGCGCACCCCCAACGGCTGCGCCACCTGCCGCCCGGCGCTCAACTACTACCTGATCTCCACCTGGCCGGGCGAGGCCAAGGACGATCCGCAGTCGCGCCTGATCAACGAGCGCTCGCACGCCAACATCCAGAAGGACGGCACCTACTCGGTGGTGCCGCGCATGTGGGGCGGCGTGACCAACCCGTCCGAGCTGCGCCGCATCGCCGACGTCGCCGACAAGTACCAGATCCCGATGGTCAAGGTCACCGGCGGCCAGCGCATCGACCTGCTCGGGGTGAAGAAGGAAGACCTGCCGGGGGTGTGGAAGGACCTCGACATGCCTTCCGGCCACGCCTACGGCAAGTCCATCCGCACCGTGAAGACCTGCGTGGGCTCCGAGTTCTGCCGCTTCGGCACGCAGAACTCGACGCAGATGGGCATCGACCTGGAGCACGCCCTGTTCGGCATGTGGTCGCCGCACAAGGTCAAGCTGGCGGTCTCCGGCTGCCCGCGCAACTGCGCCGAATCGGGCATCAAGGACGTCGGCATCATCGGCGTGGATTCCGGCTGGGAGCTGTACGTCGGCGGCAACGGTGGCATCAAGACCGAGGCCGGCGAGTTCTTCGTCAAGGTCAGGAGCGCCGAGGAGGTCATGGAATACAGCCTGGCCTTCCTGCAGCTGTACCGCGAGGAGGCCTTCTACCTGGAGCGCACCGTGCACTACATGCACCGCGTCGGCCTCGAGCACATCAAGAAGATCGTCCTGGAGGACGAAGCCCGCCGCAAGGAACTGCACCAGCGCCTGCTGTTCGCCCTGTCCTTCGAGCAGGACCCGTGGAAGCAGCAGATCGAGACCCCGGCGCTGAAGAAGGAGTTCGAGCGCATCCCGGTCAAGGTGGTGGAACCCGCCTGACCCCGCCCTGCCAGGGGCGGGTCCTGCCGGTCGGCGTCCAGGAAAACGCCCACCGGCAGGACCGGCACCTGCCACCCGCCGCCGCGAGCGACCGAACGAGATTGAGGAGAAACGACATGAACTGGCTGGATATCTGCGCCCTGGAAGAGATCAACGTGCTCGGCGCGCGCATCGTCGCCGGGCCCAAGGGCGACATCGCGCTGTTTAGAACTTCCGCAGATGAAGTGTTCGCCATTGACGACCGCTGCCCGCACAAGGGCGGCCCGCTGTCCCAAGGGCTGATCTACGGCAAGCGCGTCGCCTGCCCGCTGCACAACTGGCAGATCGACCTGGAAAGCGGCCAGGCGCTGGAGCCGGACGTCGGCTGCAGCCACAAGTACCCGGTCAAGGTCGAGGGCGGCCGCGTGCTGCTGGCCCTGAAGACCCTGCAGGACTGCGCCTGACCCGCAACATCGCCGAATCGGTGGACACGCGAAGCGTTGTCCACCCTACGACCCAGAACGACACGGAGCGACAGCCATGACCCGGCCGACCCGGACCACCGCCTCCACCTGCTGCTACTGCGGCGTCGGCTGCGGCGTGCTGATCGAGCACGACGGCGAGACGATCCACGGCGTGGCCGGCGACCCGGCGCACCCGGCCAACTACGGCCGCCTGTGCAGCAAGGGCTCGACCCTGCACCTGACCGGCGACCTGGCCGCCCGCGCCCTGTACCCCGAGCTGCGCCTGGGCAAGGATCTCGCCCGCACCCGCACCGACTGGGACAGCGCCCTCGACCACGCCGCCCACGTGTTCGCCGAGACCATCCGCGCGCACGGCCCGGACAGCGTGGCCTTCTACATCTCCGGCCAGCTGCTGACCGAGGACTACTACGCCTTCAACAAGCTGGCCAGGGCACTGGTTGGCACCAACAACATCGACAGCAACTCGCGGCTGTGCATGTCCTCGGCGGTGGTCGGCTACAAGCGCAGCCTCGGCGCCGACGCCCCGCCCTGCTCCTACGAGGACATCGAGCAGAGCGACTGCCTGCTGATCGCCGGCAGCAACATGGCCTACGCCCACCCGGTGCTGTTCCGCCGCCTGGAAGCGGCCAAGGTCGCGCGCCCGGAGATGAAGATCATCGTGGTCGATCCGCGGCGCACCGACACCTGCGAGCTGGCCGACCTGCACCTGGCGATCCTGCCGGGCACCGACGTGGCGCTGTGCCACGGCATCCTGCACATCCTGCTGTGGGAAGGCTGGATCGACCGCGCCTTCATCGACGCCCACACCGAGGGCTTCGACGCCCTGAAGAAGCTGGTGCGCGACTACAGCCCGGCGGCGGTGGCCGACATCTGCGGCATTTCCGTGGAAAACCTGCAACTGTGCGCCGAACTGATCGGCCAGGCGCCGTCGTTCCTCTCGCTGTGGTGCATGGGCCTCAACCAGTCGAGCAGCGGCAGCGCCAAGAACAGCGCGCTGATCAACCTGCACCTGGCCACCGGGCAGATCGGCAAGCCGGGCGCCGGCCCCTTCTCGCTGACCGGCCAGCCCAACGCCATGGGCGGGCGCGAGACCGGCAGCCTGGCCAACCTGCTGCCCGGCCATCGCGAGGCCGGCAACGCCGGACACCGCGCCGAGGTCGCCGGCTACTGGGGCGTCGACGCCCTGCCGGAGGCGCCCGGCCTGAGCGCCGTCGAGCTGTTCGAGGCGGTCAGGGTCGGCAAGGTCAAGGCGCTGTGGATCGCCTGCACCAACCCGGCGCAGTCGATGCCCGACCAGCAGAAGATCCACGAGGCGCTGTCCAGCTGCCCGTTCGTGGTGGTCCAGGAGGCCTACGCCACCACCGAGACCTGCCGCTACGCCGACCTCTTGCTGCCCGCCGCCGGCTGGGGCGAGAAGGAAGGCTCGGTGACCAACTCCGAGCGCCGCGTCAGCCACGTGCGCCGCGCGGTGCCGGCGCCGGGCGAGGCGCGCGCCGACTGGGCGATCACCTGCGACTTCGCCCGCCGCCTGGAACAGCAGCTGCGCCCCGGCCAGCCGAGCCTGTTCGACTTCGCCAGTCCGGTCGCGCTGTTCGAGGAGTACAAGCAGCTCACCGCCGGCCGCGACCTCGACCTGTCCGGCCTCAGCCACGCGCTGCTCGACGACCTCGGCCCGCAGCAGTGGCCGTTCCCGGCCGGCGCGCTGAGCGGCACGCCGCGCCTGTACGCCGACGGCCGGTTCCCCACCGCCAGCGGCCGCGCCCAGTTCGTCGCCGAGCCGTACCGCGCACCGCAGGAGCAGCGCGAGGCGCGCTATCCGCTGACCCTCAACACCGGCCGCCTGCGCGACCAGTGGCACGGCATGAGCCGCACCGGCACCGTCGCCCGGCTGTTCGGCCATGTCGAGGAGGCCGTGCTCAGCCTGCACCCGGAGGAGCTGCGCCGCCGGCGTCTGGCCAGCGGCGACCTGGTCAGGCTGCGCAGCCGTCGCGGCAGCCTGATCCTGCCGGTGCAGGCCGACGAGGGCGTGCGCCCCGGCCAGGCCTTCCTGCCGATGCACTGGGGCGACCGCTTCCTCAAGGGCCTGGGCACCAACGTGCTGACCCTGCCGGCCTACGACCCACTGTCGAAACAGCCGGAACTCAAGCACGCCGGCGTCGAGGCGGAGAAGGTCGAGCTGCCCTGGCAGCTGTTCGCCCTGGTCGAAGGCGACGTGCAGCAGCGCTTCGCCGCGCTGCGCCCGCTGCTGGACGACTTCGCCTACGCCAGCCTGACCCTCACCGGCCGCGAGCGCCCGGCGCTGCTGGTCAAGGCCGCCAGCGCGGTGGCTCCCGACGCCGCCCTGCTGGCGCGCATCGACGCCCTGCTCGACCTCGACCAGGGCCCGGTGCTGGCCTACGACGACCCGCGACGCACCGTCGGCAAGCGCGTGCGCATCGAGGACGGGCGCATCACCGCCATCCGCCTGGCCGGCGAGACCGCCGCGCGCGACTGGCTGAAGGCGCTGTGGGAGGAAGGCAAGGCCGACGCCGAGCTGCGCCGCTGGCTGCTCGCCCCGCTGAGCACCCCACCGGGCAACGCCGGAGCCTGCAAGGGCAAGACGCTGTGCAGCTGCATGAACGTCAGCGAGGCGGCGATCCGCGAAGGCATCGAGCGCGGCCTCGACCTCGACGGCCTCAAGCAGGAGCTCAAGTGCGGCACCAGCTGCGGCTCCTGCGTACCGGAAATCAAGCGGCTGCTGGCGAAGGCCCCGGCCTGAAACGTAGGGTGCGCCACGCGCACCACAAACCCGACGGGGTGCGCACTGCGCACCCTACGAAGAGCGAATGCCCGGCCGGTGCCAGCAGCGCCGACCAGCGACACGAGAGAGGTGATAGAGATGAGCGCAAAAGTCTGGCTGATCGGTGCCGGCCCCGGCGACCCGGAACTGCTGACCCTCAAGGCCGTGCGCGCCCTCGGCGAAGCCGAGGTGGTACTGATCGACGACCTGGTCAACCCGGCGGTGCTCGCACACTGCCCGCAGGCGCGGGTGATCGGTGTCGGCAAGCGCGGCGGCTGCCGCTCCACCCCGCAGGAGTTCATCCACCGCCTGATGCTGCGCTACGCCCGCCAGGGCAAGTGCGTGGCGCGCCTGAAGGGTGGCGACCCATGCATCTTCGGCCGCGCCAGCGAGGAAGCCGACTGGCTGGCCGAGCGCGGCGTGGCCAGCGAGATCGTCAACGGCATCACCGCGGGCCTGGCCGGCGCCACCCAGTGCGGCATCCCGCTGACCCTGCGCGGCGTGGCGCGTGGCGTGACCCTGGTCACCGCCCACACCCAGGACGACAGCAGCCTCAACTGGCCGGCACTGGCCCAGGGCGGCACCACGCTCGTCGTCTACATGGGCGTGGCCAAGCTGGCCGACATCCGCGACGGTCTGCTGGCCGGCGGCATGCCCGCCGCCATGCCGGTGGCGATGATCGAGAACGCCTCGCTGCCGCGGCAGCGCGAGTGCCGCAGCAGCCTCGGCGCCATGCGGGAGGACGCCGCCGCCTTCCGCCTGCAGAGCCCGGCGATCCTGGTGATCGGCGAGGTGGCAGCAGCCCGTCAGAATGCCGAGCAGACCGGGCCGAGCGACCTGCTCGCGGCGGTCGGCATGCGCTGAGCCTGGCCGCCCCACGCCTGCAACACGCGCGAACTCCTGCATGGAGCGGACCGCCCCGCAAGTGCGGCGGTTGGCCGCGCCTCCGCACGGACTGGGGGCGCCGCCGTCACGCCGTCGTCACCGCTACCTGTGGTAACATTCGCCCGCACATCGCGCGGCGGAAAACGGACAAGCGTGCCGCACCGCCAAAATCCCGACCAACGGTCAAAGCGCCGCAGCTCACCCCGCTGCGGCAGCGCAACGGCTCTGCATCAGGCCTCGGCAGGCATCTGCGGACCAGCCGATAACCCAGCTGGCAGCTCGGGAAACTTTTTGCATCGAAAACATCTAATCTGGCGTGCATTCTGCATCTAGAGTGGCACTGACAAACTTTGCGCGGTGCACCAGGACTCGAGCGACAACGCCAGACCGCGTGGATAACGACAGGCCAACAAAAACAACAGGCCCCGAAATGATCAAGTTCAATACCAAATGGCGTCAGGCTGCCCTGGCCGTGTTCGCCATCACCCTCCTGCTGGTGCTGCCCAACCTGAGTCGAATGATCGGCTGAAACGGCGCCGAGCGTCGCTTCAGCGCGCGATCGGCATCCACCAGGCCAGCAGCAGCGGCAGCAGCACGAACGACAGCACTGTCGAACACATCACCAGGCTCGCCACCGCCTCCGGCGAGCGGTTGGCGCGCACGGCGAACAGGTAGTTGAACACTGCCACCGGCATCGCCGACTGCAGCACCAGCACCCCGTGCGCCAGCGGCGAGAGGCCCAGCGCCACGCCCATCCCCCAGCCCACCGCCGCCCCGCAGAGAATCCGCAGCGCGCCCAGCAGCATGCCGCGACCGATGTGCTGCACGCGGATGCTCGCCAGCGACACGCCGAGGGTGATCAGCATCATCGGGATCGCCAGGCCGCCCAGCAGGTTGACCGTGTTGGCCAGCCAGCGCGGCAGTTCGAGGTCCAGCAGCATCACCGCCAGCGCCGCACACAGGCTGAGGATGATCGGGTTGACCAGCAGCCTGCGCCACGAGCGCTCGGCACCGGAGAGGATCATGCCGAGGGTGAAGTGGCCGACCGAGAGCATCAGGAAGAACGCCACCGCCAGCGCCAGGCCCTGCTCGCCGAAGGCGTACAGGCTGATCGGCAGGCCCATGTTGCCGGTATTGGGGAACAGGTAGGCCGGCACCAGCACCTTCCAGTCCTGGGCCATGGCGCGGCTGAGGGCCAGGCCGATCAGGCCCATGACCAGCGACACCGCCACGCACGCCAAAGCCATCTGGCCGAAGGCCTGGACGTCCACCTCGGTGCGGCTGAGGGTCGACAGCACCAGGCAGGGCGTGCCGACGTTGAGTACCAGGCGGGCGACGAAGTCGGTGGGGTAGCCCTGTCCCGAACGCACCCAGCCATATCCGATCCCGGCGACGATCAGCACCGGCGCCATCACGGCGAACAACTCGGCCAGCATGTCCTGTCCTTGCGCAAAAGAAGCCGATGCTACGCGCCGGGGACGCGCCCTGCCAAGTTTGCTAGGCTGCGCGTCATCGTCCCCCTGTCGGAAGCTCTGCCATGCGCCTCCTGCCGCTGCTGCTGGTCCTGTTCGCCCCCCTGGCCGGCGCCGCCGAACTGCTGGTAGAGCTGGCCGACGGCCCACGCCGCTACGCCAGCGCCGAGCTGCTGGCCCATCCGGCCAGCCGCGAGATCGAGATCCCCGCCGACGTCAGCTACAAGCGCGCCATGCGCTACCGCGCGCTGCCGCTGGCCGAACTGCTGCCGGGCGTGCGACCCGGCGACCATCTGCAGGCGGTGGCCGACGACGGCTTCGCCGCCGAACTGCCCGCCGCCGCGCTGCTCGACGCCGCCGGCGCGCGCGCCTGGCTGGCGGTGGAGGACCCGGCCGCACCCTGGCCGGCGCTGGGCAAGGCCGGCCGCAGCGCCGGCCCCTTCTACCTGGTGTGGACCAATCCGGAGGCCGAGCAGATCGGCCCCGAGCAGTGGCCGTTCCGCATGGTGCGCCTGCGCGTGCTCCCCGCCGTGGCCGAGCGCTTCCCGGCGCTGCGCCCCGATCCTGCACTGGCGGCGGACGATCCGGTCAGCCTCGGCTTCGCCCAGTTCCAGAAGCACTGCCTGGCCTGCCACCGCCTGAACAAACAGGGCGACGCCGCCTTCGGCCCCGACCTCAACGTGCCCTACAACCCCACCGAATACCTGCGCGCCGACCTGCTGCGCCGCTACATCCGCGACCCGCAGGCCCTGCGCCACTGGCCGCAGGCACGCATGCCCGGCTTCGGCGAGGCGGCGCTGAGCGAGACGCAGCTCGACCAGTTGCTGGCCTACCTGCGCCACATGGCCGGGCGCAAGGTGACAGCCGACAACTGAACGGTCAGCGCCCGGCGCGCGACTCGCGGATGTAGTAGCGCGCCCGCTCGGCCTTCTTCACGCAGCTGTCGTAGGCCTCGAACTGCTGCTGGGTCTTGGCCGCGGTGATCAGCGACAGGGCCTTGGAATAGCTGACCGTACCGGCGAAGCCTTCGGCCTTGGCGATGTCCAGCTCCTTCCAGGCGGCATCCACCGAGTAGGCGCAACCATCGCGATTCTGCGTCTTGCCGGCGCAACCGACCAGGGTCAGGGCGAGTACCGGCAGCACTATCCAGCTCTTCATTGGCACGTCTCCAGCACGGGGAAATACGCCAAGTCTAGGGCATGAATGCCGCGCATGCGGACACGCCCCCTTCATCCCCCCTCGCCGAGCAGCGCCACCGCCTTGATCTGCGCCCACAGCTGCAACCCCGGCGCCAGGCCGAGATGGTCGCTGGAGCGGCGGGTGATGCGCGCCAGCAGCGGCGTGCCGCCAGCGTCCAGGCGCACCAGCACGTGGGCCGGGGTGTCGGCCTCGGCCAGCTCGCACACCGTGGCGGCCAGCACGTTGGTGATGCTGCTGTCCTCGCAGCGACTGAGCGCCAGGCTGACGTCGCGGGCATGCACGCGAAAGCGCAGCTTGTGGCCGACCGCCTCGGGGCGCCGGGCGACCAGCACCGCGCCGCCGGGGAAGACCAGGCGGGTCAGGTGGTAGGCCGGATCGTGGTCGGCCACCCGCGCCTCGATCACCACCCCGGCATCCTCGCCGAGGGCGGTGGGCAGGTCGAGGCGCGCCAGGGTCTGCTGCAGCGGCCCCTGGGCAACCACCCGGCCTTGGTCGAGCAGCACCACGTGGTCGGCGAGGCGCGCCACCTCGTCCGGCGAGTGGCTGACGTAGAGCACGGGGATGTCCAGCTCGTCGTGCAGGCGCTCCAGGTAGGGCAGGATCTCGTGCTTGCGCTTGAGGTCCAGCGCCGCCAGCGGCTCGTCCATCAGCAACAGGCGCGGACTGGTGAGCAGCGCGCGGGCGATGCCGACCCGCTGCCGCTCGCCGCCGGACAGCCGCCCGGGCATGCGCTCGAGCAGGTGGCCGATGCCGAGCAGCTCGATGACCCGCTCCCAGGAGACCCTCTGCGTCGCCTTGTCGATGCGCTTCAGCCCGTACTCCAGGTTGCGCCGCACCGACAGGTGCGGGAACAGGCTGGCCTCCTGGAACACGTAGCCCAGGGCGCGGCGGTGGGTGGGCACGAACAGGCCGCGCTCGCTGTCCTGCCACAGCTCGCCGTTGACCTCGAGATGCGCCACGCTCGCCCGCTCCAGGCCGGCGACGCAGCGCAGGCAGGTGGTCTTGCCCGAGCCGGAGTGGCCGAACAGCGCGGTGACGCCACGGCCGGGCAGCTGCAGGTCGACATCCAGCACGAAGCCGGCATAGTCCAGGCGGAAACGGGCGTGGATGCCGTCCCCGGCCTGCCCGGCGAGGGGGGATACATACGGTTCGCTCAATGTGTTCATCGGCATCCTGGGCGCGCTCAGCCGCGCCAGCCCTGCTTGAGGCGGCTGCTGTAGAGCGCCAGCAGCACGAGGAAGGAGAAGACCAGCATACCGCCGGCCAGCCAGTGGGCCTGAGCGTACTCCATGGCCTCGACGTGGTCGTAGATCTGCACCGAGACCACCCGGGTCTTCTCCGGAATGTTGCCACCGATCATCAGCACCACGCCGAACTCGCCCACCGTGTGGGCGAAACCGAGGATGCTGGCGGTGACGAAGCCCGGCTTGGCCAGCGGAAGCACCACGCTGAAGAAGGTGTCCCACGGGCCGGCGCGCAGGGTCGCCGCCACCTCCAGCGGGCGCTCGCCGAGCGCCTCGAAGGCATTCTGCAGCGGCTGCACCACGAACGGCAGCGAGTAGAACACCGAGGCCACCACCAGGCCGGCGAAGGTGAACGGCAGGGTGCCCAGCCCCAGGCTCTGGGTCAGCTGGCCGATGAAGCCGTTGGGCCCCATCGCCACCAGCAGGTAGAAGCCCAGCACGGTCGGCGGCAGCACCAGCGGCAGGGCCACCACCGCGCCGATCGGCCCCTTGAGGCCCGAACGGGTGCGCGCCAGCCACCAGGCGATCGGTGTGCCGATCAGCAGCAGGATCGCTGTGGTGGTGGCTGCGAGCTTGAGCGTCAGCCAGATCGCCGCCCAGTCGGCGGTGGTGAGTTCGGGTAGCCCCATGTTCCGCTTGCGCTCTCTCAGTGGATGGATTCGCCGGGCAGCACGAAGCCATGCTGCGTCATGATGGCCCGCGCCTGCTGGCTGGAGATGAAGTCGGCGAACTTCGCGGCCAGCTCATTGTTTTCTGCCCGCTTGGTAACGATGAAACCCTGCTCCAGTGGCTTGTGCAGATGCTCGTCGATCAGGGCATGGCCTCCCGCTTCGGCGAGCACGGGATTCAGGGCGAGGGCCAAGGCGATGATGCCGACCTGGGCATTGCCGCTCTGCACGAACTGAGCGGTCTGCGCGATGTTCTCTCCCAGCACCAACTTGTCCTGCAGCTTGTCCCACAGCCCCACGCTGCGCAGCGCTTCCTCCGCACGCTTGCCGTAGGGTGCATGCTTGGGATTGGCGATGGCGATCTTGCCGATCGCTGGATCGAGCAGGCTTTCCAGGGTCATCTTGCTGGCGTCGCGGCTGTTGCTCCACAGCACGATCCGCCCCAGAGCATAAGGCCGGGTTTTGCCGGCCGACAGGCCGGCCTCCTCCAGGCTCCGGGCAAAGGCGATATCGGCCGAGAAGTAAAGATCGAATGGCGCCCCCTGCTGGATCTGCGTGTGGAACTTGCCCGAAGAGCCATAAATGACCTCGATCTTGTCGTCGGGTTGCTCCTTGCGGAACCCCTCGACGATTTCGTCCATGGCGAACTTGAGGTCGGCCGCTGCTGCGATCGTCAACGACTCAGAAGCATGTACCGTACCCGGCCCTGCGAAACTGACAGCGACTGCAAGCATGGGAATCGCCAGAACCGCCAGCAGGCGGGAAAGGTAAAAGCTCATAGTGACACTCCCTTTGTGGTGGGTCGGGAAATGGCTCATTCCCAGGCGGCGAGGATCACGCTGGAGGACTGGAAGAAGGCGCAGGCCTCCACCCCGGGGGCGATGCCCAGCGCCGCGCAGCTCTCGGCGGTGACCACGCAGGTTACGCTGCGCCCGGACGGCAGGGCCAGGGTCACCTCGCTGTTCACCGGCCCCTGGTGGACGGCGGCGACTTCGCCCCACAGTTGGTTGCGCGCGGTGAGCCGGATGCCGCGCTCGGTGGCCAGCATCACCGAGGAAGACTTGACCAGGGCGAACACCTCCTTGCCGATGGCCAGGCCGAGATTGTCGGCGCTGGCCGGGGTGATGATGGCGGCGATCTCGGTCTGCGCGTCCAGGCGGATGCGCACCTCGTAGTCCACCCCGCCGACGCGCAGGCCGCTGACGGTGCCGGCGAACTGGTTGCGCGCGCTGGTCTTCATGCTCATCGAGTGCATCAGGCGCTGGAAGGACCGGATGTCGCCGCCGCCGACATCACCGAGGCGCGCCGACAGGCGATCGAGGGCGCCCTGGTACTCGATCTCCAGGGCGCGGTACATGGCCACGATGCGCCGTCCGTACTCGGTGAGCTGCGTGCCGCCGCCCTGACGCCCGCCGGCCACGCGCACCACCACCGGCTCCGGGGCCAGGTTGTTGAGGGTGTCGATGGCGTCCCAGGCCGCCTTGTAGGACAGCGGCACGGCCTTGGCCGCGCGGTTGATCGAGCCCTCGCGCTCGATGGCCTCGAGCAGGCGGATGCGGGTATCGGACAGCGCGGTACCGACGTCGGTATCCAGCGACATGCGCGCCAGGAAACGGGTGGCGGTCGTGGTCATGGCGGTTGCTACCTGGTTATCTGTATTCACGGATTCATACAAGGCAACCTGCATGCCAAACCGTCTTTCCTATGGTTGAACGGCCAAAAGCCGCGCCCTTACGCTGTTGCCCATGGGCCTGCCACCGGCTTACCGATATTCGCTATGTCACAAGCGACATAGCGAATGTTGCAGACCCTACATGACTCGCGGCAGGAGTGCGTCATGGAAATCGGCGCAGGCAACGTCTTCGAGGGAAGCGTCGCCTCCGTGCAGCCAGGCGCGGTGATCGAGGCATCCAGCGCGATCCTCGGCGTGCCAGCCTGAGCGATCCCCAGGAACGCGAAAGGGGGCGTAGCCGGCCGGCTGCGTCCCCCTCCTGTTGCACGGCGGGAAGCTCAGCGCCGGGCGCGCTGGCGCAGGTACTCGACCACCGCCTGCTGGTCGCCGCTGAACTCGATGCGCGCCGCCTTGCTCTCGCGCTGGTAGGCGTACATCGGGTCGTAGTACTCGCCGAGCAGCCCCTCGATCCAGCCGCGGTGCAGGTCGACCGCGCCGCTGCGCTGCTGCTCGGCCAGCGCCGCGTCCATGATCGCCGCCAGGCGCTGGTAACGCTCGCCGCCCAGGCGCCTGACGATGTTCTTCAGGCTCTGCTGCAGGCGCTCGGCGAAGGCGAGCATGCCCTGCTCCTCACCGTGCAGGGCAATGAACTCGGCGGACAGGTCGATCACGTAGTCGCCGAGGATGCGCTCGACGCGCCCTGCCACGCTGTCCTCCAGCCACACCAGCGGATACTCCTGCATGCCCTGGTGCAGCGGCAGCGGCAGAGAGCAGCTGCCGATCAGCCGGCTCTCGTCCTCGAGGACGAAGGAATGCATGCCGGCCGCACGCTTCTTCAGCAGGTCGATGGCCAGCAGGTTCTCGAAGTCGATCTGTCCCGGCTGCCCGGTGGCGTGCTTGCCGAAGCTGGAGCCGCGGTGGTTGGCGTGCTGCTCCAGGTCGACGGCGTTGCCGAGCTGGGCCAGCACCTCGGTCTTGCCGGTGCCGGTCATGCCGCCGACGATGACGAAGTCACACTCGGCCACCGCGGCCTCGGTGGTGTCGATCAGGAAGTTGCGCAGCGCCTTGTAGCCGCCGATCACCCGCGGGTAGTCGATGCCGGCCTCTTCCTTGAGCCACTGCTGGGTGATCTGCGAGCGCAGGCCGCCACGGAAGCAGTACAGGTAGCCGTCGGGGTTGGCGCGGGCGAAGGCGGCCCAGGCCTCGATGCGCTCGGCCTTGAGCGGGCCGCGCACCAGCTGGTGGCCCAGCTCGATGGCGGCCGCCTGGCCGTGCTGCTTGTAGCAGGTGCCGACCTTCTGCCGCTCGACGTCGTTCATCAGCGGCAGGTTGACCGTGTGGGGGAAGGCGCCCTTGGTGTATTCCACCGGGGCGCGCACGTCCATCAGCGGCAGGTCGTTGAGGAAGATGTCGCGGTAATGGGCACTGTTGGGACGCATCAGAGCACCTCTACCGCGTGGCTCTGTCGGGCGACCAGCTCGCCGATCGGCGCCAGCGCGAGGCCCAGCTCGGCGGCCACGGCGAGGAACTCGGCCTCGCCTTCCGGCGCCACGGCGATCAGCAGACCGCCGCTGGTCTGCGGGTCGCACAGCAGCAGCTTCTGCGCTTCCGGCAGCGGGGCGATGCGCTCGCCGTAGCTGTCGAAGTTGCGCAGGGTGCCGCCGGGCACGCAGCCCTCATCGAGGTAGTGCTCGACACCGGCGATGCGCGGCACCGCGGCGTAGTCGATGCGCGCGGTCAGGCCGCTGCCGTCGGCCATCTCCACCAGGTGGCCGAGCAGGCCGAAGCCGGTGACGTCGGTCATCGCCTTCACCTGCTCCAGCTTGCCGAAGCGCGCGCCCGGCCTGTTGAGGGTGCACATCCAGTCGCGGGCGAGGCCCACGTCCTCGGCGCGCAGCTTGCCCTTCTTCTCGGCGGTGGTGAGGATGCCGATGCCCAGCGGCTTGGACAGGTACAGCCGGCAGCCCGCGGTGGCGGTGTCGTTGCGCTTCATGAAGCGCTTGTCGACGATGCCGGTCACCGCCAGGCCGAAGATCGGCTCGGGGGCGTCGATGGAGTGACCGCCGGCCAGCGGGATGCCCGCCTCGTCGCACACCGCGCGACCGCCGCGGATCACCTCGCGGGCCACTTCCGGGGCCAGCACGTTGACCGGCCAGCCGAGGATGGCGATGGCCATCAGCGGGTCGCCGCCCATGGCGTAGATGTCGCTGATGGCGTTGGTGGCGGCGATGCGGCCGAAGTCGAACGGGTCGTCGACGATCGGCATGAAGAAGTCGGTGGTGGACACCACGCCGCGCTCCTCGTCGATGGCGTACACCGCGGCGTCGTCGCGCGAGGCGTTGCCGACCCACAGCTTCGGATCGAGGTTCTGCGCGCCGCTGCCGGCGAGGATCACTTCCAGCACCTTGGGGGAGATCTTGCAGCCGCAGCCGGCGCCGTGGCTGTACTGGGTGAGGCGGATCGGTTCGCTCATGAGTCACTCCGGGGAATTCGCGATGGCGGCGATTCTAGCAAACGCCACGGGGCAAGACCTGCGGGGGCGTTCGGGGCCATACTGGAATCATGGGTATGGGCAGATGCTGCTGCCCGGCCTGCAAGGACAGGGGGATAGGATCATGGGCAAGACTGTCGCACTGGTGCTCGGCTCCGGCGGCGCGCGCGGCTACGCGCACATCGGGGTGATCGAGGAGCTGGAGGCGCGCGGCTACAAGATCGCCTGCATCGCTGGCAGTTCGATGGGGGCGGTGATCGGCGGCATCTACGCCGCCGGCAAGCTGCCGGTGTACCGCCGCTGGGTGGAAACCCTCGACTACCTGGACCTGCTGCGCCTGCTCGACGTCAGCTTCTCGATGGGCGCGATCCGCGGCGAGCGGGTATTCGGGCGCATCCGCGCCTTTCTCGGCGAGATCAACATCGAGGACCTGCCGATCCCCTACACCGCGGTGGCCACCGACCTGACCAACCAGCAGGAAGTGTGGTTCCAGGAAGGCTGCCTGCACCAGGCGATGCGCGCCTCGGCGGCGATTCCCAGCCTGTTCACCCCGGTGGTGCAGGGCTCGCGGGTGCTGGTCGACGGCGGCCTGCTCAACCCGATCCCGATCGTGCCGGTGGTGTCCAGTCGCTGCGACCTGATAGTCGCGGTCAACGTCAACGCCAGCAACCAGCTGCAGTACGAGCTGCCGGTGATCGAGCGGCCGCAGGCGATGAAGAACCGTCTCGACCAGATGATGACGTCGATCGGCGCCCTCGGCGCGCGCCTGCCGTTCCGCCGGCGCGGCGGGCCGGAACTGCCGGTGCTGCTCGAGGGGCACGAGGCGCAGTTGGCGGGCGGCTCCACCCACGGCGTCGCCGCGGCCAAGGCCACTCACCTGCACGTGGTGGAGAACGAGGCGCCGGACAGCCTGCTGGAGATGATCAACCAAAGCATCGACGTGATGCAGAACTCGCTGGCGCAGTACAAGATCGCCGGCTATCCGCCGGACATCCTGGTCAACGTGCCCAAGCGGGTGTGCCGCTTCTTCGAGTTCTACAAGGCGCCGGAGCTGATCGCCCTCGGCCGGCAGATCGCCGGCGACGCGCTGGACAAGTACGAGCAGCACCACGACTGAGGCAGCCGCGCCCGCTGCCACCATCCGCCCGGCCGCTCACTCGCCGCCGGGCGCACCGCCTTCCGACACGGACTCCAGGTCGTAGCCCTCGTCCGCTTCTTCCTCCAGACCGGCCAGTTCGCCTTCCCCGTCGACGACTCCCGGCATCAGCTCCAGGGGCGATCCTGGCGCCATGCCGGCGACCATGGCGACGAACTCCTCGGCTGGCATGGCCTGGCCGTTGAAGTCGACCTGTCCGCCGGCATAGCTCAGGCGGCTGACGATGTCCTCCCCCTCCACCCGGCCGACCTGCGTGCTGGTGGCGATCATCGCGGCCAGCTCGGCCACCTCCTCGGCCTGCAGGGCCGCCGCGCCCTGATCGGCGTCCGGGTCGAGGGACGCCTGGAAGTTCATCAGGTCGCGGATCGTCGGCTTGCCCAACACCAGGTGCGCTTCCAGCCTGCCGATCAGTTGCCGGGCCAGCTCCGCGGGCGGCAACTCGTAGGACTGCGGCCTGTCCAGCTCGACCCGCAGGTCGAAGCGGCTCTCGCCGCTGGCGGTCCTCAGCGCCAGCCGATCGAGCGACACGCTCGGCTTGCCGGCGAGCAGCGCTTCCAGACCATCGCGCAGGCGCCTTTCGTCGCTGTCGGTCAATGCGACGGGCTGCGCCTGCGGCTCATTCATGCGCGCGAGCAGCTCCTTGTACCAGCTCTCCAGCCGCTGCAGGGCGGCCACGTCCAGATTGCCCAGTGTCAGCCCGAGGCTGGCCGAACTCAGCGGCTTGCCGCCGTAGCCGAGGCTGCCGACCTCGTAGTCGAGCGCGGCGCTCAGGCGGCTGCCCTGCTCCTCGATCCGGTCGGTCTGCACGAAGTTCTCCACCAGCAGCCCCGGGCGGTCCGCGTCGAGCAGCTCGACGCGGGCCAGGGCCAGGCGGCTGCCGCCGACATAGAAGCCGGAAGCGCCGAGGCGGTGCTCGCTGTTCAGGCTCAGGCCGGAGAGGCGGACCTGCGCCACCTCCCCGTCGCGGGGGAAATCGAAGGTCAGGCTGTCCATGCCGCCGGACAGTTGCACGGTTTGCGCCTGCGCGCCCAGCTTCAGGGCCAGGTCGATGCCGGAGAAGCGCAACCGGCCCTGGTCGGAAGCCAGCTCCAGGGGGTGCAGGCTGACCTGCCCCGTCACGCTGTCGTCATAGCCCAGCACCAGGTAGCCGCTCAGCGGCACCGCCCCGCCCGCGCCGGCGAACCAGGGCGTGACCGCCGCGCTGCGCTCGAGGCTGAAGCGACTGACCGCCAGGACCGGCGCGAGCTCGAAGGACGCCAGGCGCGACAGCGGCAGTGGGCCATGCTCGATCCGGTCGCTGAACAGCAGCTCGGCGGGGTCGCCATCGGCGCTCTCGGCCTCGCCGAAGGCGATCCGGTAGCGAGCGGTACTGGAGAAGATCCCGCGCTCGAGGGCCACCAGTTCGAGGCTGGCGCCCTGCCCGGGCAGCGCCTCGCGCAGCTGCTGGTTGCCGCGCTCGAGCGCGGCCTGCAGCGTGCCCTCCAGCTGCGTGCCGCTATACCAGGGCGGCAGCGTGACCGCGGCGCCCGCGGCGAGGATCAGACCCAGGGCGATTCCTGTCTTGTGCATGTCGACTCTTCCATTGAGTGAAGGAGAATGGCGCCGGCTCAGCCGGAGTCTCCGGGACGCGGTGCATGGCGCTTGTGGGGCTGGTTGGCGATCCAGTCGCCGATCAGGCTGTAGGCCACCGCCAGCAGGGTCGGACCGAGGAACAGGCCCATGAAGCCGAAGGCGAGGATGCCGCCGAACACGCCGAGCAGCACCACCACCAGCGGCAGGTTGCCGCCGCGGCTGATCAGGTAGGGCTTGAGCACGTTGTCCACGCCGCTGATCACCACCAGGCCCCAGATGGCGAGGAACAAGCCCATCCCGTACTGCTCCTGCCAGATCAGCCAGGCGCTGGCCGGAATCCACACCAGCGGCGGGCCCATGGGGATCAGGCTGAGGGCGAAGGTGAGGATGCCCAGCACCAGGGCGCCCGGCACCCCGGCGATCAGGAAGCCGATCAGCGCCAGCACCGCCTGCGCAGCGGCGGTGCCGATCACGCCGTTGACCACCCGCTGCACGGTGCCGGCAACCAGTTCCAGGTAGTGATCGGCGCGCCCGCTCATCAGGCGCTCCAGCAGGCTGCGCGCATAGTCGGCCAGCTGCGGCCCGTCGCGGTAGAAGAAGAACACCAGCACCAGGCTCAGCGCCAGCTCCAGCACGCCGCCGCCGATCTGCGCGCTGCGCGCCAGCAGCCAGTTGCCGACCTCGCCCAGATACGGCTTGAGCGCAGCGAGCAGCGCCGCGCCCTGCACGTCGAGCTTGTTCCACAGGCCCACCAGCTGCGCGCCGAACAGCGGCACTCCGGCCAGCCAGGCAGGCGGCTCGGGCAGGCCTTCGACCTGCAGATCCTTGAGCAGGGCCACGACGCTGCGGACGTGGTCGGCCAGGTTGAAGCCGAGCCAGACCAGCGGCACCGCCACCAGCAGCATCCAGCCGAGGGTCAGCACGCCGGCGGCTGCCGAGGTGCGCCCGCGCAGCAGGCGGGTCAGGCCGCGCATCAGCGGCCAGCTGGCGAAGGCCAGCACCGCGGCCCAGAACAGCGCCGACCAGAACGGCGCCAGCACCCACAGACAGGCGGCCAGCAGGCCCAGCATGAGGATCTGCACCAGCAAGCGGTCATGCTCGATCATTGGCCTTCCCTTGCTGCGCAGCGCCGGCCGGTGCCGGCGAAGAAGTGGCGTGCGATCGGCACGGCTCCCGGCTCAACGCAGCCACTCCAGGCGCAGACCCGGCGCCTCGCCCGGCTCGCTTTCCAGCCGGGCAGCGCGGGTGCCGCGCTCGATCAGCGCCTCGCGCCAGGCCGGGGCGGCCTGGCCGCCGAGCAGCAGGCGCACGCCGGTATCCAGGCGCAGGGCGCGCGCCAGCAGCGCCAGCCAGGGATCGGCCGGCTCGGCGGGCAGCTGCGCCAGCTCGAGCACGCCGGCATCCTTGAGCTGGCGCAGCAGGGTCTCGGCGTTGGGCAGATGCTCGCCCTGCGGCGCATTGGCCTCCAGCAGCTCGACGTGCAGGTAGCCGCGGCGGGTGCCGCGGGTGATGGCGTACAGCGCCAGCAGGCTGTCCTGGCGCGGCGCGGCGAGCTGCAGCAGCAGATAGGCCTGCTGCTCGTCCGGGCCGTACAGGCGCGCGTTGCCGAACACGTTGTTGGCCCACAGGCTGCTAGCGCCGCACTCGCGCCCCTCGCACCAGTGCAGCGGACGCGCGTCCAGGGCCAGCAGGGCGGTGCGCGCCTGGGCGAAGGCGTCGGCGCTGCCGTGGCCCTGCGGCAGTTCGTAGGTCAGCGCGCTGAGGCGGCCGACCACATCGATCTCGGCATCCACGCGCAGGCGGCCGCTGATGCGGCGCAGGGCGCTCTGCGGATAGATGCGCTCGACGTTGTCCTGCACCCGGTAGTCGACGATCTCCGCGCGCGGGAAACGCGGCAGGATCTCCAGGTCCTGGCTGCCCGGCACCTCGGCCCAGGCCGGCAGGATGGCCAGACTGGCGATCAGCGGCAGGCGGCGCCAGGCGCCCCTCGGCGACCCGCCCGCGCCGGCCGGCGCAGCGGTGTACAGCTCGGTCATGCAGTTTCTCCCTTGCGATGCCGCTCAGCCTCGACAGTTGGCCGGCACAAGTCAAGGCGCGGCGGACAGGGCTTTGAAACAGTCTGCAACCGCCTGCGCGCCGGCCTCGTCGTCCAGGTGCAGGTGATGACCGCCTGGCACGCGGTGCACGCGCACCGGCAGGCTGTCGAGCAGCGCCAGCCATTCGCCGCGCTGTACCGGCAGGCCCTGTTCGGCCAGCACCAGGTCGACCGGACAGCGCACGGCGCGCACGAAGGCCTCGGCGTGGGCACGGGTCAGGCGCAGCGGCGAAGGCAGGGTCAGCCGCGGATCGGTGCGCCAGGTATAGCCGCCGGCCACCGCCGTCAGGCCGCGGCTGGCGAGCAGTTCGGCGGCCTCGTGGCTGAGCGGGGAGCCGCCGCGCAGGCGCGCCTCCACCGCCCGCTCGACGCTGGCGTACACCGGGCGGCGCTTGTCGCGCAGCGCCAGCTGGGCCCGGAGCGCCTCGCCGAGCTTGTGCGGCGCCTGCTCCGGCTCGTGGGTCAGCGGGAACATGCCGTCGATCAGTGCCAGCCGCTCGATGCGCTCGGGTACGGCGCCGGCCAGCAGGGTGGCGACGATGGCGCCCAGCGAGTGGCCGAGCAGGGCGAAGCGCTGCCAGCCGAGCTGGTCGGCCACCGCCAGCACGTCCAGCGCGTAGTCCCACAGCTGGTAGCTGGCGCCGGCAGCGCGGTGCCCGGAGTGGCCATGGCCGGCCAGGTCGAGGGCGACGATGCGCAGGCCGGGCAGACGCGGCGCCAGGCGGGCGAAGCTCATGGCGTTGTCCAGCCAGCCGTGCAGTGCCAGCACCGGCTGGCCGTCCTCGGGACCATAGAGATGGGCGGCCAGTTCGATGTGCGGCAGGTTGAGGCGGATTTCCTCGACGGCGACGGTCATGGTCGTCTCAGCGCTCCGGCGGATGGTACAGGGCGCGCAGGTCCATCAGCCCGGCCAGGGCCATGTCGCCCTCGAGCAGGGCCAGGCTGGCGGTATTGAAGGTCACCGGCTGCTGCAGGTGGCCGTGCACCAGCAGACCGGCCAGGGCACCGACCAGCGGCATGTGGGTGACCACCAGCAGGTTCTGCTCGCGGCGTCCGGCGAGCATGGCCAGGGCGGCGCGCGGGTCGTCGTCGGGGGTGATGCCGTCGACGGTATGCAGCGCCGGCTCGCGGCCGAGGGCCTCGTGCACCAGCTCGGCGGTCTGCTGGGCGCGCACGTAGGGGCTGACCAGGATGGCATCCAGCGGCTCGCCGAGCAGGTGGCCGGCGGCATGCAGGGCCTCGGTGCGGCCGCGCTCGGTCAGCTCGCGCAGGTGGTCGCCGGTGCGCACGTAGGGGCCGGCCTGGCCGTGGCGCAGCAGCCACAGCCTCATGCCCGGGGCTCCGCCGGCGCATCCGGGCCGTCCGCCTTGCCGGCCTCGGGAGCCGGAGCGGCCTGGTCCGTCCCGGACGGCGTTTCGGTGGCCTCGGCAGCGGACTCGGCAACCGGCGCCTCGGCCGGCGTACTGGCCGCAACCGGGACAACGGCTGCGGATGCGGCAGCCGCCGGCGCCACGACAGGAGCCGGGGTCAGCGGCCGGGCGCCCTCGCCCTGCGCCTCGCGGGGCGCCGGCCAGTCGGCGAACGGCCAGGGCTTCTCGTCGCTGTGGAAGCAGCCGAAACGACCGATCTGCGCCAGGTACTGGCTGAGGCCATCGCCGAAATCCATCAGCGCGCGGCTGGGCGCGCCGTTGATCAGGCGCAGGACCAGCTGCAGCAGGACCACGGCCACCAGCACCAGCTCGGCGAGCTGCCAGACGATGGCGAACAGCACCATCCACAGCACCCGCAGGATCAGGCCTTCACGACTCTGTTTGTCATCGGACATGCAACGCGCTCCCTCAGAAATCACTGGCGGAAATGAAATCGACATCGGTCTTCGGCTCGCCGGACATCAGCAGGCCGATCACCTGCTGCAAAGTGCGGCCCTCGAAAAGTATGGCATGCAGGCCGGCGACCAACGGCATGTAGACGCCGAGCTGGTCGGCGCGGGCCTTGAGCACGCGGATGGTGTTGACCCCCTCGGCCACCTCGCCCAGACGCGACACCGCCTCCTCGAGGCTCAGCCCCTGCCCCAGCGCGAAGCCGACCTGGTAGTTGCGGCTCTTCGGCGAGGAGCAGGTGACGATCAGGTCGCCCACCCCGGCCAGACCGAGGAAGGTCATCGGGTTGGCGCCCATGCGCACGGCGAAGCGGGTCATCTCCGCCAGCGCGCGGGTGATCAGCATGCTCTTGGTGTTCTCGCCCATGCCCAGCGCGGCGGCCATGCCGGACATGATGGCGTAGACGTTCTTCAGCGCCCCGCCCAGCTCGACGCCGAAGCGGTCGCGGCTGGCATACACGCGGAAGGTACGGCCGTGCAGCACCTGCTGCACGCGCCGGCACAGCTCCTCGTCCTCGCTGGCGATCACCGTGGCAGTGAGCGCATGCTCGGCGATCTCGCGCGCCAGGTTCGGCCCGGACAGCACGCCGATGCGCGCCTGCGGGGCGATCTCCTCGAGGATCTGGCTCATCAGCTTGAAGGTATCCGCCTCGATGCCCTTGGTGGTGCTGACCAGCAGCTTGCCGGCGAGCAGGCCGGCCACCGGCTGCAGCGCGGCGCGCAGGGCCGAGGACGGCAGCACGACGAACACCAGCTCGCAGGCCTGCAGGGTGGCGGCCAGGTCGCTGACCGGCTCGACCACGGCGTGCACCTTGATGCCCTTGAGGTAGCGCGGATTCTCGCCGGTGCTGCGGATCGCCTCGGCCTGGGCCTCGTCGCGCATCCACAGGCGCACGCGCTGGCCGTTCTCCGCCAGCAGGTTGGCCAGGGCGGTGCCGAAGCTGCCGCCGCCGAGCACGGCAATCGGTTGCTGCTCAGTCATGTTCCATCCATATCGGGTCGCCACTCGGCAATCGCTGCATTATACGGGGCGACCGCCGGTCGACCAGCACACCGTGACGAGGTCGTGCTGGCAGAACGCGCGCCCTCGGGTAACATGCGCGCCGCTCGAGTCCGAATGGAGACACCGTACGTGTCCGCCCCCCTGCGCACAACGCTGGCGCTATCTCTCGGCCTGCTCGCCGGCGCGGCGGCGGCCGAGGATCTGTTCGTCGGCGCGGCGGACCTGCCGGAGGTGCTCACCGCCACGCGCCTGCAGCAGTCGCCCGCCGAGGTCCCCGGCAGCGTCACCGTGCTCGACCGCGAGCTGATCCGCGCCAGCGGCGCCCGCGAGCTGCCGGAACTGCTGCGCCTGGTGCCGGGCATGCTGGTGGTGCCTGACGGCAACCTGACCACGGTCAACTACCACGGCAGCAACGCCGCCCAGGCTCGCCGCCTGCAGGTGCTGGTGGATGGCCGCTCGGTGTACCACTCGGGCCTGGCCCGGGTCGACTGGAGCGACATCCCGGTGGCCATCGAGGACATCGAGCGCATCGAGGTGTTCCGCGGCCCCAACACGGTCAGCTATGGCGCCAACGCGCTGATGGCGGTGGTCAGCATCTTCACCCGCGCACCGCGCGACACCCACGGCACCCGCCTGAAGATCACCCGCGGCGAGCGCGGCATCGCCGACTGGTATGCCAGCCAGGGCAACGGCTGGGACGGCGGCAACCTGCGCCTGTCGCTGTCCGGCTGGCACGACGAGGGCTTCGACCACGAGCGCGACGGCAGCCCGGCGCGTGACGATCGCCGCCTCAATCGCCTCAACCTGCGCGTGCAGCAGGATCTCGATCCGCGCCAGTCGCTGGACTGGCAACTGGCGCTCAAGGAGGGCACCAACCAGGCGCCGAACAGCTACGAGTCGGTGTTCCCGATCGCCGCCCAGCCGGGCGAGGCCGACGAGGCGGCCGACGTGCGCGCCCGCGACTATGCCGCCAGCCTGCGCTGGAACCTCGACCTGAACGCCGACCACCGCCTGCAGGTGCAGAGCTCGCTGCAGCACTGGGAGCGCCTGCGCGAGTGGCGCGCCTGCGAGGCCCAGGTCGGGTTCAGCCCGCAACTGCACCAGCTGTGGGCCTCCTCGCCGGCCTATGTCAAGGCGCTGTTCCGAAACCTGGCGCGCAACGACTTCACCCCGCCGCCCGGCACACCCGAGCAGACGACCCTGGCCAGCCAGTTCATCGGCCAGGTGGCGAGCACCTTCGATCCCGCCACCGGCAACGTGGCCCACAGCTGCGGCCTGATCAACGAGGACACCCGGGAAAACCGCTTCGACCTCGAGCTGCAGGATACCCTCAGCCTGTCCGACAGCCTGCGCCTGGTCAGCGGCCTGAGCTATCGTCATGACAGCGCCGACGGCGAGACCTACCTGGGCGGCCGGCGCAGCAAGGACATCGCCCGCGGCTTCGGCCAGTTCGAGTGGCAGCTCGACCGCCACTGGCTGCTGCAGGGCGGCGCCCTCTACGAGCACGACAGCAGCGCCGGCGACTCGCTGTCGCCGCGCCTGGCGCTCAACTACCTGATCACCCCGGCGCACAGCCTGCGCGCCGTCTACTCCGAGGCGGTGCGCTCGCCGGACATGTTCGAGAACTACGCCGACTGGCATTACCGGGTCCGGGACCTGCGTCCGGCCGCCCTGGGCATGGGCGAGGCGCTGTATTTCGCCAGCGCCCGCGGCACCGGCGAGCTCGGCCAGGAGCACATGCGCTCGCGCGAGCTGGGCTACCACGGCCACTTTGCCGACCTCGGCCTGAACCTGGACGTGAAGCTGTTCCACGACGAGATCGGCGGCCTGATCAGCGAGACCCTGACCCTCGAGCGGTTCGAGCCGAGCAACGACCACCGTCTGCGCCTGCGCGGCATCGAGAGCGAGCTGGACTGGCGCCTGGGGCTGCGCGACCGCCTGCGCCTGAGCCAGGCCTACATCGAACTGGAGGCCAGCCATCGCCACGACGAGCGACTGACCCCGCGCCACAGCGGCTCGGCCAGCTGGCTGCACGACTGGGGCCGCGGCTGGTCGAGTTCCGTCTTCTATTACGGCGCCGACCTGCTCAACGAATACCGCTTCGAGCGCCTCGACCTGCGCCTGGCCAAGCGCCTGCAGCTGGGCAGCAGCCAGCTGGAGCTGGCCGGTGTCGTGCAACAACGCCTGGACGACGAGCCCCTCGGCTGGTCCGACAATATGTATGATGAGCGCCGCGTACTCTGGCTCTCCGCCGGATTCGAGCTCTGACCCGTGCGCCCGTACTCAAGGATGAGATTATTGCAAGCGCTCGCCCTCCTCTGCCTGCTGGCCGCTTCGGCGCTGGCCCAGGCGACCGATATCCTGGTCGCCGCCAGCAACGATACCCCGGCCCTGCAGCGCTTCGTCGACGACCTGGCGACACGCCGCCCGGATGACCGGGTGCGCTTCGTGCATACCTCGGCGCTGACCAGCCCGGAGTCCCTGCCCGCCGACAGCCGCCTGGTGCTGCTCGGCGCCGATGCGCTGGACTGGCGGCTCGGCACCCCGGGCGGACCACCGACCCTGGTGATGCAGATCAGCCGTGTGCAGGCCTTCCGGCGTCTCGGCGACAGCCGCCCGCCCCACCTGACCCTGCTGTGGAGCGATCCGGCCCCGTCCCGCCAGTTGCGCCTGATCCGCCAGTTGCTGCCGCAGGCACGCCGGGTCGGCCTGCTGTACGGCGACGACAGCCGCTTCCTGGTCAACGAACTGCGCCGCCTGGCCGCCGCCCAGGGCCTCGCCATCACCACCTGGTACTGGCCGGACACCCGCGACAGCCGCCCGCTCAACCGACTGCTCGACGGCAGCGACGTGCTGCTGGGCGTCGACGACCCCGCGCTGTACAACCCAGGCACCATCAAGGGCGTGCTGCTGGCCAGCTACGGGCGCCGACTGGCGCTGATCGGACCGACCGCGGCGTTCATCCGCGCCGGCAGCCTGAGCAGCAGCTACAGCGACCAGCAGGACTGGCTCAACGAGCTCGACCGGCTGCTCTCGCTGGCGCCGCAGCACTGGCCGCGCGAGGCCTACCCGCAGCACTTCAAGGTGCTCAGCAACCCGCAGGTGGCACGCTCCCTGGGCGTGGAACTCAGCGACGACCGCGACCAGGCGCTGCGCCTGCAGCAATGGGAGAGCCTGCCATGATGCTGCGCTGGCGCCACAGCGACATCCGTACCCGCACCCTGGCCATCAGCCTCGGCCCGGCGCTGCTGCTGACCCTGCTGCTGACCGGTTACCTCGCCTACTCGCGCCTGCAGGACCTGCACGCCGAGCTGACCCAGACCGGCCAGCTGATCGCCGACCAGTTGGCCCCGGCCACCGAGTACGGGGTGATCTCCGGCAACATCCCGATCCTCGAGGGCCTGCTGCGGGCCAGCCTCGACATCCCCCATGTGCGTTTCATCGAGGTGCACGACCGGACCGGCGAAGTGCTCGCCTACGTCGAGCGCGCCCAGGGCGGGCGCGATGCGCGGATCGAGGTGTTCGAGGCCGACATCCTCCGCCAGCAGGTCCGCCTCGACGATCCCTTCCTGCTCAGCCCGCCGCTGGCGGCGCGCGAACCGGCCGAGGAGCGCCTGGGCCGGGTGGTGGTCGGCATGACCGACGAGGCCTTCGACCGCCGCCAGACACAGATCTTCCTGCGCGCCGGCCTGCTGGCGCTGCTGGCGCTGACGCTGACCCTGCTGCTCGCCTACCGCCTGGCGCGCAGCCTGTCGGAACCGATCCATGCCATGGGCCGGGCGCTGCAGGCGATCAAGGAAGGCGACTACCAGGCCGAACTGCCGGTGGCCGACCATGGCGAGATCGGCGATCTGGCGCGCCACATCAACCTGCTGGCCGCCGGACTGGAGCAGGCCCAGATCGAGCAGCAGCGCAGCATCGCCCAACTGGTCGCCGCCCGCGAGGAAGCCGAGCAGGCCAGCCGCGCCAAGTCGGACTTCCTGGCGATGATGAGCCACGAACTGCGCACGCCGATGAACGGCGTGCTGGGCATGCTGCAGCTGCTGGAGACCACCACGCAGACCGGCGAGCAGGCCGAGTACACCGCGCTGGCCACCGAGTCCACCGAACACCTGCTCAAGGTGATCAACGACATCCTCGACTTCTCGCGCATCGAGCGTGGCTCGCTGGAGCTGGAGCACATTCCCTTCCCGCTGGACGAGCTGCTCACCAACTCGGTGCAGGTGTTCCGCCCCAGCGCCCAGCAGCGCGGCCTGGAGCTGCATCTGGACATCCAGCCCGGCCTGGAGCAGTTCGAGGTCCGCGGCGACCCCACCCGCCTGCGGCAGATCCTGGTCAACCTGATCGGCAACGCCCTGAAGTTCACCGAGCAGGGCCACGTCGGCGTGACCGCACGCTGGCAGGTGCTCGACCAGCAGCAGATGCTCTGGCTGACCATCGCCGTGCGCGATACCGGCATCGGCATCGCCCCCGAACGCCTGCAGCACATGTTCGACGCCTTCGAGCAGGCCGACACCTCCACCTCGCGCCGCTACGGCGGCACCGGCCTAGGCCTGTCCATCGCCCGCACCCTGGCCGAGCACATGGGCGGCGGCCTGCATGCGGAGAGCACCATCGGCGAGGGCTCGACCTTCACCCTGGAACTGCCCCTGCCCTGGCGCTACCGCCATGCCGACGAGCAGGTGCTGCTGGACAGCGAGGCGACACAGGGCGGCGGCCAGCATGTGCTGCTGGTGGAGGACAACCCGGTCAACCAGACGGTGATCGAGGCCATCCTGCGCAGCCTCGGCTTCACTCCCCAGCTGGTCGGCAGCGGCCGGCAGGCGCTGCAGGCCGTCGCCGAGCAGCCCTTCGCGGCCATCCTGATGGACTGCCGGCTGCCCGACCTCGACGGTCTCAGCGCCACCCGGCAGATCCGTGACAGCGACGGACCGAACCGCCACACGCCGATCATCGCCCTGACCGCCAATGCCCTGCAGGGCGACCGCGAGGCCTGCCTGGCAGCCGGGATGAACGACTACCTGGCCAAGCCCTTCAAGCGCTCGGACCTGCGGGCCATCCTGCAGCGCTGGGTGCACAACCGACCATAGACGGCTGGCGAAAAGGTGCGAAATGCGGCAGGCTTGCACCCGCACAGTCTTGGCTGGCAGTCATTCGTCGCAGAATGCCCCCGGTCGGCCTGTGACTTTCATCACCTGGCCATAGTCTATAACCAGACCAAAGCCGCGCTCCCCCCGGGAGGGGCGAGGCCAGAAAAGATCTGCCCCCTGCGCTCAGGGACCGTCGAGGAGCTCGCATGACCAAACAAAACGCCTTCACTCGGGAAGAACTGCTCAGCTGCAGCCGCGGTGAACTGTTCGGCCCGGGTAACGCGCAACTGCCCGCCCCCAACATGCTGATGATCGATCGCATCGTTCACATCAGCGAGACCGGCGGCAAGTACGGCAAAGGCGAAATCGTGGCCGAGCTCGACATCAACCCGGACCTGTGGTTCTTCGCCTGCCACTTCGAGGGCGACCCGGTGATGCCCGGCTGCCTGGGCCTGGACGCCATGTGGCAGCTGGTCGGCTTCTACCTGGGCTGGCAGGGCAACCCCGGCCGCGGCCGCGCCCTCGGCTCGGGCGAAGTGAAATTCTTCGGCCAGGTCTTGCCGACCGCCAAGAAGGTCACCTACAACATCCACATCAAGCGCACCATCAGTCGCTCGCTGATCCTCGGCATCGCCGACGGCACCGTCAGCGTCGATGGCCGCGAGATCTACAGTGCCGAAGGCCTGCGCGTCGGCCTGTTCACTTCCACTGACAGCTTCTAAGGGTTACCCGCATGCGTCGCGTCGTAATCACCGGGATGGGCATCGTGTCCTGCCTCGGCACTGACAAAGAGACCGTTTCCGCCAACCTGCGCGCCGGCAAATCCGGCATCCGCTTCAACCAGTCGTACGCCGACATGGGGCTGCGCAGCCAGGTTTCCGGCTCCGTCAACCTCGACCTCGAAGCCCTGATCGACCGCAAGGTCTACCGTTTCATGGGTGACGCCGCCGCCTTCGCCTACCTGTCCATGGAGCAGGCGATCAAGGATGCCGGCCTGTCCGAGGAACAGATCTCCAACCCGCGTACCGGCCTGATCGCCGGCTCCGGTGGCGCCTCCACCTTCAACCAGATGGAAGCCTTGGACACCCTGCGCGAGAAAGGCGTCAAGCGCGTCGGCCCGTACCGCGTGCCGCGCACCATGGGCAGCACCGTGTCCGCCTGCCTGGCGACCCCGTTCAAGATCAAGGGCGTCAACTACTCGATCTCCTCCGCCTGCGCCACCAGCGCCCATTGCATCGGCAATGCCATGGAGCAGATCCAGATGGGCAAGCAGGACATCGTGTTCGCCGGCGGCGGCGAAGAGGAGCACTGGAGCCAGAGCTTCCTGTTCGACGCCATGGGCGCGCTGTCCACCCAGTACAACGCCACCCCGGAGAAGGCCTCGCGCGCCTACGACGCCAAGCGTGACGGCTTCGTCATCGCCGGCGGCGGCGGCATGGTGGTGGTCGAGGCCCTCGACCACGCCCTGGCCCGCGGCGCGAAGATCTATGCCGAGGTGGTCGGCTATGGCGCCACCTCCGACGGCTACGACATGGTCGCCCCGAGCGGCGAAGGCGCGGTGCGCTGCATGCAGCAGGCGCTGGCCACCGTCGACACCCCGATCGACTACCTGAACACCCACGGCACCTCGACCCCGGTCGGCGACGTCGCCGAAGCCAAGGCCGTGCGCACCGTGTTCGGCGACAAGGCCCCGGCGATCAGCTCGACCAAGAGCCTGTCCGGCCACTCGCTGGGCGCCGCCGGCGTGCAGGAAGCGATCTACACCCTGCTGATGATGGAAGGCAACTTCATCGCCGGCTCGGCCAACATCGAGGAACTGGACCCGGAAGTGGCCGATCTGCCGATCGTCACCCAGACCCGCGAGAACGTCACCCTCAACACCGTGATGAGCAACAGCTTCGGCTTCGGCGGCACCAACGCCACCCTGGTCCTGAAGCGCTGGACCGGCGAGTAAGCCGCTCCCGCACCATCCACGACGGCACCTTCGGGTGCCGTCGTCGTTTCCGCCCTCCGCCACTTCCCTGCCGCTGGCAGCACATACCCCCTAGGGTATAGAGTGATGACTCCCTTCCGAACGCAAGGACATCCCATGACCCTGAAGACCATCCGCGCCAGCGGCAGCCTCGATAACGCCTTCACCATCACCGTGGCCGCCGGCAACCACGTGATCCGCATGGACCAGCCGAAGAACGCCGCCGGCCAGGACCTGGGACCGACGCCGCTGGAGATCATCCTCGCCGCGGTGGCCGGCTGCTTCGGTACCATCGGCCGCTTCATCGCCCACCAGCGCAAGTTCGAGCTGCGCGGCATGCAGTTCGAGATCGAGGCCGACTACGATCCCGACGGCCTGCTGGGCCGGCGCAGCGACGTGCGCCCGGGCTTCCAGGCCCTGCGGGTCAAGGTGGAGCTCGACGCCGACCTCAGTCGCGAGGAAAAGCAGGCGGTGCTGGAGGAAATCGAACGGCGCTGCCCGCTGGCCGACAACCTCCTGCACGGAACCAACCTGCTGACCACCCTGGCCTGAGTCCAGAGACGACGAAGCCCGGAGCAGCTGCGCCGGGCTTCGTCGTCTTGCACCACTCAGCGCACGCTGAAGCGCTGCTCGGCCAGCTTGCGGTCGCCCTGGAACACCAGGAAGTGCCACTCGCCCGGAACCACCTCGTGCGGCTCGCTGAACTCGAAGGCCATCACCTCCTGGCTGGCGCCGGGCGCCAGCTTCTGCACCACCTCGAAGCGGTCGTGGCGCTGGCCGTCAGGCGTCACCACCCCGGGGGTGAGGTACAGCAGGGTCAGCGGCACGTCGTCCGCCTGCTTGCCGCTCAGGGTCAGGCGCAGGCCGAACCTGGTGCCGAGCCGGGCGGGAATTTCTGCGGTCTGCCGGATCTGCTGGTTGTTGCGCAGCAGCACCCGCTCGCCCGGTTGCACCTCGCGCTCGGGCGTCGCGAACACGCCGTACTCCACCGGCCCCTCGACCCGCACCTCGGCCATGGCCAGACCGGACACCAACCCCAGCGCCGCCAGCGCCCCCATCTTGAACAGTCGCATGTGGCTCTCCTTCGTTGCGATGCGGCGAGCCTATGACCTTTTCATGACGAAGCGATGACGCTCGCGCTTTTCCGCCACCATGAAAAATGCCGCCCGCCCCGGAGGGCGAGCGGCATCTTCAGGACCACCGCGGGCGGGGTTCAGCCGTTCAGGCCGACAGCTCCACCAGCAGCTTGTTGAGGCGCTGCACGTAGGCGGCCGGGTCCTTGAGGCTGTCGCCGGCGGCCAGTGCGGCCTGATCGAAGAGGATGTGCGACAGGTCGGCGAAACGGTCCTCGTCGGGCTCGGCATCCAGCTTCTCGATCAGCGGGTGCTGCGGGTTGATCTCGAAGATCGGCTTGGACTCCGGCACCTTCTGCCCGCTGGCCTCGAGGATCTGGCGCATCTGCAGACCGAGATCCTGCTCGCCGATGGCGAGGATCGCCGGCGAGTCGGTCAGCCGGTGGGAGACGCGCACCTCGGCGACCTGCTCGCCCAGCGCGCCCTTGAGGCGCTCGATCAGTCCCTCCTTGGCCTTGGCCACCTCTTCCTGGGCCTTCTTGTCCTCTTCCGAGTCCAGCTTGCCGAGATCGAGATCGCCGCGGGCGACGTCGACGAACTGCTTGCCATCGAACTCCGGCAGGTAGCTCATCAGCCACTCGTCGATGCGGTCGGTGAGCAGCAGCACCTCGATGCCCTTCTTGCGGAACACTTCCAGGTGCGGGCTGTTCTTGACCTGGGCGTAGCTCTCGCCGCTGAGGTAGTAGATCTTGTCCTGGCCTTCCTTCAGGCGGCCGAGGTAGTCGGCCAGCGCCACGCTCTGCTCGCCGCTGGCGTCGCTGGTGGAGGCGAAGCGCAGCAGGCCGGCGATCTTCTCCTTGTTGGCGAAGTCTTCCGCCGGACCTTCCTTGAGCACCTGGCCGAAGGCCTTCCAGAAGGTCTGGTAGTCCTCCGGCTTGTCCTTGGCCAGCTTCTCCAGCATGTCGAGGACGCGCTTGGTCAGCGCCGACTTCATCGAGTCGATCACCGGGCCGGACTGCAGGATCTCGCGGGAGACGTTCAGCGACAGGTCGTTGGAGTCGACCACGCCCTTGATGAAGCGCAGGTACAGCGGCAGGAACTGGTCGGCCTGGTCCATGATGAACACGCGCTGCACGTAGAGCTTGAGGCCCCTGGGCGCCTCGCGGTGGTAGAGGTCGAACGGCGCCTTGCCCGGCACGTAGAGCAGCGAGGTGTACTCGAGCTTGCCCTCGACCTTGTTGTGGCTCCAGGACAGCGGATTCTCGAAGTCATGGGCGACGTGCTTGTAGAACTCCTGGTACTCCTCGTCCTTGACCTCGCTGCGCGGGCGGGTCCACAGCGCGCTGGCGCGGTTGACGGTTTCCCATTCGGGCTCGGCCGGCTTTTCTTCACCGAACTGCTCTTTCGGCAGCTCGATGGGCAGGGCGATGTGGTCGGAGTATTTCTTGACGATGTTGCGCAGGCGCCAGCCGTCGGCGAACTCGGCTTCATCGGCCTTCAGGTGCAGGACGATGCGGGTGCCGCGCTCGGCCTTGTCGATGCTGGCGATGTCGAACTCGCCCTCGCCCTTCGAGCTCCAGTGCACGCCCTCGCTGGCAGCGGCGCCGGCGCGACGAGTGTAGACGTCAACCTGGTCGGCGACGATGAACGCCGAGTAGAAGCCCACGCCGAACTGGCCGATCAGTTGGGAGTCCTTCTTCTGGTCGCCGGAGAGGTTCTTCAGGAAGTCGGCGGTGCCGGACTTGGCGATGGTGCCGAGGTGGGCGATCACCTCGTCGCGGCTCATGCCGATGCCGTTGTCCTCGAGGGTGACGGTGCGCGCCTCCTTGTCGAAGCTCAGGCGTATCTTCAGCGGATCGCCGCCTTCCAGCAGCGCCGGATTGGCCAGCGCCTCGAAACGCAGCTTGTCGGCGGCGTCGGAGGCGTTGGAGATCAGCTCGCGCAGGAAGATCTCCTTGTTCGAATACAGGGAATGGATCATCAGGTGAAGCAGTTGCTTCACTTCAGTCTGAAAACCCAGGGTCTCTTTGCGAGTCTCCACGCTCATGAATGCGAACTCCACGGATGACAAAGCCGCGTCTGCGGCGAATGCCGTGGATATGGAGACTTCGCCCGGAATTTCAAGGGCTTGCCGCGAAAGCCCGGATTCAGGGCTCGAGCAGCTGGATCTGCGCCACCTCGCTCGGCCGCAGGATGAAGCTGGCTTCGCCCTGGCCGCCCAGCGAATGCTGGATCACCAGACGCCCTTCGGGGTTGAGTCCGTCGAATCGCCCTTCGGCACTGCGGCCACGCTCGGTGACCACGTGGACACGCACGCCCTGGTAGCGGCTCGGCGAGGTGAGCAGGCGCTCGAGCGAAAAGCCGATGCGCCGGTCGAGCGGGCGCGGCTCGCCGCGGACCACAGTGGTGGGAACCGGCGCGGTGCGACGCAGCTCCTCCTCGCTGGGCCGCGGCAGGGCCGGCGCCTGGTCGCCCTGCACATGCCAGCCCTGCAGCTCGCTGCGCCGCAGGGCAACGTCGAAGCGGCGCAGCACCCCGCCCACCCGCGCCAGCACTTCCAGCTGCAGCTGCTCGCCGTCCAGGTCCAGCGCCGGCAGCGGCTCCAGCACCAGGTCGCGCTGCCGGGTGCTGCGCTGCAGGTAGTCGGTGACCAGCCAGGCGATGGTTTCCTCGGTGTTGTGGCGGGTATCCACGCGCCCGTCGCGGTAGCGCAGGCGGTCGGTGTACAGCTCGACCTCGCCGCTCAGCGAGGTTCGGAAGGCCGGCGGCAGCACCAGGTGGAAGTCGCCACGCAGCCGGTTGGGCGGTACCGGCCGCAGGTCGAGATGCAGGGTGTAGCCGTCGACGATGCGCCGAGACTCGGGCTGGTCCTGGTCGGGCAGCAGCCAGTCGAGCTCGATTTCCGGCAGCGTCCCGTGATCCTCCGGCAGCACGTCGACGCGCAGCTCGCCGCCGTCATGGGCGGGCAGGCGGATGCGCAGATCGCGCCGGGCGAAGGAATCGTCGCCCTCGCGCAGCACCAGGGCGCCATCGATCAGTTCGCCCAGATCCGGCGCGAAGGGCTTGCCGTTGAACTCGCCGCCCAGGCGGATCTCCAGGCCGCCAGCGGCCTTGGGCTCGGGCTCCAGCCAGCGCAGGCTGAGGATGGCGGCCAGGCGGTCGGGATCGTGGCCGGCCAGCATGGTGAAACCCACCACCAGCGGAATGCAGCCCAGGCCCATCAGCATCACGGCGCTGCGCGCGCGGCGCCAGTGGCGCAGGATGAACAACAGCGGCAGCGGCGGCAGCAGGCTGCCGCACCCCCACAGCAGACTGGTGGCGAAGGCACTGGCCACCAGCCAGAACAGGCCGGACAGGATCAGCAGCAGGCCAGCGACTATCAGCAAGGAATCCATCAGGCAGGCTTCCGCAGGTGGCGGGAGGGGAAAGAAGACATCATGGCTGGTCGACCGTGAAGCGGTTGCCGCGCTCAAGCACGAGAAGTTGACTCATCGAAGGACCTTGTCTGCTAGGAAACCCCGCCGGCATTCTGGCGGACGAACGGCATCGCATGATACCCGCTTCGACGACAGCAGCCCAAGCGCCGATACATCGGGGTTCGGCCCGGAACCTTTGCCCGAAATGGCACTCTCATCAGATGAGCGAATGGAGCTTCCCCGATACTCGTCCCAGTTGTTGCGAGGAACGGGGAAAGCCGTGCAGGACGAGCCTCGGCAGGCGATTTGCCAGCCTCCCGATGCTGCACTACACCTGAATCTGACCGGCATTCGCCTTTCACCTGATTCGGATACTCCCAAGGAGCACCAACATGCAAAAGCCCCTGACTTACGCCCTGCTGCTTGCCGCCACCCTCGGCCTCGCGGCCTGTGGCGACAAGCCTGAAGACAAGGTGGAGTCGGCAAGCGGCTCCGCCGCCCAGGCGCCCGCCACCGCCGTGCAGAAGGCTGGCGAGGCTGCCAAGGAGGCAGGCGCTGCCGTCGAGGAGAAGGCAGCCGAAATGACCGAGAAGGCAGGCGCTGCCGTCGAGGAAGCCGGCAAGACGATGCAGGATGCAGGCGCCGCCATGCAGGACAAGGCCGGAGAGGCCGCCCCTGCCGAAGAACAGAAGCAGCAGTAACCCCCACCCTGCCGCCCGCCCGGTCTGCGCGACCGGGCGGGGCGGCGCTCCTCCTCCCTGCGCTACTCCATCCTGTCCCTGGCCGGCTCGCCCAGCGGTGCCGGGCTGTAGGCCATCACCTCCAGCACGTCGGAATGGAATTCGCGCCGGTACAGCACGAACACCACCCCGGCGGTGGCCAGCATGTAGACCCAGGGATTGATGAACCAGGCCAGGGTCGCCAGTCCGAAATAGTAGGAACGCAGCCCCAGGTTGAACTGGTTGGCGGCCAGCGAGATCACCCGCGCCGTGCGCTCGGCGAAGGCGCGGCGCTCCGCCTCGGTGACGTTGCGCTCGGAGATCATCGGCGCCGCCCCCACCATCATCGCCGCGAAGTTGTACTGGCGCATGCACCAGCTGAAGGTGAAGAACGAGTAGATGAACACCAGCGCCACGCAGATGATCTTGATCTCCGACAGCTCGCGGCTGACCTCCTGCACGAACGGCAGGCCTTCCAGCACCGACACCGCCCGCTCGGTGGAGCCGAGCACGGTCAGCACGCCGGCGAGGATGATCAGGGTGCTGGAAGCGAAGAACGAGGCGTTGCGCTCCAGGTTGCCGATCACGTTGGCATCGGCGATGCGGTTGTCGCGCATCAGCAGGCGGCGCATCCAGTCCTCGCGGTACAGGTGCATCACGCTGGCCAGGCAGGGGGTGTCCTTGCCCTTCCAGATCGCGTAGCGGGTGTAGCCCAGCCAGCAGAGGATGAACCAGGCCAGGGCGGCCACATGGGGCAGGTAGTGCGCGTCGATGGTCATGACAACTCCTTGTATGCTGCGCCTGTGCCTCCGGCACCCTTGCCGGAGGCACCAGCCGGATTACGCGCGCACCGGCGGGCAGCCCCGCAGGCGGTCGAAGATCATCGCGCCCAGCAGGGTCAGCAACGCCGGCAGCAGCCAGCCGAGGCTGTGCTCGGCCAGCGGCAGGCTGCCGAGCCAGCCCGGCACCAGGGCCTTCAGGCCGGCGGCGTCCAGGCCGGCGAACACGCCGAACACCAGGGTCATCGCCATCACCGGGCGGAACACCCGCGGCGGATGCAGCCACAGGCCGTCGGTCAGGCTGAGCAGCACCAGCACGATGGCCAGCGGATACAGGCCGACCAGCACCGGCACCGAGAAGCTGATCAGCTGGGTCAGGCCGAGGTTGGCCACCAGCAGGCTGAACAGGCTGACCACGATCACCACCGTGCGGTACGACACCGGGAACTGGTTGCTGAAGAACTCGCCGCAGGCGGTGATCAGGCCGACGGCGGTGGTCAGGCAGGCCAGGGTGATGACCAGCGCCAGCAGCAGGCTGCCGGCCATGCCGAAGGTGTGCTGCACGTAGGCGGTGAGGATCTGCACGCCGTTCTGCGCATCGCCGGCGATGGCGTGACTGGTGGCGCCGAGACGGAACAGCGCCAGGTAGACCAGCGCCAGGCCGATGGCGGCGATCAGCGCGGCGAGGATCGAATAGCGGGTGACCCGGTGCGCCATGCCCACACCGTGGTCACGGATGGCAGTGGCGATGACGATGCCGAATACCAGCGCACCGAGAGTGTCCATGGTCAGGTAGCCCTGCAGGAAGCCCTGCATCAGTGGCGCCGCCTGATAGTCGGGTGCGGTGGCGCCGACCGTACCGGCCGGGGCGAACACCGCCGCGCCGCCGAGCACCAGCAGGGCGACGATCAGCACCGGGGTGATCAGCTTGCCGACGCGCTCGAGCAGACGCCCGGGATTGAGGGCGAGGAACAGCACCAGGGCGAAATACACCAGGGTATACAGGGCCTGCGCGAGGCTGCCGCTGCCGGCCAGCGGCGCGATGCCCATCTCGAACGACACCACCGCGGTACGCGGCGTGGCGAACAGCGGACCGATCGCCAGGTAGACCGTCACGGCGAACAGCAGGCCGGCGCTCTTGCCGAGCGGCGCAGTGAGCTGCGCCATGCCGCCGCCCACCCGGGCCAGGGCCACCACGGTGAGCAGCGGCAGGCCGACGCCGGTGAGCAGGAAGCCCAGGGCCGCGCTCCACATGGCCTCGCCAGCGGCGAGGCCGGCGCTCGGCGGGAAGATGATGTTGCCCGCCCCGAGGAACAGCGCGAAGGTCATGAAGCCCAGACCCAGGACATCGACGGTTTTCAAATGATTCATGCACACAACCAGAAAGTGGGAACGGAATCCGGCGCCAGGCACAACGAAAAGAGCCACCCGCAGGTGGCTCCTTCCGTCAAGCCCGCTCCACCGGAGCTTATTTCATGGTCCAGCCGGTCACTTCGGCCAGCGCCTTGCCGATATCGGCCAGCGAGCGCACGGTCTTCACCCCGGCATCCTGCAGGGCGGCGAACTTCTCGTCCGCGGTACCCTTGCCGCCGGAGATGATGGCGCCGGCATGGCCCATGCGCTTGCCGGGCGGCGCGGTGACGCCGGCGATGTAGGACACCACCGGCTTGGTCACGTTGGCCTTGATGAAGGCCGCCGCCTCCTCCTCCGCGCTGCCGCCGATCTCGCCGATCATGACGATCGCCTCGGTCTGCGGGTCGGCCTCGAACAGCTTGAGGATATCAATGAAGCTCGAACCCGGGATCGGGTCACCACCGATGCCCACGCAGGTGGACTGACCGAAACCGGCGTCGGTGGTCTGCTTCACCGCCTCGTAGGTCAGGGTGCCGGAACGCGACACGATACCGACCTTGCCCGGCAGGTGGATATGGCCGGGCATGATACCGATCTTGCACTCGCCCGGGGTGATCACGCCGGGGCAGTTCGGGCCGATCAGACGAACGCCCAGCTCGTCGCACTTGACCTTGGCCTCGAGCATGTCGAGGGTCGGGATGCCTTCGGTGATGCAGATGATCAGCTGGATGCCGCCGAAGGCCGCCTCGAGGATGGAGTCCTTGCAGAACGGCGCCGGCACGTAGATCACCGACGCGGTGGCGCCGGTGGCGGCCACGGCATCCTTGACGGTATCGAACACCGGCAGGCCGATATGGGTGGTGCCGCCCTTGCCCGGAGTCACGCCGCCGACCATGCGGGTGCCGTACTCGAGGGCCTGCTCGGAGTGGAAGGTGCCCTGACTGCCGGTGAAGCCCTGGCAGATGACCTTGGTGTCCTTGTTGATCAGGATGCTCATTACTTGCCCTCCGCGGCCTTGACGACCTGCTGCGCAGCGTCGGTCAGGCTGCTCGCCGCGATGATGTTCAGACCGCTATCCGCCAGTACCCTGGCGCCCAGATCGGCGTTGTTGCCTTCCAGACGCACCACCACCGGCACCTTGACGCCCACCTCGCGGACCGCGCCGATGATGCCCTCGGCGATCATGTCGCAGCGCACGATGCCGCCGAAGATGTTCACCAGCACCGCCTGCACGTTGCTGTCGGAGAGGATGATCTTGAACGCTTCGGTGACGCGCTCCTTGGTAGCGCCGCCGCCGACGTCGAGGAAGTTGGCCGGGCGGCCGCCGTGCAGGTTGACGATGTCCATGGTGCCCATGGCCAGGCCGGCGCCGTTGACCATGCAGCCGATGTTGCCGTCCAGCGCCACGTAGTTGAGCTCCCACTTGGCGGCGTGGGCCTCGCGCGGGTCGTCCTGGGAGGGGTCCTGCATCTCGCGCAGCTTGGGCTGGCGGTACAGGGCATTGCCGTCGATGTTGAGCTTGGCATCCAGGCAGTGCAGGTTGCCGTCCTTCTTGATCACCAGCGGGTTGACCTCGAGCAGGGCCAGGTCGTAGTCCTGGAACAGCTGGGCGAGGCCGACGAATATCTGCGCGAACTGCTTGACCTGATCGCCCTTGAGACCGAGCTTGAAGGCCAGCTCGCGGCCCTGGAACGGCTGCGCGCCGACCAGCGGGTCGATGGTGGTCTTGAGGATCTTCTCCGGGGTTTCGTGGGCGACCTTCTCGATGTCCACGCCGCCTTCGGTGGAGGCCATGAACACGATGCGCCGCGAGGAGCGGTCGACCACCGCACCCAGATACAGCTCCTTGGCGATATCGGTGCAGGCCTCGACCAGAATCTTGCTGACCGGCTGCCCGTTGGCATCGGTCTGGTAGGTCACCAGGCGCTGGTCCAGCCACTGCTGGGCGAACGCGCGGGCCTCATCCTTGCTACGAACCAGCTTGACGCCGCCTGCCTTGCCGCGACCGCCGGCATGCACCTGGGCTTTCACCACCCACTCGCTGCCGCCGATCTTGTCACAGGCCTCGGCTGCTTCCTTCGGAGTATCGACTGCGTAGCCCCGGGACACCGGCAGCCCATACTCGGCAAACAACTGCTTACCCTGATATTCGTGAAGATTCATCTTTCCATACCACTTTAGTTGTAAGTATTGGCGACCGAATCCTAACCGGGAATGCACTTCAGTGGCTAGAGCTCTGGAATGGGCTTTCCGCTCCGCGCAACCGCCCGAAACGACAACGGCCCCTGGCAGCGGAAGTACCGGACTTCCGCCGCCAGGGGCCGTTGCGGGGCCGGCTGACGAAGGTGTCAGCCGGCGCCAGGCGCGTCAGCGCTTCTTGCGGTTGGCGATGTGGATGGCGTGGCCATTCACCGCCAGAGCGGCCTCGTGCAGGCCTTCCGACAGGGTCGGGTGCGAGAACACCATCATGCCCAGGTCTTCGGCGCTGGAGCCGAATTCCATGGCGATGGCGCCCTGCTGGACCAGCTCGGCGGCGCTCGGGCCGATCACGTGGACGCCCAGCACGCGGTCGGTCTTGGCATCGGCGATGACCTTGATCAGACCGTGGGTGTCGTTGGCAGCCATGGCACGGCCGCTGGCGGCGAACGGGAACACGCCGACGTTGACGGCGACGCCCTCGGCCTTCAGCTGCTGCTCGGTCTTGCCGACGGCGGCGATTTCCGGGTGGGTGTAGATGACCGACGGGATCAGGTCGTAGTTGACCTGGGCCTTGTGGCCGGCGATGCGCTCGGCGACCATCACGCCCTCTTCCGAGGCCTTGTGGGCCAGCATCGGGCCGCGCACCACGTCGCCGATGGCGTACACGCCCGGCACGCTGGTGGCGCACTGGTCGTCGACGAAGATGAAGCCGCGCTCGTCCAGGGTCACGCCGCTGTCGGCAGCCAGCACGTCCTGGGTCACCGGACGGCGGCCGACGGAGACGATCAGCTTGTCGAAGGTCAGCTGCTGCTCGCCGTTGGCGTCGGTGAAGAACACGGTGACCTGCTTCTTCTTGACTTCCGAACCGGTGACGCGGGCGTTCAGGCGGATGTCCAGGCCCTGCTTGGTCAGCAGCTTCTGGGCTTCCTTGGCGACCTGCTCGTCGATGGCCGGCAGGAACTTGTCCTGGGCCTCGATCACGGTGACTTCGGCACCCAGGCGGGCCCACACCGAGCCCAGCTCCAGGCCGATGACGCCGGCGCCGATCACGCCCAGCTTCTTCGGCACGCTCTGGAACTCCAGGGCGCCAGTGGAATCGACGATGGTGTCCTGGTTGACCGGTGCCGGCGGGATGTCGATCGGCTTGGAGCCGGAGGCGATGATCACGTTGCTGGCTTCCAGCACCTCGACCTTGCCGTCTTCGCCGGTGACTTCGACCTGCTTGCCGGCCAGCAGCTTGCCGTGGCCTTCGATCAGGGTCACGCCGTTCATCTTGAACAGGCTGGCGATGCCGCCAGTCAGGTTCTTCACGATGTTCGCCTTGCGGTCGATCATCGCCGGGACGTCCATCTTGACGTCCTTCACCTCGATACCGTGGACGCCGAAGCTTTCCTTGGCCTCGTGGTACTTCCAGGAGCTGTCCAGCAGCGCCTTGGAGGGAATGCAGCCGACGTTCAGGCAGGTGCCGCCCAGGGCAGTCTTGCCATCCTTGCCCTTGTACTTCTCGATGCAGGCGGTCTTGAAGCCCAGCTGGGCTGCGCGAATGGCCGCCACGTAGCCGCCCGGGCCACCGCCAATCACCACTACGTCGAATTTCTGGGTCATAACTCTCGATCCTTTTGGGATGAACCGGACGGCCCCTCTGTCAGGGGCCGTCGTGGGAGAAGCGCGGGATCAGACGTCCAGCAGCAGACGGGCCGGATCTTCCAGCAGGTCCTTGATGGTCACCAGGAAGCTGACCGCTTCCTTGCCATCGATCAGACGGTGGTCGTAGGACAGCGCCAGGTACATCATCGGCAGGATCACCACCTGGCCGTTGACGGCCATCGGGCGCTCCTGGATCTTGTGCATGCCGAGGATGGCGGTCTGCGGCGGGTTGACGATCGGGCTGGACAGCAGGGAGCCGAACACGCCGCCGTTGGAGATGGTGAAGGTGCCGCCGGTCATCTCCTCGATGGTCAGCTTGCCTTCCTTCGCCTTGCGGCCGTAACCGGCGATGGTGCCTTCGATCTCGGCCAGGCTCATCAGCTCGGCATTGCGCAGCACCGGAACCACCAGACCGCGGTCGCTGGAGACGGCCACGCCGATGTCCGAGTAGCCGTGGTAGACGATGTCGTTGCCGTCGATCGAGGCGTTGACGCCCGGGAAGCGCTTCAGCGCCTCGGTGGCGGCCTTGACGAAGAAGGACATGAAGCCCAGGCGCACGCCGTTGTGCTTCTTCTCGAACAGGTCCTTGTACTTGTTGCGCAGATCCATGATCGGCTTCATGTTGACTTCGTTGTAGGTAGTCAGCATGGCCATGGTGGACTGGGCTTCGACCAGACGCTCGGCGATCTTGGCGCGCAGGCGGGTCATCGGCACGCGCTTCTCGACGCGGTCGCCGACGGCGAAGATCGGCGCATCGGCAGCCGGAGCGGCCGGCTTGGCAGCCGGAGCCGGAGCCTTCTTGGCCTCGACGGCAGCGACGGCGTCTTCCTTGGTGACGCGACCGCCCTTGCCGGTGCCCGGAATGGCGTTGCGGTCCAGGTCGTTCTCGGCAGCGATCTTGCGCGCGGCCGGCGACAGGATGGCTTCCTCGGCAGCGGCGGCCGGGGCGGCAGCCGGAGCAGCGGCAGCGGCCGGAGCGGCAGCCGGGGCAGCGGCGGCAGCGCCTTCGGTCAGGGTGCCGAGCAGTTCGCCGCTCAGCACGGTGTCGCCTTCGTTCTTGACGATTTCGGCCAGCACGCCATCGGCTTCGGCCAGGACTTCCATCACCACCTTGTCGGTTTCGATGTCGACGATCAGCTCGTCACGCTTGACGGCTTCGCCCGGCTTCTTGTGCCAGGTGGCAACGGTACCGTCAGCGACGGATTCCGGGAAAGTCGGGGCTTTGATCTCAATAGCCATTCTGTGCATTTCCTATGGATTCGGGTTCTTCAGGCATGCGACTGCCGGACCCGGGGTCCGGCAGCGCAGTGTGAAGGCATTAAATGGTGAAAGCATCCTGCAGCAGCTTTTCCTGCTGCTCGGCGTGCATCGACGCGTAGCCACAGGCCGGCGCAGCGGAAGCCTCGCGACCGGCGTAGGCCAGGCCGAGGGTCTTCTTGTGTGCGGCGATGACGCGGCGCATGTGATGCTGGCTGCAGTACCAGGCACCCTGGTTCATCGGCTCTTCCTGGCACCAGACCACGTGCTTGAGGTGCTTGTACGGCGCCATGATCTCGGCCAGCTCCTCTTCCGGGAACGGATAGAGCTGCTCGATGCGGACGATGGCGGTGTCCTCGCGACCCTCGGCGCGACGCTTCTCCAGCAGGTCGTAGTAGACCTTGCCGCTGCACAGGACCAGACGCTCGACCTTCTTCGGGTCGAGGCTGTCGATCTCCGGCAGCACCGGATGGAAGGAGCCCTGGGACAGGTCTTCCAGGGTGGAGATGGCCAGCTTGTGGCGCAGCAGCGACTTCGGAGTCAGGGCCACCAGCGGCTTGCGCAGCGGGCGGATCACCTGGCGGCGCAGCATGTGGTAGACCTGCGCCGGGGTGGTCGGCATGCAGACCTGGATGTTGTGCTCGGCGCACAGCTGCAGGTAGCGCTCCAGACGGGCGGAGGAGTGCTCCGGACCCTGGCCTTCGTAGCCATGCGGCAGCAGCATGGTCAGACCGCACAGACGGCCCCACTTGGTCTCGCCGCTGCTGATGAACTGGTCGATCACCACCTGGGCGCCGTTGGCGAAGTCGCCGAACTGGGCTTCCCAGATCACCAGCGCGTTCGGCGTGGTGGTGGCGTAGCCGTATTCGAAGGCCAGCACGGCTTCCTCGGAGAGGAAGGAGTCGTACAGGTCGAACTTCGGCTGGCCCTCGTAGAGGTTCTGCAGCGGGATGTAGCGGTTGGCGTCCTTCTGGCTGTGCAGCACGGCATGGCGATGCGAGAAGGTGCCACGGCCGACGTCCTGGCCGGTGATGCGCACCGGGTGACCTTCCACCAGCAGGGTGGCGTAGGCCAGGGTCTCGGCGCAGCCCCAGTTGATCGGCATGGCGCCGACGCCCATGCGGCCGCGATCCTCGAGGATCTTGGCAACCTGGCGCTGGACCACGAAACCTTCCGGAATCTGCAGCAGCTTGGCGTTCAGCTCCTGCAGGGTCTTCAGGTCGAAGCTGGTGTCGTGCTTGGCGGTCCAGGCATGGCCCAGGTAGGGGCGCCAGTCGACGAACAGCTCGGGGTTCGGCTCCTTGACCAGGCTCTTCAGCACGTGCAGGCCGTTGTCCAGCGCGGTGCGGTATTCGTCGACCTTGGCCTGCACCTCTTCCTGGCTCAGGCTGCCTTCCTTGACCAGGGCATCGGCGTACAGCTCGCGGGTGGTGCGCTGCTTGGCGATCTTCTGGTACATCAGCGGCTGGGTGCCGCTCGGCTCGTCGGCCTCGTTGTGGCCGCGACGGCGGTAGCAGACCAGGTCGATGACCACGTCACGCTTGAACTGCATGCGGTAGTCGACGGCCAGCTGGGTGACGAACAGCACGGCTTCCGGATCGTCGCCGTTCACGTGCAGGATCGGCGCCTGGATCATCTTCGCCGGATCGGTGCAGTACTCGGTGGAACGGGTGTCTTCCGGGTTGCTGGTGGTGAAGCCGACCTGGTTGTTGATGACGATGTGGATGGTGCCGCCAGTCTTGTAGCCGCGGATCTGCGACATCTGGAAGGTTTCCATCACCACGCCCTGACCGGCGAAGGCCGAGTCGCCGTGGAGGGAGATCGGCACCACCTTGTCGCCGGCGACATCGCCGCGACGGTCCTGACGGGCGCGCACGGAACCCTCGACCACCGGGGAAACGATTTCCAGGTGGGACGGGTTGAACGCCATGGCCAGGTGCACTTCGCCACCGGAGGTCATTACGTTGGAGGAGAAGCCCTGGTGGTACTTCACGTCACCGGAGCCCAGCTCGACCAGCTTCTTGCCTTCGAACTCGTCGAACAGGTCGCGCGGGTTCTTGCCGAGGGCGTTGACCAGCAGGTTCAGACGGCCGCGGTGGGCCATGCCGATGACGATTTCCTTGGCGCCGTAGGAGCCGGAGCGCTGGATGATCTCGTCGACCATCGGCACCAGGCTCTCGCCGCCTTCCAGACCGAAACGCTTGGTGCCCGGGTACTTGGTGCCCAGGTACTTCTCCAGGCCTTCGCCGGCGGTCAGACGCTCGAGGACGTGCGCCTTGACTTCCTTGCTGTACTGCGGACGGCCACGCACGCTCTCCAGACGCTGCTGGAACCACTTGCGCTGCTCGGAATCGACGATGTGGGTGAACTCGGCGCCGATGGTACCGCAATAGGTCGCCTGCAGGGCGTCGCGGATCTCGCGCAGGGTCGCTTCCGGCTTGCCGATGAACAGCTCGCCGGTCTGGAACACGGTATCCAGGTCGGCGTCGGTCAGGCCGTAGTGATGGATCGACAGGTCTGCCGGCGCCTTGCGCTCCCACAGGCCGAGCGGGTCGAGCTTGGATGCCTGATGGCCACGCATGCGGAAGGCCTGAATCAGACGCAGCACTTCGACCTGCTTCTTCTCATGCTCACTGCTGACGGTGCCGGCGGACACCGGCTGGGCGCGACGCTGGTTCTTGGCCAGCAGCACGAAATGATCGCGGACCGTGGCATGGGAGACGTCGGGGGACTGGCTGCCGTCGGCCGGCAGCTTCTGGAAGTAGGTGCGCCACTCTTCGGGCACAGCGTTGGGATCGTGCAGGAAGAGCTCGTAGAGCTCTTCGACGTAGGCAGCGTTTCCACCGGACAGGTGGGCACTGTTCCACATCCGCTGCATTACGCTTTCATGCATGCTAGGTCACCCTCGGTAAGGGGACACCATCTGGCGTGGAGACCGCCGTGGCTTAAAGTCCAGAGCAGCGACTTCGGCAAAGCCACTTGGGATCCCGCTGATGGTCCGGGCTCCAGCCCGGTTGCCCCTGCTGGTCGTTTTTTAATCAAGAACCGCGGCTTTGTGGGCTACGGCTGGTTCTGCAACTGCGCGGAGTGCCGGCAAGCCGCCACTCCGCGCAGATTCTTTTGACTCACCGCACGCGGCGGCTCATCAGGTACCGCTTTGCAGCAGCATGTTACGCACGTGACCGATTGCCTTGGTCGGGTTCAGACCCTTCGGGCAAACGTTCACGCAGTTCATGATCCCGCGGCAACGGAACACACTGAACGGGTCGTCCAGCGACGCCAGACGCTCTTCGGTCTTGGTGTCGCGGCTGTCGGCCAGGAAGCGATAGGCCTGCAGCAGGGCGGCCGGACCGAGGAACTTGTCCGGGTTCCACCAGAACGACGGGCAGGAGGTCGAGCAGCAGGCGCACAGGATGCACTCATACAGACCGTCCAGCTTCTCGCGCTGTTCCGGGGACTGCAGACGCTCGATGGCCGGAGCCGGAGTGTCGTTCTGCAGGAACGGCTGCACCTTCTCGTACTGCTTGTAGAAGATGCTCATGTCGACCACCAGGTCACGGATGACCGGCAGGCCCGGCAGCGGGCGGATCACCAGCTTGCCGTTCTTGATCACCTGCGAGATCGGGGTGATGCAGGCCAGGCCGTTCTTGCCACTGATGTTCATGCCGTCGGAACCGCAAACGCCTTCGCGGCAGGAGCGACGGTAGGAGAAGGTCACGTCCTGCTCCTTGATCAGCGCCAGGACATCCAGGACCATCAGGTCCTTGCCGTCGATCTCGACGTTGAAATCCTGCATGAACGGAGCAGCGTCTTTCTCCGGGTTGTAGCGGTAGACGCTGACTTGCAGAGTTTTACCAAGCGACATATCAGCCTCCCTTAATAAGTACGCACTTTGGGCTCGAACGCCGGAACGGTCTTCGGCGAGAAGTTCACGCCGCGCTTGGCCACGCGCTTCTCACCCGGGAAGTACAGGGTGTGGCACAGCCAGTTCTCGTCGTCGCGCTCTTCGAAGTCTTCGCGGGCGTGGGCACCACGGGACTCCTTGCGGACCTCGGCGGCGATCGCAGTGGCTTCGGCCACTTCGAGGAGGTTCTGCAGCTCCAGCGCTTCGGTACGCGCGGTGTTGAAGGCCTGGCTCTTGTCGGCGATCTTGACGTTGGCGATGCGCTCGCGCAGCTCTGCCAGCTGGGCGATGCCCTTCTGCATGTATTCGCCGGTACGGAACACACCGAAGTAGTTCTGCATGCACTGCTGCAGCTCTTTGCGCAGCGGGGCAACGTCTTCACCGGTGGTGCGCTCGTTGACGCCGGACAGGCGCTTGAGGGAAGCCTCGAGGTCGCTCTCGGTGGCGCCGCGGTGCTCGATGCCCTCCTTGAGGGCCTTCTCCAGGTGCAGACCGGCAGCGCGGCCGAACACCACCAGGTCGAGCAGCGAGTTGCCGCCCAGACGGTTGGCGCCGTGCACCGACACGCAAGCCACTTCGCCCACGGCGAACAGGCCTTCGATGATCTTGTCGTTGCCGTTGGCGTCCTGGGTGATGGCCTGGCCATGGATGTTGGTGGCAACGCCACCCATCATGTAGTGGCAGGTCGGGATCACCGGAATCGGCGCGACCACCGGGTCGACGTGGGCGAAAGTCTTGGACAGTTCGCAGATGCCCGGCAGGCGGCTGTGCAGCACTTCCTCGCCGAGGTGATCGAGCTTCAGCAGCACGTGATCCTTGTCCGGACCGCAGCCGTTGCCGGCGATCACTTCCTTGACCATGGAACGGGCGACCACGTCGCGGCCGGCCAGGTCCTTGGCGTTCGGAGCGTAACGCTCCATGAAGCGCTCGCCGTGGGCGTTGATCAGATAGCCACCCTCGCCGCGGCAACCTTCGGTCACCAGCACGCCGGCGCCGGCGATGCCGGTCGGGTGGAACTGCCACATCTCGATGTCCTGCACCGGCACGCCGGCACGCAGGGCCATGCCCACGCCGTCGCCGGTGTTGATCAGGGCGTTGGTGGTGGAGGCGTAGATACGGCCGGCACCGCCGGTAGCCAGCACGGTGGCCTTGGAGCGGATGTAGACGGTCTCGCCGGTCTCGATGCGGATGGCGATGATGCCGACGATGGCACCGTCCTGGTTCTTCACCAGGTCGACGGCGAACCACTCGTTGAGGAAGGTGGTGCCGTTCTTCAGGTTGGCCTGGTACAGGGTGTGCAGCAGGGCGTGACCGGTACGGTCGGCCGCGGCGCAGGTACGGGCAGCCTGGCCACCGTTGCCGTAGTCCTTGGACTGACCACCGAACGGACGCTGGTAGATGCGGCCCTGCTCGGTGCGGGAGAACGGCAGGCCCATGTGCTCGAGCTCGAACACGGCTTCCGGACCTACGGAACACATGTACTCAATGGCGTCCTGGTCACCGATGTAGTCGGAGCCCTTGACGGTGTCGTACATGTGCCAGCGCCAGTCGTCGTTCGGGTCGGCCGAAGCGATGGCGCAGGTGATGCCGCCCTGGGCGGACACGGTATGCGAACGGGTCGGGAAGACCTTGGTCACGCAGGCGGTCTTGTGACCGGACTGGGACAGCTGCAGCGCGGCGCGCATGCCGGCACCGCCACCACCGATGATGATGGCGTCGAAGGAAAGAGTAGGAATGCTAGCCATGGATCAGATACCCCAAAGAATCTGCACACCCCAGACGAAGAACGCGAACATGGCGATGCCGCAGACTGCCTGGAAGAGGAAACGCACAGCGGTGGCCGACTTGCCCAGCGCCATCGGCGTCAGGTAGTCAGTGGAGATGGTCCACATGCCGACCCAGGCGTGCACGCTCAGGGCGACGACGGCCAGCAGGCTGAAGATGCGCATCCAGCCCTGGGCGAACAGACCGTGCCAGTCGGCATAGCCCAGCCCCGGATTGGCGACCAGGTAGCCCAGCAGGAAGAGGAAGTAAGCCGCGAGCACCACAGCGGAGACCCGCTGGGCCATCCAGTCGTAGAGGCCCGACCGGGAGAAGTTAGTGACGTTGGTTACCATACCCACACCCCTGCAAGAACGATCAGCACCGCGGAAATGGCGATGACGATTTTGGAGCCCAGCTTGCCGCCTTCCAGCGTTTCGCCAATGCCCATATCCATAATCAGATGGCGAATGCCGGCTACCAGGTGGTACAGGAGCGCGGACAACAGACCCCACATCACGAGCTTGGCCAGGGGGCTGGCCAGACACGCCTTCACCTGCTCGAAGCCTTCCTCGGACGCCAGGGACAGGTCGAGTGCGTACAGCAGCACAGCGATGCCCAGGAACAGAATGACGCCGGAGATACGGTGAGCGATGGACGTGTAAGCAGTGACTGGGAGTTGGATGGTCCTAAGGTCTAGGTTTACGGGTCGTTTGCTATTCACGGCTTTTTTCACACTGAGAGCCCCAACCAGCAGGGCAAGTTGTCGGGAAGTGCACTTGTCAGGTACCCATCACCAGGTAGTGACAACAGCCAGAACCTAGGCCTGGCATAGCCTCTGGCGGTCGGCCACGCAGTATAGACAGTTAGGTCAGGCCTGACAACGCGCGGCCTTAGCCTAAAGGACTGATTGTCGCACCCGTCCGAAAGGAGTAAATAGCCGTGAACTTGAGCGAACATGCGCGCGCAGAAGGCGTGTCGACCGACTTTCGGACAAATTGACTTTCGCCTTTATCGCTCTATAGTGGCACGGGCCCTGCCTGGGGGGCCGTGTATAGAAAGATGATTTCAAGCCAAGCACAATTTTAGGAGGCCGGTTATGGCTGACAAGAAAGCACAGTTGATCATCGAGGGCGCCGCCCCCGTCGAGCTGCCCATTCTCTCTGGCTCCATGGGCCCGGACGTCATCGACGTTCGCAGCCTGACCAGCCAGGGGGTGTTCACCTATGATCCTGGCTTCATGTCGACCGCCGCTTGCGAGTCGAAGATCACCTTCATCGACGGCGACAAGGGCGTCCTGCTGCACCGCGGCTACCCGATCGAGCAGCTGGCCGAGAAATCCGACTACCTCGAAACCTGCTACGCCCTGCTCTACGGCGAGCTGCCGACCGCTGCGCAGAAGGCCGAGTTCACCGGCCTGGTGAAGAACCACACCATGGTTCACGAGCAGATGAAGTCGTTCCTCAACGGCTTCCGCCGCGACGCACACCCGATGGCGGTGATGTGCGGCCTGGTCGGCGCCCTGTCCGCCTTCTACCACGACTCGCTGGACAATAACGATCCGAAGCACCGCGAGATCTCCGCGATCCGCCTGATCGCCAAGATGCCGACCATGGCCGCCATGGCCTACAAGTACTCGGTCGGCCAGCCGATCATGTACCCGCGCAACGACCTGAGCTACGCGGAAAACTTCCTGCACATGATGTTCAACACCCCGTGCGAGGAGAAGAAGGTGAACCCGGTGCTGGCCAAGGCCATGGACCGCATCTTCATCCTGCACGCCGACCATGAGCAGAATGCCTCCACCTCCACCGTGCGCCTGACCGGCTCCACCGGTGCCAACCCGTTCGCCTGTATCGCCGCCGGCATCGCCGCGCTGTGGGGACCGGCTCACGGCGGCGCCAACGAGGCCGTGCTGACCATGCTGGACGAGATCGGCAGCGTCGAGAACATCGAGAAGTTCATCGCCAAGGCCAAGGACAAGAACGATCCGTTCAAGCTGATGGGCTTCGGTCACCGCGTGTACAAGAACTTCGACCCGCGCGCCAAGGTCATGAAGCAGACCTGCGACGAGGTGCTGTCCGAGCTGGGCATCAACGATCCGAAGCTCGAGCTGGCCATGAAGCTCGAGGAGATCGCGCGCAACGATCCGTACTTCAAGGAGCGCAACCTGTACCCGAACGTGGACTTCTACTCGGGCATCATCCTGAAGGCCATCGGCATTCCGACCAGCATGTTCACCGTGATCTTCGCCCTGGCGCGCACCGCCGGCTGGATCTCGCAGTGGAAGGAAATGTACGCCGGCGGCTACAAGATCGGCCGTCCGCGCCAGATCTACACCGGCCACCCGACCCGCGACTACGTGCCGCTGGATCAGCGCAAGTAAGTCATCGCGTCACCGGCAAGGGGCTGCTTCGGCAGCCCCTTTGCTTTTGGGCCTCACCCTGCCGCCGGCAGGGTCCGCCCCACCGGCGGCACGCCTCAGGCGGTCATCTGCTCCCACTCCGTGAGCAAGCGGATGGCCTGCTCGCGGCTCTCGCCACACACCTGCGGATCGGCGGCAAACCGGCCGCACACCGGCGGCCGCTCCGGCAGGCCGAACAGCCGGCACAGATTGCGCTCATCCAGCTGCACGCAGCGGACACCGGCCGGCTTACCCTGCGGCATGCCGGGAATCGGCGAGGAAATCGACGGGGCGATGCAGCAGGCCCCGCAACCGGCTCGACACTCCATGGTTCAGGCTCTCGATACGATGGAAATCATGGCGGCGCGTGACATCGGCCGCGCGGCGCGGGAGGATAGCCGCCGTTTCGGCTGTCGCCAAGCACAGCCCATCGCCATGTACGAGAGAAAGCCCCATGCCGGTTTGGATGCAGACCGCGGCCCTGCTCAGCCTGTCCAACATCTTCATGACCTTCGCCTGGTACGGCCACCTGAAGACCCTCAACGGCAAGCCGTGGGTCATCGCCGCCCTGGCCAGCTGGGGCATCGCCCTGTTCGAGTACCTGCTGATGGTGCCGGCCAACCGCATCGGCTACACCGAACTGTCGGTCGGCCAGCTGAAGATCATGCAGGAGGTGATCACCCTGAGCATCTTCGTGCCGTTCAGCGTGCTGTACATGCAGCAGCCGCTGAAGCTCGACTACCTGTGGGCCGGACTGTGCCTGGTCGGCGCCGTGTACTTCATCTTCCGCAGCGCCTGAACCGGCCGGTCAACCCTTCGCCGGCGGCTTGAGCCGGGTGATCAGGCTGGAAGTATCCCAGCGCCCGCCGCCGTCGGCCTGCACTTCGGCGTAGAACTGGTCGACCAGCGCGGTGACCGGCAGCTGCGCGCCGTTGCGCCGCGCCTCGTCGAGCAGGATGCCGAGATCCTTGCGCATCCAGTCGACGGCGAAGCCGAAGTCGAAGCGCCCTTCCAGCATGCTGGCGTGACGGTTCTCCAGCTGCCAGGACTGTGCCGCCCCCTTGGCGATCACCTCCATCGCCGCCTTGCCGTCGAGGCCGGCGCAGTGGGCGAAATGCAGCGCCTCGGACAGCCCCTGCAGCAGGCCGCCGATGCAGATCTGGTTGACCATCTTGGTCAGCTGGCCGCTGCCGGCGTGCCCCATCAGCCTGACCATGCGCGCGTAGCTCTGGATCACCGGCTCGGCGCGGGCGAATACCACCCCCTCGCCGCCGACCATCACCGTCAGCACGCCATTCTCGGCCCCCGCCTGGCCGCCGGAAACCGGCGCATCGAGGAACTCCAGTTCGCGCTCGGCCGCCAGCACCGCCAGCTCGCGGGCAACCGCAGCCGAGGCCGTGGTGTGATCGACCAGCACGCTGCCCGGCGCCATGCCGGCGAAAGCGCCATCCGCCCCCAGCAGCACCGCACGCAGGTCGTCGTCGTTACCCACGCAGCTCATCACGAACTCGGCGCCGACCGCCGCCTCGCGCGGCGTAGCCGCACTGCGCCCACCGTGCTCGGCAACCCAGCGCCGGGCCTTCTCGGCCGTGCGGTTGTACACGCAGACCTCGTGGCCGTTGCGCAGCAGATGCGCGGCCATCGGGTAGCCCATCACCCCCAGACCGAGAAATGCGACCTTTGCCATCCTTACACCTCCATTCGACGAGAGGCCGAGCCTAGCACAGGGATTTACCGGAGCAGTAGGCAGCCCCCATACTCGGCCGAAACGGACTGCGGAGGGCGCATGAAGCACTGGCTGGTAATCGACCTGGAGGCCACCACCGATGACGGCGGCTGGCCGACCGAGGAGATGGAAATCATCGAGATCGGCGCGGTGGTCGTCGACGAACAGGGCCGCGAGCAGGATCACTTCCAGAGCTTCGTCCGTCCCACCCGCCGCCCGCAGCTCACCGCCTTCTGCCGGCAGCTCACCCACATCGCCCAGGCGGACGTCGACCAGGCGCCGACCCTGCTGCAGCTGCAGGAGCGCTTCGAGCCCTGGCTGCAGGCGCACCTCCCCGGCCTGCAGGGCTGGCTCAGCTGGGGCAACTACGACCGCCAGCAGTTCGAGGCGGAATGGCGCCGCCAGCGGATCGCCAGCGCCCTGGCCGCCCTGCCCCACTTCAACCTGAAGAAGCTGTTCAACCGCCAGTTCAAGGGCACCGCCGGGCGCAAGCAGGTCGGCCTCAACCGCGCCCTGGAGATCGCCGGCCTGGAGTTCCGCGGTACCCAGCATCGCGGCATCGACGATGCGCGCAACATCGCCCGCCTGCTGCCGCTGACCCTGCCGACCCTCGCCGCCGCGCGCCTCGAGCTGCACACCCCGCACTGAGCGTCCCCGGCGGCCGCGCACCGCCCGGGCAGGGCCCGAGCCCGGCCGCAACACAGGTGACGCGGGCATGCGCCTTGGGCATACTGGCGCGCCCTTTTTCTTCCCTTCCTGCGAGGCCCGCATGTTCAAGGTCAACGAGTACTTCAACGGCACCGTCAAATCCATCGCCTTCGACATGACCGAAGGTCCGGCCACCGTCGGCGTGATGGCCCCGGGCGAATACGAATTCGGCACCGCCAAGGCCGAAGTGATGCACGTGATCGCCGGCGCGCTGACCGTCAAGCTGCCGGGCAGCGACAGCTGGGAAACCTTCGCCGCCGGCAGCAAGTTCGATGTGCCGGCCGATAGCAAGTTCCAGCTCAAGGTCGCCCAGGATACCGCCTATCTCTGCGAATACCGCTGAGTCGCGGGGCCTGTGCCCCTGCGCCGCGCCAATGAAAAGCCCGACCACAAGGTCGGGCTTTTCATTGCGCCACTGCCGGGCTGCCGCCTCAGTAGGTCGGCAGCTCCACGTCGGCGAACAGCTCTTCCAGCTCGGATTTGTTGCGGCACTGCACCGCCTCCATCACCCGCTCACGGGTCAGGTGCGGAGCGAAGCGCTCGATGAAGTCGAGCATGAAGCCGCGCAGGAAGGTGCCGCGCCTGAAGCCGATCTTGGTCACGCTGGGCTCGAACAACTCGCTGGCGTCGAGCACCACCAGATCGCCATCCTGCACCGGGTCGACCGCCATCCGCGCCACGATGCCGACGCCGAGGCCGAGGCGCACATAGGTCTTGATCACGTCGGCATCGGCAGCGGTGAACACCACCTTGGGCTCCAGGCCGTGATGACTGAAGGCCTCGTCCAGCTTGGAGCGGCCGGTGAAGCCGAACACGTAGGTGACGATCGGATGCTCGGCCAGCGCCTCCAGGGTCAGCCTGGGCAGGCGGGTCAGCGGGTGCCCCTGGGGCACGATCACGCAGCGGTTCCAGCGATAGCAGGGCATCATCACCAGATCGCCGAACTGCTCCAGCGCTTCGGTGGCGATGGCGAAGTCCACGGTGCCGTCGGCGGCCATCTCGGCGATCTGCGTCGGCGTACCCTGGTGCATGTGCAGCGCCACCTCCGGGTACTGCTTGATGAAGTCGCCGATCACCTGCGGCAGGGCATAGCGCGCCTGGGTGTGGGTGGTGGCGATCGACAGGGTGCCCTTCTTCTCGTTGGAGAACTCCTGGGCGATCTGCTTGATGCTCTCGACCTTGCGCAGGATCTCCCCCGCGGTATTGATGATCCGCTCGCCGGCCGGCGTGATCCGCGTCAGGTGCTTGCCGCTGCGGGCGAATACCTCCACCCCCAGCTCGTCCTCGAGCAGGCGGATCTGCTTGCTGATCCCCGGCTGCGAGGTGTACAGGCTCTGCGCGGTGGCTGAAACGTTCAGGTCATGATGCGCAACTTCCCAGATGTAACGCAGTTGCTGAAGCTTCATGAAAGGTCCTCGATTCGGAGATAGGCCGGCGGACTGCCGGAGCAGCCCTGATTTTTTATAACCATATCCATGGTTTATTTTGGAATCTTAGACGAGAAATACCTTCCTGTATGCTCCCCTCAGCGACTTTCGCTACCTTCTGGCAGGATGGGCACCAGGTAGACCGGCACCCGCGCCTGCTGCAGCAGGCGCAGGCAGGTGCGCCCCAGCGCGGCGCCCGGCTGCAGGCTCTGGCTGTGCGAGCCGATCACGATCAGCTCCACGGCGAGATCCTCCGCCAACTGCAGGATCACCTGCGGCGGATCGCCGAGCTGGACCTGCACGGCGCGGATCGGCAGCGCATCCTCGGCACTTTCCTGAAGCTCGTCGCAGAATCCTTCGAACACCCGCTGCTCGATGCTGGCCATGACGCGCTCGAGGCCGTGCTGGTGGAGATCGCTGAGCGAGTCGGCATCGAGGTAGGTCTGCAGCAGCGATTCGGCAAACAGCCCGAGCGGCTCGACCACGTGCAGCACATACAGGTCGGCGTGGTGCACTCGCGCGAGCGTCAGCGCGTGCTGCAGTACGTAGGGTGCGTACAGCCCGAGGTCGGTGGCGTAGAGGATGGAGCGGATCATCAGGCCTCCATGGCAGGGGGCTGCGTTACCTCCTCAGCGTAGCAGGGCTTTGCCGCTCACTCGTTGGCCACACCATGGGGCACATGGCCGGTCGGCACCACGCTGCGCGCCCGCTCGCAGTGCCCGGCCTGGTCGTCGAAGAACACGTCGGCGGCGAAGGCCTCGAGGAATGCCGACTTGTCGAGACCGCCGAGGAACAGCGACTCGTCGAGGCGGATGTCCCAGTCGCGCAGGGTGCGGATCACCCGCTCGTGAGCCGGCGCCGAACGCGCGGTGACTAGGGCGGTGCGGATCGGACACTCCTCCTCGGCGAACTCGCGCTGCAGCGCGATTGAGTGCGGCAAGGAACGGCTTGAACGGCCCGCCGCCCAGCGGCTGACGGGCCGCCTCGCGCTCGCGCGCCTGGAAGGCGGCCAGGCCGTCCTGCTGGTAGATGCGCTCGGCCTCGTCGGAGAACAGCACCGCATCGCCATCGAAGGCGATGCGCAGTTCGTGGCTGGCCGCGCGCCGGGCACCGCCGGCGAGGATGGTGGCGGCGGCGAAGCCGGCCTCCAGGGCATGGCGCACGTCCTCGGCGTGGGTGGAAAGGAACAGCTGGCAGCCGAAGGCGGCCAGGTAGGGATCGGGGCTGCGCCCGCCGACGAAAGCGGCGCGGGTGATCGGCAGGCCGTAGTGCTGGATCGAGTTGAACACCCGCAGGCCGGTATCGGCACTGTTGCGCGACACCAGCACCACCTCGACCCGCGCCTGCGCCAGACGCGTGTTGAGGCCCAGCAGCTTCTCCACCAGCGGGTAGGCCTCGCCGGGCCCCAGCACCTCGTCCTCGTGGGCGATCTGGTACTGCCGGTAGGCCTCGATGCCCTCGGCCTCGTAGACGCGGTGGCTGTCGTCGAGGTCGAACAGCGCCCGCGAGGAGATCGCCACCACCAGCTTGTCGCCCAGGCTGCCCGCCATCTCAGCTCCTCCCCGTCACTGGCCGGCTTCCTGCAGGAAGGCCAGCGTCTGATGCAGCATGCGCACCCGCGGCATGTCCACTCCGGCGACGGCGGCGGCAGCAAGGGGCGCGGCATACAGCGCCGGCAGCTCGGCCGGGCGACGCTGGGCGAAGTCGTGGTACATGCTCGGCAGGTAATCGGGCATGCGGTCGGTGTAGGCCAGCAGCTTCTGCGGGTAGTGGTCCGGCAGCCTGTGACCGCAGGCCCGGGCGGCATCCACCACCTCCTCCATCAGCGACTGCAGCAGCGCGCGGCTGTGCGGACTGGCCATCAGCGGCGCGGTGGAGCTGCCGAGCAGCACCGAGACGCCGTTGTAGGGGATGTTCCACACCAGCTTCTGCCAGCGCGCCTGGTCGAGATCGGCGATCACGGCGGACTCGATGCCCGCCTCGCGCAGCCAAGCCACGCCCTGCTCGAGCAGTGCCTGGCGCTCGGCGGCCGACGCCGGCCCGCTGTGGTAGCCGAGGTTGCACACGCCCTGGGCCTGGTGCACCACCACGCCCGGCGCCTCGCGGTGAGCACAGATGAAGCACAGCCCGCCGAGCAGGTGCAGCGCGTCGGGCAGCAGCGGACGCAGCGCGTCCTCCACGCCCAGGCCGTTCTGCAGCAGCACCACCTTCGCCCCCGGCGCCGCGGCCTGCACGATCAGCGGCGCCAGCTCGGCGTTGCTGGTGGTCTTGGCCCCGACCAGCAGCCAGTCGCAGCGCGGCATCTGCGCCGCGTCGCGCCAGGCGTTGACCTGCGGCAGGTGCAGCTCACCGAGCTGGGCATGGCGCACGCGCAGGCCGTCGCGGGCCACGGCCTCGTATTCGCTGCGCAGCAGGAAGTGCACCTCGAAGCCGGCACGGGCCAGCATCAGGCCGTAGTAGCCACCGATGGCACCGGTGCCGATGATGCCGATGCGCGGGCGAACCGATTCGCTCATTGCAATGCTCCAGAAAGGATGGGCCGCCCACTATCGATGGCCCGCCGCCACCCTGGCAAGCCCGTCGAACGGGAAGCGTCCGCTGATCGGCCGGAAGCGGTGCGCCACCGGCCGCCGAGCCTTGCCATCCCGCGCCGAAAAACCCGCACATCTTATTGTTAAGCGGGCGCCTAAAGCGTTAAGGTTCAGGCATCCCGTTGCCCCTATTGCTGCCTCCGCCACGGGCCTGGCCGGCGGACGGCATCCGTGACCGATGAGTAACACGATGGCTGATTTACCGATCGACGACCTTAACATTGCCTCCAACGAGGCACTGATCACCCCCGAACAGCTCAAGCAGGAACTGCCCCTCACCGAAACCGCCCGCCGCACCGTGAGCGACGGCCGCCAGGTGGTGCGCGACATTCTCGACGGCAAGGACCACCGTCTGTTCGTGGTGGTGGGCCCCTGTTCGATCCACGACATCAAGGCCGCCCACGAATACGCCGAGCGCCTCAAGGGGCTGGCCGCCGAAGTCTCCGACACCCTGTACCTGATCATGCGCGTGTACTTCGAGAAGCCGCGCACCACCGTCGGCTGGAAGGGGCTGATCAACGACCCCTACCTCGACGACTCGTTCAAGATCCAGGACGGCCTGCACATCGGCCGCAAGCTGCTCTGCGACCTGGCCGAGATGGGCCTGCCGACCGCCACCGAGGCGCTCGACCCGATCTCCCCGCAGTACCTGCAGGACCTGATCAGCTGGTCGGCCATCGGCGCACGCACCACCGAGTCGCAGACCCACCGCGAGATGGCTTCCGGCCTGTCCTCGGCGGTCGGCTTCAAGAACGGTACCGACGGCAGCCTGACCGTGGCGATCAACGCCCTGCAGTCGGTCTCCAGCCCGCACCGCTTCCTCGGCCTCAACCAGCAGGGCCAGGTGTCCATCGTCACCACCAAGGGCAACCGCTACGGCCACGTGGTGCTGCGCGGCGGCAACGGCAAGCCGAACTACGACTCGGTCAGCGTCGCCCTCTGCGAACAGGAACTGGCCAAGGCCGGCATCAGCCCGAACATCATGGTCGACTGCAGCCACGCCAATTCCAACAAGGATCCGGCCCTGCAACCGCTGGTGATGGAGAACGTCGCCAACCAGATCCTCGAGGGCAACAACTCGATCATCGGCCTGATGGTGGAGAGCAATCTGGGCTGGGGCAGCCAGTCGATCCCGAAGGATCTCTGCGACCTCAAGTACGGCGTCTCCGTGACCGATGCCTGCATCGACTGGGACAGCACGGAAAAGACCCTGCGCAGCATGCATGCCAAGCTCAGGGATGTGCTGCCCAAGCGCAAGCGCGGCTGAGTCCAGCCAGCGTCCGCACACAAAAAAGCCGGGGTCAGACCCCGGCTTTTTTGTGTGCGGACGCTTCACTCCTGAGCCTGCGCCTCCAGGCCGCGATTGCGCTGGCGCCGCTCCATGTAGCGCTCCACGTAGGAGCAGGACGGTATCACCGTATAGCCCTTGTCCTCGGCGTACTGCAGCGCCTGCTCGGTCAGCGCCGCAGCCACGCCGCGCCCGCGCAGGGCATCGGGCACGAAGGTGCGATAGATGTCGATGGTCTGTTTGCCCAGATCCATGTAGGACAGGTAGGCCCGGCAGCCATCCACCGTCACCTCGAACTGCTTGCATGCCTGATCATGCCGAATGGACAGTGACTCACTCATCACGGTTCTCCCCTCGCCCAACTCGTCCGCCGTCGCTGATTGCGGCGACCATGAAACTGTCTGTCTGAACTCAAGACATTAGCAAAGCCTACCCGGCCCTGTCCAAAATCCGTGTCGCAGCCAAGCCCTGCGACCGCCTCAGCGGTCAATCCTGAATTTGACCGGTCCCAGACCGCCAAGTGCCCGCCGCCAACGACCGGGAGCGATTATTTTTTAAACAAACGACAGACCAAATGCCACGCAGGACAAAAAATTCCCCGTGACTTGCGCGAGACACGTTTACTTACTAAAAGTAATGCGTACTATATAACCCAGCCGATTTCCCGAGAGGGAAATTGCATTACGGAAGTCCACCCAAAGGGGAACACGATGAACAACGTTCTGAAAATTTCCGCTCTGACCCTGGCCGCCATCCTGGCTACCGGTTGCAGCAGCATGTCCAAGGAAACCGAAGCTCGTCTGACCGCCACCGAAGACGCCGCTGCCCGCGCTCAGGCTCGTGCCGACGAAGCCTACCGCAAGGCCGACGAGGCTCTGGCTGCCGCTCAGAAGGCTCAGCAGACCGCTGACGAAGCCAACGAGCGCGCTCTGCGCATGCTGGAAAAAGCCAGCCGCAAGTAATAGGTCTCCAGACCTTGCATTTGCAGAAGCCGACCCGCGAGGGTCGGCTTTTTTATTGTCCGCCACTTTCCCCTGGCAGCCCCACGGACAATAAAAAACCCGCTGCAGCCTGACTGCAGCGGGTTTTTCCAGCCAGCGACGGCCTGCTCAGTGCGTCGCCGCGCTGGCTACTTCCTCGCGCGACAGGGCGATCTCCACTGGCAGACCATCCTCGGCGGCCACCACCTCGCGCACCACCTCCCAGTCCAGGCGCATGCTGTCCCTGAGATCGTCACGCTTGAGCAGGGTATTGATCACCTCGGTATGCTTGTCGACCACCGACGGCTCGCCATGATCGTCAAGCGGAGTGTGCGCCTCGAGATAGACCTTGCCGCCGGCCACACCGAACTTGTAGGGCTCGTTGATGATGCGCACCGACGTGCCGACCGGAGCCATCTTCGCCAGTTCCAGCACATTGTTGTTGAGCATGCGGAAGCAACCATGGCTGACGCGCATGCCGATGCCGAACTTCTTGTTCGAGCCGTGGATCAGGTAACCCGGCGTGCCCAGGGTGAACTTGAACGGCCCCAGCGGATTGTCCGGCCCGGCCGGCACCACCGCCGGCAGGATGTCGCCCTCGGCGGCATGCTCGGCGCGGATGGAGGCCGGCGGCGTCCAGGTCGGATTCGGCATCTTGGCGGTGATGGTGGTGTTGGCGATGGGCGAACCCCAGCCTTCGCGACCGATGCCCAGCGGGTAGGTATGCACCACGTTCTGCCCCTTGGGGAAGTAGTACATGCGGTACTCCGCGAGGTTGATGACGATGCCCTCGCGCGGACCGGGCGGCAGGATGTAGCGGGTGGGCAGGATGATCTCGGTGCCCACGCCGGGCAGCCACGGATCGACCCCCGGATTGGCGGCGACCATCTCCAGGTAGCCCAGATCGTTGGCCGTGGCGATGTCGGCGAAGGTATCCTCGTACTTGGCCTTGATCACCCGTACCTGGCCGACGACATCCTCCCCGGGCGGCGGCAGGGGCAGCTCCAGTGCGCCGGCGGGCGCGGCCAGCAGCAATGCGGCCAGGCTGGCCAGCATGGGACGAACGGCAAGGACACGCGAGAACATCGAGAGTACCTGAGCAGAGTTGATGGTCAATTATTGTACATCGACAACCGACGCCGGGGAAAATTCAGCGCACCGGCCAGTCCCGCGGCAGGCCGCGGCGATCGGCGCGCAGACGCTGCAGACAGACCGAACACAGCCGGCGGTCCTTCAGGGTGGCCCTGTCCAGCTCCTCCCACAACGGCTGTGCCGGCAGCAGGCTGCCGCACAGGGTATGGTCGCCCGGATCGTCCAGCTCCAGCTGCCGGGCAACCAGATGCATGCGCACCTCCTGACAGGCGAACAGGTCCAGCTGCTCGGCGGGAACGAGCAGCCGGTAGGCATAGAGGGACCAGGGCTGGCGCGACATCAGGGGGCTCCGGGGCGGCGCGGCGCGCAACCTTAGCCGAAAGCCTCGAACGGGAAAAGCACTAAAGCAGCGGCCGCAGCGTCGGCCAGAGATTTTCCAGCAGGATCGGCTGGGCCTCGGCCGCCGGATGGATACCGTCGGCCTGCATCAGGCCGGCGACCCCGCCGACGCCCTCCAGGAAGAACGGCACCAGCGGCACCTCCTTCTTCTGCGCCAGATCGAGGTAAACCTGCTCGAAGGCGCTGGCATAGCGCTGGCCGTAGTTGGGCGGCAGCCTCATGCCCAGCAGCACCACCTGCGCGCCGGCCTCGCGACTGCGGGCGATCATTCCGGCAAGATTCTGTTGCAATCGCGCCGGCGGCTGGCCACGCAGGCCGTCGTTGCCGCCCAGCTCGATCAGCACCAGTTGCGGCCGGTGGTCCTCGAGCAGCGCCGGCAGGCGCGCCAGACCGCCGGCACTGGTGTCGCCACTCACCGAAGCGTTCACCACCTGCCATTGCGGCGCCTCGCGCTGCAGACGCTCGGCGAGCAGGCTGACCCAGCCCTGGCGGGTTTCCAGGCCAAAAGCCGCGCTGATACTATCGCCGACGACCAGCAGGGTTCCCGCCGCCGCATTCTGCACCAGCAACAGCAGACCCAGGCAGCCGCTCAACAACCAAGGACGCATCTGACTCTCCATGAACGCAAGCATTCTAGTCGCGCGTAACCTTAGCAAAGTGGTCCGCAGCGCGGAAGGCGAGCTGACCATCCTCGCCGACCTCAGCCTGGACCTCGTCCGCGGCGACAGCCTGGCCATCGTCGGCCGTTCCGGCTCGGGCAAGTCGACCCTGCTCGGCCTGCTCGCCGGCCTCGACCGCCCCAGCGACGGCGAGGTGCTGCTCGCCGGCCACGCCCTGTCCACGCTCGACGAGGACCAACGCGCCCGGGTGCGTGCCGAGCACGTCGGCTTCGTGTTCCAGTCGTTCCAGTTGCTCGACAGCCTCACCGCCCTGGAGAACGTCATGCTGCCGCTGGAGCTGGAAGGCCGCGACGACGCCCGCCCCTGCGCCCGCGAACTGCTCGAGCGCGTCGGCCTCGGCCAGCGCCTCTCCCACTATCCGCGCCAGCTCTCCGGCGGCGAGCAGCAGCGGGTGGCGATCGCCCGCGCCTTCGTCGGCGAGCCGGACATCCTGTTCGCCGACGAACCCACCGGCAACCTCGACAGCCAGACCGGCGAACGCATCAGCGAGCTGCTCTTCGAACTCAACCGCGAACGCGGCACCACCCTGGTGCTGGTCACCCACGACGCCCGCCTGGCCGCACGCTGCCACCAGCAGATCCGCCTGGAGGCCGGCCGTCTGATCGCCGCGCAGGCCTGACATGCGCAACCTGCCGCTGTCCCGACTGCTGCGCCTCGCCCTGCGCCAGCTGCTGCGCGAAGCGCGCAGCGGCGAGCTGCGCGTGCTGTTCTTCGCCCTGCTGATCGCCGTGGCGGCGAGCAGCGCCATCGGCTATTTCGGCGCCCGCCTCAATGCCGCCATGCTGCTGCGCGCCGGCGAGTTCCTCGCCGCCGACCTGGTGCTGCGCGGCACGGCGCCGGCCAGCCCCGAGCAGATCGCCGCCGGCACCCGCCAGGGCCTGGAGCACGCCCGCGCGGTGGAGTTCTCCAGCGTGATCGCCACCGACCAGGGCGTGCAGCTCGCCAGCGTCAAGGCGGTGGACGACGCCTACCCGCTGCGCGGCCGTCTGAAGAGTGCCGCGCAGCCCTACGCCAGCGAGGAGCCCGGCGGTCGACCGGCGCCGGGCGAAGCCTGGGCCGAGGCGCGCCTGCTGGCGGCGCTGGACCTGAAGGTCGGCGACCCGATCGAGGTCGGCCGCCAGATGCTGCGCCTGACCCGGGTGCTGACCTACGAACCGGACCGCAGCAGCGACTTCTACAGCCTGACCCCGCGGGTGCTGATCCACCTCGCCGACCTCGACGCCACCGGCGTGGTCCAGCCCGGCAGCCGGGTCAGCTACCGCGAACTGTGGCGCGGCGCGCCTGAGGCCCTCGCCGCCTACCGCCGCACCGTGCAGCCCGGCCTCGCCGCCCACCAGCGCCTGCAGGACGCCCGCGACGGCAACCGCCAGGTCGGTGGCGCCCTCGACCGCGCAGGGCGCTACCTCAACCTGGCCAGCCTGGCCGCCGTGCTGCTCGCCGGCGTCGCCGTCGCCCTGTCGGCGACCCGCTTCGCCAGCCGCCGTCTCGATCTCAGCGCCATGCTGCGCTGCTTCGGACTGACCCGCCGCGAGACGCTGCTGCTGTTCGGCCTGCAGCTGCTGCTGCTCGGCCTGCTCGCCAGCCTGGCCGGCGCCCTGCTCGGCGCTCTGGCGCAGTTCGGCCTGTTCCATCTGCTCGCCGGGCTGCTGCCGCCGCAGATCCCCGGTGGCGGCCTGCAGCCGGCGCTGGTCGGCATGGCCACCGGCCTGGTGGCGCTGGCCGGCTTCGCCCTGCCGCCGCTGGCCGCGCTGGGCCGGGTGCCGCCGCTGCGCGTGCTGCGCCGCGACCTGCTGCCGCCACCGCTGGCCACCTGGCTGGTGTACGCCATCGCCCTGCTCGCGCTGGGTCTGATCATGTGGTGGCTGAGCCTGGATATCCGCCTGACCCTCGCCCTGCTCGGCGGCGGCCTGCTCGCCTGCCTGGCGCTCGGCGGCCTGTGGCTGCTGGCCCTGCGCGGCCTGCGCCGGCTGCTGGCCGACGCCGGGCTGACCTGGCGCCTGGGCCTCGGCCAGCTGCTGCGCCACCCGCTGGCGGCGGTCGGCCAGTCGCTGGCCTTCGGCCTGATCCTGCTGGCCATGGCCCTGGTGGCCCTGCTGCGCGGCGAACTGCTCGACAACTGGCGGGCGCAGCTGCCCGAACAGGCGCCCAACCACTTCGCCCTGAACATCCTGCCGGCCGAGCGCGACGCCTTCGCCGCGCACATCGCTGCCCTGTCGCCACAGCCGGCCAGTCTCTACCCGATGCTGCCCGGGCGGCTGGTGACCATCAACGGCCAGCCGGCGCGCGAGGTGGTGAGCGAGGAGTCGCGCGGCGAGCGTGCCGTGCGCCGCGACCTGAACCTGACCTGGTCGGCGCAGCTGCCGGCCGGCAACCAGTTGCTCGCCGGTCAGTGGTGGGACACGCTGCCGGCCGATCATGGCCCGTCGGTGTCGGTGGAGGCCAAGCTGGCCGAGAGCCTCGGTGTGCAGCCGGGCGATCGCCTCGGTTTCACCATCGCCGGCCAGGACATCGAGGCGCGGGTCGCCAGCCTGCGCAGCGTCGACTGGGACAACTTCCAGCCCAACTTCTTCGTGATCTTCGACCCGCAGAGCCTCGCCGGCCAACCGGTCACCTACCTGACCAGCTTCTATCTGCCGCCGCGCTCGGAGCAGGCGCTGGTAGAGCTGGCGCGCGCCTTCCCCGCCGTCACCCTGCTGCAGATCGACGCGGTGCTCGCCCAGCTGCGCGGCATCCTTGCCCAGGTCACCCTGGCGGTCGAATACGTGCTGCTGTTCGTCCTCGCCGCCGGACTGGTGGTGCTGTTCGCCGGCCTGCAGGCGACCCTCGACGAGCGCATCCGCCAGGGCGCGCTGCTGCGCGCCATCGGCGCCGAGCGGAGCCTGCTGCTGCGCGCCCGGCTCAGCGAATTCGCCGTGCTCGGCGCCGGCAGCGGCCTGCTCGCCGCCGTCGGCTGCGAGCTGATCAGCGCCCTGCTCTACCGCCAGGCGTTCGACCTGGCCTGGCAGCCGCACCCGATGCTCCTGCTCCTGCCGCCGCTCGGCGCCCTGCTGGTCGGCGGCGCGGGCCTGTTCGGCACCCGCCGCGCACTCGACGCCAGCCCGCTCGCCGTGCTGCGTGAAGTCTGACCCTGCCACTGCCTACAGGATGCCCGTCCGATGAGCCGTTACCGTCCGCCGCGCAGCGCCGGCACCCCGCTGATCACTCCCGAGGGCGAGGCACGTCTGCGCGCCGAGCTGCACGAACTGTGGAACGTGCGCCGTCCACAGGTCACCCAGGCGGTGAGCGAGGCCGCCGCCCAGGGCGACCGTTCGGAGAACGCCGAATGCTCTTAAGAACCCCGGAGCACATACTAAAATCGACCAGACCTACATAGCTAGGCTATCAGGCAATAGTATATATACTATTGGCACATACTATCTGCCGCCACCCTTCTGACTATGCAATGCCGGCATCTCCTCCCCAATTTGAACCCTCTCTAACCACCTCGAGACGACCTCTCGCGCAGAGAGCCTGCTCCAATCAAAATGGTCATCGAGAAAAAAATTACAGAAAAATGTCTCGAATGGTGCCCCTCCTACGTTTGGAGGAAACGATTTTGACTTTTTTAACTCCAACCCATGTTCCTCGATATAGTCAATATAATTACCGAGAAACTTTGCGAAAAGGTGCCTTTGTGCAAACGAATAAATCCCTTTCTTATGCTGATAAACAATAACCCTGTCCGCCTGCGCATGAAATGTATAAAATAATTTTGTCGGGCTATACCTTTCAGCCAGATGCAAAAGTAACGCCTGAAGTGCAGAGGAATTTTCAATTTGCAATTTGAACTCCCTTGCCACCTCCCCAATCAATCCGTAAAGACCCGCCTGCTTCATCTCTGTGACTATTTGCCGCATGCGAGTGACCTCCTCGATAGATAGCCTATCCCGAGCAATTCTTGCATGCAGCACCTTCAAAAGCCCCCCCGCATCACAACCCTCAGCCGGACACAAGATATACACACCTCGGTATACACCATCCGGCGAGACACAGACTTCACTAAAATTTCTCGCCCGACTCCTTGATGCATTATCCGCCACACACATTGACTTGCTTGCAGACTCCACCTCTGGCGGAAGTGATTCTATGAATGCAAAAACCCTTTTTCCAAGCAAAGAACTGAAGATGCTATAATCAATAGCCGGAACTCCAGTCACACAAATCTCATTAGCGCCCTGAGCTATCGGCAAACGCAAGTCCACCCCACCAGCAACAACGGAAAAAAGAAAGACAGACTCAACAACATCAAGCTTATCAATATAGTCGAAAGGAAAAAGATTGCTCCTCTTGAACTCCCCAACAACCTTAGCACTCCGATCAAGCAATTCTTCTCGCGCCACTCGCTGACACTCTGAGCACCGAAACTCAAGAAGCCTCACCCTTTCAATAAGCTGCGCCCTGCTTGAAACTGGCTCAACAACCCCACAACAAGCACACACAAATTTATTTGAATTTTTCGCAAAGCAAGACTTACTAATAATCTTAGCTACACTCCGAGCCCCACCAAGCCGGTAGGAATGACTTATATCCCCAACCCTAAAACAAAACTCAGCCCTAGTACCAAAATGACCACGCCAATAATCATTAATAACTGAAACCTCAATATCCGAAACACCCACCGAATAACAAATCATGCAAAATCCTCATAAAATCCTAAAAGCCAAAGGATCCTAGCACGCCTCAAACGAGCACTCATCTGAAGTGGGGTGCAAATTCCATCCATGCCAGGGCATCGACCTGCTCGCAGTGACCGGCGCCGAATCAACGCTGGGTGGCGAGCTGCTCGATGAGTGGCAGCATGACGGCGCAACTGGTCAGCGACGCTCTGATGACGACCATTGGCGAAGAGGCAAGTCGGTGCCACTGCCGCTTCTCCATCAATCCGATCCAGGGCAATCAGTACGTCAGCTAGAACCTCCTGCGGTTACTGGCCGATCAGGGCATCAAATGCAGCATGAGCCGCAAGGAGGATTGTTGGGTCAATGCAGCCATGTAGAACCTTCTCTCGATGCTGAATATCGAGCGGGGCATCACCGCCAGTAGGCGACACGGGACGAGGTGCGAGCCAATGTTTTCGACTACATCGAACGTTTCTACAATGCTCGACGACGGCATTCGCCCCTGAATAGAACTAGCCCGGTAGTATTTGAAAAGCGCCATGCAGGGTTAACTGGGTTTCCCTGAAAGTGGGTGAAGCCAAATCAACCAACTTTTCAGTGAAAACCGTGCTGCTTCTGGCAGCTGCAGCATCATGGGCATGATGCTTGAGGCGTGCCTCATCAAAAAGCAACAGGGCCTGCGATAACAAGCAGGCCACAGTCGCGCGCCTCTATATTTCGAACCTGCTGAATTCTAGCCTGATGTCGCGCTACCAAATCAGGCGTGATGTAGCGACTCCACCAAAGTATAGACGCAAGCCCGGTGGCATTAGCTGGCGGTACTTTGGGGTTTAAACGCTCGCCGAGCTGTCGACTGGGCGCTCTCCGCCAAGCCTGATAAGGAGCTGGCGATCAATGCGCTCTACGCGCCGTAACAGGTGATGCTCATCTCAGATAGGCAGCCAATATTGCAGCCACCTGAGCTGGCAGCAGCCGTGCCGCTAGCGGATGGAGCAGAGCATGAATCAGCACAACAACTGCTGGGACAGCACCCTGTTGGATCTATTATTTCGCAGCCTGAAGACAGAATAGATATCGCCGACAGGTTACATGACCATCAAAGCTCCGCAGCAGGATATCAACCATTACCTGATCCATCGACACACCTAGCACCGCCCTCACCAGATCAATACCGGATTTCCTCAGGCTGTGACTGAGAAAAAACTTAACCCACTGACCTAGATGGCTTGACGATTGCAATACGACGCTTCCGCCTTCTCTGCAGAGCGGTTCCCATCCCCCTGTAGCGCAGAAAAAGATCGAGATCCTCGGCAGCTCGAATGTATGCGATGCTGCTTTTAAAGATCATCCGAGGCTCCTTGTTCCGACTGCGACCGCCAAGCAAGAGAGACTTCCGATCATGGGATCGCACCACACCGATGAACTGCACACCTGACTCAAGAAAAATGGTCAGCTCTCGACCGTGCGCGATGCAATGATCAAGAAATCTGCTCTGCTCGGCTGCCGAGCGATCAATCTTCTCGACCTGATGACGGAACTCTTCCATGACAACCCCGTGATCCCACAATTATCTGCGCAGGTGCTTGTCCGCTGAGAAAATAGTATGAGAGGTCCGCAAATTGTTTCTTTGCGCGCTAGGGTGGGTACTGTAGCAGTGCCCACCCTCAACCTTAAAAACATACCCCAGCTGGCTGTCCTCATCCAAAGCCACATTCACCTCTTCCACCGGCTCCATCATCCAGCGCTGACTGCCATTCAAATGAGCAGGCGTGACCAGCAATGCCTGTGCCAACCAAGAGCAATCGTCTTGCTCGTCGAGCAAGCGCTGAAGCGCTGGCACCGACGGAATCATCAGCATGCTGCTTATCCTGTCGTCACCCACTTCCCGTATGAACTCTATGTAAAACCACGGCCAGTGGACGTCTTGCTCGACGAACTGCCAATGCTGCACGCGGGTGTCACCAAAAAGCGTGCCCAAAGGCAGCTCCGCGTGTCGATACGTCATGAACATAGCTTTTCCTGCAAAAATATTAACTATAGTTAATGGCGATCCGACGTTCAAGACGGCTTCATCATCTCTTTTCCGGGGATGATGAAAAAGATGGAGCTGAAGACGGCGCTCGGCATGGCCCTGAGAAGGGCAAGGAAATCCAAGCAGCTCAGCCAAGAGGACCTGGCAGGCGTCAGCAGCCAGACCTACCTGAGCATGCTGGAGGGCGGCGCCAAAAGGCCGACACTTGAAAAGCTCGACGCTATAGCCTCTGCCATGGACGTGCATCCCCTGACGATCCTTGCTGACTGCTACCTGCTCATGGATGAGAAGCTCACGCTGGATGAGCTTTTCTCCCGTATTCGCACTGAACTCAGCCAGAGGGAGGCTCCCCCCAAGTCAGCCGCACAGAGCTCAGCCTAGGTGTGCAGTCAGATACTCAGCAATTGCCTTGGTAGGTAGACCCATTAGTTTACCCACCAAGACTCACCATCAGTCCTGCCGCCACCCCTCGACGACCTCAGCCCCGAACTCCGCCTTCCAGGCCTTGAGCAGGGCATGGTTCCCGCTCTTGGTTTCGATGCGCTTGCCAGTGACGGGCTGGACATAGACCTTCACCTGGCGAGGACGGCGCTGCTTCACGACCTCCGACGCGACCGGCTCAAGCTCGACCGGCTGCGGATTGAGGATGGCGACAACCTTCGCCAGCCCCATACCGTAGTCCGCCATCAGCGCCTTCAGCTTCTCTTCGAACTTCATTTCGCGCTGCAGACTGGCGTCGGCCTGCAGTTGCTCCAGCAGAGCCATCTGTTTCTGCAGTTCACGCTCGGCACGGCGAAATTCGGCCAGTTTGGACATGTTCACTCCTTTGGTTTTGTAACGAAATCAAATCGGAAACGGCCGGCTACTCGCCGGCGCGCAGGTATTCGTAGAGGGTGGCCCGGCTGATGCCGAACTCGCGGGCCAGGGCAGCCTTCGGCTCGCGAGCTTCGGCGCGACGGCGCAGCTCGGCGACCTGCTTGCTGTTCAAGGCTGGCTTTCGGCCGCGGTAGGCGCCGCGCTGCTTGGCCAGAGCGATTCCTTCGCGTTGCCGCTCGCGGATCAGCTCGCGCTCGAACTCGGCGAAGGCCCCCATCACCGACAGCAGCAGGTTGGCCATTGGCGAGTCTTCGCCGGTAAAGGTCAGCCCCTCCTTCACGAACTCGATCCGCACGCCGCGGCCGGTGAGCTGCTGCACCAAGCGACGCAGATCGTCCAGATTACGGGCGAGGCGATCCATGCTGTGCACCACCAGGGTGTCGCCATCGCGGACGTAGCCGAGCAGCGCGTCGAGCTGGGGACGCTGGGTGTCCTTGCCGGAGGCCTTGTCGGTGAACACCTTGCTCACCTGGGCGCCTTCGAGCTGGCGATCCGGGTTTTGGTCGAGGGTGCTGACCCGGATGTAGCCGATCCGCTGTCCGTGCATACAGCCTCCAGGGTGATTGTGTATGGATGAACCCTATAGAGCTGCCAGACACATGTCAAACAATGTAGAAAACGACCCTATCAAGACGCACGGGAGCCAGCTTCCTGAGTGTCCTGATAGGGTATGGCTCATCCGGACAGATGAGTGGCGGCCGTAATCGATCAAAAACTCTGTCACGCCTATCTTCTGCTTTATCTGAATTGTCTCTTGCCGCTTGAAAACACCTCAGCCCAGAAATAACGCCTTTCAAGGTGCGAGAATGCCTGCACCACAAACAGGAGGGGATTGAGGATGTTGCGAGACTGGCTGGAGCATAACCAGATAGACTTGTATTTCGTCGCCGTAGCCATCGCGGCTGCTGCAGGTCTGACCTCCGAAGATATGGCTGATCTGGCGGCAATGGCTATCACGCCGGCGATTGCCGTGTTGATGTATGCCATGTTCATGCAGATTCCATTCCTTGAACTTCAGCAAGCCTTCGCCAACCGACGCTTCGTCGGCGCCTTGCTGCTGGCCAACTTCGTGCTGGTGCCGCTGCTGGTCTGGCTTCTGACCCTGCCGCTGTCGACCAACAAGGCCCTGCTGGTCGGAGCCCTGCTGGTTCTGCTGACGCCCTGCATCGACTACGTGGTGGTATTCACCCACCTGGGCAAAGGCGACTCGCGGCTGGTACTGGCCGCCACGCCCCTCCTGCTGCTGCTCCAGCTGCTGATGCTGCCGGTTTATCTGAAGCTCATGCTCGGCACGCAGGTGGACACGGTGATAGCTATCCGTCCCTTCGCCGAGGCCTTCCTGTTGCTGATCGTCGCGCCCTTGGGGCTGGCCGTCGCCACCGAGCTGAGTGCGAGACGCTCCGCGGCGGTACGCATCTGGAGCGCCGGCTGGGCCTGGCTGCCCGTGCCGGCGATGGCAGTGGTACTGGTGACCGTGATCGGTTCGCAGATCGCTGCGGTGGCCCAGCAATTGGAAGTGCTGGCCCCCCTGCTACCGGTCTACGCCGCGTTCATGTTGCTCGCCCCTGCGCTCGGGGCGTTCAGCGCCAGGCTGTTCCGCCTGGCGGCGCCGGCAGCGCGGGCGGTGGCCTTCAGTACCTCCACTCGCAACTCGCTGGTGGTACTGCCACTGGCACTGGCACTGCCCGAGCCGATCAGTGGGCTGGCGGCGGCCGCGGTGATAACCCAGACCCTGGTGGAGCTGGTCGGTGAGCTGATCTACCTGCGCGCCATCCCGGCGCTGGTAAGGGGTATCTAGAGCCTGTACCTGTCTGTGTTTGGTAGCGGGCGAAAACAGCACTCCAGCGAGTGCCGGTGCCATCCCGGCAGCACCACCCGCCGGGTGCCTACGCTACGCCCGGCAGGAGGTGGACTGTAAGCTCTATCAGCGCACCCTTGGTGTCAGTTCCTGGCCTTGGCTACTTCGCTGCGAACCAGATCGCGCAGCGGCTCGGGACCGAACTCGCTCAGCGCGCGGCCATTGACGAAGAAGGTCGGGGTGCCCCGGATACCCACCGTCTTGACGTCCTGCATATCCGTCTCCAGTACGGCGTCGACGCCGGGCGTGTGCATGTCAGCGCGGGCCTTCTCCACATCCAGGCCGGCGCCCTCGGCGGCGACCCAGGCTGCTGCCACCTTGGGGTCGTCGTGCCAGCCTGGCTGGGCGGCGAGCACGGCCTCCAATACCTGCGGGTAGAGGTTCTGCTTGCGCGCGGCCTCCAGCATGCGCGTCACTTCCTCGGAGCCCTGGTGGAACAGTACATAGCGCAGCACCAGCCGCACATCGCTGGGGTTCTCGACGAGGATCTTCTTCACATGAGGGTAGAAGGCACGGCACGCCTCGCAGGAGGGGTCGAAGAACTCGACGATGGTCACCGGCGCCTGTGCCGGGCCGAACACCGGCGAGTGGAAGCGCACCAGGTTGCCGCCATTGGGCGCGTCCGGCGGCATCTGGGCGGGCGCCTGGGCCACCTGCGGCGGTTGCGGCGGCGTCGTCTGCGAGTAGAGGAATACGGCCACGGCGAAGACGGCCAGGATCGCCACGCTGATGATCATGACCAGGGTACGGCGGTTCATGGAGCAGTTCTCCGGCGAATGACGAGGAGCAGGATGGCGATAAGGACGAAAGCAAACAGGGCCAGCATCGGCAGCGGCACGCCGCCGAAGATGGTCATGCCGGCGCCCGAGCAGGACGGACCGGTAGCCGTGCAGGGCTGGATCGGCTGAGGAATCAGCCCGGCGTAGAGCAGCGTGTGAGCGAAGGCCAGTGCCGCGCCGATGCCGGCCAGCGGCAGAGCGTAACGCCAGATGGCGAAGTCCGAGCGGTAGCAGGCGATGGCCAGGATCACCGCCAGCGGGAACATAAAGGTGCGCTGGAACCAGCACAGTACGCAGGGAGCCTGCCCCATGACCTCTCCGATGAATAGTGCGGAGAGACTCGACAGCAGCGCCACCAACCAGGCGAGTAGAAGCAGTGGCCAGGGTCCGGAAGATGATGACGTACTCATTGGCCCCTCCTTGTTATGTAACGAGGACAGCAGTGGACAGCCATCCCATTGACTTGAAACATGACGATTCCTCCCAGATTGGCGGTTTTCAGAAGGGCTTGTCGGGATCCTAAATCCCATAGGAGATTCCCTAAAAAATCGGCGCCACTGGGACGCCGAGTGTCTGGAAAGGGGCAAGGCCCAGACGAAAGCACTTTCAACCACACGGCTGCAGTCAGCCGCTCCTTACATTAGGTGGGGCCATTTTTAGGCGATTGGTCAGCCGGCCCCCGCTCAGCCGCGCCGGCATCCTCCTCCGACTGCTTGGTACTCGACCGTTTGGAGCTCACCCTTTGAGTCGAGGAAGGTCATCCGCGCAGGCACCACGCCACAGACCTTGGCCTTGCGTGTCACACTGATCACCTTGACTACATCGAGCTCCATGCCATAGCGATACTTCTCGACTTTCGGAGCGGGTTTCCCGAGCTCTGCGGCATACGCTTCCATGGCGCGTTGGTTCTCCTGGATGATCTTGTCAGGGTCATTGTCGAAACCAGCCGATATTGCGGTGGAAGAGACGGCAAACATCGAGAGGGCCAAGATTGCTTTCAGGGATTTCATTTGAGTTCCTCTATCACTTCGGTAATTTGCGGAGTGCTGCTTCAGCGACTTCAGCTTCCGGATCATTTGTCGGCAAACACGGTTACTTTGTGGTGCGCAATACCGCCCCGGAGGGCTGTGATTGCGATGAGAAATGAGGCAAACCATCAGAAGGCCCCCGCTTCGCGATCAGCTATCAGGCGCTCGGTGTCCTTGCGGCCGAACAGCCAGAACATCACCGGGGTCAGATAGGTATCGAGGAGGGTCGAGCTGATCAGGCCGGAGAAGATCACCACCGCCACCGGGTGGAGGACTTCCGTGCCCGGACGCTCGGCCTCGAACAACAGGGGCGCCAGGGCAAAGGCGGTGACCAGCGCCGTCATCAGCACCGGGCTCAGGCGCTCCAGCGAGCCGCGCAGGATCATCGCGTGGTCGAAGTTCTCCCCCTCGATGCGCATCAGGTTGATGTAGTGGCTGACCTTGAGGATGCCGTTGCGCACCGAGATACCGGCGAGGGTGATGAAGCCGATCAGCGCGGCAATCGACAGCGGCTGCCCCGACAACCACAGGCCGAGCACCGCGCCGACCAGGGCCAGCGGGATGTTGACCATGATCAGCGCCGACAGGGTCGCCGACTTGTAGCGGCTGTAGAGCACCACGAACATCAGGATCAGCGAGACGATGGACAGCAGGCCGACCAGACGCGACGCTTCCTCCTGGGCCTGGAACTGGCCGCCCAGGGTGATGAAGTAGCCTTCCGGCAGCTTGGTCTCGTCGACCACCTTGCGGATGTCTTCGACGATCTCCGACAGCGGGCGCCCTTGGGCGTTGGCCGACAGCACGATGCGACGCTTGCCGTCGTCGCGACTGATCTGGTTCGGGCCGTCGCCGTCCTCGATGCTGGCGATCCGCGACAGCGGTACCCGACCGGTCGGGGTCTCGAACAGGATGTTGCCCAGCCCCTCCGCCGAACGCGCCGTCTCGGGCAGGCGCACCACCAGAGCGAAGCGCCGGCCACCCTCGACGATCTGGGTGACCTTCTCGCCCTCGACCAGACTCTCCAGCGTCGCCAAGATCTGCGGCGCGGGCACGCCGTACTGGGCGGCGGCGGCGTAGTCGATGCGCACCTTGATCTGCGGAGCCAGCACCTGCTTCTCGATTTCCAGGTCGGCGATGCCGGGAATATCCGCCAGCCTGCCGCGCAGGGCATCCGCCTGGCCGCGCAGGGTGTCCAGATCCTCGCCGAAGATCTTGATGGCGATCTGCGAGCGCACGCCGGACAGCATGTGGTCGATCCGGTGCGAGATCGGCTGGCCGATGCCGATGGCCGCCGGCAGATTGACCAGCCGCGAACGGATGTCGCCGGTGATCTCATCCATCGAGCGGGTCAGCTCCGAGGCCGGCTTGAGGCCGACATCCAGCTCGCTGACGTGCACACCCTCGGCGTGCTCATCCAGCTCCGCGCGACCGCTGCGGCGGCCGACGTGGGTCACTTCCGGCACCTGCATGACCAACTGCTCGGCCTGCTGGGCCAGCGCCGAGGACTCCGCCAGAGTCACGCCGGGGTTCAGACGCAGGCCGATCAGCAAGGTGCCCTCGTTGAACGGCGGCAGGAAGGTCTTCGGGAAGAACGGCACGCTCGCTGCCGCGACCAACACGGCAATGCCCGCTACGACTACAGCTGCCTTCGGACGCTGCAGGACGGCTTGCAAGCTGCTGCGATAGCGGCTTTTCAGCCAAGCCAGCAGTTTGGTGTCGCCATGCTCCAGCGACTTCATCCGCGGCAGCAGATAGAAGGACAGCACTGGGGTGACGGTCACCGAAACCACCAGCGAGGCCAGGGTCGAGACGATGAAGGCGATCCCCAGCGGTACGAATAGCCGCCCTTCCATGCCCGGCAGGGCGAACAGCGGCAGGAACACCAGCACAATGATGATGGTGGCGTAGAGGATGGCCGAACGCACCTCCATGGTCGCGTGCCCCACCAGTTCCAGCGGGTGCAGGCGGTGCTCGGGGTGCTTGGCCCGCTCCACCTTCAGCCGGCGCAGCACGTTCTCCACGCCCACCACAGCATCGTCGACCAATCCACCGATAGCGATGGCCAGGCCACCGAGGGTCATGGTGTTGATCGACAGGCCGAAGTACTTGAACACCAGACCGGTGATGAAGATCGACACCGGAATGGCCGTCAGCGCGATGATGGTGGGCCGCAGCGTGCCGAGGAAGAAGAACAGGATCGCCGCGACGAACACCGAGGCGCCGATCAGCTTGCCCTGCAGGGTGCTGATCGAAGCCTCGATGAAACTGGCCTGACGGAAGGTGACCTGGGGGGCCTCCATTCCGGTCGGCAGCGACTTGCGCATTTCCCCCAGCGCCGCCTCGATGGAGCGGGTCAGCTGGATGGTATCGGCCGTCGGTTGTTTCTGGATGCCGAGGATCACTGCTGCCTTGCCTTCGAAGCCGGCATCGCCGCGCTTCAGGGCTGCGGCAAAGGTCACTTCGGCGATCTGCCGCAGGAGGATCGGCTGGCCGTTACGCGCCGTGATGGCCAGGTTCGACAGATCCCCCAGACTCGACGTCCGCCCCAGGTTGCGAATCAGATACTCGCGCCCATTGAGCTCGAGGAAGCCCCCGGAGGTATTCGACGAATAGCCCTTGAGCGCCTCCTCCAGCTGCGTGTGGCTGATGCCCAGCTCGGCCATGCGCGCCGTGTCGGGCTGGACCTGGAACTGGCGGACCTCACCGCCAATCGGGATCACCTGGGCCACACCGGGGATCGCCATCAGGCGCGGACGCAGCACCCAGTCGGCGAACTCGCGCACCTGCATCGGGGTGATCCGTGCCGCGTCGATGGGAATCGCGATCTGCATGATCTCGCCCATGATGGAGCTGATCGGCCCCATGCGCGGGATCACGCCCGGTGGCAAGCCCTCCTCCATCGCGGAGAGCCGCTCCGACACCATCTGCCGGGCCCGAAAAATCTCCGTGCTCCAGTCGAAGGTGACGTAAATGAACGACAGCCCGCTGCTGGAGACCGAGCGCACGCTCTCCACGCCGGGCAGACCGTTCATCGTGGTCTCCAGCGGGAAGGTGATCAGTTGCTCGACCTCTTCGGCGGCCATGCCGCCAGCCTCGGTCATGATGGTGACCGTGGGCTTGTTCAGATCGGGAAAGACATCCACCGGCATGCGTGACAGGGTGAATGCGCCGTAGGCCATCAGCACCAGGCTGGCGATGATCACCAGCAGACGATTGCCGAGGCTGTTGTCGAGGAGCCACTTGAACATGGGTCAGGCTCCCTTCAACGAATCTGGTTGATCAGGCTGGCAGCCTGCGTCACGACACGATCCCCAGAGGCAAGCCCACTGGTCACCAGCACGGATACCCCGTCCAGCGCGGCAAAGGTGACCGGGTGCGGCACGAAGTGCTCCGGCGCGGTCTTGACCCAGACGACATTCTGGTTGGCGGCATTCTTCATCAGCGACGCCGCCGGCACCCGGATGCCCCGGGTACGACTGGCGGTCTGCACGAAGACTTTCACCGGCTGTCCCACGGCCAGGCGGGACAAGGCGCTGCCCTCGCCCTGGAACAGCATCGGCAGGGCCTGTTCACGCAGGCTGCGGGCCGCGCCGATGAAGGTCAGCGGCACACGTTCGCTACCCACCGCCAGAGTGGCTCCCGCCACATCGGCGGCCTGGTTCAGGTCGTAGGCCAGCGCTTCGATGCGCAGACGGGAGGGATCGACCACCTCGAACACCAGTTCGCGGGCATCGACCACCTGGCCGGAGACGGCATTGGTCGAGGCAATCACCCCGGAAACCGGCGCAACCAGTGCGTCCCGCGCATTGACGCCCGAATTCAGCGCAGCGACTTGCGCCCCCAGACTCGCGGCCTCGCTGGCTGCTGCCTCGATATCCTTGCGCGGCACCGTATCGGCCAGCTCGCGCAAGCGCGCCAGGCGCTGGTCGGCAAGGCCCTTGGCCGCTCGCAGTTGAGCCAGCTGCGCAGCCTGATTGGCCCGCTCGAGAACATCGCCGGTCGCCACTACATAGGCCAGCACCTCACCTTTCTTCACCGCCTGCCCGACGCTGGGAAAGCCGCGCGGTCCGGCTTCGAGGCGCCCAGCCAGCACGGCCTGCACCTTGCCGCCGGCATTGGGGTCCATCACCACCTTGCCGGCCAACTCCAGCGAGCGCGGCAATTCGGCCGTCTCGAGCGGCAAGGTGCGCACCCCGATCTGGCGTTGCGCCGGTTTGGGCAGGAATACGCTGCCGTCGGGCAGTCGCTGGGGGCCGTTGCTGTTGCTTGCAGGCGCTTCTTCGCCATGGTCATGCCCTTCGCCAGCCCAGGCGGGCGAGGTCAGCGACAGCAGGGCCAGGCACACCGCGGAAATCAGAAAATTAGCTTTCATAAAACACCTTCACGAATGACGAGGAGCGACACGGGCGCGGCGCATAGCCCAACCCAGCAGGGCAAGCAGAACCAGCCCGCCGGCCCCCCAGGCCCCATAAGTGCCCCAGGACACGCCAGATGCAGACTCTTCGGCGTGCTCTTCGTGATGGATATCCAGTTCGGCGGTCAGCTGCTCACGCTGCTGGTCGGCCACCACCAGGGCGACGATGGCCAGTTCGCCCTCTTCGGGCTCCTCCGCCAGCGCGGCCTCGAACTCGCCCGGCTCGTGCTGCTCGACCTCGACCTTGACGCCACCCACCATCAGCTGGAGGGTGGCGTCCGTCACCGGACTGTTGTCGGCAGCCCGGTCGAGCCACAGGGTGAGGTCGTGGCCATCGAGCACGCCGACCAACTCGAAGGTGTCGGAAGTCGCCGCGAAACGCGGCAGGGCCGGGCCTGTCGGAGTGGCCGGCGCTTCGCCATGGTCATGCCCATCGCCGGCTTGAGTGGCCAGGGGGGCGGCAGCGATCAAGATCGCCGCAGTGAAGGCTGTCAGCCTTGGAAACAGTGTCATCTTTGCAGTCCTGTAGGTTCGTTCTGGCCCTATTCGGGCAGCAGACCCAGTGCCTGGCGCAGTGAGGAAGTCGCCGCCTCCTGATCGAGTCGGGCCAGAGCGGCCTGACGCTTGGCGTCGGTTGCCTCGAGCTCGATACGCAGGCGCGTCGGCAGATCGGTTTCGCCGAGGCGGAAGGATTTTTCGAAGAAACCGCGCGACTCCTGGGCGAGCCGGGCACGCTTATCGGCAGCAGTCACTTGGGCGCGGGCGGATTCGAACTCCAGCCGGGCGGCCTCCAGCTCGCCGAGCAGGCGCTCACGCGCCAGACGCGCCTGCACCTCGGCTTCGATGGCTTCGGCCTCGGCCGTGGCTTGCTTGGCGCGATTGCGGCTGCCCGAGCCGAAGGGGATGCGAATGCCCAAGGTGAGGCTTTCGTCATAGGACTCCCCCGGCTCGCGTTCGCGGCTGGTAGACAAGGTCAACTCGGGATTGGCTCGGGTCTGCACGCGAGCCAGCTCGGCCGAGCGGCGAGCGACCTCGGCCTGATCCAGCAGTGCGACCACCGCCGGATGCTGGGCATCCAGCACAGCGAAGTCGGCGGGCAGCGCGGGTACCGGCTCACCGGCAACTACGCCAGACGCAGCCTCTTCGCGACCACCCGGCAGGGTGCCGATCAGGCTGCGCAACTGCTGCGCAGCCGTCGCCAGCGCACTCGTGGCTCGCGCCGCTTCGATCTCGGCCAAAGCCGCAGCCCCCTCGGCCTGGTGCTGATCGGCCTGGGCCAGCTCACCCGACTTGACCCGCTTGGCGACATCGGCAGCGAGCTGTCGGGCATTGCCCTCGCGCTCGCGGGCCAGGCTCGCTTCGACCCGGCTGCGTTGCCACTGCCAGTACGCCTCGCGCACCTCGGCAGCAGTACGCAGCTGCGCAGCCGAGGCGCGACTGGCGGTGGACTGGGCCTCGGCCTCGGCCACGGCGCCCGTCCGCGAGCGCTCGCCGGGCAGCCACAGGGGGATGGCGAGGCCGACATTGTGCTCGCGGCTACCATCGTTGCCATTGAGCTGGTCGCCTTTGCTCGACAGCTCCAGGGCCATGGGCTCGGCGGTCCAGCTGGCGGCGGCGGCGCGACGGGCAGTGGCCGCCTCACGACGCGCAGACGAGGACTCCGCTTCGGGCTGACGCGCCCAAGCGGTATCGAAGGCTTGCTTCAGCGATAAAGGACCGGCAGTGACCGACTGCAGGCTGGAAGCACTTGGCGCTGTCTGCGCCAACGAACTGCCGGTGGCCAGCACGAGCAAGGCACAGGGCAGCCATTTTCTGGTTTTGCTTGGGAACATCCCGACTCTCCAGTGATGAAAAAGCTCACGGGGAATCGGCGAGACGCCATCAGCTGGCTCGCAGCACGCCAACGCTCATCGTCGCTGACGATGGTCGTTGAGTGGGTACGGGAGAGAGGAGTCGCCTCGCCGATCAGGCGAGGCGGGCCCAGGCAGGGCGCTCAGGCGGAGAGAATGGCCGGGACAGCGGATGAGCTTGGTAGCCAGTCTCGCCAGCTGAGGAGCTGTTCACATCAAACAGAGTTGCCGCGGAAAAGATCGCCGTGACGCCAGCGGAAACGCAGGCGTTGCAATCGCCATGCAGGTTCTTGCCGCCTTGGGGATCGGGACCGTCGTCGTCCTCGCTTCCCGCCTGGCTTTGGTGCTGATGAACGTGGTGGCCGAAATGCTTCGTCTGGTTACCCGATTCGTGCTGGCAATAGCTGCCCACTGCAGCCCAACCGAGCTGCAGCGGCATCATCACCAGCAGAAAAATCGTTAGCCAACGGCGCATAAGGACTTGATAGTAGATGGATTAGTTATATGGAATCTTAACAGTTTCTGTCTGGTAAGAAAACCTGACGGGACCGACGGCACGCTGACGATCTCGACCTTCTGCCAGTCTTTCAGCTTCATCAGGGCTGGTCACCACATCCTGACGGTGGCTGGCCAGCAGATCAACCACGGCCTTCGCCTTGATGTTGGTGAGGACGCAACGATAACGCCGATCCAGATACAGTTCATCGATGCCAAGATACGGGGCGTCTCGAGGCGGCGCCAGTAGCTCATGAGCTCGGCACAAGCGTTGAAAATGTCCCACACCGTCTTCTCGTCCAGGCCGGTCTGTTCAACCACTTAGGGCAGGGCCTTCTCCACGTACTCATGCAGCCGTAGCGTCAGGCGGAAGCCGTCCATCATCTCCGGTAGCTGGAGTCTGAAGGTGGTCTTGCAGGCCCGCACCTCGTATTCCGGCATGTGCAGGATGTCGTCGGGAGTTTCGGTCATGGCTTTATTAGGTGTAGGCTTCAGGCAGCCCCATCTGGCTCGACATTGAGATTTGATTTCCCACGTAACAAGCTTACGGAAGCGATAAGAAATGCACCGAGGACAATTGCAATGTCGGCGAGGTTGAAGGCCGGCCAATGCCAGTATCGCCAATAGAAATCAAGGTAGTCCACAACATAGCCACGGAATATCCGGTCAATCAGATTACCTGTAGCACCACCGAGGATCAGGCAGTAAGCGATGGCTTCCCCTTTATGACGATTGTCTCGGATAAATTTGATAAGCACAATCGAGACCAATACCGCGATCCCTATAAAAAAGTAGCGCTGCCAGCGCTCCACCATCAGCGAAAAGACTAAATGCGGCACCGGTGTTCCAAACGTGTACCCAGTTAAGGAACGGAGTCACTGGAAGAGACTCGCCATAACCCATTGACTGCTGGACTATCCACTTTACACCTTGGTCCGACGCTGCTATCAAGCCGGAGAGAGACAATATAGCATGCGACGAGAGCTTCTTGTCAAGAACAAGCATTTTTTAATCCTTAAGCGCCAGAATGCACCTAGCGCCATTGTGCACAACAACACCCACGACGGTACCGGCAATCAGATCTGGAAATTTGAACCAAGCCAAGCGACGAGAACGCCGCCCAACCATATATTCCGGACACCCACACTTTCCAGCCTGGCTTGCCCCCCTGGATCAGCACTCGTGGACCGCAGAAGCTCGCAAACCCATTACTTGCGCAGCAACCGCAGCCCGTTGGCCACCACCAGCAAACTGGCCCCCGCGTCGGCAAACACCGCCATCCACAGCGTGCCCTGCCCGGTGAACGTCAGCAGCAGGAAAACCGCCTTGATCCCGAGGGCGAAAGCGATGTTCTGCCGCAACACCGTGGTGGTCGCCCGCGAAAGCCGGACGAATGCGGGAATCTTGCGCAGGTCGTCGTCCATCAGCGCAACGTCCGCCGTCTCGATGGCGGTATCCGTCCCCGCCGCTCCCATCGCGAAGCCGATGCTCGCCCGGGCCAGCGCGGGCGCATCGTTGATCCCGTCCCCCACCATGCCGACCGCACCGGCCTTGCCACTCGTCATCAGCCCTTCGATGGTCTTGAGTTTGTCTTCCGGCAGCAGCCCACCGCGAGCCTCGTCGATGCCGACCGAGCGGGCAATGGTTTCGGCGGTATGGATGTTGTCGCCGCTGAGCATCAGGGTTTTCACCCCGAGGGCGTGCAGCTCGCTGATCGCTTCGCGACTGGTTTCTCGCACCGTGTCGGCCACCGCGAAAATGCCCAGGACTTCGTGCTGGTTGACCAGCAGCACCACCGACTTGCCCTGGCGCTCCAGGGCAAACAGTTGCGCCTCGATGGCTTCCGAGCAAAGACCCAGCTCCTCGATCAGCCGGTGGTTGCCCAGCTGGTACAGATGATCGTCGATACGGCCACGCACGCCACGGCCCAGAATGGCAGCCAGATCGGTCACCGGGTATAACGCCAAGCCGGCTTCGTTTGCCGCCAGGGCGATGGCGTGGGATACCGGATGATCCGAGCGCGCAGCGAGGCTGGCCGCCAGGGCGTGAACCCGGGCCTCGTCTCCGCGCAAAGCAATAAAGTCGGTCTGCACCGGCTTGCCATGGGTGATGGTGCCGGTCTTGTCGAGTGCCAGCGTGGCCAGCTTGCGACCCTCCTCAAGGTACACACCGCCCTTGATGAGAATGCCCTTGCGTGCGGCCGCAGCCAGGCCGCTGACGATGGATACCGGCGTGGAGATCACCAGTGCACAGGGGCAGGCAATCACCAGCAGCACCAGCGCCTTGTAGATCCAGTCCATCCACTCGCCGGACAAGAACAACGGCGGCATCACCGCGGTCAGCAAGGCGATCAGGAACACTGTCGGCGTATAGATCTGCGCGAAGCGGTCGACGAAGCGCTGGGTCGGCGCCCGACTCCCTTGGGCGGATTCGACGGCATGAATGATCCGGGATAGCGTCGAGTGACTGGCTTCGGCCGTCACCCGAAATTCGAACGACCCCGTCTCGTTGATCGTCCCGGCAAACACGCTGTCACCCACGGTCTTGTCCACCGGCAAACTCTCGCCGGTGATCGGAGCCTGGTTCACGCTCGAGTGCCCCTGGGTCACCACGCCATCCAGCGCGATTCGCTCGCCCGGGCGCAGACGCACCGTGGCTCCCACTGCCACCTGTCTGGCGGGTACACCCAGCCACGTGCCATCCGGTTGCTGGACGGTGGCCGTTTCCGGAGCGAGTTCCATCAGGCCGCGAATCGCGTTGCGCGCACGGTCGAGCGATCGGGCCTCGATCACCTCGGCCAGGGCGAACAGGAACATCACCATGGCCGCCTCCGGCCACTCGCCAATGAGCATCGCCCCGGTAACGGCAATCGACATCAGCGCATTGATGTTCAGGTTGCGGTTCCTGAGGGCAATCCAGCCTTTCTTGTAGGTCGAGAGTCCGCCTACCGCAATCGCCAGCACGGAAAGCGCCACGACCAGCCAGTGATTGCCACCGTTCAACCAGTGCACGACCTCGGCCAGGGTCGCGCTCACGCCCGCCACGGCCAGTGGCCACCAATGGCGGGGGCTGGTAGACGGCTCGGCGGTGTCGTTGGCAACGCTCGGTTCGACCTTGGCTTCGAGGCCGATGGATGTCAGCGCGCCCAAGATGGCATTCAGGCTTTCGGGACGGTGCGTGACCGTCAAACGGCGTTGCAGCAGATTGAAGTCCAGGGACTCGACGCCGGGCATTCCGGTCAGCTTGTCGCGAATCAGCCGTTCCTCGGTGGGGCAACACATCTTCGCGATGGTCAACACCGTGCACACCTGCTCGGCTGGAAGGGCAAGACGCTGGGCCTGCATGCCGATGGCGCGCAATCCGGCTTCGACCGGTTCCAACGAATCGAGCTGATGGTTCACCGTCAGCGTGCGCTGCATCAGGTTGAACTCCAACCCTGTCACCCCGGCGAGCGGCTCCAGCTTGTCGCGAATCAGCCGTTCCTCGGTGGGGCAGTCCATGTTGTCGATGCGGTACTGCACAGTCTTGCCCGCTCCGGTGGCAAGACTCTTCGGTTCCGCTGACGACGCAGTGGAACAACCGCACCCAACAGCGTTGCACTCACCCATGCTGTACCCCCAATGACGTTGGACACGAGTAAACAACCTGTAGCGACTACAGAGTCAAGAGCCTATGCTGCAAATAGGAGTCACCAGACCCGGCTATCGGAGACCAACGTGAAAATCGGTGAGCTAGCCAGTACCACGGGCACCCAGATCGAAACCATCCGCTACTACGAGCGCGAGGGGCTACTCGCCTCGCCCGCCCGCAGCGACGGCAACTTTCGCATCTACACCGAAGCGCATGTCGAAAGGCTGTCCTTCATTCGCCGTTGCCGCATGCTGGACATGACACACGCCGAGATTCGGGGACTGCTCCACTTCAAGGATGCTCCCAGCGAGCACTGCGCCGGTGTGAATGCCCTGCTGGACGCGCACATCGGCCATGTCACCGCACGCATCGAGGAGCTCCGCCAGCTGGAGCAACAGCTCAAGAGCTTGCGTGAGTGCTGCAACGAGCCGAGTGCCGCCGCCCACTGCGGCATCCTCCACGAATTGTCGCAGCCGTTATGCGAAGGCGAAACGAGCGAGGGCAATCACGTGCGCTGCGCGCACTCAGGAGGCATCTCCCATCAGCGGTAGCCGGGGCCAGCCTGAGTGCCGCTTGTGAAGGGAGCAATCAAATAGGCAATCCAGCCAAGAGGCTCTACAGTTTTAGGCAAAACCCGTTGAGTCAACGCAATCGCTCGCTCATAGGGATGTTGGTTCAGCTCACCACCACAAAGGCAGCTCGATATGAAAAACATCAAACTGGCGGTACTCCTCGTTGCCGCATCACTGTCATCCGCATGGGCGCTGGCGGCAGACCCAACCCCAGCCAAAAGCGCTACCCCCCCGGCGCAGCAGCAAGCTCCGAGCATTGCCGAGTTCGACAAGCAGATGGCTCAGGCGCAGGAAAACCTCCAGAAGATGCAGGCCCAGATGGAGAAAATCCGGCAAACCCAAGACCCGAAGGAGCGGCAGAAACTCCTCCAGGAGCATTGGAATACCATGCAAGGCGGGATGGGAATGATGCACGGCATGGGTATGGGCATGTGGGGTGGAGGCATGATGGGTGGGCACATGATGGGCGGCGGCATGATGGGTGGCGGCCACATGATGGGCTGGCAGGACTATTCGAACCTGCCCCCGGAGCAGAGAGCACAGCGCCAGTACATGATGGACAGGTACATGGGGATGCAGCAGATGATGATGGATCACATGATGTGGCACCAACACTACATGGGGATGCCGCCAGCTAAACCCGCTCAGTAAGCATGACTCTGGGTGTGTAGTCCCGGGATGAGGTGGTGCGGGTCAAGCTTGAAACAGTCCGGTGTTCGAGTCCAGGCATCACAGATCGTTTTGAACGGAGTACGCCACCGTAGAGCCTTCAGGTGCTTGGCAAAGTTGTATGCCATGACGAAGGCCCGAACATGGGCTTTCAGCGCATCGAAGTCCGGGTAGTGGAACGACTTGATGGTGGCCTCCTTCACGGTGCGGTTCATGCGCTCGGCCTGTCCGTTGGTCCACGGGTGATAGGGCTTGGTCAGCTTGTGCTTGATGCCATGCTCATGGCAGACACGGTCGAAAATGTGCCCACCAAACCGATTGGTCAGGCCGTTTCGATACCGTGGCTGCTCGGTGAACGCCACGCCGTTGTCCGTGAGAACGGTGTGAATGGTGTACGGGTATGCCGTCACCACCTCTTCGAGAAACGCCGCACCGTTCTGCTTTGTCGCAGCATCGAAGAACGCCACGTGGGTGAATTTGGTGACACGATCGATCGCCAGGAACATGTGCTGTTTTCCCTGCTCCAGCCGGAGTTCACAGCTGTCGATATGCAGGTAGCCGATTTCGGTTGGAGCAAACTTTCCATGCTTGGCTCCACCCGGCTCTGTGCTGGGCAGTCTGCTGATGCCATGGCGCACCAGGCAGCGATGCAAGGCACTGCGAGTCAGTTGGGGGAGGGTTTCACGCAGATGCCCCAGCAGGTCGTCCAGGGGAAGCAGGGTGCGTCGCCTGAGCTCGACCACCATCGCTTCTTCAGCATCCGAGAGCCGGACACTACATGGCTTGGCAGGCCCCATGGGCTTGTCAGTTGTCGTCGAGCGCGAACGCCACTTGGCCACAGTCTTGACGTTCAGTCCATAGCGGGCGGCAAGGGCGCGCGTCGACTCTTGCGACGCTTGGAGCTCGGCTCGAACTCGCGGCGTTGTGCGGGCTGAGCCATGAAGACCTGTTGCCATAGCGCATCCTCCTGGTGAGGGTTCAAGAATGCACCATGACTTCCTGGGACTGCACACCTAGGCCTCCTGACCGAATTGTAATGGCCGCCTAAGCCTAGAGAAAGCTGTGCCGATCTAGGCTGAAGGGGTATATCGAACCCTCAGCCCCACGCGCCAGGAGTATTTCCATGAAACCAGTCCTAGCTGCCATCGGTATGGCGATTGCCCTGCTCGCCAGTGCTACGAGCAGTGCCGCAACCATCTATGTGGCCAACGAAGGCGCCGGCAGTCTAACGATCATCGACGATGAAGCGCGAACCACTAGCACGCTGGCACTCAATATCCTGCCGCATAACGTGGATTTGACACCCGACCGCAAGACCCTGCTGATTGTTGGCATACCTGGCGGCAATACCCAAGCTGGGCATGGGAACCATGACGCTCAAGGCGGGCGATTATTGGTGTTCGACGCCGACAAGTCGATACAGTCGGCGCGTATCATTCAGGTCGGCGGCCATCCGGCGCATGTGGTTCCGGATCGCAGCGGCAAACTCGCCTTCGTAACAGACGCAGCCAGTCATGCGGTAGTCGTCGTCGACCTCGCCGCCGAACGCATTCTGAACAGGATCAAGGTCGGCAGCTACCCGCATGGCCTGCGCCTATCCCCAGATGGACGCACCTTGGCCGTGGCCAACCGGGACAGTAACGATATCAGCCTGATCGACGTAGCTGACAGAACCCAGACCGCCCGCATCGCGGTCGGCAGGAAGCCAGTGCAAGTAGCCTTTGCTCCTGATGGTCAACGGCTGTTCGCCTCCCTCAGCGGAGAGAACGCAGTGGCCGTGGTAAACCTACAGAGCCACCGTCTCATTGCCACCCATCCCGTCGGCCCCGGCCCCATCCAGCTCTCCGTGACGCCCGACGGCACCCAGCTGGTGGTTGCCAATCAAGGTAGCCGGCAAGCACCGGGGCATACTTTGTCCATCCTGGATGCCGCCAGCGGCCGTCTCATCGCCACCACCAAGGTCGGCAACGGGGCCCATGGCGTATCCATCGCCGGCGACGGTTCGCGGGCCTATATCAGCAATGCCTTCGAAGACAGCATTTCGGTCGTCGACCTCAAAAGCCATGCGGAACTCGCCAAGTTCCCGACCTCAGCCGGCCCCAATGGCATTGTCGCGCGCTGACTGTCAATTGAAGCCACACCTCCTCCCGGCGGCGCACCTCTGTTAGGCATGGTTGTGCCCGTTCGGGAGGCTCGGTGACGAACACAGCACACGGCTACTCGACCTGAGCCAGTCGCGTGATGGGACATGACTGGCGCACATAGCCCTCCATCACCGACAGCATCAGAACAGATTAAAAACGCTTCACGGCCTGCTGAAGCCTCTGCACAGCCAGCCCCCACCGTGGGCGTCATCAGCCCCACAGGCATCAACCCGACCGGGCGAACGCTGACTCCAGCGCATCGTTAATGGTGCGCAGGACCTTAATCCGGGCGAAACGCTTGTCGTTAGCCTCGACCAGCGTCCAAGGCGCGATTTCAGTGCTGGTGCGGTCGACCATGTCGCCTACAGCATCGGAGTAAGCGTCCCACTTCTCGCGATTGCGCCAGTCCTCTGCAGTGATCTTGAAGCGTTTAAATGGTATAGCCTCCCGCTTCCTGAAGCGCCGCAACTGAGTTTCTTGGTCAATAGCCAGCCAGAACTTGGCCACCACCACCCCCGAGCTGGTCAACTCCTCCTCGAAATCGTTGATCTCACCGTAGGCACGCAACCAGTCAGCCGGGCTACAGAGTTCTTCGACCCGCTCCACCAAGACACGTCCATACCATGAGCGGTCAAAGATAGTAAATTTTCCACGCCGCGGGATATGCCGCCAAAAGCGCCAGAGATAGGGCTGGGACAACTCCTCTTCGGTTGGCGAACCGATCGGCACGATACGGTAAAGGCGCGGATCCAAGGCTGCAGCTACGCGGCGGATAGCCCCACCCTTGCCAGCTGCGTCATTGCCCTCGAACAGCGTGATCAGAGCGTGCCTGCGCATGCGCTTGTCACGTATCAATTTGGACAGGCGAGCCTGCTCGATGACAAGTTGTTCTTGATATTCCTCCTTGGTCAATTCCCGGCCCAAGTCCAAGGCATCCAGCAGGGCACGGTTGTCCAGGCTCGACACCAATGGCGCGGCGTGATGAGCGTGCACCGTCGGTGTTTTGTGCTCCAGCGCGCATTGCAACCCCTCAAGAAGGATACGAGCGACCGTGATGCTGCGATAGCGCTCATCCTCCCCCTCAATCACATACCAAGGTGCGTATTCGCGGCTACTGCGACGCAGTACTCGCTCGCCGTGAAGGACAAATTTGTCGTAAGTCTTCGACTGCTGCCAGTCTAGCGGACCCAACTGCCAGCTGTGCAAAGGATCGTCCTTCAACGTCTCGAGCCGCTCCTTCATTGACCTCTTTGACAGATGGAACCAGAACTTGAAGATCAACGTGCCTTCTTCGCTGAGCATCCGCTCCAGCCGCTCGGCGCTGGCGATGAACTGGTCGAGCTGGGCATCGTCGATTTTCTTGTGCACTCGTGCCTGCAGCATCTGGTCGTACCAATTGCCGAAGTAGATTCCAACCTTGCCCTTAGGTGGCAGCTGTCGCCAGTAGCGCCAGGCCTGCGGACGGGCCAGTTCCTCATCGGTCGGCTGATCGAAGGTACTGACCTCGATGAAGCGCGGGTCCATCCATTCGCTGAGCAGCCTGACCGTCTCCTCCTTGCCCGCGCCCTCAATGCCGGCAATCAGTATCAGCACCGGAAAGCGCGCCTGCTGCCCAAGCTCAAACTGGGCCTCCAGAAGCGCTTCGCGTAGCACCGGCACCTGAGCATCGAATGTGGCCTTGTCTATGGCGTGACCGACTTCAGCGGACTCAAACATGGATTCCCCCTCTATCAATGCTGATTTCAGCGTAACTGATCGACGACCGTTTGCCGGTAATTTTTCCCTTCACCCCCACAGCAAGGTTGCCCCCCTTAACTCATCGGAAAAGGGCCGAAGGGGGGGGGCTACCCCACCAGATCAGGAGATTTCTAGCTTCACCCAATTCATTATTTCAAAGCACACCCACAATTAATAAATACAAAGCCCGCCAGTCCGTGATAAAGCAACTTTAATACAGAGCAGACTGCCTAGCAAAACCAAAAAAACCAAGAAAAGCCCACACAAGCAATACCCATACATATAAATACAACTTCAAATCAATGAAAATCAGCCCGCCAGCCATGGCATTGCGATGACCTCCTAAAAATATTGATAAAACCCCAAAGCAACGCAAGCCAGCCAAACATTACACCAATGTAATCTTTTCGTCAGAAACGGAATAAAAGCCCCGGCCATATTGCCTACGATCAAGCAACCCTGCTATACATAAAAAACAATTTCAGATTGCAGGGAGATCACGACAATGCGAAAACTGTTTAGCCTGCTGCTCATCACGCTGGTCCTTAGCATCTCCGGCTGCGGCTATAACACCCTGCAATCGACAGACGAACAGACCAAGTCAAGTTGGTCCGAGGTATTGAACCAGTACCAGCGCCGTGCCGACCTGGTGCCCAACCTGGTCGGCACGGTTAAGGGCTATGCTGCCCACGAGAAGGAGGTGCTGGAGCAGGTAACGGCTGCCCGCTCTCGGGTCGGCGGCATCCAGGCTACGCCGGAGCTGGTCAATGACCCGCAGGCCTTCGCTCGTTTCCAAGAGGCCCAGGCCCAGTTGTCTGGCGCACTGTCGAGGCTATTGGTGGTGTCGGAGAACTACCCGCAGCTGAAGGCGGATGCCGCCTTTCGCGACTTGCAGGCTCAACTGGAAGGCACTGAAAACCGCATCACCGTGGCACGCAACCGCTATATCCAGGCGGTGCAGGAGTACAACGTCACGATACGCAGCTTCCCCTCCAACCTGACTGCGATGGTGTTCGGCTACAAGATCAAGCCTAACTTCAGCGTTGAGAACGAACGAGCCATTGCCACACCACCACAGGTGAATTTCGGGAGCTCTCCGGATAAACCGCAAAGCGGCACGCCGCAGCCGAGCAACTGATGAGCAAGTTCATTGCGGCGAGAGCCGGGCTGCTGGCAATGCTCCTCGGTTGGTGCTTGGCGGCCACGGCCCAACCGGTAGCGATGCCGCCCTTGACGGCACGGGTCACTGATCTGACAGCGTCACTCACGGCCGAGCAGGTAGCCAGTCTGGAAGGCAAGCTGCAACGCTTCGAGGTAGCAAAAGGCAGCCAGCTGGCCGTGCTAATTATCCCTAGCACCGGAGAAGAATCGATAGAACAGTATTCCCTCCGGGTGGTCGAGCAGTGGAGGCTGGGGCGCAAGAAGATCGACGATGGCGTACTGCTGATCGTTGCGAAGAATGATCGGACCCTGCGTATTGAGGTGGGCTATGGTCTGGAGGGGGCTCTGAACGATGCCACAGCCAAGCGCATCATCAGCGAGATCATCGTGCCACGCTTCCGCCAAGGCGACTTCTATAGCGGCATCGAGGCTGGCGTCGACCAGATGATCGCCATTATAGATGGCGAACCACTACCGCCCCCCAAACGCGGAGCGAATGGAGCTCAGGATGAGCTCTCGAAATCGATTCCCTTGATTGCGATGCTGGTCTTCGTGGTGGGCGGGGTGCTGCGAAAACTGCTGGGGCGTTTACCCGCTGCATCGGTAACTGGCGCCGGAGTGGCTCTGCTGACCTGGTTATTGATCGACGCCATCCCGGTTGCACTTGGCGCAGGACTGATGGCGTTCGTATTTATTCTTCTCGGGGGCGGCAGGCATGGCGGCTGGTACAGCGGCGGCGGCCGGTCCGGTGGAAGGTTCCGTGGCGGCTTCGGTGGTGGTGGAGGCGGATTCGGCGGGGGAGGTGCATCAGGACGATGGTGAAGAACAACTACCGGCGCCTGGTTCGCCACCTGACGATGACACCCTGGCAGCTCAAGCGTGCCTTCCCCCCACAGACGCTGAGCACGATTCAGGCAGAGATTGCGGCAAGCGAGTGCACCCATGCCGGGCAGATCCGCTTTGTTGTTGAGGGCGCATTGCAAGCAGTCGAACTATGGCGCGGGCAATCGCCGCGTGAACGAGCGCTCGAGGTTTTCTCGCTGCTACGGACGTGGGACACCGAGCACAACAACGGCGTGCTGATTTACCTGCTGTTGGCCGATCGCGACGTCGAGATCGTGGCCGACCGTGGCATTCATGCCCAAGTCGGTGCCAGTGCGTGGGAGGGGATCTGTCTCGCCATGGAGCAAGCCTTTAGGCAGGGGCGCTTCGAGGAGGGAGCACTGGAGGGGATTCGTGCCGTAACCCGGCTCATGGCACAGCATTTCCCGGAAACCGCCGGTGGGAGCAATGAACTGCCCGATCAACCGGTTTTGCTGTGATCACCGCACCGATGGAGTGCAGCATCAGCAGCGAGACAGCGATGTAGAGGCCCAGCGTCACGAGCGCCAAGGCCACGCGATTGCTGGCGCGATCAATATGTCCCGGACACGATATCTCCTTAAATACGCTCCGCCGATCCTGGCACGATCGACTGTTTCAACCAGCACACGATAGCGCTGCAGTAATGCAATGAGCACGACGTGCGGTAGATGGACGAAGGCTCCACACGCTGTTCGAGTCGCCCGTGGTATACGCACCCGGCCCCCTCTTTCATCAGAAGGCGGGCAAATCGCCGCGCACCAATCGCGCGGAGGTACGCTCGATGTCGGACAGATGAGCTTGCGCAAGGCTTTGTACTGCCTGGCGCATGGCCGCGCGCAAAGGACTGTGGCAGCCCAGTTCGACAGCAACCAGCGCAGGACGATCGACTGGCTGGCCGATGCGCGACAATAGTTGCACTGTGGCTTCTTCCACGCCCTCGACCTCGGCGACGATGGCGCGTGCTATTTCCCATGCGAGCGCGTTGTACAGCTTGCCGACATGGGAAACCGGGTTCTTCCCTGCCACGGCTTCAAGTGACATGCTGCGGCAGGGTGTGATCAGGCCATTCATGCGGTTGCCGCGCCCGACCTGGCCGTCGTCGCCCTGCTCCGCGCTCAATCCGGACACGGTCAGGTAAATCCCCTCCACACCGCTCGCGTTCGGATCGTCAAGCGTATTGATGGCGAGATCACAGGGGCTCACCAAGGTCGCGCGTAGATGCTCGGCCATCGCGTGCTTGATCGCAAAATAGTCTGCCGCATGGCGAATCTCCCGATCGATGAGCGCCAACGCGACGGTGAACGTCATCCTGTCGCCAACCCGCGCGCCCATGACCTTGTAGTCGTCGCCCGCTGCCGGAAATCGCGCTTGAAACTCGGCCGAGTGCAATAGCGTCCCCAGTTGCAGCACCTGTTTCTCGAGGGGCGAGTATGGTGCGAAGCCGATTCCGAAGGAGGTGTCGTTGGCCAGGGCGTGGGACATCCCGCGCGCGAATGCCTGCTGCAGATTGGGGCTGCCGGTGCGTACCGCACATTCGATTTCGAACAATGCCGGATCGCAGCGCAGGTTTTCGGATAGATAACGGTATGCAGCGCCCCTCACCAATTCGGCCAGCCCGGCGTCCGGCAGGGGACTGGCTCGACCGCACAGGATCAGGCGCATCGGCGTCAGCACCTGTCCACCGCCAAAGCGCGGCAGGCTCTCGCCACCGATCAACAAGGCCTTGTCGACGTTGTAATGCTGGATGCGTCCGTAGGCTTGCAGGTACGCGCGGTTGAGCGCCAGCGACACGGCCTCCGCGACACCATCGCACAGGCTGTCCGGATGACCGATGCCCTTGTGCTCGCACATCTCGGCTTCGCTCATCCGGTGCAAGTGTTTGCAGGCGGTAATGACGAACCGGGTCACGTCGCCCATGTACCCTCCCCCGCGTCACCTCGATTGGTGGATGCCCTAACGCAGGCGGCCGTAGCCGCCCGCGCAGCCGTGCTTGCTCAACACGATTTGCCACAATTGGTTCTTGCGCGCCCGAAACGAACCGGCGCAGGTCAACAGGTAGTAACGCCACATGCGGAAAAAGCGCTGATCGTAGTGCCCAGCCAACTCCGGCCAGTGGCGTTCGAAGTTGGAGTACCAAGCCATCAGCGTTTTGTCGTAATCGGCGCCGAAGTTGTGCCAGTCCTCCATCACGAAACGTGTTTCGATGGCCAGGCCAATTTGCGCAATCGAAGGCAGCATGCCGTTCGGGAAGATGTATTGGCCGATCCAGGGATCGGTCGTATGCACCGAGGTGTTGCTGCCGATGGTATGCAGCAGGAACAAACCGTCGTCGCGCAGCAGACGGTGCGCGGTCGCCATGTAAATGCGGTAATTCTTTACGCCGACATGTTCGAACATCCCCAGCGACACGAGGTGATCGAAGCAGCCATCCACGTCGCGGTAATCCTGCAGGCGTATGTCCACCGGGAGTTCGCGACAGCGTTCGGCAGCGTAACGCGCCTGATCCCGGGAAATGGTGACGCCGACTACCTGAGCGCCGTAGCGGGAAGCGGCATACTCGGCGAAACTTCCCCAGCCGCAGCCGATGTCAAGCACCCGGTCCCCCGCCTTTAGGCCGAGTTTCCGGCACACCAGTTCCAGTTTCCTTTCCTGCGCCTCCTCCAAGCTAACCGCGTCCTGCCAGTAGCCACAGGTGTAGGTCATGCGGCGATCCAGCATGCGTGCGAACAGCTCATAGCCGAGGTCGTAGTGTCGCTCGCCAACGATCCAGGCACGACAACGCGACTGGAGGTTCAGCAGTTGCGCCCGCCATTCGTACCAGCGCCCGAGTAAACTGCCGGTGAGCCGGCGATCGGCACCCGCGCGAAACAGGCGCGCGACGCACTCGTCCAGTTGCTCGCAGTCCCACCATTCGTCCATGTACGCTTCGCCGAGACCGAGGCTGCCCTGTCGGCGCAGGCGTCCGAACAGCCTCGAATCGTGCACCTGTAAGTCCCAAGGTCGACTGCCGTCGAGGTGGACTCCGGCGGCATCGAGCACAGCTTGCAGGCCTCTGACATTGTGGTTTTTGTAAATTCGAGTCATGCCCATCAGCGCGCTCCTGATCAATCCAGAACGAACTCGTCGAGCATTTCCGGAACCATGACGTTCCACCCCAGGCGCTCCTCCAGGTAACGCCGTTGGCTGTCAGCAGCCAATGCCTCGCCATGGGTTAGAAAAACCTGCCGCGGCGGCTGCTCAAAATGGCTTAGCCAATCACCAATTTCGCTAAAATCGGCATGCCCGGAGAGACTGGAGATCTCTTCAACCTGGCAGTTGATAGGCACATATTCGCCATAGATCTTTAGTGTGCGCATACCATTCATCAATGCATGGCCGCGCGTACCCTCAGCCTGATAGCCTGCTATCAGCAAGGTGTTGCGATGGTTGCCACCCAAGGCCTTGAGGTGGTGCAGAATTCGCCCACCGGTAAGCATGCCGGCGCCGGCAATAATTACCTTCGGATATGAGTCTGCACTGAGCGCCTCCGAATCCTGCCTGGTACGGACATAGGTCACGCCTTCGCACATGGCATGGCACTCTGCGTCGCTGAGCTGATGCTGGGCCCGGAAGTGGCAGAACACATGTGACACATTGATAGCCATGGGGCTATCCAGGTAAAGCGGCACATCTGGAATACGGCCTGCTGCGCGCAACTGCGTCAGCAGATGCATGAAAGTCTGCGCGCGCCCGACGGCGAAAGCCGGCAACATGACAGTCCCGCCCCTGCCGACCGTTGCGTTGACGATCTTCTCTAGCTGCTCGGCTACGTCGACGACCGTATGGCGTCGGTCACCATATGTGGACTCGAGAACAAGGTAGTCCGCATGCTTGATCGGCAACGGGGGCTTCATCACAGGATCATTCGGCCTGCCCAGATCCCCACTGAAGGACAATGTGCGCGTGCCATTATCAACATGCACGCATGCGGCCCCGAGAATGTGTCCAGCTGGAGTGAAGTGCACGCGCAACCCTCCAATCTCGAACACCTCATCGAAGTCACGTGTATCGAACTCCTTCAGTGCTCGCTCTGCCTGCTGAGCCGTGTATAACGGCTCGGCCGGGGTATGTTTGCTGTAGCCGTAACGATTGGCACGCAGAGCATCCTCCTCCTGCAGCTTGCCGCTGTCCGGCAACAGGATCTCGCCCAGGGCGCGCGTGGCGGGCGTGCAATAAACCGGCCCGCTGAATCCGTCTTGAATGAGTCGAGGCAGGTAACCGCTGTGATCAAGATGAGCGTGCGTCAACACAACAGCGTCGATCTCGGCCGGAGCGATTGGAAAGGGCTTCCAGTTACGCTGACGCAGGGCTTTGACTCCCTGGAAGAGCCCGCAGTCGACCAGTACTCGTGTATCCCCCTCCGTGACAAGATACCGAGAGCCGGTCACCGTGCCAGTGGCGCCAAGAAACTGTAGTTTCACGACCTTCGCTCCTGAGATTGATCTTGCCGCGGAGTTTCGCTACCTGATTTTTCTTCTTGCCCGTGCTTGTGCGCCTGCTGTTGCTTATCGCCTGTACTTGTGTGCCGATGGCCGCCACAGCCACCGTGCGCACCATGCCCTTCACGCTGCCCACCCTCATGTCCTTCATGCCCTCCATGACCATGACCGCCATGCATGAACAGGTGCATCAAGGGACAGGCCAACAACAACAAAAATGGGAGATAGGGTATGACGTGGGCCCGATGCTCGGTGAGCAGAAAATATCCGGCGATGGCAAGAAATCCAAGAAAGAACCAATTGGCACGGCCTGCGTTGCGAAATCGACTGTCGTGTCTGGGCATGGTATGCGCTCCCTGGCGATTAGCGGGATGGGTGACGATAGGGCAAGGCTACTTCCACATCGGATGGCCCTCCCTCATTGCGACGGATGCGCAAATGAATGACATAAGGCATATCCCCCTCCATGCGGAAGAAATTACCGAAGGTCACGGTGTCGGCAATTTTCATGGGTTCCAGAAGCTTTTCCTGAGATGCGCCTCCGAGAGGCTCAACTCTCGCCCGCACTGATGCTTCCGAAAGGCGTTTGCCCGTCTGCTCTTCAAAAATGGCCACCACCAAGTGATGAGTATCGACCCCCGCTGCATTAGTGGGCTGCATGTGCTTGCCGGACTTATGCTCTTGCTGGGCAACCATTTCAGCCGGCAATACGCCATAGTAGATCGTCAGTCCGTCCTTACGCACCGGTTGCCCAGAAACCTCGGCATACGCGTTCGAGTAACCGGAGAGGATTACCAGCATTGCAAGCCAGAAGAAGTGCACACGCATCCATGAAGCTGACACCCTATGATTCAAAACCACATGCGTCATCATGGCAAATCCTTCCTCTGCAGTTTACGGCCAGCTTCGCCAATATCCTTATCGAACTGTCGGACACCACGTGCGGTCTGGATCAGGACCAAGACCGGGCATATCAAGAAGATCAGAGAAACAACCAGCGACTTAATGCTAATACCGTACAGGTAAAGTACTGTCACGATACCAATGGCACTGACAACAGTGCAAATGGTCAGAATGTTGCGCTTCATGATCTCACCCCTACCTTGCGCCTATACGGGCGCGTTTGAGCAGTGCGGAGTTGACGATCACCGACAGCGAGCTGAGCGCCATGGCAGCAGCGGCGATGATCGGATTGAGCAGCCCGAAGGCCGCAACCGGGATGCCAATAGCGTTGTAAATGAACGCCCAGAAAAGATTCTGCTTGATCTTGAGCATGGTCGCACGGGAAAGCAGGATTGCCGTGACCACATCTCGGACATCATTCTTGATCAAGATGATGCCCCCGGTTTCCTTGGCCACATCGGAGCCGGAACCGATGGCGATACCAATATCAGCAGTGGCGAGCGCCGGCGCATCGTTTACGCCATCGCCAACCATCGCTACGACCTGACCTTCCTGCTGCAACTTCTGGATCACTGAGACCTTGTCTTCGGGCAATACTTCGGCGATGACACGATCGATTCCAACCTGTTGAGCAATCGCCTTGGCCGTACGTTGATTGTCACCAGTCAAAAGAACCACCTGAATACCACGCGATTTGAGTTCACTAATGGCTTCGGCAGCTTCCGGCTTGAGCGTGTCAGCCACCGCGATGATGCCCAGCAGATCCCCCCCCCGACCAACCAGCATTGCGGTTTTGCCTTGGGCTTCCAGCTGGGCCATGGCTTGTTCCGCATGGCTGATCGCGATGTTCTGCTGCTGGAATAGACGCCGGTTGCCGAGCCAGACCAATGTGCCGTGCAACTCCCCCTGGATGCCGTGACCCGCTATGCCCTTGATGCCGCGAGCGGCCTCAAGCACCAAACCACGATGCTGAGCTGCGCGCACGATGGCTTCGCCAAGGGGGTGCTCAGAGCCAATTTCAACGGCTGCAGCCAGAGCCAGAACACCCGCTTCATCGATGTCTTTAAGTGGCACTATATCGGTCACCGTCGGCTCGCCACGGGTGATCGTACCGGTCTTGTCGAAAACGACGGTCGAGAGCTTTTCAGCACGCTCCAACACCTCACCGCCCCGTATCAAGATGCCCATGTCCGCACCTTTGCCGACACCAACCATCAATGCAGCCGGCGTTGCAACGCCGAGTGCACACGGGCAGGAAATGATCAGTACGGCAATGAAGGCGAGCAGGCCCTGGGGGAAGAATCCAAAGGCCCACCAACCGAAAAAGGCAAGCAGGGCAACCAGAACCACTGCCGGCACGAAATAGCCAGTGACCTTGTCCGCGAGCCGCTGGATCTGCGCCGTACTCGCCTGGGCGTCTTCCACCATCTTGATGATCTGTGCCAGAGCGGTTTCCTTACCGATCTTGGTAGCCTTGAAGCGGAACAGCCCCGAGCGGTTGAGCGTGCCACCGATCACAGCTGCGCCAGGCTTCTTTTCCACCGGCATCGACTCACCGGTCAGCATCGATTCATCAATGCTCGTTTCACCTTCGGTGACTGCACCATCGGTGGGAATTTTCTCGCCAGGCCTCACCACCACGATCTCACCGACCATGATGCTTTCGGCCGGGATCTCCTCTTCCTTGCCGTCGCGTAGCACGTGGGCCGTAGCTGGCTTCAGGTCCAGCAGCCGCCGCACGGCAGCAGAGGATTTCTTCTTGATGATCTCCTCCATGTACTTGCCCAGCAGCACGAAGGCGATAATAACTGCCGAAACCTCGAAGTAGACGTCTCGCTCATCGACCTTGATCGGCAGGACATCAGGGAAGAACAACACGGCGACACTATAGAAGTAGGCAACCGTTGTGCCGAGCGCGATCAGGAAGTCCATGTTGATGCTGCGCGTGCGAATGGCATTCCACGCACCCTTATAGAAGCTCCAGCCACCGATGAATTGCACCGGAGTTACCAGCAGAAACAACCATACGCCCCAGGTGAAGAAGGGAAGTGCGTCAATCGGCACCCAGGTCAGGATGGTGGCGCCAGTAGCGAGACCAATGAATGCTCCCGCGCGCAGGATGGCAAGAGCAAGCACACCGGTGAGCGCAATGGTCACCCGTGTTTTCATCCGCTTGAGCTCAGTCTCGGGGGACTCGAAGGTTTGTTTACAGCTCTCGCTGCAAAAGTAGTAAGTGCGCCCGCCGCGCTCACTCTTCAGGGCCGTAGCCTTGTTCACCAGCATGCCGCAGATGGGATCCTTGGCTTTGCCCTCCACACCATGTTCATTGGCGCGAGGGGTTGCCACCGAGGAGCTGCCTCCGTGAGGACCATCATGGGTATGCTCGTGACTGCAACCTTCATGCTCAACCTTGCCCATATAGCGCTCTGGCGCCTTGGCGAACGCCCCTTGGCAGCGACTCGAGCAGAACCAGAAACGCCGCCCTTGGTACTCCTGACTGAGCGTCGTTGGCTCCGGATTGACCTCCATGCCACAGACTGGATCAGTTACCGTCCTCATAGACCCGCCCGACTTCCCCGACTCTTCCGTGCGCATGCCGTTATACTTTTCCATATTTCATCACTCATCTCACTAAGTCGAAATTACGATTTGGCTTGCACTTTATGACCACCAAAACGAGGAATGAAAGCGGGGACCTCATTCATGTATCGACGATAAGCATCACCAAACTGAGCAAGCGCATCACGCTCTTCAGATTTCGCCAAGCGCGTATACATGAACACGAGAATCGGAAACATGGCAATTGTTATCAATGTCGGCCATTGCAACAGAAAGCTGAACATGATCAACACGAAACCGATATATTGCGGATGACGGACTTTCGCATAAGGTCCAGTGGTGGCGAGCTTGCCTGACCTTTGTGCCTCGTACAGCACTCGCCAGGCAGAGGCCAGCAACCAGAAGCCAGCAATAAGGAAGACACTGCTGGCGATGTGGAACGGCCCCAGATGGGGGTTGGCCTTCCAGCCGAACAAGACCTCAAGCAGGTGGCCCGCATCGTGCGAGAAAAAGTCGATGCCGGGATAGCGGGTGCCGAGCCAGCCCGACAGCAGATAAATTGTCAGCGGAAAGCCATACATCTCGGTGAACAGCGCCACCAGGAATGCGCTGAAAGCACCAAAACTTCGCCAATCACGAGCTGACTTTGGCTTGAAAAAGCTGAACGCGAAGATGATGAACACCAATGAGTTGATGATCACCAATCCCCACAGGCCATAGGCTGGCATGTCGTGTGTCATGAGGGTTCTCCTTTGAAACTATCAGTAAAGTCCAAAACCTGCGCCCTGCCACCCTTCGAGAAAATCAACATGCCATCACTATCGTCGTCCCCCTTAAGACCCCTAAGAGGGTAACGGATGTAATTTTATGACATTCGATAATAAGCCGGTGGCAACCCTTGTCTTTGATGCTAGACCTAAAAAGCTGACATTGGACTGACCCCAAAATTACAATTTTGTCAGAAATCACTATCTTGTTGACAAAGACAAAAAGCACAACCCCTTGCCAGCAAGATCAAAATAACAATCTCAAACTCCCAGACAACTACAGTCAAGAGAAAAACCACACATTGCGCAAGGCACACGAAAAACACTGACCCCTGTCAATTCCTATCAAGCAAAAGCTGAGCTGCCTCGACAGGCAATTGCCGCCAACAAATTTCCCCTGCTATCGTTCTGAGAGACTCGAGTGGGGTTACCCTAGATGCTTCGGCTTTCATTGATTCTGGCGCTGACTTTCAGCCTCGTGTTGCCTTATTTCGGCAGCACGGCCTCGGCTCGGCCCACCGAACCCTGCCCGATGCAAAGTTCATTGCCTCACCAAGATCACACCTCCCCCTTGCAGGCGCCCTGCTGCGAGCACATGGAGGATGCTGTCGATTCGCTCAGCAAATCCCCCTGCAAGCCTGGACAAGAATGCAAGACCAGCGGGCTTCTCCAGGCTGTCGTGATCAAGGCGCCCCCCCTTCAGCATCCCGGCCCTGACACACCGCTCGCCCAGCCCCCCATTCAGCGAGAACCAACGCCCCTCTGGCGCCCACCCTGCGTCGCCTGATGCCCCAGGTCTGAGGCACCCCAACTATGTGGGGAGCCGTTGCTGTCAGCCATTTCTTCGGTGACATCGATTAATCGCATTGGAGGCGCACATGCCTGCTTTCCTTTTGACACGCAACAGCTATCTTGGCGTGCTGGCTGTTGTTCTTTGGGTAAACTCCGCCCTCGCTGCGCCGGAAGCCACCCTGACCTTCGAGCGCGCTCTGACTCTGGCCGAGCGCACAGCCCCTGAAAACCTTTCCCGACAGGCGCAGGTCGAGTCTGCCGAGCAAGCGCTGCTGCCGGCAGATGCCCTGCCAGACCCCAAGCTGATTCTTGGCATCGATAACCTGCCCATTGAAGGCCCGGATCGCTATACCCTGAACCGCGACTCGATGACCATGCGCCGTATTGGCCTCATGCAGGAAGTCCCCAACGGGGACAAGCGACTGGCCCGTCGACAACTGGCCACCGCCACGCTGACCCGGGCCGAGGCTGAGCAACGCGCTATGGTGCTGGAAACCAAGCGACAAACTGCCCAGAGCTGGCTCGACGTCCATTACGCCGAGCGCAGCGTGGCGTTGTTCGACCAACTGGATCAGCAGGTCGCTCTCCTACGGTCGACCGTGCAGGCACTGATCGCCGGCAGCTCGGCGCAGGCCGGCGAGCTGCTCCAGGCGGATCAGGAGGCCCTGACGCTGGCGGATCGGCGCGATGAGCTGCGCCGCGACGCAGCGGTCGCCAGAGCCAAACTGCGACGCTGGATCGGCGATGAAGCTCGCCTGCCGTTAGCGGGCACACTTCCCCCGCTGAGCCTGGACCTTCCGGACTTGCAGCATCGACTGGCCGAACACCCTGAGCTGCGCGCTGCTTCCGCGCGGGTCGGCGAAGCCAATGCCGAACTGGCCGAGGCTGTCGCCGAAAAGACGCCCGACTGGAGCGTCGAGCTCGCCTACAACAACCGCGACAACCAGTTCGGCGACATGGCGATGTTGCAGTTCACTTTCGACTTGCCGATGTTCGTAGGCTCTCGCCAAGGCCCCCGGATCAATGCCAAACAGCACAGCGTTGCCCAAATGGAGGCAGAACAGGAAGTGCTGCTCCGCACACACCAGGTAGAGCTGGAAAGCGGCTTGGCCGAACTCGAGCAGTTGCGCAGGGCGCTGGATCGTACAGAGCGCATCCTCATCCCACTGGCGAGCAAACGCGCCGACCTGGAACTCGCCGCCTACAAAGCGGGGAACAGCCAACTGACTACGGTCATCGCAGCACGCCGCGAGCTGATCGAGGCGCAACTTCGCCAAATCGAACAACAGCGCAAGCTGAGCCAACTCTCCGCAAGCCTGTATTACGCCTACGTGGAGCCCCTGAAATGAAAACCTCCGTACTCGGATATTCCCTTTTGGCCATAGCCATTGCGGCAGGTAGCGTTGCAGGCGGTTTCTGGCTAGGGCAACGAAGTGTCAGCCATGGCGATTCGCCTATGACAAATGCCAATCCGGATGATCGCCAGATTCTCTACTGGTACGACCCAATGAAGCCTGAACAACGCTTCGACAAACCTGGCAAGTCGCCGTACATGGATATGCCACTGGTGCCGAAGTACGCTGGAGCGGAGCAGGACTCCTCCACGCTCAGCGTGCCGGCGCAAGCTGTGCAGAACCTGGGCATGCGCACCGCAAAGGTGGTCCGCGCGGTGCTGCCAGCCGGTATCGGAGCCGTGGGTTCCTTGGCCTACAACCAGCGGCAGGTGGCCACGCTGCAGGCCCGCTCGGGCGGATTCGTCGAGCGCGTGTATGGGCATGCCCCCGGTGATGTCCTGCCCGCAGGAACACCTCTGGCAGATCTGCTGATACCCGAGTGGTCAGCAGCCCAGTTGGAGTTCATCGCGGTACTTGAGAGTGGCGATGCGCGCCTGATCGAGGCGTCGCGGGAGCGTCTGCGTCTGCTGGGCATGCCGCTGAGGGTGATCGAGCGCGTGCAACGCACGCGCAAACCAAACGCCGTGCACACCGTAACCACCCCCATGGCGGGCGAGCTGCAGTCGCTGGAAGTTCGCGCCGGCATGGCCGTTTCGGCCGGGCAGGACCTAGCCCGCATCAACGGGCTTTCCACTGTCTGGCTGGATGCCGCAATTCCAGAGGCCCAGGCGGCAACCATTCAGGTCGGGGCAGAAATAAGCGCCAACTTGACCGCCTTCCCTGGCCAGCCCCTGCAGGGGCGCGTGATCGCCCTGCTGCCCAGCGCCGATCTGCAGACCCGCACTCTGACGGTGCGCAGCGAACTGCCCAATCCTGACGGCAAGCTACGCCCCGGCATGTTCGCCGCGGTACGCCTGAGCAGCCGGATCGAGCAGCCCACCCTGCTGGTTCCCAGTGAAGCGGTCATCCGTACCGGCAAGCGCTCCCTGGTCATGCTGGCCGAGCACGAAGGCCGCTACCAGCCCATTGAAGTGCAAATCGGCCGCGAGTCGGAGGGCCGTGTGGAGGTGATCTCCGGGCTGTCTGAAGGCCAAGAGATAGTGGTCTCCGGACAGTTCCTGCTCGACTCCGAAGCAAGCCTGCAGGGGGTGGTGGCGCGAGCCGCTGAAGATATGCCGCCGCCCACGCCGCTGCATGAGTCGGAAGGGGTGATCCGCGGGCTCGATGGACAAGAGGTCACCTTGGAACACGGGCCGTTCAAGAGCTTGAACATGCCCGGTATGACCATGGCATTTCCCCTGGCAAACCCCGAGGTTGCAGCCGGACTGAAGGTTGGAGATCGCGTGCGAATTGGCGCCCAACTGACCGATTCGGGGCTGATCATCGAACGACTCAGCAAGCAAGGGGATAGCCAATGATCGCGCGACTGATCCACTGGTCGATCGGCAACCGCTTTCTAGTTCTGCTGGCGACCTTGTTCATTACCGCGTGGGGCATCTGGTCCCTGCGCAGCACACCGCTGGATGCGCTGCCGGATCTGTCTGACACCCAGGTGATCATCCGCACCAGCTTCCCTGGCCAGGCACCACAGATCGTCGAGAATCAGGTGACCTACCCACTAGCCACCACCATGCTCTCGGTGCCCGGGGCCAAGACAGTGCGCGGCTATTCGTTCTTTGGCGACTCGTTCGTCTACGTGCTGTTCGAAGACGGCACTGATCTCTACTGGGCACGCTCGCGTGTGCTGGAGTACCTCAACCAGGCCCAGGAGCGGTTACCGGAAGGTGTCACGACGACCCTGGGGCCCGATGCCACCGGGGTGGGCTGGATCTATCAATATGCTCTGATCGACCGCAGTGGGCAGCATGATCTCTCACAGCTCCGTGCGTTACAGGACTGGTTCCTGAAGTACGAGCTCAAGAGTTTGCCCAATGTGGCGGAAGTCGCCACGCTTGGCGGAATGGTCAAGCAATACCAGGTTGTACTCGACCCGCAGAAGCTCGTCGCCTACGGCATTACGCAGCAAGCAGTTGAGGAAGCCCTGAAGAGCGCCAACCAGGAAACCGGCGGTGCCGTTCTCGAACTGGCCGAGCGCGAATACATGGTGCGGTCCTCGGGCTATCTGCAGAGCCTGGAGGACTTCCGTAATGTGCCGCTGCGAGCCACCCCCGCTGGGGTGCCCGTTCTGCTCGGTCAGGTTGCCACCATCCAGCTGGGGCCGGAAATGCGCCGCGGTATCGCCGAACTGGATGGCGAAGGCGAAGTGGTCGGCGGCGTGGTCATTCTGCGCTCGGGCAAAAACGCCCGCGACACCATCCGGGCAGTGCGAGAGAAACTTGAGGCGCTTAAAGAGAGCTTGCCAGCCGATGTCGAAGTGGTGACGACCTATGACCGCTCACAGTTGATCGATCGCGCCATCGACAACCTCAGCTTCAAGCTGCTGGAGGAGTTCGCGGTGGTCGCGCTGGTGTGCCTGATCTTCCTCTGGCACCTGCGCTCGTCCTTGGTGGCGATCATCACTTTACCGCTAGGCATCCTCGTGGCGTTCATCATCATGCGCCACCAAGGTGTCAACGCCAACATCATGTCCTTGGGCGGAATCGCTATCGCGATTGGCGCCATGGTCGATGCGGCCGTGGTGATGATCGAAAACGCGCACAAGCACATCGAGGCCTGGAAGGAGCGGTACCCAACCGAGCCCCTGCAGGGCGACCAGCACTGGCGGGTGATCGGTGAAGCCGCCGCCGAAGTCGGCCCAGCGCTGTTCTTCAGCCTGCTGATCATCACCTTGTCTTTCCTCCCCGTATTCACCCTGGAAGCCCAGGAAGGCCGCTTGTTTGGCCCCCTGGCCTTTACCAAGACCTATGCCATGGCGGCTGCCGCCGGCTTATCAGTCACTCTGGTTCCGGTACTGATGGGCTACTGGATTCGCGGGCGGATTCCCAGCGAGCAGCAGAACCCGTTGAACCGCTGGCTGATCGCGGCTTATCGACCCGTACTGGAGGCGGTACTGGCCTGGCCGAAAGCCACCCTGGCTTTGGCTTTGTTGGTCTTCCTGTCCAGCCTCTGGCCGTTGAGCCGCTTGGGAGGGGAGTTCTTGCCACAAATGGATGAAGGCGACCTGTTGTATATGCCATCGGCGCTTCCCGGTTTGCCGGCGAGCAAAGCGACGCAGCTCCTGCAGCAAACCAACCGCATGATTCACAAGGTGCCCGAGGTCAAACGGGTCTTCGGTAAAGCTGGACGCGCGGAAAGCGCCACCGACCCAGCCCCCTTGGAGATGTTCGAAACCACGATCCAGTTCAAGCCTCGCGACCAATGGCGTCCAGGCATGACTCCGGAGAAACTGGTGGAGGAGCTGGATCGTGCAGTGAAAGTCCCTGGCCTCTCGAACATCTGGGTGCCGCCGATCCGCAACCGTATCGACATGCTCGCCACCGGGATCAAGAGCCCGATTGGCGTGAAAGTTTCAGGGACTTCCCTGGACGAAATCGAGCGGGTCGCTCAGGAGGTAGAAGCCGTAGCCAAGCAGATACCGGGCGTCAGCTCTGCCCTAGCGGAAAGGCTGACCGGCGGGCGCTACATCGACATCCAGATTGATCGCCTCGCTGCGGCGCGCTACGGAATGAGCATCGCCGAGGTACAGGCCGTGGTGTCAGGGGCCATCGGCGGCAGCAATATCGGCGAAACCGTCGAGGGCTTGGCGCGTTTTCCGATCAACCTGCGCTACCCACGCGAATGGCGAGACAGTCCCGAAGCGCTTCGGCTATTACCGATTCTCACCGCCGCAGGACAGCAGATCACACTGGGAATGGTGGCCAGCATCCGCCTGAGCGAGGGGCCACCGATGCTGCGTAGCGAGAACGGTCGCCTCTCTGGATGGGTATACGTCGATGTCCGTGGGCGAGACCTGGCGTCGACGGTACGAGAGTTGCAGCAGCGGGTTGCCGAAAAAGTGAAGCCGGGGGCAGGCATGACGGTGTCCTACTCCGGGCAGTTCGAATACCTGGAGCGCGCCAATGCTCGGCTGGCATGGGTGGTCCCGGCCACATTACTGATCATCTTCGTGTTGCTTTACCTCACCTTCAACCGCCTCAGCGAAGCCTTGCTGATCATGGTCACATTGCCCTTTGCGCTGTCCGGGGGCATCTGGCTGCTCTATTGGTTTGGCTTCAACCTATCGATCGCCACAGGGGTCGGCTTCATTGCTCTGGCAGGGGTATCCGCGGAGTTCGGGGTGATCATGTTGATCTACCTCAGAAACGCTTGGCACGCTCGGATCACTACCGGCCGCGACGACAACCCCGCCTTGCTTGAGGCGATCCGTGAAGGCGCGGTGTTGCGTGTCAGACCGAAGGTCATGACGGTCGCAGTGATCATTGCCGGCCTCGTGCCTATCCTGTGGGGTAGTGGCGCTGGCTCCGAAGTGATGAAACGGATCGCCGCGCCTATGGTCGGAGGAATGATTACCGCCCCCTTGCTCTCCATGCTGGTCTTGCCGGCGGCGTATTGGCTGATGCGGCGCAAAGCGCAGTGATCGATGGCGAGCGCTGAGGCAAGACAGAACCAAGGATCGGCTCAAGGCGGCCTGGAGAGCGGTCGCCTTGAGCAACACCGATTGCAGACAACACGGTCTTATCCAGTCAACCATCGAGCCAAGAAGGAAACTTGCAATGAAGTACGCACTCACTACCACCCTGGCCCTTGCCTTCAGTCAGATCACTCTGGCGGCAGGCAGCCAGGAGATGCCCATGGGTCAGATGCCGATGGAGCACCCCATGAAAATGGAGCAAAAAGACGGCTCTGCCCCGATAGCCAAGGCCAGCGGGACGATCAAGGCCATCGACACAGCCAAAGGGATCGTCACCCTAGCCCACGGTCCGGTCCCCAGCCTGCAATGGCCCCCTATGACTATGGGCTTTCAGGCTAAACCCGAGCAGCTCAAAGGGTTGAAAGTCGGCGACAAGGTAGACTTTGAATTCCGTAGTCAGAATATGGCGGCCATTATCGTTTCAATCCAGAAATCAAAGTAAGCCTGACATTTCAGTGCCACTCAGCTCCTTGGTCAGGCCGCCATCTCAAGTCAGTTGCCGGGCGATTTACTCTATTGGGCGTAAAACCTGACCAAACCGAGCGATGGCCTCACGATGCGTACGTAGCTCGCTGTAGGGCAGATAGCGTGGGGCAAGCCGGCCAATACGACGGAACGCAGGCCGGCGTAACTGATCTCTGACCTCACCTTCGCGCTCATTTGGGGCGACCAGCATTATTTTAGCAAAATTGGTGGCTAGACTCACCGCATGGGGAATCAGGATCACCCAATAGCCGCCTCGGAGGCCATGCACTTAATGGAGGTTTCCGTTGATCAGATCCACAAAGGAGGTCAGCTCGGCTCGAGAAGGAGTAGCTTGTGCACGCTCATGCTGCTCTCTGAGCGCGAGAGGTTTTTGCATCCACAGACACGAGGACCATATCGCTATGGCGAAACCATTAAAGCTGCTCTGTGGTTCCATTCTCACGACCTTACTCTCGCTCGACGCGGCTGCCACTGAGCCGCGCGGAGTCCTTCTCCCAACTAGTGAAGTTGCTGATGGCATGCAACGGGTCGCCATCGTGGGTGGCAGCTATTTCTTCCGGCCCGAACATATCGTCGTGAAAGCGGGGCAAGGGTTGGAGCTCGCAGTGCGGATGGAGCCCGGCATCATCCCACACCGGTTCGTCCTGGAGACGGCCAGCGGCAAATCCCTGGCTGACGTTTCGATTGGTGAGACGGCGAAGGTGCTGCGCTTGGATTTGCCGGCAGGTAAATACCTGTTCCATTGCCCAAACCGGCTGTTGTTTTTCAAGAGTCATCGCGAGCGCGGCATGGCAGGAGTGCTCGAGGTCAGGGAGTAGCAGGTGTTATGGGGCGCTCTGATCTTCACGCTACTTATGAGTGGCGTCATGGCCGATCCGCTTTCCGACGCTGTAGACCGTTTCCGTGAAGTGAGCACTTATCAGGTCACCGTGCGCTCGGTGGCTGCTGACGGCGAACGACAGGTCATCCGTTATTTCTACCGTAAACCTGGCTGGGTGAGGATGGAGTTCGTCCAGCCCCATAGTGGCGCGGTACTGATCTACGACCCCGACGCGCGCAAGGTTCGCCTCTGGCCGTTTGGTCTGAAACACACCTTGGTGCTCACCCTGGACTCGGACAATCCGCTGGTCCGCAGCGCTCGCGGCCACCGGGTCGATCGCTCCGACGTGGGGGCTTTGCTGGAAAACCTTCTGACGCTGCGTGCTCGTGGCCAGGCGGTAGCACTGGGTGAGGCAGTTGTGGCTGGGCGGCCTACTGTCGGTGTCGACATCATCGGCGCCGCGGGAGTTACCGTAGCTGGTGTCCATCGCTATCAAGTTTGGCTGGCGCAAGACACTTTGTTTCCGCTCCGGGTCAAAAGCTTTGAGGTTGGCGGAATCTTGATAGAGACCGTCGACATGACCGACGTTGCGACCGGAATGCGATTCGACGAACGCTTCTTTACCCCTTGACCGGAAGGGCTTCGAATGCGCGGGCACGACAGCACTCATTCCCTGGCTTTCGGTATCACTAGGCTGGGACACGTTGCTCACTCATATCATTTTCGGGGTCACCCTGGTCGGGGCATGCAGGCTCTTCGGCTCCATTGGCAAAGCGGCCGGGCGGCCAACCAAGCCCCCAAACATTACCGTTAATTAATTTTCCGGTCATGCTTGCGACAGCGTCCATGCGGCACAATCAACTCCGTGCTCACCATGAGGAAAAATCAAATGAAATATATAAGATTGGCCATGATTATAGCCACAACGATGTCAATGCCATTCGCCATGGCGAACGATATTTCCGACAAGGAGTCGGACCGAATCCTGCATAAAAATCAGGCACTGGTTCAGAAGTATGCTGAGGATCAAGGAAAGCCTGCCCCGCAAGTAATAAAATACAAATACGGAATGGAAATGGATATCACCAAGGTTGTCAGCGTAAGCCGTCCAGCCGAGGTCTGTCGTGTCGTTCCGGCAAGAATCACCTACGAAGACTCACAGGGCTCCTTGAACACGATTGAGTATCTAGTCATGGGCACGGGCTGCCGGAGCGACGGCTGAGTTTTGTCTACCGAATCCTTTTGGTAATTAGCAAAAAAGAGCGGGGCAAATAGCTGCCCCGCTCTCAAGTTAAAACCTCTAGCCTTTTTTGACATCCAGGAACTTCTGGCCATCTGCCTCTGTTGAGGTGCATGTGCCACTGGGATGGTCTTTCCCCTCCTCAAGCGAGCTCCGAAAAGATCGGATGGCTCCGCCAAGATCCCCTCCCAAGGTTCTTAGGCGCTTCGTCCCAAAAAGCATTACCACAATCACCAGAATAATCAGCAACTGCCAAATACTAATTCCCCCAAAACCCATCGCCGAACCCTCACTATTACGGACTCTCACATACCTCGTAGGAACGCCAGGACAGATCCAGCGGTTACTGGATCTGGCGACTAGTGTCCATGGACGTGCTCTTTCCCATCGGCGTGGGTATGGACCATTGGCGGAGGCATGGCGGAGGAAGAGCTGCTTGCATCCTCTGATCCATGATGAGGAGCAGTCATTTCTCCAGCATGATGCCCCTCCTGGCTTACCTCATGATGCCCTTGGGCGCCTGTATCCTGAGCGTTATGCTGCCCTTCATGATCGTGCATTATGGTTTCGCCACCGCCATGCTGGTGACCGGCGCTGCTCGCCACCAATGCTTGATATTCCTGCGCATCAAGCTTCGGCAACTGCTCCAGGAAGGCCACCATTCCCCATATATACTCATCGCCCATGCTCTTGCCCCAGGCAGGCATGCCCGAAGCCTTGATCCCATGCTTGATGATCCAGAATGTGGCTGCGGGGTTGCCATTAGCTCCCACCTTACTCAAGTCGGGCGGAGCTGGATAAAGGCTCTGGCTGAGTTCGGTTTCACTCACCCCTGGAGCCAGGTGGCAACCGATACACATCGAGTTGTAGTTACCGGCGCCTGATCGAATCATCTTTTCATCGGCGAGATTGGGAACCTCGACATCCCTGGCTCGCACAGCAATCGAACGCTCGCGCGCAGTGTTCAGCAGCGCATGAATTGCTGGGAAATGCGGGTCATCAGCCCCCACGTTGATAACGCCGGAATACACGACGCCGGCACCAACTACTGCTGCAACAAGGCTGGCCAGCGTCAGGGTTTTTATAGTTCTTTTCATTTCATTTGATCTCTCAGAACCAGATTCGGACACCAGCCACCAAACGCGCCTCGCTGACATCCTCGTCCTCTTCGCGCAGCAGGTCGGCGGTGTTGCCGTAGGCGCGGGTCCAGTTCACCCCAATGTATGGAGCAAATTCGCGGCGAATCTCGTAGCGCAGGCGCAGGCCAAGCTGGGTGTCGCTAAGGCCCGAGCCGACGCCGCGCTCCTCATCATTGCGGCCGAACAGATTGACTTCAGCGACTGGCTGCAGGATGAGGCGGTTGGTCAGCAGGATGTCGTACTCGGCACTCAGGCGTGCAGCACTCTGCCCCCCTTCGCCCAGGAAGGCGGTCGCCTCGGTTTCCAACCCATACAGCGGCATGCCCTGCACGCCGAAGGCGGCCCAGGTCTGCGGCGAACCCGGTTTGAAGTCCTGACGTACCCCGGCCACGGTTTCCCACCAAGGACCGATGGCGTGGCTCCACAGCAGCTGCAGTTCGGCCTCTTCGGTGTGACCGTTGAGGCGCTCGCCTTCGGAGCGGAAGGCGAGGCGGTCGATATTGCCGCCAACCCAACCACTCAGATCCCAGCTCAGCGCGCTGCCGTCGTCGGCATCCTGCCACTCCAACTGATCGGCGAGAAACAGGTAGTTGATCCCGTCCTTGTGCATGGCGTGTGGTGGCAACGGCGGAAAGGCTGCTGCGCGGTCAGCGTCAGTCAGCGGTGGCACCGGAGCGCCCTGGTACCGACGCTGAGGCTGACTTGCTTGGCTCGTCGACCGCATCTCCATGTGCTGCTGATGCATTTGCATCATCTGCTCATGGCTCATCTGGCCACCATGCATCTGCTGCATCATCTGGCCATGGTCCATGCTGCCGTGATTCATCATCGGCATGCCTTGTTCCGATGTGGCAGCCTTTTGAGGTTCGGCTTGTGGATTATGTGCACTAGGTTGGCCGTTCGACGGCGAAGCGTTTCCGCCATGACCAGCGTGAGCCGAGTGGTCCTCGACCTCGACCGCTTGAGCGGCACCGACCATCCCGAGACTCAGGGCGAATACGAGGGGAAACTTATTGCCCATTTTTCCCGTCCTTGGCGCCAGACGCGGCTTTTGCCGGGGGCATACCGTCATGATTCATCTGCCCTTGACCCATGTTCTGGTCGTGCATCTGTTTCATCATCTGGTCATGGTCCATGCCACCATGGTCCATCATCTGGCTGTGGTCCATCATGCCGCCTTGCGGCATTTGGCCACTACCCTTCATATCGCCCTGACTCTTCATCTCGCCAGGCTGGGGCTTTTGAGCCGCCGGCTTGCCGGTTTGGGTATTCTGCGGGTGATGTCCTTCGTGCTCGCTCTGTGCCATCGCATTCGACAGAGCGCCAAGCAGGCCAAAGGCCAAGGCGCTGGCGAACAGGGTTTTGCGCAATTGGAAGGTGGTCATCTCAGCTCTCCTCATTCTTCGACGCGGACTTCACGGAACATTCCGAGGTCCATGTGCATCAACAGGTGGCAGTGGTAGGCCCAGCGGCCCAAGGCATCGGCAGTCACGCGGTAGCTGCGCTTCGAGCCAGGCGGCATGTCGATGGTGTGTTTGCGGACCAGGAAGTTGCCATTTTCATCTTCCAGGTCACTCCACAGACCATGGAGGTGAATGGGGTGGTGCATCATGGTGTCGTTGACCAGCACGATGCGCAGCCTTTCACCATATTTCAGCCGGATCGGCTGGGCGTGGGCGAATTCCACACCGTCGATGGACCAGGCGAAACGCTCCATATGACCGGTCAGGTGCAGCTCGATGGTCCGACTTGGCACCCGGCCGTCAGGATCGGCGAAACGGCTGCGCAGATCGGCATAGGTCAGGACTCGACGACCATTGTTGCGCAAGCCAAGGCCTGGATCGTCCAGCTTGGCCACCGGCATCATGGTCTGCATGTCCACCAGCGGATTGCCGTTCTCGCTGCTCGGGTGGCTCTGCATAGCCATAGCTCCGGCAGCACCATGCTGCATACCGGCCATCTGTCCATGATCCATTCCAGACATTTGACCATGATCCATCCCAGGCATTTGGCTGTGATCCATACCAGCCATGCTCGCATGGTCCATCCCCGCGGAGCGACCGGCTCCGTGATCCATGCCGGCCATTCCGCTCATGTCCGAGTCGCCTTGGGCGCCATGAGCGTCATGCCCACCGTGCCCCATGTCATCCATGCTCAGCGTCGGGCGTGAATCTGGCGTGGGCACCGGGGCGCTCAGCCCCTCGCGAACAGCCAGGGTACCGCGTGCGTAGCCGCTGCGGTCCATGGACTGAGCGTACAGGGTGTAGGCCTCCTGGCTCCCATCCGGGGTGACGATGACGTCGTAGGTTTCCGCCACGGCAAGACGCAGCTCGTCAACCTCCACTGGGTCGACATACTGGCCATCCACGGCCACTACGGTCAGTTTGAGGCCGGGGATGCGGAAGTCGAAGTAGGTCATCGCCGAGCCGTTGATCAGACGCAGGCGGATGCGTTCGCCGGATTGGAACAGCGCGGTCCAGTTGCCGTCCGGTGCTTGGCCGTTGAGCAGGTAGGTGTAGGTGGCACCGCTGACGTCGGCGAGGTCAGTGGGGCTCATGTTCATTTTCGCCCAAGCCCAACGCTCACTGACCGTCTCGCTCCAGCCCTTGTCGGAGACGTCGTTGATGAAGTCGCCAACCGTGCGGCGGTGCTCGTTGTAGTAGTCGGAGCGCTTCTTCAGTTTGGCCAGCACGCTGGCCGGGTTCTCGTCGGTCCAGTCGGAGAGCATCAGCACGTAGTCGCGCTCGTACTGGAAAGGTTCGGGCTCCAGCGGGTCGATCACCAGCGGACCATAGACACCGAGCTGCTCCTGGAAACCGGAGTGGCTGTGGTACCAATAGGTGCCATTCTGCTTAACCTTGAACTTGTATTCATACATGCCATCCGGGGCGATGCCAGCGAAGCTGAAGCCCGGCACGCCGTCCATGTTGGCCGGCAGCAGAATGCCGTGCCAATGGATGGAGGTGTCCTGCGGCAGGCGGTTGCGCACCCGCAGGGTCACGGTATCGCCCTCGCGCCAGCGCAGCAGCGGGCCGGGAATCGAGCCATTGATGGCCATAGCGGTGCGCGCTTTACCGGTAATATTGACCGGCAGTGCGTCGATGGTCAGGTCGAACTGGGTACCGCTCAAGGCCGTCGGCTGGCCGGGGCTGGTCAGCGCCCAGACGGGTTGCCGCCACAGACCCAGGCCCGCGAGCACCCCGCCTACCGCCAAGCCTTTGATGAAGGTTCGTCTTGAAGTCTTGCTTTGCATGCCGTTACGTCCACTCAATCCGAAGAGGCTTAGGGCTGCCTGATCCGCATGAGACGGTAGTTGGCAGCTTTTCTTGGGGGCTAGCCCCCATTGCCAGATTTACTGTCGTCAACTCACCGTGCAGCTCGGCAGCCGGGTTAATGAGTTCACCACACTTAATCCAATCGAAAGATTACATTCTTGTAAGACTTTGGACGCTCAGCAGTTGGTGTGCTTGGCTGATTTTTCTTTCTCGCCAACCACGGTGGGCTTTTCGTTCTGTTGCTGAGCCACCCGATAAGCCTCCATCGAGGCTTGGCGAGCTTGCTCCATACGCGCGAAAGTACGGTCTCCCCCTCCTTCGGCCAGCGCCAAAGAAGAGGTGGTCAATGCAGTGACTACGAACAGGGTTTTGAGCGCTTTCATCTGGGAGTCCTCGCCAGTTGGATTGCCCCGCCTGAACCAGGATGCTTACAGGGAGGCGAACATTTACATAGAGCAACTTTAACGCAGGGAGGCTGTCAGAAACCTGAGATGAATATTACAATTCTGTCAGTTTTCATATGACTATCTGAAGCATGTGTACCGATCACGGCCCAACCAGTCAAACTGGCCTCCAGACCGCTCCATAACTGACCCGACCATCAAAATCGCCGCCCATCCAAGCGTATGGGGACATGGCCAGAGAGCCACCCAAATAGCTCTGAAGCTGACCGCCCCGGCACTATTAAACATTCACGCCGGGGCGATTAACAACCAAACCAGCTTCAGTGCACGTTGACTTTTCCCAGCATTCCCGATTGGTAATGCCCCGGGACATTGCATGCGAACTCTAAGTCATTGGCTTTTGAAAATCGCCACACAAGCTCTGCAGTGGCTCCCGGCTCGACCAAGACACTATTAGTGTCGTCATGTTTCATGCCGCCCATATGCCCCATCGCCTCCATACCGTGGGTGCCACTTGAGGATAAGGCTCCACTCTGAAACATCGCAGCCATTTCCTTCTGGTGAGCCACATGGGACTCAGGATTACCAAGATTGAATTCGTGAAGCAGCGCACCATCATTTTTCAGCAAGAAGCGAACGGTTTCGCCCGCCTTTACCTCAATACTGCCTGGCAAGAAAAACATGTCTCCAATTTTCACCTCAATGGTACGATCAATCGTAGTGATATCTCCTGGCCGGCCGGCATTACCCTGACCAGGGCTAGCAATAGCTACAGAAGAAATAACGAGGCCGACGAGAGAGGATAGTAATGCTGACTTGGTTCGCATGGTAAGACCCTCCAGATTTCGCTGCTAGCAACACCTCTGCCATTTTTAAAATTTCACTGAAATCAAGCACGGAAGCTAGAAGCGTGTAGATTTAGCGGGGATCGGTGCTTCTCCCGTGATGCATGAGGTGAAGCACCGACCGCCGAATCAACGCATTACAAACTCGCCAACCATGCCAGCTTGATAGTGACCTGGCAGGGTACAAGCAAATTTCAAACTATCGCCTTCGGCAAAAGTCCAGACGAACTCCTTCGTAGCTCCCGGCTCTACGAGAATGGCATTTGGATCGTCATGCTTGGCTTCAATAACTTCCGGATATCCGGGAGGGCTGGAGTCTCCTGATCCGGACCAGCGCTCGCGCCATGCTATCGACTTCGCCATCCCCGTCGGCGTCAGCGTGCCATCCTTGAATAGGTCTGCCATCTCGCGCTGGTGTTCCAGCTGGGTGGCGGATCTACCGATGTTGAACTCATGCATCAACGCCCCTTCGTTTTTCAGCACGAAGCGCACGGTTTCCCCAGGCTTCACCTCAATCACCTGCTGGCTATAACCGATGTCTTCCATCTTGACGAAGACAGTGCGGGTAGTTGGCGTAGGCTTTGCCTGCTGGCCGATGTCATTAGCACTGCCGCTGCTTACGGCAGCGAAGACCTGAGAAGCAGTGCCGATCAGCAACGCAAAAGCCAGGAGCTTTAAACCTGAGCTGTTCATGATGAGACCTCGCTTATGGTGTTTGGAGATCTCATTCTATTCCCTGCTACCTGCCAAGAAGCTGACCCCAAAACTACAATTTAGTCAGATTGAAAAACGGCGCCGTGGAGGCGCCGTCAGGCCAAAGGGGTAGGGGCATAAGGCCTGCAAGATGGGATAACCGTTACGGGTGGCACTCCTTGTCAGCCATCATCAGCTTGTGCTCACGCACCATCTGAACTAGCACGTCGTCTACCAGCTTGTCGTGCCTCTCCATCCAAGCCAGATGCTCTGCGGTCGTCATGCCGGGAGCTGGGTGCTCTTTATGCAGTTGGCTCATGATGCCCTCCAACATATGCATATGCTCTTTCATATGCACATGGCGCTCGTCAGGCGAAGACTTTTCTGCTCGAACCAGTGCAGCTTCAGCCTTATCCCGCATCTGCTCAATACGTTCAAAGACACGATCACCACCGCCCTCTGCAAAAACAGCAGTAGACAGTAACAGAGAGCCAATCAGGAGCAAGCTCTTCATTGATTTCATGGCATAATTTCCTTTGAAAGAAGCCGTAACTGGCGCCCCTCATTATGTTCATGCAGGAGCGCGAGAGCATGACGCTTACATCCTCACCCTAGACAAAGCCACCTTACGAAAGGCTTAAGCCAGAATTACATTTTCGTAAGGTTAAGGCTGGTGGAGCTATTTCCCTGCAAACTGAGTAAGCCTGATCAAAGGAAACTGCCGACATGAGATTACTGGTAGCTGAAGACGAACCAAAAATCGGGACATACCTGCAGCAAGGGCTCTCCGAAGCTGGGTTCAATGTTGACCGGGTCATGACAGGTACCGATGCGCTTCAGCATGCTTTGAGCGAAGCCTATGACCTCTTGATCCTGGACGTGATGATGCCCGGGCTGGATGGCTGGGAAGTGCTACGCATGGTACGAGCCGCCGGCAAGGACGTTCCCGTGCTATTCCTGACTGCACGCGATGGGGTTGATGAGCGGGTAAAAGGATTAGAGCTGGGTGCAGACGATTACCTTGTCAAACCATTCGCCTTTTCCGAGCTGCTGGCCAGGGTCAGAACCTTGTTACGGAGAGGCCACAGTTCGTCCATCCAAGCCACCATGAGAATTGCCGATCTTGAGGTCGACCTGCTGAAACGCCGAGCCATACGCGGCGGAAAGCGAATAGACCTTACGGCGAAAGAGTTCTCTTTACTGGAACTCCTACTGCGACGACGCGGAGAAGTTCTGCCGAAGTCTCTGATTGCCTCTCAAATCTGGGACATGAACTTCGACAGTGATACAAACGTCATTGAGGTTGCCATTCGGCGGCTGCGCGCGAAGATAGATGATGACTTCGAGGTCAAACTAATCCATACCGCCCGAGGCATGGGCTATATGCTTGACGCGCCGGATTCAGAATGAAGCGACTCTCTCTGACTGTTCGCATGAGCCTGATGTTCATGTCTGCGGTAATCGCAGTCCTTACGGTAGCCGGATTGAGCTTCAACATACTCAGCCAGCATCACTTCGTGACATTAGACCGGCAGATCCTGCTCGAAAAACTCGAATCCACCAAGCGTATTCTCGAAAGCAAACGGAATAGCGAAAATCTATCGGAAGAGCTTCCGCAGCTACAGGCCTTGCTTGGAGCGCATCAGGATATGGCAGCCACCATCTTGGCCGGAGATGGCTCAGTGCTGTTTTCAGATTCTAAAGCAGCCAATATCCCAGAAAGATACCGAGTATCGGCTACACGAAGCATGTGGGAATGGCAGGACGGTGAACACATGTATCGTGGCATGACTGAGAAAATTTCGATACCCGGTCAAGCTGACCCTCTGACCGCCCTATTAATCCTTGATGTAACTACTCATACACATTTTTTTGAGACGCTGCTACGATGGTTCTGGATTGGACTGCTCATAAGCTCCATTGCCAGCGTTGCCCTCGGGTGGATGGTAGCCAGGCGTGGGCTCGCCCCCTTGCAGCAGATCACTCAGGTAGTTGCTTCCATGTCAGCGAGGTCTCTGAAGGAGAGAATCCCCCTAGAGTCGGTCCCCCCTGAGCTTCAACAGCTGGTCGCATCATTCAATGCGATGCTAGCCAGGCTCGATGATGCCTTTGCCAGACTCTCTAACTTTTCAGCCGACATTGCACACGAACTGCGAACACCAGTGAGCAATCTGATGACCCATACTGAAGTTGTGCTCACCAAGAAACGCAATATCGAAGACTACCAAGAGAATCTCTGCTCAAATCTCGAAGATCTCAAGCGCATGTCGCGCATGATTGATGACATGCTGTTTTTGGCTAAATCTGACAATGGCTTGATCACACCTGAAAACGCTTGTATTGAGCTCAAGGAGCTCGTAACAAAACTGGTCGAATACTACCACCTGCTTGCAGATGAAGCTGGCATTACCATCACCGTATCGGGATCAGGAATCATCTCTGGCGACCGACTGATGCTAGATCGCGCGATCTCTAACCTGCTATCTAACGCCCTGCGCTACACTCCGGCAGGCGAGAGGATTTCAGTTAAAATTCGCACGAGCGGTGAAGCTGTCTCGCTGACCGTCGAAAATCCAGGAGAAGTTATAAGCCCAGATCACCTAGATAAACTCTTCGACCGCTTCTATCGCGCGGACCCAGCCCGACGCGAAGGAAGCCCAAGCAATGTAGGGCTTGGATTGGCCATTACACGATCCATCGTTGAAGCACACAAAGGTAAAATTTGGTGTACTTCAGAAAATGGGATTACGGCTTTTCACATCGAGTTTTTGTTACAAAATCAAAGTTCTTGAGTCGAGGTAGCGACAAGAAGTGAGTGCAACATTTGACCATTCCGACAGGGGGCACGAACTCAACGTAGAAGAACGCTCCGACGTTCAGGCATGCCTGCCACACAGCATGACAGCATGCGCTTGCCCGAATGACCATCAGCGGCGAGATCCGACCTGACTGCAACGGACACAGGCAGCACCAGACGCAAAAGCCCTGCGCGAAGTTTCGGCCTCCTGATGCCATGGCACAGGCAAGTGCAACCTGACCAAAGGCAAGGTCAACGCGACGGCTATGAGCATTTTGGTCGAGCACACCAGCACCTACGATGCGACGGCTATTTCGGCGCTGGAAGGCTTTAGTTCGGAGCTCAATCGCATGCCGCTGGCTGCGTCAAAGGCCAATCCTATGACTGACCGCGAGATGGCCCGGCATGCGAAAATAACTGGGTATACGGATTTAATGGTTGATGGGGCACCTTCACCCCATCAATCTGATACCACCCTCAGATGGTTGATAGATCGACTCCGTAGTTGAGTTCCTCTGCGAAGTCCGGCAGTCCGTAACCGATGGTTTTCTTGTAGAAAGGAGAGACCTTCGCAGTCGGTGCCTTCTTCTTGTGCTTCGTGGTGTAGAGCATTCGTGCCCGCATCACCTCGAAGGAGTAACCGCGCCCTTCACGGTTCTTGTCCTTGGCCAGTCGGTTGATGGACTCCGTGTAAGCGTTGGTGACGGGCATGTCCGTCTCGAAGTAGGTCATGGTCTCTTCGCGCCAGTTTCCCACTGCCCTGACCAGATCGCTCCAGACTTCCTTTTGGCCCTTCGGGATGGTGGCTATCCACTCGTCCAGGGCGGCTTCTGCCTGGAGCCGTGTGGTGGCGTCCCAGATGCCGTAGAAGCGCTCCTTGTGCTCGTAGGCGGCCAGCAGTTGCGGGAACGCGCCTGTCCAGGTCTCCATGATGAGGCGCTCCCGGTCTGAGACTTCGTGAGCGCGTTTCAGCAGGATTTTCCGGTCTCCCTTGAGAGTCCGGCTCTGGGACGGTTTCAGCTCCTTTCTGAGGCCCTTGCGCACTCTCTCTAGGGCATCGTTGGCCATGCGCACCACATGGAACTTATCGATCACGATACGGGCCTGGGGCAGCACAGCCTTGACCGCTGCCCGGTAGGGGTTCCACATGTCCATGCTGACGATCTCGACCTTCTGCCGGTCTTTCAGCTTCATCAGGTAGTTGGTCACCACGTCCTGGCGGCGGGTGGCCAGCAGGTTGAGCAGGGTTCGCTCCTCAATGTTGGTCAGAATGCAGCGGTAGCGCTTGTTCAGGTATAGCTCGTCAATGCCCAGGATGCGGGGCGTCTCGAAGCGGTGCCAGCGCCCCAGGAACTCGGCGCGGGCGTTGAAGATGTCGCGCACCGTCTTCTCGTCCAGGCCGGTCTGTGCCGCCACAAAGGTGTAGGGGTGGTTGAAGGATTCCTTCTCCACGTACTCATGCAGCCGCAGTGTCATACGGAATCCGTCCACCATCTCCGGTAGCTGGGGCCTGAATGTTGTCTTGCAGGCCCGGCAGGTGTATCGGCGGCGGACCACCCAGAGAGTGACCCGCTTGCCGTGGATGGGCAGATCACGATAGGGAACGTCACGCTTGCCGAACCGTACGAACTCACCCTGCACGCCGCATTCCTCGCAGGCGATGGGATCGGGCACGTCCACCTGGAAGTGCATTTCGTCGTCGGTTGATTTGCAGCCCAGTACTTGGTATTGCGGCAGGTGAAGGATGTTGTCGGGAAGTTCGGTCATGGTGTTGTATAGGCGTAGGTGTCAGTCAGATCCATCCGGCTCGGCATTGGTGTTTGCTTTTTTACCCAACAAGCTGCTGGAAACGAAAAGTAAGGCACCGAGGACAATTGCAATATCAGCCAGGTTGAAGGCCGGCCAATGCCAGTCTCGCCAATAGAAATCAAAGGAATCCACAACATAGCCGCGAAAGACCCGGTCAATCAGGTTGCCCATGACGCCACCGAGGATAAGACTGTAAGCGATGGCTTCTCCTTTATGACGATTTTCAAGGATCAGCTTGATCAGAAAAATCGAGACCACTACCGCGATTCCGATAAAAAAGTAGCGCTGCCAGCCTCCACCATTCGCAAAAAGACTGAATGCGGCACCGGTGTTCCATAGGTGCACCCAGTTAAAGAACGGGGTCACCGAAACATACTCGCCATAGGCCATTGATTGCTGCACCAGCCACTTTACAGCCTGATCAGACGCTGCCAGCAGGCCCGATATGGACAATAGGGCATACGGCGAGAGCTTTTTGCCAATAATGAGCATTATTTAACCCTTCAACGCCAAAATGCGTCTGGCACCGTTAAGTACAATGCCCCCCGCGATGGTGCCGATAATCAGATCCGGATAATTGGAACCGGTCCACGCGACCAGGGCGCCGGCGGTGATGACCCCCAGGTTGATCACCACGTCGTTGGCCGAGAATATCCAGCTTGCCTTCATGTGCGCCCCGCCTTCCCGATGTTTGGATATGAGCAGCAGACAACTGGTATTGGCAATCAATGCGACGAATGCGATAGCCATCATCACCAGCGATTCAGGCTCACTACCGAATACAAAGCGTCTCACCACCTCTACGAGCACGCCCACAGCCAAGATCAGTTGCAGTACACCAGCAAGATGCGCGGCACGTACCTGCATTTTCACGCTATGTCCAACCGCATAAAGGGCAAGCCCGTACACCGCCGCATCGGCAAAATTGTCCAGGGATTCTCCAATCAGGCCGGTGGACTGGGCGATCAGACCGGCAGTCATTTCCACCACGAACAGAAGTGCATTGATGCCGAGCAACCAGCGCAGGGTCCCGGATTCTTGCTTAGCAGAAGCTGCCGAAAACTCGGCGGCCTTGATGGTCTCCGGATTTGCAGCGACGGTTTCCTGAAGCGAGGCGCCTAGCCCCAAGGTCTTCAGTTTCGAGGTGACGGGCTCGACCTCGCCGTCATGCACGACCTTCAGCCGGCGGTTCGACAAGTCGAAGGACAGCGCCCGAATCTCCTCAAAGCCGTTCAGGGCTAGGCGAATCATTCGTTCTTCTGATGGACAGTCCATCTTCGGCACGGCATAAACACTGACCCATCTCCCTGGCGCCTCGGAGGAGGCCTGTATATCGGTATCCGCTGCGGACGTTGCATCACCGCCACAGGCGCCACCACAGGATTTGCTCATGATACGACTCCACTTGAACAATGTTGTGGTACCATTTAAAACTATAAAGCTACTATAAGGTCAATAGAGTAAAGAATCCGTTGGGGAGGAGGCTGATGCGCATTGGTCAGTTGGCGCAGTTGGTAGGGGTCGAAACACAGACGATCCGCTTCTATGAACAGCAGGGCTTGTTGCCGCCGCCTGATCGGCAGGACAACGGTTACCGTGTCTATACCGAGAAGCATGGTGAGGGGCTGGCCTTCATCCGTCGCTGCAGAATCCTGGGCCTGTCACTGGCTGAGATTCACGAACTACAGAGCTATCAGGACGACCCTCATCAGCCTTGTACCGCCGTCAACGCCTTGCTCGATGATCACATCTCTCATGTGCGGTCGCAGATAACCGCTCTGCAAGCGCTTGAGAAACAACTCGTTTCACTGAGAGCGAGTTGCAACGATGACCGGGAAGTTGAGGCGTGTGGGGTTCTTGCTGGAATTAGCGAAGGAAACATGCACCAGCAGTAGGTGAAGCATCAACCAGATAATCCGATGAGATGCCGGTCTGTCTCACTCTCATGCAAAGGTAAGATCAACCATTTAATCCGCTTACCCAAATAACTCAGATGACCGGCGGCTATCTACGTCTGTGCCCCACACAACCTTGGCAGTGCGGGGCAACGAGAACATCAACGGACTGATTCATCAGTACCAGCCCAAGGGCACGGATCTGTCGACCTACAAGCCAGGGGCAGCTGGATGCGATTGCATTCGAGCAGAACATCCGCCGGCGCACGCGATGCAGCCCCAAGAGCCCCCTTGAGGTCATGAGCGATCTGATGGCCAAGCATCATGAGACGTCCGCCTCACTTCAGCTACCGTGCTGCACTCAACTCGTGAATTCGCACATTTTGAAAAGCATGAGTGTCCTGAGGAAGTCTGATCCTGCAATTTTGACAAAATTTTGGCCATTACGGAGCAATCCGCAAAATCGCAAATCCCCATGGCTGCACTGGTGGCGGTGATGATCATGGTGTCGATCGGCACCTTCAGCTGGGATTCGCTGCGCAATCTGAAGCAGCATCCGCTGTCGACCAACATCGTCATGGTGGTCACCGTGGTGGTGGTGGTCGCGACTCACAACCTGGCCTACGGCGTACTGGCAGGCGTGCTTCTGGCGGCGATGTTCTTCGCCAATAAGGTCGGCCACTACATGCACATCGGCTCGACCCTCGACGACAGCGGTGATCACCGCACCTACACCGTGACCGGTCAGGTGTTCTTCAGCTCCTCCGACAAGTTCATCGCCGCCTTCGACTTCAAGGAGGCCTTGGAGAAGGTGACCATCGATCTCAGCCGCGCGCACTTCTGGGACATCACCGCCGTGGCTGCGCTGGACAAGGTGGTCATCAAGTTCCGCCGCGAAGGCACCGAGGTGGAGGTGCTGGGCCTCAACGAGGCCAGTGCCACCATCGTTGACCGCTTTGGCGTCCACGGCAAACCGGACGCCATCGACAAACTCATGAGCCACTGAGAAGGACTGCACACATGACCCATGTAATGGCTTGTATCGACGGTTCCCCCTCCGCCGCTGCGGTATGCGACTACGCAGCCTGGGCCAGCCAGCGCCTGACCGCGCCGCTGACCTTCCTGCACGTCATCGACCGCGACCTGTATCCCCAGGCAGCATCGGCTTGGGCAGCCGCGAGCACCTGCTGGAGGAGCTGGCCGCCCTCGACGAGAAGCGCGGCAATCTTGCCCGCGAGCAGGGCCAGCTGATGCTCGACGCCGCCAGGGAGCGCGCCATCGCGGCCGGCGTTGCCGACCCCGCTGCGCGGCAGCAACATGGCAGCTTGGTCGAGACTCTCGGTGAGCTGGGGGCAGACATTCGCCTGCTGGTGATCGGCAAGCGTGGCGAGGGCAGCCTCAAGCCCGGCCAATTGGTCGGCAGCCAGCTGGAAAACGCGATCCGCAGCATGCACCGTCCGGTGCTGGTCACCCCGGCCGAGTTCAAGGCACCGCAGAGCGCGATGCTGGCCTTCGACGGCAGCGCCACCGCGCGCAAGGGTGTCGAGATGCTGGCGACCAGCCCGCTGCTCCAGGGGCTGCCGATCCACCTGGTAATGGTCGGCCCGGACATCAACAGCAACAAGGAGCCGCTGGAGCAGGCCGCACACCGACTGCAAGAGGCCGGCTTCGAGGTGCATACCGCCATGCTGGCCGGCGAGGTCGAACCGACCCTGCACGCCTACCAGGCGCAGCATCAGATCGACCTGCTGGCGATGGGCGCCTACGGCCACTCGCGCATCCGCGAGTTCCTGGTCGGCAGCACCACCACCAGCATGCTGCGCACCACCGCCACGCCCTTGCTGATGCTGCGCTGACGCCATGGCCGACGCCCTGGATCTTGCCCACTTCAAGGCCCTGCTGGAGCAGCGGGCCGCCGAACTGGATCGACTCCTCGAAGACCCCGAGGCCCGTGCACAGTCGGTCGAGCTGGATCAGAGCAAGGTCGGGCGCCTGTCGCGGATGGACGCCCTCCAGCAGCAGGCGATGACCGATGCCATCCGCAGCCGGGCCGTGCGCGAGCGCACCCGGTTGCAGCTGGCCCTCAAGCGCTGGCACGAAGGCGAGTATGGCTGGTGTACCCAGTGCGGCGAGCCCATCGCCGCCGGGCGCCTGGAGTTCGATCCGGTCACCCCGCTGTGCATCGACTGTGCCAGCAAGGCCGAGTCGGAATGAAACACTCGCGGCCTACGCTGCATGGAGCACACCGGCCGCATCACCCAAGAGAGTCCCATGCCCCTGACGGAACGACTGACGAGCAAACGCACCTGGCTGTGGGCGCTGCTGTGCCTGCTGCTGCTCACGGTGTACCAGCTGCGTGCCCATCACCTCGATGACCGCCTGTACTTCTGGATCATGACCCACTGGCACACCGACGCCTGGCAGGAACGCTCGGTCTGGCTGCCAGACTACCGGGTCGAACTGGACGCCAAGCCCATACCGGGGGTGGACAACAACCTGTCCGGCCTGACCTACGACCCCGACCGCGATCGCCTCTGGGCGGTCACCAACGGACCGAACGAGCTGTTCGTACTGAGCCGCGAGGGCGATGTGCAAGCCCGCTTCGAGCTGGATGGCTTCCACGATGTGGAGGCCGTCTCCTATGCCGGCAATGACCGACTGGTGATCGCCGAAGAGCGCCGCCAGAGCCTGGTCGTCGTCCCAGTACCGCTTAACCCGGATGGCAGCCTCATCCACGCAGGAGTACTGCGCCGCGACGACTATCCGGCCCTGACCCTAGCAATGGGCAGCGGTGACAACAAGGGTTTCGAGGGCTTGGCCTACGACCTGAAGGGCGACCGCCTGTTCGTGGCCAAGGAGCGCGATCCCCGTCAACTGCTGCAAGTGAGCGGACTGCGCAAAAGCCTGGAGGGTGACCTATCCCTGCATGTGCGCGACCTGTCCGGGTTGGTTAAGGCCAAGGTGTTCGCCACCGACCTGTCCTCGGTCGTCTTCGACCAGCGGAGCGGTCACCTGATCCTGCTCAGCGACGAATCGAAGCTGCTGATCGAGATGACCGACGAGGGCAAGGTGGTGAGCTTCCGTTCCCTGGCGGTGGCTTTGCTGGCCTACAGAAAGGCATCCCACAGGCTGAAGGCGTGACCATTGATGACGAGGGGCATCTGTACCTGATCAGCGAGCCCAACTTGTTTTATCGCTTTACTCGCGAAGAGTGATCCAGCCCCGGGCAACCTCAGGCCGACATCTCGGACAGACCTGGCCGAAAAATATGACGATAAAATCCGTTATCGTTACTTTCTGGCAGGCGGCTGTTTCGCTACCCTGAGTTCCTGTGCCGTGGGCCCTGTTGGCGTCGGCTCGCCGTCGCCTCCCCCCGCGGACGCCTGATCTAACTCACCCAGGAGCCCCCCATGGAAACCCGGCAGGTCGTGATCGAAGACTGGGAAGGTGATGGCGGTATTCGCATTCCCGATGAAGCCCTGCAGGAAATGGGGGTCGACGTCGGGGACTCGCTGTACCTGATCGAGGAGTACGTGGGCACGACACGCTGCCTTGTGCTCAGCAAAACCCCGCGCATTCCCGATCGCGTCGATGAGCTGGTTGACCACTGGGAATCCTTCGGAAAGGCGGCAGCCGATTCAGACGCCAAAGATGAATGAGCTGATTCCAACAACCGAGGAATCCTCGGTAGCGTGAGCTGAAGTCGAATGCGACCAGACAGGAAGAGCGGGGTTTCAAGTGACAGAGCTGATCACCAAGGCAGAGCTGACAGCCATCAAAGCCGATAGTTACTCGCGCGAAAAACTGCGCCGCCAAGCCCTTTGGGCGATGACCCATCGAGAGCGGCGGGCCCATGCGCTGGCTTGCCTCGATCTCATCGAACGACTGGACCATGAGGCGCCGATTGGCGAAGCGGCAACCTGGACGCTGGGGGATGTGGCTCGTCTCGTACCGGTCTCCCGGCGTGACAATCCACCGCTCGAGGTTGTGCGACCGGCCGACATACCCGAGCCATGGCGCAGCCGTATGGCTGCAGCGAGCATCGGCTCGACGATGTGCAGTGCTTTCCCAGGCTACTACGTCGATGATTGGCGGACGTTCCTGAGGCTCTGGCGACTCGAGCATGAGCAATTGCATGAACATCGTTTGGATCGGTCATGACTGGAGGTCGACGGTGAGCTGGATACGCTGTCGGTCCGGCGGTGGACGACCCGCTGAAGCGGGAGTACTACTCACACAACAGCACGGCGATCTGGCTGACACAGACACTACCCTGCAATAGGGACAATGCCAGTAAGGCATGGACCGGCAACGGCGTACTGCAGGCGCAGTGGTTCGATGGTTAAGCCGAGTACGCAGCGGTCCCGCTTCGGCGGCGCGATGGCGAGCGCGAAAGTATGCAGCTGTGTAGGTCCTGCTTCGGTTATGCAATGGCCAAGCTCAAGCGCGTGCACTGGGTTATCCATATGTTTGGCGACGATCCTGATTCAGGGCAGGAGGACTGATTCCGTGAGCAATCTGCTGCAGCACCAGGGGTATTACGGCTCCATCGAAGCCAGCACCGAGGACAACTGCCTGTTCGGCAAGCTGCTCTTCATTCACGCACTGGTCAACTACGAAGGTGAGACGATAGCCGAGTTGCAGGCCGCCTTCCGCGAGGCGGTGAACGACTACATGGCCACCTGCCAAGAGCTGGGGAGATAGTGGGTGCCACCGATCGTATGGCGTCTCGATGCGTGCCACCGCCGAATGCAGGGCCCAAAACGCTCCCCCTCGATTTCGACTGAAAATGACCTGACGATCAATTGAAATAGGGCCTTCAACCTGTTCCCCGGAGTGACGCTGCCATCCGTTCCCGCTGCCGAGTACGCCGGACAGTACAGTCCCAGCGCCGAACATCAATCTCGAGACAAGCTCATGCTGAATGAAGTCATCTCTTTGGTTCTGCGCGCCGGAGCACTCATCGCCGCCGAAGCTGCACGGCCAGGTGGCCCTCGCGGGGCGGGAGACAAGGCGGATATCGACGTCGAAGTGGAGATCCTGCTGCGCGAGGGGCTGCTGCGACTGCAGCTGGGAGACTTCTGGGGAGAGGAAACGGGAAGCGCGCTGACTGGGGCGAGCCATTGCTGGGTGGTGGATCCAAACGATGGCACCACGGATTTCCTGGCGGGTAGGCCTGGCTCGGCCATTTCCGTTGGCCTACTGAAAGATGCCGTACCGGTGCTGGGCGTCGTCTATGCGCCAGTTACCACGCGCGGGCCTGACTGCATTGCCTGGGAGCTCAGCATGACTGGCCTGCTGCGCAATGGCCGACACATTTGCCCCAACCTGGACGCATGGCAGCTCGACGCTAACTCGGTGGTATTTGTCAGCACGGCCGCCGACCAGCAACCAGAGCTCAACACCGTGCTCTGTGCTCCGGCGCGCTTCAGCCAGATGCCCAGCATCGCGGGGGTTTCGCTCTACCCTGTATCTCCGCACGACGTGGTCGCCGGCCATGCCCTCCTCAAGGCTGCCGGCGGCGACTTGCTTGACCAAGACGGCCACCCGATTCGTTACGACGACTTGAGCAAACCTCTGTGCCGCAGCTGTTTCGGTGGCAATCTGGCTGCTAGTCAAAGCCTGGCCGCACGCCCTTGGCGGCAGCGACTTTCGATCCCGTCCTGAGCCCCCCGTGCTCCCAAAAAATGGGAAAGCGGTCGTGCGTGCACTTGAGCCGGCATCAGCCCGACGCGAAGGACGGCGTGGCTTTCGAGTCTCCGCCGCCGGCTTCAGGAAATGGGCTGGGGCAGCGCAGCTACATTCTGCTCAAAGGGGGTGTAATCACTCAGTGACACCTAACATCTCGGGACACAACCCCGCATGAGGTAGGCATGAAGCACAAGAAAGTCTCTGACAAGCACGCCATGATCGCGAAATTCACGGAAGAGGCCCTACGGTTGGGCGGCGGTGTTTCAGACAACCAACACCACTTCATAAAGGCAGCTCTTGCCCATGGCAAAACGATGGAGCCTGCAGGTCGTCTTGCGGGGGCCAACAGGGAGTGCAGCCATGACTGACCAGTCCAAGCAAGAAGCCGTCACCCTTAGCGCCGAGGCATACCAGGCACTCCTGGATGAGCTGGAGGATCTCCGTATCGAGCGTGTTGCGTGTGATCGTATAGCCACCGTCCAGCCTTCCAAGCTGCTATCCATCGAGGACATGCGGACCCGTTTTCGTTGATGCTCAGACGAGCGGTCCAGTCGCGGAGCTGCTCCGTTACTTAGCGGGCGCCGTGTCCAGCATGGCCTCCATGCCCACCCGGAGCTTTTTGGAAAGTAAACACGCACCAGCTTGCCGCTTTCCGTGTAGCGGCCCGCCACCTCGACACCTCCGCACATGCTGCACCTGCCGCCCCAGCCGTTATCAAACCACCCCGCCGGACTCGATGGCCCGCAGAATCCTCCGGACCAGCTGTGCGCCCGCCTCCGTCGCGCAGCAACTCAGCGGGGTGACATCCCCCAGCGCCGTGTTGGGCCTGGCCAGCCAGTCGAGCGCGATCGAACGGCTCTCAAAGACACGCTCGGCCAGGGCCTGCACCTCCCGAATCCGGGGCTCGGTTTCGCGATCCGCCACCACGGGGCCTCCTCCTCGCTCATCACAATGTGCAGATTTTGCACATACTGCACATTCTCAGGTGTCGCATCTGATTTGCTGGGCATAAATACAGTGCTTATTGAGGCAGTCATCATGAGTTTGACACTGCCCAGCCCGCTGCGCGCGGTCGTCCAGCGGCTGACCCTGTTCCTGAGCCCGGTCGCGGCTGGATTCCCCTCCCCGGCCGATGATCACGGCCCAAAGTCGCGGTTAGGCCAGACACCTCTCGGATGCTCTGCAAGAAGCCTTGGCGGGGTAAACTCCCCCTTTTGCCCCACCAAGGACACGCCCCCCGTGAACACGGAAAATCACTCCCAGACCGCCTCCTTCCTCTGGTCTATCGCCGACCTGTTGCGTGGCGATTTCAAGCAGTCGCAGTACGGCCGCATCATCCTGCCGTTCACCCTGCTGCGGCGCATGGAGTGCGTGTTGGCCCCGACCAAGGACGCGGTTCTGGCGCAGGCCCAGGAGCACTGGAACAAGCCGGACCTGGTGCGCGAGAAGCTGTTGCTGCGCGCTGCCGACCAGCAGTTCTTCAACACATCCAAGCTGGTCCTGGCGACCTTGTCCGAGCAGCAGACCGCCGCCGACCTGATGAGCTACGTGCACTCCTTCAGCAAGGATGCTCGCGAGATCTTCGAGCACTTCGAGTTCGAGAACTTCGTCCAGCAACTCGCCACAGCCAACCTGCTGTATCAGGTGGTACAGCGCTTCGCCGCTGCCCCGCTGAGCCCCGAGCAGATCACCAACTTCGGCATGGGCCTGGTGTTCGAGGAGCTGATCCGCAGGTTCGCGGAAAGCTCCAACGAAACCGCAGGGGAACACTTCACCCCGCGCGACATCGTGCACCTGACCACCTCGCTGGTGGTGACCGATCAGGGCGACAAGCTCAAGCCCAACAGCATCGTCACCATCTATGACCCGACCGCTGGCACGGGCGGTTTTCTGTCCGAGGGCGACGAGTACATCCAGTCGATCAGCGACAAGGTCACCGTCTCCCTGCACGGCCAGGAGCTCAACCCCGAGTCCTACGCCATCTGCAAGGCGGACATGCTGATCAAGGGCCAGGACGTGGCCAACATCAAGCTCGGCAACACCCTGTCCGACGACCAACTGGCCGGCAACACCTTCGACTTCATGCTCAGCAACCCGCCGTTCGGCGTGGAGTGGAAGAAGGTGCAGAAGCAGATCACCGACGAGCACACCGTCAAGGGCTACGGCGGCCGTTTCGGCCCCGGCCTGCCGCGTGTATCGGACGGCTCGCTGCTGTTCCTGCTGCACCTGGTGAGCAAGATGCGCGACCCGCGCGACGGCGGCTCACGCATCGGCATCATCCTCAACGGCTCGCCGCTGTTCACTGGCGGTGCCGGTTCGGGCGAGTCGGAGATCCGCCGTTACCTGCTGCAAAACGATCTGGTCGAGGCGATCATCGCCCTGCCCACCGACATGTTCTACAACACCGGCATCGCCACCTATGTCTGGCTGCTCTCCAATCGCAAGGCGGACGAGCGCAAGGGCAAGGTGCAGCTGATCGACGGCAGCCAGCACGCCAGCAAGATGCGCAAGTCGCTGGGCAGCAAGCGCCAGTTCCTCGACGACACGCAGATCGAGGATCTGGTGCGCCTGTACGGCAGCTTCGCGGAAAACGCCCAGAGCAAGATCTTCCCCGTCGAGGCCTTCGGCTACCGGCGCATCACCGTCGAACGCCCGCTGCGCCTCAACTTCCAGACCAACGCCGAGCGCATCGGCAAGGTGCTGGAAGAAAAGGCCATCCAGAAGCTCGACGACGCCGCCCGCCAGAAACTGGTCGAGGCCTTGCAGTCCATGGATGCCAGCATCCTGCACCGCAACCGCGAGCAGTTCAGCAAGCTGCTGAAGAAGACCCTGATGCTGCAAGGCGTCACCCCCGGCACGCCAGAGCTCAAGGCCCTGCTCAACGCCCTCGGCGAGCGCGATCCCGAGGCCGATATCTGCCTGTCCAAGGGCCAGCCCGAGGCGGACAGCGGCCTGCGCGACTTCGAGAACGTGCCGCTCGGTGAGTCGGTGTACGCCTATTTCGAGCGCGAAGTACTGCCCCATGTGCCTGACGCCTGGATCGACGAGAGCAAAACGGATGCGCAGGACGGAGAGGTCGGCATCGTCGGCTTCGAGATCCCCTTCAACCGCCACTTCTACGTGTTTCAGCCGCCACGTCCGCTGGAGGACATCGACCGCGACCTCAAGGCCTGCACCGACCGGATCAAACGGATGATCGAGGAGCTGTCGGCATGAGCTTTCCGAAGTATCCGACGTACAAAGATTCCGGGGTGGAGTGGTTGGGGGAAGTGCCAGAGCATTGGGCGATTTTTTCCCTCAAACGCGCAGTAGATGGCTGTGCCAACGGTCTTTGGGGGGAAGAGCCTGACGGAGAGAATGATATAGCGGTCATTCGCGTGGCAGATTTTGATCGTGGCATCTCCCGAGTCGGACTCGACAAGCTGACCTATCGCAGCATTACACAGAAAGAGCGCGCCTCACGCCTTCTCCAGCCTGGTGACCTTCTGATCGAAAAATCTGGTGGTGGCGAGAAGACATTGGTCGGCTGTGTCGTGCTTTTTGAGCATGATTTCCAGGCCATAACCTCGAATTTTGTTGCGCGGATGCGCCCGCTGGTGGAGTTCGATAACAGATTTCTCTGCTATGCCTTTGACAGCCTTTATCAAGGGAAGGTTAATTACCCAGCGATCAAGCAAACCACTGGCATCCAGAACCTTGACTCTGAGGCCTACCTGCAAGAGCGCTTCTGCTTTCCGCCGCGTGCAGAACAAACCAAGATCGCCCGCTTCCTCGACCACGAAACTGCCCGTATTGACGCGCTGATCGAAGAGCAGCAGCGTCTGATCGAGCTGCTCAAGGAAAAACGCCAGGCGGTGATATCCCATGCGGTGACCAAGGGCCTCGACCCGAGCGTTCCGATGAAGGACTCCGGGGTGGAGTGGCTGGGTGAAGTGCCGGCGCATTGGGAGGTTACTCGAATCGGATGGCAGTGCTTGGTTGGAAATGGCTGCACTCCGTCGCGCGACAACCAAAATTACTGGAATGGCGGCCATTTCCCATGGCTGAACAGTTCTAAAGTCAACTTAGGTCGAGTGGTGAATTCTGACCAATTTGTAACTGACTCAGCCTTGAAAGAGTGCGCGCTTCCAATTGTTAAGCCCGGATGCGTTCTGATGGCCATCACCGGCGAGGGAAAAACTCGCGGAATGGTTACAATTACAGAAATAGAGGCAACCATAAGTCAGCATATTGCCTTCATGGAGCCTAGAAGTTGCGCACTAATCTCCAGTTATCTGCATGACTGGCTAAGTGCGAACTACGAAAGAGTTCGCCATGACTCAGCAGACTGGGGAAGCACAAAGGCGGCCATCACCTGTGCGGACATTCGAGCCTATCCCTTGCCGCTTCCCCCGATTGATGAGCAGAATAAAATCTGTCAGTTCATCGAAGAAAAATCATCTCTTTTTGATGACTTGACTTTGGCCGCAGATGAAAACGTCAACCTCCTCCAAGAGCGACGCTCTGCCCTGATCTCCGCAGCCGTCACCGGCAAGATCGACCTGCGCGGCTGGCAGCCACCGACCAGCGCGCCTGCCCCCATCCGCGAACAAGAGACTGTGTAATGGCCGACAGCAAGGAAGCTCAATTCCAGCAGGACATCATCAAGGCCATGACTGCCCAGGGCTGGCTCACCGGCCCGGCCAGCGGTTACGACCGGCGCAGCGCGCTGTACACCGAAGACCTGCTGGCCTACTTCAAGGAAGCCTGGCCGGATCGCTGGGACAAGTTCGCCAAGGCCAACCCCAACGACCCGGACGGCGTGCTGGTGCAGAAGGTGGTGCGCGCCCTGGAGCAGGACGGCACCCTGGAGGTGCTGCGCCACGGCTTCAAGCTGCCGGGAGTGAAGGTCGAGCTGTGCAGCTTCCAACCCGACCACGCCATGAACCCGGACTCCCTGCGCCGCTACCAGTGCAACCGCCTGCGCGTGGTGGCGGAGGTGTCCTATTCGCCCCACTTCCAGGAGGGTAAGTACAACCCCCGGCTTGACCTGGTGCTGTTCGTCAACGGCCTGCCGGTGGCGACCTTGGAGCTGAAGAGCGAGTTCAAACAGTCGGTGGAGAAGGCCAAGCAGCAGTACCGCCACGACCGCCCGCTGAAAGACCCGCTGACCCGCAAGCCCGAGCCGCTGCTGACCTTCAAGCGCGGCGCGCTGGTGCATTTCGCCGTAAGCCAGAACGAAGTGGCGATGACCACCCAGCTGGCCGGCAAAGACACCTTCTTCCTGCCCTTCAACATGGGCAACGAGGAAGGCGGCGCCGGCAACCCGCTGCCGGCCGACGACAGCCAGTACGCTACCGGCTACCTGTGGCTGCGGGTGTTCCAGCCGGATGCTTGGCTCAAGGTGCTGGGCCGCTTCCTGCACCTGCAACGCAAGACCAGCGAGGGCTTCGACGGCCAGCTGACCACCAGGGAAACCCTGATCTTCCCGCGCTTTCACCAGTGGGAAGTGGTCAACAAGCTGATCGACAGCACCCGCAGCGAAGGCCCCGGCCAGCGCTACCTGATCCAGCACAGCGCCGGCTCCGGCAAGTCCAACTCCATCGCCTGGACCGCGCACCAACTGGCCGCGCTGTACGACGCAGATGGCAACAAGCTGTTCAACTCGGTGATCGTCATCACCGACCGCACCGTGCTGGACAGCCAGTTGCAGAACACCATCTACCAGTTCGAGCACGCCCAAGGCGTGGTGCGGCCGATCACCCGCGACATCGGCAGCCAGAGCAAGTCCGATCAGCTGGCCGAGGCGCTGGCCGCGCAGACGCGCATCATCATCGTCACCATCCAGACCTTCCCGGCGCTTTTCGATGCCCTGGACAAGCATCCCAAGCTGGCCAGCGGCCGTTATGCGGTGATCGCCGACGAGGCGCATTCGTCGCAGACCGGCTCCTCGGCCAGCAAACTCAAGGCCATCCTCGGCAGCGATGCGCCGGACGAGGGCGAGGAGATCAGCGCCGAACTGCTGCTGGATGCCGCCGTGGCCGCCCGCCAGCCGAACCAGCGCATCAGCTACTACGCCTTTACCGCCACGCCCAAGGCCAAGACCCTGGAGCTGTTCGGCCGCCGCCCCGAGCCGGATCTGCCGGCCAGCGCGAGCAACAAGCCCGAGGCGTTCCATGTGTATTCCATGCGCCAGGCCATCGAGGAAGGCTTCATCCTCGACGTGCTGCGTAACTACACCACCTACAGCACCGCCTGGAAGATCGCCCACCCGGACGGCGCCGACGAGGAAGTGGACAGCAAGAAGGCGCGCCAGGCGCTGGCCCGCTGGGTGCGCCTGCATCCGTACAACATCGACCGCAAGGTCGAGATCATCGTCGAGCATTTCCGCGCCCATATCCGCCATCTGCTCGGCGGGCAGGCCAAGGCCATGGTGGTCACCAGCAGCCGCCAGGAGGCGGTGCGCTACCAGTTGGCGATGAAGTACTACATCAAGTCCCAGGGCTACCAGGACGTGCATCCGCTGGTGGCCTTCTCCGGCAGCGTGTTGCCGGACGCGGTGATTCCCGAGGAAGTGACCGAGAGCAGCAGCCTTCTGAATGCCGGGGTGAATGGCCGCGACCTGGCCGAGGCGCTGGACAGCCCGGACTTCAACGTGATGATCGCCGCCAACAAGTACCAGACCGGCTTCGACCAGCCCAAGCTGTGCGCCATGTACGTGGACAAGAAGCTTCAGGGCGTGGACTGCGTGCAGACCCTGTCGCGGCTGAATCGCACCTTCCCCGGCAAGGAAACCTTCATCCTCGACTTCTTCAACGACGCCCAGGACATCCTCGACGCCTTCCTGCCCTACTACACCAAGGCCGAGCTGAGCGATGTCACCGATCCGCAGATCGTCTACGACGTGCAGAAGAAGCTGGACGCCGAGGGCATCTACCACTGGGAAGAGGTCGCGGCCTTCGCCACCGCGTTCTTCGATCCCAAGGCGCCGGCCAGCAAGCTGAGCTACTACAGCAAGCCGGCCCGCGAACGCTTCGCCAAGCGTTACCAGTTCGGCCAGGAAGCGCGCCGCCAGGCCCTGGAGTTCAAGCAGACGGCCGAGAAGAACGGCGACAGCGCCGGTCTGAAGAAGGCCGAGCACGCCCTCAAGGAGGCTGGCGAGCAGATCGACCAGCTCGACCTGTTCAAGAAAAACCTGCTGAGCTTCGTGCGCCTGTACGAGTTCCTCTCGCAGATCGTCGCCTACGAGGATCGCGAGCTGGAACAGCTCTGCGTGTTCGCCAAACACCTGCACCCGATGCTGCGCGTGGACCGTCTGGATCGGGACGACGTGGACGTGAGCGAACTGCAACTGACCCACTACCGTCTGACCAAGCGGGCCGAACACGACCTGCGCCTGAGCGATGAGCAGGGCGACTACAGCCTCGACCCGGCCAGCGCCGTGGGCAGCGGCAAGCCCCACGACCCGGAAAAGAAGCAGCTCTCGGAAATCATCGAGGCGCTCAACGACATCTTCGGCGCCGAAGTCAGCGACGATGACCAGCTGCACTTCCTCACCGGCATCGCCCAGCGCATCAGCCGCGAGGAAGACGTCATGGCCCAGGTCAACAGCCAGCCCGCCGAGCAGGTGATGCACGGTCTGTTCCCCAAGCGCGTGGAGGACATCGTGCTCGACGCGATGACCGACCATGAAAAGCTGTCGCTGGAAGTGCTCGACAACGTGGCCAAGAGCCGGGCGTTTGCCAGGGTGATCTACAAGCTGCTGACGGCGGCGGGAGGGTTGGGCGGCAGTGACAACACCGGCAAGTACGGCGTCTAGCTTCGGTTGACGCCCATGAGCGGTACGCTTTCTGATCGCATGGATGCACCATGTCCATAGCCTCCACCCTCTGGAAACAGGTGAAATACCTGCCCAAGGGGCGACCGTTCAGCTCTCGCCGCTTTGCAGGGCTGGGGTCACGCTCTGCTGTCGGCAAGGCGATAGCCCGGCTGGTGAGCGCTGGCGAGCTGGAGCGGATCACTCGCGGGATCTACATGCGGCCAAAGATCAGTCCGTATGTCGGCAATGTCCGTCCCAGTGCCTTGGCCGTGATCCGGGTCATCGCCAAGCAGAATCACGAAACGATCCAGGTGCATGGTGCCGAGGCTGCAAGGGCACTGCATCTGAGCACCCAGATGCAAACACAGCCGGTGCTGTATACGAGCGGCTCCAGTCGAGAGATTCGAATCGGTGCCCTGACGATACGGCTCCAGCATGTTCCCCCAGAAAAGTTGCAGCATGCCGGAACCAAGGTGGGACTGGCCCTGGTAGCGCTCTTCTACCTGGGCAGGAAAGGCGCGAATCCGGCTTCAGTGGCGAAGATCAAGAGCCAGCTGACGCCGGCCGAACTCAAGCAGTTGGCAGCCTGCAAAATGCCTGCCTGGATGAGCAAGGCCCTGGCTGGCCCTCCGCCGGCCTGACGCCATGCACCAATGGCCAGGCAGAGCAATTTAGCTAGATGAGATAGGTGCAAGGAGAATGGAATGACGATGCCGAGTGAGCGCACCCGCGCAATCATTCAAACCCGAGAGTTTCTGGTCGACTTGTCCCGTGACAAGACGCTGCCTGAGGCCGTGCGAACGGAAGCGCGTCGCCTGTTGCGTCATTACCCGAGCGCCGATGAGGTGTTGCTGGCCGGGAAGGTGGAGGAACAGCGCGAAGATGGCCTGCCGTGGGCTTTCCTGAGTTCCAGGATCGACTAGGTTCTGTACGAAAAGTCTGAACGGGTAGAATCGGCGCCATGACAGGCTGGAGGCCCGCATGGCAAAGCGTTACGAACTCCCGGATGCGGCTTGGGAGCTGATCGCTGATTTGGTTTCCCCCGAACAGAAGATGGGGCGACCTCGCAGTGATGACCGACTGATGCTCAACGGCATTTTCTGGATCCTGTGCTCAGGTGCCGCCTGGCGCGACCTGCCAGAGCGGTTCGGCCCATGGTCGACGGTGTATCAGCGCTTTCGTGACTGGCGGGATGACGGCACGTTCGACCAGGTACTTGAGCGCCTGCACATTCGCCTGAATCAGGAAGGGCTGATCGATCTGGATACCTGGATGATTGATTCCACAGCGGTGCGAGCAACCCGAGCCTCTTCTGGCGCCGGGAAAAAGGGGGGCCAGAAGAACCGGTAGACCATGCGTTGGGGCGTAGCCGAGGCGGCCTGACCACCAAGATCCACATGGTCTGCGATGCCAACGGCGTGCCTCTGCGCTTTTTGCTGTCGCCGGGCCAGGCCAGCGACATCTCGAATGCCCAGGCACTCCTGGATCAGGTTCGCATCCCTGGCAAGCCAGGCCGGCCTCGCAAGCGCTGCCGCTGGTTGCTGGCAGACAAGGGCTACGATGCCGAGCACTTGCGCCAGTACTGCGACCGTTACCGGATGCAGCCTGTGATTCCGCTGCGAACCATGAAACGCAAGCCCAAGCCCGGCCTGCCAAGGCTGTTCGACCGCCCCAAATACCGGCAGCGCAACATCATCGAGCGGATGTTCGGCTGGTTGAAGGAGAGCCGCAGGATCGGCACTCGCTACGACAAGCTGGCAAGAAGTTTTGCTGCAATGGTCACCCTGGCTTGCACGCTGCGGTGCCTACGGCAGTACTTTTCGTACAGAACCTAGCCCTGTATCTCCGACACGGGAGGCAGGTGGGAAGCTGGATCGCAGCTCAGCATGCTGGTGCTGCGTTCCAGTGGGGCTGAAAAAGATCACACCCCCAACGGTAATTTCGAGCAAAATCTCTCAACACGACACCAGAAAAGCCAATCGTTAAACACTATTTTTCGAGACGCCCCTCATAGGTGATCGAGTCAACCTCCCAGCATTTTGTTGCATCTGGAGTTATTACAAAAACCTCGTCACCCACACTCTTCCCAATACATGCCCTAGCGACTGGAGAGTTTATCGATATATAGTTCTTTTTCCCATATATCTCATCAACCCCTACAATCCTGAACGAAAGAGACTCTCCCTCCTCCCCAACCAAGGTAACCCAAGCCCCAAAGAAGACCTTTCCCTCCTGTGTCTCACTATACTCAACAACTCGCAGGTCAGAAATCCTTCCCCTTAAATACCTAACCCTTCTATCAATTTCCCTAAGCCGCTTTTTATTATACTGATAGTCAGCATTTTCAGACCGATCCCCCAAGCTTGCTGCCCACTGAACTAGTCTCGTTACAGCAGGCCGTTCCTCACGCCACAAAAAATCAAGCTCACTTTTGAGCTCTTCATAACCTTCAGGAGTAATCAGGTTCGCACTCATAAAAACCCTACATGTACTTTAAAGCCTTTTTAACAGCATCAACGGTAGCTGCCTTAAGAACCACGGAGCCTGACGAATCGACAATCTCACCAAACTCCGAAACAGCAAACCGCCACTTATCCAGAAACTCATCCGAGACGATATATTCAAGAGCCCGCCTCTCGAGACTACTAAGCGCCCCTCCATCGCCCTTATCACTTTGATAGTCCAAAATCTCAATACGAGTCCCTGGCGGAACAAATTCCTTAATCTTCTTATTTGCCGCAGCCAGTTGCGACGCCTGAATGCGCGCAAGCAGTTTATGCTTTGGATTTTGAATTTCCTCAATCCAATCATCCTCAGACTTATCTTTAGAGCGCGGACTCTTAGCGGCATTACGCTCCTCAAAAGAACTGATCAGCGCACGATACTTCTCTCCAGTAGCATTACGAAGGCTTTGAGCCTTGGGAACCCCCCTTTTGTAACCAAGGCGAGCAATAGTAGCAACCGAGAACTCATTCAAACCACGCCGCTCTTGCTCGACACAAATCTGATATATTGCATCAAGCGTTTGGCATGTCTTCTGTGAAGAAGAATCTTTGAGTTTTTCTAGCAACTCTTCTGGACTCATACCCACCCCTAAACCAAAGCCGGAACAGAACTCTTGGTTATAAGCTCAATCTCAGATCGCTCGATTCGCTCCGTCCCAACAAGATCAGAAAGCTTTATACCTCCATTAACAAGACTATCTACCCTCTCCCATGATTTCAACCTGGCCTTGAACAGGGCTACAAGCTGATTGCCTATCTTAAGCTGATCTTCTTTTGAAAGCATAAACAAACTTGGGGCAAGTTCGTTTAGGCATGCCATCCTATCAAGGAGTTGTGACCGCGGTATAATCGCTCGAGAGGCATTACAGCTCTCATAAATCACGGCATTCTCACAAATTTCTTGAAGCTGCTGGAAATACGATACATCCTCAATTTCAACCTGCAACTCGGAGTCTGACATCTTAATCAATGAAATCCCGGAATCATCACAGTTATCATGGCCATTTACGACAGACTGAGATAGCTGAACAAGCCTATATGACGACTGGAGGTCACACAGGAGCATATCCATTTTCTTTGCAGCACTTTCATACTCCGAGTCCAACTTCCTGATCTTGAACTCAAGGGATTTTCGCGTGCCAGAATCAAAAGCTTCCCCTTTCAAATCAGCAATATATTCAAGCCGATCAAGCTCATCGAGCGAAGCAGAAAGCGCAGCAACTTTATTTTGAAGGTCACGACAAACCTCAGACTGCTCATTTGCCTCCAGCAGAATTTCATTGGTGATTGAGAGCAATCCCCCCATAAAAACCGGGCCAGTTATGAAGTGCCTACACCTCAAGCAGTTCTGAAATCCCAGATAACCACAAGGTGTCGCCCCATGAACTTTAGTAGCCCCAATCTCTTCACCTCCATCATCACAGCGAGTAGCCGCATACGGGCAAATCCCATAATCCCTAAAAATATAATTCCCTGCAGGAATCTCATTATTCAACGACTGAAGAAGATCCTGATTATTACCGACCAACTGATTTTTAACCGACTCAATTTTATTCTGCTCAATAAGAGACTGAGTCGCCTCAGCTTGCGATTTCAACGCTTTCTTCTCTCCCTCTTCGAGTCTCTGCCGAATATCTCTATGAGACACCTTGCAATAATATATCGACATAACAATCGAAGAGTGCCCCACCAATTTCATCACAATCTCAACCGGCATCCCCATCTCCATCACATAAGCCGTGATCAGGCTTACGCGCATAGAGTGCGGAGTGTATTTTGACTTGTAGTTCGACAGCCGATACGGGCTGCCATTCAAACTGGCAAGATTCAAGCTTGATGGCTGCACATGATAAAGCGCTGCAGCCAGGCGCATAGTTAGTGCCGAACCCGGGTTCTTCGGCTCGACATCACCAAACGCACGAAACAAAAAGCAATTAACACCTTTAGCCTTCAACTGCAGCTCATTCAAATTTGTTCGCACACAGCAAGACCAAGGAGTAGCTGCGGAAATTGGATTATACTTCTGCTGCCACTTCCTTAACCGAACCAACCAGCAAGCAAGATCCTCAGGTATCCATGGAATAGAATAAGAACCACCGCTATTACTAGTTTTATTTGTTGTGACGTGCATTCCAAGATTTCCATCCGGAAATCTTTTCACAAATGACTGAGATTTTGTCGTCCCTGCCAACGCCCCCTCATTCCTCAACCAAACGATATTCCCATTGGAGTCCAGATCTGCGATCTCCTTATCCCCCTCGCCAGAATCATTATATGCAATCTGGCGCCCCCTCAATGGAACTTTGGTCAGCGCATACGTGTGAATCCAGTCAATTGGAGACCAAATTTGATACTCATCCCCCTGCTGACGAACCACACAGTCAGGGTCAGAAAAATCAATATCCGCACTAGACACACTAATCCAGTCGGCATCAAATTTCTGCAGATGCTGCAAATCACGGAAGCTCTTTGCACCGCTAGGAACAATCCACTCCTGAACCCTTCTAACAAAATAATACTGAAGACAAGGTTTAGTGGTTTCACTCCTAACAGGATTAGTCACACTCCTATCACTTGAAAGGAGGAGAAATGGATTTCTGGCATCCAGCACCCTTACCACTTCACCGGTTTCTTCATCCTCATCTGTCAGATCGGTCTCTATGACATAGTTGAGGAACTCATTTACAGCAATCACCACATTTCTTCTAGAATTATCCGTCGGAAGCTTATTCAACTCCTCCTTAAACGGCTTTATGTTAACTCGCTCCTTCGTCAAAAACTCTTGAGGAGAACGACTGAAATCATACTTTTCTATATACATCCTCACAAACCTGCAGAGGCTTGATTCTTTAGAACCACCTCCCAGCGCCTGCCGCATAAACTCCTTGATTTTCTCACCCCAAATCAAGTATGGAGCAGAAATGTAACCTGGCTTAAAAGGCTTTTCTTTACCAAGAAAATCAAACCAACTCTCCCATTCCCCAGCATACGCTTCCTCAGGATTCGCCGGATAACCCGGATCCTTCAACTGTTTGATATAGGCAGTATACTCACGCTTAGAGCCTATCCCCTTCGATCTAACCTCCTTTTTCAGCAAACCGTAAGGCTTTATTGCTGGAATATCAAAAAGATCATTGTAACTAACCCACTCCCTTCTAAAAACCCTTTCTGGATTCGCAACCAAACCTGGTATATCTTTATATCTTGCCTTGTATTCGGTTGTATTTTTTATTCCATTCTCAATACATTTCTTCTTTAGCTCAGAAAGACTTCTAACCCGGGGAAAATCAATATCACACTCACGACCTCCGCCATTATTGCTAGTCAATTCCCACGCTTCCTCATTTCATTTCTCACATCATCACTTGTCGGATTAATATAAACCAAGCACGAGTTCGGGCTTTTATGATGCATTGCCTTCTGAAGATCAACTTGAGTTAAGCCAGAGCTTCGCGCTCTATAGCCATACGCATGGCGATGACCATGCTCTGTAGTACCCAATTCCTTCTTGCACTCTAAACCGATTCGCCGCACAGCCCGCTCGTGCTTGCTTTGAAAATTTTTTAACGTCTCCGGCTCCCCATCATCCTTCGTGAAGGCAAATGGATGAAAAACCTTGGGCTCCGCACGCTGATACTTCAGATACTTTACCCAAACATCCAGAAAATCTTTCGCCTTATGCGTGGGACTAAAAATAACTTCAAAATAGCCATCCTTGCTAGTCAATAGAGGATTTTTCCACCCTGAATATAAGCGCTCAGTCAACCGATAGGAGTTCCTAGGTTTATAGATCGTTTCACTCAAAAGATATTCCGCCCTATTTTTATACCTAGGATCAGGAGACCTTCCAGATTTCGGATGGTAAACTCTAACCAAAGCTTCTCCCTTGTGAACAGGATGAATCGTTATATCCGAAACAAATATATGAAAAACCTCACACTTACGAAGCCCACCATAATTCATCAACATTGTTATTGCCTGAGACCTGTAATCAGGAACTCCATCAACAACAAAACCATCACGAATGAGATCTTCTATTTTTCCTTCAGGAAAGCGCTCTGCTTTTTCATTGCTAACAACAGGAGGCTGCGGCATGTAAATCAATCTTTTCAGGGAGGCCTCTTTTTTAGCCTCGCTGGGCGAAGATAGATGATTCAAGAATACATTTGAATTCTTTTTATAGTAGGCACACCAATTAAGACGCTCCTCCCAGCTTGTTGCCCTCCTAAAGGGATTTATTCTTTTATCATCATAACCATCTTGCTCGGCAAGAAAATCAGTATAGTTAGTAATGTGAAAAAGAATCACATTGGCATCAGCCGAATTTCGCCCCCTCCAAAAAAGCCCCAAAGGGTCATTACTCGTCTCATAATCGATTGTCCCAACCTCCAACGCTCGCGTGAAGCTCTTTAATAGCTCCACTGTTTTCCTGAAGCCCGTGGCAGCCTCTATATAATCGATTAAAAGCCTCAACGAAAAAACAGATTTCTCCCTCCAGGACTCGCTCTTTTCCGAGTACCATGCCAAATAGCGCACATGGGAAATCAGAATCCCACTACGCGTATATATCGCAGGCAATTGATACTTGTTACCACTGGACACATCCCTGTAAACGACCTGGAGTTTTAGCGAGCTATTCATAGGAGGTGACATTTAGTATGGGGTCATAATAATACACCAAGACTTGGCCTGCGGCCTCAATAATTCACATTAAATTCTTGAGACCTCATCAGGAGGTTCGCATGGCAACAGGTCTGATGGCTCAGCCAGCACAACGCCGCGAACTCGAGCCGAGTTCAACGGGCCGCAAGAGTCGACGCGCGCCCGTGCCGTCCGCTAGAACTTGACCAGACCGTGCCAAGTGATGCTCGCGATTGACAGCAGCAGACAAACCTATGGGCCTGCCAACCTGGATAGTGCTAAGTTATCGGAGATCTAGGTTCTGTACGAAAAGTCTGAACGGGTAGAATTGGCGCCATGACAGGCTGGAGGCCCGCATGGCAAAGCGCTACGAACTCCCAGACGCCGCGGGAGTTGATCGCCGATCTGGTTTCCCCCGAACAGAAGATGGGGCGACCTCGCAGTGATGACCGACTGATGCTCAACGGAACCCTCTGGATCCTGTGCTCAGGTGCCGCCTGGCGCGACCTGCCAGAGCGGTTCGGCCCATGGTCGACGGTGTATCAGCGCTTTCGTGACTGGCGGGATGACGGCACGTTCGACCAGGTACTTGAGCGCCTGCACATTCGCCTGAATCAGGAAGGGCTGATCGATCTGGATACCTGGATGATTGACTCCACAGCGGTGCGAGCAACCCGAGCCTCTTCTGGCGCCGGGAAAAAGGGGGACCAAAAGAGCCGGTAGACCATGCGCTGGGGCGCAGCAGAGGTGGCCTGACCACCAAGATCCATATGGTTTGCGATGCCAACGGCGTGCCTCTGCGCTTTTTGCTGTCACCGGGCCAGGCCAGCGACATCTCGAATGCTCAGGCACTCCTGGATCAGGTTCGCATCCCTGGCAAGCCAGGCCGACCTCGCAAGCGCTGCCGCTGGTTGCTGGCAGACAAGGGCTACGATGCAGAGCACTTGCGCCAGTACTGCGACCGCTACCGGATGCAGCCTGTGATTCCGCTGCGAACCATGAAACGCAAGCCCAAGCCAGGCCTACCAAGGCTGTTCGACCGCCCGAAATACCGGCAGCGCAACATCATCGAGCGGATGTTCGGCTGGCTGAAGGAGAGCCGCAGGATTGGCACTCGCTACGACAAGCTGGCAAGAAGTTTTGCCGCTATGGTCACGCTGGCCTGCACGCTGCGGTGCCTACGGCAGTACTTTTCGTACAGAACCTAGTCGCTCGACCGGGGGGCGCGCTCCCTGGTCGAGTCATCGCTTTTTGCTCTTGTCGAGGAGGCAATAATTCGACAATTTACATACATTAGATAATGTCTGCTTCGGTGTGCCCTCAATAGCTTTTTCTATTGGCTGAAAGTGGTATGATTTTAATGTCACATGAACCCGCCAGCGCAATACCAGTCGCTTGCCGAAAGCGCTTGGAACATGGCTGTTTGCCAAGAGTTTCTATGCTGGCTAGCATGGGATTGAGCTTCTATCGTCAAGTGTGATTTTATTCCATCTGCCCCCAGTAATTCCCGGTAACAGAGTAGCGATTCTCTCAGGCAAGCCAGATTATTGCTAGCCTCTATCGAATATCGCGAAGCCAGCTTGAAGTCGTTAAAGTGCGAGTGAGCGCGTGCTTTCGATATGTGATCCCAACTCTCAGGGGGGCTAGCAAAAAAACGAACGGTGGCAGGGGTCGTGTGTATGACTTCTGCATACAGCCATTGAGTATTAATGAATTCATCTTGATCAAAGTAGGGGTGCAGGCTTTGTTCTTCTGCTAAAATTGCAGTTATTGTGCCTTTCCCTGTGTTGCAATCCTTGCAGGATGGTATCAGGTTTAATGGTAATATTGAAAATTGAGGGAATTTGGACTTTGGCAAATAATGATCTAGGGTGGAGGCATGTCCAAAGCCACAAAGCGGGCATCTCCCCAATGGAGCTTGAGATAACAAGGAGTCATAGATGATTCTTGCAGGCTTTGTTTTTCCCACCATGTGCGAACTGTAAATATCCTTGAGCTCGTTTTTTGTTACTGAGCATAAGGCGGTCTCATCGTTCCCGCAATTGTTGGGTGGGATCGTATAGAGCTGCTTGTTCTCTGCTCTTGTCTTGTAATCAAGTCCTGCGGCGACAATTTCATTTTTTGCCAAGTCGAGGCGATTGCGTACGCTTTCATCTGCAATGCTGGTTATGCATGTAAGATACACGTCCTGGATATTATAATTTGGTGCGGCTATGGCTCTCATTAATTGCTCCTTGATTGCGAGTCTCTACTCACAATCATTGAGCGCAGAATTGCTTTCCCTTCAAAGCCGAGTTGATGATGATATTCTTGCTCTATATCTTCATAGCTCCTGCCTTCGGCAACGGAGGTTGCAAGTAAGTTGTGGAATCCAGATTTGGAAACCTCTAGGCCAAATACTTCTCGAGTTAAAGTGCCAACATTTTCTGCAAAGGTTTCGCTTTCTGGTCTGTCGATGTTGGTGATAAGTCTTGTCCTTCTAATTATGGAGACGCAGTTTTTAGGTACTTCCTGCAGGACTACCGGAGAATGGGTGGCGATAATTGCCACGCCATTACGATTGGTCAACAAGTCAGATAGCGCCCGTGTGAATGCTGATAGTAATGGCGGGTGGAGGTGGCTTTCTGGTTCGTCAAGCAGGACTAAGGTTTTTTCTTCAATTGTTTCAACTAGTTTTGTAATGGTTAACAGAACAATGGCATGGCCTGAGCTCATTCGCTCAAAAAGGGAATTAGCTATGCCAAAAAAATTCTGCCTTCTATCGGATGAATCGTCAGCATAAAGATTGGTTAGTCGGCATAAATCCATCTCGGCAAAATTTAAGTCGGACTCCAGCTTATTAACGGCTCTTACCCATCTATCTCTCTTGGCTGTTAACGAAAAGCATATTTCTAGGCTGCTTGTGAAATCTCTGCATAGGTCACTTTTGTCCTTCACCAACCATAGGTCCTGTCCTTGCTGGTTGATGCGTTTCTTTAGTCCCACATAGTAGTAGCGTATTCCGGCATTGGCATTGCGTCGGTCATTGGGGGGAATAAAAGGATCAAAGGCACTAAAGGAGACCGAGACAACGCCAGCAAAGTAATTTTCGCCTAGCGCAGCGACTCGCCCCCATGGTGATGGAGTGGAAAAATATCCGGTTTCCTCCACGGTGCCCCGCCCAGGAACAAGAGCGTCAACCATATTATTCAGGAGGGTTGTTTTTCCAACACCATTGCGGCCGATCAATATGTGAATATTTGATGACGGCTTGGAGTTTGGTTCGACAGTGAATTCGACTTTTATCCCGGAATAACGCTCATTGGCAGCTTTTTCATAGAAAAAATCATAGCTTGTTAACGGTGCCTCATGATTCAGGATTCTTCTGAACTGATTTTCAATAGATGTGCGATGCACAGACCTTAGCAGGGAGGTATTGAAAGCGCGTTCGTTTTCGGCGAGCTGTAGGCGATTAGGGTCATATACGACGTCGCCGAGAGCTGACAGGATGTTGTCGGCTACTTCTTGAGGGAGGTCATCTATTATGTTTTGGTAGTAGTCTGCGTCTTGGCCGAGGGAATAAAAGTCGTCAGGCAACATGTCAAACTGCTGCGGGATTCTCTCTTCAGTCCACCCTTGGTTCTGGCCGACAAAGCCTATTTTAATGCTGCCCAGGGATTTCTCATTACCTTGCTCGTCAAAGAGGGTAATGCTAAATAATGTCTTGTGGCCGTAATCATCCCAGTTGTCTGGCTTTAGATAGCACGCATTGCGAGCCTGGCCTGGAAAATGGCTGCGCCATGCTAGCTTGTGGAATGTCAGTCTCATTGTGCTGGTCTCTCTTCGCTGTGAATCATCATTATGTATATTGTCATTTCGGAATTACATGTAATTGGATGACATGGGGGTGTGGTTGTCAGTTTTTTTCTAATAATCTTCTTCTGTTTTGTAACTCATTAATCAGCTTGGCGTCGATCCAGTAAGTACGAAAAAGGGAAGCGATAAATTCAAGATATGGCTGCAGTGCACATTACGGAGCAACGAGCACCGTGTCTACGGTTTGCCCTTGGTCGATTTCTGTTAGGTTCTGTACGAAAAGTACTGCCGTAGGCACCGCAGCGTGCAGGCCAGCGTGACCATAGCGGCAAAACTTCTTGCCAGCTTGTCGTAGCGAGTGCCAATCCTGCGGCTCTCCTTCAGCCAGCCGAACATCCGCTCGATGATGTTGCGCTGCCGGTATTTCGGGCGGTCGAACAGCCTTGGTAGGCCTGGCTTGGGCTTGCGTTTCATGGTTCGCAGCGGAATCACAGGCTGCATCCGGTAGCGGTCGCAGTACTGGCGCAAGTGCTCTGCATCGTAGCCCTTGTCTGCCAGCAACCAGCGGCAGCGCTTGCGAGGTCGGCCTGGCTTGCCAGGGATGCGAACCTGATCCAGGAGTGCCTGAGCATTCGAGATGTCGCTGGCCTGGCCCGGTGACAGCAAAAAGCGCAGAGGCACGCCGTTGGCATCGCAAACCATATGGATCTTGGTGGTCAGGCCACCTCTGCTGCGCCCCAGCGCATGGTCTACCGGCTCTTTTGGTCCCCCTTTTTCCCGGCGCCAGAAGAGGCTCGGGTTGCTCGCACCGCTGTGGAGTCAATCATCCAGGTATCCAGATCGATCAGCCCTTCCTGATTCAGGCGAATGTGCAGGCGCTCAAGTACCTGGTCGAACGTGCCGTCATCCCGCCAGTCACGAAAGCGCTGATACACCGTCGACCATGGGCCGAACCGCTCTGGCAGGTCGCGCCAGGCGGCACCTGAGCACAGGATCCAGAGGGTTCCGTTGAGCATCAGTCGGTCATCACTGCGAGGTCGCCCCATCTTCTGTTCGGGGGAAACCAGATCGGCGATCAACTCCCGCGGCGTCTGGGAGTTCGTAGCGCTTTGCCATGCGGGCCTCCAGCCTGTCATGGCGCCAATTCTACCCGTTCAGACTTTTCGTACAGAACCTAAGAAGCAATGGCAATAGAGCCCTTGCACCGCACTTTGCCTCATCTGAACGACTTACCGGAGCATATGCGTGCCCCATCCCCCATCTGAAACTCAGCACCTTGGCTTGCTGCTCAGTACGACATGGCATCATGTAGACTGCCCAGCAGTTAAGTGGGCGAAAGTTAAAATTTGAACCAGCTGAAATCGACACACCGATAGCAGTGAGTTCCGCTTGAAGCAGGAAATACCGCGCATGTCATAGGCGATCAATCGTGTCACCAAGTACACGCATGTCGCGTTCTTTGATGCTGCGACAAAACGGAACAGAGCGGCATTTCTCTATGAGGTGGTGACGGCATCCCCGCCGGTACACCACTCGCATACTCCTCACGTGCATCGGTGTTGGGTTCACATAGCAGACACGGTATCGAAGCGGCCTGACCAATCTTTTTAGTCGCACAGTTTTGAACGCGTCGACCAAGAGCACGTCATCGAACACGCTCACAAAGCCCTGTCACCCGTGGACCAACGGACAGGCCGAGCGCATGAAGAGAACCGTGAACGAGGCCACCATCAAATCGTTCCATTACCCGTGTTTTGATGCGCTGGAGACTCATGTGATGACCATTGTCACGACATGCAAACTTGCCAAGCAACTGAGGGCTCTACGGTAGCGTACCCCGCTCAAAACGATCAGGGATGCCCGGAATCGAGCACCGGACCGTTTCGAGCTTGGCCCGCACAACCGCTCCCCAGGGCTATACGCCTAGGGCCCCACAGAAAATAGTACATCTTCAGCAGGGGTTCTAATACACCTACGGCAAGAAGATGCTGCGCGAGATCGACAGCCGCGTGCGCTTCCTGCGCAAGCGCCTGGAGAACCTCAAGGTGGTCGACCAGCGTCCGGCCGACCCGGACAGGGTCTACTTCGGCGCCTGGGTGACTCTCGAGGACGAGGACGGCGAGACCGCACGCTACCGCATCGTCGGCCCCGACGAGCTCGACCTGCGGCAGAACCTGATCAGCATCGACTCGCCGCTGGCCCGCGCCCTGGTCGGCAAGGTCCTCGACGCCGAGGTGACGGTGCACACGCCGACCGGCGAGCGCACCTGGTACGTGGTGGAGATCGACTATCCCTGAGGCTCAGCGCCGACTGACGCAGCCGCGGCTCAGGCGCTCGTCCAGCGACAGCTTGCCGGCGCCATCGATCAGCAGCGCCACGCTGACGGCCAGCAGCGCCAGGGCGTATTCGTAGCCGTTGTTGGTGATGAAGAAGCCGTTGACCCAGTGCACGCTGAACATCGCCACCAGCGAGACCACCGCCAGCACCACAGCCGCCGGACGCACCAGCAGGCCGAGCAGCAGTGCCAGGCCGCCGAAGAACTCGCCGCTGCCGGCCAGCAGCGCCATCAGGTAACCGGGGGCCAGGCCGATCGACTCCATCCACTGGCCGACACCAGCCAGACCATGGCCGCCGAACCAGCCGAACAGCTTCTGCGCGCCGTGGGCCATGAAGGTCAGTCCGACCACCACGCGCAGCACGGTCAGACCATAGCCGCCGCGGGTGGACAGCAGGGAGGCACAGAAAGCATTCATGGACAGATCCTCATCAGATAGGTGATGAGGAGAATCTAGCCTAAAAATTCGAAGCGAAAGGCGCAAAAAACCCGGCAATAATATCCAAAATTCAGATGAATTCAGGGCTCCAGCCGATAACGCTCGCGGCTGTAGGCCAGGTGGTACTTGTTGACGCTGGCGACGTAGCTGACCACCCCCATGCCCAGACGCTCGGCGGCCACCCGCTCGACCTGGAAGAACCACTGGTTGGGATTGAGGCCGCGCCGCCGGGCCTCGGCGCGCAGGCTCTGCACCCGCTGCGGGCCGAGGTTGTAGGCGGCCAGGGTGAAGGCCAGGCGCTCGCGCTCGTTGAGCTGGGCGCCGGCGAAGTAGCGGCGGCGCAGCATCGCCAGATAGCGAGCGCCCGCCTGCACGTTGCCGTCGAGGCTGGCGATGTTGCCCACGCCGACGCTGCGCGCGGTGGCCGGGGTGATCTGCAGCAGGCCGCTGGCGCCACCGGCACCGCGCGCGCGCGGATTCAGGGTCGACTCCTTGTAGGCCAGCGCCGCCAGCAGCAGCCAGTCCAGCGACTGCGCCTGGGCATGGCGCATCAGGGTCGGGCGCACCCGCGCCAGGCGCTGGCGCTCGGTACGCCCGAGTGGCTGGTGCACCTTGTAGGAGCGCCGGTAGACGCGCTGGAAGGTCGCGTCCTGGTCGGCCGGCGCGCGGTAGTCGCGCAGGAAACGATCGACGCTGGCGCGCAGGTTGGGCGCCTGGCGATGCACGTACCAGCTCAGTTCGCCCCTGCCCAGCACCAGGTGGCGGTCGATGCGCAGCTTGGGCAGCACCTTGGCCCAGCGTTCGGCAATCGGCAGCTCCACCGCGGTCATCGGCAGGATGCCGGCGTGTACCATCTCCAGAACGTCTTCCACCGCCAGGGTGGGGTCCTGCCAGTCGGCGACGATCGGCGTCTTCAGCCCACCGTTGAGCTTCTGCAAGGCCTCGCGGATGGCGCTGCCGGCCGGCAGCGCCAGGCTGCGCCCGGCGAGCTGCTCGACCCGCTGGTAGCGGCGGTTGCCCTGGCGCGACACCACTACCAGCGCCACCTCGCGGCGGGTCGGCGCACTGGCGCGCACCGCCATGCCGGGGCGCGGCGCCAGCAGCTCGCCGGGCGCCACCAGGTCGCCCTCGCCGCGCAGCAACGCCGCCAGCAGTTGCTCCTTGGGCAGCGGGATCAGCTTCAGGCGCACCTCGCGCCCGTCGCGGGCTCCGCGGTTGAGGTACTGCTCGAAGGCGCGCAGGCGTCGGTACTCGACGCCGATCGGCTCGCCGCGCACCTCGCCGGAACTGTGCCGGCTCTGGTTGACCAGCACGCGCAGCTGCCCGCTGGCACGCACGGCCGCCAGGTCGCGGGCCGTCGCGCCCGCCTCCCAGCGCTCCGGCGGGCCGGCCAGACGTGCACTGGCGCCCGGTGGCCACAGCGCCAGCAGGATCATCAGCAGCGCCAGGCAGGCGGCCAGGCGGCTGCCGGCAACGTCTGTCTTGCGGTTAAATAGGCTGTTTTTCGTCAATCTCGAATTCCCTTCGGGGGCATTCGGCCAGGATACGGGGCCTGCACCATGCAACTGATCGACATCGGCGTCAATCTGACCCACGCCTCATTCGCCCGCGAGCGCGAGGCGTTCCTGCAGCGCGCGCAGGCTGCCGGGGTGTGCCAGATGGTGCTCACCGGGACCTCGCCGGAGGACAGCGAGGCCGCCCTGGCGCTGTGCCGCGAGTTCGACCCCGAGGGACGACGGCTGTTCTGCACCGCCGGTCTGCACCCGCACGAAGCCAGCCAGTGGAGCGCCGACAGCGCCCGCCGCCTGCGCGACCTGCTGGGCGAGGCGCCGGTGCGCGCGGTAGGGGAATGCGGGCTGGACTTCAACCGCGACTTCTCGCCGCGCCCTGCACAGGAGCGGGCGCTGGAGGAGCAGCTGGCGCTGGCCTGCGAGCTGGGCCGGCCGGTGTTCCTGCACGAGCGCGAGGCCAGCGAGCGCCTGCTGGCGATCCTGCGTCACTACCGCGACCGTCTGCCGGCGGCGGTGGTGCACTGCTTCACCGGCGAGAAACGCGCACTCTATGCCTATCTCGACCTCGACCTGCACATCGGCATCACCGGCTGGATCTGCGACGAGCGCCGCGGCACCCACCTGCACGAACTGGTGCGCGAGATCCCCTCCGACCGCCTGATGCTGGAGAGCGATGCCCCCTACCTGCTGCCGCGCACCCTGCGCCCGCGACCGAAGCACGGCCACAACGAGCCGGCGTTCCTGGTCGCGGTGCTCGAGGAAGTGGCCCGCCATCGCGGCGAGACGCCCGAGCAGCTGGCAGCACGCAGCACCGCCTGTGCACGTGCCTTCTTCGGCCTGCCGCAGCTCTGAGCGCCGGGCTCAGATGCCGCGTACCAGGCGCTGCTGCAACTGCAGCAGCGCCGCGTCGGACTCCACCTCGGCCGCTGCCAGCTCGCGCTGCCAATGGGCGAGGCAGGGCCGCAGATCCTCTTCCGCCTCGGCGCGCCGGCACCACTGCAGGCGGTCGTGCCAGTCGCCCAGCGCCGCCTGGGCAGCCTTGAGCGCATCGACCGGCACCGCCAGCTGCTGCGGCCAGGCCTCGGCGGCATAGCGCACGCGCTTGACCAGCAGGCGCAGGCGGTGACGGTCGTGGGCCGGATCGACCAGGGCGATCTGCAGACGCTGGCGCTGGCGCAGCAGGCGGCGGTGGACCTTCTTCTGCCCGCGCCTGAGCAGCCCTTCGCGGTCGGCCTCGCGCAGCAGCCCCGGCCACTGCCCGAGGGCATGCTGCAGATGGCTCAGCGCCGGTGCGGCGAGCAGGCGCGGATAGCCCCTGGCGAGCGCCCGGCGCCGGCGCTCGGCCGCCGCCACCTGGCCGGTCCGTTCCAGCTCGGCGGCCAGCACCTCCAGATCGCGCAGCGGGCTGCTGAGACGCCCGACCTCGGCGCTGACCGCCTCCAGGGTCTCGACGCCCGGCAGGCCACGCAGCGGGCGCAGCAGGCTGCGCAGCCGGCGCACGACGATCCGCAGGTCGTGCAGCGCCTCGCTGTCGGTACACGCCGCCAGCCGCGCCCCGGTAGCCACAAGCGCCACGTCGAGGGCTATGAAGCGCGCGATCAGCCGATTGACCTGGGCCGTCATGGACTTTCCTCCCGCAGCAATTGAGCGCTCTCAGATGGGCGAGCATAGCAGTTGTCCGGCGGCTGCCCGCCCGCGCCGTCCAGGGGGCGCAGCGGCGCATCCCGCCAGAGATGCGGCAGCCTGCGGCGCAGCCGGCGCAGGGCGCGACGCAGGGCCCCGGGGTCGGGGCTGGCGTCGGCATAGCGCTGCTGGGCGAAACGGCGGGCGAAGGCGTGGATTTCCTCGGCCTGGGCGGGCAGCGCCCGGGCGGCGCGCTCGGCGAAGGCCAGCGGCCCCTCCCCCGCCTGGCGACGCAGGCCGTGGCGCGCCAGCAGGCGCTCGAAGCGCTGATAGAGACGCAGCAGGGGATCGTGCTCGCGTTGCCACGGCTTGAGCAGCAACAACGCCAGGGCGCCCAGCAGCAGCGCCGCACTGGCGACCAGCAGCAGGCCCAGACGGCGGCCATCGACCTGGCCGAACCAGTCCCTGAGCAGCGCCAGCTGCGCCTCGCCCTGGTAACCGAGCACCTGGCGCTGCCAGGCGTAGTTGAGGCTGTCCCACGACAGGCGCAGGCTGTTGAGCCATTCGACGTGGCGGTAGCGCAGCGGCGACAGTGCCGTGCCGGCGCGGAAGGCATCCTCGGCCGGCAGCGCCTGCTCCAGGCCCTGCTCGATGCGCTCGGGCGCGACCTGGAAGGTGGGATCGACGCTCACCCAGCCGCGTCCGGGCAGCCAGTACTCGACCCAGGCGTGGGCGTCGAACTGGCGCACCATCACGTAGTTGCCGTCCGGGTTGTACTCGCCGCCCTGGTAGCCGGCCACTACCCGCGCCGGGACACCGGCGGCGCGCAGCACGAAGGTCATCGCCCCGGCGTAGTGGGCGCAGAAGCCGCGCCGGCTGTCGAACAGGAAGTGGTCCACCGTGTCGGCACCGGCCAGCGGCGGCTTGAGGGTGTAGAAGAAGCGTTCGCGGGCGAAGTGGGCCAGCAGCGCGTCTACCAGCGCCTGTGGCTGCGCATGTCGCTGGCGCAGCTGCGCCGCCCAGCGCCGCGCCCGCGGATTGCCGTCCTCCGGCAGCTGCAGGGCGACACCGAGGCGCGGGCTGGCCTGCGGCTCGCGCAGCGCCTGCGGCCAGGAGGTCACCCGGTACAGCAGGTTCTGCTCCACCGGGCGACGGCGCTGCAGGCGGAAGTCGCCCATCAGGCGGGTCTGCTCCAGCTCGGTGCGCGCGGTGTCGAGGGCGAACAGCCAGGGCTGGCCGCTCGCCTGCATGACGATGCTGTAGGACAGCGACGGTCCCTCGGCGCGCCAGGCCGGCTCGGCGCGCGGCGGCTCGGGCAGCTGCGACCAGCGCCGGCCGTCGAAGTGCTCGAAGGTCAGCGCGCGCCAGTACAGCTCGCTGCGCGGCGGCAGCGGGCCGTCGAAACTGGCGCGGAAGGCCAGCTCGGAGGACTGGCTGAGTTCGGCGATGTCGCCCGGCGTCATGCTCTCGGCCAGTCCGCGGCCGCCGCCCTCGCCCGCCATCGGCACCGACCACAGCGGCCCCAGACGCGGGAACAGCACGAACAGCACCAGCATCAGCGGCACCGCCTGCAGCAGCAGGCTGGCGGCCAGGCGCAGGGTCGGCCAGGGTTTCTCGCTCAGGCCGCTGTGCTGCAGGCCGATCAGCGCAGCCAGCAGCGCGATGACCGGCAGCAGGCTGTACAGCGCCGCCGGCAGGCTGTCGTCGAACAGGTAGCTGGTCAGCACCACGAAGAAGCCGAGGAACACCAGCACCAGGGCGTCGCGGCGGGTCTTCAGCTCCACCAGCTTGAGCAGGAAGGTGGACACCAGCAGCGCCACCCCGGCGTCCAGGCCGATCAGCGAACCGCGCGAGGCATACACGCCGACGGCCGCCGCCAGCAGCATGAAGCCCTTGGTCAGCGCACCCGGATAGGTGGTGCGCATGCGGAACACCTGGATGCGCCAGGTGGCGCACACCAGCCACAGGCCGGCGATCCACACCGGCAGGTGGCCCAGGTGCGGCAGGATCACCAGGGCCTGGGCCACCAGCAGCCAGAGCAGGCTGACGCGCGGAATCGCCGGGGAGGCCTTGCGGGCGCGCCACCAGCTCATGGCCGCGCCTCCCCCGGCCGTGCCGGCTGGCCGAACAGCGCCAGCTCGCGCAGGCACAGCTCGCGCTGCGCGGCGCCACTGGCCGGCGCCAGGCTCACCCCGGGCAGGCGCAGGCCGAAGGGCGCGTCATGGCGGGCCAGTTGCACCACCCAGTGGCAGAGCAGCGACAGGCGCGTCTCGCGGTCGCCGCCCAGGCTGTCGAAGTCCAGCCACAGGTCGTGGCCGTGCTGCTCGGCGAACTCCTTGACCAGCAGGCCCTGGCCGCGCGACCAGGCCTTCCAGTGCAGGCGCCGGCGCGAGTCGCCGCTCTGCCAGGGGCGCAGGCCCTCGAAGTCGTCGACACCGCTGCGCTGCGCCGTCGTGCCCGGCTCCTCGTCGTCCTCGCCGGCGCCACCGGCCGGCGGCAGTTCGCCGGGCAACGGACGCGGATAGACCAGCGCCGTCAGATCAAGGTCGACCCAGCTCCAGGCCACCAGCAAGCCGAGGGGAAAGCGGCTTTCCACCCGCAGGCGCGGCGCCCGCAGCCAGCCGCGGCGCTCGGCGAGCCGGAACAGCTCCAGTTCGACGCTGCCGTCGGGTTCGACGTCCACCTGCTGCAGGGGCGCGGGCGGCCAGCCGAGAGCGATGCCGCGGTGGGCGCGGCCGCTGCTCTGCAGGCGCAGGCGGAAACCGGCCTGCTCGCCGGCGAACACCGGCGGCGCCTCGCCGGCGCTCAGTTGCAGACCGGCGAGGTTGCGCCAGGTATGCAGGATGGTGACCAGCCCCACCGACAGCAGCAGGAAGGTCAGCCCGTAGGCCAGGCTGTTCTGGTAGTTGATCGCCGCCAGCAGCATCAGCAGCAGCGCCACGGCGAACACCAGGCCCTGGGTCGTGGGCAGGATGAAGATGCGCCGCTGATCCAGGCGCACCTCGCGGGCCGGCGGGATGCGCCGCTCCAGCCAGTGGTCGAGGCGCCGGGCGAACAGGCGGGCCGGCATCAGAGCGGCGTCACTTCACGCAGCAGCCACTGCACCAGGGCGCCGCCGCCATGCCCGGCCGGATCGGCGGCGTCGCGCAGGCGGTGGCCGGCCACCGCCGGCAGCACCGCCTGCACGTCCTCGGGGATCACGTAGTCGCGTCCGGCCAGCATGGCCCAGGCGCGCGCCGCGGCGAGCAGCGCCAGGCTGCCGCGCGGCGACAGGCCGAGGGCGAAGGCCGGCTGGCTGCGGGTCGCCTCGACCAGGCGCAGCACGTAGTCGATCACCGCCTCGCTGGCGTGGATGCCCGGCACCTCGGCCTGGATGCGCGCCAGCGCGGCGTGGTCGAGGACCGGCTCCAGCCGAGGCAGCAGGTCGCGGCGCGCCTCGCCCAGCAGCAGGGCCTTCTCGGCGGCGCGCGCCGGATAGCCGAGCGACACGCGCATCAGGAAGCGGTCGAGCTGCGATTCGGGCAGGGCGAAGGTGCCGCCCTGGCTCACCGGGTTCTGCGTGGCGATGACGAAGAACGGCTCGGGCAGCGGCCGGGTGGCGCCCTCGATGGTCACCTGGCGCTCCTCCATGGCCTCGAGCAGCGCGCTCTGGCTCTTCGGCGTGGCGCGGTTGATCTCGTCGGCCAGCACCAGCTCGGCGAAGATCGGTCCCGGATGGAAGGTGAACTGCCCGGTTTCGCGGTTGAACACCGAAGTGCCGAGGATGTCGCCGGGCAGCAGGTCGGAGGTGAACTGGATGCGCTGGTAACTGAGGCCCAGAACCCGGGCCAGCGCATGGCTCAGGGTGGTCTTGCCCATCCCCGGCAGGTCCTCCAGCAGCAGGTGGCCACGGGCCAGCAGACAGGCCAGAGCCAGGCGCACCTGCCGATCCTTGCCGAGCAGCACCTGATTGACCGCAGCCAGGCAGCTTTCCAGTTGGGTGCGCATGCGCGTTCTCCCTTCGCGTAAAGCCTTGATCGTACTGGGCATATGCCGCGAGGCAAAGCGCCGCGACGGAGAATTGCCAGACCGTGCACGCCCCCGGCGCCGTGCCGGTGCAGCCAACCCGGCGGCGGGGCTGAGCGGGCGGCAATGCCCCCGATTTCATTGCGGGATATTACAGCGCCGCAAACCGCTTGAACCGGGGGCTGCAGGGCGCTGTCCCGCTTTCGTCACATGCCGCGGGCAGGCTCGGAGCGCCCCCATGCGTGGACCGGACGCGCCGCCCTGGGTTAAGGTCGGGCCGCGGTTCGTCCGCCTCGACGGCCGCACAGGGCATTGAACGCGCAGTTATTTTCCCCGGGAGAAGGCGTATTCGGACAACAACAACCAGACACTCGAGGATGTGGAAATTGAAGGTTGGCTTGATTGGTTTCGGGCGTACGGGCAAGTCCGTCGCCTCCGTGCTGCTGCACAGCAGCGACACCACCCTGGAGTGGGTGATCCGCGGTTCGGCGAATCCGGAGAGACGCTCCGCCGCACAGTACCTGGACATCGACACCGACAACCCGGCGATGATCTTCGGCCATGACGAGATCGCCATGCGCGATCTGCTCGACCGCCAGCCGGTCGACGTGATCATCGACTTCTCCGGCCACGACGGCCTCGACCTCTATGCAGAAGAGGCGCGCGCACGCGGCATCGCGGTGATCAGCGCCATATCCCAGTACCCCGAGGAGCGCGTCGCGCAGCTGCGCACGCTGGGCGAGCACACCCGCGTGCTGTGGTCGCCGAACATCACCCTCGGCATCAACTTCCTGATCCTCGCGGCGAAGATCCTCAAGCAGATCGCTCCCGAGGCCGACATCGAGATCATCGAGGAGCACTTCGCCGCCAAGCCGGAGACCTCCGGCACCGCCAGGGTGATCGCCGAGACCCTCGACAAGTCGGCCGAGGACATCAAGTCGATCCGCGCCGGCGGCATCGTCGGCCGTCACGAGATCCTCTTCGGCTTCCCCTATCAGACCGTGCGCCTGAGCCACGAGTCGATCGCCCGCGAAGCCTTCGGCAACGGCGTGCTGTTCGCCGCCCGCAACCTGCTCAGCCGCGAACGCGGCTTCTACAGCATGCAGGACCTGCTGGAGCCCTATGTCCGCGAGCAGGTCGCCAACGGCTGAAGCACGTACAATCCAGAGGTAGCGGCCCCCGGTCGCGTCACCCGGGCGGCGAGCACAAGGAGACGGTCATGCCGGCAACGCCACAGGACTGGCACGCGCAGAGCCCCGAGCAGTGCCTGCAGCAGCTGGACAGCCGCAGCAGCGGCCTGAGCGCCGCGGAAGCCGCCAGGCGCCTGGCCGCGCACGGCCCCAACCGCCTGCCGGAAGTGCGCGGCCCGGGCTGGCTGCAACGCCTGCTGCGCCAGTTCCACAACCTGCTGATCTACGTGCTGCTGGGCTCCGCCGTGCTGGTGGGCCTGCTCGGCGAGTGGCTGGACTGCCTGGTGATCGTCGGCGTGGTGCTGATCAACGCCCTGGTCGGCTTCATCCAGGAGGGCAAGGCGGAACAGGCCATGCGCTCGATCCGCCAGCTGCTCACCCTCGACAGCCGCACCCGCCGCGGCGGCCTGAGCGCCCTGCTGCCGGCCGAGCAGCTGGTGCCCGGCGACATCGTCCTGCTCGAGGCCGGCGACCGCGTGCCGGCCGACCTGCGCCTGCTCGAGTGCCGCGACCTGCGCATCGACGAGGCGATGCTCACCGGCGAATCGCTGCCGGCCAGCAAGCAGGTGGCCGCGGTCGAGGCCGCCGCCAGTCTCGGCGACCGCAGCTGCCTGGCCTTCTCCGGCACCCTGGTCAGCGCCGGCAACGGTTGCGGCGTGGTGGTGGCCACCGGCGGCGACACCGAGCTCGGCCACATCAGCCACCTGCTCGGCAGCGTGGAGAGCCTGCGTACCCCGCTGCTCGACGACATGCAGCGCTTCGCCCGCCAGCTCACCCTGATCATCCTGCTGCTCGCCGGCTTCACCTTCCTCGTCGGCGTGTTCCTGCGCGGCTACTCCGGCGACGAGATGCTGATGGCCGCCGTGGGCCTGGCGGTGGCGGCGATTCCCGAGGGCCTGCCGGCGGTGCTGACCATCGTCCTCGCCCTCGGCGTGCAGCGCATGGCCCGCCAGCGGGCGATCGTCCGCCGCCTGCCGGCGGTGGAGAGCCTCGGTGCGGTGACGGTGATCTGCTCGGACAAGACCGGCACCCTGACCCGCAACGAGATGACCGTGCAGCAGGTGTTCACCGCCGCGCACAGCTACGCCATCCAGGGCGTCGGCTACGAACCCAGCGGCAACCTCACCCGCGAGGGGCTGGTCATCGAACCGCACCAGGCGCCCGACCTGCTGGAGCTGGCCCGCGCCGGCCTGCTGGCCAACGGCGCCAGCCTGCACCAGGGCAGCGAGGGCTGGCACATCAGCGGCGATCCCACCGAGGCCGCACTGCTGACCCTCGCCGGCAAGCTCGGCCTCAGTGACGGCGCGGAACTGGCGCGCCTGCCGCGGGTCGACGCCATTCCCTTCAGCCCCGAACTGCGCTGCACCGCCAGCCTGCACCACGACCATGCCGGCCACGGGCTGATCTACCTGTTCGGCGCACCGGAGCGGCTGCTCGAGCTGTGCAACCGCCAGTGGCACGACGGCAGCGCCGAACCGCTCGACCCGCGGGCCTGGCATGCCCGCATCGAGCAGGGCGCCGCCCACGGCCTGCGCATGATCGGTCTGGCCATGCGCCCGCTGGCGGCACCGCGGAGCGAGCTGGACTACGCCGACCTGCAAGGCGACTTCATCCTCCTCGGCCTGGTCGGCATGCTCGACCCGCCGCGTGCCGAGGCCATCGCCGCCATCGCCGAGTGCCGCAGCGCGGGCATCGCGGTGAAGATGATCACCGGTGATCATGCCGCGACCGCCGCGGCCATCGCCACGCGCCTGGGGCTGGCCGACGGCCCGCCGCTGACCGGCGCCGAACTGGACCGCATGGACGATGCCGAACTGGACACGCGCCTGGCCGGAACGGCGGTATTCGCCCGCACCAACCCAGCGCACAAGCTGCGCCTGGTCGAACGCCTGCAGGCGCGCGGCGCGCGGGTGGCGATGACCGGCGACGGGGTCAACGATGCGCCGGCGCTCAAGCGCGCCGACATCGGCATCGCCATGGGCATCAAGGGCACCGAGGCGGCCAAGGAGGCCGCGCAGATGGTGCTGGCCGACGACAACTTCGCCACCCTCGCCCACGCAGTGGCCGAAGGGCGCACGGTCTACGACAACCTGAAGAAGTCGATCCTGTTCATCCTGCCCACCAACGGCGGCCAGTCGCTGGTGCTGCTGGCCGCCATCGCCCTCGGCCTGACCCTGCCGATCACCCCGCTGCAGATCCTCTGGGTCAACATGGTCACCGCCGTGACCCTGGCGATGGCGCTGGCCTTCGAGCCGCCCGAGGGCGACCTGATGCGCCGCCCGCCGCGCGATCCGGCAGCCTCGCTGCTGTCCGGCCACATGCTGTGGCGCCTGCTGCTGGTCGGGGCGCTGCTGACCGCGGCCAGCCTGGGGCTGTTCCTGCATGCCCAGCAGCTCGGCCTGTCGCTGGAGCTGAGCCGCACCCTGGCGGTCAACGCCCTGGTGGCCGGCGAGATCGGCTACCTGTTCTGCGCGCGCCGGCTGAACGCCCCGGCCGCCTTCGGCGTGCGCGACAATCCGATGGTCTGGGTCATGGTTCTGCTGGTGGCGGCGCTGCAGCTGGCATTCAGTTGCTGGCCGCCGCTGCAGGCGCTGTTCGGCACCGCCAGTCCGGATGCCCGCGGCTGGGCCCTGGTGATCGCCGCCGGGTTGGCGGTGATGCTGCTGGTGGAGATGGAGAAGTGGCTGCTCGGCCGCTGGCGCCGGCGACGCTGAGCGAGGGGGCGGCTCCGCCGAGGAGCCGCCGCGGGGTTCACTGGTTCTGCAGCAGCTCGACGCGCAGCCGCGCGTGCATCTGCTCCTGACCGCCACCCCGGCACATGCCGCGCACCGGGCAGGCGTCGAGGTAGTCGAGGCCGACCGCCAGCTTGATGTGGCGCTCGGGTCGCGCCAGGCGGTGGGTGACGTCGAAGCTGTACCAGGCGCCATCGAGCCAGGCCTCGGCCCAGGCGTGGCTGGCCAGGTGGCGACTGTCGGCGGTGCACAGGTAGCCGGACACGTAGCGGGCCGGCACGCCCAGGCTGCGCGCGCAGGCGAGGAACACGTGGGTGTGGTCCTGACACACGCCGGCGCCGAGGGCGAAGGCCTGTGCCGCACTGGTCTCGACGCCGGTGGCGCCCGGGGTGAACGGCATGCGCTGGTACAGCGCCTCCATCAGCGCGCTCAGCGCCGCGCGGTCGCGGTGCACGCCGCAGCACTGGCGGGCGAAGTCACGCAGCACGGCGTCGGCCGCGGTCAGCCGGGTGCTGCGCAGGTAGGGCAACGGCGAGGCGGCGTCCGCCTCTCTGTCGCAGCGCTCGTCGATCTCCACGTGGCCATGGGCGCCGATGACGATGGCCTGGTGCGGACCGTCGAGGGTCAGCACATGGAGGATGTTGCCGTTGCCGTCGCGCTGGATGTTGGCCGCCCGCGGCAGCTCCAGCTGCCAGTCGAGCACGCGCTGGCGCGCGCTGTCCTGGGGCGTGAGGCGCAGGTACTGGACGCTGGCGCGCACCGGATCGGCGTAGCGATAGGTGGTGTCGTGGTGGATGGCGAGCCTCATACAGCCTCCAGGTAAGCACTGTGGATGGCGTTGCCCAGTTGGCGGACCAGCAGGATGTAGTCGTGGATCCACGCCTTGAGGCCTTCCTCGAGCACCTCCTCGATGCCGGTGAAGCGCAGGCGCGCCTCCAGTTCGGCGGCCATGCGCTGGGCCGGACGGCCGTTGGTGCCGGGAACCTCGGCGAGGATCTGGCTGAGGGCGGCGATGCAGCTGCGCAGCGAGCGCGGCACTTCGGCACGCAGCAGCAGCAGCTCGGCGACCTGGGCCTGCTTGGGCGAGCCGCGATAGAGGGCGGCGTGCGCCTCGTAGGCGGACAGCGCGCGCAGCAGGGCGCTCCACTGGTAGTAGTCGCGTGCGGTGGACGGGCAGGACGGCGCATCGCCCATCAGTTGGTTGCGCGCATCGAGCAGGCGCAGGGTGTTGTCGGCGCGCTCGAGGTAGGTGCCCAGACGGATGAAGCGCCAAGCGTTGCCGCGCATCAGGGTCCCTTCGGTGGCCCCGCGGAACAGGTGCGAGCGCTCCTTGACCCACTCGCAGAACTGGCTGGCGCTGAAGTTGGCCGGCGACTGGCCGGCGATGTGGCGCATCTCCAGCCAGGTGGCGTTGATGTTCTCCCAGATGTCCGCGGTGATCCGCCCGCGCACCGCGTGGGCGTTGGTGCGCGCCGCGCGCAGGCAGCTGTAGAGGCTGGCCGGGTTGTCGGCGTCGAGGGCGAAGAAGTGCAGGATGCGCTCGGCGTCCAGTTCGCCATGGCGCTCGAGGTAGGCGTCCAGGGTGCCGGTGATCAGCAGCGGCATGGCCAGCTCTTCCAGGCCGTCGCCACGGCCGCCCTGCGGCATCAGCGACAGCGAATGGCTGACATCCAGCATCCGCGCCATGTTTTCCGCGCGCTCCAGATAGCGCGACATCCAGTACAGATCGGCAGCAGTACGACTCAGCATGACTTTCCTCGCCTCAGACTTCGCGGGATTCGGTGGCGGTCGGCTCCTCGACCACCCAGGTGTCCTTGGTGCCGCCGCCCTGCGACGAGTTCACCACCAGGGAGCCCTCGCGCAGGGCCACGCGGGTCAGGCCGCCGGGCACCAGGCGCACCTGCTGGCCGGACAGCACGAACGGGCGCAGGTCGATATGGCGCGGGGCGATGCCGCTGTCGACGAAGGTCGGACAGGTCGACAGGCTGAGGGTCGGCTGGGCGATGTAGGCCGCCGGGTTGGCCTTGAGGCGGGCACGGAAGGCCTCGATCTCGGCCTGGCTGGCGGCCGGGCCGACCAGCATGCCGTAGCCGCCGGAGCCCTGGGTTTCCTTGACCACCAGTTGCTCGAGGTTGGCCAGCACGTGGGACAGCTCGGCCGGCTTGCGGCACTGCCAGGTCGGCACGTTGGCGAGGATCGGCTCCTCGTCCAGATAGAAGCGGATCATCTCCGGCACGTAGGGATAGATCGACTTGTCGTCGGCCACGCCGGTGCCGATGGCGTTGGCCAGCACCACGTTGCCGCTGCGATAGGCCGCCAGCAGGCCGGGCACGCCGAGCATGGAGTCGGGATTGAAGGCCAGCGGATCGAGGAAGGCGTCGTCGATGCGCCGGTAGATCACGTCCACCGGCTGCGGACCGCCGGTGGTGCGCATGAACACGCGCTCGTCGCGCACGAAAAGGTCGGCGCCCTCGACCAGTTCGACGCCCATCTCGCGGGCGAGGAAGGCGTGCTCGAAATAGGCGCTGTTGTAGCGGCCGGGGGTGAGCACCACAACGCTGGGGTTGTCGACCAGGCTGGAACTCTTGAGGGTGTCCAGCAGCAGGTTCGGATAGTGGTTGACCGGGGCGATGCGCTGGCCGGCGAACAGCTCGGGGAACAGGCGCATCATCATCTTGCGGTTTTCCAGCATGTAGGAAACGCCGCTGGGGGTGCGCAGATTGTCTTCCAGCACGTAGTAGGTGCCGTCGCCGTCGCGCACCAGATCCACCCCGGCGATGTGCGCGTAGAGGTTGTGCGGCAGGTCGAGGCCCTGCATGGCCAGCTGGTAGCCTTCGTTGGCCAGCACCTGCTCGGCGGGGATGATCCCGGCCTTGACGATGCGCTGGTCGTGGTAGAGGTCGGTGAGGAACATGTTCAGCGCACGCACGCGCTGGATGCAGCCGCGCTCGACCTGCTGCCACTCGCGGGCCGGGATGCTGCGGGGGATGGTATCGAAGGGGATCAGGCGCTCGGTGCCCTGCTCGTCGCCGTAAAGGGTGAAGGTGATGCCGGCACGGTGGAATAGCAGATCGGCCTCTCGTCGGCGCCGTTCCAGTTGCTCGGCCGGCGTGGCCGCCAGCCAGCGGGCAAAGGCCTGATAGTGCGCCCGGCAATCGCCCTGGGCGTCATACATCTCGTCGTACGTGCTGCGAACCATGCTCGCGGGCTCCCTGTTGTGCCACGTGACACGTACCCTGCAAGGGCCGCGCCAATTTTATAATTCCTTGTAAATCAAGAGCTTGGCGTTAATCGCTGCAGGCTGTGCTCCAAAAGGCAGCAGGCGCTTTCCATGCTCTCGGTGTCGGCGCTTCAAAAGGAGGCAGCCTCGTCGCCTCGCTGCACCAACCGTGATCGTATGAATAATTAACCCCCTTGCAGCAGCGGCTGCAAGGGGCGTCGGGTGAACGTGCGCAACCGCTCAGCGTGGCGGCTCTCCCACTTCCTGGGTGACGCCCCAGCCGTCCAGCACCCCCCCCAGGGGTGCCACCAGCACCTGCAGGACATGCTCGAAATCGTCGATGCCGGCATGGGTGGCATACATCACCTTGCTCACCTGCAGGTGCCAGGCGCCATCGCGCTCGACGACCTGGGCGTTCAGCGATTCGCCGCGAAAACTGCTGGCGGCCTGTCTTGCCCGTTCCTCGTCGGGGAAGATTGCATAGAACTCGATCGGATGAGCTCGGGCAAAGTCGAAGCCTCCCTCCTTCATCCGGCGCAAAACGGTGCTGCTGATATCGTGTGGAGCGATCGTAGCCATTGCCCGCACTCCTCGATTGTTCATCACCAGGAGAAAATCCACAGCCAATCCAGACTAGCCCCAAACCCCGCCGGCTGCATAGCCATCCTGCCAAATCCTGCGCTGCACGCCATGCCTCCCACCCCACCCGGCCGTTACCGGGCGACAGCGTCCACCACAGGGATGCACCGCACAACGAATACCGACATTTCCCATTTAAGCCGCTATCGAACGCCGATATTCAAACGCTCATTCGGGCACATCCGAATACGACAGAAAAGCATCTCGCCGAAGCGCCAGAAAACCGCAATTGCGGCAGGCAGTAAACTGCCAAAAACCCGCAGCGACATGCCGCAAGCGCAGTATCCGGACGCCGCGCAGCCGATTGCCAGGATCCGGACAGGCGCACGGCAGCGGCCTCCAGCCGCACGCTCGGCAGCACGGACAGGCGCGCAAGGCTCTCGCGACACAGGCCCGGCGGCACAGGGCATCCACGGTGGCCGTCGGGAATCCCGGGGCGTCATTCAAATTGCTGCCGCCAGATCTTCGACTGACCACCCACTCCAAATAAACGGACCATCCCGAAATTTCGTAATTTCATATATCCGGCAAATAGCGGCAATTTCCCCCTTTGCTAGCTTCAAGACTGCAGACACAAGAAACCAGCCAGCCAAGTTGATCCAGCCGATGTTTCTTGCGCAAGGAAAACTGCTGCCGACGGGAGGGAACTTATCTATCTGAAACCTGCTGAGAATACTCAACATGCATACCCTGCATTGCACCAGTGCATGTCGGGAGCACAAGGATTCGGTTGCTCGTCAGTCCCTCATCATCTTCGCCCTGTCGCTCGCCCTCCTCGCCGGCGATGCCTTCGCCGAGGTCAGCGAAAGCCTCAGCTACACCGACTACAGGGTCGAGGCCAACGGCAGGCAGTCGCTGTCCAAGCTGCTCGCCAACAGCTCGCCGATCCGCCACAAGGGCAAGACCTTCCATGCCTACACTACCTGGCGAATCAGCTGGCAATACCGCTGGGACAAGGACACCGACGGGGCCTGCAGGATCGCCCGGGTCTCCACCACCCTGGACACCACCATCCAGCTGCCGCGCCTCGACAACGCCAGCGCCCGCCAGCAGGAACAGTTCCAGCGCTACCTGGTCGCGCTGAGGCAGCACGAACTGGGTCACCACCACTACGGCCGACAGGCTGCCCAGGAGGTCGACCGTCAGTTGCAAGCGATGCCGGCGATGCCCGACTGCACGCGCCTGATCGCTGCCGCCAACCGGCTGGCCCATCACATCGTCGAGCGCTACAAGGACGAGGAGCGCACCTACGACCTGGTCACCGTGCATGGCCGCACGCAGGGCGCGCGCCTGGACTACTGAGCCACGGGCAGAGCGCGCGTCGATCTGGGATAATGCCGGCGCCGTGGCGTGATTGCACTCGCCACGGCGCCCTCCCCGATCCACCGCGTCCCCGATTGCCCCATGACCTTCCGACTGCGCCCGCTGGGCGAACCCGACATTGCCGCCGTACTGGCCATCCAGGCCGAGTCCTATGCCGAAGCGCTGCTGGAAAGCGCCGAGATCATCCGCCAGCGCCTGGCGAGCTTCCCCGAGCTGGCCTGGGGCGCCGAGGATGCCGAAGGCGTGTGCGCCTACCTGTTCGGCTATCGCTCGCGCGCCGGCAAGGTGACGCCGCTGGACGGCGTCTTCGCCGAGCCCGAGGCATCCGACTGCCTGTACCTGCACGACCTGGCGGTGAGCCGCCGCGCGGCCGGGCGCGGCATAGGCCCCGCGCTGGTGCAGCGCCTGCTGGAACACGGCCGCGCCAGCCGCCTGAAATATTCCGCGCTGGTTTCGGTACAGGACTCCCAGGCGTTCTGGAGCCGCCTGGGCTATGCGACCACCCGCGAGCTGGAGCACAGCCAGCAGCGCAACCTCGACTCCTACGGCGTGCCGGCGGTGTATATGGTCAGGCCGCTGCATTGAGGGCAGACTGGAGCCCCGTTCCAGTGCAGGAAGCCCCGCGATGCCCTCCATCGACAACGCCCTCACCACCCTCGTCGGCGTCCGCCATCCGCTGATCCAGGCACCCATGGCCGGCGGCGCGACTACCCCGGAGCTGGTCGCCGCGGTCAGCAACGCCGGTGCGCTGGGCTCCTTCGCCGCCGCCACCCTGGCGCCGGCGGCGATCCGCGAAGGCGTGGCGCGGGTGCGCCAGCTCACCGACCGGCCGTTCAACGTCAACCTGTTCATCCTCGACGAGCCGGCGCCCAGCGACGCCGAAGTCGCCGCCGCCCAGGCGCGCCTCGATCCGCTGCGCGCCGAACTGGGCCTGCCGCCCGGCGGCCGGCCGGCGCGCTTCTGCGAGGACAACCGCGCACAGATCGAGACCCTGCTGGAGCTGGCGCCGCCGCTGGTCAGCTTCACCTTCGGCATCCTCGACGCCGCCAGCGTGGCGCGCTTCCACGCCGCCGGCAGCCTGGTGATGGGCACCGCCACCACGGTGGCCGAGGCGCGCGCCTGGCAGGCGGTCGGCGCCGACCTGGTGTGCGCCCAGGGCTGCGAGGCCGGCGGACACCGCGGCAGCTTCCTCGGCGACCCGCAGCAGTCGTGCATCGGCCTGATGGCCCTACTGCCGCAGGTGGCGGCGGCGGTCGACATCCCGGTGGTGGCGGCCGGCGGCCTGATGGACGGCCGCGGCATCGCCGCCAGCCTGCTGCTCGGCGCCCAGGCCGCGCAGCTCGGCACCGCCTTCCTGTGCTGCCCGGAGTCGGGCATTCCGTCCATCTGGAAAGAGGCGATCCTCGTCGCCGGCGACGACAGCACGCGACTGACCCGCGCCTTCTCCGGGCGCCTTGCGCGCGGCATCGCCAACGAGTTCATGCACCGCTTCGCCGCCGAGGAACAACAGGTGCCGGCCTACCCGGTGCAGAACGCGCTGACCGGCGACATCCGCCAGGCGGCGCTGCGCCAGGGGCACAGCGAATACCTGTCGCTGTGGGCCGGCCAGGGCGTGGCCATGGCGCGCCGCCTGCCGGCCGCCGAACTGGTGCAGGCGCTGATGGCCGAGCTGGCCGCCTGCCAGCCCTGAGCAGGCGACCGCTCGGCGGAAAACCCGTACCGCGACCTGGCGGTCCCGGTGTGCGACCTATACTCAAATCAGAGCCGGATGATTCTGGACCCAACAACAACAAGTCCGGAATTGCCGACTCCAGGCCCTGCTCCCGAAAGGGAACAGGTGTCAGCCCTAGCAATCTGGAGGGCGCCATCATGTCCAGGTACTACATCGATTGCCGGAGTCATCCGGGCGACGTGAAGTGCACAGTGGCACTGGCTGCCGACACCAGGGAAGAACTGCTGGAAGCCGTTGTCGAGCACGGCCGCACCGTGCACGGTTACGCAGACACGCCGGAGTTCCGCAACCAGATCATGCAGGGGATGAAAGAAGGTACGCCACCTCTGGAGGCTGAAACGGCCAAGGCGGCGTGACCAGCGGCCCACCGGGAAGCCAGCCGTCTCCCGGGCCTGAACCCTCGGCAATGCGAGGCATGGCCAACGCACAGTCAGCAAGCGACGGCAGCAACCCGTCCGGAAACGAGAAGGGGCCCTGATCGGGCCCCTTCTCTTTTGTCGCGTCCGGACGTCAGTCGTTGCTCGGCTTGTGGATCGCCTGCAGCACGTACTGCGGCAGGGCGAAGGCGCCCTGATGGATGTCGGCGTTGTAGTAGCGGGTGACGATGCCGCTGCCGGCGAAACGCTGGTGCAGGGTTTCCAGCGACAGCTTGCGGTACTCGGGGTTGGTGCTGCCCCAGGCGAAGGTCATCGAGCCGCCGATGTAGGTCGGCACAGCGGCCATGTAGAAGTGCCAGTCGGCGAACAGGCCGTGCATGCGCCCGGCGGTGGTCTGCACTTCGGACAGCTGCATGAACGGCGTGCCGTTCTGGGTGACCAGGATGCCGCCGTCGTTCAGGCAGCGGCGGCAGGCCTGGTAGAAGTTCTCCGAGAACAGCACCTCGCCCGGACCGATCGGGTCGGTGGAGTCGGAGATGATCACGTCGAACTTCTCCTCGGTGGTGGCGACGAAGCGCATGCCGTCGTCGATCACCAGGTTCAGGCGCGGATCGTCGAAGGCGCCCTTGGAGTGGTTGGGCAGGAACTGCTTGCACATGTCGACCACGGTGCCGTCGATCTCGACCATGGTGATGTGCTCGACGCTGGCGTGCTTGGCCACCTCGCGCAGCATGCCGCCGTCGCCGCCGCCGATGATCAGCACGCGCCGGGCCAGGCCGTGGGCGAGGATCGGCACGTGGGTGAGCATCTCGTGGTAGATGAACTCGTCGGCCTCGGTGGTCTGGATCACGCCGTCCAGCGCCATCACCCGGCCCATGCGTGCGTTCTCGAAGATCACCAGATGCTGATGCTCGGTGCGCACTTCATGCAGCATGCGGTCGATCTGGAAGCGCTGGCCGTAGCCCTCGTAGAGTGTCTCGATGTAGTCGCTCATCCGCGTGTTCCTTGTAACCTGTTGAAGACAAAAGAAATTCTAGCCCGAAACGGCCGCTCCGGAAGCTGCCGCCACTGGCTTGAGTGTGGCGTTGCGGCATGACCGCCGCGTGGCAGGCGGCCCGTGCGCCGGGCCGCCTGACGGCTTCAGAAGCGCGCCGGCTCGACGGCGGCGAAGCTCGCCACGGTCGGGTGACCGGCCAGATCGCCGCCGTCGCGGGCCAGGCCGCAGGTGGCCATGCCGGCTTCGTGGGCGGCGTCCAGCTCCTGCACCACGTCGGAGAGGAACAGGATCTCGCCGGCCGGCTGGCCGATGGCGGCGGCGATGCGCGCGTAGGACGCCGCCTCGCGCTTGCCGCCGCTGGTGGTGTCGAAGTAGCCGGAGAACAGCGGGGTCAGGTCGCCCGCCTCGGAACAGCCGAAGATCAGCCGCTGCGCCTGGATCGAGCCGGAGGAATACACGTACAGGGCGTAGCCTTCGGCATGCCACTGGCGCAACGCCTCCACCGCATCCGGGTAGACGTGGCCCTTGAGCTGGCCGGCGCGGTAGCCCTGCTCCCAGACCATGCCCTGCAGGGCCTTGAGCGGAGTGGCCTTGCGGTCGGCGGCGATCCACTCGAGGAGGATGGCGATGACCCGCTCGACGTCGGCGTCGGCCTCGCCGCTCTCGGCGCGCACGGCCTCCAGCTGCGCGGCCACCGCCGGCTCCCCGGCGTGCTGACGAACGAAGTCCGGCAGGTGCTTCACGGCGAACGGGAACAGCACGTCGAAGACGAAGCTGACCGCGCTGGTGGTGCCCTCGATGTCGGTGAGGATGGTCTTGATCGGCACCGTCAGTCCTCCAGCCCCGGGAAGGATTTGGCGATGGCATCGCCGGTGAACTTCGCCACCCAGCCCTCGGGATTGTTGAACAGGCGGATGGCCACGAAGTGCGGCTCCTCGCCCATGTCGAACCAGTGCCTGGTGCCGGCCGGCACCGCGATCAGGTCGTTCTTCTCGCACAGCACCGCGTAGACGTACTCGCCGATGTGCAGGGTGAACAGGCCGCGGCCGGCGACGAAGAAGCGCACCTCGTCCTCGCCGTGGGTGTGTTCGTCGAGGAACTTGGCGCGCAGCTCGGCCTTCTGCGGATGGCTGCGGTCCAGGCTGATCACGTCGACGGTGACGTAGCCCTGTTCGCTCATCAGCTTCTCGATCTCGTGGTGGTAGGCGGCGATCACCTCGACCTGGCTGGCGCCGGGAGCGATGGGCGCACTGGCCTGCCAGCGCTCGAAGCGCACGCCGACCTCGGCCAGGGTGGCGGCGATGTCCTCGGCGTGGGTCAGCACCTTGTCCGGGTGGTTGGGGGTGGACTCGTGGTAGACGCTCAGGCGGCTCATGGGCGGTTCCTTGTTGAATCGGCTCGTTCAGCGACCCAGCACCTGGCGGGTCTTCAGTTCGCATTCGAAGAGGAATTCGAAGGCCTCGATCTGGCGCAGCGCATCGCTCATCTGCGGGCCCCAAGTGTAAAGGCCGTGGCCGCGGATCAGGTAGCCCACGCAGTCCGGATGCGTATCCAGCCATTGCTGGACCTTGCCGGCCAGACGGGCTATGTCCTGGTCGTTGTCGAAGATCGGCACCAGCACCTGGCCCTCGTGGGTGGTCACCCCGGCGAAGGCCTTCTGCAGCTCGTAGTCTTCCAGCAGCAGCTGGTCGCCCGCGGTCAGGCGCGACAGCACGGTGGCGTTGACCGAATGGGTGTGCAGCACCGCGCCGATGTCGGCGCGCCAGGCGTACAGCTGGGTGTGCAGCAGGGTCTCGGCCGAGGGCTTCTTGCCCGGCTCCAGGCTGTTGCCGGCCAGGTCGGTGGCCAGCACGTCGTTCTCGGTCAGCTGGCCCTTGTGCTTGCCGGACACGGTGAGCAGCGCCCGGTCGGCCGACAGGCGCGCCGAGTAGTTGCTGCTGGTGGCCGGCGACCAGCCGCGGCCGTAGAGGAAGCGGCCGGCCTCGATGATCTGCCGGGTGAGGATTTCGCGCTTGTCGGTCATCGGGGAGTCTCGAGGATCGGTGATTCAGGAAGCCTGCGCCGGCTCGCGCAGGCGCAGGGCGATGATAGCGGCAGCCGCCAGGGCCGCCAGACTGGCCAGGGCGAAGGTCCAGGCCGGGCCCAGGCTGTTCCAGCTGTAGCCGGCGTACAGCGCGCCGAGCGCGCCGCCGACGCCGGACAGCGCGGCGTACAGCGCCTGGCCCTGGCCCTGCTGGCGGGCGGCGAAGCTGTGGCGGACGAAATGGATGGCGGCGGCATGGAAGCTGCCGAAGGTGGCCGCGTGCATCACCTGCGCCAGCAGCAGCACCGGCCAGTGCTCGGCCAGGTTGCCCAGCAGCAGCCAGCGCAGCACCGCCAGCAGCAGGCTGGCGAGCAGCACCTGGCGCACCGAGAAGCGCACCAGCAGGCGCGCCATCACCAAGAACACGAGGATCTCGGCGACCACCCCGAGCGCCCACAGCCAGCCGATCTGGGTGCGGCTGTAGCCGAGGCTTTCCAGGTGCAGGGTGATGAAGGTGTAGTACGGCCCGTGGCTGAGCAGCATCAGCGCCACCGCGCCGTAGAACGCCGGCACGCCGGGGCGACGCAGCTGCTGCAGGAAGCCGCCGCGCTGCGCCTCGCTGGCGTGGCCCTGTGGCTGGGCGTTGGGGATCCACAGACTGCTGGCGGCGATGGCCAGCATGATGGCGGTCACCGCCCAGGGATAGGCATCCAGGCTGACCCGCTCGAACAGCGCGCCGAGGCCGACCACGGTGCAGATGAAGCCGATCGAGCCCCACAGGCGCACCTGACTGTAGCGCGCCGCCTGCTCGCGCAGGTGCGCCAGGGTGATGACCTCGAACTGCGGCAGCACGGCGTGCCAGAAGAAGGCGTGCATGGCCATCACCAGCGCCAGCCAGGCGTAGTCCTGGCGGTAGAAGATGCTGGCGAAGCTGAGCAGGGTCAGCAGCGCGCCGAGGCGCACGATCAAGAGACGCTGGCCGGTGACGTCGCCCAGCCAGCCCCACAGGTTGGGCGCCACGCAGCGCATCAGCATGGGGATGGCCACCAGCTCGCCGATGCGCGCGGCGGAGAAGCCGAGGTGGTGGAAATACAGGGCGAGGAACGGCGCCGTCGCCCCGAGCAGGGCGAAGTAACTGAAGTAGAAGCCGGACAGGCGCCAGTAGGGCAAGGCGGACGACATGTTCAGAGCGACACCGGCCGGATGAAGCGGGGCGTCATCCGGCCGGCGCCAGGACTCACAGCTGCGGCAGTACCGGAGTGCCGACCCGCACCTCGGCGTTCTGCGCGCGGTGGCGCAGCAGGTGGTCCATCAGCACGATGGCCATCATCGCCTCGGCGATCGGCGTGGCGCGGATGCCGACGCACGGATCGTGGCGGCCCTTGGTGATCACCTCCACCGGGTTGCCGTCGACGTCGATGGAACGGCCGGGGGTGGTGATGCTGGAGGTGGGCTTGAGCGCCAGGTGCGCGACTATCGGCTGGCCCGAGGAGATGCCGCCGAGGATGCCGCCGGCATGGTTGGACAGGAAGCCCTCCGGGGTCAGCTCGTCGCGGTGCTCGGTGCCGCGCTGGGCGACGCTGGCGAAGCCGGCGCCGATCTCCACGCCCTTGACCGCGTTGATGCTCATCAGCGCGTGGGCCAGCTCGGCATCCAGGCGGTCGAAGATCGGCTCGCCGAGACCCGGCGGCACGCCTTCGGCGACCACGGTGATCTTGGCGCCGACCGAATCCTGGTCGCGGCGCAGCTGGTCCATGTAGGCCTCGAGTTCCGGCACCTTGTCCGGGTCGGGGCTGAAGAAGGCGTTCTGCTCGACGCTGTCCCAGGTCTTGAACGGGATCTCGATCGGGCCGAGCTGACTCATGTAGCCGCGTACCTGGATGCCGAGGCCGGCCAGGTACTTCTTGGCGATGGCGCCGGCGGCGACGCGCATGGCGGTCTCGCGCGCCGAGCTGCGGCCGCCGCCACGGTAGTCGCGCAGGCCGTACTTGTGGTGGTAGGTGTAGTCGGCGTGGGCCGGGCGGAACAGGTCCTTGATCGCCGAGTAGTCCTTGGACTTCTGGTCCGTGTTGCGGATCAGCAGGCCGATCGGGCAGCCGGTGGTCTTGCCTTCGAACACGCCGGAGAGGATCTCCACCTCGTCGGCTTCCTGGCGCTGGGTGGTGTGGCGGCTGGTGCCGGGCTTGCGGCGGTCGAGGTCGCGCTGCAGGTCGTCCAGCGACAGCTCCAGCCCGGGCGGGCAGCCGTCGACGATGGCGACCAGCGCCGGACCATGGCTTTCACCGGCGGTGGTGACGGTGAACAGCTTGCCGTAAGTATTGCCAGACATGCAGGATGCTCCGCGGCGGGAAATTCGGGGGCGCAAAGTATACCCAAGCGCCCGCCCGCTGGGGAAACGCCGGCGCCCCGCCCTGCCCCTCGTCTGGAGTTCGCATGCCCCGCCTGTTCCTGCTGCTGACGCTGCTGCTCGCCACCGCCCTCGCCCAGGCGGCGCCGACGCGCATCCTGCAATGGCCGATGGCGCTACGGGTGCCCGGCGGCAGCCTGCACGGCACCCTGACCCTGCCCGAGCGCGACGGCGCGCTGCCGGTGGTGCTGATGATCGCCGGCTCGGGGCCGACCGACCGCGACGGCAACAATCCCGAGGGCGGCCACAACGACAGCCTGCGCCTGCTGGCCCGCGAGCTGGCCGGGCGCGGCATCGCCAGCCTGCGCTATGACAAGCGCGGCGTGGCCGCCAGCCGGGCGGCGGCGCCGCGCGAGGAGGAACTGAGCGTGGCGGCCTACGTCGCCGACGCAGTGGCCTGGGGCCAGTTGCTGAAGAGCGACCCGCGCTTCTCCCGGCTGATCCTGCTCGGCCACAGCGAGGGCGCGCTGATCGCCAGCCTGGCCGCGGCGGAGGCCGGCGCCGATGCGCTGGTCAGCCTGGCCGGCGTCGCCCGGCCGGTGGGCACGGTGCTGCGCGAACAGCTGGAGGGACGTCTGCCGCCGGCGCTGGCGGCGGAGACCGAGAGCGTCCTCGCCGCCCTGGAGCAGGGCCGGCAGACCGCCGAGGTCACCCCGGCGCTGCACGTGCTGCTGCGCCCGAGCGTGCAGCCCTACCTGATCTCGCTGCTGCGCCAGCGCCCGGCCGAGGCCTTCGCCCGGGTGACGGTGCCGGCGCTGATCGTGCAGGGCACCCGCGACTTCCAGGTCGGCGTCGAGGAAGCCCTGCTGCTCCAGCAGGCCAGGCCGGAGGCGCAGCTGCTGCTGGTCGAGGGCATGGACCATGTGCTGCGTATCGTGCCGAGCGGTGCCCGCCCGCTGGCCAGCTACGACGATCCGCGCCTGCCACTGGCGGCCGAGCTGGTGGAGGGGTTGGCGCGCTTCATCCTGCCCTGAGCCGGGCCTCAGCCCTGCAGGCGGGCCCGGAACAGCGCCTGATGCTGGCGGCACTGCTCGGCGCTGAGCACGAAGACGCCGTGGCCGCCGCGGGCGAACTCCACCCAGGTGAATGCCACCTCCGGGTAGGCCGCCTCGACGTGCACCTGGCTGTTGCCCACCTCGATCACCAGCAGGCCGTCGTCGGTGAGGTGGTCGGCGGCCTCGGCGAGCATGCGGCGCACCAGGTCGAGACCGTCCTCGCCACAGGCCAGGCCCATGGCCGGCTCGTGGTGGAACTCGGCCGGCATGTCGGCGAAGTCCTCGGCGTCGACGTAGGGCGGGTTGGAGACGATCAGGTCGAAGCGCTGGCCCGGCAGGCCGTCGAAGCCGTCGCCCTGCACGGTGTAGACGCGCTCCTCCACCTCGTGGCGTTCGATGTTGAGGTTGGCCACTTCCAGCGCGTCGAACGACAGGTCGGCGAGCACCACCTCGGCCTCGGGGAAGGCATGGGCGCAGGCGATGCCGATGCAGCCGGAGCCGGTGCACAGGTCGAGGATGCGCGCCGGGGCGCCCGCGAGCCAGGGGGCGAAGCGGCGCTCGATCAGCTCGGCGATCGGCGAGCGCGGCACCAGCACGCGCTCGTCGACGCAGTACGGCAGGCCGCAGAACCAGGCCTCGCCGAGCAGGTAGGCGGCCGGGATGCGCTCGTCGATGCGTCGCTGCAGCAGGGCGCGCACGGCGTCCAGCTCGTCGTCCTCCAGACGGCAATCGAGGTAGTCGGCCGGCATGTCCCACGGCAGGTGCAGGCCACCGAGCACCAGCTGGCGCGCCTCGTCCCAGGCGTTGTCGGTGCCGTGGCCGAAGAACAGCTCGGCCTCGTGGAAACGGCTGACGCCCCAGCGGATCAGGTCGCGGATGCTGTGCAGGCGGCTCGGGGTGGCGCTCATGGCGGGGGAATCCTCGGTGATGGGACGGGCATTCTAGCCGAAAGATCGCCGCCGCTCAGTCGCAGCGCTCGCCCGCCAGCGGCGCCAGGCCAGCCAGCCGAGGCGCATCGGCGGCGGCGCGCTCGGCCAGCCAGTCGGCCACCGCGCGAAAGCGCAGGGTCTGGCGCAGGTCGCGATGGCACAGCAGCCACAGCTCGCGGCTGAGTTCGACGCCGGACAGCCGGAACAATCCGGGCACCTCGCCGACCAGGCAGGGCAGCAGCGCCAGCCCGAGCCCGGCCTGGCAGGCGCGCTGCAGCGAGGTCACCGCGGTGACGCGCAGGCACAGGCCGCCCTGCGGGTCGAGCCGCTGCAGCCAGCGCGCCTCGGGCAGCTGGGCGAGGCCGTCGGCGTAGCCCAGCCAGGGCAGGCCGCGCCAGTCCTCCGCCCGCACGGCAGCGAAGCGCTCGGCGCCGTACACCGCGTAGCCGAGTTCGCCGACCTTGCGCATCACCAGCGCGGCATCCTGCTGCGGCCGCGCCAGGCGCAGGGCGAGGTCGGCCTCGTGGCGGGTGAAGGACAGGTCGCGGTTGTCGCCCAGCAGCTGCAGGTCGAGCTGCGGGTGGCGCGCGGCCAGCTCGGGCAGCTGCGGAATCAGCCAGTGGGCGAGGAGGAACTCCACCGAGGTCAGGCGCACGCTGCCGGCCACGCTCTGCGCCTCCTCGCGGGCGGCCAGCAGCATGCCCTGCACGTCGCCCTGCAGGGCGGCGGCGCGCTGCAGCAGCACCTCGCCGGCCGGGGTCGGCCGGTAGCGGCCGCTGTCGCGCAGGAACAGGCGCGCCTGCAGCGCCCGCTCGGCCGCCTGCAGGCGCCGGCTGACGGTGGTCGGGTTGACCGCCAGCGCCCGCGCCGCCGCGGCCAGGGTGCCGTGGCGCTCCAGCGCCAGCAGCACGGGAATGTCGTTCCAGTCGAAGGCCATCGCGGCTCCCTGCAAAAATGCATTTCCGGGCGGCAAGCCTGTGTCTTCAGCGCCGCCGCCGTCATGCCCACAATGGTCGCGTCCATCCCCTACCGGAGTACAGCATGAGCGACGCCAAGACCCTGTTCGAACTGACCGGCAGCAGCCACCCGGCCGCCAACCTCAGGCAGGCCACCCTGCTGATCATCGACGCGCAGAACGAGTACCGCAGCGGCGACCTGCGCCTGCCCGGCGTCGACGCCGCGGCCGCGCAGATCCACCGCCTGCTGGCAGCGGCGCGCGCCGCCGGCGCACCCGTGGTGCACGTGCAGCACATCGGCGTGCCCGGCTACCTGTTCGACCCCGAAGGCCCGCGCGGCGAGATCTTCGAGGAGCTGACCCCGCTGCCGGGCGAGGCGGTGGTGCGCAAGCCGCTGCCCAACTCCTTCGCCCGCAGCGAGCTGGATCGCGTGCTGCGCGAGCTGGGCCGCGAGGAGCTGGTGGTGGTCGGCTTCATGACCCACATGTGCGTCAGCGCCACGGTACGCGCCGCCAAGGACCTCGGCTATCGCAGCACGGTGGTCGCCGCCGCCTGCGCCACCCGCGACCTGCCGGGCATCGACGGCAGCCTGGTGGATGCCGCCACCCTGCACCGCGTCGAACTGGCCGCGCTGGCCGACCTGTTCGCCACCGTGGTGACCGACGCCGCGGCGCTCGGCGCCTGAGGCGCGGCAGGCTCTCCGCGCCGGCGCCGGTTCCGTTAGAATCGTGCGTCTGTCGCGGAGAACCAGCATGCAAGACGACGATTTTTCCCTGTTCCACAGCGAGATGCGCGGGGTCAAGCGCATCAGGGTCGAGGAACGCGCCGACACCGGCAAGCCGAAGGCCGACCGCCAGCAGGTCGCCCAGCGCCAGCAGAGCGCCATCCTCACCCAGCAGACCACCACGGTCGACGGTCTTTCCGACCTGTTCGTCATCGACGTCGGCGCCGAGGACGAGCTGTACTGGGCGCGCGACGGCGTGCAGGAAGGCCAGATGCGCAAGCTCAAGGCCGGGCAGATCGCCTTCGAGGGCAGCCTCGACCTGCACGGCATGAGTGTGGAGACGGCGCGCGCCACCCTGTGGGACTTCCTCGCCGAGGCGGCGCGCTTCGAGGTGCGCTGCGTGCGCATCACCCACGGCAAGGCGGCGCGCACCGACGGCCGCCGGCCGATGGTCAAGAGCCACGTCAACACCTGGCTGCGCCAGCACCCGCAGGTGCTCGGCTTCACCTCCTGCCTGGCCAAGCATGGCGGCACCGGCGCGGTCTACGTGCTGCTCAAGCGCACCATGCTGGAAGGCCGCGACGAATAGCGCCCGATGATGAGCCGCCTGCATCTGCGGCCTGCAGACGGCTCATCCGCCGGCCGCCGCACACTTGCCAGCAGCCGGGCAGCCCCCTACCCTGCGCGCCTTTGCCCAACCACAGGAAATTCCATGTCCCTGGAACAGCACTACACCGCGATCCTCGGCCTGCTCGGCGAGGACGTCGAGCGCGAAGGCCTGCAAGACACTCCCAAGCGCGCCGCCAAGGCCATGCAGTACCTCTGCCGCGGCTATGCGCAGAGTCTCGAGGAAGTCACCAACGGCGCGCTGTTCAGCTCCGACAACAGCGAGATGGTGCTGGTCAGGGACATCGAGCTGTATTCGCTGTGCGAGCACCATCTGCTGCCGTTCATCGGCAAGGCACACGTGGCCTACATCCCCAACGGCAAGGTACTCGGCCTGTCCAAGGTGGCACGCATCGTCGACATGTTCGCCCGCCGCCTGCAGATCCAGGAGAACCTCACCCGACAGATCGCCGAAGCGGTGCAGGAAGTCACCGGCGCCCTGGGCGTGGCGGTGGTGATCGAGGCCCGGCACATGTGCATGATGATGCGCGGGGTGGAGAAGCAGAATTCGGCGATGGTCAGCTCGGTGATGCTCGGCGAGTTCCGCGACAACCCGGCGACCCGCAGCGAATTCCTCAGCCTGATCCGCTGAACCGGAACCGGCCGCTCAGGCCGGTTTTTCGTCGGCCTCGGCCAGCTCGCCGGCGGCGGCGAAGAACACCCAGGCCAGCGCCGCCCCGGCGCCCAGGCCGAGCAGCAGCGCCGGCACCAGCAGCACCACGCTGGCCGCCGTGCAACCGGCGAGCAGCAGCAGCCAGGCGAACAGGCGCAGCGCCGGCCAGGGCTGGCGGATGCGCCGCAGGCGCAGGGCGAACCACACCAGGCTGAGCCCCAGGGCGACGGACAGGGCGAAATAGCCCAGCTGCAGGGCGCTTTCCGTGGTCCCCGCCGCGTGCTCGTCGAGCAGCGCGCCAAGACCGCTGGCCAGCAGGCCGAGCAGCATCTGCAGCGCCAGGGGCTGGCCCAGCCCGTGCAGGCCGTAGCGCGCCGCCAGCAGATCCCTGAGGCGCAGCAGCAGGTAGCCCCACAGCAGCACCAGCAGCAGGCTGAGCAGGTGAACGAAGGGCAGCGGCGGCAGCTGCGGATTGAACAGCCGCCACAACGCTACCAGCAGCAGCACCAGCAGGCCGGACAGGCAGCCCAGGCTCAGGGCGCCGAGCACGCGCAACTGGCCGCGGCTCCAGTCGCCGCCGGCGAAGGCCGGCGGCAGGTGCGGATCGAGCAGCGGCGCCCGGGGCGGACGGTAGGGGTCGTAGTCGCTCATCGCCGCGCGCCCTGCCTGCCTCTGCGAGCGCTGCCGGTCAGCCGCGCAGCTCGGCCACCACCGCGGCGAGGGCGGCAGCCGGGTCAGCGGCCTGGCTGATCGGCCGGCCGATCACCAGGTAGTCGGAGCCCGCATCCAGCGCCTGGCGCGGGGTGAGGATGCGGCGCTGGTCGTCCTGAGCGCTGCCGGCCGGGCGGATGCCCGGAGTGACCAGCTGCAGCTGCGGCTGGGCGGCCTTGAGCGCCGGCGCTTCCTGGGCGGAACAGACCAGGCCGTCGAGACCGGCCTGGGCGGCCAGGGCGGCCAGGCGCAGCACCTGCTCCTGCGGCTCGATGTCGAGGCCGATGCCGGCCAGGTCGCCGCGCTCCATGCTGGTCAGCACGGTCACGCCGATCAGCAGCGGCTTGGCGCCGCTGAGCGCATCCAGGGTCTCGCGGCAGGCGGCCATCATGCGCAGGCCGCCGGAGCAGTGCACGTTGACCATCCACACGCCCAGCTCGGCGGCGGCCTTGACCGCCATCGCCGTGGTGTTGGGGATATCGTGGAATTTCAGGTCGAGGAACACCTCGAAGCCCTTGCCGGCCAGCGTCTCGACGATCTGCGGGCCGCAGCGGGTGAACAGCTCCTTGCCGACCTTGACCCGGCACAGCTGCGGATCGAGCTGGTCGGCCAGGGCCAGCGCGGCTTCACGGTTAGGGAAATCCAGGGCGACGATGATCGGGGTCTGGCAGGACATGGGGCTCTCTCGGCAAGTCGGAACGCCGCGCATTGTAGCGCAAGCCCGCACCGGCGGGCGCCCGCGCACAGGGGGCGAGACAGCCGCGCGGGGCGGCGCTATGGTGGAGGCATCCCCATTCCCCAGCGGAGAACATCATGCCCTGGTATGCCTGGTTGTTTCTGGCCCTGGCCTTCGGCGCCGTGATCGGCAGCCTGCTGATGCTGCGCGACAGCGCCGACAAGATGCCCCTCAGCGAGGAGGAGCTGCAACGCATGCGCGAGCGCAACGCCGAACTGGAGGCCAAGGCGCGCCGCGAGGACGGCGAGGACGAATAGCCCCGCCACGGCCTGGCTCAGCGGCGGAAACGCAACTCCAGCTCGGCGCCTTCCACCGCATGCCAGCTGTCCTCGTCGGCCTCGCGCTCGTTGGTGATCAGCCTCCCCCCCAGCTCGAAGGACTGCGGCTGCTCGACCTTGTCGCCGAACAGCGGCGGCAGCAGGGGCTGCGGCTCGGTCAGCGGCAGCCCATCCTCGCCCGGCAGGCGCTCCAGCAGCTCGCCGGGCACGCTGAGATCCAGCGGCGCCAGGGGCAACGGCTTCTCGACCCTGGCAGCTGCCGCCGGGCGCGGCGGGCGCACGGCGGCAACGGCGGGCCGCGCCGGCTCGGCGGGCGCTGCCGGGGACTTCTCCGGCGCTTCGGCAGGCGCAGGCTCGACGGGTGGCGAGGCAGTCACGGGCGGCGCCGGCAGCGGCACCGCGCTTTCCTCCCGCACCGCCTCGCGAGGCGCCTCCGGTGCTGCCGGCTTGTCGCCATCGCAGGCCGCCAGCCCCGCCAGCAGCACACAGAAGAACACGCGCACGACGCTCATCGCAGGCCTCATGGGAAGATATGCCGGCACCGCGAACGCCGGCTCGGGCTGAACGCCATTCTCGCCAGTTCCGACCACGCGCACTACTCGCGCGGCGGAGCCAGGCGCCCCTGCTCGTCGGAAAACACGATCTCCACCCGACGGTTCTGCGCCCGACCGCGGGACGAGGCATTGGCCGCCACCGGGAAGGCGCCGCCATAGCCCTGCACCTGGATGCGTTCGGCAGCGATGCCGAGGTCGACCAGCACGTCCGCCACCGCCTGCGCGCGCGCGCGGGACAGGGCCAGATTCTCGGCGGGCTGGCCGCGGCTGTCGGTATAGCCCTCGATGCGCACCGTGCGCTGCGGGTTGAGCTGGAGGAACTGGAACAGCTTGAGCACCGTACGGTTGGCCGACGCCTTCAGCTCGGCGCGACCGGCATCGAACAGCACGTCGCCGAGCGACATCACCAGACCGCGCTCGGTCTCGGTGGTCGCCAGGCTGAGCATCTGCTCCTCCAGCCAGCGGCTCTGCTGCTGCACGCCGAGCAGGCGCGCCTCGCGCAGGGCCAGCTGCAGGCGCTCGCGCTCCAGCTGCAGGCGGGCCAGCTGCTCCTGCTCGGCGGCGAGGGCGCCGTGCTCGCGAGCGATGGCGCTGTAGCGCTCGCTCAGGTAAGCGTAGTGGGCGACGTCCTCCGTACTGCCCCAGTAGTCGGCCAGGCGCGTGGCGCGCTCCAGCGAGTCGCCGGCGCGCATCACGTCCTTGGGTGCGCTGGCCACCACGACCGAGTCCGTGGCCACCTGCCGGTAGCTGCTGCGCGCCTGCTCAAGCGCCTGCGGCGGGAGCTGGGCGGTGCCGCAGCCAGCCAGCAGGGCCAGCGCTGCGCAGCCCAGCGAGATCCGGAAGCCGCGCATCATGGCTGCTCCCCCAGCTGGGTACGCAGGCGGCGCAGCTCGTTGCGCAGCTCGGCGACCTGGGCGCGACTCTTGGCCGTCAGGGTCTGCGCCTCGGCGAGGCGGGCATCCAGCTCGGCGCGCTCGGCGAGCATGCGCGCCTGCCGGAACTCCTGTCGTTCGACCGCCTGGCGCGCAGCTGCCAGGCCCTCCTCGGCCTGGCGCAATTCCGCCTGCTCGGCGCCGGTACCGACCGCGCGGGCCTGCGCCAGCGCCTGCTCGGTAACCTGCAGCTGCGCCTCGGGCACCGGATCGCTGGCGCAGCCGGCCAGCAGCGAGAGTGCCAGCGCGGCACACATGCGTGAAATCATCGATAGAACGTCCTGCATCAGGGGGTAGCCGGCCGGCGCGCCTGGTTCTTCCAGCGCTCCATATTGCGATGCAACAGGGCCTGCGGCAGGCCGGCACTGCGAAATTCGGTCATTTTCCTGGCCAGCTGCCCACGCAGCCAGGGATCGTTGCACGCCGAGTTGTGCGATATCGCCAGGTACAGCGGCTCGCTGGCCAGCACCGGCTCCAGAGGCAGCAGCTCGCCGCCCAGCCCCTCGCGCTCGACCAGCGCACGCCCGGCCTGCCCTTCGAGCAGCAGGTAGTCGACCCGGCCCTGCTGCAGCTGCTGCAGGGCTTCGACCGCCTTGCCGGTGCGCCGGGCCTTGAACTGTTCGTCCGCCTGGCGCGCCAGCGCGACGGGGAAGTTGCCGGCATCCACCGCCAGGCCGCGATGGCTGGCCAGATCGGCGTAGCGCGTGAACAGCGGCGCCCTGTCGCGCTGGGTCCAGACCTGCACCGGCACATCCAGATAGGCCGGGTGGACGAAGTCGAACTGCTCGAGGCGCTCCGGAGTCAGGTAGCTGCCCACCAGCAGATCGACACGCCCGTTCAGGGCATCCGCCTCGGCTGCGGCGGCCTTGCCGCCGTAGAGCAGCTCGACGGTCACACCCAGTTCGCTGCCCAGCGCCTTGAGCAGGTCGGCGCCGGCACCGATCAGTTGCTGCGGGTTCTGCGGATCGCGCCACAGGTAGGGCGCCTGGTCGGGGTTGCCGGTGGCGATCAGCCGCTCGCACTTGCCGGCGGCCTGGACCTGGCTCGAACCGGCCAGGACCAGCAGCGCCAGGGCAAGGCGCGACAGGGTGGAACGGATGGGCATGGAAAACCTCGCAAGTCTTTACCGGCGCCCAGTGTAGGGCAGAGCCGGCCGCGACCGACAGACGGAAAGTCGGGCGATACAAAAAACCCGCTCCGGGGAGCGGGTTCTTTCGGGCGGTCAGGCGCTTACAGGGCCTTTTCCAGCTCGGGGACGATCTCGAACAGGTCGCCCACCAGGCCGTAGTCGGCGACCTGGAAGATCGGCGCCTCCTCGTCCTTGTTGATCGCCACGATCACCTTGGAGTCCTTCATGCCGGCCAGGTGCTGGATGGCGCCGGAGATGCCCACGGCGATGTACAGCTGCGGCGCGACGATCTTGCCGGTCTGGCCGACCTGCAGGTCGTTGGGCACGAAGCCGGCGTCGACGGCGGCGCGCGAGGCACCGACGGCGGCGCCGAGCTTGTCGGCCAGCTTGTAGAGCAGCTGGAAGTTGTCGCCGTTCTGCATGCCGCGGCCGCCGGAGATCACCACCTTGGCGGCGGTCAGCTCGGGACGCTCGGACTTGGCCAGCTCCTCGCCGACGAAGGCGGAAATGCCGGCATCGCTGCCGCCAGCCAGCGCCTCGATGGCGGCATTGCCGCCCTCGGCCGCCACGGCGTCGAAGCCGGTGCCGCGCACGGTGATGACCTTGACCGGCGCGCTCGACTGCACGGTGGCGATGGCGTTGCCGGCGTAGATCGGGCGCTTGAAGGTGTCGGCGCTCTCGACCTTGATGATCTCGGATATCTGATCGACGTCCAGCAGCGCGGCGACGCGCGGCAGCACGTTCTTGCCGGTGGTGGTAGCGGCGGCCAGCACGTGGCTGTAACCCTTGCCCAGCTCGGCGATCAGCGGCGCGACGTTCTCCGGCAGCTGGTGGGCGAAGGCGGCGCTGTCGGCGACCAGCACCTTGGCGACGCCGGCGACCTTGGCGGCAGCCTCGGCGACCGCGGCGCAACCCTGGCCGGCGACCAGCACGTGGACGTCGCCACCGATCTGGGCGGCGGCGGCCACGGTATTCAGGGTGGCCGGGGCCAGGGCGGCGTTGTTGTGTTCGGCAATGACGAGAATGGCCATCAGATCACCTTCGCTTCGTTCTTCAGTTTCTCGACCAGTTCGGCCACCGACTTGACCTTGATGCCGGCGCTGCGCGCGGCCGGCGCCTCGACCTTGAGGATCTTCACGGTCGAGGCGGTGGACACGCCGAGGGCGTCCGGAGTGACGGTCTCCAGCGGCTTCTTCTTGGCCTTCATGATGTTCGGCAGGGAAGCGTAGCGCGGCTCGTTGAGACGCAGGTCGGTGGTGACGATGGCCGGCAGCTTGAGCGCGACGGTCTGCAGGCCGCCGTCGATCTCGCGGGTGACGTTGACTTGGTCGCCATTCACTTCCACCTTGGAGGCGAAGGTGCCCTGGGCGAAGCCGGTCAGCGCGGCGAGCATCTGGCCGGTCTGGTTGTTGTCGCTGTCGATGGCCTGCTTGCCGAGGATGACCAGTTGCGGCTGCTCCTTGTCGACCACGGCCTTGAGCAGCTTGGCCACGGCCAGGGAGTTCAGCTCGTCGGCGGACTCGACCAGGATGGCGCGGTCCACGCCGAGGGCCAGGGCGGTACGCAGCTGTTCCTGGGCGGCGGCCGGCCCCACGGAGACGGCCACGATTTCGCTGGCGACACCCTTTTCCTTCAGGCGCACCGCCTCTTCCACGGCGATCTCGCAGAACGGGTTCATCGACATCTTGACGTTGGCGAGGTCGACGCCGGAGTTGTCCGCCTTGACGCGGACCTTGACGTTGTAATCGACCACTCGCTTGACAGCTACCAGAATCTTCATGGATTCCTCGTGTTCTCCGGTGAGTTGATATGGCGACGTCGGGGCTGCCGCCAGGCCGGGCTGCCCGCCGGATCGAACCGACTCTCAGCTGTACCGCGACCGACATAAACGCCGTATCTTGACGATATCACCCAGACCGGTCAATACGACAAAACTTCCACAGCACCGGCGCAGCCCTTTAAAATGGGCCCTTTCAGCCCACATGCAACAAAAGCTTGTACCGGCATTGCCGTCCGGCGTAAATATATTGCGCTGCACAAAAACCGCCTTGCGGATTCCAACAAGCAGATTGCCAGCCTTGAGTTAGGAGATAGAGAGAGTGGAACGCGAATACATGGAATTCGACGTTGTCATCGTCGGAGCGGGCCCTGCCGGCCTGTCCGCCGCCTGCCGCCTGAAGCAGAAGGCCGCCGAAGCCGGCCAGGAGCTCAGCGTCTGCGTGGTGGAAAAAGGCTCCGAAGTCGGCGCCCACATCCTCTCCGGCGCGGTGTTCGAACCGCGCGCGCTGGCCGAACTGTTCCCCGACTGGAAGAGCCTCGGCGCCCCGCTCAACACCCCGGTCAAGCGCGACGACATCTACCTGCTGAAGAGCAGCGAGGCCGCCACCAGGATCCCCGACTTCGCCGTGCCCAAGACCATGCACAACGAAGGCAACTACATCATCTCCCTGGGCAACCTGTGCCGCTGGCTGGCCCAGCAGGCCGAGAATCTGGGCGTGGAGATCTACCCGGGCTTCGCCGCCCAGGAAGCGCTGATCGACGAGCAGGGCGTGGTGCGCGGCATCGTCACCGGCGATCTGGGCGTCGACCACGAAGGCCAGCCGAAGGACGGCCTGTACACCCCGGGCATGGAACTGCGCGCCAAGTACACCCTGTTCGCCGAAGGCTGCCGCGGCCATATCGGCAAGCAGCTGATCCAGCGCTACAAGCTCGACGCCAGGGCCGACGCCCAGCACTACGGCATCGGCATCAAGGAGCTGTGGGAGATCGACCCGGCGAAACACGAGCAGGGCCTGGTGGTGCACACCGCCGGCTGGCCGCTCAACGACGACAACCCCGGCGGCTCCTTCCTCTATCACCTGGAGAACAACCAGGTGGTGGTCGGCCTGATCGTCGACCTGTCCTACAGCAACCCCTACCTGTCGCCGTTCGACGAGTTCCAGCGCTACAAGCACCATCCGGTGATCAGGCAGTACCTGGAGGGCGGCAAGCGCATCGCCTACGGCGCGCGCGCCATCTGCAAGGGTGGCCTCAACTCGCTGCCGAAGATGGTGTTCCCCGGTGGCGCGCTGATCGGCTGCGATCTGGGCACCCTCAACTTCGCCAAGATCAAGGGCAGCCACACCGCGATGAAGTCCGGCATGCTGGCCGCCGAGGCGATCGTCGAGGCGCTGGGCGCCGGGCGCGAGGGTGGCGACGAGCTGAACAACTACGTGAAGGCCTTCGAGGACAGCTGGCTGTACGACGAGCTGTTCCGCAGCCGCAACTTCGGCGCGGCGATCCACAAGTTCGGCGCCATCCTCGGCGGCGCGTTCAACTTCGTCGACCAGAACCTGTTTGGCGGCAAGATCCCGCTGACCCTGCACGACAACAAGCCGGACCATGCCTGCCTGAAGCCCGCCGCCCAGTCGACCAAGATCGACTACCCCAAGCCGGACGGCAAGCTGAGCTTCGACAAGCTGTCCTCGGTGTTCCTCTCCAACACCAACCACGAGGAAGACCAGCCCTGCCACCTGAAGCTGGCCGACGCCTCGATCCCGCTGGCGAAGAACCTGCCGCTCTTCGATGAGCCGGCGCAGCGCTACTGCCCGGCCGGGGTGTACGAGATCGTCACCCAGGAAAGCGGCGAGAAGAAGTTCCAGATCAACGCGCAGAACTGCGTGCACTGCAAGACCTGCGACATCAAGGACCCGGCGCAGAACATCACCTGGGTGGCCCCGGAAGGCACCGGCGGGCCGAACTACCCCAACATGTAAGCGCTCACAGAAAAGGCCCCGCGGGGCCTTTTTTGTTGTCCTTATTCGGGCTGCGGCGCGATGGGGAACAGCACGCCGTCGCTCCATACCCCCAGCCAGGCCTCGCCGTTGCGTTCGCAGGGTACCGCCAGCTCCACCAGGCGATAGAACACGTTGCGGTGGATCAGCGCCTCGAGGTTGGCGCGCACGTGCACGTAGGGCGACGGCTCGCCACTTTCCACATCGAGGACGAAGCGCAGCGGATGCTCGGCGCCGGCCGCCACCTCGTCGTCGACGTTGGTGCGAAAGCGCAGGCGCTGCGCCTCACCCTCGCCTTCCACGTCCATCGCCACCGCCACGAAAGGCGCATCGTCGACGCGGATGCCGACCTTCTCCACCGGGGTCACCAGGAAGTAGTCTTCGCCGTCGCGGCGCAGGATGGTGGAGAACAGCCGCACCATCGCCGGCCGGCCGATCGGCGTGCCCAGGTAATGCCAGCTGCCGTCGCGGGCGATGCGCATGTCGATGTCGCCGCAGAACGGCGGATTCCACAGATGCACCGGCGGCAGCCCGCCCTTGCTCGCCGGGATCTGCTGCAGCAGATCCCCCGCCTTGCTTCCCTCCGTCATCGCCATCTCCCCGTGCCTGCTGATGAACCGCCGGGACGACCTGCCGCCCGGACCGCCATGTATCATGCCGCAAACCGCCCATCAGCAGGAGCAGCGACTATGAATCCGTGGCACGACGAATTTCCCCAGGAAGCCGGCCTGCGCTACCTCAACCATGCCGCCGTGGCGCCCTGGCCGCGCCGGGCCAGCGCCGCGGTATGCGCCTTCGCCGAGCAGAACCTGCGCGTCGGCGCCCGCGACTACCCGCAGTGGCTGCAACTGGAGCAGCGCCTGCGCCAGCGCCTGGCGCGCCTGCTCAACGCGCCGTCGACAGCGGACGTGGCGCTGGTGAAGAACACCTCGGAGGCGCTGTCGTTCGTCGCCTTCGGCCTCGACTGGCGCCCCGGCGACCAGGTGGTGATCAGCGACCAGGAGTTCCCCTCCAACCGCGTGGTCTGGGAGGCGCTGCGCCCGCAGGGCGTCGAGGTGGTCGAGGTGGACATCGCCGGCAGCGACCCGGAAGCCGCCCTGATCGAAGCCTGCACCCCGCGCACCCGCCTGCTGGCGATCAGTGCGGTGCAGTACGCCAGCGGCCTGCGCCTGGACATGCCGCGACTCGGCGCCGGCTGCACCGAGCGCGGCGTACTGCTGTGCATCGATGCCATCCAGCAGCTCGGCGCCCAGCCGTTCGACGTGCAGGCCAGCGGCTGCGCCTTCGCCATGGCCGACGGCCACAAGTGGCTGCTCGGCCCGGAGGGGCTCGGGGTGTTCTACTGCCGCCGCGACCTGCGCGAGCAGCTCAGGCTGCACGAGTACGGCTGGCACATGCTCGAGGACGCCGGCAACTACGACAGGCGCGACTGGCAGCCGGCGAAGACCGCGCGGCGCTTCGAGTGCGGCAGCCCGAACATGCTCGGCGCGGTGGCGCTGGAGGCCAGCCTGGCGCTGCTCGAGGAAGTGGGAATGGCGCAGGTGGCGACGCTGATCGAGCAGCGCATCGCCCGCCTGCACGCGGGGATCGCCGCTCTGCCCGGCGCCCGCCTGCTGAGCCCGCAGGAGCCCGGGCGGCGCGCCGGCATCCTCACCTTCGCCCTGGCCGGTCGGGACAATGGCGAGCTGTTCGAGGCACTGAAGAAGGAACAGGTGGTGTGTGCCCAGCGCGGCGGCGGCATCCGTCTGTCGCCGCACTTCTACACGACGGAGACGGTGATCGAGGATACCCTGGCCCTGCTGCATCGGCTGGCCTGAACGGCGCAGCGGCTGCCGCATGGAGCCGCAGGGTCATCATCTGGCCAGCCTGATTCGGCGACGCACTCAGCAAGCGGGGAACTATTTCAAATCCGTTTTAAAACTGGGGGATTCCTGCCGGTAAAGTATCGAAGACTGGTCAATACTCACATTACTGATGTGCGGCACCTCCCCCCAAGTGCCCGTCAGGCGGAACGGCGTGGGAACGCCTGTTCCGGTTTCACTCCTAATGGTCTTGACCCGGATTCCCCCAGAACCCGGGTTTTTTTTGTCCGCCGTTTCAGCAGGACCGCGCCAGCGGGAACAGCCGCTCGAAGTTGGCGGTGGTCTGCGCGGCCAGAACCTCGCAGGAAACCCCGCGCAGGGTGGCGAGGAACTCGGCGACGTCGCGCACGTATTCCGGGAGGTTCGGCTTGCCGCGATGGGGAACCGGCGCCAGGTAGGGTGCGTCGGTTTCCACCAGCAGGCGATCGGCCGGCACCTGGCGGGCCACCTCGCGCAGCGCCTCGGCGTTGCGGAAGGTGACGATGCCGGACAGCGAGATGTAGTAGCCCATGTCCAGCGCTGCCCGGGCCATCGCCCAGTCCTCGGTGAAACAGTGCAGTACGCCGGCCTGCGCCAGGTCGGCCTCGCGCAGCATGGCCAGAGTGTCGGCGCGCGCCTCGCGGGTATGCACAATCACCGGCTTGCCGGTCTGCCGCGCCGCCTCCAGGTGCAGGGCGAAACCCTCGCGCTGCAGCGCCGCAGCCTCCGGCTGGTAGTGGTAGTCGAGGCCGGTCTCGCCGATGGCCACCACTCGCGGATGGGCCAGCTCGTGCAGCAGCCAGTCCAGCGCCGGCTGGCTGCCGGGCTCGAGATCCAGCGGATGCACGCCGATCGAGCAGTACACGTCCAGGTAGGTTTCCGCCAGCTGGCGCACGGCGCTGGCGTTGTCGGCGCTGACGCCGATGCACAGGAAGCGGCCGACGCCACGCGAACGGGCGGCCGCCAGCGCGGCGTCGAGCGAGCCGCCGTGGGCCTTGAGGTCCAGGCGGTCGAGATGACAGTGGGAGTCTACGAGCATGGTCACATGGTCAGGGTCGGGCGCTCGGACTTGAGCGCACCGGCGAGGTAGGTTTCGATCTTGTTGCGGGTGCTGCGGTCGCCGTCGTTGAACTGCACACCGATTCCGGCGGTGCGGTTGCCCTGGGCCCCTTTGGGAGTGATCCAGACCACCTTGCCGGCGACCGGGATCTTCTCCGGCTCGTCCATCAGGGTCAGCAGCACGAACACCTCGTCGCCCAGGCGATAGGTCTTGCTGGTGGAGATGAACAGGCCGCCGTTGCGCACGAAGGGCATGTAGGCCGCGTACAGCTGGGCCTTGTCCTTGAGAGTCAGGGTGAGGATGGCGTTGCGACCGCCGAGGGGTGGCATGCTCATGGGCAGGCTCCGTGGCCGATGCGGACTGCGATTCTAGCCTGCCGACGGCAGGCTTGCCCACCGTACCAGCAGGGCTTCGAGAAGCAGTGCGCGATTGAGATTGGCCTTGCCGAGCACCTTCTGCCGCTCGGCGAGCAGCCAGTCTTGCAGCGCCAGCACGGCGTTCGGCGGCGTGCGCCCGGCCAGCCAGCGCACCACCTTGTCCATCGGCTCCTCGGCCTCGCCCTCGGCGCCGGCCAGCTGGCAGCGCAGCACCTGCAGCAGCCAGGCGCAGAACCAGTCGAGCAGCAGCGCCAGCGGAATGTGCTTCCACGCCTCGGCCAGCTCGGAAGGCGCGGCCTGCTGCTTGAGCAGCTTCCTGATGCCCTCCTCGACCAGCGCACGCTGATCCAGCACCCCATCGCGGTGCAGCTGCAGGGCACGCAGTGGCGAACCGGTCGCCAGCGCGAGCAGGCGCCGATGCAGCGCCGGCTCCAGCTCCGGCAGCTGCGCAGCCAGCCAGGCACCGGCCAGCACCGGCGTCGGCAACGGGCAGGCCTGCTGCAGACAGCGGCTCCGGATGGTCGGCAGCAGGCGACTGGGCTGGTGGCTGACCAGCAGCAGCACGGTGTCGCCGGAGGGCTCCTCCAGGCTTTTCAGCAGGGCGTTGGCGGCGTTGAGGTTCATCGCCTCGGCCGGCTCGAGCAGGACCAGCTTGCGCCCGCCGAGCTGGGCGGTCTGGGCGACGAAATCCACCAGCTCGCGCACCTGGTCGACCTTGATCGGCTTGTCCGGCTCCTCCGGCTGCAGGTCGAAGAAGTCCGGATGGGTGCCGGCGCGCAGCAGCAGGCAGGCCTTGCAGCCACCGCAGGCGCCCTCCGCCGTCGGCGCCGCACACAGCAGCAGCGCCGCCAGGCGCTCGGCCAGGGCGCGCTTGCCGATGCCGGCGGGGCCGTGCAGCAGGTAGGCGTGGGCATGCTGCTGGCGGCGCGCAAGCTGCTGCCACAGCGCCTGCTGCCAGGGATAGGCCTCAGCCACGCGCGCGCTCCAGCAGCTCGGGCAGCAGGGCGTCGAGCTGGGCCTGCACCGCAGCGAGCGGCTGCGCGGCATCCAGCAGACGGTAGCGCGCCGGCGCCAGGCGCGCACGCGCCAGGTAGGTCTGGCGCACCGCCTCGAAGAAGTCCTGCGCCTCCTGCTCGAAACGATCCAGGCGGCCACGGGCGGCGGCGCGGGCCAGGCCGACTTCCACCGGCAGGTCGAACACCAGGGTCAGCTCCGGGCGCAGCTCGCCCTGCACGAAGCTCTCCAGCTGGGCGATGCGCTCCAGCGGCAGGCCGCGCCCGCCGCCCTGGTAGGCGTAGGTGGCGTCGGTGAAGCGGTCGCACAGCACGACCTTGCCGGCCGCCAGCGCCGGGCGGATGACCCGGGCCAGGTGCTGGGCGCGCGCGGCGAACACCAGCAGCAGCTCGGTGTCGGCCGCCATCGGCTCGTCGCTGGGCGCCAGCAGCAGCTCGCGGATGCGCTCGGCCAAGGGCGTGCCGCCGGGCTCGCGGGTCAGCAGCACATCGCAGCCTTGGCTGCGCAGGCGCTCGGCCAGGTAGTCGCGATTGGTGCTCTTGCCCGCGCCTTCGGGGCCTTCGAGGGTGATGAACAGACCGCTCACTGACTGTTTCCTTGTGGCGTGGCGGCCGGACTGGAACGGTAGTCCTCGCGCCGCTTGAGCTGGAATTCGCGCACCGCCCGGTTGTGCTCGTCGAGCGAGCGCGAGAAGACATGGGTGCCGTCGCCGCGGGCGACGAAGTACAGACTGTCGCCGCCGGCCGGATTGAGCGCGGCGCGGATCGCCTCGCGGCCGACCATGGCGATCGGTGTCGGCGGCAGCCCGGGATTGGTGTAGGTGTTGTAGGGCGTCGCCTCGCGCAGGTGCGCGCGAGTCAGGTTGCCGGCATAGCGCTCGCCGAGACCGTAGATCACCGTCGGATCGGTCTGCAGCAGCATGCCCTGACGCAGTCGACGGACGAACACCCCGGCGATCTCGGGCCGCTCGTGGGCAGCCCCGGTTTCCTTCTCCACCAGGGACGCCATGATCAGCGCCTGGTAGGCATCCTTGTAGGGCAGGCCCTCGGCGCGCTGGCGCCACTCCTCGTCGAGCACCTGATCCAGCCGCTCGTGAGCCTGGCGCAGCAGATCGATGTCACGCATGCCGCGCACGTATCGGTAGGTATCGGGAAAGAAACGCCCCTCGGGATGCTGGCCGGCGAAGCCGAGGCGCTGCATCACGGCGGCATCGTCGAGGCCGGCCAGGGTCTGCTCCAGACGCTCCTGGCTCGCCAGCGCCGCGCGCAACTGGCGGAAGCTCCAGCCCTCGACCAGGGTCAGGCTGTAACTGACCACCTCGCCACGCTGCCACTGGGCCAGCAGGTCGCGCGCGGTCTGCCCGGGGGCGAGGCGATACTCGCCACTGTGCAGGCCCTTGCCGTCGAGATTGAAGCGCCAGTACAGGCGCAGCCACAGCGCGCCGTCCAGCACGCCCTCGTCCTCGAGCCTGGCGAGCAGGCCGCCGGGGGTCGCGCCGGCCGGTACCTCGAGCAGGCGCTCCTCGCTCAGCGCCAGCGGCTGCTCGAGGGCCACATGCTGCTGCCAGCCGGCGAAAACCAGCAGCAGGCCTGCCAGCATCAGCCCGCCTTCCAGCAGGTACAGCAGAAAACGTTTCACGATCAGGCATCCACCAGGTCGGACAGCAGACCCTGCAGTTTACGGGTCAGCCCGCCCAGCGGCCAGCCGTGCCCCTCCAGCGCTACCACCGGCCAGATGCCGTACTGGCTGTTGCAGAGGAACACCTCGTCGGCAGCCAGCAGGGCCGGATAGTCGATATCCTCGATGCGCGTGGCGATGCCCGCCTGCGCGGCGCGGGCGAGGATCTCCGCACGCATCACGCCGGCCACGCCGCAGCGCGCCAGCGCGGGCGTCAGCAGCTCGCCGTCGCGCACCACGAACAGGTTGCTGAACACGCCCTCGACCACCCGGCCGCTGGCGTCGCGCATCAGCCCCTCGGCACAGGCCGGGTCCTGCCATTCGGCGCGGGCGAGGACCTGCTCGAGGCGATTGAGGTGCTTGAGCCCCGCCAGCAGCGGCTGCTCGGCCAGGCGGGTGGCACAGGGAAACAGGCGGATGCCCTGTTCGCGGTGGCGCGCCGGATAGGCGGGCGGCGGACCGCCGGAGAGGATGCGCCGGCAGCGGGCGTCGGCCGGCGGCGCGTAGCCGCGCAGGCCGTCGCCGCGGGTGACGATCAGCTTGGCCACGCCGCTGCCGAGCTCGCCGGCGAAGGCCAGCAGCTCGGCGCGCACCAGCGCCAGGTCCAGCGGCAGGGCGAGGCGCCGGGCACCCTCGCCGAGGCGCTGCAGATGGCGCTCGAGCAGGAGCAGGCGGCCGCGGCGCACGGCGATGGTCTCGAACAGGCCATCGCCGTAGGCCAGACCGCGGTCGCTCAGCGGCAGGGCGTCCGCCGGGCGACCGTCGATCCAGGTCAGCCCCATCAGCCGGCGAAGCGGCGGAACACCAGGGTGCCGTTGGTGCCGCCGAAGCCGAAGGAGTTGGACACCGCCACGTCGATCGGCATCGCCTGCGCCTGGTGGGCGACGAAGTTGAGGTCGCAGCCCTCGTCCGGCTCGTCGAGGTTGATGGTCGGCGGCGCCACCTGGTCGCGCAGGGCGAGGATGCTGAAGATCGCCTCCACCGCACCGGCGGCGCCCAGCAGGTGGCCGGTCATCGACTTGGTCGAGCTGACCGCCAGGCTGTGGGCGTACTCGCCGAACACGCGCTTGACCGCCGCGCACTCGGCCAGGTCGCCGGCCGGGGTCGAGGTGCCGTGGGCGTTGATGTACTGCACCTGCTCCGGGTTCAGGCCGGCGTCACGCAGGGCATTCTGCATGCAGCGCGCGGCGCCGTCGCCGGTCTCCGGCGGCGCGGTCATGTGGTAGGCGTCACCGCTCATGCCGAAGCCGACCAGCTCGGCATAGATGCGCGCGCCGCGGGCCTTGGCGTGCTCCAGCTCTTCCAGCACCAGGGCGCCGGCGCCGTCGGCCAGCACGAAGCCGTCACGGCCGCGGTCCCAGGGGCGGCTGGCACGGGTCGGCTCGTCGTTGCGGGTGGACAGGGCCCGGGCTGCGCCGAAGCCGCCGAGACCCAGGCCGCAGGTGGCCATCTCGGAGCCGCCGGCGATCATCACGTCGGCCTCGCCGTAGGCGATGTTGCGCGCCGCCATGCCGATGCTGTGGGTGCCGGTGGTGCACGCGGTGGTGATCGCGTAGTTGGGACCCTGTGCGCCCAGATGGATCGACAGGAACCCGGAAATCATGTTGATGATCGAGCCCGGCACGAAGAACGGCGAGATGCGCCGCGGCCCCTGCTCGTGCAGCGACCTGGCGTTGTTCTCGATGTTGGTCAGGCCGCCGATGCCCGAGCCCATGGCCACGCCCACGCGCTCGCGGTTGGCGTCGGTGACCTCCAGGCCGGCGTCGCGCACCGCCTGCAGGCTGGCGGCCATGCCGTACTGGATGAAGAGGTCCATCTTGCGAGCTTCCTTGGCCGGCAGGTAGTCCTCGACATTGAAGCCCTTGACCGAACCACCGAAGCGGGTGGCGAAAGCCGAGACATCCATATGCCCGATCGGACCGATGCCACTCTGCCCGGCCAGCACGCCCTGCCAACTGCTGGCCACATCCGGGCCGAGGGGTGACAGCATGCCAAGACCGGTGACCACGACGCGTCTACGCGACACAGCGCTCTCCTCTTGTTGATCCACTACAGCGACGAAGCGTGGCCAGACCAGCGCCACCACTTCCTTTTACCCAAAGAAAAACCGCACGTCTTTTCAGGGACGTGCGGCTTTTTCCGGTCGGAACCGACGATTACTTACTGCTGGCCGTGAGCATTGATGTAATCGATGGCTTCCTGAACGGTGGTGATCTTCTCAGCCTGCTCGTCCGGGATTTCGGTCTCGAATTCTTCCTCGAGAGCCATGACCAGCTCCACGGTGTCCAGGGAATCAGCGCCCAGGTCTTCCACGAAGGAAGCGCTGTTGGTCACTTCTTCTTCTTTAACGCCAAGCTGCTCGGCAACGATTTTCTTGACGCGTTCTTCGATGGTGCTCATATCTCGTTCTCACTCCTATGGAGAGTTCCATGTAGCTGGTGGCGGCTAGTGTATAGAAAGGGTTTTCAGCTTTTCAAGCAAAACCCTTGCCGGCCTGCCGAAGCGCATTTTTTCGCCCGCCAGGAAAACTGCCTTGCAAAACAACCACATGGCGCTTTTTCGGGGATGCCGCCATTGCCGCCGGCACGGGGCCGGCGGCACTTTTTTACATGTACATGCCACCGTTGACCGGGATGGTCGCGCCGGTGACGTAGGCGCCACCCTCGCCGGCGAGGAAGCCTACCACGCTGGCGATCTCCTCCGCCTGCCCCAGACGCCCCAGCGGAATCTGGGTCAGCAGGTTCTGGCGATGCGCTTCCGGCAGGTCGCGGGTCATGTCGGTATCGATGAAGCCCGGCGCAACCGCATTGACGGTGATGTTGCGCGAGCCGACCTCACGAGCCAGGGCGCGGCTGAAGCCTTCCACGCCGGCCTTGGCCGCCGCGTAGTTGGCCTGACCGGCATTGCCCATCGAGCCGACCACCGAACTGATGTTGATGATCCGGCCCCAGCGCGCCTTGGTCATGCCCTTGAGCACGGCCTTGGACAGGCGGTAGATGCTGGTCAGGTTGGTGTTGATGACGTCGCTCCACTCCTCGTCCTTCATCCGCAGCATCAGGTTGTCGCGGGTGATGCCGGCGTTGTTCACCAGGATGGCCGGCTGGCCGAGGTGCTGCTGGATGTGCTCGAGGGTCTGGGCCACCGACTCGTCACTGGCGACGTCGAGGACCAGGCCGGCACCTTCGATGCCAGCCGCCTTGAGGTACTCGGCGATGCGCTCGGCGCCGGCGGCGCTGGTGGCGGTGCCGATGACGATGGCGCCCTGGCGGCCCAGCTCCAGGGCGATGGCCTGGCCGATGCCGCGGGTAGCGCCGGTGACCAGGGCCACCTTACCTTGCAGACTCATGGGGTGTTTCTCCTGATGTTCAGGCCAGGGCCGCACGGGCGGCGGCGAAGGCCTCGGGGGTATCCAGATTGTGGGTGTTGACGCCCTTGGCGCAGCGCTTGTTGAGGCCGGACAGGACCTTGCCCGGGCCGCACTCGACCAGCTCGGTCACACCGCGTTCGGCCAGGGTCACGATGCTCTCCACCCAGCGCACCGGGCTGTACAGCTGCTCGAGCAGGTCGCGCTTGAGCGCGGTGAGATCCGCCGGCACCTGAGCACTGGTGTTCTGCACGATGGCGATCTGCGGGGCCTGCCAGTCGATGGCATCCACTGCTGCCGCGAACTTCTCGGCCGCCGGACGCATCAGCGCGCAGTGCGACGGCACGCTCACCGGCAGGGCCATGGCGCGCTTGGCGCCCCGGGCCTTGCACGCCTCGATGGCGCGCTCGACCGCTGCCGCGGCGCCGGCGATCACCACCTGGCCCGGCGCGTTGAAGTTGACCGCACTGACCACCTCGCCCTGCGCCGCCTCGGCACACGCGGCGCGCACGGCGTCGTCGTCCAGGCCGAGAATCGCCGCCATGCCGCCCTGACCGGCCGGCACCGCCTGCTGCATCAGCTGGCCACGCAGCTCGACCAGCTTGACCGCATCGGCGAAGGGCAGGCAGCCTGCAGCCACCAGCGCCGAGTACTCGCCCAGGCTGTGACCGGCGACGAAGGCCGGCTGCGCGCCGCCCTCGGCCTGCCACAGGCGCCACAGGGCGACGGAGGCGGCGAGAATGGCCGGCTGGGTCTTGTCGGTCTGGTTGAGCTGCTCGGCAGGGCCTTCCTGGATCAGCGCCCAGAGGTCGTAGCCCAGGGCTGCCGAGGCTTCGGCGAAGGTCTCGCCGATCACGGCGTGCTGCGCACCCAGCTCGGCGAGCATGCCGACAGTCTGGGAACCCTGACCGGGGAAAACGAAAGCGAGGGAAGAAGACATGGAGCAAGTCCCTTGTGTACTTGTTCGTCAGGAGGACTGCGCCACCCGAGGCAGCGCAGCGGACTGACAGTTGGATGACAGGCGTTGACCTGCGGTCACACCCGGGCAATTAAAGCAGCAGATGCTCGAGGCGCCCATGCAGGCGCTGCGGCAGGTTCTCGTCGACTTCCGCCAGCGCCCGCCGGATGGCGGCGCGGAAACCTTCCGGCCCGGCGCCGCCGTGGCTTTTTACCACAATGCCCTGCAATCCGAGAAAGCTCGCGCCGTTATGCCGCGCCGGACGCAGCTCGCCCTGCAGCTCGCGCAGCAGCGGCAGCGCCAGCAGGCCGGCCAGGCGGGCGAACGGCCCAGCGCGAAAGCGCGCGGCGATACGCGCAGCGATCATCGCCGCAAGCCCCTCGCTGGCCTTGAGCACGACATTGCCGACGAAGCCATCGCAGACCACCACGTCGGCGTCGCCGCGATACAGGCCGTCGCCCTCGACGAAACCGACATAGTTGAGCGCGCGCGCCTGCTGCAGCAGGCTGGCCGCCAGCTTGACCGTCTGACTGCCCTTGATCTCCTCGGTGCCGACATTGAGCAGCGCCACCCGCGGATTCGCCACACCCTGCGCCTCGGCGGCGACCGCCCCCATGACGGCGAACTGGTAGAGGTTCTCCGCACTGCAGTCGACGTTGGCGCCGAGATCCAGCAGCAGGCAGCTGCCGCGCAGGGTGGGAATGGCGCTGACCATCGCCGGCCGGTCGATACCCGGCAGGGTCTTCAGCACATGCCGCGACAGCGCCATCAGCGCACCGGTATTGCCGGCACTGACGCACGCCTGGGCCGCGCCACTGCGCACCAGTTCGAGGGTCTGACGCATCGAGGAGTCGAGCTTGCCACGCAGCACCTGCGCCGGACGTTCGTCCATCGCAATCACTTGGCTGGCGGGATGCACGAGCAGGCGGGAGCGATCGACAGAGGCGTGCTCTGCAATCAACTGCTCTATGAGGGCGGGTTGGCCGACGAGGATCAACCGCAGGGAGGAGTGCTCGGCCAGGCTGGAAATGCAGGCCGGAACAATGCAGTGGGGACCGAAGTCCCCACCCATTGCATCGATCGCGAGGACCGGAGCGACCAAGATTACTCGGTGGCGCCCTTGTCGATCACCTTGCGACCACGGTAGACACCTTCCGGGCTGACGTGGTGGCGCAGGTGAACTTCACCGGTGCTCTTCTCGACGGACAGTGCGTTGGCCTCGAGCGCATCGTGGGAACGACGCATGTCGCGAGCGGAACGAGACTTTTTGTTCTGTTGAACAGCCATTTGAGTTAACTCCTAAACGTTTGGGTCACGTTTCAACTGCGCCAGTACATCGAACGGGTTGGACCGCGAAACCTCGTTGACGCTCGGTTCTGGTGCTGCTGCAAAGCCTGCTGGATGCTGGCATGCATCGGGTTCGTGGGCCGGGACGATGGGGAGCGCGAGCAGCAGCTCGTCCTCGACCAGTTCGATCAGGTCGAGCGGTTCCTCGCCCACTTCCAGCGCGTCGTAGCTTTTCGGCAGGGAGTCCGCCGAAGCACCTTCCCGCAGCACGGCATAGACGAACTCGCTGTGCACCGGAAGGGTCGCCGGCTCCAGACAACGCTGGCACACCATCTGCACCTCGACCTCCAGTTCGCCGCGCATGACGATCAGCCCCTGCTCGTCACGACCGAACTCGAGACGAACATGGACGCTGCCGGCATCGCTGACCAACTGCTCGCACAACCGCGAAAACTGCTTGATCGGCAACTCACCCTCGAGGGTGGCGCCACGATCGGCCAGCTTTCGCGGATCGACGTGAGGTGGAATCGGCCCTTTCAACATAAGCGCGCCATTCTAGGGATACCCCTTTTAACTGTCAAAGAAATTTCCTTGCGTGCAGCAGGCCACCCGGACGCCTAGAATCGCCGGCAAATCCCGTGGAGATCGCCATGCTGCCCCTGGTACTCGCATCCAGCTCGCCCTACCGCCGCACCCTGCTCGAACGCCTGCACCTGCCGTTCGACTGCCAGTCGCCGGACATCGACGAAAGCGCCCTGCCCGGCGAACATCCCGAGCAACTGGTCCGCCGCCTGGCCGAACGCAAGGCCCGCGCCCTGACCGACCGATACCCCCGACACCTGATCATCGGCTCCGACCAGGTCGCCGCCCTGCCCGACGGCCGCATCCTCGGCAAGCCGCACGACTTCGCCCGCGCCCGCGAGCAGCTGCACGCCGCCAGCGGCAGCAGCGTGACCTTCCATACCGGCCTGTGCCTGTTCAACTCGCAGAGCGGACAGGCCCAGGTCGACTGCATTCCATTCACCGTGCACTTCCGCGAGCTGGACGAGGCGCGCATCGAGCGCTATCTGCACCTCGAGCAGCCCTACGACTGCGCCGGCAGCTTCAAGTCCGAGAGCCTCGGCATCAGCCTGTTCCGCGAAACCTGCGGCAGCGATGCCACCAGCCTGATCGGACTGCCACTGATCCGCCTGGTCGACATGCTGCTCGCCGAAGGCGTGCAGATCCCCTAGCAGATCGACCCCGGCCGCTCAGTGCAGCGCCGGGGCACGCCAGCCCATCCACAGCGAGACCTGCTCGGCGACGCCGGCGCCGAGCTTCTTGGCGAAGCGGTCGATCGGCGACTCCTTCTCGGTGAAGTCGACCAGATTCTTCTCGCCGACCACCTCGCGCGCCACGTAGCCGGCACTACCCAGACCGTCGATCAGCCCCAGCTCGAGAGCCTGCTCGCCGGACCAGACCAGGCCGGAGAACAGCTCCGGATGCTCCCGATCCTTCAGACGCTCGCCACGCCCCTGCTTGACGCTGGCGATGAACTGCTTGTGGGTGGTATCCAGCACCGCCCCCCAGAAACGGGTTTCCTCCTCCTTCTGCGGCACGAACGGATCGAGGAAGGTCTTGTGCTCCCCGGAGGTATAGGTGCGCCGCTCCACGCCCAGCTTCTGCATCGCCTCGACGAAGCCGAAGCCCGAGGCGGTCACCCCGATGGAGCCGACCAGACTGGCCTTGTCGGCATAGATGGCATCGGCCGCACTGGCGATGTAGTAGGCGCCGGAGGCACCGAGATCGGTGATCACCGCATACAGCTTGATGTCCGGGTGCTCGCCGCGCAGGCGACGGATCTCGTCGTAGATGTAGCCCGACTGCACCGGGCTGCCACCCGGACTGTTGATGCGCAGGACCACGGCCCGGGTGTTCTTGTCCTTGAAGGCCGCACGCAGGCTGCCGACGATATTGTCGGCACTGGCCCTCTCCTCGTCGGCGATCACCCCACGCACATCGATCAGCGCCGTGTGCGACTTGAGCGCCGCCGCCCTGTCCAGACTCGCCCAGGGCGAGAACAGGAACAGCGCCCCGAACACGTAGAGAAAGCCGAGACTCTTGAAGAAGATGCCCCAGCGCCGCGCCCGGCGCTGCTCGACCACTCCGGCCAGCACCGCCTTCTCCAGCAGCTTCCAGGTCTTTTCGTCACCCGAAGCCGCCACCGCTTTCCATTCATCCGACTGCATGCTCGCCAACCTCCCTTCTCTCGCGATTGCACTCCTGCCCCAGCCACTGCCCGAGGCCGGCAAAGCGCTCGATGGCCAGGTGCGGACGATACTCCTGCAGCACCGTCAACGGCTGCGCACCGTATCCCACCGCCACCGCGGTCATGCCGGCATTGTGCGCCATCAGCAGATCGAAGGGCGAATCGCCGACCATCAGCGCCTGCGCCGGCGCCACCCCGCAGTGCGCGAGGATCTCGCGCAGCATGCGCGGATCGGGCTTGCTCGCCGTCTCGTCGGCGCAGCGGGTGATATCGAAGAAGTCCAGCCAGCCATGCCCGGCCAGCACCCGGTCCAGACCGCGCCGACTCTTGCCGGTGGCCACCGCCAGGCGATAGCCCTGCGCGCGGAACGCCAGCAACGACTCCAGCACGCCGTCGAACAGCGGCGACGGCGTGCTTTCCAGGCACAGATAATGGTCGCTGTAGACCTGACGGAATACGGCGATGTCCGCCTCGCTCTCCAGCGCGGGATACAAGGCACGGATCGCCTCCGGCAGACCGAGACCGATGATGCCGCGAATGGCCACCTCGTCCAGCTGCGGCAGGCTGCAGGCATCGGCCGCTGCGCGCATCGACTCGACGATCCGCGCCACGGAGTCGACCAGCGTACCGTCCCAGTCGAACACCAGCAGCTGGTAGTCAGGCATCCAGGCGCTCCAGGGTCTGCGCCCACACCTCGTCCACCGGCGCCTCCAGCGCCAGCACCTCGCCGTCGGGCAGGGTCACACGCAGCGCATGGGCATGCAGGAACAGGCGCTTGCCGCCCAGCTCGCGGATCTCGCGGGTGAAGTCGTCGTCGCCGTACTTGCTGTCGCCGGCGATCGAATGACCGGCATGCTTGGCGTGCACGCGGATCTGATGCGTGCGCCCGGTGATCGGGCTGGCCTCGACCAGGGTGGCGAAGTCGCCGAAGCGGCGCATCACGCGGAACTCGGTCAGCGCGTCCTTGCCCTCGGGATCGACCTCGACCATCCGCTCGCCCGAGCGCAGGTTGTTCTTCAGCAGCGGCGCGCTGACCTTTTTCTTCGAGGTCGGCCAACTGCCGCGCACCAGCGCCAGATAGCGCTTGTCGACGCCATCGCCGCGCAGCGCCTCGTGCAGGTGGCGCAGCATGCTGCGCTTCTTGGCGATCATCAAAAGCCCCGAGGTATCGCGATCCAGACGATGCACCAGCTCGATGTCCTTGGCCTCCGGGCGCAGCTGGCGGAACGCCTCGATCACCCCGTAGTTCAGCCCGCTGCCGCCGTGCACGGCGATGCCGGCCGGCTTGTTCAGCACGATCAGCGCCTTGTCCTCGTAGACGATGGCCGCCTCGAGGCGCTGCAGCAGCCCCTGGGCCAGCGGCTCGGGCTCGTCGCGCTCGGCCACGCGCAGCGGCGGCACGCGCACCACATCGCCAGCCTGCAGCTTGTACTCGGGCTTGATCCGCCCCTTGTTCACCCGCACCTCGCCCTTGCGCAGGATGCGGTAGATCAGGGTCTTGGGAACACCTTTCAACTGGGCCCGGAGGAAGTTGTCGATGCGTTGTCCGGCGAGTTCCGGCTGCACTTCGAGCAGCTGGACGCCGGTGGAGATTTGCGAGGGAGTTGTCATGCGCGAATCATAGCAATTTTTCCCTGAATTGAAGCATTTAATGATTGCTGCTATATTCCGGCAGCCGTCAAAAGCGGCACTCCGCGCGAACGCAAGGCAGACTGCCTGCCGCCGGACACACAATCACTGGACGCCAGGCCGTCCGACGGGTCGCCCGCGCAAGCATTCATGGCGACTCGGAAAACCAGGCCTTGAGACACATGAGGTGCGAAACGCCCGGCGTTTCGCGCAAATGCTAACCCGCTACGGATTCAGCGAGCGGCACCCCGATTCTCAGGGAATACGTGCAGGGCGGAGATGCACAAACGACGGACTGCGTAGCACTCGACTTTCCAGACGCCTTGATCGTCCGCAGCGTTGTTTGATTCCTCCTCCTGAATGAGTGCTTCTGTACCCACAGTTAGCAGGAGCCGCCAGTCGCGCGCAGGCCCAATCGCCTGCGAGGCTTGACAAGGGCAACGGCCAGACCGTTCCCGGCGCACCTGACACCGACCACGAGAGTCGTGCGTGCCAACCGCCGTTTCCGGCAGCCCGGAAACCATTGGTACTACATGAAAAGAATGCTGATCAACGCAACTCAGCCCGAAGAGTTGCGTGTTGCCCTGGTCGACGGCCAACGCCTGTTCGACCTCGACATCGAGTCGGGCGCTCGCCAGCAGAAGAAGGCCAACATCTACAAGGGCCGCATTACCCGCGTCGAACCCAGCCTCGAGGCCGCCTTCGTCGATTTCGGCGCCGAGCGCCACGGCTTCCTGCCGCTCAAGGAAATCTCCCGCGAATACTTCATCAAGGCCCCCGAGGGTCGCGTCAACATCAAGGACGTGCTCAAGGAAGGCCAGGAAGTCATCGTCCAGGTCGAGAAGGAAGAGCGCGGCAACAAGGGCGCGGCACTGACCACCTTCATCAGCCTGGCCGGCCGCTACCTGGTGCTGATGCCCAACAACCCGCGCGCCGGCGGCATTTCCCGCCGCATCGAGGGCGAGGAGCGCAACGAACTGCGCGAGGCGCTCAACGGCCTCAACGCCCCGGGCGACATGGGCCTGATCGTGCGCACCGCAGGCCTCGGCCGTTCCAGCGAGGAACTGCAGTGGGACCTCGACTACCTGGTGCAGCTGTGGACCGCGATCAAGGAAGCCTCGCAGGGTCGTGCCGCGCCCTTCCTGATCTATCAGGAAAGCAACGTCATCATCCGCGCCATCCGCGACTACCTGCGCCAGGACATCGGCGAAGTGCTGGTCGACAGCATCGAGGCCCAGGAAGAGGCGCTGAACTTCATCCAGCAGGTGATGCCGCAGTACGCCAGCAAGATCAAGCTGTACCAGGACAGCGTGCCGCTGTTCAACCGCTTCCAGATCGAGAGCCAGATCGAGACCGCCTTCCAGCGTGAAGTGAAGCTGCCGTCGGGCGGCTCCATCGTCATCGACCCGACCGAGGCGCTGGTGTCCATCGACATCAACTCGGCGCGCGCCACCAAGGGCAGCGACATCGAGGAAACCGCGCTGCAGACCAACCTGGAAGCGGCCGAGGAAATCGCCCGCCAGCTGCGCCTGCGCGACATCGGCGGCCTGATCGTCATCGACTTCATCGACATGACCCCGGCGAAGAACCAGCGCGCCGTCGAGGACCGCGTGCGCGAATGCCTCGAGGCCGACCGCGCCCGCGTCCAGGTCGGCCGCATCTCGCGCTTCGGCCTGCTGGAGATGTCCCGTCAGCGCCTGCGCCCGTCGCTCGGCGAGACCAGCGGCGTGGTCTGCCCGCGCTGCAACGGCCAGGGCATCATCCGTGACGTCGAGTCGCTGTCGCTGGCCATCCTGCGCCTGATCGAGGAAGAAGCGCTCAAGGACCGCACCGCCGAGGTCCGCGCCCAGGTGCCGATCCCGGTGGCCGCCTTCCTGCTCAACGAGAAGCGCAACGCCATCACCAAGATCGAGCTGCGCACCCGTGCACGCATCGTCATCCTGCCCAACGACCATCTGGAAACCCCGCATTTCGAAGTGCAGCGCCTGCGCGACGACAGCCCGGAAGCGCTGGTCGGCCAGTCCAGCTACGAGATGACCCCGACCGAGGTCGAGGAAGTCCAGCCGGTCGCCGCCACCCGCACCCTGGTGCGCCAGGAGGCAGCGGTGAAGACCGTCACCCACGAGCGTCCGGCACCGCAGGCGGTGGAAGCGCCTGCCGCCCCGGCACCGACCCCGGCACCGCAGGCGGCCCACCCCACTCCCGAGCCGAGCCTGTTCAAGGGCCTGATCCGCTCGCTGGTCGGTCTGTTCGCCGGCAAGGAAGAGCCCAAGCCGGCGGCCGAAGCTCCTGCCCAGCCGAGCGCCGGCGAGCGCCCGGCGCGTAGCGAGGAGCGCCGTGGCGGCCGCCAGCAGAGCCGTCGCCGCGATGGCGAGCGCGCCGAGCGCCAGCCGCGCGAGGAGCGCCAGCCGCGCGAGGAGCGCAAGCCGCGTGAAGAGCGCCAGCCCCGCGAGGAGCGTCAGCCGCGTGAAGAGCGCAAGCCGCGTGAGGAACGCCAGCCCCGCGAGGAACGTCAGCCGCGTGAAGAGCGCCAGCCCCGCGAGGAGCGTCAGCCGCGTGAAGAGCGCCAGCCCCGCGAGGAGCGTCAGCCGCGTGAGGAGCGCCAGCCCCGCGAGGAACGTCAGCCGCGTGAAGAACGCCAGCCCCGCGAGGAGCGTCAGCCGCGCGAAGAACGCCAGCCGCGTGAAGAGCGTCAGCCGCGTGAGGAGCGCAAACCTCGCGAGGAGCGCGAAGAACGCCCGGTAAGCGAGGAGACCGTTGCCCGCGAGGAGACCGGCGTCGTCGAGGCAGAAACCGCGGAAGCCGGTGCTACCCGCCGCGAGGAGCGCAGGGCGCGTGGCGAGCGTCCGCCGCGTCCGGCCCCCGAAGAGGAAAGCGCCGAGCAGGCGGCCGAGGAACTGGAGGGGCTCGAGGAGGAGCCGGGCCAGGACGAGCAGGAAGGTGAAGGCGAACGCCCGCGCCGCCGCTCGCGTGGCCAGCGTCGCCGCAGCAACCGCCGCGAACGCCAGCGTGAAGCCGGCATCGAGGAACTGACCGTCGAGGAAGTCAGCCCGGCTGCTGCCGCAGGCGAAGCCGTCGCACCGACCGTCGCTACCGCCATCGCCGCGGCGGTGGCCGTGGAGGCCGCCGTCGAAGAAGCCGTCAGCGCAACGCCCACTGCGGTGGAGGACGACCAGGCCGCCGTAGCGGTCAGCGAACCACTGCCGGTCGTCGAGACTGCACAGGCCATCGAGACCGTCGCAGTCGCCCAGCCGCAAGAGGCCGCCGCCGAGGCGATCGACAGCGAAGCGCCGGCGACCGAAACTCGCGAGGAAGCTGCTGCGGCGGGTGGACGTGCGCCCAACGATCCGCGCGAGCGTCGCCGCCGCCGTGAGGCCGAGCGTCAGGCCCGCGAGGCCGCCGCCACCCAGGAGGCTGCTGCCCCGGCTCAGGTAGAGCCTGCCCCGCAGGCGGCGATCGAGGCCGAACCGACCGTAACCGCGCCTGAGGCCGCGACCGAAACTCCGGTCGAGGCTCCGCTGGCCACTGGCAGTGAAGCCAGGAATGCTCCTGTCGAGGCCGAGGCCCAGCCGGGCGAAGCGCAGGCCGCCCCGGCAGCCGACGCGGAAGCCGCCCAACCGACTGGCGAACCGGCAGCCGAAGCGGTGAGCGTCGAGACCGCTCCGGTCAGCCAGCCCGAGGAGGAGCGCAAGCCCCAGGCCTGACGGCCCGGGCAGCGCCCAGCAAAAAGGGGGAATGCCTTGGCATTCCCCCTTTTTTGTCTGCCGACTGGAAGACAAGGCCGGCGACAGGCCCCGCAGCCACGCCTCAGCGGACGACCGGCTCGATCTCCAGCTCGACACCGAAACGGCTGCGGATATCCGCCTGGATGCGCTGCGCCAGCGCCAGCAGCTCGCGCCCGCTGGCCCGGCCGTAATTGACCAGCACCAGCGCCTGCAGGGCATGCACCCCGGCATCGCCGTCGCGATGCCCCTTCCAGCCGGCCTGCTCGATCAGCCAGCCGGCCGCCAGCTTCACCAGTCCTTCGCCAGCGGGATAGCTGACCAGCCCCGGCCACTGCGCGCGCAACTGCGCCGCCTGAGCCTCGCCCACCAGCGGGTTCTTGAAGAAGCTGCCGGCATTGCCCAGCACCTGCGGATCGGGCAGCTTTTCCGCGCGGATGGCGCAGACTGCCCGACTGACATCCAGCGCCGTCGGCAGGGCAATGCCCTGCACCTGCAGGCGCTGGCGCAGCGGGCCGTAATCCAGATGCAGGGCCGCCGCACGGCTCAGGGCGAAGCGCACGCGCAGGATCAGCCAGCGGCCGCTCTCGCGCTTGAAGCGGCTGTCGCGGTAGGCGAATTCGCACTCCCCGGCCTGGAACTCGCGCAGCTCGCCGCTCAGGCGATCCAGGGCGACCAGGCTGTGCAGCACGTCCTTGAGCTCGACACCGTAGGCGCCGATGTTCTGCATCGGCGCGGCGCCCACGGTGCCGGGAATCAGACTGAGGTTCTCCAGCCCGGCCAGGCCCTGCTCCAGGGTCCAGAGCACGAAGGGATGCCAGGGCTCGCCGGCCTCGGCCTCGACCAGCACCTGACCGCCCGCCTCGCCCAGCAGGCGCCGGCCGCGACTGGCCATGCGCAGCACGAAGGCGTCCAGATCGGCGGTCAGCAGCAGGTTGCTGCCGCCGCCGATCACCATCAGCTCGGCGTCCTGCGCGGTGGCGGCCGCCAGCGCCTGGCGCACCTCGGCCTCGTCATGCGCCTCGGCGAACCAGCGCGCCGCGACATCGACGCCGAAGGTGTTGCAGGCCTTCAGCGAGTAATGCTCATGGATGATCAGGCTCACAGGCGCTCCCGGATCTGTTCGATCAGTCGGTGGCAGGCCAGCTCGACCAGGTCAAGCACCTGCTCGAAGCCGTCGGCACCGCCGTAGTAGGGGTCGGGCACCTCGTGCTCGGCCAGGCCGCCGCGGCGCAGGAACAGGTCCAGCTCGGCATCGCCCTGGGCCGGGCGCAGGCGGCACAGCTCGCGCAGGTTGTCGTGATCCATGGCGAGAACCCAGTCGAAACGGGTGAAGTCCTCGGCCTGCACCTGGCGGGCACGCAGCTCGTGCAGGCGGTAGCCGCGCTGCTCGGCGGCGGCGCAGGTGCGCGGGTCGGGCGCCTTGCCGACGTGCCAGGCGCCGGTTCCGGCGGAATCCACCTGCACCCGGTCGGCGAGGCCGGCCAGCTGCAGCTTGTGGCGCATCACCCCCTCGGCGGTCGGCGAGCGGCAGATGTTGCCGAGGCAGACGAACAGCAGGCGCACGTCAGGCTCCCAGCAGCTGGCGGACGCGCTGCAGGTCTTCCGGGGTATCGACGCCGGCCGGCGGCGCCTCGAGGGCGTCGGCGACATGGATGCGCACGCCGTGCCAGAGGGCACGCAGCTGCTCCAGGCACTCGGTGTCCTCCAGCCAGCACGGGCCCCAGGCGACGAAGTCGTGAAGGAAGCCGGCGCGGTAGGCGTAGATGCCGATGTGACGACGGAACGGCACGCCCTCAGGCAACTGCCCGCGCTCCGCGGCGAAGGCATCGCGCGCCCACGGCAGCGGCGCACGGCTGAAGGTCAGCGCCAGGCCGCTGGCGTCGGCGACCAGCTTGACCACGTTGGGATTGAACAGCAGCGCTGCATCCTGGATCGGCTCGGCCAGGGTGGCGATGCCGGCCTCGGCATGGGCGGCCAGGTTGGCGGCCACCTGGTCGATGATCGCCGGCGGAATCAGCGGCTCGTCGCCCTGCACATTGACCACGATGGCCTCGTCGGCCAAGCCGAGCTGGACGGACACCTCAGCCAGGCGGTCGGTGCCGGAGTTGTGGTCGGCACGAGTCAGCAGCACCTCGGCACCGAACGCCTGGCAGGCCTCGACGATGCGCGCATCGTCGGTGGCCACCACCACGCGGGTCGCGGCGCTCTTCTTCGCCTGCTCCCAGACGTGCTGGATCATCGGCTTGCCGGCGATGTCCTGCAGCGGCTTGCCAGGCAGGCGTGTGGAAGCATAGCGGGCAGGAATGACGACGACGAAGTCCATGCTCATTTGTCCAGGCGCTCGTCGACGGTCAGGGTGCGCGCCTCGCTTTCCAGCATCACCGGGATACCGTCGCGCACCGGGAAGGCCAGGGCGTCGGCTCTGCAGATCAGCTCGGACTTGTCGTCACTGAGCTTGAGGGGGCCCTTGCACAGCGGGCAGGCGAGAATGTCGAGCAGTTTGGGGTCCATGGTCCGCTCCAGGCAGAGGAATCTGGGGGGACCCGCGCGCATCAACGCGGCAACAGGCGTTCGAGCTGGCCGTCGAACCAGGCCACGAAGGCCGGTGATGGCTGGCCATCGACCGCCAGATACCACCAGTCTGCGGCGGCGAATCCCCGGCATTTCACCGCATCCTTCTCGGTCATCAGCAGCGGCAGGGCCGGGGCGAAGCGCAGATCCTCGGGGCCGTAGGCCGCGTGGTCGGCGAAGGGATGCGGAACCGGGCGCCAGTGTAGCGCCTCGAGGGTCGCGAAGAAACGCTGCGGGTTGCCGATGCCGGCCACCGCGTGGACCGCCTGCCCTGCCGGCAGATGATCCAGCGGGCGACGCTCGCCGCTGGCCAGGTTGACCAGGGCGCTCGGGCGCAGGTTGAAGGCGAAGCCTGCCGCGCCGTCACCGGCAGCACCGTTGACCAGACAGGCATCCACCGCAGCCAGGCGCTCCAGCGGCTCGCGCAGCGGCCCGGCCGGCAGGCAGCGACGGTTGCCGAGGCCGCGGGCGGCGTCGATCAGCACCAGCTCCAAGTCGCGGGCCAGACGGTAGTGCTGCAGGCCGTCGTCGCTGAGGATCAGGTCCAGCGGCTCCTGCTCGAGCAGGGCCCGCACCGCGCGGGGACGGTCGGGGTCGATCACCAGCGGCACGCCGCTGCGCTCGACGATCATCAGCGGCTCGTCGCCAGCCTCGGCGGGACTCTGCCCGGCGCGCACCCGCCACGGCAGGCTGGGCGGGGCAGCGCCGTAGCCGCGGCTGACCACGCCGACGCGCAGGCCACGGGCGCGGCAGTGCTCGATCAGCCAGAGGATCAGCGGCGTCTTGCCGGTGCCGCCGACGGTGATGTTACCGACCACGATCACCGGCAGCGGCGCCCGCCAGGCCGGCTTGCGCCCGCTGAGGAAGTCGCCGCGCCGCCGTTCGACCACCCGCCGGTAGAGGACCTCCAGCGGACGCAGCAGGACCAGGGCCGGATGGCCCTGGTACCAGGCAGCGGTGAGGCGCTCGGCCAGGCGCATCAGGGCTTGGCCGGCTGCGCTTCGACGGTGGTGATGCGCAGGTGCGCGAAGCCCAGCTTGCCGGCCGCGTCCATGGCGGTGATCACCGCCTGGTGCGGGGTGCGCGCGTCGGCGCTGATCACCAGCGGCAGGCTGCTGTCGCCGCCGGACTCCTTCTGCAGCGCGCTGCTCAGGGTCGCCAGGTCGCTCTTCACCAGCTGCTGGCCGTTGAGCGCATAGCTGCCGTCAGCGGCGATGGTCACCTCCAGCTTTTTGAGCTGGGTCTCCTGCACCGGCGTGGCGCTGTCGGCCTCGGGCAGGTCGATCTTCAGCTGGGTCTCGCGGGTGAAGGTGGTGGTCACCACGAAGAACAGCAGCAGGATGAACACCACGTCGATCAGCGGCGCCAGGCCGATCTCGACGTTCTCCCGCGGTTTGCGTCGGAATTTCACCGCTTGCCGCCCTCGCCCAGATCGACGTCACGGTCGCCCTGGACCACTTCCACCAGGCGGATGGCTTCCTGCTCCATGCCGACCACCAGCTCGTCGACGCGACGCTGCAGGTAGCGGTGGAAGAACAGCGCGGGGATGCCGACGAACAGACCGGCGGCGGTGGTGATCAGCGCCTTGGAGATGCCGCCGGCGAGCACCGGCGCGTTGGCCATGCCGCTGCCCATGAAGCCGCTGAAGATCTCGATCATGCCCAGCACGGTGCCGAGCAGGCCGAGCAGCGGGGCGATGGCGGCGATGGTGCCGAGCGCGTTGAGGTAGCGCTCCAGGTCATGGATGACCCGCGCAGCGGCTTCCTCGATGCACTCCTTCATGATGTCGCGACCATGCTTGGAGTTGGCGAGACCGGCGGCCAGCACCTCCCCCAGCGGCGAGGAGGCGCGCAGCTCCTTGAGTTTCTGGCTGTCCAGCTGCTTGTCCTGGATCCAGCGCCATACCTGGCCCAGCAGGTTCGGCGGGGTGATCCGCGCCGGACGCAGGGTCCACAGGCGTTCGGCACTGATGCCGATGGCCGCGATCGAACAGAGAATGATCGGCAGCATCATCCAGCCGCCGGCTTTGACCAATTCCCACACAGTAACAACCCCCTGAAAAAAGTGGCGCAACTCTAGCACAGCGCGCTCGCCATGCCGCCCGTCTGGGTTCTCATTTTTCCCGCCAGAAACGCGCCTGCGCGCGCTCGCCGGCGACCGTCCCATGGCGGCCGAGCCACAACTGCAGCGCCCCCTCGGCGGCGCTGTCGTGGATGCGCACGCCGGCGGCCCGAAAACGCGCCACCACCTGCGGATGCGGGTGGCCGAAGGCATTGTTCCAGCCCCGCGAGAACAGCACGCCGCGCGGCGCCACCGCGGCGATGAACTCCGCCGACGACGAACTGCGACTGCCGTGGTGGGGCGCCAGCAGCCAGTCGGCGCGCAGATCGCGGCCACTGCCCAGCAACGCGCGCTCGCCGCTCGCGGAGATGTCTCCGGTGAGCAGCAGCCGCTCGCCGCGCGCCTCTACCAGCAGCAGGCAGGACGCATCATTGCCGTCGCCGCTCATCTGCCAGGTGGTGAAACGCACGGCGTCCCATTGCCACTGCTCGCCATCGCGACAGGGCTCGACGGCGTATGGCAGACGCTGTCGCGCCGCCTCGCCGGCGAGCAGGCGGGACGCCGGAAGACCGGCCAGCACGCTGCCTGCCCCGCCGGCATGATCCTGGTCGGCATGGCTTAGCAGCAGCGTGTCGAGCCTGCCGACGCCCTGCCTGAGCAGGAGCGGCAGCACCACCTTCTCTCCCGAATCGAACCCGCGCGCGGCCGGGCCGGCGTCGTACAGCAGAGCGTGAGCGCTGGTGCGTACCAGCACCGCCAGCCCCTGCCCGACATCCAGCACGCGCACCTCGGCCTCGCCGCTCGGAATGCCGGCCGCGGCGGGAAACAGCAACGGCAGCGGCATCAGGGCGCCGAACAGGCGCAGCGGCAACCCGGCCGGCAGCAGCGCCAGCAGGACGCCGCCCAGCCCGAGCAGCACCGCCCAGCCAGGCGCAGCGGCGAACTGCCGGGCCGGCGCCAGCTCGGCGAGCCAGGCGAGCAGGTCGAACAGCAGGTCGAGCTGCAGCCCGGCCAGCCACAGCAGGCTGCTGCCCACCCCGGGTAGCGGCAGCAGCAGGGTCCCGAGCAGGGCCAGCGGCACCACGCCGACACCGACCCAGGGCACCGCCAGCAGGTTGGCCAGCGCGCCGGTGAGACTGACCGGCAGGCCGAGCGCCAGCAGCAGCGGCAACAGGCCGAGAGTCATCGCCCACTGCGCGCGCGGCAGCACCCGCCAACCGGCGGCCGGCGCCAGGCGGCCGCTGAAGCACCAGGCCAGCAGCGCCACCGCGCCGAACGACAGCCAGAAACCCGGTTGCAGGCTGGCCAGCGGCTCGACCACCAGCACCAGGGTCAACGCCGCCAGCAGCGGCAGCCAGACGCCCAGGCTGCGGAAGCGCCAGCGCCACAACAGCACCACCGCCAGCATGACGCAGGCCCGCTGCACCGGCACCTCGAAGCCGGCCAGCAGGCCGTAGGCGAGCGCACCGGCCATCGCCAGGCCACAGGCGCAGGGCAGCCAGGGCCAGCCCCGCGGCCACCAGCCGCGGCGGAACAGGCCGAGCACCAGCGCATACAGCAGACCGGCCAGCAGTGCCACGTGCTGACCGGAGATCACCAGCAGATGGGTGGTGCCGGTGGCCTGCAGCACCTGCCAGTCCCCTTCGCCGAGCCCCGAACCGTCGCCCAGCACCAGTGCCGCCAGGGCCCCCTCCCGACCATGTGCCGGCGCCGCCAGCAGCGCACTGCGCAGGCGATCGCGCCAGCCTTGCGGCCCGTCCGCGGCGCTCAGCCGCTCGCCGGCCTTGACCGAGCCGGTGGCGCCGACGCGACGTGCCGTCAGCCAGGCCTCGTAGTCGAAACCCTGGGGATTGACCAGACCGCGCGGGCGCTTGAGTTGCACCGCCAGGCGCCAGACCTCGCCGGCCGCCAGCGGTGGCGCTCCGTACCAGGACAGGCGCAGGCGCTGGGGGAGGCTTGCGCGGCGCGAGCGGGCCTGCTCGATATGGAAGCGGGTAACGCCCACCTCCCGCTCCGGCAGACCGACGATCCGCCCCTGCAGCCACAGGGTCCGGCCATCCAGTTCGGCGGCCAGGCGGTCGTCCAGCGCCAGCTGCGCCGAGCCGCAGGCCCAGCCCAGGCCGAGCAGGAACAGCGCCAGTGGATAGCCGCGGGTCGGCAGCAGCGCCACCCCCACGACCGCCAGCGCGACGAGAGCCGCCGCCGGCGGCAAGGCCGGCAGGAAACGCAGGCACAGCAGCCCGCCACAGAGCGCGATCAGTCCCGTGCGCATGGATTCATCCCTGAATCGGCCGGCGCTGCGCGCCGCTGAAATTCTGTTACAGATCCCCGGACAGTCCATCCGGATTTTTGTTCCGCCCGGTCCACCACCGGGAGAATCAGTGCATAATACCGGCGCTTAGTCGCCGTCGAGAGCCCCCATGCCGCGCCGAATCTTCAAGCGATACATGCCCGACCCGGAGCGCATCAGGGGCGACAAATCCCTGCGCTTTCTCGGCAAACTGATTCACGATCCCAACCTCTGGCACCTCAATCGCCACTCGGTGGCTCGTGCCATGGCCGTGGGCCTGTTCGCCGCCTTCATCCCGCTGCCGATGCAGATGCTGCTGGCCGCCTCGCTGGCCATCCCGCTGCGCGGCAACCTGCCGATCTCCATCGGCCTGGTCTGGCTGACCAACCCCATCACCATGCCGCCGGTGTTCTACTGCACCTACAAGATGGGCGCCTGGCTGATGCACGTGCCACCGATCACCCTGCCCGAGCACCTGAGCATGGAGTGGATCACCCACGAGCTGAGCACCCTGTGGCAGCCGTTCCTGCTCGGCTCGGTGATCACCGGCCTGATCTGCTCCATCCTCGGCTACTGCCTGACCATGACCTACTGGCGCTGGTGGGTACGCCGCAGCTGGCATAAGCGCCAGCTCCTGCGCCGCCAGCAGGGTCACTCCTGATCCCGGTCGGTGTCAGCCCCGCCTGGGCCGACACCGACTCTCCCCTACTCCGCCAGTACCAGCCGCCCGCCTTCCAGGCGCAGCACGCGGTCCATCTGCCGCGCCAGGGCGATGTCGTGGGTCACCACCAGGAAGGCGGTGTGCAGCGACGTGCTCAGCTCCTGCATCAGCTCCTGGATGCCGCGCGCGGTGTGCTGGTCGAGGTTGCCGGTGGGCTCGTCGAGCAGCACCAGCGCCGGCCGGTTGACCAGCGCGCGGGCGATGGCCACGCGCTGGCGCTCGCCGCCGGAAAGCTCGGCCGGCTTGTGGCCCAGACGATGCCCCAGCCCGACCCGCTCCAGCAGCGCCGTGGCCCGCTGGCGCGCCTCGCCGATCGGCATGCGTCCGATCAGCAGCGGCATGCACACGTTCTCCAGCGCATTGAACTCCGGCAGCAGGTGGTGGAACTGGTAGACGAAGCCCATGGCGCGATTGCGCAGCAGGCCGCGGGCCTTCTCGTTGAGCGCCGACAGCTCCTCGCCGGCCAGCCAGACGCTGCCCTCGCTGGGAGTATCGAGGCCGCCGAGCAGGTTGAGCAGGGTGGTCTTGCCCGAGCCGGAGCTGCCGACGATGGCCACCCGCTCGCCGGGCTGCAGCGCCAGCTCGACGCCCTTGAGCACCTCCACCGACTGCGGACCCTCCTCGTAGCACTTGCCGAGGTTGCGGCACAGCAGCACCGCCTTGTCGTTACTCATAGCGCAGGGCCTCCGCCGGCTGGGTGCGCGCCGCGCGCCAGGCCGGGTACAGGGTGGCAAAGAAACTCATCAGCAGCGCGGCCGAGCAGATCAGCACCACATCCTCCACGCGCAGCTGCGACGGCAGGTAGTTGATGAAATACACGTCCGAACTGAGGAACTTGCGCCCCAGCAGGTTCTCCAGCGCCGCCACCCACTGGGTGACGTTGAGCGCGGCGATCACGCCGAGCACGCCGCCGATCAGGGTGCCGACCACGCCGATCACCGAACCCTGGACCATGAACACCAGCATGATCTGCCGCGGGGTCATGCCCAGGGTGCGCAGGATAGCGATGTCGGCCTTCTTGTCGGTCACCACCATGACCAGGGTGGAGATGATGTTGAACGCGGCCACCGCGACGATCAGCAGCAGCAACAGGGCGATCATGGTCTTCTCCATCTGGATCGCCTGGAACAGGCTGCCGTGGCTGCGCGTCCAGTCGCGGGCGACGTAGTCGCCTTCGCTGAAGCCGGTGGCGATCTCCCAGGCCACCTGCGGCGCCTTGAACAGATCCTTGAGCTTCAGGCGCACACCCTCCACCTGGTTTTCCTGCCAGCGCGACAGGCGCGCGGCATCGCCGATGTGGATCAGCGCCAGCGAGCTGTCCAGCTCGGCGCCGACCTTGAACACGCCGACCACGGTGAAGCGCTTGAGCCGCGGGAACACCCCGGCCGGGGTCACCGAGGCCTCGGGCAGGATGAAGGTCAGCTTGTCGCCGACATTGACGCGGAAACGCCGCGCGGTGATCTCGCCGATGACAATGCCGAACTCGCCGCTCTTCAGAGCCTCCAGGCTGCCCTGCACCATGTGCTGGTCGATGATCGAGACGTTCTTCTCGGCCTCCGGCAGCACGGCGTTGACCAGTACCGGCTGTGTCCCGCCGCTGTGGGTGAGCATGCCCTGCAACTGGCTGAACGGTGCCACCGCCACCACCTCGGGGTGCTTGGCCACCCTGGCGGCCAGCGTCTGCCAGTCGTCGATCGGCTGGTAGCTACTGATGGTGGCGTGCGGCACCATGCCGAGGATGCGCGTGCGCAGCTCGCGGTCGAAGCCGTTCATCACCGACAGCACTAGGATCATCACCAGCACGCCGAGGGCGAGGCCGACCATCGAGGTCAGGGAAATGAACGAGATGAAGTGGTTGCGGCGCTTGGCACGCGTGTAGCGCATGCCGATGAATACGGGTAAGGGTCTGAACATGCTCGGGTTGCCTTGCGGGCGAAGGGAAGACGTCCGTTTGTCACGCCGGCGGCGGGAACTCGCTACAGACCACACCGGCGGCCGGCAGTTCGCCGGACGGGCGGCAGTCTACCGCAACGCCGGTCGCCACGCACCGACGGCGACCCCGACCTCTCCCCAAAGCGGCGGCGGCATGCTAGAAGGCTGCATCAGCCTGATTGCGCAAGGAGCAGTCGTGACCCTCATCTACGGCCATCGCGGCGCGCGGGGCGAAGCCCCGGAAAACACCCTCGCCAGCTTCCAGCGCTGCCTCGAGCAGGGCGTGACCCGCTGCGAGCTGGACCTGCACCTGTCCGCCGATGGCGAACTGATGGTGATCCATGACCCGACGCTCAGGCGCACCACCGGCCAGCGCGGCAAGGTGGCAGCGCACAGCGCCGCCGAACTGGAGCGCATGGACGCCCGCGTCGGCGGTCCGGCCTGGCCGCAGCCCTGCCCGATCCCGCGCCTGCGCACGCTGTTCACCCATTGCGACTTCGAGCACTGGCAGCTGGAGGTCAAGAGCGCCTCGCGCGAGCGTGCGGCACGCACCGTGGAGGCGATCGCCGCACTGACCCGCGAGCTCGGCCTCGGCCACCGGGTCACCGTGACCAGCAGCTCGCGCACCGTGCTGCGCGCCCTGCAGGAACTGGCCCCGCAGTTGGCCCGCGGCCTGGTCGCCGAGTACGCCTGGCTGGATCCGCTGAAGGTCGCGCAGCGCTACGGCTGCGGCCTGCTGGCGCTGAACTGGACGCTGTGCAGCCCCGAGCGGTTGCGCAAGGCGCAGCAACAGGGGCTGCACGTGTCGGTGTGGACGGTCAACGAGCCGGCGCTGATGCGCCGGCTCGCCGACTTCGGCGTGGACAGCCTGATCACAGACTTTCCCGGTTTGGCCAGCGCCACCCTCGGGAATCGCTGAGCGGCCAGTCTCCGACCGGCTCAGGCCACCGGTCGGAGCCGCTCAAAAAAGCCGGTTGAGGCCGTCGAACGCCGCCACCCGATAGGCTTCGGCCATGGTCGGGTAGTTGAAGGTGGTGTTGATGAAGTACTTGATGGTGTTCGCCTCGCCCTTCTGGTTCATGATCGCCTGACCGATGTGGACGATCTCCGAGGCCTGGTAGCCGAAGCAGTGCACGCCGAGGATCTGCAGGGTCTCGCGATGGAACAGGATCTTCAGCATGCCCACGCGCTCGTTGGAGATCTGCGCACGCGCCATCGACTTGAAGAAGGCCTTGCCCACCTCGTAGGGAATCTTCTCCTTGGTCAGCTCCTGCTCGTTCTTGCCGATCGAGCTGATCTCCGGGATGGTGTAGATGCCGGTCGGCACGTCATTGATGAAGTGCCAGCTGTCGTCCTCGACGATGCTGCCGGCCGCCGAACGGCCCTGGTCGTAGGCGGCGCTGGCCAGGCTCGGCCAGCCGATCACGTCGCCGGCGGCGTAGATGTTCGCCACGCTGGTGCGGTAGTGCTGGTCGACGGCGATCTGCCCGCGGCTGTTGGCCTCGATGCCGACGTTTTCCAGGGCCAGCTTGTCGGTATTGCCGGTGCGACCGTTGCACCACAGCAGGGCGTCGGCCTTGATCTTCTTGCCGGACTTCAGATGCAGCACCACGCCGTGGTCGAGGCCCTCGATGCGCTCGTACTCCTCGTTGTGGCGGATCAGCACGTTGTTGTTGCGCAGGTGGTAGCTCAGCGCATCGGAGATCTCGTCGTCGAGGAAGCTGAGCAACTGGTCGCGGTTGTCGATCAGGTCGACCAGCACGCCCAAGCCGCTGAAGATCGACGCGTACTCGCAGCCGATCACTCCGGCTCCGTAGATGATCATCCGCCGCGGAGTGTGGCTGAGGGTGAGGATGGTGTCGCTGTCGTAGATGCGCGGGTGACTGAAGTCGACGTCGGCCGGACGGTAGGGGCGCGAGCCGGTGGCGACCACCACCTGCTTGGTGACCAGCTTCTCCACCACGCCGTTGTGGGTCACCACGTCGATGGTGTTGGCATCGGCGAAGCTGGCGGTGCCGGTGAACACGTCCACGCGGTTGCGCGCGTAGTAGCCGGTGCGCGAGGCGACCTGCTTGTCGATGACCAGCTCGGCGCTCTTCAGCACGTCGGGGAAGGAGAACCAGCGCGGCTCGCCGATCTGGCGGAACATCGGGTTGGTGTTGAACTGCAGGATCTGCCGCACCGAGTGACGCAGGGCCTTGGAGGGAATGGTGCCGAGGTGGGTGCAGTTGCCACCGACCAGCTTGCGGCTATCCACCACCGCCACCTTGCGTCCGTTCTTGGCGGCGCTCATCGCCGCGCCCTCGCCCGCCGGGCCCGAGCCCAGCACCACCACGTCATAGTTGTAGACAGCCATCGACTACTCCTTCAGGGACAAACTGCAGCCCGCCTCGGGCGGGCCTCACATCCGCCGCCGCGCGAGCCCGGTCCTGAGGCCGGCCCGCTGGCGGGCGGGAAATAAAAAAGGGGCAGTGTCGTCACTGCCCCGTCGGGGTCATCTGCTGCGGGTCGCGTCGTAAGCCTGGGCCGCGCCCGGCTTGCCGTCACCCTCGCTGTTGGCTTCCTCGCATTTCTGGGTATCGCCGCCGCAGATCGGGCACTCGTCCTTCTCGATGCCGAGGTTGGCGATGCCGCCGCAGGAGCCGGCGATGGGCTTGCGGCCCATGATCACGCCGATCGCCATGCCGAACACCACCAGCAGCATGAGCGCAAAAACCAGTAACCAGGTCATGGTCGTTCCCCTTGCGCTGCCGTCAGCGCGTCAAAAGCCTTGGTTGCGTGGGTCACGTAGCCTTCGTCCTCGCGGGTCACGAAGAAGGCCGCGATGCCCTGCCGCTCCGCCCAGCGTACGCCCTCTTCCGGACCGAGCACCATCAGCAGGGTGGACAGGCCGTCGGCCAGCAGGGCCTTGGGATGCAGCACGGTCACCGCCGCCAGGCGGTGGGTGATCGGCGCACCGCTGCGCGGGTCGAGGGTGTGCGAGTAGCGCCGGCCATTTTCCTCGAAGTAGTTGCGATAGTCACCCGAGGTCGACACGCCGTAGCCATCCAGGGCCAGCACCTTCTGTGCCACCCGCTGGTCGTCGCGCGGCGCCTCGATGGCGATGCGCCAGGGCGTGCCGTCCGGCTTGCGCCCGCGCGCCTTGAGCTCGCCGGTGGCCTCCACCAGGTAGCTGGCCACGCCCTGCTGCTCCAGCCAGGCGGCGATGCGGTCCACCGCGTGGCCGGCGGCGACGCTGTTGAAGTCCACCTGGACCTTGGCGTCCTTGCACAGCTGCTCGCCGTCGATGCGCAGGTGCTGGTGGCCGACGCGCTGGCGCGCCTCGGCGATGGCCTCGGCACTGGGCACCTGCTCGCCGCGCGACTGGGGCCCGAAGCCCCACAGGTTGAGCAGCGGCTCGATGGTCAGGTCGAAGGCGCCGTCGCTCTGCAGCGACAGGCCCTCGCCCAGGCGCACCAGCTCCAGCACGTCTGCCGGCATGGCCTGGCAGGTGCCGGCCGGCGCGCGGTTGAACTGCTCGATCAGCGAGTCGTCGCGGTAGGTGGACATCTGCTGGTCGACCTCGGCGAGGATCGCCTCGACCCCGGCCTGCAGGGCCTGCGCATCGGCGACGCCGTCGCCGCGCACGTACTTGACCGAATAGGTGCTGCCCATGGTCGGCCCGCCGAACGACTCCAGCGGATCGGAAAACTGGCAGCCCGCCAGCGCTGCCGCACAGGCGACAGCGATGACGGGCTGCAGGAGACGCACTAGCGACATCGACACTAGCCGCCGAAGTCGTCGAGCAGGATGTTCTCCCGCTCCACGCCCAGGTCGAGCAGCATCTTGATCACCGCGGCGTTCATCATCGGCGGACCGCACATGTAGAACTCGCAGTCCTCGGGCGCCGGATGGTCCTTCAGGTAGTTCTCGTAGAGCACGTTGTGGATGAAGCCGGTCAGGCCGGTCCAGTTGTCCTCGGGCTGCGGGTCGGACAGCGCCAGGTGCCACTGGAAGTTCGGGTTCTCGGCCTGCAGCTGGTCGTACTCCTCGACGTAGAACGCCTCGCGCATCGAGCGAGCGCCGTACCAGAAGCTCATCTTGCGCGTGGACTTCAGGCGCTTGAGCTGGTCGAAGATGTGCGAGCGCATCGGCGCCATGCCGGCGCCGCCACCGATGAACACCATCTCGTTGTCGGTGTCCTTGGCGAAGAACTCGCCGAAGGGTCCGTACACGGTGATCTTGTCGCCCGGCTTGAGGTTGAACACGTAGGAGGACATCTTGCCCGGCGGGATGTCGTCCTTGCCCGGCGGCGGCGAGGCGATGCGGATGTTGAACTTGACGATGCCCTTCTCTTCCGGGTAGTTCGCCATGGAGTAGGCGCGAATGGTCGGCTCGTCCACCTTCGACACGAAACGCCACATGTTGAACTTGTCCCAGTCGCCGCGGTACTCGGGCTGGATGTCGAAGTCCTTGTAGTTGACCACGTGCGGCGGGCACTCCAGCTGTACGTAGCCGCCGGCGCGGAAGTCCACGCTCTCGCCGTCCGGCAGGCGCAGGGTCAGCTCCTTGATGAAGGTGGCCACGTTGGGGTTGGACTCCACCGTGCATTCCCACTTCTTCACGCCGAAGACTTCTTCCGGCACCTCGATGTGCATGTCCTGCTTGACCGGGGTCTGGCAGGACAGGCGCCAGCCGGCCTTGGCCTCGCGCTTGGTGAAGTGCGACTCCTCGGTCGGCAGCATCTCGCCGCCGCCCGACTCGACGATGCACTTGCACTGGGCGCAGGTGCCGCCGCCGCCGCAGGCGGAGGACAGGAAGATGTTGTTGGCGGCCAGGGTCTGCAGCAGCTTGCCGCCGGCCGGTACGGTGATGGTGCGCTCGCCGTTGATGAGAATGTTCACGTCGCCGCTGGACACCAGCTTGGCGCGGGCCATCAGGATGATGACCACCAGCGCCAGCACGATGGCGGTGAACATGCCGATGGCGAGGAAGATTTCATAGTTCATCTGTTCTTCCCTTCCTTAGAGCTGCACGCCGGAGAACGACATGAAGCCCAGCGACATCAGGCCGATGGTGATGAAGGTGATGCCCAGCCCCTGCAGGCCGGCGGGCACGTCGCTGTACTTGAGCTTCTCGCGCACGCCGGCGAGCACGGCGATCGCCAGTGCCCAGGAGAAGCCCGAGCCCAGGCCGTAGACCACGCTTTCCGAGAGGTTGTAGTCACGCTCGACCATGAACAGCGAGCCGGCCATGATCGCGCAGTTCACCGTGATCAGCGGCAGGAACACGCCCAGCGCGTTGTAGAGCGAGGGCACGTACTTGTCCAGCAGCATCTCGAGGATCTGCACGATGGCGGCGATCACGCCGATGTAGCTGAGCAGGCCGAGGAAGCTGAGATCGACGTCCGGCAGGCCGGCCCAGGCCAGCGCCCCTTCCTTGAGCAGGTAGGTGTACAGCAGGTTGTTGGCCGGCACGGTGATGGTCTGCACCACCACCACGGCGATGCCGAGGCCGATCGCCGTCTCCACCTTCTTGGAAATGGCAATGAAGGTACACATGCCGAGGAAGAAGGCCAGCGCCATGTTCTCCACGAACACGGCCTTCACGAACAGGCTGATGTAGTGTTCCATCAGTAGGCCTCCTTGCTAACGTGCGGAGCCATCTTGTAGCTGGGCCTCTCGACCTGGGCGGTCTTCCAGGTGCGCAGGCCCCAGATGATCAGGCCGATCAGGAAGAACGCCGAGGGCGGCAGCAGCAGCAGGCCGTTGGGCTGGTACCAGCCGCCGTCGTTGATCACCGGGATGATCTCGAAGCCGAGCAGCTTGCCGGAGCCGAACAGCTCGCGGACCACGCCGAGGATGATCAGCATGGCGCTGTAGCCCAGGCCGTTGCCGATGCCGTCGAAGAACGACAGCACCGGCGGGTTGGCCATGGCGAAGGCTTCGGCGCGGCCCATCACGATGCAGTTGGTGATGATCAGGCCGACGAACACCGACAACTGCTTGGCCAGGCTGAAGGCATAGGCCTTGAGCACCTGGTCGACCACGATCACCAGCGAGGCGATGATCACCATCTGCACGATCATGCGGATCGAGCTGGGGATCTGGCTGCGCACCAGCGAGATGAACAGGTTGGAGAAGCCGGTCACCAGGGTCAGGGCGATCGACATCACCAGCGCGGTCTTCAGGTTGGAGGTCACCGCCAGCGCCGAACAGATGCCGAGGATCTGCAGACCGATCGGGTTGTTGTGGACGATGGGGTTGAGCAGGACTTCCTTGATTGTGGGTTTGGACATGATCAGGCCTCCCCGGCACGCAGGTTAGCAATGAAGGGACCGAAGCCGTCCCGGCCCAGCCAGAACTGCAGCAGGTTGTGCACGCCCTTGCTGGTCAGGGTCGCGCCTGCCAGGCCGTCCACCTGATGACCGGCCTGCGGACTCTGCGGATCGACACCGCCCTTGATGATGGCGATGTTCGGCTGGCCCTGCTCGTCGAACAGGGTCTTGCCCCGCCACAGCGCCTTCCATTTCGGGTTGTCCACCTCGCCGCCCAGACCCGGGGTCTCGGCGTGCTGGTAGAAGCCGAAGCCGGCCACTGTGTTGAGGTCGCCCTTGACCGCCATGAAGCCGTGCAGGGTCGACCACAGGCCGTAGCCGCGCACCGGCAGGATCAGGGTTTCCAGCTTGCCGTCGGCCTCCACCAGGTAGACGGTGGTGAAGCGCTCGCGGCGCTTGATCGAGGCGATGTCCTGGGCGCCGCTGAGGGCGTCGGACAGCTTCGGATCCTTGGCCGCCTTGAGCGGATCGAAGGTCGCCGCATCCTGGGCGTCGCTGAACTTGCCGGTCTGCAGATCGACCACGCGGGCGCGGATGCGCTCGGCGAACAGCTGCTTGACCTGCTTGCCGGACATCTCGGCCTCACCCAGGCCGGCGATGGCCAGGATGCTGCGCTGCTTGTCCAGCTGGCGGTTCTCGACCTGGGTCGGTTTCAGTGCCACGGCCGCGCCGGCGACGAACACCGAGCACACCAGGCAGACCACCAGCGCCACCATGAGGGTGCGGACGGTGGATTCCTTTTGACTAGACATTGCGTGCCAGCCTCCGCTTGATATTGGCCTGAACGACGAAGTGGTCGATCAGCGGTGCAAACAGGTTGGCGAACAGGATCGCCAGCATCATGCCTTCCGGGAAGGCCGGGTTGACCACGCGGATCAGCACCACCATCAGGCCGATCAGCGCGCCGAACAGCCACTTGCCGGTGTTGGTCATCGACGCCGAGACCGGGTCGGTGGCCATGAACACCATGGCGAAGGCGAAGCCGCCGACCACCAGGTGCCAGTACCAGGGCATGGCGAACAGCGGGTTGGTGTCCGAGCCGATGACGTTGAACAGGGTGCTGGTGGCGATCATGCCGAGCATCACGCCGGCGACGATGCGCCAGGCGGCGATCTTGGTCAGCAGCAGCACCGCGCCGCCGAGCAGGATGGCCAGGGTGCTGGTCTCGCCGATCGAGCCGTGCTCGAAGCCGAGGAAGGCATCCATCCAGGTGATGCCCTGGCTAGCGATCGCCTCGACGCCGCCGGCGGCGGCCAGGCTCAGGCTGGTGGCGCCGGCGAAGCCGTCCACCGCGGTCCACACGCCGTCGCCGGAGATCTGCGCCGGGTAGGCGAAGAACAGGAAGGCGCGGCCGACCAGGGCCGGGTTGAGGAAGTTCTTGCCGGTGCCGCCGAACACTTCCTTGCCGATCACCACGCCGAAGCTGATGCCCAGCGCGACCTGCCACAGCGGGATGGTCGGCGGCAGGATCAGGGCGAACAGCACCGAGGTGACGAAGAAGCCTTCGTTGACCTCGTGGCGACGGATGGAAGCGAACAGCACTTCCCAGAAGCCGCCGACGATGAAAGTCACCAGGTAGATCGGCAGGAACCAGGCCGCGCCCTGGATGAAGCAGTCCCACAGGCTGCCCGGGTCGAAGCCGGCCAGCGCGCCGATCAGGCTGAAGCGCCAGCCATCCTGCGCCGCCAGCAGCTCGGGGCTCTGGGCGAAGACCAGGTTGGCCTGGTGGCCGACGTTCCACATGCCGAAGAACATCGCCGGGAAGGTGCACAGCCAGACGGTGATCATCATGCGCTTGAGGTCGATGCCGTCGCGCACGTGGGCGGTGGTCTTGGTCACGCTGCCGGGGCGATAGAAGAAGGTGTCCACGGCCTCGTAGAGGGCGTACCACTTCTCGTACTTGCCGCCCTTCTCGAAGTTGTGCTCGATCTTGTCGAGGAAATCACGCATTCCCATGGTCAACCCTCCTTCTCGATGCGATTCAGGTTATCCCGCAGGATCGGGCCGTATTCGTACTTGCCGGCGCAGACGTAGCTGCACAGCGCCAGGTCTTCCTCGTCCAGCTCCAGGCAGCCGAGCTTCTGCGCCATCTCGGTGTCACCGACGATCAGGTAGCGCAGCAGCTGGGTGGCGAGGATGTCCAGCGGCATCACTTCCTCGTAGTTGCCCACCGGCACCATGGCGCGCGGGCTGCCGTTGGTGGTGGTGCTGAACGGGAACTTCCTGTCGCCCATCAGCTTGGAGACGAACACGTTGAGCACCGAGTGCTTGTTCACCCCGGCGCGCAGGTAGTGCAGCATCTCGCGGTCGTTGCCCTCGCGCAGGCAGGACACCTGCAGATGGTAGCGACCGAGGTAGGCGCAGGCGCCGCGCGAAGTGCGGCCACCGAACACCGAGCCGGAAATCACCCGGTTGTGGCCGGACTGCAGCTCGCCGGCAGTCAGCTCCTGCAGGCTGGCGCCCAGGCGGGTGCACACCAGGCGCGGCTTGTCCACCACCGGACCGGCCAGGGCGACCACGCGCTCGACCCACAGCCGGCCGCTGGTGAACAGCTTGCCGACGGCGATGACGTCCTGGTAGTTGATGGTCCACACGCTCTTGGTCGCGCTGACCGGATCGAGGAAGTGGATGTGGGTGCCGGGCAGGCCGGCCGGATGCGGCCCGGCGAAGCTCTCGGTGGTCACCCCGGCAGTGCCCTCGCCGGCCAGGCTGACGCCTTCGGCCTTGCACAGGAACACCTTGGCCAGGCGCGCCAGCACCTTGAGGCCGCTCTCGAAGTCCGCCGCATGTTCGCCGATGATCACCGCCGGATCGGCGGCCAGCGGATTGGTATCGATGGCGCTGACGAAGATCGAGCTGGGCACGGCGTCGACCGCCGGCACCTTGCTGTACGGGCGGCTGCGCAGGGCGGTCCACAGGCCGGAGGCCTGCAGGTTGTCACGCACTTGGGCCGCGTCGAGGCTGGCCAGTTGGCCGGCCGGGTAGCTGGCGAAAGTAAGCTGCTCGTCGCCATCCACGTCGATGACCACGGACTGCAGCACGCGCTGCTCGCCGCGGTGGATGGCGCTCACCACACCGGCGGCTGGCGCGGTGTAGTTCACCCCGGGGGTCTTCTTGTCGGAGAACAGGACCTGGCCGAGTTTGACTCGATCACCGACCTGCACCTGCATCGTGGGCTTCATCCCGTGATAGTCGAAGCCAACGAGCGCCACGCTGCGCACGGGCCGGGCGGCCTCGATGCGTTGCGCGGGTGCGCCGGTGATGGGCAGGTCCAGACCACGTTTGATTTTTATCATACGTATTGCCCAATCACTGTGTATGAAACGAATAGGGTTACCGGCACGACATGAGCCAGCGACGACTGCCCCCTCTGCCAGCCATCATCGACGTCGAACCGGAAATACCCCGTGCAAAAATCCGAACGATTATAAGGACCCCCTCACCCGCTGGCCACCGAAGCCGCCGTTTAATTGGGGCAAACAGTAACAAGCAGATACAAGAGCCCCTCACAAGTGTCTGTCCGGAAAAGAAAAACGGGAGCCGAGGCTCCCGTTTTTCAGACCGCAGCAGCGCGGATCAGCGCGGGAAGGACGGCGGGTTGACCCCGGCCATGTCCTCCAGCACGCGCACCACCTGGCAGCTGTAGCCGAACTCGTTGTCGTACCACACGTAGAGCACGACGCGGTTGTCGTTGCAGATGGTGGCTTCGGCGTCGACGATGCCGGCATGGCGGGAACCGACGAAGTCGGTGGACACCACTTCCGGCGAGTTGGTGAAGTCGATCTGCTTGTGCAGCTCCGAGTGCAGCGCCATGTGGCGCAGGTACTCGTTGATCTCCTCGCGGCTGGTGGCCTTCTCCAGGGTCAGGTTGAGAATGGCCATGGAGACGTTCGGCGTCGGCACGCGGATGGCGTTGCCGGTCAGCTTGCCCTTGAGCACCGGCAGGGCCTTGGCGGCAGCGGTGGCGGCGCCGGTCTCGGTGATCACCATGTTCAGCGGTGCACTGCGGCCGCGGCGATCGCCCTTGTGGAAGTTGTCGATCAGGTTCTGGTCGTTGGTGTAGGAGTGCACGGTCTCCACGTGACCATGGGCGATGCCGAACTTGTCGTAGACGGCCTTCAGCACCGGCACGATGGCGTTGGTGGTGCAGGAGGCGGCGGACAGTATCTTGTCGTCGGCGCCGATCAGGCCATGGTTGATGCCATGGACGATGTTCTTGATCTCGCCCTTGCCCGGCGCGGTCAGGATCACGCGGGCGGCGCCCGGGCACTTCAGGTGCTGGCCCAGACCCTCGGCGTCACGCCACTTGCCGGTGTTGTCGACGACGATGGCGTTGTTGATGCCGTAGGCGGTGTAGTCGACGGTGGTCGGGTCGTTGGAGTAGATCACCTGGATCAGGTTGCCATTGGCGAGGATGGTGTTGTTCTCCTCGTCGATGGTGATGGTGCCGTTGAACGGACCGTGCACCGAGTCGCGACGCAGCAGGCTGGCACGCTTGACCAGGTCGTTGGCGGCACCCTTGCGCACGACGATGGCACGCAGGCGCAGGCCGTCGCCGCCGCCGGTCTTCTCGATCATGATGCGCGCCAGCAGGCGACCGATGCGACCGAAGCCGTACAGCACCACGTCGGTGCCTTCGCGCTGCTCGCTGCCCTGCTTGCCGACCACTTCGGCCAGCTCCTCGCGCACGAACTGCTCGGCGCTGCGGCCGTTGCCTTCGTGCTTGAACTTGACCGCCAGGCGACCCAGGTCGACGGAGGCGGCGCCCAGCTCCAGCTGACCCAGGGCCTGCAGGATCGGGAAGGTGTCATGGACCGACAGCTCGGCGTCGTCGATCTGGCGGGCGAAGCGGTGCGCCTTGAGGATGCCGATTACCGAACGGTTGATCAGGCCGCGGCCGTAGATCGAAGTCACCACATTGTTGTTGCGGTAGAGCTGGCCGATCAGCGGAATCATGGCCTCTGCGAGGGCCTCGCGATCAATCCACTCACCAAGGCACTGGTCGGTCTTCTGGGTCACGGGCGGTACCTTCCACATGTAGGGGATAACAAAAAAGGGCTACATTATGACGGCGCCAGCGCTTTCGGGCAACGTGCCGCGCGCGGCACTGACAGTCGGCGCGAGGCCCCGCTACAATCCGGACTTTGTCGCCATCCAGAGCCGCCCGTGACCGTACTGCGTCTTCCGAGCCTGCCGGCCGCCGCCGGCAAACAACACTGGGGCAACCTGCCCGGCGCCGCCCAGAGCCTGGCCATCGCCGAGGCCGCCAGCCGCAGCCAGCGCTTCACCCTGCTGCTGACCGAAGGCAGCCAGAGCGCCGAGCGCCTGCAGGAGGAGCTGCGCTTCTTCGCCCCCGACCTGCCGGTGCTGCACTTCCCCGACTGGGAAACCCTGGCCTACGACGTGTTCTCGCCGCACCAGGACATCATCTCCCAGCGCATCGCCACCCTCTACCGCCTGCCGGAACTGAAGCACGGCGTGCTGGTGGTACCGATCGCCACCGCCCTGCACCGCCTGGCGCCGCCGCGCTTCCTGCTCGGCTCCAGCCTGGTGCTGGACGTCGGCCAGCGCCTCGACGTCGACGACATGCGCGCGCGCCTGGAGGCGGCCGGCTACCGCTGCGTGGACACCGTCTACGAGCACGGCGAGTTCGCCGTGCGCGGCGCGCTGATCGACCTCTACCCGATGGGCAGCGAACTGCCCTACCGCATCGACCTGTTCGACGACGAGATCGAGACCCTGCGCACCTTCGACCCCGAGAGCCAGCGCTCGGTGGACAAGGTCGACTCGATCCGCCTGCTGCCGGCGCGCGAGTTCCCGCTGGAGAAGAAGGCGGTGGCCGACTTCCGCGCGCGCTTCCGCGAGCGCTTCGACGTCGACTACCGGCGCTGCCCGCTGTACCAGGACCTGTCCAGCGGCCTGGTGCCGGCCGGCATCGAGTACTACCTGCCGCTGTTCTTCGAGGCGACCGCCACCCTGTTCGACTACCTGCCGGCCGACACCCAGGTGTTCTCGCTGCCCGGCATCGAGCACGCCGCCGAGCAGTTCTGGAGCGAGGTGCGCAGCCGCTACGAGGATCGCCGCGTCGACCCCGAGCGGCCGCTGCTGCCGCCGGCCGAGCTGTTTCTGCCGGTGGAGGACTGCTTCGCCCGTCTCAAGGACTGGCCGCGCATCGTCGCCGACCAGCGCGACCTCGAGCCAGGCGTCGGCCGCGAGCGCTTCAATGCGCGCGCCCTGCCCGACCTGGCGATCCAGGCCAAGGCCGGCGAGCCGCTGGCCGCGCTGCGCCGCTTCATCGAGGAGTACCCGGGACGGGTGCTGTTCTGCGCCGAATCGGCCGGACGCCGCGAGGCGCTGCTGGAGCTGCTCGCCCGCCTCAAGCTCAAGCCCAGGGAAGTCGACGGCTGGGCTGCCTTCGCCGCCGACGGCGAGCGTCTGGCGATCACCATCGCCCCGCTCGACGAGGGCCTGCTGCTCGACGAGCTGGCGCTGATCCCGGAAAGCCCGCTGTTCGGCCACCGGGTGATGCAGCGCCGCCGCCGCGACCGGGGCCAGGGCGGCGGCGACAACGTGATCAAGCACCTCACCGAGCTGCGCGAAGGCGCGCCGGTGGTGCACATCGACCACGGCGTCGGCCGCTACCGCGGCCTGGTCACCCTCGAGGTGGAGGGCCAGCCGGCCGAGTTCCTCATGCTCGAGTACGCCGAGGAGGCCAAGCTCTACGTGCCGGTGGCCAGCCTCGACCTGATCGCCCGCTACACCGGCAGCGACGACGCCCTGGCGCCGCTGCACCGCCTCGGCTCGGAAACCTGGCAGAGGGCCAAGCGCAAGGCCGCCGAGCAGGTGCGCGACGTCGCCGCCGAGCTGCTCGACGTCTACGCCCGCCGCGCCGCCCGCCAGGGCTTCGCCTTCAGCGACCCGCACGCCGACTACGAGACCTTCAGCGCCGGTTTCCCGTTCGAGGAGACTCCGGACCAGCAGGCCGCCATCGAGGCGGTGCGCGCCGACATGCTCAGCGCCAAGCCGATGGACCGCCTGGTGTGCGGCGACGTCGGCTTCGGCAAGACCGAGGTGGCCATGCGCGCCGCCTTCATCGCTGTCCATAGTGGGAAACAGGTGGCGGTGCTGGTGCCCACCACACTGCTCGCCCAGCAGCACTACAACAGCTTCCGCGACCGCTTCGCCGACTGGCCGGTGAAGGTCGAGGTGATGAGCCGCTTCAAGTCGGCCAGGGAAGTGCGCGAGGCCGAGCAGCTGCTCGCCGAGGGCAAGGTCGACATCGTCATCGGCACCCACAAGCTGCTGCAGGACGACGTGAAGTTCAAGGATCTCGGCCTGGTCATCATCGACGAGGAGCACCGCTTCGGCGTGCGCCAGAAGGAGCAGTTCAAGGCCCTGCGCAGCGAGGTGGACGTCCTCACCCTGACCGCCACGCCGATCCCGCGCACCCTGAACATGGCAGTGTCGGGCATGCGCGACCTGTCGATCATCGCCACCCCGCCGGCGCGCCGCCTGTCGGTGCGCACCTTCGTCATGGAGCAGAACAAGCCGACCATCAAGGAGGCGCTGCTGCGCGAGCTGCTGCGCGGCGGCCAGGTCTACTACCTGCACAACGAGGTGTCGAGCATCGAGAAGTGCGCCGCCGAGCTGGCCGAGCTGGTGCCCGAGGCGCGCATCGGCATCGGCCACGGCCAGATGCGCGAGCGCGAGCTGGAGCAGGTGATGAGCGACTTCTACCACAAGCGCTTCAACGTGCTGGTGGCCTCGACCATCATCGAGACCGGCATCGACGTGCCCAGCGCCAACACCATCATCATCGAGCGCGCCGACAAGTTCGGCCTGGCCCAGCTGCACCAGCTGCGCGGGCGGGTCGGCCGCAGCCACCACCAGGCCTACGCCTACCTGCTCACCCCGTCGCGCCAGCAGATGACCGAGGACGCGCAGAAGCGCCTGGAGGCCATCGCCGGCGCCCAGGACCTCGGCGCCGGCTTCGTGCTAGCCACCCACGACCTGGAGATCCGCGGCGCCGGCGAGCTGCTCGGCGAGGGCCAGAGCGGGCAGATCCAGGCGGTCGGCTTCACCCTGTACATGGAGATGCTCGAGCGCGCGGTCAAGGCGATCCGCAAGGGCGAGCAGCCCAACCTCGAGCAGCCGCTGGGCGGCGGCCCCGAGGTCAACCTGCGCCTGCCGGCACTGATCCCCGAGGACTACCTGCCCGACGTCAACGCCCGCCTGATCCTCTACAAGCGCATCGCCTCGTGCACCGACGAGAATGCGCTGAACGAGCTGCAGGTGGAGATGATCGACCGCTTCGGCCTGCTGCCGGAGCCGACCAAGCACCTGATGCGCCTGACCCTGCTCAAGCTCAGGGCCGAGCAGCTCGGCATCAGGAAGGTCGAGGCCGGCCCGCAGGGCGGGCGCATCGAGTTCGCCGCGCATACCCCGGTCGACCCGCTGACGCTGATCAAGCTGATCCAGGGCCAGCCGACCCGCTACAAGTTCGAGGGCGCCACCCTGTTCAAGTTCGTGGTGCCGATGGAGCGCCCGGAACAACGCTTCAACACCCTGGAGGCGCTGTTCGAGCGCCTGACCCCGTCCGCTGCCTGAAGGAAATGCCCATGCTCCGACTGCTCCGCCCCCTGCTGGCCTCGCTGCTGCTGATCGCCCCCGCGGCCTTCGCCGAAGCGCTGTACCAGGTCGAACTGATCGTCTTCCGCCAGGCGGAAAAGGCGGTGCCGGCCAGCCAGCCGGCGCCGGAAGACTGGGCCGGCAAGGCCGCCGCCCTGCCCACCACCGCCCAGCGCAGCCCGGCGCTGACCGGCGAGGCCGAGAAGCTCGCCGCCAAGGGCTACCAGGTGCTGCTGCACCAGGCCTGGCAGCAGGACGTCACCGGCAGCCCGGCCGCGGTGCGCTTCAGCACCGGCAAGGAGCGCGACGGCCACTTCCCGGTCGAGGGCGTGCTCGATCTCGCCCAGGGCCGCCAGCTCGAACTGAAGCTGACCACCTGGGTCAACCGGTTCAACGCCGAGGGCTTCCTCGCCGGCAGCGAGCGCCTGCAGATCGCGCGGCGCCTGATCCCCGGCCAGCTGACCTACCTCGACCACCCGAGCCTGGGCGCGCTGATCCGCGTCAGCCCGCTCTGAGCCGGACCCGGACGGCAAAAAGGGCGGCAGATCGCGGATCTGCCGCCCTTTTTCATTGCCGCGACGGAACGCTCAGCCGGCCAGCACGCGCTGCAGCACCGCCTTGACCTTGTCCATGCCGTCGGCCAGCGCCTGCTCGATCTCGGCCATGGTGATGATCCCGGTGGACTTGCCGGCCGCCGGGTTGACCACCAGCGCCAGGCAGGCATAGGGCAGCTCCAGCTCGCGGGCCAGCGCCGCCTCGGGCATGCCGGTCATGCCGACGATGTCGCCGCCGTCGCGCTCCAGGCGGGCGATCTCCGCCACCGTCTCCAGGCGCGGCCCCTGGGTGCAGGCGTACACGCCACGGCCGCTGAAGTCACAGCCCTCGGCGCGCAGGGCGGCGATCAGCTGCTGGCGCAGGGCCTCGTCGTAGGGATGACTGAAGTCGATGTGGGTGACGTGGTCCAGCTCACCCTCGAAGAAGGTCGAGCCGCGGCCCCAGGTGTAGTCGATCAGCTGGTGCGGCACGCAGAAGTGGCCGGTGCCCATGGCCGCGTGGATGCCGCCCACCGCGTTGACCGCGAGGATCGCCTCGGCGCCGCCCTCCTTCAGCGCCCACAGGTTGGCGCGGTAGTTGACCTGGTGCGGCGGGATGCGGTGCGGATGGCCGTGACGGGCGAGGAACAGCACCTCGCGGCCGCCGAACTCGCCGCGCAGCACCTCGGCCGACGGCTTGCCCCACGGCGTATCCAGGCTGACGGCCTCGCGGATGGTCAGCCCTTCGAGCTGGGTCAGTCCGGTACCGCCGATGATGGCTACAACGCTCATCCAGTTCTCCTCAAGATCAGATCAGTCCGGCGGCGCGCAGCGCGCCCGCCGCTTCGAGCCAGCGCGGCTGGCTCCGGTAATCCTGGCCCGGCCAGGCCTGCGCGCGCATGCGCGCCAGACGCACGGCCGGCTGCACACCGCGCCGCTGCAGATAGGTCAGCGCCAGCTCGGCGGCACCACGGTCGTTGCACACCAGCGCCATGTCGCAACCGGCATCCAGCGCCGCCGCCACCCGCGCATCGGCGGCGCCGGCGACGTGGGCGCCGGCCATGCTCAGGTCGTCGCTGAAGATCACCCCGCGGTAGCCCAGCTCGCCGCGCAGGATGTCCTGCAGCCAGCGCCGCGAGAAGCCGGCCGGCTGCGCGTCGACCTGCGGGTAGATCACGTGGGCCGGCATGATGCCGTCGAGCTGCCCCGCCAGGGCAACGAAGGGCTTGAGATCGCAGGCGCGGATCTCGTCCAGCGAGCGCTCGTCGCGCGGGATGGCCACGTGCGAATCGGCCTCGGGCCAGCCGTGGCCGGGGAAATGCTTGCCGGTGGCGGCCATGCCGGCGGCGCGCATGCCGGCGATGAAGGCCGCGGCCAGCTCGCTGACCCGCGCAGGGTCGCTGCCGAACGAGCGCGAGCCGATCACCGTGCTGCGCCCGTGGTCGAGATCGAGCACCGGGGCGAAGCTGAAGTCCAGCCCCACCGCCAGCACTTCGGTGGCCATCAGCCAGCCGCACAGCCCGGCCAGACGCCGCGCATCCGGCGCGGCGGCCAGCGCCTGCATCGACGGCAGGCGCACGAAGCCCTGGCGCAGGCGCTGCACCCGGCCGCCCTCCTGGTCGACCGCCAGCAGCAGATCGGGACGGATGGCGCGGATGGCCGCGCACAGCTCGCGCACCTGCTGCGGGTGCTCGATGTTGCGGGCGAACAGGATCAGGCCGCCCACCTCGGGCTGGCGCAGCAGGTGGCGGTCCTCGGCGCTCAGCCAGGTGCCGGCGATATCCAGCATCAGCGAACCAGACATGGAAACTCCTCAGGCAAGCGCGGCCAGCCGCCACTGCGGCTGCGGTGCCTCGTCGATGATCACGGAACAGTGCGGCGGCACCCGCTCGAACAGCTCGACCAGGTCGACATTGCGCAGGCGGATGCAGCCGTGCGAGCGCGCCTCGCCCATCGGCTCGCTGTCCGGGGTGCCGTGCAGGTAGATGTAGCGGCGGAAGGTGTCGACGCCGCCGAGGCGGTTGCGCCCCAGCTCGCAGCCGCTCAACCAGAGAATGCGGGTGAGGATCCAGTCGCGCTGCGGAAACTGCGCCGCCAGCGCGGGCGACCAGATCTCGCCGGTCCAGCGCCGGCCGACCAGCACCGCGCCCTCCGGCAGGCCGGCGCCGATCCTGGCGCGCACCTGATGGCGGCCGCGCGGCGTGCAGCCCGAGCCCTGGCGCTCGCCCGGGCCGTTGAGCGCGGTGGAAACCGGCAGGCGCAGGCGCAGGGCGCCGCCGGCGAAGCCGTACAGGCACTGGTCGGCGATGGAAATGTGCAGCAGATCGAGCATGGCGGTGGCGGCAGTCATGGGGCCGCTAGCTTAGCCGATCCACCCGCCGCCGGCACCCACGGGTTAGTTGCCGTGATTGTTCGTCCTGGGACGCGGACGCCGGCGGGCGGCGATCAGCGCCGGATCGGCCAGCACCGTCTCGGAGCGCATGCCGGCGGCCAGGAACGGCACCATCAGCTCCAGCACCTGCTCGGTCGAGGTGTCCGTGCCGAAGTCGGCCTGGGCGATGCCGCGCAGCGCCTGGATGCCCGCCATGCTGAAGATCGCCGCGCCCAGCATGAACTGCGCGCGCCAGAACAGCTCCAGCGGCGGGATGCCCGGCACCGCATCCTGCAGCAGCTGCTGGTAGCGGCGGAACACCTTGCCGTACAGGCCGCCGAGATAGGCGTGCAGCTCGCGCTGGTTCTGCCGTATCGCCATGCCCAGCAGGCGCATGAAGGCGGTGAGCTTGGCACTGCTCCCGGCCACTCCCAGCGCCTGCGCCACCAGCAGCTCGAGCAGCTCCTCGAGGCTGGCGGCCTGCCCCTGGCGACGATCCAGCTCGCGCTCGAGACGCAGGCAGAGCGGGCCGAGAAACCGCACGAACACGGCCTGGATCAGCGCCTCCTTGGAGCCGAAGTGATAGTTCACCGCCGCCAGGTTGACCTCGGCCTTGCTGGTGATCAGCCGCAGCGAGGTTTCCGCGAAGCCCCTTTCCGCAAACAACTGCTCAGCCGCATCGAGAATACGCTCGACCGTCTCCGACTGGACCATGACCACTCCCATTGACCGAACAGCCGTTTGAAACCTTGGTTTCAATCTATCACTCTGTCAAGTATGGCCAGCTGCCCGTTCGTCCGCCAGAGAGGCGCGTCAGACGGGGCAAACAGCTTGCCTGCACCGCCGCCCTGTATATACTTCCAGCCACTGGATATAAAGACAGAGCCCGGCCCATGCAGAAACTGACCCCGCGCCAAGGCGAGATCCTGGCCTTCATCAAGAGCTGGCTGGAAGAGCACGGCTATCCGCCGACCCGCGCCGAGATTGCCCAGCAGCTGGGCTTCCGCTCGCCCAACGCCGCCGAGGAACACCTGCGGGCGCTGGCGCGCAAGGGCGCCATCGAGATGATCCCCGGCGCCTCGCGCGGCATCCGCATCCCCGATGCCGAGCCGGCGCTGCGCGAGGGCGAACTGCCGATCATCGGCCGGGTCGCCGCCGGCGCGCCCATTCTCGCCGAACAGCACATCGAGGACAGTTGCCGGATCAGTGCGGAGTTCTTCCACCCGCGCGCCGACTTCCTGCTGCGCGTGCGCGGCATGAGCATGAAGGACGTGGGCATCCTGGACGGCGACCTGCTCGCCGTGCACGCCTGCCGCGAGGCGACGAACGGGCAGATCGTGGTGGCACGGATCGGCGACGAGGTGACGGTGAAGCGCTTCCAGCGCCGCGGCAAGCGCGTGCAGCTGCTGGCGGAGAACCCGGAATTCGCCCCGATCGTCATCGACCTGGACAAGCCGGATCAGGAGTTCGTCATCGAAGGGCTGAGTGTCGGCGTGATCCGCCGCTGAAACCCGGCCCGGGAGAGGACCCGCAGGATACCCTGCGGGCTGCGCCGGGAGAGGCAGCGCCTCAGTGCAGCACGCGCGGCTCCTCACCGTACTCGTGCTCGTAGTCGCCGTCAGCCATGCTGCCGGCCATCTGCACCCCGAGATTGAACATGGCCTTGGCCACCTCGATGTGCTGCCCCTGCAGAAAGGCCTTGGCCTCCTCGGAAAACTCGAGGGTCACCAGCGCCTCCTCATCGTCGCCGCGACGCAGGACGATACGGCCATCGGGCAATTCCACGATTTCCAGGAAGGATGTCGGCATGGGTGGGGTGCTCCGCGAAAAAAGGCCGGCATTGTAGCAGTGCCGGGCGTCACACCCTAGCGCCGCGACAGGCGGCGCGGCGCGCTCACCACTCGCTCATGCCCTCGCGAAAACGCATCGCCAGCTGCTTGATGCGCTGCTGCCAGTCGACCAGCGTGGCCAGATCCAGATCAGCCTCCTCTTGGGTGCCGACATCGACTGCACTGATCAGCGCCAGGGCCGGATCGACCTTGGCCTTCTTCGCCTCGCGCGGCGGCTCGAACAGGGCGCGCCAGGCTGCCAGCAACTGCCCCAGCCAGCTCTGCCGCTCCTGCGCCAGCTCGACCAGCTCGGCCAGTTCCGGACTCGGCGCCGCCTCCAGCACCTCGCGACTGAGCAGTTGCTCGACCTGGGCGGCTCCCGCCTGCGGCAGGCGGTAGTAGCCGGCGATCTCGTGGCACAGCCCCAGCACCGCACCGTAGAGGTGGAACAGCGCGCTCTCGCGGGCGGCCTGCACCTGGGTGGTGAGGTTCAGCGGCCGGGCCGCCTCGGCGGCGCGCCAGGCGTCCAGCGCCAGGCTGGCGAAGTAGATCTTCTGGTTGGTGCGGGTATACAGCTCGTTGGCCATGGGTGGACTCCTCGACAGAATCCCCAGTATACGCCGCGCCAAACGAAACCGGCCGGGGCGTCTGCACGCACCGGCCGGCTCCACATCAGCGCGACGAGGTCAGCGCTTGTCTTCCACCTGCCACTTGCCGTCGGCGTAGAAGGCACGCCAGCCGCTGGGCTTGCCGTCCACCTCGCTCTGCACGTACTGCTCCTTGGTCTTGCGGCTGAAGCGGATCACCGCCGGGCGGCCGTCCGGGTCCTGCTGCGGCGCCGAGAGCAGGTAGTGGTACTTGGCATCCAGTTCCTCCCTGTGCGGGATCAGCTCGCTGACCAGCGGCGCGCGGGTTTCGCGGTTCTTGGGGAACTGGCTGGCGGCGAGGAACAGCCCCGAGGCGCCGTCGCGCAGCACGTAGACGTCGTCGACCTTGGCGCAGCGCAGTTCCGGCATCTTGATCGGGTCGATCTTCGGCGGCGCCGCCTCGCCGCTCTTGAGCAGCTTGCGGGTGTTCTTGCAGCTGGCGTTGGTACAGCCGAAGAACTTGCCGAAGCGGCCGGTCTTGAGCTGCATCTCGCTGCCGCACTTGTCGCACTCGAGGCTCGGCCCCTCGTAGCCCTTGATGCGGTACTGGCCTTCCTCGATCTCGTAGCCCGAGCAGTCCGGGTTGTTGCCACAGATATGCAGCTTGTGCTTCTCGTCGAGCAGGTAGGCGTCCATCGCGGTGCCGCACTTGGCGCAGCGGTGCTTGCCGCGCAGCACGCGGGACTCGGACTCGCCCTCGTCGTCGGCGGCGATCTCGTCGCCCGGCACCAGGTTGACGGTGGCCTTGCAGCGCTCCTTGGGCGGCAGCGCGTAGCCGGAGCAGCCGAGGAACACGCCGGTGGAGGCGGTGCGGATCATCATCGGCCGGCCACACTCCTTGCACGGAATGTCGGTGAGGGTCGGCAGGTTGGCGCGCATCCCACCCTCGCTGGCCTCGGCGGACTCGAGCTTCTTCCTGAAGTCGCCGTAGAACTCGTCGAGCAGGTGCTTCCACTCGCGCTCGCCCTGGGCGACGTCGTCGAGGTGCTCCTCCATGTCGGCGGTGAAGCCGTAGTCCATCAGGTTGGCGAAGCTCTCCGCCAGGCGCTCGGTGACGATCTCGCCCATCTTCTCGGCGTAGAAGCGGCGGTTGTGCAGGGTGACGTAGCCGCGGTCCTGGATGGTGGAGATGATCGCCGCATAGGTCGACGGCCGGCCGATGCCGCGCTTCTCCATCTCCTTGACCAGGCTGGCTTCCGAGTAGCGCGCCGGCGGCTTGGTGAAGTGCTGGGTCGGGTCGAGCTTGAGCAGCTCGAGACTGTCGCCCTGGGCCATCTCCGGCAGCACGTCGTCCTCGCCCGGCTTGCTCTGCGCCGGCAGCACGCGGGTGAAGCCGTCGAACTTGAGGATGCGGCCCTTGGCGCGCAGCTCGTAGTCGCCGGTCTTGACGGTGACGCTGGTGGACAGGTATTCGGCCGGAGGCATCTGGCAGGCGACGAACTGGCGCCAGATCAGCTCGTAGAGACGCTCGGCGTCGCGCTCCATGCCGGTCAGTTGGGTCGGCCGCAGGTTGACGTCGGACGGGCGGATCGCCTCGTGCGCTTCCTGGGCGCCTTCCTTGCTGCTGTAGAGGTTCGGCTTGGCCGGCAGGTACTGCTGGCCGAACTCGCCCTCGATGAAGCCGCGCGCCATGTCGATGGCGTCCTGCGACAGGTTGGTCGAGTCGGTACGCATGTAGGTGATGTAGCCGGCCTCGTACAGGCGCTGGGCCATCATCATGGTCTTCTTCACCCCGAAGCCCAGGCGGGTGCTGGCCGCCTGCTGCAGGGTGGAGGTGATGAACGGGGCGCCCGGGCGGGACGAGGTCGGCTTGTCCTCGCGCTTGACCACCTGGTAGGCGGAAGCCTTGAGCGCGGCCACGGCGGCCATGGCCTGGGCCTCGTTGAGCGGCTTGAAGGCCTCACCCTTGTGGCGGGCCACCTCGAAGCGCACCGCGGCCTGCTGCGCAGTGGCCAGGTCGGCATGCAGCTCCCAGTACTCTTCCGGAACGAAGGCGCGGATCTCCTTCTCGCGCTCGACCACCAGCTTGACCGCTACCGACTGCACGCGGCCGGCGGACAGGCCGCGGGCGATCTTGGCCCACAGCAGCGGCGAGACCATGTAGCCGACCACACGGTCGAGGAAGCGCCGGGCCTGCTGGGCGTTGACCCGGTTGATGTCCAGTTCGCCGGGCTGGGAGAAGGCTTCCTGAATCGCCTTCTTGGTGATCTCGTTGAACACCACGCGCTTGTAGCGGCCCTCGTCGCCGCCGATGGACTCGCGCAGGTGCCAGGCGATCGCCTCCCCTTCCCTGTCCAAGTCGGTTGCGAGGTAGATGGTGTCGGCATCCTTGGCCAGGCGGCGCAGCTCCTCGATCACCTTCTCCTTGCCGGGCAGGATCTCGTACTGGGCCTTCCAGCCATGCTCGGGATCGACGCCCATGCGCGCGAACAGCTGGCGCTTGGCCTTTTCCTTGGGTGACAACGCCGGGGCCTCGGCCGCTGCAGCCTTGCCGCGCTTGGCCGGCTCCTTGCTGGCCGAGCCGCTGGTGGGCAGGTCGCGGATATGGCCGATGCTCGACTTCACCACGTACTGGTTGCCCAGATACTTGTTGATCGTCTTGGCCTTGGCCGGCGATTCCACGATGACCAGAGATTTGCCCATGAATCGGAAGGTTCCTGAAAAGAAGTCGAGATGAACGGCGGGGGCCTCAGGCGCAGAATATGCAAATAAATGTAGCCGCGCCCTGATAAGGCCACGCTATATATAGTGGCCCGCACAACGAGGTCAAGCGCGCGGCGGGACCCGGTCGTCCTCAGCGTAGCGAAATTCCACGCTTTCACCGCGCTCCAGGGCAAAACGCGGCCGGCACTCGCCGTCCACCTCCACGCTCTCGACGAACATCGCCAGCGGCCTGACCCACAGGCCGAAATCGCCGTACAGCGCCTGGTAGATCACCAGCTCCTCCTCGGTCTCCGAGTGGCGGGCCACCCCCAGCACACGGTACGGGTTGCCCTTGTAGTGACGGTAAAGTCCGGTTTGCAGCGTCATGTTCGCCTCGTCGATGGCACGGCCGAAAAAACCGAAGGCCGAAGCATGATGGCCCCGGCCTTCCTTCCCATGGGGATCAGACGCGCTCGAAGACGGTCGAGATACCCTGGCCGAGGCCGATGCACATGGTGGCCAGCCCCAGGGTGCCGCCGCGCTGCTTCATCACGTTGAGCAGGGTGCCGCAGATCCGCGCCCCGGAGCAGCCGAACGGGTGGCCGAGGGCGATGGCGCCGCCGTGCAGGTTGACCTTGTCGTCCAGCCTGCTCAGCAGCTTGAGATCCTTGAGCACCGGCAGCGCCTGGGCGGCGAAGGCCTCGTTGAGCTCGACGAAGTCGATGTCGTCGATACTCAGGCCGGCGCGCTTGAGCGCCTTGCGCGTGGCCGGCACCGGACCGTAGCCCATGATCGACGGATCGACGCCGGCCACCGCCATGGCGCGCACCCGCGCCAGCGGCTGCACCCCCAGCTCGCGGGCGCGCTGACCGCTCATCACGATCATGCACGAGGCGCCGTCGGTGATCTGCGACGAGGTCCCGGCGGTCACCGTTCCGTTCTTCGGGTCGAATACAGGCTTCAGTTCGGCCAGCGCTTCCAGGGTGGTTTCCGGACGGATGGTCTCGTCGTAGTCGAACACCCGGAGGAAGCCCCGCTCGTCGTGGCCTTCCATGGGAATCAGCTCGTCCCTGAAGCGGCCCTCGACGGTGGCCTGGTGCGCCCGCTGCTGCGAGCGGTAGCCGAAGGCATCCTGCGCCTCGCGGGTTATGCCGTGCATCTTGCCGAGCAGCTCGGCGGTCAGCCCCATCATCCCGGCGGCCTTGGCCACGTGCAGGGACAGCTGCGGGTTGACGTCGACGCCGTGGGTCATCGGCAGGTGGCCCATGTGCTCGACGCCGCCGACCACGAAGACCTCGCCGTTGCCGCTCTGGATGGCCTGGGCCGCGCTGTGCAGGGCGCTCATCGACGAGCCACACAGGCGGCTGACGGTCTGCGCGCCGCTGGTGTGCGGGATCGGCGTCATCAGCGCGGCCATCCGCGCGATGTTCCAGCCCTGCTCGAGGGTCTGGTTGACGCAGCCCCAGATCACGTCCTCGACCTCGCCCGGATCGACCTGCGGGTTACGCGCCAGCAGCCGGGTGATCAGTTGCGCGGAGAGGCTCTCGGCGCGGGTGTGGCGGTGCATGCCGCCCTTGGAGCGGCCCATCGGCGTGCGGCCGAAGTCGACGATCACCACGTCTCTCGGATTCAGACTCATGAATTCACTCTCCAGTGGTGACAGGCTCAGGCGAAGAACCGGCGGCCTTCGCTGGCCATGGCGCGCAATCCGGCGGTCGGCAGGTACAGCGGGCCGAGGTCGGCGTGGCGCTCGGCACGGGCGACGAATTCGGCCGCGCCCAGGCTGTCGATGTAGCGCAGCGCACCGCCGCGGAACGGCGGGAAGCCGATGCCGTAGACCAGGCCCATGTCCACCTCGGCAGGGCTGGCGACTATGCCGTCCTCCAGGCAGCGCACCGCCTCCAGGCACAGCGGCAGCATCATGATGTCGACGATGTCCTCGTCGGTCAGCTCGCGCGGCGTGCCTGCCAGCGGCGCCAGCACGGCGGCCACGCTCGGGTCGGCGCCCCTCCTCGGCTTGCCGCCCTTGTCGGTCTCGTAGGCGTAGAAGCCGCGACCGCTCTTCTGGCCGAGGCGGCCGGCCTCGAACAGCGCGTCGATGGCGCTGCGCCAGTCGTCCTTCATCCGTTCGGGGAAGCCGGCGGCCATCACCGCGCGGGCGTGGTGGGCGGTGTCGATGCCGACCACGTCGAGCAGGTAGGCCGGCCCCATCGGCCAGCCGAACTTTTCCATCACCCTGTCGATGCGCAGGAAGTCGATGCCGGCCGCCAGCAGGCGGACGAAGCCGCCGAAATAGGGGAACAGCACGCGATTGACCAGGAAGCCGGGGCAGTCGTTGACCACGATCGGCGTCTTGCCCATCCGGCGCGCGTAGGCCACGGTGGTGGCGATGGCCGCCTCGCTGGTCTTCGCGCCGCGGATCACCTCGACCAGCGGCATCATGTGCACCGGGTTGAAGAAGTGCATGCCGCAGAAGTTCTCCGGACGCTGCAGCGCCTGCGCCAGCAGGTCAACCGAGATAGTCGAGGTGTTGGTGGCGAGGATGGCGTCGGTGCGCACCTGTCCCTCCACCTCGGCCAGCACTGCCTGCTTGACCCTGGGATTCTCCACCACCGCCTCGACCACCAGGTCGACGGCGGCGAAATCGCCGTAGGACAGGGTCGGGCGGATGGCGTTGAGCGCCGTGGCCATCTTCTCCGCACTCAGGCGACCCTGCTCGACGCGCTTGCCGAGCAGCTTGGCGGCCTCGCCGAGGCCGAGCTGCAGCGCCTCCTCGCGGATGTCCTTGAGCAGGATCGGCGTGCCCTTGACCGCCGACTGGTAGGCGATGCCGCCACCCATGATGCCGGCGCCGAGCACCGCGGCCAGGCGCACCGCGCGGGCGTCCCCGTCGAGGGTCTTGGCCTTGCGCTTGAGTTCCTGGTCGTTGAGGAACAACCCGACCAGGCTGCGCGCCACCTCGCTCTTCGCCAGCTTGACCAGGCCCTGCGACTCGATCTCCAGCGCCTTGTCGCGGCCATGGCTGGCCGCCTTCTGCATGCTGCGGATCGCCTCCACCGGCGCCGGGTAGTGCGGCCCGGCCTGGCCGGCCACGTAGCCCTTGGCGCTCTCGAACACCAGCATCTGCTCGATCTGCGCCAGCCTGAGCTTCTCCAGCTTGGGCCGGCGGCGCGCCAGGTGGTCGAGCTCGCCGTCGGCGGCCCGCCGGCACAGGTCCAGCGCCGCCTCGCGCAGCCGCTCGGGAGCGACCACGGCATCCACCACGCCGACCTTCAGCGCGCTGGCCGCGTCGTGCTCCTTGCCGCCGCAGATCCACTCGATGGCGTTGTCGGCGCCGACCAGCCGCGGCAGGCGCACGGTGCCGCCCCAGCCGGGATGGATGCCCAGCTTCACTTCCGGCAGGCCGATCGTGGCGCCCTCGGCCATCACCCGGAAGTCCGCCGCCAGGCACATCTCCAGGCCGCCGCCGAGGGCGACGCCGTTGATCGCCACCACCGTGGGCACCGGCAGGTCCTCGAAGGCGCTGAAGATGCGGTTGGTGTCGAGGTTGGCGGCCAGCAGCTCGTCCTCGGGCAAGGCGAACAGGCCGAGGAACTCGCCGACGTCGGCGCCGACGATGAAGCCGTCCTTCGCGCTGCTGACCAGCACCGCGCGCAAACCCGCCTCGCCGCGCAGGGCGTCCACCGCCTCGCGCAGCTCGCCGAGGGTCAGGCGGTTGAACTTGTTGACCGACTCGCCGGCGAGGTCGAAACGCAGTTCGGCGATGCCGTCGCCGAGCGCCTCGACTCCGATGGCCTTGCCCTGATAAATCATCGTCCGATCTCCATGCGATGGAAGCTTGAGCCAGCGCCGCTTTCTGGCCGGCAGCCCGGCGGCCTCCAGCAAGGATAGCCGCCGGCCCCGCGCCGGCGTTCATACAGGCGTTCGATCCCTGACCACACCCTCGAAGAATTCGCCAGCCTTGTCAATCGGCCTTGGGCAGGCCCGGGCGGAACGTGAAACGGGCGGAACTGACGGATGTCATGACCGCAGCGCGGAGTTGCTGCATGATGGGCATGCAGGCTGGCCGCAAGCGGCGCCTGAGCCATACTGGATGCATTCCCTGCACGGAGAACCGAAATGAATTACCAACACCTGCTGGTTGCTGTCGACATGACCGACGATTGCCATACCGTGATCGAGCGCGCCGTCGAACTGGCCAAGTGCTGCAATTCGCGCCTGTCGCTGGTCCACGTGGTCGAGCCCATGTCCATGGCCTTCGGCGGCGACGTGCCGATGGATCTCTCGGCGCTGCAGGAGCAGCAGATCGATCAGGCGCGCAAGCAGCTGGAATCCTTCTCCGCCAGCCACCCGGAACTGACCAAGGACAACAGCCACCTGGCCTTCGGCCAGCCGCGCCAGGAGATCCACCGTCTGGCCAGCGAGCAGGGCTGCGACCTGATCGTGGTCGGCAGCCACGGCCGCCACGGCCTGGCCCTGCTGCTCGGCTCCACCTCCAACGACGTGCTGCACGGCGCGCCCTGCGACGTGCTGGCGGTGCACCTGAAGAAGGCGTGAGCAGGACGATCAGCGTCGCGCCGGGCCTTGCACCCGGCGCGAGCCGGTCGATCAGAACAGCCCCAGGTCGGCGCCGCCGTTCATCACCAGCGGACGGATCTTGCTGAGCTGGGCTTCCAGCGAATAGGACACGCTGGAGGACATGGAGAAGAAGCTGAGGAAGGCCTTGAGGTTGGAGTCGCCCTCGCAGGTGTCGTGGATGCGCTGCCAGAAGGCCTGATTGACCAGCTGCAGTTGCTGGTAATGGCGGATCAACCCCTTGAGTTCCCAGTCGGCATGCCGCCCTTCGCGCATGTTGTAGTACTGGCGCATCAGGTACAGCGACACGGTGCGCAGGATGAATTCCTGGTTGCTGGCGAACGGCAGATGCTGCTGGGCCATGGGCTTGAGGCGGCAGAGCATCGGGCAGGCGCTGGTGGCCATCAGCACGCCGAGCAGCGAACGCAGCGCCCCTTCCAGGCTGACTTCCTTGCAGTACTCCCGCTCGGTGGTGATCACCCGCACCTGAGCCTTCTTGAACGCCGGCAGGCCACGGAAGTCCTCGATCACGCGATGCAGGTCGACCGCCGCCGGACAGTAGGTGTGGAGCACCTCGTTGAGCGGGCAGTTGCTGCACTTCTCGTGATCCAGCCGTGTCCAGCGCGGCGCCTCGGCCACCTGCGCCGGGTCGTAGCTGCGATCGAGTTCAACCCGGTAGTTGAACTCGTGATTGTCGTCCAGGGTAATCCTGTACTCGATGGTCATTCCCTACTCCGTGTCCGTTGCCAGGTACATCAACCTTCCAGCTCGGCCCAGCGCTCCAGCAGGCGATCCAGCTCGTGCTGGAGATGCTCCAGCCGGGCCAGGGCCGCATGGGTCTGCTCCTGGGGCCGCAAATAGAAATCGGGATTGGCGGTCTCTTCCTGAAGGGCGGCCTGCTCGCTCTCCAATGCCTCGATCTGTGCCGGCAGCGCGTCCAGCTCGCGCTGCTCCTTGTAGCTCAGCTTCCTGCGGGCGGCGGCCACCGGGGGCGCCGCCTTCTCGACCGGCGCCGGCTTGCTCTCCGCCTGCGGCTTGCCCTCCGCCTCCTTGCCGACGCCGAGCAGACGCGGCGAACCGCCCTGGCGCAGCCAGTCCTGATAACCACCGACGTACTCGCGCACCCGGCCCTCGCCCTCGAACACCAGCGTGCTGGTCACCACGTTGTCGAGGAAGGCACGGTCGTGGCTGACCATCAGCACGGTGCCGGGGAAGCCGAGCAGCACTTCCTCGAGCAGCTCGAGGGTTTCCACGTCCAGGTCGTTGGTCGGCTCGTCCAGCACCAGCAGGTTGGCCGGCTTGCTGAACAGCTTGGCCAGCAAGAGTCGTGCCCGCTCGCCGCCGGACAGCGCCTTGACCGGCGAGCGCGCGCGCTGCGGGCTGAACAGGAAGTCGCCGAGGTAGCTGAGCACATGGCGGTTCTGGCCGTCGATGGTAATGAACTCGCGGCCCTCGGCAATGTTGTCGATCACTGTTTTCTCAGGTTCGAGCTGATGACGCAGCTGGTCGAAGTAGGCCACCTCCAGCTTGGTGCCGATCTTGATGCTGCCGGCGGTCGGCTGCAGTTCGCCGAGCAGCAGCTTGAGCAGGGTGGTCTTGCCGGTGCCGTTGGCGCCGAGCAGGCCGATGCGGTCGCCGCGCTGCAGGACCATGGAGAAGTCGCGGATCAGCGGCTCGCCGCCGGGATGGGCGAAGTCGACGTTCTCGGCGACTATCACCTGCTTGCCGGACTTGTCCGCGGTCTCCAGCTGGATGCTGGCCTTGCCCTGGCGCTCGCGACGCTCGGCGCGCTCGGCGCGCATCGCCTTGAGCGCGCGCACGCGGCCCTCGTTGCGGGTCCGCCGCGCCTTGATGCCCTGGCGGATCCACACCTCTTCCTGGGCCAGGCGCTTGTCGAACAGCGCGTTGGCCGCCTCCTCGGCCGCCAGCTGCTGCTCCTTGTGCACCAGGAAGCTGGCATAGTCGCCGTTCCAGTCGATCAGGTGGCCGCGGTCCAGCTCGAGGATGCGGGTGGCCAGGCTCTGCAGGAAGGCGCGATCGTGGGTGATGAACAGCACCGCGCCGTTGAAACCGAGCAGCGCCTCCTCCAGCCAGGCGATGGCACCGATGTCCAGGTGGTTGGTCGGCTCGTCGAGCAGCAGCAGGTCCGGCTCGGCGACCAGCGCCTGGGCCAGCAGCACGCGGCGGCGCCAGCCGCCCGACAGCTCGGCCAGGGTCTTGTCGGCCGGCAGCTGCAGGCGGCTCAGGGTGTTCTCCACCAGCTGCTGCAGGCGCCAGCCGTCACGGGCCTCCAGCGCCTGCTGGACGCGCGACAGCTCGGCGAGATCGTCGTCGCCGTGGATGTGCTGGGACAGGTGGTGGTAGCGGGCGAGCAGCTCGCCGACCTCGGCCAGGCCCTCGGCGACCACGTCGTAGACGCTGCGCTCGTCGGCCGCCGGCAGCTCCTGGGGCAACTCGCCGATGCGCAGGGTCGGCGCACGCCAGATCTCGCCGTCGTCCGGACGCTGCTCGCCCTTGACCAGCTTGAGCAGGCTGGACTTGCCGGTGCCGTTGCGACCGATGATGCATACCCGTTCGCCCCGTGCGATCTGCCACGACACCCCGTCCAGCAACGGTGTGGCACCGTAGGCAAGGGACACGTCGGTGAACTTGAGCAGGGTCATGGGCACAGCCTCCACAGGAATGGCCGCGCATTCTACTCCTACTCGCCCTTTGCCCACACGGGGCATGGTGTTTTTCCTACACGGCCCGGGGAATTCCCCCCACAGCGTGTTTCCGCCCGGCCGGCGCTAGGAGTGCCGGCCGGGCCGCGCTAAGCTTGTCCCCATCGCCCCATCCTGCCCGAAGTACCGGATTTGCCATGCGCGCCCGCCCGTTCGTCCTGCTCGTCTGCCTGCTGGCCAGTCTCGGCCTGCCCCCCTCCTTCGCCCACGCCGCGTCCCTCGCGCAGCAGCGCGCCATGTACGACGAGGCCAAGCGCGCGCTGGACAAGAACGATCCGGGTCCCTACCTGCGCTACCGCCAGGCCCTGCGGGACTACCCGCTGGAACCGCACCTGGCCTACGACGAGCTGACCCTGCGCCTGAAGAGCGCCAGCAACCGCGAGTTCGAGACCTTCCTCGCCGAGCACGGCGACCTGCCGCAGATCGGCTGGATGAAGCTGCGCTGGCTGCGCTGGCTGGCCGAGCGTGGCGAATGGCAGACCTTCATCAAGCATTACTCGCCGGCGCTGGAGCTCGCCGAGCTGGACTGCCTGATGGGCGAGTACCTGTTCCGCCACGGCAAGGCGGCCGATGGCGCCATCGTCGCCAGGCGCCTGTGGCTGGTCGGCAAGTCGCAGCCCAACACCTGCGACCGCCTGTTCGACCTGTGGCGCGCCCAGGGGGGACTGACCGAGGAACTGCGCTGGCAGCGCCTGAAGCTGGCCGCCCAGGAGCGCAACTACGGCCTGGCCGGCCACCTGCAGAAGACCCTCGGCAGCCTCGCCGCCCAGGGCCAACTGCTGATCGACGTGGCGCAGAAGCCCGAGTTGCTGGCGCAGCGCCAGCGCTTCGCCGGCAACGACCGCCATACCGCCGACGCGGTCGGCCTCGGCCTGCGCCGGCTGGCGCGGCAGAACCCGGAGCAGGCGCTGGCCCTGCTCGAGGACTACAGCCGCCAGCTGCCGTTCTCCAGCGAGGAGAAGGTGGCCATCGCCCGCGAGATCGGCCTGACTCTGGCGCGGCGCTTCGATTCGCGCGCGTTGCGGGTGATGAGCCAGTACGACCCCGAACTGCGCGACGACACCGTCAGCGAATGGCGCGCCCGCCTGCTGCTGCGCCTCGGCCGCTGGGCCGACGCCCACCAGCTGACCCGACAGATGCCCGGCGATCTGGCCGGCACCAGCCGCTGGCGCTACTGGCAGGCGCGCAGCCTGCAGCTGGCCCAGCCCAACAGCAAGGACCCGATCCGCCTGTACCTGCCGGTGGCCGGCGAGCGCGACTTCTACGGCTTCCTCTCCGCCGACCGGATCAACGCGCCCTACCAGCTCAACCACAAGCCGATGGCCATCGACCCCAGGGTGATGCAGAAGGTGCGCAACACCGCCGGCATCCGTCGCGCCCTCGAGTTCCATGCCCGCGGGCAGATCGGCGACGGTCGCCGCGAGTGGTACCACGTCGCCCGCCTGTTCAGCCGCGAGGAGCTGGTGGCGCAGGCGCGCCTCGGCTACGAGATGGAGTGGTACTTCCCGGCGATCCGCTCGATCAGCATGGCGCAGTACTGGGACGACCTCGACGTGCGCTTCCCCATGGCCCACCAGGGCACCCTGACCCGCGAGGCGCGCAGCCGCGGCCTGCATTCGAGCTGGGTGTTCGCCATCACCCGCCAGGAAAGCGGCTTCATGGCCGACGCCCGCTCCCACGTGGGCGCCATGGGCCTGATGCAGCTGATGCCGGCCACCGCCAAGGAAACCGCGCGACGCTTCGGCATCCCGCTGCGCTCGCCGCAGCAGGCGCTCAACCCCGACGTCAACATCCAGCTCGGCGCCGCCTACCTCAGCCAGGTCTACGGCCAGTTCGGCGGCAACCGCATCCTCGCCTCGGCCGCCTACAACGCCGGCCCGGGCCGGGTGCGCCAGTGGCTGAGCGGCAACGAGAGGATGCCGTTCGACATCTGGATCGAGACCATCCCCTTCGACGAGACCCGCCAGTACGTGCAGAACGTGCTGTCCTACTCGGTGATCTACGGCGAGAAGCTCGGCGCTCCGCAGAAGCTGGTGGAATGGCACGAGCGCGAGCTGGGGCCGCAGTAAACCCCAAACGTCGTCCGTCGATGCAAAGCCTGTAGGGGCGAATTCATTCGCCTGCGCGGCTCTGTCAGGCGAATGAATTCGCCCCTACAGGGCCACCCTCAATCCAGCAGGGTCACCGGCATGCCCACCTCCAGCACGCCGGTGCCGCGCTGGATCAGGTTCTGGCCGAAGTACACGCCGTCGGCGTCGCGCCGGTAGCTGGCCAGGGTGCGCAGCGGCTCGCCGTCGTCCGAGCGCTCGCCGCTGTGCGGATCGAGGGTGGGGATGGCGCAGCGCGAACACGGCTTGACCCGCTCGAACTCCACGGCGCCGATGCGCAGGCGCCCCCAGCCGTCCTCGGCGTAGGGCGCGGCGCCCTCGATCACCAGGTTGGGGCGGAAGCGCAGCATCTCCAGCGGCCGGCCGACCCGCGCCGACAGGTCGTCCAGCGAGCCCTGGCCGATCAGCAGCAGCGGGAAACCGTCGGCGAAGCCCACCTTGTCGCCGACCTGCGCATAGGCGGTGTCCACCTGGCGGGCGCGGCTGGCCGGCACATGCACCAGCCGGCAGTCCTGGCCGAGGCAGGCGCTCAGCCAGGCCGCCGCCGCGTCGCCGGCATCCGGCGCCTCGAGGCTGTCGCGCCACACCGTCACCCCGCGCAGCGCCAGGTCGGCCAGCGGCACCGTCACCAGCAGCGGCGCCCGCTCCGGGGCGCTCAGCTCCAGGGTCTCGCCATCCCGCCAGCGCGCGCCGATCCGCGCCATACCGGGGAGCTGGCGCTGGGTCAGGAAGCGGCCGCTCGCGCTGTCCACCACCATCCAGCGGCGGTCGCCGGCCAGGCCGAGATCGTCGACCTCGGCACGCTGCAGCAGCTCGCCGCCGAGGGATTTGACCGGGAAACGGTAGAGCGCGGAGAGTCGCAGCATGATCGCCATCCATTCGAGGAAAGACGCTTTATAAGGCGCCGGCGCCGGGCTCACAAGGCGCCGCCCGGTAATGGATCAGGTTGTGGAACAGCAGCGGTGCGCTGCCGCCGTTGCGATAGGTATGCGGCCGGTCGGCGGCGAAGCGCAGGCCCTCGCCGCAGGCGACGCTCTGCCAGATGCCGTCGACGCAGATCTCCAGCGTGCCATTGAGCGGGATCACATGCTCGGTGACTCCGGCGGCATGCGGCACCGACTGGTGGCAGGCGCCCGGCTGCAGCTCGACGACCAGAAACTCGCTGCCCAGCGCCGGATCGAAGGGAAACAGCGTGCGCACCTGGATGCTGCCGTCATCCGTCGGCCAGTCGCCACCGACGCTGCTGCGCAGCAGCGCACCGTCGTCGGCCGGCGTCTCCTCGAGCAGGCCGGAAAACGAGACGTGGAAGCCGGCGGCGATCTTCCACAGCGTGGCCACCGTCGGGCTCGACTCGCCGCGCTCGATCTGGCCGAGCATCGCCTTGCTCACCCCGGTGGCCTGTGCCGCACGGTCCAGGCTCCAGCCCTGCGCCTGGCGCAGCGCGCGCAGCCGCGCGGCGATCCGCTGGTTGATATCCGTCATCACGCTCCTCCGCCCTTGTGCGCTATAGCGCACAAGGGGTAACTTGTCCACATCGTGCGCAATAACGCACAAAGTCGCCCATCCCTCAAGTCCGAGGATCGCCCATGTCCCGTTTACCGGCACCCAGCCATGTCAGCGCCGGCCTGATCGCCGTGCTGGTCGGCTTCACCAGCTCGGCGGTGATCATCTTCCAGGCCGCCGCCGCGGCCGGCGCCGACGCCGCCCAGGTCAGCTCCTGGCTGTGGGCGCTGTGCCTGGGCTGCGGTCTGACCAGCATCGGCCTGTCGCTGCGCTACCGCGCGCCGGTGCTCACTGCCTGGTCGACCCCCGGCGCCGCCCTGCTCGCCGGCAGCCTGGGCGGCCTGGGCATGGGCGAGGCGGTCGGCGCCTTCCTGTTCAGCGCCGCGCTGATCACCCTGAGCGGCGTCACCGGCCTGTTCGCCCGGCTGATGCAGCGCATCCCCCAGGCGCTGGCGGCGGCCATGCTGGCCGGCGTGCTGCTGCGTTTCGGTCTCGAGCTGTTCGGCGCCTTCGAGCAGCAGGCACTGCTGGTCGGCAGCCTGTTCCTCGCCTACCTCGCCGGCAAGCGCCTGCTGCCGCGCTACGCGATCCTGCTGGTGCTGCTGCTCGGCATCGGCCTGGCCTGGCGGCTCGGCCTGCTGCGCTGGCAGGCGGTCGAGCTGGCCGTGGCGGTGCCGCAGTTCGTGCGCCCCGAGTTCTCCTGGGCGGCGCTGGTCGGCGTCGGCATCCCGCTGTTCGTGGTGACCATGGCCTCGCAGAACCTGCCCGGCGTGGCGGTGCTGCGCACCGCGGGCTACGAGCGGGTGCCGGTGTCGCCGCTGATCGCCTGGACCGGGCTGGCCAGCCTGCTGCTGGCCCCCTTCGGTGGCTTCGCCATCAATCTGGCGGCGATCACCGCGGCGATCTGCGCCGGCCCCGAGGCCGGCCAGGAACCACAGCGGCGCTACTGGGCGGCGGTCTGTGCCGGCAGTTTCTACCTGTTGATCGGCCTGTTCGGCGCCACCGTGGCCAGCCTGTTCGCCGCCTTCCCGCAGGCCTTGATCCTCGCCATCGCCGGGCTGGCGCTGCTGGTCACCCTGAGCAACAGCCTGGCCGGCGCCCTGCAGGACGTGCGCCAGCGCGAGCCGGCGCTGATCACCTTCCTGGTCACCGCCTCGGGGCTGAGCCTGCTCGGTGTCGGTTCGGCGTTCTGGGGACTGGTCGCCGGCGGGCTGGCCAGCGTAGTGCTGAATGGCCAGCTGAACCGTAGGGTGGGTTAGGCCGCAGGCCGTAACCCACCCTACGCTCGCACGTACCGCCAGGCGTCTACAGCGCCAGCAACCGCTCGCGCAGCTTCTGGATCTCGTCGCGCAGCTGCGCGGCGGCCTCGAACTCGAGGTCGCGGGCCAGCTCGTACATCTTCTCCTCCAACTGGCGGATGCGCTTGGTGATCTCGCTCGGCGAGTTGAGCGCCGCCTCGTAGCGGGCGCTCTCCTCCGCCGCCCTGGCCGCCGCGCTGCGCTTGCGGCTGCGCGCGCCGGGCACCACGGCGCCCTCGAGAATGTCCTGCACGTCCTTCTTCACGCCCTGCGGCACGATGCCGTGCTTCTCGTTGAAGGCGATCTGCTTGGCACGGCGCCGCTCGGTCTCGTCGATGGCGCGCTGCATCGAGCCGGTCACCTGGTCGGCGTAGAGGATCGCCCGACCGTTGAGGTTGCGCGCGGCGCGGCCGATGGTCTGGATCAGCGAGCGTTCGCTGCGCAGGAAGCCTTCCTTGTCGGCGTCGAGGATCGCCACCAGCGCCACCTCGGGCATGTCCAGGCCCTCGCGCAGCAGGTTGATGCCGACCAGCACGTCGAAGGCACCGGTGCGCAGGTCGCGGATGATCTCCACGCGCTCGACGGTGTCGATGTCCGAGTGCAGGTAGCGCACCCTGACGTCGTGGTCGCCCAGGTAGTCGGTGAGGTCCTCGGCCATGCGCTTGGTCAGGGTGGTGACCAGCACGCGCTCGCCGGCGGCCACGCACTTGCGGATCTCCGAGAGCAGGTCGTCGACCTGGGTGGTGGCCGGGCGCACTTCCAGCTGCGGGTCGACCAGCCCGGTCGGGCGCACCACCTGCTCGATCACCCTTCCGGCGTGCTCGGCCTCGTAGGGGCCGGGGGTGGCGGAGACGAAGATGGTCTGCGGACTGGCCGCCTCCCACTCCTCGAACTTCATCGGCCGGTTGTCCAGCGCCGAGGGCAGGCGGAAGCCGTACTCCACCAGGGTTTCCTTGCGCGAACGGTCGCCCTTGTACATGGCGCCGATCTGCGGCACGGTGACGTGCGACTCGTCGATCACCAGCAGGGCGTTGTCCGGCAGGTAGTCGTACAGGGTTGGCGGCGCCTCGCCCGGCGCGCGGCCGGACAGGTAGCGCGAGTAGTTCTCGATGCCGTTGCAGTAGCCCAGTTCGAGGATCATCTCCAGGTCGAAGCGGGTGCGCTGCTCCAGGCGCTGCGCCTCGACCAGCTTGTCGTGCGCGCGCAGGTACTCCAGGCGCTGCCTGAGTTCGACCTTGATGTTATCCACCGCCTCCAGCAGCGCCTCACGCGGGGTCACATAGTGGCTCTTGGGATAGAAGGTGAAGCGCGGCAGCTTGCGGATCACCTCGCCGGTCAGCGGATCGAAGGCGGCCAGGCTTTCCACCTCGTCGTCGAACAGCTCGATGCGGATCGCCTCCAGCTCCGATTCGGCCGGGTAGATGTCGATCACGTCGCCGCGCACGCGGAAGGTGGCGCGGGCGAAGTCCATGTCGTTGCGGGTGTACTGCAGCTCGGCGAGGCGGCGCAGCAGCTCGCGCTGGTCGAGCCGGTCGCCGCGGTCGACGTGCAGGACCATCTTCAGGTACGACTCGGGATCGCCGAGGCCGTAGATCGACGACACGGTGGCGACGATGATCGCGTCCGGCCGCTCCAGCAGCGCCTTGGTCGCCGACAGGCGCATCTGCTCGATGTGGTCGTTGATCGAGGCGTCCTTCTCGATGTAGGTGTCGGAGGACGGTACGTAGGCTTCCGGCTGGTAGTAGTCGTAGTAGGAGACGAAGTACTCCACCGCGTTGTCGGGGAAGAAGCTCCTGAACTCGCCGTACAGCTGCGCGGCCAGGGTCTTGTTGGGGGCGAGGACCAGCGTCGGCCGCTGCACCCTGGCGATCACGTTGGCGATGCTGAAGGTCTTGCCCGAGCCGGTCACGCCGAGCAGGGTCTGGTGCGACAGCCCGGCCTCGAGGCCCTCGACCATCTGGCGGATCGCCTCCGGCTGGTCGCCGGCGGGTTTGAAGCGGGTGACAAGCTTGAACCTGGACATGTGCGTACCCTGAAAGGACAAACTCCCGCGGCAACGACCACGGCTGACAGTGCTCCGCCAGCAGCGACCATATGTCGCACCAACGGCCGTTTTCGCCGCACCTGCGTATCGCCGCACCGGGATGGTGCTGTCTATAATATCGCCCCGTCTGCGCAACCCCCTAGCCCAGTGATGGCTGGGCGTTGCATCCGCCCGTCACCCTCATACTCACAGAGCTGCCGCACATGAGTCTGTTCTCTGCCGTCGAAATGGCGCCCCGCGACCCCATCCTGGGCCTCAACGAAGCCTTCAACGCCGACACCCGCCCGGGCAAGATCAACCTGGGCGTAGGCGTGTACTTCACCGAAGAAGGTCGCATTCCGCTGCTGCGCGCCGTGATCGAGGCCGAGAAGGCCCGCCTGGAAGCCCGCGCGCCGCGCGGCTACCTGCCGATCGAGGGCATCGCCGCCTACGACAGCGCCGTGCAGAAGCTGCTGTTCGGCGAGGACTCGCCGCTGCTGGCCGAAGGCCGCGTGGTCACCACCCAGTCCCTCGGCGGCACCGGCGCGCTGAAGACCGGCGCCGACTTCCTCAAGCGCCTGCTGCCGGACGCCGTGGTGGCGATCAGCAACCCGAGCTGGGAGAACCACCGCGCGCTGTTCGAATCCGCCGGCTTCCCGGTGCAGAACTACAGCTACTACGACGCCGCTACCCAGGGCGTGAACCTGGCCGGCATGCTCGCCGACCTGCGCGCCCTGCCGGCGCAGTCGATCGTCGTGCTGCACGCCTGCTGCCACAACCCGACCGGCGTCGACCTGTCTTCCGCCGACTGGAAGCAGGTGCTGGAAGTGGTCCGCGAGCGCAACCACGTGCCGTTCCTCGACATCGCCTACCAGGGCTTCGGCGACGGCATCGCCGAGGACGCCGAGGCGGTGCGCCTGTTCGCCGACTCCGGCCTGCAGTTCTTCGTCTCCAGCTCGTTCTCCAAGTCGTTCTCGCTGTACGGCGAGCGCGTCGGCGCGCTGTCCATCGTCACCGCGTCGAAGGAAGAAGCCGGCCGCGTGCTGTCGCAGGTCAAGCGCGTGATCCGCACCAACTATTCCAACCCGCCGACCCACGGCGCCAGCGTGGTCGCCGCGGTGCTCAACAGCCCCGAACTGCGCGCCATGTGGGAAGAGGAACTGGGCGAGATGCGCAGCCGCATCAAGCAGCTGCGCAACGGCATGGTCGAGCAGCTGGCCGCCCTCGGCGCCAAGCGCGACTTCGGCTTCGTCGCCCGCCAGCGCGGCATGTTCTCCTACTCCGGCCTGACCGGCGAGCAGGTCGAGCGCCTGAAGAACGAGTTCGGCATCTACGCCGTCGGCACCGGCCGCATCTGCGTCGCCGCGCTGAACAGCAAGAACCTCGAAGTGGTCACCCGCGCCATCGTCGAGGTGCTCTGATCCGCAAGGCGAAGTCGACACCGCAAGGGTGTTGACTTCGCCTTAGAAATCAGTAAGATACGCCTCGTTGTTCCGCGATAGCTCAGTCGGTAGAGCAAATGACTGTTAATCATTGGGTCCCTGGTTCGAGTCCAGGTCGCGGAGCCAGATTCGAAAGCCCTTGGTGAAAGCCAAGGGCTTTTTTTATCGCCCGGCGACTCACTCTTCCAGGCCAAGGGTCCGTCGCCAGTCGCGCGCGAAGCGCGCCTGCAGTCCCAGGCGGTCGATCCGCCAGCGGGCCGGCCAGGGCTCCAGGGGCTCCACCCGCACCAGCAGGACGCGCGCCGCCGCGCCGAACGGCGGCTGCAGCTCGGCCGGCATCGGTACGGCATCGTGCGCCTCGCCGCGTACCCGCGCCGCCCGCGTCGAACCGTCGGGAAGGTACAGGGTCAGCGCCTGCCCGGCCCGGCCGTAGCCGGCCTGCCGCGCCGGCAGGTACACCCACACCTGCACGTCCTGCCGGCGCTCCAGGCTCAGCAGCAGCAGCCCCGGAGCGACCCCCTCTCCCGCCGCCACCGCCACGTCGAGCACCCGCCCGGCTTCGGGCGCGCGCACCTCGAGGGCCGCCAGGCGCCGTTCGAGCCACTGCCGCTCCAGCCGGCGCTGGACCGCCTCCGCCGGCTCGACGCGCAGCTGGCGCTGCTCGAACTGCAGCAGCTCATGGCGGCGTGTCGCCAGGACGCTCTCGGCCTGCAGCAGCTCGCCGCGGGTCGCGGCATCGAGGGCGAACAGGCGACGCAGCTCGGCCAGACGCCGTTCGGCCGCCCCCTGCGCTTCCTGCAATACCTGCCGCTCGCGCTGCGGCAAGCCATGGGCATCCGACGGCGCCTGGTCCGGCTCGGCCAGCAGCGCCAGGCGCTCGCGCCACTGCGGATTGTCCAGCCGCAGCAGCGGCGCGCCGGCTTCCACCGTCTGCCCCGGGACGACCAGCACCTCGCGGACCTGTGCGCTGTCGAAGGCGCGCAGTTGCAGGATCGGCACCAGCAGGCGCGCCGGCGCCTCCACGCGCAGCGTCGACCACAGCCAGCGCCCGCCCAGCCACAGCAGCGGACTGGCCACCAGCAGCAGGATCAGGTACCAGCGCAGGCGGAAGGCCAGGCGCCTGCCCGGCGCATAGAGCACCCGCAGCCCCTGGTCCTCGGTCGGCCGGCTTTCCTTGGGGCTGTCGAAACGGATCTTCATCGGCGGCGCCTCAACGGGGATAGTGTGGCCAGGCCTGCCAGTCGACGCCGCCCAGCGCCGTGCCCTGCAGCCGCGTCTGCCAGCGGCGGACCTGCTCCTGCAGCTCGCCGCGGCTGCGCCCGGCCAGGCTTTCGCTCGCCGGCAGCTGCGGCTCGACGCTCTGCGCCAGACGAAAGCGCAGCGCCGGCCAGCGCCGGGCGATATCTTCCGCCAGGGCGGCGCTGCGCCCGGTGTCGGCGGTGTAGATCATCAGGCTGACCTGGCGGACGCCCAGCCCCGGCAGCGCACAGGGCACGCAGGGCGTGCCGGGGTCGGCGGCGAACCAGCGGTGGTGGCTGGACAGCTCCACCGGCCAGGGACTGCTGCGCACCGCCAGCGCCAGGGTATCCAGCCAGTCCTGCAGGCGCTGGCCGGGCACCGGCCAGCCGAGCTGCTCCACCTCCAGATCCAGATGCAGACCGGCGAAGGGCAGCCCGGCCAGGCGCGCCAGCAGCAGCCCCAGCTCGCTGCGCTGCCCGCTGCGCAGCCAGTCCGGTTCGCCGAGCAGCAGCAGCGGCTCCAGGCCGGCGGCGCGCGCCTCTGCCAGCAGCGCCCGCAGCTCGCCTTCGAGCGCGTCCAGGCGTGCGACCTGCGCCGCGCTCAACCCCAGGTACAGGCGCTGCATGCCGGCCTCGCGCAGGGCGCGCAGCTCGGCGGGCCGGCGCTGGCGATCGAGCAGCGCGCGGCTGTCCCAGACGTACACGCCCTGGCGCCAGTCGGCGCCCTCCTCCACGGCCTGCGCCCAGTGCTCGCGGGCAGTGCCGAGCAGCGGCGCGGCGGCGGCATCGTCGGCGAACAGACGCAACTCCGCCTCGGCCAGCCACAGCCCGTGCCAGGCCGCGACCTGTTGCAGGCTGACCTCGTGCAGCTCCAGCTCGGCTTCCTGGCGGCGCGCCATGCCGGCCTCGCCCTCCAGAGCGTCGCGCAGGCGCCGCTCGACCGTACGGCGGCGGGCGACCTCCCGTTGCTCGCCCTGCCACTGCAGCGCCTCCAGCGCCAGCCGATGGCTGCGCAGGGCCTGCGCCAGGCTGCGGCGCAAGTCATGGCGCTCGGCCTCCAGCGCCGCCTCGGCGGCCCGGTAGCGCGCCTCGCCCTCGCGTTGCCGGGCATTGCCGTAGCCGAGCAGGTCCAGGGGCGCGGACACGTCCAGGCTGGCGACCCAGTCGCCGCCGGACTGCCGGGTGCCGCTGCGCCGCTCGAAATCGCGGCTCAGGCTGACGCTCGACTCCAGCAGCGCATACCAGGGCAGCTCACGCTGGCGTCCCGCTTCGGCCAGCCGGCTGTGCCGCTCGGCCAGCTGCGGATGGCGCTCGAGCCCCTCGAGCCAGGCCGCCAGGGGCTGCGGCCGGCTGGCCAGCGGCTCGGCCTGCGCAGTGCTCGCCGGCGCGAGCGCGCGCCCGGCCAGCACGCCCAGCCAGTCGAGCGCCTGCATCCGGGCGGCGTCCGCCGCGGCGCAGCGCCGTTGCAGGGCGCGCCAGCGGCTGCGCAGCGCGTCGGCTTCGGCCGGCAGCATCCAGCCGGCCTGGCGGCGCGCCTGCAGGGCGTCCTGCGCCGCCGGTGCGGCATCCGCCAGCGCATGGCACAGGCGCTGCTCCTCCTGCGCCCGCCACCAGTCGGCATAGGCGCTGCGCACCTGCAGGCGCTGCCCGGCGCGCAGCAGGGCCAGGCGCAGACGCTGGCGCTCCTGCTCGTCCAGGCCGGACTGCACCTGCGCCAGCCGGCGGTGCAGGCTGCCGAGCAGCGGATGGCGCACGCCGAGGGCCAGGTTGCGCCCGTGATAGTCGTCGCGCCGCTCGCTGTCGTTCAGTTCGTGGTAGCGGCCGGCGCTGGCCGCGCCGAACAGCTGCCAGCCGGCCTCGGCCCGGCGCTGCTCGACGACGGCCGCCTGCGCCGCCAGCTCGGCGACGAGCTGGCGCTCGGCGGGCGCAGGCGGCAAGCCGTTCAGCAGCTCGTCCAGCGCCAGCGGCGCGGCCTGCAGCGAAGCGGACAGGCACAGCGCCAGCGGCAGCAGCGGTATTCGTGCCATTCAGAACCTCTTGCCCCTCTTCAGCACCCACCAGGGCGCCATGCCGCTCTCCTCGTGGCCGCGGCGCAGCATCTCGTTGAGTATGGCCACCGCGCTCCAGCAGCGCATGAACAGCATGCACGGCGGGAACAGCAGGACCAGCGGGGCCAGCCGGAGGTCCTCGCGCAGCCGTTCGGAGACCGCCAGCAGCAGGACGGCGTAGAGCAGCAGGGTGACGCCCAGATAGACCAGGTAGATCAGCGCCCCGAGCAGCAGCAGGCGCGGCCAGGGCAGCAGCAGCGGACCGATCAGGCAGTAGCCGAGGATGATGAAGGGCAGCACCAGCTGGAAGAACAGGCCGGTGAACAGGGTGACCAGGAAGTTCGGCCAGCCGAGCTGGCGCGGCGCCAGGCTGTGGCGGTGCTTGCGGATGTACAGGAAGTACAGGTCGCCGTCCCAGCGCAGGCGCTGGCGCAGCAGCTGGCCGAGGCCGACCGGCACGTCGGTGTGGCCGACCGCGGCCGGCTCGAAGGGAATGCGCAGCGGCGCGCGGCCGAAATAGCTCTTGATGCGCAGGGTGATGTCCAGATCCTCGGCGGTGTGGGTATCCCAGCCGCCGATCTTGTCGAGGAAGCTGCGGCGGAAGGCGCCGAACGCGCCGGAGATGTTGTTCACCAGGTTCCATTCGCCGAGGCCGATCTTGGCCAGGTGGATGGACAGCAGGTACTCCAGCGCCTGCAGCGCCGTCACCCAGGAGGCGAACGGATTGCGCACCCGCAGGCTGCCGGCCACCGCCGGCACCCGGGGGTCGACGAAGTGGCGCACCATGGCCGCCACCATGTCGTTGTCGAAGGAAGTGTCGCCGTCCAGGGCCATGACGATCTCGCCGTGGCAGTAGGCCAGCCCGGCATTCAGCGAGGAGACCCGGCCGCCGCGCTGCCACTTGGCGATCGGGCGCAGGTGGCGGCGCGGATAGCGCCCGGGATCGACGCGGAAATCGCGGATCGCCTGCAGCGTGTCGCGGTTGACCGCGGCGCCGTCGACCACCGGGATCAGCTCGATCTCCCCCGGATAGACCTGCTCGCAGAGGCTCTGCAGGGTCCTGGTCACATCCGCCCCTTCGCTGTAGCAGGTGACGATGCACGACACCACAGGCCGGTAGGGCGTGACCAGGGGCTGCCGCTCGCCCCGGCGGACGAACCAGCGCAGCACACCGAGCACCACCAGCAGATTCAGCGGCACCTCGAACAGCAGGAAGGCCGGCAGCAGGGCGAACAGCCCTCCCTCGCGACCCAGCTCGGCCAGCAGTCCCGCCAGCGCCTCCATCGCTCACTCCAGCTCGCCGGCCAGGCGCGCCAGCAGCAGGGGACCGTCCTCCTGCTCGAGCAGGTCCTGCGGCGCGCTGAAACCCACCGTGCTCAGCTCGATGCCGTGGGCCGCGGCGTCGCCGAGCAGGCCGCTGGGGCGGGTCAGCCGCTGGCGCAGGCTGGCCAGCCCGGCGGCATCGGTGTGCGGCAGCAGCATCCAGAACAGCTCCTCGCTGGCGCGCGTACAGCGGTCGGTCTCGCGCACTATCTCCAGCAGGCGCTCGAGCAGACCGTCGATCAGCGCGTGGGCGCGCAGCTCGCCCAGCGTGCGCAGGTTGTGCAGGCGCATGCCCAGCACCGAGAACGGCGGCCCGCCGTAGCGCCGCACCAGCTCGATCTGCCAGCTCAGCAGCTCGGCGAACTCGCGGCCGCCGCGCAGGTTGAGGCGCAGCAGGGTCAGCTCCGCTCGCCCGGCCTCGCCCAGGCCCTGGCGGCAGTGCAGCCGGCCGGCGTCGGTCAGCCGGTAGTGGCGCACCTCGCGCACCCGCAGGCGCTCCGGCGCCTGCACCTGGCCGCAATCCAGGCAGCGCGCCTCGATCCGCGCATCGACGAAGAACGCCTGGCAGTGGCGACAGCCGTAGTTCTCCAGCGGCCGGTCGTAGTCGCTGCCGATGTGGCGCAGGCGGGTCAGGCAGTTCGGGCACAGCAGCAGCCCCTCCCTGACGAACAGCTCCTGCGGGCCCACGTGCCCGCAGGTGAAGCAGTGCAGCGACGGCTGGCGGGCGATGTCGAGATCGCCGCACTCGGGACAGACGTCGACGTAGTTGAGACGCCCCGAACCGCAGCGGTTGCACAGTCGCAGCCGGTCGACCAGTTCGCCGGCCTGCAGCCAGCCCTGCTGGGCCATCAGCTGCAGCCAGACGAAGTCGTTGACCGTCTCCTCCTCGGCCAGCACCTCCAGCAGCGGGTAGCGGTAGTGCCGGGCCACCGCGGTGTCGCGCAGGGCGCGGACCTCGCCGGCCGCGCGCAGCCACAGCCAGGCCAGCACCCGGCTGTCGAAGCGCTCGGGCGCCACGCCACGGTTGAACAGCGCGAAACGGCCGCGCCACAGCCGCCACTGGGCGACCAGGGCGTCGGCCTGCGCCGGCGGCGCGCCGTCGCCCAGCGCCAGGCACCAATCATCCTGGTCGCGGCAGCAGTAGATCGGCAGGAAGCGGCAGCCCTCGGCGCGGCGCAGCTGCTGCAGCGCCTGCCCGGCCTGCGCGCCGGGCTGGTCGAGCAGCAGGACGTCCCACGGACCGGCGGCCAGCAGCGCGCCGAGATCATGGAAGACGTGAACCTGCGGATAGGGCAGCTCCCGGGCACCGGGCGCCGCCAGCACCGCAATGCGGGGAGTGGTCGCCGACATGCCGGGCTCCGCGGTGGCCGCGTGCGGGTGTTGTCAGCGTAGACCAGCTGTCAGGCGGAGGGATGCCGGCCCGCAGCGTGGCCAATCTGGCCTAAGGTTGTAGCTACGCCGATGCACCGCCCGAGGAGGAAGCAGGACCATGACTATCCGTACGCTCAAGCAGGCCCGGGGCCACACCGGCGAGGCGCAGGACGAATGGGAGCAGATCACCGATGGTCGCATCGTGGTCAGCTACAACACCGTGCGTGCCAACGCCGACGTCAGCTGGCGCCCCTATGCCAAGGAGGACGACTGGCAGGATCTGCCCTATGTGTCGGCCGACCTGCCCGCCGGCGACGAGAAGATCATCGCGTTCGTGCTGGACTATCTCGACCTCAACGAGGAGGACTGAGCGCCGGGCCGTCCGACGGCGGCGTCGCGAAGGCCTGCGCCAGCAGCCAGGGCAGCAGCTCGCCCGCCGCCGCGCGCAGGCAGAGGGGCGGTCGCTCCCCGACAGGGACGGATGTCGCCACCCGTCTCCGCGCAGCTCAGCCGAACAGCCGGGCGAAGAAGCTCTTCGGCCGCGGCTTGAGCGACGCCGCCAGGGCGACCTTGACGGTCTCGGCGTAGTCGGCGTCGTCGCGCTTGATGTGGTTGATCAGCCAGGCGCGCAGGGTGGTGAGCAGGTGGCGGGAGACATCCTCGCCCAGTTCGAAGCGGTACTGGAAGTCCTCGATCTTGCGGCAGAACAGCTCGTGGACCTTCTTGTGGGCATGATGGAAGGGATAGCCGGCCTGCTCCTGCAGGTCCTCCTCGAAGGCGAAGTGCGACATGGTGTACTCGACCAACTGCTCCAGCACCTCGCCGACCTCCGCGCGGCTCTGCCTGTCGATGGCCTGGTGCAGGTCGTTGATGTACTCGACGATGCGCCGGTGCTGGTTGTCGATGACCTCGATGCCGAGCTCGAGATCGCTGGTCCACTTCATGTAGCTCATGGGGTCGTCCTTGGAGGCGGGAAATGTCCGGCATTCTGACACCCGAGCCAGGTACGAAACACAACCGGGATCAAAAAGCCGGAAAACCGCCCATCCGACCTAGGCGCTGCGCCCCCGCCCGGCGGCGCAGCGTCGGCAGCGCTCAGCCGCCCAGTGCCTCCAGCAACCCGCTGCGCCGCTGCACCCGGCGCCTGACCGCCTCGTCGAACACCCCGGCGCGGCTCTCGATCAGGCTGAACCAGTGCCGGGCGCGGGTGATGCCGGTGTAGACCAGCTCCTTGGTCAGCACCGGGCTGAGGGTGTCGGGGAGGATCAGCGCGGTGTGGGCGAACTCCGAGCCCTGCGACTTGTGCACGGTCATGGCGAACACCGTCTCCACCGCGTTCAGCCGGCTGGGCAGGATGTAGCGCAGCTCGCCCGAGCCGTCGTTGCGCGGGAACACCACGCGCAGCACGCTGCGCGGCGCCTCGCCCGGGCGCTCGGCCGGCTCGGGCAGGCGCAGGGCGATGCCGATGTCGCCGTTCATCAGGCCCAGGCTGTAGTCGTTGCGGGTCACCAGCACCGGGCGGCCTTCGTACCAGCCCTGGTCGCTCTCCAGCAGGCCGCGCCGCTGCAGCGCGGAGGCGATGCGCGGGTTGAGCCCCTCGACGCCCCAGGCGCCCTTGCGCACCGCACAGAGCAGCTGGAAGTCGTCGAAGGCCGCGAGCACCCGCCCGGCCCATTGCGTCCACGCCGCGGCATCGGCCGGGGTGTCGGCCGGCGGGCGGCTGGCGTGCAGCACGTTCAGGTAGTGGGCGTAGCCCTGCGGCCGGCCCTCCCCCTGGGCCGCCAGGCCGTCGAGCAGCAGGCGCTCCAGATGCGCGTCCTGCTCGCCGCGCAGGCGCAGCAGGTGCAGGTCGGGATTGCCCGCAGCGAGGATCTCCCGCGCCGCCGCCGGCTCGCGGGCGTTGACCGCGCGGGCCAGGCGGCCGATGCCCGAACCGCCGGCGAAGCGCCGCGAGTGGCGCAGCATCACGGTGCGCTGGGCCAGCGGCCGGCGGACGGCATCGCCCTCCTGCAGCGCCGCATCGACCAGCCGCTCGCCGCCGACCTGCTCCAGCCAGGCGCGGGTCGCGGGCGCGTAGAAGCCGCCCTCGGCGTCGCGACACAGGTCGCCGAGCAGCGCGCCGGCCTCCACCGAGGCGAGCTGGTCCTTGTCGCCGAGCAGGATCAGCCGGGCGTGGCGCGGCAGCGCGTCGAGCAGGCAGGCCATCATCTCCAGGTCGATCATCGATGCCTCGTCGACCACCAGCACGTCGAGCGGCAGCGGATTGCCGGCGTGGTGGCGAAAGTGGCGGCTGTCCGGCCGGCTGCCGAGCAGGCGGTGCAGGGTGGTGACCTCGCTGGGGATCTGCGCGCGCACGCGCTCCTCGACCAGCAGCGAGGCGACCTGCGCGCCGATGGATTCGGTGAGCCGCGCGGCGGCCTTGCCGGTGGGCGCCGCCAGGCGGATGCGCAGCGGCTGGCCGGCAGCCAGCGCCGGCTCCTGCAGCAGCGCCAGCAGGCGCACCACGGTGGTGGTCTTGCCGGTGCCGGGGCCGCCGGTGATCAGGCCGAAGCTGCCGCGCGCGGCCAGCGCGCAGGCGAGCTTCTGCCAGTCGGTCTGGCGCACGCCGTCGACCAGCAGCGGCTCGGGGAACAGCCGCGCCAGGCGCGCGGCGAGATCATCCGGCAGCTCCGCCGTGTCGCCCAGGCGCGCGGCGAGGGCGGCAGCCACCGCCCGCTCGTAGTTCCAGTAGCGGCGCAGGTACAGGCGCTCGCCGTGCAGCACCAGCGGCGCGGCCTCGTCCGCGCCGTCGACCGCCACCAGGGCGCTGGCGCGCAGCGCCGCCTGCCAGTCGGCCAGGGTGGTGCCGGCGAGCACCTGCGACGGCAGCAGGGTCGCCCGCTCGGCGTCCTCGCCCTCGGGCGGCAGCGACAGGGCGAAATCCGGGCTGGCCAGGGTGGCGGCGAGGTCCAGGCAGACGTGGCCGTGGCCGAGCTGGTGGCTGGCCAGCGCGGCGGCGAGCAGCGCCAGCGGCGGGCTGCCGCCATCCAGTTCGACAAGGAAGGCGACCAGCGCGCGGTCCAGCTCGCGCAGCCAGCCGCGCGCGCCCCATTCGTCCAGCAGCTGCAGCAGATCGGCACTGCTGCGCAGCTCCACGGCCGGCGCCACGTCCATGCCCAGGGACAGTTGTTCGTTCATGCCATCGCCTCCGTCTGCTCGGCCTTTTCACCCTTGAACAGCGCGTCCAGCGCCTCGATCAGCACCCGCGGCGGGCGGGCGTGGTGGATGCCCTGCCCCGGTGCGCGGCTGCCGCGCAGGAACAGGTAGAGCGCTCCGCCCATGTGGCGGTCGTAGTCGTAATCCGGCAGGCGCAGTTGCAGCTGCCGGTGCAGCGCCAGCAGGTAGAGCACGTACTGCAGGTCGTAGCGGTGGCCGGCCACCGCGGCCGCCATCGCCTCGGCCGTGTAGGCCGCATCGCCCTCGCCCAGCCAGTTGGACTTGTAGTCGACCACGTAGTAGCGGCCGTCGTGCTCGAAGGTCAGGTCGATGAAGCCCTTGAACATGCCGTTGAGGGTGTCGCGGGCCAGCGCCGGGCGCGCCAGGCCGGGCAGCACATGCTGCTGCACCAGGCGGTCGAGCCGCCGCACGTCCACGTTGCGCGCCTCGAACCAGAACTCCAGCTCCGGCTGGTAGCTGGCGAGCTGCGCCAGCGCCACCGCGCGCCCTTCGTCCAGGACCAGCGGGGTGTCCAGCAGGTGCCGCAGCCAGGCGGCGAGCGGCTCGATCCATTCGGGCATGCCGCGCAGCTGGCAGCGCCGGGCGATCTGCTCGCGCAGTTCCGCGGGCTCGGCGGCCAGCTCGGCGAAGCCCTCGCGCCCGGCCATCTCCAGCAGGCCGTGGAGGAAGGTGCCGGGATTGGGGCCGCGCGGGAAGCGGTGCAGGCTCGGCGCGTCGCCCGTGCGCAGCGGCACGGCCAGGCTCTCGCGCTCGTCGTCGGCGGCCTTCTGCGCCGCCGGGCTGTCCGGCGCGGCGTCGTCGAAGCGGCTGGCGGGCGGCGCCTCGATCTCGCCGGTGCGCAGGGCGCTGTAGGAGGCGATCCACCAGTGCTCGGCGGCCTTGCGCGCCGGCTCGCGCCAGCTCAGCCCGGTCTGCCTGGCGACCGCCGCGACGAAGCGTGCGTCGCCGGCCTCAGGGGCCGGCAGCACGGTGCTCTCCCCGGCCACCGCCAGCGGCGCCAGCCACTGCGCCAGCGCCGCACTGCCCGCCAGCGCCGCGCCGCCGCCGAGCAGGTAGCCGAGCGCCGAGCGATGCAGCCCGGAGGCCTTGCCGCGGCCGTCCTTCAGGTCGGCGACACCCAGCCAGCAGGCGTGGCGGGCACGGGTCAGCGCCACGTAGAGCAGGCGCAGCTCCTCGCCGAGGCGCTCGCGGTCGGCGCGCTCGACAGTCTCGTCATCGGGATCGAGCACCAGGCTACGCCGCTCGCCGTCGTGGACCGCCAGCGGCTTGCCGCCTTCCGCCGGGCGGAAGGCGCAGATGAACGGCAGGAACACCAGCGGATACTCGAGGCCCTTGGACTTGTGGATGGTCACCACGCGCACCAGCGCGGCGTCGCTCTCCAGGCGCAGCACCTGCTCCTCGGCGGCCTGGATCTCGCCGACCAGCAGCTCGGACAGGTGGCGGATCAGCGCCTGCTCGCCGTCCAGCTCGGCGGCGGCCTGCTGCAGCAGCTCGGCCAGGTGCAGCAGGTTGGTCAGCGCGCGCTCGCCGTCGGCGCGGGCCATCAGTCGCTGCGGCAGGGCGAAGTCGTGGAGCAGCTGGCGCAGCATGGGCAGCACGCCCTGGCGCTGCCAGCGCTGGCGGTAGCCGCGGAACTGCATGACCCGCCGCTCCCAGATGCGCTCGTCCTGGTTGAGCTGCTCCAGCTCGCCCAGCGCGAGGCCCAGGGTGCGGCTGGCCAGCGCGGCGCGCAGCGGGCGGTCGACGTCCGGCTCGGCGCAGGCGCGCAGCCACAGCAGCAGGTCGCGGGCCTCCTGGCTGGCGAACACCGAGTCCTTGTCGGACAGGTAGACGCTGCGCACGCCGCGCCGGTACAGCTGGTCGCGGATCGCCTCGGCCTCCTTGCGGTCGCGCACCAGCACGGCGATGTCGCTGGGCGCGAGGGCGTCGAAACCGTCCGCCTTGGCGAAGCCGGCCTGGCCCTGCTGGCCGAGGCTCAGCAGGCGGACGATCTCGCTGGCTGCGCGCGCGGCCATCTCGGCGCGATAGGTGGTGGCGGACAGCGGCTCGTCGCCGGCCAGCTGCCAGAGGGTCAGCGCCGGCGGCGTCTGCCCCTCGACCTGCCAGACCTCCTTGCGGCCGGCGGCACGCACCTCGACGAACGGCAGCTCGTCCTGGAACAGGAAGGCCCCCTGCCCGCCCGGACGCCGCTCGGCCAGCTCGAACACCCGGTTGACCGCATCGACCAGCACCTGGCTGGAGCGGAAGTTGGTGTCCAGATTCTCGTGACGGCCTGCGGTGGCTCTACGGGCGTGCAGGTAAGTGTGGATGTCGGCGCCGCGGAAGGCGTAGATCGCCTGCTTGGGATCGCCGATCAGGAACAGTCCGGTGGCCTGATCGTCGCTCTCGACGCGGTAGATGGCATCGAAGATGCGGTACTGCAGCGGGTCGGTGTCCTGGAATTCGTCGATCAGCGCCACCGGAAACTGCTTGCGGATCACCCCGGCCAGCCGCACACCGTTGTCGCCCTGCAGGGCGGCGTCGAGGCGGGCGAGCATGTCGTCGAAGCCCATCTCGGCGCGGCGGCGCTTCTCCTGGTCGAAGCGCCGGCCGATCCAGGCGGCGGCGTGGCGCAGCGCCGGCTCGGCCGGATCGGCGAGCGCCTGCAGGCGCTGCTCGAGGGTCTCCATGTCCTGCAGGGCCTCGCGCACCGCCGCGCTCAGCGTGAGTTCGACACCCTTCTTGCAGGCATCGCGCAGGCCGTCGAGCTTGAAGCGCTTGAAGTGGTCGTCCTTGAACGACAGCTCGCCATCCCCCTCGCACCAGGCGCGGAGCATCGCCAGGCGCGGCTCGAAAGTCTTGGCGCCGAGCTTGGTGCCGTTGAACTGACCGGCCGCACTGGCCTCGCGATAGAACGTCTCAAGCGCGCAGATCCAGCCCTGCCACGGCTGCCTGATCCGTTCCAGCCCGGCCTGCCGGACAGCCAGCGCCGCCTCGAGCAGCGCGCCCAGCGTCTCCGCCGGCGCGGCGGCCGCCTCGCCCAGCAGCGGGCGCAGCCTGCCGAGCAGCGTGTCCGGATGCTGCCAGTGGTTCATCACCCAGCCCAGCGCGGCGCCGTCCAGCGGGTAGCACTGCTGGCGCCAGTAGTCGCGCACCACCTCGGCCATCAGCTCGCCGTGGTCGGTCTCCAGGGTCTGGGTGAACAGGCTGCCGCTGTCGAAGGCGTGCTCGCGCAGCATGCGCTGGCACCAGCCGTGGATGGTGGAGACCGCCGCCTCGTCCATCCACTGCGCGGCGATGTCCAGCCGGCGCGCGCAGGCCGGCCACAGCCCGGGCGGAAAATCGCCGCGCAGCTGCTGCAGCAGGTCGTCGCCCGCCTCCTCCGCGCGGAACACCCGGGCGGCCTGCACCAGCCGGGCGCGGATGCGCTCGCGCAGCTCGCGGGTGGCGGCGTCGGTGAAGGTCACCACGAGGATTTCCGGCGGCAGCAGTTCGCGGCCGAAGCCGGTTTCGCCCTCGCCGTGGCCGAGCACCAGGCGCAGGTACAGGGCGGAGATGGTGAAGGTCTTGCCGGTGCCGGCACTGGCCTCGATCAGCCGGCTGCCGCGCAACGGGAAACGCAGCGCCAGGGGGCGCTGGTCGTGGGTGATCGGGCTCATGCGTCAGCCCCCTCCTTGAGTTCTTCGATTTCCGCCTGCAGCAGCGCCTGGTAGAGGTCCTGGCTCCAGGCCTGGAAGTCGCCGTCGGCGGTGAGCGCGGCGAAGTCCGGGTACTGGCGCGCCAGGCTGGCGCTCTTCTCGACCTCGCCGGTGCGCTGGTAGCCGCCCTCGTAGGTTTCGCAGGCCGCCCTGGCCGCCTTCTCCTCGTCCCCGGCCGACAGCCAGGCGATGGCGGTATCCAGCGCCACCGGCAGCGGCGCATTCAGGCCGGCCGCGTAGCCTTCCAGCCAGCCGCGCAGGATGCCCCGGGCCCGCCCGGGCTCGACGGGGGCCAGCCGCAGGCTGATATCCTCGCCGACCAGCAGGCTGGTCAGGCGCAGCCCGCAGGCCGCCGCGGCGACGTGCGCGACCCAGGCGCCGAGCAGACGCCGCCACTTCAGCGCCTTGCCCTTCTTGTCCTTCAGCGCCCCCGGCTGCAGCTCGATGCGCGCCAGCTCGCCGTCCGCGCCGCGCGTGCGCAGGCCGCCGAGCCAGCCGTCCAGCTCGACGCCGGCATGCTCGAACTGCAGCGCCCTGGGCGACTGCAGCCGCTCGGGCCACAGGGCGCACAGCGCCCGATAGCGCTGCACCTGCGCCGGCAGCGGCGCCAGCACCTGCTCGCGCAGGCGCTCGCCGAAGCCGGCCAGCGGCAGCTGGCCGCTGCGCTGCAGGCGCAGGGCGGTGGCCTGCAGCGCCGGCTCGACCTGCCCGGCGCCCTCCTCCAGCACCAGGCTGGCGGCGCCGAGCAACGTCTGGCGCAGCTGGTACAGCTGCAGGCCGTCGAGGCCGAAGGGTTCCTCGTCGAGCTGCGCCCTGGCCTCCTCGTCGAGATGCACCTTGAGGCGCTGGGTGAAGAAGTGCCTGACCGGGTCGCGCAGGAAGCCCTGCAGGGTTTCCAGGCCGAGCGGCGCGTCGGCCTGGAACGGCGGCAGCGCCTGCCCCGCCGCCTCCGTGCCGGCCGGGCGATGCAGCGCGGCCCACTCGCGGGCGTAGCTGAACAGCGCCGGATCGACCTCGGCGAAGTAGTCGCGGCTGAACGGCTGCAGCGGGTGCACGGTGGTCAGCGCGCCCAGCAGGTCGCCGTCGCCGGCCAGCGTCCAGCCGCTGGCCAGATGGTCGCGCAGTTGGCCGACCAGCACCGAGGCCGGGCGCTCGCTGTTGTCGCGGATGCTGCGCCCCACCCAGCTGACGTACAGCTGCTCGCGGGCGGCGAGCAGCGCCTCCAGCAGCAGGTAGCGGTCGTCCTCGCGGCGCGAGCGATCGCCGGGGCGGTAGTCGCCGGCCATCAGGTCGAAGTCCAGCGGCGTGGCGCTGCGCGGGTAGTCGCCGTCCTGCATGCCGAGCAGGCAGACCAGGCGGAACGGGATGGCGCGCATCGGCATCAGGGTGCAGAAATTCACCGCGCCGGCCAGGAAGCGCTGGCTGAGGCGGCCCTGATCCAGCGCGCCGAGCCAGGCCTCGCGCGCCACGCCGAGCGGCAGCGGCTCTATCAGCCCGACGCCGGCGCACAGCGCCAGCCAGTCGTCCAGCGCCTCGCCCATCTGGCCGAGCAGGGTCTCGTCGCGCTCGCTCTGCGCGCAGAAGAAGTCCGCGAGCAGGCCGCGCAGGGTCTCGCCCCACTGCTGCGCCGCGGCCGGCTTGGCCAGCCGCCGATGCAGGGCGTCGATGGCGTCGAGCAGGGCGACCAGCGGGCCGATCAGCGCGGCGTCCAGGCCGCCGATCTCGTCATAGGGCTCGATGCCGGCATAGGCCGCACCGCGCCCCACGGCGTAGCCGAGCAGCATGCGGCGCAGGCCGAAGCGCCAGGTGTTCTGCTCCAGGCCTTCCGGCAGGCCGAGCGCGGCGCGGCGCTCGGCGTCCAGCCCCCAGCGGATGCCGGCGCCCTCGATCCAGCGGTGCAGGGTCGGCAGCTCGCCCTCGTCGATGCCGAAACGCGCGCGCAGCGCCGGCACGTCGAGCAGGTCGAGCACCTCGCTGACGGTCAGTCGCCCCTCCGGCAGTTTCAGCAGGTGTTCGACGGCGATCAGCAGCGGCTCGCAGCCGCGCTGGCCCTGGTCGGCCAGGGTGAAGGGAATCCAGCGCGGATCGTCCTGGGCGTACTGGCCGAACACCGCCTGGATGTGCGGCGCGTAGGCGTTGACGTCGGGGACCATGACGATGATCTCGCGCGGGCGCAGGGTCGGGTCGGCGGAGAAGCGCGCCAGCAACTGGTCGTGGAGGATCTCCACCTCGCGCTGCGCGCTGTGGGCGATGTGGAAACGCAGCGAGCGGTCCCGGGCCGGATCGAGCGGCGGCCAGGCGGCGCGGGTTTCGCCAAGGGTGCGCAGCTCGAGGATGTCGTCCTGCAACTGGCCGAGCAGGTGGCCGGTGTCGCCCGGCGCGAACAGGTCGACCCGCTGCCCCAGCGCGGCGAAGCGCTCGCGGTAGTGCTCGGGGTCGTCGTGCATGTCGAGCAGGTTGATGTAGTCGCGGCCCTGCTTGCCCCAGGCGGCCAGCAGCGGGTGGGCGTGCTGGTGCAGCTCGTCGGCGGACAGCCCCGCCGCCATGCCGGCCTTGCGCGCATGGCGGCGGTACTGGTGGCGCAGCAGGTCCTGGTCGGGAACGATGTCGCCCCAGTGGTGCCGGCAGGGGTTGTGCACGCAGAGCAGCACCTGGCTGAAGCGCGCCAGCGCGGCCAGCGCCTCGAGGGTCTGCGCCGGCAGCGAGGAGATGCCGAACACGACCACCCGCCGCGGCAGGCCGCGCGGCCGCCGCTCGACGCTGCGCAGGCGCTCGACGAAGCGCGGATGCACCCCGGCGCGGCTTTCCGCCAGTTGCTCGTCACCGACGTCGGCGAGCAGCGCGCGCCACAGCGCCGGCTGCCAGAGCGCCGCCTCGTCCAGCGCCCTCATGCCGCCGCGCGAGGTGCGCAACCGGTCGCGGCCGGCGGCCCAGTCGGCCAGCCAGTCGGCGCGGTACACCTGGTACTGGTCGAACAGGTCGGCCAGGCGCTCGGCCAGCTGGTGGCGCTTGCGCAGGTCGCCGTCGTCCTCGAGGAAGCGGCGCAGCGGGGCGAAGACCTCGCCATCCAGCAGGCCGGGCAGCAGACGCATCAGCCGCCAGGTCATCGGCGCCTTGTCCAGCGGCGACTCGCGCGGAATGGCGTCGCCGCCGAGCACCGCGCGGTAGCTCTGCCAGAGGAAGCGCGCCGGCAGCTCGACCTGCACGGCGGCGGCGATGCCGCAGCCCTGCTGCTCGGCCAGCGCCAGCTTCAGCCACTGGGCGATGCCGTTGCTCTGCACCAGAACCACCTCGTTCTCCAGCGGCGCCAGCGGATAACGCTGCATCCACGCCACCGCCAGCTCGCGCAGCTCCTCCAGGCGGTTGCCGTGCACCACCATCAGCCCCGGCGTCAGCTCGTTGTCCTGCATGTCCTGCTCCCTCGACCGACAGAACGCGCATTGTGCCACCGGGGTGCGACAAAGGGTGTCGCGGGGGAATGGCCGGCTGCTAACCTGCCGCGATGAAACAGCCCATCACCGGTTATCACCGCGACGAAGAAGGCCACTGGGTCGCCGAACTGGCCTGCGGCCACAACCAGCACGTGCGCCACGACCCGCCATGGGTCAGCCGGCCGTGGGTGACCACGCCCGAGGGGCGGGCGCGGATGCTGGGTCACGAGCTGCAGTGCAGGAAATGCGCCGAGGGTGCGCCGGCTGATGCCCTCCACCGGCAGTCACGATGAACCTCCGGTCGGCTCCATGATGACCGATGTGATCCAGCTCAATCTTTCCGCGCATGGCCATTTACATTCCCCGCATTACCTGTAAAACCTGCGCATACTTTGCATCGCTAAGGATTGGCGTCAGATAACCGGCGAACCCCCCTTCGGGTCCAGCCATCAACGATCAATCCGGGCAGCGCAAACTCGCCCCCAGACTCCGAATGCGGAGATGCGGCGCTACACACATGACAAACCAGAACAACAGCCGGGGGCAGGAGGCCCCCACTCGACAGCGTGGCTTCACTCTCATCGAATTGATGATCACAGTCGCGATCATCGCCATCCTGGCAGGGATTGCCTACCCGAGTTACCAGCAGTACGTCATCCGCGGCAAGCGCGCCGAAGCGCAAGCGCAGATGATGGACATCGCCAACCTCCAGCAGCAGTACCTGCTGGCCAATCGCGCCTATGCGAGCAAGTCCCAGCTGGGCTATGCACTGCCGGCGTCGGTCAGTCAGATCTACGCCGACACCATCCTGAGGTGTCCCGGCGATACCGGCTGCGGCACGTCGAGCCTGCCCTCCTTCACGATCACTTTCACGCCGAAGTCTGGTACCTCCCAGGCCGGCGACGGCGCCCTGACGCTGAACAGCGAGGGCGTCAAGACCCCAGCCGGGAAGTGGTGATCATGATCCGCTCCTTCGCGCATCAGCGGGCCTTCTCGCTGATAGAGGTGCTCGTCACCATCCTGATTCTTTCGGTGGGCCTGCTGGGCATCGCCGGTCTGCAGGCGCGCCTGCAGATGTCCGAGGTGGAGGCCTACCAGCGTTCGCAGGCCCTGATCCTGCTGAACGATATGGCCAATCGTCTGGCAGGCAATCGCAATGCGGCGGCGAGCTACGCGACTGGCTCCACGAGCCCCGTCGGCTACGGCACCACCTGCAGCACTTCGACGGCCACCCGCAAGGACGTGGACCTTGGCGAGTGGTGCACCGCCCTGCAGGGCGGTGCGGAGAGCGACGGCGAGAACCGGGTCGGCGCCATGACCGGCGGACGCGGTTGCATCGAGTCGCTCGGCGGCGGCGAGTATCTGATCACCGTGGCCTGGCAGGGCATGACGCCGATTGCCGCGCCACCTGCGGGCCTGGCCTGCGGCACCGGACTGTACAACGGCGACGCCGGATCGTCCTGCAGCAGCGACCGCTGTCGTCGCGTCGTCTCCACAGTCGTTCGGATTCCCAACCTATGATCTCTGCAAATCGCAGCGCGGCTCATGCCGCGCGACATGCGCCTGCGCGCCCGCCCCAGTCGGGCTTCAGCCTGATCGAACTGATGGTCGCCTCGACCGTGGGCCTGGTGATCATGCTGGCGATCCTGACGCTCTACACCAACACCAGCCGCAACAACGCCGAGCTGAGCAGGACCAGCGTGCTGATCGAAAGCGGCCGGCTGGGCATCCAACTGCTGCAGAAGGAGATCGCCCATGCCGGCTTCTGGGATCTGTACGTCCCCGAGTTCGACGACCTGACCTTCAAGAATGCACCGACCGTGCCGAGCGAGATCCCCGATCCGTGCCTGCCCCTGGCGAGCTGGGCGGGACAGGCCTCGAACGCGGAGAAGAACCTGCTCGGCATCGCCGTGCAGGTGCACGACTCCGTGCCGTCGGGCTGCTCGACGCTGCTGAGCAACTGGAAGAGTGGTACCGACATCCTGGTGATACGCCACGCCCGGACCTGCGTGGCCGGCGCCAGCGGCTGCGATCCGCTGGTCGACGGCAAGCTCTACCTGCAGGTGTCCCGCGCTCAAGGCGGCAGCGCCTGCAGCAGCGCGATCCGCAACGAGCCACGCTACGTGCTGTCCACCGCGACAGGCTACGAGCTGCACAAGCGCGACTGCTCGCTGCTCCAGGAAAAGCGCCAGTACGTGTCGAACATCTACTACATCCGTAACTACTCGCTGCAGATCGGCGATGGCATCCCGACTCTGGTGCGCTCGGAGTTCGACCTGGAAGACGGTGTGATCAAGGCCAGGGCGCCGGTCGCGCTGATCGACGGTATCGAGGGACTCCGGGTCGATCTGGGAATCGACCGGATCAGCGACGCCGGCATCGACGTGATCAGCAATGCCGATACGGCCAAGCGCTGGACCGCCGCCGTCGCCTGGGCAAACGCCAAGCAGCTGAACTCGCCGATCAACCGCGGCGACGGCGTGCCCGACGAGTTCGTGCACTGCTCCGGGGTCTGCTCGATCGACCGGCTGGCCAATGTGGTGGCGGTCAAGGTCAGTCTGCTGGCACGCAACCGGCAGCCCACCCAGGGCCACACGGACAACCGCAGCTACACGCTGGGCAGCCAGACCATCGCCGCCGCCAACGATGCCTACAAGCGGCATGCGTTTTCCACGGTCGTGCGCCTGAACAACATCGCCGGCCGCCGGGAGACCCCATGAGAGCCATGTCCGCCTATCGGCGCCAGCGCGGCGCCACGCTGATCATCGGCCTGATCATGCTGCTGCTGTTCACCCTGATGGTTTCCAGCTCGTTCATGCTCAGTTCGACCAACCTCAAGGCGGTGGGCAACCTGCAGGCGCGCAACGAGGCAATCGCCGCCGCCAACAAGGCCATCGCCTACGTCCAGAGCACGAAATTCACCGATGCGCCGGCAGCCGATCAGGTCGGCCTCGACCTCGACAAGGACGGCACCGCCGAATACACCGCAGCGGTGGATGCCCCCGAGTGCGTTGCGGCCACCTTGGCCGCCTCCACGGCGCCGAGCAGCGTGACGCTGCCGACCATCGCCAGCACTTCCTGGAACACCGTGTGGCTGATCCGCGCCGCCGTCAACGACCCGGTCACCGGCGCCGCAGTGGCGGTGCGAGCCGGCGTTCGCGTACTGCTCAACCAGGCCGAGAAAGACAAGTCCTGCCCCTGACCCAGAGGCCCTTGGATAAGGAGTTTCAGATGAAGCGCATGAACAAGAGCCTGCTGGGCGCCGCCCTGCTGACCGCCAGCCTGGGGGCAGCCGCCGAGGACATCGACCTGTTCGTCGGGGTGAAGTCGACCGACAGCAAGGACAACCCCAACGTCCTGATCCTGGTGGACAACACCTCGAACTGGAACACATCCAAACAGGACTGGCCCGGCGGCAAGCAGGCCGAGGAAGAGCTGCAGTCGCTGATCAACGTGCTCAACGCCCTGGACTCCAAGGTCAACGTCGGCCTGATGCTGCTGGACGCCCAGACCGGCGGCTACGTGCGCTCGGCGATGAAGCCGCTGGAGGGCGAGGCCAAGACCCAACTGATCGCCGACATCACGGACGTCAAGGCCAACTACAAGACCGTGGAAACCTCTTCGAGCGCCGACTACGACCGGGCGATGTTCGAGGTGTTCAAGTATTTCGGCGGCTATACCAGCCCGGCCAACGCCTATCGGGACATCGCCGGCAGCCCCACGGACAAGACCCATTTCGGCCCCTATCGCTACGCCGACATTCCCCTCAAGCAGACGCCCGACCCGGCCGCCTTCGTCGATGACGACAAGACCACCTACAAGCCGGTGGTTTCCAGCGACGAGTCATGCAAGGCGAAGAACTACCTGATCGTGCTGAGCAATGGCCTGCCCAAGGGCTCCAGCGCGGCGGGCACCATCCTGGCAGGGATCGGCGGCGACGCCAATCTGATCTATCCCGACAAGAACCAGGTGATCTATGCCGACGAGTACGCACGCTTCCTGTACCAGACCGACGTCAGCGCGGCCAAGGGCAAGCAGAACGTCGTCACCTACACCATCGACATCTACAAGGCCAAGCAGGACGTAGAAAACACCAAGCTGCAGCAAAGCATGGCACGGGCAGGCGGCGGCAAGTATTTCACCGCCACCAGCGCCACAGAGATCGAGACGGCGCTGAAGACGATCTTCTCCGAGATCCAGTCGGTCAACAGCGTGTTCGCCTCGGTGAGTCTGCCGGTGAGCGTCAATACCCAAGGCACCTATCTCAATCAGGTCTACGTCGGCATGTTCCGCCCGGATCCGGACGCCTATCCGCGCTGGGCCGGCAACCTCAAGCAGTACAAGCTGGGCATCAGCGGCAATACCCTGCAACTGCAGGATGCAGACGGCAAGGGGGCGATCAACAGCTCGACCGGTTTCATCACCGAGTGCGCACGCAGCTACTGGTCCCCCTCCTCGGTCAGCCTGCCGGGCTACTGGAGCAACGTCAGCAAGGCGATCAACGGTGGCTGCCTGGCGGTTTCCGGCTCCACCTTCGCCGACTACCCGGACGGCAACGTGGTCGAGAAGGGCGCACAGAGCTACAAGCTGCGCACCCTGAGCGGCAGTTCGGCACGCAACATGAAGACCTGCCCGACCAGCGGCTGTCCGGAGGCGCCGACGTCGACCAACACCACCCTGACCAGCTTCGACACCTCGACGGTGACCTCCATCGGCGCCAGCGAGGTGAACTGGGCGCGCGGCGGTGACAACGCGAGCGTCTCGGAATTCACCGACACCAGCGGCACCAGCACGTCAACCATCCGCCCCTCGGTGCACGGTGACATCGTGCACTCGCGGCCGGTGGCGATCAATTTCGGCACGGACGCCAGCAAGCAGGTGGTGGTCTTCTACGGCGGCAACGATGGCCTGCTGCATGCGGTCAACGGCAATCGCGACCCCGGCGACACGGCCTCGCCAGGCAGCAGCATAGGCGGTGTCGCCCCGGGCGGCGAGCTGTGGTCGTTCATGCTTCCCGAGTTCTACCAGGCTTCGACCAACCAGATCGCACGCCTGCGCGACAACACGGTGAAGATCAACTTCAAGGACCGCACGGTGCTCGCCGGAGAGACGGTGGCCAGCAAACCCTACGGTGTCGACGGCGCCATCACCGCCTACCAGGGAGCTTCAGCGACCTGGCTGTACGCGACCCTGCGCCGCGGCGGACGCGCGCTGTATGCCTTCGACGTGACCACCCCGCAGACGCCGGCCCTCAAGTGGCGGATCGGCTGCAGCGCGGACAGCTCTGCCTGCACCAGCGGCTTCACCCAGCTCGGGCAGACCTGGTCGTCGGCCAAGCCATTCAAGACCCAGGATACCGGCGACACGCCGCTGCTGATCATGGGCGGCGGCTACGATACCTGCGAGGATTTCGACGATGGCTCGCAGAACCACGACTGCGGCAGCTCGCCCAAGGGCAACCGCATCTACATGCTCAATGCCAACACCGGCGCACAGGTTCGAACCCCCTTCGAAACCCGGCGCAGCGTGGTGGGCGACGTCACCGTGGTGCCCGACAGCAACGGCAAGGCCAAGTACGCCTATGCCGCGGATACCGGCGGCAACGTCTATCGGCTGACGTTCGGCTCGGCCGAGCCGGACGACTGGAGCATCACCCGGATCGCCACGCTGGGCTGCGGCGCCGAAGGCAACTCGACCTGCGACATCAACCGCAAGTTCATGTTCGCGCCGGATGTCGTGGAACTCCAGGGTGAATACTACGTGCTGCTGGGCTCGGGGGATCGAGAGAAGCCGCTGGCCAGCTATGCGGCGGCCACCAAGGTGTCCAACTACTTCTTCATGATCAGGGACAATCCGTCCGACGCGAACTGGCTGACCCCCGAGTCGCTGCGCTGCGGAGGACGCAGCCGGATCTGCATGAACTCGCTGCAGGCCATCACCGGGACCGACACCCCCAGTGACTCCACCCTGGCCAGGAAGAAGGGCTGGTACCTGCAGTTCGCCGACAACGAGCAGGTGGTGACCAACGCCATCACCGTCTACGGCGTGGTCACCTTCAGCACCCACACGCCGGCGCTCTACCGGGCCGGGCAGTGTTCCAGCCTGGGAACGGCCAAGGTCTACAACGTCAACTACGCCAACGCCGCCCCCGCCAAGGGCACCTCGCGCCACTCGGAAATCGCCGGCGGTGGCCTGCCGCCGTCGCCGGTCGCCGGCATGGTGACGCTCGACGACGGCACCACAGTGCCGTTCGTGATCGGCTCGGACCCGGACTCCCCGCTGCAGGGCAGCTCGCCGAGCGACGGCGGCGGCCTGGTTCAGCCCAAGGCCAACGTGTTCTGGAACATCGAGGAATGACCATGGCGCGCGGAAGGTTGGCAAGGGCATGCCCGCGGCAACGCGGCTTCACCATGATCGAACTGATGGTGACGCTGGCCGTGCTGGCAATCCTGCTGGGGATAGGCATGCCGGCCTTCCAGGAGGTATCGCTGAGCACAACGCTGCGCTCCGAGGCCAACAAGCTGGCGGCAGCGGCGCAACTGGCGCGCAGCGAAGCGATCAAGAGCAATGCGGTGGTGCGGATATGCATATCCTCCGACGGCGCGACCTGCACCAGCGCCTCGGGCGCAAGCTGGGAGAACGGCTGGATCGTGATACGGGGCAGCACCGTGCTGCTCAGCCAGGCAGTAGCGAAAGACGGCTACAGGATCCTTTCCTCGGTCAGCCAGATCGACTTCCAGCCCTCCGGGGTCGGCGCTGGCCAGGCCACACTCAAGGTCTGCCGGGCTACCCCCTCGGTCGGCACTCAGGACCGTCAGGTAACCATCAGCGCAACCGGTCATACCAGCGTGGACAAGGGCAGCTCGGGTACCTGCTCGTGACAGGAGCCCGCCAGCTCTGCGACGCAGGCCAGAGGACAGGCGATGCAGCGACTGCAGGCGAGTCGAGGCGGGCCTTCAGGCCCGCCCCCGCCCGCAGCCCGATCAGCCCTCCGAATCCTTGCCGGCGGCGAGGATGGCCGCCACCCGCTGCGGTTTGCAGTTGAGGTAGGCGGAGGAGCGCAGCCACTGGCGGTCGGGGTACCAGGAAAACATGAACTGGCCGCCCTTGAGGCTGTCTACCACCATGCGCGCCACTTCCGGGCGCACCGCCGGGCAGCCGTGGCTGCGGCCGATGCGGCCGTGGCGGCTGATCCAGCGCGGGTCGACATAGTCGGCCGGATGGATGACGATGGCGCGCTCGCGGGCGCGGTCGTTGATGCCGGGTTCCAGGCCGTCCATGCGCAGCGAGTAGCCGTGCTGGCCGTGGTAGGTTTCCGCGGTGCGGAACAGGCCGATGCTCGACTGGTGGCTGCCCTCGGTGTTGGAGAAGCGGGTGGCGAAGTTCTCGCCGGAGCCCTGGCCATGGGCGACCAGCTCGCGCAGCAGAAGGGTCTTGCGCTTGAGATCGAATACCCACAGGCGCCGCTCCGTCGAGGGCCGCGAGAAGTCGATGACGGCCAGGCGGTCGGCCGGTTCGGAGCCGTTGTTGATCGCGCACTGCATGGCTGCCAGGGCATGGCGCAGAACTTTCTTGTTCAGGGTAGGCGCCGCCTTCGCCAGGCTCTGCTCCAGCGACGGAGCGCTGGCGGTGCTGGCCATCAGTGGCGTCGAGAAAGCCGCAACCGCTGCGGCCAGCCAGAGCGAACGAATCAGCCTGGTCATGGAAAAGGTGTCCTCTGTCTGCATGGCACGCCGCAACGACGCCGGCCAGCCCACGCTGCCTGCCGTCGTGACGGTCTGCCGATCCGTGACGCCCTGTCGTTGATTCTGCCGTCCTGCCTATGATCCGGCGCGCACAAACGGCGTTCTGCCATGCCGCTGCCCGGAAAGTCGGGCATTCTAGCAAGCAAACGTAGGTCTGGAGTCGAGCGCTTGTCTAAAAAACATACACCGTGGTTGGCAATCCTGCTGCTCGCCAGCCCATTTTCTTTTGCCGCCACTGCGCCGGAGCCGGCGGGCGGGACGCTGCGCCATGCCCTCGAGCAGCCGCAGCCGACGCTGGCCTGCGCCGCGCCGGCAGTCCACCTGACCGAGACGGAGCGCGCGGCCCTGCTCGAGTTCTATCGCCAGCATGCCTTCGCCCCCGTCTGGCAGGCCGGCGCCCGGCTGGCCGGCCTGCTGGAGCAGCTCGAACAGCTGAGCGACGACGGTCTGTCCCCCGACGACTACCAGGTGGCCACGCTGCGCCGCCTGGGGCAGCAGGCCAATGGCCAGGCGGCGCATGCCGACTGCGCCGACCTGCTGGCCAGCCATGCCTACCTGCAGGCGCTGCGGCACCTCGCCTGGGGCAAGCTCGACCGCGCCAGCGTGGAGCCGCTCTGGCACTCGCCGCAGGTCCAGCCCCCGCCGCGCCCGACGCTGCCGACGCCCCAGGCCGCCACGGGCCTCGACGACCTGCCGGCAACCTTCACCCAGGCCCGCCCGCAGCTGCCCGCCTACGCCAACCTGCGCCGCGCCTGGGCCGAGCTGCGCCGCCAGCCGCTGCCGGACTGGGAGACCGTTCCCGCCGGCCCGCTGCTGCGCCCCGGGCGCAGCGATCCGCGCGTGCCACTGCTGGAACGCCGCCTTGCGGCCGCGGGCTACCTGGGCGAAACGGCCACCAGCACCCGCCGCGCCGACGCCAGCGGCGAGCGCTACGACCCGCTGCTGGTGGATGCGCTGGAGGCCTTCCAACGCCGCCACCAGTTGCAGCCCGATGGCGTGCTCGGCCCGGCGACCCTGGCCGAACTGAACGTCAGCCCCGCCGCCCGCCGCGACCAGGTGCGGGTCAACCTCGAGCGCCTGCGCTGGCTGGCCCGCGAAATGGAGCCGACCATGGTGGTGGTGGATGTCGCCGGCGCGCGGATCGCCTTCCAGCGCAACGGCGAGGAGGTCTGGCAGGCGCGCACCCAGGTCGGTCGCCCCGAGCGCGCCACGCCGCTGCTCAAGTCGCGCATCAGCCACCTGACCCTCAACCCGACCTGGACGGTGCCGCCGACCATCATGCGCGAGGACAAGCTGCCGGAAATCCGCCGCGACATCGGCTTCCTCGATACCCACCAGCTGCGCGTGCTGGACTACCAGGGCAACACCCTCGACCCCCACCAGGTCGACTGGAACGATCCCCGCGGCATCCTGCTGCGCCAGGAGGCCGGCCCGAAGAATCCGCTGGGACGGGTCGCCATCCGTTTCCCCAACCCGTTTTCCGTGTACCTGCACGACACCCCCAGCCAGCACCTCTTCGACAAGCTGCCGCGGGTGTTCAGCTCCGGCTGCGTGCGGGTCGAGCAGGTCGTGCGCCTGCTCGATTACCTGCTGGAAGACGCCAGCCCGGCCCAGCGCGCGCGCTTCGAGGAGCAGCTGGCCAGCGGGCGCACGCGCGATTTCGGACTGCCGCAGCCGGTGCCCATCCTGCTCGCCTACTGGACGGCCGAGGCCGACCGCGACGGCCGCCTGCGCTTCCGCCCGGACATGTACCAGCACGACGCACGCATCCTCGCGGCCCTGAACTCTGTCCGTCCGTGATTGGCAGGGCCGGGCGCCCCGGCTATGTTTCGATAAACCAACCGCCCTCCCGGAGCACTCATGGATCTCGAGACCTACCTGCGCGCCCTGCCCAAGGCCGAACTGCACCTGCACATCGAGGGCACCCTGGAGCCGGAGCTGATGTTCGCCCTGGCCGCACGCAACGGCGTCGCCCTGCCCTGGGCCAGCGTCGAGGAAACCCGCGCTGCCTACGCCTTCAGCGACCTGCAGAGCTTCCTCGACCTCTACTACGCCGGCGCCGCCGCGCTGCTCCACGAACAGGACTTCCACGACCTGGCGATGGCCTACTTCGAGCGCGCTGCCGCCGACGGCGTGGTGCACGCCGAGCTGTTCTTCGACCCGCAGACCCACACCGCCCGCGGGGTGCCTTTCGAGACCGTGCTGGACGGCCTGGAGCGCGCCTGCCGCGAGGCGCAGAGTCGCTACGAGATCAGTTCGCGACTGATCCTCTGCTTCCTGCGCCACCTCAGCGAGGAGGACGGCTTCGCCACCCTGGAGCAGGCGCTGCCGCACCTGTCGCGCATCCACGGCGTCGGCCTCGACTCCTCCGAGCGCGGCCATCCGCCGAGCAAGTTCGCCCGCCTGTTCGAGCGCTGCCGCGAGCTGGGCCTGCACGTCGTCGCCCACGCCGGCGAGGAAGGCCCGCCGGCCTACATCGTCGAGGCGCTGGACCTGCTCAGGGTGGAGCGCATCGACCACGGCGTGCGCGCCGCCGAGGACCCGGCGCTGCTCGAGCGCCTGGCCCGCGACCAGGTGCCGCTGACCGTCTGCCCGCTGTCCAACGTCAGGCTGTGCGTGTTCCCGCGCCTGGCCGACCACAACCTGAAGAGCCTGCTCGACGCCGGTCTCAAGGTGACGATCAACTCCGACGATCCGGCCTACTTCGGCGGCTACGTGCTGGAGAACTACCGGCAGACCGCCGCGGCGCTCGGGCTGAGCCGCGCCGAGCTGGCATGCATCGCCCGCAACAGCCTGGAGGCCGCCTTCGTCGACGATGCCGAGCGCGCCCCCTGGCTGGCACGGCTGGAGGCGCTGGACGCCTGAGCTAGGCTGTAGCGAGTAAACTCCGGAGAGCCGACCATGGACAGCAAACCTGCCGGCGAACGCTTCCGCCTGTACTCGGCACCGCAGCTGGTAGCGGTGATCGACGCCATGGCGCGCCAGGCGGCAGCGCTGTTCCAGCCCAGCCAGGAGGTCGCGCTGGTCGGCATCCTGCGTCGCGGCGAGCCGCTGGCCGCACGCCTGCAACAGGCGCTGGTGGCGCGCGGCCTGCCGCGCTGGCCGCTGTATCCGCTGCACCTGAAGCGCTACGCCGACGACCTCAGCCTGCTGCACCCGGAAACCGCGCTGACCGAGAACCCCGACCTGGCCGCCCTGGACCTGGCCCGCACCCGCCTGCTGCTGGTCGACGACGTGCTCTACGAGGGCCACTCGCTGCTGCGCGCCTGCGCCTGGCTGGCCCGGCTGGGCGCCGCGGAGGTGCGCTCGGCGGTGCTGGTGGACCGCTGCGTCAGCCGCCAGCCGGTGCGCGCCGACATCACCGGCCTGCGCCTGCAGGTGGCGCCGACCGACATCATCGAGTGCAACGTGCCGCCCTACGAGAAGGAGTTCTGCATCGAGGTGCTGCGCCGGGCGCTGAACTGACGCGTCGCCCGGCCCCACCGTCGGGCCGGCGCAGCGCATTCGCCCGTCCCGGCTGGCAAGTTGCCGGCCGCGCCGTATAATGCGGCGCTTCGCAGGAGAGTGAGCGTTGCGGTCACCCCGAACGCTCCGCCGAAGGCGCAAACTCCCATAATCGCTCAGGCCCATGAACTGCGAAGATCCGATCACGCCAACTGGAGAGAGGTTGCTGCGGGCAACCCACCGAAGGGGCAAAGCGGTCGAACGGCCGCGAAAACTCTCAGGTACAGAGGACAGAGGGAGAGGCGATCCAGACTCGAGGAGTCCTCCCGTGATGCTCACCTATATCTACATCATCGCCATCACCGCCGAAGCGATGTCCGGCGCCCTGGCTGCCGGACGGCGCAACATGGACATGTTCGGCGTGGCGCTGATCGCCTTCATCACCGCCCTCGGCGGCGGCACCGTGCGCGACATGCTGCTGGGCAACTTCCCGGTCGGCTGGACCCAGCACCCGCCCTACATCTACCTGACCATCGGCGCCGGGCTGTTCACCATGCTGGTCGCCCGCTTCATGCACCATCTGCACAAGGTGTTCCTGGTCCTCGACGCCATGGGCCTGATCGCCTTCACCGTGATCGGCTGCAACGTGGCCCTGAAGCTGGAGTACTCGACCCCGGTGGTGATCATGGCCGGCATGATCACCGGCATCTTCGGCGGCATCCTGCGCGACATCCTCTGCCAGCGCGTGCCGGTGGTGCTGCGCCACGAGCTGTACGCCAGCGTGTCGATGCTGGTGGCCATGCTCTACCTGCTGCTGGAGCGGCTGGGCGTCAACCACGACCTGACCCTGCTGGCCTCCTTCGGCTTCGGCCTGGCCCTGCGCCTGGCCGCCATCCGCTGGTCGTGGTCGCTGCCGGTGTTCTCCTACCAGCCCGGCCGCTGGGAATAGGCCGGCGCGGCGCTACGGCGTCCGACTCCAGGCCTGGCGCAGCAGCTCCTGCACCTCGCCATCGCTGGTCTGGCCGAAGTCGCGGTACCACTCGCCGATCGACGACAGCCAGTCCGGCACCAGCGCGCAGACCACCTCGTCGACCAGCGGCTCGAGCATGGCGAGGGCCTCGGTGGAGGCCACCGGCGCCACCAGCACGATGCGCGCCGGCGTCTGCTGGCGTACTGCCTGCACCGCCGCGCGCATGGTCGAGCCGGTGGCCAGGCCATCGTCGACCAGCAGCACCACCCTGCCCCCGAGTTCAGGCTGCGGACGCTCGCCGCGGTACAGGCGGTCGCGCCGCTCCAGCTCCCGGCACTCGCGCGCCGTCACCGCCTCCAGGGCGTGCTCGTCGACCCGGCTGTAGCGCAGCGCCTCCGCGTTGAGCACGCGCACCCCGCCGCTGGCGATGGCGCCCATGGCGTACTCCTCGTGACCGGGCATGCCGAGCTTGCGCACCAGCAGCAGGTCGAGCGGCAACCCCAGCTCGCGGGCGATCTCCCAGGCCACCGGCACGCCGCCGCGCGGCAGGGCCAGGACGATGGCGTCCGGCTGGCCGCGGTAGCGCTCCAGCAGCCGGGCCAGGGCCCTGCCGGCCGCCACCCGGTCGGGGATGGGTACTTCGATCTGCGCCTTGTGCTTCATCGCCGTCTCCCGGCGGCGGCATGGAAGCGCCGCCTCGTCCTGCAAGCCTATACCGGGCGACGGCACCCGCAAGGCAGGCTCGTCTGAGGACGAATCGCTATCTCGAGCCACCTGCCAACAGCAAAAGCAACTAAGGCTGCCACCGACGGCTTGGCCATAATGGATCTGTCCGCCGGTGAGCCTTCCAGACTGGGACGGACACGCGTCCGGCGCAGGCAGGCTGCGGCCGGCAGAAGAATTCTTTCAGCGGGAGTCGGTGATGGACAAGCATCAGCAGGGCCACAAAGAAAAGCTGAACCAGCCTCAGCACCATGATCGCGACACGGCCCACCAGCATCCGGCCGGCGCCGCCCACTGCGCGGGCTGCGGCGCCTACTACAACGCCGGACGCTGGTCGTGGCAGCGCGAGGCCGGCAGCCAGCCGGAGAGCGTCACCTGCCCGGCCTGCCGACGCATCGCCGAGAACGATGCTGCCGGCAACGTCAACCTGTCGGGAGCCTTCCTGCGGGGACATCGCGAGGAAATCGTCAACCTGATCCGCAACACCGAGGAGATGGAGCGCAAGGAGCATGCCCTGGAGCGCCTGATCGGGATCAGCGAGGAAGGCGGCAAGCTGGTGGTCGGCACCACCGGTACGCACCTGGCCAACCGCATCGGCCATGCCCTGCAGGCCGCCTACGACGGCACGGTGAGCTACACCTACACGAACAACGAGACCCATCTGGACGTGAACTGGGAGCGCGACTGAGCCCCGGCAGCCGCGGCAGGGAGCGCCGCGGGCGCTCAGGGATTACGCGCCAGGCGGGCCCCGCCCAGCACGCGGCGCGCATCGAGGTAGCTCTTCTGCCAGTAGCCGTTGCTCAGGCTGTCGAGGCGCACCGTGCCGCCCGTGCTGGGCGCATGCACGAAACGGCCCTCGCCCACGTAGATGCCGGCATGACTGACCCGGCCGCCACCGCTGGTGGCGAAGAACACCAGATCGCCGGAGCGCAGCTGCTGGCGAGGCACCCTCGGCACGCGCAGGGCGCTCATCTCGCGGGTCGTGCGCGGCAACTGCAGCCCCGCCGCATCCCGATAGACATAGCCGATCAGGCCACTGCAGTCGAAACCGCTCTCGGGAGTGTTGCCGCCCCAGCGATAGGGGGTGCCGACCAGGCCGATGGCGCGGATCAGCACGTCCTCCGCCTCGGCGGAAACCGGGGGAAGCGACGAGCCGGCAGACGGGGGAAGCGGCGCCTGCGAGGAACAGGCCGCAAGCAGGAGGACAACGGCGAGACCGGCCAGACGGCTCGACACGGACATGATCGGCGGATCCTTGCGAAATTCCTTTTGACCCTAGACGGCTGGCCGCAGACTGCGCAAGCGGGAACGCAGTCCGGGTGCCGGCAACTTCAGCGCGCGATCACTCGTCGATGACGCGCTTGGCCATCAGGTAACGGCTGTTCCAGTAGTCGCTGGACAGCTTGTCCACCCGCACGCCACCGCTGCGGGTGCTGGAGGAGTGGATGAACTCGCCGTCGCCGATGTAGATGCCGGCATGGTTCACCCGCCCGCGGTTGGCGAAGAAGATCAGGTCGCCGGGCTGCAGGTCGTGGCGAGCCACCTTGGGTGCCGGCATCTTGATCATCTCGCGGGTCGAGCGCGGCAGCTTGATGCCGGCTTCCTCGCGGAACAGGTAGCCGATGAAGCCGCTGCAGTCGAAACCGGTGGAAGTCGAGGTGCCGCCGAAACGGTACGGGGTACCGATCAGCGAGAAGCCACGCACCAGCAGGTTGCTGAGAGCCGGCAGTTCGTAGGGCTTGTCGTCGAGCAGCTGCTCTTCGATGCTGCTCTCTTGCGCCTTGGCGGCGGCTTCGGCATCCAGCTCGAAGGACAGGCTGTGCGAGCTGGCATCGAGGCTGTGCTGCTGCGAGGTGCTGGCACAGGCGGTCAGCAGGAGGGCCAGGGTGATTGGCACGAGGGGTGCGAAGCGCTTGAGCATGGGCACGACCGTGTCGCTGAAAATTGATGATGCGCGACTATGCCGTCTATCGACCCCATTTGCAAATTTTATCGAGCAGAATGTGACTTCCTCTGCTACTTGCGCCGTCTGCGCGACCCACTGCCGCACCCCTGCGACAAAAAACTGAAGCTTTTCAGTGATTTACAGTGAAAGCCAGCATCATCGACAGCTGGCACAACGGCCGCCCGCTCTGCGTCTGCCAGGCGTTGAAGGCGGCCTGCACGGCGGCCAGATCGCGCTGGCTGCTCGGCGCCCTGTCGACGATACCCTGGGCCTTGAGCGCGGCGACCACGTCGTCGCTGGGGATGAAGGTGTCCTTGCCGGCCATGCGCAGGAAGCGCGGTGCGGACAGGCCACCGAGCTGGCTGCCACGCTTGCCCAGCTGCCGCCACAGGCCGACGATGTCATCGACCGGCCAGTCGGCCAGCCAGGCGCCGAAACTGCCGTGTTCGCGGGCGATGTCGAGGACGAACTGGGCGTTGCGCGGGACGCTCGCAAGCTTGGCCAGGTGGCGGATCAGCCGCGCGTCCTGCATCAGCCGCTCCAGATGCTCGGCGCCCATCAGCACCACCTTGTGCGGGTCGAAGCCGAAGAACGCCTCCTCGAAGGCCGGCCACCTGGCGTCCACCACGCTGTGCCTGAGGCCGGCGCGGAACACCCGCAGGCTGAGCAGCGACAGGTAGCGGTCGTCGCCGATCGCGCGCAGCTCGGCCGCCGACTTGGCCTGCGGCAGGTGCGCCTCCAGTTCGGCCGCCGAGCCGAAGCGGTTCAGGCAGTACTCGTGCAGCCACTGGTAGTCGCGCATGGCCGGCCGCTCCGGGTCAGAGGCTCATCACGTCGATGAAGCGCGGCGTGGCGTCGTCGTCGATCTTCAGGCTCTGGAAGTCGAACAGGTTGCGGTCGGCCAGCTGCGAGGGCACCACGTTCTGCAGGGCGCGGAACATGATCTCGGTGCGCCCCGGCGACTTGCGCTCCCACTCGTGGAGCATCTCCTTGACCACCTGGCGCTGCAGGTTCTCCTGCGAGCCGCACAGGTTGCACGGGATGATCGGGAACTCCTTGAGCTGGGCGTATGCCTCGATGTCCGCCTCGCTGCAGTAGGCCAGCGGGCGGATCACCACGTTGCGGCCGTCGTCGGAGAGCAGCTTGGGCGGCATGGCCTTGAGGGTGCCACCGTAGAACATGTTGAGGAAGAAGGTCTCGAGGATGTCGTCGCGGTGGTGGCCGAGGGCCATCTTGGTCGCGCCGATCTGGTCGGCGAAGGTGTACAGGGTGCCGCGACGCAGGCGCGAGCACAGCGAGCAGGTGGTCTTGCCCTCGGGGATCTTCTCCTTGACCACCGAGTAGGTGTCCTTCTCGATGATGTGGTACTCGACGCCGATCGACTTCAGGTACTCGGGCAGCACGTGCTCGGGGAAGCCCGGCTGCTTCTGGTCCATGTTCACCGCCACGATCTCGAACTTGATCGGCGCGACCTTCTGCAGATACAGCAGCACGTCGAGCATGGTGTAGCTGTCCTTGCCGCCGGACAGGCAGACCATGACCTTGTCGCCGTCCTCGATCATGTTGAAGTCGGTGACGGCTTCGCCGGCCAGGCGACGCAGGCGTTTCTGCAGCTTGTTCTGGTTGACCGAAAGGGTGCCCATGGTGGTGTGGAATCCGGTGCTCTACGAAAAGGGAGTGCGAAAGGGGAATGCGAAAACCAGCCATTTTACGCACAAACGCCCGCGCACCCCAGCCCCCTCGGCGCCGGCGGTCGCCGCCGCGGCCTGCGAGGCCGGTCACGTCCCGCGCAGGCGCGCCGTGGCGGCGCCCGGACGCATGCTAGGCTGCCCGCATGAACACTTCCTTCGATCCCGCCCTCGAGCTGATGGAGCAGCTGCTCGACCTGCTGCGCCAGGTGCCGGACGGCCTCAGCGAGCACCAGCTGATCCGCCGCCTGCGGGCGCAGCACTGCACCCACATCCCGCAGCTGCCGCTGGCCGACAAGCTGGTGCTGTACCGCACCCACTTCGTGCTGTTCAACGCCCTGTACCGCCTGCGCGACCGCCTGTGGCAGGAGCGCCGCGCGCATCTGGAGATCAGCCCGCTGCTGATTCGCCTGCTGCCCTGGCAGGAAGGCGTGCAGGGACTGACCGGGCACGACCCGCTGCGCAGCTACTACCTCGACGAGGCGCACCTGCGCGACACCACCGAGCGCGACGTCGAGCGCCTGCTGCAGAGCTTCTGGACCCGCATGCACGGCGGCGAGGAGCGCCAGGCGGCACTGGAGCTGTTCGACCTCGACGCCCGCGCCGACTACGCCGCCATCCGCCTGCGCTACCGCCAGCTGGTCAGCCAGCACCATCCCGACCGGGGCGGCAGCACCGCCCGCCTGCAGTCGATCAACAAGGCCATGGAAATTCTCGAGCGCTATTACAACCACCGCTGAGAGGCGAAATCGCTCTACCCTCCCCGGCCGCCGCCCGCGGATGCGCGCCTATACTGCGTCATAAGGTCGCAGAGGACGACCCGGCACCGGACGGCACTGGCCACGTGCCTCCGGCGCCTTGTCAGGGGCGATCCGCATATAAAACGAAGAGGTGTCCGATCATGATTCACCACGTCTGGGGGCTCTTCACCCATCCTGATCAAGAATGGCAAGAGATTCGTGGCGAGAAAGAAAGCATCAGCCATATGTATCTGAGCCATGTACTCATCCTGGCGGCGATCCCCGTTGTATCCGCCTACATCGGTACCACCCAGGTCGGCTGGTCGATCGCCGGCGGCGAGGCGGTGCGCCTGACCGAGTCGAGCGCGCTGCAGATGACCGTGCTGTCCTACCTGGCCATGCTGGCCGGCGTCGCCGTGATGGGCGCGTTCATCCACTGGATGTCGCGCACCTATGACGCCCAGCCCAGCCTGACCGACTCCATCGTGTTCGCCGCCTACTGCGCCACGCCCCTGTTCATCGGCGGCCTGGCGGCGCTCTACCCCAACCTGTGGCTGGCCATGGCGGTCGGCACGGCTGCGGTGTGCTACACGGCCTACCTGCTGTATGTCGGCATCCCCTCCTTCATGAACATTCCGAAGGACGAAGGCTTCATGTTCTCCAGCTCGGTGCTGGCCGTGGGCCTGGTGGTACTGGTGGCGATAATGGCCATCTCGGTGGTGCTGTGGGGCTTCGGCGTCGGTCCGGTGTACGCCAGCTGAAGCCGGTCCAGCAAGACAACCTGGCGTAGGTCCGGTCGAGTCCAACAAGAACAATCACGGACCATTCCACCTGAGGCCGCCTGCGGGCGGCCTTGCTGTTTGTGCCGCACGGCGCTGGCATAATCGGCGCCCACCCCCTCTGCCCCGTCCCGCCCATGCCCGAACAGCTGCTCGCCCGCGTCGAGGCCTGCTACCAGCAGGCCGAAGCCTTCTTCGCCCGCCGCTTCCCGCGCCCCGAGGTCAGCCTGCGCCTGCGCGGCCTCAAGGCAGGCGTCGCCCACCTCACCGAAAACCGCCTGCGCTTCAACGCCCAGCTGTACCGCGAGAATCGCGAACACTTCCTGCGCCAGACCGTGGCCCACGAGGTGGCGCACCTGGTCGCCCACCAGCTGTTCGGCGCCGGCATCCGCCCGCACGGCGGGGAGTGGCAGCGGATCATGACCGGCGTCTACGGCCTGCCGGCCGAGCGCTGCCATTCGTATGAAGTGCAACGCCGGCAGCGGCACTACCTGTACCGCTGCAGTTGCCCGGACGGCGAATTCCCCTTCACCGCGCAGCGCCATGCGCTGGTGCTGCGCGGGCGCCGCTACCTGTGCCGGCGCTGCAGGGAGACGCTGGTGTTCAGTGGCGAGCGCCTCGCTCAGCCCTGAACGGCTGCGGCTGCGCCGCCGGCCGTGCCGTCGCGGCGCGGCAGGTGGGCGAGGAACTCCGCCGCCGAGGCCTGCCACGACTGGCGCTGCGCCTCGGCCCGGCAGGCGTGGCGATCCAGCGCAAGGGCCTGCAGGCAGGCGCTGCGCAGATCCGCGTCCATCACCCCGCTGACGCCCTGGCGCAGCACGTCCAGCGGGCCGGCCACCGGAAACGCTGCCACCGGGGTGCCGCAGGCCAGCGCCTCGAGCATCACCAGCCCCAGGGTGTCGGTGCGCGAGGGGAACACCAGCACGCTGGCCGCCCGGTAGGCTTCGGCCAGCTGCGATGCCGGCAGGTAGCCGTCGAAGAGCACCTGCGGATAGCGCCGCTGCAGTTCGCCGCGCAGCGGACCGTCGCCGACCACCCGCTTCGCCCCCGGCAGCTCGAGCTCGAGGAAAGCCTCGAGGTTCTTCTCCGGCGCCAGGCGCCCGGCGTAGAGGAACAGCGGCGCGCCCTCGCCCGCCTCCAGGCGCGGCTGGAACTGGCGTAGGTCGACGCCCTTGCGCCACAGCGCAAGGCGCTCGAAGCCGCGCGCGGCGAACTCGGCCTGCAGGCGCTCGGTGCTGACCAGCACCGCCCGGCTCGGCCGGTGGAAGGCGCGCAGCCAGGCGTAGCCCCAGTCCAGCGGCAGCCACGGCCAGCGGCCGCTCACGTATTCGGGAAAGCGCGTGTGGATCGCCGTGGAGAACGCCCAGCCGCGCCGCCGCAGCCAGCGCCGCGCCGCCCAGCCGAGCGGCCCCTCGGTGGCCAGGTGCACGGCATCCGGGGCGAAGGCCTCGATCTTCGCGCCGACCTTCCAGACATCCCAGGCCAGCGGGATGGCCGCGTAGCCCGGGCAGGGCAGCGTGCGGAACTCCTGCGGCGACAGCACACCGACCTGGTGGCCCAGACGCTCCAGCTCCCCGACCAGCGCGCACAGGCTGGTGACCACGCCGTTGACCTGCGGCGCCCAGGCATCGCTGACGATCAGCAGCCTCATGTCAGCGTCTCCGCCAGCGGCTCGGCCGCGACCGGCAGCCCGCCGCCGGCGGCCAGGCGGTACAGCTCGATGCGCCCGTCCAGGTGTTCGATCAGCGCCGTGCACGACTCCACCCAGTCGCCGCAGTTGAGGTACTCGATGGCGCCGATGCGGCGGATCTCGGCGTGATGGATGTGGCCACAGACCACGCCGTGGAAGCCGCGGCGGGTGCACTCGTGGGCCAGCGCCTCCTCGAACTCGCTGATGTAGCTGACCGCGCCCTTGACCTTGTGCTTGAGCCAGGCCGACAGCGACCAGTAGCCGTAGCCCCAGCGCTGGCGCCAGTGGTTGAGCCAGCGGTTGAGGGTCAGGGTGACCTCGTAGGCGGAGTCGCCGAGGAAGGCCAGCCAGCGGTGGTAGCGGGTGATCACGTCGAACTGGTCGCCGTGCAGCACCAGCAGGCGGCGGCCGTCGGCGGTCAGGTGCTCGGCCTCGTCGACCAGGCGGATGTTGCCCAGCACCAGGTCGGCATAGCGGCGCAGGCATTCGTCGTGGTTGCCGGTGACGTAGATCACCTCGGTGCCGCGCCGGCTCATGTTGATCAGCCGGCGGATCACGTTGGTGTGGCTCTGCGGCCAGAACACCGAGCTGCGCAGCTTCCAGCCGTCGATGATGTCGCCGACCAGGTAGACCCGCTCGGGCGCATAGCCCTTGAGGAAGGCCTCCAGGCGCTCGGCCTGGCAATCGCGGGTCCCCAGGTGCACGTCGGAGATCCACAGGGTGCGCACGTACTGCTTGCACTTGGGCAGGAGCGGCTGGGCTAGGGTCATCGACGGCCTCCGGCGGGTTTGCCCCGATGGTGCGGCGCCGCCGTGTACGCCGAATGACAGCCCGGCGGCAGGGCGATGACAGGCGCCGGCAGACGGGTAAACTGGGCACCTTTGCCCGGAACCACCGCATGCCCCCGCACCTGCCGTCGCCCGCCCCCGCGAGTCGCCGCCCATGACCCCGCGCAACGCCCTGCTCGCCGTGCACCTCGGCGCCCTGCTGTTCGGCCTCACCGGGGTGTTCGGCAAGCTGGCCGAAGCCGCGCCGCTGGCGATCACCGCCGGGCGCGCGGCGTTCGCCGTGCTCGCCCTCGGCCTGTTCCTCGCCCTCGCCCGCAATGCTTCCGCTGGCCGCCCCAGCCTGCGTCAGCTGGCCCTGCTGGCGCTCGGCGGACTGCTGCTCGGCGCCCACTGGCTGACCTTCTTCCACGCGGTCAAGGTATCCGGCGTGGCCATCGCCACCCTCGGCTTCGCCAGCTTCCCGGCCTTCACCCTGCTGCTCGAGGGCCTGCTGTTCCGCGAGCGGCTGCGCGCGGGCGAGTTCGCCGTGGTCGGCCTGGTCTGCCTGGGCCTGGTACTGGTGACGCCGCAGTTCGAGCTGGCCAGCCAGGCCAGTCAGGGCCTGCTGTGGGCGGTACTGTCCGGGCTGCTGTTCGCCCTGCTGTCGCTGACCAACCGGGTCAGCGCCCGCGGCATCGAGCCGGCGCAGGCGGCGCTGTGGCAGAACCTGACCATCGCCCTGTGCCTCTTGCCGCTGGCAGCACCGCAGCTGCCGGCCATCGCGCCGCTGGACTGGCTGTGGCTGGCGCTGCTCGGTGTGCTGTGCACCGGTCTCGCCCACAGCCTGTTCGTCTCCAGCCTGCGCGTGCTCAAGGCGCGCACCGCCGCGGTGGTGTTCGCCATGGAGCCGGTCTACGGGATCTGCTTCGCCTGGCTGCTGTTCGCCGAGATACCGAGCCTGCGCATCTTCGGCGGCGGCGCGCTGATCGTGCTGGCCACCTTCGTCAGCGCACGCCTGCCGCGCTGACCGCTCAGGGTGCGGCGCGTTCGGCGCTGAGCCGCTCGGCCGGCAGACAGGGAGCGCCGTCCAGGCGCGGCTGGCGGGCGAGGAACTCCAGTGCGGAGGCCTGCCAGGACTGGCGCCGCGCTTCCTCGGCGCAGGCGCGCCGGTCCAGCTCGAGCGCCTGCAGACAGGCGCGCTGCAGGTCCTCGTCCATCACCCCGCTGACGCCCTGGCGCAGCACGTCCAGCGGGCCGCTGACCGGGAAGGCGGCCACCGGCGTGCCGCAGGCCAGCGCCTCGAGCATCACCAGGCCGAGGGTGTCGGTGCGCGAGGGGAACACCAGCACGCTGGCGCTGCGGTAGGCCTCGGCCAGCGTCTCGCCGCGCAGGTAGCCAAGAAAGCGCACCTGCGGATAGCGTCGCTGCAGCTCACCGCGCAGCGGGCCGTCGCCGACCACGCGCTTCTCGCCCGGCAGCTCGAGGTCGAGGAAGGCCTCCAGGGTCTTCTCCGGCGCCAGGCGGCCGACGTAGAGGAACACCGGCGCGCCCTCGTCCGGCTCGAGGCGCGGCTGGAACTGGCGGATATCGACGCCCTTGCGCCACAGGCCGAGATGGGCGAAGCCCTGGCGGGCGAACTCGGCCTGCATGCGCACGGTACTGACCAGTACCGCATCGCTCGGCCGGTGGAAGGCGCGCATCCACGCATAGCCCAGGCTGAGCGGGATCACCGGCCAGCGGGCATGGACGAACTCGGGAAAGCGCGTGTGCATGGCGGTGGAGAAGGCCAGTCCGCGGCGCTGCAGCCAGTGCCGCGCCGCCCAGCCGAGCGGCCCTTCGGTGGCCAGGTGCACGGCGTCCGGGGCGAACGCCTCGATCCTCGCCGCCACCCGCCAGATGTCCCATGCCAGGGCGATCTCGGGGTATCCCGGGCAGGGCAGCGAGCGGAAATCCAGCGGCGACAGCACGCCCACCTCGCAGCCCAGCTCCTCCAGCTCCATCACCAGCGCGCGCAGGCAGGTGACCACGCCGCTGACCCGCGGCTCCCAGGTGTCGCTGACGATCAGCAACCGCATGGTCGCGCCCTGCGCAGACGGTCACGGGAAACGGCAGGAGCCGGGGCAGTCCGCGGACGCGACGGACGACGTGCGCATTTCGACGGGCAAGGCTGGGCACAGTCCATCAGCCACCTCCGGCTGGAGCTGCAGGATCTTTGCTGGCGTCAGGAGGCGCCGCGCATGGGCGCGGGGCCTCGTTAACGCAGCATAGTCACAGCCGGGAAAGTGCGCCGCTCGTCGGCGCACTTCGTCACTCGCGGCGCGGACGGTCGCTGTGGCCGAGGTCGCGACCCGGATCGATGCGGTCGCGCACGCGCTGCTTGAGCACCTTGGCCTCGGGGAAGCCGCCGTCGGCCTTGCGCTCCCAGATCTCGACGCCGTCGCAGGTGATGCGGAACACCCCGCCGGTGCCCGGCACCAGGCTGACCTTGCCCAGATCGTCGCCGAAGGTGGACAGCAGTTCCTGCGCCAGCCAGGCGGCGCGCAGCAGCCATTGGCACTGGGTGCAGTAGGTGATCTCGACTTCGGGTCTGCCGATGCTCATCGCGGGGTCCTGAACGGAAAACGGGCGGGCCGCCATGATAGCGCCCCGCCTGCCGCCTCAGCGATTGCCACGCAGGCGCCAGGCCGGCCAGATCGCCAGGGCGAACAGCGCGGCCAGCAGCCAGAAGCTCTGCTGGAAGGCCAGGGCATTGCCCAGGGCATCGCCGCCTTCGGCCTCGTGGCGCCATTCGAGGAAGAAGGTCAGCAGGTTGATGCCCAGCGCCCCACCGAGCTGACGCATGAAGGTGGTGGCGCCGGTGGCGCTGGACAGCTCCTCGGCCGGCAGGTCCTGCACCGCCGCGGTGCTCACCCCGGGCAGGATGCCGCCGAGGCCGAAGCGCCCCAGCGAAGCCCAGGCGCAGATCGCCCAGAAGCCGCCCTCATCGCCCAGCAGCGCCTGGCCGGCGGCGGACAGCGCCAGCAGCGCCAGACCGCCGACCAGCAGCCAGCGCGCCGCCAGGCGGTCGCTCAGCCAGCCGCCGACGAAGGCGGCGACGCCCAGCACCAGGCCGGTGGGCAGCAGCACCAGGCCGGCGTCGGCGGCGCTGTAGTGCTCCACCGTCTGCACGTACAGCGGGATCAGGTAGGTGACGCCGAACAGACCGACGCCGAGCACCATCGCCACCCAGCTGGTGCGCCGGAAGCTGGCGTTGCGCCACAGGCGCAGCGGCAGCAGCGGCGCCTCGTGGCGGCTGCAGCGCCAGAGGAAGGCCGCCAGGCAGGCCAGGCCGATGCCGCCGGGCACCAGGGTCACGCCGGCCAGCCAGCCGAAGCGCTGCGCCTCGGCCAGACCGCCGAGGATGCCGAACAGCGCCAGATTGAGCAGGACGAAGCCCGGCACGTCCAGGCGCGGCGGGGTCAGCGAGCGGAAGCTCGGCAGCAGGCGGGCGCCGCCGATCACGCTGATCACGCAGATCGGCGCCGGCAGCCAGAAGATCGCGCTCCAGCCGAAGTGATCGACCACATAGCCGGCCAGGGTCGGCCCCAGCGCCGGCGCCATCATCGCGCCGAGGCCGAACAGGCCGAGCGCCAGGCCGCGGCCGCGGTCGGGGAAGGAGCGGAAGATCAGCACCATGGCCAGCGGCTGGACCAGGCCGGCGCACAGGCCCTGGACGATGCGCAGGCCGATCAGCGGCCAGATCGAGGTCACCAGCGGCGCCACCAGCGAGGTGGCCATGAACAGGCCGAAGGTGCCCAGCAGGGTGCGCCTGGCGCCGAAGCGCGCCTGCGCCCAGGACGACAGCAGCAGGCCCGAGGTCATCGCGGCGAGGAAGCCGGTGATCAGCCACTGCGCCAGCGGCCGGCCGATGGCGAACTCGGCCATGATCGCCGGCAGGGCGACGTTGACGCTGGTGGAGGCCAGCACCATGGTCATGGTGGAGAGGATCAGCAGGGCCAGCAGCCAGGCCGGGTAGCGGGCGCCGAAGCGCTCGCGCAAGGCATCGAGGTCGTGCCCCATCACAGCCGCTCCAGGTTGGCCTGCATCCGGCCGAGCACCCGCTGGCAGACCTCCAGCTCCTGCTGGTCGATGTCGGCGAGCACCTCGTTGCGCAGCTCGCCGGCGATCGCCTCGATCTGCGCGATGAGCGCGGCGGTCTGCGGCAGCAGCTCGATGCGCTTGGCGCGGCGGTCCTCGGCCACCGTCACCCGGCGCACCAGCTGCTGCGCCTCGAGGCCGTCGAGCAGGCGCGCCAGGGTCGCGCACTCGACGCCGACCAGCGCCGCCAGCTCGCTCTGGGTCGGCGCCTCCGCATGCCGGGCCAGGTGCAGCAGCACCAGCCAGCGCGCCTGCGACAGGCCGAGGTGGCTGAGGCGGCGGTCCAGCTCGGCCCGCCAGGTGCGCGCCAGCAGGGCGACCTCGGCGCCGAGGCGGTGATCGGAATGCGCCATTTCATACCCTCCTAAATATCAACAAGCTAAACATTAGCCTGCTAAGTATTTATCCGCAACTCTCCCCCGTCAGCAACCCGATGGGGGACAGTGCGCCGGCTCAGGCGCCCAGCTCGACCTCCAGCGCGGCGCGCACGCAGTGCAGCACGCCGAGCGGCACGCGGCCGTCGAATGCCTCGGCCAGCGCCGCCACCGGCGGCAGCTCGCCGTCGCCGTCGAGGAAGGCGTCGTGGATCTCGCCGAGCAGCTCCTCGGGCAGGTCCAGCGCCTGCTCCAGGCTCAGTTGCTGGCGACCGATGGCCTCGGCCAGCAGGCTGTAGACGTTCTTCTCCGAGCAGTCGAGCTGGCGGGCGATCTGCGCCGGGGTCATGCCCGAGCGGGCCAGGCTGACCAGCTCGTGGCGCAGGTCGGTGACCACCGCCGGTACGGCCGGCGCCGCGGGGCTGTCGGTGAGCACGTCGAGGAAGGCCTGGCCGTAGCGCTCCAGCTTGCGCGCACCGACGCCGCTGACCTGGGCCATTTCGGACAGCGACTGCGGCTGGCTGCGCAGCATCTCCAGCAGGGTAGCGTCGGGGAAGATCACGTAGGGCGGCACGCTGTGCTCCTCGGCCAGCTTGCGGCGCAGGGTGCGCAGCGCCTCCCACAGCGGCCGCTCGTCGCCGCGCACCAGCTGGCTGGCCTGGCTCGGCCCGCCGCTGGAACGCTGCGCGCGCTGCGGCTTGAGATCGCGGCGCAGCTCGAGGCTGACCTCGCCGCGCAGCAGCGGCCGGCAGGCGTCGGTCAGGCGCAGGCCGCCGAAGCCGTCGAGGTCGATATCGGCCAGGCCGCGCGCCACCAGTTGGCGGAACAGCGTGCGCCAGTCCGCTTCGGCCAGTTCCTTGCCCTTGCCGAACACCGCCAGCTGCTGGTGGCCGAACGAGCGCACCTTGTCGCTCTCGCGACCGAGCAGGATGTCGACCAGGTGGCCGACGCCGTAGCGCTGGCCGCTGCGGTAGATGGCCGACAGCGCCAGGCGCGCCGCCTCGGTGGCGTCCCAGGTCTCCACGCCCTCCACGCAGTTGTCGCAGTGGCCGCAGGGCTGCGCCAGCTCCTCGTCGAAGTAGGCCAGGAGCGCCTGGCGACGGCAGCGCGACTCCTCGCACAGCGCCAGCATGGCCTCCAGCTTGTGGCGCTCGACGCGCTTGTGCTGCTCGTCGCCCTCGGAGTTCTGCAGCATCTGGCGCAGGAACAGCACGTCCTGCAGGCCGTAGGCCATCCACACTTCCGAGGGCAGGCCGTCGCGGCCGGCGCGGCCGGTTTCCTGGTAGTAGGCCTCCAGCGACTTGGGCAGGTCGAGGTGAGCGACGAAGCGCACGTTGGGCTTGTCGATGCCCATGCCGAAGGCGATGGTCGCCACCATGATCAGCCCTTCCTCGTTGATGAAGCGCTTCTGGTTGTGCGCGCGCAGCTCGCTGGCCAGCCCGGCGTGGTACGGCAGCGCCGGATAGCCCTGCTCGGAGAGGAAGGCGGCCACCTCCTCGACCTTCTTGCGCGACATGCAGTAGACGATGCCGGCGTCGCCGCGACGCCCGGCGAGGAAGGCCAGCAGCTGCTTGCGCGGCTGATCCTTGGGCACGATGCGGTAGAAGATGTTCGGCCGGTCGAAGCTGGAGAGGAAACGCTCGGCCTGCTCCAGGTGCAGGCGCTGGACGATCTCCTCGCGGGTGCGCTTGTCCGCGGTGGCGGTCAGGGCGATGCGCGGCACGTTGGGGAACAGCTCGGCGAGCTGGCCGAGCTGCAGGTACTCGGGGCGGAAGTCGTGGCCCCACTGCGACACGCAGTGCGCCTCGTCGATGGCGAACAGGGCGATCGGCAGGCGCTGCAGGAAGGCCAGCATGCGCGGCTGCACCAGGCGCTCGGGGGCCAGGTAGAGCAGTTTGATCTCGCCGCGGCGCAGGCGCTCGGCGATCTCGCGCTGCTCCTCGGGCGTCTGCGTGGAGTTCAGCGCCACCGCCGCCACGCCCAGCTCGTCGAGGGTGGCGACCTGGTCGTCCATCAGCGCGATCAAGGGCGACACCACCACCGCCACGCCGTCGCGCAGCAGCGCCGGCACCTGGAAGCACAGCGACTTGCCGCCGCCGGTGGGCATCAGCACCAGGGCGTCGCCGCCTTCGCTCACGTGCTGGATGATCCGCGCCTGGTTGCCGCGGAAAGCGTCGTAACCGAACACGTCTTTGAGGGTGCGCAGGGCGGAATCGAGCATGGGGCCTCCGGATGAAGCCGGGCATTATACGCCAGCCCGCACCCGGTTCCGTGCGCCACTCGCCTGGCAGCGCGCCCACTGCTCGTCTACAATCGAGCGCGCATTCTTCCCGAGGTAGTGTCCCGATGTCCTTCGCCGAGCAACTGTCCCGCCTGCAAGCCTTTCTCGATGCCGACGACCTGCATGAGGAAGCGCTGGACTACGTGGCCGCCCACGGTTACCTGACCGCCCTGTCCATCTGCCCCGATCCGGTACCGGAGCGCGAGTGGATCGACGCCCTGTTCGCCGAGCCGCCGCACTACCGCAGCGACGCCGAGCGCGAGGAGATCGAAGCCTCGCTGATCCAGCTCAAGGCGCACATCGGCCGCCAGCTGGCCAGCGACGAGGACATGGAGCTGCCCTGCGACCTCGATCTGGGCGACGACCCCGACGACTCCGACCTGCGCGGCTGGTGCATCGGCTTCATGGAGGGCGTGTTCCTGCGCGAGGCCGTGTGGTTCGAGAACGCCGAGGACGAGGTCAGCGAGCTGCTGCTGCCGATCATGGTCGGCTCCGGCCTGTTCGACGAGGAGCCGGAGTTCGCCGAGATCGCCAGCGACCGTGACCTGGTCGACAGCATGATCGACCAGATCCCCGAGCTGCTTACCGCGCTGTTCCTGCTCTGCCAGGCTCCGGAAGAGAAGCCGGCGCTGCTCAAGCCCCGCCAGCACTGAGCCGCGCCGCATGGCGCCACGCGAACCCGCCGAGATACGTCACGCCTGGCTGCGCTGGCTGCTGCTGGGCATCGGCTGGCTGAGCGTGGCGCTGGGCGTGCTCGGCATCTTCCTGCCGGTGCTGCCCACCACCCCCTTCCTGCTGCTGGCCGCCGCCTGCTTCGTGCGCAGCTCGCGGCGCGTCTACGTCTGGCTGGTCACCCACCCGCGCCTCGGCCCGTGGATCCGCGACTACCTCGACGGCCAGGGCATCCCCTTCCGCGCCAAGGCCTGGGCCATCGGCCTGATGTGGGCGAGCATCCTGCTGTCCTGCTACCTGGTGCCGCTGCTGCCGGCCCGCCTGTTCATGCTGACCAGCGCCGTGCTGGTGACCCTCTACATCCTCCGCCAGAAGACTCTCGGCCGGCCCTGAGGGACGGCGCCTTCCCCACAACCGGGGCCGATACCCCCAGCCACGGGGAAAGTTCCCCACCCCCCGACGCCAGGTACGAGGCCTCGCCTGGGGGGCAGGCGCTGCCCGCCCTTGGCTGCCGCGCCTGGCGATGGCTCCGTGCCGCCTGGCACCATGCTTGCTTGGTCTCCACTGACGATACCTTTCTGCCATCACGGGAAGCATCACGGGAAGGGCTCGATCAACGGAAGCAGTGCCCGGCCGGGAGCAACCGGCCGCGCAATCCGGTATGCACTGGAAGCACCGAGGCAAGACCTCTCGTCCTGATCGGCTCCGCAACGGCGCCGACCCGCGCCGAGTCGCCGTTCTCCTCCGTCGTGGAGCATCCAGTCGCGGTGAACGCCATCGTTCCGATGGTCGACGCGCGCCCGACAATGCACGCGCGTCTGCGTCTATCCGTGCAGCAGGGTGAGGACAACATGGACAAGAAATCATCTTCCGCGAGCCTGTTCCAGCTATCGGCCGTCGCCTGGGCGATCCTGGCGACCCTGAGCCTGCCCGGCAGCGCTGCCGGCTCCCTGGACGACGAGAGCCAGCCGCCGCCGACCGACCCCTCGGCCTACGTCGATGCTCCGGAGCATCCGGACGAGACGCTGCACGAGATGGAGAGCTGGCCGAAGGCCAACAAGGGCGCCTACGACCTGCCGAACGGGGTGAGCGGCGACAAGAACACGCCGACCGCCGAGAACGTGCTGCAGCCGCTGCAGCAGACCTCGTTCAACTACCCGACCAACGGCACGGCAAGCCCGCTGTTCGGCGCCCAGCCCTTCACCCAGCAGGTGCTGCGCTTCGAGGAGTTCGGCCTGGAGAGGCTCGACCCCGGCGCCCCGGCCGGCACCCTGCCGCTGCCACCGCCGAGCCTCGGCCCGGCTCCGGCCCAGGATCCGCTCAGCGTTGCCCGCAGCGGTCCGCCCTCCTCGGCGCTGGACGACTTTCTCAGGCAGCCGGGGCTGTTCCCGTTCCCGGCCCAGTACTCCAACGTGCTGGACCCCAACCCGTGGAAGTCCCAGATCGAGCACTTCCTCAACCGCTACGTCAGTTCGCCGGCCGAGGGCCGCCCGCCGGGCAAGGGCTGGTCGCACCAGCGCTGGAACGAGTTCTATCCCCAGGCCGCGTTCAAGACGGTACAGGCAGGGGCGCGGGTCAACGGTGGCGTGCGCAACGGCCGGCAGCTGCACGGCTACGCGGTCGGCGAATTCGGCCCCGGCGGCCTCTACCACAACACCGCCGGCACGCCAGCGACCGCCGGCACCACAGCCGGCATCGGCATCCGCCTCCACCCGAACATGCCGGTGCAGAATCACAAGTCGCTGTGGACCTTCGACGGCACCCTGCCGCCCAAGCTGCTGATGGTCCGTTACGGCCAGCCGATGCTGATGCGCCACTACAACGCCCTGCCGATCGACCCGGCGGCCAACCGCGGCTTCGGCCTGCACACCATCAGCACCCACGAGCACAACGGTCATGTCCCGGCCGAGAGCGACGGCTTCGCCAACGCCTTCTTCTTCCCCGGCCAGTACTACGACTATCGCTGGCCGGTGCAGCTGGCCGGCTACGACAGCATCAACACCAGGGCGGAGGATCCGCGAGCCGCCTTCCCCTGCGCACCGGGAGAGACCCTCTGGGTCAACGACCTCAACCCCGGCCCGAGAACCTGTGGCGACGACGGCAAGATCAGGATTCGCGGCGACTGGCGCGAGACCATGAGCACCCACTGGTTCCACGACCACATGCTCGATTTCACCGCGCAGAACGTCTACAAGGGCAACGCCGCGGTGATGAACTACTACAGCGCCGTCGACCGCGGCAACGAGGCGTTCGACGACGGCGTCAACCTGCGCTTCCCCAGCGGCTCGGCGCTGCCCTGGGGCAACCGCGACTACGACGTCAACCTGGTGATGGCCGACAAGGCCTGGGACGACCGGGGCCAGCTGTGGTTCAACCCGTTCAACACCGACGGCTTCCTCGGCGACCAGATGGTGGTCAACTGGCTGTACAAGCCCTACATGGAGGTGCGCGCACGCAGCTACCGCTTCCGCCTCCTCAACGGCTCGGTGTCGCGCTACTTCAAGATCGCCGTGGTGCGCGAGATCCAGGGCAGCGGCGGCGAGTTCAAGGGGCCCAAGGGCTCGGGCGTGTCCTACGACCGGGTGCCGTTCCACATGATCGCCAACGACGGCAACATCATGGAGCACGCCGTGCCCTTCGACGGCAGCATGGATCTGGACGGCGACGGCGACCGCAAGGACCACCACGGCATCCTGCCGACCCAGGCCATCGCCGAGCGCTATGACATCATCATCGACTTCGCCCGGCACGGCATCCGCCCGGGAGACCACCTCTACCTCGTCAACCTGATGGAGCACGACACCGGCAAGGGCCCGTCGAACAAGGAGCTGTCGCTTGGCGAGGTGCTGTCCGAGGCATACAAGGCGACCCTCGACCAGACCAGCAAAGGCGCGCGCTGGCGGGACGGCGATCCGGTGGTCGGCAAGTTCCTGCAGTTGCGGGTCGTCACCTATGGCGGCAATGACCTGAGCATGAACCCTGCCGAATACGAGCCGGCCAAGCCCGGCAAGGCCGCCGGCAAGAAGATGATCCCGCTGACCATCGACCGCAACAGCGTTGCCGACCGGGCCAAGCTCGCCCAGGCCCGCAAGCGCCACTTCACGTTCGGCCGCTCCGACGGCACCGATGCCGAACCCTGGACCGTCAAGACCGACGGCGGCCTCGGCTATGCCGCCGACCCGCGGCGGATCTCGGCAGCGCCCCAGCTGGCCAACGGTCCGACCGACGCCGGCTGGAGCGGCGACGGCACCCTCGAGGTATGGACCATCGAGAACGGCGGCGGGGGCTGGAGCCATCCCGTGCACGTGCACTTCGAGGAAGGCGTCATCCTCAGCCGCGACGGCCGGGAGCCGCCGGAGTGGGAGAAGTGGGCGCGCAAGGACGTCTATCGCGTCGGGCCGGAGGTCGATGGCTCCATCGAGGTCGAGGTGGCACTGCGCTTCCGCGAGTTCGCCGGCACCTACGTCGAGCACTGCCACAACACCCAGCACGAAGACACCGCGATGCTGCTGCGCTGGGACCTGGAGCACCCCGGCCAGTTCCAGTTCATGCCGACGCCCCTGCCGACCTGGGATGGCGTGCAGTACGCCGGCTCGGTGGCCCTTCCCACTGCCCGCAGCAGCAGCGGCGGCAGCGGTAGCTCGGGAGGCGGCACGGGCGGCAGTGGTGGCGGCACCGGCGGTAGCGCTGGCGGTACGGGCGGCGACGGCGGCAGTGGTGGCGGCACCCCGCCCGCCAATCAGCTGCCGGTGGCCATGGCCGACAGCGCCAGCACCAGGGCTGGCGCGGCGATCAGCATCGACGTGCTGGCCAACGACAGCGATCCGGAAGGCCAGCCGCTGAGCATCGTCGACCTGAACCCGCCGTTCCACGGCCAGGGCAGCGCCAGCACCGACGGCGACCGGGTGCTCTATACCCCGCCGACCACGCTGAGCGAGCCCCTGACCGCGACCTTCACCTACTCGGCCAGGGACGCCCAGGGCGGCGTCTCGAGCCCGGCCACGATCAGCGTGACGGTCAACCCGGCGCCCAGTGCCGAAGACCTGAAGGTCACCACTGCCGAGGTCCGCTCGCGCAGCGGCAACCGCTATCGCTGGGAACTGAGCGGACGGACCTCGCTGCCGAGCGGCAACAGCATCGAGGTGACGGTCGCGACCCGCAGCGGGCCTCTCAGCCTGGGCAAGGCCACCCTGACCTCTGCCGGATCCTGGCGGCTTTCCGTGGAAACCACCGGCAGCGGCCCGGCAGCGGCCCCCACGGCGACCATCCGCTCGATCCACGGCGAGGTCACGGTACCGCTCAAGGCGCTCTGAGCCTCCCGCCCGCGCCCGGGAGTTCCCCGGACGCGGGCGGGATCCTGCGAAACGGACTGTCCGCGAGGGCGAACCAGCTCCGCCCGCCAGCGGACCCAGCACGGGAAGCCGAAGCCATGTCCAGCCAGCCCCGCACCGCCCGATCCGTCCTCACCACGCTGCTGCTGTCGCTCGCCCTGCTCGGCGCGCTGAGTCCGGCGGCCGCCACCTCCGCCAGCGAGAGCAGCGCGGCGAGCGGCTCCATCTCCCCCTGGGGGCGGGACTACTTCCCCAACATCGTCCTGATCAACCAGGACGGCCAGAAGGTCCGCTTCTTCGACGACCTGATCAAGGGCAAGGTGGTGGCGATCAACTTCATCTTCACCGCCTGCGGCGACTCCTGCCCGCTGGAAACCGCCCGCCTGCGCCAGGTGCAGAACCTGCTTGGCGAGAGGGTCGGCCGCGACGTCTTCCTCTACTCGATCAGCATCGACCCGATCTCCGATACCCCGGAGGTGCTCAAGCGCTACACCGAGAAGTTCAACATCGGCCCGGGCTGGCAGTTCCTCACCGGCGACTACGACGAGATCAACCTGCTGCGCCAGAAGCTCGGCCTGTTCATCGACGGGGTGGACGACCAGCAGGTCGACGCCAGCGGCACCCGCGACCACAACCTGAGCCTGATCATCGGCAACCAGAGCACCGGCCGCTGGATGAAGGCCTCGCCCTTCGAGAATCCGTACATCCTCGCCGACCGTCTCGGCAGCGTCCTGCACAACTGGAAGCAGGCCAGCGTCGTGCACAACGACTACGCCGAGGCCCCCGACGTACGCACACCATCGGCCGGCGAGCAGATCTACCGCACGCGCTGCTCCTCCTGCCACACCCTCGGCGACACCCGGCACGCCGGGCTGCGCAGCCTCGGGCCGGACCTGCTCGGCGTGACCCGCCGCCGCGACCCGGCCTGGCTCAGCCGCTGGATCAGGGAGCCCGACCGCATGCTGGCCGAGAAGGATCCGCTGGCCATGGCGCTGCTTGAGCAATACAACCGCGTCCCCATGCCCAACCTGCGCCTGGGCGAGGTCGAGATCAGCGCCCTGCTGGCCTATCTGGAAGAAGAGAGCAACCGGCAGAACCCGCCGCAACCCCTCGTGCAGGAAAGCCACGACGCGCAGCGCCAGCACCCGCGCTAGCGACGGCCGGCTGCCGACAAGCCGGCCGCGTTGCGCCTATCCTCAGAAGGGAACCGACAGGGCGTGAGCGGCGCGATGGAGCGATGCGGGATGGTCACGAGACAGCCAACCGGCAGGCGCGCGCTTGTGGGCTTCTGCCTGCTCGCCAGCCTGCTGCCCGGTCTCGCCGTGCAGGCCAACTGGGACTTCGCACGGATCATCCGCCTCGCCGAGCAGCGCTACGGCGGCCTGGGCGTCGGACGCGAGCGCCTCGAGCAGTGGGCGCTGCTGATCGAGCACGGTGGCGGGTTCGACGAAGAGGCGCAGCTGCGGGCGGTCAACGGCTTCTTCAACCAGGCCCTGCGCTTCACCGACGACGCCAGCACCTGGCAGCAGCTCGACTACTGGGCCACCCCCCTGGAAGCCCTGGTGAAGGGGGCCGGCGACTGCGAGGACTACGCCATCGCCAAGTACCTGACCCTGCGCCAGCTCGGCGTCCCCGGCGAGAAGCTGCGCATCACCTACGTCAAGGCACTGGAACTCGACCAGGCGCACATGGTGCTGGCCTGGTACGCCACCCCGACCAGCGAACCGCTGGTGCTGGACAACCTGATCCCCGATATCCGCCCTGCCTCGCAACGCCCCGACCTGCTGCCGGTGTATGCCTTCAATGCCGAAGGCGTCTGGCTGCCGGGCGCCGGCGGCAACCAGCGCAGCGGCGACAGCAAGACCCTGTCGCGCTGGCAGGACCTGCTGAACAAGATGCGCCACGAAGGATTTGCCCGGCACCCGGGCAAGGAGGCCCCATGACCCTGCTGCAGCAACGCTTCCTCTCCATCTGCCTGTTCCTGCTGCTGGCCTTCACCGTCAGCTTCGTCGCCAGCCTGGAAAGCTCCCGCGAGCAGACCGTCGCGCAGCTGCGCTCGCACGCCCAGGACGCCGCCACCGCCCTCGGCGTGGCGCTGACGCCGCACATCGACGACCCGGCCACGGTCGAGCTGATGGTCTCCTCGATCTTCGACAGCGGCTACTTCGCCAGCATCCGCGTGCGCCGCGCGGACGACGGCGCCATGCTGGCCGAGAGGCAGATGAACCCGCGCAGCGACGAGGTGCCGGGCTGGTTCGCCCGCCTGGTGGACCTCCACGCCGAAGGCGGCGAGGCGCTGATCCAGCGCGGCTGGCAGCAGGCCGCGCGGGTCGAGGTGGTCAGCCACCCGCAGTTCGCCCTCGCCCGCCTGTGGCACGCCGCCCTGGGCAGCCTCTCCTGGCTGGCGCTGTGCGGGCTGCTCAGCGCCGCCCTCGGCGGCTGGCTGCTGCAGCGCCAGCTGCGCCCCCTCGAGCGCATGGTGGAGCAGGCCGAGGCCATCGGCCGCCGCGAGTTCATCAGCCAGCCGCTGCCGCATACGCCCGAGCTGCGCCGGGTGGTGCTGGCGATGAACCAGATGGCCGACAAGCTGCGCAGCCTGTTCGCCGAGGAGGCGGCGCGCAGCGAGCGGCTGCGCAACGAGGCCTACCAGGACAGCCTCACCGGCCTGGCCAACCGCCGCCTGCTCAACATGCGCCTCGACGCCCAGCTGCTGGCCAGCGAGCAGAACGCCGCCGGCTACCTGCTGCTGCTGCGCCTCAACGACCTCAGCGGCCTCAACCAGCGCCAGGGCGCCGGGCGCACCGATGCCCTGATCCGCGAGATCGGCGAGCGCCTGCAGCAGATTGGCGCCCGCTTCGGACACCCCGACTGGCTGGCCGCCCGCTGCCGCGGCGGCGAGTTCGCCCTGCTCGCCCCCGGCGCCACTACCGCCGAGATCGAGCAGCTGGCGGCCGAACTCGGCGAGACGCTCGCCGGCCTGCAGGACACCGGCGCCAGCGACTGCGAGCCGGCGGCGCACATCGGCCTGACCGCCTACCAGCCGGGGGAAAGCCGCCAGGGCGTGCTGAGTCGCGCCGACCAGGCGCTGAGCCAGGCCCAGCAGCGCTACGACCAGCCGTGGGAGCGCGTGGACGAGAGCACCCCGGTCTGCCGCCTCGACCAGCACGACTGGCGCCACTGGCTGGATGAGGCGCTCGGCGAGGGTAAGCTGCAGCTGTACTTCCAGCCGGTGGTGCGCAGCGACGACCGCACGCTGCTCCACCACAAGGTGCTGGCGCGCCTGCTCGATCCGCAGGGCAAGGCCATACCGGCCGGCCTGTTCCTGCCCTGGGTCGCCCGTCTGGGCTGGGGGCCGCGCCTCGACCGGCTGATGCTCGAGCACGTCCTCGAACACCTGCGCCAGCATCCGCAGCCGCTGGCCATGAGCCTGTCCGGAGCTACCCTGCACGACCAGGTCAGCCTCGCCCTGATCCTCCACAGCCTGCGCAGGCATCCCCAGCAGGCAGGCCTGCTGACCCTGGAGCTGGACGAGCGCACGCTGCCCGGCGCCGAGCAGTTGCCGGCCCTGTGCGAGCCCCTGCGCGAAACCGGCTACGGCCTCGCGGTACAGCATTTCGGCGGACGCTTCAGCCTGATCGGCAACCTCACCCACCTTGGCCTGGCCTGGCTGAAGATCGACGGCAGCCACATCCACGGCCTCGACCGGGAAGCCGACCGGCGCGTGTTCATCGAGGCCATCCGCCGCACCACCCACAACATCGACCTGCCGCTGATCGCCGAGATGGTGGAAAGCGAAGGCGAGGCGCAGGCCCTGCGCGAGCTGGGAGTACACGGGATGATGGGGCGCCTGATCGGAGTGCCGGCGCCCTGGCCGAAGAGCGAACAGCCCGCCACGGGAAGCGGCGTGCGCCCGGGAGCGAAGCTCGAATAGGGGAGCGGGGAAAGGCCCGCGCCGGCGGTAAGCCGACCGGCGCGGGCGGGATGGCTCAGACGACCTTGAGCGAGCCGTCGTCGAGCATGGCGTGGATGATGCTGGCCTGGTCGGCGGAGCCGTAGGCCGTCGACAGGTTCACGCCATCGAGCACGATGGTCTGGCTCGCCGGCAGCGGCCCGGCGCCGTCGGGGTTCACCGTGAGGGTGGTGCTGCTGCCGGTGGTGAGGGTCAGGTAACTGCCCAGCACGCTGGCCAGCTCCGACATGCCCAGCGACGGATCCAGGCCGGCGAGCAGATCGCTCAGGTCGAGGCTGTCCTGCCCCGGATCGAAGTCGGTGACATGGTCGACGCCGCTGTCCCCGGCGAGCCAGACGAAGGTATCGCTGCCCGCCCCGCCGCTCAGGACGTCGTCGCCGGAACCGCCGATGAGCGTGTCGTCGCCGGCCATGCCGGCGAGGCGGTCGCTGCCGCCCAGCCCGATCAGCACGTTGTCGCCGGCGCTGCCGGTCAGCTCGTCGTCGTGCTGGGAACCGATCAGGTTCTCCAGCCCGGTCAGGCGGTCCGTGCCGGCGCCGCCGGTATTCTGCGACTGACCGATCAGACTTTCGCTCAGGCTGACCCGCACCCCGCTCGTGGCGCTGATGTAGCTGGCCGTATCGTTGCCGGCGCCGCCGATCAGCGTATCGTTGCCGGCGCCGCCGGCCAGGATGTCGTCGCCCGAGCCGCCGTCGAGCACGTCGTTGCCGGAGCCGCCGACGAGGATATCGTCGCCGCTGTCGCCCTTGAGGGTGCTGCCGCCCTCGCGCCCGAGCAGGATCTCGTCGAGGTAGCTGCCGACCAGCACGCTGCCGGGATCGCGCTCCAGATGCACATCGGCAGAGCCCACCACGCTGCCGCCCAGACTCACCTCGTAGCTGAAGCTGCCCCCGTCGCGCTCGGTCGGCCCCCCCTCGATGAAGGTGATGGTGGAGCCGGCATCCAGCACCTGGCCGCCGCTGGCCGATGCGGCGATGGCCGCCAGGGCCAGCAGGTGGCTGTTGGGGCCGGTGTCGTTGGCCAGCAGCGCCCACTTGGGAATCGTCAGGCTGTCCGGCCCGGACTGGATCGGCACGTTGCTGAGCACCCGGTCGTCGCGCACCACCAGCGGCCCCGAGGCGGCATCGACGATCAGCGACAGGTTCGCGCCCGCCGTATCGCCATCGTTGTCGATCAGCACGTAGCCGATGTGCTCCCTGGCCGACTGGCCGACTCCGGCCGGCGGGGTGTAGACGAAGGCGCCATCGTCCATGTCGACCGCGAAGCGGCCGCCGGCGACGGTGGTGATGGTCAGGATGTGGCTGGCCGCATCGAAACTGCCGGCACCGACCCCGCCGCTCACGCCTATGCTGCCGCCCCCGGCAGGCTGGTAGGTATAGGTGACGCCGTCCACGGTCACCGACAGCACATGACCGCCATCGGCGCCGAAGCCGCCACCGCTGGTCAGGTTGCCGGCCAGCGAGGCGGCCCGCACGCTGTCCACCAGGGTATCGCTGAGCTGGGCGAAGTCGGTGATGGTCTGGGCGTCGCTGCCCGCCCCGGCGGCGCCGTCGTAGGCGATCGGATCGAGCGCCGCCTCGGTCACCCCCGAGCCCATGCCCAGGGCATGCATGGTGATGCCGTTGGCCTCGAGGAAGTCGATCCAGGCGGCCTCCTCGGCGGCGGAGATGCCGACGCTGCCGGCCGGCAGCTTGGGAATGCCGTCGGACAGGAAGTAGCCGACGTTCTGCCCGTCGGGCAGCTTGCCGGCTTGCCCCCAGGCGCTGTTCATCACCGCCTGCAGGGCGGCGTCGTAGTTGGTCAGGTCGGAGTCCGACGGGTCGTCGATGGCCAGCACGGCGTCGATCGCCTCGTTGACGGATTGCCACTCGCTGCCCAGCACCTGCGCCGAGGAGCCGAAGATAACCACCTTGACCGCCACCTCACCCCGCGCCTCGTACTGCTCGAGCAGCTCGCAGATCGCCTGGCGGGCGGCCTCCAGACGGTTGTAGCCGCCGAACTGGGCCGACTCGTTCATGCTGTCGGAAACGTCGAGGACGATCAGCAGGTTGGTCTTGTTGCTCAGGGTGTTCTGCTCGTGGGCCGCCTGGTCGACGGCGCTGGGACGGTCGTCGACGATCTCGATGGCGATCTGCGCGGGTGCGGATGCGGCCGTGCCGTCGGATACCTGCAGCTCGAACAGTTCGCGCTCGACACCGGGGCCGTCCGTGGTCGGCCCGCTCAGCTGGTAGAGGTAGCTGCCGGTACCGGTCGCCGCATCGTAGCCGGTGATGGTCAGGGTTCCGTAGCTGCCGGTGAACACATGGCCGGCCAACTGGTCGATGGCGACGGTCTGGCCGTTGATGGTGACGCTGGCCAGATCGTCCAGGCCGTCCGCATCGCCCAGGCGGAAGGTGCCGCTGGCGAACTCGCCGTCGCCGGCAGCCGCCGAGCCGCCGGGCAGTCCGGCCTCGTACACGCAGTCGGCGATACCGCCGGGATTGCCCGGATCGACATCCACGGTCGGTCCGTCGTTGCTGCCGCGCAGGGTGATGGTCAGGGTGGCGCTGGCCGGGTCGCCATCGCCGTCCTGGATGCGGTAGGTGAAGCTCTCGCTGCGCACATCGCCTTCACGCAGCGCCTGGGTCGCCGCCCGCGCATTGTCGAGGAGGAAGCTGTAGCTGCCGTCGGCGTTCAGCTGCAGCGTGCCGTACTGCGACAGGACCGTCGACAGCGGGTTGTCCCAGGCGACGAAGCTGTGCCCGTCCGCCCCCGGCTGGCCATTGGCATGCAGGTCGTTGTCGAGCACGCTGCCGGCCAGCGCATCCGTCGCGTTCTCGCGGATCTCGGGGGTATCGTCCACCGCGCGCGGAGCATCGTCGGCGATCGTCACGTCCAGCTGACGCTCCGCCGACATGTCGCCGGTGCGGTCGATGACCCGCACGACGAAGCTCTCGCCGACCACGTCCAGGCCGCCGCTCAGGCCGGCGCCGCCGAGGTGGGGAGCGGGACCGTCGAGGGTGTAGGTCCAGCTACCGTCGGCGGCGACCACCAGGGTGCCGTAGAGCCCCTGCACGCTGCCTCCCGCCGCCACGTTGACCCAGTTGCCACCGGCGTCGCGCACCTGCAGCGCCAGCACGCCATCCGGGGCATCCACCACGAAGCGCCCGTAGGCCGAGGTTTCCGCACTGCCCGCCTGGCTGCCCGCGGGCAGGCCGGACTCGTCAACCGCGGCCCGATCGATCAGTACCTGGGCGCTGGGATCGTCGAAATATTCGATCTCGAGCGTGGGGATGGACGGCTCCGCCTGCGGGTCCTCCGCGGGAACCAGCTCCTCGGCCTGCAGCGGGACGAAGCTCAGCGGTCCGGTCGGGAAGCCGATTTCCGGGTCGACCCGGCCGGCGGTCTCGCCCAGCAGGACGAAGGAGATGCCGCCGCCTCCGGCACCGCCAGCGTCGCCGCCGGGACCTGCCGCCGGCGGCTCGGCGCTCAGCGTCGGGTCCGCGCCCGCCCTGATCGCCTGCTGCAGCTGCTCGACGCCGCTCGCCTCCTGCCCTGCCGTATCCTCGGCGCCCCGCTCGCCCAGCAGCCGCGTGCTCAGCACCTGGCCGCTGTCACGCCCGAGGATCAGTTCCCCGCCATTGGCCAGCCGCACGACCACCGCCCCCTCCGCGCCGGTCTGCAGCTGCTCGCCGGCGAACAGCCGGTCCCCCTCGACCAGCACCCGCTTGCCGCCCGTCGTTACCGCGAACGCCTCGCCGACCACCTGCCTGACGACCCCGATCAACCGTGCCATGAGTCCATCCTCCTGCAGCCGCCGCCCAGCGGGGCCTGCCTGTAGCGCTGACAGTACGGGGAGGATGTCGCGAGCGAAGTCAGTCGAAACGGGGCAAAGCGGGGCGACACGGCAGCCGGTGAACGACGAAAAGCCGTCGCCCTCCTGGTTTCATCCGGATAGACCGGTCCCCCGCAATGGCAAGCTTCCCCCGGCTGGCGTCCTCGTGTTCCGCCCGTGCTTTCCGATCTGCATGGAACGGCGAATAGCTGCTTCCTGCAGATTGCCTTCTCCTAACAACCTTTGCCGGTTTCTCAGAAGACATCAGACCTTTTTTTCATATTTCTTATGAAAAACACTTCTGAGCAGATAGTCCCGGATGTTCTTTCATTCTTGAGTAGAACGACAAAGCGCCAGGCCGCAACGGAAGTCATAAATCTGGCGCACGACCATCAAGAGTGGACAGACACCAGCGGAAGGAGACACCCATGCGCCTCTCACCTAAGTGGGTCGGACTGCTGTTGGCAGCAGGGTTCAATCAGGTCTCGGCCATGACGCTCTCGGAAGCCATCCAGAGCACCATCGACAACCACCCGGAAATCCACGCCGCCAGCAACAGCCGCCTGGCTGCCGACGAGCAGCTCAAGGTCGCCAAGGGTGGCTACCTGCCGACCGTCGACATGCTGGCCAGCTACGGCCGCGAGCACACCGACAACCCGAGCACCCGCGCCTTCGGCGACCACAACACGGAAACCCTCAATGCGCGCACCGCCGAGCTGCGCCTGCGGCAGATGCTGTTCGACGGTTTCAACACCCCCAACGAGGTCGCCCGCAGCGCGGCGGTAGTCGATTCGCGCGCCTACCGCCTGCTGGGTACCAGCGAGAGCCTGGCGCTGCGCACCGCGGAGGTGTACCTGGAGGTGCTCAAGCGCCGCGAGATGGTCGCCCTGGCCGAGAACAACCTGCAGGCGCACCGCCGCGTGCACGACCAGATCAGCATGCGCAGCCGCAGCGGCGTCGGCAGCAGCGCCGACCGCGACCAGTCGCAGGCGCGTCTGGCCCTGGCCGAGAACAACCTGTACACCGAGCAGGTCAACCTGGCCGATGCCGAAGCCAACTTCTTCAGCGTCGTCGGCCGCATGCCCGACGAGCTGAGCGCTCCGACCTCGATCCGCGGCCAGCTGCCGGACAGCGTGGCCAGCGCCCGCGACCGCGTGATGAGCAACAACCCGCTGCTCAAGTCGGCCCAGGCCGACGTGCAGGCCGCCGAGAAGCAGTACGAGGCCGCCAAGTCGCGCTTCTACCCGCGCTTCGACGTGGAGCTCGCCGGCAATGCCGACGACAATCGCCAGGGCGAGGAAGGCCACTACAACCGCTGGTATGCCGGCGTGACCATGAACTACAACCTGTTCAACGGCATGCGCGACAAGGCCCAGCTGCAATCCAGCGCGCACCAGATCAACGAGTCGATGGACATCCGCAACAACGCGTTGCGCCTGCTCAACGAGAACCTGATGCTGGCGTGGAACGCCATGGAGAACGCCCGCCTGCAAACGCCGCAGGCACGCGAGTACGCCGAGTCCAGCGCACGGGTGCGCGAGGCCTACCAGCAGCAGTTCTCCCTCGGCCAGCGCACCCTGCTCGACCTGCTCGACAGCGAAAACGAGCTGTTCACCGCCAACCGCCGCTATACCGAAGTCCGCTACACCGAGGAATTCTCGATGTACCGCGTGATCGCCTCCATGGGCGAGCTGCTGCGCCAGCAGAACGTAGTCCCGCCGAGCGAGGCCGTGGCCATCAACGAGGTGCAGAGCCAGGCGCGCCTCCCCACCCTGAAGTAAGCCGGTGCCGGCGACCGGCAGCTGGCTGTCGGTCGCCCGTCTCGACAATCACTGGAAGTCGCCCGGGGGGCCACCACCATGACCATCATGGAACGGGTCGGCAATGCCGAAGGTCCGCAGCACGATCACGACGACCCGCTGCTGGACGGACTGGCGATCCTCTGCAGGCTGCACGACCGACCGGTCAACCGCGCCAGCCTGCGCGCCGGCCTGCCGCTGCCCGGGCAGCGCCTGAACGCCGAACTGCTGCCCCGCGCCGCGGCCCGCGCCGGCCTGCAGGCCCGCCTGCTGCGCCGGCCGCTGGACGGCATCGCCGCACTCAACCTGCCGGTACTGCTGCTGCTGCGCGATGGCCGCAGCGCCGTGCTGCGCCAGTGGGGCGCGGACGGCCGGGCGCTGATCCTGCCCAGCGAAGCGGACGGCGGCGAGCAGTGGCTGGAGCGCGAGCAACTGGCCGCCGACTACGCCGGCCTGGCGCTGTTCGCCCGCCCCCGCCACGAACTCGAGGAACTGCGCGAGCCGCTGGTTCCGCGGGTGCAGTCGTGGTTCCGCGATACCCTCAGGCTGTCGCGCTGGCTGTACACCGACGCCATGTTCGCCAGCCTGCTGATCAACCTGCTCGGCCTGGCCGTGCCGCTGTTCGTCATGCAGACCTACGACCGGGTGGTGCCGAACCAGGCGCTGTCGACCCTGTGGGTGCTGACCGCCGGCCTGCTGCTCGCCACCCTGTTCGAGCTGCTGCTGCGCGTGCTGCGCTTCCGTCTGCTCGACATCGCCGGCAAGAAGACCGACGTGGTGCTCTCCGCCACCCTGTTCGAACGCATCGCCGGCATGGCCATGAAGGCCCGCCCGGCCAGCATCGGCGGCTTCGCGCAGAGCATCCACGACTTCCAGGGCCTGCGCGAATTCCTCACCGCGGTGACCCTGACCAGCCTGATCGACCTGCCCTTCGCCCTGCTGATGCTGCTGGTGATCGGCCTGCTCGGCGGCCCCCTGGTGATCGTCCCGCTGCTCGCCTTCCCGCTCACCGCACTGTTCGCCTTCATCGTCCAGCGCCGCCTGCGCGATACCGTGCAGCGCAGCCTGACGCTGGGCGCCGAACGCCAGGCACTGCTGATCGAGACCCTCGGCGGTCTGGAAACCCTGAAGAGCTGCGGCGCCGAGGGCGAGCGCCAGCACCAGTGGGAGCACACCCACGGCGCCCTCACCCGCCTCGACGGCCATGCCCGCCTGCTCTCCGCGGTGGCGCTCAACGGCACCCTGTTCCTCCAGCAGCTCGCCGGACTGGCGCTGATCGTCGCCGGGGTGTACGCCATAGTCGCCGGCCAGCTCAGCGTCGGCGCGCTGGTCGCCTGCTACATGCTCAACGGCCGGATCATGGCGCCGCTCGGGCAGATCGCCAGCCTGATCACCCGCTACCAGCAGGCCCAGCTGACCATGAAGAGCACCGACGCGCTGATGGCCCTGCCGCAGGAGCGCGCCAGCCGCCAGCGGCCGCTGGAGCACACCCGCCTGCACGGTGCGCTGGAGCTGCGCCAGGTGAACTTCGCCTACCCGGAGCAGGGCCAGCCGGCCCTGCATGGCCTGTCGCTGCGCATCGCCGCCGGCGAGAAGGTCGGCATCATCGGCCGCAGCGGCTCGGGCAAGAGCACCCTGGCGCGCCTGCTGATGGGGTTCTACGCACCGGACGAGGGGAAGATCCTGTTCGACGGCCTCGACCAGCGCCAGATCGACGTGGCCGACCTGCGCCAGCAGATCGGCTACGTCGCCCACGATCTGCCGCTGCTCGCCGGCACCCTGCGCAGCAACCTGACCCTGGGCGCCCGCCACGTCAGCGACGAGCGCCTGCTCGAGGTCGCCGAGCTGACCGGCGCCGCCGACCTGGCCCGCCAGCATCCGCAGGGCTTCGAGCGTCCGGTGGGCGAGCGCGGCCAACTGCTCTCGGCCGGCCAGCGCCAGGCGGTGCTGCTGGCCCGTGCCCTGCTGCTCGATCCGCCGATCCTGCTGCTCGACGAACCCACCAGCTCGATGGACAACGCCAGCGAGGAAGCGCTGCGCGCCCGCCTGCGCGACTGCTGTCGCGACAAGACCCTGCTGCTGGTCACCCACCGGCCGGCCATGCTCGGCCTGGTCGACCGCCTGATCGTGCTCGACGGCGGCCGGCTGGTCGCCGACGGCCCGCGCGATGCGGTCATCGAAGCCTTGCGCAAGGGCCGCGTCGGCCCGCTGACGGTTTGAGGAGGCGCCCATGCACCTGTCGCGGATGGCCGAACCGGCCTTCATGCCCGAAGTCCAGGGCGCCCTGAGCGAAGACGCCAGCGCCCTGACCCGCCTGACCGTGTGGCTGATCGGCGGCCTGCTGCTGGCGGCCCTGGTCTGGGCGCACTTCGCCGTGCTCGACGAGGTCACCACCGGCGAGGGCAAGGCGATCCCCTCCAGCAAGGTGCAGACCATCCAGAACCTGGAGGGCGGCATAGTCGCCGAGATCTTCGTGCGCGAAGGTCAGGTGGTGGACAAGGGCGATCGCCTGCTGCGCCTGGACGACACCCGCTTCGTCTCCAACATGGGCGAGACCGAGGCCGACCGTCTGGCCCTGCTCGCCCGCGTCGAACGCCTCGGCGCCGAGGCCGAGGGCCGCGAGCTGCAGCTGCCGGCGGAAATCGCCGAGGGCGCCCCCGGTCTGGCCGCCGACGAGCTGGCGCTGTTCCGCTCGCGTCAGCAGGGGCTGGCCAGCGAGGTGACCATCCTCAACGAGCAGTTGCGGCAGAAGACCCAGGAGCTGGCCGAGTTCCGCGCCAAGGCGCAGCAGTACCGCGCCAGCCTGGGGCTGATCCAGAGCGAGCTGCAGATGTCCGAGCCGCTGGTCAAGAGCGGCGCCATCTCCCAGGTCGAGATCCTGCGCCTGCGCCGCAGTGCGGTGGAGATCCGCGGCGCGCTGGAGGCCACCAACCTGGCCATCCCGCGCGCCGAGGCCGCGGCCAAGGAGGTCGAGGGCAAGATCGCCGACGCGCAGCTGAAATTTCGCACCGCGGCGCTCAAGGAACTCAACGAGGCGCGTACCGAGCTGAGCAAGATCACCGCCAGCAGCGCCGCCATCGAGGACCGGGTCAACCGCACCGGGGTGGTGTCGCCGGTGCACGGCATCGTCAAGCAGCTCAAGGTCAACACCATCGGCGGCGTGGTGCAGCCGGGCAGCGACCTGCTGGAAATCGTGCCGCTGGAGGACAGCCTGCTGATCGAGGCGCGCATCCGCCCGCAGGACGTGGCCTTCCTTCATCCGGGGCAGGAGGCGATGGTCAAGTTCACCGCCTACGACTACACCATCTACGGCGGCCTCAAGGCCCGCCTGGAGATGATCGGCGCCGACACCATCGCCGACGAGGACGGCAACAGCTTCTACCCCATCCAGTTGCGCACCGAGAGAAGCCACCTGGGCAGCGCCGAAAAACCGTTGCTGATCATCCCCGGCATGGTCGCCAACGTCGACATCATCACCGGGCAGAAGAGCGTGCTCGACTACCTGCTCAAGCCGGTGCTCAAGGCGCGCGCCGAGGCGCTGCGCGAACGCTGACGCCCGTCACTCGCGCAGGTGGTTGCGCCGGTAGGTGTCCTCGCCCATGGCGGCGATCTGCGCATCGATCAGCGCCTCGAACGGGCGCAGCAGGGCGTCGAAGCGCCCCGCCCCTTCCAGCGCGTTCAGGCAGTGCACGATGGCCTCGATGGTGGACAGCGCGCCCGGCCCCGGCGCCTTGCGCAACCGGTAGCGGCTGACCAGGCCGTCCGGCAGGCTCAGCCGCGGCAGCGCCGCCAGCCAGGGATTGCAGTGCAGGATGCGCCGCGCCTTGCGCCAGGTGCCGTCCGGCACGATCAGCAGCCGCTCGCCGGCACCCGCCGCCGTATCCAGCCCGTCGACGCAGCGCGCGCCCTCGCCGGGAAACAGCAGCCAGGCCTCGGCGCCGGCCAGTTCGCTCTCCAGTTCGGCAAAGCGCTCGCCGACGCGCAGCTCGGCATTGCTCAGGCCGAAGGCGGCCAGCCGCGCGGTGTTCAGCGCATGGCGCACCTCGTCCGGGTGCTGCAGGATCAGCACCCGGGTACGGTTGTCGAGATGGGGGATCAGCGGGCACAGGCAATGGCTCTGCGGCCGCAGGCAGCGGGGGCATCGGTCTCGGGACATGCGCGCATTGTCGCACGCCCCGCCGCGCTCAGCCCAGCGGCTGGCGCGCCGGCTCGCGACCCAGCACGCGGCGCCACCAGCCGTCGGCGCTGACCATGCTGATCCCCAGCAGCACCAGCACTCCGCCGCCGACGAAGAAGGCGTCGATACCCTCGTCGAGCAGCCAGACACCGAACAGCACGCCGAACAACGGGGTCATGAAGGAGAACACCCCCAGGCGCGAGGCCAGGTAGCGGCGCAGCAGCCAGAACCAGGTGAGGAAGGCGACGAAGGACACCAGCACGCTCTGGTACAGCAGGCTGCCCCACACCACCGGGGTGAAACGCGCGCCGTCCACATGGCCAGCGAGCCAGGCCAGCGGGATCAGCAGCAGGGCCGCGCAGAGCAGCTGGTAGAGCAGGGTCTTGGCCGGCGCTGCCCGCGCTAGGCTGGTGCAGCGCACCACCACCGTGGTCAGCCCCCAGAACAGTCCGGCCAGCAGCCCCAGGGCGTCGCCCAGCAGCATCCCGCGGGAGATGCCCTGCTGCAGGGCGCCGGCGCCGAAGGCGATCACGATGCCGGCGAAGGCCAGGCCGATGCCCAGCCACTGCAGGCGACGCAGCCGCTCGCTGGGCAGGGTGAGATGCAGGCCGAGGGCGGCGAAGATGGGCGCGGTGTACAGCAGCACCACCATGTGCGAGGCGCTGGTGAAGCGCAGTCCCTCGGCGACGAACAGGAACTCCAGGGCGAACAGCATCCCGGCCAGCAGACCGGGGCCCAGGGTGCCGTCGCCGAGGGCGAGGGGCTGGCGCCTGGCGAGCATGAGCAGGGACACCAGCACGGCGGCTACCAGGGAACGCAGGCCGATCTGCAGCACCGGCGCCATGTCCGGCGCGGCCAGCTTGATCGCCACCTGCTGCAGTCCCCAGATGCAGCACAGCACCACCATCAACTGGATGGCCAGGCCGTCCAGCCCCTGTCGCGTATCCGACATCTCTTCACTCCCGAAAAAACGAAACGGCCCGCGTCGACGTGCGCGGGCCCGGTCTGAGCGGAATCCTGGCCATTGCCTGCATTCAGTTGGCGGCCAGAAAGCGCATGCCCTCCTCCAGGCCGGCCGGGGTGAGCGGGTACATGCGCTCCTGCACCAGCTCGCGGACCAGCGCCGTGGAAGTGCTGTACTTCCAGGCGTCCTGCGGGTAGGGGTTGATCCAGATGAGCTTCCTGTAGGTGTCCATGAAGCGCTGCATCCACACGAAGCCCGGTTCCTCGTTCCAGTGCTCGACGCTGCCGCCGGCATGGGTGATCTCGTAGGGGCCCATGGAAGCGTCGCCGACGAACACCACCTTGTAGTCCGGGCCGTACTTGTGCAGCAGGTCGTGGGTGGCGATGCGCTCGCCGTGGCGGCGCTGGTTGTCCTTCCACACCGACTCGTAGACGAAGTTGTGGAAATAGAAGTGCTCGAGGTGCTTGAACTCGCTGCGGCAGGCGGAGAACAGCTCCTCGCACACCTTGACGTGGGCGTCCATCGAGCCGCCGATGTCGAGCAGCAGCAGGAGCTTCACCGCATTGCGCCGCTCGGGGCGCATGCGGATGTTGAGCAGACCGGCATCGCGCGCGGTGTGCTCGATGGTGCCGTCGAGATCGAACTCCTCGGCCGCGCCCTCGCGGGCGAACCGGCGCAGGCGGCGCAGGGCCAGCTGGATGTTGCGCGAGCCGAGTTCCATCTGGTCGTCGAGGTTGCGGTACTGGCGCTGCTCCCAGACCTTGGCCGCCCGCCCCTGGCGCTCGCCGGCGTCGCCGACGCGGATGCCCTCGGGATGATAGCCGCCCGAGCCGAACGGGCTGGTGCCGCCGGTGCCGATCCACTTGTTGCCGCCGGCGTGGCGCTCCTTCTGCTCGGCCAGGCGCTGCCTGAACGCCTCGAGCAGCGCATCGAGGCCGCCCAGGCTCTTCAGCTGCGCCCTGTCCTCCGGGCTCAGGAAACGCTCGAACTCCTTGCGCAGCCACTCCTCGGGGATCAGCGCCTGCAGCGCGGTGTCGAGGTCGGCGAGCCCCTTGAAGTAGACGGCGAAGGCACGGTCGAACTTGTCGAAATGCCGCTCGTCCTTCACCAGGGTGGTGCGCGCCAGATAGTAGAAGGCGTCCAGGTCGGCGAACACCACATGACGCTGCAGCGCCTCGAGCAGGTCGAGCAGCTCGCGCAGCGATACCGGCACCTTCGCCGCGCGCAGCTCGTTGAACAGGTTGAGCAGCATTTCTATGTCCCCGGAGAAAACCGTAGGGTGGGCAGCCGCGCAGCGTTGCCCACCGGTGAAAAACCGCGTTGCGGGCTTTCCACACTACCGCCCGGCACGGCGGCTCATGAACGCCAGGCGCTCGAGCAGCATCACGTCCTGTTCGTTCTTCACCAGCGCACCGGCCAGCGGCGGGATGGCCTTGGTCGGATCGCGCTCGCGCAGCACCGCCTCGCCGATCTGGTCGGCCATCAGCAGCTTGAGCCAGTCGACCAGCTCCGAGGTCGAGGGTTTCTTCTTCAGCCCCGGCACCTTGCGGATGTCGAAGAAGATCTCCAGCGCCTCCTGCACCAGCTCCTGGCGGATGCCGGGGAAGTGCACGTCGACGATCTTCTGCAGGGTGGCGCGGTCGGGGAAGGCGATGTAGTGGAAGAAGCAGCGGCGCAGGAAGGCGTCCGGCAGCTCCTTCTCGTTGTTGGAGGTGATGATGATGATCGGCCGCTGCGTCGCCCGGATCGTCTCGCCGGTCTCGTAGACGAAGAACTCCATGCGGTCGAGTTCCTGCAGCAGGTCGTTGGGGAACTCGATGTCGGCCTTGTCGATCTCGTCGATCAGCAGCACCACCCGCTCGCCGGCCTCGAAGGCCTCCCACAGCTTGCCCTTCCTGATGTAGTTGCGCACGTCGTGGACCTTGTCCACGCCCAGCTGCGAATCGCGCAGGCGGCTCACCGCGTCGTACTCGTAGAGTCCCTGGTGGGCCTTGGTGGTCGACTTGATGTGCCAGGTGATCAGCCGGGTGCCCAGCGCCTCGGCCAGCTGCTCGGCGAGCAGGGTCTTGCCGGTGCCCGGCTCGCCCTTGACCAGCAGCGGGCGCTGCAGGGTGATGGCGGCGTTGACCGCCAGCTTGAGGTCGTCGGTGGCGACGTAGGAAGCGGTGCCTTCGAACTTCATCGAAAATGTCTCTCGTGAGATGCGCGGCCGGCCCTGCGGCGGCCAATTCCCGACTATAGCGCGAGGGAAAGCGGCCTGTGAACGCCGCAGCGCACCGGACTGGTGCAGGAGCGCGCCTGGCGCCGCTGGACGCCTCCTCGGCGACGGCATAGGCTGTTGCGGTTTAGCTTTCCATCGGAGGAGAAGGCCCGACATGAGCCGCATCTACGCAGACAACGCCCAAGCCATCGGCAACACGCCGCTGATCCGCATCAACCGCCTCGGCCCGCAGGGCGTGACCATCCTGGCCAAGAACGAGGGCCGCAACCCGGGCTACTCGGTGAAGTGCCGGATCGGCGCCAACATGATCTGGGAGGCCGAGCAGAGCGGCCGGCTCAAGCCGGGGATGGCCATCGTCGAGCCGACCTCGGGCAACACCGGCATCGGCCTGGCCTTCGTCGCCGCCGCCAAGGGCTACCGGCTGATCCTGACCATGCCGGCCTCGATGAGCCTGGAGCGGCGCAAGGTGCTCAAGGCACTCGGCGCCGAACTGGTGCTGACCGAGCCGGCCAAGGGCATGAAGGGCGCCATCGACAAGGCCAGCGAGATCGCCAGCTCCGATCCGGCCCAGTACCTGCTGCTGCAGCAGTTCGAGAACCCGGCCAACCCAGCGATCCATGAGCAGACCACCGGCCCGGAAATCTGGAACGACACCGACGGCGCCATCGACGTGCTGGTGGCCGGCGTCGGCACCGGCGGCACCATCACCGGGGTGTCGCGCTACATCAAGAACACCATGGGCAAGCCGATCCTCTCGGTGGCCGTGGAGCCGACCGGCTCGCCAGTGATCAGCCAGACCCTGGCAGGTGCCGAGGTCAAGCCCGCACCGCACAAGATCCAGGGCATCGGCGCCGGCTTCGTGCCGAAGAATCTCGACCTGTCGCTGGTCGATCGCGTCGAGCAGGTCGGCGACGACGAGGCCAAGGCCATGGCCCTGCGCCTGATGCGCGAGGAAGGCATCCTCTGCGGCATCTCCTGCGGCGCGGCCATGGCCGCCGCGGTGCGCATCGCCCAGGAGCCTGCCATGCAGGGCAAGACCATCGTGGTAATTCTCCCCGACTCCGGCGAGCGCTACCTGTCGACCATGCTGTTCGACGGCCTGTTCGGCGAGCAGGAGCTGCAGCAGTAAGGCCTCACGATCGGCCGGCCGCGATTTGTCGCGGCCGGACAAAAAAGTGTTTGCCATGCCGGACGGGAACGGGCAAAGTGAAGTCGTTGGTCAAGGCGGAATACGTCAGCTGTAAACGCACTGAATCAGTACGTCAGTCCGTCATTCTCGACATCTTGATTCCACACCCAGGGACTCCGGTCCAGCAACAAATCAACACCTAGGAATTGCACGAAATGGCAACTGGCACTGTTAAGTGGTTCAACGACACCAAAGGTTTCGGTTTCATCAAGCCGGACGACGGTGGTGACGATCTGTTCGCCCACTTCTCCGAAATCCGCGCTCAGGGCTTCAAGACCCTGGCCGAGAACCAGAAAGTGTCCTTCGACGTGACCACCGGTCCGAAGGGCAAGCAAGCTTCCAACATCCAGGTCATCGGCTGATCCGCTGATCGAGATGTGAAAAACCCGGCTCTCGAGCCGGGTTTTTTTATGCCTGCGCTTCGCTCAGCTTTCGACCTGGCCGCTCGCCAGCAGTTCGCCACGGCGCCACAGCTTCCACTGCCCGGACTGGTAGCGTCCCCAGCTCTCATTGGCCGTCAGCGGCTCGGTGGCGATCACCGTGACCACGTCATCGGGCGAGGTTTCCGCCTGGAAGTCCACCGCCACGTCGGCATCCTTGAGCTGCGCCGGACCGAAGGGCGCGCGGCGGGTGATGTGCGCCAGCTTGGTGGAGCAGAAGCTGAACAGCCAGTCGCCATCGCTGAGCAGGGTGTTGAATACGCCGAGGCGGCGATAGCCGGCACAGGCCTCGACCAGGATCGGCAGCAACTGCTCCACTTCCACGGGCTCGGGAAAAGCACCACGCACCCGATTGAGCAGATCGCAGAAGGCCGCCTCGCTGTCGGTATCGCCCACCGGCCGGTAGAAGTCGGTCAGTGGCACGAGTCCGGCCAGTTGACCGTTGTGGGCGAAGCACCAGTTGCGTCCCCACAGCTCGCGCACGAACGGATGGGTGTTGGCCAGACTGACCTTGCCAACGTTGGCCTGGCGGATGTGGCCGATCACCACTTCGCTCTTGATCGGGTAGCGCTGCACCAGCCGCGCCACCTCCGACTCGCTGCTCGCCTGCGGGTCCTGGAACAGGCGCAGGCCGCGGCCCTCGTAGAAGGCGATGCCCCAGCCGTCGCGGTGCGGCCCGGTGCGCCCGCCGCGCTGCATCAGCCCGGTGAAGCTGAAGACGATGTCGGTCGGCACGTTGGCGCTCATGCCCAGCAGTTCGCACATGATCGACTCTCCCTGGCAATGCGGCCCTTACAACCTGGGTTCGCGACGCTCGCCGCCGCCCTGCTGCGCCAGCACCTCGGCGAGGGTCGGCTCGCGTGCCGCCTCGGCGGCGGCCTGGCGCGCCCGCCGGCGGCGCTGCAGCGGCCAGCGGATGGCGACGAACACGAAGTACAGGACGAAGGCGGCCATGCCGAAGGTGGCCAGGTCGGTGACCGCGCGCCAGACATTGCTGCCGGTATCGAACAGCAGGTCCAGCGCGCTGATGGCGATGGCGGGCGCATACAGGTCGCGCAGCGGGTCGACCAGGGTCGGGGTGAACAGCAGCACCGCCATGATCACCCGCAGCGGCTCGCGCAGGGCGCGCCACATCCAGCCGGTCATGCGGAAGCCAACCGCCAGCGCGGCCAGCGCGGCGACGCCGTACACGGCCCAGGCGAGGAGATAGTCTTGTTCGGTCATCGGTGCATGGCAGCGGCGGAATCAGGGCGCTTATGATAGCGGCTTTTCCCCGGAGCCGCGCGCCAGACGCGGCTGGAGTAGCCGATGTCCACCACCCCGCCCATCGCCCGCCGCCAGGACGGCGCCGATCCCTACGCCTGGCTGGAGCAGCGCGACGACGCCGAAGTGCTCGCCTACCTGCACGCCGAGAACGCCTGGCTGGAGGAGCAGCTGGCCGATACCACCGAGCTGCGCGAACAGCTGTTCGAGGAGATCCGCGCGCGCATCCGCGAAACCGACCTGTCGCTGCCGACGCCCTGGGGGCCCTGGCTGTACTACCAGCGCACCACCGCCGGCGAGGAGTATCCGCGCCACTACCGCTGCCCGCTCCCGGCCGACGGCTCGCTGGTCGTCGACGAAAGCGCCGAGCAGCTGCTGCTCGACCCCAACGCACTGGCCGGCGACGGCTACCTGGCCATCGGCGCCTTCAGCATCAGCCCCGACCACTGCCGCCTGGCCTACAGCCTGGACACCCAGGGCGACGAGGTCTATGAGCTTTTCGTCAAGGAGCTGGCCAGCGGCGACATCACCGCCCTGCCCTTCGACGACTGCGACGGCAGCATGACCTGGGCCAACGACAGCCGCACGCTGTTCTTCGGCGAGCTGGACGACACCCACCGGCCGCACAAGCTGTACCGCCACCGCCTGGGCGAGGACGGCGCCGAACTGGTGTTCGAGGAGCGCGACGGGCGCTTCTTCCTCGGCTGTCACCGTTCCAGCTCCGAGCGCCAGCTGATCCTGCTGCTGGCCAGCAAGACCACCAGCGAGGCCTGGGTGCTGGATGCCGAGCGGCCGGACGGCTCCTTCCAGTGCCTTGCCCCGCGCGAGGAAGGCCACGAGTACTACCCCGACCACGGCCAGGTCGACGGCCAGTGGAGCTGGGTGATCCGCAGCAACCAGACGGGCATCAACTTCGCCCTGTACCGCGCCGAGGAAGGCGCGCCGACCCGCGAACACTGGCAGGAGCTGGTGGCCCATCGCGAGGCGCTGATGCTCGAGGAGGTCAGCCTGAACGCCGGCGCCCTGACCCTCGGCCTGCGCGACAACGGCCTGCCGGTGATCGAGGTGCTGCCGCGCGGCGGTGCGCCCTACCGGGTGCAGCTGCCGGACGCCGCCTACAGCCTGCACGTCTACGACCACCTGGAGTTCGACAGCCCGGTGATCCGCCTGCGCTACGAGGCGCTCAACCGCCCGGCGCAGATCCGCCAGCTGGAACTGGCCACCGGCGCGCAGGCGGTACTCAAGCAGACTCCGGTGGAAGGCCCGTTCGACGCCGACGCCTACGAGAGCCGGCGTATCTGGGCCACCGCCGCTGACGGCACGCAAGTGCCGGTCAGCCTGGTCGGACGCCGCGAGGTGCTCGAGGGCCGACGCCCCGCGCCGCTGTACCTGTACGGCTACGGCGCCTACGGCGAGAGCCTCGACCCCTGGTTCTCCCACGCGCGGCTGTCCCTGCTGGAGCGCGGCTTCCTGTTCGCCATCGCCCACGTGCGCGGCGGCGGCGAGCTGGGCGAGGCCTGGTACCAGGCCGGCAAGCTCGCGCACAAGCAGAACACCTTCGGCGACTTCATCGCCTGCGCCGAGCGACTGATCGCCGACGGCTATACCACGCCGGGACAGCTGGCGATCAGCGGCGGCAGCGCCGGCGGCCTGCTGATCGGTGCGGTGCTCAACCAGCGCCCGGAGCTGTTCGCCGCGGCCATCGCCGAGGTGCCCTTCGTCGACATCCTCAACACCATGCAGAACCCCGAGCTGCCGCTGACGGTGACCGAGTACGACGAGTGGGGCGACCCGAACGAGCCCGAGGTCTACCAGCGCATCCGGGCCTACGCCCCCTACGAGAACGTCACCGCCCAGGCCTATCCGGCGCTCCTCGCCGTGGCCGGCTACCACGACAGCCGCGTGCAGTACTGGGAGGCGGCCAAGTGGGTGGCCAGGCTGCGGGCGAGCAAGACCGACGACCGCCTGCTGCTGCTCAAGACCGAGTTCGACGCCGGCCACGGCGGCATGAGCGGCCGCTACCAGGCGCTGCGCGACGCGGCGCTGGAGTACGCCTTCCTGCTCAAGGTGCTGAAGCTGGGCTGAGCGGGCAAATGCAGGAAGGGGCGCCGAGGCGCCCCTTCCTGCCTGCGGCTGTCGATCAGGACAGCTCGCGCGCCATCACCTGCGCGCTGTGGTGCACGCCGTAGCGGCGGCGCGAGTAGACATACAGGACCAGGCCGATGCCCATCCAGGCGACGAACAGCGCCCACTCCACCGGCACCAGCGCCGACGGGCTGAACGGCATGTACATGGCCGCCATGGCCACGCTCAGCAGCACCGCCACCACGCCGACCAGCATGCCGGCGCGTACCTTGAAGGGGCGCGGCATGTGCGGCTCGCGCACGCGCAGCACCACGAACGACAGGGCGACGAACAGGTAGGCGATGACGATGGCCAGGCTGCCGGCATCGACGAACCACACCAGCGCCTTGCGCCCCAGCAGCGGCGCGGCGGTGCTGAGCATGCCGATCAGCAGGATGGCGTTGGTCGGGGTCTTGTAGCGCGGATGCAGCTTGGCCAGGAAGGCCGGCAGCATGCCGGCATGGGCCAGCGCGTAGATCGCCCGGCTGCCGCCGATGTAGAAGGCGTTCCAGCTGGTGACGATGCCGGCGACACCGGCCAGGATCATCAGCTTGGCGGCCCAGGGCGCACCATAAATGGTCCCCATCGCCTGCGGCACGGTCAGCACGTCGGCACTGATGGCGCCGGCCGGGATCGCCAGGCTGACGCCAAGGATGATCAGCGCATAGAAGGCCACGGCCATCAGCACCGAGAAGATCAGCATCTTGCCGATCTCGCGCGGCGGCAGGTTGACCTCCTCGGCCGCTTGGGGGATCACGTCGAAGCCGACGAACATGAACGGCACCATCATCAGCACGGTGAGCACCCCGGCGCTGCCACCGACCAGCAGCGGGTCCATGTTGCCGGTTTCACCCTCGAACAGCGCGCCGGTGATGAACATCACACCGACGGCGAGGATCAGCACCGTCACCACCTTCTGGATCAGCGAGGCGGTCTGCACGCCGAAGTAGTTGACCGCGGTCATCATGATCGAGCCGAGCATGCCGACCGCCACCCAGGAGGCCATCACGTCCCAGCCCGCCACCGTCCACAGGTAGCCGACCTGATAGCCGGGAATCAGGTTGTCGAGCACGGTGGGCAGGGCCACCGCCTCGAAGGCCACCACCGAGACGTAGCCCAGCACGATGGCCCAGGTACACACGAAGGAAGCGAAGTGGCCGAGGGCACGGTAGCTGTAGACGTGCTCGCCGCCCGATTGCGGCATGGCTGCGGCGAGTTCGGCGTAGGTCAGGCCGATCAGCACGATGGCCAGACCGCCGAGGAGGAAGGCGAGGATCGAGCCGAGGCTGCCGGCGGACTGGATCCAGCTGCCGGTCAGCACGATCCAGCCCCAGCCGATCATCGCGCCGAACGACAGGGCCAGGACTTCCTTGCGCCCGAGCACGCGGGCAAAGCTGGTGGTGCGGTTATCAACGCTCATCGTATTTCCTACCTCCATAAGCAGGCTCTGTTGTTCTTGAGCGTAAAAATAAATGCACGAAGCATTCCAACTTTTCGAACACGACTGTAAAGAAAACCGCTACACCCAGAAAACCGCGGCGCAGACCCCATCCGCGCCATCGTCCGGGAAAATTTCTTGATGATCAGTGCATTATCGATAGCTACCGAAGCACACACGGCGTTACCAGCGGTGACACGTCGTGCAGCATTTCAGTGCTCCCGATCAGCATTCTGCACAATCGGGAGGCACAACATGCCGCAAGGCGTTCAATGAATCGCACAGGCTTTCCGGCAGCCAAGACAAACAGGCCCCGCGCCTGCGCGCGGAGCCTGTCCTGGAGAAAACAACAAGCGGGGGAAGTGCGCGGTCAGCGCAACAGGCGGGTGTCCAGCACCTTCGACGGGCCGCCCAGCACGCTCTCGCTGATCTGCACGAAGTCCTCGGTGCTGGCCTTGTCCAGGCGCATCAGCCCGCGGGTCACGTCGTCCAGCGAACGCTGGCCGCCGCTGGCCTTGCGGATCTCGGCGTCGAGATCCTGCAGCAGCAGCACCGCCCGCGCCGTCACCGGTCCACTGGCCCGCTCGCCGCGCAGAGAGCTCACCTTGCGGCTCCAGCGGGTCAGCTGCTCGCGGATCTTCTGGTAGCGGTCCTCGCTCAGCCCGCCGGCGCGACGCATCAGCTCGATGGCGTAGTACTCGGCGACGCCCTCGGTGATCCAGTCGCTGCGGTCGGTGTCGCTGATGCGGCTGAACACATGAACCAGCTCGTGCACCAGCGAGCTGGTGCCGTTCTCGCTGACCAGCGGGCGGTCGCGGTGCATGTACAGCGAGTTGGGCGCGGACAGACCGCCGCGCCACATCGGATCGCCGGCGCCGACGATCAGCAGCTTGTCCGGCTCGCGCGGGAAAACCGCCTGGGCATGAGGCCAGACGAAGGTCAGCAGGGTGAGGATGTCCATGCGCCGCACGCCCTCGCCCACCGGTGCCGCCACGGTGACGTCGGTCTTGCCGAGGACGGCGCGGCGGCTGCCGAGCTTGCCGGCGAGAATCCAGCCGGTGGGGCGGTCGAACAGGCGCGCCGGGTTGTCGATGCGGAAGCGATTCTTGCCGATGCGCGGCCAGCCGGTCTCGACGCTCCGCCAGCCCTCGGGCAGCTCGAACTGCAGGCGGCTGACCAGCTCGACGCCGGACTCCACGTCGATCTTCGCCGGCGGAACCAGATCGTCGCCGCGCAGCAGCGCCCAGTCCGGGGTCATGCGCGCGTCGAAGCGGCCGTTGTCACGCGGATGGCTGATCTTCACCCGGTAGCTGAGCTGGGCCCTGCCCTCCTGCGGGCGCCAGATGCCACGCTCGGGGCCGGTCTGCTGCCATTCGCCCTGGGCCTGGAAATCGCTGTAGTAGCCCTGATCGCCCAGGCTGAAGTCGAGGTACCTGAGCGCCTCGCCGCGCTCCAGGGTGACGGTGACCTCGGCCTGATCGCTGTCCGGCAGGAAGCGCACCCGGTAATCGACGTCGACGCGCTGCGCCGCCGGCAGCGACGCGGACAATCCCAGCAGCAGTGCAGCCAAGGGCAGCTTGAAGCGTTGAAACATGGCAGGTTCTCCTTTGCTGCGGGATTGGATGCCACCGGCCCCGACAGGTTCAGCCGGCGCGAAAAATCAGGTGCTCCTCCCAGTCGTCCTCGGCGACGCTCGTTTCGCTGAGCATGCGTCCGGCCTGGGAGATGCGCGCGTCGTGCACCGCCTGCGGGTCGCCGCAGACCAGATGATGCCAGGGCAGCAGGTCCTTGCCCTCGGCCACCAGCCGGTAGGCGCAGGTGGGCGGCAGCCAGCGGAACTGGTCGGCCTGCTCGGGAGTGAGCTGGATGCAGTCGGGTACGAAACGCTTGCGCTCGGCATAGTCGCTGCAGCGGCAGGTATCGAGGTCGAGCAGCTTGCAGGCGATGCGGGTGTAGTAGACGCTGCCGTCGTCCTCGTCCTCGAGCTTCTGCAGGCAGCACAGGCCGCAGCCGTCGCACAGCGATTCCCACTCGTCACGGTCGAGCTGGGCGAGGGTCTTGAGTTTCCAGAAGGATTCGGTCTTGGCGGCCATGGCGGGACTCCGTGCGGGGGGCGGCAGTCTAGCCGCACGCCGGTCGCCGGCCAAGCGGCGGCGCGACCGGCGGAAAACCGGGTTCAGACCGGGTCGTTGCGGCGCAGCAGCTCTTCCGGGAGGTGCTCGATGTACTCCTCCTCCGGCGGCGGCATCTGCAGGTGGTAGCCCTGCCGCTCGATGTTTTCCAGCACCTTGGCCGCATCCTCGCGGGCCAGCTTGCGCTCGGCGGTGAGCAGCATGTCGAACACGTGCTGCGGAGCGCCGAACGCGCTGAGCAGCGCCTCGGGCACCCGGGCCAGCGCCTCGCGCTTGTCGACATACAGGTACATCTCGCGCTTGCGCGGACTCTTGTAGATGGAGCAGATACGTTTCATCGGCGATCTCAGGACAGGGTATCGAGCAGCGCCTGGCCCATCAGGGCACGGCGCCAGCCACGCAGGGAATCGGGCAGCGAATAGGGACCGGACGGGTAGCCGGTCTTGAGCAGGGCCTCGAGCACCTTCTTGCGCAGCATCAGTTCGGGGACGATCTGCAGGCGCTCGGCCTCGCGCTGACCGACCGCGCGCAGCTTCTTCAGCAGCGGCGATACCTCCAGCGGCAGCGGCTCGGGCAACTGCGCCGGCCACTGCTCGGCCGGCTGCGCGGCCGCCTCGGCGATCAGGCGCAGGATGGTCTCGCCGTCCTGGCGCACGGTGCGCGGATGCATGTCCTCGATGCGCGCCAGGGTCACCAGGTCGCGCGGCTGGGTGCGCGCCAGCGGCCACAGCGAACGCTCGCGCAGGATGCGGTTGCGCGGCTGGTCGCGCTGGCGTGCCTGCTCCTCGCGCCAGGCGCAGAGGGCTCGCAGCACGGCCATCTGCTGGCCGTTCAGGCGCCAGGCCAGCTTGACCTCGCGCCAGGCCTCCTGCGGATCGTGCACCTCGCGCTGGCCGGCGATCAGTTCGGCGCCGTCCTCGAGCAGCCAGGCACGCTTGTCGGCGGGCAGTCGGCGCTCCAGCTCGCGATAGACCTCGCACAGATGCTGCACGTCCTCGGCGGCGTAGCGCACCTGCATCTCGCTGAGCGGGCGCTGCAGCCAGTCGGAGCGGGTTTCATCCTTGGGCAGCTCGAGGCCGAGCAGCTCCTTGACCAGCCGCGAGTAGCCCATCGAGAAGCCGATGTTCAGGTAGCCGGCGGCGATCTGGGTGTCGAACAGCGGCTGCGGCTGGCTGCCGGTCAGGCGCTGGAACACCTCGAGGTCCTCGCTGCACGAATGCAGCACCTTGACCACCGCGGGATCCTCGAGCAGCGCGGCGAAGGATGTCCAGTCGGTGATGCGCAGCGGGTCGATCAGCCAGGCGGCCTCGCCATCGCCCACCTGCACGAGCGCGGCGATCGGGTAGAAGGTGTCCACCCGCATGAACTCGGTATCCAGCGTCACGAAGGGCCGCGTGCGCCACTCCCGGCAACGGTCGGCGAGGGTCGCATCATCCAGGATCCAGCGGATATCGATAGCGGGCACGGGGCTCTCCTGCAAAAGAGCGCAGTATAACGCGCAGGGCGGCGAATCGCGTGGGAATCCCCTGCGCAGCGCGTCTGCCGCGGGTTAAGCTGGGCCCGTTCGCGGGCCATGCCCGGCCCGCCCGCACCCCATGAGGAGCCACCGGATGTCGCTCGCCCGCCTGATCACCCCCGAGGCCCTGGCCCAACGCCTGGGCCGGTCCGAGCTGAGGATTCTCGACTGCCGCTTCGCCCTGGAAGACCCCGGCTACGGCCGCCGCGCACACGCCGCCGGCCACCTCCCCGGCGCCTGCTTCGCCGACCTCGAGGAGGATCTGTCCGCTCCCGTGGTAGCAGGACGCACCGGCCGCCATCCGCTGCCCGATCCGCAGCGGCTGTGCCGGCGCCTGCGCGACTGGGGCGTCGACGACGACAGCGAGATCGTGTTGTACGACGACGGTCCGGGCGCGTTCGCCGCGCGCGCCTGGTGGCTGCTGCTGTGGCTGGGCAAGCGCGAAGGCGTGTACCTGCTCGACGGCGGCCTGAACGCCTGGCGCGACGCCGGCCTGCCGCTGCAGCACGAACAGCCGCAACCGCCGCTCGGCCATTTCGAGGGGCAAGCGGACAACAACCTGGTGGTGGAGAGTGACGCGCTGCTGGGTCGACTCGCCGATCCGCAGCTGACCCTGCTGGACGCGAGGGGCCTGCCGCGCTTCAGGGGCGAAGTCGAACCCATCGACCCGGTCGCCGGCCACATCCCCGGCGCCCAGTGCGCCCCATTCATCGACAACCTGGACAGCCATGAGCGCTTCCTGCCGGCCGAAGCCCTGCGCCAGCGCTTCGCCGCCCTGCTCGGCAGCCGCCCCCAGGAACGACTGGTGGCCTACTGCGGCTCCGGAGTGACCGCCTGCCACAACCTGCTTGCCCTGTGCCTCGCCGGCTTCCCGCTGGGCACGCTGTATGCAGGCTCCTGGAGCGAGTGGATCACCGACCCGAGCCGTCCCGTGATCCGCGAGTGCTGATGGCGTCCCGTTCGCCCTGTCGGCACAGGGCGTCGGCCGCAGGCAAAAACCGCAGACAAAAAAAGGGCGGGGTATGACCCCCGCCACTCTTTGTTCCCTATCACCTTCCTGGTGAGCCGCCTCCGGCGGTGTCCTGACCGGCTTCCATGCCGGCTGCGTTCTTCCCTGTCCGCAGTTGTGATATTAGCGGCGCCGATCGCGGCTGCAAGCACCCGGATGCTCGACCCAGAGGCACCGACACGCCTGCCATGGATAAAAATAATCCTTTAAAAACAACAACATAAAAGACAAAACCGAGATGAAGGGTCGTTTTCCACTCCGGCGCGCAGCGACTCTCCTACAGCATGCGTAAGTCATGGCTTACATGCACTTGCAGCATTCGCCCGGAACTTGTACCCGCAATAAAACACCGCCCCGCAAATACGAAACCCGGCCGGGGCCGGGTTCGCACGCAAGACTGCGCGGGTATTACTCAAGAGGATACCGGTTACTGAAACAACGCCTCGCTGGACAGGCCGTTGCTTTCCAGAATTTCCCGCAGGCGCTTGAGCGCCTCGACCTGGATCTGCCGCACCCGCTCGCGGGTCAGGCCGATCTCCCGCCCGACCTCCTCCAAGGTGCAGCTTTCATGTCCGCGCAGGCCGAAACGGCGGATGACCACTTCGCGCTGCTTTTCGGTCAGGTCGGACAACCACTGGTCGATACTCTGACCGAGGTCCTCGTCCTGCAGCAGCTCGCAAGGATCGGTCGGATGGTCGTCGGTCAGGGTGTCCAGCAGGGTCTTGTCGGAGTCCGGGCCGAGAGCCACGTCCACAGAGGTCACCCGTTCGTTGAGGCCGAGCATGCGCTTGACCTCGGCCACCGGCTTCTCCAGCAGTTGGGCGATTTCCTCGGCGGTGGGCTCGTGGTCGAGCTTCTGGGTCAGCTCCCGCGCGGCGCGCAGGTAGACGTTGAGCTCCTTGACCACGTGGATCGGCAGACGGATGGTGCGGGTCTGGTTCATGATCGCCCGCTCGATGGTCTGGCGGATCCACCAGGTTGCATAGGTGGAGAAGCGGAAACCCCGCTCCGGGTCGAACTTCTCCACTGCGCGGATCAGGCCGAGGTTACCCTCCTCGATCAGGTCGAGCAGGGTCAGGCCGCGATTGACATAGCGCCGGGCGATCTTCACCACCAGGCGCAGATTGCTCTCGATCATCCGCTTGCGCCCGGCAACCTCGCCGCGGCGAGCCATGCGGGCGAAATGGACCTCTTCCTCGGGACTGAGCAGGGGCGAGAAACCGATCTCGTTGAGATACAGCTGCGTCGCATCCAGTGCCCGACTGTAGTCGACGAACTTGTGCTGGCGTCCACCCCCAACCGTGGCTGAGCCGGCGAATGCCTCATTGCCGCTGTCGCCTTCGTCCGTATCGGACGAGAGCATATCCGCAGCGACGTTTATCTCCAGAAGGAGAACTTCCTCGTCACTGTCAAACTCCGGCGTTATTTTTGTAATGGCCATCGTTTCTGTCCCTTTGCTGAGTTCGACCACAGGTCCGGTGGCAACTTGCGCTGCCCTGCACGAGAACCCGTCTACTCACGCTATCGGCAAAGGGTGACAGTTCAGCGACGCGGCAGATATTGCAGCGGGTCGACGGGCTTGCCCTGTCGGCGAATCTCGAAATGCAGCTTCACCCGATCAGTCCCCGTGGCACCCATCTCGGCAATCGTCTGGCCGGCCTTGACCTGCTGCCCCTCCCGAACCAGCAATCTACGGTTGTGTCCGTAGGCACTGACGTAAGTGTCGCTATGCTTGATGATAACGAGCTCGCCGTATCCCCTGAGTCCGCTTCCGGCATATACAACATTGCCTGCAGACGCCGCAACTACAGGCTGGCCCATTTCGCCGGCTATATCAATGCCTTTGTTCAAACTGCTGTTTGAGGAGAACAGCGCGATCAACTGGCCATTGGCAGGCCAGGTCCAGCCGGCGGAAGAAACGGTCGCCGCCCCCGAAGGTTGCACCGTCGCCGGGGCGGTCACGGGCGACCGGGTCGCCCTGGTGGTGGTCACCGGAGCAGAGACGGCGCTACCGCTGACCGCCATGGGCACTACCGGTCCGCTGCCGGAGAAGCGGATCACCTGACCGACGCGGATGGTGTAGGGGGCGGGAATGGCGTTGCGCTCCGCCAGTGCCCGCCAGTCCCAGCCATGGCGGGACGCGATCGAGTAGAGGGTGTCACCGCTGCGCACCCGGTACTGGCCATGGGTAACCGGCTGGCGCGCCGGTGCACTCGCCGGTCGCGCCTCGATACTTTCGCTGGTGCCACCGGAGGTCGCACAGCCAACCAGCTGCGCCAGCAGCAAGCTCATGCCCAACCCCGCACCCAGCCGCAGGGTTCTGAGGCGACCGCAGTCGTTCATGCCGATTGCCATGTTCATCCCTCGCCTCAAGCCTCCTGCCCGGCCTGGCGCAACTGGCGCTTGGCCACCCACTCCAGTCCCAGCACCAGCGCCACGCCCCCCAGGGCCAGCAGCACGGCCAGCAGCACCTGCGGGTCCTGGCCGGTGACCTCGGCATAGCCCGAGGGCAGCAGGTTGCCCTGCAACACCGGCTGCTGCACACCGTGGCTGTCGGTTCGCCAGGTCAGGGTTTCCTTCCACGGCCAGACCTTGTTCAACGAACCGAGCATCAGGCCGGTGAGGAAGGTGAGGGTCAGGCAGCGCAGATGGTTGAGCATCCAGCTCAGCAGGCGCGCGAAGCTCAGCAGTCCGCAGGCGCAACCGGCGGCGAACACCAGCAGCACGGCCAGATCGAAGCTTTTCACCGCATCGAGAACGAAGCTGTACAGCCCCATCAGCACCAGCAGGAAGCTGCCGGAAATGCCCGGCAGGATCATCGCGCAGATGGCGATGGCGCCGGCGAAGAACAGGCTCAGCGGATCATGCCCCCACTGCATGGGCGCGGCGACCGTGATCCACCAGGCGAACAGCGCACCGAGAGCGAGGCTCAGCCAGCTCGGCCAGTTCCAGCGGCGGATCTCGCGGCCGACCAGCCAGGTCGACACCACGATCAGGCCGAAGAAGAACGACCAGATCGGGATCGGCTGGTGCTCGAGCAGCCAGGTGATCAGCCGCGCCAGGCTGAACACGCTGAACAGGATGCCCGAGAGCAGGACCAGCAGGAAGTTGGCGTTGGCGGTCCGCCAGGCCTGGCGCAGGTTGCCGCGCAGCAGGTCGCGCAGGGCCACCGGCACGGCGGCGATCGAGCGCAGCAGTTCGTCGTAGATGCCACTGACGAAGGCGATAGTGCCGCCGGAGACCCCGGGCACCACGTCGGCTGCCCCCATGGCCACGCCCTTGGCAAACAGCAGGAAGGGATTTTGCATCGGTTTTTTCCGTAAAACAGAAGATGCGACTCAGAACACCGAGCCGGTCAGCAGGGGCACGAAGCGTACCGGATCCAGAACCTGGCGGGTGAAACCACCCCCCTCGCGGACGATCAGCATCAGTTGCTGCTCGTCGCCGCTGCCGACCGGAATCACCAGGCGTCCGCCCGGCGCCAACTGGTCGAGCAGGGCCTGCGGCACCTGCGTTGCGGCGGCGGCGACGAGGATGCCATTGTACGGCGCCAGCGCCGGCCAACCCTCCCAGCCGTCGCCCCAGCGAAAGACCACGTTGCGCAGGTTGAGTTCAAGCAGGCGCTCCTTGGCGCGGTCCTGCAACGACTGGATGCGCTCGACGGAGAACACCCGCTCGACCAACTGGGCCAGCACCGCGGTCTGGTAGCCGGAGCCGGTACCGATCTCCATCACCTTGTCCAGCGGCCCGCCGGCCAGCAGCAGCTCGGTCATGCGCGCCACCATGAACGGCTGGGAGATGGTCTGGTTGTGACCGATCGGCAGTGCGGTGTCCTCATAGGCGCGATGCGCCAGCGCCTCGTCGACGAACAGGTGACGCGGCGTGCGGCGGATCACCTCGAGCACCCGGGGATCGGCGATGCCCTCCTCGCTGAGGCGCTGCACCAGCCGTTCGCGGGTGCGCTGGGAGGTCATGCCTATCCCTCGGCGCTGCAGATCGTCCGTAATCAAAACAGGCTCTCCAGGATGCTCAGGCCGCGGAAGGCCTCGTGGAAGGTGCGATCCAGCTGCAATGGGGTGATCGACACGTAGCCCTGCATCACCGCATGGAAGTCGGTCCCCGGCCCGCCGTCTTCGGCGTCGCCGGCCACCGAGATCCAGTAGCCTTCCTTGCCGCGCGGATTGACCACCTTGACCGGCGCCGCCGCGCGGGCACGATGGCCGAGGCGGGTCAGCTGCACCCCGCGGATGCGCTCCAGCGGCAGGTTGGGAATGTTGACGTTGAGCACCGTGCGCGGCGGCAGTTCCAGCTTGTCGTGCGCCTCGACCAGTCGGCGGGCGATGTGCGCGGCAGCTGGCAGGTTGTCGGGCAGACGCGACAGCAGCGAGAAGGCGAATGCCGGCCTGTCGAGGAAACGCCCCTCGAGGGCAGCCGCCACGGTGCCGGAGTAGAGCACGTCGTCACCCAGGTTGGCACCGAGATTGATGCCCGACACCACCATGTCCGGGGTGTGCTCGAGGAGACCGTTGAGGCCCAGGTGCACGCAGTCGGTGGGGGTGCCGTTGACGCTGATGTAGCCATTGCCCAGACGCTGCGGATGCAGCGGGCGGTCGAGGGTCAGCGAGCTGCTGGCGCCGCTGCGGTCGGCATCGGGAGCGATCACCACGCACTCGGCATAGTCCGCCAGCGCCTCGTGCAGGGCGATTATCCCGGGGGCGTACACGCCGTCATCGTTGGCGATCAGTAAGCGCATGGCGTTTCCGTAGTTCCGCTCGGCATCAGTTGGACGAGTTCGCGCACGACCACGGTGGCGAAGCAGCCGGCCGGCAGGACGAATTCCAGTTGCAGGGTATCGATGGCGGAATAATGCCACGTCAGCCCGCCGATGGGGAGGCGCAGGATGCGCCGCTCTTGCCGCAGATCAGCGTCCGCCAGCCAGCGGACCAGGGCGCCATCCCCTTCCTGCACCTGCTGCTCGAGGGCCAGCGGCGCGCCTCGGGTCTCCAGCTCGCCGGCGCCGAACAGCGGCCCGGTGGGATGCAGGTCCAGCGCGGCCAGACGCGGGTCGCCGCACTCGGCCTCGCCGGCCGGGAAGAAGCTGCGGCTGTCGGTGAAGGCCAGCAGGTCGCCGGGCAGCGCACGGTTCCAGCAGCCCTCGGCGACCCGCGCGGCGAGCACCCGATTGAACAGGTAGCTGCGCGCCGCCGAGAGCACCCGCGAGCGGCGGTTGCGCTGCTCGGGCAGGCTGCCCTGCCCGGCCCAGTGGCGCGCCTCGTGCAGGTTGCCGCCGTCGAAGCCGAAGCGCTGCAGGCCGAAGTAGTTGGGCACGCCGCCAGCCGCGATCTGCCGCAGGCGCGACTCCAGCGCCTCGCGGTCGGCCTGCAGGGCGGTCAGGCGGATGATGAAGCCGTTGGCCGCATGGGCGCCGCGCTGCAGCTTGCGCGAATGGCGGGTGCGCTCGAGGATGCGCAGCTCGTCGCCTTCGGCGGCGGCGAGGTCCGGATCGGCCTTGCCCGGCAGGTGCAGGCTGAACCACTGGCGGGTCAGCGCCTGGCGGTCCTTGAGCCCGGCGTAGCTGATCGCCTTGAGCGGCACGCCGGCGGCGCGGGCGATGCGTTTCGCCGCCTCCTCGGTATTGAGATTGCGCTTCTCCACCCACAGCCACAGGTGCTCGCCGGCACCGGACAGCGGGATGTCGAGCACCTCGTTGACCTGGAAGTCCTCGGCGCTGTGCTTGAGCACCGCGGAGCCGCACGGCTCGCCCCAGGCAGTCGGCCCGAGCAGGGCCGGTTCGTCGAGCACCTCGCTCATCGCGGCAGCAGCAGGGCGACCGCGTGCACGGCGATGCCCTCCTCGCGTCCGGTGAAGCCGAGCTTCTCGGTGGTGGTGGCCTTGACGTTGACCGCATCGGGCTCGACCTGCAGGTCGGCGGCGATGTGCGCGCGCATCGCCTCGATGTGCGGGGCCATCTTCGGCGCCTGCGCGACTATGGTGGCGTCGACGTTGCCGACCCGCCAGCCCTTGCCCTGCACCAGCGCCAGCACATGACGCAACAGCTCGCGGCTGTCGGCGCCCTTGAACTGCGGGTCGGTGTCCGGGAAGTGCCGGCCGATGTCGCCGAGCGCCGCCGCGCCGAGCAGCGCATCGCTCAGCGCGTGCAGCAGCACGTCGCCGTCGGAATGGGCAACCAGCCCGAACTTGTGGGGAATGCGCACGCCGCCGAGGGTGATGAACTCGCCCTCGCCGAAGCGGTGCACGTCGTAGCCGTGGCCGATACGCATGGAAATACGCCCTGAAGGAATTCAGGGCGCGATTCTACAGGAGTGGCCCGCCGCCGGGGCGGCTCAGCCTTTCAGCGCCGCCGCATGATGGCGCAGGTGGTCGTCGATGAAGCTGGCGATGAACCAGTAGCTGTGGTCGTAGCCCGGCTGCAGGCGCAGGGTCAGCGGATGGCCGGCCGCCGCGGCGGTGGCGCGCAGCACCTCGGGCTTGAGCTGCAGCTCGAGGAAGCTGTCGGCCTCGCCCTGGTCGACGAGGATCGGCAGACGCTCGCGGGCCGCGATCAGCAGCGCGCAGGCATCCCACTCGCGCCAGCTGTCGCGGTCCTCGCCGAGGTAGCGCGAGAAGGCCTTCTCGCCCCACGGGCAACTGCTCGGATTGGCGATCGGCGCAAACGCCGACAGCGAGCGGTAGCGCCCCGGATTGCGCAGGGCGCAGACCAGCGCGCCATGCCCGCCCATCGAGTGGCCGCTGATGCCGCGCCTGTCGCTGACCGGGAAGTTCGCCTCGACCAGTGCCGGCAGCTCAAGCACCACGTAGTCGTGCATCCGGTAGTGGTGCGCCCAGGGCTCCCGGGTGGCGTTCAGGTAGAAGCCGGCGCCGAGGCCGAAGTCCCAGGCGCCGTCCGGATCGCCCGGCACTTCTGGGCCACGCGGGCTGGTGTCCGGCGCTACCAGCACCAGCCCCAGCTCGGCGGCCAGGCGCTGGGCGCCGGCCTTCTGCATGAAGTTCTCGTCGGTGCAGGTCAGGCCGGAGAGCCAGTAGAGCACCGGCAGTCTGGCGCCCTCCTCGGCCTGCGGCGGCAGGTAGACGGCGAACGTCATGTCGCACTTGAGGGTGGCGGAGTGGTGACGGTAGCGCCGGTGCCAGCCGCCGAAGCTCTTCTGGCTGGAAAGCAGTTCGAGGCTCATGGGTAAATCCTTGAACGATGTCCGGAAACGGCGCGCCCACGCAGGAGCGTGGGCGCGATCATCGAGGGCAGTGCGTCACGCCACTCAGAAGTGGATGACGGTACGGATGCTCTTGCCCTCGTGCATCAGGTCGAAGGCCTTGTTGATGTCCTCCAGGCCCATGGTGTGGGTGATGAAGGTGTCCAGCGGGATCTCGCCCTTCTGCGACTTCTCCACGTAGCTGGGCAGCTCGGTGCGCCCCTTGACGCCGCCGAAGGCGCTGCCGCGCCAGACGCGGCCGGTGACCAGCTGGAACGGGCGGGTGCTGATCTCGGCGCCGGCCGGGGCCACGCCGATGATGGTCGACTCGCCCCAGCCCTTGTGGCAGCACTCCAGCGCCGCACGCATCAGCTGCACGTTGCCGATGCACTCGAAGCTGTAGTCGACGCCGCCGTCGGTCATCTCGACGATCACGTCCTGGATCGGCTTGTCGTGGTCCTTCGGATTGACGAAGTCGGTGAGGCCCAGCTCGCGGGCCACGGCCTCCTTGGCCGGGTTGATGTCGATGCCGATGATGCGCGAGGCCTTGGCCATCTTGGCACCGATGATCGCCGCGAGGCCGATGCCGCCCAGGCCGAAGATCGCCACGGTCGAGCCCTCGGTGACCTTGGCGGTGTTGAGCACCGCGCCGATGCCGGTGGTCACCCCGCAGCCGAGCAGGCAGACCTTCTCCAGCGGCGCTTCCTTGGGGATCACCGCCACCGAGACTTCCGGCAGCACGGTGTACTCGGAGAAGGTCGAGCAGCCCATGTAGTGGTAGACCGGCTGGCCGTTGTAGCTGAAGCGGCTGGTGCCGTCGGGCATCAGGCCCTTGCCCTGGGTGGCGCGCACCGAACTGCACAGGTTGGTCTTGCCGGACTTGCAGAACTTGCACTCGCGGCACTCGGCGGTATACAGCGGGATCACGTGGTCGCCGACCTTCACCGAAGTGACGCCCTCGCCGACCGCCTCGACGATGCCGCCACCCTCGTGGCCGAGGATGCACGGGAACACGCCCTCGCTGTCCTGGCCAGACAGGGTGTAGGCGTCGGTATGGCACACGCCGCTGGCGACGATGCGCACCAGCACCTCGCCCTTCTGCGGCGGCGCGACATCCACCTCGACGATCTGCAGCGGCTGGTTGGGGGCGAAGGCGACGGCGGCTCGCGACTTGATCATGCGCAACTCCTTGGAACGCTGACGGGACCGACGCGGCAGCCGGTCGCCACCGCGCGAAGATGACGAAAAGTGTAGATCAGCTCAGAATGGCGAGTAATCGGCCTCGAGACAAAATATTATTGCCGTACAGGGACAATCGAGGAATCGCCATGAACCGCTGGGAAGGGCTCGACGAATTCGTCGCCGTCGCCGAATGCGGCCAGTTCACCGCCGCCGCCGAGCGCCTCGGCGTGTCCTCCTCGCACGTCAGCCGGCAGGTCGCGCGCCTGGAGGAGTGCCTGCAGACCCGCCTGCTGTATCGCAGCACCCGCAAGGTCAGCCTGACCGAGGCCGGGCAGACCTTCCTGCAGCACTGCCGCAACCTGATCGACGCCCGCGACGAGGCCTGGCGCGCGGTCAGCGACCTGTCCGCCGAGCCCAAGGGGCTCTTGCGCATGACCTGCGCGGTGGCCTACGGCGAGCGCTTCGTGGTGCCGCTGGTCAACGAATTCATGAGTCTGCACCCGCAGCTCAGCATCGACATCCAGCTGACCAACCGCCCGCTCGATCTGCTCCACGAGGGCCTCGACCTGGCCATCCGCCTCGGCCGTCTGGGCGACGAACGTCTGGTGGCCACCCGCCTGGCGCCGCGGGAGATGTACCTGTGCGCCGCGCCGACCTACCTGGTGCGCGCCGGCACACCGCGCAGCCTGGCCGAACTGGCGCGGCACAACTGCCTGGTCGGCAGCAGCGATCTGTGGAACTTCGCCGACGACGGCGGGGAAACCCAGCTGCGCGTGCAAGGCAACTGGCGCTGCAACAGCGGCACGGCGGTGCTCGACGCCGCGCTGCGCGGCTTCGGCCTGTGCCAGCTGCCCGACTACTACGTGCTTGAGCACCTCAGAAGCGGTGCGCTGGTCGCCCTGCTGGACGACCAGCGCCCGCCGAACACCGCGGTGTGGGCGCTGCATCCGCCACAGCGCAACCTGTCGCCCAAGGTGCGCCAGCTGGTGGACTTCCTCCGGCAGCGCCTCGGCGAGCTGCCGGAGTACCACGACGCCAGCTGATCCCGTTACTGCGCCTGCTGCACCTGGCGCTCCAGCTCGCTGCGCAGCGCCGGGTCGAGACGCAGCTGGCGGGCCAACTCGTCGAGGTAGGCGCGTTCCATGAAGTTCTGCTCGTCGACCAGCAGCAGGCTGGCCAGGTACATCTCGGCGGCCATCTCCGGCGTCTGCGCGGCGCGCGCCACCGCCGCCGGGTCCAGCGGCTGGTGCAGTTCGGCATCGATCCAGCGCAGCAACTGCGGATCCTGGCTGAGCTTGGCCACCTCGGCATCGATCAACTGGCGCTCGCGCTCGTCGATATGGCCGTCGGCCTTGGCCGCGGCGATCACCGCGCGCAGGATCGCATGGCTGTGCTGCTCGGCCTGCGGCGGCGGCAAACGGTCGATGGTCTGCGGGGCACTGGGGGCCGCACTGGCGGCGCCCTGCTGCTGTTGCCAGTTGCTGTAGGCCTTGTAGGCCATCACCCCGAGCGCGGCCAGGCCGCCGTAGGTCAGCGCCTTGCCGCCGTACTTGCGCGCCTTCTTGCTGCCCAGCAGCAAGCCGATGGCGCCGGCGGCCAGGCCGCCACCGGCCGCACCGGAGAGCAGGCTGCCCAGCCCGCTGTCCTTGCCGCCCGGACGTTCCTCGCTGCGCGGTTTCGCTTGATTGCCGGTGTTGCCGAGCAGGCCGGGGGCGGCCTTGAGCAACTGGTCGAGCAGACTGCGGGTATCCATGTTCAGCCTCCTGTGAAGATCAGCCGATTATGCCGGGCAGCCCGCCGGGACAACGCCCGGCGGCCACGCAAAACTGCAAGCGGATGTGACGACGTCAGTCCAGCTCCTCGCCCAGCTCGCGGATCGGCGTGTCGCGCTGGGCGGCGCGCACGTACTGCGCCGGCCAGGCCAGGCGATGGCCGAGCGTCTCGGCGGCGTGCAGCGGCCAGTAGGGGTCGCGCAGCAGCTCGCGGGCCAGCAGCACCAGGTCGGCCTGCTCGCTGCGCAGCACGTGTTCGGCCTGCGCCGGCTCGGTGATCAGACCGACCGCGCCGGTGGCGATGCCGGCCTCGCGGCGCACCCGCTCGGCGAAGCGCGCCTGGTAGCCCGGCCCCACCGGGATCTGCGCGTTGGGCGCCAGCCCGCCGGAGGACACGTCGATCAGGTCGACGCCGCGCTCGCGCAGCAGGCCGGCCAGCTCGACAGTCTCCCGCTCGCTCCAGCCGCCGTCCAGCCAGTCGGTGGCCGACAGGCGCACCAGCAGCGGCAGCGCGGCCGGCCACACCGCGCGCACCGCCTCGACCACCTCGAGCAGCAGGCGGGTGCGGTTGGCGAAGCTGCCGCCGTACTCGTCGTCGCGCTGGTTGCTCAGCGGCGAGAGGAACTGGTGCAGCAGATAGCCGTGGGCGGCGTGCACCTCGGCGACCTTGAAGCCGGCCGCCAGCGCCCGCTCGGCGGCGCGGGCGAAGTCCTGTACCAGCGCAGCGATCTGCTCGCGGCTCAGCGCCTGCGGAACGTGGTGATTGTCATCGAAAGCGATGGCCGAGGGCGCCAGCGGCGTCCATCCGCCCTGCTCCCGCGGCACCGAGCCAGTCTTGCCCTCCCACGGTCGCCAGGTGCCGGCCTTGCGCCCGGCATGGGCCAGCTGGATGCCGGCCACCGAGCCCTGGGAATGGATGAAGCGGGTGATGCGGCGCAGTGGCTCGATCTGTGCGTCGTCCCACAGGCCCAGGCAGTGCGGGCTGATCCGCCCCTCCGCGGTGACCCCGGTCGCCTCGACGATGATCAGGCCGGCACCGCCGGTGGCGCGGCTGCCCAGATGGACCAGATGCCAGTCGTTGGCCAGCCCGTCGCGGGCGCTGTACTGGCACATCGGCGACACGGCGATGCGGTTGGGGATGGTCAGTTGCCGCAGGGTCAGCGGCTGGAACAGCTGGATCATGGCAGGGCTCCGCAGGTCGTCCGTTATCCTGCGGATATGGCACCGCTCGGGCGGAGAATCAAGGGGCGCAGGGACGCAGAGCGTCCCAGGCCAGGTCGGCAGAGGTTTTTTGATCGTGCCCACGCTCCAGCGTGGGCACGCCTCCGGGGACGCTCTGCGTCCCATGGGCGCGGAGCACCCAAGGCCGGCTCCCACGCAGGAGCGTGGGTACCATCGGTGCCGCCTCAGCGCGCCTCGATATGCGCCACCAGCAGCTGCACGCTCTCCTGGCCGCGGTACTCGTTGACGTCCAGCTTGTAGGCCACCTCGGCCCAGCGCACGTTGGGATTGGGCCACAGTTCTCGGTCGATGTTGAAGGCGATGGCGTCGAGCTGGGCGCGGCCGCACTCGCTCTTCAGCACCAGCTTGAGGTGGCGCTCGCCGACGATGCGTTGCTGGACGATCTCGAACACGCCGTGGAACAGCGGCTCGGGGAAATGCTGGCCCCAGGGGCCGGCGTGGCGCAGCTGCTGGGCCAGATCGAGGCGGAACTCCTCGGCGGACAGCGAGCCGTCGGTGAGCAGGCGCCCGGCGAGGTCGTCCTCGACCAACTGGCGGCGCGCCTCGGCGTCGAAGGCGGCGGCGAAAGCGCCGAAGTTCTCCTGCGGCAGCGACAGGCCGGCGGCCATGGCGTGGCCGCCGAACTTGCTGATCAGCCCGGGATGGCGCGCCGCCACCGCGTCCAGGGCGTCGCGGATGTGGAAGCCGGGGATCGAGCGCGCCGAGCCCTTGAGCACGCCGTCGCCGGCGTCGGCGAAGGCGATGGTCGGCCGGTGGTAGCGCTCCTTGAGCCGCGAGGCGAGGATGCCGATCACCCCCTGGTGCCAGTCGGCGTCGAACAGGCACAGGCCGAACGGCAGCTCTTCGACCTTGAGGTCCTTGAGCTGGGCCAGCGCCTCGCGCTGCATGCCCTGCTCGATGGCCTTGCGGTCGTGGTTGAGCTGGTCGAGCTGCTGCGCCATGTCGCGGGCCAGCGCCTCGTCCTCGCAGAGCAGGCACTCGATGCCGAGGCTCATGTCGTCCAGGCGGCCGGCGGCATTCAGCCGCGGGCCGAGGATGAAGCCCAGATCCGTCGACGTTATGCGCCGGTGGTCGCGCCCGGCCACCTCGAGCAGCGCGCGCAGCCCTGGCCGCGCCCGGCCGGCGCGGATGCGCGCCAGGCCCTGGTGGACCAGGATGCGGTTGTTGGCGTCCAGCGGCACCACGTCGGCGACGCTGCCGAGCGCCACCAGGTCGAGCAGTTCGGCGAGGTTCGGCTCGGCGATTCCGCGGCGGGCGAACCAGTCCAGCTCGCGCAGCCGCGCGCGCAGCGCCAGCAGCACGTAGAAGATCACTCCGACTCCGGCCAGCGCCTTGCTGGGGAAGCTGCAGCCCGGCTGGTTGGGATTGACGATGGCGTCGGCCGCCGGCAGTTCGTGGCCGGGCAGGTGGTGGTCGGTGACCAGCACCGCCAGGTCCGCTGCCTTGGCCGCCGCCACGCCGTCGATGCTGGAGATGCCGTTGTCCACAGTGATCAGCAGCTCGGGGCGTTTCTCCAGCGCCACCGCGACTATCTCCGGGGTCAGGCCGTAGCCGTACTCGAAACGGTTGGGCACCAGGTAGTCGACGTGCGCCGCGCCGAGCATGCGCAGCGCCAGCACGCCGACCGAGCTGGCGGTGGCGCCGTCGGCGTCGAAGTCGCCGACGATGACGATGCGCTGACGCTGCTCCAGCGCCGCCACCAGCAGCTCGACCGCGGCGTCGATGCCCTTCAGCTCGCGGTACGGAATCAGCCGGGCCAGCGCCTTGTCCAGCTCGGCGGCGGACTGCACGCCGCGGGCGGCGTACAGGCGGGTCAGCAGGGGCGGCAGGTCGCCGAGATCGGGCAGGACGGACGGCAGGGAACGGGGGACGATGCGCATCGGGGATTCGGTTCGGGACTCGGCAGGGGGCGGGCGGATCACAGCGAAGTGGCGGCGCGGGCGGCCTGGTCGTAGACCCCGGACAGGGTACGCAGCAGGCCGGCCAGGCGATGCAGCTCGGCGGGGTCGATCTTCAGGCTCTCGAAAGAGGAGATCAGGCATTCGCCGCGGATCTCGGCGTACTCCAGGCACAGCGCCCGGCCCTGCTCGGTGGTGCGGTAGAACATCTCCTTGCCCTGCTTCTCGCCCTCCACCAGGCCGAGCTTGATCAGCTTCTTCAGCGCGTAGGTCACCGTGTGGGTGTCCTCGATGTTGAGCAGCAGGCACAGGTCCGCCTGGCGCTTGGCGCGGTCGCGGCTGGTCAGGTTGTGCAGCACCATCACGTCGAGGGCGTTGAGCTCGGCGCCGCCGGCGGCCTTCATGCAGCGCTCCATCCAGCGCATAAAGGCATGCCCGGCGATGATCAGGCCGAACTCGAACTCGGACAGCTCCTGCGACTGCGCCGCCAGGTGGGCGGAGGCCACTATGGGCGAGCGCGGCGACCGGGGGGTGGGTAGATCAGCCATCGGGCATTCCATCGGGGAGGCGATTGGGGCGGGCAAGGATAGCAGGAATGCGCCGCTCATCCGCAGCGCCGCCGCATAGCAAATTTATGTTGACGTTTTATCAACGTTTTATCATTGTTTTGCCAAGGACGCTCCAACGCCCTCCCTAACCCACCAACAACAACCAGGGGAAACCAGCCATGAGTCGCCTGCTCCTCAACTGCGATATCGGCGAAAGCTTCGGCGCCTGGACCATGGGCCTCGACGCCGAGGTCATGCCGCACATCGACTGCGCCAACATCGCCTGCGGCTTCCACGCCGCCGACCCCTCGATCATGCGCCGTACCGTGGCCCTGGCGGTGCAGCACGAGGTGCGCATCGGCGCCCACCCCGCCTACCCCGACCTGGTCGGCTTCGGTCGCCGCTCGCTGGCCTGCAGCGCGCAGGAGGTCGAGGACATGCTGCTCTACCAGATCGGCGCGCTGGACGGCATCTGCCGCGCCGAGGGCAGCCGGGTCAGCTACGTCAAGCCGCACGGCGCGCTGTACAACGACATGATGCGCAAGCCCGAGCTGCTGCGCGCGGTGCTGCGCGCGGTGCGCCTGTACGACCCTGCCCTGCCGCTGATGCTGATGTCGGTGCGCGACAACAGCGCCGCCGAGGCGCTGGCAGCCGAGGCAGGCGTCCGCCTGTGGTTCGAGACCTTCGCCGACCGCGCCTACGACGGCGAAGGGTTCCTCGTCGCGCGCAGCCTGCCCGGCGCGGTGCACCACGACAGCGAGCAGGTGATCGCCCAGGCGCTGGCCCTGGCCGGCGGTAAGCCGCTGACCGCCAGCGACGGCAGCGCCCTGCTGCTGCGCGCCGACAGCCTGTGCGTGCACGGCGACAACGCCGGCTCGGTGGCCGCGGTGCGGCGCATCCGCGAAGCGCTGGACGGGCTGCCGGCATGAACCTGCGCATCGAGCCTGTCGCCATCGACTGCCTGATGCTGCGCCTGTTCGACGCCATCGACGAGGCGCACATGCCCTGGCTGCTGGCCGCCACGCAGCGCCTGCGCGAGGCCTTCGGCGCGGCACTGGTCGACCTGGTCCCCTCCTACACCACCCTGATGCTGCACTACGACCTCGCACAGCTCGACGACGGCCAGGCCCGCGCGCTGATCCGGCAGGCCCTGCGCGACCTTGAGCCGGCCCGCGCCGGCAGCGGCACCCTGCACCGCCTGCCGGTGTGGTACGACGCCAGCGTCGGCCCCGAGCTGGCGCTGCTCGCCGAGCGCAGCGCTCTGGGCAGCGCCGGGGTGATCGAACTGCACAGCAGCCGCGAGTACCAGGTGTTCGCCCTCGGCTTCGCCCCCGGTTTCGCCTTCATGGGCCTGGTCGAGCCGCAGCTGGCCTCGCCGCGCCTGGCCACCCCGCGCCAGCGCGTGCCCGCCGGCAGCCTGGGCATCGCCGACCGGCAGACCGCCGTGTATCCCTCCGTCTCCCCCGGCGGCTGGAACCTGATCGGGCGCATGCCCATCCCGCTGTTCGACCGCGAGGCGGGCCGCAGCCTGCTGCAGCCGGGCGACCGGGTGCGTTTCGTGCCGGTCGAGCGCGCCGAGTTCCTCCGCCTGGGCGGCGACGACAGCCCCTTCGAGGTGCAGCCATGAGCCTTGTGATCGAACACCACGGCCTGCTGGCCACCCTGCAGGACGCCGGCCGCTTCGGCGTGCGCCACCTCGGCGTCGGCCAGGGCGGCGGCGCCGACTGGATCTCCCTGCGCTGGGCCAACTGGCTGCTCGGCAATGCGCCGGACGCCGCGGCGATCGAGATCACCCTCGGCGGCTTCAGCCTGGTCGCCGAGCAGGACGTCTGCCTGGCCCTGTGCGGCGCCGACCTGGATGCCCGCCTCGACGACATGCCGCTCGCTCCCTGGCGCAGCTTCGTCGTGCGCCGCGGCCAGCGCCTGAGCCTGAACCAGGCGCGCCTCGGTCTGCGCGCCTACCTGGCCGCGCCGGGCGGTTTCGCCGCGCCGCAGGTGCTGGGCAGCTGCGCCACCGTGGTCCGCGAGGGCCTCGGCGGCCTGCACGGCGACGGCCGGCCGCTGGCCGAGGGCGAGCGCCTGAGCTGGCGCGGCGCCTCGCCCGCGCCGCGCGAGGTGCCGGCGGAGCGGATTCCGGCGCTGGACAGCCGCGCGCCGCTCGCCGTGGTGCTCGGCGCGCAGATCGGCGACTTCGCCGGGCAGAGCCTGTTCGACGCCTTCAACAGCGAGTGGACGGTGGACAACCGCGCCGACCGCATGGGCGTGCGCCTGCTCGGCCCGCGTCTGGAGTGCCGGCGCGGCGAGATGATCTCCGAGGGCATCCCGCTGGGCGCCATCCAGGTGCCGGCCGACGGCCAGCCCATCGTCCTGCTCAACGACCGCCAGACCATCGGCGGCTACCCGCGCCTCGGCGCGCTGACGCCGCAGGCGCTGGCCCGGCTGGCGCAGTGCCCGCCGGGCGCGACGCTGCGGCTGGCGCCGCTGGGCCTGGAAGCGGCGCAGCGCCAGCAGCGGGTGCTGCTGGCGCAGTGGCAGTGACTGATGCCATAGCAGGCAACCAACTCACGATCTTTCAATTGCTCACAAGCCCATCGCCTGAATCATCTTGCCTTCGGAAACCGGCTCCGGCGTCACCACGGCATCCTTGAGCATCAGCTTCCCGCGTAGCAACCGATCCAGGTGCAGGTCGAAAGAGTCGAACTGTGGGTGCAGAACCGCTGGCAGGTGGACATGCACCGGCTTGGTCTGGCCGATCCGGTAGACGCGGTCCGAGGCTTGGGCCTCCTTTGCCGGGTTCCAGTGGCGCTCAAGGTGAACCACATGGTTCGCCCCGACTACGGTCAGACCGACCCCGGCAGCCACCGGCGACATGATCAGCAGATTGAAGCCTGGCTGTGCCTCGAACGCAGTGATCAGCCTTTTCCGGGTCATTTCCTCTGCCTTGCTTGTAATACCCTCCTGCTTCTTGGCAACAGCGGCTGTCTCGCCATTGATGATCGCAATGTTCAGGCCGTAGATCTGATCCAGCCAGAGCTTGAGCAGGCGCTGCAGACGCTTGGTCACCATGAACAGGATGACCTTCTCGCCCTTCTGACAGATCTCGTCCAGCAGGTTGAGCAGCACGGCCAGCTTGCCCGACTCCCGCATCACCTGACGCGCCTCCTTGGCGCTGCTGGTCATCAGCTTGGCCTCCTCGCGAAGTCGCGGATGGAGGGAGACCTCGCGCAAGCTGGACAAGGCTGCCAATGCCCTGCCCCGCATGTCCTCGCTGGCCCGCTGACTGCGGTAACCGTCGAGCACCGCGTCATAGGCCTGCAATTGTGGGCCACTCATGCAGACCGCCAAGTTGGGGGCAGGAACCTGCTGGCCCGACTGCATATTGCTGACGCCACTGTGAATGGTCTTCGAGGGCAACCCCTTGAGCTGATCTTCCTTGACCCGCCGGAGCATGAAGCTGCCGACGGCGGCGCGCAGTTCGGAGCCGATGCGGGTACGCACGGCATCCCTCTCCTCCTCCGCTGCATCGAGGATCGGCTTGACCCAACGATCACGGAACTGCGGCCAGTCGCCGAGCAGCCCCGGCTGCACTGTATCCATCAGGCACCAGAAGTCACCCAGGCTGTTCTCTACCGGCGTGCCGGTGGCAAGCAGCTTGAAATCGGCCTTCAGACCCTTGGCAGCGCGGGTCTGTATGGCATTCGGGTTCTTGATGTTCTGCGCCTCGTCGAAGATGACCATGCCCCAGTCGATCCGGCACAAGGAGAACTGGTAGTCACGCAAGGTCTGGTAGGTTGTCAGCACCAGGCGGCGATCCATATCCAGACGCTTCGCGCCGGCCTCGGGGCCAATGTGCAACGCATAGCGGATTGCCTGCTCATCCATGCCACCATTGTCATCGACCAGGGAGGCCAACTGCTGTGACTCGCGCTCGGCGCCCTTCTGCCGGTACTGGTTGAGATCCCGTCCAGACTGCAGCACAACGATGTCGCGGAATGGAATGCTCTTGAAGGTCTGCGCCACCTCGTCTTCCCAGTTTTCCAGCAGACTCAAGGGGGCTACGACCAGCACGGGCTTCTGCGCGCGACCATCGTGATGCTGCTGGACCAGGTATTCGGCCGCTGCGATCAGCGACATCTAGGTCTTGCCCAGGCCCATGTCATCGGCCAGCAAACCACCCTGCAGGCGATAGAGATCCTCCCGGTTCTCCCTGATCGCCGAGCCGATCAGTCCCAGCATCCAGTTGATACCCTCACGCTGGTGAGCGAAGGGCTGGCGGGCATAGGACGACCATTCCGGCTCGTGTAGTGGTCTCGCCGCAGCCGCCTTGTCGAGCAAGCGGGTATCGATCCGGTCAGCCTCGCGGATCAGTACCGTCACCTGCGCTTTGGCCTGCGCGTCTTCCTGAGTGTCATCCGGACAGGTTTTCTCTGACGGCTCACCTGACGGCTCGGCGAACTTGCCACGCAGCGACTCGAGCTGTCGGTCGACCGCCTCGGGACTGGAGATGTCGATCACCTCGCCCGCGAAGGACAGGCGCTCTGCCCCCTGCTCTCGGGCCGCCGCCAGGGCGCGCTCGAACTGCTCCAGTTCCTCCGGCGACTGCACCAGTCTTGGAATGATCTCGGCCGGTGCTGCTCGTGAGTCCAGGGCAAACCAGTCCTGCTTCTTGGCATCCAGCTCGCCGAAGTCCATGTGCTGGAGCTTGCCGATGCCCATGACTCGGACGGAGAAGCCAAGCTCCAGATTGACCAAGGCCGCATCGAGAAACGCACTGGGCGTCTTGATGAAGTCGGCCACCTTGTCGGCCGGAATGCGCTTGTTGCCGAGCACCTCCTTGATCGCGGCCATCTTCTTCGCTTCGAGCAGCACGACCCGGTTGTCGATGCGCATCACGCCGCCATCGGCATTCATGTCCAACTGCGACCAGCGCTTTTCCAACTGATCGGGTGTCGAACCCTCGCCCAGACTGGGACAGAGCATCAGACTGCCGTCCGGCAAGCGGGTGGCGGTCACGCCGATGTTCTCCGGCACCACGACATCCAGGCGCTCGAAGTGGCTGAGATCTATGCGCATGCCGCTGCGCGCAGCGGTCTGCAGCTCAGCCATCAGCCGCAGGTTGGCCGCCTCGGTGCGTGCTTCCGGAGCCAGGTTCTGGTGCCGTTCCCAGGCCTCGAGCCCCATCAGCTCGGCCGGCGTCAGGCGGTACACCTCGGTCGAGGACAGTTGCAGGAGTGGCCCCTTGTGGGTGAATGGCGCCTCGCCGTCCTTGAGCCGCGCACTCAGATTCACCCGGAAACCGCTCTGCCCTGTGCTTCCCTGTATCTGCGAGACGAACGAGCCGGGAAACCGTGCCGGCAGCCGAAGCACCCCGGCCTGCTCGTCATCCAGCCCGGCTAGGTCGGCGGCTCGAATGTGGAAGCCGTTGGGCATGATCTCGGCCAGCCCCTGCTCCTCGAGCATACGCAAGGCGATCAGCTGGATCTTCTGTAGGGTATTGCCGCTGCCATCCAGCAGAGCCTCGAAGGTCGCCTTGTGCAGATAGAAGTTCAGGCCTTCCGAGTCGGCCTGGAACTGGAAACCGTCCTGCTGGTCAAGCGACTCATCGCGCCCGCCCAACAAGCTCTTGATCATGTCTAGAAAGGCCATTGCATACCCACCACGTCAGGAGAAAAGCTGATTCAGCGCTGCAGGCGGCACCCTCACCTTCCTGCGACTGACCACCGGCATGCCGAACTTGGCAAGATACGCCTTGTAGTCCTGCCCGGTGAGTAGCTGCTCGATATCCAGACCAATCCCGTTATCACCCAGGAACTGGAAAACCTTGTTCTGCCAGTTCAGGGGCGGATGGTGTGTATAGGCATCCATAGGCAATCCCGGATAACGATGCTGATACTGCTCCGGAATCAGATTGATCAGATCAGAATGACTGAAGGTATTTTTCTCGTAGGAGAGCAACCGTTCACTGGGCAGCGCCAGATACACCCAAATCCTGAAGCTATGGGAGCCTTCGATCAGGTGAAAATCACCACAATCCAGATAGATGACAGCCTTGTCTGACATATTGCCATCCATTTTACTGAAGTTTGGAAGTGCATCACTGGTGAGTATTTTCCTGACAGACTGCTCGGCTGTACGTCCCAGCATCAAGCGCGCGTTGCGAACCAACTTGAGGTTGTCAAGCCCCTCCAGAAAGCGTTTGCGTGCCGGAAACATCTTCTGTAAATCGTCATTCCAAGTTTCAATACCGTACTGTTCTACTGCCTTGAGGAAAAGCCTCAGGTCCAGCTTGGCCAACCAGCCACGCACCTTGCTGATGCGCTCTTCGCCGATCGGAGCCCACCACTTGCGGTAATTTTTATTCGAGCTGGCAATCCTGGGATCACCGGCCAACGTCAGAAAAAAGTTCTGCCATTTTTCACCTGGATCACCTGCCACACGGTCGATCATGATCTCCAACGCGACATTGCCGATAAGCTTGTGATCGCCATAGGGCGCTTCACACACCGACGGTTTGAGCAGCTCATCCAGTACCGGATCCCATTCGCCCGGCTGCAAGCCGCGCAGGGTTTCCAGATAGAAATGTGCCCGGCAGATATCGCCATAACGCCCAACGTCGAAGCCTTCTAGGCCGTATGCCGTAAAAGTTTCGCCAAGCTCGCGTTCTTGCCTGCGCACATGGCGCACCAACGCCAACGGGCCATTCAGACTCAGCAACCAGCGCCCCTCGCGCTTGAGCACGGAGAGGATATCCTTGGCGAGCAGTGGCTGTTTCGAGTCCGGCATGAGATCCAACTGGACATGCAAATGCTGCTGTAGCCGCTCCAGCAATCTCTCTTCCTTACTGTGCTCATCGAGACGGTCGAAATAATGGAAATACAGCTGAATCAACTGAATCAACGTCAGGCGAGTCAGCCTGGGCTGCTGATTTTCGATGAGCAAGTCCAGCATCCGGGCATTGAGCAGGCGGGCGCCGAGATGCACGTCGTTCAGCCACAGATCCGTCAGGGCACGCGCACCGACACGCTGCTTCAACAGAGCAAGCAAACCACCGAAGCGCCCCGTATCGGCCATGTCTTGCCATTCTTTCCGCGCCAGCTCGAAGGCATCACTGCCACCCACCGAGGCCTTCATCCTTTTGGCTTTCTCCGCTAGCTCAGCCCACCCCCCAATGACCAGTGCCGGCCACACGGACGGACGGTTATCAAGCGGCGGTACTTTCATTGAGCCGCGCCTCGCAGCAGTTCACGCACGCCTTCGTAATCGGCACTGGCCGGGCGGCGGATGGTGAAGCGGATGTCGATGCGCCGATTGACCCGGAAATCGTCCTCGGTGAGCTGCTGGCCATTGACCGGGCGGGTTTCGCCATAGCCGCTGACCGAGAACAGAGGGTCGCCATCCACGTTGCGCATCCGGTTGAGCCGCTGCTCTTCCGCCAGCGCGCTGCTCCAGAACTGCCAGAGCGAAATCGCCCGGAAGGTGGAAAGCCCCCAGTTGCCCTTGCCCATGAAGCCGGGGAATGGCCGGTTGTCGGTGTGTCCCTCGATGAAGATGGTATCCAGATAGGCCAGACGGTCATCCTTGCTGATCACCTGATTCAGTACCAGGCCGATTTCCAGCGCGGTCGATGCATAGCGCGGCTGCAACTCGTACTCGCCGGTGTCGAACCCAAGCAGCTCGTTGGGGATGCGCAGAACCGTGTGGTTCTCGCTGATCTCCACCTTGATGCCGCGCTGGCGCAACTCCTCCACCGCCTCGTCCAGGATGGTGCGCCTCACCTCCTCGGCCTTCTTCAGCTCGACCAGCTCCTGCTCGAACTGCACCTTGCGCTGCTCGAGCTCCTTCTGGATTTCCAGCAGGCGCAGAATCAGGATCACCGAAGCCAGAATGAACACCACCAGCAGGGCCGACATCATGTCCGAGAAGGACATCCAGTACGGGTTCTCTTCGTCGACGCTCGCCGAATGGGATTTGCGCCAGCGCATCAGCGGTCGGTCTCCAGTTCGTCGACGACATTGCTGATCGCCTGCACGACGGCATGCATCTGGTTGGCGAAACCAAGGGTTTGCTTGTTCCACTGATCCATACGCTCATGAACCTGCGTACTGACTTCCTTGGAATAGCTGCGCAGCCAGTCTTCAGCCTGCTCCTCGATACCCTCGACCTGCTCGCGCAGCATCTCGCCCAGGCGGGTGAACTCGCTGTGCACCCCAGCAAGGAACTCCCGCTGGTGCTGCTTCATCTCGCCGAAGCCGTTACGAGCCTCGCTGGCCGCCTGCTCGAAGCGCTGCGCCCCTTCCAGCAGAGCCTTCTGCAAGTGCTGCAGGGTGCCGGCCTGACTCTGCAGCTGCCCTGCAAGCATGGCGTTCTGGCTGCCGGCGTCCTCGATACGCTGGGTGACCTGTTCCAGGCGCTGACCCAGCAACTCTGCGGCTTTCTGCACATTTACCGCCAGCAGGCCGAGCTGGCTGGCGCTGTTGCTCATGTGCTTGCTGCTTTGCGCGGCGGCTCCGCTGCTCTGCTTGAGATCCGCCAGCAGGCGCTGGTGCTGATCGGCCATCAGCAGGCTCTGCTGCTGAGTGGTCTGCACCGCCCCGGCGATCTCAGCCAACAGCACCTGCTGCTGGCTGGCCATTTTTTCCAACTGCTCGTCCAGACGCTGCTGACGATCACGCTCGCGCTGCTCGGCCTGCTGACCATGTCTGCTGGCCTCCTCATTGAATGCAGCCAGCAGTTTGCCGACGGTTTCCTCAAGCTTGCGCTGCTGAGCCGCCGAGGTCTCGGCAATGGTCACTATCTGCTCACGACCGGTCTGCCCGAGGCTATCGAGCAGTTGCCTCTGCTGCTCCAGCGCCGTGCTTTGCTGCTCCTGATGACGAGCGGCGCGTTTCTGCTCGCGCTGCTCCGCAGTATTCATTTGGGCTTCCAGCTGAGTATTGAGGTTAATCATCAAACGGGAGAAGACCCTCTCCAAGTTGGTGTGCCGTTCGTTGCTGGCCTCGCCCATGGCCTGCATCTGCTCGCGGGTCGACTGGGTGAACTTCTCCAGCAGCTCGGCCTGGCTGGCACGGGTGTCGGTCAGCAGGCGCTCGAACAGTGCCTGGCGCTCTTCATCGCGGCGCTGCGCAGCGCCCAGCTGACTATCCAACTGGCCACCCAGTCCCCTCATCAGCTCGCCGAAGCGCCTCTCCATCTGCTCCTGGCGCTCCTCGGCCGCGCGAGTGATGCGCTCGAGCTGCGCCTCGAACTGCTGCCGCTGCTGCTCGGCGCTGGCAAGCTGACGGTTCTGCTGTTCGCCGAGCGTATGCGCCAACTGATTGATGCGCTCTCCCATGCCCCCCACGGCGCTATGTACGTCAGTGGCAGCTTGCTGCATCAGATAGCCCTGTTCGCGTCCCGCGGCGGTCATTCCATCCATGAAACGGCCAACCAGTGTTTCCAGCACCTCGCTGGACTGTTTGCTGGTCGAGTCGATCAAGGTTTGGATGGCAGGCTTCATGATGCTGTTCAGCGCCTTAGTGATCGCCTCCTGCATCTCATCGCTCATGCCCTTGATGGACTCCTGCAGCCTGTTACCAATGCGCTCGTCCAGGCCTCGCAGGGCCTGCGTGCTCTCCTTGCTATATTCGGCGATATGCAGCAGCGACTGCTCGGCCGGGTGCATGGGGTACAGCTCGTCGATGCGAGCCTGGAGCGCCCGGACATTGGACAGGACGAAGCGCTCGGCCAGCTTCTCGATGAAGTTCAACAGAAGGCTGGCGCCAACCCCCCAGACCGAAGTCATGAAGGCCACCGCCGCGCCGGCAATCAGGTTGTGGATGCCGCCCTTGAGCTGGTTGACGTCCGCCTGCTCAGTGAGTTGCAGACCGACCAGGCCCACAGTCAGGCCGACGAAGGTGCCCAGTACGCCGATTGCCACCAGGAAGCCAGGCGCGGCAGCCAGCAAACGGCTGCCGGTGATCTCCGGTGCCAGGCTGCCGGCGTTGAAGAAGTGCTCGGCATCCAGGGTGTTGAACAGCCTCCGGTTGTCACTGGCAGTGGCCAGGCTCTCATCGAAAGCCTGCCACAACTCGCCGATTCCTTTCGGCTTGAGTCCCTTGGCTCGTTGCAAGATGTCGCGGCGATTAATAGCGAGGTTATCGCGGCTCTGGTCCTGCAGCAGCGACTTCAGCGCGTTCAGGCGGCGCTTGAATGACAGCCAGTAATGCCCAGCGACGAAGAACAGGGCGATAAGGAAGAGCCCCCCGATCAGGAGGCAAAACAAAGCACTCAGCGCATCAGTATTGTTGGCAGCAGCTGTTTTTAACGAGAAAAAATCAGGCCACAGATAACTCAGCAAGTCGAGCATGGGGATCGATCCGTGAAATAGCTCAAGTCAGCAGAGTTTCAGATATGCGCAGCCCACTGTTCAACCCTGACGTAATCGTAGCGCCACCGAAAAGCAGGACAGCCTCAGAGCCGCCCTGCAGAGATCACATTCAACCGCGCTCGCCCAGCAGCCACTCCACGGCCAGCTCGTGCTGGCCGCGCTCGTCGGTGACGAACAGGGTACCCTCGCTGATCATCACGCTCCAACTGAGCGAGCGCGGCAGGTCGCGGGCCAGCTCGGCCAGCGGCTCCTGCGGCAGCGCGGCGATGTTGAGGTTCTTCAGGCTCTTCACCGCGCCCACCACCTTCTCCTGCCAGACGCGCAGGCTGCCGTAGGCCAGCACGCTGACTCGCTCGGCGCGCCGCGAGCACCAGGTCATGCGGTCGGCGTCGGGCTGGCCGACCTCGATCCAGTGCAGCACGCGGTCGTCGAGGCTCTTCTCCCACAGCGCCGGCTCGTCGACGTCGGACAGGCCGCGGCCGAAGGCGATCTTCTCGTCGTACCACAGCGCGTAGGCCAGCAGGCGTACGGCGAGGCGCTCCGCGGTCTCCGAGGGGTGCTTGGCGACGGTGAAGCGCAGGTTCTGGTAGACGCCGCGATCGAGGTCGGTGAGGTTGAGTTCGACTTTGTAGGGAGTGGACTGCAGGGCCATGGGGCGTTCCGGCGGGGATGGAAAAGGCCGGCAGTGTAACCCGAATCGCCCCTCAGGCCGGCAGCAGGCCGGCGCGGCCCTGCTCGACGCGGTCGCGCCCGGCGTCCTTGGCCCGGTACAGCGCCTCGTCGGCCTGCGCCAGCAGACCGGCCAGGTCGTGACCGGCCTGCACGCTGGCGGCGATGCCGATGCTGACGCTCAGGCGCACCGGCACTCCGAACGACAGCTCGGCGCATCGGCGACGGATGCGCTCGGCCACCTCAAGCGCCTGCGCCGGATCGACGCCGGGCAGCAGACAGGCGAACTCCTCACCGCCGATGCGCCCGCAGACGTCCTGCTCGCGCAAGCCGCCGGCCAGCACGCCGGCGAAGGCGACCAGCGCCGCGTCCCCGGCGGCATGGCCATGGGTATCGTTGAGGCGCTTGAAGTGATCGAGGTCGCAGAGCAGCAACGCCGCCGGTCGCTGCGCGCCCCGACACTGGTCCAGCAGGGTGGCGGCACGCTCCATGAAGGCGCGCCGGTTGCCGATGCCGGTCAGCGGGTCGCTGTTGGCCATGGCGTGCAGGCGCGCCTCGGTGCGCTCGCGGACCATGGCCTGGGTGACGAAAGCGATGCCGATGGCGAACAGGAAGGTCTCCAGCACCAGCCAGCTCATGAAGTTCGCGCCGACCGCGCTCCACATGCTGCCGGCGGTTTCGCCATGGTCGAGCAGCAGGCGCACGCCGTAGAAGACCGCATGCCCCCCCAGCAGGAACAGCGCCGGGACGATGGACACCTCCAGACACCGGCGGGTGCGCCACAGCTCCCAGGCCGCCGCGCCGGCATAGCTGATGGTCAGCAGGCTGTAGGCCGCCACCCGCAGCGCGCTGGAGGCCATGAAGGTCGGCCACAGGCACAGCCCCAGCCACAGCAAGGCACCGGCGACGACGCCCGGCCGGTGCAGCGGCCGGCCGACGAAGGCGCGCATGGCCGCCCAGCCCTGGGCGCAGGCCAGCAACAGCAGCACGTTGCCCAGCACGATGGACAGGGTATCTGCGCCCAGCCCACGCAGGCTGACCACCAGAGTGCCGACCGCGCCCAGCAGCAACATGCCGGCCATGCAGCCCAGGGTGGGCTCGCCCTGGCTGCGCCGCCAGGCATGCAGCATCAGCACACCGAGCAGGACCAGCACGTAGATTTCCAGCAGCAGCAGGGTGGGCAGGTGCAGGGTCATGGAGCGAACTCGCCGGCGGCCGTAGCGCGGGCCCGGCAGATGGTGAACGGCTTCACACTCTACGCGCTCCGGTCGCGGTCTCGCCAGTGCCGGGCCTCAGCCCGCCGGCGCATCCGCCACCTCGCCGCCCGGCAGGCGCGCGCGGCGCAGGCCCAGTTCGCGCATGTCGCGGGACAGCTCGTGCAGGTGCTTGTGGATGCGCAGGCCGATGTCGCCCTTCTTCTCGATGGTCTGGATCAGCGGCAGGAAGCTGGCCTGCAGCGACTGCGCCAGTCCCTCGAGCAGCGCGGCGAAGTCCGGCTGCGGCGCCGACGCCACCTGGATGTGCGGGCGCTGTTCGGCCAGCGCCTGCAGGCGGGCGAGCAGCTCGGCCCAGGGCACCGGCGCGGCGGCGGCGCCGAGGCCCTGCACGGCGTCGGCCAGGTCGCGCAACTGCGCCACCACGCGCACGCCGACGTCGGCCTCGCCGCCGCCCATGGCCTTGTTGCGCTGGAAATCGGCGCGGATCTGCTCCCAGCGCGCGGCCTGCTCGGCCGTCAGGTTGCCGCGCAGCTCGGCGAGCTTGAGCAGGTTCTCCTCGGCGCCGGTGGTGAGCAACTGCGCCTCGCCCTGGTAGTGGTCGGCGATCAGCTGCAGCAGTTCCTCGTCGTTCATCACCGCGCTGATCTTCTCGGCCATCTTGTTCATGTTGCGGTAACTGCCCTGCAGCTTGAACGGCGGCTCGCTGCGGTACTGGTCGGCCTGGGCGGCGCTGGCGATGTACTGCTGGTTGACCCGCAGCACCACGTCGCGCACCTGCATCAGGCGCTGCAGGGTGGCGGTGATCTCGTCCAGCTCGGCGCCGCTGTAGGCGTGCGACAGCTCGTTGGCGGAGAACTCGCGGCCCTCGGCCCTGGCCACCAGGCGGTAGAGGTCGGCCATCTCGCGGGTGGCCAGCGGTGCCAGCACCGGGTTGGAGGTCAGCGCGTTCTCGATGTAGCTGAGGGCGAAGGCCTCCTGCATGCCGCCCAGGGTGTCGCCGAGGTTGTAGATGTCGGCGCGGTTGGCCAGCATGTCGGGGATGCGGAACACCTCGCCGGACTCGGTGTAGGGGTTGCCGGACATCACCACGCAGAACTTCTTGCCGCGCATGTCGTAGGTGCGCGTGCGGCCCTTCCACACCCCCTCGATGCGCCGAGTGCCGTCGCACAGCGAGATGAACTTCTGCAGGAATTCCGGGTGCGTGTGCTGGATGTCGTCGACGTAGAGCATCACGTTGTTGCCCATCTCCAGCGCCAGGTTGAGCTTCTCCAGCTCCTGGCGGGCGGTGGCGTCGGGGGCCTGCGCCGGGTCGAGCGAGCGCACCTCGTGGCCGAGCGCCGGGCCGTTGATCTTCATGAAGATCAGCCCGAGGCGGTGGGCGACGTACTCCATCAGGGTGGTCTTGCCGTAGCCGGGCGGCGAGATGAGCATCAAGAGGCCCATCAGGTCGCTGCGCTTGTTCTCCCCGGCGCTGCCCATCTGCTTGGCCAGGTTGTCGCCGATGAAGGTCAGGTAGACGTCGTTGATCAGCCTGTTGCGCACGAAGGAACTGAGCGGACGGGCCTTGAACTCGGCCAGGCGCAGCGCGGCGCGCTCGCGGGCGATCACCGCCTGGCGCAGCGCTTGGTAGCGGGTGAGGCCCGGCAGGTAGTGCTCGCGGTGCGCGCGCAGGCGGGCGAACAGCTCGTCCAGGGCCAGCTCCAGCCGCTGTTCCTGGATGCGCGGGTGCTCGCCGAGCAGGCCCTCCACCGTGAAGCGCAGGTCGACCTCGGTGACCCGCCGCGGCAGCTCCTCGCCGAGCAGCTCGAGCGCCGCCGCCTCGGGTGCGTAGGCGGCCAGCGCGGCGAACTCGGCCTGGCCGCACAGGCCGTGCAGCCAGTCGAGCGCCAGCGTCCACTGCGCCGCCGGGCGCTCGCCCAGGCGCGCCAGCGCCTGGCGGTAGTCGTCCCACATGCGCGCCTCGGTGAGCCGCGCGCGCAAACCTTCCTGCAGCTGGCGGGCGTACTTGCTGAAGGTGAACTCGATGCGCTCGGCGGCCAGTTCCTGCACCAGGTACTCGGCGGCCTCGGCCACCACCGCCGCGTCCAGGTTCAGCGGCTGTTCGGCGAGGAAGGCCTGCAGCGCGGCGGCGATCTCGCCCTGCAGGCTGCGCAGGCCGTCGTCGCGGCCGAACAGCTGGCGGATGTGCCGGCTGCTGCGCGCCCGCTCTGGCCACTGTGCCGGCTGCGGTTGATCGCACAGACGCTCCCAGCACAGGCAGGCGAAGGCGCGCGGCAGCGGCGCGTGGCGCAGCAGCCCGGCGCTGGCGGTCAGCGGCAGCAGGCGGGCGAGGATCGCCGCGGCGTCCTGGTCGTGGATGCCCTTCTCGTAGCCCTCCCGGTAGCGCGGCGCGGCGAACTCGCGCACCGCGCGCACCAGCGCCTCGGGCTGGGCGAGCAGCAGCTTGAGGCGATCCAGATCGAGGCCGCCCTCGCCGCGCTCGGCGGCGGCCAGCACTTCGCCGGCCAGGTATTCGCCGCGGTACAGCTCGGCCGATTCCGACTCCAGGCTGGCCTGCCAGAAGGCGCGCAGTCCCTCCAGCTCGGCATCGACCAGCGGCTCGATGAAGTCGGTGCCGGTCAGGTGCAGGCACAGCTGCTCGCCGCGCGGCAGCAGGGTCAGGTCCAGTTCCTGGCTGTTGACGCTGAAGCGGTGGCGGCCGAGGCGGATCAGGTTGCCACCCTCCTCGAACAGCTCGCTCTTGTCGCGCAGGGCGCGCACCGCCTGGTCGCGAGCGCCCTTGAGGCGCGCTTCCAGGTCGTCGGCCTTGACGCTGTCCTTGAGCTCGCGCAGGCGCTCGGCCAGCTCGCGCAGCTTGAGGATCAGCGGGTCGGCGGCGAAGAAGGCGTTGAGCTCCTCCATGCTCGCCAGACGCGCGGTGCGCCGCGCCAGGCTGTCGAGGATGCGCCGTGCGGCCTCCTGCAGGCCCTGGGCGCGGCGCTGGCGCTCGTCGAGCAGCGCCTGCTTGTGGCTTTCGAAGGTCTCCAGCAGTTCCTCGCGCTTGGCGAGGATGTCGGCGAGGAACTGCTCCTGCTCGCCGAAGCGGCTTTCCAGCTCCTCCAGCTGCAGCAGCAGGCGCGCCAGCTGCTCGTCGCAGCGCTCGGGATCGCTGGCCTGGCCGAGGGCGCTGGTGATGCCCTGGCCGAACAGCTTGAACTGGGCGCCGAACTGGGCGACCGTCTCCGCCGAACCGAGGCCCTTGCGGCGCTGCTCGGCGCGGGCGCGTGCCTGGTTGAGGCGGGCGTACAGCTCGGAGATCGCCTCGACGATGCGCGTGCGCTCGGTGGCGTCGTCGATCGCCAGGCTGGCCATCAGGTTGGAGAGCATGTCCAGGTCGGTGGCCATCGCCTGCAGGCCGGCCAGCGGTTCGGCCAGCTGGGCGACGCTGGCCGCCTGCTGCGCCGCGCCGTCCAGCTCGGCCAGGCGCGCGGCGTAGGGCTGCAGCGCCTGCGCACCGGCGAGAAAGCGCGCTGTGGCCGCGGCGACCCGCGCCTGCGCCTCGAGCAGCGCCGCCTCCATGGTGTCGATGCGCGCCACGTCGATGTAGCGGTAGTCGCGGATGGTCAGCAGCAGGCCGCGTTGGGCGGTCAGCGCGTTGAGCGCCTCGACGAAGGCCGCCACCGTATCCCAGCTGTCGACGTGCAGGCCGGCGAGCAGCGCCTGCTGGCGGGTCTCGGCCTCTGCCATGGCGCGCGCCGACTGCTGGCGGATGCTCTCGACCTTCTCGAACTCGTCGAGCACCCGCTCGGCGGTGGCGGCGATCTCGCGCAGCAGCGGCGCCAGCTCGCCGAGTTCGGCGGCGCCCAGCCAGTGGTAGGCGTCGAACAGCCGGCGCACGCTCTGGCACAGCTGGCCGTAGCGCTGCACCGACACCGACTGGGCGTCGATCTCGCGGCACAGGTTGCGCAGCTCGGACACCCCGCGCACCAGCTCGGCGTTGCCGATGCGGCCGAGGAAGCCGCTGCGCGGCGGCTGGCGGGCGGCGAACTCGTCGCTGGCGAACGACGTCTGCCAGATCTGCATCGGGTGGATGCGCGTCGGCTCGTTGCCCTCGGCGGCGAAGATCACCATGCGCCCGTCCTCCAGGCGCGCGTAGCCGTGGCCGAAGATCGGGCTGTGCAGCTGGCGCTCGATCAGGTTGTAGGTGAACAGCGCCGAACGGCCCTCCTCCGGCTGGTAGAACACGTACAGCACGTCCTCGCCGTTGGGCGAGCGCACCGCGCGCTTGAAGCGCATGCCGGCCATCGGCTGCTCGAAGGTCCTCGACTCGCCGTTCTGCAGGTAGTAGCCGCCGGGAAAGACGATGCCGTGGTCCTCGGGCAGCTGCACGCAGGCCTGGCCGATGGCGTCGATGCGCTCGACCTGGCGGGTCAGGCCGTTGAACACCAGGTAGCGCCACTGCTCCTCGCGGTACGGCAGCACCTTGAGCAGGATCAGGCTGCCGAGACGGGCGAACTCGATCTGCGCGTCGTCCAGCGACTGGGTCTTGTCCGCCACCGCCTCGCGGTAGATGCCCAGACCGTCCTCGGTGTTGTTCTCGACCTTGATGGTCAGGTCGCCGCCGATGGTCTCGACGAACACCGTGTCGAGGATGTTGACGTGCGGATGACGGCCGTTGACCACCATCTCGCGCGTGGTCTTCTGCCAGGCGAAGTCGTAGGGCGCCGGCAGGGCGATGTCGCGCTCGCCGCGGTTGTCGAGGTAGCGCACCTCGCCGCCGTCGACGGCGATCGACCAGCGGAACACGCGGATGTCGGTGAGTCGCTCGCCGATCTGGAAGCTGGCCAGCAGCTTGCCGTCGCGCACCACCAGCTGCAGCAGGCGGGTGTTCTTGTAGTAGCTGTACAGCTCGCGGAAGTCCTGCACGAAGCTGGCCTGACCGAGAAAGCTGCCCTCCAGCGGCTGCGGCTCGGCTTCATAGCCCTCCTCGGTCTGGTTCAGGCGATACAGGGAGAACACGTCCTCGACGCGGGTTTCCTGCTTGAGGCCGAGGAACACGTTGTAGCCGAACAGCAGGCAGTCGCCGACCTGGACGATGTCGCGGGCGATGCAGTTGTTCTCGGTGCGGATGCGCACCCGGCCGAGCACCGCCATCTCGCTGCTGCCGAATTCGGCCAGGCGCTGCGCGTTGAGGGCGTCGACGCCCTGGCGCAGGCGCTGGCCCTGCTCGGCCAGACGGCGCTGCAGCACCTCGTAGGCGCCGCCCTCGGCAACCGCCTGATCCACCATGTCCTGTTCGCGGCTTGCGGCCTGGGCATCCGACATCGTTGGGCTTCCTGAAGATTACGCAAGAGGGCACGACAGCTCCGGTGCAGACCGCAGGGGCTGCACCGGAACTGCCGGTTGGCGGTGAACGCGGCGGATCAGGCCGGAGTCTTGTCGACCGGCGCCGGGACGCTCTTCGCCTCGGCGCCCTTGCCGGCCATCAGCCGGCCCAGCACTTCCTGCACCACCGGGCTCTTGCCGACCACGCCCTCGATGGCCTTGCCCACCGACAGCGACCTGGCGAAGGAGTTGAAGAAGTCGCCCTCCCCGCCGACGATCTCGATCTTGGCCTTGGACAGCGCGGCGGACAGCACCTCGGCCTGCTCCCTGGCGATCTCCTGATTGGCGGCGATGCCGGCCATCGAGGCCTCGAAGTCCTTCTCCAGCTGCATGCGGAACTCCTCGTGCTGGCGGGCGCTGTCGCTGAGTTCGTCGAGGGCACCGAACTTCTTGCCCAGGCCCTCGGCCTCGGCGTTGAAGCGCTGCAGCAGCACCTCGGCCTCGGCCAGGCCCAGGTCCTTGGTGGCCTTGGCCTTGGCGCTGCCCAGCTGCTCCTCGCCGCGCGCCTGGGCGCCGAGCTTCTCCTCCAGCACCCTGGCCTCGGCCAGGCCGTCCTTCTCCTTGGCCGCCGCCTGCGCCTCGACGATGCGCGCCTGGGCCAGGCCCTTCTCCTGCTCGCCGCGGGCCTCGGCGGCCAGCTGTTCGGCCAGCACCCTCGCCTCGACCAGCCCCTCCTTCTCCTTGGCCGCGGCGGTCACCTCGCGCACCCGCGCATCGGCCAGACCCGGCGCGGCGCGCTCGGCCTCGATGCCCTCGGCCAGCTTGCGCTTGGCCTCGGCCTGCTTGGCCGCCGCCTCCAGTTCGGCCTGGGCCATGACGTTGACCTCGACGGCCTTGTGCTTGGCGCGGGTCTCGTCGGCCTCGGCCTGCTTGACCTGGCGCACCAGCTCCTGCTCGGCCTCGGCCTGGGCCTGCAGCACCGCAACCTGCTTGAGCCGCTCGGCCTCGGACACCTCGCGCACCTCCTTGATGCGCTCCTCCTCCTGGGCCACGGTCTTCTCCACCGCCACCCGCTCGCGAACGACGTTGGCGATGTTCTTGCGCTGCTCCTCCAGCGCCTTCTCCTTCTCGATACGCTGCAGCTCGACCTCGCGCTCGCGGGAGACGATCTCCAGCTCGCGGGCACGGGTGACCTTCTCCTCCTCGATCACCACCGCACGCTGGCGGTTCTGCTGGGCCACCTCGACTTCGCGCTGGTGGTTCTCGGCGCGGATATCCAGCTCCTGCTGGGTCTGGATGCGCGCCTGCTCGGCCTTGAGCCGCTCCTCCTCCTGCACCTTGAGGATCTCGGCCTGCTCGCGGGCGCGGATGGTGGCGATCTCGCGCTGCTGGCGCGCCTCGGCGTCGGCCTGCTGGCGCTCCAGCGCCAGGGTCGCCTCGCGGGTCTCGACGTTCTTCTTCTTGATCGCCAGCTCCTCGTTGCGCTCCAGGTCGTTGGTGATCACGTTCTGCGCCGCAGTCAGCTCGGTGATCTTGCGGATGCCCTGGGCGTCGAGGATGTTGGTCGGGTCCAGCGAGCTCTTCGGCGTCTGCTCCAGGTAGTCGATGGCCACGTCCTCCAGCACATAGCCGTTGAGGTCGTTGCCGATCACCTCGACGATGCGGTCGCGGAAGTTCTGCCGCTCCTCGAACAGCTGGACGAAGTCGAAGCGCTTGCCGACGGTCTTCAGCGCCTCGGAGAACTTGGCGTTGAACAGGTCGTTGACCGCCGCGCGGTCGGAGGCGCGCTCGGCGCCGATGGCCTTGGCCACCTTGAGCACGTCCTGCTGGGTCTCGTTGACCCGCAGGTAGAAGGCCACGGTGATGTCGGCGCGCAGGTTGTCCTGGCAGATCAGGCCGTCCTTGCCGCGGCGGTCGATCTCCAGGGTGATCAGGGAAATCTGCATGAACTCCTTCTTGTAGATCACCGGGTAGACCAGCGCGCCGGTGAAGTGCACCTTGGGCTGCGAGGACATGTCGTTGACGATCAGCGCGGTGCCCTGCGGCACCTTGATGTAGAAGGCCTTGAACAGCACGAAGAAGCCGAAGACCAGCAGGAAGACCACGCCGACCCCGATCAGGAAGGGCATCAGAATCTCGATCATTTTGTTTTCATCTCCTTGAGGGGCGGCTCAGAGGCCCTTGAATTCGTCTTCGCTGACCACCCGGTAGGCGTGCTCGCCCTCCAGGTACTGCAGCAGCACCACGCGGTCGCCGCGCCGGAAACCCGCGGACTCGTCGGCACGGATACGCAGGATCAGCCCGGCGCCCTGGTCGTCCAGGTCGGCCTCGCCGAAGCGCGGGCTGACCGTGCCGCTGCGCACCGTCGCCACCTGGCCGAGCAGCGAACGCGCCGAGGGCGCCTCGACCTTGCGGAACAGCCGGCGCAACGGCCGGCACAGCGCGCCGGTCAGCGGCACCGCCGGCAGCAGGGCCACCGCCGCCAGCGCTAGGCCGAGCGGATAGCGCAGCCAGCCCAGCGGCAGGTGGCGCAGCAGCAGCAGCTCGACGAAGTAGCTGGCGAACCAGGCGAAGAACACCAGCAGGGTCAGCACCAGGGTCACCGGCACGCCGCCCAGGCCCAGCTTGAGCAGCAGGCCGGCCAGACCTTCCAGCTCGAGGCCCTCGCCGTCCGGGCCGAAGTCGCCGTCGAGCACGTCGACCTCGAGGATGCCGAGGGCGGCGACCAGCCAGTAGAGCACCGCCAGGCACAGCAGGAAGCTGAACAGCACGGTGGGGAACGCCAGGGCGCTGTGCAGGAAGAGTTCCATCGTGTTCCGTCCGTGAAAGCGTAGGAGCCGCACGCAGCGTGGAACTGCGCGCGGCGAGGCTGGGCGTGAGCGTCAGGTGGCGTCGTGCGCCGCCCTGTCCTTCAACCGCGCCAGCACGCTGGCGGCGCTGCCGTTGTCGGGGACGATGCCGGCGGCGCGCAGCTTGCCTTCCAGGCTGGCCTCCGGCTGCTCGGCGGCCAGCTCGGCCTCGGCCTCCAGGCGGGCGGCGCGCTCGGCCTGGCGCTGCTTGATGCGCTCCAGCGATTCCACCGCGGTGTGCAGCTTGGCCTGCGAGCCGCCGTGGCGACGGGCCACCGCCAGCTGCGCGCGCTGCACGCTCTCGGTGGCCTTGACCGTGTCGACCTGCTGCTTGAGCCGCCTGATGTGCCCCTCGGCCTGGCTGACCGCCTGGCGCAGGCGCGTGACGCTGGCGGCGAAACCCGCGGCCTGCTCGCGATCGCTCGCCAGCTCGGCTTCCAGGGTGGCGATCTTCTCCGCCACCTCGGTGGCCAGCGTCTCGTTGTCGGCGGCCAGCGCCTTGAGCGCGTACTGCTCGTACTCGGCGACCTTGGCCTCGGCTTTGCCCACCCGCTCGCTGGCCAGCTTCTGCCTGGCCATGATCTCCGCCAGCGCCTCGCGCGACTGGCGCAGCTCCTGGTCGGCGTCGCGGATTTCCTGGTCGAGGATGCGCAGCGCCTGGCTGTCCACCAGCGCCTCGCCCGCCTCGTTGGCGCCGCCGCGCAGGGCGGTCAGCAGCTTGCTCCACACGTTCATGCGCGGCTCTCCTCGACGGCAGGAAGCAGGAAGTCCTCGTAGGCCTCGGTGGCCCTGATGACGTTGTCGGCCAGGGTCTCGATCTCGCAGACCACGTCGGCCAGGCTGGCGGCGGCGCTGAGGGCGCCGAACATCAGGTAGCAGGAGCGGCCGTCGGCCAGGGTCTCCAGGGCGATGCTGGAGAGCGGGAACAGCTTGTGGGTGCGCAGCACTTCCTCGTTGAAGGCGGCCGGATCGCGCACGTCGGCCTGCGGCCAGAGCAGCGCCTCGACCAGGATCTGCTCGCCGACCACCGCAGCGAACAGCGGCAGGTCGCCGTAGTCGTGCAGGGTCAGGTGCAGGCTGGGGTCGGCCCCCTGCAGCAACTCGATGCTGGCCCGACCGGCGCGCAGCAGTTCCACGTTCGCCAGCGCCTCGTACAGCTCGCCGGTGGTCCATAGCCTGGGCATGTGCATACCCCCCTCCTCCGTTGAGTCCAGCCCGCTGGCGGGCTGGCGCAGTTTGCGTTCCATGGCCGCGAGCTGCGCCGCATGCTCGGGCCGTATCCACACTTCCTTCTTCACCAGCCCCTGCTCGCGCAGGCGCTGGCGGTACAGACGCTGGTAGTAGGCCGACGATTTGCTGTCCATGCCCTGAGGCTAGAGCATCACATGTGTGATCGCCATGTCTCACATGTGGGATTTTCGCCAAGCCGCGCACAGAACGCGCACATGGGCTCCAGCCCCTCGCCGCGCCGCGCGCAATCGCCTAGGCTTGGCCATCCCTTGCCGCCACGGAGCCACCATGTCCCTGCCCGCCAAACCCCTCGCCGGCCTCAAGGTCATCGAACTCGGCACCCTGATCGCCGGCCCCTTCGCCTCGCGCATCTGCGCCGAGTTCGGTGCCGAGGTGATCAAGATCGAGTCGCCCGACGGCGGCGATCCGCTGCGCAAGTGGCGCAAGCTGTACGAGGGCACCTCGCTGTGGTGGTTCGTGCAGGCCCGCAACAAGCAGTCGCTGACCCTCAACCTCAAGCACCCCGAGGCGCAGGCCATCCTCAAGCAGCTGGTGACCGAAGCGGACATCGTCATCGAGAACTTCCGCCCCGGCGTGCTGGAGAAGCTCGGTCTCGGCTGGGAGGTGCTGCACGCGCTCAACCCGAAGCTGGTGATGGTGCGCCTGTCCGGCTTCGGCCAGACCGGACCGATGAAGGACCAGCCGGGCTTCGGCGCGGTGGGCGAGTCGATGGGCGGGCTGCGCTACATCACCGGCTTCGAGGACCGTCCGCCGGTGCGCACCGGCATCTCCATCGGCGACTCGATCGCCGCGCTGTGGGGGGTGATAGGCGCGTTGATGGCGCTGCGCCACCGCGAGGTCAACGGCGGCCAGGGCCAGGTGGTCGACGTGGCGTTGTACGAGGCGGTGTTCGCCATGATGGAGAGCCTGGTGCCGGAGTTCGACGTCTACGGCTTCATCCGCGAGCGCACCGGCAACATCATGCCCGGCATCACGCCCTCCTCCATCCATACCAGCGCGGACGGCAAGCACGTGCAGATCGGCGCCAACGGCGATGCCATCTTCCGGCGCTTCATGCTGGCCATCGACCGCGACGACCTCGCCAGCGACCCGAGCCTGGCCGACAATGCCGGGCGCGATGCGCGGCGCGACGAGCTGTACGGGGTGATCGACCGCTGGGTGCAGTCGCTGCCGCTGGACGAGGTGCTGGCGGTGCTGCAGCAGGCCGAGGTGCCGGCCAGCCGCATCTACAGCGCCGAGGACATGTTCGGCGATCCGCAGTTCCTCGCCCGCGACATGCTGCAGAAGGCGCGCCTGCCGGACGGGAAAGAGTTCCGGATGCCCGGCATCGTGCCGAAGCTGTCGGAGACGCCCGGCGGCACCGAGTGGATCGGCCCGCAGCTGGGCGAGCACACCGCGGCGATCCTCGCGCGCCTGGGCTACGACGCGGAGCGCATCACCGCGCTGAAGCAGGACGGGGCGATCTAGCAGGCTGTTGAAAAACTACCTGCGTTGCCGATGCTGCGTTAAAAACGGCCTCAAAATGCTCATTTACAGCACGTAAACTGCGCTTTTTCGGCCGTTTTTGCCTTGCCTCGGCTGCCTCGCCTACGTTTTTTCAACAGCCTGCTAGGCCAGGCCGGGGCGCAGCTGGCGGCGGATGGTCGACCAGCCGTGGCAGGCCGGGCACTGCCAGTACAGCTGGCGGGACTGGAAGCCGCAGTGGTGGCAGCGATAGAGCGGCGCACTGGCCAGCAGGCTGGCCAGCGCCTCGCGCAGCGGCGACAGCTGGGCGCGGCACGCCTCCGGCGCGCTGTCGCGCTGGTAGTCGAGCAGGCGCAGCATCAGCGGCAGCGACGGCTGGCGGGCCAGGCACTGCTGCAGGTGCTCGATGGCCGCCGCGCTACCCACGCGCTGGGCGATCAGGTCGGCCAGCGCCAGCTGCAGCGGATCGGCACGCCGCGCATCGAAGCGTTCGAGGATGCGCCCCAGCACCTGCTCGAGACGCAGGCGCGCCTCGTCGCTGGCCGCGTACTGCAGCAGCGGCGGCAGGGCCTCGGCGAACAGCTCGGCATCCTGCTCGACCACCTGCAGCAGCTGGCGCATGGCCGCATCGGCATGCCCCGCCTGCCAGTCGAGGCGGGCGAGGATCAGGCTGGCGCGCACGCAGCCCGGATCGCCGCGCAGCGCCTGCAGCAGCAGCGGCCGCGCGGCCTGCGCCTCGCGCCGGCGCAACTGCTGCTCGGCCAGCTCGCAGTGATAGTGGGCGGTGGCCACCCGCACCGCCGGGTCCTCGCCGGCCAGGCGCGCGCCGACCTCGATGGCCTTGGCCCATTCGCGCTCACGCTCGTAGATGCGCAGCAGGCTGCGCAACGCCTGCAGCAGCACCGCGGCGCCGCTGTCGACCAGGTTCTGCAGCAGGGGCTCGGCGCGGGACAGTTCGCCGGCGGAGAGAAAGTCGTTGGCCAGCTCGAGCTGGGCGCGCTCCTGCTGGGAGCGGCCCAGCTCGGGGCGGGTCAACAGGTTCTGATGGACCTCGGTGGCCTTGGCCAGCTCGCCGCGCTGGCGGAACTGGCGACCGACGCCGAGGTGGGTCTCGAAGGTCTCGTTACTGACCTCCAGCGCCTCGACCAGACGCTGCAGGGCGGCGTCGGGCTGGTCGTCGAGCAGGTGGTTGTTGCTGATGGCGGCGGCGCCACGCCGCTGCACGTGCGGCTGCCGCTCGCGTCGACCGAGCCACCAGCCGCTGCCGATGGCGAGCATGAACAGGACGAGCCAGAGCAGCTCGGGCATGCCTCAGGCGTCCTTGCTGGCGAGCTGCTCGCGCAGGCGGTCGAGCTCCTTGCGGCAGCGGCCCAGCTCGCTGCGGTTGCGCGCCAGGGCGAACTTGAGGCGGGCACGCAGGTAGAGGCTGAGCAGGACACCGGCCAGGCCGCCGGCGATGAAGGCCAGGGCGACGAAGAAGGCCACCGGCAGTTCGGGGCTCTGCAGGGTCATGAACTGCAGGCGCGCGTGGCTCTGGTTCTCGAGGATGAACACCAGGGTAATCGCGGCGACCAGCAGGGCGGCTACAGCCACCAGGATGCGTTTGATCCAGTACATGGGTACTCCTCGGACAGGGAGTGGCAGCGCCTCGCCGGCCGGGTCAGCTCGGCTCGTTGACCCGGTCGCGCAGCTCCTTGCCCGGCTTGAAGTGGGGAACGAACTTGCCATCCAGACGGACCGACTCGCCGGTCTTCGGATTGCGCCCGACCCGCGGCGCCCGATAGTGCAGCGAGAAGCTGCCGAAACCGCGGATCTCGATGCGGTCGCCGGCGGCCAGCGCGTGCGCCATCTGCTCCAGCATGGTCTTGATGGCCAGCTCGACATCACGGGACGACAGCTGTCCCTGATGGGTGACGATGCGTTCGATCAACTCCGACTTGGTCATGGTTTTCCCTTGTGTTTCAAGCGGCTAGATCAGTTCCTAGTGGTTTTAGCATGGTCCGCGGGGTTTGGCCAGCCCGACGCTATTGACAGCACCGGGCGATTGTGAAAATGCGCGTTCGGCCCCGCCGGCGGCTTGTGGTCGGCGATGCCGGCGATTACCGTGTGGCGCATTCTGGAGTGGAGACTAGACATGCGTATTGCACCCGCAGCCCTCGGCCTGGCTTCCCTGCTCGCCGGCTGCCAGTGGCTGCCGTGGACGTCCGAGGCCCCGCAGCCCAAGCCGGTGCGCGTGCAGGGCGAACTGGTACGTACCGGCGAGATGCTGATGCTCAGCCCCTGCGGCGAGGAGCGCCACCTGCTGCTGCTCGATGCCGCTCAGTTGGGGCTGGAGGAGGCGGCCGCGCGCCTGCAGGGCGACCCGGCGCGGCCGCTGTTCGCCGATCTCGGCGGCCAGCTGGACGCCGACCCGAGCGGCGACGGCCTGTTCGCGGTGGAGCGCCTGTACCGGCTGCAGGCCGAGGGCCCGGGGTGCGGCGAGGCGGACTTCAAGCGGCTGGTCGTGCGCGCCAGCGGCAACGAGCCGGCCTGGTCGCTGCGCGTCACCACCCGCGGCATGGTGCTCGAGCGGCCGGACAGCGCGCCGCTGGCCCTGCCCTATCTGGAGGAGAGCCTGCCGGAGGGTCGCCTGAGCTTTTCCAGCGAAGCGGACGGCCAGCGCGTCGAGCTGTGGCTGACGCCGGGACGCTGCGAGGACAGCATGAGCGGCACCCTCAGCCACCTGCAGGCACGTCTGCGCCTGGGCAAAGAGGCTCCGCTCGAAGGCTGCGCCGCACTGGGCGGCGCGCGCGACTGAGCGTCACGGGAGGGAAAGGAACCGCGCAGCGGCTGCGTGAGCTGCTGCGGCTGGCGGCCGGGAACGCCCGCAAACCGCATGGGCGTCCGGAAAAGCGGATGTCAGTGGGCGACGCGGCTGGTGCCGTTGACCGTCAGCACGCGAACACGCTCGCCGACGCGAAAGATCTCGCCCTCGGAAACTTCCTGCACGTAGGCACGCATGGTGCCGTCATCCTCGCGCACGGTGATCTCCACGCCCTGGGTGCGGGTAAAACCCTCCTCGGTCGCCGCGCCGATGAGACCGCCGGCCACCGCACCGATCACCGCCGCGACCGCGCTGCCGCGACCGCCACCGACGGTGCTGCCGCCGATACCGCCGACCACGGCGCCAGCGCCGGCGCCGATCGGCGTCTTGGTCCCCTCGATGCGCACCGGGCGCAGGGCAACGATGGTCCCCATGCGCACCGTCTGCACGGCACGCGCCTCGTCGCGGGTGTACACGTCGCCCCCCAGGTTCGAGGCGCAGCCTCCCGCCGCGAGGGCCGCAACGGCCAGACTCAGGAATACTGCCGATCTACGCATGACTGCTCTCCAGGTTGCCTGTGGTCCCACCGGCTCCGGCGGCGCTTTTCCACCACGCCCCGATCGGCTAGGGTGGGCACGCTTTCCACGGAGCCCGACATGGACTACTTCATCATCTTCATTACTACTGTAACCGGTCTGTACTTCCACTGGTGGCTGTACAGGCGCATCCGGCGCTGGACCGACCGCGACCTCGCCCTGTCCTTCGGCGGTGACGACCCGGCCAAGCGCGCCTACATGCTCGAGCGCCTGCAGGAAGCCCAGGCCCGGCGCGTCAAGCGCAAGGCGCTGGAAGCCTGGCTGGCGCAGGCCGCCGCCGAATATCCGACCGCCCGCTGACAGCGGAGTTCAGGGCGCCAGGCGCTCGCGCACCCAGGCGCCCTGTTCGAGGCGATAGTTGAGCCGATCATGCAGACGGCTGGGGCGCCCCTGCCAGAACTCGATGCGCTCCGGCAGCAGGCGGTAGCCGCCCCAGTGCTCGGGACAGTGCGGCGCAGTCTCCATGAAGCGCGCCTGGGTTTCGGCCAGCAGCCGCTCGAGTTCGCCACGACCGTCGATGATCCGACTCTGCGGCGAGGCCCAGGCACCCAGCCGGCTGCCCAGCGGGCGGACCTTGAAGTAGGCATCCGACTCCTCCGCGGTCACCCGCTCCACCCGCCCTTCGATGCGCACCTGGCGCTCCAGCGCCGGCCAGAAGAAGGTCATGGCGGCGCGCGGATTGCCCAGCAGCTGCTCGCCCTTGGCGCTGTCGTAGTTGGTGAAGAAGGTGAAACCGCGCTCATCGAGCGCCTTGAGAAGCAACACGCGACAGTGCGGTTGCCCCTCGGCGTCGACGGTAGCCAGGGTCATCGCATTGGCCTCCACCGGCAGTTGCTCGGTCTGCACCGCCTCGGCGAACCAGCGGTGGAACAGGGCGAACGGCTCCAGCGGCGCCTGCTCCTCGGACAGACCATCCCGGGTGTAGTCGCGACGCATGTCGGCAAGCGACTGGGTCATGGCAGAACTCCTTGGGCAATGAACATGGCTAACTTAACCACCGGCCGACCTCGCCGCCACTGACCGGCGGCAAGACCGGCGCACTCCTCAGCGGCTGGCCTGCGCCAGCACGGCCGACAGGCTGTCGCGGCGGGTCAGCAGCAGCTCGATGCGGCGATTCTGCGCGCGGCCGGTGGCACTGTCGTTGGTCGCCCGCGGCTTGTCCGCACCGACCCCCTTGAGCAGCAGGCGATCGCTGCGCAGTCCGCTCATGCGGAAGATCGAGGCCACCGCCTGGGCACGCTCCAGGCTCAACTTGCGGTCGAGCGCCGCATCCTTGCCGGCATCGCTGTGACCGAGCACCAGCACGGCATTGAGCGGGTCGCTTTCCACCAGCTTGGCCACCCGGGTCAGCGGGCCGAGGGTCACCGGCAGCAGCATGTGCGGACGATCCTTGTTGAACGAGGGATCCACCGGCGCCACCACCACCAGCACGTCGCCACGCCGCTCGACCTCGAACTTGCTGCCCGCCACGGCGGCGCGCAGGCGCTTCTCGTGGTCATCCAGCCAGGCCTGGCTGACCTTGGCGGCTTCGGGCTTCTTCGCCACCTTATCTTCGGCGGACTTCTGCTCGGCCTTGTCCTTGCCGCCGAACGGCCACCAGCCGCCCTTCTCTTCCTTGCCAGCCGCGGCCAGCTTCTTCTCGGCCTTCTCGGCCGGTGCCTCGGCGACCTTGCGCGCGGCCGCCTCGGGCTTGCCTTCCGCCTTGGCAGGCACGGCAGCGGCCGGCTTGACCGCCGGCGCCTTGGCCTTGTCGGCCTGGGCCACCTGCTGTGCCGCTCCCGGCTTTGCCCCGCCCTCCTTCAGCGCGGAGGCGGTCGAATCGGTCTTGCCGGCACAGCCGGCCAGCGCCACACACACGAACAAAGCTGCAGGTTTCACGAGAGACATGATCAATTCCAGTTGAACAGAACGAAATACCGCAAGGACACGCCCCATCGGGGGGACGCAAAACTAGCAATGCCCTGCGCTCCCTGCCAGCCCCCGCCCACCTTCGGAAGGGGACCGCAGGGTAAAGCATAGGCCGCACAGGAAAATCGGCAGGCAGTGCCGGCACCCGGACAACGCCGGCCGTCCGCCTCAGCGCCCGGACCAGCGCTGACGCAGCCATTCCAGGTCTTCCGGGCGGGTGATCTTCAGGTTGTCGGCGCGCCCCTCGACCAGCCGCGGCGCATGGCCGGCCCACTCCAGGGCGGAAGCCTCGTCGGTGATGTTCGCGCGCGACACCAGGGCGTCGGCCAGGCTGCGGTGCAGCTGGCCGAGACGGAACATCTGCGGGGTATAGGCCTGCCAGATCACGCTGCGATCGATGGTCTCGCGCACCCGGCCGTCCTTGCCGGCGCGCTTGAGGGTATCGCGCGCCGGCACCGCCAGCAGGCCGCCGACCGGATCCTCGGCCAGCTCGCCGAGCAGCAGGTTGAGGTCGTCGCGCGACAGGTTGGGACGCGCCGCGTCGTGGACCAGCACCCAGTCGTCCTCGCGGGCGCCGAGGGTCAGCAGGTGCAGCAGACCGTTGAGCACCGAGTCGGCCCGCTCGCAGCCCCCCGGAGCGCGGGCGATGCGCGGATCGCCGGTACAGGCCAGGCCCGGCCAGTACGGATCGTCCTCCGCCAGGCACACCACCAGCCCCCGGAGGGTCGGGTGGTCGAGGAAACAGTCGAGGGTATGCTCCAGCACCGTGCGCTCGCCGAGACGCAGGTACTGCTTGGGACGGTCGGCGCGCATGCGCGCGCCCACCCCGGCCGCCGGGATGACGGCCCAGAATTCGGGGAGAGGAGTCAGGCTCATTGGCTCAGCAGGTAGAGGGTTTCGCCTTCCTTGAGCATGCCGAGTTCATGGCGGGCACGCTCCTCGACGGTTTCCATGCCGCGCTTGAGCTCCACCACTTCGGCCTCGAGGATGCGATTGCGCTCGAGCAGTTGCTCGTTCTCGGCCTTCTGCGCCTCGATCTGCGCAGTCAGCTGGCGGTTCTGGGTGATGCTGCCATCGCCATACCAGAGACGGTACTGCAGGCCGCCCAGGAGCAGGAGGAGTACGACGATCAGCCAGTGGGCCCTTTGCATCCGAGTCAGCCCTCAGTGCGCGATAACCGTTGCCGGCCGGCCGCCCTGGGGCGGCCCGGCCGACAACAGACAGCTTAGCCGCAGAACTCGGCGCGGCCCTTGTACGGTGCCTTGGCACCCAGTTGCTCCTCGATGCGCAGCAGCTGGTTGTACTTGGAGACGCGGTCGGAGCGGCACAGCGAGCCGGTCTTGATCTGGCCAGCGGCGGTACCCACGGCCAGGTCGGCGATGGTGCTGTCCTCGGTCTCGCCGGAGCGGTGCGAGATCACCGCGGTGAAGCCGGCGGCCTTGGCCATCTGGATGGCTTCCAGGGTCTCGGTCAGCGAACCGATCTGGTTGAACTTGATCAGGATCGAGTTGCCGATCTTCTCCTCGATGCCGCGCTTGAGGATCTTGGTGTTGGTGACGAACAGGTCGTCGCCGACCAGTTGCACCTTCTCGCCGATCTTGTCGGTCAGCACCTTCCAGCCGGCCCAGTCGGACTCGTCCATGCCGTCCTCGATGGAGATGATCGGGTAGCGCTGGGTCAGGCCGGCCAGGTAGTCGGCGAAGCCTTCGGCGCTGAACACCTTGCCTTCGCCTTCCAGATCGTACTGGCCGTCCTTGAAGAACTCGGAGGAGGCGCAGTCCAGGGCCAGGGTGACGTCCTCGCCCAGCTTGTAGCCGGCATTGGCCACGGCTTCGGCGATGGCGGCCAGGGCGTCCTCGTTGGAAGCCAGGTTCGGCGCGAAGCCGCCCTCGTCACCGACGGCGGTGTTCAGGCCACGGGCCTTCAGCACGGCCTTGAGGTGATGGAAGATCTCGGCACCCATGCGCAGGGCGTCGGCGAAGGTCTTGGCGCCGACCGGCTGGACCATGAACTCCTGGATGTCGACGTTGTTGTCGGCGTGCTCGCCGCCGTTGATGATGTTCATCATCGGCACCGGCATGGAGTAGACGCCCGGAGTGCCGTTCAGATCGGCGATGTGCGCGTACAGCGGCACGCCCTTGGCCTGGGCGGCGGCCTTGGCGGCAGCCAGGGACACGGCGAGGATGGCGTTGGCGCCCAGGCTGGCCTTGTTCTCGGTGCCGTCCAGCTCGATCATCGCCAGGTCCAGAGCCTTCTGCTCGGCCGGATCCATGCCCAGCAGGCGCTCGCGGATCGGGCCGTTGACGTTGGCCACGGCCTTCAGCACGCCCTTGCCCAGGTAGCGGCTCTTGTCGCCATCACGCAGCTCCAGCGCTTCGCGCGAGCCGGTGGAAGCACCGGACGGCGCACAGGCGCTGCCGATGATGCCGTTGTCGAGGATCACGTCGGCTTCTACGGTCGGGTTACCGCGGGAATCCAGGACCTCACGGCCTTTGATGTCGACGATTTTTGCCATTGCTGGTAGCACTCCAGAGGGTTTGACATACAAGTGGGCACGGAAGGGCGTCACTGCCCTGCCCGCGCCCACCGGGAGAAACGGATCGGGCACCCGTCGTGGGCGCCCGCCACTTTAGCGGATCGAACGACCTTCAGGCAGTCTCGATCGGCGGGAAACTCTTGACCAGGTCGTCCAGCGCCTTGAGCTGGGCGAGGAACGGCTCGAGCCGGTCCAGGCGCAGCGCGCAGGGACCGTCGCACTTGGCCTGGTCCGGGTCCGGATGGGCCTCGAGGAACAACCCGGCCAGGCCCTGGCTCATGCCGGCCTTGGCCAGGTCGGTTACCTGGGCGCGACGGCCACCGGCGGAGTCGGCGCGGCCGCCCGGCATCTGCAGGGCGTGGGTCACGTCGAAGAACACCGGGTACTCGAACGACTTCATGATGCCGAAGCCGAGCATGTCGACCACCAGGTTGTTGTAGCCGAACGAGGAGCCGCGTTCGCAGAGGATCAGCTGATCGTTGCCCGCTTCCTCGCACTTGCGCAGGATGTGCTTCATCTCCTGCGGGGCGAGGAACTGGGCCTTCTTGATGTTGATCACCGCGCCGGTCCTGGCCATCGCCACCACCAGGTCGGTCTGCCGCGACAGGAAGGCCGGCAGCTGGATGATGTCGCAGACCTCGGCCACCGGCGCCGCCTGGTACGGCTCGTGGACGTCGGTGATCACCGGCACGCCGAAGGTCTTCTTCACTTCCTCGAAGATCCTCATGCCCTCTTCCAGGCCCGGGCCGCGGAAGGAGGTGATCGACGAGCGGTTGGCCTTGTCGAAGCTGGCCTTGAACACGTAGGGGATGCCGAGCTTCTCGGTGACCCGCACGTACTCCTCGCAGACCTTGAGGGCCAGGTCGCGCGACTCCAGCACGTTCATGCCGCCGAACAGCACGAACGGCAGCTCGTTGCCGATCTGGAGGTTGCCGACGCGGATGATCTTCTGCGCCATGATCAGGCCTTCTTCGCTTCGTGCTGCTTGAGGGCGGCATTGACGAAGCCGCTGAACAGCGGGTGGCCGTCGCGCGGGGTGGAGGTGAACTCCGGGTGGAACTGGCAGGCGACGAACCACGGGTGGTTCGGGGCCTCGACCACTTCGACCAGCGCGCCGTCGCCGGAGCGGCCGCTGACGCGCAGACCGGCTTCCTGCAATTGCGGCAGCAGGTTGTTGTTGACCTCGTAGCGGTGGCGGTGGCGCTCGACGATCACGTCCTTGCCGTAGCAGGCGTGAACCTGCGAGCCGCGCTCGAGCTGGCACTCCTGGCCGCCCAGACGCATGGTGCCGCCCAGATCGGAACCGGCACTGCGCTGCTCGACGGCGCCGGTGGCGTCCTGCCACTCGGTGATCAGGCCGACCACCGGATGGGCGCTGGCGTGGTCGAACTCGGTGGAGTTGGCGTCTGCCCAGCCCAGCACGTTGCGGGCGTACTCGATCACCGCCACCTGCATGCCGAGGCAGATGCCCAGGTAGGGGATCTTGTTCTCGCGGGCGTACTGCACCGCAGTGATCTTGCCTTCCACGCCGCGCAGACCGAAGCCGCCCGGCACCAAGATGGCATCGACGCCTTCCAGCAGGCCGGTGCCCTGGTTCTCGATGTCCTCGGAGTCGATGTAGCGCAGGTTGACCTTGGTGCGGCTCTGGATGCCGGCGTGCCCCATCGCCTCGATCAGCGACTTGTAGGCGTCCAGCAGTTCCATGTACTTGCCGACCATGGCGATAGTGACTTCGTGCTCGGGGTTGAGCTTGGCGTCGACCACGCGCTCCCACTCGGACAGGTCGGCCGGGCCGCACTCCAGGCCGAAGCGCTCGACGACGATGTCATCGAGGCCCTGGGCATGCAGCACCGCCGGGATCTTGTAGATGGTGTCGACGTCTTCCAGGCTGATCACCGCACGCTCCTCGACGTTGGTGAACAGGGCGATCTTGCGCCGCGAGGACAGGTCGACCGGGTGGTCGGAACGGCAGATCAGCACGTCCGGCTGCAGGCCGATGGAACGCAGCTCCTTCACCGAGTGCTGGGTCGGCTTGGTCTTGGTCTCGCCGGCGGTGGCGATGTACGGCACCAGGGTCAGGTGCATCAGCATCGCGCGCTTGGCGCCGACTTCGACGCGCAGCTGGCGGATCGCCTCGAGGAACGGCTGCGACTCGATGTCGCCGACGGTGCCGCCGATCTCCACCAGGGCCACGTCGGCATCGCCGGCGCCCTTGATGATCCGGCGCTTGATCTCGTCGGTGATGTGCGGGATCACCTGCACGGTGGCGCCCAGGTAGTCGCCGCGGCGCTCCTTGCGCAGCACGTCCATGTAGACGCGGCCGGTGGTGAAGTTGTTGTTCTGGGTCATGGTGGTGCGGATGAACCGCTCGTAGTGGCCCAGATCGAGGTCGGTTTCCGCGCCATCATGGGTGACGAACACCTCGCCATGCTGGAACGGGCTCATGGTCCCCGGATCGACGTTGATGTAGGGGTCCAGCTTGAGCATGGTGACCTTCAGCCCCCGCGCCTCCAGGATTGCCGCCAAGGAAGCCGAGGCGATGCCTTTCCCCAAAGAAGAAACAACACCACCCGTGACGAAGATGTAGCGCGTCATGAAAAACCCTAGAAGTCTGCGTTTAGGCGGTCAGCGCCGCCGGGGAATGCGAAGGGAGGCAGAAAGCCTCTTGAAGACGGGAGGATAGTTTACGCGAAAGGCCTTTTCAGCTCAAACCCGGACCGGCGGTCGGCGACTCCCAGACCAGTCGCAGTGCCGGCTGCAGACGGGCCTGCAACCCGGGCAGATTGGCCACCGCCAGCAGCTCGCCACCAGCGTACAGCAGGGGCAGGCGGGTACGCACGAAAGCCGGCAGGCCACTTTCCTGCAGCAGGCGCTTGAGGTCGCGACGACCGCGCCCGAGCAGCTCGAGCACCTCCCCGCCCTGGCGATAGCGGATCTGCAGAGGCCGCCCGGGAAGCGCCCCTTCCAGCCGCACCCGACCGTTGCCGGGCAGCGGCAGCGGCCGCGCCGGATCGCTCCAGTCGATGGCGGATGGCGGCGGCGCCTGCAGCCAGTCGCCATTCAGCCACCACAGCCGCCCGCCGGCCCGGCGCAGCTCGCCCCCCTCGAGGCGCCAGACGGGCTCCGCATCGCCCCGAGCGTCGCGCAGATCGACCCAGCCGGCCCAGTGCTCGCGCTCGGGCAGCCGGGTCAGCGCGCGCAGCCAGTGGCGCAGGGCATTGCGCTGACGCGCCTCGGACAGCGCCAGCAGCGGCGCCAGCGCCAGCGAGGGCAGTGCCAGCCAGGCCGGCTCGGCCGCCGGGCGCGCCCCCGCCAGGTCCAGCTCGGCCAGCTCGCCGAGCAGGTCGTCGGCCTCGGCCAGCTGCTCGGCGTCGCGCGCCAGTACCGCGCCGGCCGCCGGCCAGTGCTGCGCCAGCCGCGGCAGGATCTCGTGACGCAGGAAGTTGCGCGCCAGGCGGATGTCCAGGTTGCTCGGATCCTCGACCCAGGCGAGCTGCTCACGCGTCGCCCAGGTCTCCAGCTCCACCCGCGTCATCCCCAGCAGCGGGCGCAGCAGCCGCCCCGCCGCCAGCGGCCGACTGGCCGGCATGGCCGCCAGGCCGCGCACCCCGGCACCACGCAGCAGGCGCAGCAGCAGGGTCTCGGCCTGGTCATCCCGGTGCTGGGCGGTCAGCAGCACCTCGCCGGCCCCGAGCAGCTCAGCGAAGGCGGCGTAGCGGGCCTCGCGGGCGGCGCGCTCGAGACTGGCGCCCTCGTCGACTTTCACATGGCGCACCTGCAGGGGAATGCCCAGTGCCTCGCACTGGGCGCGGCACAGGGCGGCCCAGCTGTCGGCGACGCTCTGCAGGCCGTGATGGATGTGGATGGCGGACAGCGGCGGCAGCGCATGGGACTCGCGCAGGCGCACCAGCAGGTGGAGCAGGACGGTGGAATCCAGTCCGCCGGAGAAGGCTATCTTCCAGGCCGGCGCCTGGCGCCAGGGCTCGAGGACTTGCAGGAGGCGGGATTCGAGGGACATGGAGGCAGGCTCCAGCTGGGGACGAGGCCCGTGCCAGCACGGTGGAAGATCGCTGCGCGAGTCTTCCACCCTACAGCAAGGCTCCGCGCCGGAGCGCAGGAGCCTTCAGATCGGCATAGCCGGGGGATCAGACCGCGCCGTAGCTCATCAGGCGCTGGTAGCGACGGTCCAGCAGGGCCGGGATGTCGTGCTTGCCGAGCATGTCCAGCTGCTGATTCAGCGACTCGCGCAGCACGGCAGCCATGGCCGCATGGTCGCTGTGGGCGCCGCCCAGCGGCTCGGCGATCACGGTATCGACGATGCCCAGCTCCTTCAGGCGCTCGGCGGTGATGCCCATGGCCTCGGCGGCTTCCGGCGCCTTCTCGGCGGTGCGCCAGAGGATCGAGGCGCAGCCTTCCGGCGAGATCACCGCATAGGTGGAGTACTGCAGCATGTTCAGCTGGTCGCACACGCCGATGGCCAGCGCGCCGCCCGAACCGCCCTCGCCGATCACGGTGGCGATGATCGGAGTCTTCAGGCGCGCCATGACGCGCAGGTTCCAGGCGATGGCCTCGCTCTGGCCGCGCTCCTCTGCGTCGATACCCGGGTAGGCGCCGGGGGTGTCGATGAAGGTGAGGATCGGCAGCTTGAAGCGCTCGGCCATCTCCATCAGGCGGCAGGCCTTGCGGTAGCCCTCGGGGCGCGGCATGCCGAAGTTGCGGCGCACCTTCTCGCGCACCTCGCGGCCCTTCTGGTGGCCGATGATCATCACCGGCTTGTCGTCCAGGCGGGCCACGCCGCCGACGATGGCGGCGTCGTCGGCGAAGTGGCGGTCGCCGTGCAGCTCGTCGAACTCGGTGAAGATGTGCTGGATGTAGTCCAGGGTGTACGGGCGGCGCGGATGACGGGCCAGGCGCGCGATCTGCCAGCTGGTCAGGTTGCTGAAGATGCTCTGGGTCAGCGTCCTGGTCTTGTCCTGCAGGCGGGCAATCTCTTCGCTGATGTTCAGCTCGTTGTCGTTGCCCACCATGCGCAGGCCTTCGATCTTGGCTTGCAGGTCGGCGATCGGCTGTTCGAAATCCAGATAATTCGGGTTCATGCAGGCATCCGTGGTGAGCGGGTTACTGTTCGGCTCAGGAAAACAGGCGCCCGACTTTACGGGATCGGGCGCCACGGGTCGAGCCTGGCAGGGTCGGAGGACCCCGCCTTAGCGGTATTGGAGGAAGACGTTGTCGCGTCCGAACTGGTCACGCAAAGTCTGGATAAGGTTGTCGGTGGGGTCGATTCGCCATTGGTCGCCGAACTGCAGCAGGGCGCGCGCGTCCCGGCCGCTGTAGTCGAGAGTGATCGGACAGGCGCCGCGATGCTGGCCGCACAGCTCGGCCAGCCAGCGCAGCCGCTCGCCCCTGAGCGCCTCGCCGTCGACCCGCATGCGCAGGCTCTCGGCCAGCCCGGTGCGCGCCTCCTCCAGGCTCATCACCCGTTTCGCACGCAGGCGCAGGCCGCCGGAGAAGTCGTCCATGCTCACCTCGCCCTCGATCACCACCAGCGCATCGGTCTGCAGCAGCGACTGCGCGGCGGCGAAGGCCTCGGCGAACAGCGAGGCCTCGATGCGCCCGGAACGGTCGTCGAGGGTGACGAAGCCCATCTTGTCGCCGCGCTTGTTCTTCATCACCCGCAGGTTGACGATCAGCCCGGCCACCGTCTGCGTCTCGCGCGCCGGGCGCAGGTCGATGATGCGCTGGCGGGCGAAGCGGCGCACCTCGCCTTCGTACTCGTCGATCGGGTGGCCGGTCAGGTACAGGCCGAGAGTCTCCTTCTCGCCGCGCAGGCGCTCTTTGAGGGTCAGCTCGCGCACCTTGCGGTAGTTGGCGTAGACGTCGGCCTCGGGCTCGGCGAACAGCCCGCCGAACAGGTCCATGTGTCCGCTGTCGGCGCTGCGCGCGCTCTGCTCGGCCGCCTGTACCGCCTCCTCCATCGCCGCCAGCAGCACCGCGCGATTGAGGTCGAGGCTGGCCTGGTAGGCCTTGGGCTCGTCGTGGTAGTGCGGGCCGAGGCGATCCAGCGCACCGCTGCGGATCAGCGCCTCCAGGGTGCGCTTGTTGATGCGCTTCAAATCGACCCGCGCGCAGAAGTCGAACAGGTCCTTGAACGGCCCCGTGGCGCGCGCCTCGACGATGGCCTCCACCGGCCCCTCGCCGACGCCCTTGACCGCACCGAGGCCGTAGACGATGCGCCCGTCCTCGTTGACTGTGAACTTGAACTCGGAGACGTTGACGTCGGGGGCGTCGATGCGCAGCTTCATGCTGCGGCATTCCTCGATGAGGATCACCACCTTGTCGGTGTTGTGCATGTCCGCCGACATCACCGCGGCCATGAACGGCGACGGGAAATGGGTCTTCAGCCAGGCGGTCTGGTAGGAGACCAGGCCGTAGGCGGCCGAGTGCGACTTGTTGAAGCCGTAGCCGGCGAACTTCTCCACCAGGTCGAAGATGTTGCCCGCCAGCTCGCCGTCGATGCCGTTGTTGGCGCAGCCCTCGATGAAGCCGCCGCGCTGCTTGGCCATCTCCTCGGGCTTCTTCTTGCCCATGGCCCGACGCAGCATGTCGGCACCGCCCAGGGTGTAGCCGGCCATCACCTGGGCGATCTGCATCACCTGTTCCTGGTACAGGATGATGCCGTAGGTGGGCTTGAGCACCGGCTCGAGGCCCGCGTACTGGTAGTCCGGGTGCGGATAGGACAGCTCGGCACGGCCGTGCTTGCGGTTGATGAAGTCGTCCACCATGCCCGACTGCAGCGGGCCGGGACGGAACAGCGCCACCAGCGCGATGAGGTCTTCCAGGCAGTCCGGCTTGAGCTTCTTGATCAGCTCCTTCATGCCGCGCGATTCGAGCTGGAACACCGCGGTGGTCTCGGCGCGCTGCAGCAACTGGTAGGTCGGCTTGTCGTCCAGCGGGATGAAGTCGATGTCGACCGGCGGCAGGCCCTTCTTCGCCTGCTCGCGGTTGATGGTCTCCAGTGCCCACTTGATGATGGTCAGGGTGCGCAGGCCGAGGAAGTCGAACTTGACCAGGCCGGCGGCCTCGACGTCGTCCTTGTCGAACTGGGTGACCAGGCCGCCGCCCTCCTCGTCGCAGGCGATCGGCGAGAAGTCGGTGAGCCTGGTCGGCGCGATCACCACGCCGCCGGCGTGCTTGCCGGTGCCGCGGGTGATGCCCTCGAGCTTGAGGGCCATGTCCCAGATTTCCCTGGCATCCTCGTCGACGGCGAGGAAGTCGCGCAGCGGCTCCTCCATCTCGTAGGCCTTTTCCAGGGTCATGCCGACTTCGAAGGGGATCATCTTCGACAGGCGGTCGGCCAGCCCGTAGGACTTGCCCTGCACCCGCGCCACGTCGCGCACCACCGCCTTGGCCGCCATCGAGCCGAAGGTGATGATCTGGCTCACCGCGTTGCGACCGTACTTGTCGGCCACGTAGTCGATCACCCGGTCGCGGCCGTCCATGCAGAAGTCGACGTCGAAGTCGGGCATGGAGACCCGCTCGGGGTTGAGGAAGCGCTCGAACAGCAGGTCGTAGGCCAGCGGGTCGAGGTCGGTGATCTTCAGCACGTAGGCGACCAGACTGCCGGCACCCGAGCCGCGCCCCGGTCCCACCGGCACGCCGTTGTTCTTCGCCCACTGTATGAAGTCGGCCACGATCAGGAAGTAGCCGGGAAAGCCCATCTGGATGATGGTGCCCAGCTCGAACTCCAGGCGGTCGACGTAGACCTGGCGCTTGGCCTCGTAGTCCGGAGTGTCCTTGGGCAGCAGCACTTCAAGACGCTCTTCCAGCCCCTCGTAGGAGGCGTGGCGCAGGTAGTCGTCGATGCCCATGCCGTTGGGCGTCGGGAAGTCGGGCAGGAAGTGCTTACCCAGGCGCACGTCGATGTTGCAGCGCCTGGCGATCTCGACGGTGTTCTCCAGCGCCTCGGGAAGGTCGCTGAACAGCTCGGCCATCTCCGCCGGGCTCTTCAGGTACTGCTGGTCCGAGTAATTGCGCGGCCGCCGCGGATCGTCGAGGGTGCGTCCCTCGCCGATGCACACGCGGGTCTCGTGGGCCTCGAAGTCGTCCTGCTTGAGGAAGCGCACGTCGTTGGTGGCCACCAGCGGCGCATCGCAGCGCGTGGCCAGTTGCACCGCCGCGTGCAGGTACTCCTCGTCGTTGACCCGGCTGGTGCGCTGCACCTCCAGGTAGAAGCGCTCGGGGAACACCGCCTGCCACTCGCGCAGCAGCGCCTCGGCTTCGTCGGCGTGACCGCCGAGCAGCGCCAGGCCGATCTCCCCCTCCTTGGCACCGGACAGCGCGATCAGCCCCGCGGCGGCCTGCTTGACCCAGTCGCGCTGGATGACCACCAGGCCGTTGTGCTGCCCCTCGGTCCAGCCGCGCGAGATCAGCTCGGTGAGATTGCGGTAACCCTGGGCATCCATCGCCAGCAGGGTCAGGCGCGACAGCGGGGCGTCCTCGCCGCGGCCGGCCAGCCACAGGTCGGCGCCGCAGATCGGCTTGATGCCGCCCCCCATGGCGGTCTTGTAGAACTTGACCAGCGAGCACATGTTGCTCATGTCGGTGACCGCCACCGCCGGCATGCCCGCCCCGGCCACCGCCTTGACCAGCGGCTTGACCCGTACCAGGCCGTCGACCAGGGAGTATTCGGTGTGCACGCGCAGGTGGACGAAGGTGGCGGTCATGGCAATTCCGTGGACGCAGAAACGACTGGGCCCGGAATTGTACCGGGCCCGGACTGGCAGTGCATGGGTTAGCTCAGGACGGATCGAGCAGCGCCCGGACCGGCGCAAAGGAGCGCCGATGAATGGGCGTCGGCCCCAGGCGCCTGAGCGCCTCGAGATGCGCCGGCGTCGGATAGCCCTTGTGCCCGGCCATGCCGTAACCAGGATAGCGGGCATCCAGTTCGGCCATCTCGCGATCGCGGCTGACCTTGGCGAGGATCGAGGCGGCGGCGATCGCCGGCACCCTGGCGTCGCCGCCGACCACCGGCGCGCTGGGCACCAGGAGCTTCGGGCAGCGATTGCCGTCGATCAGCGCCAGCCGCGGCTGGATGGACAGGCCCTCGACCGCGCGCTGCATGGCCAGGAAGGTGGCCTGCAGGATGTTCAGGCGGTCGATCTCCTCGACCTCGGCGCGACCGATGCACCAGGCCAGCGCCTTGTCGCGGATCTCGTCGAACAGCCGCTCACGGCGCGCCTCGCTGAGCTTCTTGGAGTCATTGAGCCCCGCGATGGGACGCGCCGGATCGAGGATCACCGCGGCGGTGACCACCGGACCGCACAGCGGACCGCGGCCGACCTCGTCAACGCCGGCGACCAGCTCCTCGACCAGGGTGAAATCCAGACCCAGCTGCATCAGGCGCCCTCCACCAGCCGCAACACCGCCTCGGCGGCGCGCTCGGAGGCGCCGCGGCGCAGGGCGCGGTGGATGGCATCGAAGCCCTCGGTCTGCACCTGGCCATCGTCGATCAGCGGCGCCAGCGCGCCGGCCAGTGCTTCCGGCGTGGCGGCGTCCTGGATCAGCTCGGGGACCAGCAGGCGCCCGGCCAGCAGGTTGGGCAGCGAGATGTACGGACTCTTCACCAGGCGCCTGAGGATGCGGTAGGTCAGCGGCGCCACCCGGTAGGCCACCACCATCGGCCGCTTGAACAGCAGCGCCTCGAGGGTCGCGGTGCCGGAGGCGATCAGCACCGCATCGCAGGCGGCCAGAGCCTCGTGGGAGCGGCCGTCGAGCAGGCTGACCTGCAGGTCGCGCCCGGCGAGCATGGCCTCGACCTGGGCGCGGCGCTCGGCGCTGGCGCAGGGCAGCACGAAGCGCAGCCCCGGACGCAGCGCGCGCAGGCGCTCGGCGGCGTCGAGGAACAGGCCACCGAGACGCTCGACCTCGCCGCCGCGACTGCCGGGCAGCAGCGCCACCACCGCGCCCTGCTCCGGCAGGCCGAGAGCGGCGCGCGCGGCGGCCCGGTCGGCCGTCAGGGGGATGACGTCGGCCAGCGGGTGACCGACGAAGCACACCGGCACCTGCTGCGCCTCGTAGAACTGCGCCTCGAAGGGGAACAGGGTGAGCATCAGGTCGCAGGCGCGCTGGATCTTCAGCACGCGCTTCTGCCGCCAGGCCCACACCGAGGGGCTGACGTAGTGCACGGTGCGGATACCGGCCTGGCGCAGCTTCAATTCGACGCCGAGGTTGAAGTCCGGGGCATCGATGCCGACGAACGCGTCCGGCTGTTCGTCGATCAGGGTGCGGATCAGGCCGCGGCGGCGCTTGAGCAGTTCGGGCAGGCGGCCGAGCACCTCGACCAGGCCCATCACCGCCAGGCGCTCCATCGGGAAGTACGAATCGAGGCCCTCGGCCTGCATGCGCGGCCCGCCGACACCGATGAAGCGGACATCGGGGTGGCGGGCCTTGATGACCTGCATCAGGCCGGCGCCGAGGATGTCGCCGGACGCCTCGCCGGCGACCAGGGCGATCTTCAGGGGACGGACCATGGCGTCAGCGGGTGATGCCGCGGGTCGAGCTGCGCACCGAGTCGCAGAACAGCGCCACTTCCGGGTACTGCGCCGCGTCGGCGGCCAGGTCGGCCAGCGCCTCCTCGACGGTCAGCCCCTTGCGGTACATGACCTTGTAGGCGCGACGCAGGGCGTGCATCACCTCGTCGCTGAAACCGCGCCGGCGCATGCCCTCGAAGTTCATGCTGCGCGCCTCGGCGGGGCTGCCGAACACGGTGACGAAGGCCGGCACGTCCTTGCCGATCGCCGTGCCCATGCCGGAGAAGCTGTGCGCGCCGATATGGCAGAACTGGTGGACCAGGGTGAAGCCGGAGAGGATCGCCCAGTCGCCGACGTGCACGTGGCCGGCCAGTGCGGTGTTGTTGACCAGGATGCAGTGGTCGCCGATCACGCTGTCGTGGCCGACGTGCACGTAGGCCATCAGCAGGTTGTGGTTGCCGATGGTGGTCTCGAAGCGATCCTGCACGGTGCCGCGATGGATGGTGACGCCTTCGCGGATCACGTTGTGGTCGCCGATCAGCAGACGGGTCGGCTCGCCCTTGTACTTCAGATCGGGAGTGTCTTCGCCTACCGAGGAGAACTGGTAGATGCGATTGTGCCGGCCGATCACCGTGGGGCCCTTGACGATCACGTGGGGACCGATCACGGTACCCTCGCCGATTTCCACGTTCGGACCGATGATCGACCAGGGGCCAACTTCGACGGAGTCGGCCAGCCTGGCACTCGGATCGATGATGGCGCGAGGGTCGATCAGACTCATTTCTTCTGTTCCGCGCAGATGATCTCGCCGGAGCAGACCGCCTTGCCGTCGACGCTGGCCTGGCACTCGAACTTCCACAGGCCACGCTTGGTGCTGAGTACGCGGGCCTCGAGGATCAGTTGATCCCCCGGGGTCACCGGCGAGCGGAAACGCAGGTTGTCGGAGCCGACATACAGGTACAGGGTGTCGGCGGCCGCCTTGGCCCCCATCATGCTGAAGCCGAGCAGGCCGGCGGCCTGGGCCATGGCTTCGATGATCAGCACCCCCGGCATGATCGGATGGCCCGGGAAGTGGCCATTGAAGAACGGCTCGTTGATGGTCACGTTCTTGTAGGCGCGGATGCGCTTTTCCTCGAGATCCATCTCCACCACCCGATCCACCAGCAGGAACGGGTAGCGGTGCGGCAGGAGTTCGCGAATCTCGTTGATATCCATCATGGTGTGGGAGCCTTGGTCAAAAAATGGAACACGGGGAGGCGTGCCTCAGGCATCAGATGAGCCATCCCCGCTCCGGGTCACGGCGGCGAGCTGTTTTTCCAGCTGCTGCAGGCGCTTGGCCATGTCGTCAAGGTGACGCAGGCGCGCGGCGCTCTTCTTCCACTCGGCCGCCGGCTGCATCGCCGTGCCCGAGGAATAGGCCCCCGGCTCGGTGATCGAGCGGGTGACCATGGTCATGCCGGTGACGAACACGTGATCGCACACCTCGATGTGACCGACCATGCCGACGCCGCCGGCGATCATGCAGTGCTTGCCGATCCTGGTGCTGCCGGAGATGCCGCAGCAGCCGGCCATGGCAGTGTGATCGCCGATCTGCACGTTGTGGGCGATCATGATCTGGTTGTCGAGCTTGACCCCGTTGCCGATCACCGTGTCGGCCAGGGCGCCACGGTCGATGGTGGTGTTGGCGCCGATCTCGACGTCGTCGCCGATGGTCACGCCACCGATCTGGGCGATCTTGATCCACACGCCCTTGTCGTTGGCGAAGCCGAAGCCCTCGCCGCCGAGCACCGCGCCGGACTGGATGACCACACGCTGACCGATGCGCACGTCGTGGTACAGGGTCACCCGCGGCGCCAGCCAGCCGTCGTCGCCGATCACGCTGCGCGCACCGATCACGCAATGGGCACCGAGGCTCACCCGCGCGCCGATCACCGCGCCGGACTCGATCACCACGCCGGGACCGACCGAGGCGCTCGGATCGACCACGGCATCCGCGGCGACCATGGCCGTCGGGTGGATGCCGGGCACGGCGACCGGCTTGCGGTCGAACAGGTGCGACAGCTGGGCGAAGGCCAGGTAGGGATTGGCCAGCACCAGGGCATTGCCGGCGAAGCCCTCGGCATCGGCCGGAGTCAGCAGCACCGCGCCGGCCTGGCAGGTCGCCAGGTGCTTGCGGTACTGCGCGTTGGCGAGGAAGGTCAGCTGCTGCGGGCCGGCGTCCTGCAGAGCGGCCAGACCGGCGATGGGCAGATCGGCCGGTCCGCGCAGCTCGGCGCCGACGCGCGCGGCCAGCTCGCCAAGGGTATGGACGGAAGCACTCATGGCGATCAGCGCAGCTGGTTCATGCGCTCGATCACCTGCTTGGTGATGTCGAACTGCGGCTTGACTTCCACCACGGCACCGCGCTCCAGCACCAGGTCGTAGTTGCCCTTCTTGATCACTTCCTCGACGGCCTTGTCCAGCTTCGGCTTGAGCTGCTTGAGCATGTCGCGGTCGGCGATGGCCTTGGCCTCGTTCAGCTCCTTGGACTGGAACTGGAAGTCGCGGGCCTTCTGCTTGAACTCGAGTTCCAGACGCTCGCGCTCGCTCTGCGCCATCTTCTCGCCCTCCTTCATCAGGCGGTCCTGGATGCGCTTGGCGTCGCTCTCCAGGGTCTTCAGGCGGTTGAGCTGCGGGCCGAACTTCTTCTCGGCATCGACGGCGTACTTCTTGGCCGCGTCGGATTCGAGCAGGGCCATTTGATAGTTGAGTACCGCCACCTTCATTTCGGCGAAGGCCGGCAGGCTCACCATAGCGGCGGCGAACAGGATTGCTTGGGTCAACTTGCGCACGATGAACTCCTGATACGAATCGGTTGGGTGAAAGGCCCCAACGGGCTTAGAAAGTCTGTCCCAGGGAGAACTGGAATACCTGGGTATCGGAGTTCTCGGGCTCCTTGACCGGCATGCCGAGGCTGAAGCTCAGCGGGCCGAGCGCGGTCAGCCAGGTCAGGCCGACGCCAACCGAGCTGGCCATGTCGCTCAGGCTGATGTCGCAGCCGACCTCGCCGCGCGCCTCCTGGGCGGCGCTGCAGTTGGTGTCGAACACGTTGCCGACGTCCCAGAACAACACGGTGCGCAGGGAGCGCTGGTCCTTGACGAACGGCAGGGGGAACAGCAGTTCGGTACCGCCCTGCACGATGACGTTGCCGCCGAAGGGTTGCGGATCCTGATCCGGATCGGCCGCGGCCGGCGTGCTGCGCGGGCCGAGGCTGCTTTCCTCGAAGCCACGTACCGAACCGAAACCGCCGGCGTAGTAGTGCTCGTAGAACGGCAGCTCGCTGGTCGAGCCGTAGCTGTCGGCATAGCCCAGGCGGCCATGGAAGCGCAGGGCGTAGTCCTTCTTCCACAGCGGGACGAAGACCTGGCCGTTGTAGTCGATGCGGTAGAACGACAGGTCGCTGCCCGGCAGGGTGATCTCGCCGACCAGGCTCTGCGAGTAGCCGCGGCTGGCGAACATGCCGCGGTTGAGGGTCGACTGCGACCAGCCCATCGAGCCCTTGAAGTTGGTGTAGCTGTCGCCTTCGGCCGCGATGAAGTCGTTGATCTCGTCGACCGTGTAGGTACCGGGCTTGATGTCGTCCTGCTGGGCCGACAGCCCGTAGGTCAGGCGCGAGGTCTCGCTGATCGGATAGCCGAGGTTGATGCCGGCACCGAGGCTGTCCACCGAGTAGCTCGACACGTCGACGTCGAGGTCGCTGTAGTCGGTGGTGCGATAGAACATGTTGTAGCCGAGGCTGACGCCGTCCTCGGTCCAGTACGGATCGGTGAAGGCGAAGTTGTAGCGGGTCTGGTACTCGCTGCGGGTCAGGCCGACGTTGACCTTGTTGCCGGTGCCGAGGAAGTTGTTCTGGCTGATCGAGCCGCCAAGGATCAGGCCGGCGCTCTGGGCGAAGCCGACGCTGGCGGTGATCGAGCCGGACGGCTGCTCCTCGACGCTGTAGTTGACGTCGATCTGGTCGTCGGTGCCCGGCACCGGCGGGGTCTCGACGTTGACCTCCTTGAAGTAGCCGAGGCGCTCGAGGCGGGTCTTCGACTGGTCGATCAGGTAGGTCGAGGCCCAGCCGCCTTCCATCTGGCGCATCTCGCGGCGCAGCACCTCGTCCTCGGTCTTGGTGTTGCCGCGGAAGTTGATGCGATTGACGTAGGCGCGCTTGCCCGGGTCGACGGCGAAGGTCAGCGAGACGGTGTTGTCCTCGTCGTGCGGCTCGGGGATGCCGTTGACGTTGGCGAAGGTGTAGCCCTCGTTGCCGAGGCGGCGGGTGATCAGCTCGGAAGTGCTGGTCATCACCTTGCGCGAGAACACCTGGCCTTCCTTGACCAGCAGCAGCTTGCGCACCTCTTCCTCCGGCACACGCAGGTCGCCGGCCAGCTTGACCTCGCGGATCGTGTAGCGCTCGCCCTCGTCGATGTTGACGGTGACGTAGACGTGCTTCTTGTCCGGGGTGATGGACACCTGGGTGGAGGTGATGTCCATATTGATGTAGCCGCGATCCAAGTAGTAGGAACGCAGGCGCTCGAGGTCGCCGGACAGCTTCTCGCGGGAATACTTGTCGTCGTTGCGGAAGAACGACAGCCAGTTGGTGGTGCGCAGCTCGAACAGGCCGGCCAGCTCCTCGCTGGAGAACACCTTGTTGCCGACGATGTTGATGTGCTGGATGGCGGCGACCGAACCCTCGTTGATCTTGATCTTCAGGGCGACCCGGTTGCGCGGCTGGCTGACCACCTCGGTGTCGATGCTCGCCGAGTAGCGGCCCTGCGCCACGTACTGGCGCTGCAGCTCGTTGCGCACGCCCTCGAGGGTCGCCTGCTGGAAGATCTCGCCTTCGGCCAGGCCGGACTGCTTGAGGCCCTTGAGCAGATCATCGGTGGCGATGGCCTTGTTGCCGTCGATCTCGATCGCCGAGATCGACGGGCGCTCGACCACGTCGACCACCAGTACGCCGTCCTCGCGACCGAGGCGGATGTCCTGGAAGAAGCCGGTCTTGAACAGCGAGCGGGTCGCCTCGACCAGGCGGCGGTCATCGACCGCGTCGCCGACGTTGAGCGGCAGGGCGCCGAACACGCTGCCGGCGGATACCCGCTGCAGGCCGTTGACGCGAATGTCGGTGATCGTGAAGGACTCGGCGTGAACCTCGGCGGTGATCAGCGCGGCAATTACCGCCGGTAGCAGCAAGCGTTTCATGAAGTCCTTTCTAACTTTTCAGACTGACTAAAAAGGAACTGCCGCCCCAGGCGGCAGCTCCGCAATGCGTGGCAGGTTACAGCCGGCTGATGTCATTAAACAGGGCGAGAAGCATCAGGCCGACCACCAGGCTGATGCCTATCTGCATGCCGAGCGCCTGCACCCGTTCCGACAGCGGCCGGCCACGGACCCATTCGACCAGATAGAACAGCAGATGCCCGCCATCGAGGACCGGAATCGGCAGCAGGTTGAGCACGCCGAGGCTGATACTCAGGTAGGCGAGGAAGCTCAGGAAATCTCCCACCCCAGACTGGGCCGAAGCGCCGGCCACTTTAGCAATCGTTATCGGGCCGCTCAAGTTTTTTACCGAGAGCTCGCCGAACAGCATCTTGCCGATCGAGTCGAGGGTCAGAAGGCTCATCGACCAGGTCCGCCCGAGGCTTTCGCCCACCGCTTCCAGCGGACCGTGACGGACTTCACGGAGCATCTGCGCCGGCCATTCGCCGCCGCTGACGCCGGCCCCGAGGTAGCCGCTGCGCGCCTTGCCTTCGCCGCGAGCGGCCAGGGTCAGGCTGACGTCCAGCGCCTGGCCATCGCGCTCGACCCGCAGGCTCACCCGCTGCCCCGGGCGCTCGCGCACTCGCTCGACCACCTGCTGCCAATCGTCCAGCGCCACCCCGTCCAGGCTCAGCAGGCGATCGCCCACCTCCAGCCCGGCGGCCTGCGCCGGCCCCTGCGGATCGAGCTGGGCCAGTACCGGCTCGACCCTCGGCGTCCACGGACGGATGCCCAGCGCCGCCAACGGATCGGGATCCTCGGCTCCCCTGAGCCAGCCATCCAGGGCCAGGGTGCGCTCGCTCTGCACGCCGGAGTCCGGCTCCTGCAGACGCAGGCGCAGGCTGCCGCTCTCGCCGAGACGGCGCACCAGCTGCAGGTTGACCTCGCTCCAGCCCTGCACCGCCCGGCCGTCCACCGCCAGCACCTCGGCGCCGGCCATCACCCCGGCCTGCTCCGCCAGGCTGCCCGGCTCGATGCTGCCGATCACCGGGCGCACCTGCTGGCTGCCGAGCATGGCGACCACCCAGAAGAACAGGATGGCGAGCAGGAAGTTGGCCAGCGGTCCGGCGACGACCACGGCGAAGCGCTGGCGTACGCTCTTGCGGTTGAACGCCTGCTCGAGCAGCGCCGCGGGAACCTCGCCCTCGCGCTCGTCGAGCATCTTCACGTAGCCGCCCAGCGGGATGGCGGCAATCACGAACTCGGTGCCGTGGCGGTCATGCCAGCGCAGCAGCGGCGCGCCGAAACCCACCGAGAAGCGCAGCACCTTGATGCCGCAACGCCGCGCCACCCAGAAGTGACCGAATTCGTGGAAGGTGACCAGCACACCCAGGGCGACCAGGGTGCCGACGATCATGTACAACGCGCTCATCGAAAAACCTCCGGACTCAGTGTCCGCAGCGGCCAAGCCAGTCCTGCGCGGCGGCACGCGCCTCGGCATCGGCCTGCAGCACGGCGTCCAGCTCGCGGACGGCAACGGCGGGGATGCGCTCGAGCACCGCCTCGATCATTCGGGCAATGTCGACGAAGCGGATGCGCTCGTCAAGGAAGGCGGCGACCGCCACCTCGTTGGCGGCGTTGAGCAGCGCCGGCGCCGTACCGCCCGCCTCGGCCGCCTGGCGCGCCAGCTTCAGGCAGGGGAAACGCCGCTCGTCCGGCGCCTCGAAGTCGAGGCGGGCGATGGAGAACAGGTCCAGCGGCGCCACCCCGGAGTCGATGCGCCGCGGCCAGGCCAGGGCATGGGCGATGGGCGTGCGCATGTCCGGATTGCCCAGCTGGGCCAGCACCGAACCGTCAACGTAGTCGACCAGCGAATGGATCACGCTCTGCGGATGGACCACCACCTCGACCTGGGCCGGGCGCGCATCGAACAACCAGCAGGCCTCGATCAGCTCCAGCCCCTTGTTCATCATGCTCGCCGAGTCGACCGATATCTTGCGCCCCATCGCCCAGTTGGGATGGGCGCAGGCCTGCTGCGGCGTGGCTTCGGCGATGCGCTCCAGCGGCCAGCAGCGGAACGGCCCGCCGGAGGCGGTGAGCAGGATGCGTCGCACGCCGACCCGCCCCAGGCCCTGGCCGTAGTCGCCGGGCATGCACTGGAAGATGGCGTTGTGTTCGCTGTCGATCGGCAGCAGCTCGGCGCCGTGGGCCTGCACCGCCTGCATGAACAGAGCGCCGGACATCACCAGCGCCTCCTTGTTGGCCAGCAGCACGCGCTTGCCCGCCTGCACCGCGGCCAGGGTCGGCTTGAGCCCGGCGGCACCGACGATGGCGGCCATCACCGCATCCACCTCCGGGTGGGCGGCGACCGCGCACAAGCCCGACTCGCCGACCAGCACCTCGGTATCCCGCCCGGCGCCACGCAGACCATCCTGCAGCACGCGCGCCGCCTCGGCCGTCGGCACCACGGCGAATCGCGGGCGATGCAGCAGGCACAGGCGCTCCAGCTCGGCCAGCCGGCTGAAGCCGGTCAGGGCGAAGACGCGGTAGTCGTGGGGGTGGCGGGCGACGACGTCGAGGGTGGAGAGACCGATGGAACCGGTCGCTCCGAGTACGGTTATCTGCTTCACAGGCTTCCCCAGCCGTGCAGCCAGAGCAGCACGGCGAACATCGGCACCGCCGCCGTCAGGCTGTCGATGCGATCCAGCACGCCGCCGTGGCCGGGCAGCAGGTTGCTGCTGTCCTTGATGCCGGACTGACGCTTGAACATGCTCTCGGTCAGGTCGCCGACCACCGAGATCAGCACCACCAGCGCCGCACCGAGCAGCGCCATCATCAGGTCGCGGGCGTCCCAGTCGCGATACAGGCCGACCAGCAGTGTCAGCAGCAGGCTGCCGGCCAGGCCGCCGTACAGCCCCTCCCAGCTCTTGCCGGGACTGACCTGCACCGCCAGCTTGCGCCGGCCGAAGCGCCGGCCGCTGAAGTAGGCACCGATGTCGGCCGTCCACACCAGCAGCATCACCGCGAGGATCAGGCTGTTGCCCTGCGGCCAGTGCTTGAGCAGCAGCAGGCCCTGCCAGGCCGGCAGCAGGATCAGCAGGCCGATCACCAGGCGCACCGGCAGCGCCTGCCAGGCCCGGCTGCTGGCCGGATAGGCGAGTACCAGGGCGATGGCCGCCAGCCACCAGAGCACCGCCAGGGCCAGCACCGGCCCGGCCAGCGACGGCAACTGGTAGAGGGCCGCCAGCAGCAGGGCGACCACGCCGGCATAGCCCAGGCGCAGCGGCTGCGCCTCGAAGCCGGCGAGACGCGCCCACTCCCAGGCGCCGGCGCAGACCACCAGGCCGATGAACAGGGCGAACCAGCCACCCTGCAGCAGGAAGAAGCCGCCCAGGGCAACGGGCAGCATGATCAGGGCGGTGATGATGCGCTGCTTCAGCATGTGGGCTTCCGTTGTTCCGCCGCCACCTGCTCGCTGGTCTTGCCGAAGCGTCGCTGGCGACAGGAGAAGTCGGCCAGCGCGGCGCGCATGGCATCGTGTTTGAAGTCCGGCCACAGCAGCTCGGAGAAGTACAGCTCGGCGTAAGCCACCTGCCAGAGCAGGAAGTTGCTGATGCGCTGCTCGCCACCGGTGCGGATGCACAGGTCGACCGGCGGCTGGGTGCCGGTGGCCAGGCAGCGCTGCAGCAGATCGGGAGTGATCTCGTCGACGGCGAGGTGACCGGCGGCCACCTCGCGCGCCAGACGCTGCGCCGCCTGGGTGATGTCCCACTGGCCGCCGTAGTTGGCCGCCACCTGCAGCAGCATGCCGCCGCCTTCGGCGGTCAGCGCCTCGGCCTCGGACATGGCCTTCTGCAGTTCGGGCTGGAAGCGCGTGCGCTCGCCGAGGATACGCAGGCGGATGCCGTTGGCCGCCAGCTTCTTGACCTCGCGGCGCAGGGCCATGAGGAACAGCTCCATCAGCGCGCCGACCTCGTCGGCCGGGCGCTGCCAGTTCTCGCTGGAGAAGGCGAACAGGGTCAGCACCTCGACCTTGGCCTCGGCGCACACCTCGATCACCGCGCGCACCGCATCGACGCCGGCCTTGTGCCCGGCCACGCCGGGCATGAAGCGCTTCTTCGCCCAGCGGTTGTTGCCATCCATGATGATGGCAACGTGGCGCGGCGTACCCGCAGGTGCTTGCATCGTCTTGTCCATGACAGTCATCCGGCCGTCAGACGGCCATCAGGTCGGCTTCCTTGGCCTCGAGGGCCTTCTCGACTTCGCCGACGGCCTTGTCGGTGAGCTTCTGCACCTCGTCGGCGGCACGACGCTCGTCGTCCTCGCTGATCTCCTTCTCCTTGACCAGGTCCTTGAGCTGGGCCAGCGCATCGCGGCGGATGTTGCGGATCGCCACGCGGGCGTTCTCCGCCTCGGCGCGCGCCTGCTTGGTATAGCCCTTGCGGGTTTCCTCGGTCAGCGCCGGCATCGGCACACGGATGGTGGTGCCGGCGGTGGCCGGATTGAGCCCCAGGTCGGAGGTCATGATGGCCTTCTCGACGGCCTGGATCATGCTCTTGTCGAACACGGTCAGGGCCAGGGTGCGCGAATCCTCGGCGACCACGTTGGCCACCTGGCGCAGCGGGGTGTCGGCGCCGTAGTAGGACACCATGACGCTGTCCAGGATGCTCGGGTGGGCGCGGCCGGTGCGGATCTTGGCAAAGGCGTGATCCAGCGAATCCAGCGACTTCTTCATGCGCTCCTGCGCGTCCTTCTTGATCTCGTTGATCATTCTCAACCCTCCTCGACCAGGGTGCCTTCGGCTCCCCCGACAACAATGTTAAGCAAGGCTCCGGGCTTGTTCATGTTGAACACCCGCAGCGGCATCTTGTGATCGCGGCACAGGCAGATGGCGGTCAGGTCCATCACGCCCAGCTTGCGATCGAGCACCTCGTCATAGGTCAGGCGCTCGAATTTCTCGGCATTGGGATCCTTGAACGGATCGGCAGTGTACACGCCATCGACCTTGGTGGCCTTCAGCACCAGATCGGCATCGATCTCGATGGCGCGCAGGCAGGCGGCAGAATCGGTGGTAAAGAACGGATTGCCGGTGCCGGCGGAGAAGATCACCACCTCGCCGCTGTTCAGGTGGCGCATGGCCTTGCGGCGATCATAGTGATCGGTGACGCCGACCATGGAGATGGCGGACATCACCAGCGCCGGGATGTTCGAGCGCTCCAGGGCGTCGCGCATGGCCAGCGAGTTCATCACCGTAGCCAGCATGCCCATGTGGTCGCCGGTCACCCGGTCCATGCCGGCCGCGCTCAGCGCCGCGCCGCGGAACAGGTTGCCGCCGCCGATGACCAGACCGACCTGCACGCCGATGCCCACCAGTTGGCCGATCTCCAGGGCCATGCGGTCGAGCACCTTGGGATCGATGCCGAAGTCCTCGCTGCCCATCAGCGCTTCACCGCTGAGCTTGAGCAAAATACGTTTGTAGCGGGCTTGGCGACCACTCAGCTGGGCCATACGAATCTCCTGCGGCAGTGTGATGTTGCGAAAAACCGGCTTTTCGCGCTCCGGCGCGGCTTTGACCGCGGCAGAGTGAACCCGTGCCCTCATGGCACCGAAAAACTGCATCCCTGTCTCTTCCCGGCGGCCGAGCCGCCAGCTTGCAAAGAAAAGGCTGCGCGCGGGAGCGGGCAGCCTCTTCTCGGACGACCTCAGGCCATCTTACTGCTGGGTGGCAGCCACCTGGGCAGCAACTTCGGCAGCGAAGTCGACTTCGGCCTTCTCGATGCCCTCACCCACTTCGAAGCGGACGAAGGAAACGATCTCGGCACCGGCCTTCTTGGCCAGCTCGCCGACCTTGACTTCCGGATCCTTGACGAACGGCTGCTCGACCAGGCTGGCCTCGGCGAGGAACTTGGCGATACGGCCCTTGACCATGTTCTCGACGATGTTTTCCGGCTTGCCGGCGATCTTGTCGGCGTTCAGGGCCAGGAAGATTTCCTTTTCCTTGGCGATGGCTTCCTCGGAAACCTCGGCAGCGCTCAGGAACTGCGGGTTGCTGGCAGCCACGTGCATGGCGATGTCCTTGGCCAGCTCGGGGTTGCCGCCCTTCAGGGTCACCAGCACGCCGATGCGGTGGCCGTGCAGGTAGGCACCGATCACGTCGCCTTCGACGCGGGTCAGGCGACGGATGTTGACGTTCTCGCCGCACTTGGCGACCAGGGCTTCGCGGGCGGACTCGCGGGAGGCGACCAGCGGGGCCACGTCGGTCAGACCGTTGGCGAAGGCTTCTTCCAGGCTCTCGGCGACGAAGCCCTTGAAGTCGTCCTGCAGGGCCAGGAAGTCGGTCTGCGAGTTGACTTCGATGATCACGGCCGCCTTGTTGTCAGCGGCGACCTTGACGGCGATGGAGCCTTCGGCGGCGATGTTGCCGGCCTTCTTGGCGGCCTTGATGGCGCCGGAAGCGCGCATGTCGTCGATGGCCTTCTCGATGTCGCCGTCGGCGGCGACCAGGGCCTTCTTGCACTCCATCATGCCCTGGCCGGTACGCTCGCGCAGTTCCTTGACCAGTGCTGCAGTAATCTCTGCCATGTTGGGAATCCTCTGAAGAGTTGCTAAACCAGTTCGCCCGGCGGGCCGGGCGGCAATTCGGAAGTGGCAAAAAGGGGGCCTAGCCCCCTTTTTGCGCACCGGATAACGCTTGGCGCGCCTGCGCTCAGCCTTCGGCGGCTTCGGAGGAAGCCTCGGCGGCGAACTCTTCGCCGGTGCCGGCCTTGGCCTTGCCGTTCAGCACGGCGTCGGCCATCGAGCCCAGGTACAGCTGCACGGCGCGGATGGCGTCGTCGTTACCCGGAATGATGTAGTCCACGCCTTCCGGGCTGCTGTTGGTATCGACCACGCCGATGACCGGGATGCCCAGCTTGTTGGCTTCGGTGATGGCGATGCGCTCGTGGTCGACGTCGATCACGAACAGCGCGTCCGGCAGACCGCCCATGTCCTTGATACCACCCAGGCTGCGCTCCAGCTTCTCCAGGTCGCGCGAACGCATCAGCGCTTCCTTCTTGGTCAGCTTCTCGAAGGTGCCGTCCTGGGACTGGGTTTCCAGATCGCGCAGACGCTTGATGGAAGCGCGAATGGTCTTGTAGTTGGTCAGCATGCCGCCCAGCCAGCGGTGATCGACGAACGGCATACCGGCGCGGGTAGCTTCTTCGCGGACGATCTTGCCAGCGGAGCGCTTGGTGCCGACGAACAGGATCTTGTTCTTGCCGGCAGCCAGCTTCTCAACGAAGCTCAGGGCTTCGTTGAACATCGGCAGGGTTTTTTCGAGGTTGATGATGTGAATCTTGTTGCGCGCGCCGAAGATGTACTTGCCCATCTTCGGGTTCCAGTAACGGGTCTGGTGACCGAAGTGGCAGCCGGCCTTGAGCATATCGCGCATGTTGACTTGGGACATTTCTATTCCTCGATAAGTCGGGTTGAGCCTCCACGCATCCCAAAATCCAACCCTTGCGGGCACCCAGGATAATTGTGTCGATGCGTGTGTGGTTTCGTTGCCTTTCCGGGACCACCCCGAAAAGCGCGGCGCTTTATACCATACCTGCGCGCTCGGCGAAACCCGTGCGCACGTCCCGCAGCGTGCGCCGGCTCTGTTAGAATGACAGTCTTTCCTGTTTATATAGGCAGGCGCAGCCGCGCCAGAGAGAGCTGATGACCGTCACCATCAAGACCCCCGGGGAAATCGAGAAAATGCGCGTGGCCGGCCGCCTGGCCGCCGAGGTGCTGGAAATGATCGAGCCGCACGTCAAGGCCGGGGTCACCACCGACGAACTCAACCGCCTCTGCCACGACTACATCGTCGACGTGCAGCAGGCCATCCCGGCGCCCCTCAACTACAAGGGCTTCCCCAAGTCGATCTGCACCTCGCTCAACCACGTGGTCTGCCACGGCATCCCCAACGACAAGCCGCTCAAGGATGGCGACATCCTCAACATCGACATCACGGTGATCAAGGACGGCTACTTCGGCGATACCAGCAAGATGTTCATGGTCGGCAAGGTGCCGGAGTGGGCCACCCGCCTGTGCCAGATCACCCAGGAGTGCCTGTACAAGGGCATCTCCGTGGTGCGTCCGGGCGCACGCCTGGGCGACATCGGCGAGATCATCCAGAAGCACGCCGAGAAGAACGGCTACTCGGTGGTGCGCGAGTACTGCGGTCACGGCATCGGCAACGTGTTCCATGAGGAGCCGCAGGTGCTGCACTACGGTCGCGCCGGCACCGGCCTGGAACTGAAGGCCGGGATGACCTTCACCATCGAGCCGATGATCAACCAGGGCCGCCACGAGACCCGCCTGCTCGGCGACGGCTGGACGGCGATCACCAAGGACCGCAAGCTGTCCGCCCAGTACGAGCACACCATCCTGGTGACCGACAGCGGCTGCGAGATCCTCACCCTGCGCAGCGACGACACCATCGCCCGCTGCCTGCCCTGAGCCCCAGCCCCACCCCGATGAATGGAGATCGCCCGATGCCCTCGATGGATGCGGACCTCGAACTGTTCGACCGCGGCCAGTTCCAGGCCGAACTGGCGCTGAAGAGCAGCCCGATTCCCGCCTTCAAGAAGGCCATCCGCAAGGCCTGCGAGGTGCTCGACGGGCGCTTCTCCGCCAACTGCGACATCCGCGCGCTGATCACCGGGCGCGCCTGGTTCGTCGACCAGATCCTCGGCGAGGCCTGGGCGCGCTTCGACTGGGGCGACGACGACGGCGTGGCGCTGGTGGCGGTCGGCGGCTACGGCCGCGGCGAGCTGCACCCGCACTCGGACATCGACCTCCTGATCCTCCTCGACGGCGCCCAGCACGAGCGCCTGCGCGCACCGATCGAGGGCTTCCTCACCCTGCTGTGGGACATCGGCCTGGAGATCGGCCAGAGCGTGCGCTCGGTGGAGGAATGCGCCAGCGAGGCGCGCGCCGACCTGACGGTGATCACCAACCTGATGGAAAGCCGCACCATCGCCGGCCCCGACAGCCTGCGCCAGCGCATGCGCGCCGCCACCGGCACCCAGTACATGTGGCCGGCCCGCGAGTTCTTCCTCGCCAAGCGCGCCGAACAGCGCGCCCGCCACGCCAAGTACAACGACACCGAGTACAACCTCGAGCCCAACGTCAAGGGCTCGCCGGGCGGCCTGCGCGACCTGCAGCACATCCTCTGGGTGACCTGCCGCCAGTACGGCTCCCTGACCCTGGAGACCCTGGTCACCCACGGCCTGCTGACCCAGGGCGAGCACGAACTGCTGAGCGCCGGGCAGACCTTCCTGTGGAAGGTGCGCTACGCCCTGCACATGATCACCGGCCGCGCCGAGGACCGCCTGCTGTTCGACCACCAGCGCCGCCTGGCCGGCCTGTTCGGCTTCGAGACCAGCGACACCAAGCTGGCGGTCGAGCAGTTCATGCAGAAATACTACCGCATGGTGATGGCCACCGCCGAGCTGAGCGACCTGGTCAACCAGATCCTCGAGGAGCTGCTGCTCGAACAGCCCGGGGCCGAGCCGCCGCGCCAGCTCAACGCGCGCTTCCAGGTGCGCGACGGCTTCATCGAGGCGATCCACCCCAACGTGTTCAAGCGCAGCCCCAGCGCGATCCTCGAGGTGTTCGTGCTGATGGCCCAGCACCCGGAGATCCGCGGCGTGCGCTCGCAGACCATCCGCCTGCTGCGCGACCACCGCCACCTGATCGACGACCGCTTCCGCAACGACATCCGCAACACCAGCCTGTTCGTCGAGCTGTTCAAGTCCCACGAGGGCATCCACCGCAACCTGCGGCGGATGAACCGCTACGGCATCCTCGGCCGCTACGTGCCGGAGTTCGGCCACATCATCGGCCAGATGCAGCACGACCTGTTCCACATCTACACGGTCGACGCGCACACCCTCAACCTGATCAAGCACCTGCGCAAGCTCGACCGCCCGGAGCTGGCGGAGAAGTTCCCGCTGGCCAGCGAGCTGATGGCCAAGCTGCCCAAGCCCGAGCTGGTGTACTTCGCCGGGCTGTTCCACGACATCGCCAAGGGCCGCGGCGGCGACCACTCCGAGCTGGGCGCCCAGGACGCGCTGGCCTTCTGCGCCCGCCACCACCTGCCGCCGTGGGACAGCCGGCTGATCGCCTGGCTGGTGAAGAACCACCTGGTGATGTCGACCACCGCGCAGCGCAAGGACATCTCCGACCCGCAGGTGATCAACGACTTCGCGCGCACCGTGGGCGACCAGACCCACCTCGACTACCTGTACGTGCTGACCGTGGCCGACATCAACGCCACCAACCCGACGCTGTGGAACTCCTGGCGCGCCTCGCTGCTGCGCCAGCTGTACGCCGAGACCAAGCGCGCCCTGCGCCGCGGCCTGGAGAACCCGATCGACCGCGAGGAGCGCATCCGCGAGAACCAGCACGCCGCCCTCGACCTGCTGCGCAGCCGCGGCGAGGTCGACAGCGACGCCGCCGAGCAGCTGTGGACCCAACTGGGCGACGACTACTTCCTGCGCCACGGCCCCGAGGACATCGCCTGGCACGCCGAAGCGATCCTCCAGCATCCCCACGACGGCGCGCCGCTGGTGCTGATCAAGGAAACCACCGAACGCGAGTTCGAGGGCGGCACGCAGATCTTCATCTACGCTCCCGACCAGCACGACTTCTTCGCGGTGACCGTGGCGGCCATGGACCAGCTCAACCTGAACATCCAGGACGCGCGCATCCTCACCTCGACCAGCCAGTTCACCCTCGACACCTACGTGGTGCTGGACGCCGACGGCGGCTCGATCGGCGACGACCCGCAGCGCATCGAGGAGATCCGCCAGGGCCTGGTCGACGCGCTGAAGAACCCGCAGGACTACAGCAGCATCATCAAGCGCCGGGTGCCGCGCCAGCTGAAGAGCTTCGGCTTCGCCCCGCAGGTGACCATCCACACCGACGCCCAGCGCCCGCTGAGCATCATCGAGGTGATCGCCCCCGACCGCCCGGGCCTGCTGGCCCGGGTCGGACAGATCTTCCTCGACTTCGATCTGTCGGTGCAGAACGCCAAGATCGCCACCCTCGGCGAGCGCGTGGAGGACGTGTTCTTCGTCACCGACGCCCACAACCAGCCGCTGGCCGACCCGGAGCTCTGCGCCCGCCTGCAGGAATCCCTGGTCCGCCAGCTCTCCGACACCCCGGACAGCCTGACCACGCCGTCGCGCATCCGCTTCTGAACAGGAACCCCTGATGAACCGAGCCCTCGACCTCCTGCAGCCCTATCCGTTCGAAAAGCTGCGCGCGCTGCTGGCCGGCGCCCAGCCGCCGGCTGACAAGAAGCCGATCGCCCTGTCCATCGGCGAACCCAAGCACCGCTCGCCGGAGTTCGTCGCCCAGGCGCTGGCGAGCAACCTCGACCAGCTCGCCACCTACCCGACCACCCTCGGCCTGCCGGCCCTGCGCGAGTCCATCGCCGCCTGGTGCGAGCGCCGCTTCGGCGTGCCGGCCGGCTGGCTGGACGCCGCCCGCCACGTGCTGCCGGTCAACGGCACCCGCGAGGCGCTGTTCGCCTTCACCCAGGCCGTGGTCAACCGCGAGCCGGGCGCCCTGGTGGTCAGCCCCAACCCGTTCTACCAGATCTACGAAGGCGCCACCCTGCTGGCCGGCGCCCAGCCGCACTACCTGCCGTGCCTGGAAGACAACGGCTTCAACCCGGACTTCGACGCCGTGCCGGCCGAGGTCTGGCAGCGCTGCCAGATCCTGTTCATCTGCTCGCCGGGCAACCCCACCGGCGCCCTGGTGCCCATGGACACCCTGAAGCAGCTGATCGCCCTGGCCGACGAGAACGACTTCGTGATCGCCGCCGACGAGTGCTACAGCGAGCTGTACTTCGACGAGGACAACCCGCCGCCCGGCCTGCTCACCGCCTGCGCCGAACTGGGCCGCCAGGACTTCAAGCGCTGCGTGGTGTTCCACAGCCTGTCCAAGCGCTCCAACCTGCCGGGCCTGCGCTCGGGCTTCGTCGCCGGCGACGCCGAGATCCTCAAGCCGTTCCTGCTCTATCGCACCTACCACGGCTGCGCCATGCCGGTGCAGACCCAGCTGGCCAGCATCGCCGCGTGGAACGACGAGGAGCACGTGCGCGCCAACCGCGACCTGTACCGCGCCAAGTTCGCCGCGGTGCTGGAAGTACTTGACGGCGTGCTCGACGTGCAGCGCCCGGACGGCGGCTTCTACCTGTGGGCCAGGACCCCGGTGGCCGACACCACCTTCACCCGCGATCTGTTCGAGCGCGAGCACGTCACCGTGGTGCCCGGCTCCTACCTGTCGCGCGAAGTGGACGGCGTCAACCCGGGCGCCAACCGCGTGCGCATGGCGCTGGTCGCCCCGCTGGCCGAGTGCGTCGAGGCCGCCCGGCGCATCCGCGCCTACCTGGAGTCTCGCCAGGGATGATGGACAATCCGCTCAACGTGATGACCGCGCTGATCGCCGCCGGCATGCTGCTGCTCTGCGTCGGCTACACCCGCCGCGACAGCGATGCCGGCGTGGCCGTGCTGGCCACCGGCGTGCTGGTGATGCTGTCGTCGCTGTTCTACCGCCTGTACCTGGCCTTCGCCTGACCCGGAGCCCGCCATGACCGAACTGTGCCTGTACGGCATCAAGGCCTGCGACACCATGAAGAAGGCCCGCACCTGGCTCGACGAGCAGGGCGTCGCCTATCGCTTCCACGACTACAAGGCCGCCGGCATCGACCGCGCCAGCCTGGAAAGGTGGTGCGCCGAGCACGGCTGGGACAAGGTCCTCAACCGCGCCGGCACCACCTTCCGCAAGCTCGCCGACGAGCAGAAGGCCGATCTCGACCAGAACCGCGCCATCGAGCTGATGCTGGCGCAGCCGTCGATGATCAAGCGCCCGGTGCTCGACCTCGGCGACCGTACCCTGCTCGGCTTCAAGCCGGAACTCTACGCCGCCGCGCTCGCCTGAGCCGGCCGCCCGCAACTCTCGAAAGGAAACATCCGCATGTCGCAGAATCTCTACAGCATCGCCTTCGGCGTCGGCACCCAGAACCGCCAGGGCGCCTGGCTGGAAGTCTTCTACGCCCAGCCGCTGCTGGCTCCGGCCGCCGAACTGGTCGCCGCGACCACCGCCACCCTCGGCTACGAAGGCGGCAACCAGACCATCGCCATGACCAACCACCAGGCCCACGACCTGGCCGGCGCACTCAAGGGCATCGACGCTACCCAGGCCGCCCTGCTGACCCGCCTGGCCGAGAGCCGCAAGCCGCTGGTCGCTGTGCTGCTGGCCGAGGATGCCGCCCCGGCGACCACCCCGGAGGCCTACCTCAAGCTGCACCTGCTGTCCCACCGCCTGGTCAAGCCGCACGGTACCAGCCTGGCCGGCATCTTCCCGCTGCTGCCCAACGTGGCCTGGACCAACGAGGGCGCCGTCGACCTGGCCGAGCTGGCCGAGCGCCAGCTGGAAGCGCGCCTGAAGGGCGAGCTGCTGGAAGTGTTCTCGGTGGACAAGTTCCCGAAGATGACCGACTACGTGGTACCGAGCGGCGTACGCATCGCCGATACCGCCCGCGTGCGCCTGGGTGCCTACATCGGCGAAGGCACCACCATCATGCACGAGGGCTTCGTCAACTTTAACGCCGGCACCGCCGGCCCGGGCATGATCGAAGGCCGCGTCTCCGCCGGCGTGTTCGTCGGCAAGGGCTCGGACCTGGGCGGCGGCTGCTCGACCATGGGCACCCTGTCCGGCGGCGGCAACATCGTCATCTCCGTGGGCGAAGGCTGCCTGATCGGCGCCAACGCCGGCATCGGCATCCCGCTGGGCGACCGCTGCACCGTGGAGTCCGGCCTGTACATCACCGCCGGCACCAAGGTCGCCGTGCTCGACGAGCAGAACCAGCTGGTGGAAGTGGTCAAGGCGCGCGATATCGCCGGGCAGAACGACCTGCTGCTGCGCCGCAACTCGCAGACCGGCGCGGTCGAGTGCAAGACCAACAAGACCGCGATCGAGCTCAACGAGATGCTGCACGCGCACAACTAAGCAGCTCGCCGTAGGGTGCGCCGTGCGCACCAGCCAGCCACCGCCATGCGGTGCGCGTGGCGCACCCTACCGGGACCGCCCCTGACAGGAGCCACCATGTCCCTGCCTTCTCCCTGGCGTGCCGACTTCCCGGCCTTCGCCGCCTTCACCGCCAGCGCCCAGACCTACCTCGACAGCGCCGCCACCGCGCAGAAGCCGCAGGCCGTGCTGGATGCCCTGCTCGACCACTACGCCGGCGGCGCCGCCAACGTGCACCGCGCCCAGCACGCCCCGGGCGAGCGGGCCACCCTGGCCTTCGAGGGCGCCCGCAGCAAGGTCGCCCAGTGGCTGAACGCGCAGAGCACGGACGAAATCGTCTTCACCCGCGGCACCACCGAAGGTATCAACCTGCTGGCCTACGGCCTCGAGCACCTGTTCACGGCCGGTGACGAGATCGCCGTCAGCGCCCTCGAGCACCACGCCAACCTGCTGCCCTGGCAGCAACTGGCGCTGCGCCGCAACCTGAAACTGGTGGTGCTGCCGCTGGATGGCGCCGGCGACGTCGACCTGGAGCAGGCCGCCACCCTGATCGGCCCGCGCACCCGCCTGCTGGCGGTCAGCCAACTGTCCAACGTGCTCGGCCGCTGGCAGCCGCTGGAGCGCCTGCTGGCCCTGGCCCGCGCCCAGGACGCCCTGACCGTGGTCGACGGCGCCCAGGGCGTGGTCCACGGCCGCCACGACGTGCAGGCGCTGGGCTGCGACTTCTACCTGTTCTCCGGGCACAAGCTGTACGCCCCGGACGGCATCGGCGTGCTCTACGGCCGCCGCCGCGCCCTCGCCCGCCTGCAGCACTGGCAGTTCGGCGGCGAGATGGTGCAGTTCGCCGACTACCACGAAGCCCACTTCCGTGCGCCGCCGCTGGGCTTCGAGGCCGGCACCCCGCCGATCGCCGCCGCCATCGGCCTGGGCGCCGCGCTCGACTACCTGAACGCCCAGGACGAGCGGGCCATCGCCACCCACGAAGCCACCCTGCACCAGCGCCTGCTCAAGGGCCTGCGCCGCTTCGACGGCCTGCACCTGCTCAGCGAGCCGCACACCGCGCTGGCCAGCTTCGTGGTCGAGGGCGTGCACAACGCCGACCTCTCGCACCTGCTCGGCGAGCAGGGCATCGCCGTGCGCGCCGGCCAGCACTGCGCCATGCCGCTGCTGCGTCGCCTCGGCATGCCCGGCGCGGTGCGCGTGTCGCTCGGCCTGTACAGCGAGGGCGACGATCTGGAGCGCTTCTTCGCCGCCCTAAACCACGCCCTGGAGCTGCTGCGATGAACCTGCCCCTGGCCGCCCGCGAGGCGCTGGACGCCTTCGCCGTCTGCCCCGGCTGGGAGCAGCGCGCGCGCCTGCTGATGCAGTGGGGCGAACGCCTGGAGCCGCTGAGCGAAGAGGAACGCTGCGAGAGCAACCGCGTGCACGGCTGCGAAAGCACGGTGTGGCTGGTACCCGGCCATGACGGTGAACGCCTACAGATACGCGCCAGCAGCGACGCGCGCCTGCTGCGCGGCCTGCTGGCCCTGCTGCTGCTGCGGGTCAACGGCCTCACCGCCGCCGAGCTGGCCGAGGTGGACGTGGCCGACTGGTTCAATCGGCTCGGCCTGGCGCGCCAGCTGTCGCCCTCGCGCAGCAACGGGCTGAATGCGGTGCTCACGCGGATCCGCCAACTGGCGTAGGGTGCGCCGCGCGCACCGTCCTTCACCGCCCGGGTTCGATGGTGCGCATGGCGCACCCTACTCGGCTGCCTTACGCTCCGCCGGGCGGCGCGCACCGGCCACCAGCTTGTCGACCAGCCTCGCCGCGGCGACCAGGCCGAAGGTGGCGGTGACCATCATCACCGCACCGAAGCCGCCGGCGCAGTCCAGGCGCACGCCCTCGCCGACGAAACCCTTGGCCTGGCATACGCTGCCGTCCGGCTTGGGGTAGCGCAGCTGTTCGCTGGAGAACACGCAGGGCACGCTGTAGGTGCGTCCCGGCGTGCGCGAGAAGTTGTAGTCGCGGCGCAGGGTCGAGCGCACCTTGGCCGCCAGCGGATCGTTGAAGGTCTTGTTGAGGTCGGCGACCTGGATCTGCGTCGGGTCGATCTGCCCGCCGGCGCCGCCGGTGGTGACGATCTGGATCTTGCGCCGTTTGCACCAGGCGATCAGCGCCGCCTTGGCCGCCACGCTGTCGATGCAGTCGATCACCCCGTCGAGCTGCTCGGTGATGTACTCGGCCATGGTCTCACGGGTGACGAAGTCGGCCACCGCGTGCACCGTGCAGTCCGGATTGATGGCACGGATGCGCTCGGCCATCGCCTCGACCTTGGCCCGGCCGATGTTGCCGGCGTGGGCGTGGATCTGCCGGTTGGTGTTGGTCACGCAGACGTCGTCGAGGTCGAACAGCGAGATCTCGCCCACCCCGCTGCGCGCCAGCGCCTCGGCGGCCCAGGAACCCACGCCGCCGATGCCGACCACCGCCACATGAGCCGCGGCCAGGCGCTCGAGGCCAAGGCGGCCGTACAGGCGGGCAATGCCGCCAAAACGCTGCTCGTCGATCTGCATGACACCCCCGGAAAAATGCGTGGCGCATTATAAGTTCGTCACTCCGCCGGCGCCCAGCGAACCGGCGTGCGATAACGCTGTCATATTGGCAGTACGGACGCCGGCACCGCCCCTGTACAGCCCACGGGGCACAGAGTAGGATGCGCGCGCGTCGGTGTCCGCCGGCCTTTCCCCTGTTCCTCTTCCTGGAACCCTGCATACATGTCTGCTCGCAAATTGGGTCTCAACCTGGTCATGGTCGTGGCCGTGGCTTCCCTGTTCACCGGCCTGTGGGCCTGGTTCAACCAACCACTGCAAGCCCCGGACTGGCCCGACCAGATCTCCGGCTTCTCCTACGCCCCGTTCCGCCTGCACCAGAACCCGCAGGAGAACACCTATCCGAGCGAGGACGAGGTCCGCGCCGACCTCGAGCTGCTGAGCAGTCAGACCGACAACATCCGTACCTACTCGGTCGACGGCATACAGGCCGAGATCCCGCGCCTGGCCGAGGAGGCCGGCCTGCGCGTGACCCTGGGGATCTGGCTGAGCAACGACGAGGCGGCCAACGAGTCGCAGATCGAGCGCGGCATCGAGATCGCCAAGCGCGAGCGCAGCGTGGTGCGCGTGGTGGTCGGCAACGAGGCCCTGTTCCGCGAGGAAGTCACCCCCGAACAGCTGATCGGCTACCTCGACCGGGTGCGCGGCGCGCTCAAGGTGCCGGTGACCACCGCCGAGCAGTGGCACATCTGGCAGAAGTACCCGGAGCTGGCCAAGCACGTCGACCTGATCGCCGCCCACGTGCTGCCCTACTGGGAGTTCGTGCCGCAGGAGGACTCGGTCGATTTCGTCCTCGAGCGCGCCCGCGAACTGAAGAAGATGTTCCCGAAGAAGCCGCTGCTGCTGGGCGAGGTCGGCTGGCCAAGCAACGGCCGCACCCGCGGTGGCGCCCAGGCCACCCAGGCCGACCAGGCCATCTACCTGCGCACCCTGGTCAACAAGCTGAACGCCAAAGGCTACAACTACTTCGTCATCGAGGCCTTCGACCAGCCGTGGAAGGCTGGCGACGAAGGCTCGGTGGGCGCCTACTGGGGCGTCTACAACGCCGAGCGCCAGCCCAAGTTCCCGTTCGCCGGCCCGGTGGTGGAAATCCCCCAGTGGCGCCTGCTGGCCACCGCCTCGGGCGTGCTCGCCCTGCTCGCCCTCGCCCTGCTGCTGATCGACGGCAGCGCCCTGCGCCAGCGCGGCCGCACCTTCCTGACCATAGTCGCGTTCCTCGCCGCCACCATGCTGGTGTGGATCGCCTACGACTACAGCCAGCAGTACAGCAACTGGTTCAGCACCCTGGTCGGCATCCTGCTGGCCATCGGCGCCCTCGGCGTGATGATCGTGCTGCTCACCGAAGCCCACGAGCTGGCCGAAACCGTGTGGAAGCACCAGCGCGTGCGGCCCTTCCCGCCGGTCACCGACGAGCATGCCTACCGGCCCAAGGTGTCGATCCACGTGCCCTGCTACAACGAGCCGCCGGAGATGGTCAAGCAGACCCTCAACGCGCTGGCGCGCCTCGACTACCCGGACTTCGAGGTCCTGGTGATCGACAACAACACCAAGGACCCGGCGGTCTGGGAGCCGGTGCAGGCCCACTGCGAAACCCTCGGCCCGCGCTTCCGCTTCTTCCACGTCGCGCCCCTGGCCGGCTTCAAGGGCGGCGCGCTCAACTACATCCTCGGCCATACCGCGCCCGACGCCGAGGTGATCGCGGTGATCGACTCCGACTACTGCGTCGAGCCCGACTGGCTCAAGCACATGGTCCCGCACTTCGCCGATCCGGAGATCGCCGTGGTGCAGTCGCCGCAGGACTACCGCGACCAGAACGAATCGCTGTTCAAGAAGCTGTGCTACGCCGAGTACAAGGGCTTCTTCCACATCGGCATGGTGACCCGCAACGACCGCGACGCGATCATCCAGCATGGCACCATGACCATGACCCGCCGCAGCGTGCTCGACGAACTCGGCTGGGCCGACTGGTGCATCACCGAGGACGCCGAGCTGGGCCTGCGCGTGTTCGAGAAGGGCCTGTCGGCCGCCTACTCCGAGCAGAGCTACGGCAAGGGCCTGATGCCCGACACCTTCATCGACTTCAAGAAGCAGCGCTTCCGCTGGGCCTATGGCGCCATCCAGATCATGAAGCGGCACATGGCCAGCCTGTTCTTCGGCAAGGACAGCGAACTGACCCGCGGCCAGCGCTACCACTTCATCGCCGGCTGGTTGCCGTGGATCGCCGACGGCCTGAACATCTTCTTCACCATCGGCGCCCTGTTGTGGTCGGCGGCGATGATCATCGTGCCGCACCGGGTCGACCCGCCGCTGATGATCTTCGCCATCCCGCCGCTGGCACTGTTCATGTTCAAGCTGGGCAAGATCCTGTTCCTCTACCGCCGCGCGGTCGGCGTGAACATGAAGGACGCCTGCGCCGCCGCGGTGGCCGGCCTCGCGCTGTCGCACACCATCGCCAAGGCGGTGCTGTTCGGCTTCGTCACCAGCAGCATCCCGTTCTTCCGCACGCCGAAGATGCGCAGCAACCACGGCCTGCTGCTGGCCCTGGCGGAAGCGCGCGAGGAGGTGTTCGTCATGCTGCTGCTGTGGGCGGCGGCCCTCGGCATCTCGCTGACCCAGCCGCTGCCGGGCGTCGACGTGTTCTTCTGGGTCACCGTGCTGCTGGTGCAGTCGCTGCCCTACCTGGCCGCCCTGGTCATGGCCCTGCTGTCCTCGCTGCCCAGGCCCGAGCCGCGCGCCGACGAGGTGCCGGCCTGACATCCCTGGAGGCCGGCATGGGGCAGACTCATTCGCCCATGCCGGCCTCCAGGCGAATGAACTCGCCCCTGCGAGCAGCACGGCCCCCGGCCTTCCCCGACAACGGCGCTCAGAAATGGCGCCGTTTTCCTTTACCATAGGCGCTTTCGATCTTTCGCCGTTTGCGGAGCCTGCATGACCACCCTCTCCCCCACCCTCGAACTGGCCTGCGAGCTGATTCGCCGCGCCTCCGTCACCCCGCTGGACGAAGGCTGCCAGCAGCTGATGATGGCGCGCCTGGCCGCCTGCGGCTTCGCCGTGGAGCCGATGCGCATCGAGGAAGTGGACAACTTCTGGGCCCGCCGCGGCGGCGAGGGCCCGGTGCTGTGCTTCGCCGGCCACACCGACGTGGTGCCGACCGGTCCGCTGGAAGCCTGGCAGCATGCGCCGTTCGCCGCCTTCGTCGACGAAGCCGGCATGCTCTGCGGCCGCGGCGCGGCCGACATGAAGGGCAGCCTGGCGGCGATGATCGTCGCCGTCGAGCGCTTCGTCGCCGACCACCCGCAGCACAAGGGCGCCATCGCCTTCCTGATCACCAGCGACGAGGAAGGCCCGGCGCAGCACGGCACCCAGGCGGTGGTCGAGCGCCTGGCCGCACGCCGCGAGCGCCTCGACTGGTGCATCGTCGGCGAGCCGTCGAGCACCTCGCAGGTCGGCGACATCGTCAAGAACGGCCGCCGCGGCTCGCTCAACGGCAAGCTGCGCATCCAGGGCGTGCAGGGCCACGTCGCCTACCCGCACCTGGCGCAGAACCCCATCCACCTGGTCGCCCCGGCGCTCGCCGAACTGGCAGCCGAGCACTGGGACGCCGGCAACGCCTTCTTCCCGCCGACCAGCTTCCAGATCTCCAACATCCATTCCGGCACCGGCACCACCAACGTCATCCCCGGCGAACTGACCGCGCTGTTCAACTTCCGCTTCTCCACCGAGTCCACGGTGGACGGCCTGCAGAAGCGCGTCGCGGCGATCCTCGACAAGCACGGCCTGCAGTGGCAGGTCGACTGGTCGCTGTCCGGCCTGCCGTTCCTCACCGAGCCGGGCGCCCTGCTCGACGCGGTGTCGGCCAGCATCAAGGCGGTCACCGGCCGCGACACCACCGCCTCGACCACCGGCGGCACCTCGGACGGCCGCTTCATCGCCACCCTCGGCACCCAGGTGGTCGAGCTCGGCCCGGTCAACGCCACCATCCACCAGGTCAACGAGCGGGTACTGGCCAGCGATCTGGACCTGCTCACCGAGATCTACTACCAGACGCTGGTGCGTCTGCTGGCGGCCTGACCATGCTGATCTGCCCGATCTGCAGCGGCGCGCTGCACAGCCACGACAACGGCGTGCAGTGCAGCCAAGGCCACCGCTTCGACCGCGCCCGCCAGGGCTACCTGAACCTGCTGCCCGTGCAGCACAAGAAGAGCCTCGACCCGGGCGACAACGCCGCCATGGTCGAGGCGCGCCGGCGCTTCCTCGGCGCCGGCCACTACGCGCCGCTGGCCGCGCGCCTGGCCGAGCTGGCCAGCGCACGCGCGCCGGCGCGCTGGATCGACATCGGCTGCGGCGAGGGCTACTACACCGCGCAGCTGGCCGAGGCCCTGCCGCAGGCGGACGGCTACGCCCTGGACATCTCCCGCGAGGCGGTCAAGCGCGCCTGCAAGCGCGCGCCGCAGCTGACCTGGATGGTCGCCAGCATGGCCCGCGTGCCGCTGGCCACCGGCTCCTGCGGCCTGCTGGCCAGCGTGTTCAGCCCGATCGACTGGCACGAGGCGGCGCGCCTGTTGCGCCCCGGCGGCGGCATCCTGCGCCTGGGCCCGGCGCGCATGCACCTCTTTGAGCTGCGCCAGAAGCTCTACGACGAGGTGCGCGACTACGTCGACGACAAGCACCTGGCCGACCTGCCAGAGACCCTGAAGCTGGCCGACACCCAGACCCTGGAGTTCCGCCTGGACCTGGACAGCTTCGACGCGCGCAGCGACCTGCTGGCGATGACCCCGCACGGCTGGCGGGTCAACGCCGAGCGCCGCGAGCGCATCCTCGCCGAGCCGTTCACGGTGACCGTCTCGGTGCGCTACGACTGGATCGAGCGCCAGTAACCGGCCACGCTTTGCACCCTGCGGTCGCCCGCCGACCGCGCCCCCCCATCGCCGTATCAGGAAGCCCGACATGCGCCAACCGGATATCGAGATCTACCTCAAGGACGCCGAACTGCCGGCGGTGACCGCCTGGCTGGAACAGGCCATCGGCCCGTGCAGCGAATGGCAGACCCGCGGCCAGACCAGCAAGTGCCGCGTCGGCGACATCTCCGTCACCTGGCTGCCCAAGGCGGTGGGCCGCTGGAGCAGCCTGCTGCTGGACAGCGATCGCACCCCCTGGGAGGACGACCTGGCCTGCGCCAAGGCGGCCTGTGCCGCGCTCGGCGTCCAGGTGCGCTGCGCCCCGGGCAGCTGGAGCGAGGAACAGGGCGAGGAAGATGCCGACCGCTGGCTGAAGGTCACCGCCGAAGGCGTCAGCGAGATCACCTGGCGCACCGACTGATCCCCGGCCTCCCCACCACCATTCAAGAGACAGGCAATGCAAGGCAAGATCGTCACCTGGAACGACGACCGCGGTTTCGGCTTCATCCAGCCCGACGACGGCTCGGCTGAAGTGTTCTTCCACATCTCCGCCGTGCGCAATGCCGCACGGCGGCCGCAGAAGGGCGACCGGGCGGCGTTCGACATCACCCGCGACAAGTCCGGCCGGCTCAAGGCCGCCTGGGTCAGCCTCGAGGGCGTGGCGCCGCAGGCGCAGCCCGCACCGCGTCAGCGCGGCCCGCGCCCCGCCGGCAGGCCGGCGCAGGGCAACCCGCTCAAGCTGCTGAGCGGCGCCGCGCTGCTGGTGCTGCTGTTCGTCGGCTGGCTGCTCACCCAGGGGCCGCTGCACAAGCTGTTCAGTCCGGCGCCCGCCGGCGGCGGCAGCACGCTGCAGGTCGAGGCACCGATCCAGCGCGAGATCGACAAGACCCTCGCCCTGATCCGCCGGGGCGGGCCCTACCCGCACAGCCAGGACGGCACCGTGTTCCAGAACCGCGAGCGCCAGCTGCCGGCCCAGCCGCGCGGCTACTACCGCGAGTACACGGTACGCACGCCGGGGCTGTCCCATCGCGGCCCGCGGCGCATCGTCACCAGCGGCAACCCGCCGGTGATCTACTACTACACCGAAGATCACTACAAGAGCTTCCGCGTGCTGGAGCCCAGACCATGACCCCGCAGCAGTTCGCCGAGCAGGCCCTGGCCGACCGCAGTCGCTGCGGGATCTACCGCTGCATGCCGGGCTGGCCCGGGGAAACGCCGGAGACTCTCTGGCGGCCCCTGGCGCCGCAGAGCATCGACCGCGAGCACCTGCTCGCCGCCCTCGGCCAGGCGCTGGACTTCCCCGACTACTACGGACAGAACTGGGACGCCGCCTGGGACTGCCTGACCGAGCTGGACTGGCCGGCCGGCCGGCTGCTCGCCGTGCGCCTGCCGATCGCCGCGGGCAGCGACGTGGACGAGGCGGCGCTGGAAACCTTCCTCGAACTGCTGGCCGACGCCTGCCAGCACTGGGCCGAGCAGGGCCGCGCACTGTGCCTGCTGGTGGAGACGGCGCGCGAGGACATCGGCTGCCTGGGCGCCCTGCCCGTCCCCGCCTGAGCCGGGCAAACGGCGGACAACAAAAAGCCCGTCGCGAGGACGGGCTTCTTGCACAGCTCGAGTCTCAGAGCTTGGTGACGTCTTCCGCCTGCAGGCCCTTCTGGCCCTGGGCAACGGCGAACTCGACGCGCTGCCCCTCGATCAGCGAACGGTGGCCTTCGCCACGGATCGCACGATAGTGCACGAACACGTCAGGGCCGCTCTCGCGCTGAATGAATCCATAGCCCTTGGCATCGTTGAACCACTTGACGGTTCCAATCTCACGATTCGCCATTACAACTCTCTCCAGACTCGCAAATTTTCATTGCTCCACCACGGGAGCAGCTCGGGACGGTACGTTGAAAACGTTCTTCTTGTTATATCCGACCTCCGCCGCCACACGGCGTCTGGAGCGGGTATTACGAATGGCGTTCTTGACGACCGCTGCCCCGAGTATAAACAAAGAGCGTGTACTGAAAAGCCCCCCGAGCTTGACCCAACGCAAGGATCGGGGCGGTATTCGCCCGCTCAGCCGCCGGGGGCCAGCAGGTCCTTCACCCGCTTGGCCAGCGTGCGGTACTGCTGCTCCTCGAGACGGTAGGCCCACTCCCGGCCAGCGATCAACTGGCCGTCGAGGCCCTTGCCGGCGCCGAGCACCAGCCAGTGCTGCCCGCCCTGCAGGTGGAAGGAGCCCTGCAGTTCGCCGCCGGCGAAGGTGCTCAGGCGGAAGGTCAGTTCGGGGGCGCCCTTGAAGCCGACCTGCGCCAGCGGCGCGGCGTCGGCGAAATCCAGGCTGGCGAACAGCGTGGCCATGCCGTTGGCCGCTGCCTCGTAGGCCAGCTTCCTGCCGGGTGGCAGCTGGCGCAGGGCGAGGTTGAACTGCTCGGGCGACTCGCGCCAGACGTCGAGCTGTTCGCCGTCGGCGTGGCGCACCGTCACCTCGCGAACCTCGGCGAAGGGAATGGAGCTGATGCGCCGGTCCAGCCAGGCCAGCTCGTTGTCCACCAGCTGCAGCGGCTGGTCGACCAGCCACACCTGGTCGTCGCCCGGCAGCCGCACCAGTTGGCCGCCCTGGCGCGAGGCCTGGCCGATCAGCAGCGCCAGCGGCGCCTGGCCGACACCCTCGAGGGTCAGCCGGGTGGCCGCTCCCTCGCCGCGCTCGGCCAGGCCCAGGCGGGCATGGTTGTCCGGGTTGCGGGTCTTGGCCTCGACCTTGCGCGCCTCGCCCAGCGCACGCAGCAGGCGATTGACCTCGCCGGCCGCCGCCGGGAAACCGGCCTTGGCCGGCACCACCCAGCCGCCGTCGCGGCGTTCGATGCGGATTTCCGGCAGCTCGCCATGACGGATCTCCAGCGCCTGCACCCGCTCCGCATGGCCGGCCAGCGCCGGCAGCAGCAGCTGACGCTCGGCCAGGCGCGGCGCCTCGGCGCCGCGCTGCAGCCAGGCGAACAGCCCGCCCAGCCCCAGCACGGCCAGCAGCAGAATCCATAGCGACTTGCGTTGCATGAGTACCTCCTTGGACATGCCGGGCGCTCAAGGCCAGCGCAGGGTGGGCCAGGCCGCAGGCCGTAACCCACCCTGTGGCCGCAAGGCCGGCTAGGGCGATGCCTTGCGGCATCGTTGGCGGGTTGCGCCGCCATGCGGCCAACCCACCTGCACGAGCGGGCTCAGGCCGTGCGCCGGCGGCGCAGCAGCCACAGGCCGATCACCGCGACGGTGAGCAGCAGCGGCACCAGACCGATGTTGACGAACTTCAGGCTGCGGCCCAGCGCCTCGATATCGGCGTTGAGGCGGTAGCGCACCTCGCGCAGCTCCTTGCGGATCGCCAGCTTCTCCTGGAGGAACTGCTGCACCGTCGCCTGCTGCTCGGGGGTCAACTCCAGCACCTGCTCGGGATTGTCGCCCTGCTGCAGCTCGGCCAGACGCTGCTCGGTCTGCGCCAGGCGCTGATTGAGGATCTCCTCCTGCTCGCGGAAGCGCGCCTCGGCCTGGCGCTGCAGGTTCTCCACCACCACGAACGGCCGGCTGAAGCGTCCACGCGAACGCACGCTGATCAGCGCATCGCTGCCGGCCAGGTTGTCCAGCGCGTTGATGGCGAAGCCGGCGTTGTCGGCGAACGGCTGCGGGATGCGCTGGCCGAAGAAGTCCTGCACCTCCACCCACATGCGGTCGGCGAGCAGGTCGGTGTCGGCGACCACGATCAGGTTGATGTTCTCGGCGCCCTTCAGGCCATCCTTCTGCCCCTCGATGCCGTCGGGGAAAGCCGACTGCGCCGGCCCGCTGATCCGCGCGGCCAGGGCGTAGCGCTCGCCGGTCGGCTCAAGGTCGCGCAGCAGCTCCTGCGGGTCGCGCAGCATGGCCAGGCGCTGGGCGTCCATCGGCATGGCGTACTCGGAACTGTGCAGCAGCGGAGTGAAACGGGTCTTCGCTCCCTCGACCGGTTCGAGGATGCCGGTGCTGGCCACGGTCAGGTTCTCCAGCGCGGCGGTGGTCACGTCCTCGCGGTCGAGCGCCGCCCTGGGCAGGCTCAGCCAGGCCGGATGGCGCACCGGCCGCTGTTCCGCGCCCATGCCCACGGCCATCGCATAGCTGCCGTCGACCAGCATCTCGCCCGGACGCAGACGCAGCCCCCAGGCCTTGAACAGCGGTTCGAGGTCGGAGGCATTGCCCTGCCCCGTCATCCCGCCGCTGTCGGCCTCACTGAACGGGTCGACGAAGGCCAGCAGCTTGCCGCCGCGCAGCACGAACTGGTCGATGGCATACAGGGTCGGCTGCGGCAGCTGCCTGGGATGCACCAGCAGCAGCACCGACACCTCGTCGGGGATGCGGTCGATGCCGGCCTGCAGGCTCTTGAGGGCGAACTGCTGGCGGATCTGTTCCATGATCATCCAGGGCGTGCCGGCCTGACCGGTCAGCGGATTGAAGCCGCCGTCCATCTGCAGCCCCGAGAGCACGCCGACCACCGGCCGCTGCGGCTTGGCCAGGCTCTGTACCAGGCGGCTGATCTCGTACTCGAGGAACTCCTCCTGGTCGAGCGGGAAGAACGGGATGGTCTGCACGTCGTCCAGCGCATTGGTGCCGGCCAGGCCGAAGTACAGCTTGTCGCCGCCCTGCTGCAGCGGCACGGCGTGCAGGCCGAACTCGGCGGCGCGGTCCTCGTCCTCGGAGAACGGCTCGGGGTCGATCACCTCGAGGCGGATCCTGCCGCCGGCGGCGCGCTCGTAGGCGCGCAGCATCTCCGTGACGCGCCGCGCGTAGTTGCGCACCGGCACGAGGTCGCGGCTGACGTTGTCGGAGTAGAACAAGTACAGGTTCACCGGCTCGTCCAGCCCGGCGAGGATGCGTTCGGTGCCCTCGCTGATGGTGTAGAGCTTCTGCTCGGTGAGGTCGAGACGGGCGTTGGGCAGCCCCAGGCCGGCGACCATGTTGAAGGCCAGGAACGCCAGGGCGATCAGCAGCAGCCCGCTGCCGGAATGGATGATGCGTTTCATCGCGCGCTCCTCAGTCGGCTTTCTTCAGGTCGATGACCACTGCGGTGGCGGCCAGCCAGGCCAGGATCAGGCTGGCGAAGTACAGCAGGTCGCGCGCGTCGAGCACGCCCTTGCTGATCGCATCGAAGCGGGTCAGGAAGCTCAGCGAGGCCACCGCATCCACCAGCGCCTGCGGCGCCCAGCCGCTGAAGGCATCGAGCACCAGCGGGAAGCCGCTGACGATGAACAGGAAGCACACGCAGACGGTGAGGATGAAGGCGATCACCTGGTTCTTGGCCAGCGCCGACAGGCACGAGCCGATCGCCAGGTAGCCACCGGCCAGCAGCCAGCTGCCGATGTAGCCGGTGAGGATGGCGCCGTTGTCCGGCTCGCCCAGGTAGTTGACCGTGACGACCATCGGGAAGGTCAGTAGCAGGGCGATGCCGGCGAACGCCCAGGCGGCGAGGAACTTGCCGCCCACCGCTTCGGCGCGGGTGATCGGCAGGGTCATCAACAGCTCGATGGTGCCGCTCTTGCGCTCCTCGGCCCACAGGCGCATGGCCAGCGCCGGCACCAGGAACAGATAGAGCCATGGATGGAATTCGAAGAACGGCGCGAGATCGGCCTGGCCGCGCTCGAAGAAGCTGCCCAGATAGAAGGTGAACACCCCGGACAGCACCAGGAAGATCACGATGAACACGTAGGCCAGCGGCGTGGCGAAATAGCTCGCCAGCTCGCGCCTGAAGACTACCGGCAACTGCCTCATGCCGCCTCTCCTCGGGTCAGGGTGCGGAACACCTCGTCGAGGCGGCCGCGCTCCACGTCCATTTCCTTGATGTTCCAGCCGCGCACCGCCACCAGCGCGCTGACCTGCGGGAAGATCGCCTGGCCGGGCTGCGCCAGCACGGTCAGGCTGTGCTCGCGGGCGTTGCGCTCCACTCCGGCCACGCCCGGCAGCGCCGCCAGCGCCGCCTCGTCCAGCGGCGCCTCGCCGACCAGGGTCACCGCCTGGTGGTAGCGCGAACGGCTCTCCAGCTCGAAGGGCGTGCCGTCGGCCAGCAGCCGGCCGCCGGCGATCACCACTGCGCGGGAACAGACCGCGGTGACTTCCTCGAGGATGTGCGTGGAAATGATGATGATCTTGTCGGTCGCCAGGTTCTGGATCAGCTGGCGCACCTGATGCTTCTGGTTGGGGTCGAGGCCGTCGGTGGGCTCGTCGAGGATCAGCGCGCGCGGATCGTGGAGGATCGCCTGGGCCAGGCCGACGCGGCGCTTGAAGCCCTTGGACAGGGTCTCGATCGACTGCTCGAGGACCTTGTCCAGCTCGACCTGCGCCACCGCCTTCGCCACCCGCGCCTTCTTCTCGGCGCCGCGGAAACCGCGCACCTCGGCGATGAACTCGAGGAAACCGCGCACCTTCATGTCGCCGTAGCAGGGCGCGCCCTCGGGCAGGTAGCCGATCTGCTGCTGGGCCTTGAGGGTCTGCCTGCGGATGTCGAAGCCGAAGATGCGCGCGGTGCCCGACGTCGGCGCGAGGAAGCCGGTGAGCATCTTCATGGTGGTCGACTTGCCGGCCCCGTTGGGGCCGAGGAAACCCAGCACTTCGCCGGGCTGGACGCGGAAGGACAGCTCGTCCACCGCCGTGTGCTGCGCAAAGCGTTTGGTGAGTTTTTCGATCTCGATCATGGTTGCTCCATAACCTGCTGGAGCCTCCGTGCCAGACGGCCGTGGAGGCCTCTCGGGTGCGGGTGAACTCTAGGTAGAGCAGACGGGCATTGCAAGGGGGACGGCAGGTCTTCGTGGCGGGCACAGCGAGCGCCACGGCCCCTCGTCGGCGAGAGGCCGCGGCGCAACGCCAGGATGCGGGAGGTCAGTCGCGCCGCCGGCTGAACACGTAGTCGTGGGCCTTCTCGGGGGCGTGGCAGGAGTAGCAGGCGCTCGCCGCATTGGCGCCCACCGCGCGCCGGGCCGGGTCGCCGGCAGCGAAGCCCTCGAAGCCCCAGCCGCCGGTGGCGGCGTACTTGCCGGCATCCTTGTGCATCACCCCGACCACCTTGCGCGATCCTTCGGTGACCGCGCTGTCGGCACGCCTGGCCTCCAGCAGATCGAACACGATGACCGCGCCGTCCGGAAACTTGCCGGCCTTGTAGCCCTCCAGGGCGGCGGCATTGGCATAGATGTGGTGGATGCCGCCGAAGGACTCGTACAGCGGGTGCCCCTGCTCGATCACCATGCTCTTGACATGCTGCCAGTAGCGGTATCCGGCGGGATAGGGAACCTCGGGGTCGGCGGCCTGGGCCACCGTGGCGGGCAGCGCGGCCAGCAGGGCAAGCAGAAGGGGTTTCATCGGGTGCTCCTCGTCGCGGGTCGGGCGGGCCATGCCGCAGCGGGCACGCACCGTCCAGGGATTGCGCGAACGGGCGTCCCGCAGCGAGCGCGGAAACCGCCCAGCCACACCGTCTCGCCCCCTGCACCGGCCTGGTCGCGCACGCGCCAGACCGGACCACTCATGCCTCGAGTCGATGCCACAGCAGCGTAGGTTCGCCCCGCTCCCCTGTCAAAGCGGGCCGCCGGACTGCTGCACGATGACTGTCTGCGCCGGCATCGGTGCCGGGAAGCCGGCCTCGCCGAGGGCGTCCTTGATGACGCGATTGGTGTCGAAGTAGACCTGCCAGTAGTGGTCGTTGTGGCAGTACGGGCGCACCGCCAGCACCGGACCGACCAGGTTGAACTCGAGGATCTCCACGTCCACCGCAGGCGTGGCCAGCACGTTGTCGATGGCGGCGATGCGCTGCTTGAGCAGCGCCGCCGCGGCGTGCCAGTCGGCGGCGCCGGCCAGCTGGGCCTTGAGCTCGACGCGACGGAACGGGTTGGCCGTGTAGTTGAGGATGTTGTCGCCGAAGATCTTGTTGTTGCCCACCAGGGTCAGCACGTTGTCCGGGGTGGTGATCGCCGTGGCGAACAGGCCGATCTCGGTGACCGTGCCGGTCACGCCACCGGCGCTGACGAAGTCGCCGACCTTGAACGGGCGCAGGACGATGATGAAGCCGCCGGCGGCGAGGTTGGCCAGCAGCCCCGACCAGGCCATGCCGATGGCCAGGCCGACCGCGGCGATCAGCGCGGCGAAGGTGGTGGTCTGCACCCCGAAATAGCCGAGGATGCCGATCACCAGCAGGATGTTGAGGGTGACGGTGATGAACGAGCCGAGGTAGCGCAGCACGGTCGGATCGACCCGCTGCGCGCCCAGGGAGCGTTGCACCAGGCCGACGGCGACCCCGATCAGCCAGCGGCCGACCACCCAGAAGGCAATGGCGGCGAGGATCTTCACCGCGAAGGCGGCGCCGTAGTCGGCGACCAGTTGCCAGAGCTGGCCGGCCTTTTCGGTACCGGCGCTGATCATGTTCGACTCGTCCACGGCGGATCACCTGTGCGGAGGGCTGACTGGAAGAACGCTAGCACGCCCGGCGCTGCCTGCCCGGCGACGACCGCGCGACCGACATCCGGGCGCAGCTGCGGGCCTGCAGCTAAGGTGAAAGCATCCTTGCTTCGACCGGAGGTTCGGCGCCATGGCCAGGCACGCAGGCACAACGCCGCCACGCGCGACCGCCATCCCCCTGCAGGCCGCAGCCCTGGACATCTGGGCGCAGAAGTACCGCCTTGTCGAAGCCGACGGCACGCCGGTGGACGCCGACCTCGACGCCACCTGGCGGCGGGTGGCCCGCGCCGTCGCCGAGGTGGAGGCGCCCGAGCAGCGCGAGCACTGGTACGCGCAGTTCCTCTGGGCGCTGCAGAATGGCGCCATCCCTGCCGGGCGCATCGTCGCCAACGCCGGCGCGCAGCAGCAGCGGCCGGCCACCTCGACCGTCAACTGCACGGTGTCCGGCAGCATCCATGACTCCATGGACGACATCCTCGGCAAGCTGCACGAGGCCGGCCTGACCCTCAAGGCCGGCTGCGTCTCTCCGGACACCTGGGTCGTCACCGAGCATGGCGTGGTGTCGGCCCGGCGCGCGGCCGATGAGCGCCATGCGCGCATGCTCTGCTTTGATCGCAATGCCGGCCGTTTCGAAATGCGCGCCATCGAGCGACATCTGACCCTCCGGGTGTCCCGTTCGGAGAACATCGAGATCGTCTCGAACGGAGCCAGCCTGAAGACCTCGATCCACCATCCGGTGCTGGTCTACCGCCATGATCGGCTGATCTATGTGCGGGCGGACGAGATCGACGCGCACGATGCCCTGGTCCACCACCGCTTCGCCTGGGAAGCCGACCGTAGCCATGCGCTGCAGGCCTGGTTTGCCGGCGCCCATCTGGGCGACGGCAGTTGCAGCGAGAAACGCTTCCGCTACCGGAAAAGCCGCCGGGCATGGCTCGAAAGGGCCTGCGCTGCCGGCAGACGTCTGGTTTTCAAGATCCTTGCCGCAGAGCGTGAAGTCGTCGAGCGGTACGCCGCCTTCTTCCAGGCCTTCTGCGGAGCGCAGGCGCAGGTAGCCTCCACGACCACGCGGAACGGCACGCCGGTCTGGAGCTACACCGTGGCCAGCTTTGCGGCCAGCAGAGCCATTGACCTGATCGACGGGCAGGTCGGCCCGAAAAGCGCCACCCTGCGGGTACCGGCATGGGTGATGTCTCACCCCGAACGGAGCTTCCTGCCGTTCCTGGCCGGCCTGATCGACACGGACGGAACGGTCAGCCGCGAGCGGGGCAGCGTGACCATCGCCATGCAGAGCCAGGCCTTTGCCGCACAACTGCAAGGACTGCTGGCACTGTTCGGCGTGCCGGGAGGCATCTCGCGGCGCAAACCCCGCGAACACCTCCACAACGGTCATGTCATCCGCGACAGCGGGGGAGCGCTGCTGAAGATCTCCGATTCGGCCTTTCTCGCCAGGGTCGCCGAGTTCATGGCCGACAGCAGCAAGCGCAGCCGTATCACCGAGCAGGCCAGCCAGTCGGGGCAATACGATCGCTATCGCCTGCCGGTCCGACTTGGCGCAGCGCTGAGCGCCGAAGCGGAACGCCTCGACTGTCGGGAGCGGCAGACGCTCGGTTTCCATCACGGCTACCACCGCAAGGACATCGTCAGCCGTATCTGGCTCGATCGCTGGAGCCAGCGATTTCCGCAACTGCGCGAACTGATCGACTTCGCGCGCATCCTGCGTCCGGTGGAGAGCATCCGCCGCAATCTGGACATCGGCGAAACCTTTCATGACTTCACCGTCGAGCAGCATCACAACTATCTGGCAGGCGAGAACGGCCTGATGGTCATCCACAACTGCGGCATCGGCTACGAGTTCTCCACCCTGCGCCCGCGCGGCGCGCTGGTCGCCGGCGCCGGCGCGCGCACCAGCGGGCCGCTGTCGTTCATGGATATCTTCGACCGGATGTGCTTCACCGTCAGCTCCGCCGGCGGGCGGCGCGGCGCGCAGATGGCCACCTTCGACATCGCCCACCCGGACGTGCGCGAGTTCATCCGCGCCAAGCGCGAGGACGGCCGTCTGCGCCAGTTCAACCTCAGCCTGCTGATCGGCGACGACTTCATGCAGGCGGTGGAGAACGACGCCGACTGGCCGCTGGTGTTCCCGCTGCACCCGCGCGAGGTCGACCGGCTGGACCTGGCCAACCCCGACCAGGTGCTCTGGCGCGACTGGCCGCTGCGCGAGGGCTACCGGGTGCGCGAGGACGGCAAGGTGGCCTGCCGGGTCTACGGCAAGGTGCGCGCCCGCCACCTGTGGGACATGCTGATGGCCTCCACCTACGACTATGCCGAGCCCGGCTTCATCCTCGTCGACCGGGTCAACCAGCTCAACAACAACTGGTGGTGCGAGGAGATCCGCGCGACCAACCCGTGCGGCGAGCAGCCCCTGCCGCCCTACGGCGCCTGTCTGCTCGGCTCGGTCAACCTCACCCGCTTCGTCGAGGCGCCGTTCGGCATCGACGCGCGCTTCGACTGGGAGCGCTTCCGCCAGGTGGTGGCCATCTTCACCCGCCTGCTCGACGACGTGGTGGAACTCGCCAACCTGCCGCTGGAGACGCAGCGCCGCGAGATCCTCGCCAAGCGCCGCCACGGCATGGGCTTCCTCGGCCTCGGCTCGGCGCTGGCCATGCTGCGCCTGCGCTACGGCAGCGCCGAGGCCTGCCGCTTCACCGAGGACGTGGCCCGCGAACTGGCCCTGGTCGGCTGGCAGACGGCGCTGGAGCTGGCCAGGGAGAAAGGCCCGGCGCCGCTGCTGGCGCAGGAGTTCGAGGTCACCGCGCAGATGCTGCGCCAGCGCCCGGAGCTGGCCAGCGACGGCTACCGGCTGGGCGACAGGCTGCCGGGCCGTGTGCTGCACGCACGCTACTCACGCTACATGCAGCGCCTCGCCGAGATCGCCCCCGAACTGGTCGCCGCGCTGGCCGAAACCGGCGCGCGCTTCACCCACCACAGCTCCATCGCGCCCACCGGCACCATCAGCCTGAGCCTGGCCAACAACGCCTCCAACGGCATCGAACCGAGCTTCGCCCACCGCTACGTGCGCAACCTGGTGCGCCCCGGGCGCAAGGCCAAGGAACAGGTCGAGGTGCTCAGCTACGAACTGCTGGCCTACCGCGCGCTGGTCGATCCACAGGCCGACCCGGACCGCGGCCTGCCGGAGTGGTTCGTCGGCGCCGACGACATCGGCCCGACCCAGCACGTCGACATGCAGGCCGCGGCGCAGAAGTGGGTCGACTCGTCGATCTCCAAGACCGCCAACGTGCCCAGCGACTACCCCTTCGAGGCGTTCAAGGACATCTACCGCTACGCCTGGCGCCAGGGCCTCAAGGGCTGCACCACCTTCCGCTTCAACCCCGCCGCCTTCCAGGGCGTGCTGGTGCGCGAGACGGACCTCGCGAACACCCTGTACCGCTTCGAGCTGGAGGACGGCAGCGTGGTGGAGCTGCGCGGCAACGAGCTGGTCGAGTACGACGGCGAGGTGAACACCGCCGCCAACCTGTTCGACGCGCTCAAGGAAGGCTATTACGGCAAGTATTGACCCCTCCGCAGGGTGCGCCGCGCGCAGCGGATGCCCACTCCGGGAGAACGCCCATGACCGTGAAGATCGACCAGCGCATCAAGAGCTTCCAGGTGGTCGCCCAAGGCCAGCGCCCCGCCGAAACGCCCGGAGCCCCGGTGCAGCTCGACGAAAGCCTGCAGCGCCCGGAAGTGCTGACCGGCACCACCTACAAGATCAAGTCGCCGCTGTTCGAGCACGCCCTCTACGTGACCATCAACGACATCCTGCTCAACGCCGGCACGCCCTTCGAGCAGCGCCGGCCCTTCGAGATCTTCATCAACTCGAAGAACATGGACCACTTCCAATGGATAGTCGCCCTCACCCGCATAATGTCCGCGGTGCTGCGCAAGGGCGGCGACTGCACCTTCCTGGTCGAGGAACTCAAGGCGGTGTTCGACCCGCGCGGCGGCTACCTGAAGAAGGGCGGCGTGTACATGCCGTCGATAGTCGCCGAGATCGGCGCAGTGCTGGAGCGCCACCTGATCGCCATCGGCATGCTCCGCGAGCAGACCCCGGACGCGGCGCAGCAGCGCTACCTGGCCGAACGCCGCGCCGCCTGGGAAGCCAGCCAGGGCGCCGCCGCGCTGGAACCCGGCGAAGGCTTCCCCCCCGGCGCGCAACTCTGCGGCCACTGCCACACCCAGGCGGTGGTCAAGCTGGAAGGCTGCGCCACCTGCCTGAACTGCGGGCACAGCAAGTGCGGGTGAGCGGGCTCAGGGACGATCCAGCGGACTCAGCACGGCCAGATCGGTCAGAAACACCTCCACTTCCGGAGCGCCCATCTCCATGGGATGGCGGTACTGGTGGAAACGGATGAACTGCTTCACCCACTCGCAATAGACCTTCTCGGTGCGAATGGAGTAGTGTTTGACGCGAATCCGCTCACGCATCTGGTCGAGCAGCCTGGGCTTGCCATCCATGGTGTATAACTCCCCGAAGCGGTCATCCTGACCGCGGAACCCGCAGCGTAGGCAGGGAAAGCAGAAATGACAAGGAATGTTATCCACCAATCCCGTCTGGGGTGTTATGCACCAGATGGTGTCTATTTATAGTTAGGTGTCTATGGGCCGCAAACCAAAACATCGCGCCACGCTGGAGGAAATTCTAGCCTCAACATCAGACGTGCTTTTCCCAGCCGAAATGGGTGAAAAGGCTGTGTCTATCTCCAGCACTGACTGCGATGGCGACACCCCGCTTCATGTCATGGTGTGGCGCAATGATGCCTACGCCGTCAAAGTACTTCTTGAGGCAGGAGCAAACCCTAATGCCATCGGCGATATGGGCGAAACCCCACTGCATGTCGCGGTTAGCAAGGAAAATTGCACTATTGCAGAAACTCTTTTGCAGGCAGATGCCAAAGTAAATATCCGTTCTGATTTTAACGAAACGGCTCAAGAAAGAGCCATTCGTAAAGGTGGGGCAATTGCCAAGCTATTCGCGTAACTCAACGCCACCTAACATGGCGTATATGGACTATCCCCACAAGTAGTGAGTAAAGCCTTTCCAACCCTGTCGTCAGTGCGGTTGCATTCGTATATCCGGCCTTCGTTGGGCGTTGCCGCCCGGGCCACTCTGTAGTTCGCGCAGCGGGGGCCAAGCGCTCAATCGATCACGGGGATCATGATTGTTATCGGCCTTTTTCCGTTGCAGGACTCA